>NZ_CP032311.1:822500-3222500 GCF_004803755.1 Pseudomonas sp. DG56-2
ACGTCGAGCAGGTACGAAAGTAGGTCTTAGTGATCCGGTGGTTCTGTATGGAAGGGCCATCGCTCAACGGATAAAAGGTACTCCGGGGATAACAGGCTGATACCGCCCAAGAGTTCATATCGACGGCGGTGTTTGGCACCTCGATGTCGGCTCATCACATCCTGGGGCTGAAGCCGGTCCCAAGGGTATGGCTGTTCGCCATTTAAAGTGGTACGCGAGCTGGGTTTAGAACGTCGTGAGACAGTTCGGTCCCTATCTGCCGTGGACGTTTGAGATTTGAGAGGGGCTGCTCCTAGTACGAGAGGACCGGAGTGGACGAACCTCTGGTGTTCCGGTTGTCACGCCAGTGGCATTGCCGGGTAGCTATGTTCGGGAGAGATAACCGCTGAAAGCATCTAAGCGGGAAACTTGCCTCAAGATGAGATCTCACTGGAGCCTTGAGCTCCCTGAAGGGCCGTCGAAGACTACGACGTTGATAGGTTGGGTGTGTAAGCGCTGTGAGGCGTTGAGCTAACCAATACTAATTGCCCGTGAGGCTTGACCATATAACACCCAAGCAATTTGCGTCGAACGACCAGATTGCGGTGTTGTGAAGACGAAACGAACCGAAAGTTTGCAGCTCACAAGCATCACATACCCGATTCGCTGGAGTGTCTGAACAAGACCTTCTGGCAACAGAATTTCTTGACGACCATAGAGCATTGGAACCACCTGATCCCATCCCGAACTCAGTAGTGAAACGATGCATCGCCGATGGTAGTGTGGGGTTTCCCCATGTGAGAGTAGGTCATCGTCAAGATTAAATTCCGAAACCCCTATCTGCGCATGCAGGTAGGGGTTTTGTCTTTTCCGCGATCGAAAGTCCCGCCACTGTGGCGGCGGGCGTGCCCTGCAATACCCTCGCCCCGACACCCCGCGAGGGCGGGCAAGTTCATTCCTGCACTTTGTAAACCACAAGACTGCCGCCTAGCTGATTTCACCACGCGAACCCAGCACCGTGTATCGGTTAGAATACCGGCCTTGTGTTGACTCAGAAGTTCACTATGTCTGACCCTGTCGATTCCCATCAACTTGTTGACCTTCCTCTGGATCAACTGGTGGCGTGTCACGAGTGTGACCTGCTTATGCGCAAGCCTGCGCTAAAGCTGGATGAAAAAGCACATTGTCCGCGCTGCGGCTACGAGCTTTTCGCTCATCGCCATAATGTTGTCCAGCGTAGCCTGGCATTGGTTCTCGCCGCGTTGCTGCTCTATATACCGGCGAATTTCCTACCTATCATGCAACTCCATCTACTGGGTCAGAGTGCCGACGACACGGTCTGGAGTGGCGTGGTGGGGCTGTTCAACACCGGGATGCCCGAAGTGGCGGTCGTTGTGTTTCTTTGCAGCATGGCCATCCCGTTACTCAAGTTGCTATGTCAACTTGCGGTGTTATTGAGCATTCGCCTCAACGTCGGACGCAGTTATGGCTTGTTGCTGTACCGGATTTATCACCACATGCGTGATTGGGGCATGCTCGAGGTGTACTTCATGGGCGTGCTGGTTGCGATGGTCAAGTTGGTCGACCTGGCAGAGCTTAGCCTCGGCCTTGGGCTTGCCTGTTTTATCAGTCTGTTATTGATCCAGGTGTGGTTGGAGGTAGTGATGTCGCCTCACCAGATCTGGAGTGCGTTATCGGGGGAAGATCTGCATGCGTGCGATTGATGCCGGCATTTTAATTTGTGGTGAATGCCACGAGCTTAATCGTCAGGAGCCAGACAGTAATTCGCAAACCTGCACCCGCTGCGGTGCAATTGTGCATGCGCGTAGGCCCAATAGCCTGACCCGTACATGGGCGTTGCTGCTTACCTCGGCCATTCTCTACGTTCCGGCCAACATACTGCCGATCATGACGGTCAACACGTTAGGGCAGGGCGAGCCGGACACCATCATGTCGGGTGTCATTACGCTGATTAAGTTCGGCATGTTGCCGATTGCGGCGGTGGTGTTCATTGCCAGCATTCTGGTGCCCACCTTCAAATTGGTGGGTATTGGCCTGCTGCTTTATTCGGTGCAGCGTAAGCAGCCGTTGTCGGCGCGGCAGCGAATATTGATGTATCGCTTCATTGAATTTATCGGACGCTGGTCGATGCTGGACATCTTCGTGATCGCCATTCTGGTGGCGGTGGTGAATTTCGGCAGGATCGCCAGTATCGAAGCTAATCTGGGCGCCGTCGCCTTCGCCAGTGTGGTGATCCTGACGATGCTCGCTGCAGTAACTTTCGATCCCCGACTGATTTGGGATAACACGGAGTCGGATGACGACCATGAGTGATTTGCCTACGGCTAAAACCCGCCCAGCTTCAAACTGGTCGGCTATATGGATACTGCCCCTGATTGCCTTGGTAATTGGCGGTTGGCTTGGATGGCAGGCATACCGCGATGCGGGGGTGAGCATTCAGGTTCGCTTCGAAAGTGGCGAGGGTATTGTTGCCAACAAGACTGAAGTTGTCTTCAAGGGCATGTCGGTGGGTAAGGTCAAAGAGCTGGTACTGGATGCCGAGGGCAGCAATACCGGTGTAGTAGCCACCATTGAAATGAACAAGGAAGCCGAGTCGCACCTGAACAGCGGTACACGCTTCTGGCTGGTCAAGCCAAGCGTCAGCCTAGCGGGTATCACTGGACTTGAGACGCTGGTGTCGGGCAACTACATCGCAATCAGTCCAGGAAAGGGGGAGCCGAGCAAGCGCTTCAAGGCGTTGGATGAAGCGCCGCCGCTCTCGGATAGCGAGCCAGGCCTGCACCTGACCCTCAAGGCTGATCGACTGGGTTCGCTCAATCGCGATAGCCCGGTGTTCTACAAGCAGATTCAGGTCGGTAAAGTTAAAAGCTACCGGTTGGCCGATGACCAGGGCACGGTGGAGATCAAGGTCTTCATCGAGCCGGCCTATGCCGATCTGGTGCGCAAACACACGCGCTTCTGGAACGCCAGCGGCATCAGTATCGATGCTAATTTGTCCGGGGTGAAAGTACGCAGTGAGTCACTGGCCAGTATCGTTGCCGGCGGAATTGCATTCGCGACGCCTGAACACCGTAAAGACAGCCCGGCAACCGACCCGAATCTGCCGTTCCGCCTGTTCGAAGATTTCGATGCCGCACAGGCGGGTATCCGCATCAAGGTCAAACTGGCCGATTTCGAAGGACTGCAGGCTGGTCGTACCCCGGTGATGTATAAGGGCATTCAGGTGGGTTCGCTGAAAACCCTGAAAGTCGATGCCGATCTTACCAGTGCAATGGCTGAGCTGACCCTGGATCCATTGGCCGAAGACTATCTGGTCGACGGAACCCAGTTCTGGGTGGTCAAGCCCTCGATTTCCCTGGCGGGCATCACGGGGCTGGAGGCACTGGTAAAAGGTAACTACATTGCCATCCGCCCGGGTGAGAAGGGTGCCTCTCCGCAGCGCGAGTTTGAAGCGCGGGCCAAAGCACCGCCGCTCGATTTGAAAGCGCCGGGTCTGCATCTGGTGTTGTTCAGTGACAACCTGGGTTCGCTGGAGGTGGGTAGTCCGGTGCTATACCGTCAGGTCAAGGTTGGCTCGGTGCAGAGCTACCAGTTCTCTAAAAAGAGCAAACGCCTGTTGATCGGTGTGCATATAGAGAAGGAGTACGCCAATCTGGTCAACGGTTCGACGCGTTTCTGGAACGCCAGCGGTATCACCCTTACCGGTGGCCTGTCGGGCGTGCAGATCAAGAGCGAGTCGCTGCAGAGTCTGATGGGGGGAGGTATTGCGTTCGATACGCCAACGCCTGACGTGCCACTCAAGCGTCGTATCCCAAGTTTCCGCCTGCATCCGGACCAGGAGGCCGCCAACCGCAGTGGCACCACCGTGACTATTCGCGTGGAGCGTGCAGATGGCCTCAAGGTAGGCACGCCGATTCGCTTCAAGGGGTTGGATGTTGGCAAGGTCGAGCAGGTTGATCTGACCCGTGACCTGCAGGCTGTCCTGCTCAAGGCGCGCATTACCGAAGTGCCTGAGCGCATCGCTCGTGAAGGTACGCAATTTTGGGTGGTCAAACCTGCTCTGGGCATCGTCAAGACTGCAAACCTGGAAACCCTGGTGACGGGGCAGTACCTGGAAGTGCAGCCTGCAGCGAAGAGCTTGGGGCCGCAGACCACGTTCAATGCGCTACCCCAGGCTCCGGACTTCTCAGCGCGTGAAGCAGGCTTGGCATTGGTGCTCAGTGCACCACGGCGGGGTTCGATCAAGCCAGGGGTGCCGGTTACCTATCGTGAGATCCCGGTAGGTAAGGTCACTGGTTTCGAGCTGGGCCAAACTGCGGATCGAGTGTTGATCCACATTCTTATCGAGCCGCGCTACGCCGCGTTGGTAAGAAGCGGAAGCCGATTCTGGAACAGCAGTGGGTTCGGCTTCGAGGTTGGTTTGTTTAAGGGCGCTACGGTGCGTACAGAGTCTCTGGAGACGCTTATCGAGGGTGGCATAGCCTTCGCCACGCCGGATGGAGAAAAGATGGGCAATCCGGCCAGGCCGCAGCAGACGTTCGCCTTGTTTGATAAGTCTGAAGAGGAATGGCTGCAGTGGGCGCCAAAGATTCAGATCGGTAAGTAGTAGCCAATGGTTAGCCCCGCTTGCGCAGGATTATCACTGCGCAAGCGGTTGGCGAAGGTTCGGGAGGGGCGTTGCTAATGCTCCAACAGAAAACACCAAATCGCAGGCAACAAAAAACCGACCCTAAGGTCGGTTTTTTAACAAGCGTGTCGCTTAGGCAGCTGCAGCGAGCTTCAGTGCCTTGATGTGGCCATTCAGACGGCCTTTATGGCGAGCAGCCTTGTTCTTGTGGATGATACCTTTATCGGCCATACGGTCGATAACTGGAACAGCCAGGATGTAAGCAGCTTGCGCTTTTTCGGCGTCTTTTGCGTCAATGGCTTTAACCACATTCTTGATGTAGGTACGAACCATGGAACGCAGGCTGGCGTTGTGGCTGCGACGCTTCTCAGCCTGTTTTGCACGTTTTTTGGCGGAAGGTGAGTTGGCCACCGTCGAGCTCCTCGAAAGACTTGGTAAATAGCAAACAAAATAGGCCGCGAATCATGCCGATGAGTTGATCGGTTGTCAAGGGCACTTGCATGGATCCGCTGAGTGGTTGTTCCGAACAAGGGAGAGATTCCCTTCTGCGGTACGACCTGTAAACTCGGGAGCTTTTGCTCTGCTTGCGTTGCGGCGCGGAGTATCGCACAACTGCGCGCGTTGCGGCACAGCCCTTTATCTTTAGGCGTAAAAAACTTTCAATGAATCTTCTGAAATCCTTGGCCGCCGTCAGCTCCATCACCATGATTTCGCGGGTGCTGGGCTTTGTGCGCGATACCATCCTGGCGCGAGTGTTCGGTGCCGGGGTCGCTACCGACGCCTTCTTTATCGCCTTCAAACTGCCCAACCTGCTGCGACGAATATTCGCCGAGGGAGCCTTTTCCCAGGCTTTCGTGCCAATTCTGGCCGAGTACAAGACTCAGCAGGGCGAGGAGGCGACGCGAACCTTCATTGCCTATGTCAGCGGCCTGCTGACCCTGGTGCTGGCCCTGGTCACCGCGCTGGGCATTCTGGCGGCGCCTTGGGTGGTATGGGTCACGGCACCTGGCTTTGTCGACGACGGTGACAAATACCAACTGACCACCGACCTTCTGCGCGTCACCTTCCCTTATATACTGCTGATCTCGCTTTCTTCGCTGGCCGGGGCCATTCTCAATACCTGGAACCGTTTCTCGGTACCAGCTTTTGTGCCAACCCTGCTGAACGTGGCGATGATCGCCTTCACCCTGTTCCTCACTCCGTACTTCGACCCGCCGATCATGGCGCTGGCCTGGGGGGTACTGGCGGGTGGCCTGGCACAACTGTTGTACCAACTGCCTCACCTCAAGAAGATCGGCATGCTGGTGCTGCCACGCCTGAACTTGCGTGACTCGGGGGTATGGCGGGTACTCAAGCAGATGCTTCCGGCAATCCTCGGGGTATCGGTCAGCCAGATCTCGTTGATCATCAATACCATCTTCGCCTCGTTCCTGGTGGCAGGCTCGGTTTCGTGGATGTATTACGCCGACCGTCTGATGGAACTGCCTTCAGGGGTGCTGGGCGTGGCTCTGGGTACCATCCTGCTGCCAACCCTGGCCAAGACCTACGCCAACCGTGATCGCCACGAGTATTCACGAATCCTCGACTGGGGCCTGCGCCTGTGTTTCCTATTGGTGCTTCCGTGTACCCTGGCGATGGCGATTCTGGCCGAGCCATTGACCGTTGCGCTGTTCCAGTACGGCAAGTTCTCCGCCTTCGACGCAGCCATGACCCAGCGTGCGCTGATCGCATACTCGGTCGGTTTGCTGGCGATCATTCTGGTGAAGGTGCTGGCTCCCGGCTTTTATGCCCAGCAGAACATTCGTACCCCGGTTAAGATCGCGATATTCACCTTGGTCTGCACCCAACTGTTCAACCTGGCGTTCATTACGCACCTGCAGCACGCTGGCCTGGCCTTGGCCATCAGCCTTGGCGCCTGCCTGAACGCCGGTCTGTTGTACTGGAAATTGCGTCAACAGAATCTGTTCGAGCCGCAACCAGGCTGGGCCAAGTTCCTGGCCAAGCTGGTACTGGCAGTGCTGTTGATGTCGGCAGTCCTGCTGGTGGGGATGCATTACATGCCGGCCTGGGCAGAAGGGCAGATGCTGGAGCGCTTTTTGCGCCTGGGCGTGCTGATTCTGGCGGGTGTGATGACGTATTTCGGCAGTTTGTTCGTGTTCGGTTTCCGCCCGCGTGACTTTGCACGCAAGGCACTGCATTGAGCCGAGAACACGGCCAGACGTCGGTTTTTTCTATTCCATGCTTCGGGGTTACGCTGCTGCCTGTCACCAGCGCCCGGGTGTGGTTATAATCGACCACTTTATGAGCAAGAAGCGCGTTATGCAGCTGGTTCGAGGCCTTCAAAACCTGCGCCCCCTGCACCGGGGCTGTGTCGCCACTATTGGCAACTTCGACGGTGTTCACCGTGGCCACCAGGCAATCCTGGCGCGCCTGCGTGAGCGTGCGGTAGAGCTGGGTGTACCCAGCTGCGTGGTGATTTTCGAGCCGCAGCCGCGCGAGTACTTTGCCCCGGACACCGCGCCGGCCCGCTTGGCCCGCCTGCGTGACAAGGTCGCGCTACTGGCCGCTGAAGGCGTGGACCGGGTGTTGTGCCTGGCTTTCAACCAGCGTTTGAGCAAACTCAGCGCCGCCGAGTTCGTCGATACCATTCTGGTCGACGGCCTGGGCGTCAAGCACCTGGAAGTGGGTGACGATTTCCGCTTCGGTTGCGACCGCGTCGGAGACTTCGAGTTTCTCCAACAGGCGGGCTTGAGTCAGGGCTTCACCGTTGAAGCGGCGCAAACCGTCGAACTCGATGGCATGCGGGTGAGCAGCACGCAGGTGCGTGACGCACTGGCCAAGGCCGATTTTCCTCTGGCTGAACGACTGCTCGGGCGTCCATACCGCATTACCGGTACGGTGTTGCATGGACAAAAGCTGGCGCGCCAACTGGGCACGCCGACCGCCAACATACAGCTCAAGCGTCATCGCGTACCGCTGACCGGTGTCTACCTGGTCAGTGTCGAACTCGATGGCAAGGCTTGGCCCGGCGTCGCCAACATCGGCGTGCGGCCAACCGTTTCAGGTGATGGCCGTGCCCACCTGGAAGTGCATCTCCTGGATTATGCCGGCGATCTTTATGGCCGGCGCCTGACGGTGGAATTCCACCACAAGCTGCGCGACGAGCAGCGTTTCGCCTCCCTGGAGGCGCTGAAGTCGGCGATCGATGCGGATATCGCCGCCGCACGTGCCCATTGGCACGCTCAACCGCTAACGAAGAGCCTGAAATGACCGACTATAAAGCCACGCTAAACCTTCCGGACACAGCCTTCCCGATGAAGGCCGGCCTGCCACAGCGCGAACCGCAGATTCTGCAGCGCTGGGACAGCATTGGCCTGTACCAGAAGCTGCGTGAAATTGGTAAGGATCGCCCGAAGTTCGTGCTGCACGACGGCCCGCCCTATGCCAACGGCAAGATTCATATCGGTCATGCGCTGAACAAAATTCTCAAGGACATGATTGTCCGCTCCAAAACCCTGTCCGGTTTTGATGCCCCTTATGTTCCGGGTTGGGACTGCCACGGCCTGCCCATCGAGCACAAGGTTGAGGTAACTCACGGCAAGCACCTGACTGCCGACAAAACCCGCGAGCTGTGCCGTGCATACGCTGCCGAGCAGATCGAAGGACAGAAGACCGAGTTCATCCGTCTGGGTGTGCTGGGTGACTGGGACAATCCGTACAAGACCATGAACTTTGCCAACGAGGCCGGTGAAATCCGCGCCCTGGCCGAGATGGTCAAGCACGGCTTCGTATTCAAGGGCCTCAAGCCCGTGAACTGGTGCTTCGATTGCGGTTCGGCCCTGGCCGAGGCCGAGGTCGAATACGCCGACAAGAAATCGCAAACCATCGACGTCGCCTTCCCGGTGGCCGATGAAGCCAAGCTGGCCACTGCGTTCGGTCTGGCTTCGCTGGCCAAGCCCGCTGCGATTGTGATCTGGACCACTACGCCATGGACCATTCCAGCCAACCAGGCGCTGAACGTTCATCCGGAGTTCACCTACGCCCTGGTCGATATCGGCGACAAACTGCTGGTTCTGGCAGAAGAGCTGGTTGAGGCGTGCCTCAAGCGTTACGCGGTGCAGGGCTCGGTAATCGCCACTGCTCCAGGCTCGGCGCTGGAACTGATCAATTTCCGCCACCCGTTCTACGATCGCCTGTCGCCGGTTTACCTGGCTGACTACGTCGAGCTGGGTGCCGGTACTGGCGTGGTTCACTCGGCTCCTGCTTACGGTGAAGACGACTTCGTTACCTGCAAGCGCTACGGCATGGTCAACGACGACATTCTGACCCCAGTGCAAAGCAACGGCGTTTATGTGCCGTCGCTGGACTTCTTCGGCGGCCAGTTTATCTGGAAGGCCAACCCGGCCATCGTCGAGAAGCTGTCGGAAGTCGGTGCACTGATGCACACCGAAACCATCAGCCACAGCTACATGCACTGCTGGCGCCACAAGACGCCGCTGATCTATCGCGCCACGGCGCAATGGTTCGTCGGCATGGACAAGCAGCCTGACAATGGCGACACCCTGCGCAAGCGTGCGGTCAAAGCCATTGAAGAAACCAAGTTCGTTCCGGCCTGGGGCCAGGCGCGCCTGCATTCGATGATCGCCAACCGTCCAGACTGGTGCATCTCGCGCCAGCGTAACTGGGGTGTGCCGATTCCGTTCTTCCTCAACAAGCAAACCGGTGAGCTGCACCCGCGCACTGTCGAGCTGATGGAAGAGGTTGCCAAGCGCGTCGAACAAGAGGGTATCGAAGCCTGGTTCAAGCTGGACGCCGCCGAGCTGCTGGGTGAAGAAGCGGGTCAGTACGACAAAATCAGCGACACCCTCGACGTCTGGTTCGATTCCGGTACCACTCACTGGCACGTACTGCGTGGCTCGCACAGCATCGGTCACGACACCGGCCCGCGTGCCGACCTGTACCTGGAAGGTTCCGACCAGCACCGTGGCTGGTTCCACTCCTCGCTGCTGACCGGCTGCGCCATCGACAACCATGCGCCGTACCGCGAGTTGCTGACTCACGGCTTCACCGTCGATGAGAACGGTCGCAAAATGTCCAAGTCGTTGGGTAACACCATCGAGCCGCAGAAGGTCAACGACACCCTAGGTGCCGACATTTTGCGCCTGTGGGTATCGGCTACCGACTACTCCGGTGAAATGGCTGTTTCCGAGCAGATCCTGCAGCGCAGCGCCGATGCTTACCGCCGTATCCGTAACACCGCGCGGTTCCTGCTCTCCAACTTGTCCGGTTTCGACCCGGCCCGTGACCTGCTGCCGGCCGAAGACATGCTGGCGCTGGATCGCTGGGCGGTCGACCGTACCCTGTTGCTGCAGCGCGAGCTGGAAGAGCACTATGGCGAATACCGCTTCTGGAACGTCTACTCGAAGATCCACAACTTCTGTGTGCAGGAGCTGGGTGGCTTCTACCTGGACATCATCAAGGACCGTCAGTACACCACCGGTGCCAACAGTGTTGCCCGGCGTTCCTGCCAGACCGCGCTTTACCACATCAGCGAAGCGCTGGTGCGCTGGATCGCGCCAATCCTGGCTTTCACCGCTGACGAACTGTGGCAGTACCTGCCAGGCGAGCGCAACGAATCGGTGATGCTCAACACCTGGTACCAGGGTCTGACCGAGCTGCCGGAAGGTTTCGAGCTGGGTCGCGCCTACTGGGAACGCGTGATGGCCGCCAAAACTGCGGTCAACAAAGAGCTGGAGAACCAGCGTTCAGCCAAGGCCATCGGTGGCAACCTGCAAGCCGAAGTGACCTTGTTCGCCGACGATGCCCTGAGCGCCGACTTGGACAAACTGGGTGACGAACTGCGTTTCGTGCTGATTACCTCGGCCGCAAGTGTTGCGCCATTCGTCCAGGCGCCAGCCGATGCGGTCGAGACTGAAGTACCTGGCCTGAAGTTGAAAGTGGTCAAGTCTGCGCACACCAAGTGCGGTCGTTGCTGGCACTTCCGCGCCGACGTTGGCGCGAACCCGGAGCATCCGGAAATCTGTGCCCGTTGCGCTGACAACATCAGCGGCAAGGGTGAGGTGCGCCACTATGCCTAACCCTGCTGTCGGGCGCTTCGGGCGCCTAGGCTGGCTATGGTTGAGCCTGCTGGTCCTGGTCATTGACCAGGCCAGCAAGTTCTATTTCGAAGGCGCGCTGAGCTTGTACCAACAGATCGTGGTCATTCCTGACTACTTCAGTTGGACCCTGGCCTACAACACCGGTGCAGCATTCAGTTTCCTGGCCGACAGCTCTGGCTGGCAGCGCTGGCTGTTCGCCTTGATCGCCTTGGTGGTCAGTGCAGTGCTGGTGGTCTGGCTCAAGCGCCTGGAGCGCAACGAGACCTGGCTGGCCGTGGCGCTGGCACTGGTGCTGGGTGGCGCGCTGGGCAACCTGTATGACCGTATCGTGCTGGGCCATGTCGTCGATTTCATCCTGGTGCACTGGCAGAACCGTTATTATTTCCCGGCCTTCAACGTGGCCGACAGCGCCATTACCGTGGGTGCGGTGATGCTTGCGCTGGATATGTTCAAGAGCAAGAAGTCCGGAGAACCCGTCCATGACTGAGACCCGCATCGGCCAGAACACCGAAGTCAAATTGCACTTCGCACTGCATCTGGAAAACGGCGACACCGTCGATAGCACGTTCGACAAGTCGCCGGCTGTGTTCAAAGTTGGCGACGGCAACCTGCTGCCGGGCTTTGAAGCGGCAATCTTCGGCTTCAAGGCCGGTGACAAGCGCACTGTTACCGTTCAGCCGGAAAACGCTTTTGGTCAGCCCAACCCGCAGAACGTACAGATCATTCCACGGTCGCAATTCAACGACATGGAGCTTTCCGAAGGTTTGCTGGTGATCTTCAACGACGCTGCCAATGCTGAGCTGCCAGGTGTGGTCAAGGCGTTCGATGACGCCCAGGTGACCATCGACTTCAACCATCCACTGGCCGGCAAAACCCTGAACTTCGAGGTGCAAATCCTCGAAGTCACAGCGCTTTGAGCCCGGAGCCGAGCATGCAAATCAAACTCGCCAACCCCCGCGGTTTCTGCGCGGGCGTGGACCGGGCGATTGAGATCGTCAATCGCGCGCTGGAGGTTTTCGGCCCGCCGATTTACGTACGTCACGAAGTGGTGCACAACAAATTCGTGGTCGAAGACCTGCGCGCGCGCGGGGCGATCTTCGTCGAAGAGCTGGATCAGGTGCCGGATGACGTCATTGTCATCTTCAGTGCCCACGGTGTTTCCCAGGCTGTGCGCCAGGAAGCAGCAGGGCGCGGCCTGAAGGTTTTCGATGCGACCTGTCCACTGGTTACCAAGGTGCATATCGAGGTAGCGCGCTACAGCCGCGACGGTCGCGAATGCATCCTGATTGGCCACGAAGGCCATCCGGAAGTCGAAGGCACTATGGGCCAATACGACGCCAGCAACGGCGGTGCGATCTATCTGGTCGAGGACGAGGAAGATGTCGCCCAGTTGCAGGTCAATGACCCAGATAAGCTGGCTTTCGTTACCCAGACCACCTTGTCGATGGATGACACCGGTCGGGTTATCGATGCCCTGCGTGCACGCTTCCCGAACATCGGCGGCCCGCGCAAGGATGACATTTGCTACGCCACCCAGAACCGCCAGGATGCGGTCAAGCAGTTGGCCAACGAATGCGATGTGGTGTTGGTAGTGGGCAGCCCCAACAGTTCCAACTCCAACCGTTTGCGTGAGCTTGCCGAGCGCATGTCAACGCCGGCTTACCTGATCGACGGCGCCGAAGACCTGCAAAAAAGCTGGTTTGAAGGTGTCGAACGAATTGGTATCACTGCCGGTGCTTCTGCACCTGAAGTGCTGGTGCGCGGCGTGATCGAACAATTGCGTGCCTGGGGTGCCACGGGTGCCGAAGAGCTGGATGGACGCGAAGAGAACATCACTTTCTCGATGCCCAAGGAATTGCGCGTGCGTTCATTGATCTGACCCGGCAGCCGCGCAAAGCGGCTGTTCGCTCAGCGCATCACGCAGGCTGACTCTTCCGCTGCGTGACAGCACCACCTGATAGTGACTCAGTGCTTCGGGACGTTGGCACACATGCAACGTCCCGGCCTGGAAGGCGCCGTTGTCCAGTAACGGCACGCCCAGGCCACTGAAGCTCACTTGCCGGGCCACCGGCTGGTTGCCAACAACAATCACGCGTTCATTGCCATGCCATTGCTGCAGCAACTGCGGGCTGTCGTGCTCAACCACCATCCTCCAGCCCTGACTCCAGTCTGACCCCAGCGCTTGCAGGCGCACCACGCTATTGCGCAGCAGCGCTTCACTGCGTGCCGTGCGCAAGGCTTGGGCCAGGTCTGTGGCGACCATCTGCCGTTGTAGCCCGGCGCTCATCGCGCTGTAGGCCGGAACCCCAAGCTGTGTAAGCAGCCCCAGCAGGGCCGATGCGAACAAAATTTGTATCAGTGTTACGCCCTGTTGCCTCACCGTGCATTCCTCCCTGGAAGTGCTTCGCTGTAGGTTCAAGGCTCGCATTGCTGGCGTCCAGTCAGTCGGGTTGGCAAGGGACTGTGGAAAAATCTCGGGAGGTTGGCCATGGATGGCTGGCAGCAACAAGGAATGACGCTGATTGAAGTATTACTGGCAATCGTAGTGCTCGGGATGGGCTTGTTTACGGCAGCCGAGTTGCAACTGCGCGCCTTGCAGATCACTGAAAGTGCCTTGCGCAATACCCAGTCGGCGTATGGTGAGCACGCACTGCTGGAACAGGCCCGGGCAGCGGGCCTGCAGCTTGGCGAGAAAACGGGGTTGTGAAAAGGCAGTCGGGCTTGAGCATGCTCGAGGTGTTGCTGGCGCTGAGCCTGGGAATGCTGTTGCTAGTGGCTGCCAGTCGCCTGTTCGTCGCCGCGAGCCAGTCCTGGCAGGCTCAAATGGCGGCTGCGCGAATGCAAGAGGACGCGCGCCTGGCCTTGCAGCGATTGGCTCAAAGCATTCGCATGGCCGGTGCTCTCGGTTGCCTGCGTTACGACGCTGTCGATTTTATCGACCCATTGGCTGCACAAGCGTTTGCACAGCCGATACACATCAGCCGTGATGCGCAGGGGCGCTTGCAGCGCCTGAGTTTGATAAGCGCCGAAGGCGCATACACCAGCGGCGAGCCTGACTGGACGCTGCTCACCGACTGCGTAACCCATGCGATGGTGCTCGCTGGCGCAAAAAAGCCGGCAGAGGGGCAGTTTGCGATACCCATCCGCCGCCAGGAGTACCGCCTGGTGGCAGACCAGCTTCGCCTGCGCAGCGCCGCGAGCAACGGCGTGCTGGTCGAGGGTGTCAGTGAGTTGCAGCTTGAACTGCTCAGAACCAGCACCCTGGGAATCTCAGGCGTGCGTCTGAGCTTGACCTTGACCGACCCACAGCAACGCGTCAGGCCGCAAACCTATGGCATGAGCGTCGCCTTGGGTAACCCGGTAGGCCTGCAATGAAATCCAGGCAGCGCGGCCTCGTCCTGTTGCTCAGCCTGACGCTGATGCTGTTGTTGGCTCTGCTTGGGTTGTCGGCGATGGGCAGTGCGATCCAGCAGGCGCGCATGTCGCGCAATTTGCTGAGCACCTTGCAGGTCTTCGAGCAGAGCCATCAGGTGCTGCAGTCGGGGGAGACCAGGCTACATACACAGGCATGGCCACTGTGCGCGTTCTGCTTGCCACCTCCCGAAGCTGGCAACGTCACCTCGAGCGGGGTTTATGCGGGGCAGGGTGAGAGTTCAGGGTTGAGCTGGCAGGCGGCGACTGGTGGTTTCTATCTGATCCAGTCACTGGGACGAAGTACCAAGGTCAGGCAGATGCCACAAGGGTTGGAGGCAAACCTGTATCGAGTAACCGCGGTGAGTCGCCTCGGCACGGTGCGCGGCGTGATGGAGAGTGTGATTGCGCAACCTGTCGGCCCAGCACCGCAGCCAGGGCGGCGCATCTTCTGGCGCCAGGTCTATTGAGGAGCAGGTAAATGAAGCAACAGCACGCATTGAGTCTGATCGAACTGTTGATTGTCATCGCTGTGGTCGGCATTCTTGCGAGCATTGCCTACCCCGGTTACTCCGATCTGGTGAAAAAATCCGCACGCACGGAAATCGTCAGCCTGCTGATCGAGAGCGCGCAGCGCCTGGAGCTGCACTATTCACGTGCAGGACAGTACAGCGACGTCGAAGACCTTCAGGCCTCACTGGCGAGCGGCACCGCTCACTACAGTTTGCATGTCATGCGCGACAAGGAGTCGTTCACCCTTTCGGCACGTCGCCTTCCCGGCGGCTTGATGAGGGCTGATCGGTGTGGTGACTATGAACTTGACCAGGCAGGTAGGCGGGGCAATCCCCAAGGCGCCGAAAATACTGACGGCGGGTGCTGGGGAGGCTGAAGCCTTTCGCGATTTACTTCAGAAATTGGATCGATAGATGACCAAGCAAGTAGTGATAGTCGGTGGCGGAGTGATCGGCCTGTTGACGGCGTTCAATCTGGCGGCAGAGGTCGAACAGGTGGTGTTGTGTGATCGCGGTGAACTGGGGCAGGAGTCGTCCTGGGCCGGTGGCGGCATCGTTTCGCCGCTCTACCCCTGGCGCTACAGTCCGGCTGTAACCGCACTGGCGCACTGGTCGCAGGATTTTTATCCACAGCTGGGAGAGCGTCTGTTCGCCAACACCGGTGTCGATCCTGAGGTGCACACCACTGGGCTGTACTGGCTGGACCTGGACGACGAGGCCGAGGCGTTGGCTTGGGCTGAGCGTGAAGGGCGGCCCCTGAGTGCTGTGGATATTTCGGCAGCCTATGACGCGGTGCCGGTACTGGGTGCGGGCTTTGAGCGGGCGATCTATATGGCGGGCGTTGCCAATGTGCGTAACCCGCGTCTGGTCAAATCGCTGAAAGCGGCGCTGCAGGCACTGCCAAACGTAACCCTGCGCGAGCACTGTGAAATCACTGGCTTTATCCGCGAAGGCGAAAAAATTACCGGCGTGCAAACCGCCGACGGTGCAGTTGCCGGTGATCGCGTGGTGCTGACGGCTGGCGCGTGGAGTGGTGACCTGTTGCGGCCGTTGGGCCTTGAACTGCCAGTGGAGCCGGTCAAAGGGCAGATGATTCTGTTCAAGTGCGCCGAAGATTTTCTGCCCAGCATGGTCCTGGCCAAGGGCCGCTACGCGATTCCGCGCCGCGATGGGCACATTCTGGTGGGCAGCACCCTGGAGCACGTCGGCTACGACAAGACCCCAACCGCCGAAGCGCTGGAAAGCCTGAAGGCATCAGCTATCGAATTGCTTCCAGCGTTGGCCGAGGCTACTCCGGTTGGTCATTGGGCGGGATTGCGTCCAGGATCACCCGAAGGTATTCCTTACATCGGTGAAGTACCGGGCTGGGAAGGTCTGTGGTTGAACTGCGGGCACTACCGCAATGGCTTGGTGTTGGCGCCAGCATCGTGCCAACTGTTTGCCGACCTGCTGCTGGGCCGCGAACCGATCATCGATCCACGGCCTTATGCGCCAGTAGGTCGATTGGTATAAACGTTCGGTAGGCGCGGGCCTTGCTCCGCGATCGACCGCAGGTGCTGTAGGTTTAACGTTGCGCGCCCGGCCCTTGCTCCAGATGCGCCGGGCTGCAATACCACTGCGAGCCCCGGTGCAAGGCACGATCGCTGGGCAGGTGCACGCCACAATGGGCGCAGCGCACCATTTTCAGCGGGTCTTCAAGACTGTTGTCAGGCCTGGCAGCAGTGCTGGCCTTGAACTTGCGCCACAGCCAGAAAGCGGCGGCAATCAGGGCAATCCAAAAAAGTAGGCGAACCATGGTGTTCAGCTTTATCAATGAAGAGCTTCAATTCTAGGGCTCAGGCATAAAAAAAGGGAGGCCTGAGCCACCCTTTATCTGTTGCGTGATTGATCAGTCAAACACGCCGAAGGTCATGTAGCTGAACCAGGAGCGGTCGTCGTTATTGCCTTCCGCTTCGTGTTCTTCTTCCTGCACGGCGTCGCCGTCTTTTGGCAGCAGGTCGGCTGGAATCGCTTCCTTGGCGTCTTCGTACTGGCGGATAACGTCCTGGTTTGCGCGGGTTTCACCCGGTGGCAGCGGCGTTTCGCTTTCGATCAGGCCCAGCGTGGCCTTGGACAGCCAGGAGCGGTTGTCGGCTTCATCCTGCTTGGGCTCGAACTGACCGTCCACCAGGCTTGGGTGATCCGGGTAGTTGAGCTTGAGGGTTTCCAGGCTGGTGGCGGCCAACTCGTCCAGGTGCAGACGCATATAGGCTTCGGTCATCACCGCCAGGCCGTCACCGACCGATGGGGTTTCCTGGAAGTTCTCGACTACATAACGACCACGGTTGGCGGCAGCTACATAAGCCTGGCGGCTCAGGTAGTAGTCGGCGACGTGGATTTCGTAAGCCGCCAACAGGTTGCGCAGGTAGATCATGCGCTGCTTGGCGTCTGGCGAGTAACGGCTGTTGGGGAAGCGGCTGGTGAGCTGGGCGAACTCGTTGTAGGAGTCGCGGGCAGCACCCGGGTCACGCTTGGTCATGTCCAGCGGCAGGAAGCGCGCCAGCAGGCCACGGTCCTGGTCAAAGGAGGTGAGGCCCTTGAGGTAGTAGGCGTAGTCGACGTTCGGATGCTGTGGGTGCAAGCGAATAAAACGCTCGGCGGCTGACTTGGCAGCTTCGGGCTCGGCGTTCTTGTAGTTCGCGTAGATCAGCTCGAGCTGGGCCTGGTCGGCATAGCGACCGAACGGATAGCGCGATTCCAGAGCCTTGAGCTTGCTGGTGGCGCTGGTATAGCTGTGGTTGTCCAGATCGGCCTGCGCCTGCTGGTACAGCTCGGCTTCGCTCAGGTTTTCGTCGACGACTTCCTTCGAAGAACAAGCAGCGGTCAGTCCGAGGATGGCGATCAGCAGCAGGTGTTTCACTTGCATGGCGGCTTGCGTCCCTATGACGGCCGCTGTCTTGGGCGTGGCCGTCCTGTTATGATGAGCACCCCGATGCAACACCCGGGGCAAAAGACGTCGTATTTAACCACAAGCGCGCAGTCGAAACCAAAGGCTGTGCCGCCCGCTGATTCGAGCATGTCCGAGATCATTCAACTTAGCGCAGAGGTGCCGTCCGAATTGGGCGGGCAACGCCTCGACCAAGTCGCCGCCCAATTGTTCGCTGAGCACTCGCGCTCGCGCCTATCCACCTGGATCAAGGAGGGGCGCCTGACGGTTGATGGCGCCGTCCTGCGTCCACGCGATATCGTCCATGGCGGCGCGATGCTGGCTCTCGAGGCCGAGCAAGAAGCCCAGGGTGAGTGGGTGGCCCAGGATATCGAGCTGGATATCGTCTATGAAGACGAACACATCCTGGTAATCAACAAGCCCGCAGGGCTGGTGGTTCACCCGGCTGCTGGCCACGCCGATGGCACCTTGCTCAATGCCTTGCTGCACCACGTACCGGATATCATCAACGTCCCGCGTGCAGGCATTGTTCACCGTCTGGACAAAGACACCACGGGTCTGATGGTGGTGGCCAAGACCATTCAGGCGCAGACACAACTGGTTACTCAGTTGCAAAGTCGCAGCGTCAGCCGCATCTATGAATGCATCGTAATTGGTGTAGTCACTGCAGGTGGCAAGATCAACGCACCTATCGGTCGTCATGGAGGCCAGCGTCAGCGCATGGCCGTGACCGAAGGCGGCAAGCCGGCCGTCAGCCATTACCGTGTACTGGACCGCTTCCGTTCCCATACCCATGTACGGGTAAAGCTGGAAACCGGACGTACCCACCAGATCCGCGTGCACATGGCTCACGTGAACTTTCCGTTGGTCGGCGATCCGGTCTACGGCGGACGCTTCCGCATTCCACCCGCGGCCAGCGTCACCATGGTCGAGGCGCTCAAGACGTTCCCGCGTCAGGCCCTGCATGCACGTTTCCTGGAGCTGGATCACCCGGCAACAGGTGAGCGCATGGGGTGGGAGTCGCCGCTTCCAGACGATTTCGTCTGGCTGCTGTCGCTGCTCAAGCAAGACCGCGATGCGTTCGTCGGATGAGTGAGCTGGCGCGCGAACTGCTGATCCCCAACTGGCCTGCGCCAGCCGGGGTTCGCGCGTGCGTCACTACGCGGGCAGGGGGTGTTAGCCTGCCCCCATACGAAAGCTTCAACCTTGGCGACCATGTGGGCGATGCGCCCGACGCGGTCGCCGAGAACCGTCGGCGCCTTACCGCCGAATTCGGTATCCAGCCTGCCTGGCTCAAGCAGGTGCATGGCGTAGTGGTGGCTGATGCCGACCCGAGCATAATTGCCGAGGCCGATGCCAGCTGGACCGCCACTCCAGGCGTTGCCTGCACGGTGATGACCGCCGATTGCTTGCCATTGCTGTTCTGTGATCGCGCCGGTACCCGGGTAGCCGCTGCTCATGCGGGCTGGCGTGGCCTGGCCAATGGCGTCATCGAGGCCACGCTCGATCGCCTGGCGTTGCCTCCAGAAGAGGTGCTGGTGTGGCTGGGCCCAGCTATTGGCCCGCAAGCCTTTGAAGTAGGTCTGGAAGTGCGCGATGCCTTCACGACCGTTCATCCGGAAACTGCCCAGGCCTTCGTGCCCGGCGCAAGTGCGGATAAACTGATGGCCGATATCTACATGCTGGCTCGCCTGCGTTTGGCTGTCCGTGGTGTAACAGCAGTGTATGGCGGGGGTTACTGCACCGTCAGCGATCAGCGCTTCTATTCTTACCGGCGAACCCCCCAAGGCGGTCGCTTTGCCTCTTTGATCTGGCTCGCTCCACGCTGACCTGAATCAACCCCGCTAAGCTTGAATCCTCCAGAATCATCCTTATCTAATGGGGTATCTCTGGCAGGTTTATCTTCATCAGGTGTGTCCATCGCTCCGGCCTGCCCAAAAAGGAAGGTAACTTATGCGAATAGACCGTTTGACCAGCAAGCTACAACTGGCGTTATCTGATTCCCAATCCCTGGCTGTTGGTATGGACCATCCTGCCATCGAACCTGCGCACCTGCTGCAAGCGTTGATCGATCAGCAAGGAGGTTCGATCAAGCCGTTGCTGATGCAGGTGGGCTTTGACGTCAATGGCCTGCGCAAGGCATTGAGCAACGAACTCGACCAACTGCCAAAAATCCAGAACCCTACCGGCGACGTGAACATGTCGCAGGACCTGGCGCGCCTGCTCAACCAGGCTGACCGCCTGGCCCAGCAGAAGGGCGACCAGTTCATTTCCAGTGAACTGGTGCTGCTCGCCGCCATGGACGAGAACAGCAAGCTCGGCAAATTGCTGCTGAGCCAGGGCGTAACCAAAAAAGCCCTGGAAAATGCCATCAGCAACCTGCGTGGCGGTGAGGCAGTCAACGACCCGAACGCTGAAGAGTCGCGTCAGGCCCTGGACAAGTACACCGTCGACCTGACCAAGCGCGCCGAAGACGGCAAGCTCGATCCTGTGATCGGCCGTGATGACGAAATTCGCCGCACCATACAGGTGTTGCAGCGTCGTACCAAAAACAACCCGGTGCTGATCGGTGAGCCTGGTGTGGGTAAAACCGCGATCGCCGAGGGCCTGGCCCAGCGCATCATTAATGGCGAAGTGCCGGACGGCCTTAAAGGCAAGCGTCTGCTCTCGCTGGATATGGGTGCGTTGATTGCAGGTGCCAAGTTCCGCGGTGAGTTCGAAGAGCGCCTCAAAGGGTTGCTCAATGAACTGTCCAAACAGGAAGGGCAGATCATTCTGTTCATCGACGAGCTGCATACCATGGTCGGCGCCGGTAAAGGCGAAGGCTCCATGGACGCTGGCAACATGCTCAAACCCGCCCTGGCGCGGGGTGAGCTGCACTGCGTCGGTGCTACAACCTTGAACGAGTACCGCCAGTACATCGAAAAAGACGCAGCACTTGAGCGGCGCTTCCAGAAAGTACTGGTCGAGGAGCCGAGCGAGGAAGACACCATCGCCATTCTGCGTGGCCTCAAGGAGCGTTACGAGGTTCACCACAAGGTGGCGATCACCGACGGTGCAATCATTGCCGCAGCCAAGCTCAGCCATCGTTACATCACCGACCGGCAATTGCCGGACAAGGCTATCGACCTGGTAGACGAAGCGGCCAGCCGCATTCGTATGGAGATCGACTCCAAGCCTGAAGTGCTCGATCGCCTGGAGCGCCGTTTGATTCAACTGAAGGTTGAATCTCAGGCACTGAAGAAAGAAGAAGACGAGGCCGCGCTCAAACGTCTGGAAAAACTGACTGAAGAGATTGCCCGTCTGGAACGTGAGTACGCCGATCTGGAAGAAATCTGGACTTCGGAAAAAGCCGAAGTGCAAGGCTCTGCGCAGATCCAGCAAAAAATCGAACAGTCACGCCAAGAGCTGGAAACCGCTCGACGCAAAGGCGACCTCAGCCGCATGGCCGAGCTGCAGTACGGGGTTATCCCGGATCTGGAGCGCAGCCTGCAGATGGTCGACCAGCATGGCAAGGCCGAGAACCAGTTGCTGCGTAACAAGGTAACTGAAGAAGAAATTGCCGAAGTCGTCTCCAAGTGGACCGGTATCCCTGTGTCCAAGATGCTTGAAGGCGAGCGGGATAAATTGCTGAAAATGGAAAGCCTGTTGCACGAACGGGTGATCGGGCAGGAAGAAGCCGTGGTTGCGGTTTCCAACGCGGTACGGCGTTCGCGTGCCGGGTTGTCCGACCCGAACCGGCCAAGTGGCTCGTTCCTCTTCCTCGGCCCAACCGGGGTAGGTAAGACCGAGCTGTGCAAGGCGCTGGCCGAGTTTCTGTTCGACACTGAAGAGGCAATGGTGCGTATCGACATGTCCGAGTTCATGGAGAAACATTCCGTGGCTCGCCTGATCGGTGCTCCACCAGGCTACGTCGGCTACGAGGAAGGTGGTTACCTGACCGAAGCGGTACGGCGCAAGCCTTATGCCGTTGTGCTGCTCGACGAAGTCGAGAAGGCGCATCCGGATGTGTTCAACGTGTTGCTGCAGGTGCTTGAAGATGGACGCCTGACTGACAGCCACGGTCGCACGGTAGATTTCCGTAATACCGTGATCGTGATGACCTCCAACCTGGGCTCGTCGCAAATCCAGGAGCTGGTAGGGGATCGCGAAGCGCAACGGGCTGCAGTGATGGATGCGGTGGGTTCACACTTCCGCCCCGAGTTCATCAACCGGATCGACGAAGTGGTGGTGTTCGAGCCTCTGGGCCGAGATCAGATCGCTGGCATCACTCAGATCCAGCTGGGCCGTCTGCGCAGCCGTCTGGCTGAGCGCGACCTGAGCCTTGAGCTGAGCGACGAAGCGTTGGATAAACTGATCGCTGTCGGTTACGACCCGGTCTACGGCGCACGGCCTCTGAAACGCGCCATCCAGCGTTGGATCGAAAACCCGTTGGCGCAGTTGATCCTGGCTGGCAAGTTCCTGCCTGGCACCGGAATCACCGCCAAGGTAGAGGGCGAAGAAATCGTCTTTGCCTGATTTTTCGGTGGGTTAAGTTAAGGCCTCGATTTCGAGGCCTTTTTTTTCTTTGCATTTTTTCTCAACTGCTTGTAAAGTGCGCCCCGCTGTATGTCACCCCGCAGGTTTCCGGCAAAATTGGGAATCTGAAAAAAAGTTGCAAATCAGTAAGTTGAATGCAAATTAAGGGTTGACAAGGGTTTTGAAAGTTGTAGAATAGCGCGCCTCAGAGACATGAACGCAGCGATGCACAAGGTCGAAGAGTTCGAAGCGGTAGTGATACAGTTTTCGAAATTGCAGTACTTGAAGTTGTAGTTCCGCGATAGCTCAGTCGGTAGAGCAAATGACTGTTAATCATTGGGTCCCAGGTTCGAGTCCTGGTCGCGGAGCCAAATTTCAAACCGGGGTATAGCGCAGTCCGGTAGCGCGCCTGCTTTGGGAGCAGGATGTCAGGAGTTCGAATCCCCTTACCCCGACCATTTTTGGGTCGTTAGCTCAGTTGGTAGAGCAGTTGGCTTTTAACCAATTGGTCGTAGGTTCGAATCCTACACGACCCACCATTTTCGAATCCGGTTCGCTGGGTTTGGATCTTAAAAGGTTGGAACGCCATTAGCGTCCAGCCGTAAAAAAGGCGCCTTAATCGGTGCTTTTTTTTTACCGGGGTATAGCGCAGTCCGGTAGCGCGCCTGCTTTGGGAGCAGGATGTCAGGAGTTCGAATCCCCTTACCCCGACCATATTCAGAGAAAAGGGCACCTTGAAAAAGGTGCCCTTTTTTCGTTTCTGCAGCCCTGAATAATTGCCTGCTACTATTTCGCTTTTGCAGGGAGCTGCGCTATGACCCTCAAGGCATCCGTTTACATTGCCACCAGCCTCGATGGCTTCATTGCCCGCGAGAGCGGTGAACTGGACTGGCTAATGGTCGCCACCACCTCCAGCGACGACCATGGCTATGCCGCTTACATGGCGTCGGTCGATACCCTGGTGATGGGCCGTAACACCTATGAGAAAGTCCTCACCTTTGGCGAATGGCCGTATCCGCACAAGCGAGTCGTGGTGCTGAGCAGCACCCTGGGGGCGGCGCAAGGGATTGAAGTTCATCCAGGACCGATTGCCGACCTGATAGATCACCTGCGCGACACTGGCGCGAAAAGCCTGTACCTCGATGGTGGTCAGGTTGTGCAGAGCTTTTTGCGTGAGGGGCGGGTAGATGAACTGACCATCACCCGCATCCCCGTATTGCTTGGCAGCGGCATTCCGCTGTTTGGAGCACTGAGCAAAGATGTGGCGCTGCAGCACATGCGCAGCACCACCTTCGAGAACGGCTTTGTGCAGAGCACCTATCGAGTCATCAAATAGGGCTGCACGCAGCAGCCCCATCGCCAGCAAGACCGGCGCCCACAGGCAGGTATCAGTGCAGTTTCAGGCGTGGCTCGGTGCCACGGCCAATGCGGCTCCCCAACATCAGCATCAAGGTGCGGAAGGTGCCATACAGCGCCATCTGGTGCATGCGATACAGCGACACATAGAACATCCGCGCCAACCACCCTTCAAGCATTACGCTGCCGGTCAAATTGCCCATCAAGTTACCCACCGCCGAGAAGCGCGACAGCGATACCAGCGAGCCATAATCACGGTAGGCGTAGGTCGGCAAGGGCTTGCCCTCCAGGCGCGCCTTCAACGACTTGGCCAGCATCGATGCCTGCTGGTGAGCCGCCTGGGCCCGTGGCGGTACGTTGCGATCGCTACCCGGCTGCGGGCATGCCGCGCAGTCACCGAAGGCAAAGATATCGTCATCCAGGGTTGTTTGCAGGGTAGGGCGAACCACCAGCTGATTGATCCGGTTAGTCTCCAGGCCATCGATATCCTTGAGGAAGCCCGGCGCCCGAATCCCCGCCGCCCAAACTTTGAGGCTGGCCGGAATCACATCACCATTGCTGGTTTTAAGCTCGGCCTCGGTTACTTCACTGACCGACGCATTGGTCATGACGGTAACGCCGAGTTTTTCCAGCGTCTGGTGTACCGGCACACTGATACGTTCCGGCAACGCCGGCAGAACCCGCGGGCCTGCTTCGATCAAGGTGATGTGCATGTCCTTGGGCTGGATACGGTCCAGGCCATAGGCGGCCAGCTCGTGCGCGGCATGGTGCAACTCGGCGGCCAGCTCGACACCCGTGGCGCCAGCGCCAACAATTGCCACGCTGATGGTTTCATTCGCCTGATCCCCGGCATGAGCGCGCAGGTAATGGTTGAGCAACTGCTGATGAAAACGTTCGGCCTGTTTACGAGTATCCAGAAACAGGCAGTTCTGGGCGGCCCCGAGGGTGCCGAAGTCGTTGGTGTTACTGCCTACGGCGATCACCAGCGTGTCATAACCCAAGGTGCGCGCAGGCAGCAGCTCGCGGCCCTCTTCGTCGAGGGTTGCGGCGAGCTGGATTTGCTTGCTCTCGCGGTCCAGGCCACTCATGCGCCCGAGCTGGAACTGGAAATGATTCCACTTGGCCTGGGCCACGTAGTTCAGTTCGTCTTCCGAGGAGTTCAGCGAGCCGGCGGCTACTTCGTGCAGCAACGGCTTCCAGATGTGAGTCAGGTTGGCGTCGACCAGGGTAATGCTGGCGCTGCCCTTCTTGCCCAGGGTTTTACCCAGGCGGGTCGCCAGTTCCAGGCCGCCGGCGCCGCCGCCGACAATCACGATACGGTGAGTCATGGAGATATCTCATAAGGTTTACGGAATTCGGGTATTGAGTGATAGGCCGCGCAGGGCGGGCGTAGTGGGCGAGCGCAAGGCAGCTCATAGCACCAGGGTACTCAAAAGGCGGCTCAACAGACCCAGGCCAATCGTCACCAGCACCACCATACAAAGGAGCAGCCAGGGCCTGAAAGGCTTGCGCTCGACTTGATGCTGGGGTGCTTGCAGGTATTGATCGACACGACGTTGGTCTTCGGGATTCAGGCGGCTGGTCATGAGGGCCTCGTCAGGTAGACGCTGGTGACTGATTGGAAGCTACAGGTTCACTGTAGTTGTTTGCACAGGACCCAGGGCGCAGTCACGCAGCAGCTTTATGACGAATGATTGCGCTTTGTATCACCGCCGCGCAATTTATGCCATTGCGCGTTGGCAGGGGGCCATCTCAAAGGCTGATACCCACGTCGAAGACAATGCTGCGGCCAAGGTTGCCACGCAAGAAATCGGGCGCATCGGGATGAGCGAACAACACCCGGGCAAAGGTCGGTCCCACCAGCGAGAGTGAACGCCAGCCCTGGCGAAGGTATTCGGTCGGCGGCGGAAAGTGGCTGTTCAGATCGAGCACTTCGCGCTTGAGGCTGGCGAAAGCAATGATGTCCAGTTCGCTCAGATCCAGCCCACGCTCCTGATAGTTATGCGCCTTTTTGCGCAAAGTCGGCGCCAAACGCTGCAGTAGCTCCTGGGCACTGATGCGCCGTGGCCGCGCTTCGCGGCGCACCAACTGGCTCAAGGAAAAAGCACTGCGTCGCCGTTGCAGCTCCTCGCGCCACTCATCATTGAGCCTTCGACCTTCATCGAGCACGAAAAAAACTTCAAACGCTGCATCGCGAAACAGCACGTCGGGCGGCTCTTGCCCAGCAGGGCTGAAGTCTTCGCTACGGTAAGGAATATTCAACCCTTGCAGCAGGCGTTGGCATACCCAACGCTCACGTTCCCACTTACGGGCATTGGATAAGAACGCATTGGCTTGTTCGGCCTGAATGGTTAGCAGGCGCAGGTAATCTGAGTCATCCATGAGGACAAGCTTAGCGTTCTATTGTGTCTTCATGAATAAAGTCTGGCGTAATCGACTCCCTTGGCAACCATTCACTATAAGGCCGAAAGCGACGTCGAAACGTCGCTAGCTGGTTTCAGTGCTGGTCAGTGCACTGGCTCGACACGTTTTTTACCAAGCGCGGAGCCAGCGACGTGCTCCTCATCGGTGTCCACAATCGGCACCTCTTTACCTTCGCAGTCGTACAACTTGCCCTCGCGGAAAAAATCACCCTCGTTGAGACCGGCAATATCGCGATAGCGCAAGGTGCGCTCGCTGGCGGCGACGAACACCGACTGCTGGTCAGAGTTGCCGGCACGCACATGGTTGAACAACAGGTTGAGCAGAATGGCCATGATCGCGGCCGAGCTGATGCCCGAGTGGAAAATGGTCTCGAACCACACCGGGAAGTGCTGATAGAAGCTAGGCGCGGCGATGGGAATCATGCCGAAGCCAATCGAGGTGGCGACGATGATCAGGTTCATGTTGTTGCGATAGTCCACCTGCGCCAACGTACGGATACCACTGGCTGCAACCGTACCGAACAACACCAGACCGGCACCACCGAGTACAGCAGTGGGAACGGCGGCAACCAGTCGCCCCATCACGGGCAGTAAACCGAGGGTCACCAGAATCATCCCGGCTGACGCCACCACGTAACGGCTTTTCACACCGGTCACGGCCACCAGGCCAACGTTCTGGGCAAAGGCACTCTGGGTGAAAGAACCTACCAGCGGCGCCAGTGCGCTGGAAATCATGTCTGCCCGCAGGCCGTTACCCAGGCGTTTGGAGTCGACCTTGGTGTCGATGATTTCGCCCACGGCGAGAATGTCTGCCGAGGTCTCGACCATGGTCACGATAATCACGATCAGCATCGACAAGATGGCGGCGATTTGAAATTGCGGCGCGCCAAAGTGCAGAACCTCGGGCATTGCTACCCACGGGCCTTGAAGCGCCTGGGAAAAGTCGGCCATGCCCAGGGTCATCGCGGCCAGCGTGCCGATGACAATCGCAAGCAGGATCGACAGGCGCGAGATGCTGGCGCTGCCCAGCTTGCTCAACAACAGTACGGTGACCAGCGTGAATGCCGCCAGGGAAATGTTCGCCGTGCTGCCAAAGTCTGCGGCCTGGCTGTTGCCGCCCATGGCCCAGCGCGCCGTAACCGGCATCAGCGTCAGGCCGATGGTGGTGATAACAATGCCCGTCACCAGCGGCGGAAAGAATTTGATGATGCGCGAAAACAGCGGCGTAATCAGCAGGCCGATCAACGACGACACGATCACCGCTCCGAACACCACCGACAAACCGCCCGTGCCATCACCGCCAATAATCGTGACCATGGTCGCCACGCCGGCGAACGACACGCCCTGAACCAGCGGAAGGCGACAGCCGAAGAAAGGAATACCGAGGGTCTGCAGCAACGTAGCCAAGCCGCCCGCGAACAGCGAAGCGGCGATCAACAGGCCAACCTCGGCAGAGGAAAGGCCCGCCGCCTGACCGATGATCAAGGGTACCGCAATGATTCCTCCATACATCGTCAGTACATGCTGCAGGCCGTAGGCCAGGTTGGCGCCCACGCCGAGGTTCTCGTCTTCGGGACGAGTTGAAGCAGTAGAAGTCATGGTGAGTAGCTCGCTTTTGTTATTTTGATGCGTCTAACAGCACGGTTTCAGTCGCAGTCGATGGTTTGCGGGGTGAATCAATTACAGTGGCCGAGCCGTTGCACTCCATACGCAGCGCAACGGCTTGAGGGGGTTACTCGCCGCTGACCAACTGACGGGCCAGCTGATTGTGGCGCTCCAGCACCAGGGGCAGGTCGACGGTGGTGATGCGTCCGTCCTTGACCACCACGCGGCCGTTGATCACGCTGGTATCAACGTGCGTGGGGGTGCAGAACACCAGCGCCGCCAGCGGATCGTGAAGCGCGCCGGCATAGGCCAGGTGGCCCAGGTCGAAAGCGACGAAGTCGGCTACCATGCCTGGGCTCAGCGCACCGATATCATTACGGTTGAGGACCTTGGCGCCGCCCAGGGTGGCGATCTCCAGCGCTTCGCGTGCGGTCATGGCATCGGGCCCGAAGCCAACGCGTTGCAGCAGCAGGGCCTGGCGTACTTCACCGATCATGCTGGCGCCATCGTTGGAGGCTGAACCGTCGACGCCGAGGCCAACCGGTACGCCGTGGTCGCGCATCTTGCGAATCGGCGCGATACCCGAGGCCAGGCGCATGTTCGAGCATGGGCAGTGAGCTACACCGGTGCCGGTGCGGGCGAACAACTCGATACCGTGCTGGTCTAGCTGCACACAGTGGGCGTGCCATACGTCATGGCCGACCCAACCCAGGTCCTCGGCGTACTCGGCCGGGGTCATGCCGAATTTCTCGCGGCTGTAGGCGATGTCGTTGACGTTTTCCGCAAGGTGGGTGTGCATCGACACCCCGTAGTTACGCGCCAGCACCGCGGCTTCGCGCATCAAATCACGGCTTACCGAAAACGGCGAGCAGGGCGCCACCACTACGCGCAGCATCGAACCATGGCTGGCGTCGTGGTAGTCCTCGATCAGGCGCTGCGACTCCTTGAGAATATCGCTTTCCTTCTCTACTACCGAATCCGGCGGCAGGCCGCCCTGGCTACGGCCAACGCTCATGCTGCCGCGCGCGGCGTGGAAGCGCATGCCGATTTCCTCGGCGGCATGGATGCTGTCGTCGAGCTTGCAGCCGTTGGGGTAGATATACAGGTGGTCGCTGGAGGTGGTGCAACCCGACAGAATCAACTCGGCCATCGCTGTTTGCGTCGACACCGAAATCATCTCCGGCGTCAGTCGTGCCCAGATCGGGTAGAGGTTGTTCAGCCAATTGAACAGCTCGCCGTCCTGGGCCGCCGGCACCACGCGGGTGAGGCTCTGGTACATGTGGTGGTGGGTGTTGACCAGGCCTGGAATGACCACTTTGCCGGTCATGTCCAAAATCACATCGGCGTGCTGCGGCAGCTCGTCGCTTGGGCCGACCTGTTTGATTACGTTGTCTTCGATGAACATACCGCCGCGTTTGATTTCGCGGCGCTGGCCATCCATGGTCACCAGAAGTTCGGCGTTCTTGACCAGTAAAGTCTTGGGCATGGGGATTCCTCTCCTGTGGGGAGTCTGGTTTTCAGCTGGATTTTTAATCGGCACCCGATCTGCGACATGAGCAACGCTCGCGGCATCCGGTGCGGTGTCGAATCAGTGAATTGCCTGGCGCATCAGCAAATAATCGCCCGCCTGGGTATTGCCCTCGATGGGGGCATCAACCAAGGGGTCGAAAAGGCGTTGGGCGGCGTTCTTGGCGAACGAGATAATGGCGAACCCATTGCTGAGGCGATTACTGGAGCAAGTATCGCAGTCAGTGGCGTGCGGCATTTGGGAGTGACGCTCGATAAGCTCGAGCTGCTGTGGGTGTTGCATGGCATTAACCGTCGCAATACGCACCGGCGATTACCGATGTCGTAGGCGTCGAATAATGTAAGCAGAATTATTTGTTTTTGTATACATGAAATCACACGTTGCGCTTGAGGCTATCCTCGCACGGCTGCCCGCCAGTGCGATGACGAGCCCGTCCGCGCAAGCGGCACAGGCTGCTGCGTAGCGGTGTAGACTCCCAGCAAAGACGTTGCTGAAGGCTTCATTACCGTGATCGATGCACAAGTGCTGTCTGACCTCAGCCTGACCCTGGGTTGGGGCGGCTATGTTGTATTGCTGCTGTGGGCGGTGGCGCGTACGGGCTGGGTGGAGCTGTTCACCGACAGCCGGCGCCAGCACTTGCTGTTCGGCGCGGTGTTCGCGTTGTTCGCGCTGTGGCTGGTGCGCCGCGATTTCGACAACGGCGTGTCGTATCACTTCATTGGCTTGACCGCTGTCACCTTGCTGC
The DNA here is from genome assembly GCF_004803755.1 of Pseudomonas sp. DG56-2. Lineage (NCBI taxonomy): Bacteria > Pseudomonadati > Pseudomonadota > Gammaproteobacteria > Pseudomonadales > Pseudomonadaceae > Pseudomonas > Pseudomonas sp. DG56-2. The sequence goes on from NZ_CP032311.1 coordinate 852,271, forward strand.
TGGATTGGCCGTTGGCGATTGTGGCCGGGCTGCTGGCCCAGGTCGGGCTCATTTTGATGGGCCGTCAGGACCTTGCCGCCATGGGTGTCAACGGCCTGTTGTTTATCGGCCTGCCGGTGCTGGTGACCGAGGTGTGCGCCATTCTGGTCGAGCGCGCGCAGCCGAAAAACCTCTTCGTGTACATCTTCTGTTCGGGATTTTTCGCCGCAGCCCTGGCGGCACTGCTGTGCCTGCTGATCGGGCTGGGCTTGCTATGGATCGACGGGCGCTTTGTGATGCCGGAGTGGATCGAAGACTTTATCGGCTATCTGTGGCTGATCATTTTTCCCGAAGCCTTTATCAACGGCATGGTGGTCAGCGCCCTGGTGGTGTTTTGCCCGGAGTGGCTGGAAACCTTCAACCGCACCCGCTACCTGCAAGCACCCTGGAAGGACGACGACCCCGGGCGTTGAATCAGTGGTGGGCGCGGGGGTCGAGTTCGCCGGAAAACAGCTCATCTTCTGCCTCGGGGGCCACCGGGATTTTATGCTCTTCAGCCGCCCAGGCACCGAGATCGATCAGCTTGCAGCGATCGGAACAGAAGGGCCGGAATGTACTGGCGGCGTTCCATTCAACAGGGGCGCCACAGGTCGGGCATTCTACGGTCATCGGTTGGCTCATGCTTGGCCTCCTCGCAAAGTCAGGTAAAAGTTGTGCAGGCGGTCGACCTGCGAATGCAGCCAGGTCAGGTCGCGGTCGTTGACCAGCACATCGTGGGCGTGGCGCAGGCGCTCTTCGCGGCTGGCCTGGGCCTTGAGAATGGCCTGCACCTGCTCGGGGCTGGTTTGATCGCGCAACAGCGTGCGTTGAACTTGCAGCTCCTGCGGCGCATCGATCACCAACAAACGTTGGGTGCGCTGAAACTGCCCCGACTCCACCATCAGCGGCGAAACGAACACCGCATAAGGCGACTCAGCCTTGGCCAGGTAACTGAAAATCTCCTGACCGATCAACGGATGCAGCAGGGCTTCCAGCCAGCGCCGTTGCTCCGGATCGCTGAAGATCAGTTGGCGCAGCGCCGCGCGATCGAGTTGCCCATCTTCCAGCAACACACCCGGGCCGAAGCGCTCGACAATACTGGCCAATGCCGGACGCCCTGGCTCCACCACCCAGCGCGCAGCCTGATCGGCATCCACCAGGTGCACACCCAGTTCGACAAAGCGCTGGGCGGCAGCGCTCTTGCCGCTGCCGATGCCGCCTGTGAGGCCAAGAATCCACGGAGTGAAAGCAGCGGTGGTCATCACATTCCAAAGAGTTTCAGATAAGAAGTGGTTATTTGACCACCCCAGAGCAGTGCGATCCAGCCCGCGATGGCCAGATAAGGACCAAAGGGGATCGGCGTGCTGGCTTTCTCGCCTTTGAAACGCAGCATAATCAGCCCGATTACCGCGCCCAGCACCGACGACAGCAGCAGCGTAAGCGGCAAAATCTGCCAGCCGCCCCAGGCGCCGATCAGTGCCAGCAACTTGAAATCGCCATAGCCCATGCCTTCCTTGCCGGTGATGATCTTGAACAGCCAGAACACCGACCATAGGCTCAAGTAGCCCCCGACCGCACCCCACAAGGCATCTTCAAGCGGCACGAAAAGCTCGAACGCGTTAACGATCAGCCCAAGCCATAGCAGCGGCAGCACCAGAGCATCGGGCAACAGCCGGTGCTGCATGTCGATAAGGCTCATCGACAACAGCCCCCAACTGAACACCATCAATGCCAACGCGGCAATGCTCGCGCCCAGGTGCCAGGCGGCGAACACCGTCAACGCCGCACACAGCACCTCCACCAGCGGATAGCGAACACCGATGGCGCTTTGGCAACTGCTGCAGCGTCCGCGCAGCAGCAAATAACTCAGCAACGGAATATTTTCCCAAGCGCGAATGCGATGCCCGCAGTGCGGACAGTGAGAGGCGGGCAGAATCAGATCGTAGCGCTCGGCCGGTTCTTCGCTGGGCAAATCCAGCACCTCGCGTGCTTCCGCCTGCCATTGCTGTTGCAGCATGATCGGCAAGCGATGCACCAGCACATTGAGAAAGCTGCCGACAATCAGCCCCAGAACCAGGGCAAGGCACAGATAAAACAGCGGCTGGCTGGCCAGCGTATCCATCAAGTCCATGTTCAGATCACACTACCCAACTGAAAGATTGGCAGGTACATGGCGATCACCAGGCTGCCCACCAGCACCCCGAGAATCAACACGATCATAGGTTCGAGCAGGCTGGCCAGGTTGTCGAGCGAGCGTTCGACCGCGCTTTCATAATGGCTGGCGACTCTGGCGAGCATATCGTCCAGCGTGCCGCCTGTCTCGCCAATGGCGCACATCTGTTGCATCAAGCGCGGAAACAAATCACTGCCCGCCATCGCCCGACTCAACGACTGCCCACCGGCCAGATGCTTGCGCAGGCGCAGCACCGCTTGCTCATACAATGGATTGCCACAGGCAGCGGCCACCGGCCCTAACGCCTCCACCAACGGCACCCCGGCGGCAAACGACGTCGACAGCGTGCGAGCAAAACGCGCTAATGCCGCGTTGCTCAACAACGCCCCCAGCACCGGCAGCTTCAGCGCCAAGCGCAAACAGCCAAGACGAAACCCCGGTTGCCGCCGATACGCCTGACGCAACCCCCATAGCCCGGCGACCGCAGACAGCAACAACCAACCCAGGTAACGCCCCAACCAGTCAGACAAGGCGATTACACCCCGCGTAAACGCCGGCAGCTCTGCACCAAAACCACTGAACATCGCCTGAAACTGCGGCACAACCTCCAGCAACAACAAGCTGGAAACCCCCAACCCCGTCAGCAGCACAATCAGCGGATAGGTCATGGCCTTTTTCAACCGAGCAGCCATAGCCTGGCGTTGCTCCTGCAAGCGGGCAACGTGTTCGAGCACGCTCTCCAGGCTGCCGGACTGCTCCCCGGTGGCCACCAGATTGCAGTACAGCGCATCGAAGTAACGAGGATGTTTGCGCAAGGCATCCGCCAGATTGGCGCCGGCGCCAATATCCGTTTTAAGCGCTGCTATCAGAGTGATCAGCGCCGCGTTACTGCTGCTTTGGGCGATCACCTCAAGCGCCTGCAACAGCGCCACACCCGAACACATCAAACTGGCAAGCTGGCGACTGAACTGACACAACTCACCAGTACCCAATGTGCTACGCCTGCGCCAAAGCCTGGCATGCACCCGCTCGACCCTTACCGGCCGAATACCGCGTTTACGTAACCCTGCGCGCAGCAGGGCAGGGCTGCGCTCGCGGCATTCACCGCTTATGCGCGCCCCTTGTGCCGTGGTGCCTTGCCAGTGGTAGCTATAGGTTTTTTCGGTCATCGCGACATCCTTGCTGCGTGGCCTGCACAAACCCCGAAACAGCTTCGAGACCGGTGCAGCGAGCAGAGCTGCCCGCTGCTCACTAGAGTAGTCGAGCCGGCATCAACGAATAACCGGCGCAGGGTGACAAAAGGTGTCTATTCGGGCCTACTGGCGCGTCTGTTGGTGGCCGGCCCTGAACGCCACCGACCGGAACTGAAATTGCGAGGAACAACGTCCATGAAAGGGCAACGCGGCATTACCTTGATCGAACTGATGATCGTCGTAGCAATCATCGGCATCCTGGCGACCATCGCCTTACCCATGTACACCAACCACCAGGTACGCACCAAAGCCACCGCTGCCCTGGTGGAAATCTCCGCCTTGAAAACCCCCTTTGACGTGCGCATCAACCAAGGCAAAGACATCACCGACGTAACCGCCCTGGGCGGCCAGGCCACCACCAGCAACTGCGCCATCACCGCCACCGGCACCGCAGCCACCGGCGTGGGCAGCATCGTCTGCACCCTGGTCGACGCCCCGGCCACCGCCGCCGGCAAAACCCTCAGCCTGACCCGCTCGGCCGCGGGCTGGGCCTGCACCAGCACCCTGGAAGAAGACCTTGCCCCGGCTGGCTGCAAACCTGCAGAAAGCGCCGCACAGAAGTGATCAATACCTGTTATTAAACAGTGAATTGCGCAAGCGACTCGGCAGTGGTAGCGTTGGTTCCACGCCGGTGTAGCTCAGTTGGTAGAGCAGCGCACTCGTAACGCGAAGGTCGCAGGTTCGATTCCTGTCTCCGGCACCATGTACATTTCCGGGAAGGCCCAGCAGGTTCCGGAAACCCCATAGAAACCGCCACTTGGCGGTTTTCTTTTGTCCGGTATATTCCGAATTCTTCCGGTACATTCCATTCTTTTTTAGTACATTACGCAGCACATCCTAGATTCGAGTGCTCAGGTGATGTACTAAATGCCTATCACAGACACAGCGGCCAGGCAGGCCAAGCCCAAAGAAAAGCCATACACGCTCAAGGACGGGGACGGCCTGTTCCTGTACATCGCCGAAGGCGGTACCAAGTCTTGGCACTTCCGGTTCAGCTGGCACGGGAAGCAGGCGCGCATATCGCTGGGCACCTATCCAGAGATAGGCTTGCGGGATGCGCGGGAGCGCCGAGACGAGGCAAGGTCGCTGGTGGCCAAGGGGATTGACCCGCGCACCGAGCGCCGGCAAGCGAAGGCAGAAGCGGCAGTACATCAGGAAAATACCTTTGAGGCGGTGGCCAACCGCTGGCATGAGTTCAAGTTGCCGCGCTGGTCCGCAGCCCGCAAGGGCGCTGCAGTGCAGGCGCGCTTCTACCTGGACAAGGACCTGATCCCCGAGCTGGGCAAGACGCCTATTGCCCAGGTGAAGCGCGGCGATGTACTAGCGGCCATGCGCAGGGTCGAACGCCGCGGCGCCCTGAACTCTGCCCGCAAGTGCCGGTCCTGGCTCAACGAGATATTCCGGTACGGGATGGCCGAGGGTTTACTCGACATGAACCCAGCGGCTGACCTGGACATCGTGGCCCAGCCTGAACCACCAGTTCAGCACAACCCATACCTGCGGCGGGATGAACTGAAAGAGTTCTTGATCGTGCTGCGCGACTTCAAGTGCGCCGAGTACGTTCGGAGCGCCATCCGGCTGCTGTTACTGACCGGCGTCCGGACAATAGAGCTCCGGAGCGCAACAGTTGATCAGTTCGACTTCGAGGATGGGCTGTGGTCAATCCCTGCCGGGATCGTCAAGCAGTTGCAAAAGAGGGTTCGAACGAAAAGCGGGGAGATTCCACCGTACCTGGTCCCGCTGTCGCGGCAGGCCGTGGAAGAAGCAAAGCGTGTGCACCAGCTGACTGGCCGATATCGGCTGCTTATCGCGGGTCGCAATGACCCGCGCAAGCCGATAAGTGATGGCACTGTCAATTCAGCCGTTTCACGGATGGGGTACAAGGGGAGGCTTACCGGCCACGGAATCCGTGGAACGATCTCTACCGCCTTGAATGAGATGGGATACAACGAGAAGTGGATCGATGCTCAGCTCTCGCACATTGGCGATTCGTACAACCATGCTGAGTTCGTGGAGCAGCGCAGGGTGATGATGCAGGAATGGGCCGACTACCTGGACAGCCTGATGGTGGACTAGCCAGGGCGGGAAGCGCTGATGCGCTCCTTGACCCAGGCTTGCACCTCGGACTTGATCCAGGCCACAGCCTTGGGCCCCAGCTTCACCTGCCCTGGAAACTCCTTGGCCAGCATCCGCTCATAGATGGTGCTGGTGCCAAGGCCGGTGATGCGTCGAACCTCAGCGATCTTGATGAACTCAACGTCATCCGGGATTTTTGCAGCGTTCATAGGTGACCTCTCAGAAGATGTAACGGATGTGGTTGGTGTTGGTGCGTGGCAGCCTGGCCAGCACCGGCCCTTCGCTGAACTGCTCGCCAGCAGGTGGTGGGTGTTGTTCATCGGCCTGCGTGATTCGTTGGTTTGTGGCGTAGATGGTGAGGACTACGCCGATGAGGAAGGCAAAGGCTGCCGCTGTGAGACAGGCCCAGAAGACGGCAATTGGTTTCATGGGTAAGGCCTCAGTAAGGAACGCATTTGCTGCAGGCTCCGGTCCATCCCGGTGTTCCGCAACTTGAGCAAGGTTCGGTTTCCGGCGTACCGCGCTCTTCCGGACGGATTTCAAGGTCTGGCAGCAGCATGGCCAGCGCCTTCTGGTAGTTCGGGTTATCGGCCAGCATTTTGGTCACGCTGTCGCAATCGCTGCCAAGTGCAGTGATCCTGTCGTACCCGGCCTGCACAACCGTCCGGTAGTCGTAGACCATGGATTGCAGAAGCTCACGTGCGCGGTCGAGCTCTTCATCCCGCGCCGTAAGGTCGGCCTGCAGATGGACGCAGATGGCGCGCATCCGGTCGAAACGCTGCTTGATCACGTCGGCCAGGTGCTTGCCAAGTTCTTCAGCCTTCGCCCCTTTCCGGGCCCATTGGCTCTTGTCGACCCACTCGTTGAAGGCCGCCTGCAGCTGGTCGCGCTCTGCGCGCATCCTGCCCATGACTTCAAGCCGATCGGCATCGACGTCAAGCCATTGCCGCAGATTGCTTCGGAGCTGTTCAACCTCTCCAGGATCGGCGTGGGTGTAGAGCGGGCCAAGTTTTGCGATTTCATCGAGGCAGGCGTTCCAGCCGTCTGCCTTGGCATCCGTATGAGATAGACCCTGATGCACATGGCTCTTGCGCTCAGGCAGCGCCACCGGCTCGCCCTGGTGCTGGGCGGCTGGCTGGGAGATAAGGGTGCGCAGCAGGTCGGCGACAACTGGGTCTACCGGCATAGGCTTGCCATCTGCGTGCTGGATCGCGTCAGCCATGGTCTTCAGCCATTCACGTTGATTATCGCTGACGATCTGTTCGGTGTTGCTCATGCTCGTCTCTCCGCTTGATGTTTGGCCTGTCGTTTCTTCGAGCAGGCACGGTGGTTACCGCATGAGCGATGCCGGCCGCAGTACTCGCAGGTCGGGTTCAGCTCAAGGAAGGGCATTGGCGCGCCAGGGCGGCGCACCTCGGTGGTTCGGTAAAGGGCGGTCATGCGGCCTCCGCCTGCTGCTCGGCAACTTTCCACGGATCGTTGGCCCTGGCCAGCGCTGCCATCGGCGGCGGACTGACGCTGTTGCCGCACATATGCACCTGCTCGGTCTTGGTGAACGGCTTGCCGTCGGCGCCCTTGTCGATGATGTAGTCGGCCGGGAAGCCCTGGGCCCGGTACAGCTCGTGCGGCTGCAGCATGCGCAGGCAGATATCAACGATCACATACGGCGTGCCTTTGACGTGGACGGTCACCAGAGCGAGACGGTCCTTGGTGGTGATCGTGGGTGAAGGCTGGTCGGCACCGCTGACGTTCTCGGCCCCGTAGTAGCTGATCAGGAATGCCGCGACGCGCAGAGCGCCTGCCTGATGCTCGGGAGATAGCTTCAGCTCAACCAACGAACTCTTTCCTCCACCACCAGCAGTCACCGTTGGCGCTGGTTCATCGAGCTGCTGTCCAACGCTGGCGCCAAATGAGCGTTCCATGAAGGCGGTTATCAACCCGTGATGGGTGCCGCCAGCGCTGATGGTGTGGAGTGGGAGGCCCAGGTCCCGCGCATCGCAGTTTCCGCGCAGGTGAACCAGGTTCGCGCTGACCAGTTGTTGCTGGCTGCCGGTATTGGTGACCGTGGTCATGGGTTCGTCCATGCCCTTTGCATGAGTAGTATTGAACCCACCATTGGCTTGGGCCATAAATGCGGTGGCTACGGCGCGATGGCTTTGGGTCATTAGGGTGCCGATAGGCTGATCAGATGGTACTGGCTTGCCGGCATACATCGGACCGCCAGCCCCGACCATAATCGGGCTTGCCATGGCGAATGATCCGCCTCGAGGCCATGAGGTGACAGTTCGAAGCGGCTCATACGCGGACTGCACACTTTCCCCGGACCAGTTCGCGATCGGCACGATGAAAGGTTGCGGGTTATCGAGGACGAACTTCTTCATTCCCTTGGCTACCCGGCGAAGGGTGGCCGCGGCCAGGTCCTTTTTCCTGCCGAAGATGCTTTTGCTCGGCACGGTCCAGTCGATGCACTCCGCGGCAGTCCGCCACTTCTGCTGACCCTTGGTAGGCTTCTGCGCGTGGGTTGGCTCGGGCCAGACGATTGGCTGGCCATCGCAACGGGCGATCATGAACAGCCGTTCCCGGCTGGTCGGTGCACCGAAGTCGCAGGCCTTGATGATGCGCCATTCGACTTGGTAACCCATCCCTTCGAGCAGTTGCACAAAGCGGCGCCAGGTGATGCCGCGGCGCTTTGGGTTTGGTATCAGGAATTGCTGGTTCACGGGGACGTACTCGCCGGGCGCAGCTACGGTTCCGTCCAGCTTCATCACGCGGCCGGTAACTTTGTCGCGCTTAGCAACCAGTGGGCCCCATTGCAGGATCTGCTTCACGTTTTCCAGGCTGATCACCCGGGGCTTCTTCTTGCCTCCCCACTTCAAGCCGATCCAAGACAGGTTGCGGATCTCGCGCTTGCGTGGCTGACCGCCTGCGGCCTGACTGTGATGAGTGCAATCCGGGCTCATGTGAAACCAGCCTACAGGGCGGCTGCCGCATTCTTCGTCAGGATCACCCTCGAACACATCGGTGGTGTAGTGCCGGGCGTGCGGGTGATTGGCGGTGTGCATGCTGATCGCCGCCGGGTTGTGGTTCTTGGCCACCGTCACCGGGCGACCCAGGCCCATCTCAAGGCCGGTACCGGCGCCGCCACCACCGCAGAAGAAGTCGACCACGATCTCGTCATCTTGCGGGTCGAGGCCCAGGCCGTACTGGGTTTTGAAATCGAAAGTGGGTTTTTTCTGAAATGCAGACATGGGCGTTCCTCGCCGAGGGCGGCGTGATTCATTGGCGTTGAGGGTTATCGCTTCTGGTAGGTCTTAGTCAGTTCGCCGTTGACTACGTGTCCGCGCTGAAGCACCAGATTGGCGAGCGCAGCACGATCCTTCTGGCTGTGACTGGCCTGGGTGAATAGGCCGAAGTAGCTGTTGGCGGTCTCGCGCAGCTGCTCGGTGGATACTTGCGTAGTGCGCTTCATCGCCTGGGCTACTGACCGCTTCCGGGTTGTGCGCCGCCATGGCTTGATCACATGCCCGACAAAGTCGATACCACGGTCGATGGGTTGCAGGATCGTCTTCGACGGGTTGAGCCTGGCGCCCAGCTTCGGTAGGAAGGCTTCGATCTCGGCCTTCCAGGCGTTCAACTGTTGGGCTGATTCATGCAGCAGCACAAAGTCGTCGACGTACCGGACGTAGTGCTTGACGCCGAGCCGGTGCTTGCAGAACTGGTCCAGGGCGTCGAGGTAGACGTTGGCGAAGAACTGCGACGACAGGTTGCCTATAGGTAGGCCGAGATGCGCAGGCTGTGCGGTCAGACGCTTGTGCTGCGGAACCCGGTTGAACAGGTGCGCCGGGCTCCGAACTTGGTAGTCGGTGCGCGGATCGTGCATTAGCACCTGCAGAGCCAGGGCCCGCCACCAGGGATCGACGATCCTGGCCGACAGTTGGCCGGCCAGCACACGCTTGTCGATGGCTACGAAGAAGTTGGCCAGGTCGCACTTCAGATAGAAGGCTGGCCTCGACCAATTCTGCGTCTGGCTGCGGATCTTCGACTCAAGGCGCTTCGCGGCGTACAGCGTGCCACGCTCTCGGATACAGGCGCAGCTGTCCGCTATAAAGCTGCGCTCGATCCGTGGGCCAATGTGGTTGTACAGCAGGTGGTGCACGATGCGGTCGCGGAAGTCGGCGGCCCACACCTCGCGGGCCTTTGGCCGGGTGACCACAAAACATATTGAGCGGCCTGGCCGGTATTGGCCGGTTATCAGGTCGCTGTGTAGCGCCGTCAGGTTCCGCTCCAGATCCATCTCGAAAGCCAGGGCACTGGCGCTGTTGCGCTTGGAACGCCGGCAGTCGTAATAGGCCTGGACCAGATCGCTGAACGGGTAGGGCGTTGAAGCTGCGGACGGGGCGGACGCGGAGCTCGTTGTTCTTGTCGTTGTTGTTCTGATTGCCATCATCGAAGTTCATGTTGAATGCGTTGTTGGCGGAGCGCTGCGACCTGTCGTGCTATCTACGTCGGCCTATCGAATATTCAACGGGCAAACTGCGCTGGACCTACACGGACGCTTTAGACCGGTGGTATCCAGGGTGCGCATGGCGGTGACCAAAGGTCAGCGGCACGACCAGGTTCAATTCGCACAGACCAGAAAGCCGTAACTCTCAGGTAGCGGGCGCGGCTGGGGTGGAACGCTTCCAGGCGTTGGCCTGTTTGCCGATAGACGTGGTTAGTGCAATGGCTGATGCGTGTTGCGGGATACTGATGAAGCGTTTTTCCTTGAGAACGCGCACCAGGTACTCGATCACCTGAACCCGTTCTACGAGCGCCACCAAAGCAGGTCGCTTATCGGCTGCCATGTTGGCCCGACCAATCAGAACCATTACCTCCAGGCATTCGTCACGCAACTTAGCGCCGAGTAATGTCTTGAAGTCGCGCGGGATGTTTCGTGTCAGGTCGAGCGCCAAGTTCAGCAGGTCAAAGGCGACCTTGTGGATTGGCAGGCTGGTGTGCATTCCCATTGCGGAAAACCTCCAAACAGCAACCGGCCGCAAGCGGCCGGATTAAATGAACGAATTAATCAATAAGCGACCTGCGGACGGGGCGGACGCGGAGCTCGCCGTACTTGCCGCTGCTGTCCTGACCGCCATCATCGAAGAGCATGTAGAATGCGCTGTAGGCGGAGCGCTGCGAAGACGACCAGTACCAGTCGATCTGGAAGGCTTCTGGCTCACCTTCAGCAAAGCCCGGCACCAGGGTCTTAGTCGGCGACTCCTTGGTGTACAGCAGGCCCACCGGCAGGCTACTGGGGTTGTCACCATCGCGGTTCCAGCAGTAGTTTTCACGGCTGGTCGGCTTGAGGTGGCGATATTGCAATTCCTGCACGTCGCGGGCTGGGATCGCCCAGTCAGTGAATCCGCCGATATTCAGGGCCAGGACCTTCTGTGCCAGCTCGCTGCCGGACGCGGCCATGGCCTCCGTGTTGGCGCGGCTATCGGTGAAGCTGTCGGCGCCGTCGATCTTCACGCCGCATTCGCCCCATTCGCCGGTCAGTTCATGCGCGGCACCAGCGGTGATGTTGGCGAAGCGCTGACCGTTCTCGACGGTGATGCCAGAGAAGAAGCCGCCACCGAAGGGCTGGCCGATTTCGGGAAGCTGTACTGCCAATTTCTCTACTGCGCTCATGTGATGTTCCTTTCTGAAGGCAACAAAAAAGGCGCTGATGCGCCTCTGTTCGAATGAATGAAGGATTAAATGAACAACCTGCGGACGGGGCGGACGCGGAGCTCGAGGTCCTTGACGCGGCTGTCCTGAAGGCCACCATCGAAGTACAAGCCGAATGCGTAGTAGGCGGAGCGCTGCGAAGACGACCAGTAGTAGCAGTCCTGGGCGAACACCTCAGGGCAGTTCACCCAGCCCCGGTACAGCTCCGCAGCGGCAGGTAGGTAGAAGTCGTTATGGTTGTCGGCGGTGTAGTTGCTCGCAGCCTTGGCGGCAGGATGGCTGCCTTCCTCCAGCAGGACCGCGCTATTGGCCAAACCATCGGTTTTGCTCGTAGCCCCAGAGGCTTCGCCGCGGCGCCCCCATTCATGGCTACCAGCGTCTTCGATGGCAATGATCAGGTAATGCTCCGGCACGTCGCCGCGGGCTGCGACCAGTCCGCCGTTGATGCCGCCCTGACCGGGCCAAGGCTTGCCGATAGCAGGGATATCGGTCTGCGCGATCGGCTGAACGCTGGCCGCTGGCGGTAGCACCTGAGCAAACACGCTGGCAATTGCGACCTTCGCCAGATGGGACGACGGCATCTTGATCGTGGCGTCGCCGTACTTAAGGGTGATCATTTCAGGTTTGGACATGGAGGTTTCCTCAGGACATGAAAAAGGCGCCTTTCGGCGCCTGCGGTGTAGGGACGGTTAAGCCACAACTTCTTCCAGCGTGGCGCTGACCTTGTAGCTGTGGTCGAGCGCCGTCTCACCTTCGGTTTCTACGGTGATGACCTGGTCATCGAGCAGGCGCAGCAGGAGGGTGGTTGCTTGTTCGCTACTGACGGCCAGACGGCTCTGCACCCAGTGAGCCTTGAAGGGCTTGCCGCTGGCCTTGAGCACGATCAGTTGCTTGGCATCGTCGTAGTCGAAGTCTCCGAACTCCTTGCTTATCGCTACATCGCCAGTGGCTGGAGCGGTTTGGGGTGTCGGATCCAGGTCAACTGCCTGAGCCTCTGGCTCATCTTCCTGCATGGGCGTGTTGCGGCGGTCCCGATACATGGCTTCGGCGATGGCGCCGGCGCTCAGCGGCAGCTCCCGTTGATCACGCTCAGCGCGGATGCCATCGATACCCTCGTTGTAGTCATTCGGGGCCAGCACCAGCAGGCAAAGCTTGCCGGCAACATCGATGAGGCCATGCCGGTTTGGGTCTTGGGCATCAATCGCGGCGGTCACCGTGATGGCCTTCGCCTTGAACTTCGCATCTACAACGGTCACCGGGATGGTGTCCACGCTGCGCGAACTGATGATGCCAACCGCCGTCCAGACGACCTTTTCAGCCTGCTCGGTGAGGCGGTCGATCACCTCTTGCTGCTCGTCCTCGCCCAGGCGCCCAAACGGCACCTTGATGTTGCGCAGCTCAAAGAGCGCGGCTTCGACCATGTCGCGCACCATCAACTGATGAGCCAGCACCATGGGTTCAACGCCGTGCAACTTGGCGCGTTCGATTGCTTCTCGGTGTTCTACTTTCATGAGGGTTCCTCAGTACTTGGCGATCTGTTCCAGCTTCTTCTGCTGGTGAACGCTCAAAAGGGTGCGCGGGCCGTGGCGCTTGAAGTGGGCCCGCAGGTTTTCGACGAACTCGTTTTCCCAAGCGCCGTCGGCATGAAGCTCGGCGGCGGCAAGCAGGGATTGGAATTCTTCGACGCGGTCGTAAAGCTCTTCAACGGTTTGGCTGGCCATGGGCTGCGCTCCTGATCAGGCAGCGGCTCGCTCTGCCTGAACTGCCTGGATGTGCTGGATAAGGGCGGCACAGATGAGTGGGAAGTCGCTGGCGCGGTACAGCTTGGCGCCGGCCTTCACCTCGGCTGGCAGGAAGCCAAGCGTGTGAAGGAAGTCAGCAGTAAGCGCGAAGCCCAAGCGGGCAACGATATCGCCCAGCTTGATGCGCTGGCCGTCGTCGGTTGATTGCTGGACTGCTGGCGCTGCGCTGGTGATCGGCGTGGCAGTTGGGGCAGGGTCGACGGCCTGTTGCGTCACCGGTTTTTCCTGCACTGGCTCTTGAGCAGACTGCTGCGCGACTTGCTCTGCTGCCTGTTGCTTCCGCAGTTCTTCCTGTTGGCGTTGCTGTTCCGCTTTCTCATCTTGCTGACGCTTGAGCTCGGCCTGTTCCTTTTCATGCTCGTCGATTCGAACCTTGATCAGCGGGACCAGGTCGTCATTGGCCTTGAGCACCAGCTCTTGGAAGTCGTGGAACAGGAATTTATGGTCCTTCGCCAGATCGTTCATGGTCGCCTGGTTGACGCGGATGCCGTCGGCTATCCGGCTGGCCTCGATCTTCGCCCGGGCCAGTTCGGCGTCGGCTGCTTCCTGAAGGCTGGAAACCGACTTCTTGCCCTTGATTGCGCCAGCGAAGTCAGCAGCAACGCGCGGCATGCGGATGCGACCACCCAGGGTGCCGTCGATTTGGTCGATGTGCGCCTTCAAGGCCTTGGCCGCATCCATGACGATATCGGTACGGATGCTTTCCTTGCGTGCCTTAACCAGATTTTCCAGCTCAAGACGCTTGCGCCGGGTTTCCGCTGTGATGTCATCGATCGCCTTGAACAGCACGTCGATGCTCTCGGTTTGGCTCAAGGCGTGCTCCTTGGCTGCCTTGAGCTTGTCTTCCACTTCGCCGCACCATTTAACGGTGGCATCAGCGTCCGCAAAGTCCTTGTCAGTGGACAGCTCGGTGTTGATGCTGCCGATCACAGCCAAAGCATGGGACTTGAAGGCGTCCAGGTTACTGGCGGTGACCATGCCTGTTACGTCGATGCGCAGCGCCGGCAGTTGATCAGGGGCAGCGCCGATAACCTCGACCTTGGCTTCCTTTACTTCGAAGTTGCCGAGGTCTTCCTCGAACTGGGCCCAGCCAGCTACAAGTTGTTCACGCCGACCTGCCACAGGCTGGTATTCCAGGTGAGCGAACTTCTCCTGCGTGCCATCGGAGCACACGAAGATGACCCGTTCGGCGCCGCTGACAAGCAGCTGCTGTTCAAGCTGCCAGTAATAATGGGCCTCCAGATCGCCAGCGCGGATCTGTGCAACCACCTTCTCGTTCCACAGTTTGTGCTCGAACAGGGTGTCGCCCATCATCGTGGCCCCGTCCATCGAGGCCAGCAGGTTGCCGCTGGTACCGACGATTGGGTAGAGCTCTTCACCGATCATGTCCTCGACCAGGGGCCGGGCCAACTCTTCGGTAGCGTGGCCACGGTCGAAGATGGCCTGCTGCTGTGGCGTGACGTCCGGAACGATTCCGGTCTTCTTCATGGCCAGCAGGTCGTTGCGGGTTTGGTACTTCGAAGCGCCCATCATCGCGGGCGCCTCCGAAGCGGTGAAGTAGCTGGAGCGAAGGGCGTGCCATTCCACAGAACCCTGGATAACGTTGTGAACTTTCATCAGTCTTTCCTCGCAAATTCACCGTAGTGATGACGTGCGGCGGTCATGTAGGCATCCGATGCTTCTAGCTCGGTAGGGAAAGCGCCCAAGCTAAGAAGCACTCCCTTCACCTTGATCCGCGCATTGAATTTTCCGCTTGGAAGCAGGCGCACACCCTTGGCAAATTGCTTGCCTGTGCGCCTTGCCTTGTTGGCTTGGTTCTGTGCTGGGGTGGCAAGCCGCAGGTTGTCGATGCGGTTATCCATTGGCTGCCCGTTGCGGTGGTCGATCTCTTTCTCTGGCCACTCACCATGCATAAGCAGCCATGCAAGGTGGTGGCCCTTGTACTTCCGACCATCAATCTTCACCAGCACATAACCCGTGGTGGTCGATCCCGCTGGCAGATTGAGAAGCTTTGGATGGGTTGGCGGAGGCGATTTCCAGGTCAAAACGCCGGTGGCAGGCTCATAATCCAGAAGTGCTGCCACCTGATCTCTATCCGGCCTGCTCGGCATCGGTGGCTTCTCCTTCGATGGGGGCCAAGGCGCGGATGCGCTCTTCTTGCTCAGGGGTGACGGTGTACTTGCTGGTGAGGTTGACCAGCAGGTGTTCGGGGCTGGTGCGGCCCTGCGCGATCATCCCGCGCCACTTGTCCGCGTTTTCGTCGAGCTTGCTGTCGGGGTAGGCCGGCAACTGCTTCGGCTCATCGGCCTTGCGGACGTGTGCCTGGTTGAGCTCGCGCTCGGTTGGGATGTCCTGGACTTCCTCGGCAACGGGCATGCCGCGCAGCACATCGGGGAAGACGTCGCGCAAAGCGAATGCTCGAGCACGCATCTGCCGCATCCGCTTGGGGTACTGGCTCCAGGGGCCTGACTTACCAGCCAGGCCGGCCAACTTGGCGTCGGTCATGCTGAATGTGCGGACCTGTTCTTCCTCACCGCGGCGCTTGGCGCGGCAGGTGGCGGTCTCGCCGTCGTCGGTTTCGGTGATGTACTCGCACAGTGGCGAACTGCGGGCCAAGGCGATCACCGCGTCACCCCAAAGGGAAGGGCGACCGTTGATGACCGCGATGCTTTGCATGGCTTGCATCGGCTGCAGGCCCAGTTCCATGCCCCACTGCACAGCCACCAGGATGTTGGCCGGCTTGCGCTGGAAGTCCTTAGGGACGATGTCGGAGTTGGCCAGGTAGTCGGCGAACTTCAAAGCTTCGTCGAGGTTCTGCGGGGCCAGGCTGAATGTCTGTTTGACTGCAAGATCGCTCATGAGCGGGGTTCCTGTCGGGTAATAGCGTCAGCCAGCCCGATCAGCACAAGCCAACCGGTCCAGCCAAGGAGGGAATTGAAGGCGCCGCGCCAGATCAGATGGCGCGGCGCCGGCGTTGGATGGTGGTCATGGCCGAAGCGGCGCGCGGTAGCCAAGGTCGTACAGCTCGCCGAATGCCGCTATTCGCATTTCGACCGGGATGGCGGAGTCGGTCGAGAAGACCGCGTCTCGGATAAATTCCTCCCGTTGCTCTGCTTCAACCTGCTGCGGCGTTCGAACCATTTCAGCCCGGAAGCAGCAACAAATGCCTTCTTCTTGATGCTCCACGGCGACCATCAGCGTATCGCCGGTTTTAAACGTGGCGCAGAGCGTGCAGTCGGCGCCGATGAACTGCTCAGCATCAGGCCAGATCGGTAGGCCGATCTTCACGATCCGCACGGTCGAGCCAATAGCGGGAAGGAATTCGCTCATGGAAACCTCACAACAAGCATGTTCCGGCGCACCTCGATGTTGATTTGCTTTGGCAGATCGGTGACCAGAAAAAAGCCCTGCGATTGCAGGGCTCTGATCAGTCCGGGGATTGTTGGGGCGATGACCGCCCGGCATTTACTGGTCATAGCGGCGCTCCAGCTGGATGCAGCGCTCATCAGAGCGCCAGTCGCCGGCCTCGAACGGGTAAACGTCCGGTTCGGCATCGTCTTCGAAGGGTTCCGGCTCGTCGTCCAGGTCGGGCGGGTCGAGCCACATATCGTGGGCGGTCACTGCCGCGTCACTCGTTCGATACGTTCCTGGCGCAGGGTGCGGGCGAGAACACTGAACCGCGCCATGTCGATGCGCATGTTCATCAGTTTGTGTTCTTCATGGCCGATATCGCCACGGGCCAGAGCATAAGCCGCCATGCCAGCGGCGTAGCAGAGTTCGCTTTCGGTCGCCACCAGGTCAACCGGCGGCGTCTCCAGCACCTTGCGAACTCGTTCGTTGAAAAGGGGAAGGGCAGTCTGGTTGAACATGGTGGTTTCCTCGGTTGATTCCCTGTCTGGCCCTCGGTGGAAGGCCAACCAGCGCAATCAGGTCGTCAGTGCTTCCACCAGAAACCACATGGAAACGCCGAAGACTGCGAGGGGAGTAACGACAAAAAGCCATGCACCCAAAGTGAGCCTCGGCATGGTGCTTCTCCAATCGAAGGTAGGCGGTGTGGATCAAGCCTCCGTTTCACGCCACGGTGGGCTGGGCCGAACCATGGCAAAAAATGCCAGGGTTCATCTCGGGGGCCCTGAGAGCCCAACAGCCGACCACGCCATGCATGCTGTCGGCTCTCGTTTATGCGGTGCTCGACGCTGCGCACCCGGGGTGAGGCTTCCCCTGTACCGGTTAGGCCGGCTCGCTTCCATCCGTTCAGCGGTGTGCTGTTCGGATGAACGAATTTAAGCGCACTGAAAAAGCGTGGTCAAGTGTGCTTAAGTAAATATTTTAAGCGCACTGAATTTTGCGGGCGACCTGACACAAAAAAGCCCGCTCTATGGCGGGCTTCGTACTTGGACTGAAACTCTATAGCTTCATTTCAAGAGCCATGGAGGCGCTGTAGATGTTCTCCAAGGGGTTATCCGTGCAGTACTTCGTCAAAAAAGCACGGATAGACTCAGGGTCTGGCTGAATTTTCATGCTCTCGGAACCCCAGTGGCGCTGAGTATTCGTCCCGCTTAGAAATCCCTGAACCCACAGAGTCGCAAGGCGACCGTTCAGCTTGTCGCCTTCCTTTTCCAGTTCAAGATACTTGCCGCAAGACTGAGCTCCTTGCCCGGCAATGGCAAATCCCTCGGCATGGACAGAGCTTGCAGCAAGAACCATGAGTGCTGGGAAAATTGCATAAGCCTTCCATCGCATGAAGAATGCTCCTATTTAGATTCCGCCGCCGCGCCAAACTACGCGACCTATGATTTCCACATCCTGCATGCCCTGGTCGCTGATCGGCATATCCGGGTAACGCATCTTGTCCTGGTTGTCCGAGCGTATCAGCCATCCGCCAGTGAGGTCGCGGATCAGGCGCTTGATGATGATCTCGCTGTCTGGATCGTACAGGGCGTACATGTTTCCGTTGCCTGGGTCGCGCCGGGACACATCGACAAGCAGCACCTCGCCGTCGCTCAGTGTCGGCCAATTGCTGTCGCCCTGGTTGTAGATGACTCGTAGG
The DNA here is from genome assembly GCF_004803755.1 of Pseudomonas sp. DG56-2. NCBI lineage: Bacteria > Pseudomonadati > Pseudomonadota > Gammaproteobacteria > Pseudomonadales > Pseudomonadaceae > Pseudomonas > Pseudomonas sp. DG56-2. The sequence goes on from NZ_CP032311.1 coordinate 870,352, forward strand.
TTTTCGGCATTCAGCGACATGCGCTTGAGCCAGTCGCGTTTGAAGGCCAGGCCGCCAGTGATCTCTACATGGTCATTGAGGTATCCATTACCGGATGAGCCCTTGGCAGTGTATTGGGGAATCACTGCGTAGTCCTCTTCGTCAGGTTCGCCAGTCGTCTGGGCATCTTCTCGCTCAGGCCCAGTGCCAAAGGTCAACCACTCGGCCCGGTAACCCGTTGCCTTCGCCAGGGCGAAAACGCTTTCGGCCTTCAGCGTCTTGCTCTCGCCATTAATCCACTGTGTCACAGCCGATGGAGCGACATCGCATAGCTTGGCGATTTCGCTTTTTGACTTCCCGCTGGCCTGTATGGCGCGGGCAATTCGTTCTGGTCTATTCATGAGGATATATTAAGTTGGCTTAATTTAAGTGAGTGGAAATCTCGATGGCTTGTTGCGTAGTGTATTTAAGGGTGCTTAAATCTGCCCATTGCCACGCGAGGATTCGCAATGAACATCGACGATGCCGTTAAGTATTTCGGCTCCAAGACAAAGCTTGCCGAGGCCTTGGGAATCCGCCCGAGCGCCGTCACTCAATGGGGTTCAGACATCCCAGCAATCCGCCAATTTCAGATCCAGGTCATCAGCAAGAACAAGCTGAAGGCTGATCAGAAGGTGGCTTGACCATGTCTACAACTCAATTAAGCCAGGACCAACTTGTAAGGTCCCGCAAGAACATGGCCGTTCTCATGCAGCGGCTTGCATCGGTCGGCAATGGCCCGGTTGCGCTTGCAGTCGGTTGCGATGAGGCAACCATCAGCCGCATGAAGCCTGAGAAGTTCCAGCAGTTCGCCGAGATATTGTCAGTGTTGGACTTGAAAATTGTTCCGATGGAGATGCGCTGCTTCAACCAGCGCGACATCGAGGCGATCCTTCATCAGGCCAAGCGCTGGATGGAGCATGTGCAGCACGTCGACCAGCTGGACGAGGAATAGGCCGTGCCTGCCTTCCAGATCAATGTTGACGAGATAGAGGCCCTGCGCGGCCTGCCGCACATGGCGCGGATGATCTACGTCTTCGGCTTGCGTCCGTTCATGGACTACAGCACCGGCCTGGTTGGCGTGAAACGTGGTGTATCATGGAAGTCCATCGCCGAAGAGCTGTACATCGAGCCACACCAGGGCATCAAAGGCGGCGATCCCTCCGAAAAAGAACTCAGACGCGCTGCCGTATGGCTTGAAAAAGCCGGCCTGATAGGCCCAAACCAAGCCGAAAGGCGCCTCGTTTTCCCCCTGCTTCTGGCGACACGGGATAAGTCCGCCCCAAATAAAGTGGGCATCAAGTGGGCAGATGAAGCGGGCAGACCTGAAACACCATCAAACCCTAATGAATCCGGGGCTTTCGACCAAGTAGACCCATCCAAAGCCGGAGGGTATGAAACGCCGAAAGTGGGCACACCTCCGTTATCCGTTAAAAGCACTAGTACTGGTAACGCGCGCGGGGCTTTCGCCATGCCGCTGACCGACTGGGAGCCAGAGCTCAAAACCTTCAAGGCCTTCGCCTTCGCCAACTCCGTTTCAGCCAATGCGCTGACGCCGGAGATATTGGCCGCTTTCCGCACCTACTGGCACGTCCGCCCAGAACGCGAGCAGACCCAGGCCCAGTGGGAGCAACAACTCGTCAGCCACCTGAAACACCACATACGCCAGGCCCAGGCCGGGGGGTACACCCATGGATCTTCCAAAGCAAACGCCAATTCGAAACGCACCAGGGGTCACGGACCTGATGGGCAAAGCGGTGGATACCAGCGCCAAGATCGTTCAGCACCCGGCCGCGTCCGCGCAGCAATCGCCGAGCGACAACAACGAGAACAAGCTGCCTCAGCCGCTGCTGGACAAGCTGTGGTTGAAGATGTCGGAGATGTACGGCCACCGCTGGACGTCGAGTTTCGGCGAATCAGCTGACCTGGATCACAGCTGGGCAAAGATCCTCGGTGGACTGACTGGCCGTCAGCTCGCTGGTGGACTGCAACAGCTGATCGATCGTGCAGCTGAGTTCGACTGGCCACCTCCAGGGAACGTATTTCGCGGCATGTGCCTGCAAGTGCCCGGCATGCCAACGATGGATCAAGCCTGGACTGAGGCACTGATCGGCAAGTACAGCCATGAAGCCGTGAAGGTCGCAGCCGAAGCCACTGGCGCGTTTGATCTGCGTACCGCCAAGCACAGCGACAAGGCCCTGCGCCAAAACTTCGAACGCAACTACGCCATCGTCCAGCGTCGCGCACAGAACGCTCAGCCCTTGGACGGAAAGATCCCTGCGGGGATTGGCCACGAATCCAAGACGCCACGCCAAGTGCAACTGGCCGCATCGCACCAGGAAGCACGCGACCTGATGGCCGCACAGAACATACCAACAGACCCAAAGGCTGCACGCGCTCTGCTGCTGGCCAAGATGGGCATCCGGAGGCCCGCATGAACTACGAACCCAATGTCCGCTACTCCCGCGGCGTCGATCCTCAGGTCCGGCAGATGAGCGTGATCTGCGATGTGTGCGACAAGCCACGCAACAAGGGGCGTCACGACAAGTGCTCTAAAACCCGCCAGGCGGCTGGCTTCAAGTTCCTGGCCGACAAGCCTGCTGGCGCCCCGACCACCTGCGCAGGCTGCAAGCGCGTGTTTCGCTTCGACGCCATGGTCGGCAATACCTGCCGTGGCTGCCACGCACTCACGCTCCGGATGGTCATGGGCGGGGGTGAAGCATGAGTGACCTGAGTCCGGTGAGTTTCCGCGTTCCTGGTGAACCGCAAGGCAAGGGTCGCCCGCGTATAGGCAAGGTTGGGCAGCACTCCCGCATGTTCACGCCACAGAAGACCGTTGCCTACGAAGGCGTTGTAGCGCTGGCCGCTCAAACTGTCATGCAGGGCCGCGAGCTGCTGCAGGGCGCTGTCATGGTCGAAATGCGGATCATCGTAAGCATCCCTCAATCCATGTCGAAAAAGCGGAAAGCCATGGCCCTGGCAGGCGACATCTTCCCGATTAAGAAGCCCGATGTGGATAACGTCGAGAAGGCGATCTTCGACGCAATCAATGGCGTTGTCTGGAAAGACGATGTGCAGGTAGTGGACGTGTTCAAGCGCAAGCGCTACGGCGAAACCCCAGGCGTGCATGTGCGGATTGTCCAGCTGCAGGAGGCCGCGTGACCCGCAACGCAACGAACTACGCAGAACTACGCAAGGGGGCAGTATGAAACTCGGGAGCGCTCGTTTGGCGTGGCACGATTGTTACTACACACCCTGGGACAGCGTGATGCACCACGGCCTGGAAGGGGCGAAGCTGGGTAAGCGCGGTTACGTGGCGAATGAGACCCGGCCTGAGCGTTGGGAGAACATTGGCAAGTGCGCCCACATGGCGCTGGCTGGGCGAGTGCAGAATGCCATTGCCAGCCTTCCCATGGATTACCAGCAGTTCGGTCACCACCTGTATGCCCCCGTCATCACGACCGAGGTGTCGAACAACTGGGAGGAAGTGGCGCTGGCAAAGCTGGCCGGGCACGTTCACCTGGAACTGGAGCGGCGCGGGGAGAAGCGGACCTGCAGGCCGTACAGCCGCGAGTGGTGGGTTGCCCGCGGCGTCCTGGTCCGGTACCGGCACATGGTGCAGGGCGGCATGGGCGCTAACCCGGACCCGATGGCTGCCCAGTGGGTGTTCCGGGAGTGGCTGGCCGACAATCACGGGCTTGAACTGGACAGCCGAAACTGGTCCCGGCAGTGGGGCTGGCTGGTGCAACTGATGTTCGATCAGGCTGGGATTATTGATGGTATTTGCTTGAGCCCGGTTGGGCGTGTACTCAGTGAAGAGCGGGAGGCGGCGTAGGCGATGGAATTTCTCAGATAATTGGTCACAAGCTTGTGATGTCTTCGTGCCTTCATGCTGCGTTATGCTCAATAGTCACTCAGCAATCAGGAATGCAGCATGGAAAGTGAAGTTCAAAAGGATGAAGGCCTTACTATCGAGCAGTATGCAAAAGCCAAAGGTGAGCTTGAGAAAACTTGGCGAGGTAGAGGAATCGATTGGTTTCTACAAGATCTGGCGCGCTGGGCAAACGATATGAGTCTCACGTTTGGCATAACCCTTCATACGCCTGCCGGGATTGTCTCTGGTACTGTGATCTCCCATGAAACATATTTCAAAGAGTTCGCTAACCAATTTGCAGGCCCTTGGGCTGGGGAGAGTGAAGACTTGGTCCGAAAAATGATCACATCCCTCGGCGAGCCAATCCCAGCTAATGATAAGCCTGACTCAAACTTCCAGTTCATTCATCTGAAAGAGGCTCAGTTCTATGCGCCCGGTCAGAATCCAATGCCAGCGAAGGGCGTACTCTGGAGAGGAAAGATTTCCTCGGTGAGTAGCTTCAATCTGGGGTGCTTTTCTCCCGCTTGACAGAAATGTGCGGGTTTCGGCATGATTTACCCACTGTGACAAGCAGCACCCAAACCAAAGAAACCCGCCATTGAGCGGGTTTTTTGTTGCCCACGATTTCATTCCAGACCCCGCCACCGAGCGGGGTTTCGTGTTTCTGGAGGCCACATGAAAGCCCCAGCAAGGAGTAAGCACATGCCCACAAACGCACCGGAAGGCATCGTTGAAGCAGTCGGCGCCTCCGTGGCGAACAAGGGCATGCTCGTCGGTGCGACAACTGGGGTGGCCGGATGGCTGACCCAGGTCAATTGGATCGGCGTTGCCGGCGTCGTGATAGCGGCGCTGGGCTTCCTGGTGAACACATGGTTCCGCTGGCGGCAGGAACAGCGTGACATTGCCCTGCGCCAGTCGCAGGAGATGCGCGAGGCTGCTGAGAGCGCTGCCCGTATCTCGTACTACCTTGAGCGGCGCGAAGTTGAACGTCCGTAAGCGCATCGCTGCGGGCCTGCTGACCCTCAGCGCCTCGGGCTTCCTCGCATGGCAGGCCAACGAAGGGTTCACCGACACGGCCGTCATCCCCACCAAGGGCGACATTCCAACCATCGGCCACGGCTCCACCAGGTGGGAAGACGGCACGCCCGTGAAGATGGGTGACACCATCACCCGCCAGCGCGCAGAGGTGCTGGCCCGCACCCTGAACAGCCAGGCCGAGAAACAGTTCGCCGCCAGCCTGCCGGGCGTGAAGCTGCACCAGGAAGAGTTCGATCTGTACATGGACTTCGTTGGCCAGTACGGGATTGGCACCTGGCGCGCGGGCTCGCCTCGCCGCGATCTGCTGGCCGGCAACTACGCCCAGGCCTGCAACGACTTGCTCAAGTACAAGTTCGCCGCCGGCTACGACTGCTCGACCCCGGGCAACAAGCGCTGCTGGGGCGTCTGGCAACGCCAGCTCAATCGCCACGCCAAGTGCATGGGCGCGCAATGAGCAGGAAGCCGCTGTACACGCCCTGCAAGCTGTACGTCGATGGAGCCGATGGCATTGCGGTCGGTGACTTCATCACCACCGCTGCCGGCTCCGCTTACTTGGTTCAGACGCTTCGGCTGAGCCGCACACGGCCAGAGCGCAAGCACATGGATTGCCTGCGCTGGCCTATCGCGGAAGTGCCGCCAGAAGCCCGTTACTTCGAGCTGACCTGGTACAAGAGGTGATCCGATGACCAACTATCTGATTGCAGGCCTGCTGGCTTGCGGCGTCGTCATGTACGCCGGCTGGCAAAAAATCGAGCGTCAGACAACTCAGCTCGAGCAGGCCATCGGCAAGATCGAAACCCTTGAGGCCGCCTCCGAGTCCCGCCGCAACACCATCAAGCTGCTGGCCGAACTTGACACCCAGCACACCCAGGAGCGCGAACGTGCGAACCAGACCAATGCCAGCCTTCGTGCTGATGTCGCTGCTGGCAAGCGCCGGCTGTCAATTCTCGCCACCAGCTGTGCCGCAGGATCTTCCGCCCCCGGCCTGGATCATGCAGAAGCGCGAGCCGAACTTGACCCAGCGGCTGCTGAACGAATTGTCGTCATCGCCAACGACGGTGACGACGCCATCCGCCAACTGAACGCCCTGCAGGACTACGTCCGCACGGCCTGCCCTGGAGCAGTGCAATGACCCAGTACGAAATCAAGGACACTGACGGACAGGTCCATCGCATCGAAGCTGTTACCCACGTCCTCGACTCGAACGGGCTGACTCTGTACGCATCGGCGGGCGTCGTCGTGGCGATCTTCCCCAAGTTCGCCTGGATGCGTCAGGTGCAGGCCGTTGTTGCTGACTCCAGCGCTGATAGCACCAGCGCTCCGAGCGCTGAAGAAACCACCAGCGGCGAGGTTGTAGCCCCGGCCGCCACCGGCGAGTAATCCACCATGGCCCTAACCGCCAAGCAGCAGCGCTTCGTCGTCGAGTACCTGGTCGACCTGAACGCAACGCAAGCGGCTATCAGGGCCGGATATGCAGCAGCAAGGGCCAGGGAGCAGGCCTACCAGCTCATGAAGAAGTCTGAGATCCAGGAATCGATCAACAAGGCTATGGACGAGCGCAGCAAGCGCCTGCAGGTCGATGCCGATTACGTACTCCAGCGGCTCACCGAGATTGACCAGCTCGACCTGGCTGACATCTTCGACCTAGACGGCAAACTGTTGCCTGTCCGGCAGTGGCCCCTGATCTGGCGCCAGATGGTCAAGGAAGTGGACATGAAGACCGGCAAGGTCAAGTTCCACGACAAGTTGCGTGCGCTTGAGCTGATCGGTAAGCACGTCAACGTCAATGCGTTCCGGGAGCAGGTGAACCACACCGGGGACATCAACTTCACGGACATGACGGACGAAGAACTTGAACGCCGTATCGCCAAGCTCTCCGGCAACCAGGGCTGAAAAGCATGAGCTGCTTGCGCTGCTGGAGGAGCGAAAGCGGCGTAACGCGCAGCGCCAGTACTTGCTGCAGTTCGAATCGCTCTACGAATGGCAGCTTAAGTTCGTCAGGGCAACCGCGGAGTTCTCTTCGTGCATGCTCATGGCGGCAAACCGGGTGGGCAAGACCCGCACCGGCCTGACGATCGACGCTGTGCACCTGCTGGGCGACTATCCGGATGATTGGGAGGGCCACCGCTTCGAGGGCGCGCCGCTGTGCTGGCTGCTGGGTTTCTCGATGGAGAAGACCCGCGACCTGCTCCAGACGCCTCTATTTGGTCGTCTCCAGGTAGGGCAGTGGACAGGCGGCCTGATCCCGGCCGACCGCATTGTCGATTGGCGATCTGCCACCGGCACCAGCGGTGCGATGCGCGAAGTCCGCGTGCGGCACGCCTCGGGCGACATAGCCACTGTGCAGTTCTGGTCCTACAGCCAGGGTCAGCACGCAATCATGGGTGACAGCGTCGACTGGTACCACATCGACGAAGAGCCCGAAGACAAAGAGATCTACCCGCAGGTCATCACCCGGACAGCCACAGGCGACCGAGGACGAGGCGGGCGGGGGATCCTGACCTTCACCCCAGAGAACGGGCGAACCGAACTGGTCGTCAAGTTCATGGATGATCCGGGCGAAGGCCAGTACATGCAGCGCGCCACCTGGGATGACGCACCGCACCTTTCCGAAAAGACGCGTCGCGAGCTACTTGCCGCATACCCGGCCTGGCAGCGCGACATGCGTACGCGAGGCGAACCATTGCTCGGTACCGGCCTGATCTTCGATTTCAGCGACGACGACATCAAGTGCGCGCCGTTCCCATGCCCCGATCACTTCTGGGTCATCAACGGCACGGACTTCGGTTGGGATCACCCGCAGGCGCACGTACAGCTGTGGATCGACATGGAGGCGGACGTTATCTACGTCGCCCATGCCTGGAAGCAGTCGAGGGTCACCCCGGTCACCGCCTGGGGATCGGTCAAGTCCTGGGCGCAGCACGTGCCCACCGCCTGGCCAAGTGACGGCCTGCAGTCCGAGAAGTCTTCGGGCGACGAGCAGAAGAAGGCCTACGTCGATGCGGGCTGGAACATGTTGCCGGAGCACGCCACATGGCCTGAGGGCGGCGTAGGCGTGGAAGCTGGCCTGGTCCAGATGTACGAGCGCATGACCACCGGCCGCTGGAAGGTGTTCAGCCATCTCAGCGGCTTCTTCGAAGAGAAGATGAACTACCACCGCGATGAGAAGGGCCGGATCGTCAAGCTTCAGGACGACATCCTGTCAGCTGCTCGATACGCCTACATGATGCGGCGCTTTGCGCGTCAGCGGTTCCAGTGCAAGCCAATAATGCACGGAACCCACCAATCCCATTACGACCCATTCAACTGAGGACTCATCCCATGGGCGGAGCAATCAAACAGGCGGCCAACGTTGCAACGCTCGGGCTGAGCGATGCAGTGCTCGGCGACAGCTTCGACACCCCGAAGACCAACACCACCGCCGCCGATGAGGTGAAGGGTAGCGAAGTGTCGACCGCCGACGCCGAGGGCAATGCCGCTGACAAGCGCCGCCGCGCTAAGGCTGCCGGCATCTCCTCGACCATCCTGGGCGGAGCCAACGCGGCAGCAGCACCGACCGCCACCAAGACCTTGCTGGGGCAATAACCATGGCCACCGACAGCCCACGCAAGCTGGCCGAGAAGCGGCTGTCAGCGTTGAAGAACGAGCGTTCATCCTGGGATACCAATGCAAAGGAGATCTCCGACTTCATCCTGCCCATGCGCTCCCGAGTGATGTGCGACAACACCAATCGTGGCGATCGACGCAATAACAAGATCATCAACAACCGAGCCACCATGGCCAGTCGCACCACCTCGTCCGGGATGATGAGCGGAATCACCTCGCCGGCACGCCCATGGTTCAACCTGGCTCCCGTGGCCAGGGCCATCATGGAGTTCGGCCCGGTCAAATCGTGGTTCTACGAGTGCACCCAGCGCATGCGCGACGTGTTCCTGCGCTCGAACCTGTACCAGGTGCTGCCTACCTGCTACCAGGAGGGGGCCACTTTCGGCACTGGGTGCATCTGGGTTGATGAACACCCTGGCACCGTGATCCGTTGCGAGGCTTTCACCTGGGGCGAGTACTACCTGTCGAACGGGGCGGATGGCAAGGTTAATGCGATCTACCGCGAGTTCGAATGGACTGTGAATCAACTGGCCGAGAAATTCGGAGTTGAGGCGCTCTGCCCTACATCCAAGGCGATGTACGAGAACAACAACGGCGACAAGTTCGTGAAGTGCGTCCAGCGCGTAGAGCTCAACATGAACTCCAACCCTGGCCGGGCAGGCAGCCAGAACCTGCCATTTAGCGCTATGACCTGGGAGGTGGGTGCGCCTGGCGACCAGGTTCTGGAGGACAAGGGCTACCACGAATTCCCTGCCATGGCTTTCCGCTGGGAGTCGCTTCCGGGCGATGCATACGGCAATGGACCTGGTCGCATCTGTCTCGGCGACGTGAAGGCCCTGCAGCTGTACGAGCGCCAGGCGGCCCGCATGACCGAGACCGGGGCAAACCCGCCGCTGCAGGCTCCGGCCGAACTGCGTGGGCAGCCCAGCAGCACCATTCCGGGTGGCGTGACCTACGTCCCCATGGTTGGCGGCCAGAACCAGATGGCGCCGATCTACCAGCCCAATGCGGCGTGGCTGTCGCCCATCCAGGCGAAGATCCAGGAGCACGAAGGACGGATCAACGAAGCGTTCTTCGTCGACCTGTTCCTGATGGTCAGCCAGCTCGACACCGTGCGCACCGCCACCGAGATCGCGGCCCGAAAGGAAGAGAAGATGCTGATGCTGGGGCCGGTGCTTGAGCGTATCAACGATGAGTTGCTCGACCCGCTGATCGACCGCACCTTCAACATCATGCTACGTCAGTCGATCCCGATCTGGGCCGGAATCATCGATGGCGACCCGTTGCTGCCACCACCACCCCAAGAGCTTATCGAGGCCAACAGCGAGATCCAGGCCGAGTACGTGTCGATCCTGGCTCAGGCTCAGAAGTCTCAGAACGTGCTGGGCCTGGAGCGGTTCGCGACCCTGGCCGGCAATCTGTCCGGGGCATTCCCTGAGGTGCTGGACAAGGTCAACTCCGACCAACTGATCGAGGAATACGCCGACGCCATTGGCGTGGTGCCAACCGTGGTCCGTGGCGCCGACGAGGTTACCGTCATCCGCGAGCAGCGCGCCCAGCAGCAACAGGCCCAGCAAGCCCAGCAGGCCATGGGCGCCGCCATCCAGGGGGCCAAACTCCTGTCCGAAACCGAAGTCACCCCGGATAACGTCCTGGGGCAGATGCTGGGAGCCTAAATGTTCGAAGACGCCGAGATCCTGCAGAAGCGGGAGGACGCCGCACGCCTGGAGCAAGAGCAGGCAGCCCTGGACTTCAAGTGGCAGATGGCTGATCCCCGGGGCCGGCGCCTGGTCTGGATGCAGCTTGAGGCCGCCCGCGTATTCCACCCGGTCTACGACCCGAAACCAATTCCGATGGCCTTCAACGAAGGTCGCCGCCAGCACGGCCTAAGCCTGCTGGAGCGCATCAACACCCTGTGTCCGCACCTGTACCAGGTGATGGTCGCGGAAAACACCACGGTCAAAAGCGAGGAATGACCATGAACGACAAAGTAATCGAGCAAGAAATTCAGGTCAAAGGACTCAATGCTCCGCGCATCCGTCCAGCTGACATCGAACTGAATATCGAAAGTGAGTGGTACATCAATGCCGCCACAGGTGTAGTGCCAAACGATGTGCAGCCGCCAGTACCTGCAGACCATCCATTGCGCCTGCTGACATTCTGCGTTCTGGTTCTTCGCAACGGCTTCACAGTGTCCGGTGAAAGCGCTTGTGCCAGCCCGCAGAACTTCGACGCTGAGATCGGTAAGCGCATTGCCCGCGAGAACGCCGTTGCCAAGGTGTGGTCGCTGATGGGCTATGAGCTGCGCAGCAAGCTGGCTGGGGGTGAAGCATGAACCTCTTCATCCACGGTCGTCTCGGCCACTTCCTCATGAACGAAGCCGACGCCGATGGCGGCCCGGGGGGTGGGGTAGCCGCTGCCGCGACCTCTGCCGAGCCGCAAAGCAACATCCTCGGCGGCGAACAGGCTGCGCAAGGCCAGCAGCAACAGCAGGAAGGTCAGCAGCAGAGCCAAAAGCAGGAAGGCGAGGGCGAGCAGGCTCAGAAGCCCGTTGTGCCCGAAGCCTACGCCTTCAAGGAGCTCCCCGAAGGTTACGCAATGAGCGACCAGCAGTTGGCCGAGGTCAGCCCGCTGTTCAAGGAACTCAACCTGACCCAGGAGCAGGCAGACAAGCTAGTCGCCTTTGACGCCAAGCGCGCCCTGGCTGCCGAGCAAGCCGGCCTGGAACAGCGCCAAGGCCTGGTCACTGGCTGGGAGAAATCCCTGCGCGAGGACGCAACCTTTGGGGGCGCCAACTTCGACGCCAACGTAGGCGTTGCACAGAAAGCCCTGGCCCAGTTCGGTACCCCCGAGCTGAGCACGATGCTCAAGGAGTCCGGCCTGGGCTCCCATCCCGAAGTTGTTCGGCTCTTCCACCGGATCGGCCAGCAGCTGGCCGAGGGCCAGCTGCATAGCGGTTCCGGCAATACCACCCGTAAGTCCAACGAAGAAGTCTTCTACGGAAAATCCTGAGGAGTAAATCATGGCCGTTATCGCCAACACTGCGCTGACGCTGGCCGACTGGGCCAAGCGCCAGGATCCGGATAGCAAGCCGGCGCGCATCATCGAGATGCTGAACCAGACCAATGAAATCCTGACCGACATGCTGTGGCTGGAAGGCAACCTGGCGACCGGTCACCGCACCACCATGCGTACCGGCCTGCCATCCGGTACCTGGCGTGCGCTGAACGCCGGTATCGCCCGTGGCAAGTCCACCACCGTTCAGGTCGACGAGACCTGCGCGCTGCTGGAAAACCTGGGCGTTGTCGACGAGAAGCTGGCAGACCTCAACGGCAACACCGCAGCCTTCCGCCTGTCCGAGAACGCCGCCTTCATCGAGGGCATGAACCAGGACATGGCCACCGCACTGTTCTACTCCAACAGCGCGCTGGAGCCGGCCAAGCCACTGGGCCTGGCGCCACGTTACAGCGACAGCACCGCGAAGAACGGTCAGAACATCATCAAGATGGGAGGATCCGGCTCAGACAACACCTCGGTGTGGCTGGTGGTGTGGGGTGACCAGACCGTGCACGGGATCTTCCCGAAGGGCTCGAAAGCCGGTCTAGACCACAACGACATGGGCATCGAGCTGGTAGACGACGGTACTGGCAAGGTCTTCCGCGCCTACCGCGACCACTACAAGTGGGAAACCGGTGCGGCCCTGCGCGACTGGCGCTACGCCGTTCGCATTTGCAACATCGACATCAGCGACCTTGTGGCCGACACCAACGGCAGCACCGTGAAGTTGATCGAAGCGATGGTGCGTGCGGTGCACCGCATCCCGAACCTGCGCATGGGTCGTGCCGCGTTCTACATGAACCGCACCATCGCCGAATGCCTGGACATCCAGGCGATGAACAAGAACAACGTCCGTCTCAAGATCCAGGAATACGACGGTGAGTTCATCACCAGCCTGCGCGGCGTGCCTTTCCGTACTTGTGACGCGCTGCTCAACACTGAGTCGCCGGTCATCTGACCGGCTCTTCCCAGCCAAACCCTTCTCCGGAGAAATCCCATGATCACCGACAAGCTGAACCTGTTCAGCGGTTTGACTGGCCAGACAGTCACCGCGACGGCGGCATCGACCGACGTTCTCGACCTGGGCCCGCTGACCCACGGAAACACCCGCCGCGACATCGGCGCCGGTGAGCCGCTGTATCTGGTCATCGCTGTTCTGGTTGCCGCCGCCGCTGCTGGTGCTGCCACCGTCAACTTCCAGCTGCAGACCAGTGACGACAACGCCACCTGGGTCACCCTGTTCGACTCCGGCGCCACCGCACTGGCCGACATGGCAGCCGGCAAGCGCCCGGTGGCCGTTGCGGTCCCGCGCGGCGTCCGTCGCTACCTCCGCGTCAACTACACCGTTGGCACCGGCCCACTCACTGCTGGCACGTTCTGGGCTGGCCTGGTCAAAGATGTCCAGGACACCGCCTACTACGCCAGCGGCTTTACCATCGTTTAAGGAGCGACCATGAAAGTTATCGCACTTGAACGCGGCTACTACGGCGGGAAGATCCAAGACCCACCTGAGGCCGGTGGCCAGCCGTTCGATATCCAAAGCGAAAGCCACCTGGGCAAATGGATGCAGCCCCAGGGCTGGAAGCCATCCGGCAAGGCCCAGGCATCGACCACCACTGGCACCGGCAGCCAGGCCAAGCAGTCCCTGGGCTACGCCGGCAAGTTCAACGGTGGAACCCGCTGGCGCGTCATAGATGCCAAAGGTGAGTGGTTCAGCGACTTCATCGGCGCCAGCAAGGAAGAGGCCCAGGCAGAGGCTGATCGCCTGAACGCCGGCGGCGAACCGTACGTGAAGCCTGAAGAGACCACCACTGGCACCGGCAGCCAGGACGGCGGAGCAGGTGAAGATGGTGACAACACCGATGACGATGACGACGACGGCCCGGACGCCTGAGTCAGCAACCCACCAAGGGCCCTTCGGGGCCCTTTTTCATGGAGTCAGCTTTCAATGTCCTCGGTGATTGATATTTGCAACATGGCCATCTTCCGCATCGGTAACGGCACCCGTATCGATGACCTGGAGGAAAACAGCCAGCCAGCCCGAATCTGCAAGCAGTTCTACGAGAGCAGCCGTGACTTTGTGCTGCGTGCCGACTGCGACTGGGGCTTCGCCACGGCTTTTGTCCAGCTCGCCGAGGTGGCTGACAACCCGAACCCAGATTTTCAGTACGCCTACGCCGTGCCGAACGATTGCATGCGCGTGCGTCGAATCGTCAATCCTGGCTGGCCGCATGGCGCTATCCCGGTTAGCTACGAGTGCTACATGCCAGAGCTGCCGCGCATCCCGTTCCGTGTGGTCAACGGGTCGAGCCAGCGCCTCATCAGCACCAGTGTGAGCCCGGCCACCCTGGAATACACGCTCAAGGTCACATCACCTGAGCTGTTCGACCCGATCTTCGTGTCAGCCTTGGCCTGGTACCTGGCCAGCGAGATCGCCGGGCCGCTGGCCAAGGACGCCGGCACCGCCAGCGCCTGCTACGCCCAGTACAAGGCCACTGTGCTGGAGGCCGCTGCCACCGCGCTCAATGAGGGCACCACCCAGTACCAGCGCGAATCCACCTTCATCACGGGGCGCGGGGCATGACTGAAGTTATCCAGCCGTCCTTCAGCGCTGGCGAAGTGTCGCCAGCCACCTACGCCCGGGTTGACCTGGGCCGCTACTACACCGCGCTCAAGACCTGCCGCAACTACCAGGTGCTGCCAGAGGGCGGGGCGCAGAACCGATCCGGCATGCGCTACATCGTCGAGACCAAGAACAGCGCGGCAAAGTCCCGGCTGATCCCGTTCCAGTTCTCGACCGAGCAGACCTACATCCTCGAGTTCGGCAACCTGTACATCCGCTTCATCAGCATGGGTGGCCAGGTTGTGAGCGGGGGGCTGCCGTATGAGATCGTTTCGCCGTATACAGCAGCGCAGCTGGCGGACCTCAAGTTCACCCAGTCGGCCGACGTGCTTACCATCGTCCACCCTGATCACCCGCCCCGCGAGCTATCGCGCCTTGGCCCAACCAACTGGACCTTGACGGCCATCGTGTTTGAGCCAGGCATCGCCGCTCCTACGGGTCTGACGGCATCTGCACGCTCTGGCGGCTCTGGCGACACCACCGAGTATCAGTACAAGGTGACCGCTGTCAGCAGCATTTCCGAGGGCTCCGTCGAGTCGAACGCCAGCAACACGGCCACCGTGAACAGCTTCGACAACAAGCCCGGGGCAAGCCTGAGCTGGACGGCATCAGCCGGCGCCGACCACTACAACATCTACAAGAACAAATCTTCCGGGGTGTTCGGCTTCATCGGCCAGGCCACCGGCACTACCTTCACCGACATCAACATAACCCCCGAAACCGACAACACCGTACCCATCGCGTACAACCCGTTCGCCGATAGCAACAATCCTTCAGTGGTGGGCTACTACCAGCAGCGCATGGTGTTCGCGGCCAGCAAGGCCAACCCGCAGACTGTCTGGATGTCGCGCACAGGCGACTTCCACAACTTCGGCTATTCCGACCCGAACAAGGACGATGACGGTATCGAGTTCGTCATCGCCAGTCGCCAGGTCAACCAGATCCGCCACCTGGTATCACTGCGCGAGTTGCTGGCCATGACCTCCGGCGCAGAGATCGCCATCACCGGCTCGACCGATTCCGGGGTCACTGCCGCCAACGTGTCTGCCATCGAGCAGAGCTACTTCGGTACCAGCGACGTGCCGCCGGCCATCTATGCCAACACGGCGCTTTACATCCAGGCCCGCGGCGGAAAGTTGTCAACGCTGGCCTACAACTACGTCTCGGACGGCTTCCAGCCGCAGGACGTGAGCGTGCTGTCGTCGCACCTGCTGCGCGGCTTCACCATTCAAGACATGGCATTCACCCTGCAGCCCAACGGCATTCTGTGGATGGTTCGCAACGACGGCATGCTGCTGGGCTTCACCTTCCTGCCTGATCAGCAGGTCTATGCCTGGCACTGGCACGACACCGATGGGCAGGTCGAGTCGGTGGCCTCGGTACCGGAGAACGACGAGGACGCCCTGTACCTGATCGTCAAGCGAACCATCAACGATTCCACCAAGCGCTACATCGAGCGCATGTCCACCCGGCAACTGACCAAGTTCGGCAGCGGCGATTACTGGTTCGACCGGGCTTTCTTCGTGGATTGCGGGCTGACCTATGACGGCCGACGCACCGGTACCGCTGTGCTGAGCGGCGGAACCACATGGCAATACCCGAACCCGCTGACGCTGACCGTTTCCGCTTCAACCTTTGATGCCGGCATGGTTGGCCGCAGCGTGATCCTGTACGGCGGGGGCAGTGAATACGCCATTGGCGACGTACTGACCGTGAAGATCACCGCGTTTGTCTCGGCAACCGTCGTTACGGTAGAGCCACAGTCCGTGGTGCCTGATTCGCTGCGCGGCGTATCTGCGACCCGCTGGGGGCTGGCGGCATCTGTGGTCAGCGGCCTTGCTCACCTGGAAGGCAAGACCGTGAGCATCCTGGGCGATGGCAACGTTATTCCGCAGCAGGTAGTCACAGGTGGAGCCATTACGCTGGACAGCCCGACCCTGGTGGCGCACATCGGTCTGCCGATCACCGCCGACTTCGAAACCCTGGACATTACCCTGCAGAACAACCAGGCCTTCTTGGGCAGCAAGAAGCGCATCAACCAGGTGGTGGTGATCTGCCAGGAAAGTCGCGGCATCTTCGCAGGCCCGGACGCCGACCACCTGGACGAGTTCAAGCAGCGCGCCGACGAGGACTATGGTGAGCCGATCGAGCTGCTGACCGGCCGGGCCGAGATGGAGATCCAGTGCCAGTGGGATAACTACGGGCGCTTGTTCATACGCCAATCGGACCCATTGCCGCTCACCATTCTGGGGGTCATGCCCAATGTCCAGTCGGGTGGCTGAAATGCTGCCGGCTGATGACCGGCTGATCGAGATGACGGTGGCCAATGCGCGCATGGCCGATCGGCTGGAGTTCGAAGCCATCCGTGGGCTGACCGTCGAGCAGGAGTTGCGCTACTCGGTTGAGCGAAGCGTGAGGCCCCTGGCCTATGTGGTTGATGGGCGCGTGGTCGCCATGTTTGGTGACATCAGGATCGATGACCAGACCGGCGTGCCATGGCTCATCAGCACCACGGCAATCGACCGGCACCACCGTTCCTTCCTGATCGAGTGCGACCGTGAGGTCGCTGCCATGCGCCAGCGTTACCAGGTGCTGATCAATTACACCGATGCCCGCTACACCAAGGCCTTGCGCTGGCTGCGCTGGCTCGGTTTCCACATGCATGACGCCGTTCCCTACGGGATCAACGGTGAACTGTTCCACCCAATGACATTGAGGGGGCTGTAATGGGCGCAGCAGCACCAGTAATCGGCCCGGCAGCTGCCGCCGGCGGGGGGATACTCAGCGCGTATTCCCAGATCCAGCAGGGTAAAGACGCGGTGAAGGCCGCCAATCGCCAGCAGCGTTACCTGAACGACCAGGCGCGCGGCGTAATCAACCAGGGCGACTTCGCTGCCGATATGGCAAACGAGCAGGGCCGCCAGACGGCCGCCAGCCAGCGCACCGGTTTCGCGGCCAATGGCGTGGCGGTGGGGCAGGGCTCAGCCGGCCGGATCGAGCAGGGCACCATAGACCTTGCCCGCCAGGATGCCGGTCAGTTGCGTGTGAATGCTTACAAGCAGGCGATGGGGCTTGTCACCCAGGGCAATGAGGAAGTTCGTCAGGCGAAGGCGAATTTCCGCACTAGCCGTCTCAATGCGTTTGGTTCGCTGCTGACTGGCGGCGGGCAGGCTTACAACATGTACCAGAGAGGCTAGCCATGGCAGTCAGAATCCCCACCCTTCAACGTCGTGTCGCACCGGAAGTAGCTGCAGCCCCAAGGGTTGCCCAGGCATCGGTAGACGCATCCGGGCTTGCACGTGGCCTGTCGAACCTGGCCAATGATTTTGAACAGATCCATCAGCGTGAGGTGGAAGAAGCGAACCAGACGTTCGCCATAAGCACTGACTCAGGCGCAACTGAGTGGAAGAACAACCGGCTGTACAACCCTGAAAGCGGCGCCATGAGCCAGAAGGGCGAGAACGCTATTGGCCTCACCGAGCGCGTGATGGCTGACTGGGGCGACTATTCCAAAAGCGTCATCGAGAACGCCAAAACCCCTGCGCAGAAGATGATTGCCAGCAGGATCATGTCGAACCAGGGCTCGCAGATCCAAGGCCAGTTGTCGCCTTATGAGCTTCAGGAAATCAAGGTCTACAAGGATGGGGTTTCTGCTGGAGGTGTAATTACAGCGCAGAACGACGCTGCGCTTAACTACGGAGTCCCCGGCGCTATTGACCAGGCGCAGATGAAGATCGAAGGCATCTTGGACCTGCAGGGGCAACGCAATGGTTGGTCGCCGGAACTGCTTGGTGCGAACAAGCAGAAAGCCCTAAGCGGCATGATGACGGATGTAGTGCAGAACGCACTGACCAAGTCCACCCAGGCTGGCCAGGCCTTGTTTGATCGATACAAGCCAATCATGGACGCGGATTCACAGGCCAGGGTTGGCGGATGGATTGACACATCCAGGCGCCGCGATGAAGCCGAGGCCAGGGCCAGGCTGATTGAGCAGCGACAGCTTCAAGCCATTGCGCGTGGCGAGTTGCAATCGCGCGTGCAGGATGCGAATGCCGCCGCCCTCAACGGCTTTGTACCTGGAGATGTGCCGACGTTCTCAGACTTCCGGCGGTCTTTTGATAACGAGGATCAGGCCCGCAGTGCGTACAGTTCATTCCAGAAAGTTCAGGCTATCGCCCCAGTTGCCCAGGAGCTGCACAGCGCCCCAGTGGATCAATGGCCGCAGATCTTGCAGCAGTTCGATAAGACGCATGACGGCGTGGCCGGCCCTGGCTTCAAGGAAGACCTGGAGATCCAGCAGCATGTCAGCCGCCTGGCTGACACCATCGCGAAGCAACGCCAGAGTGACCCCGCGGCCTACGCCGTTCAATACAGCCAGCCCGTCAGGGATGCGTTCGTGAAGGCCCAGCAGACCGGAGATCCCAAGGACTACCAGGCATATGCCGAAGCTGCCGTTGCTGAGCAACGGCGCCTTGGCGTGCAGTCGCCACAGCTTCTGCCGGCCGCAACTGCCTCCCAGATTGCCGCGAAGTTCAACGACCAGGTCGCGGGCGGCGATAGCGCTGCAACCATGATTGAGCAGCAGGAAGAGCAGTGGGGAAAAAGCTTCCCTCTTATTGTCAAGCAGCTCGGGAACATGCTACCGCCCGAAGCGCAAGTCATTGCTACCAAGCTGCCAAAGGACACAGCTGAACGTATGGCCTCGGTGGCCCAGCTCAGCGAAGAAGATCTGAAAAAAGGATTGGATAAGGGCGTCGCCGACAGCGTCGCCACTGCCGTTCACTCGAAAATGGAGAACCTAGCCAATTCTCTGCAAGGGCAATCAGAAGGAGTGAGGACGTACAACACGATGTATCAGGCAGCCTACAAAACAGCTCTTTCGTATGCCCGACAGGGTGAAACTGCTGACAAGGCCGCCGAGCGCGTTGTTAAAGGAATGGTCGATGACAAGTACGAGTTCTTCGAAGCATACCGCGTGCCGAGAGCTCTCAACACGGCAGCGATCAAGCGCGGTGCCGAGTCCGCGATCGACAGAATGACTGGTGATGATTTGTCTGTTCTGGTCGGCATTCCGGGTGTATCGGAGGAGGAAAACCTTCGGCAATGGCTCGATAAAGTAAAAAGTTCTGGTCAATGGGTGACGAACGGAGATGAAACCGGGCTGATGCTTATGCAGGGTGGTTACCAGGTGCGGGGTAAAGATGGCCTACCGATTGTCCGTACATGGAATGAGCTAACCGATGCAGGGTTGCAGCAGCGCCACCGTGCACGCCAACGAACTAAAGGTTTGGGGGTTAGCGAATGACTATCTATGCAGGCGATGTCCCTGCGCTTGACCGGCGCACATTACTGGATGTTCCAGCTGACACTGGCGATGTCTTCGGGGCTGCGTTTAGAGGTGGAGCAAATGACAGTGCTTCGGTTGCTGCATATCGTCTTGAAGAGCTGAACCAGCAACAGCTTGGCCGCGCCGTTGTTGCAGGTCCGGAATCGTACCTGGCGCCAAACGCCGGCCGCCTCGAGCCAGACTCCCCGCTGCTTACTGCTGACCAAGCTCTAGATCAAGTGGCAAGTGCAGGACTGGATATTCTTGTGCCCAAGCAAGGGATCAGGCAGGGCGCCTTGGATATCCTGATTGATCGGCACCGCGAGCAGTTGGCTCGACAGCAGATCATGCTTCGGGCGGGCGGCGGATCGCTCCCTGTAAAGCTTGCTGCTGGAGTTGCTGCCTCTCTTCTTGATCCGCTCAACATTGCGTCGGCCTTCGTTCCAGTAGTTGGTGAAGCTCGCTATGCCCGACTGCTGGCCGGCGCTGCTTCGCCGCTTGGGCGTGCATCTGTGCGTGGTGGCGTCGGTGCGCTGGAAGGTTCTGTTGGTGCAGCCATTCTTGAACCTCTTCCATTGTTGGCAGCTCAGCAGGACCAGACTGAATATGGCCTCTCCGATACATTGGCAAATATCGCTTTCGGCGGGCTTCTTGGTGGTGGCCTGCATTCGGTTGGTGGCGCAGTGTCTGACGCTATCCGGCGGCGCCTGGCTACCGAATTACCTGAGGTTGAAACCGCAGTCCGTGAGCCCGGCGCAGTTCGAGCACCTGGCGCGGAGTCGCAGCGCGCTGTCGATCTTGGGCGCTTGTTCGAAGATGACCCAGATCTTGCGTTGCGCACTGGCCTTTCCAGGCAACTTGAATCTGACCAGACCACCCTATATCGAGCAGCTGAACAGCAGGCATTGGACGAGATCCGCCCTTCGCTGACTCGCGAGCGCATTGGCAATGTGGCTGACCTCAAGGCTGAGCGAGTTGGGCTGGTGGCCCAGGACATGGCACTTGATGCGACCCACCGTGACCGCGCCAAGGATTTCCAAGGCCAGCGCCTAAGCCGAAAGCAGGCTGAGCGTGCTGCCCGTGATGCCATAGCCACAGAGCGCGAGCAGATTCGCGCCCGCACCAGCGAGATCGACACCATGCTGGAGCGCAACCGGGCTGGCGAGCTGGACCGCCGGGACTCGGGTTTGATCGAGCGCGGACAGGTTCCGGAGCGCCTGCAGCCACAGATTCAGGCCAGAGCCAGGCAGATCAAGCAGGGCTATCAGCAGCGCCCTCTGGGTGCAGCCATGCGCGCCGCTCGGGAAACTGCAGAGGACGCTGACTGGACCGTCCGGGAGAGCGCATTGCGCACTGCTGTGGCACAAGCCATGACCGGGCGCGACATTGATGTCGCCAAGCTGTTCGAGCTCGACGATCCAGCCAAAGCACAAAGCGCGATTGAGTACATAAAACGTCCGCAAGGCCGTCGCGTTGACCTGGCAGGGCAAGCCGAAAGCGCTCGCGTTGATGGCCAGCTTAAAGAAACCGATGATCTTGAAGAGGCACGCGCAGCACTGGCAGAGGATGAAGCGCTTTCCCGGGAAGTGCTGGACCAACTTCCAGATGAGCAGCGCAGCCAGGCGGAAGCGATTTTGAAAGAAGAGATGGCTACTGCTGATGTCGAGATCGCTAAGGCTGAACAATACGCCAAGGCCTATCGAGCCGCGGCCATCTGTGAACTGGGGAGAGGTTGATGGCAACGCTACCGAAGGACATTAGCCCATGCGCTGACGCGGTCCGTGCGGCCGCCGGTGATATGGAGTCACAAGAGATTCAAGAAATCTTCCAGCTGTTGCGCGGTCGGGCGAAGGAAATCATGGCTCGCGAAGGGGCGTTGAGCCTTGAGCAGGCCACGTTGCGAGCCTCTGATGAACTGGCCAGACAAGCTCATCATGCAGCCATTATTGAGCGCAGAAACGCCTTTCTGAACTTCCGCGCAAGGTCGCGTGCAGTGGCATTTGTCAGGGATAACTTTGCTGACAGACCAGATCTCGGTGTCGAATCGTTACTGGTAGGGACAAACCTTGCGCGCCAGGGCTCACGCCTTTCGGTCGCTGCAGAGCAGAAGGCCTTGAGCAATGCCTACGTCGGAGGCCTTCTTGCAGACCTTGAACGATCTGACCTGACAGCTCTGTTTGCGAAAGGGGATGCTGACGGGGATGTCGCGGATGCGTTGTGGCGGATTGGAAAGGGCCAGGACACCAAGGATCTGAACCCGCAAGTGGTGGAGATCGCTCAAATCATCCAGAAGTATCAAGAGGGAGCCAGGATCGATGCCAACCGGGCCGGAGCTAGCATCGGCAAGATTCCAGGGTACGTCACGCGACAAAGCCATGATGGCGAGCGGATTGGTCGAGCGGGCTTCGAGCAATGGAAAGGCAGAATCATGGACGAGCTTGACCCCGTGACATTCGATGGAGTCAGAGACATTGACGAATTCATGGAGGGCATATTCAACGGTTTGGAGTCTGGCGACCACCTGAAGGCCCGGGATTTCAAGGCGGACAAAGGTTTTCGTGGGCCTGCGAATCTTGCCAAGAAAATCAGCCAAGAACGTGTCCTTCACTTCAAGGATGGCAGGGCCTGGTTTCGCTACAACAAGGAGTTCGGGATGGGCAATCTGCGCGAATCCGTCTTGAATGGGCTTGATATGTCAGGGCAGAACACCGCCTTGATGCGACGCCTGGGTACCAATCCAGAGGCCAACCTGAACAAGGTTGTTGATATTTTGCGCTCCGATGTCCGCAAGAAAGGTGATAACCAGGCCCTCAAAAACTTCAATACTGCCGCTCGCGGTATGGTTGCAAATCGATTCAAAGAGATCAGCGGGCAGACCCGCATTCCCGGCAACGCCACTCAGGCACGAATCGCCGCCAACGTCCGTGCTTGGCAGTCGCTGTCCAAGCTCGGGGGCGCGCTCCTTTCCAGCTTCACAGATCTGCCGGTGGCTGCCAGCGAAATGCGATACCAAGGCCAGAACTTCCTGGGCAGCCTGGCAGAGATGAGCGCCGGGCTGCTAAAGGGCAGGGGAAGCGCCGAGCAGCGCCAGATCCTGTCTGCCTATGGCGTTTACGCTGACTCGATGCGCGGGGAGATCATGCGCCGCTTCTCCGCCGACGACTCCATGGGCGGCACAATGTCTCGCGGCATGAACCTGTTTTTCAAACTCAACGGCCTGTCCTGGTGGACCGATGCCAACAAAGCCAGCGCCGGCCTGATGATGGCCCACAACCTGGCCCAAAACAAAGGCAAGGCTTGGGGCTCGCTGAACGCCGATTTCAAACGCGCGCTGAGCCTATATGACCTGGATGCGGGCAAGTGGGATCTGCTGCGCGAAATGGACATGCGCATGGCCGACGGTCGTGATTACATGACGCCGGACGGCATTGCAGCGATCAGCGACGAGCGCATCGGCCAGTACCTGGCCGAACGCAATCGCCCGGTATCCGCCGGCGCGATCCGCGAAACCCGCCAGGACCTGGAGCGTAGCTTGCGCGCCTACGTTAATGATCGGGTGACCTATGCCGTGCTGGAACCGGATGCGCGCACCCGCTCGATCATGAACCAGGGCACCCAGCCAGGCACTGTTGTTGGGGATCTGGCTCGCTTCGTTGGACAGTTCAAGAGCTTCCCCTTTGCATACATGCAGAAGACCTTGGGGCGCGAGCTCTACGGACGTGGATATACGCCAACTTCCCTGGGTAAAAACCACCGTGGTGGTCGCGACCTATGGGCAGCATTGCGAAATGGCAACGGTGAGCGTTTGGCGATGGCCCAACTGGTTCTGTGGACAACAGCGTTTGGCTATCTGTCCATGGCATCCAAAGATGTTGCGAAAGGGCGTGAGCCGCGTGACCCCAACGATTACAGGACTTGGGCGGCAGCGATGGTCCAGGGCGGTGGCTTTGGCATTTTTGGTGATTTCCTGTTCGGTGAAACCAACAGGTTCGGCAATACATTCCTTGATACAGCCGCCGGGCCAACGCTGGGGTTGGTATCTGACGCGGTGGAGTTGTGGAACAGAGTGAGATCGGGAGACGACGCTGCAGCCTCTACCCTGCGCACGGCGCTCAGCAATACACCTTTCTTGAATCTGTTCTACACCCGCATCGCGCTGGACCATCTATTGCTGTTTTCCGCGCAAGAAGCCCTTAACCCCGGGTCGCTACGGAGGACTGAGGAGAGAATCAGGACGGAGAACGACCAAGAGTTTCTGATCAAACCATCGCAGAGCTACATGGACCCGCTGGGGTGGAGTCGTTAATCTTCGGCAAAAAGACAAGGAGTTTTTATGGTTCCCATCGTCGTATTTTTTGCGGTGTTCCTGGCTTCGATGCTTGATCCGATTGCGATACTCCTGTGCGGCGGGGGCGGGTTCTTCTCCAGATCCACGCTTTTGGCTGCAGCATTTGGAGCTGTCGCTTACCTGTTGTTGATACTGATTTTCTCTATTCCCTCTATGGGAATTTCTGCATTCGTGGGCCGTATCGCCGCTGGCGCAGCGCTGGCGATGTTGGGGTATGGCCTTAGAAAGGCAATCCGCGCAATGCGTGCAGCAGGTAGCCAGTAGCAGTCCTGGAGGCGGGCGGCCCTCTTAAAGAGGGTCGCCGCTAGCCGCCTCAGTCATCGTCGCCTTCGCCGTCCTTCTCTACTTCCCCAATGGTCACCTGAATGGGGAGCCCAGTTTCCTGGCTGCAAGCCATCAGGAAATTGATGGCATCCCCCACGGTTAGCTCCTTGCCGCTAGACGGGCGGAAGCTTTCTTCCAGGCGCGCGATGATCTCGGCATGCAGCGATCTTGATCCGTCCCTGGCGCTTTGCTCAAGGCTGGCGCGAAGCTCTGCGGGCATGCGGATGGGGTAAGGGGAGATGGTGTGCCGATCGTTCATGGTGACCCCGTGAGTGGTATTGAGCGCAGGGTACGCAACGAGTGAGATTGACTCAATGAGTTAACTTGACTCACTATTGGCTTGAGTTAATATGAGTCCACAAAGCCAAGGAGGTAGTCACCATGAGCAGCCGACACAAAATCACCCCGTTCCCACTGCGCATGCCTGCAGAGGTAAAGGAATACCTAGACGGGAAGGCGGAAAAGGAAGAGCGCAGCCTGAACTGGCTGATCTGCAAAGTCTTGAAGGAGGCGATGGAGAGCGAGCAGGGAAAGATCCAGGCAAGTTCCTGAAACGAAGAAGCCCCGGTCGCGGCAACGACCAGGGCTTCGAGTGTGAACACTTTGGAGGAAATTCACGTGACGAATAATAGCACGGCAACAGCCCAGGTCATCCCGTTCCATTCGGCAAAGCTTCTGCTCATTGAGCATGAAGGGCAGCCATTCGTGCCCATGAAGCCGGTGGTGGAGGGCATGGGCCTCGCTTGGCAGACCCAGCACCGCAAGCTGATGGAGGGCCGCTTTGCATCAGTTATCACCATTATGGTGACAACTGGTTCCGACGGTAAGCAGTACGAAATGGCCTGCCTTCCTCTGCGCAAGCTCGCCGGCTGGCTGATGTCGATCCATGCCAGCAAGGTTCGGCCCGAAATTCGCGACGGCGTGATCGCCTACCAGAACGAATGTGACGATGCCCTGTGGGCTTACTGGAACGATGGCCACGCGGTAAATCATCGTGGTCCGGGCCAGGCCATGACCATCATCAGCCAGACCATCGGCACCGATGGCTTTCACATGCTGGGCGCGCTGGTCAAGGGTAAGGTTTCCTCGCTACCAGCAGCAGTACAGCGCCGGGCCATAGCAAAAATCTGGTCACAAGTGCACGCGGCATTCGGTGTGCGGTCTGCAGAAGACATTCCAGCCGACCAGCTGGACTCGGCCCGGAACTTCATTGCCGCTTACACCCTGGAGGGTGAGTGGCTGGCCAAACCAGAGAAAGTCGTCGGCACGGTGCTGACCGACCACCAGCTCTACGCCGCGTTCTTTGTGATCCATCACTTTGAACAGCTGCGCGGAATCTTCAAGCGCTACGACATGTATACCTGCTTGAGAGGCCTTGGCAGCCGTATTGGTGTCGAAATGCACGACCACTTCCGAGATGGTGCTTTGGGTGTTCGTGAACTTTCTGCCTTGAAGCCCGAGTACGAGGCCGCCGAGCGCAGACTTGGCCTTAACCGGCATCAGCCTGGCGCCCCCAACTACTGAACCTGATAGCCGCCAATCCCACCGAAGCCCGCCCCCGAGCGGGCTTTTTCATTCTTGAGGAAACGTCATGACCAAGACCAACAACGTGATTCCGTTTCGGTACCAAGGCGAAGCGGTGCGGTTCAACAGCGAAGGCTGGATCAATGCCACGGATGTGGCGAAGAAGTTCGGAAAGCGACCAAACGACTGGCTGTCACTCCCATCGACAGTGGAATACGTCAAAGCGCTGAATCGTCATCTTTTTGGTGATACCGGAAAATCTGGTAACGACAAGATGGTTATCTCGCGGCGCGGTGGTCGCGATCAGGGTACTTGGCTGCATCCCAAGTTGGCTGTTGCATTCGCTCGCTGGCTCGATGTGGACTTCTCCGTCTGGTGCGACCTGCACATCGACGCCTTGCTGCGCGGTGAGCTGACCGAGAAGCAGCAGTTCGAGCAGGCCTGCAAGATGCTCGACGAGGGCCTGCAACTGGCCAGCCTGCACGGCAAGGGGCTGGCCGACTGGAAAGCCAGGAAGCCGGCCCTGCAACACAACGTGGATGAATCCATTGGCCGGCTGCAATTGGTCCTCGGCTTGGCCTGATCCCAGCCAAAAATCAAAACCCCCGGACGCTCGCAACGTGCCGGGGGTTTTTGTTTCTACCCCATGAGTGGCATAGGGAGAACGTAGTTGAAGACTACCAAAGAGAGGCTTGCCGTGACAGGAAAGATGACGCCCGGTGGGGCGAACATCGCCGGCATTGTTCTGGCAGTCGGCGCCGCGGTGTTCCTGATCCTTACAGGCGCGGCGAATTTGCTGTCAGCGCTTTAGCCGAGCGGCCACCGCATTCATGAAGTCCGCCTTGAGCGGACTTTTTTAATGCCATCGCAGAACCCATCAGCAAACCAGAGAGCCCCGCCAAGTGCGGGGCTTTCGCATTTCTGGAGCATATAAATTGACCGTCTCGACCACTGATAGCGTTATCGAATACGTATCCGGCGGCCCAACATTCCCAATCCCGTACCGGTTCCTGCAGAACTCTGACATTGACGCTGTCCTGGTCAAGCAGGACGGCACCTCGGAAACCTTGACCGGAGCCCAATACACCCTGTCCGGTGCGGGGTCGCAAAACGGTGGAACGCTAACCTCTTCCTACGCCGCTGGATTCTTGGGCGTATCTGGTGCGTCGCTCACTATTTCTCGGATCATGGACCCGGTTCAGCCAACCGATTTGCGCAACCAGGGCAAGTTCCTTGCTGAAACGCACGAAACGGTTTTTGACCGTCTCACAATGCTGATACAGCAGGGCTTTGCGATCTTGCGTCGGGCTCTGCTGAGGCCAATTGGTAAGGATTATTACGATGCTGAGAACCGCCGCATTGCGAATGTTGCTGACCCTGTGCAAGGCCAGGACGCTGCGACCAAGAAGTGGACCAGCGTTTTCGTTGGTGGTCTGATCGGTGCAATCACCGGACCGATAAACAATGCTCTCAATATTTTCTATAAATATCCCGATGGCTCCTCGCATGTTGTTCAAGACCTGTCTGGCGCGAATGGATCGGATGGTATCGGCCATGATTCGACTACGGTCGGCGCGGCTATTGATGAGCTGCTTTTGCCAGCAAGCCCTACCCAGCTAGGACGCCTCAAGACACTTGATCCGTCCAGCACCCAGGGAGGCATTGACACCGATGCCGCTGTAACTGGCGCCGGTCTGCGCGCATACGACCGCTCAATGCAGGAATTGCGGAATACTTACAACAGTTGGCTTTCGGCTAGCTCTGCCACTGGCGCACGTACTGTAAACTTCGTTGGCGACTCTATTGGCTTTGGCGCTGGGGCTGGCAATACCGTTGGCGATATCCGCCGTAATGCGCTCGTTCGCATTCTTCAGCGAATGCTCAACATCGAGCATGGTGGCAACAACTACGGCTTTGTTTCCTCCTACGACACCAACGGAACAGGCCGAGAAATTCATACGGTAACGCAGGTGCCATTCGTTCCAGGTCAGTTTTGGGGCGCCCTGCAAAACGCAGCAGCAGGCCACCTTCCTAACGGCTGGGCACTTCTGTCGTCTCAGGCTGGCGATATTGTCCGATTCGGACTTCAGAGTGAATTCCGCCAGGTGCGTGTGTGGTTCGATGGCACTCAAACAGGCAGCTTTACCGTAAAGCTCGGCGACGGCACGCTACTTACCACCGTGACAACTACCGGCGCCGGAACTGGGTTTGACCGTACAATCGCGCTGACTATCTCCGACTGGACCAATGGCAGCTCCAGGATTGATATCACCGTGGTCTCTGGCACCGTCGCCATCTGTGGCCTGGAGTACACCCATGACACCACCCAATTCGCACTCAACAACTTTTCCCGCGACGGACGAAAAGCCCAATACGTTGCCGAATCTGTAATCGATAAAATGTGCAACGGCGCTGGTGCATTGATCTTCGCACTTGGAGCTAACGACCAGCTCTCTGTTGGGGCTGATCAGACCGCTGTCATTCAGCGCATGGACTGGCTGATCCAATACGCCAACCAATACAAGTGCAGGCTGATTATCCTTGACCTGCTGATGTGGCAACCAAACTCCCACTGGTTGCGGGCTCAGTTCCGGCGCGTTGCAGCAGCAGTTCCAGGTTCGCTACTGGTGCCAATGGGGAATCTAATCTCCCCAAACGGCGTACCACTGACGGCGGCTGAACTTAACACCCGCAACATTACCTCAGACGGTACCCACCCAACCGTTCAGGGACATCGCATGATTGCGGAAACCTTGGCAACGCTTATGGGGTGCTCGATCAGGAGCAAAGGGTTAGTGAACCGGATGAATAACGAATGGACCGGCCTGAGCCTTGTGGGCGGCGTGACAAACAGCGTCTCGGATGTTCGGGCTATCACGGCATGGAGAATCGTGAATAGCACTCTGCAGATTCGCTTCAACTGCACCTGCCCAGTCTCTGGAACGTTGATTGGTACCGTACCACTTGGGTTTTCTTCGATATCTGAAACAGGTAACTACATACTGAACCCGCAATCAGACGGTAAGGCCGCACTTATTGCAATTAACGCAACTGGGGAATTACGAGTGTTCAACGACCCTGGAAGGTTGCAAGGCCTTCCTACGGCGCTACTCGGTGTTATTACCATCCCGCTGAATCAAAACAACGAGTTCCCTCTTTACTATTGATCTGTTAAAGGTTTGCCTGGCCAAGGATGTTGACGCAGCCATGATGGGTAGTGAGGCAGGGACAATCTTGGGACACTGGATGTCCCAAATGGTCATCGGTACGATGTCGACACTGGGAGTCGAATTGAAGGGGCTCAGCGAAGCGCAATCAGTACAGCAATCAGTACATTGTCTGTGAGTGCCTTGCTAGAGCCCAGTGAATACGGAGATATGTAGTCCAGATATGGTGCCTGTCTCCGGCACCAGAGACCAGTTTCCAGAAGTCTATGACTGTCTACGAAACACCCAACAAAGCCCGCCTAGTGCGGGCTTTGTTGTTTCTGCTTGTCTCGTTTTGTCTCTGTGCATCTACGCGAGTTAGGGATATGTTTAGGGATATCTCGGTTCGACAAGGAAACGTATCCCTATGGCGCGCACGGTTTTGCCCCTGGCGGACCCCAAATGCGACGCGGCCAAGCCACGCGATAAGGACTACAAGCTATTCGATGGCAAGGGCCTCTATCTCCTGGTCAAGCCATCAGGGGTCAAGACTTGGCGGTTGAAGTACACAAACCTGATGGTCGTGATAGTTTAGCCACATTTGGCAATTATCCGGCGCTCGGCTTGAAAGCGGCCAGGGAGCGAAGTGCTCAGGCGCTTGAGCTTCTCGCTGTTGGGAAAGACCCCATCGAACAGGCGCGTTCTGACAAACAGGAGGCGGCAAACGCCCGGGCAAATACCTTCCGTTTGCTTGCACAGGAATGGCACGCAGCTTGCGCTCGTAAGTGGACACCTGGTCATGCCTCCACCGTTTGGCGACGGATTGAATCTCACCTGCTGCCCACCCTTGGCGATCGTCCTGTCGCGGAGCTGAAAACCCGTGATTTGCTTGTACCGCTCAAAGCGGCGGAAAAGCGGGACACTTTGGATACGGCTGCACGCCTACGCCAGTACATGACCGGCATCCTCCGCATGGCGGTTCAGCATGGCCATTTGGATTTCAACCCCGCAATCGATCTGCAAGGTGCAACGGCTACTCGGAAAACAGCACATTGACCGGCCCTGCCATTTGATCGCTTACCTGAACTCCTCCAGCGCATTGACACCGACAGCGGACGCGGATTGACCAAGCTCGCGGTGCAGCTGACTTTGTTGGTATTTATCCGCTCCAGTGAGCTCCGCTTCGCGCGCTGGGGAGAGATCGATATGAGCAGATTAATGTGGGAGATTCCTGGCGAACGAGCGGCTATTGAGGGTGTGAAGAACTCCCACCGAGGTTCCAAGATGAGCACCCCACACCTGGTGCCGCTCAGTCGGCAGTCCGTTGAGGTGTTGGAGAGCGTTCGTAACCTTACTGGTCGCTTCGATCTGGTATTTGCGGGCGACCATAATCACTGGAAACCCATGAGCGAGAACACCGAGAGTAAAGCTCTGCGGCGTATGGGATATGACACCAAAGCAGAGGTATGCGGTCATGGTTTTCGGACTATGGCCTGCTCCGCACTGGTTGAGTCTGGACTATGGAGCAAGGACGCTGTTGAGCGGCAAATGAGCCATCAGGAGAGAAATACGGTGCGTGCCGCCTACATCCACAAAGCTGAACACATACAAGAGCGGAGGCTTATGGTGCAGTGGTGGGCTGATTACTTGGATGCCAATCGCAAGGATGCAATCACCCCCTACGTTTTTGCCCATGGGCGGTTACCTCAGTCATGAAACAGACTGGCATGGTAGCGGACGATCATGATGCAGTGGTGCGCCGACTTTCTGGACAAACTGGAAAAGGGGAATGTCGTTCAAGGACATTTCGGCAACGCTGTATGAGGATTGTAGTGGTCAACTAATCCCGGACACGACGTTAAGTTTTTCCTCGGCCCGCGCTGGCGCCAACCCATCGTTGAATTGGTGAGGCCGAATCCAGTTGTAGCGATGCATCAAAAAATGGCTGATATCGCGCTGTGCTTCCTGCGCAGTTCGATAGCCCATGGTCGGTATCCATTCTGTTTTCAAGCTGCGAAATACGCGCTCCATCGGTGCGTTGTCCCAGCAGTTTCCTCGTCGACTCATGCTCTGGCGCATGCGGTATCGCCACAACCGCTGGCGAAAGAGTCGGCTTGCATATTGCGATCCCTGGTCTGAGTGGAATAGCAGATCCGAAGGCCTGCCACGCTGCTCGTAAGCCATATCCAGCGCTTTGATCACCAGCTCAGCGTCTGGCTTTTCCGACAGCGCCCAGCCAACGATCCGACGCGTACAAAAATCCAGGACGACAGCCAGGTAATGCCACTTTCCTTGCGCCCAAATGTAGGTGATATCGCCACCCCAGACTTGATTGGGCGCTGGCACGTCGAACTCGCGGTTCAATGTGTTCGGGATATTCAGTCTTTCTACTGTTGCTCGTTTGTAGGCATGGGAGCCGGGTTGTTTGCTGACTAAATCAAGCTCGCGCATCAAGCTACGCACTTTGGATCGACCGAGTTGCTCACCGTCTTCACGCATCAGCGACAGGATGCTGCGACTGCCCGCAGAGCTACGACTTTGCGAGAACAGCTCACTGACGCGACTACGCAATCGAAGCCGTTCAACATCGGGCGTGCGGCGCCGCAGGCGCTGGGCGTAGTAACACGAGCGAGTGACGTCAAACACCTTGCACAGCCAATCAACCGGCTCATGGGCGCTCAACTGGTCAATCAGCGCGAACGCTCGTGATCTTCCGACATCAAGAGCGTGGTAGCCTTTTTAGTATTGATTTCGCTCGCTCAAGCCGAGCAATCCGGGCTTTCAGCTCCTGAATTTTTTGCTGTTCCGGAGTCAGTGCCTTGCTCTGCGGGGTGACGTCTTTATGTTCTTTCTGAATCTGGTCAACCCAGCGGCGCAATGCCGATTCACCAATGCCGAGTGAACGGCTGGCTTCGATGTAGCTGTAGTTTTGTTTGAGCACAAGGTCGGCAGCCTCGCGCTTGAATTCAGGAGTAAAGGAGCGGCGTTGTTTGGTCATCTGACACCTCGATCTGGCGAGCATTCTCGCCTAAATGGGTGTCCGGTTTCATTAGACCACTACAATGCTGGAGCGACAAGGCGCATTCATCGCTTGGATACTGCTGACCTGTCGAGCGGATTGAAGTAATCTCTGGGCTTTGAGTTGGGGCCAAGGTGGGCTCCGGCGTTCCTCTCACCTGCAGGCTTGACGCCCGCACGAAGCGAGCTTTCAGCATGACCCAATTTACCGAACCCACTGAAGATGTGATTGCAACCTTTTTGCCTCAAATCTTGGATAACGAAGCTAAAGGTATTCTCTCTGATTTGGCGGCTCAGCCGAATCTAGCTCTTGAGTTCATGGACTTTACGCAGAATGACACCCAACGCGCAATAAAGCACGTCGTTGGGATTTTCGAGGAGTGTTTCCACGCTGGTCACCTGAAGGTAATTGTGAGCCACATCAATGGAACTTTGTACGGCTACGCACTGGTCTTCATTCTTCCGACAAAGGTAATGGCTGCTTACTGCCATAAAATTTTCGTGTACGAACCATATCGGGGAAGGGGTATCGGCCGGCAAATCCTGTCCGCTGTACTTGAGGGGTTCCCTGAAGTTTGTCTGATCTGCTCGCCGGAGCTTTGCTCGTTCTACACGAAAGCTGGGCTCAAATATAAAGGCGATTTCTCCGTACCTCAGAGCCAGCCGGTTTTCACCCTATCTTCCGGACTGTACGAGGGGCTTGCAATTATGTCGACTGTCGATACCACCGGCCGCGAGCCGATGTTCCTGCTCAATGACGAAGATGTAGGCGCATTGCTTGCGATCCGGTATCAGAGTACTGGTGAATGAGCCCGACGCATCACCTCGGCGAGCCTCGTGCTGACCAGCTTCTAAGAGGCCGCACAAAGCGGAGGTAATGCTTTGTCGGGGGGGCGGGGCTGCTGGGGCTTTAAAGAGCGGACCCGCTCACTACTGTCCTACGGGATTAGGCCGCACATTTGGCGGGCTGACTACAATGTGGGAGCTAGGCCTCGGTTCCCTCCCAAAAGCCGGCTACTAGCGAGGATATCTCACTGGCGAATCTGTTATCCCGGTCGATGATGGTAGGTTGCTAGGTCGCTATCTAGAGACCAGATGAATAGCTCGCTCATAGGAAAGCGCGCTACGCACTTTTCGTATTCTTTGATTATGCTGAGATCACCAAAACTAGTACCCTCACCGGTTCGGGTGGCAGACTTATTTTGACCTGCTTTATTGGGGAACTCCGCCAGCCAGTCCAAAACCTCTCTAGTACTGGGAAACTCACTAAGCCTATAGGGAGGCTCATCGGAAAAAGCGGCGCGCACTGCGTCACAGAAGCGTTGCGCTGTTTGTCTA
The DNA here is from genome assembly GCF_004803755.1 of Pseudomonas sp. DG56-2. Classification (NCBI taxonomy): domain Bacteria; kingdom Pseudomonadati; phylum Pseudomonadota; class Gammaproteobacteria; order Pseudomonadales; family Pseudomonadaceae; genus Pseudomonas; species Pseudomonas sp. DG56-2. Next base: position 903,592 of record NZ_CP032311.1, read on the forward strand.
CGGAGTCTTCCATCGCCATTTTGAGCGATATGGTTTCCGGTCTCTAGGATCGTGGCCATTGGTAAAATAAATGTGCAGTTGTTGTCGGCATACTCTAAGAAATCTGCTACCACCCGCTCGGCATCCTGATTTAGACCAGGCACGTTCAGCATATTTACAAATACACTAGTGTCGATTAAACAGATTGAGCTCATTAGGACTCACCCTGCATTTTCCGGAGCCAATCTAATGCATTTTGTCGCTTCTGTTTAACCGTGATAGGTGATTTCACGAAGCGATCCACAATGCCGTTGGTTACTAACTCCCCCAATGGCCCTTGGGAAACTAAACCGGCATAGTCTTGCAGATCTGCGAGGCGTACCAAGCGGCTGTCGCCATCCTGGGGGTCACGGTAGCAAAATACTACATCGCCCAATGCAGTGTCTGGGAGTGCATCCATCAAAGCGGGATTGTGAGTGCTGAGCAGCAGACGCACACCACGTAGCTCAGCTTGCTCACGCATGGTTTTCATAAGTTGGCGTGCTCGCGATGGATGGACGCCGTTGTCGACTTCCTCAATAACTAGTGTTGATTCCGCAGGAATAGACAGTAAGGCAGCGGCGATAGCCAGCACCCGAAGAGTACCATCAGAGAGCAACTCAACTGACCAATTACGCTCGACCGAACCGAAGTTTTCAACCAGCTCCAAGGAGACCCGTCCGCGGCGATCCTCGAAAAAATTGACATCTTTTACGTCTTGCTCAGGAAGACTCTTGATGAATTCGATTATGGCTGGGCGGGCCCCTTCGTCCTGCCAAAGCGTAAAGAGCACACCGGACAAATTAGAGCAGTCACCTCGGAGCTTCTTGTCCGGATAACTATCGCCGCGCATCAAGGCTGGCACAGGATCAAGAAACAAAGTGTTAGCTAGTAGGCTCTGGAAGTGTTCAGTCGTTTGCGGGATCACCTTCTGTGCTTTCTTATGGCCCGAATCGAACAATGCTGAACTGGCGAGTTGATTTAGAATGGCTATCTGGTCAGTGCATGTGATTTGTGGCTTCTTGCCGCCTGTGGAGAAATTATTATACGCAACCCGCACGTCAGTACTCAGACCAATAGAGGACTGCTCGATACGGTAAAGCGGGAATCTTTGGGTGGGCGAGCTAATACTCTCTTGAACAATATGCAACTCATCTTCACGCAGGGATATTTCGATATTGAAGCTATTCCACTCCGAATCATCGGTTTCACAACCCAGTGTGAATGACTGGCCCTGGAGGTACGGAAGGTCCTTAATCTGGCCACGGAGTATTTGCTCTGAATCGTCTACTCGGTGGCGTAACACCGATAACTTCTGTCCTTGGCCAAGCCAGCATAGAAAACGGAAGGCCTCTAAAGCATTACTTTTCCCAGAAGCATTAGCACCTATCATTAGAGTCAAGGACGATAGAGGTAAACGCTGGTCTCGATAACTTTTAAATCCCTTGATGATAATATTTTTCAGCATGCTTGCTCCTTCAAAGGCTTATTCTTGACGGCAGTCTTGCTCGGCATCAATTCGTGAACATCCATCAAACAATTCTCCGCACAATGTCGCCAAGCCGCGCTGGATCACCCGCGCACAGCCGTTTTACTGCTTCTAGGCTCTCGATTCCCAGTATCTCGCTTATATGTCGAAAATCGATGCCTTGGCGCTTCAGCTTCACCGCCAATGTTCGCCACCCTGATTGGGCGCTTGCACCCTCACCACCGGCTTGGGCGAACAGGCGGATATAGAGACGACTCAGCTGGTTAGCGCTGTAGTAAGTCTTGCCGTCACGTTGTGTGGCACTGATCTTCAGCCCGTCACCGGTGCGGCCCGACACGAACAACGACGCCCGGTAGGCTATACGCCTTGCTGAAACTCCATGGCCGCGGTCCAGGCGTTCGACCATGGGTGCGTCAATAGCATTGGTCAGTTTCTTGTTCGTCCAGCACAGAGATCGTGCGCGATGTTTGTAAGCAGGCTCTACTCGCACCTGGGAGTCGATCAGTACCTCACCGGATTCGCTTACGTAGTCGCTTACACGCAGTCGGCAAATCTCGGTCACCGTCATGCCGGTGCCGAAGCATGTGGGCAGCAGGGCCGCGTCACGATTGCCATTCTCGGGGCTGCTTACCCTAGCAATCTTCACCGCATGTTCGAGCTGGTGACCCTCGATGACTACCGCCTTGGGCATTTTTCACTCTACATCGCTATATGCCATCAATCCCAACATAGTACGGCAACAAAAAAGCGGAGGATAGGCCGCCCCTGTTGCATCCGTACTGTTCCCGGAATGTGGGACTCCACAAGTCATCCTGTGGGGCTTGAATGGTCATTACACATAGAAATCCGATTCGCCATGGTTACACCGATCCAGTTGTTACACTGCTAGAACACAGCGGGTAGGCTGACGTGTAACCACAATTTAGTCCTTTAAAATCAATTTGTTATTGATGGGCGCTACACGTATTACACCTGTTACACCTCATTAGAGTCTTAGTTGGCTAGCGCCCCCATGCCCCTATTCGTTCGTGCCTTCAGCGGCAGATGCAGTCCCCGCACTCCCGTTTTTTGAACCAGCCGGGGGACCCTGAGAGACGGAGCAAGATACGGGGCTGGAAACCCGCGGGACTTTGTTAGCTGCAGGGTGCCCAGCTTAGTGAACAGGTGAATCGGGTGAACACACCCGTCTGGGTGGTGAACCCAATCAATCATTCTCCTGGCTCCTGACCCTTCTCCTCGTGGGCCGTCAACCTCGTCAACTGTCAACCATCGTCAACCGGTTAGCCGCTAGCAAGACGGCGCGGGTTTCCGACCCCGTACCGTCTGATAAACACCAGGGGCCCCGGGGTAGAAACTGACGAAAAGCCAAAATGGCCAAACGAGTTCTGGTGCGTGGTAATCAAAAGACTGCTTAGCGATGCCAGCGAGTGTTCTCGACCTCACACCAAACAAAATCCTGACGCCGTCTGGCATTACGGTGTTCTCTTAAAAGCATGAAAAACTGAAAGATGCCCGTGGGTATGCGGTACTAGCGAGAGTCAGGCGGCAGTCTTTACCAAGAGCGCGAAGCTCTTTGGTTTCTCCCACTCCCATAGTTACAGGCTGATTGCCCAGTCGGCCGTAAATACCACCACCCGGGTAGACCGTATCCACCCCGATGACGAGGTTATTTTTTATCAATTGTGCAGACTGACCTTGCTGAAGATCGATTACCTGATCTGAAACAATCGTCTTGTCAAGGTTTTTCTTAAGGGTTTGATTTTGCTCGGACAAGATTTGTAGCGACAGGCCTTTCTTCTTGTCCTCCTCAGTTAAAGAGGCCAATTGCGCACGCAGTCCTTCGTTCTCCTTGCGAAGCGTCTTGAGCTCGTCCATCGAGGCAAATTGTTGGTGCAGTGATTTACTGATATCTGACAGTCGATTGATCGTATCTGGAACATTCCATGTTTTTGCCATTGTCAGCGACTCGATCTCCTTGTCACGCGATTCGACCTGCTTATCTCGGTCGTCTATTCGTCCTTGTTGAAGCTGAAATGCAAGTGTATAGGCACCAGGAACGGAAATAACTAGTAGAGCGCTGACGGCTCCCAGTGCTCTTTCAGCCGTCAACCATGAGGGAAAAGCCACCTAACCATCTCCTTTAGCTCATCGCCCATCATTCGGAGCGATCGAAAGGTGAGGACGGTACCCATCAGGCGGTAAACTGTCCACTGCCCCTACCGTGTAGTCGGCCGCGCGTGTGTATCCCACGGGGCAGGATCAGGTGGATCAGTTTTTAGGGATACGTTTAGGGGTACGTTTGGTTTGTTTTGGTTGGGCTTTACCGTAAACATTGGTCTGTATGTGTTATGTTTGGTTCCTGTCTCCACGCGCCCAGTGGCTCGAAGACTTGGCGGCTGCGGTATTTCAAACCCAACGGCAAGGAAGGCACGCTGATTATCGGCAAGTACCCAATCGTTTCGTTGGCCGTTGCGAGGACCAAGCGCGATGAGGCCAAAGCACTGTTGCTCGACAACCTTGATCCGATGGAAGAAAAGCAGAAGGCTAAGATCGCAGCCCAGCGGGCGAGCTTTCTCTTTGAAACCGTCGCCCTGGAGTGGCATGTCGAAATGTCCCGGCGCTGGACTGAGGGCCACGCGAAGACTGTCCTGAGTAGGTTGCGCACCCACGTATTTCCACTGATCGGCCAGCGGCCTATTGCTGAACTCGACACCCACGATCTGCTTGAGGTCACTCAGCGAATCAAGGATCGCGGCACCATGGATGTTGCGCTGCGTGTGCAGAACTGCCTGTCCACGATCATGCGAGGTGCGAAGCGGGCGGGGCAGATAACTCAAAACCCGGCGCTCGATCTGGCCGGCTCGATTCAAGCGCCGCGTCCCCTGCACCGTCCTGCACTTCCTGCGTAATATCAGCGGCCCGATCATTGTCGCCAAGGCGTCTGCGGATCCAGCTGTGTAACCACTGTGCATGATCCCGGTAGAGGTCATGGACCGCTTCGCGATTGAAGGTGGTGGGAGGGGGGCGCGTAGGACACCGAGTGCTTCCTGCTCTAGATATGAATGGGAATTAATCGCGATTATAAGAAAAGCCCGGATCTTTGCAATCCGTACTGATCGCTTCAGGAGAATTTCTAGACACAGATGAAACGAAAACGGTGAATGACAGCAATGAGTCGAAAGCGGTCGCTCACTACTGACCGCTATCGGCCAGAAGCAGACGTAGGCATCAGATTCGCATTTGAGGGCTGGCAGCCGCCTTCCCTCATTTCCACTTTTTTAGATTTTCGTACCATAGGTACTGTGCAGCAATTGCTCGCTTTTTCAATCTCCGACTAGCGGCCCAAGCAGCTAAATCCCACCAACCTCGACCACAGGCCTTTACAAGGTAAGCTGCAATGTTGATATCGTTGCATATCGATTCTGCGCGAAGGACTGCTCACATGTCTTCCATTACTGCTCTTGATGCTCAGGGCCAGCGGCTGTTGGCGCTCCTAGTAGCCAAACTACCCTCCGTAAGGCCTGCAAACCCGCAAACCTTCATCGGCTACAAGGAAGTGCACGACCGTCTTGGCCTACCTCAGCTGCGAGAAAAATTTGGCGAAAGCCTCAAGGTCCAAGGACTCGTTTCTCTTGCTGAATGGACGTATGAAACTCGCAAACCAGCGATCACCGGCCTGGTGATTGATCGCAGCTCATTGATGCCGGGCAAAGGCTATTTTGAGTTGTTTGGTCGACAGCCTGAGGACTTTGCCTGGTGGAGGGAAGAAATTGAAAAATCGAAAAGCTTCGATTGGTTGCCATTTCTCCCCCAGGAGACTGTTCCAGAGCCGCCTGCGGCCGTTGATATTGAAGGTTCAACTGATCGCGCAGAAGTAACAACTTATCGGATCATTCGCGACACATTGCTGGCACGGCGAGTCAAGCAACTACACGACTACCAATGCCAACTCTGCGATCACACGATCATACTGCCTGATGGGAGCCGGTACGCTGAAGCCCATCATGTTCAGCCACTGGGAGCCCCCCATAACGGACCTGATATATTGGAGAACATCGTCTGCGTATGCCCGAATCACCACGCCGAGCTTGATTACGGCGCGCGCACTCTCAACCAAACCGACCTCCGACCAGCAGAGGGGCACTCTCTTGGAGACCGCTATCTGGCATACCACAATACGAACGTCCACAAAGCGCCTTAGGCACCCGCGAACAGCGAGGACCCCGTAACATGACCACACTTACCGAATTGGATCTCCTTGCCTTTTCGTTTTTTCGTGAATTCGCACGCTGCGAGTATTGCCTCAAGGCCGTTGGGCTTCTGGAGGGCTCCCCAAATAAACCACAGGCCGACTGGGGCACCTTCGCAGCACAAGTGATAGCAGTTTTTGACGTGCCACCGAATGCGGAAACTGAAGGCGCGATCCAGTACTACCTTACTCATCCCCCTAAAAAACAAGTGGTTTTAGACGGAGTCCTCAGTTGGTCGACGACGCTTCCCACCCATCAGAGCCAAGCAGAACTCGTTCTGCGCCTCGTGTGCAGAGTGAGGAACAACTTGTTCCATGGAGGGAAATTCAACGGCCACTGGTTTGAGCCACAAAGGAGCGAGGACTTGCTTCATCGAGGGCTGGTAATCCTACGAGCGGTAGTCTCAGGCCACTCCAAGGTTCGCGAAGCCTATGCGAATAAGGCTGACTGATCGGCTCTGATGACCGTCCACTCTTGGCCGGTCAGCGACGGTCTGGCTTAGACCGCCGCTATGCATGATCAAACCTCGGTCTGTTCTGCCATCTCCAGAGCGTCATCGACCTCAATCCCCAAATATCGAACGGTGCTTTCCAACTTCGCATGGCCGAGCAGCAGTTGAACCGCCCGCAGGTTCTTCGTCCTGCGATAGACAAGCGATGCCTTCGTACGTCTCATCGTATGAGTGCCATACATGGCTGGATCAAGGCCAACGGCCTTCACCCAGCCTTTGACTGCATCTAACTCGCAGCCAAAAGCTAGGACAAATCAGCGACAGGGCTGACGCTACTGTCTCGTTCTGCGATGCTCAACACCGCCGGTAGCTGCTGCTCGACAGGTAACTCGGCGGTCTTATCAAGAAGTTCAGCCAAGTCGAAAACGGCCATTTCGACATAGCGTTTTATGCACATCCGCTCATAGGAAACGCTGCGAATACCGTCCAGTACCAGCCAGTTCAAGAACAGTGCGCCCATACCCAGCACCACGATCACCGAGCCCTTGCCCCATGTGAACAAAGGCGTGGCTTTAATAATTTCCGTGCACAACGCGATCATCAGCGCGATCAGAGAGGCGAAACTCAGGTTCTGGGATAAAGCAGGCCTGGCGGGTTTTCCGGTCAGGCCAGCATAAGCTGACAACTCGCGTAGTTTCTCAACCGTGTAGCCCTCCTTGCGCAATCCCTCCAGAAAGAAGGCATAACAAAGGGTGTTTTCCCTTTCTAGGCTCGGCTGGTGGTCAATCGCGTGATCTGCAAACTGCTGCGGGTAAACCATGCGCAATGCTTTAAGGCGCGTGACATAGAGCAGAAGAGCCCAAGGAGCCAGTGCCATGTAGGTGTAAGGAATCAGCGTAGGGTTCTTGATGCCGAACATTGCGAACACAAAAAGCAATGCGGTTGACCCTATCGCTGACCACATTGGCCATAACTTGCGAGCATTGTGGAGTTTAAATATGTGTTTATTGGGTTGTTTACGACTGATTTTATAAAGGGCCTCGAGTTGAGCCCAATCCTTGAGTTTCATTATCCATCCTTATTTTCAAAGTCGTGATAACCGAGCGATACAACGTTGCCCGCAATTGCCACTGCTGACAACCCACAGCCAAAAAAGACGATCGAAAGGCGACAGATTTATTTTTCTATCACTATCCGATTTTGGCCGATATCCGCCCTTCGCGAACGTCCGCAATGGGTCGAGAGCTGCCGGTCGCGAGTGACTGCTATCGACCCAGGCTGTTTGAAAACGCGCTGAATGTATTGAAGGGCGTGGAGATCTAGGGCCGTCTGTAAAACTGGCGGGGGATTACGTGGGTTAGCTCAACTGGCCTCGCAGGGGGCATCTGGCCGGTACGAGTCGTTCTTGGGGACTTTGTGGGATTCTAACCGGAGCCTCAGTAGGCAATTTTTCACCTTTTGATCGCTTCGAGCAGCCCCTTGGTACCCAAGATGCTCATCATTCGCTTGAGGTTGTAAGCGAGCACATGCAGGCTCATTTCGGTACTGACCCTTGGCAGGGTTTTGGTCAAGAAGTGGGTCGCCCCCATCCAGTACTTGAGCGTTCCAAATGGGTGCTCAACGGTTTGGCGGCGCACCTTCATTTTCCCTGGATCGTGCTCCAGTTGAACCTGCATCGCGTCAACGACCGCCTCGTGTTCCCAGCGCTTCAATCGCCGCTCTTTACCCGTCGTACATTGCTTGTGCATTGCGCAGGATTGGCAGCCCGAGAACCAATAAACATGCATCAGCATCCCGTCTTCCCACGTTGAATAGCGCTTGGTCAGCAATTCTCCCGCAGGGCATCGATACTCATTCGATTCCGAGACGTACAGGAAATCCTGCTTACCAAATCGACCTTCGGCTTTGCTGCTAGAGGTCAGTGGTTTCGGTACGAAGGTCGAAATTCCAGCTTGCTCACATGCAACGATTTCCGTGCCTGTGTAGTAGCCCTGGTCGGCAACGACCGTCAGCGACTCAGCACCGATTTGATCGCGTGCTTGCTTCGCCATGTTGCTCAGTTGCCCGCGATCATGACCAACATTCGCACCTCATGCGCGATGATCAGATGGTGTTGGGCGTCAACGGCAGTTTGTACGTTATAGCCAACGGTCCCACTACCCCGACCGCCAACTGACATTGATCGGGCATCGGGATCTGTGAGAGAGATTTGTTTGTCTGGGCTTTGAAGTAGCTGCGTTTCGATGTGTTTGAGCTTCTGCATCTGTTGTTTCAGCGTTTCAATCTTCTCTTTCAGCCGTTCGGCCTTGGCCGCAGCCACCTCCGGCATTGCCCGGTCTGCTGAATCCATCGCTGACAGATAGCGCTCAATGCTCTGCTCGATTTGCTGCATGCGAGCCTTCACCTTGGCCTGAGTGAAGTTACGGTCGCGATTGTTCACTGCTTTGAATTTGCTGCCGTCGATGGCGATGATCGACTCAGAGAAAAGATTGAGGTTACGGCAGAGGATCACGAACTGACGGCAGACGCCGCGAATGGCTTTACCGTTGTCCTTGCGGAAATCGGCGATGGTTTTGAAATCTGGAGCCAGACGCCCCGTGAGCCACATCAACTCGACATTGCGTTCAGCTTCACGCTCAAGCCGGCGGCTGGACTGAATGCGGTTTAGGTAGCCATAGATGTAGATCTTCAGCAGGGTCGCTGGATGGTAGGCCGGGCGACCTGTAGCTGCTGGATCGACGCCTGCGAAACCGAGCGCGCTCAAGTCGAGTTCATCGACGAAGACATCGACCACTCGCACTGGGTTTTCATCGGTGATGTAGTCGTCCAGGCACTCCGGCAGCAATGTGGCCTGCGTCCGAGCCTCACCTTCGATGAATCGCTTCATGATTGTCCTCGCCACCATCACGACGACCAGAAGGTTAGACAACCACGGGCGTTTTCACACAGCCTGGGACGTAAGGAGCCGCCAGTCCCGCGTAGTGGACATTCCCCACAGGTCGCAGGGGCCTTGATCCCTGATAACACTCAACATTCTTGGCGGGATGACGTGGGACGAGGATCGGAGATCGGACGATGAGGTGACTGACATGGCATTGGTGGGTAGACGCGATGGTCGTAATTTCGGCTACGGCAGGCAATTGAGTTACGCAGGACCTCAGGCACTGAAAGACATGTTCGGCGGCGGCCACTACGGCACAGTGAAGGCACACTGTGATCGGTGGCAGGCATTCGTGAAGTGGTGCCGCTCAGAACAGGGGCCCGGTATCAATGATGCGCGGCAGATTGATCGAAAGGTATTGGCCGACTACGCGGCGTATCTGCGCGACATTGTTAAGCGCGGTGATCTCTCCGTCAGCACCGCGCAAAACCGGCTATCCAGCGTTAACAGGACCATGGCAGCGCTTCGCGGTGATCAGCATGTGAAACTGCCAAGTCCGAGCAAGGCGTTGGGTATGCAGCGCAGCGGAGTTCGACACTCGGTGCCGCAGGGCCAAGACCGCAAACAGGTTAAGCAGATTGTCGATGTGCTTTGCCGCGATCACCAGCTACGGGCCGCTGCAATCGTTCTGTTGGCGCGAGCCACCGGCATGCGCTTGCGTGAGGCCATCCTAGCCGACTTGCCACGGCTGCGCCGTGAGGCTAGCGACCTAGGCAGGATCAACATCCAGGATGGCACCAAAGGTGGCCGAGCTGGCGCCTCAGCGACACGATGGAATGCGGTGGACCACCATGTTATCTTCTTTGGTGTCGCGACTCTGTATCAACTGAATGCTTGAGAGAAAGAGCTAGAGCTCATAGGGATGAAGCCCCATTGCTGACCCGATAGCGTAGCCTACGTTCTGCCAGAGAACGCGATTGAGGTCTCCCGGGATGAAGGACGTTTCGTCGTTGCAGAGGCGAAGAAGCTTTCCGTTCGCTAGGTATTCGTGGGTATAGTCGCCGACCGCTCGCTGGCTCATCTGGCGAGGCAATACCGCGATAAGTGGATCTACGTACACAGGGTCGTCAGCAATCAAAATGAACTCATCAAATAGGTGAGCATAGCTCTGCATGTGCTCTCCGAGATCAATGGAGTAAAGCTCACTCGCCAACGTAGTAAATTTTACCTCCCCTTTCTCGTATTCAAGCACCTGCGCGTCCAGTGCCTTTATTTCGTCCTCTAAGTGGGGTGGGGCGAATACATAGACAGTGATGAATGATTTTTCGTGCAACCACTGGATTGCATGCGGGATAAGCTCTGCCAGTGAAGGTGCACAAAGCCTCTTCTCAGGATACAGGCCCTTATAAAATCGCACTGCGGCGTGAGTTTGCTTTAGTAAGAATGAGTAGTCGACGTACATGACCCTGTATTTTGCAGGGGCTCGCTGGAGGATTTCTCGATAGGTCTGCTTGACGATGGCAACGCATTGATCCGCGCTCTGGTGGATCTCACTCCCGGTGAACCTGAGTACGGTATAGCCAGCTCGCGTCAGATAGCGTTGCCTTTGAGTGTCTTTTGCTATCTGTTCCTTAGAAGAGTGGTATTCGTGCCCGTCAAGCTCAATGATCAATCGAGCGTCCTCTAGCAGGAAGTCAACCCGAAAACGATGATGCTTCTGACTATCCCCAAACCAGTGCTCTCGCTGGATTTTCTCTGCTAGGTCTGCCGCTGCTTCACTGAACGCACTCTCGATGGGGGAGGGAGTTCTGTCGCGATACCAACTTGGGGGCGTAGTAGGGTGCCCAGGGTATTTCATCATTGTGTCCGTTCCCAATTTATAGAGGGCTGTGCGCCTTGTGCGCTCCTGTTTGCCCTTGTTTTGTACTGCTCATAAGCAATTGAAGCCTCTGCGTTATCTCGGCGGGTGAGCTACGCGTCACGCCGCCTCGATTATGCTGGAAAATTGCCCCTCAGAGCGACTGTACCCCCAAATCCTCTTGCTTAAAGCTATGCCGCCATGGTTTTACTGGCTTGTTCCATGCGGTGTTTGCGATATCTTTTTTTTATACAGAACCTAGTTCACTCGACTCATTCCGGGGAGGCTCACAAGCATGAGCTCCCCCCCAGAAATAATACGTTTCTTGAGTAGAAAGTGAGGAGGCGCCGCACTTTTTGAAGCGGGGGTTCAGCAGATGTGCCGAGCTCCAATCAAGAAATTATTTTCCCTATGTAGGTGAAGTAATTTGTGCGATTAGGTTTTTTGCAATCGCAAAAATATGTACTTCTTCAATTTCTATTTGAATGGATTTCGTAGACTTCACTGGCGCTCGTAGGTTCGCGGCGCTGACTGTAACTTGAAGGGCCCCGCGAAGATTTTTTTCAGATCCCTTGGTGACAATTCTCAAACTGAAGCTTTCATTGCCATCCTGATGCCGCCACTGCTTGCATTCGAACTCCACATTGTCAGTCGGTGATTTCGGTTTCCCAAACTTCCAATAAAATCCGTTTGCGTCGCGGTTGTGTTTCGAAAAAATATCTGTATTCAATAGGCGATCACTCGCTAAAAGCGAAGAATCAAAGCCTAGTGATGCGAGGTCTGTGAAGTGAGATAGAGGAGAAACGTGCTTGCCTTTCGGGGGGGAGGGCGGTGGAGGGATTTCGGTGAAAGCTGGCTCCTCCTCATCATCCAGGTCAGTTGGACTCAAAATTCCAAACTCCGCTCCCTTTACTTTGAATCTAACCACAACATCTTCGGCTGGGCGATTTCCAGCATTGTTCAATAGAGTGGTTACGATGATTTCTCCATCACGCCTATCTAGCTCTAAATGTAATTTTGTGAATAATTTCTCGCAGTCAGTAATCCATTTTTCATATTTGTCGTTGTATCTGTTGATTTCTGTTTGACTCGGGAGCATAAAGCGAGACAGTGGCATGAGTGACGCAGTGGCGCCTAACCCTCGTCTCTCCGGCTCCTTGGCGCTGAAGTCAGTCCTGATGGGATTGTTTTCAATCAGCATGTTCATGAGCATTGAGATTTCACCATCCGAAAGCGCTAGGTGCTTTCGATAACTGAATGTCCAAGAATCCTCTTCAAAAGAAATATTGCACCTAGGCTCAGCGGAGGTCAGCTCGCGCAATTGCGCCTCAAGGTTTTGAATTTTTCGCTCGTCTTCATCGTTTTCGGCTGTCAAAAGCCAATTTTCCGGAACTCTCTGAAATTGAACGCCAACCCGTTTTGCCCTCAAAAGAGGCCCAGTGTCATATGATAGGAACAAGACCTTAGCGTCCGTGTTTTTCTGATAAGCATGAGCGATGCCTACCAATAGGTCATCGACATGACTATAGTTCATCTCACCATTGAGCTCGGGAGAGGGTTCTAAGTCTTGCCCAAGCGATACCAATACGGTGGGGCCATTCCCTTGGGTGTCAATATTTACTTGGTCTTCTTGCAAGAATTTAGCAAACAACCCATTTGCAAGTCTTGCTCGCCTGGCGAGTTTTCCACTTCCGGATTTTTGACGGTCAACTTCAGCGATTACTGGCCGAGTGACCATTAAAACAATTTTTTCATAATTTCCCAAGTCGTTCCAGTTCAATGCTCCGAGCTGTTTGCATTGAACGAACACGTTCGTATCCGGGAACACAAAAAGGGTTTTGCTGCTGTCCATATTCGTATTTTCCTGCCAGCCATCCCAAAACTAAATCATTCACCGACAAGCACTAGCTCTGCTCCCTGGCGCGAGCGGCAGAACCCTTCTGTGTCGGGTCGCAGCACCTCATAGCATCATATCTCAAAAGCGCTTATGCACAAGGCACAACTATGGCATTCTAGCGGAGAGGGTGGGTGGAGGCGCGTCTTGGCCGTTTCATCACAGCACTGAGGTTGGCTGGTGATGGCTACTCACTGATGAACCCTGACATTAGCTCTCGCAATATTTTTGGATGAGTCTCAGTTGATAAGGTTAACCATGGAATCACTGTCAAGATTTTTCTATATGCATGATCATTCTAATCCAGAGGCTCCCCCAAGCCTGCATATCCGCAATGTTCTACTGTTTTGCGTGGGAGGCGTTGTACTTACGGTCATAGTATATGCCGCATTTTTAGTATTCAAGACCTGGCCTATCGATCAATACTCTATTGCAAGTGCGGGTACTTTTGGCGATAGTTTCGGGATGCTGAACAGTTTGTTTACAGGCTTAGGGTTCGCGGGGCTTCTAGTCACAATATTCTTGCAGCGAGAGGATCTTAAGCTTACCAGAATAGAATTGTCCGAAACCCGAGAGGAAATTAAAAATCAAAGCCTGACGTTCAGGCAGCAGCAGTTTGAAGAGTCGTTCTATCGTATCCTTGCTTTGTACAAAGATAATCTGTACCAGATATCAGTTAGGGTTGAACGCAATTCAGATGTCCGCATGGAGGGCGTAAATGCACTGATTTCCAAGCAGCGGAGGTTTGAGGATAAGTGCAAGATAGAACTTCCCGGTGATTTTCCTATGGACGGCACCTTGGAAGAGAAAGATGACTATGCGTATACTCTTTACCAACTATGTGATGCCTCCTTGTCTAGGCAGTCTAGATATATGGAGACCTTGAATACGATCCTTGATGTCGTGACGCATCACTGCTTCGATGAGGAAAGAAAAGAGTATTATTTCAGCATTTTGTCTTCGCAGTTGACTGCTCATGAAGCAAAATATATTTTTTATCAGGCATTCTTGGATCCGAATTACAACTCACTCAGATCCACGCTAGCCAATTCCCATGCTTTCAGTAAGCGCTTCCAAATTGACAGCATCGATTCTGGGCACTATGCCGCTTTTGAGTATCTTTGGAATGTCAGATTAGCGAGTACTTCTTCAGAGCACGATAGGCTTTTCGCAAGCGGACGATTCAGAGAGGCACGTCTTCGTGCCCGTGGTCGTGCAAAGACCTCTACGTAGCGGTTGGGCGGACTTACTCGAACACCCAAGCATGGCTACCAGCCGGGAGATAGCGTTGCAGGTCGATCAAGCCTTGCTCACTCAATTTCAGGTTTAAGCGTTTGAACATCTGATCGAACGTCCCCTGATTTCGCCAGCCGCGAAACCGTTGATACACCGTTGACCATGCGCCGAAGCGCTCCGGCATATCTCGCCACGAAGCGCCCGAGCAGAGCACCCAGAGTACGCCATCGAGCATCAGGCGGTTGTTCAAACGTGGCCGCCCTCGGCTATGAGTTTCGATGAAGAGATCGGAGACAACATCCCAGGCCTCGTCCGAGAGTTCGTAACGTTTTGCCATCACAGAATTCCTTTCCGTAGATGGCCGGGAAACCTACAGAATTTCAGCTTCTGAGGGGCGTCGATTCAGTTTCTCGGGATTTCGTACAGAGCCTAGGACGCTGCGCGATGAAAGTCGGGTTACGTCGACTAGCTCCACGCTGGTATCCACTTTGGATCTACCAACCTGGAGTGAGCGGCTACTTCTGGCCGTTTGCCGCCCGTCCCGAACGACGGGTAGGGGTCGATAGCTGCCATCCCCAGAAGAGCCTGAGCCTGAGCCTGGCTTTGGCGAATGGTTAGCAGAACGCTTCAGCGCCTTCCATCATCCTGGCATGGCTTTTTCGGAGTGGTCGGCAGCCTAGAAATAGGCTGAGGATAATTTTAGAGATAATGAGTTGTACCCTGACGAATAATACCCATTAAATTCAGAACCTTTCGTGTTGATACGATTCCTGTCTCCGCACCAGTTCAGGTTCCAGTGAAGGCTACCAAAATCTCTGGCCCCCCTTAAAACCCGCCGTCTGGCGGGTTTTTTCGTTATGGCGTCCTAAGTAAGAGCTATTTGCCAGAACCCCCCCTCTAAAAGCCACTTCGAACACGATCCGCCCATTGCTCCACTCAAATGACACCAAGCGCCGTCATTCCTGAAAAATTGTCACTAGTGCAATGAAAAACTGCCAAAAATAGGAAAATTAATTACCAATAGACTGACAGGCATACCAACCTGAGCACCTGCATATGTCTGCCTATGAATCCCTTACCCAAGCCGCTTCTTCCACGAAGGGGGTTGGGCTGAGCATTGCCATCTTGGCCTCTGCGGCCTTTCTCATCGTAACGACCGAGTTTCTGATCGTGGGTTTGCTGCCTGCCCTTGCCAGAGATCTTGGTATTTCAATCTCTGTGGCAGGGCAGTTGGTTACCCTATTTGCCTTCACAGTAATGATCTTTGGCCCACCCCTGACGGCTGCGCTTTCTCACCTCGATCGGAAAAAACTATTTATCTCGATCCTGCTGATCTTCGCCGCAGCAAACGCCTTAGCGGCCGTGTCCGACAGCTTTTGGCTCCTCGCTGTCGCCCGTGTGGTGCCTGCTTTAGCGCTACCGGTTTTCTGGGGAACGGCCAGTGAAACGGCTGGACAGCTGGCGGGCCCACAGCGATCTGGCCAAGCTATCTCGAAAGTGTACTTGGGCATCTCGGCGGCAATGCTGTTCGGTATTCCAGTGGGCACAGTTGTGTCGAATGCGATTGGCTGGAGAGGTGCGTTTTGGTTGCTGGCAGGTTTGTCGCTGATCATGGCGATTGCGATGTCGGTGTACATGCCCACTGTCGCTCGTACTGCGAAAGTGGATTTTTTCAAGCAAGCACGCATCTTCAAAGAGCCCTATTTCCTTGCCAATGTGTTCCTTTCGGTGGTGGTTTTTACAGCCATGTTCACCGCTTACACCTACTTGGCCGATGTCCTTGAGCGAGTGACAGGTGTGGCTCCGGAGCATGTCGGATGGTGGCTGATGGCATTTGGCGCAATTGGCCTGGTCGGTAATTGGATCGGTGGCAAGGCCGTCGACAAGTCCCCAATCAAGGCCACTGCGCTCTTTCTGATAGTGCTCAGCATTGGTATGGCCGCAATTGCGCCACTCGCACATGCAGGACTGATCTTCTGCGTTGCTCTTGGCCTTTGGGGAATCGCCAATACCGCTCTTTATCCTGTAAGCCAGGTGCGAGTCATGAGTTCGGTTTCCCACTCTCAGGCACTGGCGGGCACCACCAACGTATCGGCAGCTAACGCAGGCATTGGTATCGGTGCCATTGTTGGGGGTATGACAATTCCAAGCCTTGGGGTTGAATATCTAGGCTACGTGGCATCCGCAGTAGCGGTGATCGCTTTGGCGCTGGTTCCGATCGTTCGCAAGCTTGCCCCTTAGCAATTGGAGCATGTTGGTTCGCTGCGCCGCCTGTGAGTCAGGCTGGCGCATTGTCGTGCGCGATTACTGCTCCGTTATGCATTCAGCCTAAAGGCAGTACTGTAGGTTGTGCGCCGTGCGGCGTTAACCTGGGAAGGAGATAGTCCAGTAACGCTCGAACCTTGGGTTGCCCCTCTCGACTTTTCAACCAGACCAGATTCATCGGCAAACCATCTGTGGATAAATCTGGTAGCACCTCTACGAGCGTTTCCTGCTCAATGTGGCGCTGAGTGAGCCACGTCGGTAACTGGCCAATACCGTGGCCGGCAAGTACCGCCGCTACTTCTCCCTCGCCATCGCCCACTGCAATGCGCGTGTGGACGGTCCGGCGTTCCATTTCTCCCGGCTGACGCCCTCTAAAGAACCATGGGCTGACCAAGCCGTCGCTTTGCCCATATCCAACGCAATGGTGGTTATCGAGATCACGCTCACATTGCGGGGTGCCATATTGTTCGAGGTACTCAGGGGATGCGCAGAACATCAAGCGCTGAGCGCCGAAATACTGATGGCCAAGATTTGCCGGCCAAACATCAGCGCCACCAATGCGCACGACGATATCAATGCCTTCGTATACAGGATCGATGAAGCGATCAGTGAAAGAGATGTGCGGTTGAAGCATGGGGTGAAGGCGCACAAAGTCCATGATCAAGGGAAGAACGTGTAGCCGCCCAAAGGAGGCCGGAAGATCGATCCGTACCCTGCCATGAGGCTCATTGTTCTCGGCGATAATTGCATGTTCGACTTCTTCGAGATCCGTCAAAACGGATGCGCACGTTCTGTAGAAAACGACACCGGCCTCGGTAAGAGCCAGACTTCTCGTCGTGCGGTTGAAAAGACGAGTCCCTAGTCGACTCTCCAAACGTGCCACGCTTTTGCTTACTGCCGAGCTTGTGAGGTTCAGTCGTTCGGCGGCAGCGGTGAAGCTGCCAAAATCAGCGACTGCGACAAAGACATCGATACCTTTCAGTCGCTCGGACGAGAACATTGCACTCTCCATTGAATTAAATTCCAGGTGCTTCGCAAGCTAGCACCAAGGTAAGTGGAGAATTCTCCAATAGGAGCAATCCTTACACCATCCCATGCGCCAAATCTTCAACCAGCGCCTTCGCCATCCCACTCAAATAATGCGCAGCACACAGCATCGCTTCGTCCTGCTCAAACATCACATGCTGAGTCAGCTTCCCCACACAGCCCATCAACAGCGCAGCCTGTTCCAGAACAAACCCAGCATCATGCCCAGGCTCAACCCGAAACAGTCGATCATCCGCGGTGCCGCTTACCCCCTCACCAAACACCCCGACACCTATCGTTCTAAACCCTGAACCACTGCTGCCAACCGACGCCTCGCTCATTTATCCCTCTCCTCAGAAAACCACCCACCCCGAAAACAACCAGCCTTGCCGAAACAAAGCCGGTGCTCGCCTGTGCATAACTCAGTGCTTCAACTGCACCTTGCTCAAGGCCACTTCGATCAGGTTTTGGGCGTTTTCGATTTCGTGCATGGTGGCCAGGGTAAGAACCTGCCCTGGGGCGCTGGAATGCAGCAGGACTGTTTGTTGCGCGATGGTCAGGGCGCAGACCATGTATTCGGACATTTGGATGAGGATGTCTTCGAGAGACTGTTTAGTAGCGCCGGGTGGATCTGGAACGATTTTCAACATGCGAACCTCTAGAGCCTAGTGGGGCTGCTACAGACCTGCTGTCAAACAAGTGGGTGGCAGCTATACGCGGGTTGACAGACCGAGGACTCTAGAACTCGGCGCACACAAGGTGCCCCACGTACAGCCGCCATAACGCGTGCACGTGCTCTAGAGGTCAATTACGGCCTGTCAAAACCGGTCGTTGAACACCAACGACCCGCCGAGACTAGAGCCCTCATACGGCCATCGCAATGCCACACGTGCGGCAAAAGTATGATTCGGAAATGGACTACATGGAATCGGGAAATTCTGAAGATTAAGCACCAAGCCATGAAAGAAACCACGCCAATAACCGACAAGTCTCGACCATTTCCTACAGCAACCACTCCACCTTCCGGGAAGTCATCCATGCACTAGGGGGGAGGGCACCTAACACAGCGGCATGAAACCGATCCAAGGAAAGTACTGAGTGCCGGCGACATCTACATCGGTAGATGCCGCCGTTTCCAGGTCTAGAAACACTTATTCAAGAACACCCCGATCACGCCGAATTTCCTCCCGCGCCATGGCCTCCCACAAAAACGGAAACCCATTCGTATCGGTTCGCCTGCCGGTTGCATCCACCACATGGCCAGGTAACGGCGCGCCCCCACCCAGCGCCTCAACATGCCAAGCCAAACGACTACGCCACTCCAATGTGATCGCTCGTAAATGTGCCTGGCGAATGCCGTTGGCCACAACCAGTACGCCGTGGTTGGCGAGCAGCGCCCATTTGTTTGTACCGAGTGCGCCGACCACGGCGCGGCCCAATTCGGTGTTTTCCACCGTGCCGCGATACTCGTCATAGAGCACCGGGTCGGTGTCAACCAAGGCGGATGTCTGGTCGTAGACAGGGGGGATGCGCCCGGCCGCCGACCACACCGAACCCCACTGCGGATGGTTGTGGATAACCACGTGCACATCCGGTCGTGCGGCGTGCAAGTCCATATGCAAGTTGATGGCCGGCGTGATGTTCCATTCACCTTCGATTACCGTGCCCTGGTGATCGAGGCGCACGATGTCCGAGGCGCTCACCTCTCCCCAGGTAAGCTCCCATGGGTTGGCCAAGTAGGTGCCGTCGTCCTGACGAACAGTGATGTGACCGGCGATGTGGTCGTTATAGCCCTCGCGAAACAACACCCGGCACAGCAGCGCCAGTGTTTGTTGTGGGGTGAGTTCAGGCAGCAGCGCATACCGCCCCGGCTTGGGTGTGTATCGAGCCAACAGGTCTTGGTTCAGCTTGTCTTGCAACATAGGTATTCCCCTTGAGCCACCCACACATCAGGGTGATCAACCATTGATGAGTCACGCGTTGGCGGTGTTGCGAGCGAATACCGAGGCGCGCTGCATGCGGCGCTGGTGCGGTTGGTAATCCAGGATGGCATTGTGGAGCACGCTGCGGTTATCCCAGATCACCATGTCGCCGACAGTCCAGCGGTGACGAAAGCCAAATTGAACCTGTTGGCAATGGGCGTGCAGGTAGGCCAGAACCGCATCGCTTTCAAGGATGGTCAGGCCATCGATATGGGTGGTGTACGTCGGGCTCAAGTACAGCGCCTTGCGACCTGACATCGGATGCTTGATCACCAGTGGATGCAAGTGCCGACGGTTCATGTTGATCACTTCAAGGTAACGGTCGTGAGTGACGACGTTCTGGCGCAGCGCTGTGGTCATCGGTCCGTTCATGTCATGCCACGCACTAAGGCCGTCGAGGTACTGCTTCATGCGCTCAGACAAAGCGTCGTAGGCAGTGGTCATGCTGATCCAGCAGGTGTCGCCGCCCACCGGCGGCAAGATTTGCGCATGGGTCATGGTGACGATTGGCGGGCTGGGAAGAAAACTCTCGTCGTGATGCCACATATCCGCACGATCACCCAGCTTGGAGTCGATCACAGTGATCTGTTCAAATCCATCGCCCAGGTTGGGATAGAAGGTATGAACTTCAGGTTCACCAAAATGCTTGGCAATCGCTAAGTGTTGCTCTGGTCGCAACTGTGGGACGTGCAGTACAAGGGCTTCATGTTTAACCAGTGCTGCCTCAAGTGCCGCCAGCGTTTGCGGCAAAAATACTGAAGCGGGATCTAGATCAAGCACTTCGGCGCCTATGTTCGAACCCAAGGGCCGAACGGTGAAAGATGACGGCATGGCAATCTCCCGGTGGGTTACAGCTTGCGATCTTGTAGAGCGCATCACTGCGCATTTGGACGTTGTCTGATCGACGAAAACGATCATACTCACGTGCTCAAGGTCGAGATATTCGCATTCCGGAAGTGCTCAGTTAACTAAGTAACTAATTGATTTGTTTAATATTTATTAATTATTTGGTGCGACTCAAAATGCAGCGCTCGGATTTCTAATAACAACAAGGGCGGTGAAACCACGATGGACCGAACACCTTCGGCAGGGCAGCTTCCCGCATTACGCAAGCGCCCGAGCCAGTCACGCTCGCGCGCGCTGGTGGATGCCGTGGAGCAGGCGTGCCTGCGGATTCTGGATGAATCCGGCGAGGAGTCACTGACCGTCGCCCGCATCGCGGAAATATCTGGGGTCGCAGTCGGCTCGATCTACCAATACTTCCCCAACAAAGACGCAATCGTAGCCTTGTTGTACGAGCGCATTCTCGACCAGGAGTCCGAGGAGCTGTTGAAGGTGCGCGAAAGGTTGGTGGGCGTGCCATTAAAATCGGCGCTGCGCGACATTCTGGCCAATATCATTCGGGTTGAAACGCGACTGTTCAAATTGAACAAGGCCTTTCATTTGCGTTACCACTCAGCCCTTCACCTCGGTATGTGGCGCGGTCCTTACCAAACTACGGGTGAATTCATCGAAGCGACCTGGTTGCCGCTTTTGCAGATGTACGAGCACGAGGTCACCACCGAGCATCCGGCCCTGGCGGCTTATCTGCTCGGACAAGGCTTGCGCAGTGTGATCCGCTCGGTGCTGGAAGATATGCCAACCCAACTGGAGTCCTCAGCATTGCTCGACAGTATTGTCGCCATGGCTATCGGTTGCCTGCGTCCCTCTGCGTTTGATTAACAGGTGGTCCGCATTTCGTAGGCATCCCGCGGTCCCGTTTACCCCCTCACCAAACACCCAGCCCCAAAGCAACCAGCCCCAAAGCAACCAGCCTTGCCGAAACAAAGCCGGTGCTCGCCTGTTCGTGGCTCAATGCTTCAACTGCACTTTGCTCAAGGCCACTTCGATCAGGTTTTGGGCGTTTTCGATTTCGTGCATGGTGGCCAGGGTAAGCACCTGGCCAGGGGCGCTGGAATGCAGCAGGACTGTCTGTTGCGCGATGGTCAGAGCGCAGACCATGTATTCGGAGATTTGGATGAGGACGTCTTCAAGAGACTGGTTGTTGACATTGGGTGGATCAGGAACGATTTTCAACATGGTGCCTCCCGGTGAGTGGAGTCGCCACGAATCTGCTGTCAAACAAATGGGTGGCAACTGTACGCGGGTTGACAGACCGAACACCGGAGAACTCGGCGCACACGAAGGTGCCCCACGTACAATCGCCATAAAGCTTGCACATGTCTTCGGTGAGTGCGGTCTGTCAAAACCGGTCGTTGAACACCAACGACCCGCCGAGACTAGAGCCCTCATAAGGCCATCGCAATGCCACAAGTGCGGCAAAAGTATGATTCGGAAATGGACTACATGGAATCGGGAAATTCTGAAGATTCAGCTCCGAACCATGAACGAAACTACGTCATTAACCGACAAGGCTCGACCGTTTCCTACAGCTAACTCTCCGCCTTGGTGGAAATCATCCTTGCATACCAAGGCAGCGGCCAAGATAATGCGAGCGATTACCATTAACACCTTGCGGTCATTCTCATGTCGGCACTTGATCACACCGCGCTCCAGCGGCTGTACAGCGAGCACAACAGTTGGCTAAAAGGCTGGTTGCGGGTTCGCCTGGGCAATGCCGCCGATGCGGCCGACCTGGCACAAGACACCTTCATACGTGTAATGACCGCACGCAACGCTGAGCCCATCCGTGAGCCGCGTGGCTACCTGAGCGCGATCGCGCGTTCGCTGCTGATCGACAAATCCCGCCGGCGCACCATCGAGCAAGCCTATCTGCAAGCCTTGGCGCTGCAGCCCGAGCCTGTGGACGTTTCTCCGGAAATCCGCCTGAGCATCATCGAAATGCTCGTGTCCATCGACACCATGCTCGATGAGTTGGGCAGTCGAACCCGCGACATATTCCTCGCGGTGCAGTTGGAAGGGCTCACCTATATCGCCGCCGCTGAACGATTCGATGTGTCGGTCACTACGGTGAAAAACCATCTTATCCGTGCTATGACCCGCTGCCTGTTGCTGGCCGAAAACCCATGAGCACGCCGCTGGACGTGCAAACCCTCGAGGCTGCTGCCACCTGGTATGTGCAGCTCAATGACGGCAACCCCTGCGAGGCGCGCACCCAGGCCTGGCGTGAGTGGCTGCAAGCCAGCCCCCAGCACGCTGCAGCGTGGGCGAGGGTGGAAGCACTGCAACAACAATGGCAGCAGGTGTCGCCACGCGCGGCGCTGTCCGGGCTGACGGCGGCGCAGGCGCAGCGCCGGGATGTGCTGAAAATTCTCGGTGTGCTCTTGGCTGTTGGCGGCACTTGGTTGGTCAGTGAGCAGGTGCCTTATCGCGCACTGTTTGCCCAGCAATTGACCAAGGCCGGGGAGCGTCGCAGCTTGCGTCTGGACGACGGTTCGCAGCTCACCCTGAACGTCGATTCAGCGGTGGATATCAGCTTCGATGCTCAGCAGCGACTGATCACACTCTACCGTGGCGAAATTCTCATCCAGACTGCCAAAGACCCCGCCCAACGGCCGTTTATTGTGCATACCGGCGATGGCAGTGTGCGCGCCTTGGGAACGGAATTCAGTGTGCGTCAACTCGCCGGGCAAACCCGTGTCTGCGTGCAGGCGTCGGCGGTTGAGGTGCGCTCGTTGCATCACCCCGAGCACGCGGTGCGGTTGGTGGCCGGGCAGCAGCTCACCTTTGATACCGAACACGTACAAGCGGCTACAGCGTTGCCGGCCAATTCCAGCGCCTGGCGCAACGGCCTACTGAGTGTCAACGACTGGCGCCTGGGGGATTTTGTCGAAGAACTGGGGCGTTATCGCCCCGGTGTGTTGCGCTGCGCCGTGGCGGTCGAGGGCTTGAGTATTTCCGGGGTGTTCCGTATCGATGACACCGATACCGTGCTGGAAAACCTGAGCAAAACCCTGCCGGTGAAAGTGCGCTATTTGACGCGTTATTGGGCCAGCATCGAGCCCGCCTAAGCCACGGCTGAAATTAATTTGCCGTGTTCTGGCTGATTTTGATTCTCATCCGTCAATGACATAAGCCGCGATTACAGCGCGTTTCTGTCATGACTCAGAAGGATCACCGCATGTCCCTTCCACCCCCAAACGCCACCACCCGATTAACGCGCGCCGTGCGCATGGCGGTGCTCGGTGCATCTCTCACCGGCGTACCGGTTCTGGCATTGATGCCGGTCCAGGCGATGGCGCAAAGCCAAACCGCCTATCACGTTGCGGCCGGCCTGCTGGGCAACGCCCTGACCCAATTTGGCGTGCAGGCGGGGGTAACGCTGTCGTTCGATACCGAGCAGGCGCGACACCTCACCACCCGCGGATTGGACGGTACGTACAGCGTCGAGGAAGGGCTTGAACGCTTGCTGGTCAACAGCGGCTTGCAGGCGCAAAGGCAGAGCAATGGCGGTTATGTGATTATCACCAAGGCCAACGGCGATGCGTTGGAGCTGGGTGCCACCGAGGTTATCTCCAACCAGTTGGGCACTATTACCGAAGGCACCGGCTCGTACACGCCGGGCACCATTGCCACCGCCACGCGCCTGGTGCTGACGCCGCGGGAAACGCCGCAGTCCATTACGGTGATCACCCGCCAGCACATGGACGACTTCGCGCTCAACTCCATCGACGACGTTATGCGCCACACCCCGGGCATTACCGTATCGACCTACGACAGTGAGCGCACCAACTACTACGCGCGCGGTTTTTCGGTCGAGAATTTCCAGTACGACGGTATCCCGACCCTGCGCAACTCGGCCTATTCGTCTGGGCAAACGCTCAGTGACATGGCCATCTACGACCGTGTTGAAATTCTCAAGGGCGCAACAGGGTTAGTGACTGGCGCCGGAGCGCCCGGGGCAACCATCAATTTGGTGCGCAAAAAACCAACGCGCGATTTCAAGGCGAGTATCGATTTGGGCGCGGGCAGTTGGGACAACTATCGCTCCCAGATCGACGTCAGCGGCCCGCTGACCGACAGCGGTAATGTGCGCGGTCGTGCGGTGATGGCGTATCAAGACAAGCACGCCTTCATGGATCGCTACCAGCGCAAAACCAGCGTCTACTTTGGCACCCTGGAAGCGGACCTGAGCGAAGAAACGCTGCTGACCGTGGGCTTCGATTATCAGAACAACGACCCGACCAGTTCGGGCTGGTCCGGCAGTCGCCCGCTGTATGACCGCAACGGCGACCGCATCGACGCTTCGCGCTCCTACAACAACGGCGCCAAGTGGAGCAGTTGGGAGCAGACCACTCAGAGCGTGTTCTCGACCCTGGAGCACAGCTTCGCCAATGGTTGGGTGGCCAAGGGGCAGTTCACTCATCAGCAAAACAGTTACCACGCACCGCTGGGGGCTATCCAGTTGGGGCCGTTTCCCAGCACCGGCTTGTCCACGCTATACGCCAACAAATTCACTGGCACCACCCGAGCCGACTCTGCCGATTTCTACCTTAGCGGCCCATTCAGCCTGATGGGCCGTGAGCATGAATTGGTCGTCGGCGCATCGGCCTCCAACTCGCACTGGAAAGGCAAGGACTACGGCGCACCGATCTACGTGAACGGTAATCGGGTCGTCGACTTCTGGAACTTCAACGGCAACTTCCCCGAGCCGGACTGGGGTGAGCCAACCCAAGTAAACGACCAGACAACCCGGCAAACCGCGGGTTATATAACTGCCCGCTTCAACATCACCGACGACTTGAACATTCTGCTTGGCAGCCGTGTCGCCAACTACAAATTGACCGGTGATTACGACTCTACCGAAACCGGCAAACTGGTGCCTTATGCCGGTGTCACTTACGACCTGAATGATCACTTCACGGCGTACGCGAGTTACACCGACATCTTCATGCCGCAAACCTATAACCGCGACCGCAACAACAAGTTGCTGGAACCGGACGAAGGCAAAAACTACGAAGTGGGTATCAAGGGTGAATTCTTCGACGGCCGGCTCAATACCAGCCTGGCCTATTTCGAAGTGCATGAAAGCAACCGTGCTGAGGCAGACGCCGAGTACAACTCCAGTCCCACCAACCCCTCTGTCGGTTACGCCTACACCGGTATCGAGGCGAAAACCAAAGGCTTTGAAGCCGAGTTGTCTGGGGAACTGGCACCCGGCTGGCAGGCGCAGGCCGGCTACACCCACAAGATCATTCGCGATGAACATGGCGACAAGGTTTCCACCTGGGAGCCGCAAGACCAGCTCAGCTTTTACACCTCGTACACATTCAAAGGCCCACTTGAACGCCTGACCATCGGCGGCGGTGCGCGCTGGCAGGGCAAAGCCTGGCAAGACATCTACAACCGGCCCAAAAACCAGTACGAGGAATTTTCCCAAGAGGCCTATTGGTTGGTGGACGTAATGGCCAAGTATCAGGTTACCAATCACCTGTCTGCGTCGGTCAACGTCAACAACCTGTTCGACAAGTACTACTACACCAACATCGGCTTCTATAACACGGCTTACTACGGTGACCCGCGTAATGTGATGTTTACCACACGTTGGGATTTCTAAACGCTTGGGCAACCTGTGCTGATGATGGTTATCAGCGCAGGTGTGCGTCAGTACTGGTTCTTGCTCGAGTTGGCGTTACAAAACAATGTCGTCGATCAGGTGACCCTCCCCAGGCATGGGTCATCATAGGAGGTCAGCGGAGCGTGCTCAGTTCATGTTCTGCGCTATATACGAAGGGCAACCAAGCCCTCATTTCTTGCTGGGGCGGTTGATGAAACAAGGGCGGTTTTGGGCATTCATGCTGATGTTGGTGATTCTGGCGGGCTGCGCTACCGCACCGCCAAGGGATCAGGGCAACCTCTGCAGTATCTATCGCCAATACCCTGACTGGTACGAAGACTCGCTAGAGATGCAGAAGCAGTGGGGTACGCCGCAACATGTGGCGATGGCGATCATGAAGCAGGAAAGCAGTTACATCCACGATGCGCTGCCACCGCGGGACTACCTGCTGTGGGTGATTCCGTGGGGGCGTGTCAGCTCGGCCTATGGTTATGCACAGGCTCAGGACCCAGTCTGGGGTGAGTACAAGGCTGGTACGGGCAATGGCGGCTCGCGGGACAACTTCGATGATGCGGTCATGTTCATTGGCTGGTACACCGCAGGTACCCAGCGTCAGTTGGGGATTTCCAAATGGGACACCTATAACCAGTACCTGGCCTACCACGAGGGCCGTGGTGGTTTCAGTCGCGGCAGCTACCGCGCCAAGCCCTGGCTGATGCAGGTCGCGCGCAAGGTGGAGCAGCAGGCCAAGGTTTATGGTGCACAGCTCAAGCAGTGCCGGGCGGAGCTTGAGGATGATCGCGGCTGGTTTTGATGCTGTCGATGGCTGGGTCCGTACTGGCTGTTAGTTACGGGGTGTTCGGCAGATCAATCGGCCACTACCCAGCGGCTTTGCAGGGCAAACCACAATGTCGCCACGTCGGCGGTACTGTCCATGGATCGGCCGCTGATCGTTTCAATCCGGCGGATGCGATAAACCAGCGTCTGCTTGTGCACATGCAGGCGTTTGGCGGCGTGCAGCCACGAGCGGTTTTCTTCGAGAAACACCTGCAGTGTCTGAAGCAGGGCAGTGCCTTGTGCTTGGTCATAGGCATGCAGCGCGCCCAGCACCGAGCGGAAAGCACGCATGGCTTCGTCCGGGGTGCGCGGCAGCCAGGGGGTGTCGGTTTCCAGTTCTGCAAAGCAGCACACCCGGCGCTGGGCGTGGGTATGGGCGCAGGCCAGCAGGGCTTCACGCAGCGCTTCTGCACTGCGCTGCAAACTTTGCAGGGGGGCGCTTGAGCCCAGGTTCAGGTCAAGTTGCTCGCTCAGCAACGGCTGCAAACCATCGGCGTGCAACAGGATGAGTTCTTCCCCCTGAATACGTACCAGCAAGCGCTCGTTCAGAAGCTTGAGCAGCGTTTCAGTTTTGCCGTGCAGGCCCGGTGCTCGGGCCACGCTGAAAACGGCTTGATTCAAGCTCAGCCCGGGTAACTGCTCGTGCAGCCGCTGGTTGGCCTGCTCGTGGCCGAGGCGCTGGTGCAGCAGGTCATCTATCAACTCCGAGCCCAGTCGTAAACGGCGTTCACGCTCGGCTTGGCGGCGTTGTACTTCCAGGCCAAGCACCGCGGTTAGGTGATGCAACAGGCCATAGTCGGGCAAGCGATCGCCGGTCACCACCAGTAGGCAACTCTGATCGGTCGACAGCTCAATGCTCAACGCTTCGCCTTGCGGCAAGGTGTGGCGGCGCAGCATCGGTTGTTGTTCGCCATGCCGGGGGCGGCTGGCAAGCAGCGCGGTGCGCTGAGTGTCGGGCAGGGGAGCGAGTTGTTCGTCCCAGGGCAGGAGTGTTTCGAGCACAAGCACATAGAGGCGACATTGAATGTCGGTTTCCAAACGCTCAACCAATGCCGCCAGGCTCAGGCCGGTGATGCTCAGTCTGGCGCTTTCATACACCCGTGCCAGCGCGCTGCGGCGCTGGTATTCCTCTTTCTGGTTGGCATCGATGATTGCTCGGGTCACGGCCGCGAACGGTACGCCGTACTCGGTCAGCATTACCGGAAAACCCAATTGCTGGGCGCAGTCGGCAAGGGCATCGAGGTTGTCGGGCGCCTGCATGTGCTCGCCAATCATCATGCCGGCGATGCCCGCGTCGGCAAGCCGTTGCACATACTCGCGTTGCGCCTGGGGCTCAGCGGGAACGCCAAGGCCGGTGGTCATCAGCACATCGCCTTCTCCCAGCCATTCGCTGGGGTCGGGCAACTCGCAAACGTGAGCCCAGCGCACTTCGCGCTCAAGGCCATCGGCTCCGCTCAAAAGGTGAGAGCGGAGCTCGGGGAGGGCAATCAAGTCACGGATGTGAAGTGACATGCTCAGGCTGCTCCAGTGGGTAACGCAGGGGGCCGGGATCATCCGGCCCGTGAGTCGCGTCATCACCAGCTGGAAGGTAGCATTCCGATGGCGGACAGCACCGCATACACGCCGCTAAAGGCGAAGATTACGATGATGCCGGCCTGAATGATTGGATGAGCATACCAGCCACATTTGAACGCAGGTTCTTTATCGCCATGCTTGCGTGCGGCATTGAGCAGCAGTACCGGAATGATGCCCATCAACACGCCGCCGAAGGTACCGGCGAAGTACAACGCATTGACGAAGCCGCTGACACCCGAATAGGCAAGGATGAAGGGTGGAATCGCCACCACCGCCAGCACCATCAGGCGTTTGCCGCGATGGCTTTCATCGCCTAGACGGAAGTGATCGAAGATGTTGGTGAACAGGCATCCGCCCAGGCCCCAGTACGAGGTGAGCATGGCCAGCAGGGCGAAGGTGTTGGCAACGTAGTAGGCCCACTGGCCCAACGAACGGCCCCAACTGAGGGTGGCAACCTCGCTGAGGTTTTCGGTGCCCACCAGGGCAATGACCGATGCCGGGATAGCGGCCACCAGCACGAAGGTCAGCAGCATGCCGCCGATGATCAGACGTGGCAGGCGCTTGGGAGTGTCCAGGTTGCCGCGCACCAGCTCAGGTACCAGGAACTGCGCACCGAATACAAAGACCGCCAGGTTGAACACCGGTACCACGTACTGCCACTGGCTCTGCCACAGGTGCATGAGTTGCGTGTCTTCATGCATTACCGTCGCGCCAATCAGCAGGCAGACAATCATCACCATGCCGGCGCTGATCAGCTTTTCCGCCACGCCCAAGGCTTTGAGGCCCAGGTACAGCACCAAAGCTGAGGGGACAAAGAAGATCAGGCTGCCCATTTGCCGACTCAAGCCGAACTGGCCGAAGAAGTCGGTAAGGATGTTGCCGCTGCCGGTCATGTAGGCGATCAGCGCGCCGTAGCTATTGGCGGCCACGGCGATGAAAATCAGCCAGCCGCCGAACGGCCCGAGGTATTTTCGTGACAGGCCGCTCAGTTGTTTGTTTTCACGGGTGCGCAGGCAGGTCTCGGCCACGTAGAGCATGGTGATAATGCAAAACAGGCAGGTGATGGCCAGGCACGCCAGCAAGGGTATGTAGCCGACCTTGCGCGCGGCGAAGGCCATGCTCAGCACACCGGCGCCGATGTTCGTGCCGATGATGATGCCGATGGTTTCCATTCGCCCAAGGGCGTGGGCCTTCAGTCCCGAAGGCGCTTCGATAGGTTGTTGTACACCCACTTATTGTTACCTCGTTTTGTATGTGGGAAGCGTGGCCGGTCAACAGCTCACTCAAGAATCACGTAGGTTTTGCGAACAGTTTGCTCAATGGTCCAGGTGCCTTGGGTATTGGCAGGGAAGTACAAGGCGTCTCCGGCGCTAAAGGCCACCGGCTCGCCTTGATCGGGTGCGAAGCGGCCACTGCCGCTAACGATGTAGCTGTATTCGGCCTGTGCTACCTGGCGCCGGAAGCTGCCTGGGCTGCATTCCCAAACCCCCGTGGTGCCGCGCCCGTCGGGCAGTTGCTGGTGTGCTGCGGTACGCGCCCGGGCAACGGGTGAGTGCAGCGGGTCGCCGAGGGCGGTTGCCTCGCCAAAGGTCAGCGGAGCATGGGTGGCAATACGAACGATCGACATGATTGAAGTCCTCAGGCTTTGTCTTCGAGTCCGGCCGGCGCAAGGCTGGCCAGAAAGCGGTCCAGGGCGGCAGGCGCAGCGCCGGCCAGTTCCGAACGTTCTTTGCGGATGACGGCGTTGCGCACCAACGAGCCGCCCCAGTAGCGGATAGGCTCGGGCGGAAAGGTGCGGCAGTTGCGCTCAACCAGCGGGCAATTGCTCCACGCGTCTGCACGGCCGAGGGCCAGGCTTGCCAGAATGCGCCCACCCAGGCGACTGGGGCCGACACCGTTACCGCTCCAGCCAATGCCGTAATGAATGTTGTCGTGGGCGTTCAAGCGCCCGAACACCGGCAAGCTGTCGTATGTTCTGTCGATAGGGCCGGACCATTGCGCGGCAATCGATGCTTTACCGAGCATGGGGTAGGTGCGGCGCAGGTCGGCCTCGGTCAGCGCCAGGCTAGCGGCATCTTCGCTGAACACTTCGCCAATTTTTGAACCGAAACTCAGAGCGCCAGTGCCTTTGCCGAAGGCGATACGGCCGTCGCGGGTGGTGCGGTAGTAATCCACCATCAGTTGTGAGTCGGTGATGGCCTCGCCACCGGTCCAGCCGATGTCGGCCAAACGCTGTGGCATCGCTTCGGTGGTCACGATGGAGCTGTTGACCGGCACAATCAGCTTCGCCAGTGCCGGGATCGTTGCCGCCCAGGCGTTGACGGCCAGCACCACAGAGCGGGCCCGCAGGTTAGCCTGGGCGGTCTTCACCAAGGCGGGTTGGCCGGGTTCAATGTCGCTCACGCCCGTGCCTTCGTGAATCTCGACCCCCATGGTCAACGCCACGCGACGCATGCCTTCGACCAGCAACGCGGGCTGTACCGTGGCATTGCTGCGCTCGAATACACCGGCCAGGTGTACCGCTGACCCGGTGCGCTGCGCTACTTCCTTGGCATCAAGCCGCTCGAAAGGCTGCACGCCCAAGCGTTCGCAGGCTGCAAGGGTGCCGTTCCAGGTGTCGATATGCTGCGAAGTAGTTGCCGTCCATAACCAACCGCTTTGCTGAAAATGGGCGTTGATGCCGTGGCGTTTGCAGAACTCACCCAGCTCTGTGATCGCTTGCTCAGCATTGTTGCCGAGGAACAAGGCTTGCTCTTTGTTGCAGAAGCCGCGCAAGGTGCCGATCTTCGGCCACCATGACATGACGAAACCACCATTGCGCCCGGAAGCGCCGCCGCCGCACACATGCTGTTCGAGCACCATGACGCGGGCGTCCGGTTCAAGCTCTTTGATGGTCATGGCCGTCCACAGCCCGACAAAACCACCGCCGATAATCACGACATCCGCGTCATGGTTGCCTGTGAGTGGGGCTGTACTGTTGGCGAGCAGATCGGTGGCTGACATCCAGTGGCTGGGTTTCAGCGGAGGGGTAAGCGTTAGTTTCATTGTGAGCCCCTGGCTAGTGGAATGCGGGCCAGTGTCAACGGGGGCATGCGGTGCGACAATTAGACGCTTTTAGGAATTAGTACCGGGTGCTCATACGATCGTACGAAGTCGTGGTGCACCGCCAGTGATGGGCGTGCCTCACGGCAAGGTTCCTGGCTCACCGTAAAGCCAGGCGTTGCTGCCGCTTCACACCAGATAGCAGAGCACGTTAATCCTAGTAATCAGCACTAAATTACCTATTATGTATTGAAAATAGAGGTAATAAGAACTTTATTGCCGACTAACGGCCGGTGCACTATATTAAGCAGTACTAAAGTACCGACTTTCGAGGGCGTCATGGCAGAGCAACTTACTCTACAAACCTACGTAGAGGGACGATGGCATGACGCTTTGATTCTTACCGCTCAAAATGGTACGCGTGTGGCTGAAGGGCGCTTCTCCGCTGCCTATGACCAAGGCTATTTGCTGGCGTTCATCGAAAGCATTGAGTCCATTTTCGAGCCCGCGGTAAGTGTGAATCTACCGTTGAGCTGGACGAACACGGACACCGTCGGCTATCCGGCATTTGTCTATGACATCGTCCCCGCCGGTGCGGCGCGCAGATCCCTCGAAGCGCGTTTCGGGCACGAGAAGCCTGAGGGAATGGACATGGAGTTGTTCCTGTTCAAACGGTGCACGCCGGCGCCCATTGGCCATTTACGGATCAAAGAGTCGGCCGAACTGATCGACTCTGCCAGAGACATAGCCTTTGCTCGGCAAAACGTCGTAGAGCGATCCAACGATTTTCTCGAATACGCGTATGAACTAGGTGCGGCAATGGGCGGTGCAACGGGTGCTCAGGGAGAGGCGCCGAAGTTGCTCATGACCGAGGATGTGGATGGCGGTTTGCACGCTGATGCAGTGCTCGCAGACAACCAGGCTTATCGTCACTGGCTGGTGAAGTTCGCTCGCAACAAAGTCACCGAGCGCGACAGAGACATCCTGCGTGCCGAGTTCCATTATTATCGGGCGATTGCGGCACTGGGCCTTGATACCGTCTCAACCAATGGGTTGGCGCTGGAGGAAGCCGAGAAACCGAGTCTTTGGATGCCGCGCTTCGATAGATGTGTAGAGGACGGCAAGGTAGAGCGCATCGCAATGGAGTCGATCTATTCAGTGTGCGCAAATACCGTGCCTGGCTCTGCTATGAGGCATGAAAACGTGATAAAGCGCCTGTGCCAGTTGTGGAAAGCCAATCAGCAAGCTGATGAGATCGAAGACCTTGTTTTCGAATACGTACGTCGCGATCTGCTCAACCGAATTTTGGGCAACTCTGACAACCATGGCCGCAATACATCGATCTTTCATCACAAGGGTCGGCTGCAACTGGCACCTATCTATGACCTGGCACCGATGGTGCTTGATCCTGAAGGCGTTACTCGAGTAACAAAGTGGCAGAGTGAGCGCGCTGGCGCCCCTGATTGGCACTCTGTGTGCGCCTCATTTGATGGCCTGCTCGACTCGAATTACCTGATGAGCCGATTAAGGCGTGCAGCTGAGGATTTCCGTGCGCTTCCTGGTCTGCTCAGCGAGATGCCGGAGAGTGTACGTACCGCGCAGTCAATTCCTTTGAACAATTTGGATGTCCGTTTAGGTGAATGGGGGCTGCGATGAAAACCATCTCGATCGAAGAACGCCAGAGGCTGATTGAGGACATCACGCAGCAGAATATAACCGGCCGGGAAACCCTGGGGATTTCGATTCGTCGCTTGCGCGTCGAGGTGACCGGGCTCGATCAGGCGACTTTTGCCACTATGTGCAAAATGTCGACGAAAGCGCTTTATCAGTTGGAAACTGACAGGGGTAATCCCACGATCAATACGCTCAATGGCATTTTGCGCATCTTCGGCATGAGGATGACCTTAGGCGCAATCATCAGTGCCCCGATCCAAGGCGCGCAAGAGCAGGTGATTATCAAGAAGCGCGGTGCCCGGCCAGCGTCACGAAAAGCCAGCGCCTAAGTGAGAGCCTTGCGTCAGACGACTTGCGTCCAACCAAACAACTCACACGCATTGCGCGTGCTCACCTCGGCCAAGCGCTCCGGCGTAATGCCGATTATTTGCGCCAGTGCCTCGGCGATGTGTGGCAAATGCTCCGGGCTGTTGCGTAGGCCGGCGAACATTGCCGGGGCCATGTCCGGGGCGTCGGTCTCCAGTACCAGGCTTTCCAGCGCCAGTTGCGGCAGTACTTTGTGCAGGCGCAAGGCTTGCGGCCAGGTTGCGGCGCCGCCCAGGCCCAGTTTGAAGCCAAGCTTGTGGTATTCGCGGGCCTCTTCTACGCTGCCGGCAAACGCATGGATGATGCCGCCGCGCTGGAGTTTGTAGCGTTTGAGGGTGGCAATCACCGCAGCATGACTGCGCCGCACGTGAAGCAGGGCGGGCAGGTTGAAGTCGACGGCCAGTTGCAGTTGCGCTTCAAACCAATGCTGCTGGCGCTCGCGATCAAGCTCGGGCAGGTAGTAGTCCAGGCCAAATTCGCCCACGGCGCACAGTTGGCGCTCGCCACGCAGCCGGCTCAACCAGTCGCCCAGCTCCTGCAGGTGTTGCGGGCGATGCTGGTCGAGGTACACCGGGTGCAGGCCGAAAGCGGCGAACAGGTTGGGGTCGCTGCTGACCAGTTCCCAAACCCGCTGCCAGTTGTCCTGGTACACGCCCAGCACCACCATGCGTTCGACACCCACGGCCCTGGCCTTGGCCAACAGCGCCGTACGGTCAGGGTCGAAGTCTGGAAAATCCAGATGAGTGTGGGTGTCGATCAGGCGCATGGTCAGGCCTTGATGATTCGTTGTTTGAAGGTTCGACTTACGGCATGCACGCCGGGTTCGTATTGTTTTTCTTCCACGGCGGCCAGGGCCAGTTTCAGTGCGGTTTCAGCCATTACCCCATGCTGTTGGGCCATGGCGTTGACCGGCAGCGGCAGGAAGTCGAGCAACTGGTTGTCACCAAAGGTGCCCAGTTGCAGGCTGCGCGAGTCGGCCGGACGCGTTTGCAGTACGTCGAACACGCCCTGCAGCAGCACATAGGAGGTGGTGATCAGGGCATCGGGCAAGCCGCCCAGTTCGCTGAGCAATTGGTTCATCAGGCGTTGGCCGCATTCGCGGCTGAAGGCTTCGCCCTGATAATGGCTGACGTTGCCGCTGAAGCCTTGCAGGGCTTCATCGAAACCGCCTGCGCGTGCCTGACTGACGCTCAGCTCCGGGCGGGCGCCGATCAGGGCAATGTGCGCCGGCTTGCTGGCGAGCAGGCTGCGGGTCAGTTGCAGGCTGGCGTTGCGGTCATCGCTGACCACCGAGCAGAAGTGCTCCGGGTCCAGGCCACGGTCGATGGCGATAATCGGCAGGCCCTTGGCCTGCAACTGGCGATAGCTGTCGTCGCCAGCCGGCAGGCAGCTGGCAACGAACAGTGCATCGCAGCGACGGGCGCGAAACAGCTGCTGCAACTGGCGCTCGCTGTCTGGCTGGTCGTCGCTGCTGGCAATCAGCAGTTGATAACCCTTGGCCCGCGCACCTTGTTCCAGTTGCTTGGCAATGCGTGCGTAGCTGGGGTTTTCCAGGTCCGGGAGGATGAACCCCAGGGTCTTGGTGTGACGGCTACGCAAGCCTGCCGCCTGCGGGTTAGGCGTGAAGCCATGGGCCTCAACCACCGCGCGCACGCGCTCTACCGTACTGTTGCTGATACGTTGCTGTTCGGCCTTGCCATTGATGACATAGCTGGCAGTGGTTACGGACACACCGGCCAGACGGGCTATATCGCTGAGTTTCACCGCAAATTCCTTGTTATACCGGGGCTGCTTGCACAGCCTGACCGGGAATTGTCGCCGATCCTGTGTTCACGGCGCAGACGACCATTGTCGCAATTGTCCGACAAGATGGGGCTTCATTGATCGAAGATTATCGAGTAACGTGCTCACAATTGCAGATTAAACGTTTCAGCAGGCGATTTTTCTGCCGAACCACCGCCTGCCGTGGGCCGCGAGCAACTGGCCCTATGCTGAAAAATTCACAACAATACCTCAGCACCCATTTGGTGCTGTAAAGGAGAAGGTCATGCTCGAGCTCACTGTGGAGCAGATATCCATGGGCCAGACGGCTGTGGATAAGTCGGCGGCGCTGCAGCTTCTGGCCGAGCACCTGGTCCGTGACGGCCTGGTTGCCGAGGGCTACTTGGCGGGCCTGCAAGCCCGCGAGGCGCAGGGCTCGACCTTTCTTGGCCAAGGTATTGCGATTCCCCACGGCACCCCGCAAACCCGCGACCAGGTTTTTACCACGGGTGTGCGCCTGTTGCAGTTTCCCGACGGCGTGGACTGGGGTGATGGCCATCGGGTGTACCTGGCGATCGGTATCGCCGCCCGCTCCGATGAACACCTGCGTTTGCTGCAACTGCTCACCCGTGCCCTGGGTGAAACCGATCTGGCCGAGGCGTTGCGCCGGGCGAGTTCCGCCGAGGCCCTGCTGAAGTTGCTGCAAGGCGCCCCGCAGGAACTGGCCCTGGATGCACAAATGATTGGCCTGGGCGTGCCCGCTGAAGACTTTGACGAACTGGTCTGGCGGGCTGCGCGTTTGTTGCACCGCGCTGAATGTGTGAACGGCAGCTTTGCCGGGGTGTTGCACAAGGTCGAGCCGCTGCCGCTGGGCGAGGGCTTGTGGTGGCTGCATAGCGAGCAGGCTGTGCGTCAGCCAGGGCTGGCGTTTGTTACGCCACAACAACCACTGCGTTATCGCGACCAGCCGCTGCTGGGGCTGTTTTGCCTGGCCAGCCTGGGCGCTGCGCATCAGGCGTTGCTTGAGCGTTTATGCTCGCTGTTGATAGAAGGCCGCGGTCAGGAACTGGGCCGTGCCACCAGCAGCCGTGCAGTGCTGGAAGTGTTGGGGGGCGAGTTGCCAGGCGACTGGCCGAGCGTACGCATTGGCCTTGCCAACGCCCATGGCTTGCACGCGCGTCCGGCCAAGGTGCTGGCGCAATTGGCCAAGGCCTTTGAGGGCGAGATTCGCCTGCGTGTGCTCGACAGCGGCCAGCCGGCCGTGTCGGCCAAGAGCCTTAGCAAGTTGCTCAGCCTCGGCGCCCGACGTGGTCAGGTGCTGGAGATTATTGCCGAGCCCAGTGTCGCCGCCGATGCTCTGCCAGCTTTGCAGGCGGCTATCGAGGAAGGCTTGGGTGAGGAGGTCGAGGCGCTGGCGACGGTGGTTGAAGCCGCGCCGGCGCCACTGGCCGAACCTGAACTGCTCGCCCCTGTGGCGGGTGCGGTGATTCAGGGCGTGGCTGCTGCGCCCGGCATCGCCTGTGGCCCGGCGCATATTCAGGTCGTGCGTGAATTCGACTATCCCCTGCGCGGTGAGTCGCTGCCAATTGAACGCCAGCGTTTGCAGCAGGCGCTGGCGACGGTCAATGCAGAGATCGAAGCGCTGATTCAGCGCAGCCAGGCCAAGGCCATTGGCGAAATTTTCATCACCCACCAGGAAATGCTTGCCGACCCCGAACTCAGCGACGAAGTCGATCAGCGTCTGCGCCAGGGCGAGAGTGCGCCAGCGGCCTGGATGGCCGTGATCGACGCTGCAGCGCGTCAACAGGAAGCCTTGCAGGATGCTTTGTTAGCCGAGCGTGCTGCCGACCTGCGCGACATTGGTCGGCGGGTGTTGGCCCAGCTCTGTGGTGAAGCGGATGCGCCAGTGCCAGAGCAAGCTTATGTGTTGGTGATGGAGGAGGTGGGACCGTCGGATGTTGCCCGTCTCGACCCAACCCGCGTCGCCGCGATTCTTACCGCGCGTGGTGGGGCCACCGCCCATAGCGCGATTGTCGCCCGTGCGCTCGGCATTCCGGCGGTGGTCGGGGCTGGCGATGCGGTGTTGCTGATTGCTCCGGGCACCACGTTGTTGCTCGATGGTCAGCGCGGGCGCCTGCAGGTGGCGCCGCCCGCCGATGAGTTGCAGCGCGCCCTGGCTGAACGCGAACGCCGCGAGCAGCGCTTGCAACTGGCTCGAGAGCATCGCCTGGAGCCGGCAGTCACCCGCGATGGGCATGCCATCGAAGTGTTCGCCAACATAGGCGATAGCAAAGGTATTGATGCCGTGGTTGATCACGGCGCCGAAGGCGTCGGCCTGCTGCGCACCGAACTGATTTTCATGGCCCACCAGCAAGCCCCGGATGAAGCGGTGCAAGAGGCCGAGTACCGCCGGGTGCTCGATGGGCTGAAGGGACGGCCACTGGTGGTGCGCACCCTGGATGTGGGCGGCGACAAACCGTTGCCGTATTGGCCGATTGCCAAGGAAGAGAACCCGTTTCTCGGTGTGCGCGGTATTCGCCTTACCCTGCAACGTCCGCAGGTAATGGAAAGTCAGTTGCGGGCGTTGTTGCGCGCCGCTGATGATCGTCCGCTGCGCATCATGTTTCCGATGGTCGGCCAGCTTGAAGAGTGGCAACAGGCCAAGGCGATGGTCGATCGCTTGCGCGAAGAAATCAGCGTCACTGATTTGCAGGTCGGCATCATGATCGAGGTGCCATCGGCGGCGCTGCTGGCGCCAGTGCTGGCCCGCGAGGTGGACTTCTTCAGCATTGGTACCAACGACCTGACCCAATACACCTTGGCCATCGACCGTGGTCACCCCAGCCTTTCGGCCCAGGCCGATGGCTTGCACCCGGCGGTGTTGCAACTGATCGACATCACCGTGCGTGCCGCCCATGCCCATGGCAAGTGGGTGGGCGTGTGCGGTGAGCTGGCGGCGGACCCGCAGGCGGTTGCAGTGTTGTTGGGGTTGGGTGTCGATGAACTGAGCATTGCTGCGCGCAGCATTGCCGAGGTCAAGGCCCAGGTCCGTGAACTGAATTATGAACACGCCCGGCAGCTTGCCCAGCAAGCGCTGCTACAGGGCAGTGCCAGCGCCGTACGCGCGTTGGTGGAGAAAAACTGAATGGCCAAGATACTCACCCTTACCCTCAACCCGGCGCTGGATCTCACGGTTAGCCTGGAGACTCTGCACAGTGGTGTGGTCAACCGCAGCCAGGCCCAGCACAGCCATGCGGCGGGCAAGGGCCTGAATGTTGCGCAGGTGCTGGCGGACCTTGGCCACAGCGTTACCGTCGGCGGCTTTCTGGGGGCCGATAATCTTCAGCCTTTTGAAAGCCTGATCGCCCGGCGTGGCTTTGCCGACTGCTTTGTCCGCGTACCGGGGGAAACCCGGTGCAACATCAAGCTGGTCGAAGCCGACGGTCGTGTCACCGATATCAACGGTCCGGGACCGCAGGTGGATGCCCACGCCTGTGAGCAATTGCTGAGCAAGCTCAGCCACATTGCGCCCGGTCACGACGCCGTGGTGGTCGCAGGCAGTCTGCCGCGTGGGCTCAGCCCGCAGTGGCTGCAGCAACTGCTCGCGCAGCTCAAGGCCATGGGCCTGAAGGTGGCGTTGGACAGCAGCGGTGAAGCCCTGCGAGAAGGGCTGAAAAGTGCGCCCTGGCTGGTCAAGCCCAATACCGATGAGTTGGGTGAAGTGCTGGGCAGCAGCGTGCACTCTTTTGCCGAGCAACACGCAGCGGCCGGCCAACTGCTTGCCCAGGGTGTGGAGCATGTTGTGGTTTCCCAGGGGGAGCATGGGGTCAACTGGTTCCAGGCAGGCGGGGCGCTTACCGCGGTGCCGCCAACGGTCAAGGTGGCCAGCACGGTCGGTGCCGGTGATTCACTGTTGGCGGGCATGGTTCATGGCTTGCTCAGCGCAACCACTGGCGAACACACCTTGCGCCTGGCCACTGCGATTGCCGCCCAGGCGGTAACCCAAATCGGTTTTGGCATCAACGACCGCGCGCAGCTGGCGCAGTTGGAGTGCGACGTGCGTGTGGGCCAGCCACAACAAGAGGGTTGCAGATGAACATTGCCATCGTCACCGCTTGCCCAAACGGCCAGGTTTCCAGTGTGCTCAGTGCGCGTTTGCTGGCAGCCGCTGCCCAGCGTTTGGGCTGGAGCACCAGTGTTGAAGTGCATGACCCACAGAATCCGCAGCAGCAATTGTCTGCAGCGGTGATTGCTGCTGCAGACTGGGTGCTGGTGGTCAACAGTGGCCCGTTGGATTTGCAACGCTTTGCCGGAAAGCGCTTGTTCCAAAGCACCCCGGCCCAGGCGCTCAGCGATGTTCAGCACTTTTTGCGCCAGGCGGCGGAGCAGGCAGATGTTTACCAGCCGCTTGCCGATGCCCCGCCCGAGGCTGGCGAACGCAGCGCAAAAATTGTCGCCATCACCGCCTGCCCAACCGGCGTGGCCCACACCTTCATGGCGGCTGAAGCCTTGCAACAGGCGGCGCAGCAACTGGGTTACCAACTGACGGTGGAAACTCAGGGCTCGGTCGGTGCGCGCAACCCATTGCCGCTTGCTGCCATTGCCGAAGCAGATGTGGTGTTGTTGGCCGCAGACATCGAGGTGCCTACCGAACGTTTTGCCGGTAAGCGTATTTATCGCTGTGGCACCGGCGTGGCCTTGAAGCAGGCCCAGGCCACGCTGAACAAAGCCCTGGCCGAAGGCCGCGAGGAGTCGGCGGCGCAAGGCGCCAATAGTGCCGCTGCACGCAGCGAAAAAACCGGGGTGTACAAGCATCTGCTCACCGGGGTTTCGTTCATGTTGCCGATGGTGGTGGCGGGCGGTTTGTTGATCGCCTTGTCCTTCGTGTTCGGCATCGAGGCCTTTAAAGAGCCCGGCACCTTGCCCGCTGCGTTGATGCAGATCGGCGGTGAGGCGGCGTTCAAACTCATGGTGCCGTTGCTGGCAGGCTATATCGCCTACTCGATTGCCGACCGTCCGGGACTGGCGCCGGGAATGATCGGTGGGTTGCTGGCAAGCACCCTGGGTGCCGGCTTTATCGGCGGCATCGTCGCAGGCTTTCTGGCTGGTTACAGCGCCAAGGCCATCAGCCGCTGGGTGCGTTTACCCACCAGCCTGGATGCGCTCAAACCGATTTTGATCATTCCCTTGCTGGCCAGTCTGTTCACCGGTCTTGTGATGATCTATGTGGTTGGCAAACCGGTGGCGGGCATGCTCGAAGGCCTTACGCACTTTCTCGACAGCATGGGCACCACTAATGCCATCCTGCTCGGCGTGCTGTTGGGCGGGATGATGTGCGTCGATCTGGGTGGCCCGATCAATAAGGCAGCATATGCATTTTCGGTCGGCCTGCTGGCCTCGCAGAGCTATGCACCGATGGCGGCAACCATGGCCGCTGGCATGGTGCCGCCAATCGGCCTGGGCATTGCCAGTTTCATTGCCCGACGCAAGTTCGCCCAGAGCGAGCGCGAAGCGGGCAAGGCGGCTTTTGTATTGGGCTTGTGCTTCATCTCGGAAGGGGCGATTCCCTTTGCCGCTAAAGATCCGCTGCGGGTGATTCCAGCCAGTATTGCCGGGGGAGCATTGACCGGCGCGTTGTCGATGTACTTCGGCTGCAAACTGATGGCGCCGCATGGCGGGTTGTTCGTCATGCTCATCCCTAATGCCATCAACCATGCCTTGCTGTACTTGCTGGCAATTGTGGCGGGCAGTCTGCTCACGGCGGTGGTCTATGCCGTGCTCAAACGAAGCGAAGGGGTGGAATTGGCCGTGCAACCGGTCAAGGTCTAGGTTCGCTGGGCGCGGCGCAGGGGCACCAGCAGATCGCCCAGACCGTTGTGGTCGATCTCGTGCATCAGCGCCAGAAGCCCGCCAAGCTCGCCATTGGGAAAACCCTGGCGCGCGAACCAGGCCAGGTAATGGCCGGGGAGGTCGGCGATCAGCCGGCCTTTATATTTGCCGAACGGCATTTCGCGGGTAACCAGCAGTTTGAGCGTTTCAGGATTCATGCCATGGAGTTCTGCAAAGGGATGGCCCGAACATACATGCAATCTGCATGAAGGCCAAAGCCCAGTTCATGCAGAACGCTTGGGTTCTGATAGTTCAATTAATCATAAGCCTTTGATAAACATAGATTTATTTTTGTTATCAAGACTGGCACGAACACTGCTCTATCTCTATGCATCTTCCCTCATGCAAAGGAGCAGTGTCATGACCGATACCAATAAAGATGTTATCTCGGTGCTCAACGAACTGATCGAGTACAGCAAAGATGGTGAGAAAGGCTTCAAAACCTCCGCTGAGGATGTGAAGAATCCTGAGCTCAAAACTTACTTCCTGCAGCGCGCTGGGGAATGCGCTAGTGCCGCTTCCGAGTTGCAGCATCAGGTGCGCGCCTTGGATGGCGATCCGGAAACCTCTACCAGCGTGAGTGGTGACCTGCACCGTACTTGGGTAAACATCAAGTCGGCGCTAACCGGTAAGGACGAAGAAGCAGTGCTCAACGAAGTCGAGCGCGGCGAGGACCATGCCCTTAAAGCCTACAAGGATGCGCTGGAAAAACTCGGCAAGTTGCATATGGTGCCTGGCAATGAAGTCTATGCGATGGTCGAGCGCCAGTATCACGGTGTGCAGCGTAACCATGATCAGGTGAAGGCGCTGCGCGACCGAGCTCGGGCGCAGTCTTAATCTGCGGTTTCAACGCGATTGCGACCGTTGCGTTTAGCACAATAAAGCGCATCGTCCGCACTGCCCAGTAAGGTCGCCAGATCTTGCTGGGCGCCTGGCGTGTAGCAGCCAATACCGATGCTCACCGTCACCGGTTGGGTGTCTTCGGCAAACATCGGCAATGCCTCGACGCTGCGGCGTATGCGCTCTGCGAGTACCTGCGCGCCTTGGCGCTCGGTTTCCGGTAACACCACCAGAAACTCCTCACCACCGTAGCGGGCTGCCAGATCTGCCGGACGGCGAATGCTGCGGGCAATCGCATCGGCAACCTTGCGCAGGGCTTCATCCCCGCCTTGGTGACCATGACGTTCGTTGAATGCCTTGAAGTGGTCTACATCGACCATCAACACCGCCAATGGCCGGTGGTTGCGCTGGGCGCGCGCCCATTCGCGGCGCAATACCTGATCGAGCTGACGCCGGTTGGCAAGGCCGGTGAGACTGTCGGTGGCTGCCAACTCCGCCAGGTCCTGCTCGGCACTTTGACGTCGACGCAATTCGCGGCCCAGCAGCAAGGTCAGCCAAAGAATGCCGATGCACAGCACCCCGGTGGCAACACCGACCAGTATCACCGTGCGTCGCCACGACTCGAAAACCTCATTGCTGGAACGCGCCACCACCACGATCAGTGGCAGGTCGGCCACCCGTGCAAAGGTGTAGAGCCTGGATTGGCCGGTGCGTGCGGAGAAGCTGGTAAAGCTGCCGCTGCCGTCGGCGCGCAGGCGCTGAAAATTCGGGCGGTCGGAGAAGTTGATGCCAACAAGCGTGTCTTCGGCGACTTTTGATTGGCGGGCCAGCAGCACGCCGTCGGTGTTCATCAAGCTGATGCTGCTTTCATTGCCGATGTCCAGGCGCCGGAACAGCTCGGTGAAGTACGACAGGCGCAAGGCTCCGGCGGCAATGCCGGCAAACTCCCCGTTGGCGCCGTCAATGCGACGGCTGAAGCTGATGCACCAGTCCGGATTGCCCAGGCGTGCCTTGAACGGTGGGCTGATAATCAGTCCCAGGTCTGCATTCTGACGATGGGCCTGGAACACTTTGCTGTCAGCGAAATTGGCTTGGCGTGGTATCACGCTGGCGGAATCGGCCGTCACATCACCCTGGGCGTCGAGCCAGAGAATGTCGCCCCGTGCCGAGTTGGTAAAGGCCTGGTTGAAGTACACCTGTTGGCGCATGTCGGCCGACAAGGCGCGTAGCTGCGGCTGCTTCACTGCCCAGATCAAGCTGCGCAGCGACAGGTCGTAGAGTTCGACATTGCGCACGATGTCGCTTTCGATCAGTTGGACGATGTTGCTTGCCGAGCGCGCGGCGCTTTGCTCGATGTTGCTGCGTTCGCGCATCACCAGGTAGCTGACAATGCTCACTATGGCGAGCACCGCCAAACAACTGCCCAGATTCAGGATCAGCTCCGGATGAGACTTGTACAGAACAGATCGCTTGGATCGAGAGGGCAAAGTCATTGATGCAGCAGCCGAAGACCTTCAAAAGTGTCGCGGCGTGATTACGCGGCGGCAATATTCTAGGGTGCCGCGGATTGTCGGACAAGCGCTTTGCTCGGCAGCCCGCGCTAGAGCTGGCTAGAGC
Organism: Pseudomonas sp. DG56-2; assembly: GCF_004803755.1. Classification (NCBI taxonomy): domain Bacteria; kingdom Pseudomonadati; phylum Pseudomonadota; class Gammaproteobacteria; order Pseudomonadales; family Pseudomonadaceae; genus Pseudomonas; species Pseudomonas sp. DG56-2. Next base: position 947,060 of record NZ_CP032311.1, read on the forward strand.
CAGCTCTAGCGCGGGCAACGTATCAGAATACGTTCAGCGGGTAGTCGATGATTACCCGGTATTCGTCGACGTCATTGTCAATCTGCGAATAGCCCTGGCTGCCACGATGGCTGGCCCAGCGCAGCAGCACCGAAAGGTCCTTGAGGTTGCCTTGCTGGAAAACGTACTGCAAGTCGAAGTCCCGCTCCCAGTGCTGGGCGTTTTGACCTTCGGCGTTGTACCAGTGTTCGCCATAGCCGACGCTGTTCGGGTCAACCTTGGTCAGGTCCAACTCACCGCGTGAATAGGAGACGACCGAAGTCAGCCCGGGAATGCCCTGGCCGGCGAAGTCATAGGCATACTTGAGCTTCCACGAGCGCTCGTTGGGGCCGTTGAAGTCCGAGTACATTTGCGAGTTGTCGAGGAACACGCTGTCGCCCTGGTTGATGTAGTCGAACGGGGTGTTGCCGTTGACCCGTTGGTACACCGCAGTAAGGCTGTTGTAGCCGATGTTCACGGTGAAGTGCAGGCTGTAGGTGTTGTTGTCGATGTTGCCAAGCAGCGCCTGGCCGGTGTCCTGGGTGTGATAGAAGTGCAGGCCAGGGTTGAGGCTCAGCAGGTCATTCACTTCATAGGTGTAGTCGAGGTCGAAGTAGTACTGGTTCCAGATATCCTTGAGCTCGGAGGCGTACAGGCTCGATGTCAGGTTCGGTACACCGCTCCAGGCCATCCCGGCCCAGTTCAGGTGACGGCTTTCGCGATCATCCGGCAAGGCCCCGTAGAAGGTGTCGATGCGCCGGTGGCCACTCTGGTTGTACGGCTTGGTGAAACTGGCCTGGCCGGCTTCGAGCATCAGCCCTTTGAAGCTGTTGTTGGTCAGGCTTACACCACGGAAGGTCTGCGGCAGCATGCGCGACTCGCCACCGGCAATTACCGGGTTGGTCAAGAATAAGTCGCCGGCTTTGAGCTCGGTATCGAACGCCTTGAGTTTTAGCGCTGCCCCAGCGGTCGAAAACGCATCAGGGGCTTTTCCCGGCTCGTTATCGCCCTGGGTATTGATCGGCAGAATGCTGCTGCCGGAGGTGCCGGCGCCGCCGTCGAGTTTCAGGCCGAGCATGGCGTGGGCATCAAGGCCGAATCCGACCGTGCCCTGGGTGTAGCCCGACTCGAACTTGCCGATAAAACCTTGTCCCCATTCCCGGTTGTCACGCACGCCGCGGTTCAGTTGGTTGCGGTTCAGGTAGTAATTGCGTGAATGCACGTTAAGGCTGGACCCTTCGACAAAACCTTCGGCTTTTTCCTCATCGGCCTGGGCGTTGAAAGGGATCGTTGCAGCCAGTGCAACGAAGAGGGGTGTGAAGCGTAAAGCAGTGTTCACCGGGTGGACTCCTTGAGGTGACGGTAAGGCAATTTTTTATTGTGCGAATCGTGATCTTGTTATGAACAAACGCACCCGCGGACTGGCACTTTTCGACACGCGAAAAAAAAGCCGCTGATCATTAGCGGCTTTGAAAGACAACCGCACAGGCGCTCAAGTCACCTGTGCGGTTACCAAGGGAGTCAAAGAGACAAACGAGGGGTCTATCAGCTCTCTGCTGCGTCACTCGAAGAAACCTTGGAGGCGGTCTGTTCTGCGGGCTGTGACGACTGGTCACGCTCGGCGGCGAAGGCCTCGCGAGCCTGCTCGTGGACGGCGGCAAGTTGTGCATTGCGAGCGACGAACGCCTGGGATTCCTCGGCCATGGCCAGAGGGGACAATAACAGGGAAGACAGGACGAATACGCTGGCAACACCCATACTGTTGGACATTTTGAAACAGCCTTCTTGCGGTGCAAGTGTTAAGTAGGTCCGACTAAATTAGTCGGAAACACAGGCAAGAAACAGTGACTTTTTCGAGAAGTACTGTTGCGTTAAAAGCAATAGTCAACGCGGCGATAGGATTGCGTCGTAGTCCTTCGTGGATGAATCCGCGCCCACCCAATGGGTGGCAGTTGGATCAAGCCGGTAGCACAATCCCGAAGGTGTTGGCCCCGGCCTGGCTGCGTACAAACACGCTACCGCCATGCATCAGGGCAATGGCCTTGACGATGGCCAGGCCCAGGCCATGGTTGCCACCACCACTGCTGCGCGCAGCATCCACCCGGTAGAAACGTTCGAACAGCATCGGCAGGTGTTCCTGGTCAATCGCCGGCCCCGGGTTGCTCACGGCAATGCTGATCTGGCCGTCCTGCTGCTCGATATGCACCTGGATGACTTGACGGGCGGCGGTGTGCTGTACGGCGTTGTTCAACAGGTTGATCAGCGCCCGACGCAGTTGGGCCTTTTCGATGTGCGCCTGGGCATCGCCACTGACCTCGACACGCACTTGTGCGTCTTCAAGGATGTAGTCCAGGTAGTCGAGGGTCGCGGCCACTTCTTCGGCCAGCGAGGAGCAGGTCAGGGCCGTGGCCTTGCTGCCCTGATCGGCGCTGGCCAGGAACAGCATGTCGTTGATGATAGTGCGCAGGCGTTCAAGTTCTTCCAGGTTGGACTGCAGCACTTCAAAGTAGTGCTCGGCACTGCGCCCGCGGGTCAGGGCCACCTGGGTCTGGCCGATCAGGTTGGTCAACGGCGAACGCAGTTCATGGGCGACGTCGGCGTTGAACGCTTCAAGGCGGGTATAGGATTGGTCCACCCGTTCCAGGGTGGAGTTGAAGGCGCTGGCGAATTGCGCCACTTCCGGTGGCAGGTCCGATAGCTGCAAGCGTCCGCTGAGGCGCGGTGGCGCAAGTTTCTGCGCTTCGGCAGATAGTGTGCGCAGCGGCTTCAGCCCGACCCTCGCGACCCAGTAGCCAAGCACCGAGGCCAGCAGTACGCCGAACACCGACAGGCTGACGATGGCCACCAGCAAGGTGTGTTGAGTCTGCCAGAAGGCTTCGGTATCGATGGCGATTAAAAAGCGCATGGACGGCCGCGCGCCCATGGCTGGCAGCTCGCTGACCAGTACCTTGTACGGGTAAGGGTTGTTGGCCAGGCGCAGGTCGCGCATGCCCAGCGGCCCGAGGGCGAAGGCGCGGAGGTTGTCATCGGGGTGACCGTATTCAAACGTGCTGTGGCCGCTCACCACCCAGAAGCGAATCCGCCGATCTTCTTCGCTGAGCAGGTTGAGTTTGTTGGTGATCTTGGCCCAGTGCTCGGTGGTGTCGTAACGCGTCAGCGATGACTCCAGCACACTCAAGCGCGCCTCCAGTTCCGCAGCCGGCAGCAAATCCAGGCTGCGATCGACCTGCTTGTACAGGGCGCTGCCAATCAACAGGAACACGCCGAGCGCCACCAGGGTGAACAATGCGCTCAAGCGCAGGGCGATGGAGTTAGTCGGCACGGTTTTCCAGAACATAGCCCATGCCTCGGATAGTGTGCAGCAGTTTGGTTTCGAATGGCCCGTCAAGCTTGGCGCGCAGGCGCTTGATCGCTACTTCGACGACGTTGGCATCACTGTCGAAATTGATGTCCCAGACCAACTCGGCGATGGCTGTCTTGGAGAGAATTTCGCCGTGCCGCCGGGCCAGTACGCTGAGCAGGGAAAACTCCTTGGCGGTCAGGTCCAGGCGTTGCCCGGCACGACTGGCCTTGCGGCTGAGCAAATCGACCCACAGGTCCGCGACCTGAATCTGCACCGGCTCCTGGCTGCTGCTGCGGCGAGTCAAGGCTTGCAGGCGGGCGACCAGTTCCAGGAACGAAAACGGCTTGCCGAGGTAATCGTCGGCGCCTTCGCGCAGGCCATGAATTCGGTCTTCGACGCGCTCGCGGGCGGTGAGCATGATCACCGGGGTTTGCTTGCGCACGCGCAGGGCGCGCAGTACGCCGTAACCGTCCAGGCCGGGCAGCATCACATCGAGCACGATCACGGCGTAGTCGCCTTCCAGGGCCATGTGCAGGCCATCGATACCGTCGCGGGCCAGGTCCACGGTAAAGCCCTGTTCGCTCAAGCCGCGGTGCAGGTAGTCGGCGGTTTTTTCTTCATCTTCAATAATCAGCACACGCATGATCGGTTCTCAACTGCCAGTGGGCTGCGCCACGCTTTGCGGCGTCTTGCGCCGATGGAACAGACGCTCCAGGGCCAAGTATATGATTGGCGTGGTGAACAGTGTCAGCGCCTGGCTGACCAGCAAGCCGCCGACCACGGCAATCCCCAGGGGCTGGCGCAGTTCGGCGCCGGCACCCATGCCGAACATCAAGGGCACGGCACCGAGCAGGGCGGCGAGGGTGGTCATCATGATCGGTCGAAAGCGCGTCAGGCAGGCCTGGTGGATCGCCTCTTCCGGGCTTAGCCCCAAAGTGCGCTGGGCGTCGAGGGCGAAGTCGATGAGCAGGATGCCGTTTTTCTTGACGATACCGATCAACAGCACAATGCCGATCAGGCCCATGATGCTGAAGTCCTGCCCCGTCAGCCACAGCAGCGCCAGTGCGCCAAGGCCGGCCGAGGGTAGGGTGGAGATAATCGTCAATGGGTGCACGAAACTCTCGTAGAGCACGCCGAGAATGATGTACACCGCCACCAGCGCCGCGAGGATCAGCCAGGGCTGGCTCGACAGCGAACTCTGGAAGGCCTGGGCCGCGCCCTGGAAGTTGCCGATGATCGAATCGGGCATGCCCAGTTCCCGCTGGGTGCGCTCAAGGATCTGCACGGCATCGCCCAGGGCTACTCCGGGCGCCAGGTTGAATGACAGGTTGGCGGCCGGGAATAGGCCATCGTGGCTGATCGACAATGGCCCGGTGCTCGGTGGCGCGACTTTAGCCAGCACTGACAGCGGTACCATTTCATTGGTCAGTGGCGAGCGCAGGTAGAAATAGTTGAGGCTTTCAGCCTTGCCGCGCTGACGGGCGTCGAGTTCGAGGATGACCTTGTACTGGTTGGTCTCGGTCTGGAATTCGCTGATCTGACGCTGGCCGAAAGCGTCATACAGCGCCTGGTCGATGTCGGTGGTGGTCAGGCCGAAACGGGCTGCGGCGCGGCGGTCGATATCGATGCGGGTAACGCTGGCACCCAGTTGCAAGTCGTTGGACAGGTCACGAAACGCCGGGTTGGTCTTCAGGCGCTCGGTAAGGCGCTGCGTCCATTCGTTCAACGCCGCGCCGTCGTTGCTCTTGAGCACGTACTGATACTGGCTGCGGGTGGGTCCGGAACTCAGGTTTATGTCCTGGCCGGCGCGCAGGTACAGGACCACGCCTGGCACCTTGGCCAGTTTTGGGCGCAAGCGATCGATGAACTCACTGGCCGACACATCGCGATCACCTCGGTCCTTGAGGGCGATCCAGAAACGGCCGTTGGCGATGGTCTGGTTGCTGCCGGTTACCCCGACAGCGTGAGAAAACGCGCGTACTGCCGGGTCGGCCTCGATGACCTTGGCCAGCGCCTGGTGCTTTTTGATCATGTCGGGATAGGAGATATCGGCAGCGCCCTCGGAGGTGCCGAGAATGAACCCGGTGTCCTGAACCGGGAAAAAGCCCTTTGGGATGGCGACGTAACCGGCTACGGCCAGGGCCAGGGTCACGGCGAAAATCGCCATCATCAAGCGTTGGTGCGCCAGGGCCTTGACCAGCACGCGCTCGTACCACGCCAGCAGGCGCTCACCGAACGTAATTCTGTGCTGCTCCTTGTGTTCGGGGCGCTCCATGAACAGGGCGCAGAGGGTCGGCGCCAGGGTCAGCGAGACCACCACCGAAATGAGGATGGTCGAGGTCGCGGTGAGGGCGAACTCCTTGAACAAGCGACCCACCACGCCGCCCATGAACAGCAACGGAATAAACGCGGCCACCAGGGAAAAACTGATCGAGACCACGGTAAAGCCGATTTCGCCGGAGCCCTTGATTGCCGCTTCGCGCTTGCTGTCGCCGGCCTCCAGATGACGGTGAATGTTCTCCACCACGACGATGGCGTCATCGACCACAAAGCCCACGGCGATGACAATGGCGACCAGGGTCAAGTTATTGAGGCTGAAACCGAACAGGTACATCAGCGCAAAGCTTGCGATCAGCGATACGGCGAGCACGCTCGATACAATCAAGGTCGCCGACCATTGGCGCAGAAACAGCGCCATCACCCCGATCACCAGCGCTACGGCAATCAGCAAGGTTACTTCTACTTCATGCAGGGACGCGCGAATGGTCTGCGTGCGGTCATTGAGCACCGAGACCTCGACCGCTGCCGGCAGCATCTGTTCGAGCCGCGGCAACGCCTCCATGATGCCGTCGACTGTCTCGACGATGTTGGCGCCAGGCTGGCGGAACACCACCAGGTTCAGGCCCTGCTGCTCGCCGGACCAGGCCTTGACGTAGGCGTTCTCGGCGCCGTTGATAACCTTGGCGACATCTTTCAGGTGCACCGGGGCGCCGTCACGGTAAGAGACGATAAGTTGTGCGTACTCTTCGGGATGAAACAACTGATCGTTGGTGGCCAGGGTGGAAACGCTGCTGTCGCCATACAGCGCACCTTTGGCCAGGTTCAGGCTGGTCTGTTGGATAGCCTGGCGCAGGTCGGCGAGGGTCAGCCCCAACGCTGCAAGTTTTTCCGGCTGGGCCTGCACGCGGATAGCGGGGCGCAGTTGCCCGGTGATGTTGATCAGGCCGACGCCGTTTATCTGGCTCAGTTGCCGAGCCAGAAGGGTTTCGGCGTAGTCGCTCAATTCGTTGGCGGGCATCTGCGACGAGCTGACCGTGAGGATCAGTACCGGGCTGTCGGCCGGGTTGACCTTGCGCCAGGTGGGCGGGCTGGGCATGTCCTGGGGCAGGCGGGCGGTGGCGGTGTTGATGGCCGCCTGAACTTCCTGGGCAGCGGTGTCGATGCTTTTTTCCAGGCTGAACTGCAGAATCAGGTTGGTCGATCCCAGGGCGCTGCTGGAGGTCATCTGGGTCATGCCGGGGATGGCGCTGAACTGGACTTCCAGTGGTGTGGCCACCGACGAGGCCATGGTTTCCGGGCTGGCGCCGGGCAGTTGGGCGGAGACCTGAATGGTCGGGAAGTCGGCTTCGGGCAATGGCGCAATCGGCAGGCGCGGGAAGGCGATAACGCCGAGCAGTACCAGGGCGAACGTCAGCAGCAGGGTCGCAATCGGGCGGTCGATGCACCAGGCCGAAATCGAGCCGCGGGCTTTCATGGCTGCTCCCGACGTTTAGCCACTTCTTCTGGCGCAGCGGCTTCAGCCGCCACTTCTACGGTGGCGCCAGGCCGGAGCCGCGACTGACCATCGGAGACCAGTTTGTCACCCTGGCCGACCCCGGCAATGATGTTCAGGGTGCTGTCCTGATAGACCACGGTGACCGGCACGCTTTCGACCTTGTCGCCGACCAGTTTGTAGACGTAATGGCCGTCGATGCCGCGTTGCACCACCTGTGGCGGTACCACCAATGCATTCTGCTCGAGCGCGGTCTGCAGCTTCAGGGTGACCAGTTGTCCCGGCCAGAGGCGGGCGTCGGGGTTGGCGAACTCAGCCTTGACCCGAATGGTTCCGCTGTTGGCGGCTACCTGATTGTCGATCAGGGTCAGGTGACCCTCGGCAAGCAAGGTGCCGCTGTTGTCACCATCGCCTTCCAGGTAAGCCTGAACCACCGCGGCAGGTTGCGCCTTGAGCAGCCCCTGCAAGGTCGGCAGCATGTTTTGCGGCAAGGAAAACTCCACCCCGATCGGGTCGATCTGGGTGACGCTGAACAGCCCCTGGGTATCGGCCACGCGCAAAAAATTGCCTTCATCGACGTTACGAATACCCACCCTGCCGGTCACCGGCGAAAGAATCTGGGTGTAGGACAACTGCACCTGGGCCGCGGTTATAGCGGCCTGGTTGCCGAGCACCGTGGCTTGCAGTTGATTGAACAGTGCCTGCTGCTGATCGAGGGTCTGGCGCGATACGCCGTTGTCGGTGCTGAGCAGCTTGTAGCGCTTGAGATCGACACCGGCAACCTGCAGTTGTGCCTGGCTTTGCCCCAATTGCGCCTTGGCTTGTTCGAGGGTAGCGCGAATGGCGCGGTCGTCGATGGTAGCCAGCAAGTCACCTTGCTTGACCCATTGTCCTTCCTTGACCAGCAGGCGGGTCAATACGCCTTCGACCTGAGGCCGAATCACCACGCTGTGCAGTGACAGCACCGAGCCGATACCGCTGGCAAAACGTGGCACGTCTTGTTGTTTGACGGCAACGACGCGCACCGGGATAGCGGGGCTGTGAGCGACTTTCTCTTCACCCGAGCGACCCAACAACCAAAAGCCAATCCCGGCCAGAACCAACAGGCCGACGCAGATCACAACAGAGCGGGGCTGAATACGCATAGGTGAAATTCCAGGGCAATGCCTAATTTATAGCGGCTCGATCAGGTCAGCAGCGTGACCGCTAACTGACAGCGCTGACAGCTAGCTGAAAGCCAGTGATGGCAAATTGCCAAATACGTGAGCTGGATCAAGGAAATCAGCCGGTTTGTCACTAAAGTCGTACGCCCTGCCGATTCTCCCGAAAAACAACGAGTGCCTCCGATGAAGAGCAATATGCCTGTGACCGGTCGCAATGTGGATTATCCCGGTGACGCCAATATCCTTTCTACCACCGACCTTTCAAGCGTAATCACCTACGCCAATGACGACTTCGTCAAGATCAGTGGATTCAGTCGTGAAGAACTGCTGGGCAGTCCTCACCATGTGGTGCGTCACCCCGATATGCCACCCCAGGCATTCGAACAGATGTGGCAGACCCTCAAGAACGGTCAGTCATGGATGGGCTTGGTGAAGAATCGCTGTAGAAATGGTGATCACTACTGGGTCAGTTCCTTCGTTTCGCCCATCGCCAGTGAAGGGAAAACGGTGGAGTATCAGTCGATCCGAACCAAGCCAAGTGCTGAGCAGGTCGAAGCCGCCGAGCGCTGCTACAGCGATTTACGCAGCGGTCGAAAGGCCTGGTGGCAACGCTTGCCGGTGGTCGGCCTTGGCGGGCAATTGTGGGCGGGCGTAACCCTGGGGTTGGTGCTGGCCTCGGTGCTCAGCCACCTGTTGTTGCCGGTGATACCCTGGCAAGGGGCAGTACAAGTGTTGTTGGCCAGCGGCCTGAGTGCGCTGGTGATCCTGGCGGTGCTCAAGCCCTTCCAGCGTTTGTGTGCTGAAGCCAAGGCGATTGCCGACAATCCGTTGAGCCAGCAGTTGTACACTGGCCGTCGCGACGGCATCGGCCAGATCGATTTTGCCCTGCGCATGCTCAAGGGCCAGCTCGGCGCGGTGGTTGGGCGAATCAGCGACACCTCGCGGCGTCTGGCCGGGCACAGTGGTTCGTTGGCGCAGTCGCTGCAAAGCAGTCACAGTACCAGCCTGGAGCAGCAGGGCGAAGCCGATCAGATCGCCACCGCGATCAATCAGATGGCGGCCAGCGTGGCCGAGGTCGCCAGCAACGCCCAGCAAGCCTCGCAAGCGGCCGATCAAGCCGAAGATGAAACCCGTGCCGGGCATCAGTTGGTCGACCTCAATCGCAGTGCGATTCAGGAATTGGCCAACTCGCTGGATGCCGCCACTGAAGTTATCCACAACCTGCAGAGCCACAGCAGTGAGATCACCGGTGTGGTGGAAGTGATCCGTGGGATTGCCGAGCAGACCAACCTGCTCGCGCTCAACGCCGCTATCGAAGCGGCCCGGGCGGGTGATCAGGGTCGCGGCTTTGCGGTGGTCGCCGATGAGGTGCGCAGCTTGGCGCAGCGCACGGCACAATCGACCCATGAGATTCAGCGCATGATCAGCGTGCTGCAAAATGGCGCGCGCGACGCTGTGCAGGTGATGCAGCAAAGCAGCGAACACGCTGGCCACAGTGTCGATCAGGCCCGGCGCGCCGCCACGGCGCTGGACGGTATCAGCTTGCGGGTCAATCAGATCAGTGAGATGAGCTTGCAGATTGCAGCGGCGGTGGAGCAGCAAAGCCAGGTCAGCGAGAGCATCAACCGCAACATCATCACCATCCGCCAGGCCAGCGAATCAACCGTGCAGGTAGGCCAGCAAAGCCATCTCAGTGCCAGCGATGTGGCGTCGATTGCCGAAGACTTGCGCCGCCTGGCTGCGGAGTTCTGGCGGCGCTGTCATTGATGTCAGTGCTCTTCGAAGGCTACTGAGCGCGCCGCAACGATCAGGCAGTCGGTCAGCTCCGGTGAAGAGAACTTGGTCAGCACCGCGTTGGCCCCGGCGAGCCGGGCTTTTTCGCTGTTCATCGCGCTGTCCAGCGAGGTGTGCAGCAGCACGTACAGGTGCTTGAAGTCCGGGGTTTCGCGCAGGGTGCGGGTGAAGGCGTAGCCATCCATTTCGGACATCTCGATGTCTGAGACCACCACGTTGATCTCCTGCTCGGTGCCTTGCAGCTCGAGCAGGGTGTTGATCGCATCCTTGGCACTGCGCGCGGTGTGGCATTCGATACCGAGGCCGCGCAAGGTGTGCACCGATTGCTGCAAGGCCACCAGGCTGTCGTCGACGACCAGAATGTTGGTGGCGGCCAGCACCGCTGCATCATCGGCGCTCAATTCGCTGCCCGCGACCTCGTGAGGGGGCGGGGAGATACCGTGAATGACCTTCTCGATATCCAGCACTTGGACCAGGGTATTGTCGACCCGGGTCACGCCAGTAATGAACGACTTGCTGCCCGAACCGTAAGGCGGTGGCTTGATGTCGGTGGTCAGGCAATGAACGATCTTGCTCACCGCCTGCACATGCAGGCCCTGCTTGGAGCGGCTGATATCGGTAACGATCAGGCAGCCGCCCTGGGGATCTTCCAGCGGCCGCTCGCCAATGGCCCTGGACAGGTCGATCACCGACAGCGAGTTGCCACGCAGGGTAGCAACGCCTTTGACGTGGGGATGTGACTCCGGCAGTTTGGTCAGCGCAGGGCAAGGAATGATTTCACTGACCTTGAGCAGGTTGATAGCCATCAGCTTGCCGCTGCGCAGGGTGAACAGCAGCAGCGACAACGAGTCCGCGCGGGCATTTTGCGTGGCCATGGGTACCTTCAGGTCAGGTTGAACGGGGGAGATGCCGGGTTATCGACCCGACAGCCCGGGGCTTTAATGGCTTGCGTAAATCAGCGTAGACCCAGGCGCTTGGCCAGGCGACTGAGATTGGCCCGATCCAGGCCTAGCTCGCGGGCGGCGCTGGCCCAATTGCCCTGATGACGCTCAAGGCAGGCTTGGATCAGTTGGCGCTGATAAACGTCGAGAGCCTGGCGCAGGTCGCCCACCGGCAAGTCAGCCGTCGCGGTGAGCGGCGCCTGTTCCTGGCTGAGCGCTGCTTCGATGGGCTTGAGGTCCAGGTCCGTGGCATTGAGGGTAAGTATTTTCGGACGCTGACGGTGCTGGCCCAGAGCCTTGAGCGCCGAGCGCCCGATCAGGTGTTCGAGCTCTCGCACATTTCCTGGCCAGTCATACGCTAGCAGGGCGGCCTGGGCCTCCGCGCTCAGGCGCAGGCTGCCCAGACCCATGCGTGAGCGATTGTGTTCGAGAAAGTAGCCACTGAGCAGCAACACATCGCGCCCACGCTCACGCAACGGCGGCACCCTTAGCGGGTAAACGCTCAGGCGGTGGTAGAAATCGGCACGATAACGGCCAGCCCGCACTTCATCAGCCAGGTCGCGATTGGTGGCAGCGATCAGGCGCACGTCGACGCGGTGTTCCTGGTCTGAACCCAGGCGCTGCAATTGCCCGCTCTGCAGCACACGCAGAAGCTTGGCTTGCACCGTCAGCGACAGCTCACCGACTTCATCGAGAAACAGCGTACCGCCGTTGGCCAGTTCGAATTTGCCGCGTCGTTCGTCGACAGCGCCGGTAAAGGCACCCCGCACATGGCCGAACAGTTCGCTCTCTACCAGGGTGTCGGGTAACGCCGCGCAGTTGAGGCTGATCATCGGTTTGTTGGCGCGGCCCGAAGCCTGATGAATGGCCTGCGCTACCAGTTCCTTGCCGACCCCGGTTTCACCCGTAATCAGCACGGTCAGGTCGCTGCTGCCGACCAAGTGGATCTCTTCCAGCAGGCGCTTGTGCAGTTTGCTCTGGCCGATCAGTTCCTTGTACTGCTGGCCGCTGGCCTGGCGATACACCTCGGCGCGTTCGTGCTCATCCTCGGCGCGCAGCGCCAGGCGTGCGATACGTTCGGCAACATTGACTGTGGCCTCGGCCAGGCTGGCAAAGGCTTGCAGGGCGTCCAGTTCGACTTGCTGGAACTGCTCCGGGTCGAGTGCGTCGAGGGTGATCAGGCCCCAGGGTTGTTCGTCGACAAACAGCGGGCAACCCATGCAGTCATGAACTTCCAGGTGCTGGTGCAGGCCTTCGACCAATCCGTCGTAGGGGTCTGGCAGCTCGCTGTCGCTGGCAAAGCGGGTAGGGGCGTTATGGCTGAGAATGATCTCGAAGCGCGGGTGTTCGTTGACCTTGAAGCGTCGCCCCAGCGTGTCCGTGCTCAAACCATCGACTGCCAATGGCACCAGCCAATCACCATCCAGGCGCAGAAGCGCGGCAGCGTCGCACGGCAACAGGCTGCGCATGGCTTCGAGCAGACGTCGATAGCGTTCGCGCTCGGGCAAGTCGCGGGACAGATCGCTGACCAGTGGCAGCAGGGCGGTTAGCAGGGATTTTGCGGTCATAAAGACTCCTGTTGGTCTTAATGACTATATATCAGATGTGGTCTTTATGACTCTGTTATTTTTAACTCATTGATTTTAAAGGGTTTAAAAGTTGGCACGAAAACTGAATTAGCGAACGTATTCATCAGAAGCCATAGGCTCAGGAGTCACTTAATGCTTAATGCCCAGGATCGTGCGATCGTCAAAGCCACTGTTCCCCTGCTCGAAAGCGGTGGCGAAGCACTGACGACTCACTTCTACAAATTGATGCTCAGCGAATACCCTGAAGTGCGCCCACTGTTCAACCAGGCCCACCAGGCCAGCGGCGACCAGCCACGTGCATTGGCTAATGGTGTACTGATGTATGCCCGTCACATCGACCAACTCGAACAGCTCGGTGGCTTGGTCGGCCAGATCATCAACAAGCATGTGGCCTTGCAGATTCTTCCGGAACATTACCCGATCGTGGGTAGCTGTCTGCTGCGCGCCATCGAAGAAGTACTCGGCAAGGAAATCGCCACCCCCGAGGTCATTGCTGCCTGGGGCGCGGCCTACCAACAACTGGCTGACATCCTCATCGGCGCCGAAGCCGATGTCTATGCGCAGAAAGAAGCAGCTCCTGGTGGCTGGCGCGGTGCGCGGGAATTCAAGTTGGTGCAGCGCATCGACGAAAGCAGCGAGATCGTTTCCTTCTATTTCGCGCCGGTCGATGGCGGCGCCATTCTCCAAGCCGAGCCGGGTCAATACATCGGCCTGCAACTGATCATCGATGGCACCGAACAGCGTCGCAACTATTCGCTGTCGGCCCTGAGCGATGCCGGTCAGTACCGTATCAGCGTCAAGCGCGAAGCCGGTGGCAAGGTCTCCAATTACCTGCATGAGCAAATGGCTGTGGGCGACAGCATCAAACTGTTCCCGCCATCGGGCGAGTTCACCTTGAGCGCCAGCGACAAACCTTTGGTGCTGATCAGCGGTGGTGTGGGCATTACCCCGACCCTGCCGATGCTCGAAGCGGCGCTGGAAAGCGGTCGTCTGGTGCACTTCATCCACTGCGCGCGCAACGGTGCGGTGCATGCGTTCCGTGACTGGGTCGATGGTCTGGCGGCGCGTCATCCACAGGTCAAGCGCTTCTACTGCTACGCCGAAGACGATGGCGTCAGCGAGCCTGCCGATGCTGTCGGCCTGCTGACTGCCGAACAGTTGAACGCATGGTTGCCACAGGAGCGTGACGTAGACGCCTACTTCCTCGGTCCGAAAGGCTTCATGGCTACCGTCAAGGGGCACCTCAAGGGGCTGGGCGTACCTGAGGCGCAGAGCCGCTACGAGTTCTTCGGCCCGGCCTCGGCGCTCGAATAACCGGTTTTCCCCACCTACGGTTGCAATCGCAAGGCACAGCCAGCAATGGCTGTGCCTTGCGACGTTTGGTCGCCTTCTCAGAGAGGGTGCCTGGCCTTTTTACTGCATGCAGAAAAAGCGTCATGCGCGTGGCGCATCATCCTCCCAGCCGTATCAAGGAAACCGCAATCGTGAACATCAAATGGGCAGACAAACTGCGCAAGGGCCTGCATGGCTCGGCCGACTCGCTGGGCAATCTCTGCGTCGAAGCGTTTCACTACCTGGCCCTGTTCGGCATTGGTGCGATTACCGCTTATGCAGCCGTCGCGACCTTCATCGATATGCTCAGCAAGGGTGGCGTCAGTGTTGATGACATTCTTCTGTTGTTCATCTACCTCGAGCTGGGGGCGATGGTCGGGATTTACTTCAAGACCAACCACATGCCGATTCGCTTCCTGCTGTATGTGGCGATCACGGCGCTGACCCGCCTATTGATCGGCGATGTCTCGCACCACAAGGCGCCGGATGTCGGTCTGCTGTATGTGTGTGGTGGGATTCTGCTGTTGGCGTTCGCGATTCTGGTGGTGCGTTATGCCTCTTACCAGTACCCGTCGACCAAGGCTATCGATGCCAGTGGAAAGGAAATCGAAGAGGGTAAGTAACTCGGTGGCTGTTGCTGCGATGGGGCACTGAAGGGATGCAGTCGATCTCGTAGACAATGCCGATAAAAAAGGCGAGCCCCTGGCTCGCCTTTTTACCGTCTGCGTTATGTCATTCAGCTGATGCTGCGAGCTTGCTCGTTTTCCAGGAATTCTTCCTGTAGCAGGCCGTCATTCTGGGCCTCATTGGCGGTTTGTTGAGTGACGGCGCGTTTGCTGCGTAGCTTGCCGTAGAAATGCTCCAGGGCATGGTTGAGCTTCAGTGCTGCTCCCTCGACAGCCTGGTCGAGCGATGCAGACTTGTGGCTTACGGAAATCGGTTGATGGCCTTTTGGGCGTGCCTCCATCTGGCAGCGTTTGTCGTGCGGACCTGGCTTGTCGCCATTCTCGTCTCGCAGGTGAACCTCGACCCGGGTGATATCTTCCTCAAAGTGTTCGAGCATGCTTTCGATGGTGCTGCGGACCCACTCTTCCAGTCGAATGTTGCCTTGAATATGGTTGTCGCTATTGACTTGGATTTGCATAGTTCAATCCCTTATTCAGCTAGCTCGCAAGAGAATCGATGGGGCCTTTCGGCCTGTGGAAACCATCGCCTCTTGACTACAAGGTCAGGCACTTGGCGCAACTTTTCAAGTCCTTTTGAAAGATAAATTTCTTGTTGCAAAAACCCGGCACCGGCCGGGCTTTTGCATGCGCTGGGTCAAAACGCGACAGATGTCTGCAGGTATACCGTACGGGGTTCACCGACATACTTGCCCTTGTTGTTGTCATCGAACGAGCGCGTGTAGTACTGGTGATTGAAGATATTCTTCACCCCAACGGCAACGTTCAGGTTCGACAATTGCGGGCCAAAATCATAGGCCGCGCGGCTGCTGAACAGCATGTAGCCAGGGATGCGTCCGTTGCTGCCGTCGCCACTTTCCGTCGCGGTGTTGGCGTTGTCGGCGAACTGGTCGCTCTGGTAGGTGCTGTCCAGGTTCAGCTTCCATTTTCCTTCCGTGTAGCCAATCCCGAGGGTGCCTTTGTGCCGAGAGGAGAAGGGCACACGATTGCCTTTGTTCGGCCCATCTTCGCGGATTTTTGCGTCGACAAAGGCATAGGTTGCATACACGTCGAAACCGGCCAGTGCGGGATTCAAACCCTCCAACGCGTACTTCACGCTGGTCTCGATACCTTGATGACGGGTCTCGCCGCGGGCGATCACCGAATCGTTGGTCTGGTTGCTTTCGTACTGGTTATCGAAGTTGATCAGGAAGGCGCCGATTTCCGCTTGCAGCAAGCCATCGTCGTAGCGCGTACCCAGTTCCCAGGTACGGGCTTTTTCCGGTTTGACTTCGCCGCTGCTGACGCGATTGGGCATCTGGCTGTACTGCACGCTGCCGAAGGAGCCTTCGGTATTGGCGTAGAGGTTCCAGCTGTCGGTGAGGTGGTACATCACGTTCAGCGCCGGTAGCGCGGTGTTGTAGTCGCCCTGATAGCGCTGGCCGTTGAGTTTGTTCGACTGCTCGGAGTCGATCATCTCGTAGCGAATGCCCGGGGTGATGGTCCACTTGCCGATGTCGATACGGTCATCGAGGAAAACTGCATGGGCTTCGGTGCTGCCGCGGGTGTCGCGGTCGTTGCGGCTGGCAGTGGTCGGCAGTTGGTTGGCGGCCACCGGCTCGCGGTAGCGCAGCTCGTGGCCGGCTTCGTTGATGTAGCGATAACCGACGCCCACTTCATGCCAGCTCTCGCCGAGGGCAAAGCCCTGAGACAAGCGGGTTTCGATACCGCGCACCCAGTACTCGCGTGGCGACAGCGAAACGAAGCTGCCCTGGTTCAGGTAACCGCTGCGCAGGGTCTTGGTGAAGAAGCTGTTGACGCTGAATTGCCGGGCATCTTCCTTGTAGTCGTAGCCGAAGTTGAACATGCTGCGACGGCCCCAGAACTTGTCCTGAAGGCGCGTCGATTGGTACGGGTCGGCATCGTAGTCGGCTACGCTCAGGCCGCCGGGCATTTGTGCTTCACCTTCGTAGTACTGGGCCATGGCGTGCAGGCTGTTGGCCTCGTCTAGCTGCAATTTGCCTTTGAGGATCAGGTCGTCGATCTGCGTGTCGCTGTGTTCGCGCCAATCGCCACCGCGGGTTCCGGAGTAGAGCAGGGCGCCACCGAGGCCATTGTCATTGGTGCCGCCAGCAAGCAGGTTGGCGCTGGTTTTGAAGCCATCATGGCTGGACGACGGGCTGGTCTGGGTCTGGAAGCCGGCCTTGACGGTGGGCTCGTCCGGGATCGCCCGGGTCACGAAGTTGACGATGCCGCCAACGTTCTGCGGGCCGTAGCGCACGGCGCCGCCACCGCGCACCACATCCACTGCGTCCATATTGCCCATGCTGACCGGGGCGAACGACAACTGCGGTTGGCCATAGGGCGCGAAGGGCACCGGAATGCCATCCATCAGCACCGTGGAGCGTGAGGCCAGGCGTGGGTTGAGGCCACGGATACCGAAGTTCAACGCCATGTCATGGCTGCCGGTGCCGTTGTTTTCCGGGGCGTTGACGCCAGGAATACGGTTGAGCACTTCGCGGGCAGTGATCGCGCCCTGGCGCTCGAATTCTTCGCGGCGGATCACATCACGGGCGCCGGGATGTTCGAACACATTGTCTTGTTGGGCTGCGCCCAGCCAGTCGCCGACGACGGTGGAAACGCCCAACTCCACCGGCGCGCCGAGCGCTGCTTGTGGTTGCAGACTGAAGGCATTGTCACCTTCGGCACGGGCTTGCAAACCACTGCCTTGCAGGAGGATGTCGAGTGCCTGCTGCGGGCTGTACTGGCCTTCAAGGCCTGGGCTCTGCACGCCACTGGTGACCTGCGAGCCAAACGAGATCAGTACGCCGCTTTCTCGGCCAAACTGGTTCAGAGCGTTTTCCAGCGACATCGGCGCGATGTGGTAGCTGCGTGCTGCGGGCTGCTCAGCCAAGGCAGGGATAGCAATAACGCTAAGGCCTGTACCGAATAACAAAGCGCGTAGAACGTGGGCAAGTGGACTCGGGCGAAGGGGCATGCAAGGGGTCCTTGAGAAGGTCAAAGCAAAGGGTTCTGCCTTCTCTGTCACGCGAGATGAAAAATCGGCTCAGGTAATGTGAAAAAAATCAGACTCGGGCTTCGACTGTCACCCAGTAGCGGGTAAAACGCCGTACGCGCACTGGCAGGGCGATCTCCAGCAGGTCGAGAATTCGCTCGCTGTCAGCCAATGGATAGCTGCCGGAAATCAGCAGTTCGGCAACCTCGGGCGCGCAGTTGAGTTGGCCGCGTCGGTAGCGGCCAAGCTCATCGAGAAAATCGCCAAGGCGCATGTGCGCCGCCAGCAGCATGCCGTCGACCCAAGCCCCGGCATTGCTGTCGAGCAGTTGCAGGGCTTGCCACTGCGGGCCGTTGAAACGCGCCTGACGACCGGCTGCGAGCACATCGCCGGCAAGGCTGGCGCTGCCCTGGTGAACGCTGAGCTGGCTGTAGCGCGGGAACTGGCGCAGGTTGTAGCGACCTTCGGCGAGCTGCAGCTGGCCGAAGTCGGTGAGCAAATTCAATGGGCGAGCATCTGCGGCGACGGCGAGCTGTATTTCACCTTCGAGCAGGCGCACCAGGCGCTGTTGTGCATCGAAGCGCACATCAACGGCGCTGCGCGTGTTCAGGTGCAGTTGGCTGCCATCTTCCAATCGCTGGCGACGACGTTCGCCCACCGGGCTGCGGTAGTCGGCAAGCAGGGTCGGTAGGGGATTGTGCTGCTGCACGGTCAAGCCGACAGCCCCCCCCACGCCCAGAATCAACAGGGTCTTGAGCGCGCGCCGGCGACTGGCCGAGCGCGGTGCCTGCAATGCCGCATGGGCCAGCGGTGACGACAACCCGCGCAGGCGCTGGTTGACCCGCTGAATGTGCTCCCAGGCACGGCGATGCTCTTCATGGGCTTGCAGCCATTGCTGCATGGCCTGCTGCTGGCGCGGGTCGAGCGCACCGCCCTGTAGCTCGATCAACCAGTGCACAGCCTGTTCGGCGACCTGCGGCGAAAATTCCTGATGTGCGCTGTTCACAGGGCGAAGTAACAGCGCATGGCTGCCTTGTTCAAATAGCGCTTTACCGTGGCCAGCGAGATGTTCAATTGCGCGGCAATTTCACCGTAGCCAAGGCCGTCGATCTGAGCGAGCAGGAACGCACGCTTGACCAGCGTAGGCAGGCCATCGAGCAGACGGTCCAGCTCCAGCAGGGTTTCGAAAATGATCGCCCGGTGTTCTTCCGAGGGCGCCAGTGCTTCCGGTAACTGCGCCAGTGCCTGGTAGTAGGCGCGCTCCAGATCTTGACGCCGGTAGTGGTTGCACAACACCCGCTTGGCCACGGTGGTGAGGAACGCCCGTGGCTCATTGAGCACCGGTGTTTCCCGGGCCTGCAGCAGGCGCATAAAGGTGTCCTGGGCCAGGTCGGCGGCATTGTCCGGGCAGCCCAGACGGCGCCGCAACCAGCCGGTCAACCAGTTGTGATGGGCGTGATAGAGGCCTTCAAGCGAAGTGGAAGAGGCGCTGGGCACCGTGAACTCTCCGGCGCCAGAATGCGCAACATAATAAGAATTGTTCTCATTGTAGTGTTTTCTTGGGTCGGTCGGCAATCCGCTGCTGACTGGCAGCGCAATGGCCCATGAAAGTGTAAAAAACGTAAATAATCTTTACTCTCATTTGAGAATAAATAGCATTCGCTCCCTAAGACGCTTTACCAAACCTTTACATATCTCAGGGAGAGCTCCACGTGTCCCCGCTTTTCACTCGATCCTGCCTTGCTCTTTCCCTCTGCTCGATTTACACCGCCCAGGCCAGCGCTGCCAATCAGAACGCCCTGGAACTGGAAAACGTCGTGGTTACCGCGTCTGGTTTTTCCCAGCAAATCAAGGACGCGCCGGCGTCCATTTCGGTGATCACTCGCGAGCAGATCGAGAACAAGTCTTACCGTGACGTAACCGACGCGCTGAAGGATGTGCCGGGTGTCGTGGTTACCGGTGGCGCCAGTTCCAGCGATATCAGTATTCGGGGCATGGCCTCCAAGTACACGCTGATGCTGGTTGACGGCAAGCGCCAGGACTCGCGGGCAACCCGTCCCAACAGCGACGGTGCCGGGATCGAACAAGGCTGGATGCCTCCGCTTGAGGCCATCGAGCGCATCGAAGTGGTGCGTGGGCCAATGTCGTCGCTGTATGGCTCCGACGCCATGGGCGGGGTGATTAACATCATCACCCGTAAAGTGACGCCGACCTGGTATGGCGGCGTGCGCACTGAAGCGACCTTCCAGGACCGCTCCGATTCGGGCGACTACAACAGCACCAGCGCTTTTGTCTCCGGGCCGTTGATCGAGAACCTCGTGGGCTTGCAGCTTTACGGGCAGCGTTCGCGTCGCGACGAAGACCACATCGTCAACGGCTTCAACGAGCAGAGCACCGACAGCGGTACCGCCAAGCTTTCGTTCACCCCTGATGAGCACAACGACATTACCTTCGAGGCGGGCAAATCCGAACAGGATCGCTATGCCCACCAAGGGCGTTCGGCGCGCTCCACTGACAGTTTCAGCGATTATGAGCGTACCAACTTCGCCATCAGCCATTCCGGCCGCTGGGAAAGCATCACCACCGACAGTTACCTGCAACGCGAGAAAATCGAGAACCCGGGTCGGCGCATGGAGTTGGAAAACACCGTGCTCAATACGCAGATGTCGTATTTCAGCGACTCGCACATCACCACCTTTGGTGGCCAGTACAAGTACGAAGACCTCAGTGACGAAGGCAACCAGTTGGCTGCAGCCTCCGACGTCAACCAACTGACGCGCTGGTCGTGGGCATTGTTCGCTGAGGATGAATGGCGCTTGACCGAAGCCTTCGCCCTGACTGGCGGCATTCGTATGGACCGTGACGAAAACTACGGTACGCATTGGTCGCCACGGTTGTACGGGGTGTATCACCTGACCGAGAACTGGACTGTCAAAGGGGGTGTGTCCAGTGGTTATCGTTCGCCAGACATTCGCGCGGCAGTGGATGATTGGGGGCAGATCACCGGTGGCGGTGGCGATCCGGCAATCATCGTAGGCAACTCTAGCCTCAAGCCGGAGAAAAGCCTGAGCCAGGAAATCGGTTTCATCTGGGATAACCTCGAAGGCTTCTCCACTGGCCTGACCGTGTTCAACACCGACTTCAAAGACAAGATCACCGAGACCCGCCGCTGCACCGACAGCACCGGCAATGCTTCGGGCCAGTGCCAGATCGGCGGTACTTCGTACAAGTTCATCAGTGATCGGGTGAACGTCGACGAAGCGCAGATGCAAGGCGTAGAAGCAACGCTGGACTGGGACATCACCCAGAGCGTCAAACTTGCTACCAACTACACCTTTACCGCCTCTGAGCAAAAGAGTGGTCCGCAGAAAGGCAAAGCGCTGAACCAGATGCCTCGGCACATGTTCAACGCCACCTTGGACTGGCAGGCGACCGACCAGTTGGGCACGTGGGCGCGAATGAACTATCGCGGCAAAACCTCGGACTACCTGGGGCGCACCACCATGTCTGATGGCACTCCGTCCTACACCTTTGTCGACCTTGGTGGCACTTATCGGGTGACCAAGAACGTGAAATTGCTGGCCGGTGTGTACAACGTGTTCAACAAGGAAGTGGACTACCAGGAGTATCAGACCGTGCTGGACGGTCGTCGCTATACCGTTGGCGTCGACCTGTCGTTCTGATCAAGCTGCCAGCGGCTTTGCTTGTGAGAATATAAATCATTATTATTAGTGGTTCTTCACAATGGATGGATGCCATGAAAAGCAAAGCCGCCGGGCTGCCCCTGAATTATCGCCTGGCTGTGACATCACGTTGCCTGGCTGCCGTGTTTGGCGGATATCTGCTGGCAGCCATGGCCAGCGTCTGTATCACCTTGCTGGCACCAATCCCCAAGGCTGAGGCAGTGATCAGCGGCATGATGCTGTCGTTCCTGTTCTACCTGGTGGCCTTTCTCTGGTGCTTTGCATGTCGCAGTGCCTGGCAAGCCTGGTGGGGCGTGTTGGTGCCGAGCTTGGTTCTGGGCGCGGTCAACGGATTGGCCTATTGGATGAAAAACTCATGAAAGAGGGCTTTCGCCAGGCCATGGCCTGGTTGCACACCTGGACGGGCCTGATCTTCGGCTGGTTGTTGTTTGCGATTTTCCTCACCGGGACCATGTCCTACTTCAAGGAAGAGATCAATCACTGGGCCCAGCCCGAAGTACAGGCGCGCCCCCTGGACCCGCTGGCAAACCTGGCTGTGGCGCAGAATTACCTGCAAACGCATGCACCCGATGCGGGCAGTTGGTTCATTCGCTTGCCTGAAGCGCGCGAGCCGGGCCTGAGTGTCGGCTGGCGTGCAGAAGGCGCCGGGCGGCGCGGCTTTATCGACAAAACCCTCGACCCGCTCACGGGCACCGAGGTGCAGGCTCGCGAAACACGCGGTGGCGACTTTTTCTACCGATTCCATTTTCAGCTGGAAATGCCTCATCCATGGGGCCGCTGGCTGTCGACCTTTGCCGCCTTCATCATGCTGCTGGGCTTGGTGACCGGTATCATTACGCACAAGAAGATCTTCAAGGAGTTCTTCACTTTCCGCCCCGGCAAGGGCCAGCGCTCCTGGCTGGATGGCCACAATGCCATTGGTGTGCTGGTGCTGCCATTTCATTTGATGATCAGCTACAGCAGCCTGGTGATTTTCATGTCGCTGGTCATGCCGGCGAGCATCATCGCCAGCTATGGCGACAACACCCGGGGCTTTTTCAATGATCTGTTCGGGGCCCCCGAGCAGGTCAAGGTGGCCGGTGTCGCGGCGCCATTGATGCCGTTGCCAGCGCTCTACGAGAAGTTCCGCGAGCAACAACCGGACGCGCGTCTGGGCTGGATCGAAGTGCAGAACGCGGGTGATCAGAATGCCCGCGTGCGCTTCTCCCGCCATGGGGGCGACCGTATTGCCTACCAGCGTGGCCAGAGCTGGATCTTTGATGGCGTCAACGGCACGCTGCAGTCCGGTAGCAAAGCCGAGTCGACGCCCGTGGTGATCTCCGCCGGCATGTACGGTCTGCACATGGGTATGTTCGCCGGTCCCTGGATGCGCTGGCTGTACTTCTTCTTCGGCCTGGCTGGCACGGCGGTTATTGGTACGGGCCTGGTGCTGTGGCTGGGCAAGCGTCAGCTCAAGCATGCCAAGAGCGGCACGCAACCTTTCGAGCTGCGGCTGGTGGAAGTGCTGAACATTGCCAGCATGAGCGGTTTGCTACTGGGGGTTGCGGCGTTCTTCTGGGCCAACCGCTTGCTGCCGGTGAGTATGCAAGGCCGGGCCGATTGGGAAGTGAACAGCTTCTTCCTGCTCTGGGCGTTGTCGGTGCTGCATGCGGCGCTGCGTCCGGGCCGCAAAGCCTGGGCCGAACAGTTGGGATTGGCGGCGTTGCTGTGGGCCGGCTTGCCGCTGCTCAATCAGCTCACCACAGGCCAGGGCTTGATCCACTCCGTTTCGGTGGGTGACTGGGCCATGTCAGGTTTCGACCTGACGGCCTTGGGCAGTGGCCTGTTCCTGGCCTGGTTGGCAGCCAAAATGTGGCGCCCACCGGTAGTAGCGGCCAAGCGTGCGCCCAAAGCTGCAAAAGCACCGAGCGCCAACCTGATTGAAAGCGAGGTGAGCTGATGCTGGCGGTTACCCTGTTTGGTTTTGTTGGTTTTGCCTGCCTGTGCCTGGCCATGGAAAAGCATTACAAGGACTTGCTTGGCAGCGCACCCAGCGCCGCGCGCTTGCGCGTCTTGCGCATCGCAGGCTGGTTGCTGCAACTGCTGGCACTGTACCTGGCGGTGCAGGGCAGTGGCTGGGCCATGGGGCTGGTGGAGTTGTTCGCAGTGTTGATGGCAGGGGTGACCCTGTGGGTATTTCTGTTGCCCTATCAGCCACGCTTGTTGCTGGGGCTGGTGGGGTTGAGCCTGGTGCTTGGGCCGGTACTGCTGATATTTCCTCACTAGGTGCCCGGTCGATTTTCGTCGGCACGGATCCCTTCGCTCCGGCATTGCTCCCGCGGGGACCGCACCGGAGGGCCATCCATGGCCTGCACCCGACTACGCAATACCTGCACTCAGCCTACTGAAGGAACGATCCAGGGTGTCTGGGCTGACGATGTATGAAGAGCCAGATCAACATCAAAAGCTGAACACCAGCGCCTTGCTGTTGCTGTTGCTGTGCTTTCAATTACACAAATCGTGCAGACGCCACAAACCGTCCCTTCAGTAGGCCGAATGGAACCCTTGCGTAGTGGGGCGACGGCCATGGATGGCCGGCGAGCGCCGCAGGGCCAGGACGGCCCTTCGGCGCGGTCCCCACGGGAGCAAGGGTGGAATGAGGGAACCCGGAGCGCAGCGCAGGGCCGGATGCAGGGACAAGGGGTTTTGCCCACTTTTGCCCCGACAAAAGTGGGTCGCCGTAAAGGCGAAACCAGCCAGTAGCGCCACCACATCAAACGGATATGCCCATCGACAATCGAGCCAAGTTCCGCAGTTCCCGGGATTCCGTGAAGAACCAAAAAAATGCCCCGGAGTAGGGGCATTTTTTTATCGTGCGTCCTGCCTACACTGCAGCGACGACCTTGGTTTCAGGTTGGGTGCGACGCCCCATCATGCCGGCGCCCGCAGCTACCAGGCCGGATACGATCAGGGTGATCAACAACAACCAACTGCCTTGGGAAATACGCTTGGCTGCAACTTCCGCAGCTTCGCGAGCCTTTTGCTCAGCTTCTGCCTTGAGCTCTTGATACTTGGCGTAAGCCTGTTGGTAGGCCTGTTGGGCCTGGTCGACCATCTGGTTGGCTTCAGCATCGGTTTTCCCGGTGCGTGCCTTGATCAGGTTGACCATGGCTTCACGATCGGCGGCATCCCACGCCTTTTCACCTTTGGCTTTGATACGGTCAAGCAATCCGCTGAGTTGCTCATCGGCCGCCTGTGGGTGTTGCGCGCTGTTTTTTGCGGTCTGTTGCGCATCCTGCTCCGTGGCTTGTGCTTCTCTTTTTACGTTCTCCGGATTGAGTTCAGGTTTTCCTGTTTGACGCATGGCGGTTTCGAGTTCGTTCTGGATATCGCTTAAATCAAAGTTGATGCCTTGTTGGCGCAGTTGATCCTGCACGGTGTTGCCGATATGCGGGGCGGCCTGGGCAATCGTGCTACCCGCAGCCGAGAGCCCACTGCCGGCAAGGTTAAGGCCGCTGCTGACGATCCCGCTTACAGCACTGGACACAAGATAGAGGGACACCAATGATGTGGTCGCCCACACCAGCAGCCCGTGCAATGCTCCTTCACGTTGCGCCAGGCGCCCGGCAATCCAAGCACCGACGAACACTGAAACAATCCCGCTGACCACCACCCAGATGGCCGTTCCCTTGCCCAGGCCGTCCAGGGGATTGGCTTCCTGCAACGGGTCGATGGAGGCAGAGCCGATGGCGGTGCCCAGTAGATTCAGAATCAGCGACGCGACCATCGCTAAAGCAACGCCTGCGAGAATCGCACTCCATGAAATGCGTTTAAGCAGCGGAGCTGCGGTCAAGTGCGTCTCGGGGTAGACAGCGGTGCTGTTATTGTCGTCTCTGATCATGATGAAACTCCTTTTCTCTCACTGTGCAGCGCTTGAACACATCGATTTTCAGTTATGCAGATCGGCGGGAAGCTGGCCGCCATTTTCTGCAAGCTTGGTCATTACCGCTTTGTGCAGCCACACATTCATGGTCGCCGAGTCATCGGTAGAACCGCTGTAGTTGAGCTCTTTGGCCAGTTCCTTGCGATTGTCCAGGCTGCTGTCGATGTTGAGCAGCTTGAGCAGATCGACAATCGACGTTCTCCAATTCAGTGTTTCTGAGTGCTGCGCTGCCAAGGCGTCGAGCTTGGCGCCGACATCGACAGGCTGAAGGGTCGACTGCGCTGAACCCTGAGGGGTTGTGGAGGCGGGAGTCGGAGTGGAGGTGGGAGTGGAAGGCGGTACCGGCGTCGGCGGGGTGCCTGCCGGCGTTTGCACGTCAGGTGCGGCGGCAGTGGTGTGGGTATTGTCATCGCGGCCGATGCCCAGTTTTTCCATAATCTTGCTTAACAAGCCCATGTGAGTCTCCAGATAACAGTCAAGTTCATAGGTGAAGCGGATGGCGCTTACTCGGTAAGGGCCTGGCTTCAATGAACTTGAGCGCTAGCGTTCTCCAACGGTTCAAATTAATTGGCGAAGGAGAGCTTTTTTCGCTGAACGGTTACGAAAACAACGAAAAACGGGCAAAAACCTATCATTTTTACTAGGTACTTGTTCAGTCGGAAGGTGCAGGCTTGATGTAAGTCGCGGGCGCGGCAAATTGCATAGGTCGAGTGGGTTTGCGCCGGTACTTTCAAGACAAAAGCCTAGCGTCTGAATGCAGCCCGGTACGCCCCAGGTGTTGCGCCCACGGCTTGGCGAAAGCGATTGCTGAAATGGCTGGCGCTGGCAAAGCCGCATTGCAAGGCCACTTCACTCAAGGCCAAGTCGCCAAAGCGCAGCAGGTGCCGGGCCATGGCCAGACGTCGGGCCAGCAGGTATTGATGGGGGGGAAGGCCAAAGCTCTCACGGAACATCCGCGCGAAGTGGTATTCGGACAAATTGCACTGCGACGCCAGTTCGCCAAGGCTCAGCGGCTGCTCCAGGTGGCCTTCGATGTATTCGCTTACGTGCCGCCGTTGATACGCGGCCAATCCGCCTTTAAGGCGCAGGCCGTGGCGCTGGCCAACCTGGCTGAGCACAGCATGATCGAGAATTTCATGGGCCAGGGTACTGGTCAGCAAGCGTTCGCCGGGTTCGTCCCAGTTCATCGCGATCAATTGGCGAAAGCGCTGGGCTTGCTCGGGATCGTCCAGGAACGTGGCTTCCTGCAATTGCAGTTCGCGGGGTTCGCGGTCGAGTAGGCTGATGCAGCCGAGGGCGAATTGCTCCTGGCTGATATACAGGTGCGCCAGGCGAATAGAGCCATTCACCACCCAATGTGAAGCCGAACCTGCAGGCATGATGCAAAGCTTGTCGGGCGCGCCTTTGTGGCTGGGCTGATCGCGGCGGAAAGTGCCGGTGCCGTCGGCGATATAGCAAGACAGTGTGTGGTGGCTGGGGGCTTCGTAGTCGCGGGCGTCGTGACGGTTGTTCCATAGGGCTGCAGCCAGGCCATCACCGAGGTCCGCGCTGTGTTCCAGGCGGGAATGGGGTGATTCGTGCATGGCTTTGAAGACTTGCAGCTGATCCAACGCGTTCATGATCGATACCTCTGGGCATCATCCTACGCTGCTGTGCAATGACTGACAGCAGCACGCGCGGTAAAAGCGCAAGAATCTGCAAGCGCACCTCCGGGGAGAGGCCTGAGACTGAAGGCCTGGATGCGAGGAGCGCTGTCATGAACCTGTCGTTGTACCTGTTGACCGTATTGATCTGGGGTACCACCTGGATCGCCTTGAAACTTCAATTGGGCGTTGTCGCGATTCCGGTATCGATTGTCTATCGGTTTGCCCTCGCGGGGCTGATTCTGTTTGCCATTTTGCTGCTCAGCCGCCGCTTGCAACCGATGAGCCGGCGCGGCCACGGCATTTGTCTGGCCCAAGGCTTTTGCCTGTTCTGCGTTAACTTCATGTGTTTTTTGACGGCCAGTCAGTGGATTCCCAGCGGCTTGATCGCTGTGGTGTTCTCCACCGCGACCTTGTGGAATGCCCTTAACGCGCGGGTGTTCTTTGGCCAGAAGATCGCGGCCAATGTACTCGGTGGCGGCGCCTTGGGTTTGGCTGGGCTGGGTCTGCTGTTCTGGCCGGAGCTGTCGGGGCATGCCGCTAGTCCCGAAACCCTGATCGGTCTGGGCTTGGCGCTGCTGGGGACCTTGTGTTTCTCGGCGGGCAATATGCTCTCGAGCCTGCAACAGAAAGCCGGCTTGCGGCCGATGACCACCAACGCCTGGGGCATGCTCTACGGGGCCGGGATGTTGGCGGTGTATTGCCTGCTCAAGGGAATTCCCTTCGAGATGGAGTGGAATACACGCTACATCGGCTCGTTGATGTACTTGGTGATTCCGGGGTCGGTTATCGGCTTTACCGCCTACCTGACCTTGGTCGGGCGCATGGGACCGGAGCGGGCAGCGTACTGCACGGTGCTGTTTCCGTTGGTGGCGTTGAATGTCTCGGCGTTCTACGAAGGGTACCAGTGGACGGCACCGGCCCTGTTTGGTCTGGTGTTGGTGATGCTGGGGAACGTGTTGGTGTTCAGAAAACCCAAGCCCAAGACAACCGCTGCTGCGGTTGCCTTGAGGTAAAGTATTGCCCGGGCCTAGCGCTTAAGGGTTGCTGGGGGATGATTTCCACACCTGCGGATTGACCAGGTCCCGTGGACGTTCGCCCAGCAAGGCGCTGCGCAGGTTGTCGATGGCGCGGTTGGCCATGGCCTCACGGGTTTCAGCCGTGGCGGAGCCGACGTGCGGTAGGGTCAGGGCGTTGGGCAGTTGGAACAGCGCTGATTCAGTCAGCGGTTCTTTCTCGTAGACGTCCAGCCCGGCACCGCGAATGGTGCCCTCGCGCAGGGCTTCGACCAGAGCCGCTTCATCCACCACCGGCCCGCGGGACACGTTGATCAAAAACGCGCTGGATTTCATCAATTGCAATTCACGGCTGCTGATCAGGTGCTTGGTCTGGGCGCCGAGCGGCACCACCAGGCAGACGAAATCGGCTTCAGCCAACAGCTCGTCAAGGCTGCGAAACTGGGCGCCGAGTTCCTGTTCCAATGCCGTCTTGCGCGAGTTGCCGCTGTAGATGATCGGCATGTTGAAGCCGAAGTGTCCACGCCGGGCAATTGCCGCGCCAATGTTGCCGAGGCCCACGATCCCCAAGGTTTTACCGTGTACATCGCTACCGAACTGCGCCGGCCCGACCGTGGCCTGCCAGTGCCCGGCCTTGGTCCAGGCGTCCAGTTCGGCAATACGGCGGGCGCAGCCCATGAGCAGGGCAAAGCCCAGGTCGGCCGTGCTTTCGGTGAGTACGTCGGGGGTATTGGTCAGGGCCAGGCCGCGCTGATTGAAGTAGTTCAGGTCGTAGTTGTCATAGCCCACCGACACACTCGACACCACTTCCAGCTTGCTGGCATTGGCCAGTTGCGCTTCACCGAGTTTGCGACCGACGCCGATCAGGCCGTGGGCCTCGGGCAAGGCTTCGTTGAATTGGGCGCTGATGTCGCCGAGCTTGGGATTGGGGACGATTACGTTGAAGTCTTGCTGCAGGCGTTCGACCATCGCCGGGGTAATACGGCTGAAGGCAAGGACGGTCTTTTTCATCGGCGAAATCTCTGCTGGCGGTGGAGAATGGGTAGCACGCTATCATTCCCCGCCGCCTCTGTGCAGCAAGATTTCAGTTGGCGATCAGCAACTCGTGAGTCTTGAGGTCGGCCTCGTGGGCTGCAAGGATTTCCGGCAGCGAATTGCGCAGGTACTCGACCCAGGTCTTGATCTTCGCATCCAGGTATTGGCGCGATGGGTAGATCGCGTACAGGTTCAATTCCTGCAGGCGGTAGTCGGGCATTACCCGAACCAGCGATCCGTCACGCAGCCCGTCTATGGCCGAGTAGATCGGCAACACACCAACCCCCATGCCACTGCGGATGGCGGCTTTCATCGCGTCGGCCGAGTTCACCTGGAACGGTGCCTGGGTAATGTTGACCACTTCCTGGCCTTCCGGACCGTCGAACAGCCACTTCTCCAGGGGAATCACCGGGCTGACCATGCGCAGGCAGGCATGATTGAGCAGATCGCCGGGCTTGTGCGCCACGCCGTGGCGTTTCACGTACTCGGGCGAGGCGCAGACGATGCTGTAGGTGATGCCCAGGCGCTGAGACACGAAGCCCGAGTCCGGCAGCTCGCTGGCCAACACGATGGAGACGTCATAGCCTTCGTCGAGCAAGTCTGGCACGCGGTTGGCCATGGTCAGGTCAAAGGTGACGTCCGGATGGGTTTCGCGGTAGCGAGCAATGGCATCGATGACAAAATGCTGGCCGACGCCGGTCATCGAATGCACTTTCAATTGCCCTGCCGGACGGGCATGGGCATCGCTGGCCTCGGCTTCGGCTTCCTCGACATACGTAAGGATCTGTTCGCAGCGCATCAGGTAGCGCTTGCCAGCTTCGGTCAAGGCGATGCGGCGGGTGGTGCGGTTGAGCAGGCGGGTTTGCAGATGGGCTTCAAGATTGGAAACCGCCCGTGAGACGTTGGCGGTGGTTGTATCCAGTTGCACAGCCGCGGCGGTAAAGCTGCCGACTTGGGCTACACAGCTAAAAGCACGCATGTTTTGCAGGGTGTCCATGGGTCGCTCTCAAAGTAGACGACAAATTGTGACATGAAGTTGCCGGGCCGGTCTTCAGACTAAAGCCGGATTATCACTGTTTTCGTAACAAAGATTCGCAGTAATACACGCTTATCGCCAGCACAGCCGCCCCATAGAATTGCGTCTCCAAGCGTCATCCACCTTCTATGTCGGGAATTCGCAGCTGTGCCGCGTCGCATCATCAGAGCGCTGAATGCGCTCAGTGTCTGTGCCCTTAGCTTGACCTTGAGCGGCTGTATCGGAACTTGGGGCATTGCCCCGCAAAGCAAGACGCTGCAAGCCAATACCCTCACCACCGACGAGGCGATCCGCGAGGCCGCCCGCGATGCCCACTGGCCCGACCAGCAGTGGTGGCGCGCCTATGGCGACCCACAACTGGACCGCTGGATAGCGCTGGCCGTAAACGACAGCCCGAGCATGGCCATGGCCGCGGCGCGTGTGCGTGAGGCCAAGGCCATGGCTGGCGTGGTCGAGTCTGCCGAAAAACTGCAAGTGAACGGCGAGTCGACGCTCAAGCGCCACAATTGGCCGCAAGACCAGTTCTACGGGCCAGGGGCACTGTCCGGGGCCAACACCTGGGACAACAATGCCGCGCTGGGCTTCAGTTACGCCCTGGACCTGTGGGGGCGCGAACGCAATGCCAGTGAACAGGCCGTGGACATGGCCCATATGAGTGCCGCGCAGTTGCGCCAGGCGCAGCTGGAGCTACAGAACAACATCGTCAAGGTGTACATCCAACTGTCCCTGCACTTCGCCCAGTACGACATTGTCAAAGCCGAACTTGAGCAGCAGGAGCAGATTCTGGCTCTGGCGCAACGGCGCCTGGCCGGGGGTATCGGTACGCACTTCGAAGTCAGCCAGGCGCAGACGCCGCTGCCGGAAACCCATCGTCAGCTCGATGCCCTGCATGAAGAAATCGCCCTGGCGCGAAACCAGCTGGCGGCACTGGCGGGCAAAGGTCCAGGGGAGGGCGCGCAATTGCAGCGTCCGCAATTGTCCCTCGGGGCGGCGTTGAAACTGCCCTCGGCCATGCCCGCCGAGTTGGTCGGCCAGCGTCCAGATGTGGTCGCCAGTCGCTGGCAGGTCGCGGCCCAGGCGCGCGGTATCGATGTCGCCCATGCCGGCTTCTTCCCCAATGTCGATCTGGTCGGTGGTTTGGGTTTCATGGCCACAGGCGGTGGTGCGCTGGAATTTCTCACCGGGCGCAAGTTCAACTACAACGTCGGCCCGGCCATCAGCCTGCCGGTGTTCGACGGCGGTCGTCTGCGCTCGCAGTTGGGTGTGGCATCGGCCGGTTATGACATGGCAGTGGCGCGTTACAACCAGACTGTGGTCGAGGCGCTCAAGGATGTTTCCGATCAGTTGATTCGTCGCGAGTCGATGAAAGAGCAGCAGCACTTTGCTGCCGAGTCGGTGGCCTCGGCGCAGAAAACCTACGACATCGCCATGATTGCCTTTCAACGGGGTCTTACCGATTACCTCAATGTGCTCAATGCGCAAACCTTGCTGTTTCGCCAGCAGCAGATTCAGCAGCAGGTCCAGGCTGCTCGCCTGACTGCGCACGCCGAGTTGGTCACGGCCCTCGGCGGTGGCCTGGGCGCCGGCAACGATGTGCCGAGCGAAGATAAACAACAGGCGCCGAAAACCCCGGCGACCCTAGCGCTCTTCGACAAGCCGGACTCTGCCGAATGAGCGCTCTGACACTGCCGTTTCGCTGGCTGGGCTCCCTTGAATGGCGCCGTGGCTTCTTTGAGTGGGCGCGCACCGACGGGGTCACCTGGGTCTATATTTTCAAGGTCCTGAGCGCCGCTTTCCTCACCTTGTGGCTGGCCATGCGCCTGGAGCTGCCGCAGCCGCGCACCGCGATGATCACCGTGTTCATCGTTATGCAGCCGCAGAGTGGGCATGTTTTTGCCAAGAGCTTCTGGCGCCTGCTCGGCACCCTGGCCGGCTCCTCGATGATGGTCGCCTTGATCGCGCTGTTCCCGCAGAACACCGAACTGTTCCTGCCAAGCCTGGCGGTGTGGGTTGGCTTGTGCTCGGCGGGCGCGATGCGTTATCGAACCTTCCGCGCCTACGGCTTTGTGCTGGCGGGCTACACCGCGGCAATGGTCGGCCTGCCGGCGCTACAACACCCCGACGGAGCGTTCATGGCCGCGGTTTGGCGGGTGCTGGAAATTTCCTTGGGGATATTGGTATCGACACTGGTCAGCGCCGCGATCCTGCCACAGTCGGCCAGCGCGGCAATGCGCAACGCCCTGTACCAGCGCTTTGGTGTGTTTGCCAGCTTTGTCGTCGAAGGTTTGCGCGGTGACAGTCAGCGCGATCGTTTCGAAAGCAGCAATGTGCGCTTTATCGCCGAGGCCGTGGGCCTGGAAAGCCTGCGCAATGTCACCGCCTTCGAAGACCCGCACATGCGCCGACGCAACGGTCGGTTGGGGCGCATGAATAGCGAGTTCATGGCCATTACCACGCGTTTCAATGCACTGCACCAATTGCTCGAGCGCCTGCGTCTGCGCGGTCCGCTGCAAATCACCACGGCTATTGAGCCGGGCCTGCAGGCGTTGACCGAGCTGCTCGATGTCTATGCCGGACGGGCGCTGACCAACGCCGATGCTGCGCGCCTTGCCGAGCAATTGGCGGCCTTCAAGGAAGGCTTGCCGGAGCGGGTACGCAGCATGCGCGCCGCCTACGTCGAGACGGGGCCGAGCGAGTCCGATTTGCTCGACTTCCACACCGCCTACGAGTTGCTCTACCGCTTTGTCGACGACCTGCACAGCTATGCCCTGACGCATGCCTCGCTGGCCGAACACAACCATGCCCGCGAGCAGTGGGACGAGCCTTATGTGGCGCAGACTGACTGGATGGTGTCGCTGGCAGCGGGGCTGCGTGCGTCCTTCATCCTGTTGGTGCTGGGCAGTTTCTGGATTCTCACGGCCTGGCCCAGTGGTGCGATCATGACCTTGATTGCCGCCGCCACGGTGGGCTTGTCGGCCGCGTCTCCGAACCCCAAGCGTATGTCGTTCCAGATGGCTTGCGGAACCTTGATCGGCGCCTTTATCGGCTTTTTCGAAACCTTCTTTGTGTTTCCCTGGATCGATGGCTTTGCATTGTTGTGCGTGGTGCTGGCACCGGTGTTCGTGCTCGGCGCTTTCCTCGCCTCACGCCCGGCTTATGCCGGTGTCGGCCTGGGCTTGCTGATCTTCTTTGCCACCGGCTCAGTGCCGAATAACCTGACCGTGTACAACCCGTACGACTTCATCAATGACTACATCGCCATGGTCATCGGCATGTTGGTGTGTGCCGCTGCCGGGGCGATCATCCTGCCGCCGAACAGCCGTTGGCTGTGGAGCCGGCTGGAGCTCGATCTGCGCAGCCAGGTGTTGTTTGCCATTAGCGGCCGCCTGCGCGGCCTGGGCTCGGCCTTCGAAAGCCGCACCCGCGACCTGCTGCACCAGGCCTATGGCCTGGCGGTGGGCAAGCCGCAGGTGCAAAGCAAGTTGTTGGGCTGGATGTTCCTGGTGCTGGAAGTCGGCCACGCGATCATCGAGCTGCGCAAGGAACAGGCCATTTTGCCGGTGCATCCTTGCTACGCCGAGTCGCAGTCCTGGCGCCTGGCAATCCGTGTGATGGGGCGTGCCCTGGCACGGTTGTTCCTGCAACCGAACGCGAGTAATCACGAGCGGGCGCTAGTCGCCGTCGACCACGCCATCAGCCGCGTGCAGGCCACCGACGAACCCTTTGCCCGGCACTTTGACACCTCGGCTTTGCGTCGCGTGCAGAGCTACCTGCATTTCATCCGTACTTCGCTGCTCGACCCCCAGTCGCCGCTGGCCGCAATGGCTCCGGCCCAAGGACTGCACCATGCCCCGTGAAATCGCCTTCCATGGCGTCTATATGCCGACCATGACCCTGATGTTTGTGCTTGCCGCCGGGCTTGCCTGGGGCCTGGATCGGTTTATCGCCAGCTACGACGGCTATCGCTTCTTCTGGCATCCGGCACTGCTGCGCCTGTGCCTATTTATCTGCCTGTTCGGTTCCATGGCCCTGACTCTCTACCGTTGAGACCCCTGTTGATGAAAAAGTTTTTCAGCCTGATCGCCACCTTGCTCGTGTTGGCTGCTGCCGTGGCCATCGGCCGCCAGCTGTGGGTGCACTACATGAACACGCCCTGGACACGTGACGGGCGGGTACGCGCCGATATCATCAATGTGGCCGCCGATGTGCCGGGCTATGTCGTTGACGTACCGGTGCGCGACAACCAGTTGGTGAAGAAGGGCGATGTGCTGATGCAGATCGACCCCGAACACTATCAAGTGGCGGTCAAGCAGGCCCAGGCCCTGGTCGCCTCCCGCAAGGCCACCTGGGAGATGCGCAAGGTCAACGCACATCGGCGTGCCGATATGGACAACCTGGTGATTTCCCGCGAGAACCGCGACGACGCCAGCAACATTGCCAACTCGGCGCTGGCCGATTATCAACACGCCCAGGCGCAACTGGCAGCGGCCGAGCTGGATCTTAAACGCACCACGATTCTCGCCACAGTCGATGGCTACGTCACCAACCTCAATGTGCATCGCGGTGACTACGCACGGACCGGTGAGCCGAAAATGGCGGTGGTCGACAAGGATTCGTTCTGGGTCTACGGCTTCTTCGAAGAGACCAAGCTGCCCCATGTGAAAGTGGGCGACCAGGCTGAGCTGCAAATGATGAGCGGTGAAGTGCTCAAGGGCCATGTGGAGAGTATTTCCCGCGGCATCTACGACCGCGATAACCCCGAAAGCCGTGAGCTGATCGCTGACGTCAACCCAACCTTCAACTGGGTGCGCCTGGCCCAGCGGGTGCCGGTGCGGATTCACATCGATGAAGTGCCGGAAGGCTTCCTGCTGGCGGCGGGGACCACCTGCACCGTGGTGGTCAAACCGCAGCAGGACCCAGGCTGAAACAATCCTGTCGATAGCCTGTAGGGGCGGGGGAATTTCTTCAGGCTTTGCGCGAGTCCACCAGCACCGGGCAGTTCACTTGATCAATGACCTTGTTGCTGATCGACGGGTCCAGCAAGCGCCCCAGTCGATTCAAATGGCGATGGCCCATAAGGATCAACGCACAATCGAGCCGCTGGGCTTCGCTGACGATCGCCGCCACGGGGTCGTCCTGAGCCAGCTTGCCTTCACTTTCGAAGCCAAAGCCGCGCAAACTTTTCAGTGCCCGTTGGACTGCGCCAACCGCGTGGCGCTGTTCTTCGGTGGCGGCCGGAAACTCCTGTTGCTCGTATAAGCTTATCGCCCCAGGGCCATCGCTGAGCGAGAAGGCTCCGTCGATGGCCAGTAGCACATGCAGGCGGTGGCGGTTGGGCTGGCAGTACTGTCGGGCCAGTTCCAGCAGTCCTTGGCAGGCGCTGGAACCATCAATGGCAATCAGGACGGGGCTGAGCATGCAGGGCTCCACGGGGCAAGTTGCGAGCCGGTCATTGTTGGCCATAGGGTCGGGCGGATAAATGGCTTGGCATGCACTGTGTAGTTGTGTGCAGCGCAACTCGAAGGCTACTGTCGAGCTGTTAACATGAGGCCTTCCCAGCCTTTGGATGCCTGGCAATGCAGATCCCGGATATGAACCTGTTGGTCGCCCTCGACGCGTTGCTCGATGAGGGCAGTGTGGTGGGCGCTGCACGGCGCATGAACCTGAGTCCTGCGGCCATGAGTCGAACCCTGGGGCGTATCCGCGAGGCAATTGGTGACCCGATTCTGGTGCGCGCCGGGCGCGGGCTGGTGCCGACGCCGCGTGCGCTGGCACTGCACGACCAGGTACGGGCGCTGGTCGAGCAGGCCGGGTTGGTGTTTCGCAGCCGCGAGGAAGTTGAGCTGGCCACCCTGGATCGGGTGTTTAGTATTCGCACCAATGACTTGTTCATTGCGCTCTACGGTGCGCAATTGCTGCGTACCATGCACGAGCAGGCACCGCGTACCGTGCTGCGTTTCGTTCCGGAAAGCGGCGGTGACGACGATGCTGTGCTGCGTGATGGGCGCACCGACCTGATCGTCAGCTCGACCGTTGACCTGGGGCCGGAAATCAAGGTGCAGAGCTTGTTCAACACGATCTATGTCGGCCTGGCGCGCGAGGGGCATCCGATCTTCGATGCTGAAATCACTCCGGAGCGCTTTGCCGCCTATCCGCAAATCAGCGTGTCCCGCCGGGGGCGTGCCAACGGACCGATTGATCTGGAGCTGGCCAATTACAAGGTGCAGCGCCATGTAGCGCTAATCACACCAAGTTTTCACTCGGCAATGTTTTCCCTGCCGGAGTCCGACCTGTTGCTGCCGATGCCGGCCAACATCCTCACCAGCGTGACCAAGTTGGGCTTGCCGCTGCGCTCGTTCCGCATTCCGTTACCGATGGAGCGGGTCACGGTGATGCAGGCCTGGCACCCACGCTTTGACAACGATCCGGCCCATCGCTGGCTGCGCCAGACCCTCAAGGCGTGCTGCAGCGAAAGGACGTGATCGGCGGATTGCGTTTGCTGCACTCGTAAACTGCCAATATGTCAGTTTTCGTCATCATTGCCGCTTCATAGACTTCTGCCGGTAGTTTGTTCCCCCGGAGATGTCTGTAATGAGTTCGTTGACTGCGTTGCCCCCTGCTGTCGCGCCTCCGCCTGTGGCTGGAGCCGCCGCGCCGAGCGCATTCGGCCTGCGCATCGTGGTCGGGTTGCTTGGTGTATTGCTGGCAGTGTTGTGTGCCGGCCTCAACGAAATGGTCACCAAGGCGTCACTTGCCGATATTCGTGGCGGTATGTTCATTGGTGCCGATGAGGGGGCCTGGCTGATCGCGGTGTATGCCGCGGCGTCGGTGTCGGCCATGGCCTTTTCGCCGTGGATGGCCGCGACGTTTTCCCTGCGGCGCTTCACCCTCTGTGCGATCGGTGCCTTTGCGCTGCTTGGGCTGTTGCAACCCTATGCGCCGAATCTGTCCAGCCTGATGCTGTTGCGCACCCTGCAGGGGCTTGGGTCGGGCGCCTTGCCGCCGATGCTGATGAGTGTCGCACTGCGCTTTTTACCCCCCGGCATCAAGGTTTATGGCCTTGCCGGGTATGCCCTGACCGCCACTTTCGGGCCGAACCTGGGCACGCCGTTGGCAGGGTTGTGGACCGAGTATGTCGGATGGCAGTGGGCGTTCTGGCAGATCATTCTGCCGTCTCTATTGGCCATGGTTTGTGTCGCCTGGGGCTTGCCGCAGGATCCGCTACGCCTGGAGCGCTTCAAGCAGTTCGACTGGCGGGGCTTGTTGCTTGGTTTGCCGGCGATCTGCTCACTGGTGATCGGCCTCACCCTGGGCGATCGCATGGGCTGGTTCAGCTCGCCGTTGATTTGCTGGTTGTTGGGCGGTGGCCTGGTGCTGCTGGTGCTGTTCATGCTCAACGAATGGTCCGAGCCGTTGCCGTTCTTCAAGTTGCAGATGCTCAAGACCCGTAACCTCACCCATGCGCTGGTCACCTTGTTCGGTGTGCTGATCGTGCTGACCGCAGCGATTCTCATCCCATCGAGCTACCTCGCTCAGATCCAGGGTTATCGTCCGGCACAGACCGCTCCGTTGATGCTGTTGGTGGCCTTGCCGCAACTGCTGGCGCTGCCATTGACCGCGGCGTTGTGCAACATCCGCGCCGTGGACTGTCGCTGGGTTCTGGCCACCGGCCTGGGCATGCTGGCACTGTCCAGCGCGTTGGGCAGCCAGCTCACCAGTGAGTGGATACGCGACAATTTCTATCTGCTGCAGATGCTGCACATTTTTGGCCAACCCATGGCGGTATTGCCCTTGCTGATGCTTGCCACTGGTGGCATGACCCCGCAGGACGGTCCGTTTGCTTCGGCCTGGTTCAACACCGTCAAGGGCCTGGCTTCGGTAGTGGCGACCGGCGTGCTCGAGGCATTGACCACGGTTCGCCGACATTTTCATTCCAACACGCTGGTCGACAATCTGGGCAACTCGCCGTTGATCGACAGCCAGATGCCCGGGTTGGCCAAGCGCATTCACGAACAGGCGCTGGTGCTGACCTCGGCTGATCTTTACCTGTGCATGGCGGTGCTGGCTGCGGCGCTGATCCTGCTGATTCCTTTTGTGCCTACACGAATCTACCCACCGCGTGCGGTGGCCTAGGCGCCTGTTCTGAGAGAAAGATATGACGACGATAACGACGCATCGAAAAACCGCCTTGATTGTTGCCGCGTTGGTGGTTGCAGGGCTGGCAGGTGTGGTCGGCCCGATGCTGTTGGGCCGCGATACCGAGCAGAGCACCAACGACGCCTATGTATCTGCCGATTACACCGTGGTTGCGCCGAAAGTGGCGGGTTTTATCAAACAAGTGCTGGTTGAAGACAACCAGCAGGTCAAGGCCGGCCAGGTGCTGGCGCTGATCGACGACCGTGATTATCAGGCCGCACTGGCGGCGGCCCAGGCGCAACTGTTGGTGTCCACCGCCCAGCAGCACAATGCCGGGGCGACTCTTGAACGCCAGGCATCCCTGATCGCTCAGGCGCAGGCGGCGGTAAGCGCCGACCAGGCTGAACTGGCGTTTGCCAATCATGAGCTGACCCGTCACAGCCGTCTGGCCGAGCAGGGCGCCGGCACCGTACAGAACGCCCAGCAGGCGCGCAGTCGAGTGGATCAGGCGCGTGCCCGCCTGGCCAATTCGCAAGCAGCGTTGGCCGCGACACGCAAACAAGTGGATATCCTTACCGCGCAGGTCGACAGCGCCGAGGGTGGGCTCAAGCATGCCCGGGCAAGCCTTGAGCGAGCGCAGCTGGATCTTTCCTATACCCGCATCGTCGCCCCCATAGAGGGCATGGTTGGCGAGCGTGCCGTGCGCGTCGGTGCCTATGTCAATCCGGGGGCTCGGCTGTTGTCGGTGGTGCCCTTGGAGCATGCCTATGTGGTCGGCAATTTTCAGGAAACCCAACTGACCCATGTGCAGCCTGGGCAACCGGTGCAGATCCTGGTCGATACCTTTGCCGACCAATACCTCAAGGGGCATGTCGAGAGTATCGCGCCTGCCACCGGGGTGACCTTTGCGGCAGTCAAACCGGACAATGCCACCGGTAATTTCACCAAGGTGGTGCAGCGGATTCCGGTGAAGATTGTTTTCGATGCCGACCAACCTTTGCTGCAGCGCCTGCGCGTGGGCATGTCGGTGGTGGCGAAAATTGATACCGGTGCCCAGCTCGCCGTCGGTGAAGAGGTCAGCGCCCGATGAAACCTGCGTTCGCCTTGTGCCCATTGCTGCTGAGCCTGCTCGCCGGTTGTACCTTAGGCCCCGATTTTCACGCGCCTTCGGGCAAGGCCCCGGCCCATTGGCCTGCGCTTCAGGAGATGCCAGCGCCGAGCCAGGCTCAGGCCGAGCCGCTGGAGCAACGCTGGTGGGAGAGCTTTCACGACGCCAAACTCACTGCCCTGATCGAGCGCGCCACGCAAGGCAACCTCGACCTGCAGATCGCCAGCGCGCGATTGCTGCAAAGCCGTGCGCTGCGTACCAGCATTGCTTCCGAGCAAACCCCAGCGGTCGACCTGGACGCCGGTTACAGCCGTGGCCGCAACAGCGCCCAAGGTCTGAGCGATCCCTCGGGCAAAGGCGGAAAGTCGGCGTTCAACCTCTGGCAAGGTGACCTGACCGCCAGCTGGGAGCTGGATCTGTGGGGCCGGGTACGCCGTCAGGTCGAAGCCGCTGATGCCGTGGTGGAAGTCGCCGAGAATGACCGGCGTGGCGTGCTGCTGTCATTGCTGGCCGAGACCGCCGGCAACTACATTCAATTGCGCGCGGTACAGAGCAACTTGAAGGTCACCCGGGAAAACCTCGAGGTCTCGCGGCATAGCCTGCGCCTGTCGCAAATGCGCTTGCGTGATGGTGTCGCCACCACGCTGGACGTTGCCCAGGCCAGCGCTCAGGTGGCGTCGATCGAGGCGCGCCTGCCAACACTGGAGGAGCGCCAGGCGCAATTGATCAATGCCCTGAGCCTGTTGCTCGCCGAGCCGCCGCGCAGCTTGCAGGCCCAATTGCAGGCGCCGGCCGAGATGCCGGCGCCGCAGCAGCGCTTTGCGATTGGCGTGCCCTCGGAGCTGGCTCAGCGACGCCCGGATATTCTCCAGGCCAACGCTCAATTGCATGCCGCCACTGCCAACATCGGTGTGGCCAAGGCTGATTTCTACCCGAGCATTCGCTTGTCGGGCAATGTCGGCTTTCAGTCGATGCAATTGTCCGATTTCGGAGGCTGGGATTCGCGCCGATTCGGCATCGGGCCGCAGTTGAGCCTGCCGATATTCGAAGGTGGACGCTTGAGTGGCGTGCTCAAGTTGCGCGAGGCCCAGCAGCAGGAAGCCGCGTTGCACTATCAACAAGTGGTGTTGCGTGCCTGGCATGAGATCGACGATGTCCTGCGGCTGTACAACGCCAGCCAGCTGCGCCGCGACCTGCTGGCTGAAGCCGTGCGCCAGAACCGTGTTGCCTTGCAGACGGCGCAGCAGCAATACGTCGAAGGCGCGGTGGATTTTCTCAATGTGCTCAGTGTTCAGGGCGCCTTGCTGGCCAGCGAGGAGCAGTGGGTCGAGAGCTCGGCCGCGGTGTCACAGGCCCTGGTGGGTTTGTACAAGGCCTTGGGCGGCGGTTGGCAAGCATTCGACCCGGCGATGACGGCCGCGGTTACAACGGACGATTGAGGCCGAAGCGCTTCTTCAACACGTTGTCCAACAGCGAACGCGGCAGCCAGCGGGCCAGCAGCGGCAAGGCATGACTGCCGTTGCCCAGGCGTACCAGCGATGGGGTGGGCTGTTTTTCCACGGCCGCCAACAGGCCCTGGGCGAACACTGCTGCTGAAGTTGGGCGGTCCTGCGAGGCGCGGGCGCGGGCGTGGATCTGTTCGCGCAGCGGCCACCAAGGCGAGTCGGCTGCCAGCACCTGCTCGGCCTGAGTCTGGGCGTTGTCGGCAAACTGTGTGGCAATCGCGCCTGGCTGCACTTCCATGACCCGGATGCCCATGGGCGCCAGCTCCAGGCGCAGGGCGTCGCTCAGCGCATGTACCGCAGCTTTTGACGCGCAGTAGGCACCCGCGAAAGGGGTTACCAGAACCCCGGAAACACTGCCGATGTTCACCACCAGGCCTTTGTTGCGACGCAGCGCCGGGAACAGCGCGCGAGTGACGCCAACCAGGGCAAAGACGTTGGTTTCGAACTGGCGCTGCATGGCTTCGACGCCACCATCGAGCAAAGGACCCATGGCGCCGTAACCTGCGTTGTTGATAAGCATGTCGAGGCCGCCATGCAGCGCCTGAATTTCCTCGCTCAGGCCTTGCAGCGCCTGGGCATCGTTGACGTCCAACTGGCGGCCGGTAAAACCGGCAGCGTCCAGACGTGAGACATCTTCAGCTTTACGTGCCGTTGCCCAGACTTCATAACCGGCATCTCTGAAACGTTCGGCGAGGGCGCGGCCAATGCCGCTGGAACAACCGGTGATAAGGACGATGGGCATGGACGATCCTTCGCAGCGCAGAAGAAGAGAGCCCGATCATACCCAGCTCACTGGCAGACGGAAACGCTAGTTGGAAAAGCTGCCGCGTAGTTGTTCGGCCCTGAACTCCAGAGACTGCGGACGATAACCCGGGCGCAACGCCGGCAGCGGCAGGCAGTCGCTCCATTCGGCGCCAGGCTGCAACGCGCCTGGGCCACGGTAACGCGGTGCGCTGTAGGTGTTTTCGCTGAGGTTGACGCTATCGCCGGGGGCATAAGCGGCGACCCGCCAGCGCAAAGTTTGCAGGGGTACTTCGTTGCCGTTTTTCATCTCGACGCGCAGGGGGCGGTCGGCCGGGCAGGTTTGTGGCGCATAGCTCAGGCGCAGTTCGAGCCGGGCCAGTTGGCGGGTTTCGCGGTTATCCTGCCAGACTACCCACAGCGCCACCAGGCCGAGGCCGAAAACGGCCGCTACGGAAATGGGCAGGGCTTTGGCGGGGTAACGCAGCAGCAGAACCAGCCAGGTGAGGACGAGCAGGGCGCCGATAAGCATGGACACAGCCTTGAATGCGGGTGTGCCTTTATCCTAACCGTAAAAATGCTTGCCCTCAAAAGCATCGCCGGCATGCCCGGCCCCTATTGAGAAGGATAGGAGCCGGGCATGATTTTACTGGGCGATGGTCTTGATCGAGATACCTCGCTCGATAGGTGTCGAGCGACCGTAGATGTCTTCGAAGCGCTCGATGTCGTCTTCGCCCAGGTAGCTGCCCGATTGGACTTCGATGATTTCCAGCGGGATCTTGCCCGGGTTGCGCAGGCGATGGACCGAGGCGATCGGGATGTAGGTCGATTGGTTCTCGGTCAGCAGGAACACGTTTTCATCACAGGTCACCTCGGCCGTACCGGACACCACGATCCAGTGTTCGGCGCGGTGGTGATGCATTTGCAGCGACAGGCAGGCACCAGGCTTGACCGTGATGTGTTTGACCTGGAAGCGTCCGCCCATGTCCACCGAGTCGTAGGAGCCCCACGGGCGATACACTTCGCAGTGGTTCTGGGTTTCGCTGCGGCCCTGCTCGTTGAGGGTGTTGACCAGCTGTTTTACGCCCTGAACCTTGTCCTTGTGGGCAATCATCATGGCGTCCTTGGTCTCGACCACCACGATGTTCTCAAGGCCGATCACCGAAACCAGTTTGCCGTTGCCATGGATCATGCAGTTGTGGCTGTCCTGGACCACCACATCACCTTTGGTGACGTTGCCATTGGTGTCTTTCTCGTGCACATCCCACAGCGACGACCAGCAACCGACATCGCTCCAGCCGGCGCTGAGCGGTACAACACAGGCGCGTTGGGTCTTTTCCATCACGGCATAGTCGATGGAGTTGTCCGGGCAACAGGCGAACGTGGCCTCATCGATGTTCAGAGTGTCTTCGTTTTCCTGGCTGCGCTCCAGCGTCAACAAGCAGGTGTCGTAGATGTCCGGGTCGTGCTTTTTCAGCTCTTCAAGGAAGCGGCTGGCGCGGAACAGGAACATGCCGCTGTTCCAGAAGTAGCCACCGGCCTGGACGAACTCCTTGGCACGTTTTTCGTCAGGTTTCTCGACGAACTGGGCAACCCGGCTGACGCCTTCCGGCAGCAGTGCGTCCTGGCTGGAACGGATGTAGCCGTAACCGGTTTCCGGCTTGGTTGCCGGCACGCCGAACAGCACCATTTCGCCACGCTCTGCGGCGACGGTAGCCAGGGCCAGGGCTCGTTGCAGGGCTTTCTGATCGTCGATCACGTGGTCGGCAGGCAGCACCAGCATCAGCTCGTCACGGCCTTCGTTGATCAGTTTCATGGCTGCCAGGGCAACCGCTGGCGCAGTGTTACGCCCGAAGGGCTCAAGCAGGATGGCCTGGGTTTGCAGTTTCAGGCTGCTCAGTTGCTCCTGGACGATAAAAGTGTGGTCCTTGTTACAGACCACCATCGGGGCGTCCATGCCTTCGAACACCAGGCGTTCGATGGTTTGCTGGAACAAGGTGTGTTCGCCGGTCAGGGCCAAAAACTGTTTAGGAAATTGCTTGCGCGACAGGGGCCACAGACGCGAACCGCTACCACCGGACAGAATGACTGGAATCATGAGTGTTCTCCGAAGATTGAAATAGGCAGTTGATTAACGGGTCGATACCGGGCGCTTGACCCAGACCGGCGACAGGTTGCTGCCGGATCCAGTGACGTAAAGCACCGCTGCTTCGCCGCGCTCCAAGGCCACCGGCTTCAGATCGCTGACTTTTTTGTCGCCTTCATACAGGGCCAGGCTGACCTTGACCGGGTTGATCTCGCGCTCGCCACGGGCCTTGGCGGCCACCGGCTTGACCACTTCGGTCTTGCCGTCGGCGGTTTTCAGGGTCAGGGCCTGGTCACTGAGGTTCTGTACCCGTACCAGGGATTTCTGTTTGTTCTTGAACGGCGGTTCCTCGACCAGTT
The DNA here is from genome assembly GCF_004803755.1 of Pseudomonas sp. DG56-2. NCBI lineage: Bacteria > Pseudomonadati > Pseudomonadota > Gammaproteobacteria > Pseudomonadales > Pseudomonadaceae > Pseudomonas > Pseudomonas sp. DG56-2. The sequence goes on from NZ_CP032311.1 coordinate 990,981, forward strand.
GCGGCTTGCCCGAGGCGTTGTTGACCAGGGTGTAGTAATGATCGGAGGCGAGCTTGACCGGCAGGCTCTGGCTACCGAGCTTGGCGCTGTAGTCGCCTTGCGGCATGAAGCTGAAGTCGCTACTGGCCTGCGCGCCCACATCGTTGATCTGGGTGTTGCCGACGCTGGCGCTTACCGCTTGGTTGTCGGCGTTGTAGATGCGCACGAAGGTCGAACCTTTCGGCGCGCTCGGGCCATAGAGGGCGGCATCGGCGCCGGCCCAGGCCTGCAGTGAAAGCAGGCTCATACCGGCGGTCAGGGCAAAGGCTTTGGCAATACGGTGCTTGGTGGTCATGTGCGTTACCTCTCAGTGTTCCGTCCGATTGGACGACAGGGCCAGGTCTTGATTGGCATTACGGGTTTTCTTCAGCTGGGCGATCCACTGCGGATCGAAATCGCTGAGGTCGTTCTTCATTGGCAGATAGCGTTCCGGGAACTCCCAGATCAGCACCTGTGGGGCGCTGTCCTTGAAGGCGCCGCCCTGCAGGTACTTGAGCATTGGCAGCAGCGGGCCATGGCCGTCTTCGGCGTAATTGACCACGTCACTGCGCAGCGCTTGTTGCAGGGCGCCGAGGAAGTTCCAGTTGGGGTTGGCGCTGTAGCTGGTGCCGACCAGCGCCACGGGGATTTCGTTGTCGGCGAACAGCGCATCGTCGCTCGCGCTTGCGCCTTCGGCCGGGCGAGTGTTGCGCGCTTGCAGGGTGTCCGGTGGTGGCAGCAAGTTGCTGAACAGTGGGTCGAGCGGCAAGAAGTTGGTCAGGTCACCTTTGTACGGTGCGCTCTGGCGCTGTTCGGTAACGTAATGCTGCGGCTCGCCATTGAGCAGGTTCTGACGGCTGACAGCTTCTGCCAGGTGCTGGGCGACAACTTCGGCACCCATCGGCGTCCAGTGGGTGTCGGTGCGCAAAAACACCTGGCCCCGGCTTTTCGCGCTTTGCAGTGCAGCCAGCAGGTCGGGGGCGAACACGCCCGCCTGACGGGCCTGGGCGTGAAACTCGTTGTACAGGTCGGTGTGCAGACTGGCCGGAGTCTGTTCGCCGATGTACTCGCTGTACAGGCGCGCCTTGGCCGGCACGATGGCAAGCACCAACTGCACGCCATGCTGTTGCAGGGTGTCGCGCACGCCGCGAATCAGCGCCAGGTTTTCCTGTTCGAACTGGTCGCTGTTGGCGACCGGCTTGAACTCTTCGTCGCTGAACAGCCAGTTGTCTCGACCCAGCACCACACCGGGACGGCCTTCGTTGAACAGTTTGAAGTCCAGCGCTGCCCAGAGGTTGGTGCCGATGCGCTTGAGCGGAAATTGCGCGTCGTAATGGGTTTCCGCGGCCTTGGCCAGCTTGCCGTCGAGCACGCTCATTTGTGCCGTGCGCTGGAAGCTGCTGAGGCCGCCCAGTGACCACACCCCAAGGCCCAGGAGCAGGACGAGAAACAACACGGCGTAGAGTTTGCGTAATGATCGGGTCATGGTCGGCTCACTCAGAACTGGAAGTAGAGAAACGGCGAGTAGCTTTGTGCCGAGAGTTTGAGGATCGAGGCGACGAACAGCAGCAGCACCAGGGCGCGGGTGGCGTACAGCCCCCAGTCCAGGCTCAGGCTGCCGTCGGCATGGACTGCCACCGGGCTGGCCTTGGGCGTTGGCTTAGCGTTGCGGTAGAAGTCGCGTAGGCCAAAGAACGCCAGGGTGGCGTAGGCCAGCAGCAGGGTTGCCACTTGCAGGCTGGTGAGGTTGGCGCGGTTGAGTTCTGACAGTTGCCAGTCACCGAAGCTGAACATGGCGCCGTACATACGCCCGGCCACGTTGAGGTTTTCAGCACGGAAGATCACCCAGCCGACCACCACCAGGAGGAAGGTGAATGCCCATTTGATCGGGTTGAATCGCTGCGGGTTGGTGTCCAGGCCCAGGGCCCGCTCGATGGCCAGCCACATGCCGTGCCAGGCACCCCAGATGATGTAGGTGAAGTTGGCGCCGTGCCACAGGCCGCCCAAGAGCATGGTCAGGAACAGGTTGCGATAGGTGGCGAAGGTGCCGCCGCGGTTGCCGCCCAGGGTGATGTACAGATAGTCGCGCAGCCAGGTCGACAGGCTGATGTGCCAGCGCCGCCAGAACTCGGTGATCGACTGGCTGATGTAGGGCTGTTTGAAGTTCTCCATGAAGCGGAACCCCATCATCAGGCCCAAGCCGATGGCCATGTCGCTGTAGCCGGAAAAGTCGAAGTAAAGCTGTGCGGTGTAGGCCAGGGCACCGAGCCAGGCATCGCCTGTGGTCGGGTTCTGCAGGGCGAAGCAATGGTCGGCGACCACCGCCAGGGTGTCGGCAATGAAGACCTTCTTGATAAAGCCCTGCATGAAGCGCGTACAGCCTTCGGAGAACTTGTCGAGGGTGTGGGTACGGTGGTTGAACTGGTCGGCCAGGTCGCGAAAGCGTAAGACGGGACCCGCGATCAGGTGCGGGAAAATTGCCACGAACGCGGCAAAGTCGATCAGGTTGCGCGTTGCCGGAGTGTCGCCGCGGTACACGTCGATGATGTAGCTGATCGACTCGAAAATGTAGAAGGAGATACCGATCGGCAGCAGCACGTGAGTGAGGATGAACGGCTCAAGACCGAACGAGGTCATGATCTCGTTGATGCTGTCGACGCCAAAGTTGGCGTACTTGAAGTAGCCCAGGATGCACAGGTCGACGGCTACCCCGAGCAGCAGCCAGCGTTGTGCCGGTTTGGTGCGCACACCGGCAGCACCTACTTTCAGGCCGATCCAGTAATTCCACAGGGTGACTGCGGCAAACAGCGCCAGAAAGTCCACCCGCCACCAGGCGTAGAACAGGTAACTGGCCAGCAGCAGCAGTGCGTTGCGATAGCGTTGCCCGCTCAAGTAGTACAAGCCGAGAAAGATCGGCAGGAACAGGAACAGAAACACGTTGGACGAGAACACCATCCCGATCTCTCCTTGTCGTTATCCACAATCGGGGCAGCAGCCCCCCAAACCCCCCGTGAAAAATCACCGGGGAAACCAAATCGACCAACCCTGTGGGAGCGGGCTTGCCTCGCGATGCGGAGCAAGATTTTTTGCGCTTCGCGGGGCAAGCCCGCTCCTACAGGTGATGCGTTATTTCTTTTCGTAGATCCGGGTCAGGTCACCGCCAAGGCGGAAACTTTTGAACGGTTGCATGTCGTGTTTTTTCTTCAGCGCATCGGCATTGCAGCTGTAGAGGCTGCACCAGGGTTCGAGCCAGGCGTATTTGCTGTCGATTTTCAGGTCATCCATGTCCTGTTTCTCACCGCTCTTGCTCTTGAACGGGCTCGGGTCTTTAACCCCGGACAGCACTCGATCACCCAGGCGTTTGAGTGCAGCGTTGTTTTCCGGGCGGACATCGACACCGTTGGCCTGGGCGAAACTTGCGATCATCGCCAATGGCGGCAGGGCATAGTTGTGATAGGCCAGGGCGCGCTGCTTGCGGTGCAGTTCATTGGGCAAGAAGCCTTGGGCATCGACCTGATTGGCCGCCACCCGATACTCCTTCACCGACCAGTCGAACAGGTCGCGGCGGTCGGTCGCCACGGCGGTGGCCATGACCGACCAGGCGGCCCAGTAGGAGTGGTTGTTGATCTTCTCGAGCGGCAAGTCGCTCCAGTCCTTGACCACTTGATCGGCCAGGCGTGCGAACCACTTTTCGATCAACTCGGCTTGCTGTTGGTGGGCGGCCAGGGGTTGGGAGTTGGAGAATTTCAGTTGCAGCCAGGAAGAACTCAGGCTGCCCAGTGCCCATTTGCGCATGGACTTGCCGGTGTGGTTGTAGTCGGTGGACATCAGCGCGTCGGCACGTGCCCAGGTGCTCAACCAATCGAGCGTGCAATCCAGTTGCTGTGGGCGGCCATCGCGCATGTATTGCATCACCTGCTTGCTGACCCCGCGTTCAAGCGTGGTAATGCTCGCGGTGGAGTCGCGGAAGGCTTTTTCCGAGGCTTTGTTCAAGGTCGCCCGGGCCTTGTCCGAGCCTTCGTACTTACTGCGAAACTGCAGCTTTTCGGTGTATGGCTTGGGGATGGCTTCGCATTTGTAGTCGCTGGGCCCGGTCTTGAGTTTTTCGATACCCGCGTAGTAACCCTGGGGCGGCACCAGGCCGGCGGCCTGCACCGCCGGGCCGACCAGCATCAGTGCTAATGCAAGCACCTTGGCCCGGCCCTTGTGGGCGTGGGTGAATGTGGCGTGTGTGTTCATGAGCGGCTCCGTTTGCAGAGTGTGGCTTCGACCTTCTGCGTACCGTTTTCCGGGCCCTGGACCTCCACTGCCAGCAAGGTCTGACTGGCCCAGTCTTCATCCTCGCGCAGTTGGAAGGCAAAACGGCCATCGGTATCGGACGTCTCCGGCTTTTCGATCTTCACGTTTTCATGGCGGCCGTTGAGGTACCAGAGCTTGGCCTGCAAGACCTTTACCGAGGTGTCTGCAAACTTGATGTCCAACTGGTGCCGGCCGTTGACCAGATCCTTGATCACGCCACCCTTGCCGTTGACCATCAGTTCGTTGTTGCCCGGTTTGAGCGTGGCATTGGCGTGCATCAGCGCCGGCTTGCCTTCGCAACCGTTGTCGAGCAGTGCGAGTATCTGCCGCCAGATGGTTTCCTGATCCAGGCGATACAGTGGCGAGAATTCCCAGACAAGAATCTTCGGTGGATGGTTCTTGAAGTCATCGCTGCCCAGGTACTGAATCATCGAGCCTTCCAGGCCACCGCCAGGGAAGGCGACGTTGAGCACGTCGGCGCCGATGTATTGTTCAAGGAAACCCGAGAAGTTGTAGTTCTTGCCGCTGTGGCTGGTACCCACCAAGGTGATCTGCGGGTTGCCGGAATCGCCGAACAGGTCGTCACCGCCACTTTCACCTTTGGGCTCGGTGGTGAACTGGTCCATGTATTGCACTGCATAGCTGGTGCCGCACAGTTGCCCGGCCACGTTGTGCAGGGTACCGGTCTTGCCCATGCGCCCGGACTTGTGGCTTTCGAACTCGCGCTTTGGCACATCGGCGAAGGCCGGCATCTTGTGCACGGTTTCGGCCACGATCTTCGCGGCGCGCTCGGCGCCATACGGCGTCCAGTGCTGGTCACCACGGAAATAGAAGTCCTTGCCCTGGTCGGCTGCGGCCAATTGTTCGTTGGTCAGCGGCGACAAGTCGGGCACGTTGTAGCCCATCTTGCTGAAGCGCGTGAGCATCGCCTGGTAGTTGCCCAGGGCTTTCTCGTAGTTGAACGCGGCTTTTTCTGCTGGATTGAGCATGTTGCGGTTAACCAGGCCGCGGGTCGGCTGGTAAACCACGACCAGTTCGATACCGCGTGCCTTGAACGCATCGTGCACTTGCTGCAGGCGTTTGTAGCCGGCGGGGGTGGTCTGGAACTCGGTGCGCAGGTCTTCGCGGGTACGGAACAGCCAGTCGCCCTGAGCCTGTACCAGGGTGGTGAAGTTCTGCTGGTAGCGGGTGGTGTAACGGCTGGCATCGTGTGCCTCGGGGCACAGCTGGCAGCACGGCTCGGCGCTGAAGGTCGGGGCCGTTACGGCGTCTGCATGGGCACCGTTGCTGATCGCCATGAGCGCAGCACTGAGTCCAAGCAGTTTGATCAAATGTGGGGTCATGTCGTGGCTTCCTCAATCCGCCATTTCGGTCTGGCGTTCGACCGGATCGATCAAAACGGCTTTCTGCTGGCGCACCATCAGGTCGAGGATCTCGTCCTGACGTTCACCCAGTACACCGGAAAAACTGATACCGCTGGCCTTGCTCGGGGCCAGCATCGAGACCCGGTAGAGTTCCACGCTCAATGGCGAGTCGATTGACAACGGGCCGCTGCCGTTGGCCGCCAGCTCGCCACCAACGACGATCAGCGAGACCTTGGTGTCGAAAGGGTCCAGGGCAATGTCGCGGTCAGTGTCGGAGAGATCTTTGATGTGCCCATAGACACCCACCAGGCCGTTGGCCATGGCGACGTTTTCATACAGGCGGATGTTCACGCTGTTGCGTACGCGAATACCGTGGCGACGGTTGTTGATCAGCTTGTTACCCCAGATCAGGTTGTCGCCACTCTCGTACAGGGTGATACCGTCGGTATGGTTGCGGTAAATCTCGTTGTAGGCGATCAGGTTGTTGACGCTGTTACGGTCGATCACCACGCCCGAGAGCTTGTTGTCATAGCTCTTGTTATTAATGATCCAACTGTCGTTGACCTCACGGGAAACGATGATGCCGTGCTTCTTCTTGGTGCCATGCACGGTGTTGCCGGCGATGATCAGTCGGTGCGAACGGTCGTGGGGGTCGATGCCATAGACGATGTTGTCGCGGTAGGTGCTGTCCTTGACCACAAAATCGCTGGTTTCGTAGCAGTAGAAGCCGTACCACATGTCACTGAATTCCGAGCCAATGATCCAGCCGGTGGGTTCGGCGCGGCCCATCTGCTTGGCCATGTTCGGCGTGTACTGGGAAATGCTCACCCCGTAGGACTTACTTTTGGCGTAGCCGAAGCTGGCCATCTGGGTGTTGACGATGTAAGTCTCGGTGCCGCCCCACGACAGCAGGAACGGGCGGAATTCGTTGGCGGAGCGGAAAGTGGCCGGGCCATTGTCCTTCTCGCGCCAGCCGGTGACCTTGCTGTCGGTGACGAACAGTTTGCCGTCGTTGACCAGGAATGATCCGCCTTCCTGGGACAGGCGCAGTTCCTTGACCTTGGCGTCAATCTCCAGCACACCCTTGGCGCCAACCACGATGGGCAGGCGCGCCAGGTAAACGCCGGGCGCGGTTTCAGTCAGGTACTGCTTGGGTACGTGCTTGCTCAGCTCGGTGAAGTCGACGTGACCGTCATCGATAAAAATGGCCTGGGGGATGCCGTGTTGACGCGCTACCCATTCGGCCATCTTGTTGTCGCCACCGATGAACTCCTTGAGCGCGTCTTCCTGCAGCATGCGCCGCACCGTGACCTTGCCCTTGTGGGTGCGCTGGAGCTTTTTCTGCACGGCTTCGGCGGTGTAGCCGGAGAGGTCGGGCAGGGTCGGCGCGGGAATCTGCAACGGCTCGATCGGCGCGCTGCTCACGGTGTATGTCTTGGCCTGCTGCAGTTCCTTGGCCACCGTGGTCGGTGCCTGGCTGTTGGCCAGGGCGATGCTGCTGGCCAGCAGCAAGGTGCCGGCCAGCATGCACTGGAAGGTGTTCGATTGAAGGCTCATATCAGTGCACTCCAGGCATCAGAAGCGCCAGATAACGTCGACGAAGGCGCGGTGCATGTAGGAGTCCGCTTCCTTGCCATAGGCGTCGCCCGGCTTGAATACACCAGCACGCAAGCGCACCAGCGCCGAAGGTTCGTCGATGGACTGGCTGAGGGCGGCTGGCAACAAGCCCTGCTTGAAGTACTTGGTGACCACTACGTCCATTTCTTGACCAAGGTCTTTCTCACCCTGGACCAGCGGACGGTTGATGCCGTTGTCTTCGACAACCGCGTTGATACCGCTGCTGCCGATGTTCTGGTTGCCGTCCACACGCCAGAACTTGTGGTAGATCAAACTGGCGTCGTAGTCGTCGCGCAACTGCCAGGAGGTGAACAAGGTGGCCGCCTGGAGGTTGCCCAGTTCACCGCGAAACGCTTCGCCGAAGCGGTGTACCCGCGAGCGGGTGCCAGTGAAGTTGGAGCGGTTGCTTTCCAGGCCGGTTTGCTCGTAGTTGCTCGAACCGTCGCTGCCACCGCCGCCGCTGCCGCGGGCATAGGCAGCACCGACCTGCCAGTTGGGATCAAGGCGCAAGCGGATCCCGAGGTCGGTGGCCCAGGCGTTGACGTCGCCACTCTGCTTGCCGCTGGCCACTTGCTCGCCGTTGACGGTGGTGGTGTTGAGGCTGTCGCGATCACCGCTCAACCAGGTCACGCTGCCCCAGTAGTTGACGCGATTCTGATTGCGCCAGTTGTAGGCGTCGCTGTTGGCTTCAAGGCCCAACCAGGTGAGGTCACCGGTGCGCGTCTTGTCCAGTGCATCGACCGTTTCGCCCGGGCTCTTCAGGTTGCCGTCGTCATGGGTGTGATGAGCACGCAAGCCGACCCAGTGTCCCGGTGTCCATTGCGTGGCAATGTCGCCATAGACATGCAGGCGATCCTTGTCTTCAGGAGCCAGCTCGGTGAGGTCAGTGCGGTATTCACTGAAACGTTCGGCCACGCCGAGGTTGGCACGCAGCAAAGTGGTGTCGAAGGTCCAGTTCAGCGCTTCGATGTTGGTGTCGCGCCACATGCCGTCGTCGTTGCGCAGGCGCTGGCGGCCGAAGCGCAGTTGCTCGCCGGGGTAGGCGGTCAAGCCGCTGTAGCCGACCCAGAACTCGCGCATCGCCAGGTAGCTTTTGTCTGCCTCGCGACCGTCTGCGCGGCCGGTGTCGGTTTCGGCTTCATCGCCCGACTGGCGCAGGGTGTCGGTCTCGATGATGTCGGTGGCCGCTACCGCCTGGCCCATGGCAAAGGCGCTCCAGTTGCCACGTTCGCCGTAGACCCAAGGACGCAGGTCCAGGCCCAGACCGTTGACGTCACCACCGGAGCGGGTGCCCAGGTCACGGTCGTCTTCGGACTGGCCGGTGATTTTCACGTCCAGACCAAAATTCTTTTCGGCAGTCATTGCGGCCAGGGTCGGGCATGACCAGAGCACGGCGAAGCCAAGGCCCAGGCCGGCTTTCATCCACGGATTGAGTGTCATAGGGAATCCTCGCCTTGTTCAGGTGCTTGCACAGCTTGCAGGGCCAAGGCGCCTGCGCCTGGGCCGATGGCGCCACGAGACTGGCGCTCTTGCTGCAACAGGCGCTCGGCCTGGGCTTTTTGCGTTGGGGAGAGTTGCTGGTCGAGCTCGGCGCTCAACGCTTGCGACTGTTCGCTGGGATTGGCCTGCGCCAGTTGGCTGAACACCCAGGCATTGACCAGGTCCTTGCGGATGCCGTGGCCTTCACTGAACAGCTGGGCCAGGGCGTAGTCGGCGCTGAGCTGGCCACCGCGGGCGGCGGTGAGCAGGTGGTCGACCGCTTTCTGTGGGTCGACATTGCCCAGGTAGCCGCGGCGATAAAGTTGGCCCAGGTAGTAATGAGCGCTGATTTCACCGGCATTGGCGGCACTGAGCAGATGGCGTTCGGCCTTGTGTGCATCGGCCGGCACGGTCTTGCCTTCGTAGTACAGGCGACCAAGCAAAAGCTCTGCCCGAGGCTGCTCGGTGGCCCGGCCCTTGTCGATGTACTCCATCAACTTGTCAGTGTCGCCGAGTTCGGGAAAGTCGTAGAGCAACTGTGCCAGGCTGACCCAGGAGCCGGGGTTCACCGGAGCCACGTGTTCGAGCAGCGCCTGGGCGGTTTTCTCGTCGGTCTGTCCCAGGCTGCGATCGGCCAGCACGCGGGCCACACTGTCGACCCGGGTGGCGGGAATCGTGCCGCGTTGGTAGGCGCTTTTTACACTTTCAATCAGCGCAGCCTGTTGATCGGCCTGACCGCGTTTCTGGTAAACGGTTGCCAATTCGACATAGCAGATATCGGTTGCCGTCAACGCGGCTTTGCAGATCCGCTCAACCTCGTCCAGATGCTGGTCGTAGGTGTTCTGGGTGCGGTACAGCAGGATCTGCGCCAGGCCCGCTTCCGGGTAGCCGGCAGCGCGCCATTGATCGATCTGTTGCTGGGCGTTGGTGTTCGGAAAACTCTGTGGGTATTGCAGGTAGAGCATCGCCAGCGGAATCAGGGTATTGCCCTCACCGTTGGTGAAGGCTTTCTTGAGCAGGGTTTCGGCTTCCTGGCGCTCGGCTGCAGAGGCGTCCGGTTTGGCGGCCAGCAGACGACCCAGGCGCGCCTGGGCGCGGGGCGAAATGTCGGCGGCTGCGCGGTAGGTTGCTTCGGCTTCCTTGAGCTTGGCCGGGTCGCGGGTTTCTACCTGAATATCGGCCAGGCCAACCTGGGCTTCGCTGTAACCGAGGTCGGCCAGTTGCCGGTAGTTCTGCTCCGCCAGGGCCGTGTCGCCGCGCTTGAGTGCTTCGTTGGCCAGGCGCTGGTCGGGCAACCCTGCACAACCGGCCAGGCTGATGGCCAGCGCCAGGCCCAACGCAGCACAACAATGGGAGTGAGTAAGGGTCATGGGCGGATCCTCTTAGAGCCCACGGGCCACTGCTTTGTCGATCAACCAGTCCAGCGATGGACCACTGTCGCTGTCGACCGCTACCGGGCGCCCGGCCAGTTCGCTAGGCAGTGCGCCTTCTGGCTTGATCTGCACACGAATGTCGGAAGACAAGTCTTCGCTGTTCAGGCTGGTGCTGCTGACGATTTCACCGCTGCGCCATTGATCGTCGCCTGCAATCTGGAAGTTGACCCGGGTGCCTGGCTTGACGTCGTCGAACTGGCGATAGCTGAAACGCGCCTCGATGGTTGGGTTGGCCGTGCGCGGGATCAGTTGGAAAATCACTTGGCCTTTGCTCGCGTACTGGCCGTCATCCACCAGTTGGCGGGCGACCACGCAATCGCAGGGGCTGGTAAGGGTGCCGCTCATTTGTTTGCCGAACAGCTCTTCGACTTTGCTCGGTTCCAGTTGCTGGTCGTCCAGGTGACCTTTGAGCATGTCCAGCATGCTGGTGCTGAACGAAGCGAGCGGGGCGCCCTTGACTGCATTGCCACCACTTTCGATCAGGCTTTGCACCGTGCCGTCGCGAGGCATGGTGACGTTGGTGGTCGGCACGCTGACCACACCGGCCTGGGCGTGACTGACGAAATACAGGCCATACACGGATTTAGCGATAAAGCCGAAGGCGGCGACCCCAACCACGAACACGCCGAGGCTGAACGTCACGGCCCGCAGGCGACCCAAGGCGCTCATGCCACCGCTGGCGTCTTTCTGTTTACGCGCCTTGGTGAAGTTGTCGCGCTGCAGGGTGCTTAGCACGTCGCCCATGGTGATCAGCTCGCCCGACAAGTGCGAGGTGATGATGTGGCGCAAGGTGGCGATATCGCGCGGTTCCAGGTTCTGGAACTGCACGCCGGTGCGGCCGCTGGAGGAATCGTAGGAGCGCACCTGGAACTCGATGTCCATCGCCAGGCCGAGTTTGTCGACGGTGAACTGCAAGCGGCCGCGCAGTACCTCACCCACTTTCAGCGGGTGTTTGGCATGGAAGCTCAGGCCCCCGGCGGACAGGTCGTCGACCTTCACCTCCAGGGTTTCGCGGTTACTCCCCAGGTAACGCAACTTGGCGGGGATGCGCACCCGGGCGTGCTGGCGCTGGGCTTCGGACTCATGCACGACATTGACGTTCACGGCGGTATTCATGGCAATTTGTTCCTGTTTAATCCAATCGGGTTCCGGCTCACACGACCATGAACAGCACAGCAACGAAGATGCTGGCCGCCGAGAAGGTCATGGTCCGGGAGGACCAGGTGTTGAACCATTGTTGAAAGCTGGCGAGGTCGCGTTTGAGTGCAGTGGGCTGGCGGGTCCAGGACTGCTTGTCGAGGCGGAAGAACACGTAGATCTTCATGATCGCGCCGACGATCTGGTTGTAATAAAGAATCAGCGGGTAGGCCGGGCCGATGGAGTGGCCAGAGCACAGCAGCATCAGAGTGAGGATCAAGCGGGTGATGCCGATCCACAGCAGGTACACCAGCAGGAACGCCGGACCGAACTTGAGGCTGGCAATGACCGCCACGGTCAGGCCGAGCAGGCTGGTCCACATCGATACACGCTGGTCGAACAGCACCACGCTGGTGAACAGCCCCAGGCGGCGAATGCCCAGGCCCAGGGCCCGTGAGTTCTGGCGCAAGTTGTTGCCGTACCAGCGGTACATGAGTTTGCGGCTGGCCTTGATGAAGCTTTTTTCCGGTGGGTGCTCGACCGTGTTGATCGCTGCATCCGGCACGTAGAACGTGTCGTAGCCCAGGCGCATGAGGCTGAACCAACTGGACTTGTCGTCACCGGTCAGAAATTTGAAACGGCCCAGTCGCCAGTGCTGCAAGGAGTCGTTCTCGACGTCGGCGATGAACTCGGCGTTGGTGACCACGGCGGCGCGGAACACCGACATGCGTCCGGTCATGGTCAGTACGCGTTTGGACAGGGCCATCGAGCACATGTTGATGTGGCGTTGGGCGAAGCGCAGCTTGTGCCATTCGCTCATGATGTAACCGCCACGCACTTCGCAGAATTCGTTGGTGGTCAGGCCACCGACATTGCCGAACAGCTTGAACCAAGGCACGGTCTTGCGTACCACACCCTCTTCGAGCACGGTGTCGCCATCGATCACCGCAACCACCGCATTGTCGTCCGGTAGGTGGCGGGAGATGGCTCGAAAGCCGTAAGCCAGGCCGTCGCGCTTGCCAGTACCGGCGATGCGCACGAAGTCGAGGGTGACGCGATCGGGCGGATTGAATTTTTCCCAGAGGCTTTTCACCAGCAGTTCGTCGGACATTTCCACCAGCGAGCAGACCACAGTGGTTGGATAGCCGCAGGCGATGGCCTCGCGGATCACCGAGCTGTAGACCTGGGCGGTGGTCAAGGCATCGATGCGAAAGCTGGTGACCATCAGGTAGACATGGGATGGATCGGCGGCGCTACCCAGCTTGCGTACCTTGCGGCGCAGCAGTGGGTAGACCACATAGAGAAACAGCATGCCGCGCACGAAGTGAATGGCACCCATGGAGTAACGCCAGATACCGACGGCGCCGACGAGGAAAATGAAGTCCTTCGAGTCGGGGTCGAAAATGGACTTGGGCAAGGCCAGGGCGATCAACATGAGCAGGCTCACGTAGAACAGCCAACCGGCGACCTGTAGCAGGCCGTGCTTGAGCCTTTGCATGTTCTGCATCCGTATCCAGAGATGAGGAGGGTGATGTGCAGGGCCCGTAGGCCCTGCGCAGCCTGCCGGGTTTACCAGCAGATACCTTCGGTGCGAGTGGCCGGGGAGGTGGCCTTGCTCATGAAGCCAACCAGGTCGATGACCTGCTTGCCTTCAGGCGCTTGCTGGGCGAGGGCGCGGAACTTCTCGTCGCGGTTGCCCAGTACGATGACGTCGGCGTGTTTGATGACCTGGTCGAAGTCGGCATTGAGCAGCGAGGAGACATGCGGAATCTTCGATTCGATGTATTCCTTGTTCGCTCCGTGGACGCGGGCGTATTCGACGTTGCTGTCGTAGATGTTCAACTCGTAGCCCTTGCCAATCAGGCGCTCGGCCAGTTCGACCAGCGGGCTCTCGCGCAGGTCATCGGTGCCGGCCTTGAAGCTCAGGCCGAGCAGGGCGACTTTGCGCTTGTCGTGGCTTTCGATGATGTCGAAGGCGTTTTGCACCTGCGAGTCGTTGCTGGTCATCAACGAGTTGAGCAGCGGCGCCTTGATGTCCAGGCTGCTGGCCCGGTAGGTGAGGGCGCGCACGTCTTTGGGCAAGCACGAACCTCCGAAGGCAAAACCTGGGCGCATGTAGTACTGCGACAGGTTCAGCGACTTGTCCTGGCAGACCACGTCCATCACTTCGCGACCATCGACACCCACGGCCTTGGCGATGTTGCCGATCTCGTTGGCGAAGGTCACCTTCGCGGCGTGCCAGACGTTGCAGGTGTACTTGATCATCTCGGCCACTTCGATGTCCTTGCGGATGATCGGCGCATCGAGTTCTTCGTACAGCGACTGCAGAACGTCGCCGCTGGCCTTGTCCAGTTCACCGATTACAGTCATGGGCGGCTGGTCGTAGTCTTTGATCGCGGTACTTTCACGCAGGAACTCAGGGTTTACCGCCACGCCGAAATCGACCCCGGCTTTCTTGCCCGAGCAATCTTCGAGAATCGGAATGACCACGTTCTTCACCGTGCCCGGCAGTACAGTGCTGCGCACCACGATGGTGTGGCGGGTGGCTTTTTCGCGCAGCACGTAGCCGATTTCGCGGCACACCGACTCGATGTATTCCAGGCCCAGATCGCCGTTTTTCTTGCTCGGCGTACCGACGCAGATCATCGACAGTTCGCTGTCGCGGATGGCCGCTGCGAAATCGGTGGTGCCACGCAAGCGACCCGTGTCGATGCCTTGTTGCAAGAGTGTTTCCAGCCCGGGTTCGACAATTGGCGATTTGCCCTGGTTGATCAGGTCGATCTTGGTCTTGGAAACATCCACGCCAATCACTTCATGACCCCGTGCGGACAGGCAGCCAGCACAGACTGCACCTACATAACCCAAACCAAAGATGCTGATACGCATCGCTATCACCTCATGTGTTTATCTTGCCGGCTCAACTTTCAGAGCCAGACCGGGTTGATTAACCAACAGTTTTCCGGGCGAACGGAGTTGTGGCAAAAAGATGTCACTTCACCGATCGCAGGCATATAAATAGGGAGTACAAAATGTTCCTGTACTCGAAGTTAGTAGCCAGTGGCCAATAGTTGTGGACGTGCCCTTTAATGCAGCCGTCTTTATTGCAGTTCTGTGTTCAGATACTGCAGTGCTTGCTCTTTCAAGTGGATAAATCCTTTGAAATCAACCACTAGGACGAATTTATCGGGCGCGGATCTCCTGACTGAAACTCAAGGTAGTTGTTGGGTTTTCTCCCAACAGTGGTGTAGGTCATTTCTCACAACAGGATGGAAAATCGTTACGGGTGGTATGAGCCGTATGCGCAGGCATAAGTTCCGGGAAGGGTTCAGCGGACGTGAAAGATTTTTAAATAATTCTTCAAGTGCCAGTACTTTCATATTGATGGCACGCGACAGTTTCGTCCCTATATACAAAGGATGAAGTTGCGCAGGGATGTTTTTATGCCAGCATCGAAAAATAATTTTCGAAAAACGTCAAAAAATTACGAATGGTCTGAGCGGTATCGTTGATGGAAAATAGCCGTCAAATTTGAGGCGCCAATTTAATGGCTTTTTTGAGGGGCGACGCCCCCACAATTGCTGTGGGAGCGCTTGCTATGCCTGTCGCGGTTTTATTCGTCCGGATGGTCGCGCAGGAACACCAGGTTATCCGGCTTCGATTGCTCGGCACTGTAGTAGTAGCCTTGCACGTCAAACTGCTTGAGCAGCTGCGGATCGTTGATCCGTTCCTGGATCACGAAGCGGCTCATCATGCCTCGGGCTTTCTTGGCGTAGAAGCTGATGATTTTGTACTGGCCGTTCTTGAAGTCGCGAAACTCGGTATTGATGATGCGCGCCTTGAGGGCCGTGCGCTTGACCGCGCTGAAGTACTCGTTGCTGGCCAGATTGAGCAACAGGTCGTCGCCCTGTTCGGCCAGGGCCTGGTTCAACCATTCGCTGATGCGCGTGCCCCAGAAGGCGTACAGGTCCTTGCCGCGGGCGTTGGCTAGCTTGGTGCCCATTTCCAGGCGATAGGGTTGCATCAGGTCCAACGGGCGCAGCAGGCCGTACAGCCCGGAGAGCATGCGCAGGTGGTCCTGGGCATAGCTGAAGTCGTCTTCGCTCAGGCTTTGGGCATCTAGCCCCGTGTATACGTCACCTTTGAAGGCCAGCAGCGCCTGCTTGGCGTTCTCGGGGGTGAACGCCGGGTTCCAGCAACCGAAACGGGCGGCATTGAGGCCGGCAAGTTTGTCGGACAGGTGCATCAGCTCGCTGATCTGCGCTGGCGACAGCTCGCGCAACTGTACGATCAGCTCCTGGGAGTCGTCCAGGTATTGCGGCTGGGTGTAGCGCTGGGTCACAGGCGGGGTGTCGTAGTCGAGGGTCTTGGCGGGGGATATCACCGTCAGCATCGGTCGGGCTCCTTAATTTGTGGGGCCGATTCTACGGGGCGAGGGCGCTGATCTCCAGCTATGACATTGATAGCCACAGACCATCCCGACGCTTGACGCTATAGTGCGCGGCGAGGAAACCGGAGAGCCCGATTGTGCGCATTGCTTTTCTACTACTGACTGGACTGTTGAGTGTCACCGCGCAAGCGGCGCCCGTGCCGCCGACCACGTTCGACCGCGCGAACTGGCCAGAGCAACTCGATAACCCGGCACTTTTCGATGTCGCCTCGCGGGCTGAGGTTCTTGCCTTCGCCAACGCCCTGCAAATCAGTGAAGCCCTGGACGAGCCAAGCCTTGCAGCACGCCTGGGACTCAAGCAGATCAATTTGCTGTCGATCAATCAGCTGCGTTCGCGCCTGTGGCAGCAGCTGTGGCGCAATTACGCTTTGGCCCAGCAGAGTTGCGATCAGGACGCGTCGTTCTGTTATGCCATCGACACCCCGACTGAGTTTCGCCAGCAGGCAGCGAAGTTCGAAGTGGCCGGTGATTCCTTCTATGGCGGTTGGGCCGAACCCAGTCGCGAGTTCCATGAGCGCTACCTGAATGAGCTGTTGCGCAAAGCTGCGTTGTTCCCGCAGAACCCCAGCGAAATCGAGCGCTTTTCGGACCTTGAGCGCAATGGTGATGAGCTCAACGACAGACTGTTCATGCTTACTTTCGATTCAGGCCCCAGCGCCGTTGGTGGCGGCACCGATTCGCTGACCGACTACCTGCGCCGGCAGAAGCTCGGTGCAACCTTTTTCGTGTTGGGCCACAGCTTGCAGTCCCGCCGTGACAAGACCTCGCTCGCAGACGTGCGCGCGCTCTACAAAGGCCAATGCGTGGGAATTCAGGGCTGGCAGTATCGCTCTCACGGCCAATGGCAGGACTGGCAGGATTCGGTGTTGCGCAGTCAGGCCCGCGTCCAGGCAGACTTGCCCGATCAATATGTGCCGCTGTTCAGGCCGCCCTATGGCCAGCGGCGTGCCGACAGTCAGGCATTCTTCGCCAGCCAAGGCTTGCAGGTGCTGCTCTGGAACATCGATGCGCAGGATCAGACGTCGCTCAACGCCGAGCAATCGGCTCAGCGGGTGCTGACCCTGATGTTGATCTGGCGACGCGGAGTGATCCAGTTTCACGATGCTCAACCCAAGGCGCAGGAGGCGCTGACCTGGTTGCTCAAGCACACCGCACAAAGTGGAATTGGTTGGGAAGATTGCCGGCATTTTGCGGGAAAAAGTTGATATCAGGCGAGAAGTGCCCAATTCAGCAAAAGGCGGCGAGGCGAATTTTACTCGACCTGATTTATGACTTTAGCGGTGCTTTGACCTCGCGCCAAGGGCTAAGTGTCATCAAAAAAAATAAATTCAAAAATACGTAAAAATGCTTTTTCCGGTCATGGTTTTTGCGGTATCAAGAAGACAGACCGCCGAACCCTGCATCACAGGTGGCGTCATTGGGCACCATTTATGTGAGGGCAGCTCTCCACCCGTAACGACGCGGACCAGGAGAGAACCGGCGGCCACTTCACGGCGCAGCACCGTCCAGGTATTGCGTTGTATGGCTTCCACAAAGGTGACCGAGTATGGATGATCAAGGACGCACCAATTCCTCCAACCAGCCAATCCTTTATGTGCTCGATACCAATGTACTGATTCACGATCCAAACGCATTGCTCAACTTCGAGGAGCACCACGTCGCCATACCGATGACGGTGCTGGAGGAGCTCGACAAACTCAAGACCGGAAAGCACACCATCGCCGCCGAATGCCGTCAGGCCATCCGCCTGATTGATCAGACATTGGGCGATGCCTCGCCAACTGACGTCGAACAGGGAGTACCGATCCAGCGTGGCAAGAGTGGGCCCAAGGGCTTGCTGTCTATTCTGATGAGCCCGCGCAACGAGCCAAATAGGCTGTTACCGGAAACGCTCAACGACAACATCATCATCAACCAGTTGCTTGAGCTGCGTAGTCGCCGCAAAGACCTGGACGTGGTGCTGGTAACCAAAGACATCAATATGCGCCTCAAGGCACGCGCCTGTGGGATCGCGGCCGAGGACTACAGTACTGACCAACTGGTTGACGACGTATCCCTGCTCTCCAAGGGCTACCACAGCGTCAGCGGATCATTCTGGGACCGCGTCAGCAAGGTCGAGACCCGCCAGGAACGCGGTCGCACCTGGCATCGGGTACAGATGATCGACAACCTGCCAGCGGTGCACATCAACGAGTTCATCATCGACGAGCAGGGCTTTGTCGGCTGGATCAAAGGCATCAAGGAAGACGAGCTGCTACTGCTCGACCTGCACCAGGAGCCACTGCTGCACCAGGAAGCCTGGGGCCTCAAGCCGCGGGATATCCATCAGAGCCTGGCACTGTTCGCGCTGCTGGATCCGGATATCCACCTGGTCAACCTGACCGGCGCTGCGGGTTCGGGTAAAACCATTCTGGCGCTGGCCGCTGCCATCGAGCAAACCATGGTCAGCAAGCGCTACCGGCGCATCATCGCAACTCGCAGCGTGCAGGGGCTGGACCAGGAGATCGGCTTCCTGCCGGGCACCGAAGCGGAAAAAATGGAGCCTTGGCTCGGGGCAATTACCGACAACCTTGAAGCACTGCACATGGATGATGAAAACACCCACGGTAGTGTCGACTACATCCTTGAGCGGGTACCGCTGCAGTTCAAATCCCTGAACTACATTCGTGGTCGCAGTTTCCAGCAGAGTCTGATTCTGATCGACGAATGCCAGAACCTCACGCCGCATCAGATGAAAACCATCATCACCCGTGCCGGTGCTGGCTCCAAGGTGATCTGCCTGGGTAACCTGGCGCAGATCGACACCCCTTACCTGTCCGCGACCAGCTCGGGACTGACCTACCTGACCGAGCGATTCAAGGACTTCCCCAACGGCGTGCACATCACCCTGCAGGGTGTGCCGCGTTCTATCCTGGCCGAATACGCCGAAGCTCACCTGTAACCCCTTGCAACAACCGGGCGGTCATGCCGCCCGGTTTTTTTCGCTGCGATATCCACAGCCATGGGTTTACACTCTTTACTCCTGAACAGGAGGAAGGCTGTGCTGACTCATCTCGATTCCCAAGGTCGCGCCAATATGGTCGACGTCACCGAAAAAGCCGTGACCTCGCGTGAGGCTGTGGCTGAAGCGCGGGTGCGCATGCTCCCGCAAACCCTGCAGATGATTGTCGAAGGCGAGCACCCCAAGGGTGATGTCTTCGCCGTGGCGCGAATTGCCGGTATCCAGGCCGCGAAGAAAACCAGCGATCTGATCCCGCTGTGCCACCCGTTGCTCCTTACCAGTGTAAAGGTCGAGCTCAGTGCCGAAGGTACAGACACGGTCTATATCGTCGCCCGCTGCAAGCTGGCCGGCCAGACTGGTGTTGAGATGGAAGCGCTGACGGCTGCCAGCGTCGCCGCACTGACGATCTATGACATGTGCAAAGCGGTTGATCGCGGCATGATCATCGATGGCGTGCGGGTTCTGGAGAAGCTTGGCGGCAAGAGCGGCCACTATCAGGCGGACGACGTGCAATGAACATCAATGTGATGTATTTCGCCCGTTACCGCGAAGTCCTGGAGGCCGACGGCGAAACGCTCGAAGGCGTGTTTGCAACGTTGGACGATGTGCGCAAGGCCTTGGTTGCCAAGGGCGGCAACTATGCCGTGCTTGCCGAGCAGAACCTGATGTGCGCGCGCAACGAAGACTTGTGCAAACTCGACGAGCCGGTGGCCGAGGGTGATGTCGTGGCGTTCTTTCCGCCCGTGACCGGAGGCTGAAATGAGCGTTCGAGTACAGAACCAGGCTTTTGATCCGGGTGTTGAAGTCAATGCCATGCACGCGGCCAACGTTGGCGTCGGTGCGGTGGTTGGCTTTGTCGGTTATGTGCGTGATTTCAACGATGGTCAGGATGTGGCCGGCATGTTCCTCGAGCACTATGCGGGCATGACCGAAAAAGCCCTGGCCAAGATCGTGGTCGAAGCGGAGCAACGCTGGCCGTTGCTCAAGGTCGAGGTGCTGCACCGCATCGGCGCGCTTGAACCGGGTGAGCCGATAGTCTTCGTCGGCATCGCCAGTGCCCATCGACAGGCTGCGTTCGATGCCTGCAACTTCATCATGGATTACCTCAAGACCCGCGCACCGTTCTGGAAGAAAGAACAGACCGGTGACGGCCCGCGCTGGGTCGAGGGCAAGCAGAGTGACGAAGAGGCGGCAGGGCGCTGGTAGTCGCGCTTCTCGCGGGCCAAGCTGACCACCCCAGGCCGTGTGACCTTGGTTGGGAATGAGCTTGCCCCGCGATGCTTTTGCCTGTTGAGTTTTAATACAATAAAGTCCAGTATGGAATTATAAGTACAAAATAATTCCAGGCTTGTGCATGCCTGATTCCTTTCCCTCTGTCTTGCAACACACCTCCAATAACGAGCGAGAGAGACCCTCATGAAAAAACTCACCCTGATCAGCGGTCTGGCCCTGAGCCTGTTGGCTAGCAGTAGCCTGTTCGCTGCCGAGAAAACTCTGCGCATCGGTATCGAGGCTGCATATCCTCCCTTCGCGTCGAAGAACGACAAGGGTGAAATTGTCGGTTTCGACTACGACATCGGCAACGCCTTGTGTGCGCAAATGCAGGTAAAGTGCGTGTGGAACGAGGTAGAGTTCGATGGTCTGATTCCATCGTTGAAAGTGAAGAAAATTGACGCGGCCTTGTCGTCGATGACCATTACCGATGAGCGCAAGAAGTCGGTGGACTTTACCCACAAGTACTATTTCACTTCTTCGCGCCTGGTCATGAAGAAGGGCGCCGAAGTCGATGATCAGTACGCCAGCCTCAAGGGCAAGACCGTTGGTGTGCAGCGCGCCACCACCACTGACCGTTACGCCACCGAGGTGCTTGAGCCCAAGGGCATTATCATCAAGCGCTACAGCAACAACGAAGAGATCTACATGGATCTGGCTTCGGGTCGCGTAGATGCGATTTTCGCCGACACCATTCCGCTCGACGACTTCCTGTCGATGCCGCGCGGCGCCGCCTATGCCTTCGTGGGGCCGGAGCTCAAGGATCCGAAGTATGTTGGCGAGGGTGCCGGGATCGCAGTGCGCAAGGGTAATGGCGAGCTGGTCTCTCAGCTCAACAGTGCCATCGACGCGATTCGCGCCAATGGTGAGTACCAGAAGATCCAGTCTAAGTACTTCAAGTCGGATATCTACGGCGACTGATCGCCGGCATCAAGGCCTGGAGCTTTTCAGGCCTTGATTTCCTTCAGGTGTTTGTACACCGTCGCGCGTCCCATCCCCAGCACATTGGCCACGTAGTTGGCTGCACTCTTGCCCTTGAATGCGCCTTCGGCGTGCAGGGCCAGGACCAGTTCGCGCTTGTGATCGCGGGTCAGCAGGTTCAGGCTCAGTTGGCGCTGGCGTAACCAATTGTTGAGGAACGTGTTGATACGTTCCTGCCAGTCATCGCGAAACAGTGCATCGGGTTGGGCTATCAGCTTGCTCGGCGAAAGGAACAGGTCGAGCGCAGCCTTGGCATTTTCGAACAGGGAAATGTTCAGGTTGATGCACAGTACCGCCAGTGGTCGCCCCGCTTCATTGCGCAGCACCGTGCTCAGCGAGCGGATTTTCTGCCCATCCCAATTGAGCTTCTCGTAGGGACCGATATTGGTTTCGTCGGTGCCTGTTTCGAGCATGTCTTCGAGCGCCGCGTCATCACCCACTTCGCGCTTGGACAGGTTGTTGGCGATGTAGTCGATTTTCTGGCTGCGCAAATCGTGCAGTACCACCTCGGCATGGGGAAAAAACAGGGTGGCGATGGCATCGGCAATGGCCCGGTAGTTGTCCAGGTCAGGGTCGCGGCGAGGTGTCGACATTCAGGCAAGCTCCAAGCGGTGTCAGCGCCCTTGGGGCAAGGGCGCTGCGAGTGTGCCGCAATCGCGGCGGCGCGTCATCCCTGCAGGCGGCGCGGGGACAGCATCTGCGCGCTGAGGTTGAAGTCCGTCAGGGCCTGTGGCAAGTCTTCACCACGCACCAGGGAGGCGCTGGCCTGCCCCATCGCCGGAGACGTCTGGATACCATAGCCGCCTTGTGCTGCCACCCAGAACAAGCCGGGCACCTGCGGATCGAAGCCGGCCACCAGGTCGCCGTCGGCAACGAAGCTGCGCAGCCCGGCCCAGGTGCGGGTGGGGCGGCGAATGCTCAGGGTCGTGGCTTCCTCGATCTGGTAGATGCCCATGGCAATGTCGAGTTCTTCGGCCTGAACATCGTGGGGATCAACCGGGTCGGCATTAGCTGGCGAGCCGAGCAGCATGCCGGCATCGGGTTTCATGTAGAACGACTCGTCGAGGCTGACGAGCATCGGCCAGGCATGGCTGTCGATGCCCTCGGGGCCGGCAAATATGAATGCGGCACGACGCTTGGGTTGCAGGCCAAGCGGTTGTGCGCCGGCCAGTATGCCGATGTGGTCGGCCCAGGCGCCAGCGGCGTTGATCAGTATGGGGGCGCTGAAGGTGCCACGACTGGTCTGCACTTGCCACAGGCCGTCATTGCCGCGGCTCAGTCGCTGGACTTCACAGTCGTTGTGTACTTCACCCTGCTGGCGGCGAATACCGCGCAGGTAACCCTGGTGCAGGGCATCGGTATCGATGTCGCTGGCGCTGGGGTCGTACAGGGCGCCACGAACCTTGTCGCGGCGCAGCACCGGCAAGCGCGCGCAGGCTTGCTCGGCATTGAGCAATTCAACGTCCGGCACGCAGGCCTTGGCGCTCAGGTACTGGCGCTGCAGCTCTTCGGGGTCGCCAGTCAGATCGACGGTCATTTCGCCGCGTGGGCTCAAGAGCGGATGCTCGGTAAAGCCTGGCGGTGGCTGGTCGAAAAACGCGCGGCTGGCGAGGGTCAGGGCGCGCACTTGCGGGGTGCCGTAGGCCGCGGTGTAGAGCGCTGCCGAGCGGCCGGTCGAGTGATACCCAGGCTGCGACTCGCGTTCGAGCAGGAGTACGCGGCCGTGGCTGGACAGCCAGAAACCGGTGGACGCGCCAGCAATACCAGCCCCGATGATGATGAAATCAGCGTGTTGCATGACAGTTTCCTCAGTCGGCGCGCTGCAGGCGGTACAGGGCGTTGGCCACGGCGATGTCTTCAAGACCCAGGCCAATGGAGCGGAAAAAGGCATGGCGCTGATAGTCTGGAGTAGCGGCCTGGTTGCTCAACAGTTGTGCCAGATCGCCGACGATCGCCTCGGCTTGCCAGCCATGTTGCTCCGCGGCAATGCGCATTTCACCCGCGCTGCCGGGTGTAGTCAGCCGATAGTCGCAGTACACATCCATGCCGGCCAGGCTGGCCGGTGGTACTTCATGGGCTCGTAGCGCGTTGGTGCTGATCGAGGTGATCAGCGCCGGTTTGTTCAGGGTGGTCGGATCCAGGACCGGGGTTGCCGAGGAGGTGCACAGCATGATCACGTCGGCGTCGTCCACGGCCTGCTCGAGGTTGTCGCAGAGGCACAGGCGTGGGTCGAGATCGAGCAGCGACTGACGCTGCTCGGCGCTTTGTCTTGCCAGACTGGGTGAGTACAGGCGGATGTCCTGCCATTCACGCAGGGCGCGAACATAGCGCAGGTGGGCGCGGGCGATAGGGCCGCTGCCGATCAGGGTCAGGCGCCGGGCGCTGGTGGTGGCCAGGGCATCGACGGCCACTGCCGTGGTGGCCGCCGTGCGCGCAGTCGTCAGTTCGCCAGCGTCGCACAGCAGCAGCGGCTGGCCACTGTCCATGGACATCAGCAGGGTCCAGGCGGTAATAAGCGGGCCTTGTTCGCGCACGATGTAGGGTGAAGTCTTGACCCCATACACGCGCTCATTGGCCAGTACTCCGCCGTAGTTGATGAAGTCGCCCTGGCCCCCTGGGAACTCGACCAGTTGTTGCGGTGGCTGTACGGCTTGCCCGGCGGCCAGGTCACGGAACAGGTTGCGCAGAATCTGAGGCACATCCACTTGCGCGAGTAGTTGGCGGGCGAGCGGTTGATCGATGACGAGAGGCGCGGACATACGAGACTCCATATAAACTGTTTTGTCTATTATGGACTCTTTGTATATTTGATCAACATTTGATCGCTGGAAAACAGCGCGGGGTAAGCCGCTCCTAACTCAATAGGAGCGGCTTACCCCGCGGTTCAATGCCGCAACGATCAGTGATGCTTGCGCGGCACCGGCTTGAGCAACTCGGTCGGCGGCATTTCGCAGCTGATCTTGCGGCCCAGCAATTCTTCGATCGCGGGCAATTGATACGAGTCATCCTCGCCAGCGAAGCTGATCGACACGCCATTGGTGCCTGCACGGCCGGTACGACCGATACGGTGTACGTAGTCGTCCGGGTCTTCCGGCAGGGTGAAGTTGATCACATGGCTGATGCCATCGATGTGGATGCCGCGCCCGGCCACATCGGTGGCGACCAGCACGGTAATGCGTCCTTCACGGAAGTTTTCCAGGGTCTTGATACGCTTGTGCTGGGGTACATCACCCGACAACTGGGCGGCGTTGACGCCATCGCGCACCAGGCGTTCCTCGATGCGGCGTACTTCGTCCTTGCGGTTGGCGAAGACCATTACCCGTTCCCACTTGTTCTCGGTTACCAGGTTGTACAGCAGCTTGTATTTGTCGCTGCCGGCAACGGCATAGACGTGCTGCTCGACGGTTTCGCTGGCAACGTTTTCCGGCTCGATCTCGACAATGGCGGGGTCGGTGGTCCACTGCTTGGCCAGGTTCATCACGTCTTCGGTGAAGGTCGCGGAGAACAGCAGCGTCTGGCGTTCGCTCTTGGGTGGGGTCTGGCGGATGATCTGTCGTACCTGGGGGATGAAACCCATGTCGAGCATACGGTCGGCTTCATCCAGCACCAGCACCTCGACCATGTCCAGGTGGGCTTCACCGCGCTGGTTGAAGTCCAGCAGACGGCCAGGGGTGGCAACCAGGATGTCGCAGTGGCGTGCTTCGAGGGCTTTGAGTTGCTTGTCGAAGTCCATACCGCCGACGAAGGTCATCACGTTCAGACCGGTGTACTTGGTCAGTGCTGCGGCGTCCTTGGCGATCTGCACCACCAATTCTCGGGTCGGAGCGATGATCAGGGCCCGTGGCTCGCCCATGTAGCGCTCTTTGGGTGGTGGCGTCTGCTGCAACTGGGAGATGATCGAAATCAGAAAGGCCGCAGTCTTGCCGGTGCCGGTCTGGGCGCGGCCGATAGCGTCTTTGCCACGCAGGGTATAGCCCAGCACTTGTGCCTGGATCGGCGTGCAGTAGGGAAATCCCAGGTCGTGGATGGCATGCATCAGCTCCGGTGAGAGCTTGAAGTCATGGAAACGGGTCTTGCCTTCTTGCGGCTCGACAACGAAATTTTCCAGCTTCCAGGTGGAGGCTGCAGGTTTTGGCTTGCGCTCACGGCGCGGCTTGGGCTCAGCCGGTTTTTCGGCGCGCGCCGGTTTGGCGGCCTCGGGCTTGAGCGGGGCGGCCGGGGCGGGGGCCTTGGGTGCTGCAGGTGGCTGCGTCACGGGGGCAGCGGTTTCGGTGGCGAGTTGCTCAACCTCGCTCTTGCCGAACATCTTCTTGAGTGCTTTGAGCACGGTGATCTCATCAATTGGTTAAGGAATGTACGCCGGCCAGTGTAATGCAAGAAACGAGCGCGGCGTAGCGGATTGCACCGACAACTATAGGGAAGTGCGCTTTTACCGCAGGCGTTCGATCAACCAGACGCCAATATCGTTGATTTCCTCGGGCAGCACTGCATGTTCCATCGGGTACTCCTTCCAGCTGACGCTGATGCCCCACTGCTTGAGGTGCTCATAAGCGCTACGTCCCATTGCCGGCTGAACGACCGGATCGTAGATACCGTGCAGGCACAGGGCCGGGGTACGTTGCTGGCAGGCGCTCAGTTGGCGTTCCTGGGTAAAGGTCGGTGCATAGGTCGACAGGGCAATTACGCCGCCCAGCGCTTCTTGCCACTTTATATAAGCAGTGTGCAGCACCACCGCACCCCCTTGGGAGAAACCGGCAAGGATGATGCGCGCCAAGTCGATGCCCTTGGCCTGCTCGGCCTTGATCAACCCGATGACCTGTTCGGCCGATGCCTCCAGTTGGTCCTCGTCGATAGCGCGCGCCGGGGTCATGGCCTTGATGTCGTACCAACTGGGCATTTCATAACCACCGTTGATGGTCACCGGGCGGGTAGGCGCCTGGGGCATCACGAAGCGCGTGGTCAGCAGGACCTCCTGCAGGGCTTCGGCCACAGGCATGAAGTCGTAACGATCGGCACCCAGGCCGTGCAACCAGATCACACAAGCGTCTGCGTTTTTTTGTGGCTCGAGAATCAGCGGATGGGTCATGACTGCTCCGAAATAGTGCGCGCGCTCTTGTTTGCGTGCATGAAATGAAGGCGCGTTGAGTGAATCTGGAAAAAACCTGTCGCAACGCTGAAAGTTTTCCCCTTGACGATTACTGAATCGCTTTAGCTGCTCAGTGTGGTACGCGCTTTGCTAAGAATTTTCTGATGCGAGGTTACACGTTTTGGACGGTAACACCCGTTAGCTGTCCCCAAGGCTGTCACAGAACAGCGCTTTGCGCCAATTGACCCAATAACAAGCCAACAAGGGTCGGATGCGCCTCATAAGGGTGCGGTGCAATCCCGGCTCACACAACAAGAGCAAACTGGAGGTTTGAATGAAGATGTTGAAATCCACCCTGGCAGTGGTTACCGCTGCCACCGTACTGGGTATCAGTGGTTTCGCACAGGCGGGTGCAACCCTGGACGCAGTACAGAAAAAGGGCTTCGTTCAGTGTGGCGTGAGTGATGGTTTGCCAGGTTTTTCGGTACCTGATGCCAAGGGCAATATTGTCGGCATCGACGCAGACGTCTGTCGCGCCGTCGCTGCGGCCGTGTTCGGCGACGCCAAAAAGGTCAAATTCAGCCAGCTCAACGCCAAGGAACGCTTCACTGCGCTGCAGTCGGGTGAAGTCGATGTGCTCTCGCGTAACACCACCTGGACCAGCTCTCGCGATGCGGGCATGGGCCTGGTCTTCGCCGGTGTCACCTATTACGACGGCATCGGTTTTCTGGTCAACAAGAAACTCGGTGTATCCAGCGCCAAGGAACTCGATGGTGCAACCATCTGCATCCAGGCCGGTACCACTACTGAGCTCAACGTCTCCGACTACTTCCGCGCCAACGGCCTGAAGTACACCCCGATCACCTTCGATACCTCCGATGAAAGCGCCAAGTCGCTGGAATCCGGCCGCTGCGACGTACTGACCTCGGATAAATCGCAACTCTATGCACAGCGCTCCAAGCTGGCATCGCCTGCTGACTACGTGGTGCTGCCGGAAACCATCTCCAAGGAACCGCTCGGCCCAGTGGTTCGCAAAGGCGATGAAGAGTGGTTCAGCATCGTCAAATGGACCCTGTTCGCCATGCTCAATGCCGAGGAAATGGGCATCAACTCCAAGAACGTCGAAGCCGAAGCCAAGTCCACCAAGAACCCTGACGTGGCGCGTATGCTCGGCGCTGACGGCGAGTACGGCAAAGACCTGAAACTGCCGAAGGATTGGGTCGTGCAGATCGTCAAGCAGGTCGGTAACTACGGCGAAATTTTCGAGAAGAACCTGGGCAAGGAAACCCCACTGCAAATCGATCGCGGCCTGAACGCCCTGTGGAACAACGGCGGCATTCAGTACGCTCCACCGGTGCGCTGATAGCGGCGGCCTGCGGCAGTGAACGGCTGCCGCAGGTTGTTCGGTTCCCTTTCTTTCGGGGCATTACATGCAAAATCAAATCGGCGCACCCAAGGGCTTGTCCCTGAACGATCCACGTGTGCGTGCGTGGCTTTTCCAGATCCTTACCATCGCTTTTGTAGTGGGGCTGGGCTGGTATCTGTTTCACAACACCCAGACCAACTTGCAGCATCGGGGCATTACCTCGGGCTTCGATTTTCTTGAGCGCAGCGCCGGCTTCGGTATCGCGCAGCACTTGATCCCCTATACCGAGCAGGACAGCTATGCCCGGGTATTTGTCATTGGCCTGCTCAATACGCTGCTGGTGACCTTTATCGGTATTGTCCTGGCGACTGTGTTGGGGTTCATCATCGGTGTGGCCCGGTTGTCACCGAACTGGATGATCAACAAGCTGGCCACGGTGTATGTCGAGACTTTCCGTAACATCCCACCGCTTTTGCAGATTCTATTCTGGTACTTCGCGGTGTTCCTGACCCTGCCGGGACCGCGGGGAAGCATCAACCTCAACGACGCCTTCTTTATCAGCAACCGGGGTTTGAACATGCCGGGTGCTGCCATGGCCGAAGGATTCTGGCCATTCGTCGTCAGCCTGGTGCTGGCCGTCATTGCCATTGTGGTAATGGTGCGCCTGGCCAATCGACGCTTTGAAGCCACCGGCGAGCCGTTTCACAAGTTCTGGGTGGGATTGTTCCTGTTCTTGGGTATTCCTGCACTCAGCGTTTTGTTGGCCGGCAGCCCGGTGCACTGGGAGATGCCGCAGCTCAAGGGCTTCAACTTCGTCGGCGGTTGGGTACTGATACCCGAGCTGCTGGCCCTGACCCTGGCGTTGACCATCTACACCGCAGCGTTCATTGCCGAGATCGTTCGATCGGGCATTCGCTCGGTCAGCTTCGGCCAGACCGAAGCCGCCCGTTCCCTGGGGCTGCGTGAAGGGCCGACGCTGCGCAAGGTGATCATTCCCCAAGCGTTGCGAGTCATCATTCCTCCGCTGACCAGCCAGTACCTCAACCTGGCGAAGAACTCTTCGTTGGCAGCAGGCATCGGCTACCCGGAAATGGTGTCGTTGTTCGCGGGCACTGTGCTTAACCAGACCGGCCAGGCGATCGAGGTGATCGCGATCACCATGAGCGTCTATCTGGCTATCAGCATCAGCATTTCCCTGCTGATGAACTGGTACAACAAGCGCATTGCGCTGATCGAGCGGTGAGGACACGCGCATGACTTCCCATGTTTTCAAACCTGATATGCCGCCACCGGTGAAAACCGTCGGCGTACTGGCCTGGATGCGCGCCAACCTGTTTTCCAGTTGGCTCAATACCTTGCTTACGCTGTTTGCCTTTTACCTGGTGTGGTTGATTGTGCCGCCGCTGTTGCAATGGTCGATTTTCGATGCCAACTGGGTGGGTACTACACGTGCCGACTGCACCAAGGAAGGCGCCTGTTGGGTGTTCATCCAGCAGCGTTTTGGTCAGTTCATGTACGGCTACTACCCGACCGAACTGCGCTGGCGAGTCGACCTGACCGTATGGCTGGCGGTCATCGGCGCTGCACCATTGTTCATCGCGCGTTTTCCACGCAAGGCAATGTATGGCATAGGCTTCCTGGTGCTGTACCCAGTCATTGCCTACACCTTGTTGCATGGTGGTTACCTGGGCCTGACCACGGTACCGACCAGTCAATGGGGCGGCTTGATGCTGACCTTGGTGATCGCCACCGTCGGCATTGTCGGCGCCTTGCCACTGGGCATTTTGCTGGCCCTGGGCCGGCGTTCGAAAATGCCAGCAGTGAAGGTGGTGTGCGTGACCTTCATCGAGTTCTGGCGCGGCGTGCCATTGATCACCGTGCTGTTCATGTCTTCGGTCATGCTGCCGTTGTTCCTGCCTGAGGGCATGAGCTTCGACAAACTGCTGCGGGCGATGATCGGGGTCATCCTGTTCCAGTCGGCGTACATCGCCGAAGTGGTACGCGGCGGCTTGCAGGCCATTCCCAAGGGCCAGTACGAAGCGGCTGCGGCGATGGGCCTGGGCTACTGGCGAGCCATGGGCCTGGTGATTTTGCCGCAAGCGCTCAAGCTGGTGATTCCCGGCATCGTCAACACCTTCATTGCTTTGTTCAAAGACACCAGCCTGGTGATCATTATCGGCCTGTTCGACCTGCTCAACAGCGTCAAGCAAGCTGCCGCCGACCCTGCCTGGCTGGGCATGGCGACCGAGGGCTATGTATTCGCCGCCCTGGTTTTCTGGATTTTCTGTTTCGGTATGTCCCGCTACTCCATGCATCTGGAGCGCAAGCTGGACACAGGCCACAAGCGTTAGGAGTATTCCCATGAGTGAAGCGATCAAACAGCCTGTGAGCCCTGAAGGCATTATTCAGATGCAGGGCGTGAACAAGTGGTACGGCCAGTTCCACGTGCTCAAGGACATCAACCTGAATGTGCGCCAGGGCGAGCGTATCGTTCTGTGCGGGCCGTCGGGTTCGGGCAAGTCCACCACCATCCGCTGCCTAAACCGCCTGGAAGAACACCAGCAGGGGCGCATCGTGGTCGATGGTGTCGAGCTGACCAACGACCTCAAGCAGATCGAAGCGATTCGCCGTGAAGTCGGCATGGTGTTCCAGCACTTCAACCTGTTCCCGCACCTGACCATCCTGCAGAACTGCACGTTGGCGCCGATGTGGGTGCGCAAGCTGCCCAAGCGCAAGGCCGAGGAAATTGCCATGCACTATCTGGAGCGGGTGCGGATTCCGGAGCAGGCCAACAAGTTTCCGGGGCAACTGTCCGGTGGTCAGCAGCAGCGCGTGGCGATTGCTCGTGCGCTGTGCATGAAGCCAAAGATCATGCTGTTCGACGAGCCGACCTCGGCGCTCGATCCAGAAATGGTCAAGGAAGTGCTCGATACCATGGTCGGCCTGGCTGAAGATGGCATGACCATGCTCTGCGTGACCCATGAAATGGGCTTTGCCCGGACCGTGGCGAACCGGGTGATCTTCATGGACAAGGGCGAGATTGTGGAGCAAGCGGCGCCGGACGACTTCTTCGACCGGCCGCAGAACGAGCGGACCAAGCTGTTCCTCAGCCAGATCCTGCACTAACCGAACCTGCCCCGTTGGAGGCGGGCCTGCCCCGCGATTGCGAGCTGTCAGTTGCATCGCATCGAGGGGTAAGCCCGCTCCTGGCGGAGGTGGTTACTGTTCTTCTTTGGTCGCCGGTGCTGGCGGTGGACGCAGGCCGATCTCGGCGTTGAGTTTCAACTCCTTGCCGTTGCGCATCACTTGGATCGCGACCCTGTCATTGGGTTTGATTCTCGCCACCTGATTCATCGAGCGACGACCATCACCGGCCGGTTCGCCGTTGATGCTAAGAATCACATCGCCCAACTGCAAACCAGCCTTTTGCGCCGGGCCGTCGCGGAAGATTCCCGCGACCACAATGCCTGGCCGCCCTTGCATGCCGAACGACTCTGCCAGCTCCTGGCTCAGTGGTTGCACTTCAATACCCAGCCAGCCGCGGATTACCTGGCCGTGCTCGATGATTGACTTCATCACCTCCAGTGCCAGTTTGGTCGGGATGGCAAAACCGATGCCTTGTGAGCCACCGGACTTGGAGAAGATCGCGGTGTTGATACCGGTCAGGTTGCCGTTGGCATCGACCAGTGCGCCGCCGGAGTTGCCTGGGTTGATCGCCGCGTCGGTCTGAATGAAGTCTTCGTAGTTGTTCAGGCCCAACTGGTTACGGCCAGTGGCACTGATGATGCCCATGGTTACTGTCTGGCCCACGCCGAAAGGGTTGCCAATGGCCAGGGCGACGTCACCGATATGAATATTGTCGGAGCGGCCGATGGTGATCGATGGCAGGTTTTTCAAGTCGATCTTGAGCACGGCGAGATCGGTTTCCGGGTCGCTGCCGATGACCCGAGCCAGGGTTTCCCGGCCGTCCTTGAGCGCTACCACGATTTGATCGGCGCCGGAGGTTACATGGTTGTTGGTCAGCAGGTAGCCTTCCGGACTCATGATTACCGCCGAGCCCAAGCTTGATTCCCAGCGTCGTTGCTTGGGCAGGTTGTCACCGAAGAAACGGCGGAACTGCGGGTCTTCGAACAGCGGGTGGGCCGTCTTGTTGACCACTTTGGTGGTGTAGAGGTTGGCCACCGCAGGCGCTGCGATGCTCACGGCATCAGCGTACGACACCGGGCCTTGCATGATGCGCGTGGTTTGTGGCGCCTGCTGCAGGTTGACGTCCTGGCTGGGAAGGCCGACCCATTGCGGAAAACGCTGGATGATCAGCAGGGCGATCAGCACGCCGACCAGCAATGGCCAGCCAAAATAACGCAAAGCCTTGAACATTTAACGAATCCTGGGAGAGGGCAGAGGGCCGCTGTAACTGCATGGGAGCGAAAGCGCGCGATGATACTGCGGCACACGATGTGCACAAACAGTTAAATCAATGAATGTGCGATGAATATCGCCTATGGCCCCCAGGCAACCACCGTTGGTTTCCCCAAACCCGGTGACAGCCCATAATGGCGGTCATTATACGGGGCCTTGCGCCGCACTGAACTGCTGAATTGAGGAGTCTTTTCATGGCTGTTGCCCTGAGCACCCTGGTTGAAGAAGCCGAACGCTACCTTGGCAGTGCAAAAATCCAGGATTACTGCCCCAATGGCCTGCAGGTCGAAGGGCGTCCGCAGGTCACCCGCATCGTCAGCGGTGTCACTGCAAGCCAGGCTTTGCTGGATGCCGCGGTCGAAGCCGATGCCGACCTGGTGTTGGTGCATCACGGTTATTTCTGGAAGGGCGAGAACCCGTGCATCACCGGCATGAAGCAGCGCCGCTTGAAAACCCTGCTCAAGAATGACCTGAGCCTGTTGTCGTATCACCTGCCCCTGGACCTGCACCCCGAGGTTGGCAACAACGTGCAGTTGGCGCGCCAGCTCGATATCACCGTCGAAGGCCCGTTGGACCCGGAAAACCCGCGCGTCGTCGGTCTGGTCGGCTCGTTGGCCGAACCGATGTCGGCGCGCGACTTCGCCCGCAAGATCCAAGAGGTCATGGGCCGCGAGCCACTACTGATCGAGGGCGAGCACATCATTCGCCGGGTGGGCTGGTGCACGGGCGGTGGGCAGGGCTATATCGACCAGGCAATTGCCGCCGGGGTCGATCTGTATCTCAGTGGTGAGGCGTCCGAGCAGACGTTCCACAGTGCGCGGGAAAACGGCATCAGCTTCATCGCCGCCGGTCATCATGCTACCGAGCGCTACGGCGTGCAGGCGCTGGGTGAATACTTAGCCCGGCGCTTTGCGCTGGAGCACCTGTTCATCGACTGTCCGAACCCGATCTGAGGCTAAAACGGGAGGGTATATTCTTATACTGTTTCGATCTAGTTGGGCGTCTAAATATAATCGGGCGCTGTGATAGAGTGACCCGCTCGAACACGGCCCGCTGGCCGTCCATAAGATCGTTTTCCCGTGAGTAGTTATGGTCGACAAACTGACGCATTTGAAACAGTTGGAGGCGGAAAGCATCCACATCATTCGTGAGGTGGCCGCTGAGTTCGATAACCCGGTGATGCTGTACTCGATCGGCAAGGATTCGGCCGTGATGCTGCATCTGGCGCGCAAAGCCTTCTTCCCGGGCAAGTTGCCGTTCCCGGTAATGCACGTCGACACCCAGTGGAAATTCCAGGAGATGTACAGCTTCCGCGACAAGATGGTCGAGGAAATGGGCCTGGAGCTGATCACTCACGTGAATCCGGACGGCATTGCCCAGGGCATCAACCCGTTCACCCACGGCAGTGCCAAGCACACCGACATCATGAAGACCGAAGGCCTCAAGCAGGCCCTCGACAAGTACGGTTTCGATGCCGCTTTCGGTGGCGCGCGCCGCGACGAAGAAAAGTCCCGGGCCAAGGAGCGTGTCTACTCGTTCCGTGACAGCAAGCACCGCTGGGATCCGAAGAACCAGCGTCCGGAGCTGTGGAACGTCTACAACGGCAAAGTGAATAAAGGCGAATCGATTCGCGTGTTCCCGCTGTCGAACTGGACCGAGCTGGACATCTGGCAGTACATCTACCTCGAAGGCATCCCGATCGTGCCGCTGTACTTCGCCGCGGAGCGTGAAGTGATCGAGAAGAACGGCACCCTGATCATGATCGACGACGAGCGCATCCTCGAGCATCTCTCGGATGAAGAAAAGGCTCGAATCGTCAAAAAGAAAGTGCGTTTCCGCACCCTTGGCTGCTACCCGTTGACGGGCGCTGTCGAGTCCGAGGCCGAGAGCCTGACCGACATCATTCAGGAAATGCTCCTGACGCGCACTTCCGAGCGCCAGGGCCGAGTCATCGACCACGATGGTGCAGGCTCGATGGAAGATAAAAAACGTCAAGGTTACTTTTAAGGCAGAAAAGCAAGGCGTTGACGGTTGCGATCTACAGATGCTTGGAGAGGGCGGGTGATCTTGGTTTCAAAGATCATCCCATCCGCGCTGTTGATACCGTCAAGTATTGCTGAAGAACGCCAAGCGGGTTGATCAACAAAATTTCTGACTAGTTGTATGCCGACAAGCTTGCCGCTTGAAGCTTACGACTCGGAGCTTGAACGCAATGAGCCACCAATCCGAATTGATCAGCGAGGACATCCTCGCTTACCTGGCCCAGCACGAACGTAAAGAACTGCTGCGCTTCCTGACCTGCGGCAACGTCGATGACGGCAAGAGCACCCTGATCGGGCGCCTGCTGCACGACTCGAAGATGATCTATGAAGACCATCTGGAAGCCATTACTCGCGATTCGAAGAAAGTCGGCACCACCGGTGACGATATCGACCTGGCATTGCTGGTGGACGGTCTGCAGGCAGAGCGTGAGCAGGGCATCACTATCGATGTCGCCTACCGCTATTTCTCTACCGCTAAACGCAAGTTCATCATTGCCGATACACCGGGCCACGAGCAGTACACCCGCAACATGGCAACCGGTGCGTCTACGTGCGACCTGGCGATCATCCTGGTCGATGCCCGCTACGGCGTGCAGACCCAGACCCGTCGTCACAGCTACATCGCTTCACTGTTAGGCATCAAGCACATCGTCGTGGCAGTGAACAAGATGGACCTCAAGGGCTTCGACCAAGATGTGTTCGAGAGCATCAAGGCCGACTACCTGAAGTTCGCCGAAGCGATCAACATGGCCCCGAGCAGCCTGCACTTCGTGCCGATGTCGGCGCTCAAGGGTGACAACGTGGTCAACCGCAGCGAGCGTTCGCCGTGGTACACCGGCCCTGCGCTGATGGATATCCTCGAAACCGTTGAAGTGGCGGCCGACCGCAACTTCACCGATCTGCGTTTCCCGGTGCAGTACGTCAACCGTCCGAACCTGAACTTCCGCGGCTTTGCTGGCACCTTGGCCAGTGGTGTCGTGCACAAGGGGGACGAAATCGTTGTGCTGCCATCGGGCAAGAGCAGCCGGGTCAAATCCATTGTCACCTTCGAAGGTGAACTGGAGAACGCCGGTCCTGGCCAGGCCGTTACCCTGACCATGGAAGATGAAATCGACATCTCCCGTGGCGACCTGCTGGTGCATGCCGATAACGTCCCGCCGGTGACCGACCAGTTCGAGGCGATGCTGGTATGGATGGCTGAAGAGCCGATGCTGCCGGGCAAGAAATACGACATCAAGCGCGCCACCAGCTACGTGCCGGGTTCGATTGCCAGCATTTCCCACAAGGTCGATGTGAACACCCTGGAGCAGGGCGCGGCCAGCGCCCTGCAGTTGAACGAAATCGGCAAGGTCAAGGTCAGCCTCGACGCGCCAATCGCGCTGGATGGCTACGACAGCAACCGCACCACGGGCGCCTTTATCGTTATCGACCGCCTGACCAACGGCACTGTAGGTGCCGGCATGATCATCGCGCCCCCGGTGGTGCCACACGGCACTGTTGGCCAGCACGGCAAGCTGGCCCACGTCGACACCGCCGAACGCGCCCTGCGCTTCGGCCAGCAACCGGCCACCGTGCTGTTCAGCGGCCTGTCGGGCGCAGGCAAGAGCACCCTGGCGTATGCCGTGGAGCGCAAGCTGTTCGACATGGGCCGTGCCGTGTATGTACTCGATGGCCAGAACCTGCGCCACGACCTGAACAAAGGTCTGCCACAGGACCGTGCCGGGCGTACCGAGAACTGGCGTCGTGCCGCTCACGTGGCGCGTCAGTTCAACGAAGCGGGCTTGCTCACCCTGGCAGCGTTTGTTGCCCCGGATGCCGAAGGCCGTGAACAGGCCAAGGCATTGATCGGCAAGGAGCGCTTGCTCACCGTTTACGTCCAGGCCTCACCGATGGCCTGCCGCGAGCGTGACCCGCAAGGCTTGTATGCTGCGGGCGGCGATAACATCCCGGGCGAAAGCTTCCCGTATGACGTGCCACTGGATGCCGACCTGGTGGTCGATACTCAGAACGTCAGTCTGGAAGAGGGCGTCAAGCAGGTGTTGGAGTTACTGCGCACGCGGGGCGCGATCTAAGTACTGCGTACGAACAAAAACCCCACGTCGGTGGGGTTTTTTGTTATATGGGCAAGGGTAATCCAACGCTCTTTTGACTTCAGGGAGAGTGGCAAACATGGAATCTGCTTTCTGGCCTGTGTTGCTAGAAAGTAGTGGAGCAAGATGGTAGGTCGATTTGGGCTGCAGATGGAAATCAGTCATTTAGTCTCACAATAAAGAAAAAGAAAATGCGTGAAATATCACATTTTGTCGTGAGTAATTCTGGCTTTCTCTATGACCCTGCTAGAGGAAGGTTATGGATAGCTGAAAGCACACACACGACCGATAAGACATTTTGGTACAACAACTGCTTGGTAATTTCTGATGATGGGAATCTAGTCATTTATGATCAACGCACCGGCGCGGTTCGCTGGGCTAGGAGGGGCTTTGTGCCAGGACGAATGCCAAAGCCAAAGCCGTACAAAGAGCTTTTCAATTTTCAAATATTTAAGTGGGATTTTTAAAATTATTTCCTATTGCACATCTGTAGGTGGGGATCCATATCGCATTTGAACTGTCGTTCATGGGATGGGTCGGCTAGGTAGAAAGTTCCGTTGCTGCAACTGGCTAGCGTAACGGTAAAGACTATAACTATGTACTTCATGCTTGATTTCCTTGTGCCGAGAGATACGAGATTATCTCTCGGCACAATTGCTCTATGTGTATTTGCCGTCCGATAGTCTTGTAGGATAATTATGGTCTGTGCGTGAGGCGCGACGTTCAGTGATTAATAATGCGATGAAGTTGATCCGTTCTTTCGTTTCGGCTTTCAAATATGTTTTTCCGAAACCGGTATCACCCGTTTCTCCTTTACTGCCTTGAACGAGAAACTCGAGTAGATCTCCTTCACTCCCGGCAGTGTCTGCAGCACCTCCCTGGCGAACTCGCCGAACGACTCCAGGTCCCGTGCAAGAATTTCCAGCAGGAAGTCATAGCGTCCGGAAATGTTGTGACAGGCGACGATTTCTGGAATCTCCATCAGCCGCTGCTCGAAGGCGCGCGCCATCTCCTTGGAGTGCGAATCCATCATGATGCTGACGAACGCCGTTACGCCAAAGCCCAATGCCTTGGGTGAAAGGATGGCTTGATAGCCGGTGATGTAGCCATTCTCTTCGAGCAGTTTGACCCGCCGCCAACAGGGCGAGGTGGTCAGCGCGACCTTGTCGGCCAGTTCGGAAACAGTCAGTCGGGCGTTGTCTTGCAAGGCGGCGAGTAATGCGCGGTCGGTACGGTCGATGGCGGTAGGCATGATTTGCCCTCCGTGGCCTGAATTCATTGTTTTTTTGTTAATAACCCTGCTTGGCAGTGGTCATATTTGGAAAAAAATCAGCACCTCAGTGGCATAAGCTTATAACAAATCACAAGAGGCTGTTGTCATGAGCGGCTCCACCAAATTCTCAGGTTTTGCCACCCGCGCCATCCATCACGGCTACGATCCATTGGCCCATCAGGGGTCTTTGGTTCCGCCTGTCTACCAGACCGCCACCTTCGCCTTTCCTACCGTCGAGTACGGCGCGGCGTGTTTTGCCGGGGAGCAGGGTGGGCACTTTTATACGCGTATTTCCAACCCTACCCTGGCCCTGCTGGAAGAGCGCATGGCTTCTCTGGAAGGGGCAGAGGCGGGGCTGGCACTGGCCTCGGGCATGGGCGCGATCACGGCCACGCTATGGACCCTGCTTCGCCCCGGTGATGAGGTGCTGGTCGGGCGCACCTTGTATGGTTGCACCTTTGCTTTTTTACATCACGGCATCGGCGAGTTCGGGGTCAAGGTCCGACATGTCGACATGACGGATCTGCAGGCAGTCGAGGCGGCGATCAGTGCGCAGACCAAAGTGATTTATTTTGAGACCCCGGCCAACCCGAACATGCAGATGGCCGATATTGCTGCAGTGGCGCAGCTTGCCCACCAGCGCGATATCACCGTAGTAGTGGATAACACCTACTGCACACCGTACCTGCAGCGTCCGCTGGAGCTGGGTGCCGATCTGGTGGTGCATTCAGCTACCAAGTACCTCAGCGGCCATGGCGACATCACGGCCGGCCTGGTGGTCGGGCGCAAGGCACTGGTGGACCGGGTTCGACTCGAAGGTCTCAAGGACATGACCGGTGCGGTGATGTCACCCCAGGATGCAGCCTTGCTGATGCGCGGGATGAAAACCCTGACTTTGCGCATGGAGCGCCATTGCAGTAACGCCCAGGCAGTCGCGCAGTATCTGCAGGCACATTGCGCCGTGGAGCTGATCAACTACCCCGGGCTGTCCAGCTTCCCGCAATACGAGTTGGCCAAGCGGCAGATGCGTTTGCCCGGCGGCATGATCGCGTTCGAGCTCAAGGGAGGGATCGATGCCGGACGTCGGTTCATGAATGCCCTGCAACTGTTCAGCCGCGCCGTGAGCCTTGGCGATGCCGAATCCCTCGCTCAGCACCCGGCAAGCATGACTCACTCCAGCTATACCGCCCAAGAGCGTGCCCAGTACGGCATCTCCGAAG
This sequence comes from Pseudomonas sp. DG56-2, assembly GCF_004803755.1. Classification (NCBI taxonomy): domain Bacteria; kingdom Pseudomonadati; phylum Pseudomonadota; class Gammaproteobacteria; order Pseudomonadales; family Pseudomonadaceae; genus Pseudomonas; species Pseudomonas sp. DG56-2. The sequence goes on from NZ_CP032311.1 coordinate 1,029,525, forward strand.
GACTGGTACGGCTGTCGGTTGGTCTTGAGGATATCGACGACCTGCTGGCCGATATCGAGCAGGCCCTGAAGGCCTGTGCCTGAACCGCCAAGGATGAGGTCAATGCAATGGTGGCAATGATGAGCCTGGTACCCGGTGAAGGCGTGCAGCGCCGTGACAGTGATGCGCAGGCCGACAGTGACCCCGGCGAGACTGCCGAGTGGCTTGATGCGCTGGATTCGACCCTGCAGCACTGTGGCCCTGAGCGAGCACGCTTTTTACTCGAACAGTTGGAAGTGCACGCCCGTGAGTTGGGGTTGGAGCGTGGTGCCCAGCCCTTCTCGGCGTATCGCAACACAATATCGGTGGAGCATCAGGGCGCCTATCCAGGTGACCTTGAGATGGATGAGCGCATCACCAGTATCCTGCGCTGGAACGCTCTGGCTATGGTCGTGCGGGCCAATCATGCCTATGGCGATCTTGGCGGGCACATCGCCAGTTATGCGTCGGCGGCAGAAATCTTCGAAGTGGGTTTCCAGCATTTCTTTCAAGGTGAATCCGGGGCGCAGCGGCGCAGTGCCGACCTGGTGTTCTTCCAGCCGCATTCGGCGCCTGGAATTTATGCGCGGGCTTTTCTTGAAGGTCGCTTGAGTGAGGAACAATTGGCCAACTACCGCCAGGAGGTGGCGGGTAAGGGCTTGTGTTCATATCCACACCCCTGGCTCATGCCCGACTTCTGGCAATTTCCCACAGGGTCCATGGGCATAGGCCCACTCAATGCTATCTACCAGGCGCGATTCATGCGCTATTTGCATCACCGCCAACTTCTCGATACCAGCACCCGGCATGTCTGGGGTGTGTTCGGCGATGGTGAAATGGACGAGCCGGAATCCATCGCTGGCCTGACCCTGGCTGCCCGCGAGCAACTGGATAACCTCACGTTTGTAGTCAACTGTAACCTGCAGCGGCTGGACGGCCCCGTGCGCGGCAACGGGCAGATCATTCAGGAACTCGAATCCTTGTTCACCGGGGCTGGGTGGAACGTGATCAAGGTGCTTTGGGGCACCGAGTGGGATGCGCTGTTTGCCCGCGACACCCAGCACGTGTTGCTGCGTCAACTGGCCGCCACTCCGGATGGACAGTTTCAGAACCTGGGGGCCAAGGATGGGGCCTACAACTTAGAGCACTTTTTCAATCAACACCCTGGCTTGCAGAAACTGGTCGAGCACATGAGCTCGGATGAGATCAATGCGCTCAAGCGTGGTGGTCATGATTTTCGCAAGCTGTATGCAGCTTTTGCCGCGGCCAAGGCCTGCAAGGGGCGGCCAACCGTGATTCTGGCCAAGACCAAGAAAGGCTATGGCATGAGCAGCGCCGGCGAGTCGAGGATGACCGCGCACCAAGCCAAGAAGCTTGATATCCAGGCCTTGCTGGCTTTTCGTGATCGTTTCCACCTGCCCCTCAGTGACAGCCAGGTAGAGCAGTTGCAGTTTTATCGCCCCGCCGATGAGAGCGCCGAAATGCGTTACTTGCGCGAGCGTCGCGCTGCTCTGGGCGGGCCTTTGCCCGCGCGACGCAGTGACGTGCCTGCGGTGCCGGTGCCTGCGCTGCAGGTCATGGGTGGCTTCGCTTTGCAGGCCGAAGGCAAGGAAATGTCTACCACCATGGCGGCTGTGCGCATGCTCAGTGCCTGGCTCAAGGCGCCCGAACTGGGGCAGCGGGTCGTGCCTATCGTTGCCGACGAAGCGCGAACCTTTGGCATGGCCAGCCTGTTCCGCCAGATCGGCATCTACTCACCTCAGGGACAGTGTTATGAACCTGAAGATGCTGGCTCTCTGCTGTCCTATAAGGAGTCCCGGGACGGACAATTGCTGGAGGAGGGCATCACCGAAGCGGGCGCGATTTCCTCCTGGGTGGCGGCGGCAACTTCCTATGCGGTGCATGGCGAGCCGATGCTGCCGGTGTACATCTACTACTCGATGTTCGGTTTCCAGCGTGTTGGCGACCTGATCTGGGCTGCCGCCGACCAACGTGCCCGCGGCCTGTTGCTGGGGGCTACGGCCGGTCGTACGACCCTGGGCGGCGAAGGGCTGCAGCATCAGGACGGTTCGAGCCTGGTCATGGCTTCGATGGTGCCCAACTGTCGGGCCTGGGAGCCGTGCTTTGCCGGCGAGCTGGCGGTGATTCTCGAGTATGCCTCGCGGCGCATGCTCACCGAACAGCAAGACGAGTTCCATTACGTTGCGCTGATGAACGAAAACTATCCACAGCCGTCCCTGCCTGAGCAGGTGCATCAAGAGGTGTTGCGCGGCATGTACCGTTACCTAGAGCAGCGCGTGACCGATGCCAAAGGACAGGTTCGCCTGCTGGGTTCAGGCGCGATTCTGCGTGAAGTGATCGCCGCCAGTGAGTTGCTGGCTGCTGATTGGCAGGTAGAAAGTGAGGTGTTCAGCGTCACCAGCTTCAGTGAGCTGGCGCGTGAGGCGCGGGGTATCGAGCGCAGCAGCCGGTTGGGGCAGATCGCTGAAAATACCAGTCATTTGCAACGTTGCCTGCGCGGCAATGCGCCGGTCATCGCCGCCACCGACTATGTGCGTGCCTGGCCGCAGTTGATTGCCGAATATGTACAGGCTCCCTACGTTACTTTGGGCACTGATGGTTTTGGACGCAGCGATACCCGTCAGCAGTTACGGCGCTTTTTCGAAGTAGATCGCTTCAGTATCGTCCTGGCCAGTCTGCATAGTCTGGTACGCCAGGGTGGGATCGAACGCGGGGTGCTGGATCAAGCACTGGAGCGCTATGGTCATCGGGAAGCAGATGCGCCCTGGCACAGCTAAGGGGGATGCAAAAAAAATGGGAGCGGATTGCTCCGCTCCCACGCATTGTCGGAGGCTTGAGCTTAGTTGCGCTTTAGCCCGTAGTGCTCATCGAGCATGCCCGGCGAGTTAGGTGCCTTTGGCGCGTAGTCTCGTGGTACTTCAGTGTCCTTCGGTGGGGTCAGGCGGTCACGAGGGGCCTGCACCGCTTCAGAGTGCAAAGAGGCCAGCAGACGCTGACGGGTCAATTCGTCCAGGGCCAGGCGGTTGGCGCCATCGGCCAGATGGTCCTGAACTTCCTGGTAACTTTGGGTCAGTTTCTTGACCAATGCAGCCGTGCTGTTGAAGTGGGTAACCACCTCATTCTGGTAGCTATCGAAACGTTCCTGAATATCATCCAGCTGCCGCTGAGTGCTGCTTGGCGCAGCATTGGGCAGCAAGCGCGCGACCAGGAAACCAACGACAACGCCCACGACGAGGGCCAGGGTCGGCAACAACCAAACTAAGAGCGAGAGTTCCACGAGTCCTTCCTCTATAAACGGCTTTGCTTTACGTTAACGGCTCGGACCTGCGCTGTATACCGCGAACGATCGCAAATATCTCAGACAGAATCATTCAGCTAGACGAGTCGACCCTTTCCGAGGTCACGGAGTTTATCCTTGCTTATCCGCGAAACCCCCGTATTCATCGATGGCCCAGTCGGTCAATTGGAAGCTTTGTACCTGGACGTTGCCGACGCCCGAGGTGTGGTGCTGCTGTGTCACCCGAACCCCGTTCAGGGCGGAACCATGACCAACAAGGTTGTGTCGATGCTCCAGCGCACCGCCCGCGATGCCGGCTATATTACCCTGCGTTTCAACTACCGGGGTGTAGGTGCCAGTGCTGGCAGCCACGACATGGGCAGTGGCGAAGTGGATGATGCCGAGGCCGCAGCAACCTGGCTGCGGGAAAAGCATCCTGATCTACCGCTCACCCTGATGGGTTTTTCCTTTGGTGGTTTTGTCGCTGCCAGCCTGGGCGGCCGTCTCGAAGCGCAAGGCGCAGCGCTCAAGCACCTGTTCATGGTTGCCCCGGCAGTGATGCGTTTGAAAGATCACGACGCCTTACCACAGGCCTGCGCCTTGAGTGTAATACAGCCAGAAACCGACGAAGTGATCGACCCACAGATCGTCTATGCCTGGTCCGATGCACTGCCACGCCCCCATGAGCTGCTGAAAGTGGCAGAATGCGGACACTTTTTCCACGGCAAGCTCACCGACCTCAAGGATCTGGTGTTGCCGCGCCTTTCGAACTGAAACAAGCCTGATAAGCGATTACCCATGACTACGCGCATCCTTACCGGTATCACCACCACGGGCACGCCTCACCTGGGCAACTACGCCGGTGCCATCCGCCCGGCGATCCTCGCCAGCCGTGAGCCGGGTGTCGACTCGTTCTACTTCCTGGCCGACTACCACGCCTTGATCAAGTGCGATGACCCGCAGCGCATTCAGCGCTCGCGTCTGGAAATCGCCGCGACCTGGCTGGCCGGTGGCCTTGACCCGGAACGCGTGACCTTCTATCGCCAGTCCGACATTCCTGAAATTCCTGAGTTGACCTGGTTGCTGACTTGCGTGGCGGCCAAAGGCCTGCTCAATCGCGCACACGCCTACAAGGCGTCGGTGGACAAGAACCTGGAGAACGGTGAAGACCCGGATGCCGGTATCAGCATGGGTCTGTACAGCTATCCGGTACTGATGGCTGCCGACATCCTGATGTTCAACGCCAACAAAGTGCCGGTCGGTCGCGACCAGATCCAGCACGTGGAAATGGCGCGTGATATCGGCCAGCGCTTCAATCACCTGTTTGGCCAGGGCAAGGAATTCTTTGCCATGCCTGAAGCACTGATCGAAGAAAGCGTGGCGACGTTGCCTGGCCTGGACGGACGCAAGATGTCCAAGAGCTACGACAACACCATCCCCTTGTTCACCAGCGCCAAGGACATGAAGGATGCCATCTCGCGCATCGTCACCGACTCCCGCGCGCCTGGCGAAGCGAAGGATCCGGACAACTCGCACCTGTTCACGTTGTTCCAGGCATTCGCAACGCCGGACCAAGCCGAGGTGTTCCGCGGCGAGTTGTTGCAGGGACTGGGGTGGGGTGAAGCCAAGCAACGCCTGTTCCAGCTGCTCGACAACCAGTTGAGCGAGCCGCGCGAGCGTTATCATCAACTGATCAGCCGTCCGGCAGATCTGGAAGATATTCTGCTGGCCGGTGCTCAAAAAGCCCGCAAGGTTGCCACACCATTTCTCGAGCAACTGCGCGAGGCCGTTGGCCTGCGCTCGTTCCGCAGTATCGAGCTGGGGGTTGTCCAGACCAAGAAAAAGGCCGTCAAGGCGGCGCGCTTTGTCAGTTTCCGTGAAGACGATGGCAGTTTCCGTTTCCGTCTGCTGGCAGCCGACGGTGAGCAACTGCTGCTGTCGCGCAATTTCGCCGATGGCAAAACCGCTGGCGCAGTCAGCAAGCAGCTGCAGCAGGGCGGCGAACTGGACGTGCGTAGCGAAGGCCTGGGCTTTAGCCTGTGGCTGGAAGGCGAGCGTGTTGCCGAGGGCCCGCAACTGGCCGACGAAGCTGCTCGCGACGCTGCAATCGAGGGCCTGCGCGCTGCCTTGCAACCTCAGCAGGACTGAACGGTCTGACGCAAGTCTGATTGCCATTCTCCAGGGCCGTCGCTACAGTGACGGCCCGTTTTTGTTACCTTGCTAACGAATTATGACGCCCCTAGAACGATACCAAGCAGATCTGAAACGTCCCGAATTCTTCCATGACGCGGCGCAGGAAACTGCCGTGCGTCATTTGCAGCGCCTGTACGACGATCTGATCGCGGCGCAAAACAACAAGCCGGGCGTGTTCGGCAAGTTGTTTGGCAAGAAAGAGCAGGCACCGGTCAAAGGCTTGTACTTCTGGGGTGGGGTAGGGCGCGGTAAAACATACCTGGTCGATACGTTCTTCGAAGCGCTGCCGTTCCAGCAGAAAGTGCGCACGCACTTCCACCGCTTCATGAAGCGCGTGCATGAAGAAATGAAAACCCTCAAGGGGGAGAAGAACCCGCTCACTATTATCGCCAAACGCTTCGCCGATGAGGCGCGGGTGATCTGCTTCGACGAGTTCTTCGTTTCCGACATTACCGACGCGATGATCCTTGGCACCCTGATGGAGGAGCTGTTCAAGAACGGCGTGACCTTGGTCGCCACCTCCAACATTGTGCCGGATGGTTTGTACAAGGATGGTCTGCAGCGTGCGCGTTTCCTGCCAGCGATCGCCCTGATCAAGCAGAACACCGAAATCGTCAACGTCGATAGCGGCGTCGACTATCGCTTGCGTCACCTGGAGCAGGCCGAGCTGTTCCACTTCCCCCTGGACGAAGCTGCCCACGAGAGCCTGCGCAAGAGCTTCCGCGCGCTGACGCCAGAGTGCACCCAGGCGGTGGAGAACGACGTACTGATCGTCGAGAATCGCGAGATTCGCGCACTGCGTACCTGTGACGACGTGGCCTGGTTCGATTTCCGTGAATTGTGCGATGGCCCCCGTAGCCAGAACGACTACATCGAGCTAGGCAAGATTTTCCATGCCGTGTTGCTCAGTGACGTCGAGCAGATGAGTGTGGCCACCGACGACATCGCCCGCCGCTTCATCAACATGGTCGATGAATTCTACGACCGCAACGTCAAGCTGATCATCTCGGCTGAAGTAGAGCTCAAGGACCTGTACACCGGTGGTCGTCTGACCTTCGAGTTCCAGCGTACCCTTAGCCGTCTGCTGGAAATGCAATCCCACGAATTCCTCTCCCGCGCGCACAAGCCCTAAAGCTGCAAGCGGCAAGTAAGAGCGTGTTGTGCCAGGCGCCTGCTCTTACATGCCGCTTATAGCTTGAAGCTCGCAGCCGTTATCCAGCTTCCTGGACGAACTGTTGCCGATACTGGTTCGGTGAAAGTTCGGTGTGCTGCCTGAACAGTCGCGCAAAGAAGCTCGCGTCGTCGTAGCCCACTTCGTAGCTGATGGTCTTGATGCTTTTGCGCGAGCCCGACAGCAATCCCTTGGCCGTTTCGATCCGTAGCCGTTGCAGATAGTGCAGCGGTTTATCACCGGTTGCAGTCTGGAAGCGGCGCATGAAGTTGCGGATGCTCATGCCGTGATTGCGCGCGACGTCTTCGAAGCGGAATTTGTCGGCGAAGTGTTCTTCAAGCCATTGCTGGATCTGCAGAATGATCAAGTCCTGGTGCAGCTTTTGTCCGCCGAAGCCGATGCGCCCTGGGGTGTAGTTGCGCTGCACTTCATAGAGGGTGTCGCGGGCGACCGCCTGGGCCACATTGGCGCCGCAGAATCGCTCTATCAAATAGATGTACAGGTCACAGGCCGAGGTCGTACCGCCTGCACAATAGAGGTTGTCGGCGTCGGTCAGGTGCTTGTCCTGATTCAGGGTGACTTTGGGGAAGCGCTCGGCAAACTGATTGAAGAACCGCCAGTAGGTGGTCGCTTCCTTGCCGTCGAGCAAGCCGGACTCGGCCAGCCAGAACACACCACTCGCTTCACCGCAGAGCACGGCGCCACGGGCGTGTTGTTCGCGCAGCCATGGCAAGACCTGGGGGTAGCGCTGGCAAAGGGTTTCGAAATCGTCCCAGAAGGCTGGGAGGATGATCACGTCGGCTTGTTCCAACGGGCCGTCAACCGGGATCAGCACATCACTGAAACTACGTGCAGGCAGGCCGTCGGGGCTCACCAGCCGGGTTTCGAACATCGGTTGCAGGCCCAGGCCCAATTGCTTGCTATAGCGCAGGCTGGCCAGATGGAAGAAATCCTTGGCTTGCATGAGTGTCGCCGCGAAGACGTTGTCGATGGCCAGGATACTGACGCGCCGCAAGGGCGTTGTAGGTTGGGTAAACATCATTTTCGTTATTCTTATAGGGTAGAGTGGTCAATCACCGGCTGGATCGTCTTATTTTTTGGCCGTTGTGTCTACCCCGGTTCCCGCGCGTGGCACGGGAACCTGTGAAGCGGCTCAGGGAGCGGGGTTGGGATGATCTTGGTGAATGGCTTCTATACCTGCCAGCAACTCATCGCAAAGCGTCAGCGCAAAGCTGTCCAGGTTGCTTTGCAGTTGCTCCAAAGTGGTCGCGCCAATGATGTTGCTGGTGACGAAGGGCTGGCGGGTAACAAAGGCCAGGGCCATTTGCGCCGGGTCCAGGCCATGGTCACGCGCAAGCTTCACGTAGCGGCTGCAGGCCGCGACCGTCTGCGGGTTGGAGTAGCGCGAAAAGCGACTGAACAGGGTCAGGCGGCTGTTTGCTGGTCGGGCACCGTTCTCGTACTTGCCTGAAAGCATGCCGAAGGCCAGTGGCGAGTAGGCCAGCAAGCCGCATTGCTCGCGTATGGCAATTTCCGCCAGGCCTATTTCGAAACTGCGGTTGAGCAGGTTGTAGGGGTTTTGTATCGACACCGCACGGCTCCAGCCACGGCTCTCGGCCAGTTGCAGAAACTTCATGGTGCCCCATGGCGTTTCGTTGGACAGGCCAATGTGGCGGATCTTGCCGGCTTTTACCTGCTCGTCGAGCACTTCCAGGGTTTCTTCCAGCGGGGTGAAGTGATCCTGTGGCAAGTGCTGGTAACCCAGCTTGCCGAAGAAGTTGGTGCTGCGCTCCGGCCAGTGCAATTGATACAGGTCGATCCAGTCGGTTTGCAGGCGCTTGAGGCTGGCGTCCAGGGCCGCAACGATATGCTGGCGGTTGTGCTTGAGCTGACCATCACGGATATGGCTGATGCCGTTGCCGGGGCCGGCGACCTTGCTCGCCAGGATCCAGTCGGCGCGATCGCCATGCGTCTTGAACCAGTTACCGATGAAGCGCTCGGTTGCGGTGCAGGTCTCTGGGCGCGGTGGCACCGGATACATCTCGGCAGTATCGATGAAATTGATGCCGGCCGCCTTGGCGCGTTCGATCTGGAGAAAGGCTTGGGCCTGATCATTCTGCTCGCCCCAGGTCATGGTACCCAGGCACAACGCGCTGACATTGAGGTCGGTACGACCCAGTTGGCGGTAGTCCATCGGCTTCTCCCTGATAAAAGAAGCATAAAAGCAGGTTGAAATTTTTTCCGCAATCTGGATAATTCAGCCCCTCTCTGCGTGTGGGAGTGATGCCCCGCTCACAGAAGAACCCTGCCGAATATTGGACGCGCTGACCCGAGCCCCCGATAGCGTCCGTGTGCGGCTGTGTCCTTGTCTTGTCAAGGTACGCACTATCCAGTAAGATCTGCCGTCTTATTTTCGCTGGGCGGCCCCTGAGGCTATAAAGAATGAAAACTTTTACTGCTAAACCGGAAACAGTAAAGCGCGACTGGTTCGTAGTTGACGCCGCTGGTCAGACCCTGGGTCGTCTGGCTACCGAAATCGCTAGCCGTCTGCGTGGCAAGCACAAACCAGAATACACTCCTCACGTTGACACCGGCGATTACATCGTTGTCATCAACGCCGAGCAGATCCGTGTTACTGGCGCCAAAGCTTCGGACAAAATGTACTACTCCCACTCCGGCTTCCCGGGCGGTATCAAGGAAATCAACTTCGAGAAGTTGATCGCCAAGGCCCCAGAGCGCGTGATCGAGACCGCGGTTAAAGGCATGCTGCCTAAAAACCCACTGGGTCGCGACATGTACCGTAAGCTGAAAGTCTATGCGGGCGCTACCCACCCTCATACTGCTCAGCAGCCCCAAGAACTGAAGATTTAACGGAATAGTTCATTATGTCGGCGACTCAAAATTACGGCACTGGCCGTCGCAAGACCGCAACCGCTCGCGTTTTCCTGCGTCCAGGTACCGGTAACATCTCCATCAACAACCGTTCTCTGGACGTGTTCTTCGGTCGTGAAACCGCGCGCATGGTAGTACGCCAGCCGCTGGAACTGACCGAGACCACCGAAAAGTTCGACATCTACGTCACCGTTATCGGTGGTGGTGTCAGCGGCCAGGCCGGTGCAATCCGTCACGGTATCACCCGTGCACTGATGGACTACGACGAAACCCTGCGTAGCGCTCTGCGCAAAGCTGGCTTCGTTACCCGTGACGCTCGTGAAGTTGAGCGTAAGAAAGTGGGTCTGCGTAAAGCACGTAAGCGTCCTCAGTACTCCAAGCGTTAATTCGCTTCGGCGTTCAAAAAAAGCCCGGTTCCTGGTGGAACCGGGCTTTTTTTATGTCTTGAATAAGTATGTTGGTCTTTACTGTGACAACTTGCCGCATAGACGCAAGTCAAGAGCTACAAGGGATTGCGCCTTGGAACCGGGCTAATCACCTTGTCAGAGAAGGGTCTTTTCATTACCATGCGGCAAATTTTTAGCAGTTCAGAAATTACTTAGTAGATGCCTGTTGTAACAGGCCATAAAGCTGATGGGAGAGGACTGAATGAGCAATGACGGCGTCAATGCAGGCCGGCGTCGCTTCCTCGTAGCAGCCACATCCGTGGTGGGTGCTGCAGGAGCGGTGGGGGCTGCGGTCCCGTTTGTGGGGTCATGGTTCCCCAGTGCCAAGGCGAAAGCCGCAGGTGCACCGGTGAAGGTCAATATCGCCAAGGTTGAACCAGGCCAGCAGATGATTGCTGAGTGGCGCGGTCAGCCGGTCTTCATCGTCCGCCGCACCGAAGAGATCCTTGGTAACCTCAAGAAGATCGCTGGTGACCTCTCCGATCCTGAATCCAAGGCATCGGTTCAACCTACCTATGTCAACCCGGAAAACCGCGCCATCAAGCCGGAAATCCTGGTGCTGGTCGGTCTGTGCACTCACTTGGGCTGCTCGCCAACCTTCCGTCCCGAGGTCGCTCCGGTCGATCTGGGGCCCAAATGGGTCGGCGGTTACTTCTGCCCATGCCACGGTTCCCACTACGACCTGGCTGGCCGCGTCTACAAGTCCCAGCCGGCGCCGCTCAATCTGCCAGTGCCGCCGCACTCGTATGAGTCGGACGACATCATCGTTGTCGGCGTCGATCAGGAGAACGCGTGATGAGTAAGTTCATGGATTGGGTTGACGCCCGCTTCCCCGCGACCAAGATGTGGGAAGACCATCTCAGCAAGTATTACGCTCCGAAGAACTTCAACTTCTTCTATTTTTTCGGCTCCCTGGCACTGCTGGTGCTGGTTAACCAGATCGTCACTGGCGTCTGGCTGACCATGAGCTTTACGCCTTCGGCCGAAGAGGCATTTGCCTCGGTCGAATACATCATGCGTGACGTCGAGTACGGCTGGATCCTGCGCTACCTGCACTCCACCGGCGCTTCCGCGTTCTTCATCGTCGTTTATCTGCACATGTTCCGCGGCCTGCTGTACGGCTCGTACCAGAAGCCTCGTGAGCTGGTCTGGGTATTCGGCATGCTGATCTACCTGGCGCTGATGGCCGAAGCCTTCATGGGGTACTTGCTGCCTTGGGGTCAGATGTCCTACTGGGGCGCCCAGGTGATCATCTCGTTGTTCGGTGCGATTCCGGTAATCGGCGATGACCTGACTCAGTGGATCCGTGGTGACTACCTGATTTCCGGTATTACCCTGAACCGCTTCTTCGCCTTGCATGTTGTAGCCCTGCCGATCGTCATTCTGGGGCTGGTGGTGCTGCACATCCTGGCACTGCACGAAGTGGGTTCGAACAACCCTGACGGCGTGGATATCAAGAAGCACAAGGACGAGAACGGTGTGCCGCTCGATGGCATTCCATTCCATCCGTACTACACCGTGAAGGACATTGTCGGTGTGGTCGTGTTCCTGTTCGTGTTCTGTGCCGTGGTGTTCTTCTTCCCGGAAATGGGCGGTTACTTCCTGGAGAAACCTAACTTCGAACAGGCCAACGCCTTCAAGACCCCTGAGCACATTGCCCCGGTCTGGTACTTCACACCGTTCTACGCGATTCTGCGCGCGGTTCCGGACAAGCTCCTCGGCGTTATCGCCATGGGTGCTGCGATTGCCGTGCTGTTCGTCCTGCCTTGGCTCGACCGCAGTCCGGTCAAGTCCATGCGCTACAAGGGTTGGATGAGCAAGGCCTGGCTGGTGGTGTTCTGCATTTCGTTCGTGATCCTCGGTGTGCTGGGCGTATTGGCGCCTACCCCAGGGCGTACGTTGTTGTCGCAGGTATGCACCTTCCTGTATTTCGCCTACTTCATTCTGATGCCGTTCTACACCAGGCTTGAGAAGACCAAACCGGTTCCGGAAAGGGTGACTGGCTGATGAAAAAGCTATTTGCAGTATTGATTCTGGCAGTGATGCCTTCGTTGACCTTCGCGGCCGAGCACGGTCTGGAACTGGACAAGGTTGATATCGATCTGACCGACAAGGCCGCCATGCAGGACGGCGCGCGCACCTTTGCAAACTATTGCATGGGTTGCCACAGCGCCAAGTTCCAGCGTTACGAGCGCGTCGCGGACGACTTGGGTATTCCTCACGAGCTGATGCTCGAGAAGCTGGTATTCACCGGCGCCAAAATTGGCGACCACATGAAGATCGGCATGAAGCCTGACGACGCCAAGACCTGGTTTGGCGCCGCGCCGCCTGACCTGACCCTGGTTGCCCGCGTACGTGGTACCGACTGGCTGTACAGCTACCTGCGCAGCTTCTACGAGGACAAGTCGCGTCCGTACGGGGTGAACAACAAAGTGTTCCCCAACGTTGGTATGCCTAACGTTCTGGTGGGCCTGCAAGGCAACCAGGTAATTGGCTGCAAGCAGGTGCAAACCGTAGTCGATGGCAAGAAGCAGTTCGATCCGTTGACTGGCTCGCCATTGACCCATGAAGCATGTGACCAGCTGACCGTGGAGCCGAAATCCGGTACCCTGACCGAAGAGCAGTTCGACGAGAAGGTCAAGAATCTGGTGACCTTCCTGGCCTACTCGGCCAACCCGGTCAAACTGGAAAGTCAGCGTATCGGTACCTACGTGCTTCTGTACCTGGCCTTCTTCTTCATATTCGCCTACTTGCTCAAGCGCGAATACTGGAAGGACGTGCACTGATCACGCAGTAGTTTCTGGTAGTTGAACGCGCCCTGGGGGGCCTCTGGATAACGGAGGTTCCCGCAGGGCGCGTTTGCATTTGTAGCTTCTATAATTTCATCTGCGAGGAGGACCACTATGGGCGTGACCAACCGGTTAGCCTGCTACTCCGACCCCGCTGACCATTATTCTCATCGGGTGCGCATCGTTCTCGCCGAGAAGGGCGTCAGCGTCGAGATCATCAATGTCGATCCCGGACGCTTGCCGCCCAAGCTGGTCGAAGTGAACCCCTATGGCGGTGTACCGACCCTGGTCGATCGCGACCTGGCGCTGTACGAATCAACCGTGGTCATGGAATACCTCGATGAGCGTTACCCGCATCCGCCACTGTTGCCGGTCTATCCAGTCGCGCGGGCCAACAGTCGCCTGTTGATCCATCGCATCCAGCGTGACTGGTGCGCGTTAGTTGATTTGATCCTCGATCCGCGCAGCAAGGAAGCCGCTCGCACTCAGGCGCGCAAGGAGCTACGCGAAAGCCTGACGGGTGTGTCACCATTGTTTGCTGACAAGCCTTGTTTCCTCAGTGAGGAGCAAAGTCTGGTTGATTGTTGTCTACTGCCCATACTCTGGCGTTTGCCGGTGTTGGGAATTGAACTGCCGCGGCCGGCCAAGCCGTTGCTCGATTATATGGAGCGACAGTTTGCCCGTGAGGCTTTCCAGGCAAGTCTGTCCGCTGCTGAACGTGAAATGCGCTAGGTTTTAAGGAGCTGTCGATGAACTCCAGTCGCCCCTATTTGGTACGTGCACTCTATGAGTGGATCGTGGACAACGACTGCACCCCGCATATGCTTGTCAATGCCGAGTACCCGGCAGTACAAGTGCCCCAGAGCTTCGCCAGTGATGGTCAGATCGTTTTGAACATCTCACCCAGTGCCGTACGTCATCTGCACATGGATAACGACGCTGTGAGCTTCGAGGGGCGTTTTGGCGGTGTTGCCCATACGCTGTTCGTGCCTGCGGGTGCGATCCTCGGTATTTATGCTCGTGAGAACGGTCAGGGCATGGTCTTCGAGCTTGAGCCACCATTGCTTGACGAAGATGAAGACGACGATGACACGGTCGAGCCGGATGACGATGGCCCACCTGCAGGTGGTCAGCCGCCGCGGCCAAGCGGGCGTCCTAGTCTGAAGGTTGTGAAGTAAAAAAAAGGCGATCCACATGGATCGCCTTTTTTCTGTCTGCCTGCTTACAGGTCCGAGATGGTGCGGACCTGGTCCTTGTTGACGCGGGTCACTTTGCCATCCAGTTGCTCGAACTCGTAAAAGCCGGAGCTGCGCTCGTAGCGTGGAGCGTCCACGGCCTGGAACTCGCGTCCATCATTGAGGGTGATGAGGCTGGGACTGGAGCAGCCGGCCAAGGTAGCGAAAGCGCCGATCAGTAGGGTCGACAGCAGGCCGTTTTTCATGGGGTCTTCCTAAGGTAGGTGTAGAGAAAAATGGGATCGTCGCGCGATCCTTCGCGAATAAAACCGCGATGGCCTGCGCGTGCAGGCCGCGGTGGTTAGTCGATGTATTCGAACAGCTTGACGATTTTCTGCACGCCCGACACGCCCTGCACCAGGTTGGTGGCACGAGTGGCTTCCTGTTGGGTCAGTAGGCCGAGCATGTAGACGATGCCGTTCTCGGTAATGACCTTGATGCGTGAGCCGGGAATGTTGCTGTCAGTAAGCATCTGAGTCTTGATCTTGGTGGTCAGCCAAGCATCGTTATTGCGCGCCAGCAACGAGGAGGGTGGCAGCACCTGCAGTTCGTTGTGAACCTTTTTCACCCGCTGGACCTGGCCTGCAGCCTGCTCGGCGAGGCTCTTGAGGTCGGCGCGTGGCGTTTGCCCAGCAAGCAGAACAATGCCGTTGAAGCTGCTGACAACGATGTGCGAGTTCTTGTCCAGGTCAGGGCTGGCCTTGGCAACGTTAACCGCCACCTTGGTTTCGATCAGCGAGTCGTCGATCTTGCTGCCGAAGGTGCGGGTGCCGCGATCGTCCTCGATCGGCGTATCGCGAGTGGCGGTAAGGACCGAGCTGCAGCCAGTCAGGCTCAGGCACAAGGTCAGGGCCATCAGGCCGAGGCGGTTAGGGGTCATTCTTCACTCCCGAACAATTGGCTGTCGATCAGATCGCAAAGGCAGTGGATCGCCAGCAGGTGGACTTCTTGGATGCGTGCAGTGACGTTGGCCGGAACGCGAATCTCGACGTCTTCAGGCAGCAGCAACGAGGCCATGCCGCCACCATCGCGTCCGGTCAGAGCTACGACAATCATTTCGCGATCATGTGCGGCCTGGATCGCTTGAATAATGTTCGCCGAGTTACCGCTGGTCGAAATCGCCAGCAGAACGTCACCTGGCTGGCCGAGGGCGCGAATCTGCTTGGAGAAGATTTCGTTGTAGCTGTAGTCGTTGGCAATCGAGGTGATGGTTGAGCTGTCGGTGGTCAACGCAATCGCCGGCAGGCTTGGGCGCTCGCGTTCGAAGCGGTTGAGCAGCTCGGAGGAAAAGTGCTGCGCATCGCCGGCCGAACCGCCGTTGCCACAGGCGAGCATCTTGCCCTCGTTGAGCAGGGCGTTGACCATCACCTGACTGGCTTGCTCGATGTGTGGTGCAAGGACTTCCATCGCCTGTTGCTTGGTGTTGATGCTGGCCTGGAAAAGCTGGCGAATTCGGGATTGCATGTCCATCAGTAAGACCTTAAGTAGGGCGGCTGGTCGGGCGTGTCGGGACACTACACAAAAGATCCCGGCACATGACTGTGCGGCCCGCGAAGCAAAGAGCAAAAAAGTTGTGGGGGTAAACGTGCTGGGTCAGGGCGGGCTCAGCATTCGAAGGCGTTCTTCAGCCATTGAAATGCTTGGCCCGAGTGGCCTCTGCCTTGCACGGCGATCACATCGAAACGGCAGGGGGAGTTGGCCCACTGGGTTTCCTTGTGCAGAAAAGACTCGGCGGCTAGCACCAGTTTGTCCTGCTTGCGCCCGTCGATACTGCCGAGCGCACCGCCAAAGTCCGCGTGCATCCGATAGCGAACTTCGACGAATACTACTGTATCGCTGTCGAGCATGACCAGATCAAGCTCGCCACGTTTGCATCGCCAGTTTTGCGCCAGCAGGCTCAGGCCTTGCCCTTGAAGGTACTCAAGGGCGTGTCGCTCGGCGGCCTGACCTGCTTGTTGGCGTGAATTGTGAGGCATCAGTGTGGGGTGTCGGGCAGGCGTTTGATTTGTCCGCCGGAAAACTCGGCCCATGGCAGCTGACGCTCGATGCGCTGGTTGGGGTTCATGCTCAGGCTGCCGGAAAGGCCCTCGATACGGTTATCCGGCAGTGCTTTGAGTTGGCCCAGGCGTGGCGCCAGGCTGTAGGCGTCGATGCCCATGGCGTACAGGCGGCCGAGGCTGCCGGCGGCTTGCGGCCACTGCGTGACGACCTGCTGGCGCAGGCTGTTGTTGGTATCGAGCAGCCAAGGGGTTTCGCAGAAGCGCACACCGTTCAGGTCGTTGTACTGGTTCACGTCACCGCTGGCGCTGTACAGATGCGAGGTGGCGTAGACCGGAACGTCACCGGCGTACTGGAAGTTCAGGGTCGGCTTGATTTGCTGGCCTTGCTGTGGGGTCGCGGCTAGGAACAGGAAGTCGATGTCCTGGCGGCGCGAAGGCTGGGCCGAAACATTGCCGCCAACAGTGCTCTGCAGGCTTTTTGCGCGGCCTTCGCTCTGGCGTAGTTGGAACAGATCTGCAATTTGCTGGGCAAGCTCCACAGGTTGACCGATATGCTCGGCAGCCAGCAGGGTGCCGCCGTTGGCCTCCCAATCTTGGCGGAATGCCTTGAGGACGCGGTCACCCCATTCGCCACGAGGTACCAGGGCAACAGCGCGAACCATGCCGTCGGCTCGAGCCCGGCGGGATACTTCGCGGGCTTCGTCTTCGGCGGCCAGGCCGAACTGGAACAACTGGGCCGGGCCGGTTTGGCCAGCTTCGCTGTAGTTCAAGGCAAGCGTGGTGATCGGCAACTGTGGGCGCGCCGCGAGTTGCTTGACCAGGTTTTTTTCCAGCGGGCCTACGACCAATTGGGCGCCGGCTGCCTGGGCCTGACGGTAGAAGTCATCCAGAGAGGTCAGGCGCGAGCTGTCGAATACCTCGATTGCTGGTGGCTTCTGTCCGGCTTGTTGAGCCTGGAAGTGCGCAGCCATGAAGCCATCACGCAGGGCACGGGCCACGCCGGCCAATTGGCCTTCTTGTGGCAGCAGCAGGGCGATCTTGGTCAGTGGCTGGCTAGCCAGCTCCTTGAGCTTGACCAGCGGCAGGGGCAATTGCACGGCGGCTGGGTGATCTGGGTTCTGTTTGCGCCAGTTGTCGATGGCTGCTTGCTGCTGCTCCAGCGTGCCGGCATTTTTTACTGCCAGGGCCAGGCTGGTCCAGCCGGCGAGCGTGCCGGTGCCAGTGCTGGCAGTCTGCAATTGATCGCTGGGCAGGGCGGCGACCAGATTCCAGATGGCGTCGTTGTTGGCGCTGGCTACATCACCGCTGAGCAGCGGTGCCAGGTCGACGCGTGCCTGGGCGGCGGCGAGGGTCTGGCCGTTGGCTTCCAGGACGCTGGCCTGCACGCTGCGGGTGCGTCGTTGTTGTTCGTCGGGCAACTCGCCCAGGCGTGCCAGACTTGGGTGGCTCAGGGCAGTCAGGGCAGCCTTGGGCTGGTTGCGGCTCATGGCCAGCTCAGCGCTCAGTGTGCTGGCGAAGATTTGCTGCGCTGGTTTGAGTTGATCAACCGGCACCTGCTCGAGGATTCGCGCGGCACGCACGTTGTCTTTTTGCCGGTACGCAAGGTCAGCGGCGCTCAGGCGCAGCAGGGCTGCCTCGTCCGGATTCTTGTTGGTGGCGGCCTGTTCAAGCAGTTGCTCGATGCTGGCGTCCGGGGTGCGTGGCAGTTCGCCGAGGCTCGACGAGGGCGAACTGGCGCAGGCTGCCAGCAGGGCGGCGAGGCAAAGGGCTGTGAGCAGCCGCAGGCAAGCGATCATGTAATGGTCCTGTTACTCGATCAAATTAACTGGCAATTGTACCCAAGCGTTGGCCGGGGCGCGATGTTGCTGGTGTTAATCCTTCAATATAGGTCGTCACGGGTGATGTGCAGGCCGCGCAGGTTACGCATTGTTGCCGTCAGTCGGGCTACAATGGCGCTTTGTTCAAGACGACAGGTGTGTGTTGTGACTGATGCTCCAGGGGCTTCCCTTTCCACTGCTGGCACGCTTTACGTGGTAGCCACGCCCATCGGCAACCTGGATGACATGAGTGCGCGAGCGCTGAAAATACTCGGTAGCGTCGCGTTGATTGCAGCCGAGGACACGCGTCACTCCATTCGATTGTTGCAACACTTTGGCATCAATACGCCGCTGGCGGCCTGCCATGAGCACAACGAGCGTGACGAGGGGAATCGCTTCCTGACTCGTTTGCTGGCTGGAGATAGCGTGGCATTGATCTCCGATGCCGGCACTCCGCTGATTTCTGATCCGGGTTATCACCTGGTGCGTCAGGCGCGTGCAGCGGGTATCGCGGTGGTGCCGGTACCTGGCGCCTGCGCACTGATTGCGGCGTTGTCGGCGGCGGGCCTGCCATCGGATCGCTTCATTTTCGAAGGTTTTTTGCCTGCCAAGGCAGTGGGGCGCCGGGCGCGTCTGACCCAGGTCAAGGAAGAGCCGCGCACCCTGATCTTTTACGAGGCGCCGCATCGTATCCTTGAGTGCCTGCAGGATATGGAGGAGGTATTTGGCGCCGAGCGTCCCGCCTTGCTCGCGCGTGAGTTGACCAAGACGTTCGAAACCCTCAAGGGCTTGCCGCTGGGTGAGCTGCGGGCCTTTGTCGAGGCAGACAGCAACCAGCAGCGCGGCGAGTGCGTGGTGCTGGTCGCCGGCTGGATCGCTGCGCAAGAGGAGCAGGCCGTCAGTAGTGAGGCGATGCGTGTGCTGGACCTGTTGTTGGCAGAGATGCCACTCAAGCGTGCGGCGGCCCTGGCGGCGGAAATCACTGGTGTGCGCAAGAACGTGCTGTATCAGGTGGCCCTGGAAAAACAAAAAGACAGTTGATGGCTTGATGCTACTATTTGTTTTATCGCTTGTTCTTGGGCGTCTCAGCCGTTAACCTTTGCGGCGGAGAGTCGATCGGACAGTCGCTGCCTTCTTTTGTTCCGCAAAAGAGGGGGGAGGAAAGTCCGGGCTCCATAGGGCGGAGTGCCAGGTAACACCTGGGGGGCGTGAGCCTACGGAAAGTGCCACAGAAAATAACCGCCTAAGCACTTCGGTGCCGGTAAGGGTGAAAAGGTGCGGTAAGAGCGCACCGCACGACTGGCAACAGTTCGTGGCTAGGTAAACCCCACTCGGAGCAAGACCAAATAGGGTTCCATATGGCGCGGCCCGCGTTGGAACCGGGTAGGTTGCTAAAGACGTCCAGTGATGGCCGTCGTAGAGGAATGACTGTCCTCGACAGAACCCGGCTTACAGATCGACTCTCCACCTCTTCCTCCCCTGCTTGAATCGATAGCAGATGTGTCTCAGTAATACCAAAAAAATCTTACTCTTAATAAATCACTTTAACTTTGCACGCTATGTGCCTAAGTGAATTTGATTTTCTCTGTCAGAAAACTCCCCATTTTGTACCTTCATCTTCTTGTAACGCGCTAAATCTCCGATCTGTAAGGGATTTCCTTGTAGGCGCGCCTTGACGGTGTGGTAGGCGGATTCCTATAGTGTGCGCAAGTGGCAGAAAGTGGCATGAAGTGGGTTTTCTGATCACAATAAAGCTAACAAGTGGGGAATCGCAGCCGTGTTTCGCGGAGCCAACGCCATCAACCTCGACGCTAAGGGCCGTCTCGCAATGCCGAGCCGGTACCGTGACGAGCTCGATTCGCGTAGTTCCGGGCAATTGATCGTGACCATCGACGCTGTTGATCCTTGCTTGTGTGTGTATCCCCTCGATGAGTGGGAGCTGATTGAAGCCAAGTTGCGCGCCTTGCCGTCATTGCGAGAAGAGAACCGTCGCCTGCAGCGTTTGCTGATCGGTAATGCGGTGGATCTGGAGCTTGATGGCAGTGGTCGTTTCCTGGTGCCTCCGCGTTTGCGCGAATACGCCAAGCTCGACAAGAAAGCGATGCTGGTGGGGCAACTGAACAAATTTCAACTGTGGGATGAGGATGCCTGGAACGCAGTTTCGGCAGCCGATCTTGCAGCTATTCAACAACCGGGCGCCATGCCTGAAGAACTGCGTGATTTGATCCTGTGACTATAGATAGCGGCTTTAACCACATCACCGTACTGCTTGACGAAGCCGTCGAGGCTCTCGCCGTACGCGCCGATGGCTGCTATCTGGATGGCACCTTTGGTCGTGGCGGGCATAGCCGGCTGATACTCAGCAAGCTCGGGCCGCAAGGAAGGTTGCTCGGTTTTGACAAAGATCCTCAAGCGATTGCCACCGGGCAAGCGCTGGCGGCCGAAGACGGCCGCTTTGTCATTGTGCAGCGTAGTTTTGCCGAGCTGGCTGATGAGGTCGCGCAGCGCGGTCTGGCCGGGAAGGTAAGCGGTGTACTGATGGACCTGGGCGTCTCCTCGCCTCAGCTTGATGATCCTGAGCGCGGTTTCAGCTTTCTCAATGACGGTCCGCTGGACATGCGTATGGATCCGAGCCGCGGCATCAGTGCCGCCGAGTTCATCGCGACCGCGCCGGTCGAGGAAATCGCCCGTGTATTCAAGGAATACGGCGAAGAGCGCTTTTCTGGGCGCATGGCTCGTGCGGTAGTGGAGCGTCGGGAGCTCCAGCCGTTTACGCGCACGGCTGACCTTGCCGAAGTGCTGAAAGTGGCCAACCCTGCCTGGGAAAAAGGTAAGAATCCTGCAACCCGTGCTTTCCAGGGGTTGCGCATCCATGTCAACAATGAATTGGGTGATCTTGAGACAGGCCTTGAAGCGGCGCTCGAGGCACTGGAAGTGGGTGGTCGCCTGGTGGTGATCAGCTTCCACTCCCTGGAAGACCGTATCGTCAAGCTGTTCATGCGCAAGCTGGTCAAGGGCGAGGCCGACAATCTGCCGCGCAACCTGCCCGTGCAGCACAAGCATTTCGAGCCTCGAATCAAAGTGCACGGCAAAGCGCAGTTTGCCTCCGAAGCCGAGCTCAAAGCCAACCCTCGTTCGCGCAGCGCTGTGATGCGCGTTGCCGAGAAGCTGCGGTGAGTCGCTTGTTCGCCAAGCCTTTGCCAGGCGGAAGCTTCCTGATGCTTCTGCTGTTTATTGCCGTGCTCGTTTCTTCGGTGGCGGTGTCGTACAGCGCGCACTGGAATCGTCAGTTACTCAACACGCTGTATGGCGAACTCAGCGAGCGAGACAAGGCTCAGGCTGAGTGGGGTCGGTTGATCCTTGAGCAAAGCACCTGGACGGCGCATAGCCGCATTGAAAACCTGGCTAGCGAACAGTTGCAGATGCGCATCCCGGCCGCCAACGAAGTGCGGATGGTGGCGCCATGATGAAGTTGGAAGGGGCACTCTACCCGTGGCGCTTTCGCGTAGTCATCGCATTGCTGGCAGTCATGGTCGGCGCGATTGCCTGGCGTATTATCGACCTGCAGGTCGTCGATCGTGACTTCCTCAAGGGGCAGGGCGACGCGCGCAGCCTGCGTCATATCCCGATTCCTGCGCACCGCGGTCTAATCACTGACCGCAATGGCGAACCGCTGGCGGTCAGTACTCCAGTCACCACCTTGTGGGCCAACCCCAAGGAAATGCAGGCGTCCAAAGAGCGTTGGCCAGCCCTGGCGGCCGCGCTCAAACAGAGCCCGCAACAGTTGGCCCAGCGGCTGGAGCAACAGGCCAATAAAGAGTTCATCTACCTGGTTCGGGGGCTGACGCCGGAGCAGGGCCAGTTGGTGCTTGATCTGAAAGTTCCTGGTGTCTATGGCATCGAGGAATTTCGTCGTTTCTACCCGGCTGGCGATGTCGCCGCACACATGGTCGGTTTTACCGACCTCGATGATCATGGCCGCGAAGGGGTCGAGTTGGCCTACGATGAGTGGCTGGCCGGCGTGCCCGGCAAGCGGCAAGTGATCAAGGACCGGCGCGGCCGGCTGATCAAAGACATTCAAGTTACCAAAAACGCCAAGGCCGGAAAGACCTTGGCGTTGTCCATCGACCTGCGCCTGCAGTACCTGGCCACCCGCGAACTGCGCAATGCAATTGCCGAGCAGGAAGCCAAGGCCGGCAGCCTGGTGATTCTGGATGTGAAGACGGGTGAAGTGCTGGCGATGGTCAACCAGCCCACCTACAACCCGAACAACCGCCGCAGCATGTTCCCGGCAGCCATGCGCAACCGGGCGATCATCGACGTGTTCGAGCCTGGCTCCACGGTAAAACCGTTGTCCATGAGTGCTGCGTTGCAGAGCGGACGCTGGAAGCCGACCGACAAGGTTGAAGTGTATCCAGGTACCTTGCAGCTCGGCCGCTACACCATTCGTGACGTATCGCGGAGCGAGGGCCCGATCCTCGACCTGACCGGCATTCTGATCAATTCCAGTAACGTCGGCATGAGCAAGATCGCCTTCGATATTGGTGGCGAATCGATCTATCGGGTGATGTCGCAGTTGGGGCTGGGCCAGTACACCGGCCTGGGCTTCCCGGGTGAGCGGGTCGGTAACTTGCCGAACCATCGTGAGTGGCGCAAAGCCGAAACCGCAACCTTGTCCTACGGCTACGGTCTGTCGGTGACGGCGCTGCAGTTGGTGCACGCCTACGCCGCACTGGCCAACGACGGCAAAATGGTGCCGTTGAGCATCCTCAAGGTCGACAAGACCCCGGAGTCCACGCAAGTGGTGCCGGTGGAAGTGGCCAAGACCATCCAGGGCATGGTCCAGCAGGTAATCGAAGCGCCGCGTGGCGTGTTCCGTGCCCAGGTGCCGTTCTATCACGTAGGGGGCAAGAGTGGTACGGCGCGTAAGGCCACCATCGGCTCCAAAGGCTACACCGAGAACTCCTATCGTTCGCTGTTCGCCGGCTTCGGGCCGATGAGCGATCCACGCTATGCCGTGGTCGTGGTCATCGACGAGCCCAGCAAGGGCGGTTACTTCGGTGGCCTGGTTTCGGCCCCGGTATTCAGCAAAGTCATGTCCGGCACGTTGCGCCTGATGAACATTCCGCCGGACAACCTGCCGGCGGCAATTCCACAGCAGCAGGTCGATGCTGCGCCCGCCAAGGGAGGGCGCGGTTAATGACGATGCCATTGAGCAAACTTTTCGCCCAGGCCAGTCGCGATCCATTGATTCGTGAGCTGACGCTGGACAGCCGTAACATTCGTCCAGGCGATCTGTTCCTGGCTGTGCCAGGCGCCCTGGTCGATGGTCGCGAGCATATTGCCGATGCGCTCAAGCGCGGTGCGGCAGCAGTGGCCTATGAAGCTGAAAACGCCACGGTGCTGCCGATCACTGATGCGCCGCTGATTCCGGTCAAGGGCCTGATTGCCCAGTTGTCGGATATCGCTGGGCGTTTTTATGGCGAGCCGAGCCGTCAGCTCAATCTGGTGGGTGTCACCGGTACCAACGGCAAGACCAGCGTTACCCAACTGGTAGCTCAGGCACTGGACGCCCTGGGTCAGCGCTGCGGCCTGATCGGCACGCTGGGTACCGGTTTTTACGGCGAGCTGCAAAGCGGCCGATTGACCACCCCGGATCCGATTGCCGTGCAGGCGACTCTTAACGATCTGAAGAAAGCTGGGGCGAAAGCCGTTGCGATGGAGGTTTCCTCCCACGCCCTGGAGCAAGGTCGGGTTGCGGCCCTGGCATTCGATATTGCGGTGATGACCAACCTGTCTCGCGATCACCTCGATTACCATGGCAGCATGCAGGCTTATGAAAATGCCAAGGCGCGTTTGTTCGCCTGGCCTGACCTGCGTTGCCGAGTGGTCAACCTGGATGATGATTTTGGTCGTCGCCTGGCCCGTGAACACGTCGGATCGCGACTGATCAGCTACAGCTTGAAAGATAGCGCCGCTTCGTTGTACTGCCGCGAAGCGCATTTCGACGATGACGGTGTACGTGCGGTCATTGTCACCGCGCAGGGTGAGCGCACGCTGCGCAGCCGTCTGCTTGGTCGCTTTAACCTGAGTAACATGCTGGCAGCGGTTGGAACCTTGCTGGCGCTCGATTATGCGTTGGATGAAATCCTCCAGGTCACTCCCAAGTTGGAGGGGCCGATTGGCCGCATGCAGCGCCTGGGTGGTGGTAGCAAGCCGCTGGTAGTGGTTGACTATGCGCATACCCCGGATGCCCTGGAGCAGGTACTTCAAGCCCTGCGTCCACACGTCAAAGGCCAATTGCTCTGCCTGTTCGGTTGCGGTGGCGACCGTGATCGCGGCAAGCGTCCGTTGATGGCTGAGGTTGCCGAACGTCTGGCTGATCGTGTGCTGGTGACCGACGACAACCCTCGTAGCGAAGATCCGCAGCAGATTTTTACCGACATTCGTCCTGGCTTTGCCAAGGCTGAAACCGTCGAGTTCGTTGCCGGTCGTGGCGCAGCCATTGCTCAATTCATTGCCAGCGCCGGCGTTGACGATGTCATCGTCCTGGCCGGCAAAGGACATGAGGACTATCAGGAAATCAACGGCCAGCGTCACGACTTTTCCGACCTGGTCGAGGCCGAGAAGGCGCTCGCCGCATGGGGGGCAGCCAATGCTTAAGCCCTTGACCCTCAGCCAACTGACCACGTCCCTGCAGGGCCGTCTGGTCAGTGCCGATGCGACCTTTACCGGCGTCAGCATCGACAGTCGCGCAATCGTTGCCGGGCAACTGTTCGTTGCGCTGGCAGGACCGCGCTTTGACGGTCATGACTATCTTAATGAAGTGCAGGCCAAGGGCGCCGTTGCTGCTCTGGTCGAGCGTGAAGTGCCCGGCAGCAGTCTGCCGCAATTGCTGGTTGCCGACTGCCGTCTGGCCCTGGGTCAATTGGGCGCACTGAACCGTAGTGCATTCGACAAACCTGTCGCCGCGATTACCGGCTCCAGTGGCAAGACCACGGTCAAAGAAATGCTCGCCAGCATTCTGCGCACCCGCGGTCCGGTCCTGGCCACCCGTGGCAACCTCAACAATGACCTCGGCGCCCCGTTGACGCTGCTCGAAATTGCCGCGGAACATACGGCGGCAGTGATTGAGTTGGGCGCTTCGCGTATTGGCGAGATCGCCTACACCGTGGGCTTGACCAAGCCGCAGGTAGCCCTGATCAACAACGCCGGAACCGCTCATGTGGGCGAGTTCGGTGGTCCGGAGAAAATTGTCGAAGCCAAGGGAGAAATCCTCGAAGGTCTGGGCCAGGATGGCGTGGCGGTATTGAACCTTGATGACAAGGCGTTCGGCATCTGGAAGCAACGCACCGGGAATCGTCGCGTACTGTCCTTCGCCTTGAACAACGCCAGCGCGGATTTTCATGCCGCGAATCTCGCTCAGGATGAACGCGGTTGCCCGTCTTTCGATCTGCATAGCCCACTAGGCGTGGCACGCGTTCAGCTCAATCTGTTGGGAACCCACAACGTTGCCAACGCACTGGCTGCCGCCGCCGCCGCGCATGCCTT
This sequence comes from Pseudomonas sp. DG56-2, assembly GCF_004803755.1. NCBI lineage: Bacteria > Pseudomonadati > Pseudomonadota > Gammaproteobacteria > Pseudomonadales > Pseudomonadaceae > Pseudomonas > Pseudomonas sp. DG56-2. Next base: position 1,054,935 of record NZ_CP032311.1, read on the forward strand.
TGGTCTGACGCTGAACGGTATCGTCCAGGGCTTGAACAATGTGCAGCCGGTCAAGGGCCGCACTGTGGTGCAGATGGCTGCCAACGGCGTACGCGTGATCGATGACACCTATAACGCAAACCCCACCTCTATGTGCGCTGCCGTTGATATACTCGCCGGCTTTTCCGGCCGCACCGTTCTGGTGCTCGGGGATATCGGCGAATTAGGCCAATGGGCTGAGGAAGGGCATCGGCAGGTAGGCGAGTACGCCAAAGACAAGGTTTCGGCACTCTATGCGGTGGGCCTGAACATGGCTCATGCAGTAGCAGCGTTCGGCACCGATGCCCGACATTTCGCTACTCAAGCTGACCTGATCGACGCAGTTCGCGCCGAACAGGCCACTAATACCACTATTTTGATCAAGGGTTCGCGCAGCGCTGCGATGGAGAACGTCGTGGTGGCTTTGTGCGGTTCCAGCGGGGAGAAACATTAATGCTGCTACTGCTGGCTGAGTATCTGCAACAGTTCTACAAAGGCTTCGCGGTCTTTCAGTACCTGTCCTTGCGCGGGATCCTGGGTGTACTGACCGCGTTGTCGCTGGCCCTATGGTTGGGCCCTTGGATGATTCGTACCCTGCAGATTCGCCAGATCGGTCAAGCGGTTCGTAACGACGGTCCGCAATCCCACCTGTCCAAGTCCGGCACCCCGACCATGGGCGGTGCGCTGATTCTCTCGGCCATCGGCATCAGCACCTTGCTGTGGGCCGATCTGACCAACCGTTATGTCTGGGTCGTGCTGATTGTCACCCTGTTGTTCGGTGCGATTGGCTGGGTCGACGATTACCGCAAGGTCATCGAGAAAAACTCGCGCGGCCTACCGAGCCGCTGGAAGTATTTCTGGCAGTCGGTGTTTGGCCTGGGTGCAGCGATCTTTCTTTATACGACGGCTCCAAGCAGTGTCGAAACCACACTGATCGTGCCGATGCTCAAAGATGTCACCATCCCGCTGGGTATCGGCTTCGTGGTGCTGACGTATTTCGTAATTGTAGGTTCGAGCAATGCGGTGAACCTTACCGATGGCCTCGATGGCCTGGCAATCATGCCAACGGTCATGGTTGGCGGCGCCCTGGGGATCTTCTGCTACCTGTCAGGTAACGTGAAATTCGCTGAATACCTGTTGATTCCCTATGTGCCGGGTGCGGGTGAGCTGATTGTCTTCTGCGGCGCGCTGATCGGTGCCGGCCTGGGCTTTCTGTGGTTCAACACCTACCCCGCGCAGGTGTTCATGGGCGACGTAGGTGCTTTGGCACTGGGCGCGGCGCTGGGCACTATCGCCGTCATCGTGCGTCAGGAAATCGTGCTGTTCATCATGGGCGGTGTGTTCGTCATGGAAACCCTTTCGGTGGTGATCCAGGTGGCCTCCTTCAAGTTGACCGGCAAGCGTGTGTTTCGCATGGCCCCGATCCATCACCACTTTGAACTCAAGGGTTGGCCCGAGCCTCGGGTGATCGTCCGTTTCTGGATTATCACCGTGATTCTGGTGCTGATCGGCCTTGCCACCCTGAAACTGAGGTAGAAACGCGTGTCACTGATCGCTTCTGACCACTTCCGCATCGTTGTCGGCCTCGGCAAGAGCGGCATGTCCCTGGTTCGCTTCCTGGCGAACCGGGGCATTGCCTTTGCGGTCGCCGACACCCGTGAGCAACCACCGGAACTGGAAACCCTGCGCCGGGATTACCCGCAGGTGGAAGTACGCTGCGGTGAACTGGATGTAGACTTTCTCTGCCGCGCCGACGAGCTCTATGTCAGCCCAGGCCTGGCCCTGGCTACCCCGGCGCTGCAGCAAGCGGCTGCCCGTGGCGTGAAGCTGTCCGGCGACATTGAACTGTTTGCGCGCAACGCCAAGGCGCCGATCATCGCGATCAGCGGTTCCAATGCCAAAAGCACGGTGACGACCCTGGTTGGCGAAATGGCGGTTGCCGCGGGCAAACGTGTGGCGGTCGGTGGCAACCTGGGTACCCCAGCGCTGGACCTGCTCAGCGACGACGTCGAGTTGTACGTGATGGAGCTGTCGAGTTTCCAGCTGGAAACCACCGATCAACTCAACGCTGAAGTCGCCACGGTGCTCAATGTCAGCGAAGACCACATGGACCGCTACAGCGGTCTGCCGGCCTACCATCTGGCCAAACACCGGATTTTTCGTGGCGCCCGGCAAGTAGTGGTCAACCGCCAGGATGCCCTGAGCCGTCCGCTACTGACCGAAGGCCAACCTTGCTGGACCTTTGGTTTGAATACGCCTGATTTCAAGGCGTTCGGCCTGCGTGAAGAGAACGGCGAGAAATACCTGGCATTCGAGTTCCAGAACCTGATGCCGGTGCGTGAACTGAAGATTCGCGGTGCACATAACCAGTCCAATGCCCTGGCGGCACTGGCCCTGGGTCATGCCGTGGGCTTGCCGTTCGATGCCATGCTGGCGAGCCTGCGCAGCTTCGCCGGCCTTGCTCATCGCTGCCAATGGCTGCGGGAGCGCCAAGGCGTGAGCTGGTACGACGACTCCAAAGCCACCAACGTCGGTGCCGCGCTGGCAGCCATTGAAGGTCTGGGCGCAGATATCGACGGCAAGCTGGTGCTGGTTGCCGGCGGCGACGGCAAAGGCGCCGACTTCAGTGCGCTTCGAGCGCCTGTAGCCGCTCACTGCCGTGCCGTGGTGCTGCTCGGGCGTGACGCCGAACTGCTGGCCCAGGCGCTGGGTGACGACGTGCCGCTGATCCGAGTCAAGACGCTGGATGAAGCTGTGCAACGATCGGCCGAACTGGCTCAACCGGGTGATGCTGTGCTGCTTTCGCCGGCATGCGCCAGCCTCGACATGTTCAAGAACTTCGAAGAGCGTGGGCGCCTGTTCGCCCAGGCCGTAGGAGGGCTGGCATGATCTTCGGCATGATCAAGCCCTATCCGTCACCGCTGATCAGCGGTCGTGGTATCGATCTCGATTTCGCCATGCTCGCCGGTTGCCTGGCGCTGCTTGGCCTTGGCCTGGTGATGATCACCTCCGCTTCTTCGGAAGTGGCTGCTGCGCAGTCGGGCAACCCGCTTTATCACATGTTCCGCCACCTTGTTTACGTGGCCATCGGAGTTTTCGCCTGCATCGTTACCATGATGGTGCCGATTGCCACCTGGCAGAAGATGGGCTTCACCATGCTGGTCGGCGCTTTCGCACTGCTGGTGCTGGTATTGGTGCCTGGCATTGGTCGAGAAGTGAACGGTTCGATGCGCTGGATCGGTTTCAGTTTCTTCAACGTACAGCCGTCGGAAATCGCCAAGGTCTTTGTGGTGATCTACCTGGCCGGTTACCTGGTACGCCGTCAAACCGAGGTGCGCGAAAGCTGGATGGGCTTCTTCAAGCCGTTCATCGTGTTGCTACCAATGGCGGGCCTGCTGCTGATGGAGCCGGACTTCGGCGCCACCGTGGTGATGATGGGCGCGGCTGCGGCGATGCTGTTCCTCGGCGGTGTCGGATTGTTCCGTTTCAGCTTGATGGTGGTGCTGGCGGTGGGGGCAGTGTTTGTCCTGGTCCAGGCCCAGCCTTACCGGATGGCACGTTTGATCACCTTTACCGACCCCTGGTCCGACCAGTTCGGTTCGGGCTATCAGTTGACCCAGGCGTTGATCGCTTTTGGCCGTGGCGAATGGCTTGGCGTCGGTCTTGGTAACAGCGTGCAGAAGCAGTTCTACCTGCCTGAAGCACACACAGACTTTGTGTTTTCGGTGCTGGCTGAAGAGCTGGGCGTCGTTGGTTCGCTGGTTACCGTTGCGCTGTTTGTATTCGTAACCGTGCGCGCTTTGTACATCGGGCTGTGGGCTGAAAAAGCCAAGCAGTACTTCGCTGCCTATATGGCCTTTGGCTTGGCGTTCCTGTGGATTGGTCAGTTCTTGATCAACATCGGCGTGAACGTTGGTTTGCTGCCGACCAAGGGGCTGACCTTGCCGTTCCTCAGTTATGGCGGTAGCTCGTTGGTGATCTGTTGCGCCTGTGTTGGGCTGTTACTGCGGATCGAGTGGGAGAGTCGAACCCACCTGGGCAGTGAAGAGCACGAATTTGATGAAAGTGACTTTGCCGAGGAGCCGAATCATGGCCGCTGACGGCAAAAATATTCTGATCATGGCGGGAGGCACTGGGGGCCATGTGTTCCCGGCCCTGGCTTGCGCCCGCGAATTTCAAGCGCGCGGTTATACCGTGCATTGGCTCGGTACTCCCCGTGGTATCGAGAACGAGTTGGTTCCTCAGGCAGGGTTGCAACTGCACCTGATCCAGGTCACCGGCCTGCGTGGCAAGGGCAAGTTGTCCTTGCTCAAGGCGCCGTTCACCCTGGTCAAGGCGGTGCTGCAGGCCCGACGCATCATTCGTCAGCTCAGGCCGGTGTGCGTGATCGGTTTTGGCGGCTATGTGACCGGCCCTGGCGGCGTCGCCGCCCGGCTGTGCGGCGTGCCTGTCGTGGTTCACGAGCAGAATGCCCGTGCCGGTACCGCCAATCGGTTGCTGGTGCCGTTGGCCGGCCGAGTCTGCGAAGCTTTTCCTGGAACCTTTGCTGCTTCGGAAAAATTGCGTACCACCGGCAATCCGGTGCGTAGCGAACTGTTCATGGAAACCGCACGCGAACCTTTGGGTGCGCGGCGGCCACGCTTGCTGGTGCTGGGTGGAAGCCTTGGCGCCGAACCGCTGAACAAACTGTTGCCCCAAGCCCTGGCCCAGGTGCCCGCGGACATTCGTCCCGAGGTGTTCCACCAGGCTGGCAAGCAACACGACCAGATTACCGCCGAGCGTTATCGCGAGGCCGGAGTCGAGGCTCAAGTAGAGCCGTTTATCAAGGACATGGCCAAGGCTTACGCCTGGGCCGATCTGGTGGTCTGCCGCGCAGGCGCGCTGACCGTCAGTGAGCTGGCTGCGGCCGGCTTGCCCTCGATGCTGGTGCCATTGCCCCACGCCATCGACGATCACCAGACCCACAACGCCCATTATCTGGCCCGTGAAGGCGCTGCCTTCCTGATGCCACAAGCGACAACTGGCGCAGCGCAACTCGCTGAACGCCTGAACGAGGTGCTGATGCAACCGGAAAAACTCTCCACCATGGCCGCCACTGCCCGGCGCCTGGCAAAACCTGCGGCCACCCGCACCGTGGTTGATATCTGTCTGGAGGTGGCCCATGGTTGAAGCGCAAAAAGCCATGCCTCACCCAGAAATGCGCCGTATTCGTCGCATCCACTTCGTCGGTATCGGCGGCGTGGGTATGTGCGGTATCGCGGAAGTATTGCTGAACCTGGGTTACCAGGTATCGGGTTCGGACCTCAAGACCTCGGCGGTCACCGAGCGCCTGGAGTCCTTTGGTGCCCAGATTTTCATCGGCCACCGCGCCGAGAACGCTGCCAGTGCCGATGTACTGGTCGTTTCCAGTGCCATCAATCCGGCCAACCCGGAAGTCGCCACTGCACTTGAACGGCGTATCCCGGTCGTACCGCGTGCCGAAATGCTGGCCGAGCTGATGCGTTACCGTCACGGCATCGCCGTCGCCGGTACCCACGGCAAGACCACCACTACCAGCCTGCTGGCTTCGGTATTTGCCGCTGGCGGCCTGGACCCGACATTTGTTATCGGTGGTCGCCTGAATGCAGCGGGTACCAATGCCCAGCTCGGCACCAGCCGTTATCTGATTGCCGAAGCCGACGAGAGCGATGCCAGCTTCCTGCACCTGCAGCCGCTGGTGGCCGTGGTTACCAACATCGACGCCGATCACATGGCGACCTATGAAGGTGACTTCAACAAGCTCAAGAAAACATTTGTCGAGTTTCTCCACAACCTGCCGTTCTACGGTCTGGCAGTGATGTGCCTGGACGATTCGGTGGTGCGCGAAATTCTGCCGCTGGTCAAGCGCCCGGCAGTTACCTACGGCTTCAGCGAAGAAGCCGACGTGCGTGCCATCAATGTGCGTCAGTCGGGCATGCAGACCCACTTCACCGTGCTGCGCCGTGACCGCGAGCCGTTGGATGTGTCGGTCAACATGCCGGGCAACCACAATGTGCTCAACGCCCTGGCGACCATCGCCATTGCCACTGACGAAGGCATCAGTGATGAGGCCATTGTTCAAGGGCTGTCCGGGTTCCAAGGGGTAGGGCGACGCTTCCAGGTCTACGGCGATCTGCCGGTGGACGGTGGCAGCGTGATGCTGGTCGATGACTACGGTCACCACCCGACCGAAGTTGCCGCAGTGATCAAGGCTGTACGCGGTGGCTGGCCGGAGCGGCGCCTGGTGATGGTTTACCAGCCGCACCGTTTCAGCCGTACCCGAGACCTGTATGACGATTTCGTCCAGGTTCTGGCTGATGCCAACGTGTTGCTGCTGATGGAAGTCTACCCGGCCGGCGAAGAGCCGATTCCCGGTGCCGACAGCCGTCAGTTGTGCCATAGCATCCGTCAGCGCGGCCAGCTCGACCCTATCTATATCGAGCGTGGCGTCGAGTTGGCGCCGCTGGTCAAGCCGCTGCTGCGTGCGGGCGACATCCTGCTGTGCCAAGGCGCCGGTGATATCGGTGGCCTGGCTCCGCAACTTCTTAAAAGTCCGTTGTTCGCTGGTGCTGTTGCCAGTCAGGGGAAGTCGAAATGACTGCTAACGCATACGACAAACTGCATTCGACCCTCGCGGTGAAAGACTTCGGTCGCGTGGCTGTTCTTTATGGTGGCAAGAGCGCCGAGCGTGAGGTTTCGCTCAAGTCCGGCGCCGCCGTGATCGAAGCGCTGACCAGCGCTGGCGTCGATGTAGTTGCCATTGATGTCGGTGACGACCTGCTCAGCCGTCTGCAGAACGAAAAGATCGATCGCGCCTTCATCATTCTTCACGGCCGAGGCGGTGAAGACGGCAGCATGCAGGGCTTGCTCGAGTGCCTGGGTATTCCCTACACCGGTAGCGGAATCCTCGCTTCGGCATTGGCGATGGACAAACTGCGCACCAAGCAGGTTTGGCAGAGCCTGGGTATTCCCACCCCACGCCATGCAGTACTGAGCAGCGAAGCTGACTGTATTTCTGCGGGCACGGAACTGGGCTTCCCTTTGATCGTCAAACCGGCCCATGAAGGTTCCAGTATCGGTATGGCGAAAGTGACCAGCGTCGAGACATTGATCGCCGCTTGGAAAGACGCCGCCACCTACGACTCGCAAGTGTTGGTTGAACAATGGATTCAAGGTCCGGAGTTCACGATCGCGACCCTGCGTGGGCAGGTATTGCCGCCCATCGCGTTGGGTACGCCACACACCTTTTACGACTACGACGCCAAGTACCTGGCTTCCGATACCCAGTACCGGATTCCTTGTGGCCTGAGCGCGGAAAAGGAACAAGAACTGATCGACCTGACCGCCCGCGCCTGTGATGCCGTTGGTATTGCTGGCTGGGGACGGCTGGACGTCATGCAGGACGAGCAGGGGCGTTTCTGGCTGCTCGAAGTGAACACCGCACCAGGCATGACAGATCACAGCCTGGTCCCCATGGCGGCACGTGCGGCCGGTCTGGACTTCCAGCAATTGGTGCTGGCGATCCTGGCGGCCAGCGTAGAGGCGCGAGGTTAAGCCCATGCAAGGCGCGATGTTACGTCATCAGCAACCCGCCACCGGCCGCAGCAAGCCGGTGCCGCGTGGTGCCAGCCGGATGGTGGCCAAGGAGCCACTGTCGGCGCGCCTGCCAAAGGCCAATTTCAGCATCTTCAAGCGGCTGCTGTGGCCGGTATTGCTGGTCGCCGCAGGTTTCGGTGCTTATGAGGGTGCGCAGCGCCTGATGCCGTATGCCGACCGGCCGATCACCAAGATCGCCGTGCAGGGGGACCTCAGCTACATCAGTCAGCAGGCTGTGCAACAGCGAATCGCCCCGTATGTGGCGGCGAGCTTTTTCACTGTCGACCTGACCAGCATGCGTGCAGAGCTGGAAAAGATGCCCTGGATCGCCCATGCCGAGGTACGCCGGGTGTGGCCCGACGAGGTGGTGATTCGCCTGGAAGAACAGTTGCCGGTAGCGCGTTGGGGTGAAGAGGCCTTGCTCAATAACCAGGGCCAGGCCTTCACGCCGCGCGAACTTGCCAACTATGAGCACCTGCCGCAGCTGGTCGGGCCGCAGCGGGCGCAGCAACAAGTGATGCAGCAATATCAGGTACTGAGCCAGATGTTGCGGCCGATGGGCTTTTCGATTGCCCGGCTGGAAGTGCGCGAACGCGGCAGTTGGTTCCTGACCACTGGCGCCGGTAGCGCCGGACCCGGGGTCGAACTGCTGTTGGGGCGCGATCATCTGGTAGAAAAAATGCGCCGTTTCATTGCCATTTACGACAAGACACTAAAAGAACAGATCACGAACATCGCCCGCATCGATCTGCGTTATGCCAATGGCCTTGCTGTTGGCTGGCGGGAACCGATTGCACCGACGACGGCCCAACCCGCCGTTGCGAAGAATTAGAGAGAGGCAGGACCATGGCAAATGCGCATAGCGGCAAAATGATCGTCGGGCTGGATATCGGCACCTCCAAGGTGGTGGCGCTGGTAGGCGAAGTCGCGGCTGACGGCACCCTGGAAATCGTTGGTATCGGTACCCATCCTTCGCGTGGTCTGAAGAAGGGCGTGGTCGTCAATATCGAGTCGACCGTGCAGTCGATCCAGCGGGCAGTGGAAGAAGCCCAACTGATGGCGGGCTGCCGAATTCACTCGGCGTTCGTTGGTGTTGCCGGTAACCACATCCGCAGCCTGAACTCTCACGGCATCGTTGCAATCCGCGACCGTGAAGTCAGTTCGGCCGACCTTGAGCGTGTCCTTGACGCCGCCCAGGCCGTGGCCATTCCTGCCGATCAGCGAGTTCTGCACACCCTGCCGCAGGACTACGTGATCGACAACCAGGAAGGCGTGCGCGAGCCGCTGGGGATGTCGGGTGTGCGCTTGGAAGCCAAGGTCCACGTCGTCACCTGTGCCGTTAATGCCGCGCAGAACATTGAAAAGTGTGTGCGCCGCTGTGGCCTGGAAATCGACGACATCATTCTCGAACAACTGGCTTCGGCCTATTCGGTGCTGACCGATGACGAGAAAGAACTGGGCGTGTGCCTGGTGGATATCGGTGGCGGTACCACTGACATCGCCATCTTCACCGAAGGCGCGATTCGTCACACCGCTGTGATCCCGATTGCCGGCGACCAGGTGACCAACGACATCGCAATGGCGCTGCGTACGCCAACCCAGTACGCCGAAGAGATCAAAATCCGTTATGCCTGCGCGCTGGCCAAGCTGGCCGGTGCCGGTGAAACCATCAAGGTGCCGAGCGTCGGTGACCGTCCGCCGCGCGAGCTTTCGCGCCAGGCGCTGGCCGAAGTGGTCGAGCCGCGTTACGACGAGCTTTTCACCCTGATCCAGGCCGAACTGCGTCGTAGCGGCTACGAAGACCTGGTGCCTGCGGGCATCGTTCTGACCGGCGGCACCGCGAAGATGGAAGGTGCGGTGGAACTGGCCGAAGAAATTTTCCACATGCCGGTGCGCCTGGGCGTGCCGCATAGCGTTCGGGGTCTGAGCGACGTGGTGCGCAACCCGATTTATTCCACTGGTGTGGGCCTACTGACCTACGGCCTGCAAAAGCAGTCCGACGGCGTGAGCCTTACCGGTACCAGCAGCAACAACTATGGCGATGAACCAAAGGCACCAGCGTTGGAACGTTTTACACGCTGGGTCAAAGGCAACTTTTAAAGTTTCAAAGCAGTAGTAGTAGGCGCAAAAACTAGAGAACTGTAAGGAGAGGGAAAATGTTCGAGCTCGTAGACAACGTCCCGCAAAGCCCGGTCATCAAAGTGATCGGTGTCGGTGGCGGCGGTGGCAACGCCGTCAATCACATGGTCAAGAGCAGCATCGAAGGCGTTGAGTTCATCTGCGCCAACACTGATGCTCAAGCGCTGAAAAACATCGGCGCGCGCACCATTTTGCAACTGGGTACTGGTGTCACCAAGGGACTTGGTGCTGGTGCTAATCCGGAAGTCGGTCGTCAGGCCGCGCTGGAAGACCGTGAGCGCATCGCCGAAGTACTGCAGGGCACCAACATGGTGTTCATCACCACTGGCATGGGCGGCGGTACCGGTACCGGTGCTGCGCCGATCATCGCCGAAGTGGCCAAGGAACTGGGTATTCTCACCGTTGCGGTGGTGACCCGTCCGTTCCCGTTCGAAGGCCGCAAGCGCATGCAGATTGCCGATGAAGGCATCCGTGCACTGGCAGACAGCGTTGACTCGCTGATCACCATTCCGAACGAGAAGCTGCTGACCATCCTGGGCAAGGACGCAAGCCTGCTGTCCGCTTTTGCCAAGGCTGACGACGTACTGGCGGGTGCCGTTCGCGGTATCTCCGACATCATCAAGCGCCCAGGCATGATCAACGTCGACTTCGCTGACGTCCGTACCGTGATGAGCGAAATGGGCATGGCGATGATGGGCACTGGCTGCGCCAGCGGTCCTAACCGTGCGCGTGAAGCGACGGAAGCGGCCATCCGCAACCCGCTGCTCGAAGACGTCAACCTGCAGGGCGCTCGCGGCATCCTGGTCAACATCACTGCAGGTCCTGACCTGTCGTTGGGTGAATACTCGGACGTTGGTAGCATCATCGAAGCCTTCGCTTCCGATCACGCCATGGTCAAGGTCGGTACCGTTATCGATCCGGACATGCGCGATGAGCTGCACGTAACCGTGGTCGCCACGGGGCTGGGTGCGAAAATCGAGAAGCCGGTCAAGGTCATCGACAATACCCTGCAAACCGCTGCCATGCAGACTGCTGCTCCGGCGCCGGTTCGTCAGGAACAATCGTCGGTCAACTACCGTGACCTGGAGCGCCCGACCGTGATGCGCAACCAGGCGCATGCCGGTGCAGCCGCTGCTGCCAAGCTCAATCCGCAAGACGATCTGGATTACCTGGATATTCCAGCTTTCCTGCGTCGTCAGGCTGATTAATGAAATTTATCAGGGGTATAAGGGTGATTGGTATTCAGCAAAGGCCGGGTCTGGTATTATCCTCAGCCTTTGTTGATACCAGTTCGCAATTTGCGCTGAAGCGGCCAATGCCATGATTAAACAACGCACCCTGAAGAATATTATCCGTGCCACAGGTGTCGGCCTGCACTCTGGGGAAAAGGTTTACCTGACCCTCAAACCTGCTCCTGTGGATACCGGCATCGTATTTCGCCGTGCCGATCTCGACCCCGTGGTGGAAATTCCTGCCCGCGCGGCGAATGTCGGCGAGACCACAATGTCCACGACATTGGTAAACGGTGATACCAAGGTAGACACGGTTGAGCACTTGCTCTCGGCCATGGCTGGCCTGGGCATCGATAACGCCTACGTCGAGCTCTCCGCGTCCGAAGTGCCGATTATGGACGGTAGCGCTGGACCCTTTGTATTCCTGATTCAATCTGCCGGCCTGGAAGAACAGGACGCAGCCAAGAAATTCATTCGTATCCTGCGCGAAGTAACAGTGGAAGACGGCGACAAACGCGCCACTTTCCTGCCATTCGACGGATTCAAAGTGAGTTTCGAGATCGATTTCGATCACCCGGTGTTCCGTAACAGAACTCAAAGTGCCAGCGTGGACTTTTCCAGCACCTCATTCGTGAAGGAAGTCAGTCGCGCCCGGACCTTCGGGTTCATGAGCGATATCGAGTACCTGCGCAAGCACAACCTCGCGCTCGGCGGCAGTGTGGAAAATGCCATCGTGGTCGACAAGGACGGCGTGCTCAATGAAGACGGCCTTCGTTATGAAGACGAATTCGTCAAGCACAAGATCCTCGACGCCATCGGCGACCTCTACCTGCTGGGCAACAGCCTGATCGGCGAGTTCAAGGGCTACAAGTCCGGACACGCGCTGAACAACCAGCTGCTGCGCAAGCTGATCGAGGAAACAGATGCCTGGGAAGTGGTGACCTTCGAAGATGCCAGTACGGCACCGATCTCTTACATGCGTCCAGTTGCGGCAGTGTAAGTTCGAACACTCTCTCTAGTGAATCAGGCCACCTTCGGGTGGCCTTTTTTTTTATCTTCATGGCATTCCGGGAACTACACCCGCTGGTTAGGTTGGTAGGGGTTCGAGGCTGCGTGCTTATCCATTCAATGCGCACCGCGGGTGATTACCAAATGGGGCTCGAGTGTCGATGGGCATATCCATTTGATGCAGTGGCACCACTGGCTGGTTTCGCCTTTACGGCGACCCACTTTTGTCGGGGCAAAAGTGGGCAAAACCCCCTGTCCCTGCATCCGGCCCTACGCTGCGCTCCGGGTTCCCTCATTCCACCCTTGCTCCCGCGGGGACCGCGCCGAAGGGCCGTCCTGGCCCTGCGGCACTCGCCGGCCATCCATGGCCGTCGCCCCACTACGCAAGGGTTCCATTCGGCCTACTGAAGGGACGATTTGTGGCGTCTGCACGATTTGTGTAGGTAGAAGCACAGCAGCGGCAACGGCAACGGCAACGGCAACAGCGAGGTGCTGGTGTGCAGCTTTTGCTTTTGATCTGGCTCTTCGTACATCGCCAGCCCAGACACCCTGGATCGTCCCTTCAGTAGGCTGAGTGTAGGTATTGCGTAGTCGGGCGCAGGCCATGGATGGCCTGCGAGCACCGTAGGGCCAGGACGGCCCTTCGGTGCGGTCCCGACGGGAGCAATGCCGGAGCGAAGGGACCCGGAGCGCAGCGCAGGGCCGGATGCAGGGACACACGGTTTTGGTTCCTTTTGCCAAGACAAAAGGGACCCGCCGTAAGGGCGGAAGGGGCCAACAGCGGCGCCGCATTGAATGGATAAGCTCGCAGCCTCAAAGCCCAGCCCCAAGATCATACTCCCCGGGGTTTCGTGAAGAACCTTTTTTACTATTGCGGGTCATCCTGCTCCTGCGCCGTGCCTCAGGCGTCCTTGTCCCGCGCATGGCTGGCCAGGCGCTCCAGGGCTGCGCGCAGCTTTGGATCACTGATGCCGTCAGCGGTGGCTTGAATGCTTTCGGCGGCGCGCGTGGAAAGATCGGCCGTGTGCGTAGCTGCCCGGCTCTGGGTGGTCGGCGGCTGAACCTTGAACACTATCCGCGTCAGGCTAGCGAATACATCGAGCGTCTGTAACTGGCGTTGCAAGCGCTTTTGCTGGTAGCGCAAGCGAGTGGCCCAATGGCCATCGGTAACGATCAGCAGCAGCGTACCTTCGCGCCATGAAGCGATATGGCAATGTTCGCGCGCAGCGGGCTGCAGCTGGCTGTCTAGCAGTTGCTGCAAGTGCGCCAGGCGCTGGGCCTGGTTGAACAAGGCTTTGAGTGGCCGGGCTTCGCGTAGTAAAGCGGCGGGCGCGCGGGCCGGCAGGGGACGAAAAGCCATGAAGGGACACCTGAAGTTACAGTACCGGCATCTTATCAGATCCCCCGTCTTGCGCCTCGACCGGGTGCCTGCGACAAAACTTCATGTGGCTGATGGGTTGAAGTTGTGAAAAAAGGCCTTATTGTAAAAAAGCCCCGTCAAAGCGCTGTGCCAGCATTGTGGAAATCCGCCACTTTCCTCACCGTCGTTTCCGGGTAGAATGCTCGTTCGCATGCGGCCATAAGGGCTGCACGGGCGACTCACGGGGCCGCCCTCCATCCCTATGTGTGGAAGATCCTGTCGATATGTTTGCGCCTTTGTTAAAAAAACTTTTTGGAAGCAAGAACGAGCGTGAGGTCAAGCGCCTGCTCAAGGCGGTGCAGTCCGTCAATGCCTTCGAAGAGAAGATGGTGGCCCTCTCCGATGAACAACTGCGTGGAAAAACCGCAGAGTTCAAAGAGCGCCTGGCCAAAGGCGAGACCCTGGACCAATTGCTGCCAGAGGCCTTCGCTGTCGCGCGTGAGGCCGGCAAGCGGGTCATGGGCATGCGCCACTTCGATGTCCAGCTGATCGGCGGCATGGCTTTGCACGAAGGCACTATCGCAGAAATGCGTACCGGTGAAGGCAAGACCTTGGTCGCAACCCTGGGCGTATACCTCAACGCATTGTCCGGCAAGGGCGTGCACGTGGTTACGGTCAACGACTACCTGGCACGCCGTGACGCCAACTGGATGCGCCCACTGTATGAATTCCTCGGTCTGACTGTTGGCGTCGTCACGCCGTTCCAGCCGCCGGAAGAGAAGCGCGCTGCCTATGCTGCCGATATCACTTACGGCACCAACAACGAATTCGGTTTCGACTACCTGCGCGACAACATGGCGTTCAGCATGGAAGAGAAATTCCAGCGCGAGCTGAATTTCGCCGTGATCGACGAAGTCGACTCCATCCTGATCGACGAAGCGCGGACCCCGCTGATCATCTCCGGCCAGGCCGAAGACAGCTCCAAGATGTACGTCGAAATCAACAAGCTGATCCCGCGCCTCAAGCAGCACATCGAGGAAGTCGAGGGCGAAGTTACCCAGGAAGGCCATTACAAGATCGATGAGAAGAGCCGTCAGGTTGAACTCAACGAAGCGGGCCACCAGTTCATCGAAGAGATGCTCGCTCAAGTCGGTCTACTGGCCGAAGGCGAGAGCCTCTACTCGGCGCACAACCTGGGCCTGTTGACGCATGTCTATGCCGGCCTGCGCGCACACAAGTTGTTCCATCGCAACGTCGAGTACATCGTCCAGGACGGCCAGATCCTGCTGATCGACGAGCACACCGGTCGTACCATGCCGGGTCGTCGCTTGTCCGAAGGCCTGCACCAGGCGATCGAAGCGAAGGAAAACCTGAACATTCAGGCGGAAAGCCAGACCCTGGCTTCGACCACCTTCCAGAACTACTTCCGTCTCTACAACAAGTTGTCCGGTATGACCGGTACAGCTGATACCGAGGCCTTCGAGTTCGCCCAGATCTACAACCTCAACGTGATGGTCATTCCGCCGAACAAGCCGTTGGCGCGTAAGGACTACAACGACCTGGTGTACCTGACTGCGGAAGAGAAGTACGCCGCAATCATTGCCGACATCAAGGAAAGCATGGCCCAGGGGCGCCCGGTGCTGGTAGGTACTGCTACCATCGAAACTTCCGAGCACATGTCCAACCTGCTCCAGAAGGAAGGCATCGATCACAAGGTACTGAACGCCAAGTACCACGAGAAAGAAGCCGAGATCATCGCCCAGGCCGGTCGCCCGGGTGCACTGACTATCGCGACCAACATGGCTGGTCGTGGTACCGACATCCTCCTGGGCGGTAACTGGGAAGTGGAAGTCGCAGCAATGGAGAACCCGACGCCGGAGCAGATCGCACAGGTCAAGGCCGACTGGCAGAAGCGTCACCAGCAGGTGATCGAGTCGGGTGGCCTACATGTGATCGCTTCCGAGCGTCACGAGTCCCGTCGTATCGACAACCAACTGCGTGGTCGTGCCGGCCGTCAGGGTGACCCGGGTTCCAGCCGTTTCTACCTGTCGCTGGAAGACAGCCTGATGCGCATCTTCGCTTCTGATCGGGTGAAGAACTTCATGAAGGCCCTGGGCATGCAATCGGGCGAGGCCATCGAGCATCGCATGGTTACCAATGCCATCGAAAAAGCCCAACGCAAGGTCGAGGGCCGCAACTTCGACATTCGTAAGCAACTGCTTGAATTCGACGACGTGGCCAACGAGCAACGTAAAGTTATCTACCACATGCGTAACAGCCTGCTGGCAGCTGACAATATCGGTGACACCATCGCTGACTTCCGTCAGGAAGTGCTCGACGCTACCGTTGCCCAGCACATCCCGCCGCAATCGCTGCCAGAGCAGTGGGACGTGGCAGGCCTGGAAGCGGCGTTGGCCAGCGATTTCGGGGTGAAGCTACCGATCCAGCAATGGCTCGACGAAGACGATCACCTGTACGAAGAAACCCTGCGCGAGAAGCTCATGAACGAGCTGATGGCGGCGTACAACGAGAAGGAAGAGCAGGCAAGCGCCGAAGCCTTGCGTACCTTCGAGAAGCAGATTCTGTTGCGTGTCCTGGACGACCTGTGGAAAGACCACCTGTCGACCATGGATCACCTGCGTCACGGTATTCACCTGCGTGGTTATGCGCAGAAGAACCCGAAGCAGGAGTACAAGCGCGAGTCGTTCAACCTGTTCCAGGAACTGCTCGAGTCGATCAAGCGCGACACTATCCGCGTGCTCTCGCACGTTCAGGTACGCCGCGAAGATCCCGCCGAAGAAGAAGCTCGCCTGCGTCGCGAGGCAGAAGAACTGGCCGCGCGCATGCAGTTCCAGCACGCTGCAGCCCCTGGCCTGGAGCAAGCCGAGGAGCAGGAGGAGGGCGCTGAAGTCGCCGTCGCCGCGGCTCCGGTGCGTAACGATCAGAAGTTGGGTCGCAACGAGCTGTGCTGGTGTGGTTCGGGCAAGAAGTTCAAGCACTGCCACGGCCAGATCAACTAAAGTCTTCTACCCGGCAGTCTGCTGATTCACGAACACTACGCCGCGACTGGTACCTTGCCGTCGCGGCGTTGTTCCATCTCAAGCACCGGCATCTGGCCCGGTGTACTTTTTCTAGGAGCGCTTACATGGCTGTTGGTCTTGGTCCTTTGCCAACGTTGCACCCGGTTCCAGGCTTTGAACTGGGTATCGCCTCTGCAGGTATCAAGCGCCCGGGGCGCAAGGACGTCGTGGTCATGCGCTGCGCCGAAGGTTCCAGTGTGGCAGGGGTGTTCACCCTCAACGCCTTTTGTGCCGCACCCGTTATCCTGGCCAAGCAGCGCGTGCAAGGCAGCGTGCGCTACTTACTGACCAACACCGGCAATGCCAACGCTGGTACCGGCGCGCCGGGCCTGGCCGCCGCCGAGCGTACGTGCGCCAAGCTGGCTGAGCTGACCGGTGTCGATGCCAGCGCGGTGTTGCCGTTTTCTACAGGTGTTATCGGCGAGCCACTGCCGGTCGAGAAAATCGAAGGCGCCCTGCAGGCTGCCCTGGATGATCTGTCGGAAAACAACTGGGCTGAAGCCGCCACAGGCATCATGACCACTGACACCTTGCCAAAGGGTGCCAGCCGCCAGTTCCAGCACGACGGTGTAACCATCACCGTAACCGGTATCAGCAAAGGCGCCGGGATGATTCGTCCGAACATGGCCACCATGCTCGGTTACATCGCCACCGATGCCAAGGTCGCGCCCCAGGTGCTCAAGGATCTGATGCTCGATGGCGCTAACAAGTCGTTCAACCGCATCACCATCGATGGCGATACCTCGACCAACGATTGCTGCATGTTGATTGCCACCGGCAAGGCTGATGTTGCCCAAGTCACCGAAGCCCGTGGCCCACTGTTCGAGGCGCTGAAAAAGGCGGTGTTCGAAGTGTGCATGGAGGTGGCTCAAGCCATCGTCCGTGACGGCGAAGGTGCTACCAAGTTCGTGACTGTCCAGGTCAACGGCGGCGGCAACCATCAGGAATGCCTGGATGTGGGCTACGCTGTGGCGCACTCGCCATTGATCAAGACCGCGTTGTTCGCCTCCGATCCGAACTGGGGCCGCATCCTTGCTGCCGTGGGGCGTGCCGGGGTGCCGGAGCTGGACGTTAGCCTGATCGATGTGTACTTGGGTGATGTGTGCATTGCCAGTAAAGGTGGTCGCGCCACGACCTACACTGAGGCGCAGGGTTCTGCAGTGATGGCCCAGGAAGAAATCACCATTCGCATCGAGCTGGGCCGTGGCCAGTGCAGCGAAACCATCTGGACCACCGACCTGTCCCACGAGTATGTGAAGATCAACGCCGAATACCGTACTTGACTTGATCGCGGGTCAAGCCCGCTCCCACCGTGGGAGCGGGCTCGCTCCGCGACAGTCCCCTCGATGGAGCCGAACATGAATTACCACCTGATCATCGGCGACAAGCTGTACTCTTCCTGGTCGCTGCGCGCCGCCCTGGCCCTTGAGCTGGCCGGCGCAACCTATGAAGAAACCCTGATCAAACTCAACCAGCCCGACACCCGTACGCGCCTGTTGGAGTATTCCCCTACCGCCAAGGTACCGTTGCTCAAGTGCGAGCACGGCATCATCGCCGACTCCCTGGCGATTGCCGAGTACTTGGCCGAGCGTCACCCGCAGGCCAATCTGTGGCCGACGGATGTGGGCGCCCGTGCCCAGGCGCGGTCGGCCTGCGCGCAGATGCACAGTGGCTTTTTCGCCTTGCGTGGCAACATGCCTTTCGACCTGTCCCGGGACGAAGCGCTGGAGCATGTTCCGCTGGACGTCCAGGTGGACATCGATCGCATCGTCGCCCTCTGGTCTGAATGCCGTCTTGCCAGCAAAGAGAGCGGTCCCTTCCTGTTTGGCCAGCCATCGTTGGCGGATGCCTTCTTTGCCCCGATTGCCGTGCGGTTACGCACCTACCGGGCAGATGTGCCGGCAGAAGCGGCAAGTTATATCGAAACCATCTACCAGTGGCCGGCCTTTCAGGCCTGGCAAAAGGCTGGCCTGGCGGAGCGTGAAGGGTGAAACGTATACATGTAGCAGCGGCGGTGATTCGCGGTGGCGACGGTCGTATTCTCATTGCCCGTCGCGCCGATAGCCAACATCAAGGCGGTTTGTGGGAGTTCCCAGGCGGCAAGGTCGAGGAGGGCGAGGCTGTCGAACTGGCGCTGGCCCGTGAGCTGAACGAGGAACTGGGCATCGTCGTCAGCGCTGCGCGACCGCTGATCAAGGTCAGCCACGACTACAGCGACAAGCAGGTATTGCTTGATGTCTGGGAGGTCACAGGTTTTACCGGTGAGCCCCATGGTGCTGAAGGGCAGCCCCTGCTTTGGGTGTCGGCCCGCGAATTGGCGCAATACGATTTTCCTGAAGCCAACCGGCCGATCGTTGCAGCTGCGCGCTTGCCGGCTGAATACCTCATTACCCCGGAAGGCCTGGAAGTGCCGCAGATGTTGCGCGGTATTCAGAAAGCCATCGCTGGTGGGATCAAACTGGTCCAGTTGCGCGCACCGAACATGTACGACCCCAAGTACCGTGATGTGGCCGTCGACGCAGTAGGCCTGTGTGCGGGCAAGGCGCAACTGATGCTCAAAGGGCCGTTGGAATGGCTGGGTGACTTCCCCTCAGCAGGCTGGCACCTGACCTCGGAACAACTACGCAAGTACGCCAGCAAAGGCCGTCCGTTTCCGAAAGAACGTTGGCTGGCGGCATCGTGTCATAACGCCGAGGAAATGGCGCTGGCCGAGCAGATGGGGGTGGATTTCGTCACCTTGTCACCGGTGCAGGCGACCCAGACGCATCCCGATGCCCAGCCGCTTGGCTGGGAGCAGGCACAGCAACTGATCGACGGCTTCAATAAGCCTGTGTATCTGCTTGGTGGTGTAGGTGCTGCCGAGCGGGAGAAGGCCTGGCAGCATGGTGCTCAAGGTGTAGCAGGCATTCGCGCGTTCTGGCCTGAGGCCTGAATCAAGGGCTGCGGTGATGAACGCTTCAGGGTTTCGCTGCAGCCTGCCAAAGCACTTCGGCCACACCTTGGCGGCGCCCGATCAGGCGCGCCGCCACAAACAGCAAATCCGACAACCGATTGATGTATGCCAGGCCAACCCCGGCCAACGGTTCGACGCTGTTCAACTGTTGGCAGCGGCGTTCGGCGCTACGCGCCAGGCTGCGGCATACATGGGCTTGGGCAATCAATGCCGAGCCGCTGGGCAAAATGAAGTTTTCCAGTGGTCCCAGCTCTTCGTTCCAGCGATCGATAGCCGCTTCCAGGCGTTCGACCTCGGCGCTATTGAGCGCCTGATAGCTGGGCATTGCCAACTCGCCACCCAGGTCGAACAAGCGGTGTTGGCAGGGGGCCAATACCGCTGTCACTTCGTCCAGCCCGTGTTCGGCCAGTCCGGCGAGCAACACGCCGAGTTGGCTGTTAAGACTGTCGACTTCGCCGATCGCCTCGATACGGGGATGATCCTTGGGCACCCGACGGCCGTCACCGAGACCTGTTTCGCCCTTGTCGCCGGTACGGGTGTAGATCTTCGACAACCGAAAACCCATGTTCATGTCTCCAATTTGTGTGGTTCGGCCACTGTCGGCAGACTGCCAGCCAATGGTAGGCGCAAGGTAAAGCAGGTGCCTTGACCCGGTGCGGATTGCACCTCCATCTGGCCTTTGTGATTGTTGGTGATGATGAAGTACGACACTGACAAGCCCAGCCCCGTGCCCTGACCAATTTCCTTGGTGGTGAAAAAGGGCTCGAAGGTCCGTTTGCGCACGGCCTCTGGCATGCCGACACCGTTGTCTTCGACCTGGATCTCTGCCCAAGGGGGATTGAGTCGCGTGCGCAGGATGATCCGTCCCGGTTCGCTGTCGTCTTCGCGCAGGTGGATGGCCTGGGCCGCGTTTTTCAGAAGATTGAGCAGCACTTGTTCCAATTCGTTGGCAGTGCAGGGTACCGGGCCCAGATTGGGATCGAACTGACGGACAATCGCTTGTCCCTTGAAATCGAAGCCAATGGTCAGGTCGAAGTCATTGCCAGCAATTTCTACCGCCTGGTCGATAAGGGCCGGTAAGTCGCAGGGTGCCAGTTGTCGGTTGCTGCGGCGACTGAAACTGAGCATGTGGGTGACGATCTTGGCGGCGCGGGCCCCGGCCTGCTGAATGCCGTCGAGCAACTGCGGTACTTCACGACTCTCCAGGTAGCGGTTGACCACGGGCAGATCTATGCCGATTTCACCCGCTTGCTCCTGGTTTTTCGCCAGGTCCGGCGACAGGCGACGGCGGATGTTCTGAACGTTATGCAAAATTGCGCCCAGCGGATTGTTGATCTCATGGGCCATGCCTGCGGCCAGGCCGCCGACCGAGAGCATTTTCTCCGACTGCACCATCATTTCTTCAAGCGACAGGCGCTGGGTGATGTCGTCGATACGAATCACCACGCCGCGTCCACCACCGCCCATCAATGGATAGAACGTCAACGCGTAGTGGCGAGCGTCTTCGCCCCTGGTCCAGGTCACTCGTTCGATCTTCGCCACCCGATGCTTCTCGACGCTTTCCTTCAACTGCGGCAGGAACGGCTTGAGGGGCTCGAAGGCAAGGAAGATCGGCTGGTTCAACGCTTCGTCCAACGGCGTTCCGGAAAGCGCACTGGCTTCCTGGTTCCACTGGGTGACGTAAAGCTGCTCGTCGAGGGCGATCAGTGCCGAGGGCATGGAGTCGATGATGCTGTTGAGGTAGTTCTGAAAACCCGTGAGCTTCTTCTCGATCTTGCTGCGTACCTGAACCTCAAGCTCCAATTTGCGGTTCGTGTGACGGGTTTCCTCGGCCAGGCCCTGAGCCTGGTCGTAGGCATCCTGGAACTCGTCGCGGGCCCGCTTGAGCTGCTGCTCGCGCGCCTCAATACGCGAGAGCATGGTGTTGAACGCCTCCGCCAGACTGCCGATTTCGTCGTCATTGCCGCGCCGGGCGCGCAGGGAGTAGTTTTCTTCGCGGGTCACCTGACGAGACAGTTGTTCCAGCGAGTTGATCGGCTGGGTGATCAGGCGCTTGATTTGCCGGGCAATGATCATCCACAGCAGGATACTGAACACCAGGATCCCCAGGCTGGCGGTAAGAATGCCGGTGTAGAAGGCCATGGGCAGTTCGCTGCTAGCCACCATCAACAGGTAGCCGGGAGGCGCCCCCGGACGCGTCAGCTTGGTGAGCTGGGTATTGCGAAACTCGGTGAGCCGCCAGTTCTCGATATGCCGAAAGCGCGTGGGCAGGGGCAACAGTTCGCCATGCTGCAGTTGCGCCAGCAGCTTGCCGTCGCTGCCGTACACCGCTGCGGCACGCAATGGGGTATAGCTGTCGAGTTCCTTGAGCAGGGCCTGGGCGTTCTCGGGCGAATCAGCCGCTTGCGAGGCCAGTTGCGGGTTGGCCACCAGGCGACCGATGGTCTGCAGTGCCTGGGGAGCCATGCTTTCCTGGGAAATCCAGTAGGCGGCACTGATGAAAGTCAGGTTGGCCACCAGCAAAATGGTGATCAACAGCACCAGTAGGGCGGCCAGCAATTTTTGCCCGACCGGCAGGTTTTCCAGGCGTTCGCGCAATGTCATGTGTGAGCGGGATCCCGGTGTGAAGGTGAAGGGCAGGGTAACGCTGTGCTCAGTCGCAGGGCAAACCACGTGCGCTCAAGTGTTCGAGCAGGCGTCGGTAGAGGCGTTCCAGGTGCGGCAGCTCAAGGTGATGCCGGCTGGCAACGCGGCAAGCGTGACCAAGCAAGTAATGAATTTCGGTACGGCGGCCCTGTCGCACGTCCTGGTACATGGAAGAGTAGTTGGCTGCGGTCGCCTTGATCACCCGTTCCACTTCCTCGTTGAGGCCCTGCGCCGCTTCGGTCTGGCCGCAACACCGTAGCAGTTCGGCGAGCTCGGCGCAGAGGGTCGCCACTTCACAGTGGTGCTCCTGTAGGCCGCCGTTGCGGCAGTCATGCAACACGGTCAGCGGATTGATCGCGCAGTTGAGCGCCAGCTTGCGCCACAGGCGGGTGAGGATGTCTGGCGTCCATTGGTGGGGAATTGCCGCATCGTCGAGGTCAGCGAGCCATTCAGGCGTCAGTGGGTTGGCCTGGTCGCCCAGCCAGTTGAAGCCGTGACCGGCGAAGTTCACCTGCCAGTCCGCCTCGCGGAAGGCGCCTTCGGTGCTTGAGGCGAAAATACAGCGGGCGTGCGGAGCCTGATTGGCGACCGCATCCTGGCTGCCGAGGCCGTTCTGCAACAAGATCAGTTCGGCGCCATGGACCAGCCGGGGCGCCAGTTGCGCGACCGCCTGTTCGGCATCATAGGCCTTGCAGGCGACCAGCAGTCGGTGGATCGGCGTGGCGTCCTGCACGGTTTGCGCCGGGATTGCATGCAGTTGCGCCTGGCCTTTTTCGATCAGGGTCAGGCCCCCGGTCGCTTGATAGGCTTCAAGACGTGCGCAATCACGTAGGATCAGGCGGACCGCTTTGCCTGCACGGGCCAGTCGACACGCCCAGAGGCTGCCCAGACTGCCGGCGCCGAGAATATGCCAGGTGCTGCTCATCAGCGTTTCGCAACCGTTATAATGAGCCGGTATTTTAACCGTCAAACCCTGCGCGCTCCATCGCCCTCTTTCAATAGAGCCGAGAGCGTGCGTTTATTTTTTTGGAGAGAAGGTATGCCGTCGTTCGACGTGGTATCGGAACTGGACAAACACGAAGTCACCAACGCAGTGGAAAACGCGGTCAAGGATCTGGATCGCCGTTATGACCTCAAGGGCAAGGGTAGCTTCGAATTCAAGGAAAAGGATCTGGCCATCACCCTGACTGCAGAAGCCGAGTTCCAGCTGGAAGCGATGATCGAGATCCTCAAGCTGGCCCTGGTCAAGCGCAAGATCGACGTTCAGTGCCTGGAAGTGAAGGATGCCTACGCGTCCGGCAAGGTGATGAAGCAGGAAGCCACCCTCAAGGAAGGTATCGACAAGGAGCTGGCGAAGAAAATCGTCGCCCACATCAAGGATGCCAAGCTCAAGGTCCAGGCGGCCATCCAGGGTGAGCAGGTACGTGTGACCGGCAAGAAGCGTGACGACCTGCAGGAAGCCATCGCCGCTTTGCGGGCCAAGGAATTCGGCATGCCACTGCAGTTCAACAACTTCCGCGACTGATTGCGCGGCCTTGGAACCTTGGCGCTGTTTTGGCGTCCGAGGTTCCTGTTGCCGCTGAAACGATTGCGGCGCGATTTTTACAGCTTTTGCCCCCTCGGCATCAGGAGAACATTATGGATTTGAGTGCTGAAGTCGATCAGCTGGTTAAAACGTCGCAAACGTGGGTTCCGTTGATTATGGAGTACGGTAGCCGCCTGTTGCTGGCGCTGCTGACCCTTGCCATTGGCTGGTGGGTGATCAACAAGGTGACCTATCGCCTGGGCAGATTGCTGGCGCTGCGCAATGCCGACCTGGCGCTGCAAGGCTTCATCAGCAGCCTGGCGAACATCATTCTGAAAATTCTGCTGGTGGTCAGCGTTGCCTCGATGATCGGCATCGAGACCACCTCGTTCGTCGCCGCGATCGGTGCCGCGGGTCTGGCCATCGGCCTGGCCTTGCAAGGCAGCCTGGCGAACTTCGCCGGCGGCGTGCTGATTCTGCTGTTCCGTCCATTCCGCCTGGGTGACTGGATCGAAGCCCAGGGCGTTGCCGGTACTGTCGACAGCATCCAGATTTTCCACACCGTGCTGCGTACTGGCGACAACAAGACAGTGATTTTGCCTAACGGCAGCCTGTCCAACGGCATCATCACCAACACCAACCGCCAGCCTACCCGCAAGGTAGTCTTCGATGTAGGTGTCGATTACGAAGCCGACCTGCAGAAAGCCCGTCAGGTGCTCCTGGACCTGGCCAAGGATCCACGTATCCACCAGGATCCGGCTCCGCAGGCGGTGGTCTCGCTGCTAGGCGATAGTTCGATCACCTTGTCTTTGCGGGTTTGGGTCAACACGGCTGACTACTGGGATGTGATGTTCATGCTCAACGAGCATGCACGTGACCGCCTGAAGGAAGAGGGTATCGACATTCCCTTTCCGCAGCGGGTTATCCGTGTAGTGCAGGAAGCGGCTGTGCAGTAAGCAGCGGCTCGATCGCGGGGCGGGCCCGCTGCCACAGGATCCCCTGTGGGAGCGGGCCGGTCCCGGGATTACACTTGTTCACGTCTTCGCGCTTTCTGCGTTTCGGTGTTTCTGGCATATAGGCTGGCTTACTTCTGTTTGTCCGGTCTTATCATGCTTACCCCCTTGATCCATATCACCCCATTGCGAGCGTTCTGGTTCGCCATGACCCTGGCGCTGTTCGAGTTGCTGACCTACGTTGCCAGCGATGTGGTGATGCCAGCCATGCCGGTTGTGGTCAGTGATCTGAATGCCAGCCCGGCGTTCATTCCTCACGCACTCAATTTGTACTTGCTCGGCGGTGTGCTGCTGCAATGGCTGATCGGCCCGCTGGCGGATCGTTATGGCCGCAGGCCGATGTTGCTGGTTGGTTGTGCCATTTTTGGTGCGACGTGCCTGGCTACTTTCTGGGTGCAGAGCATCGAGCTTTTCAACCTGCTGCGACTGTTGCAGGGGATTGGCCTGGGCTTCGTGGTGACGGTCAGTTACCCGGCCTTGAACGAAGCATTCAGCGAGGCGGACGCGGTGCGGATGATGGCCTTGTTGGCCAATATCGCGCTGCTCTCGCCGTTACTTGGGCCTTTGGTGGGCACCTTGTTGCTGGAGTGGGTGTCCTGGCGCTGGTTGTTCGTCATCTTTGGTGCCAGCGCTGTAGTGGCGTGGCTGGCGTTGTACCGGTTCATGCCCGAGACCTTGGGGGTAGCACGCAGCGATGGTACGCGCCTGGCGTTCCAGCCGATTCACCTGAAAACCTTGTTGGCCGGTTACGCCCAACTGCTTGGCAACCGACGTTTTGTTGCTGGCAGCGCAGCCTTGGGACTGATTGGCTTGCCACTGATCGGCTGGATCGGACTTTCGCCGGTGCTGCTGATCCACGATGAAGGTTTGAGTACCCTGCATTACGCCTTGTGGCAGTTGCCTGTGTTCGGTGGCCTGATTCTCGGCAACCTGGTGATCAATCGCATTGCCGATCGCTATGCACTCACTACCTTGATTCGCGGTGCGCTCTGGCCATTCCTGTTGGGGTTGTTCGCGATGATGCTCGGTACCTGGCTGGTGCCAAGTGTCGCCGCCCTGGTAGCGGGCATGTCGGTGTATGCCCTGGGCCTGGGTATCGCCAACGCGGTGTTGTACCGCATGACGCTTTTTTCCAGCGAGCAGAGCAAAGGGTTGGTGTCGGCAATGCTCGGGATGATCACCATTGCTCTGTTGGGTGTGGGTGGTGCCTTGTTGGCGATGATGGGGGCTGGTGCCAGCTTGCTGAGTTTCGCCATGGCCGCCGGGCTGGCCGGGTTGCTGGCGCTATGGCCGCTGAAGATCGTTCTGAACGCATCCAGCGTACCTTCCGAAGCTGTGCCGGGGTAACCCCGGCAACAGCCTCAGGGGCGGTCAGGGGCGTTGTTCGGCCGCAGTACTGTCGACGGGTAGCTGTTTGCCGCGACCTTGCTCCTGATGCCAGTGCAGGGCGATCAGGATCAAGGTGGGCACACCGAGCAGCGCGGTGATCAGGAAGAAGTCGTGGTAACCGAACTTCTCTACCATAACGCCGGAGTAGCCGCCGATCAGGCGCGGCAACAGCAGCATGATCGAGCTCAGCAGGGCGTATTGGGTGGCCGAGAACTTCAGGTTGGTCAGGCTCGACAGGTAGGCAACGAAAGCCGATGTGGCCAAGCCTGAGCTGAAGTTGTCGAGGGAAATGGTCACCACCAGCATCTGCAAGTTGGGGCCCATGTCAGCCAGCATCAGGAACAGGATATTGGTCGCCGCCGACGCTACGCCGCCAATGAACAGAATCGGCAAAATGCCGAAACGCACAATCAGCAATCCGCCCATCCCGGCACCGACCAACGTCATGATCAGGCCGAAGATCTTGCTGACACTGGCAATCTGATCCTTGGTGAAACCCTGGTCGATGTAGAAAACGTTGGCCATCACGCCCATCACCGTATCGGACATCCGATAGGTCGCGATCAGCCCGAGCAGCAGCAGTGCCTGCCAACGGTAGCGAAGAATGAAGTCATTGACCGGCGTCAGTACCGGGGCCAGGCCGCGGCGGCCCATGGACGACAGGCATAGCGTGGTCAAGGTGATGTACAGGATCGCCCGCAGGAAGGCTCGGTCTTCGAGCAGCAGATCGAGCATGCTCATACCGTCGAACAGCACGCTGGCGAAGTCGGTGTTGTACAGCTGAGTGAAGGTTGCAGGTACCGAAACCAACAGAATGATCAGCACGAACACTGACACCAACTGGTGCACCAGCCCGTAGCGGGCGGCCGACAATTGGGTGCGAAGCGGGACGGGCGGCTCGCGCATCAGCAAGGTGGTGATCACCGCGGGCAGCATGAGTACGCCGAACAGTACGTAGGTTCCGGTCCAGGCACTGTGCAGGTAACTGAAACCGGTTGAGCCAAAGCCTTCGGCAAAGAACAAAGCACCGGCCGTGGCGAGCAACGCTGCGACCCGGTAACCGGCCATGTAACTGGCGGCCAGGGCAGCCTGGCGCTGATCGTCAGCAATTTCCAGACGATAGGCGTCGACAGCGATATCTTGTGTGGCAGAAGCGA
This sequence comes from Pseudomonas sp. DG56-2, assembly GCF_004803755.1. Lineage (NCBI taxonomy): Bacteria > Pseudomonadati > Pseudomonadota > Gammaproteobacteria > Pseudomonadales > Pseudomonadaceae > Pseudomonas > Pseudomonas sp. DG56-2. The sequence continues at coordinate 1,082,069 of NZ_CP032311.1, forward strand.
AGGCGACCAGTACGGCCAGGGCAATCAGCCAGGACAAGTGCTTTTGCGGATCACAGAAACCCATGCCTACCAGGCCGATAACCACCAGGATCTGAGACAACACCAGCCAGGAGCGGCGTCGGCCCAGCTTGCCGAGCAAGGGCAGGCGCCATTGGTCGAGCAGCGGCGACCAGACCCATTTAAAGGCATAGGCCAAGCCAATCAGGCTGGCATATCCAATGGTTTCGCGGGCCACCCCAGCCTCGCGCAGCCATACCGATAGGGTTGAAAACACCAGCATGTAGGGCAAGCCGGCGGCAAAGCCGAGCAGCAACAGCACCAGGGTAGACGGGCTGGCATAGGCAGCGAGCGCAGCGCGCCAGGTTTTACGGGGCATGGGCCAACATCTGCCTCAAGTTTACGAAAACAAAGCGCGCACTCTAACCGCTGTGCTCCATCGGGCGCCAGCCATGGCGTAACATATCCACACGATTATTGTGCAGAATGACGCCTTCTGCTCGTAGCCGAGCGCGTTGTTCGTCGCCAGAAGGTGTACCCAATGCCAGGCTCAAGCGCCCACCGGCGCCAAGGACTCTGTGCCAAGGCAACTGGGTATCGGCTGGCAATTGGCTCAAGGTGCGCCCAACCCAGCGTGCGGCGCGACCAAGGCCGGCCCATTCGGCAAGTTGTCCATAGCTGACCACCTTGCCCGCGGGCACTTGCCCAAGCACCAAGTAGAGCGCCATTCGTCGGGCCTGGGCATCTTCCGATGGATCACCAGAGGGCTGCTTCATCGCGCCCTCACAGGCATTGGCGCAGAAACTGGCCCGCTTATCGGGCAATCACTAATTGAACTCATCTGCATCAGGTCGGTCTGTCCTTGCTCTATAGGCGGGTATCTGGATAATGCCCGACTTTTTGCCAATCAGAGCCCGTTATTGCTTATGTTTTCTAGAGTCTTGTTGTCCCTCGCTGTTGTTGCCGCCTGTTCGCCGGCGGTCGCTGATACCGTCTGGATGAAAAACGGTGACCGGCTCAGCGGCAAGATCAGTGTCTTTGATGGTGGCAAGCTGTTGCTGCAAACCGAGTACGGTGGCTCCATCGCCCTGGACTGGAAACAGGTCAAGACGCTGGAAAGCGATCAGGAACTGCTGGTCAAACAGGATGCTTACACTGGCGAGAAAGCCAAGTCGTTGACTGCTGCCGAAGATGGCAAGGTGATCCTGGCCAATGGTGAGGCGCCGAAGACTGTCGAACTGGCCAGTATTCAGCAGATCATGAAACCCAAGCCTGTGCTTGAGGATCTGTCGTGGAAGGGCAATGTCGACCTGGCCATGGACTACAAGCGGGCCGAGTCCGATAGCGATGATTACGACATCGACTTCAAGACCACCGCACGCCACGGCCGCTGGCGTCATCAAGCGGAAGGTGAATACAACCGCGAAAGCAAGGACGACGTTACCACCACCAACAACTGGAGCGCCGAATACGCACTCGACCGCTTCATAACCGAAAAGTGGTTCTGGCAGGGGCGTCTGGAGTACAAGCGTGATCACATCGAAGACCTGGCCCGCCAGCGTACCGTGGGTACCGGCCCTGGTTACCAGTTCTGGGATGACGAGTTGGGCGCTTTCTCCCTGGGCTCGCTGGTCAACCGCACCGACTATGAATATGCCGATGGCGGCAAGGACAACTTCTATTCCCTGGCCATGAAGTGGGACTACAACCGCTACCTGATTGGCAAGCGTGTCGAGTTCTTCACCAACGGCGAAGTCGGCAAGCCGCTCGATGGCGTGGCCAACTATGCGTTGGATGCCGAGGTTGGCCTGCGTTACAAGGTCACCGAATGGGCGTCGCTCAACCTCAAGGCCGAGAAAGACGTCATCAGTGGTACCCGTGACAGCGACCTGGACAAGACCCGCTATACCGCAGGCTTTGGTGTGGCCTGGTAAGTCTGCTGGCAACTCCCGGCGATAATGATTATTTTGACGGTTATCCAAAGGACCGCATCGCACCTGCGGCCCGCCCTCAGAACATTATCGAATCGGGAGTTACACCGTGAGCGCAAAAGTCGCACAACAAGCCCGGGAATTGCTGCTCAAGGAATACCGAGGCGTCCTCTCGACCCATTCCAAGTCGATGCCTGGCTTTCCCTTCGGTTCGGTAGTGCCGTATTGCCTTGATGCACAGGGTAATCCGCTGATACTGATCAGCCGCATTGCCCAACACACCCATAACCTGCAGAAAGACCCCAAGTGCTCCTTGCTGGTGGGGGAGCGCGATGCCGAGGATGTGCAAGCGGTCGGCCGCCTGACGGTTCTGGCGCAAGCGCGCAGGATTGAAGATCCAGCGGCCGTCGAAGCTGCTGCCGAGCGCTACTATCGCTATTTCCCCGAATCGGCCAACTACCACAAGGCCCATGACTTTGACTTCTGGGTGCTCGAGCCAGTGCGCCACCGCTACATCGGCGGCTTTGGTGCCATTCACTGGGTGGATCACCTGAGCCTGGCCAATCCATTTGCGGGCAAGGCCGAGCTGAGCATGATCGAGCACATGAACAGCGATCATGCCAGCGCCATAGAACATTACGTCCAGCTCAGCGGCCTGCCGCGCGAAACGCCAGCGCAGATGGTCGGGATCGACAGCGAAGGCATGCACCTGCGTATCGGACAGGGCGTACACTGGCTGCCGTTCGCGGTACCTTGCAATACGCCGATACAAGTGCGCGAAGCGCTGGTTTTTCTGGCCCGCGCGGATCAATGGCCGGCCCGTGAACGTGCCGAGGCTTGAAAAAGCCGTTGCTCGCAACCATTAAAGGTTAACTGCAAGGACTTCTTGCGCAGAGGAACCGTTGATGCGTGCTTTTCTATTGCTGTTTCTGATTTTTCCGGTGCTGGAGCTGTATGTGTTCTTCAAGGTCAGCACCGCGATCGGCTTCTTCCCGGCGCTGCTGCTGATTATCGCGGGCTCCGCCCTGGGTGTGCTGGTCGTGCGGGTGGCAGGCCTTGCTACCGCCCTGCGTGCCCGTGAGAGCCTGCAGCGCGGAGAACTGCCAGCCGAAGACATGTTTCACGGTTTGATGCTCGCGTTGGGCGGCGGCCTGCTGCTGTTGCCTGGTTTTATCAGCGACGTGATCGGCCTGGTGTTTCTGCTGCCGTTTACCCGCCGCCTGCTGGCGCGCAAGATGCGTGAGCGCGCCGAAGCCCAGGCAATGCGTCAGCGTGCCTTTGGTGACGAGCCATTCGTAAGCCGTCCGGGCCCCGGTGCGCACCCGCGTCAACCGAATGTGATCGAGGGTGAGTACGAGCATCGTGATTCTCGTGAGCCCCGCGATCCACGCGATTTGTAAGCCTGCAAACGTTTGTCCGAACGGCCCCTGATGGGGCCGTTCTGCTGTAGAGGCTTGGAATGCAAAATATTTCATGTACAAGCCTTGTAATTGATCTTGGCGACCTCATGTAGGGGTTACCGCAAGGTTTCTGGGGATCTGCCCCGGACATAACATGGGTGGTTCGCACTGCGAGCTACGAGCGGCTACGCCGCAAGCATCAACCTGCCGGTGTCGACACCGGCCGATGAAAACCACAATTAGGAGAGATCGACAATGAAGCTTCGTCCTCTGCATGACCGCGTCGTTATCCGTCGCAGCGAAGAAGAATCGAAAACCGCTGGCGGTATCGTTCTGCCAGGTTCGGCCGCTGAAAAACCTAACCGTGGCGAAATCGTCGCTGTAGGTACCGGTCGCATCCTGGACAACGGTGAAGTGCGTGCGCTGGCCGTGAAAGTGGGTGACAAGGTGGTTTTCGGCCCTTACTCGGGCAGCAACACTGTGAAAGTTGACGGCGAAGACCTGCTGGTAATGGCTGAGAACGAAATTCTCGCTGTTATCGAAGGCTGATTCCGCTGGTTTCCCGTTACTCCAAAGTATTCAAGGATTAAACGATCATGGCTGCTAAAGACGTAAAATTCGGCGACTCCGCCCGCAAGAAAATGCTCGTTGGTGTCAACGTTCTGGCTGACGCTGTAAAAGCGACCCTGGGCCCAAAAGGCCGTAACGTTGTTCTGGCCAAGAGCTTCGGCGCGCCAACCATCACCAAAGACGGTGTTTCGGTTGCCAAAGAAATCGAACTCAAAGACGCTTTCGAGAACATGGGCGCCCAGTTGCTCAAAGACGTTGCCTCCAAGGCCAACGACGAAGCGGGTGACGGCACCACCACCGCCACCGTTCTGGCTCAAGCCATCGTCAGCGAAGGCCTGAAAGCCGTTGCTGCCGGCATGAACCCGATGGACCTCAAGCGCGGTATCGACAAAGCTACCATCGCTATCGTTAAAGAACTGAAGACCCTGTCCAAGCCTTGCGCCGACTCCAAGGCCATCGCTCAGGTAGGTACCATCTCTGCCAACTCCGACAACTCCATCGGCGACATCATTGCCGAAGCCATGGAAAAAGTCGGTAAAGAAGGCGTGATCACCGTTGAAGAAGGCTCGGGCCTGGAAAACGAACTGTCTGTCGTTGAAGGCATGCAGTTTGACCGCGGCTATCTGTCTCCTTACTTCGTCAACAAGCCAGACACCATGGTCGCCGAGCTGGATGGCCCTCTGCTGCTGCTGGTTGACAAGAAAATCTCCAACATCCGTGAACTGCTGCCAGTTCTGGAAGCTGTTGCCAAGGCCGGCCGTCCGCTGCTGATCGTGGCTGAAGACGTTGAAGGCGAAGCGCTGGCTACCCTGGTAGTCAACAACATGCGCGGCATCGTCAAGGTTGCTGCAGTCAAGGCACCAGGCTTCGGCGACCGCCGCAAAGCCATGCTGCAGGACATCGCCGTCCTGACTGGCGGTACCGTGATTTCCGAAGAAATCGGCCTGAGCCTGGAATCGGCTACCCTGGAGCACCTGGGCAACGCCAAGCGCGTAACCCTGTCCAAGGAAAACACCACCATCATCGACGGTGCTGGCCAGGAATCGGACATCGAAGCACGCGTCAAGCAGATCCGTGCCCAGATCGAAGAAACCTCTTCGGACTACGACCGTGAAAAACTGCAAGAGCGTCTGGCCAAGCTGGCTGGCGGTGTTGCCGTGATCAAGGTCGGTGCTGGCACCGAAGTTGAGATGAAAGAGAAGAAGGCCCGCGTTGAAGACGCCCTGCACGCTACCCGTGCAGCCGTTGAGGAAGGCGTGGTACCTGGCGGTGGTGTTGCGCTGGTTCGCTCGCTGCAAGCCATTGCTGACCTTAAAGGCGACAACGAAGACCAGAACGTTGGTATCCAACTGCTGCGTCGCGCTGTTGAGTCCCCACTGCGTCAGATCGTTGCCAACGCCGGCGACGAGCCAAGCGTAGTTGTCGACAAGGTCAAGCAAGGTTCGGGTAACTTCGGTTACAACGCTGCTACCGGTGAGTACGGCGACATGATCGAAATGGGCATCCTGGACCCAGCCAAGGTAACTCGTTCGGCGCTGCAAGCTGCCGCTTCGATCGGTGGTCTGATGATCACTACTGAAGCCATGGTTGCCGATGCTCCTGTTGAAGCCTCTGCTGGCGGCGGTATGCCAGACATGGGCGGCATGGGTGGTATGGGCGGCATGGGCGGCATGATGTAAGCCAGCCTTACCTCGCTACGAAAAGAGCCCCGCTTAATGCGGGGCTTTTTTTTTGGTTCACGAAATTCCGAGGGTATGATCTTGGGGCGGGGCGGGGCGGGGCGGGGCGGGGCTGGGATTTGAGTCTGTGAGCTTATCCATTCAATGCGGCGCCGCTGTTGGCCCCTTCCGCCCTTACGGCGGGTCCCTTTTGTCTTGGCAAAAGGAACCAAAACCGTGTGTCCCTGCATTCGGCCCTACGCTGCGCTCCGGGTCCCTTCGCTCCGGCATTGCTCCCGTCGGGACCGCACCGAAGGGCCGTCCTGGCCCTACGGTGCTCGCAGGCCATCCATGGCCTGCACCCGACTACGCAATACCTACACTCAGCCTACTGAAGGGACGATCCAGGGTGTCTGGGCTGACGATGTAAGAAGCGCCAGATCAACATCAAAAGCTGATCACCAGCGCCTCGCCTCGCCTCGCCTTGCTGTTGCTGTTGCTGTGCTTCTCCCTGCACAAATCGTGCAGACGCCACAAATCGTCCCTTCAGCAGGCCGAATGGAGCCCTTGCGGAGTGGGGCGACGGCCATGGATGGCCGGCGAGCGCCGCAGGGCCAGGACGGCCCTTCGGCGCGGTCCCCACGGGAGCAAGGGTGGAATGAGGGAACCCGGAGCGCAGCGTAGGGCCGAATGCAGGGACAGGCCCATGCCCACTTTTGCCCCGACAAAAGTGGGTCGCCGTAAAGGCGAAACCAGCCAGTGGTGCCACCATATCAAACGGATATGCCCATCGACACACGAGCCACATTCCGGTGCTCACCCGCAAGCAGGCCCGGTGCGTAGTTCACGGAATTCCGCGATCAACCTTTTTGGCGCGTAGCGAACATGCTCCACTGGCAGTGAACCATCCGCTAGGAGCGGACTTGTTCCCGTGCTTCCAGCCAGCCGCCCAGCTATCGATGAGAGAAAATACGGTGCACGCCAAGCCCATCAAGCACTGCATCGATCAATGCCCGAGCAGCTTCTACGTGCTGGCCTGCGCCGGAAACGATAGCGCGGTCGTTGAGGGAGAGGTGATCGAGTGCATCGCTGACCGTGGCCTCGGCGCATCGCAGTAGCTGGCAAGCGTGAAGCAGCGCTTCTTCGGCGGGAATGCCTTCGCGGACGTTGAACATGCCGTTGGTGCCGAATGGCGTGTTGGCAGTGCTTGCGGTGGATAGATCGGGGGGATCAGGGACGAGCTTTTTCATAGTTGGCCTCGAGTTATGAAGCCACCACGCTTCGCTGCTAAACGGAGGTGGCAGCTGTACGCGGGTTAGCAGACCGGATACTCGAGGAACCCCGGCGCACCCGAAGGCGCCCCACGTACAACCGCCATATAGCGTTGTGCCGTCGACATCGAGTATTGAGCCGGACTGCTAAATCCGATCGTTGGATTTTCCAACGACGACAGCAGCCTAGGCCCAGGAAGGGCCTGGCACAACAAGGCAACGGCACCGGAAGTATGATTCAGAATAGTCCGACAGAAAACGCCTACAGACTTGCGATTTGTCGCTGCCCGTTGTGAGGTAGGCGCTGTCGCCAATCAGGGGGTGGCTGAATTGGCGCTATCACGGGTCATGTCGCGTTGTCGCTGCGCTGCGCCCACAGCGACCGACGCCGGTTTTCGATACAGCACCCAGTAATAGCAGCCCAGACTGATCAGCCAGCAGAACACCGCGGTCCACACGTTGTGCGAGAAGAAGTGTGCGCCCTGCAGCATGCGTCCAATCGAGAAGACCGTGCCCAAGCCAAAGGCGAACAGCAACGCTGCGCGGGCCAGGCGCGGGCGGCGGTCGCGCAGGGCGAAGAACAGGGCAAACAGGGTGAAGCCCGTTGCTGCATGCCCGCCTGGCCAGCAACGCCCAGGTTTGTCGGTGGCAGGACGGGGGCTGAGCAGTTCGCTGTAGGTTTCCTTGCCGCCGAACTCCTTCAGGCTCCATGGGCATTGCACCGCGGTCACCGCTTTGACCGGCGTGACAAAACTGGTCGACAAGGCCATCGCCAGCACCAGATAGCCCAACTCTCGACGCCAGCCTTTAAGACGTGACCAAAAGAAGCTTGAGATGAAAGCAATGATGGCGCCCAGGCTAAGAAGGATGACTGCCTGTTTGGCGCGGTCATGCAGGATGTCTTCGAGAAAGTAGCTGTGGCGCCCTACAAACTGACCTGCTATTGGATCGAATGCCAGTTTGGCCAGGTCCATGTCCATGGAGGTCAGCTCCAGCAAAACAAGGGTCAGGGCAATGACAACGGGAACCCCAAGGGCGATCCACATATTGAGCGGGCGAGATGCGGCAGGTAGGGGCATGGCAGGTCCAGGCAGGTCGAGGGGACAATCCGGACCGGCAATTCTCGAGGAGAGGCTATAACTTGTCCGTGAAGACAAAGTGAAAAAATCGTTAGCTTGCAATAAAGTCTCGGCCACCTAGCCGAGCGTGGCTGATGGCCGTAAGCTGCGCCTGCCAAGCAGGCAAATGCCCCGGACGGGAGAAGCTCCATGCGAATTCTATTGGTTGAAGACAACCGCGATATCCTCGCCAATCTGGCCGATTACCTGGGTTTGAAAGGTTACACGGTGGATTGTGCCCAGGATGGACTGTCGGGTTTGCACCTGGCAGCCACAGAACACTATGACTTGATCGTGCTCGACATCATGCTCCCGGGCATTGATGGCTACACCCTGTGCAAGCGCCTGCGTGAAGACGCTCGTCGCGATACGCCGGTGATCATGCTCACCGCTCGCGATCAGCTCGATGACCGCTTGCAGGGCTTTCGCTCCGGCGCCGATGACTACCTGCTCAAGCCCTTCGCGTTGTCGGAGCTGGCAGCCCGTATCGAAGCGGTACTGCGCCGCGCCCAGGGTGGCGGTCGACGTACCTTGCAGGTCAGTGACCTGATCTACGATCTGGATACCCTGGAGGTTACCCGCGACAGCAAACTGCTCAAGCTCAATCCGGTTGGCTTGAAGCTGTTGGCGGTATTGATGCAGAAGAGCCCGCATGTGCTGCGTCGCGAGGTGTTGGAAGAAGCGTTGTGGGGCGATGATTGCCCTGACAGCGACAGCTTGCGCAGCCACGTACACCAACTACGCCAAGTCATCGACAAGCCTTTCGAGCGCCCGTTGTTGCACACCGTGCATGGCGTCGGTTACCGCTTGGCCGAGGGCCGTGATGGAGTTTAAACAAAGCCTTGCCCAGCGGATCATCATTGCCTTTGCCTTGATGAGTGCGCTGGTGGCTGGCGCCTTCGCATTCGGTATCGTTGCCACCGTGCATCTGGTTGAGGAACGTCTCATCTCGGCGGTGCTCGGTGGTGACCTGCAGCGTTTGTTGCGTATGGACAGTGTCAACGACTGGAGCCACAGGCCGCGTCCGGACCAGTTGTTTTATTACAGTGGCGGGCGCGATGATTTCGAGATGCCCAAGGACTTGCGCCACCTGAGCCAGGGCTTTCACGAAGTGTTCCGCGAGCAATTGTCTTATCACGCCATGGTCGAGATCGTGGATGGACGGCGTTATGTACTGCTGCAGGACCAGAGCGATTTCGAAGAGCGTGAGCGCGTGCTGTTCGCTGTTGTGGTGGTGGGCTTTGTCCTGAGCCTGGTGCTGGCCGTATTTCTGGGCTGGGTACTGGCGCGACGGGTCATGGCGCCGGTCATTCGCCTGGCGCATCAGGTGCGACACCGCGATCAGTTGCTGGGCCTGGCCCCGCCGCTGGCGCCGGATTATGCGGCTGACGAAGTCGGGCAATTGGCCGTCGCCTTTGACGACACCCTTGGCCGTCTGCGCGACGCCTTGACGCGCGAGCGGTTGTTCACCAGTGATGTCAGCCACGAGTTGCGTACACCGTTGATGGTGCTGGCCAGCTCGTGCGAGCTATTGCTGGTCAACCCCAATATCGATACCCGCGCGCGCTCCCAGGTTGAGCGGATCGCCCGCGCCACCGAAGAAATGCAGGAGTTGGTAAAAACCTTCTTGATGCTGGCCCGTGCCCAGCGAGACGAAGGCGCCGTGGCATCGCAGGCGAGTATCAAGGAAGTGGCGGATGACCTGGTTGGCGTCTGGCGCGACACCATCGAGCAGAAAGGATTGACGCTGCATTACGATGCCAAGGCGGGATTACCCACACTGTACAACGCCACGTTCCTGCAAGCGGTCATGGGCAACTTGTTGCGTAATGCCGCGCATTACACCGACTACGGGTTCATTCGCCTGATTCTGGAACCGGATGGGTTCAGGGTTGAGGACAGTGGCGTGGGAATCCCGGAAGAACAGCGTGAGGCCATGTTCCGTCCTTTTGTTCGTGGTGATGAGCGGCGAGGAGAGGGCCTTGGCCTTGGGCTGTCGCTGGTACAACGAATTTGTGATGACCAGAACTGGACGGTGAGCCTGACTGCGATGGAGCCCCATGGTTGCTGTTTTCACGTGGATCTGAGCCGTGGCCCGGAACGCCCCCTCGAAGATGCGTGAAATGTTCTGTAGCGTTTATCGCTACCGCTAACGAATTTTTCACACCGGCATAACCTGGCACTGACGCTTGCCTGCTTAAGGTGGGCGGCATTGGAGTCAGGAGATGCACCATGCGTAGCCCCATCAAACTCGAGTTTTCCGAGAAGTACGACCAGCAGCACGCCCAGGAGTACTTTCTCAAGCATCAGGATGGCCTGGCTCGGCGCTTGTCTCACCAGCGGGATGAACAATTGGCCCGTCGCGCGCTGGCCCTGGTTGGTGAGCCAGGGTTGGTGCTCGACCTTCCTTGTGGCGCGGGCCGCTTCTGGCCCTTGCTAGCAGAAAAGCCCAATCGCGTGATCATCGGCGCAGACAACTCCGAAGCAATGCTCGAGACCGCCACGAAGTCGCAACCTGCGCATATAGTCGAGCGGGTACGGACCTTGCAAACTTCAGCTTTCGCGATCGATTTGCCGGACAACTCGGTCGACAGTATTTTCTGCATGCGCCTGATGCACCACATTGGTGATGCTGCTCATCGGAAAACAATTCTCTCGGAATTTCAACGTGTTACCCGCGATAGCGTAATCTTGTCGCTGTGGGTTGACGGCAATTTCAAGGCTTGGCGGCGTAAAAAGCTCGAGCAGGATCGTTACGCTGAAACCGGAAAGGGCAGTTATCAGAATCGCTTTGTGTTACCGGTTGCCACGGTCGAAGAAGAGTTCCAGGCCGCTGGGTTCCGGATCCAGGAACGTTTGGACTTTTTACCGTTCTATGCCATGTGGCGAGTTTATGTATTACGTAAGGGGTAGTGAGGCATGGCGGTAGGGCGTTCAGAACCAACGGCGGCAAATCGGTTTGACCATTTCTGGCAGCAACAGGGCGAATGGGTGGAAGAGCCGAATCAGCGCCGTGGTGGGGAAAGCGGTGTGCAGCGGCTCAACGATGAAAATGGCCAAATGCTGTATTCCAAACGCCAGATTGGTCATATCTACCGCAGCCTGATGCACCCATTCGGCCGCCCGACGGTATTGCGCGAGTACGATGCAATCAACAGCTTCGAGCAGTTGGGCGTGCGCGTACCGCATGTCGTTTATTGCGGCGTCGAACGTGATGCGCAGAATCAATGGCGCGCATTGCTGGTCAGCAAGGCGCTGGACGGTTTCGAGGATAGCGACAGCTGGTACGCCAGTGGCGCGCGCGAACGTTACAGCGAGGCGTTGCATGAACGCATGCTGGCGGACCTGGCACAGAACCTGGCCCGTATGCACCGCGGTCATTGGCAACACGGCTGCCTGTACGGCAAGCATGTGTTCATCAAGGTGATAGGTGAAGGCGATGAGGCCCGCGCCGAAGTGGCGCTGCTCGACCTCGAGAAATGCCGGCGACGTATCAGTTGCCATCGCGCAGCGGCCAATGACCTAAAGCAACTGCGCCGCCATTCGTCATTCAATGACGCAGAATGGCGAAAGCTACTCTACTTTTACAAAACGGCGTTTGGCAGCGCAGTCAAAGGTTTAGAGTAATGAAACTAGAAATAGCTCGAGGTTTGTTTCTGGTGGGAGCCCTCGGGGTGGCCACTGCTGCTGTGGCGGCCTGGGAGGAACCTGGCCCCGTGGTATTCAGCCATGCCGCTCCCGAGCAGTGTCCGCTACCGCGGGTGGTCAAGAGTCAGGTAACTGCCAGTCCTGATCATGACCTGCTACTTTTTCTGTTTGGAATGAGCCAAGGCTTACGCCCACAAAGCTGACGGAGGGTGCTTATCGCCCGCCTGCCTCGCCGCTACCCATGAGGCGCTATCCATGAGGCGCTACCCATGATTAGTTACTGCGGATCGTGAGGCAGGCTGGCGTGAGAATTGGTCGGGACGAGTTGAGGTTTATCCGCTCGTGCCAGCAGGGTGTAGACACACGGTAGTACGAACAGGGTAAACAGGGTGCCCACTGACATGCCGGTGGCGATGACAATACCGATGTCGAAACGACTCACCGCGCCCGCACCGCCGGCCAGAATCAACGGGAACATGCCGAAAACCATCGCCGCCGTGGTCATCAAGACTGGCCGCAAGCGAATTGCAGCCGCTTCCTCCACTGCCTCCCGGACAGTAAGCCCCTTGCTATCACGTAACTGGTTGGCAAATTCGACGACCAGAATTCCGTGTTTGCTGATCAAGCCGATGAGCGTCACCAAACCGACCTGGGTGTAGATGTTCATGCTCGAGATGCCGAGGAACAGTGGAATCAGGGCCCCGCAGATCGACAAGGGTACGGTGACCAGGATCACCAATGGATCGCGGAAACTCTCGAACTGCGCTGCCAACACCAGAAAGATGATTGCCAGCGCCAAGCCAAATGTCACCCATAGCGCGCTACCTTCCTGGACGAATTGCCGTGCGGCACCGGCGTAGTCCACGGCGTAGCCTTGCGGGGCTTCTTCGCGGGCAATGTTGCGCACGGTCTCCAATGCCTCCCCCATGCTGACCATGGGGAAACCCTGGATGATCGCCGAGTTGAGTTGCTGGAACTGGTTGAGCTGGCGGGGCCGCGCACGGTCGTTGATGGTAATCAGGGTCGATAACGGCAACATCTGGCCTTGCTGGCTTTTTACGTAGTAATTACTCAGCCAGTCGGGATTGTCCCGATAGGGGCGTTCGACCTGGGCGATCACCTTGTAGCTGCGACCATCGATGGTAAAGCGGTTGATCTCCGCTTCGCCCAGCAACGTCGCCAGGGTGCCGCCCAGGGCATCCATGGACACCCCCATTTGCGCGGCCTTGGCCCGATCGATTTCAACGACGACCTCCGGCTTGTCAAAGGCCAGGTCAATGTCGAGGAAGGCAAACTTGCCTGAATCCTGGGCGCGCGCCTTGACCCGTTCGGCCACCTCCAGCAACGACTCGTAGTCGTTGGCGGTATTGATCACGAACTGGAATGGCAGGCCTTCACCGGTGCCAGGCAAGGAGGGCAGGTTGAAACCAAAGATCTGCAGGCCGGCAATGCCCTCAAGTTTGCTTTGCACCAGTGGCAACAGTTCCATTTGGGTACGACTGCGCTCGTTCCAGGGTTTGAGCAGGAACCCGCCGATGCCCGACTGCACACCGTTGAAGCCGTTGATCTGGAACGAGGAATAGTACTCGGGGAAGGCCTTGAAGATTTCGATGAACTCATCGGTGTAGGCGTTCAGGTAGTCGAGGTTGGTGGGCTGCGGTGCGGTGGCCATCATGAAAATCACGCCTTGATCTTCATCCGGGGCCAGCTCGTTCTTGGTAAACATCAGGAACACTGGAATCAGGCACAGTACGATGACCGCGAAAACCAGCACCACAGGCCGAGTGTTGAGGGTGGCATGCAGGAGCTTCTGATAGCGCACCTTGAGACCTTCGAACAGCTTGTCGAGGCGGTGTGCCAGGCCGCTGGGGTTTTGTTCGTGGCGCAGGAGCATGGCGCACATCATTGGCGACAGTGTCAGGGCAACAATGCCGGAAATTACCACCGCACCGGCGAGGGTCAGGGCGAATTCCTTGAACAGCGCCCCGGTAAGGCCTTCCAGAAAGCCGATGGGGGCGTACACCGCCGCCAGGGTGATGGTCATCGACACCACCGGCATGGCGATTTCCCTGGCGCCCTCCAGGGCTGCATCGAACGGTGTCTTGCCCTCTTCGATGTGCCGATGGATGTTTTCCACCACGACAATGGCATCGTCCACCACCAAACCAATAGCCAGCACCATTGCCAGTAAGGTCAGTAGATTCAGCGAGTAACCCATCAGCTGCATGAAGAACAGCACGCCGATCATCGACAAGGGAATGGTAATGACCGGAATCAATACCGAACGCAAGGCGCCGAGAAACAGAAACACCACGACGATGACGATCAGCACCGCTTCGACCAGGGTTTTCACTACCTCATCGATCGATGCCTGGATGAACAGAGTGGCGTCGTAGGCGATGGACGCCTTGAGGTTGGGTGGTAGCTGGCTTTCCAGCTCCGGCATCAACTTGCGTACTTCCTTGATCACATCCAGCGGGTTGGCCCCGGGGGTGGCCTTGATACCGATGTATACCGAAGGCGTGCCATCGAAGGAGCTGACAGTGTCGTAGTTTTCCGCGCCCATCTCGACGCGCGCCACGTCGCCGAGCAGTACCCGACTGTCGCCGCTGGTCTTGAGCGGAATGCTGGCGAAGGCCTCGGCGGTTTTCAGTTCGGTGGTGGCATTGATGCTGGTCACCACGTATTCGCCCTTGACCTCGCCGGCAGCCGAGAGAAAGTTGTAGCGTCGTACGGCATCGGTTACTTCATTGGCGCTCAGGCCGTAACCTGCCAGTTTTACCGGATCGATCCACAGGCGCATGGCAAACAACTGGTTGCCGAGGATTTCCGCCTCGGCCATACCGGGTAGGGTAGCCAGCTTGGGCTGAATCACCCGCGACAGGTAATCGGTGATCTGCGGATTGCTCAACTCGCTGCTGTAGAAACTGATGTACATCAGCGCCGAAGCGTCGGCGGCTTCCTTGCTCAGTACCGGGTCTTCTGCGTCCTGAGGCAGTTTGTTCTTTACCTCGTTGGCCTTGGCCAGCAATTCGGTGAACAGGCGGTCGCTGTCAGCGCCAATGCGCGCGTAGATGGAGATGACCGAGAAATTTTGCCGACTCACCGAGGTCATGTAGTCAATGCCCTCGGCACTGGCCAGGCTTTGCTGCATGGGTTGGGTGATATAGCCCTGGATGGTTTCGGCGTTGGCCCCGGGATAGGCGGTAGTGACCGTGATCAGCGCGTTTTCCATTTGCGGGTACTGCCGGATCGGCAGTTTGCTCCATGCCTGAAAGCCCAGCAGCACGATCAATAGGCTGACCACGCTGGCCAACACCGGACGCCGGATGAACGGATCGGTAAAAGCCATGATGCCTCCTCGATCAGTTGATCCGTGATGGGGTGGTGGGCGCGGATTGCAGGGTCTTGTCCGGGCTGATCGTGATGGAGGCGCCTTGGGTCAGTTTCAGTTGTCCGGCGGTCACCACCTGCTCCCCAGCTTCCAGGCCCTTGATGACCACCACCAGGCCATCGCGACGTTCGCCGGTTTCGACGAAGCGCCGCTCGGCGACCAGTTCGGGTTGGCCTTCGGCATTTTTCTGCACCTGGCCTTCCTCGTTCTTCTTCGCGACGGCTACATACACCGAGTTGCCATAAAGGGTGTAGGTCACCGCGCTTTCCGGCACCACCACCCGTGGCTGCGGATTGGGCAGCAACACCTGCAGGCTGCTGAACATGCCAGGCAACAGTTTGCCCTCTGGATTGGCCAGGGTGGCGCGAACTTGTACGTTGCGTGTGCTGTCTTCGACTTTGGGGTTGATTGCACTGATTGTGCCGGGGAAGGTTTGCTGAGGATAAGCGGCAACGCTGACCAGCACTTGCTGGCCAATGCTCAGTTTGGGAATGGCCTGCTCGGCGACGAAGAAGTCGACATACAGGCTGCTCAAGTCCTGCAGGGTGGCAATTACGGTACCGCTGGCCAGGTAGGCGCCGATATCCACTTGGCGAATGCCGATGGTGCCGCTGAAGGGGGCGCTGATGCTCTTTTTTGCCAGCGCAGCCTTGAGCTGGTCGACCACGGCCTTGTTGCGCTTGTACTGTGCACTCAGGCGGTCGAATTCTCCGCGAGAAATAGCCTGGCTACCGACCAGTTGGCTACCGCGATTGAAGTCCACCTGGGCCAGGCCCAGGTCGGCCTGGGCGGTGCCAAGCAGCGCGGTTTCAACGTCGCTGTCCAATTCCAGCAGGGGTTGGCCTTTGCTGACTTTCTGCCCGGATTCAAATTGCAGTTTCTTGACCGTGCCTGCGGTTTCCAGGCTCAAGTCGACGCCTTGCAGGGCGGTGAGGCTGCCAACAGCGGGCAGGCGGTTTTGCCAGGCGCGCTCGCTGGACTCGGTCGCCGCCACGCTGATCGGTGGCTTGGGGGCCGAGAACATCTGGACCTGCTGATAGATGGAGAATGCCTTGTAGCTTCCAAGAACCAGCACGAGTAACAGAACAACACCTAACATGATGAGCATGCGGCGGCGCAGCATAGTCCAGTTCCTTGGATACGAATTATTGTTCGTTTGGCACGACAACGGGCGATCCTGCCCACGTGCGATGTAGCCGAATATTACGCATTTGACCTGGCCTGGGAACCCTGTGTTCCAGGCCCAATGACAGTAAGGCCGATCAGGCCAGGTGCAAGTGGTTGTCCCAGAGCCCGGAAGGTAGCTGCAAGGGTTGGCCGATCAGCTCGCTCTTGCGGCAATCATACAGACGGCAACGGCCCTGACCCGAGGTTACGACGAAACCGTCGGCCACCGCGCCAACACCTGCGCAGTCTGGCATCGGGGCGTCCAGGCGAACCTGGGCGGTATCCAGGTCCCAGATGAACAGGCGATTGGCCCGAGGCGCTGTCAAGGCGACCAAGCGCAGCTCACTGTGAATAGCCACGCTGGCAGTGTAGTTGGCCATTGATTGCAGTTGCTGCTCCGGTACGGCAAAAGCCTGAAACGCCTGCCCCGGTCGTTTGATCGCCAGCAATTCAGCCGTTTCCTCGCCTGAGCCCATGAACTGCTGGCCCGCGACGATGGTGCCGTCATTGGCAATCGCCAGGTGGCGCACACTGTTCATCTGTTGCGACAGCACTTCTTTACTCAGCAGGGTGCCGTCGCGCTGCATCAGCACCAGGCTTGGCTGCATGGCATCCAGATTCATCTCTACGCGGCTTTCAGCCTCGGTGCGAATCCCCCCATTGGCGACCACCAGGGTTTCGCCGTCTGGCATCCACGACACTTGGTGGGGGCCGATGCCGTGCGTGGAGAGTTCACCACTGTGGTGCAGGCGCTCACCGTCAAAGCGGTAGACCCCGAGCACGCCACGACCTGGATCGGTGGTGTCGTTCTCGGTTGCATACAGCCATTCGCCGCTCTTGTGGATAACGGCGTGGCCGTAGAAGTGCCGGTTCGGCTGCGAAGCGATGGTTTGCAGCAAGCGGCCATCGCGCAGGTCGATCAGGTAGCTTTCTGTGCCGGGGCGCCGGGCGACAAACAGGGCAATTGGCTGCTCGGGGTGATTGATGATGTCGTGGCAACGCTGGCCGACCTCGGTGGCGAACACCTGCGTACCATCGAGGCGATAACCGACGGCATAGTGCTTGCCGTCAGCGTCGTCGCGCGCCGAAAGCAACAGTGGGCCGTTGTCCTTGCCGCGAAACAGGGTCCAACCGCCCAGCGTGATGGCGCTGAGCAGGACGCTACCGATTTTCAGAGCCTGGCGTCGCAACATGATCAGTCACCGTCGTTGGCATTGAAGCCCAGCTGAATGCCCAGCGCCTTGGCCAACTCGCCTTCATGCAGGCGGTGGACGACGTTGAGGCTGTCATAGATATCGTTGAGTTGCTGGCGACCGGCTTCGTCTTCAAGCAGTTCGCCCAGCGGCTTCTGTGCGCCGTTCAGCAGTTTCACTGCGTTGGCGTAGGCCGCGTCGATCTTATCGGCCAGGGCTTTCTGGTCCTTGCCCAGCAAGCCGCGCAGCCCCTGGTTGTCGACACCTACCCACACGGTTTGTGCAGCGCTCAGGCTGGCTTCCAGGCTTTTGAGCGAGGAATGGCTGCGCCAGGCTTCTGCCTGCAAAGGCTGAGGAATGCCTTTGCTCAGGCGGCCCATGGGCGCGCCGAGTTTTTTCTTCAACGAATCCAGTGCGGTAACCTGCGCACGCAGCACATCAGCGATGGCTTCATGGGAGTCGGCGTAACGCTGGTTGGGGAACTTGGTCATCTGCGCGAGCATGCCGTCGGTGTTGTTCCAGCCTTTGAGAATCTCTTCGGCCAGGGCTTTCTGATGTTCACCAATGGCGACCAGCAACGGGCAATAGCGGGCCTTCTGTTCGGCGCTGGCGATGTCTGGCTTGCTGTCGAACAGAATGTACTCGTAGGCGGACAGGCCGCGCACTACCACGCTGGACTTGGCAAGGCTTGCAGCATCGACCGGCTTGTCGGCGCCCACCAGTTGCTCGACCTGACGACCGACCAGGTTTTTCTTGTCGGGCCAGAACTGTACTTGCCAGGCGCGGTTGCCTTCGGCCAATGGGCCGATCAACAGCGGTTGCAGCTCGGCCCAGGCTTTTTGCGCGTGCAGAAAGTCGGCGCGTGCCGTGGCAAGGTCCGACTTGCCTTCACAGTAAGCCAGGGCGCTGACAGCCAGTTGACGGTCAGCTTCTACCCAGCGGCTGTAGGTCGGCAAGATCACTTGCTTGGCAATGGCCGCAGATGTCACGGCTTGAGGGTCCTGCGGCGAGCAGGCGCCCAAGGCAAGAGCGGCGAG
Source organism: Pseudomonas sp. DG56-2 (assembly GCF_004803755.1). Lineage (NCBI taxonomy): Bacteria > Pseudomonadati > Pseudomonadota > Gammaproteobacteria > Pseudomonadales > Pseudomonadaceae > Pseudomonas > Pseudomonas sp. DG56-2. The sequence goes on from NZ_CP032311.1 coordinate 1,100,453, forward strand.
GCTGGTGAACAACAGTTTAGGTCGGAACATGCCCGGCTCCTTGGTCTTAAAGTGAATTCAGGAACGCCAGCAACGCGGTGCGTTGCTCGGCATTGAAGGTCAATACATGCTGCTTGGCCGCTTCCGCTTCGCCGCCGTGCCACAGCACGGCTTCGAGCAAATTGCGGGCACGACCATCATGAAGAAACTGGGTATGGCCACTGACCGTTTCGGTCAGGCCAATGCCCCACAGCGGTGGCGTGCGCCAGTCCTGGCCGCTGGCGGCAAACTCGCTGCGGTTGTCGGCAAGACCAGGGCCCATGTCGTGCAACAGCAAATCGCTGTAAGGGCGAATGAGTTGGTTGGCCAGCTCGGGTTCGGCGGCATCGGCAGCGGTGGTAAAACTTGGGGTATGGCAACTTTGGCAGCCAGCCTGATGGAACAGGTTTTTCCCGGCAAGCACTTGAGGCGAGTCGACGTCCTGACGCGCAGGTACCGCCAGGTTGCGGGTGTAGAACAGGATCAGGCGAAGAATGTTGTCACTGATTTCAGGTTCGCCATTGGCACCGTTGCCATTGGGGGCCTTCAGGCAGTCGACCTGGCTCGGGGTGCAGTCATCCATCGGCCGCAGGCTGGTAGTCAGGCCCATGTCGCCGGACGCGGCGTGCACGTTTTGCTGGTTGATATTGGGTTGTCCGGCCTTCCAGCCAAAGCGACCCAGGACCGTTTTGCCCTGGGCATCGTCCCAGACCTGGTTGGCGCGGCCACGGATACCGTCTCCGTTGCGATCTTCGGGATCGGCATTGGCCAGGATCGCTGCTTCGGGTATGGCTTCGAGGAGGCCCAAGCCAATCATGGGCGGGGCGACCCGGGCAGAAAAGCGTGTATCAGGGTGCATGGGGCCGTAGCCGAGCTGGGTGATCTGTAGCTGCGGCTGACGCAACTCGACACGGCTACCGTCCTTGAACACGACGGGTACGGGTGTGTATTGAACGCGTACTTTGCCCTCGGGGGCAACGCCTGGTACGGCCATGTCCTGGAGTTGGCCGCCATAGACCGGTTCGGGAACAATCCCCAGTTGCTCGATGACTTTGGCGTACTGCGGCTGGTCAGGGATCGACAGGCGCACGAGCATCGACACTGCATGCTTGGCTGAAGGGCCAGGCGGATGGCCGCGACCGTCCTTGATGTGGCAGTTCTGACAAGCATTGGAGTTGAACAACGGGCCGAGTCCATCGCGGGCGGTGGTGGTCGCCGGAGCGATCACCCAAGGGTTGCGAAAGAAACTGTTGCCAACACTGAAGTCCAGGCGTCGGCTTGGCGCCAGGTTGGCCGAGGGCATCGAGTAGGCATTCTGGTCGCGCTTGTTGACGGTGGTTTTGCCACCGGCAAAGGCCTCGCCGGGTTCAGCCTGGGTAAAACGCGGGGCGTCGTCGCAGCCGGCCAGAGTCATGGCCAGAAGCAGGGGGCTGAGACGGAGCAGCGACGAAGACATCAAGAATCCTGAGCTTGAGCTAAAAAACCGGCGTGCAAGCTTAGCAGGCTCAGGAACATGGAATAAGAGGGATTTGCGTTAGCTTGATGAAATCTGTCTTTGTTTATCGGGGCGCGCAATGCACCATCGCAGTTGTTACCCGCTTGGTGGGGGGGCAGCCGTAGGGGAACGGAAACGAAAAAGCGACCCGAGCGGGTCGCTTTTTCAGGTCCAGCCGCTTGATCAGAATTCGTGATCAGCGGTGTCTGGGTTGAGGTTGGTGATGCCCAGCTTGCCAGCGGCTTGTTCGATTGCGCCGGTCTGCTTGACCAGGGAGGCGATTGCGTCGCGTACGATCTGGTTGCCGGCGGTGTTGTCGGCAGCGATCAGTTGATCGTAGTGCTCGCCTTTGAGGGCGTGATCGACAATTACCTGGATTTTCGCTTCGGTCGCTTCCAGGTCGGCCTTCAGCGTGGTGTCGGTGGCGGGGTCGATTTTGGCTACCAGCGACGACAGGCTAGGGCCGGTCAGCTTGGTGCCATCGGCGCGAGTGTACTCGCCCAGGTAGACGTTACGGATACCCTTGGCGTCGTAGAAGTGCGAGTAGTGGGTGTTGTCGCTGAAGCAGTCGTGCTCGTCCTCAGGCGAATTGGCTTCCAGGGAAACCTTCATGCGCTCGCCGGCCAGTTCACCCAGCGACAAGCTACCCATGCCGAACAGCATTTTGCGCAGGCCGTCGGTGACAGGCTCTGCCTCCAGCGTGGCGCGGTAGTTGGTGGCAACGTTCGGTGCCCAGTTGCCGACCATTTCTTCCAGGTCGCTGACCAGCAGTTGAGTCACGGCCTTGAGGTAGGCACGGCGACGCTCGTTGTGACCGCCAGTGGCGCCTGCGCCTTCCAGGTAGTCAGAGGCTGGACGAGCACCGGCGCCTGGGCCGGTGCCGTTCAGGTCCTGGCCCCAGAGGAGGAATTCGATGGCGTGGTAGCCGGTAGCGACGTTGGCTTCGGAACCGCCCAGTTCATTCAGACTGGCCAGTTTTTCTGGGGTGATTTCCTTCACGTCGATCTTGTCTTCGCCGACCTGAATCTCGGTGTTGGCGATGATATTGGCCGAAGCGCCTGGGTTGCCCAGTGCGTGCTCGTAGCTGGCGTCGACGTAGTCGATCAGGCCTTCGTCCAGAGGCCAGGCGTTAACTTGGCCTTCCCAGTCGTCGATGATGGTGTTACCGAAACGGAATACTTCGCTCTGCAGGTAAGGCACGCGAGAAGCGACCCAGGCAGCTTTGGCAGCCTTGAGGGTTTCATCGTTAGGCGTGGCGAGGAAAGCGTCGATAGCGGTCTGCAGGGTTTTGGCGGTGCTCAGCGAGTCGCTGTAGACGGCGTGAACGATGTCGGCGTAGTGCTTGACCACAGCCTTGGCAGCGGCCTCGTCGACGGCACCTGCGGTAGCGGCGGCGGCAGATGGGGCCGGGGCTTGGGCTTGCGGTGCGGCGGCCTTGTCCTTGTCGTCGCCACAACCGGCGAGAGAGATGGCAATGGCCAACAGACTGGCGGTGGCCAGAGGCATACGAATCATGGTGAATTCCTGCGTCGAGAGGTTGGACAGGCGTACCGAGGTACGCAAAACTGCAACATAATGCGAAAGATTTGCATTTTGTGTAAAGAGGCAGCCACGTAAATATTCAAATGCGTGTATCTGCCTGTTCGCTCAATGTCTTCAGGGGTTTAGAGAATCGAAACTTGATTGCGCTGCGCTTGGCGCAGGAAGGCCGTCAACTCCCTCGCTGGCAGCGGCTTGCTGTAGTGGTAGCCCTGACCTTCATGACAGCCCTGGGCAATGATGTAGGCCTCTTGCTCGGCAGTTTCGACACCTTCGGCGATAACCTGCATGCCCAGGCTCTTGCCCAATTGAATGATGGCGCGAACGATGGTGGCATCATCGTCGTCATCGAACAGGTCCTGGACGAAGCTCTTGTCGATCTTGATCTTGTCCAGCGGCAGTGATTTCAGGTAGCTGAGCGAAGAGTAGCCGGTACCAAAGTCGTCAATGGCGATCAGTGCGCCGGAGCGCCGCAGGCTCAGCAAGTGTTGGGCGGCGGTGCTGATGTCTTCCATCAGGCCGGTTTCCGTAACCTCCAGTTCCAGGCTGCGTGGCGGCAGGCGATAGATTTGCAGCAGGTTGTTGACCACTCGCGGCAGCTCGTTGTGGTGCAGTTGCACAGTCGAGAGGTTGACCGCCATGCGCAATTCGCTGAAGCCTTGATCGTGCCATTCGCGCAATTGCCGGCACGCCTGATCGAGTATCCACTCGCCAATGGTGATGATGTTGCCGTTCTGTTCCGCCAAGGGAATGAACTGGTCCGGGGGCACTAAGCCCAACTCCGGATGCTGCCAGCGCAGCAGGGCCTCGACACCGACCACACGATGATCGCGGTAGCTGATCTGTGGCTGGTAGACCAGGTACAGTTGATTGCGCGGCAGGGCTTCGCGCAGGTCTTTTTCCAGCTCCCGGCGACGGCGCATTTCGCTGTCGACGCTGGCGATGTAGAACTGGTAGCGATTGCGCGAGCGAGTCTTGGCCAGGGTCATGGTCTGCTCGGCTTTTTGCAGCAGTTTTTCGGTGCTGTCGCCGTCTTCCGGGAACAAGGTGATACCGATCGTTGCCCGCAGGCGGATTTCCTGATGGTCGAGGGCGAAGGGCGCCTCCAGGTCATCGAGAATGCTTTGCGCCAGTTCGGCGGCTTCGTAGGGCTGCTCTATGTCAGCCTGGACCAGAGCAAACTGGTCGCCACCCAAGCGTGCGAGGGCACCAAGACGACCGCTGTGGGCGCGCAGGCGATCAGCCAGGGCCAACAGCAGCTGGTCCCCAGTCTGATAGCTGAATTGCTCATTGATACCTTTGAAGTCATCCAGGCCAACACACAACACGGCGACCCGGCGTTGCAGGCGCCCGGCGTCGACGAGGATCTTGTCCAGTTGCTGTTGAAGTTGCTGGCGGTTGGGCAGGCCGGTGAGAAAGTCGTACTGGGCCATGCGCAACAGGCTGTTCTCGGCCTCGTGGCGCAAATGTGTATTGCGCTCGATCGAGGCCAGAAGCTGGTTTGCGGTATTGACCCATACACCCAGTTCGTTGCGCTCGTGCCCCTTGATCAGCGGTAACTGGTGCTGGCTGGGGCGGTCGGGATTGATCTGGGTAAGGTGCTCGATGATTTTTGACAGGGGCTTGGTCAACATCCAGTGATACACCAGATACAGCACCAGGCCCATGGCCAGGGCGCGAAGCACGCCGGATATGAAGATGATGACCGAATTGACCAGGAAGCCCGCGCCATAGGCGGCCGTGTCGAGGGTAATGCTCAAGTCGCCATAATATTCGCTGTAGGGGCCACGGCCGACCAGTTGCGTGGTGAACGTGCGCTCCTGTCCGAGAATCAGGTCGGTCAACCAGCGCGAGGACGACTCCTGCAGGGGGCGGTTTTTCTCGGCGAGCATGGTCTCATTGGGATGGCCAATGGAAGCCATGCGCACGGATTCGTCCTGGAACAACCCCTCCATTACCTGCATGCCCATTTCCTTGTCCAGGCTATAGACCGCCTGGGTGGATGGGTCGCGAAACATGTCGAGAATTCGCTGGGCATCGTTGGCCACTGCCTGACGCGTCTTGTAGGCGTCGAAGACGATCTGCGCACAACTGAGAACGACACCAACCACCAGTGCCGAGAGCAGTACGACCCTGAGCAACTTGACCGATAAGCTGTTTTTAAGTTCCAGCTTCAATGGGGTTTCCTTAATCCATGCGCATGACATCATTTTGCCATCAATTTTGGCAATCCACTATCGGCCGTTGTCACAACCTTCACGCTAAAGGCGAAGTGTTTCCTGCAATCTCTTTATCGGATGCCCGGCCTTGCGACTTTAATACTGAAAGTGAACTTTCCAAGAGTTGATGTTAGCGCGGTATCAGCATGGAGCAAGAGCCAGTCGCTGTCTCTAAGTCGAAAAAAAACCCGGACAAGCCGGGTTTTTTTCACTGCGTTCGCTTAAGCGGTGAAGGTCTTGCCTTCGAACTGCTCAGCAACGAACTTCCAGTTGACCAGGTTCCAGAATGCCTCGACATACTTGGGACGCAGGTTGCGGTAGTCGATGTAGTAGGCATGTTCCCAGACGTCGCAAGTCAGCAGTGGGGTATCACCGCTGGTCAGCGGGCAGCCGGCGCCGATGGTGCTGGCCAGAGCCAGGGAACCGTCAGCCTTTTTCACCAGCCAGCCCCAACCGGAACCGAAGGTGCCGACGGAAGTCTTGGTGAACTCTTCCTTGAACTTGTCGAAGGAGCCGAATGCAGCGTTGATGGCTTCAGCCAGCGCACCGGTAGGTTGGCCACCAGCGTTTGGCGCCAGGCAGTTCCAGTAGAAGGTGTGGTTCCAGACCTGAGCGGCGTTGTTGAAGATACCGCCCGAGGAAGACTTGACGATCTCTTCCAGGGTTTTGCCTTCGAACTCGGTGCCTGGGACCAAGTTGTTCAGGTTCACGACATAGGTGTTGTGGTGCTTGTCGTGGTGGAACTCCAAGGTTTCCTTGGAAATGTGCGGCTGCAGAGCGTCGTGTGCATAAGGCAGCGGCGGCAATTCAAAAGCCATGGTGATTCTCCTAATCAGGTCTGATGCGGTGAGCGCAAGGCCGATCACGGGCGGCCGGTGTGCGTCGGGGAGTTTGTACTCTTTGCGACGCAAGGGCTGGATCATAGCACCCGGCCCTGTGCTTAACCACGCAACAAGTGTAGGGGAAAGAGGTTCCAGAGCCTTCGAACCCGGCAGACGAGCGGCAATCAGGCGAAGATCAACTGGGCCGCGACCGCGAACATCATCACCGCGACCATCAAGTCCAGCAGCCGCCAGGTGCCTGGGCGAGCCAGCCATGGGGCAAGCCAGGCGGCGCCCAGGGCCAGGGTGAAGAACCACAGCAGCGAAGCACTGGCCGCACCCGCCACGTAGGCGCCAGGCACAGTCTGTTGCGCGCCAAGGGAGCCGATCAGCAACACTGTGTCCAGATAAACGTGGGGGTTGAGCAGGGTGACGGCCAAGGCGCTGAGCAGCACCGCCCGGCGCGATCGCAGACCCTGGCCTTCTTCTTGTTGCAGGCTTTGTTTCGAGCAAGCGCGCAGCAATGCCTTGCTGCCGTACCAGATCAGGAAAACGGCGCCACCCCAGCGCGCCACCGCCAGCAAGGTCGGGTTTTGTGCCAGCACCGTTGCGAGGCCGAAGACCCCAGCGGCAACCAGCAAGGCGTCGCACAGCACACACAGCGCCGCCACCGGCAAATGATGTTCACGGCGCAGACTCTGGGCCAGGACGAAGGCATTCTGGGTGCCGATCGCCATGATCAGGCCGAAGGCGACCAACAGGCCGTTCAGGTAGCTTTGCCACATAGGAAGCGCTCCACAAGCACCGGCAGGCGGCCGGCACGGAAATCGGAAAGAAGATGCTGGCCATTTTGCGGTCAAGGTCTGTATAAGAAAAACAAATAAAGCTGATCCGGCATTAGGAAAAATAATGTTCGATTACAAATTGCTCTCGGCCCTCGCAGCAGTCATCGAGCAGGCCGGTTTCGAGCGCGCAGCGCAGGTGCTGGGCTTGTCGCAATCGGCGATCTCGCAGCGCATCAAACTGCTGGAGGCGCGCGTCGGGCAACCGGTGCTGATCCGCGCCAACCCTCCGAGCCCAACCGATGTCGGCCGGCAGTTACTCAACCATGTGCAGCAGGTGCGCTTGCTGGAGCGTGACCTGCAAAGCCAGGTGCCAGCGCTTAACGAGGAGGGCATGCCGGAGCGCTTGCGCATCGCACTGAACGCCGACAGCCTGGCCACTTGGTGGGCGAGTGCGGTGGGGGCTTTTTGTGCCGACCAGCAGGTGTTGCTGGATCTGGTGGTGGAGGATCAGGAAGTCGGTCTCAAGCGCATGCGTGCCGGTGAAGTGGCCGCCTGCTTGTGTGGCAGTGAGCGGCCGGTCGCGGGTGCACGCAGTATTCTGCTGGGGGCCATGCGCTATCGTGCGCTGGCCAGTCCGGCCTTCATGGCGCGCTATTTTGCCGAAGGCTTCGACGCCAAGCGCTTACCGCGCACCCCGGCGCTGGTCTTCGGGCCGGATGATTTTCTTCAGCACCGCTACCTGGCTACCTTGGGCAGCCAGGATGGCTTCATGCATCACTTGTGTCCTTCTTCGGAAGGTTTCTTGCGCATGACCGAGGCGGGGCTGGGATGGGGACTCGTGCCCGAACTGCAGGTCCGTGAGCAGTTGGCCAGTGGGCGTCTGGTAGAAATTTCGGCGGATAAACCCATCGATGTGCCGTTGTACTGGCATCATTGGCGCAACGGCGGGCAACTGCTCGGGCAATTGACCGAGCACTTGCGACAGACCGCAAGGCAATGGCTGGTGCCCTTGTAGGCACGGGTAGCGTCAGCAGCATCTGAAAATTGGTTAGGCGGAGTGGTACATGCGAATTCTGGTCACCGGCGCAAGCGGCTTTATCGGCGGGCGCTTTGCGCGCTTTGCCCTGGAGCAGGGTCTTGATGTTCGGGTCAACGGCCGGCGTGCCGAAGGCGTCGAACACCTGGTGCGCCGCGGGGCTCAGTTCACTCCCGGCGATTTGGGCGATGCCGATCTGGCGCGACGCCTGTGCCAAGGCGTCGATGCGGTGGTGCATTGTGCCGGGGCGGTGGGTAACTGGGGCCGCTACCAGGACTTCTACCAGGGCAACGTGGTAGTCACCGAGAACGTGGTCGAGGCTTGTCTCAAGGAACAGGTGCGGCGCCTGGTGCACTTGTCGTCACCGTCGATCTACTTCAACGGCCGCTCGCAGTTGAATATCAATGAAGAGCAGGTGCCGCGGCGCTTCCATGATCACTATGGGGCCACCAAGTACCTGGCGGAGCAGAAAGTGTTCGGGGCGCAGGAGTTTGGCCTGGAAGTAATGGCGCTGCGGCCACGTTTCGTTACCGGGGCGGGTGATGTCAGTATTTTCCCGCGGCTGTTGCAGATGCAGCGCAAACGCCGCCTGGCCATCATCGGAAACGGCCTGAACAAGGTCGATTTCACCAGTGTGCAGAATCTCAACGAAGCGCTGCTCAGCGCTTTGTTCGCCGATGAACAGGCCCTGGGCCAGGCGTACAACATCAGTAATGGTCATCCACTGCCCGTGTGGGATGTGGTCAACTACGTGATGCGCCAGATGCATTTGCCACAAGTCACCCGCTATCGCTCCTATGGCCTGGCCTACAGCTTGGCCGCGTTGAATGAGGGGGCTTGCATGCTCTGGCCAGGCCGCCCACAGCCGACCCTGTCGCGCCTGGGGATGCAGGTGATGAGCAAGGACTTCACCTTGGATATCACCCGCGCCCGGCAGTTGCTGGACTACCGACCCACCGTCAGTTTGTGGACCGCCTTGGATGAGTTTTGTGGCTGGTGGAAGGCGCAACAGTCCCATCGGTGAACCCGCAGGTGGGTTTGTGGTCGATCAGTGCGCCGTGTAAGCGGTTTATACTAGTGCCTATTTGCTATTACGGCGGTTGAAGGCTCCCATGCGTAACGATGCTCAAGAAAATTTCGACAATGTTCCGACGCTGCGTGCCCAGTTGCGCGACGACGATGACTTCGACAGTCTGCCGCCAGACCGCGGTCCGATTGTAGCTGGCGCGCGTAAAGCTCCACGGGCGGCAAGCACCGGGCCATTGTGGGCATTGCTGGGGGCATCGGTGATTGCATTGGCGGGGCTTGGCTGGTGGAGTTTCCAGCAGATCTCGTTGATGGAACAGCAATTGATTGCGACCCAGGAAAGCTTTGCCCGTATCAGCGAAGAAGCGGCAGGGCGGCTGCAGGTGATCAGTGGCAAGGTCGATGCCAGTGAGACCAGTGTCAACAGCGGCAGCGAGGCGTTGAAGCTGCAGATCAAGCAACTGCAAGCCAATCTGCTCGAACAGAAACAGCAGCAACAGGGTGTCGCTGGCCAAGCCGGCGATTTGAGCAAGCGCCTCGAGCAAGTGCTGGCCCAGGCCACTTTGCAGCAAACGGCTTCGGCAGCGGCCACGGCCAAGTTGCAGGAAGAGTTGCAGGCACAGCTCAAGGCGGTGAATGCCGAGTTGGCTGTCTTGAAGGCGGCGCAAGTTGATGGCGGCAAGCTCGATACCCAGATCAAAAGCCTCACTGCCGATATTGCGGCCTTGAAGAAGCAGGGCAATCCGAATGCTGCTATCGAGCGTCTGGAGCAGGATTTGTTGGTGCTGCGCAGCGAGCAGGACAACCGTCCGGCAACGCCTGTAGCGGCGGGAGCTTCGGTTGCCGAGTTTGATGCGTTCCGACGTCAGATGAGTCGCAGCATTACGACTTTGCAGAGTCAGGTACAGAACCTGCAGCAGCAGATCAACGCTCGGCCTTAGCCGGTGGGGCGTAGTGCGTGATCTGCTGCGCAGTGGTGGTAAAACCTGAGTTACATCCGTGGATAGTCGATGTAACCCACCGGACCTTTGGCGTAGAAGGTTTCCGGGTGCGCTTCGTTCAAGGGGGCATCCGCCGCCAGTCGCGCCGGCAGGTCAGGGTTGGCAATGAACGGGACGCCGAAGGCAACTGCATCGGCTCGACCGCTGGCCAATGATGCGTTGGCGCTGGCTTTGGTGAAACGCTCGTTGACGATGTAAGGACCGCCGAACGCTTCCTTGATCAATGGTCCGATGCTGTCGTCGCCTTCTTTTTCTCGTGAGCAGATGAAGGCAATTTTGCGCTTGCCCAGCTCACGGGCAACGTAGGTGAAGGTTTCTGCGCGATTGGCATCGCCCATGTCGTGCAGGTCGGCACGTGGGGACAGATGAACACCGACCCGTTGCGCGCCCCATACCTCGATCAAGGCATCAGTCACTTCCAACAGCAGGCGCGCACGGTTTTCCAGGGAACCACCGTATTGGTCGCTGCGCAGATTGGTGCTGCTCTGCAGGAATTGATCGAGCAGGTAGCCATTGGCGGCATGTACTTCCACGCCATCAAAACCTGCAGCCTTGGCGTTCTCGGCGCCGGTGCGATACGCCTCGACGATATCGGCAATTTCCTCGGTTTCCAGGGCCCGTGGGGTCGGGAAGTCGGCCATCGGACGCACCAGGCTGACGTGGCCTTTGGGCTGGATTGCGCTCGGTGCTACCGGGGCTTCGCCATTGAGGTAGAGCGGGTGCGAGATGCGCCCCACATGCCACAGTTGCAGGTAGATCCGTCCGCCAACAGCGTGGATGGCTTTGGTCACGTTGGTCCAGCCGCGTACCTGATCGCTGGACCAGATGCCAGGGGTGTCTGGATAACCGACACCCATCGGTGTTACCGAAGTGGCTTCGCTCAGAATCAGGCCGGCGCTGGCGCGTTGTACGTAGTACTCGGCCATCAGCGCATTCGGCACTCGGCCTTGGTCGGCGCGGCAACGGGTCAGCGGGGCCATGATGATGCGGTTCGGCAGCTCAAGGTCGCCGAGGGTGATCGGGTCGAAAATAGTCGTCATAGGTACCTCAAGACTGATTAATGAGTAGCAGGTGCCAGTTCGGTTTTGCCGCCGCGCTGGCTGAAAGTGATCAGGGTGACGATGAGGGCGAGTACTGCCAGTGCAGCGGCTGCCAGGGGGACGCGGGTAAGGCCCAGTCCTTGTGCGATGACCGTGCCGCCAACCCAGGCACCGAGGGCGTTGCCCAGGTTGAATGCGCCAATGTTCAGGGTCGATACAAGGTTGGGGGCAGCCTTGCCGAAGGTCACCACGTTGACCTGCAGTGCAGGTACGGCGGCGAAGGCAGCTGTGGCCCAGAGGAACAAGGTGATTTCCGCGGGGATCAACGCAGAGCTGGTCCAGCTCAGTACAGTGGAGATCACGGCCATGCTGGCGAACACGCCAACCAGGGTGGCGGCGAGGCGCTTGTCCGCCAACTTGCCTCCGACAATGTTGCCCAGGGTCAGGCCAACACCAATCAACAGCAGGGTCCAGGTCACGCCGCGCGGCGACACGCCGGTGACATCACCCAGCAGTGGTGCGACATAGGTGAACAGGGCAAACATCGAGGCCGAGAAGAGTACGGTCATCGACAACGACAACCAGATACCCGCGCCCTTGAGGGCGGCCAGTTCGGCACGCATGTCGAGCTTTTCTTCGTCATGGCGAAACGGCAGGAAGCGGATCAGGCCGATCAAGGCAATCACGCCGATCACCGTCACTGCCCAAAACGTTGAGCGCCAGCCGTACTCCTGACCCAGGGCAGTGCCCAGCGGCACGCCAAGCACGTTGGCCAGGGTTAAACCCGTGAACATCAGTGCCACCGCCGAGGCGCGACGATTGGCTGGTACCAGGCTGGCTGCCACCACCGAACCGATACCGAAGAAGGCGCCGTGACACAGGGCGGTGACCACCCGGGCGAACATCAGCAGGTTGTAGTCGCTGGCCACCGCACACAGCAGGTTGCCGACGATGAACACGCCCATCAGGGCGATCAACGCAGCTTTGCGCGGTAGCCGCGAGGTGGCCAGGGCCATGAATGGCGCGCCGATAGCCACGCCTAATGCGTAGCCGGTGACCAGCCAGCCTGCGCCGGGAATCGTCACGCCCAGGTCTGCTGCAACATCAGGCAGCAGACCCATGATCACGAACTCGGTGGTACCAATGGCGAAGGCGCTGAGCGCCAGGATTATTAATGAAAGGGGCATTGCAAGGTCCTTGTCAGAGCTCATTGCTCATCTGCTTGAGGAACGCCTGGATGGTTTCCTCGTTGCGCTTGAAAAAATGCCACTGGCCGATCTTCTGGCTGCTGATAAGGCCGGCACGCTGCAAGGTGGCCAGGTGGGCCGAGACGGTTGACTGCGACAGGCCGCAGCGTTGGTCGATTTGACCGGCGCAGACACCGTGTTCGGTGCTGTGGTGCTGGTCAGGAAATTGCGCGTCGGGGTCTTTCAGCCAGTTGAGGATTTCTCGCCGTACTGGGTGGGCCAGGGCTTTTATTATTTCGTCGAGATCGAGAGGCATGGTTGGGCTCGTGGTTGTGTAGCGGTATATCGCGATGAGGCGAAATATAAATCGATATTTCGCGATATACAAATATGAAGAGGTTCTTAGCTCAGCTTGAATCGCTATATCGGGTTATAACGATATGGCCGGCACAGGTGCTAAACTGCGCGCATGAACTATCTCGCACACCTACATCTGGGCGGCCAGCAGCCCGAGCAGTTGCTCGGCAGTCTCTATGGCGATTTTGTCAAAGGGCCGCTGGCCGGGCGCTTTTCTGTTTCCTTGGAAGCGGCTATTCGCTTGCATCGGCAGATTGATGTATTCACCGATAGTCATCCCTTGGTACTGCAGTCGCTCGCGCGCTTTCCCCGGGAACGGCGACGCTATGCCGGGATCATCCTTGATGTGTTTTTCGATCATTGTCTGGCGTTGCACTGGCAGGACTATGCCGAGCAGCCGCTGGAGCAATTTACCGGCAACGTCTATCAAGTGTTGGCAGCGCAAGCGGACTTACCCGGACGGCTGGCACAGATCGCACCGTACATGGCGGCGGACGATTGGCTGGGCTCATACCGTGATTTTGCAGTGTTGGAGCAGGTGTTTCGCGGTATCGCCCGGCGCCTGTCGCGCCCGGAGGGCATGGACGGGGCGCTGGAAGAGGTTGACGCGCTGTACGCACCGCTGATGGAAGACTTCCGCAGCTTTTACCCCGAGTTACAAGCCTTCGCCGGCAAGGCCCTGTTTCAGCGTTAGGCCGCCTTGGCCCGACGTTGTGTCTGGACCGCCGGCTGGTTCGTACCAAACAATGCGGTTTGAATAGCCTGCTGCGCCTTGAACGCCAGCGCTGCCCGTTCTTCACCGCTACTGGGTATCGGCTTTAGCAGGTGGATTTCCACTTCTGCGCATTCATGCTTGAACAAGCGCATCAGGTGCGAAAGCAGATCATCATCGCCAACGAACGGGGCGATTGGATCGACCTGGCCATCGCGAAGGTAACGCAACGCCACCGGTTGCAGGGGTACCTGAGTGTCGATGGCACTGGCTAACAGGCGGCCATGGAAGGTGCGTAGGCTGCGACCATCCGTGGTGGTGCCTTCCGGGAACATCAACAACGCGCAGGCGTGTTGCAGATGCTGGCTGATTTGGCTGCGCAACAACTGGCTGTCACTGCCACCGCGACGGATGAACAGGGTCCCGGCCTTGAGCGCCAGCCAACCTGCTACTGGCCAGGTGCGAACTTCTGCCTTGGACAGAAATGACAGCGGGGTGAGCATGCCAAGCAGGGGGATGTCGGTCCAGGACACATGGTTGCTGACCCAGAGCATGGGTTGTTGCGGCAATTGGCCGAGCACGCGAACCTTGAAGGGCAGGGCATTACTCAGCTTACGCATGAACAGTTGTGACCAGCGCTGGCGGCGTTCAGCCGAGGCCGGGATGCGCAGCTGTTCGTAGAAGGTGAATAACGCAGCCATGCCTAAACCGAACATTACCACCAGCAGCACCCGCAGAACGCGTGCGAGTACGCGCAAGCGCTGCATCACACCGCCGCCTTGAAGTGGCGGGCATAGCGCGGGCATAGCTCGTCGCGTTTTAGCAGGATGAAAACATCGGCGACCTGGAAGTCTTCATCCCAGCAGGGCTCGCCGCAAATCTTCGCCCCCAGGCGCATGTAGGCCTTGAGCAGCGGTGGCATTTCGGCGATGACGTTGCCGTGTAGTGCCAGGCTTGGCAGCGGATTCTTCGGTTCGGCGCGCAGGTTTTCAGTGCACAGGTGGCGTTCGCGCAGGCGCTGCATGATCGCGTGGGCTTGCACACCGCCGTCCTGCATGGGAATGCTGGCGCAGCCCATCAGGTAGCTGTAGCGACCCTCATTGAGCACTTCTGCCAACTCGGCCCAGAGCACGGCGATGGTGCCGCCGTTGCGGTAGGCAGGGTCGACGCAGGTGCGACCGAGTTCCAGTATGGGGCCTTGCAGGTGGCCAAGACCATGCAGGCTGAATTCTTCTTCGCTGTAGAAGCGCCCCAGGCTGTTGGCCGCCTGGTGGTCGAGCAAGCGAGTGGTGGCAACCAAACGACCGCTGATGAGATCGCGCACACCGATGTGGCGGCAATGAATGTCGTAGTCATCGATGTCCAGGCCCAACTCGGCACCCTTGAGCTTGGCGTTGAATTCACCGCTGAAAACGTTGAAACGAAGCGTTTGTGCTTCCTGCAGGGCCGTTGGCCCGACCAGGCGTTCGGCTTGTAGACGGCGTTCAGTGCTGTTGTCGCTAGTGCGAGCGATCCGAGTCATTACGAGTCTCCATAAGCCAGCCATGGGTTGCGGCCGGTCGGCTTTGTTGTGCAAGCTCAGCCTAGGTAGACGCAGTGTCACCCCCATGAACCTTTGGTGATGCTTGTATGACAGCCCTCGAGGAGCGCTCCAATGACCTGGCTGCAACGACTCAACGACCCGCAACGACATCATTTTTCGGACAGTCTGGCTGACAGCTACAGCAGTTTGCTGGGGCGACTGGGGGCGGTCAGTCCGTTTGAATTGGCCGTGCTGGGCGCGCGGGCCATGCCAACCCCGGGACTGGCCTTTCTGCTCGGTTACCAGGCGGCCTTGCGGGTGCTTTGGCCAAGCGCCCCGGCGAGCCTTGGTGCCTTGTGTGCCAGCGAGCGACGCAGCGTACGGCCGGCGGATATGCAGGTACGCCTGGATGATCTGCGTCTGAGCGGCAGCAAGGACTTCGTCACTGCCGGGCTGGACGCCGAGTGGCTGCTGGTCGCTGCACGCAGCGAGGTCTCTGGCGAATCACCGCAAGTGAGCCTGGCAGTGGTCTATCCGGGTGAGCCGGGCGTGCGCCTTGAGCCGCTGCCCGCTTTGCCCTTGATGCCGGAAGTGGGGCATGCCCGCCTGCACCTGGATCAAGCCTTGTGTGAGCGCTTGGCGGGGGACGGCTGGGACGCTTATGTCAAACCCTTCCGCACCCTTGAAGACCTCTATGTGCTCAGCGCCCTGTGCGCCTGGCTTTATGGCGTGGGGCAAGACAGTGGATGGCCGCAAGCCTTGCAATTACGACTGATCGGTCTGCTGGGTGGCTGCGCCGAGGGTAGCCGTCAATGCGCAGACTCCACTGCATGCCATTTGCTGCTGGGTGGATTGTTCGCCCAATTCGCTGCGCTCAAGGATGAGATCAACCGGGCCTTGTACCAATCGACGGGGGAGTGGGCTGCGTTATGGCAACGCGACCAGGGGTTGCTGGAAATCGCCAGTGCCGCGCGTGCCAAGCGCCTGGCCAAAGCCTGGGCCAGCGCCGGATTGTCATGAAGACAGGCTAGTCTGAGAAGACCCTGACCTTGAGTGACACCGCATGTACAAAGCGCTGTTGGCTGTGTCGCTCAGCCTGTTTCTCACCAGCTTCCAGGCGCTTGCCGAGGAAGTCTGGCCCAGCCCTGACTGGCGCGTGGCGGATGACTCCAGCACTACGGACTGGCGAGAGGTTCAAGCCTATGCGTTTGCCGACCGTGACGACAGCCGTCGTGAAGGTGTGCGCACCGATGCTTTGTTGGTAATCAAGGATGGGCGCATTGTCTACGAGCACTATGCTGCGCCAACTACCGCCAATACCCCGCACCTGACTTGGTCCATCAGCAAAAGTGTATTGGCCGCTGTGCTGGGCGTTGCATACGGTGAGGGCCGTTTTCACCTCAACGACCCAGTGGCCGGCTTTTATCCTCCGATGCAGTCTCACCCTCACGTTCGCCTGGAGGATCTGCTGCATTGGGCCAGTGGTCTGAATTGGCAGGAAAACTACGAATACGCCCCGTTGCATTCATCGGTGGTGGCCATGCTCTACACCCGCGGGCGCGGTGATATGGCCGCCTTCACTGCCGCTCGACCCGCGGCCGAAACGCCAGGCCAACGCTTTCTCTACTCCAGTGGTGATAGCAATCTGTTGGCAGCGGCCTTGCGTGCAATGCTACCGCCCGGAGATTACGCCGCGTACCCCTGGGATGCCCTGTTCACGCCATTGGGAATCGAATCCGCCGTGTGGGAAAAAGACACCAGTGGCACATTTGTGGGCTCATCCTATCTGTATATGAATGCACGCGACCTGGCGCGGATCGGCTTGCTGATGCTGCGAAACGGCCGCTGGCACGCGCAGCAGGTTGTGCCCCAGGACTGGGTTGCCTTCAATCGCAAGCTGTTCGACAAGGCAGTCGCCGAACCCGGAGAAGCCAACCCTGGCGGACACTGGTGGCTCAATCAGCCGCTAGCCGGTGGCGGGCGGCCTTGGCCGGATGCGCCGGCCGATACCTTCGCGGCCTTGGGCCATTGGGGCCAGGCGCTGTATGTGCTACCGCAGAAGCAGATGATCGTGGTGCGTTACGCCGATGATCGCGATGGCCGCTTTCAGCACAACGAATTGCTCAAGCGGGTGCTGGCGGCACAGGTCGAGGGGCAACCATGAAGCGCGTGTCGCTGGTGCTTGTGTTGCTCGTTGGGGCCTGGGGATGGCACGAACGCCAGGCCTTGGCGGATTTTCCCGGGATTCTCAGCGCCTATTCTGCCAAGGAGTACTGTTCTTGTCGGTTCGTCATGGGTTTCGATACGCCTTACTGCCAGGCCTACGTGCGCCAATATCTGCCCTTGAGCCGTCTTGTGGAAAACACTCAGGCTCGCCAGGTCACTGCAGTGGGGCTCGGGGTTGAACGTCGTGCATTGTGGCGGGGCACCCGCGAAGGCTGCAGCTTGCTGCCGTGAGGGCAGCCGGGTAATGTTGACGGCCTCAGTGTTACAGGATCTCTCATGTTCTCTTTGCCTCGTCTGCTACTTGCCCTGCTTGCTGCCGTGAGCCTCTCCGCCAATGCCAATTGGCACCTGGATGGCGAGTCGTCGCGCCTGTCCTTTATCTCCAGCAAAAATGGCGATACCGCCGAAGTCCACCGCTTTTTGGTTTTACACGGCAAAGTCGACCGTAAGGGCGCCGCCGAGCTGATGATCGAGATGGACTCCAACAATAGTGGCGTGCCACTGCGTGATGAGCGCATGCGCAAGGATCTGTTCGACTATGCGCGCTTCCCGGAAGCCAAGGTCAGGGCCCAGATCGATTTGCGTCCGATCAACGACCTGGCCAATGGCGCTCAGGTCGAGTTGCGCATGCCATTGACGGTCGAGCTGCATGGAAAGGAGCACAGTTACAACGCCTTGTTGTTGGCCACACGCCTGGACGAGCGGCGCTTTCAGGTGGTGACCCTGGAACCATTGATGCTACGCGCCGAAGACTTCGATTTGCTCCCAGGCGTAGAGACGCTGCGCAAGCTGGCGGGGCTCACATCCATCAGCCCGTCGGTGCCGGTCAACGCGGTTCTGATCTTCACGGCGCGCTGACATGGCCGGACCGGTCTTCCCTTGGCGAGATGGCAACCGGTTCGAATTATTGATCGACGGCCCTGCGTTTTTTCCGCGCATGCTTACAGCCATCGTGCGGGCTGAGCAGCAGGTCGATCTGGAACTGTACCTGGTGGAGGCGGGTGCATGCGCCGAGACCATGGTCCAGGCGTTGATCCAGGCGGCTGAACGCGGCGTGCAAGTGCGTTGCCTGTTCGATGACTATGGGGCGCTGGCCTTCACCTTGAACTTGCGTAAGCGCCTGATTGCGGCGGGGGTCGAGTTACGCTGGTATAACCGTCTGAGCTGGCGCCGGGGCGTGCGCAATCTCTACCGGGATCACCGAAAATTGCTGCTGGTCGATCAATCCTGGGCGGTTGTTGGCGGTACCGGTGTTACAGATCAATTCTGGGTGCCGGAACAAGATACCAGCGAGTGGCATGAGGTGATGGTGCAGATGCAGGGGCCGTTGGTGGCCGACTGGCAAATGCTCTTCGATCGCCAATGGCGCGCCAACCTGCGCCGCACGGCCTGGCGACCACCCACGCACTTCGGCCTGCCGCGCCTGCCCCATGTGCCTGATCGTGGCGAGGGTATGGGCCGCGTAGCTTATGCCGATGCCCGCCAGCATCGGGACATTCTGCAATCGCTGGTGCGTGCATTGAACAGCGGTCAAAAGCGTATCTGGCTGGCTACGCCCTACTTCTTGCCGACATGGAAAGTACGTCGCTCCCTGCGACGGGCTGCCGCTAACGGTATCGATGTGCGGCTGCTATTGACCGGCCCACGTACCGATCATCCGTCGGTGCGTTATGCCGGCCATCGTTATTACCCGAGATTGTTACGTGCAGGGGTGAAAATCTACGAATACCAGCCGTGCTTCTTGCACCTGAAAATGGTGCTGGTGGACGACTGGGTGAGTATCGGCTCGTGCAACTTCGATCATTGGAATCTGCGATTCAATCTCGAGGCCAATGTCGAGGCACTTGATCCGCCGCTGACGGCTGCGGTAGCAGCGAGTTTCGAGCGTGACTTTGCGCAAAGCCTGTGTATTGATTTCGCCCATTGGCATGCGCGGCCGTTGTGGAAGCGCTTGCAGCAGAGGGTATGGGGGTGGTTGGACCGGTTGGTGGTTAACTTGCTGGATCGGCGTAATTAACCCGGTGAATTTTAAACCGGGCGAAACGTTCTCGGTAAGCCGGACACTAACGTGGGCTTTAAATCGTGTCACCTAGCAAAAATACTAGGTGTCAAGACGCTTTAAAGATAACTTGGAGGTAGCGAAAATAAAAAAGCCCGGCATGTGCCGGGCTATTTCAACGCAAGAAGTGAATCACTTCACCTCTACCGCCAGACTTTCGGCGATTTTGCTTTGCCACAGTGCAGGCCCGGTGATGTGCACCGACTCACCATTGCTGTCGACCGCAACGGTAACGGGCATGTCCTTGACGTCGAACTCGTAGATCGCTTCCATTCCCAGTTCGGCGAATGCCAGTACCTTGGACTTCTTGATCGCCTGGGCCACCAAGTAAGCGGCACCACCGACAGCCATCAAGTAAACGGCTTTGTTGTCCTTGATCGCTTCGATGGCGGTAGGGCCACGCTCGGACTTGCCGATCATGCCCAGCAGGCCGGTTTGCTCAAGAATCTGGCGCGTGAACTTGTCCATCCGCGTAGCGGTAGTTGGGCCGGCAGGGCCAACCACTTCTTCGCGTACCGGATCAACCGGGCCCACGTAGTAGATGAAACGACCCTTGAGGTCGACCGGCAGCTCTTCGCCACGGTTGAGCATTTCAACCATGCGTTTGTGTGCAGCGTCACGACCGGTGAGCATCTTGCCGTTGAGCAGGATGGTCTCGCCCGGCTTCCAGCTTTGCACCTCTTCCGGCGTCAGGGTGTCGAGGTTGACACGGCGGGCCGACGGGCCAGCTTCCCAGACGATTTCCGGGTAGGCATCCAGCGATGGCGCCTCAAGATCAGCCGGGCCGGAACCGTCGAGCACGAAGTGGGCGTGACGGGTCGCTGCGCAGTTGGGGATCATGCAAACCGGCAGGGACGCGGCATGGGTTGGGTAATCCATGATCTTGACGTCGAGCACGGTGGTAAGACCGCCCAGACCCTGGGCACCGATGCCCAGCTGGTTAACTTTCTCGAACAGCTCCAGGCGGATCTCTTCGATACGGTTTTGCGGACCACGGGCCTTGAGCTCGTGAATGTCGATGGATTCCATCAACACTTCCTTGGCCATCACTGCGGCCTTCTCGGCGGTACCGCCGATGCCGATGCCGAGCATACCCGGCGGGCACCAGCCAGCACCCATGGTCGGAACGGTCTTGAGCACCCAGTCGACGATCGAGTCGGACGGGTTGAGCATGGCCATTTTCGACTTGTTCTCGGAGCCGCCGCCTTTGGCTGCCACATCCACTTCTACGGTGTTACCCGGAACGATGGAGTAGTGGATGACCGCAGGGGTGTTGTCCTTGGTGTTCTTGCGAGCGCCTGCCGGGTCGGCAAGGATCGAGGCACGCAGGACGTTTTCCGGCAGGTTGTAGGCGCGACGCACGCCTTCGTTGATCATGTCGTCCAGGCTCATGGTGGCGCCATCCCAGCGCACATCCATACCAACGCGCACGAACACGGTGACAATACCGGTGTCCTGGCAGATCGGGCGGTGACCCGTGGCGCACATGCGCGAGTTGATCAGGATCTGCGCGATGGAGTCACGCGCAGCAGGCGACTCTTCACGCAGATAGGCCTCATGCATGGCCTGAATGAAGTCAACGGGGTGGTAATACGAAATGAACTGCAGGGCGTCGGCAACGCTCTGAATCAGGTCGTCTTGCTTGATCACGGTCATGCAGCGCGCTCCTCTTAAAGACGGGAACATTCAATAAGGTATTCCGACGCGGACAGGCCGAGGTGTCGAAACGACCTTTCACGGCGCGCCGACGGTCTGACTGGCGGCGCAAAAAGGCGCGGCAGTATAGCGCGCATCGGCCATTGGTTCACGTATCAGTGGTCTGACGAAGGTCGGTAACCGCCAGGCATCGTTTTTGCGTAACGCCTGTTTATGCATAAACTGACTGCCTTGAGGTCTGGGAGACCATTGATGCCTGAATTGCGGGTGGATGAGCAGCAGTGGACGGTGGCGCCGGGCAGCAATCTGCTCGATGCACTCAACACTGCAGGTTTTTCGGTGCCGTACAGTTGTCGCGCTGGTAGTTGCCATGCGTGCCTGGTGCGCTGCCTGCAAGGCCAGCCGCAGGACGCCCGGCCCGATGCCTTGAGCGCGGAGCAGCACCGCTTGGGTTGGCGCCTGTCCTGTCAATGTCGGGTTGAAGAGGATTTGCAGGTTGCCCTGTTCGATCCGCATCAAGATGGTATCGGCGCAACGCTGATAGCGCACGATTGGTTGAGCCCGACGGTGTTGCGCCTGCGTCTGCAAGCGGAGCGGGCGTTGCGCTACCGGGCAGGTCAGCACCTGGTGTTGTGGAGTGCCAACGGCGTAGCTCGGCCTTACTCATTGGCCAGCCTGCCCGATGAAGAGCGCTTTTTGGAGTTTCATCTGGATTGTCGTCAGCCCGGTGCGTTTTGTGACGCAGCGCGCCAACTACAGGTTGGGGACGCCTTGCGGTTAGGTGAGTTACGCGGCGGTGCGTTGCACTACGACCCGGACTGGCAGGAGCGTCCGCTCTGGCTGTTGGCTGCAGGGACCGGCTTGGCGCCGTTGTGGGGCATTTTGCGCGAAGCCCTGCGACAGGAACACCACGGGCCGATTCGTCTGCTGCACCTGGCCCATGATGGCGAGGAGCATTATCAAGCAAGCGCCTTGGCTGAGTTGGCCAACGACCACCCGCAACTGCAAGTGGAGTTGCTCAC
Organism: Pseudomonas sp. DG56-2; assembly: GCF_004803755.1. Lineage (NCBI taxonomy): Bacteria > Pseudomonadati > Pseudomonadota > Gammaproteobacteria > Pseudomonadales > Pseudomonadaceae > Pseudomonas > Pseudomonas sp. DG56-2. The sequence continues at coordinate 1,122,174 of NZ_CP032311.1, forward strand.
TGCGCAAGATGTGCCCCAGGCGCTGGCATCGATACGTTTGCAATCACGCCAGACCATTGCCTTGGCCTGCGGTTCTCCCGCCAGCGTCGAGCAGTTTTCCCGACGACTGTTTTTGGCAGGGTTGCCGCGCAATCAGCTGTTTGCCGATATCTTTATCGGACATGCATAAAAAACCGCAGCACAGGCTGCGGTTTTTCTGTTACCAGGCAGAATCAGACCAGCGAATCACCAACATGCAGGATCTTCATGCCGTTGGTGCCACCAATGGTGTGGTAGCTGTCGCCTTTGGTCAGGATTACCCAGTCACCGGGCTCCACCAGACCACGCTTGAGCAGCTCATCGACCGCTGCCTGACTGACTTTCTCCGGTGCCAGGGCAGCTGGATCGAAAGCAATCGGGTAGACACCGCGGAACATCGAGGCGCGAGCCTGGGTGGCGCGGTGTGGCGACAGGGCGAAGATCGGCACCGAGGAACGCAGGCGCGACATGATCAGCGGGGTGTAGCCACTTTCGGTGAGGGCGATGATCGCCTTGACGCCCGGGAAGTGGTTGGCCGTGTACATGGCCGCCAGGGCGATGCTTTCGTCGCAGCGCTCGAAGCGGGTATGCAGACGGTGGCTGGACTTCTGGCTGGTCGGATGCTTTTCAGCACCCTGGCAGATGCGCGCCATGGCCTGGACCGCTTCGATCGGGTAGGCGCCAGCGGCACTCTCGGCCGAGAGCATCACCGCGTCGGTGTTGTCGAGCACGGCGTTCGCCACGTCGGACACTTCAGCACGGGTCGGCATCGGGTTCTGGATCATCGACTCCATCATCTGTGTCGCAACGATGACGGCTTTGTTGTTGCGCCGGGCGTGCTGGATGATTTTCTTCTGGATAGCGATCAGCTCGGCGTCGCCGATTTCCACACCCAGGTCACCACGCGCAACCATCACTGCGTCACTGGCAGCGATCAGGCCGTCGAGGGTTTCGTCGTCGGCGACCGCTTCGGCGCGTTCGATCTTGGCTACCAGCCAGGCGCTACCGCCAGACTCGTCACGCAGGCGACGGGCGTATTCCATGTCGCTGGCATCACGCGGGAAGGAAACGGCCAGGTAGTCCAGGTCCATTTCGGCTGCCAGCTTGATGTCGGCCTTGTCTTTTTCCGTCAGGGCCGGGGCGGTCAGGCCACCCCCTCTGCGGTTGATGCCTTTGTGGTCGGACAGCGGGCCACCGATCAGCACCGAGCAGTGCAGGGCATCGCTGGTGGCGGTTTCGACGCGCATAACCACGCGACCATCATCGAGCAGCAACTCGTCACCGACGCCGCAGTCTTTGACCAGGTCCGGGTAGTCGATACCGACGATATCCTGGGTACCGTCTGTCAGCGGGTGAGCGGTAGAGAACGTAAAGCGATCACCGACTTTCAGTTCGATGCGCTTGTTGGTGAATTTGGCGATACGAATCTTCGGACCTTGCAGGTCGCCGAGCAGTGCCACGTGGCGGCCCAGGCGTGCCGCAATCTCGCGAATCAGGCGAGCGCGAGCCTTGTGCTCATCGGGCGTGCCATGGGAGAAGTTCAGGCGAGCCACATCCAGACCGGCAAGGATCAGTTGTTCGATAACTTCCGGTGAGTTGCTGGCGGGGCCTAGGGTGGCGACGATTTTGGTACGGCGGATGGTCATGCACAGACTCCTATAGTGAAGCGCAGCGAAAGGCTACTCTGGAATTTCGCTGTAGTCATTGTTCCTTTGCACTACCTTGCCCGTTGGCAGGGGGGCGTTTGAACGGTGTTGTGGTGGGTGGCGCGATGGCGTAAGGGTATGCAACGAGGACAGCAACAGGCCTTGCTGCTACAGATTTTTCGTTAGAGGTCGATAAACTGTGCAATACAGGAGATTCCCCATGCGAGCCTTGATCGTTATTGCCTTGGCGACCAGTGTCGTCGGCTGCACCCGTTGGTCGATGGACCATCATCTGAACAACGCCTACCGTGCCTATGATCGCGGCAATTGCGAGCAGGTCATGCTTGAGTTGTCGCAAGTAGACCGGACCAGCCGCGCTCGCCCATTCATTCATCCAGAAGTGTCAATGCTGCGCGGCCAATGCCTGGAACGCCAGAAGCTGTATGTCGATGCCGCACAGACCTATCAGTACCTTATTGCCCGTTATCCGCAGAACGAATACGCCTATCGCGCCCGCGCCCGTTTGCAGACGCTGGAGCAACTGGGGCACTTTCGCAGCGCCGAGACCGCAACGGCCCGACCGCTGGCCACTACGCCTTGGCGTTAATACCAAAGTGCGCTGGGCGATTGTGACGCCAGGGTCAGGTTGCGCTAATCTTATGACTGAACCTTACACACATCAGTAGCACTAGCGCGGCCCTGCTAAAGGGTCTCCGACAGCGATTGCGATCATGTTCGACGAGCGCCGCATCGAGCGTCACCAGCTCCCTTATTTCCTCAAAGTCTTCAACCGTTTTACCGATCAGCCCATCGGCTATCTGGGTAACGTGTCCGAGGACGGCCTGATGCTGATCAGCCAGTTACCTATGCTGGTCGGTCCGGATTTCGAGTTGCAACTGAAAGTGATCGGCCGCAGCGGTGGGGTCCACTTGATCAACCTGACCGCCAGTTGTCTGTGGTGCCATGAAGACGAGACCCCCGGTCACTACGATTCCGGCTTCATGCTGCTGCAGGCGCCCGACGAATACGCCAAGCTGGTGCGCGCCCTGCGCAACTATTTCAGCTTCTACCCGTTAGGGGCTTCCGCCTGATGCTGGCCGTGGCAAGAGAGTAGCCCTAGACTCTGGTCGACCCTATGTTCAGGACGACCCTGTGAGCACCAGCATTTTCTGGCACGACTACGAAACCACCGGTATCAATCCGCGCAATGACCGGCCGCTGCAAGTGGCCGGTGTTCGCACCGATCTCGACCTCAACGAGATAGACGCGCCAATCAATTTCTACTGCCAGCCCAGTGACGACATTCTGCCGCATCCGGCGGCTTGTCTTGTGACCGGTATCACGCCTGCGCACCTGGCCAGTCGCGGTTTGAGCGAAGCCGAGTTCATGACACGTGTGCATGCCGAGCTTTCCCGCCCCGGCACGTGTGGTGCCGGCTATAACAGCTTGCGTTTCGATGACGAAGTGACGCGCTACAGCCTGTACCGCAATTTCTTTGATCCGTATGCCCGCGAATGGCAGGGCGGGAACAGCCGTTGGGACCTGATCGATGTGGTACGTGCCGCTTATGCGTTGCGACCCGATGGCATCGTCTGGCCCGAGCAAGAGGGGCGTGTCAGCTTGCGTCTGGAATTGCTCACCGCCGCCAATGGTATCGATCATGGCCAGGCTCACGAGGCACTGAGCGATGTGCGCGCTACCATTGCGCTGGCGCGGTTGATCCGAGAGAAACAACCAAAGCTGTATGACTGGTTGTTTCAATTGCGCAGTAAACAGAAAGTGTTGGACCAGATCCGCTTGCTGCAGCCGTTGGTACATATTTCCGGGCGTTTTTCTGCGGCACGTAATTACCTTGGAGTTGTCCTGCCGCTTGCCTGGCATCCGCGTAATCGCAATGCCTTGATTGTCTGTGACCTGGGCATGGACCCTCAGCCCTTGTTGGAGGAGGATGGCGAATCACTGCGCCAGCGTTTATACACGCGACGTGAAGATTTGGCGCAGGGACAATTACCGGTGCCGTTGAAGTTAGTACACATCAACCGATGTCCGGTTGTTGCGCCGCTCAATGTATTGCGAGAGCAAGATAAGCAACGCCTGGAACTGGATATGTCCTTATTCCAAGCGCGGGCATCCAGTCTGATAGCGGCTGAGGCGCGGTGGCAAGATAAGTTACAGAATCTTTATCGTGAGGAAGCATTTGCCCCGTGCGAAGATCCCGAGCAGCAACTGTATGACGGATTTATTGGTGACCGTGACAGGCGCCTGTGCGAGCAAGTGCGCAATGCCGAGCCAAAGCAGTTAGGGCAGGGGCACTGGATGTTTGATGATGAACGACTGCCGGAGTTGTTGTTTCGCTATCGGGCGCGCAATTTTATCGAGACCTTGAGCGATGAAGAATTGCAGCGCTGGCAGCTGTTCTGCAAGCAGCGTTTGAGCGACCCACAGTGGGGCGCACCGAATACGGTTGGGGATTTTGAACAGGCGTTAGAGGCCTGCTGGGGCAAGGCTGATGCAGCTCAGCGCGAGCTGCTCGGGCAGTGGCGGGCGCACGTCCAAACGCTGAAATTGCAGTTTGGGTTGTAAACATCGGGATGAAAAAAACGCCAGCTAGCTGGCGTTTTTTTATGTCAGTGCAAATGAGGTTGCAGCGACTGGCAATTAACCCAGCAAGGTCGCCCAGCCTTCAACCACATCGCCACCCCACTTGGCTTTCCACTCTTTCAGGGTTTTGTGGTTGCCGCCTTTGGTTTCGATGACTTCACCGTTGTGCGGGTTTTTGTATTGCTTGACCTTGCGCGCGCGCTTGGTACCGGTGGTTTTAACAGCGCCACGAGGTACTTTTACCGATTTTGCTTCTGGGTCGAGCAGCGCAATGATATCGCGCAGCGACTTCTGATACTCACCCATCAGAGTGCGCAGTTTGCCTTCGAACTCCAGCTCTTTCTTCAGCTTGTCGTCGTTCGACAGGTTTGCCAGACGCGCTTGCAGTTCTTTGATGGCTTCTTCTGTAGCGCGGTATTCGTTGATCAGGGACATTTGAGGATCCTTGGAAATAGGGAAATCAGGGAGACAGTGGTCCAATAATAGTCAGAGCGTACTGCCAAGTAAACATTTAACTTGGTAATAAATGCGCAGGTGCTTAAATCAATCCAATAATTTGTATTAAGAAAAATTTACAAACTAAGACTTGCAGATAACACTCAACTTGTCGCCACACCGTTCGGTGCGCTGCTTCCGCCAGCCTCGGGCGCTGCAGATAAAGGCGACGGGTTGGACACATTCTCTACTGCAGTTTTTCCGGGCAATCGTTAGAATGAGCGCCTTTGCGAAGTATCTGGAGCCCCTTTCATGCAAACCTACCGGCTGGTGATTGCTTGCCCCGACCGCGTTGGCATCGTCGCCAAAGTCAGTAATTTCCTGGCGTCCTATAACGGCTGGATCAACGAAGCGAGCCATCACTCCGATGAGCAGAGCGGTTGGTTCTTCATGCGTCATGAAATTCGCGCACAAACGCTGCCATTTGGCATCGAGGCGTTTCGCGAAGCGTTTGCACCCATTGCCGAAGAATTCTCGATGGTCTGGCGTATAACCGACACCGATCAGAAGAAGCGCGTGGTGTTGATGGCCAGCCGCGAGTCTCATTGCCTGGCGGACTTGCTGCACCGTTGGCATGCAAAGGAACTGGATTGCGATATTCCTTGCGTGATTTCCAACCATAACGACCTGCGTAGCATGGTCGAATGGCATGGCATTCCGTTTTTCCACGTCCCGGTAGACCCGCAGGACAAGCAACCTGCGTTTGCTGAAGTTTCGCGTCTGGTCAAGGAACACGCTGCGGATGTTGTGGTGCTGGCGCGTTACATGCAGATTCTGCCGCCGCAACTGTGCCAGGAGTATGCCCAGCAGGTGATCAACATTCACCACAGCTTCCTGCCATCGTTCGTCGGTGCCAAGCCTTATCACCAAGCCTCGTTGCGTGGTGTGAAACTGATTGGTGCTACTTGCCACTATGTAACCGAAGAGCTGGATGCCGGTCCGATCATCGAGCAAGACGTCGTACGCGTCAGCCACAGCGACAGCATCGAGGACATGGTCCGATTCGGTCGTGACGTCGAGAAGATGGTGCTGGCCCGCGGTTTGCGCTATCACCTGGAAGACCGCGTACTGGTTCACGGTAATAAAACGGTGGTTTTCAACTAACGCGTTCGATGGAGGTTGCAAGATGGCCGATCCGTTCGACAAGGCAACCTCCAAGGCCCCGCCAGTTCTCGGCGAGGGCTGTTCGAGCCGTTACGATCCAGAAGCCCTGGACAGTGAAGACGGCACCGATTTTCCCGGTGCCGCCGAACTCTGGGAGAAGCAATCGGCTAACGACGTGCCCGAGCCTGATTGAAGCGCCAGCGCGCCAGCAAGGGTCTGCCCAGCAGGCACAGGAATACCGGGCCACCGGCCAGCAAGTAGAAGTAATACGTCACCACCCGCCAGATCAGAATTGCAGCCGCCGCTGTAGATTTGCCTACCAGCGGGGTCAACAAGGCTGCCGAGGTCAGTTCTGCGGCACCGGCACCGCCTGGCAACAGGCTGAACTGGCCGGCGCTTAGCGAGAGCATCTGGACCAGAAAACTCAGCATCCATTGCAGGTCCACCCCAAGCCCGCGCAAGGCCAGATACAGCACGCTGTAACGCAATCCCCAGTGTACGCAGGTCAGGGCGAACACCAGTGCCAGCGTTCGCTTTGGCAGGCGCCAGGTGTCGGCCAACGCGCGAAAAAAGTGCAGTATCTTGCAGGTCCAGCGACGTCGACGCGAGGTTGATACCTTGAGTTTTCTTAGCAGGCGGCCGCTCAAGCGCAGCATTGGACGTCGGTATCCCAGAACCAGAACAACCCCAGCCAGTACCGCGACCATCAGTGCGGCGCTGCTGGCGAGCAGCCCCTCCAGGTTGCGACTGATGCTGTGAAATACGGAATACCCAGCGATTGCGAGCATGGCGCAGAGAAAAAAGACCAGGTCATTGATCTGGTCGGCGGCGAATACGGCGCCGCTACGCGCAGGCCTGATGCGATCCTGCGCCAATAGCGCCATCAAAGCCAGAGGACCGCCGCTGCCACCGGGGGTGGTACAGATGGCGAACTCGGTGGCCATGATTACTCCCAGGCTACGTATCCGCCCCAGTTTTTCGCCCTGACTTCCCAGGAGCAGACGCAAGCGCATGGCATTGATGATCCAGCACACGAGAATCATACCCAGCAGACCGAGCATCAGGCTCGGGGCGAAGCTGCGCAGGCGTATCAGTAGATCGCTACCGCCCAGCAAGGTTGGCACCAGCAGCGCCATGACCAGGGCCAGGAGCAACCAGAGCAGGCGGTTCACCTGGCCGGCCTGCTGGAGAGCCAGGCGGATTTGGTCAGCGGCGTGCGGCCCTGTCGCATCAAGTGCTGCAAGGTTTGCAGCCAGTAGTGGCGGGAGAAGCTGTGGCGCATATCCACCGGGTGCAAGCCCAGGCGTATCACCGGTGCCTGCTGCAAGTGCCAGGCGTGCAGGTCGCAGGCAACCTTGGATAGGCCGCGACGCCAGGCACTGCGCGCGCTCCACACTAGGCCAGGGGCCTTGATAGGGGTGAATGCTGGCAAGCGATACAAATAACGCGGGTCGCTGGTGTACTGCAAGGGCAGTCTGCGCAATGCCTGGCGGGTGCCTTCGCTCATTAGCCAGGCCGGCGCGACAAAGCCTGCCAGAGGCCAGTCGAATTGGCGGAACACGTCCATGCCGGCCTCCAGACGTTCGAGTGCCGCAGCCTGGTCCAGGCTGTAGAACTCACCTTCGTGTGTGTATATCCGCCGCATGAAATAGTCTCGCACCGAGCGGGGCGCTGGGCTGTCGTCAGCATGGTAGAAACCGTGCAGCACGAGCTCGTCGCCACGGCGCAGGCGCAGGTCTAGCACGCGTCGCAAGCGACTGGAGCGTGCCAGCGGATCGCGCTGGTGGAAGTCAGGAACCACCAGCCATGTCATGGGGATATCGCCTAAGGCGTCCACGGCCTCTACGAACGGTTGGTAGTCCGGCCAGGTGTGTGGTGCTACGTCATGCAGCACCAGCAGCAGACTCTGCCCGCCTTGGTTTGCAGCGGGCTCAAGCATGGGTTCGTACCTGCAGCTCATGGCCCAGAACGGCGCGGTAGTGGGCCAGCAAGCCATTGACCACGCTGTCCCAGGCGTAGTGTTGCTCGACGTGGCGACGCGCCTGCTGGCCGAGCTGCACCGCACCCTCTTCGAAGACTTCACGCACTGCCTTGGCCATGGCCTGGCCATCGTTGGGGGTACACAACCGACCAAAACGGTCGTCGACAATCTCCCTGAATGCGCCTGCGGCCACCGCAATTACCGGGATTGCGCTGGCCATGGCTTCGAGTATGACCAGGCCGAAAGTTTCCTGGTCGCCAGCATGGACCAGGGCATCGGCACTGGCCAGCAAGCGACCGACTTCGTGGGCCGGACAGAAGTGGTCGATGACGCTGACGTTGGCCGGCACGTTGGAAGGCATGTGCGAGCCTACCAACAGCAAGTGGTAGTGCCTGCCGAGGCGTTTCATGCAATCCAGCAGTACAGGAAGGTTCTTTTCCCGCGAGCCACGGCCGGCAAACACCAATAAGTGGGTGTTGTCAGCGATGTGCAGTTGGCGGCGCAGATCGTCGTCGCGGTGCTCTGGATTGAAGGTGGCAAGGTCTACGCCCAGGCGCTGGACATGAACATTGCCCACGCCCAGGCCGCGAAGTTTGTTGGCCATTACCAGGCTGGGGGCCAAGACCCGGTCGAAGTTGCCATACAGCTTGCTGACATAGGCCTCGACATTGGGGGTGAACCAGTTGCCCATGCGGTTGCTGACCAACAGCGGTAGGTCCGAGTGGTAGAAGCCGATCACCGGTACGTCGAGCTGGCGCCGCGCATCCAGTGCGGCCCAGGCAGTGAGGTAAGGGTCACCGACTTCAATCAGGTCCGGTTGCAGGTCCTGGAGAATGTTGCGCCAGGGTGCCAGGCGCAGGGGAAAGCGGTAGCCGTTTCCGAATGGCAGGGCGGGGGCCGGGACCTGATAGATACCATTGGCATGCTGGGGGCTGGCACCGGGGATCAACAGGCTGTGACGGACACCGGGGGTGTGGTCCAGGCGGCGATGTTTGGCATCAAGATAAGTCCGCACCCCGCCACTGGCCGGGGCGTAGAACATGGTGATGTCAGCGATGTGCACGATCAGCATCCCTCCAAGATCGTCTCCAGGGTGTGTCATCGGGGGTTGCTGCCCGGTGACGTACCTAAAGGTGGACCTCTATGAAGGATAGTTTGTTCGATCGCGCTGCGAGGGGAGGGGCAGCGGCGTGCGCCGCTGCCCGAGGACATTCAGATGCGGAAACTGCCGACCAGATGTTTCAGGCGCGTGGCCTGTTGCTCGAGGTCGGCACAAGCGCGCAGGGTCGACTGCAGGTTTTCCACGCCTTCCTGGTTGAGCATGTTGATCTCGTTGATGTCCATGTTGATCGAATCGACCACGGCAGTTTGCTCTTCGGTAGCGGTAGCCACTGATTGGTTCATGCCGTCGATCTCGCCGATGCGCAGGGTGACGCTGCCCAGGCGCTCACCGGCCTGATTGGCGATTTCGACGCTGTCCTGGCTGTGGCGCTGGCTCTGGCCCATGGTGTCGACCGACTCGCGGGCTCCCACTTGCAGCTCCTCGATCATGTTCTGTACTTGTTGCGCAGACTCCTGGGTACGGTGGGCGAGGTTGCGCACCTCATCGGCGACCACGGCGAAACCTCGACCGGCTTCACCCGCCCGGGCAGCTTCGATTGCAGCGTTGAGTGCGAGCAGGTTGGTCTGCTGGGAGATGCTGGTGATCACTTCGAGGATCTGGCCGATATTCACGGTCTTGCTGTTGAGCGTCTCGATGTGCGAACTGGAGGTGCAGATCAAATCCGACAGGCGGTTCATCGCGGCAATACTGCGATCGACCACCTGCTGGCCCTCTTCGGCCAGATGACGCGCCGAACTTGCTTGCTGCGAGGCCTGGGCGGCGTTGTGGGCGATTTCCTGGGCAGCGGCGCCAAGCTGGTTGATTGCGGCAGCGACGCTGTTCGTCCGATTGGATTGCTCGTCGGAGTTGACCATCGAGGAGTTCGAGGCGCTGACCACGCGCAGTGCCACTTCGTTGACCTGTTCGGTGGCCGAAGACACTTCGCGGATCGAGGTATGAATACGCTCTACAAAGCGGTTGAAAGCAGTGCCGAGGATGCCGAATTCGTCCTGGCTGTGCAGGGTCAGGCGTTTGGTCAGATCACCTTCGCCTTCGGCGATGTCTTCCATGGCCCGGGTCATGGTATGCAATGGTTGCAACAACACCCGAATCAACAGGCCGAGCAGGCCGATGATGATGACCACTGCAACCAGCGTGGCGATCACCGCTGAAGTGCGGAATGTGCTGAGCATTGCGTAGGCTTTGTCTTTTTCGACGGACAGGCCGATGTACCAGTTGGCAGACGGCAGGCCTTTGACCGGGGCGAAGGTCAACAAGCGGGTCTGGCCGTTGATCTGCACCTCGCTGAGGTCCTTGGTCAGGCGTGGGGTATTCTGCGGGAACAGGTCTGAAAGCGACTTCATCACCAGGTTCTTGTCTGGGTGAACCAGAATCTTGCCTTGGTCGTTGACCAGGAAGGCATAGCCCATGCCGCCAAAGTTCAGCGAGTTGATGATTTCGGTGAGACCATCAAGTGCCAGGTCGCCGCCGACGACCCCGACGTTGCGCGCGGCAGTGGCCACGACAGAAATAACCATTTTGCCGGTGCTGACATCAATATAGGGTTCAGTGAGGATTGGGCCATTGGCAGCCATGCCGTCTTTGTACCAGGGACGCACACGTGGATCGTAGCCATCCGGCATTTTGGTTTGAGGGCGAATGGTGAAGCCACCGTTGACGTCACCCAGATAGACAGTCAGAAAGCTTGAGACCAGCGCTTGTTGGCCGAGCAAGGTGCCAACATTCTCTGCACCGGGAAACGCAGCAATGTTCTGTGCCACGTTTTGTACGAGCAAAATACGCCCATCGAACAGGTTCTTAATATTGGTTGAGGTGGTATCGCCCATCTCTGCCAGATAACGTTCCAGATCCTCTCGAATTGCATTGCGCTGTAGGTAATCGTTGTACAAAGTGAAGAGTGTGAAAGCGATCATGACGATCAAAGAAGCGGCCAGAAGGATCTTGTGGCTGAATCGGAGGTTTTTATTCATAACGAGTTTGTCCGCTAAGGTTTGTTATCCGGGTCGTTCGCACAAAGAACAGTTTGAAAGCAGTGCAGGTCCCCTTTCCTTGTCGGGCTTATCCTGTCTTTCTGATGGTCTATCGCTAATGAGATATCGGCCGATTCGAGCCAAAGCTTAAATAGAGGGTGAAAAAACATGCCTGACTTTTCGCAGTTCATTCTTGGTGCCGATCCGGCCGGTCAACCGGTAGCTCAAGCTATGCGTCTGGCCAACCGTCACGGCCTGGTTGCCGGCGCTACCGGCACAGGTAAGACGGTGACCTTGCAACATATGGCCGAGGCGTTCAGCGATGCTGGAGTCGCTGTGTTCGCCGCCGACGTCAAAGGTGACCTGTGTGGCTTGGGCGCCATCGGCAACCCCCAGGGCAAAGTGGCAGAGCGCATTGCCACAATGCCGTGGCTCGAGTATCGGGCGCAGGCTTACCCCGTCAGCCTCTGGGATATTCATGGGCAGACTGGCCACCCCTTGCGTACCACCCTCAGTGAGATGGGGCCGTTGTTGCTGGGGAACCTGTTGGAACTGACCGACAGCCAGCAGGCAGCACTTTATGCAGCATTCAAGGTGGCTGATCGCGAAGGTCTGCTGCTGCTCGACATCAAGGACCTCAAGGCACTTCTTGCGCACCTCAAGGACAACCCGCAGTTGCTGGGTGATGACAGCGCTCTGATGACAACCGGCTCCAGTCAGGCGCTGTTGCGGCGTTTGGCTACCCTGGAGCAACAAGGTGCCGAGGCCTTGTTTGGTGAGCCGGCGTTGCAATTGGAGGATCTGCTGCGCCCTGATGCCGACGGTCGTGGACGTATTCACCTGCTCGACGCCAGCCGCCTGGTTCACGAGGCGCCGAAGGTCTATGCGACATTCTTGTTATGGCTTCTGGCTGAGCTGTTCGAGCAGCTTCCTGAGCGCGGCGATGCCGACAAGCCTTTGCTGGCGCTGTTTTTCGACGAAGCGCACCTGCTCTTCAATGGCACGCCCAAGGCGTTGCAGGATCGCCTGGAGCAAGTGGTTCGTCTGATTCGCTCCAAAGGTGTGGGGGTGTACTTCGTCACTCAGTCGCCAAGTGATTTGCCAGACGATGTTCTGGCCCAGTTGGGTTTGCGGGTTCAGCACGGGCTGCGCGCTTTCACTGCCAAGGAGCAGAAGTCCTTGAAAGCCGTGGCTGAAGGCTTTCGTCCCAACCCTGATATCGACACCTTGAGTGTGTTGACTGAACTTGGGATCGGTGAGGCCTTGGTGGGTACTTTGCAGGAGAAGGGCACACCGGGCATGGTCCAGCGCGTGTTGATTGCCCCGCCACAATCGCGGATGGGGCCTTTGAGCGACTCTGAGCGCGCTGCACTGATCAAGGCCTCGCCGTTGGCCGGGCACTATGACAAGCCGGTGGATCGCGAATCAGCCTACGAAATGCTCACGGCTCGCAAAGGTGGTGCCGCGGTGCCCGAACAGGCGCCAGTTGCCGCCGAGGAGAGTTTTGCCGACAAGGCCGGAGAGTTTTTGCAGAGCGCGGCCGGACAAGCGATCAAGTCGGCGGTGCGCCAGGCAGCCAATCAGTTCGGGCGCCAGTTGGTGCGAGGCTTGATGGGGTCGTTACTAGGGGGCAGCAAGCGTCGCTAGCCTGTGCAACTTGTCGCCCATCTAGGCTGGGGGCATGGTTGACTGGCGAGGGAGTTTCGCCGGGTTGCAAATACGAAAAAGGCGCCCAAGGCGCCTTTTTCAATGCAAGCTCGTTCAGACGATGTACTTGGTCGCCAACCAGAACAGGCCAGCCGACAGGGCCACGGTTGCAGGCAGGGTCAGGACCCAGGCCAGCAGGATGGTCTTGACGGTGCCACCTTGCAGGCCGCTTTTGTTTGCGACCATGGTACCGGCTACGCCCGAGGACAAGACATGGGTGGTCGATACCGGCAGGCTGAAAATGTTGGCCATGCCGATGGCGCAGGCAGCGGTGATTTGTGCCGACATGCCCTGGGCGTAAGTCATGCCCTGCTTGCCGATTTTCTCACCGATGGTCAGTACGACACGCTTCCAGCCAACCATGGTACCCAGGCCCAGGGCCAGGGCAACCGCGAGGATCACCCAGAACGGGGCGTACTCGGTAGTGGCCGTCAGGTCTTTGCGTAGCTTGTCCAGGTCAGCCTTTTCACGCGCTTGCAGGCCCGGCAGCTTGCCAACTTTCTTGGCCGTGTCGTCCAGGCAGAGGAGGTAACGACGTACTTCAACGCGTTTTTCCGGCGACAGCGAACGGTACTCGGTTACGCCTTTTAGCGAGTCGAGCAGGGCATTGATAGTTGGCTCGGTCTGCTGCGGGTTGCAACTGAACTGCTCCGGCAGATCGCCCGTCTGTGCCTTGCCCAGTGCCAGGAATTCACCCAGGGTAGCCTGGTTGCGCTGGTAGAACTGGTTAAGGTGCAGGGTAGCGTCGCGAGTACGCTCGATCTGGTAGGTAGTGCTGTTCAGGTCGAGAACGAACTGGGCTGGCACGATACCGATCAGTACCAGCATGATCAGGCCGATACCTTTCTGACCATCGTTGGAACCGTGCACGAAGCTCACGGCCATGGCGGAAATCACCAGGACCAGGCGGTTCCAGAAGGGGGGGTGCTTCTTGTCGTCGAGCTTGCGACGTTGTTCTGGCGTCTTGTGCATCTTCGACAGTGGACGCCACCATTTCAGCCCGAGCAGAACCAGCGCAGCCACGGCGAAACCGGCCAGGGGCGAGAGTACCAGGGACATGCCGATATCGATAGCCTTCTGCCAGTTGACCCCATCACCCAACGGGATGTCGCTGATCAGGGCGTTGGCCAGGCCAACGCCGAGGATCGAGCCAATCAGGGTGTGGGAGCTGGAAGCCGGAATACCGAAGTACCAGGTGCCCAGGTTCCAGGCAATGGCGGCGGCGAGCAAAGAGAAAACCATGGCCAATCCATGACCGGTGTTAACGTTGATCAGCAGCTCCACCGGCAACAGGTGGACGATGGCATAGGCCACCCCGACACCGCCGAGCAGCACACCAAGGAAGTTGAACACCCCAGAAAAGAACACCGCCAGGTGCGGGGGCATGGCTTTGGTATAAATGACTGTAGCTACCGCGTTAGCGGTGTCATGAAAGCCATTGATGAACTCGAAGGCGAGTACGAAGGTCAAAGCGAGCAGCAAGCTCACCAGTACCCAAGCATCAAGTCCGCTGAATAAATCGATCATGAAGGTTTTCTGACCCGGTCATAAGGGGGCGCGATTATGCCAGAAATCCCGGTTAATCGATGCACCCGCCGCTGACCGGTCTTGGCCGTTTTGGCGCTTTTCCAGACAACTATGTGGCGGAAAACCCCCGGTAAATGACCGCTAAATTCGGTAAAAATCGAGAAAATATAAGGGTTTACGTAATATTTTTGCTGGCATTAAAGATTCAAACGGTCGTATGAAATTTGTGAAATTCCATTTCCGCCTTCTGCACATGCTGTAATGGTCTGCCTTCAGGGACCGCCGTCAGACACCCGCAATCCGCCTGCTTGAAGCAGGCGGTAAGCGCGACAGCTGCTATGGCTCGTCAGGCTTGAGCTCTTTTTCGATCTTCTGCAGTTCCTGGGCAAACGCCTGGTCCAGAATACTTGCACGTTTGCGCCAAGGCTTGCGCTCTGGGTCGGGTTGTGCGGCGTAGGTGGTGACTTCCCCGCCATAAACTTCCTTGTAACGTTGCTCCTGGCGCTCAAGTTCCGCGCGCAGTTCGTCTTTCGTCACAGTGCTACCTGTTGGTTATGAATAAACTCTGGCGTTAACGCATGCGGGGCTTTGTTAAAGCACACCGTGCACACGGCTACGCAGCCAGAGCGTGATTACTGTCGCAGCAACAGTAGTTGTGAATAGGCAAGTCTATGCATATAGCAGAGTTTTCAAACATGTGGACTTGCATCAAGGCCACACCTGATAGGCCATCAGGTCAGCGCAGAATGGAACCTGCAACTAGCTGTCGACCCAGGCGTGGAACTTGATTATAGCAAGCAAGTTCTATCGCCGTGTAACTCTGTTGTTTCAGTAGTGACAACAAAGACCGGCATTTGTTGCGGGTTTGTTAAATAGCTGTGTCATTTCGCTTAAAGGCTTGCTGCCAGCGAAAGTTCTTCAGCGCCTGTTAACAGACTGCCGTCACGACCAGGGGAAGGAAAAACGGCCTCGCTTCGTGGGCAAGGCCGTGCCTGGGACTTCTACGGTGGGTACCTGACCAGTCTCTCCAAGAAGCCACATGGTGGCGGTAGAAAGGTATAAGCAATTGAGGGTGGCGGTCAATTGCGATTATCGGTCGATGGTTCGATAATCGCACCACTGACCGTGTTGTCGAGATGAACCATGACAGAAGAAACCCCGCCCAAAGCGCCTGGATTGAACGATGAGGTACGCAGTTCGTTTGCGTCTCTAGCACCGCCCATCGTTGCCTCGCCGGCAAAGCGCATACAGGCGTTTACCGGCGATCCGGATTTCATGACCTCGCTGGCCCGTGGGCTGGCGGTGGTTCAGGCGTTCCAGGAGCGCAAGCGTCATTTGACCATCGCGCAGATCAGCCACCGCACAGAAATTCCACGTGCTGCGGTGCGCCGTTGCCTGCATACCTTGATCAAACTGGGCTACGCCACTACTGATGGACGTACCTATTCACTCCTGCCCAAAGTCTTGACCCTTGGTCACGCGTATCTGTCCTCCACACCATTGGCGGTGTCGGCCCAGCCGTATCTGGATCGAATGAGTGATCAATTGCACGAGGCCTGCAACATGGCCACGCTCGAAGGCGACGACATCCTTTATATAGCTCGCTCGGCTACGGTGCAGCGCTTGATTTCAGTGGACCTCTCGGTCGGGGGGCGTCTGCCGGCCTATTGCACGTCCATGGGCCGCATTCTCTTGGCGGCGCTGGATGACGCAACGCTGCATGAATACCTGGAGCATGCCGACCTGCAGGCCAAGACCAGTCGTACCATTCATGATCCGGCGGCGCTGCTTGAGTGTTTGCAGCAGGTCCGTCAGCAGGGCTGGTGTGTGGTTGACCAGGAGTTGGAGCAAGGCCTGCGTTCGATAGCCGTACCGGTCTACGATGCATCCGGGCAGGTGCTGGCGGCGCTGAACGTCAGTACCCATGCCGGTCGAGTCAGCCGTACCGAACTCGAGCAGCGCTTCTTGCCGATCATGATCGCCGCCAGTCGCGACTTGAGTACCCAGTTGTTTGCCTGACACCGCACGTTCCTGTTCGATAAACGCACAGTGTTGCGTTTACCGAATTGCGTCGCTTTCGGCCTGTTATTAATGTCCTTCGCACACCGATCGGTCTGTCCCGATCGGCTGTGGCGATCACGCGCGCACCCGCACATTTGCGCGCTTCTACTGGATAAAAATAATGAACAGTCCACAAGCTGCTGTCGGAAACTGCCTTGATGTGCAGTCTTTCATCAATACACAACCCCTGTCGCGCTACCAATGGCGCGTGGTGATTCTGTGCTTCCTTATTGTTTTTCTCGATGGTCTGGATACCGCAGCCATGGGCTTTATTGCCCCGGCGCTGTCCCAGGATTGGGGTATCGACCGCGCCAGCCTGGGCCCGGTCATGAGCGCGGCGCTGATTGGTATGGTTTTCGGCGCGCTGGGCTCGGGCCCCCTGGCCGACCGCTTTGGGCGCAAGGGGGTGCTGGTGGGCGCAGTGGTGGTGTTCGGCGCTTTCAGCCTGGCATCGGCCTACAGCACCAATGTCGATCAATTGCTGGTGCTGCGGTTTCTCACCGGCCTGGGGCTTGGCGCCGGTATGCCCAACGCCACCACACTGCTTTCCGAATACACCCCGGAACGACACAAGTCGCTGTTGGTCACCAGTATGTTCTGTGGTTTCAACCTGGGCATGGCCGGCGGTGGATTCATTTCGGCCAAGCTGATTCCGGCATTCGGCTGGCATAGTTTGCTGCTGATCGGTGGCCTTCTGCCGCTGTTGCTGGCCGTGGTCCTGGTGTTCTGGTTGCCAGAGTCTGCGCGCTTTCTGGTGGTGCGCAACCGTGGTACCGATAAGGTTCGCAAGACCCTGACGCCGATCGATCCGGCCATTGTCGGCCAGGCATCGAGTTTCAGCGTGCCGGAACAGAACTCGGTGAAAGCTCGCAATGTCCTTGCGGTGATTTTCTCCGGCACTTATAGCGCCGGCACCTTATTGTTGTGGCTGACGTATTTCATGGGCCTGGTGATTGTCTACCTGCTCACCAGTTGGTTGCCAACGCTAATGCGCGACAGTGGCGCGAGCATGGAGCAGGCAGCATTTATTGGTGCCTTGTTCCAGTTCGGCGGGGTGCTCAGCGCGGTAGTCGTGGGTTGGGCCATGGACCGCTTTAACCCGCACAAGGTTATCGGCACTTTCTATCTGCTTGCAGGGGTGTTTGCCTACGCGGTGGGGCAGAGCCTTGGCAACATCACCGTGTTGGCGACGCTGGTGTTGATCGCCGGTATGTGCGTCAACGGTGCGCAATCGGCAATGCCTTCGCTGGCCGCGCGTTTCTATCCGACCCAAGGCCGCGCCACGGGCGTGTCATGGATGCTTGGCATCGGTCGTTTCGGCGCCATTCTCGGTGCCTGGATGGGCGCGACCCTGCTGGGATTGGGCTGGAATTTCGAACAGGTGCTCACCGCGCTGGTGATCCCGGCGGCACTCGCCACCCTGGCAGTGATTATCAAGGGCATGGTCAGCCACGCTGACGCAACTTGAGTGGCGGACTGCTGCTGCGAGATTGTTTAGCAGGGTAACAATTGGTTCGATAATCGAACAGTTAGTCGATTATCGGATTGTACCGGCCCCAGCCCCGTCTTAATCTGAAGACCTACCGGCGCCGCGCCAGGCGCCTTGCACACCGACCTCGACTCAGCATATCCAGGAGTCTGCAATGGCTGAAATTCTCTCGCTCCACGACGCCGTGAAGCAATTCGTCCATGACGGTGACAGTGTCGCCCTCGAAGGCTTTACGCATTTGATTCCGACTGCCGCTGGGCATGAAATCATTCGTCAGGGCAAGAAAGATCTGACCCTGGTACGTATGACTCCTGACTTGATTTACGATCAACTGATCGGCGCCGGCTGTGCTCGCAAACTGATTTTCTCCTGGGGTGGCAACCCCGGTGTCGGCTCGTTGCACCGTTTGCGCGATGCCGTCGAAAAGCAATGGCCGCAGGCGATGGAAATCGAAGAGCACAGCCATGCCGACCTGGCCAACGCCTATGTTGCCGGTGCCTCGGGCCTGCCTTTTGCTGTGTTGCGCGCTTATGCCGGCTCCGATCTGCCCAAGGTCAACCCGCTGATCAAGAGCGTGACCTGCCCGTTTACCGGTGAAGTGCTTGCCGCCGTTCCTTCGGTTCGCCCGGATGTCACCGTGATTCACGCACAGAAGGCCGACCGCAAAGGCAACGTGCTGCTCTGGGGCATCCTTGGTGTACAGAAAGAGGCAGCACTGGCGGCCAAGCGTTGCATCGTCACTGTCGAAGAAATTGTCGATGACCTCAAGGCGCCGATGAACGCCTGTGTGCTGCCTACCTGGGCACTTTCGGCGGTCTGTCTGGTGCCTGGTGGTGCGCACCCATCCTACGCGCATGGCTATTACGAGCGAGACAATCGTTTCTACCAGGCCTGGGATCCGATTGCGCGCAATCGCGAGGTCTTCACCGCCTGGATCGACGAATACATTCGCGGCACCGCCGATTTCAATGAATTCAAGGCAAAACTGGCCAGCGCTTCGGAGGCTGCACAATGAGCTACTCCACCAATGAAATGATGACCGTCGCCGCAGCCCGTCGTCTGCGCAATGGTGCCGTGTGCTTCGTGGGCATTGGCCTGCCGTCCAAGGCTGCCAACCTGGCGCGGCTGACGTCTTCTCCGGATGTGGTACTGATCTATGAATCCGGTCCGATTGGCGCCAAACCCAGTGTCCTGCCGCTCTCGATTGGTGACGGTGAGTTGGCCGAAACTGCCGACACTGTGGTGCCGACCGGCGAAATCTTCCGTTACTGGTTGCAGGGTGGGCGTATCGATGTGGGCTTTCTGGGCGCAGCTCAAGTGGACCGCTTCGGCAACATCAATACCACGGTAGTCGGTGATTACCATCAGCCTAAGGTGCGCTTGCCAGGTGCCGGTGGCGCGCCGGAGATTGCCGGCTCCGCCAAACAGGTGCTGATCATCCTCAAACAGTCCAACCGTGCCTTCGTCGACAAGCTCGACTTCATTACCTCGGTCGGCCACGGCGAAGGTGGCGATTCCCGCAAGCGTCTGGGGCTGCCGGGCGACGGGCCGGTGGGAATCATCACCGACCTGTGCATCATGGAACCGGAAGCGGATACCCATGAGTTCGTCGTGACCGCGATCCACCCTGGCGTGACCCGTGAGCAAGTTATTGCAGCCACTGGCTGGGCTATTCGTTTTGCCGATAACGTCCAGATCACCGCCGAACCGACTGAAGTCGAGCTCAGCGCCTTGCGTGACCTGGAAGCGCGTACCGCGGCCGCTCATGGCCAAGCGCCAGGAGAAGCATGATGCGTGAAGTATTTATCTGCGACGCCATTCGCACCCCCATTGGCCGTTTCGGCGGCGCCCTGGCCGGTGTACGTGCCGATGACCTGGCAGCCGTACCGATCAAGGCATTGATCGAGCGCAACCCGCAGGTGCATTGGGATCAGGTCGACGAAGTGTTCCTCGGCTGCGCCAACCAGGCCGGTGAAGACAACCGCAACGTTGCGCGAATGGCGCTATTACTGGCCGGCCTGCCGGACAGCGTACCCGGGGTCACCCTCAACCGTCTTTGCGCCTCGGGCATGGACGCGGTCGGCACGGCATTTCGTGCCATTGCCAGCGGCGAAATGGAGTTGGCGATTGCCGGGGGCGTCGAGTCGATGTCACGCGCTCCGTTTGTCATGGGTAAGGCCGACAGTGCTTACTCGCGCAACATGAAGCTGGAAGACACCACCATTGGCTGGCGTTTCATCAATCCGTTGATGAAGGCCCAGTATGGCGTCGATGCCATGCCTCAGACGGCTGACAACGTCGCCGATGATTACCAAGTGTCGCGTGCCGACCAGGACGCCTTCGCCTTGCGCAGCCAGCAGCGAACCGCTGCCGCCCAGGCCGCAGGCTACTTTGCCGAAGAAATCGTCGCTGTGCATATCGCCCACAAAAAGGGCGAAACGTTGGTTGAGCAGGACGAGCATCCTCGAGCCGACACGACCCTCGAGGCTCTGACCCGCCTCAAACCGGTCAACGGCCCAGACAAAACCGTCACTGCCGGCAACGCTTCTGGGGTCAACGACGGCGCCGCCGCGCTGTTGTTGGCGTCGGCTGAGGCGGTGAAAAAGCACGGCCTGACCCCGCGTGCGCGGATATTGGGTATGGCCAGTGCGGGCGTCGCCCCGCGCGTGATGGGCATTGGTCCGGTGCCCGCGGTGCGCAAACTGACCGAGCGTCTCGGTGTGGCGGTCAGTGATTTCGATGTGATTGAGCTGAACGAAGCCTTCGCCAGCCAAGGCTTGGCCGTGCTGCGTGAACTGGGGCTGGCCGATGATGCGCCACAGGTCAATCCTAATGGCGGCGCGATTGCCCTGGGGCACCCGCTGGGTATGAGTGGCGCGCGCTTGATCCTCACGGCCATGCATCAGTTGGAGAAAAGCGGCGGACGCAAAGGCCTGGCGACTATGTGTGTAGGCGTGGGTCAGGGCTTGGCTTTGGCTATCGAGCGGGTGTAATTCAATCCTCCGTAAGGGCATCCTCCAAGCAGGGGCGCTCTGGCGGGGGATTGTTCGTGGAACGAGGTGTTACTGATTGTGTCTAGACTTCAGTAACCCTCCAAGAGTGAAATGCCATGACTTCTACCTATTACACGGGTGAAGAGCGCAGCAAGCGTATTTTCGCCATCGTCGGCGCCTCCTCGGGCAATTTGGTGGAATGGTTCGACTTTTATGTCTATGCCTTCTGCGCGATCTATTTTGCCCCGGCCTTTTTTCCTTCCGACGACCCAACCGTGCAGTTGCTCAACACCGCAGGGGTGTTTGCTGCCGGGTTTCTGATGCGCCCCATTGGTGGCTGGCTGTTCGGCAGGGTGGCTGACCGCCACGGCCGCAAGAATTCTATGATGATCTCGGTGCTGATGATGTGCGCCGGTTCCTTGGTCATTGCCTGTTTGCCGACCTACGCCTCGATTGGCGCCTGGGCACCGGCGCTGTTGTTGCTGGCGCGGCTGTTTCAAGGCCTGTCGGTAGGCGGTGAATATGGCACCACTGCCACTTACATGAGTGAAGTGGCCCTTCGCGGTCAGCGCGGCTTCTTTGCCTCGTTCCAATACGTGACCCTGATCGGCGGCCAGTTGCTGGCGGTGCTGGTGGTGGTCATCCTCCAACAGCTGCTCAGCGAGGATGAGCTGCGTGCCTGGGGCTGGCGGATTCCATTCGTGGTGGGCGCCGTCGCTGCGGTGATTTCGTTGTTCCTGCGTCGCTCGCTGGAAGAAACCAGCAGCGCTGAAACCCGAAACGACAAAGAGGCTGGCAGTATTTCCGGGTTGTTTCGCAACCATGCGGCAGCCTTTATCACCGTGCTCGGCTACACCGCTGGTGGTTCGTTGATTTTCTACACCTTCACCACCTACATGCAGAAGTATTTGGTGAACACCGCAGGCATGAGCGCCAAGACCGCGAGCTTCATCATGACCGGGGTGCTGTTCTTGTATATGTGTATGCAGCCGTTGTTCGGCATGCTCTCGGACCGCATTGGCCGGCGCAATTCGATGTTGCTGTTCGGCGCCTTGGGTACCTTGTTTACGGTACCGATCTTGATGGCCCTGAAGACGGTCACCAGTCCGTTGCTGGCGTTCGTATTGATCACCTTGGCGCTGTGCATCGTCAGTTTCTATACCTCGATCAGTGGGCTGGTCAAAGCCGAGATGTTCCCGCCGCAGGTGCGTGCCCTGGGCGTGGGCCTGGCTTACGCCGTGGCCAATGCAATGTTTGGCGGTTCCGCTGAATATGTGGCATTGGGGCTCAAGTCGATCGGGATGGAAAATACCTTTTACTGGTACGTTACCGTCATGATGGCCATTGCCTTTCTGTTCAGCCTGCGCCTGCCGAAGCAGGCCGCCTATCTGCACCACGACCATTGACCTGTTGAAGGACTTGTAGATGAACCCGCGACCGGGCAATCAGCTGTTCGATGCCTACTTCACCGCAACTGACATGCGTGAGGTGTTTTCCGATCAGGGACGAGTGCAGGGCATGCTCGACTTCGAAGCTGCCCTGGCCCGCGCCGAGGCGGCTGTAGGGGTGATTCCCCCGCTGGCGGTGGCACCGATCGAGGCTGCCTGTCAGGCCGGGCGCTATGATTTCGTCGCGTTGGCCGAGGCCATTGCTACGGCCGGTAACTCGGCAATTCCGTTGGTCAAGGCGCTGGGCAAGGTCATCGCCGCCGATGTCGCCGAAGCCGAACGCTATGTGCACCTGGGCGCCACCAGTCAGGATGCAATGGACAGCGGATTGGTCCTGCAACTGCGTCAGGCGCTGACGCTGATCGAGCGAGACCTGCTGCACCTTGGCGAATCCCTGGCGTTGCAGGCCGCGACGCATGCCGACACGCCCCTGGCCGGACGCACCTGGTTGCAACATGCAACGCCGGTTACCCTGGGCATGAAAATCGCCGGTTGGCTGGGGGCCTTGACCCGTCATCGTCAGCGCCTGCAGGAGCTCAAGCCTCGTTTGCTCACGGTGCAGTTCGGTGGTGCTTCCGGCACCTTGGCGGCGCTTGGCGACAAGGCTTTGCCGGTAGCCGAGGAACTGGCTCGTCAGTTGGGTCTGCAGCTACCGGAGCAGCCGTGGCACACCCAGCGCGATCGTCTGGTCGAGTTCGCCTCGGTGCTCGGCCTGATTGCCGGTAGCCTGGGCAAGATGGGGCGCGACATCAGCCTGCTGATGCAGACCGAAGCGGCCGAGGTGTTCGAGCCGTCGGCGCCGGGCAAAGGTGGTTCCTCGACCATGCCGCATAAACGTAACCCGGTGGGGGCTGCAGTGCTCATTGGTGCTGCAACGCGGGTGCCGGGCCTGGTGTCCACACTGTTTGCCGCCATGCCACAGGAGCACGAACGCAGCCTGGGTTTGTGGCATGCCGAATGGGAAACCCTGCCGGACATCTGCTGCCTGGTCTCGGGGGCATTGCGCCAGGCACAGATCATTGCCGATGGGTTGCAAGTGGATGCAGCGCGCATGCGCCAGAACCTCGACCTGACCCAGGGGCTGGTGCTGGCCGAGGCAGTCAGTATCGTGCTGGCGCAACGCCTGGGGCGCGATACCGCTCACCATTTGCTGGAAACCTGCTGCAAACGTGCAGTAGCTGAACAGCGCCACCTGCGCGCCGTGCTCGGCGACGATCCACAGGTGAGCGCAGAACTTGGTGCGGACGAACTTGATCGCCTGCTCGATCCGGCCCACTACCTCGGCCAGGCACGTGCCTGGGTCGAGCGAGCGTTGGCCGAACATCACCGTTTCAATGCTTGAAGGAGGCTGCAGTGGCACAGGTACAACTCGCCGATGGCGCACTACATTATCAACTCGAGGGTCCCGAGGGCGCGCCGGTGTTGGTGTTGTCCAACTCCCTGGGCACCGACCTGCATATGTGGGATACCCAGGTTCCGGCCTTGGCCGCGCATTTTCGCGTATTGCGTTATGACACCCGTGGTCATGGTGGCTCGCTGATAACCGAAGGACCTTATAGCATCGAGCAACTGGGCCAGGATGTACTGGCGCTGCTCGATGCCTTGAACATCGACCGTGCGCATTTCTGCGGCTTGTCCATGGGCGGTTTGATCGGACAATGGCTGGGGATCAATGCTGGCGAGCGCCTTGACCGCTTGATCGTCTGCAACACGGCGGCCAAGATCGGCTCGCCGGACACCTGGAATCCGCGCATCGAAATGGTCTTGCGCGACGGCAAGCAAGCCATGGTCGGCTTGCGTGATGCCTCTATCGAGCGCTGGTTCACGCCCGCCTATTCATCGAGCAATCCCGATCAGGCCAAGCGCATCACCGACATGCTCGCCGCCACCTCACCGCTAGGGTATGCGGCCAACTGCGGGGCGGTACGTGATGCCGACTTCCGTGATCAACTGGGTGAGATCAACGTACCGTTGCTGGTGATCTCCGGCAGCCATGATGCGGTCACACCGCCTGCGGGCGGGTTGTTCATCCAAGAGAACGTGCAGGGCGCCGAGTACGCCGAGTTCCATGCTGCGCACTTGTCCAATGTCGAAGTCGGCGAGCCGTTCAGCCGTCGGGTAATCGATTTTCTGCTGGCCCGCTGAGGAGCATTTGGTGGACGAAAAACAACGCTATGAAGAAGGCATGAAGGTGCGTCGTGCGGTGCTTGGCGACGCCCATGTCGATCGCAGCCTGAACAACCTAACGGACTTCAACGGCGAGTTCCAGGAAATGATCACTCGCCACGCCTGGGGGGATATCTGGACACGCCCGGGTCTGCCACGGCACACCCGCAGCCTGATCACCATTGCCATGCTGATCGGCATGAACCGCAATGATGAGCTCAAGCTGCACCTGCGCGCCGCCGCCAGCAATGGCGTTACCCGCGAGGAGATCAAGGAAGTGCTGATGCAGAGCGCAATCTACTGCGGTATTCCTGCGGCCAACGCGACGTTCCACCTGGCTGAGTCAGTGTGGGATGAACTGGGCGTCGAGTCGCGAGCCGAGTAACGCTCACACATCCCACCGGAGCGGGGCAAACCCGCTCCTACCGGCCAGGCATCAGCGCCACCGGCCCGGCATTGTTTTCGATGGCCTGTTTCAACTCCGGCCGCATTCCCAGCAGAAATGCCAGCTCGGCGACCACGAACAATGGCCCGACGATCAGGCCGCTGAGATCATCCACGAATGCCGGCTTGCGGCCTTCATAGTAGTGCCCGACAAACTGGATTATCCAGCCGAGGACAAACAATCCCAGCCCGGCACTCAACCAGACCAGGGTGCTTTGCAGCGCCAGCGCCTGACCAGCCCACAGGCACAAGCCCAGCAGCAACGCCATGATCAGACCGAACTGTTGATCCAGGCGCAGGTAGAACCAGGCTGTCAGCAAGGCCACCAGCAAGGCGGGCGACAGCCACATGCCCGCGATGTCCAGGCCAGGCCGCGACAGCAGCACTGTCACGGCGACCACGATCATCGGGATGCCGACGAAATGGGTGGCAATGTTGCGCGGGTCACGGTGGTAGGCAGCATACTGACTGAGGTATTCAACGAGGTTTTTCATTATTGTTCCTCCTGAAGGGTGAAATGAGCATGCCCTGTACCTATTCCGGCTGTCTGTCGCCTAGCCGACAGAGTTGACCTTCGAGGCGTTATGAGCACCGATCCCACGTGGCACCAGTGCATGATCCAAGGCCACTGGTTCAAGCACCTGCCCTTATCCCTTCAGGATAGCCTGCTGCGGTCGGCCCGCCTGCGAGCGCTGGCTCCGGGGCAGGTGCTGTTCCAGCGCGGTGATGCACCGTGCGGGTTATACGCGGTGCTGTCTGGCAGCATGCGCGTGGGCGCGGTCAGCAGCGAGGGCAAGGAGGCCCTGTTGACCTTGGTGGAAGCACCGCAGTGGTTTGGGGAAATAAGCCTGTTCGACGGTCAGCCGCGCACCCATGATGCCCAGGCTGAAGGCGGGGTGAATCTGCTCTGGATACCGCAGGCGGCGCTGCTTGCCTTGCTGGCGCAGCAACCTGGGTATTGGCGCGATTTTGCCTTGCTGATGAGCCAGAAGTTGCGCCTGGTGTTTGTCGCACTGGAGCAGCAAAGCCTGTTGGCTGCCGCACCGCGCGTGGCCCATCGGCTGCTGCAGATCGCCGCCGGTTACGGTGAAATGAATGATAGCCGACGGGTATTGCAGCTTTCACAAGAGCAACTGGCGTTGATGCTGTCGCTGTCGCGCCAGACCACCAATCAGATTCTCAAGTCATTGCAACAGGACGGGGCGCTACGGCTGGGGTATGGCGAGATCGAGATTCTCGATCCCGCCCGTCTGCAGGCCTTGGCTAATCCGGTTGGAACGGTGATTCGCTAAGGATCACGCCGGTTTCCTCAACATACTTCTGCCACTGCGCAAGCAGCGCCTCGAGCTTGGCAGGTTGTGCCAGGGCCAGGTCGTCGATCTCTCCTGGGTCGTTGCTCAGGTCGTACAACTGCCAGGTGGCCGGCCCCACCGGTCCAGGGATGTACACGGCTTTCCACTGGCCTTGGCGGATCGCCCGACGGCCGAATAGCTCCCAGCCGGTGACGGTGTGTTCGTCGTGTATCTGTTCGGTTTCACCAGACAGATAGCCGAGCCACGACTTGCCGCGCAGTGCCGCGACATCACGACTGTGCCAGCGCGTACCGGGATGACGAACGCCGGCGAGGTCGAGCAGGGTCGGCGTGATGTCCATCACCGTGCTGAACTGATGGCTGATTTGTCCCTGGCGTGACAGCGCCGGGTAGTGCACCAGCGCAGGAACGCGGATTCCACCTTCGCTGGTAAAGGCCTTGTACAAGCGCGAAGGAGCGGTCGCCGCCTGCGCCCATTGAGGGCCGTACCAGACATAGGAGTTGGCGCGGCCGATGTTTTCCAGGCTGTTGTCGTAATGCTGATCCAGATAGCTGGCCAGATGCGGACCGAATTTGGGGAAGGCTTCCAGCAGCGCGCCTTCGGCGCCGTTGTCGGACATGAACAACACCAGGGTGTTGTCCAACTGCCCCTGATTGCGCAGGTAATCCAGTACTCGGCCAATGTTCCAGTCCATGCGCTCGACCATCGCCGCGTAGACCTCCATGGACCGCGCCGAGCGTTGGCGTTGCTCATCGCTGAGCTTCTCCCAGTGATCGTCCACCGGGTGGGCGCGGGTGTCGGCCTTGATCAGACCGAGTTGACGTAGTTTATCCAGGCGTTCCTGGCGCAGTACCGCAGGACCTGCATCGTAGCGGCCTTTGTAGCGGGCAACCACTTCGGCGGGCGCCTGCAATGGCCAGTGCGGAGCGGAGAAGGGCAGGTAGGCGAAGAAAGGTCGGCTCTGATCGCGTTCCTTGAGGTAGTGCAGCAATTTGTCGCCAAAGGCGTCGGAGGAATAGAAGTCTTCCGGCAATTGCTCGATGAAGGTCTGGTCCTCGATATACAGCGCCGGGGTGGATTTGAGCAGGCGCGGCGTTTGCTCATCGTAGGTGGGCTCGAAACCGTAGTGGTTGGCGGCACCCGGCAGCAGCGCGAAGGAACGCTCGAAACCACGAGCATGGGGTGCCAGCTCGGCTTTGAGGCCCAGGTGCCACTTGCCACTCATCAGCGTCTGATAGCCCGCTTCGCGCAGCAGCTCCGGCAGGGCAACCACTCGATCATTGAGATAGCCCTCATAGCCCGGTTTACCGATCAGCTCTGGGGTCAGGGCTTCGGCCATAGTGCCAATACCGGCAATATGGTGGTCGGTACCGGTAAGCAGCATCGAGCGGGTGGGCGAACAGGTTGGCGCTGTGTGGAAGTCGGTCAGGCGCAGGCCGGCAGTGGCCAGGGAGTCCAGATTCGGTGTGGCGATCTCGCCGCCGAAGGCGCCGAGGTCGGAGAATCCCAGATCATCGGCAACGATGACCAGAAAGTTGGGGCGTTGGCTCATGGTTGGTTCTCAATAGGCTAGGTAGGAAAGCGGCAGGTTGTGGATGTGTATGGGGGCGGGCGGCAAGTAACGGTCGTCGGCCGTCAGTTCATGCAGCAGCGCTTCGCGCAGACGATGAAATTCATAACTGGATCGTTGACGTGGGTGAGGCAGGTCGACGCTGTTGATGCGCTTGATGCGCCCCGGGCGTGGCTCCAGAACCACTACCCGGTCGGCCAGGAACAGCGCTTCTTCGACATCGTGGGTGACCAGCAAGGTGGTGACGCGGGAGCGTTCGCGGATCGCCAACAGCTCTTCCTGCATCTGTTGTCGGGTCAGCGCATCAAGGGCGCCGAAAGGTTCATCGAGCAGCAGGATGCGCGGGCTGGCAACCAGGCCACGGGCGATAGCCACGCGTTGGGCCATCCCCCCGGAGAGTTGGTGCGGATAGGCCTGGCTGAAGTCCTGCAAGCCGACCAGGGCAATGTACTCAGCGATCCGTTGCTCGCGTTCAGGGCGCGTCAGGGAGTGATTGACCAGGCCCAGGGCAATGTTTTCGCGCACCGTCAGCCAAGGGAACAATCGATGCTCCTGAAACACGATGCCGCGCTCGCTGCCTATGCCGTTAAGCGCCTGGCCGTCGATCAGGATCTGCCCCTGATAATCGTCGTCCAGGCCGATCAGCAGACGCAGCAAAGTGGACTTTCCGCAGCCGCTGGCGCCGACAATGGCCACGAACTCGCCGTCGGCGATCTGCAGGTTGAAATCTCGGATGGCCTCAAGCTCTCCACCTGCTACGGCGAAGTGTTTACCGACCTGATTGAAACTGACTAAAGCGTGGGCAATGGCATTCATGCTCGTCTCCAGCGCGTGGCGCGCGATTCGATGTATTGACCGAGAGCGCCTAACAGCGCGCCGGTGAGGCCGACCAGAAGCATGCCGGCCATGATCAGGTCCATGCGCAGCAGTTGCTGGGCGCCGATCATCAGGCTGCCGATACCGCCACCGGAGGGCATGAAGTACTCGGCACCGATGGTGCCCAGCCAGGCATAAATCAGGCCCACGCGCAGACCGGCGAAGATCCCCGGTGCCGCCCCCGGCAGCACCAGGCGCATCAGCCGTTGCGGCAAATTCAGATGCAGCACCCGCGCCGCTTCATCCAGTTGTGGTGAGCGGTTGGCAACGCTGCGCTGGGTGGCGATGAACAAGGGAAAGAACGCTGCCAGGCCGACAAATACCCATTTGGCCAGCTCTCCAAGACCGAACCAGGCGGTGAGCAATGGCACCCAGGCGAAGATCGCGATCTGCCGCAGGCCGGCAAGGCTGGGCCCGAGCAGGCGTTCGGCGCGGTGCGACAAACCCAACCACAGGCCCAGGGCAAAACCGAGGCCGCCACCGAGCAGCAAGCCGGACAGGGCGCGCCCGACACTCACCGCCAGGGCGGCGCTGAGGGTGCCGTCCACGACACCGTTCCAGGCCGTGCTCAGCACCTGCTGCGGTGCCACCAGAATGTTGCTGTCGACCCATTGCCACTGATTGGCCAACTGCCAGATGAGCAGTAGCGCCAGTGGCAACAACAACGCCTGCAAGCGTTCTCTGCCCTGTAGAGGTTGGACCCGCAGTTCGGCGCCGGGTGGATGCGGCCAATACACCAGGCGCCGATCCAGCCAGCCGAGGCCACGGTCCATGACAAAACCAATCAGGCCGATAACTGCGATGCAGACAAAAACGATGTCGAGCATGAACAATTGCCGCGCCCACACCATCAAATAGCCGATGCCCTCGCTGGAGGCGAGCAGCTCAACGGCCAACAGCGAAGACCAGCCGGTGGCGAGCGCCAGGCGTACCCCGGCGAGAAAAGCCGGCAACGCTGCGGGCAGGATCAACCGGGTGATCAATAACCGGCGTGGAAGTTTGAGTACCGCAGCCGCTTCGCGCAGGCGTGGTTGCGCGTCACGCACGCCTACCAAGGTATGCAGGGTCACCGGCACGATGATCGCCTTGACCAGCACGACCAGCTTAAGCAACTCGCCAATGCCGAACAGCACCATGAACAACGGCACCCAGGCCAGCGTCGGGATCTGCGCCAGGGCATTGAACGTCGGCAGTATCAAGCGCTCGGCACGACGGCTGAAACCCAGCCACGCGCCCAGTAGTGCCCCGCAGCTGACCCCTGCCAGCAGACCGATCAGCAGCCGCTGCAGGCTGATACTCAGATGCGCCCACAACTCACCGTGAGCCAGTTCCCGGGCGCTGTGCCAGACCAGGCTCGGAGCTGGCAAAATTTGCTCACTCATCCACAGGTTGCGACTGGCCAGCCACCACAGTGCAGCCAGACCCAACGGTAGATACCAGGCCTGCAGACGCGCCCAGTACACGGCGCCGAAAACACGCATACGTGTCGCCGGTGCAGGCAGGGATAGACTGGAAAGTGATGCTCGGGCCATGGGCGGATCTCCGTGGACTGGCTATGTTCATATTCCTTTCGGGTATATTTTTTAAAAAATAAATTCGAATAGGTGATAAGAGAACATTTAAAGCAGGCCAAAATGCGCAGGTCCAATGCCTTGAAGGCATATTTTTTTTGTCTGTCATGCATGGCCAAGGTAAGGCCCGGCAGTGCTTGTTTATGTTATTAAGTTATTAAAATGTAATTTATTAGTATTTATTTGATCTTTGCAGTTGTGCGTAGCGTGGACGCATCACTACAAGGAGTCGTCCGCCATGAACCTGTCGATTAGTCGTGTTTTCAGTTTGTTTGCCGCTCCCGCCCTGGCTGCGGTGGTGGGTTGGCTACCGCCACTGGCGCAGGCCGTTGAGGTCCGCGAAATACGCATTGCCGTACCCGATCTGAGTGCCGGTCCCCAGCACTCTGGAGGCGGAATCACCGATGTGCTGCGCACCCAGGAATTGCTGGAAAAAGCTTTCGCTGCCGACGGCATCAAGATCCAGTGGAACTACTTCAAGGGAGCAGGGCCGGTCATCAACGAAGCCTTTGCCAATGGCCAGGTCGACTTCGCTTACCTGGGCGACCTGGCTGCGATCATCGGCAAGGCCAATGGCGTCGACACGCGCTTGCTGGCTTCTACTGGGCGCGGCATCAAGCACTACCTGGGCGTTTCACCGGGCAGTGGCATCAAGACCTTGCAGGACCTCAAGGGCAAGCGCGTGGCGATTTTCCGTGGTACCGCCAGCCAGTTGTCCTTCGATGCTGCCCTGGCTAGTCAGGGCCTGAGCGAAAAGGACTTGAAGATCATCAATCTTGATTTCAATGCATCGGTTG
This sequence comes from Pseudomonas sp. DG56-2, assembly GCF_004803755.1. Lineage (NCBI taxonomy): Bacteria > Pseudomonadati > Pseudomonadota > Gammaproteobacteria > Pseudomonadales > Pseudomonadaceae > Pseudomonas > Pseudomonas sp. DG56-2. The sequence goes on from NZ_CP032311.1 coordinate 1,153,074, forward strand.
CCGCCTTGGCGGCCAGGCAAATAGACGCAACCTGGGGCCTGTCTGGCTTGACCGCGCTGCAGGAGCGCGGGCTTGCCGAGCTGCCGCTCAACACCAGGGACCTGGGTGGAGCGGGCAGCATCCAGGCCGTGCTGGTGGGTTCCGGTGCCTTCGTCGATGCTCACCCGCAACTGGTTCAGCGCCTGCTCGCGGCCCAGCAGCAGGCGGTGCAGTGGTTGAGCGATGAGAGCAACAAACAGGCCTATATTGAGCTGGTCTCGGGGCTGGCGAGCTATCCGCCGGTGATCCTGCAACGTGACTTGCAGGACGAAACGCTCGAATTCACCTTCCGCTCCAGCCTTGATCAACCCTTTCTCGACCAGCTTCAAGCCTCTGTCGATCTCGCCGCTGCCCAGCGCCTGATCCGCAAGCCATTCCAGGTGAGCCAGTGGCTGGCCCCCCAGGCTATCCGGCCAGTCCCTGTAGCGCAGGCTGCTGATCGAGGCTGATCAAGGTGTCGATCATTGCCCGCGCCGCTGGCGACAGGCGATAACCGCTGCGGCTGACAATGCCGCAGCGGGCATTGAGGCTGTCGAGGTTGGCCGGCAGGTTGCGCCAGTGCAGACGTACCAGGCGGCCTTGCTGGATGTCCTCGGCAAAGGCTTCCTCGGTGCCGATGCCGATGGCATCGCTGTCGAGCACTCGTCTCACCAGGGTCGGCAAGTGCTCGGTGAGCAATTGCGGGGTAAAGTCTGTCTTGCCGCTGAGGTTGGCCAGCAGCTTGCGCACTCCTGGCGGAATCAGCGTGGTGGCCAACGGGTAATCGAACATATCGTTGGTCGACACGCTGTCCTTGGCCAGCAATGGGTGCCCAGGGCGGCAGAAAAACAGGCCGCGACGGGCGCTCAATGGCAAGGTCTGGAAGTTCGGGTCAGCCTCGAACTGGCGGATATCGGCAATGAAAAATTCGATTTCCTCTCGATTCAGCGCGCGACTGAGTTTCTCCCAGTTGTCTACCTCAAGGCGGGTTTGTACTTTTGGGTGGGCATGGAGAAACCGGGCCAATGCCTGAGGCACCAAATTCACCGCCGGTGCCGGCCCGCAGCCGAAGTGCAACTCGCCAGCATCGAGTTTGGTCATCTGCAGCACTTCACAACTCAATTGCGCAGCACCCTGGACCAGTCGCAAAGCGTGCTGCAGTACCACCTGGCCTTCGGGCGTGGGACGCAAGTCCTTGTTGCCGCGGTCAACCAGCACACAGCCAAACTCGTGTTCCAGGCCTTGGATGCTGCGGCTGAAGGCGGGTTGAGTGATGCCCATGGCATCGGCCGCGCGGACAAAACTGCGGTGTTCAGTAAGGGCGATGAAGTAACGCAGTTGGCGAAGATCCATATGCTTTCCCGGCATTCCAAAAATACGGCGAAGGTATTTGCCGCCACGAAGTCTCAGGTTTTAAATGCAAGCTCTTATTCCGTAAATGAAGCAATTGAATATCTGTTAGAGCTTATTTGCATATAGATAGCGCAAGTGTTTTGCCGGGATTTTTCCGAGAGCAGCCAGATGAGGGTCGTACCATGAGCAATGCCGCACACGCCGTAGCAGCCATCAACCCTGTGTTGGATATTCATCCGGTGGCCGGACGCATCGGCGCCGAGATTCGCGGGGTGCAGTTGAGCGCTGATCTTGAACCCGCGCTGATCGACGCGATTCAGGCCGCGTTGGTGGAACACAAGGTGATCTTCTTTCGCGCTCAGCATCATCTCGACGATCAGGGCCAGGAAGCCTTTGCCCATTTACTTGGCGAGCCGATTGCACACCCTACGGTGCCGGTACGTGAAGGCACGCGCTTTCTCCTGGAACTGGACAGCGAGCGCAGGGCCAATTCATGGCACACCGATGTAACCTTCGTCGATGCCTATCCCAAGGCGTCGATCCTGCGTTCGGTGGTCGCGCCGCAAGCAGGTGGCGACACGGTGTGGGCCAACACTGCTAGCGCTTATCAAGACCTTCCCGATGAACTCAAAGCCCTGGCCGATCAACTGTGGGCAGTGCACAGTAACGAATACGATTACGCAGCGGCCAAGCCGAATGTCACGCTTGAACAGCAGGAAAGCTATCGTCGTATTTTCACCTCAACCGTCTACGAAACCGAGCACCCGGTGGTGCGCGTACACCCAGTCAGCGGCGAAAGGCACTTGCTGCTTGGTCACTTCGTCAAACGCCTGAAAGGCTATTCGCAGTTTGATTCCACACACCTGTTCAACCTGCTGCAAAGCCATGTCACGCGTTTGGAGAACACCGTACGCTGGCGCTGGCAGGCGGGTGATGTGGCGATCTGGGACAACCGCGCTACCCAGCATTACGCGGTGGATGACTACGGCAACCAGAACCGTGTAGTGCGCCGGGTGACCTTGCAGGGCGATGTACCGGTGGGTGTCGCGGGGCAGCGTAGCCGCACCCTTCGCGGGGCGTAAGGATCGTCCGGCAAACTCACCGTAGGTGCAGGGGGGCAGCGGGCATAAAAAGGTTCTTCCCGGAACTCCGTGAAGAACCATAAAAAAGCCCACCGCTGGGGTGGGCTTGATTACGCAACAGGTATTCAGCTTTTCGACGAGTCGATCGCAGCGTGCTGCTGGGCCTGAACGGTCTGCTCGTTCCAGCCGCCACCAAGGGCCTTGTACAGGTTGACCTCACTGATCAGTTGCGACAGACGATCACTGATCAACGCCTGTTGGGTGTTGAAAAGCTGGCGCTGTGCATCGAGGAAGGTCAGGTTGCTGTCGACACCGATACGGTAGCGACGCTCAGCCAGACGGTAGTAGTCCTGGTTGGCGGCGACCAGATCGCGCTGGGCCTGCAACTGATCGTTGAAGGTACGGCGCGCCGCGAGACCATCAGACACTTCCTGGAAAGCGGTCTGGATGGTTTTCTCGTACTTGGCGATGTTGATGTCTTTCTGGATCTTCGAGTAGTCGAGGCTGGCACGCAAGGCACCGGCGTTGAAGATCGGCAGATTGATCTGCGGCTGGAACAGCCAGGTTCCGGAGCCGCCCTTGAACAAGCCGTCCATGTCCGGACTCAGGGTACCGGCATTGGCGGTCAGGCTGATACTCGGGAAGAACGCTGCACGGGCGGCGCCGATGTTGGCATTGGCGGCCTTGAGCAGGTGTTCGGCTTCCTGGATGTCCGGACGACGTTGCAGCAGGTCGGACGGCAAGCCCGCTGGCACTTCGGCCAACAGGTCGCTGTCCAGGTTTTGTGCTGCTGGCAGGTCGACGGGCAGGCCGGTACCGATCAGGACTGCCAGGCTGTTCGCATCCTGGGCGACCAGGCGTTGGTACTGGGCCAGCTTGACCCGGGCGCCTTCGACCGACGTCCTTGCCTGGCTCAGGTCCAGGGCTGACGCTACACCGACTTCATTGCTGCGCAGGGTCAGTGCGTAGCTTTGCTCATAGGTCTTGAGGGTTTCTTCGGTCAGCTTCAGCAAAGCCTGGTCGGCCTGCCAGGTGAAATAGGCATTGGCGACGCTGGCAACCAGAGCGATCTGGGTGGAGCGGCGAGCCTCTTCACTGGACAGGTAGATTTCCAGTTGCTGTTCAGTGAGGCTGCGAACCCGACCGAACAGGTCGAGTTCATAGGCGCTTACACCGAGCGTGGCCGAATATGAACTGGTGATTTCCGAATCGCCAGTCTGCGTCATGTTGCCGGGCATGCGCTGGCGGCTGCCGCTGCCATTGGCGCTGACTGCCGGAAACAGGTCGGCGCGCTGGATACGGTACTGGGCCCGGTAGGCATCGATGTTCAGCGCCGCAACCTTGAGGTCACGGTTGTTGACCAGCGAGGTCTGGATCAGCTGCTGCAGTGCCGGGTCATTGAAAAACTGACGCCAGCCCTGCTCGGCGGCCGAGACATTCGCCGACTCGGTCGGTGAATACGCAGGGCCTTGCGGCCACTGCGCGGCCACCGGCGATTCCGGGGTCTGGTAATCAGGGATCAGCGAGCAGCCGCCAAGTATGAAAGCGGTTACCGCCAGGGACAAAAGGGACTTACTCATTGCCCAGCCTCGTAGCGTGGAGTTTCAGGTTTGGCGTCTTCTTCAGGTTTCTTGCTGCTGAACATCGACGACACCATTACAAAGAACAGCGGTACCCAGAAGATCGCCAGTACGGTGGCCGTCAGCATCCCGCCGATTACCCCGGTACCGATAGCGTGCTGGCTGCCCGAGCCTGCACCGGTGGAGATAGCCAACGGTACCACGCCGAGAATGAACGCCAGCGAGGTCATGATGATCGGCCGCAGACGCATCCGGCAGGCTTCGATCGCTGCATCGGTAAGGCTTCGACCCTGCTCATGCAGTTCCTTGGCGAACTCCACGATCAGAATCGCGTTCTTCGCTGCCAGACCGATGGTGGTCAATAGACCCACCTGGAAGTACACGTCGTTGGACAGACCGCGCAGGCTGGTGGCCAGCAGCGCACCAATGACCCCCAGGGGTACTACGAGCATGACCGCGATCGGAATCGACCAGCTTTCATACAGCGCTGCCAGACACAGGAACACCATCAGCAGCGACAGCGCATACAAGGCCGGCGCCTGGGAGCCCGAGAGGCGTTCCTCGTACGACAGGCCGGTCCAGGAGTAACCGATGCCTTTTGGCAACTGGGCGGCAATGCGCTCAACTTCAAGCATGGCTTCACCGGTACTGTAGCCAGGGGCCGGGGCACCGAGAATTTCCATCGCCTCTACACCGTTGTAGCGCGCAAGTTTCGGTGGGCCGTAGATCCATTCACCCTTGGCGAAGGAGGAGAACGGCACCATCTCGCCAACGGCATTGCGCACATACCACTTCTGCAGATCTTCTGGGCTCATGCGCGATGCGGACTCACCCTGGATGTAGACCTTCTTGACCCGACCGCGGTCGATGAAGTCGTTGACGTAACTCGCACCCAAGGCAATCGACAGGGTGTTGTTGATCTCGGCAATGGTCACGCCCAAAGCGCTGGCGCGTTCGTCGTCGACGGTCAACTGGTACTGCGGTTCATCGTTCAGGCCGTTTGGACGCACAGCAGAGAGAATCTTGCTTTGCGCTGCCATGCCGAGGAACTGGTTGCGCGCTTCCATCAGTTTTTCGTGGCCGACACCGGCACGGTCCTGAAGGAACACGTCGAAACCGGTGGCGTTACCCAGCTCAAGCACCGCAGGCGGGGCAAAGGCGAACACCATGGCATCGCGGAAGGTGAAGAAGTGCTGCTGGGCGCGGGTCGCCAGATTGAACACGTTGTTCTCGGCGGAGCGCTCTTCCCATGGCTTGAGCATGATGAAGGCCATGCCGGAGCTTTGGCCGCGACCGGCAAAGTTGAAGCCGTTCACAGTGAACACCGAGGCAACGGTATCGGCTTCCTTGTCCAGCAGGTAAGCGCGCATTTCGTCGATCACCACCTGGGTCCGCTCGGCACTGGAGCCCGCCGGCGTTTGGACCTGGGCAAACAGTACGCCTTGGTCTTCCTCGGGAAGGAAAGCCGTCGGGATACGGGTGAACAGCCAGATCATGCCGACCATGATCAGCAGGTAGGCCAGCAGGTACGGCGCTTTGTTTCGCAGGATGTTGCCTACGCCACGTTCATAGCTCTCTACGCTGCGGTCAAAGTTGCGGTTGAACCAGCCGAAGAAGCCGCGCTTGGCGACATGATGCCCACCCTTGGCGATTGGTTTGAGCATGGTCGCGCACAGCGCTGGGGTGAAGATCAAGGCAACCAGCACCGAGAGTCCCATCGCAGAGACGATGGTGATCGAGAACTGCTTGTAGATTACCCCGGTAGAACCACTGAAGAACGCCATCGGCAGCAATACAGCGGAAAGCACCATGGCGATACCGACCAGGGCCCCCTGGATCTGGCCCATGGACTTTTTCGTCGCTTCCTTGGGTGACAGGCCTTCCTCGGCCATTACCCGTTCGACGTTCTCCACCACAACAATGGCATCGTCCACCAGCAAGCCGATAGCGAGCACCATGCCGAACATGGTCAGGGTGTTGATACTGAAGCCTGCGGCAGCAAGGATGCCGAAGGTGCCGAGCAGTACCACGGGCACGGTCATGGTTGTGATGATGGTGGCGCGGAAGTTCTGCAGGAACAGGTACATCACCAGGAACACCAGCACGATCGCTTCGATCAGGGTATGGATTACCCCGCTGATCGATTCGGTCACCACTGGCGTGGTGTCATACGGGAATACCGCCTTCATGCCTTCCGGGAAGAACGGTTCCAGGTCGCTGATGGTCTTGCGCAGGGCCTTGGCAGTATCCAGGGCGTTGGCGCCGGTTGCCAGCTTGACCGCCAGACCCGAGGCCGGCTTGCCGTTGAACTGGGCGCTGACGGCGTAGTTCTCACCGCCAAGACCGACTTCAGCTACGTCTTTCAGACGCACTTGCGAGCCGTCGCGGTTGACCTTGAGCAGGATGTTTTCAAACTGCTCGGCAGTCTGCAGACGCGTCTTGCCGATGATGGTGGCGTTGAGCTGAGTACCCGGCAGGGCCGGCAGGCCGCCAAGCTGACCAGAGGAAATCTGGACGTTCTGCGCCGATACCGCGGTGCGTACGTCGACCGGGGTCAACTGGTACTTGTTCAGCTTGGCCGGATCCAGCCAGATACGCATTGCGTACTGAGCACCGAACACCTGGAAGTCACCGACACCGGCGGTTCGCGAGATCGGGTCCTGCATGTTGGAGACGATGTAGTTGGCCAAGTCGTCCTTGGTCATGCTGCCGTCTTCAGATACCAGACCGATTACCAGAAGGAAGTTCTTCACTGCCTTGGTCACACGGATACCTTGCTGCTGAACCTCTTGCGGCAGCAGTGGCGTTGCCAGGTTCAGCTTGTTCTGTACCTGAACCTGAGCGGTATCGGAGTTGGTCCCCTGTTCGAAGGTCGCGGTAATGGTCATGGTGCCGTCGGAGTTACTTTCCGACGATACATACCGCAGGTTGTCGATACCGTTGAGCTGCTGCTCGATAACCTGAACCACGGTGTCCTGCACGGTTTGTGCCGAAGCACCCGGGTAGGTCACGGAGATCGCCACAGCCGGTGGGGCGATGCTGGGGTACTGGTTGATTGGCAACTTCAGGATCGCCAACGCACCGACCAGCATGATCACCAAAGCGATCACCCAGGCAAAGATCGGGCGATCGATAAAAAATCTCGACATGGTTTACTCCCCTTTGGCCCCTGCAGTCGTTGCATTGGCCTGGGTTGGCTGGGCAGGCTTGACGTTGGTCGCTTCGCTGACCTTGACCTCATCGCCCGGCTTGACGAACTGCAAGCCTTCGGTGATCAGGCGGTCGCCGGCGTTCAGGCCTTTGGCGATCAGCCAGTCGCTACCAACGGTACGGCTGGCTTCAAGCTGACGCAGCTCAACCTTGTTTTCCTTGTTGACAACCAGGGCGGTTGGCTGGCCCTTGAGGTCGCGGGTTACACCCTGTTGTGGCGCGAGGATGGCTTGAGCGTTGACCCCGGCCTTCAGGCGCGCATGAACGAACATGCCCGGCAGCAGGTTGTGCTCAGGGTTCGGGAATACGGCACGCAACGTCACTGAGCCGGTGGTTGGGTCGACTGAGACTTCCGAGAACTCCAGGCGACCTTCCTGGCGGTAGGTGCTGCCGTCTTCCAGGGTCAGGGTGACCTTGGCCGCGTTGTCGCCAATTTTCTGCAACTGGCCGCTTTCCAGCTCGCGGCGCAGCTTGAGCAGCTCGGCCGAGGATTGGGTGACGTCGACGTAGATCGGATCGAGTTGCTGGATCACGGCCATCGCGTCAGCCTGACCATTGTTGACCAGCGCACCTTCGGTCACCGAGGAACGGCCAATACGCCCGCTCAGCGGTGCCAGGACCTTGGTGTAGCGCAAGTCGATCTGGGCGCTGCGCAGTGCCGCTTCAGCTTGCAAACGTTTGGCTTGCGCGTCGTCGTATTCCTGACGGCTCACCGCTTGTTCGGCGACCAGTTGCTTGTAGCGCTCGGACAGCGAACGGCTTGATTGCAAGTTGGCTTGGGCGCTGGCCAGGGTCGCTTCGTACACCGAAGGGTCGATCTGGTACAGCTGCTGGCCTTCCTTGACCTCGCTGCCTTCTTTGAACAGGCGTTTGAGAATGATGCCGTTGACCTGTGGACGAACTTCGGCGATGCGGTACGCAGTGGTGCGCCCCGGCAGGTCGGAGGTCAGGGTATAGGCTTGAGTCTGGAGCGTAACGATGCCGACCTGAGGAACTTGCGCGACAGGCGCAGCCTCTTCCTTTTTACAGCCGCTGAGCAGTGTTGCCAGGGCGACGGCGGATACCAGAGCGGTAACAGCTGGCTTGAATTGCATGAAGATCCTCGGGTCGCAAGAGCTGAAGACGCTCAAGAATAATGGAAAGGGGGCGCTATGAAATAAATTTGTCTATATGGATTAATAGCTTGCTAAGGAATATACTTACATTCATGGTTGTTTGTAAATACCTTGCGCGTGATGCCAGTGGCTGTCGCAAGCCTTGAAATTAATACTCCGGTAACGCCCAACAGAGGTTGATCCGGCGCAGCTCCCAGGTTCCTGCAGACGTATCTGGGTCTTGATGAGGTGGTGATGCCATGGTCCGTCGAACCAAAGAGGAAGCTCAGGAAACCCGCGCGCAAATTCTCGAAGCTGCGGAAAAAGCCTTCTACAAGCGCGGGGTAGCGCGTACCACACTCGCCGACATCGCCAAGTTGGCTGGGGTGACGCGCGGTGCTATCTATTGGCATTTCAACGACAAGGCAGAACTGGTCGAAGCTATGCTCGAAAGCCTGCACGAGCCTCTGGACGCCTTGGCCCGGGCCAGTGAAAGCGAAGATGAGGTTGATCCTCTGGGCTGCATGCGCAAGCTTCTCGTGCAATTGATGCATCAGATGGTGCTCGACCCGAAAACTCGCCGTATCAACGAAATTCTCCATCATAAATGTGAATTTACCGATGATATGTGCGAAATCCGCCAGCAACGGCAGACGTCGACTTTTGAATGTCATGCCAACATCGCCTTATCACTGGGCAATGCAGTCAGGCGTGGGCAATTACCCGCGGATATGAACCCGGAACGCGCTGCGTTGGCGATCTATGCCTATATAGATGGCTTGATACGCCGCTGGCTGCTGCTACCGGAAAGCTTCGACTTGCTGGGTGACGCCGAGCTATGGGTCGATACCGGGCTGGATATGCTGCGCTTGAGCCCCTCGTTGCGCAAATAAGACTTTGTGAAGGTTTGTGATCAATTGTTGCGGTCTACTTCATAAAGCCCTACATGCGGCCGCGTAATTGTCTGTCAGGCAAAGCTAGCGCGGCGGTTAATCCGAGTAGGGAGACTGCCGCATTGCCAAGCAACAGTTGACGGAATGTGAGCAGCAATTCGGTCTGCAGGGGCATACTCGGGCCTGCGGTTTTAAGGCTTCCGAGCAGTGCGTCACCGGCGAGGTTCAGGCCTCCCTGTTGCAGCATCGCCAGCAGCAGCGCCGACATGCACGCAACCCCCATTGCTCCCCCCAGGGAGCGGAACAGGTTGCTGGTGCTGGTCGCTACGCCAATATCCTTTGGTTCTACTGCGCTTTGAGCCGCAACCAGCGAGGTTGGGAACTGTAGGCCTGATGCAATTCCGGTCAGTATCATGAACAGACCGCTGAGCCAGACGGCTTCTGGTGCAGTGAAGGCCATGCCGACGATGGCAAACGGCATGAGCAGCGCGCCACCCAGAATCTGCGGTTTGTAGCGACCAGTAAAACTGGTCAGGCGTCCACCGCAGTAGGCACCGATTGGCAGGCCGATAGCCAAGGGCAGCAGGTGCAATGCGGCGCTGTCGGCGCCCGCACCGGTGATGCTCTGATAACGCAAGGGCATCAACATCGTCAGGGAAATGGCCTGGAAACTGGTGAAGAAGAGGGTGCACCAACACAGGGTCGCGACCCGGTTGGCGAACAGTTTCAGTGGCAGCAGCGGCTCCGGCGTGCGGCGCTCATGAAGGACGAAAACCAGCAACCCGATGAGGGCGCAGAGCAACAGAGCGCTGACTGCTGGTGAGTACCAGGATTGACCCTGGCCGATCAGAGTAATACCCAGTAATAAGCTGCTCAGCCCGAAGATCAGCAACGCAGCCCCCATGTAATCGACCTGAACCTGGCGCTGCGGCACCGCCAGGGTTCGCAGCGCGCGGCGGGTCACCCACCATGCCGTCAGTCCCAGCGGCAGGTTCAACCAGAATACCCAGCGCCACGACAAATATTCGGTCAAATAACCACCCAGGACCGGGCCGAGAACGCTGGCCAGCGCGTACATGCTGCTGAAGTAACCCTGATAGCGGCCCCGTTCTCGGGGTGGCACGAAGTCGCCGATGATCGCCTGGCTCACCGAGACCATGCCACCTGCACCGATACCCTGGAGTACCCGCGCCAGCACCAGCTGCTCCATATTCTGGGCCAGGGCACATAACAGCGATGCGAGGGTAAACAGCGCGGTACCGGTGAGAATCATCCGGCGCCTGCCATATAGATCACCCAGCTTGCCGTAGATCGGCACAGCCACGGTCATGGCAACCATATAGCCGGAAATCACCCAGGCAAGCAGGCTGACATCATTGAATTGAGCGGAGATCGCCGGCATCGACACGGCGACGATAGTCTGGTCCAGCGCACCCAGGAAAATCGCCAGCATCAGCGCTACCAGCACGCTGCGCAGGACCGGTTGCGGGGTATTGAGTTGCGTCACAGGCCAGCTCGAAAGGCAGAGTTATCCCCCAGGCTTGAGCTGCGGGAGCAAGTGCTACCCAGTGTACTAGATAGCTTGCTAAGCGTCTGCCGCGAAGCACATGCAGCTATTGACCTTTTGTGCCGAGGGCTATCTGAGCGCGCTCAAGGTGGCGGTGTGGGGGACGCAATGGGCCAGGCTGCAACTGGCTGCCGAATACGGCTGGTGGCGGGCCTGTTCGACCCTGAAAGCGGCTGCGGCATAGAGCCCCAGCACCGCGGCGATGGCGCAAATGACAGCGCATCTTCTGGACTTGAGGGTCATGATGCTCACCTCTTTTCATCCGCACACAAGTGCTACCTAAAGCATAGGCCAGCTTTGCCTGGGCTGCCTGTATCAGGGCAGGTCTCGGTCCCATTGTGGTTCGGCGGTAAAACGCTCGGCGAGGAAGTCGAGCATGCTGCGCAGCGTTGCAGGCATGTGCTTGCGTGAGGTGTAGACCGCATTGAGGTTGAGTTCACGCGGGCGGGCGTGGGGCAGCAGGCGCATCAGTTCACCGCTGCGCAAGGCGGCTGCGGCCTGGTAGGTGGGCAGCATGGCAATGCCGACGCCGGCCAGTGCCGCACGTTGCAAGGTCATCGCTTCATTGGCGCTGATATTACCCTGTACTGGTACCGCGACGGCTTCGCCGCGTACTTCGAAGTGCCAGAGGCTGCGGCCGAAGTAGGAGTGGGTGAGGCAGTTGTGCTGACTCAGATCCTGTACCTGCAAGGGCGTGGGGTTGCTGCGCAAGTAGGCGGGGGATGCGCAGATGACCGAGCGGCACACCGTCAGGCGCCGAGCGATCAGGTTGGGGTCCAGGTCGTTGCTGGTGCGGATCGCCAGATCGATGCGCTCATCCACCAGATTGACGGTGCGATCGAGCATTTGCAGGTCGATCTTTACGCCTGGATAGCGTTTGACGTATTCGGCCACAGCGTCCATCAATTGTGCCTGGCCAAACGAGGTGCTGACGCTGATGCGCAATTCACCGCGTGGCGCTTCGTCCGGAGTGCTGACGGCTGCTTGCAGGTCGCCAGCCAATTCCAGCATCTGGCGGCAGCGCGGCAAGGTTTCCTGGCCGGCGGCAGTCAGGCTCAAGCGCCGGGTCGTGCGTTGCATCAAGCGCGCACCCACCCAGTCCTCAAGCTCTGCCAGGTAGCGAGAGACAACCGGGCGTGACAGGTCCAGGTGATCGGCAGCCGCCGATTGGCTGCCCAGATCCACGACACTGACGAAGACCCGCATTGCGTTCAAACGATCCATGATTTGCCCGGTTTTAGAAACAAACTATGTCCAAGCATCGCATTTTTTGTGTTGGTTTGTGCAACTAAGCTGTTGCCCACTGCCTTTACTTACAGGATCTGCCTCGATGCGTCGTTCATTCTCCTTGCGTGGGTTGCTGGTGGCCTGTGTCACCTTCGGCGTCCTGGCCCAGAGCCATGCCGCCGAGCCGCTGCTGCACCTGGACGTCTACAACCCAGGCACGGGTGCACTGTTTCCGGTCAGCTCGGTAATCGTCAGCGCCAAACATGACGCTATTCTGGTCGATGCCCAGTTCGGCAAGGCCCAAGCCGAACAGGTTCTGGCCAAGCTTCGCGCCAGTGGTAAAAACCTCACCACGATCTATATCAGCCATGGTGATCCGGATTACTACTTCGGCTTGCAGACGCTCACCGATGCCTATCCGCAGGCCAAGGTCGTCGCTTCCGCGGCCACTGTGGCGCATATCCAACACACCATGGACGCCAAACTGGCGTACTGGGGACCGCAGATGGGTACCGACAAACCTGCACGGTTGGTCGTGCCGCAAGTGCTTGAAGGCAATGAGCTGACGTTGGAAGGCCAGCCTTTGCAAGTGCTTGGCCTGGATGGCCCGCAAGCGGATCGCAGTTTTGTCTGGATTCCTTCGATCAAGGCGGTGGTCGGTGGGGTCGTAGTCGCAGACAACCTGCATGTGTGGATGGCTGACACCCAATCGGCGCAGTCCCACAAGGATTGGCTTACCACACTTCAGCGCATCCAGATGCTCAAGCCGCAGGTCGTGGTGCCTGGTCATTACTTGGGCCAGCCAGGGAAGTCGCTTGAAGCAGTGAACTTTACCGCTGACTACATCCGTGCCTTCGATGAGGAAGCCGCCAAGGCCGGTAACGCCGCAGAGCTGATCGCTGCGATGAAAAAACGCTACCCGGGTCTGGGTGAAGAAAGTTCGTTGGAGCTTGGCGCCAAGGTCGCCAAGGGCGAAATGAAGTGGTAAGTGACATTCAACTCTGACTGGAGATTTTCCATGAGCAAGATTGCAATCATTGGTGCAACGGGCCGTGCCGGTAGTCAATTGCTGGAAGAGGCCCTGCGACGGGGGCATAGCGTTACCGCTATCGCACGCAATCCGGCCCGCTTGCAGGGGCGTGAAGGGGTGACCACCCTAGCCCTGGACATCAGTGACGCGGCTGCATTGGAGCGGGCCCTGGTTGGCCAGGACGTGGTTCTCAGTGCTGCGCATTTTTCCGGCATCAAGCCACAGGCCATTATCGAACCGGTGAAAAAGGTCGGGGTCAAACGGCTGTTGGTAGTGGGTGGGGCAGGTAGCCTGTTGCTGCCCTCGGGCCACAAGGTTATCGACAGTCCGGATTTTCCCGAAGCGTACAAGGCCGAAGCCACGGCCGGTGGGCACTACCTCGATACCCTGCGTCAGGAAAAAGAGCTGGACTGGACGTTCCTTTCGCCATCGGCCGAGTTCGTCGAAGCAGCGCGAACCGGCCACTATCGTGCCGGCAAGGATCATCTGCTGATCGCTGCCGACGGTAAAAGCTGGATCAGCTTTGCCGACTACGCCATCGCCATGCTCGATGAAGTGGAAAAGTCCGCTCACTCGCGCCAGCGCTTCACCGTCGGTTACTGAGGCGTGCGGGCCTGGGACTGCTCGCGCAACCAGTCGAGCAGTTCCAGCAAGGCTGTCGACGTCGAACCTTGTGGTCGCACCAGGTAGTAGGCCTGACCGGTAGCGACCTTGAGCGGGAACGGCGTAACCAGCCGGCCACAAGTCAGATCATCAGCGATCAGCGACCAATCGCCGATCGCTACGCCAGTCCCCTGTGAGGCCATGGACATGGCCATGTCCAAGGTTTCGAAATGCTGGACTTTGCCTTGTCGGGACAGATTTGCACCTGCTGCTGCGAGCCAAGTGTGCCAGTCACGCTGGTCACGTGTCGGGTGCAGCAGCATGTGGTGTTCAAGGTCCGCCAATTGCTGCAAGGGTAAAGGCCCGGCGAGCAATTGCGGCGCGCACACAGGTGTGAGTTGTTCATCGAACAGCTTGAGGGTTTGCAGGCCATGATTGGGCGCGGTGCCGTACACCACTGCCGCATCGAACACTTCGCGGCGAAAATCCACACCATGTTGCACGGTGGTGGTCAGCTCAACCGGCACATCCGGGCGTAGCGCTTGCCATTCCATCAAGCGCGGCAGCAGCCAGCGCATGACGCAGGTGGGCGCCTTGATCTGCAAGGTGGTGCTGCGTGCCCCCACTTGCTGAACACCTTCTTCGATCAAGGCGAAAACCTGTTGCACCCGTGGCAACCAGTCATGACCTTCGCGGGTCAGGCTCAAGCCTCGGGCCTGGCGCAGGAACAGGGCGTAGCCAAGATGATCTTCCAGGCCTGCGATCTGCCGGCTCACTGCCCCTTGGGTAATGTGCAGCAGTTGCGCTGCGCGGGTGAAGTTGCAGCACTGGGCAGTGACCAGAAAAGTATGCAGGGCGGGCAACGGCGGCAGGCGTTTCATCAGTACTCAGCCATGATCTTTGGACATGGCTAGTATGAGCTTTTTTGCATTGTGCCGGTAGCCAGCCAGCGGTCCAATGAAGCCTGTTTTCGGCACAACAACAGGCATACGAACATGGCGACTTGCGGTGAAGTACTGGTAAAACTCCTTGAAGGCTATGGTGTGGACCATGTCTTTGGAATTCCCGGCGTGCATACCGTGGAGCTCTACCGTGGGCTGGCACGTTCTTCTATCCGACACATCACCCCGCGTCACGAGCAGGGCGCAGGCTTCATGGCTGATGGCTACGCGCGCACTCGTGGCAAGCCGGGTGTCTGCTTCATCATTACCGGTCCGGGAATGACCAACATCACCACCGCGATGGGCCAGGCCTATGCCGACTCGATTCCGATGCTGGTGATTTCCAGCGTGCAGTCGCGCAACCAGTTGGGAGGCGGGCGCGGCAAGCTGCATGAATTGCCGGCCCAGGGCAGTCTGGTCGCGGGTGTTGCGGGCTTTTCGCATACCTTGATGAGTGCCGATGATCTGCCGATGGTGTTGGCCCGTGCCTTTGCGGTGTTCGAGGGGGGGCGCCCGCGCCCGGTGCATATCGAGATTCCATTGGATGTCCTGGTTGAAGACGCTGATCACCTGTTGAACAGTACGCCTGTGCACATCGCCCGTGCCGGTGCTGCCCCGGCAGCCGTGACGCAGATGGCGACACTCTTGGCCAGTGCACGACGCCCGCTGATTCTTGCCGGTGGCGGTGCCATCGATGCCAGCGGGGAGCTGACGCGCCTGGCTGAATATCTGCAGGCGCCGGTGGCGCTGACGATCAACGCCAAGGGTGTGCTGCCCTCCAACCACCCGCTGCAGATCGGTTCGACCCAGTCGCTGGTGGCAACCCGTGAGTTGGTAGCCGAGGCGGATGTGGTGCTAGCGATTGGCACCGAGCTCGCCGAAACCGACTATGACGTGACCTTCAAAGGTGGCTTCGAGATCCCTGGCCGTTTGCTGCGAATCGACATCGATCCGGACCAGACGGTACGCAACTACCCGCCAGAGCTTGCGTTGGTCGCCGACGCTACAGTCGCTACCCAGGCGCTACTCGTAGCGTTGGCCGATCAGCCGACGCCGGTGCGCGCTGCGCAGTGGGGCGCCGGCCGCGCGGCACGTTTGCGTGAGCGGCTGTTGGCTGATTGGGATGCGCCAATGCACAGCCAGACCCGCATGCTCAAGACCCTGCTCGAAACCTTGCCCAATGCCGTGTTGGTGGGCGATTCGACTCAACCGGTCTACACCGGAAACCTGACCCTGGACATGGATCATCCACGGCGCTGGTTCAATGCCTCAACCGGCTACGGCACGCTGGGCTACGCTTTGCCGGCAGCCATGGGCGCGTGGCTGGGCAGTGCCGAAGCCATTGAGAACCGGGCGCCAGTCATTTGCCTGATCGGTGATGGCGGTTTGCAGTTCACCTTGCCGGAATTGGCCAGCGCAACCGAAGCGCAGGTGCCGCTGATTGTCTTGCTGTGGAACAACCAGGGCTACGAGGAAATCAAGAAGTACATGGTCAACCGCGCCATCGAGCCAGTGGGCGTGGATATTCATACCCCAGACTTCATCGGTGTGGCCAAGGCTCTAGGCTGTGCCGCCCAGGCTGTGAACGATGTCGAGCAACTGCGTGAGGCGTTGCGCCAGGCGAGTGACCGCAAGGGACCGAGCCTGATCGAAATCGATCAGAACCGCTGGATGCAGGTGGTGCCGGCATGATCAAAACTCCAGGGGTCTACATCAACGGTGTCTGGGAGCTTGGGCGCCAGCCGCTGGCGGTGATCAACCCCAGCAACGAGCAGCAATTGGCTGAAGTGGCGGGCGGCGATGGCGCGGCGGTAGCGCGTGCGACCCTGGCAGCTCGAGCTGCATTCGCAGAGTGGTCGAAAACATGCGCAAGCGAGCGTGCGGTGGTACTGCGCACGATTGCCGAGGGTGTCGAGGCGAGTCGTGAGCGCCTGGTGTTCCTCCAGGCCAGCAACAATGGCAAGCCGCTCGCCGAAGCACACATCGACGTCGACGATGTCATTGCAACGTTCCGCTACTACGCCGAGCTTGCCGATCAACTCGATGCCGGGCAGGACTGCCCAGTGGCACTGCCGAGCGAGGATTTTGTTGCGCGGTTACGGCGCGAGCCGTGCGGTGTGCTCGGCTTGATCGTGCCCTGGAACTTCCCCATGGTGACTACCGCCTGGAAACTGGCCCCGGCATTGGCGGCTGGCTGCTGCGTGGTGCTCAAGCCTTCGGAGGTTACGCCGTTGGCGGAGCTTGAACTGGCCAACGTGATTGCCCAGGCAGGCTTGCCTGCTGGCGTGTTCAACCTGGTCTGTGGCACCGGAGTCGACGTCGGTGCAGCCTTGGCGGCGGACCCGCGTATCGCCAAGGTGTCCTTTACCGGCAGCAATGCGGTGGGGGTCCAAGTGATGCAGCGCGCCGCGGAAACCGTCAAGGGCGTTAGCCTGGAACTGGGTGGCAAGTCATCGTTGCTGGTGCTTGAGGCGGCTAATCTTGATCTGGCTGTTGAGCTGGCGTGTTTGGGCGGTTTCTTCAATGCCGGGCAAATGTGTTCGGCCACCAGTCGCGTATTGGTTGCTGAGGCCTTGTACCCGGACTTTGTCGCTCGTCTGAAATGTCGGGCAGAGGCCATTCGAGTCGGCGACCCGTTCACGGGCGAAAGTGAAATGGGTGCACTGGTCAACCAGGCGCAATACCGGCGCGTGCAGCAACATATCGCTGCAGGCCTGGAGGCCGGCGCGCGACTGCTGTGCGGTGGCGCGCGGCCATCAACGCTGTCGAGCGGGTACTACATAAGCCCCACCGTGTTCACCGATGTGCCCTTGGACAGTGCGCTGTGGTGCGAGGAAATCTTCGGTCCGGTGCTTTGTGTACGTTCGGTGGCCGACGAAGCCCAAGCTGTGGCACTGGCCAACGACAGCGAGTTTGGGCTGGTGGCCAGTGTGGTCAGCAGCGACTTGATCGCTGCCGAGCGGGTGGCCAACGCGCTTGAGGCTGGCTTGGTGTGGATCAACGCGCCGCAAGTGATATTCCCGCAGACCGCTTGGGGTGGCTACAAACAAAGCAGCATCGGGCGGGAGCTTGGGCCTTGGGGATTGAGCGCCTTTCAGGAAATCAAGCACGTGCTCCGAGCGGTGTAGGTCGGTCCACCTATCGCCGGCAAGGTCGGTTTCAACTTTACTCAGGTTCATTGCCATTGCCATTGCCATTGCCATTGCCATTGCCATTGCCATTGCTGTGCTTCTACCTACACAAATCGTGCAGACGCCACAAATCGTCCCTTCAGTAGTCCGAATGGAACCCTTGCGTAGTGGGGCGACGGCCATGGATGGCCGGCGAGCGCCGCAGGGCCA
The DNA here is from genome assembly GCF_004803755.1 of Pseudomonas sp. DG56-2. Taxonomy (NCBI): domain Bacteria; kingdom Pseudomonadati; phylum Pseudomonadota; class Gammaproteobacteria; order Pseudomonadales; family Pseudomonadaceae; genus Pseudomonas; species Pseudomonas sp. DG56-2. The sequence continues at coordinate 1,171,013 of NZ_CP032311.1, forward strand.
GGACGGCCCTTCGGCGCGGTCCCCACGGGAGCAAGGGTGGAATGAGGGAACCCGAAGCGCAGCGTAGGGCCGGATGCAGGGACAAGGGGTTTTGCCCACTTTTGCCCCGACAAAAGTGGGTCGCCGTAAAGGCGAAACCAGCCAGTTGCGCCGCTGCATCAAACGGATATGCCCATCGCCACTCGAGCCACATTCCGGTGCTCACCTGCGGTCGGCCAACTGTGTAGTCAATGACACATACAGCCAGACGCCGATCCACTGGCGTGAATAAACCTGACCGCGGCCCATAATGCGTCAACCATGTCTGCGCACACGTGTCAGCGATGTGTCCGGTCTCTACAGGACGCTGGCTACCACCGACTGGGGCACTGCACTCCTAAAGTGCACTTCGCAAACGCGCCAAATCCCGTACAGGCGGGGCGCCGTACAAGCGGCTGTACTCCCGGCTGAACTGCGACGGACTTTCATAGCCCACTCGATACCCGGCCACCGCCGCTTCCAGGCCGTCGTTGAGCATCAGCCGACGAGCCTCCTGCAGGCGCAGTTGCTTCTGGTACTGCAGAGGGCTCATGGAGGTGACGGCCTTGAAGCGGTGATGCAGGGTAGAGCTGCTGAGGTTCACCTCACGGGCCAGATCATCGATGCGCAGCGGACGATCGAAGTGCTGGTTAAGCCATTCAATCGCTTGGCACACGCGGTGGGTCTGGCTGCTGGACATGGCTATTTCATACAGGCGATAACCCTGCGGACCGCGCAGCAGGCGATAGAGAATTTCCCGCTGGATCAGTGGCGCCAACACCGGTATGTCTTTTGGCGTATCGAGCAGGCGTATCAGGCGCAGCAAGGCATCGAGCAGTAATGGATCGGTGCGCTCGACGTACAGTCCACGCCCCGAAGGCAATGCCGGAACACCCATGGGGCCGGCCTCGGCAATCAGGTTATTGATCTGCGCCGGGTCGATGTTCATGCGCACCCCAAGGCTGGGATTCTCGGGGCTGGCCTCCAGCAATACACCGCTGATTGGCAGTGCCACCGACAACACCATGTAATTCAACGGATCGTAGAGGTAGCGCTCGTCTCCCAGGCAGATTTCCTTGCTGCCGTGGGCAAGAATGCACAAGGCCGGCTGCGCCAGGGTCGGCATGGAGCGTACGCTTTCTTCGTATTGCACCAGGAACAAGTCTTCGATGGCCGATTCACCACTGACGCTGCGCGGCGCATGACGGCGAACCAGGTCCGCCAGTTCCTGGCGCTGTAGTTCCAGGGCCGGATCGAGTATTGGGCGATCAGAGGCAGGTGTAGACATCGCGGTACTTCCAGAAAAGGACTTGAGCAGCATAGGTATGTGCAAGCAGCGACGCTAGCCGAATGCTGTCGTTGGCTTGCCTGATCCTGCCGCGCGCAGGATCAGGCAAGCCGGTGACAGGAATGGCCTAACGGCGCACGCGATGCATCTCCTAGTCTTGGCAGCCTGACAGTAACAACGGGCTGCTCTAGGAGAAATACCCATGACCTTGCCGCAACCGGTCACCCATCTTGCTTTTATCCGTGCCAGCAGCGGTCGCTCCGTGGAACTGGGCGAGCGCTTGCGCCAATTGCTCGAACCGTCCCGGGAGTGCCCTGGCTGCCTGCACTTCAACCTGCAACAGTCACAAGCGGACGCTGATCTGTGGTTGCTCAGCGGCCTGTGGCGTGATCAGCAGGCGATGAGCGGCTATTTTGCTTCGCCCACATTGGACCTGTTTGGTGAACTGGTTCAAGCCCAGGTGGTCGCCAGTCTGGACCTGCATACCTTTGGGGAACCGTCTGCGGGTTAGAATGACGCTTTCAAGTAATCGATGTGGATGTGAAACACATGGCACGTAAAGAGTTTGCGCAGTTCGAAGCAGTATCGGCAGCTGTTCGCGGCGATGAGGGGTACTGCGCTGCGATCGCCGTGAAAGGCCTGGGCGCCACGGGGGCGCCGCGGTTTCATAAAGTGCTCGAAGGGCAGACGTTCAAGACAGCCATGGCCGCTGACGAGGCTGCCTGCTCCGAGCTTGAACGCCTGCAAGACGTCAGTGACGACGCCGATCTGGTCTGGTAACTCAGCCGTTGACCTGCGGGCGGGCCATCTTGAACAAGTTACCCAACTCGAAGTAATCAGCAGGGCCACCTCCACGCAGGATTGGCTCGGCGGCAGCGGTGTCGTAGATGCCGTCCTTGAGCAGGTGTTCGGCAATATGCACCGCCACCACTTCGCCCAGAATCAACCAACTGGGCACCAGCATCTGGTCTGCTCGCTGCAGCTGAATGATCTGTGTCACCTTGCATTCGAAGGACACCGGACTTTCCTGTACCCGCGGTACAGCGATGACCTTCGAGGCAACCGGTGTAAGGCCGCTCAAGGCAAACTCATCGACGTCGGCCGCCACCGCCGCACAGCTCTGGTTCATGGCTTCGGCCAGTGGTCGCGTCGCCAGGTTCCAGGCGAATTCGCCGGTTTTCTCGATATTGTTCAGGCTGTCTTTGCGCCCGACACTGGAGAAACCGATGATGGGCGGAATGTAGTTGAAGGCATTGAAGAAGCTGTACGGCGCCAGGTTCAAGCGACCTTGCTCATCCTGGGATGAAATCCAGCCGATGGGGCGGGGGCCGACGATGGCGTTGAACGGATCGTGAGGCAGGCCGTGGCCGTTTGCGGGTTCGTAGTAGTACATCTGCGCTGGCCTTGCGGCCTTCCCTTGGTGAAAGCGTCTAGTGTGCCAAGGCTTTGTCCGACTGAAAACGATTAAGCCCGGCCGAAGCCGGGCTGATTGCAGCGCATCAGGGTTAGCTGATGCGGTGAGCCTGGGTGCGATCAAAGCCGTCTTCGGCAAATCTGGCCGCGCCAGTACGGTCAAAACCATCTTCGGCAAACTTGGCAGCACCGGTGCGATCAAAGCCGTCTTCGGCGAATTTGGCTGCGCCGGTACGATCGAATCCGTCTTCTGCGTATCCCGCCGACTGGGTTTGTACCGCACTGAAGTTGTGGCCATTGGTGCGATCAAAACCGTCTTCTGCAAAAGCGTTGGCAGCCAGTACCGAGAAGGCCAGGGTGAGGATCAGTTTGGTTTTCATGGTCGTTGCTCCGAGGTGGTGAGAGGTTGTTTGTTTCTATGTGTTCAATGCTACGCTGATTAAATTGATTAAAAAGCGCAAAAAATAGCGCTAAAAAATCAAGTTATTCGATGTGTATGGCGACGTTACATCTCTCTAACTCAATGAGTGGGATGGTGGCGCCGGTGATGAACACCCTCTCAACCGCGGATTAATGCGGCGTTAAACATAAAAAAGGGGCGTCCACTGCTGGACGCCCCTTCGCGCTGCATCAGGCCAAGCCTCAGTCGGTGGTGATCCGCGAATGCTTGCGGGTGTCTTTCATGAACACGTACACCAGCAACGAACAGGCGATACAAGCGGTCACGTACCAGTAGAAACCGGACTCCATGCCCTGGGCCTTGAACCACAGTGCGATGTATTCAGCGGTGCCGCCGAAGATCGACACGGTCAGTGCGTAAGGCAGGCCGACACCCAGGGCGCGGATTTCGGTTGGGAATAGTTCAGCTTTGACCACCGCGTTGATCGAGGTGTAGCCACTGACGATGATCAGTGCTGCCATGATCAGGAAGAACGCGCCCCACCAAGTCTGGATGGTGTGCAGCGTGGTCAGGATCGGCACAGTGCACAGGGTGCCCAGTACACCGAAGGCGATCAGGATCGGACGACGACCGATTTTGTCGGACAGGCTGCCAACGATCGGTTGCAGGCACATGAACAGGAACAGTGTGGCGGCCGAGATGGTGGTGGAGTCGGAGATGCTCATGCCCACCGTATTCACCAGGTACTTCTGCATGTAGGTGGTGTAGGTGTAGAAGGCCAGAGTACCGCCCATGGTCAGGCCGACCACGGTGGCCAGTTCCTTCGGATGACGCATCAATGTGCGCATCAGGCTTTCCTTGGACTTTTCCTTCTTGGTGAAGGAGGCGGTTTCTTCCATGCCACGACGCAGGTACAGGGCCACGACCGCGCACAGGGCGCCGATCACGAACGGTACACGCCAGCCCCAGGCATACAGTTGCTCGGTGGTCAGCGTTTGCTGCAGGACGATCAGCACCGCCAGAGCGATGAGCTGGCCCGAGATCAAGGTGACGTACTGGAAGCTGGAGAAGAAGCCACGACGATCTTTGGTCGCCATCTCACTGAGGTAGGTGGCCGAGGTGCCGTATTCGCCACCCACTGACAAGCCCTGCATCAAGCGCGCTACCACCAGCAGGACTGGGGCGGCTACACCGATGGTTTCGTAACCAGGCGTCAGGGCGATTACCAGCGAGCCTGCGCACATCAGCAATACCGAGGCCATCAGTGCGGCCTTGCGTCCCTTGCGGTCGGCGTAGATGCCCATCAGCCAACCGCCGATTGGGCGCATCAAAAAGCCGACCGCGAAGATTGCGGCGGTATTGAGAAGCTGGGCGGTAGAGTCCCCGGCAGGGAAGAAGGCTTTGGCGAAGTACAGGGAAAACGCGGCGTAGACGTACCAGTCGTACCATTCGACCATGTTGCCGATCGAACCACTGAAAATGGATTTCAGGCGACTGCGGGTAGTTTTTTCCGTGGCGGGCGCAATGGCCGCCCCGGCTGGCAGGGTGGTGGAGTTATCCATCTAGGGGACCTTCATCGTTATTTTTGTGGAGCGCGCCGAAACGCAACCTGACAGGGCTATAGCAGGAGCTGTGCCAGGTTCTGAAGGGCCGGCCTAGAAGGGTTTGAGCGTGTTGATGAGCGGAAATCCGCCCATGTCAGCCTTGGTGCTAGGCAAGATTCCGCTTATCGGGGGCTGTCTAAAGGAAGTCTTCGCGCATCAAGCCATGACGCTGCATCTTTTCGTTAAGCGTGCGGCGCGGCAGTTGCAGCTCTTCCATGACCGCTTTGATCTCGCCTTTGTGCCGGCTCAGGGCTGCACGCAGGCACTGCGCCTCGAACGCTTCCTGCTGGGCCGCGAGTGACTGCCCGGATTCGACCGCGGCAATGTCTGGTTCACCCAGACCAAGGGCATGACGCTCGGCAGCGTTGGCCAGTTCGCGAACGTTGCCGGGCCAGGCGTGGCTGAGCAGTTGGCCCAAATGAGCGCCGCTCAAGGCTGGCGCACTGCGGCCCATGCGCTCGCCGGCCAGACGGGCAAAGTGCTCGAACAGCAGGGGGATGTCTTCGCGCCGCTCGCGTAGCGGTGCCAGGCGCAGTTCCGCCACATTCAGACGGTACGCCAGGTCCTCGCGAAAACGTCCGGCGCGCGCTTCTTCGAGCAGGTCCGGCTTTGTCGCGGCGATGATGCGCAAGTCGACAGTGATGCTCTGGTTGGCGCCCAAGCGTTCCAGCTTCTGCTCTTGCAGTACACGCAACAGCTTGGCTTGCTGGGCCAGAGGCATGCTCTCGATTTCGTCGAGAAACACCGTGCCGCCATTGGCATATTCCAGCTTGCCGATGCGCTTGCCCTGCGCTCCGGTGAAGGCACCGCTTTCATGCCCGAACAGTTCAGCCTCGAACAATGCTTCGGGAATGGCGGCGCAGTTGAGTGCGACGAACGGTTTGTCGGCTCGCGGGCCGAAGTCGTGCAGACAGCGCGCGACCTGCTCCTTGCCACTACCGGTTTCGCCACGAATCAGTACGTTGACTGGCAGACTGGCCAGGTCCAGCACTTGTCTGCGCAACTGCTGCATGCCGTGCGACATTCCCAGAAGGTTAAGCTCAAGACGTGCCTTGAGGTCGGCCTGTTCATGCAGGCGGCGATTCTCCAGGACCAATTGGCGTTTCTCCAACGCCCGGCGCAGGCTGCCCAACAGGCTTTCCGGACTGAACGGCTTTTCCAGAAAATCGTAAGCGCCATTGCGGATGGCCTCGACCGCCATGGGCACATCGCCGTGCCCGGTCAAAAGGATCACTGGCAGGTCGGCATCACGTGCCTGAAGCTGATCGAGCAATTGCAGGCCGTCCATTCCAGGCATGCGCACATCACTGAGAATCACCCCTGGAAAGTGTTCGGGCAGTTGCTTCAGGCAGTCGTCGGCGCGGCTGAACAGTTGTACGTCGAAACCGGACAGACTCAGCCACTGCTCGACTGCAGTGCGGATACTGGCTTCATCATCGACAACCATTACCGAATTGAACATCAAGGCTCCAGATCGTAAGGCAGAGTAAAACTGAAACAGGCGCCGCCAGGTTGATTGTCTACCTCCAGGCGGCCGCCGGCCTCATGAATGATGCCATAGGAAATCGCCAGGCCCAGGCCCAGTCCGTCACCCACAGGTTTGGTGGTGAAAAACGGGTCGAAGACACTGCTCAGGTGCTCGGCGGATATACCCCCGCCACTGTCGAGCACGCTCAGTCGCCAATGTTCGGCCACGGCTTCGATACGGATCTCCAGGCGTTTGTAGCTTTTACCGGCCATGGCGTCCAGGGCATTGCGCAGCAGGTTGATCAGTACTTGCTCCAGACGAATGGCATCGCCGCGTATCCAGGCCGGGCGGGCCAGGTACTGAGCCACTTCGACCTGTTCGGCGCGAATCCGTGCATCCAGCAACTGTAGAGCCTGATCAACCACGGTGGCCAGGTCCAGGCGCTCGCGCAGGCCGCTGGGGCTGTTGCGGGCGAAGGTTTTCAGGTGACCGGTAAGTGCAGCCATGCGCTTGAGCATTTGCTCCAGCGGCTCCAGCGCCAGGCGCGCCTCATCGAAACGCTGGTTGTCGAGCAGCAGGCGCAGGGTGGCCAGTTGCATGCGTTGAGTGGTCAGCGGTTGATTGATTTCGTGCGCCAGGGCCGCCGACATCTGGCCCAAGGCGGCCAATTTGGCGGATTGCACCAACCCCTCTTGGGCTGTACGCAGCTCGCGGGTACGCTCTTCGACCAGGCGCTTGAGTTCTTCACGGCTGCGCTGGCGCAGGCGTGCCAGGCGCAAACGCTGGCTGATGAACAGCAGCGCGAATACCAGGCTCAGCCACACCGCTGCAGCAGCGAGTGCAGCATTGCGGCCATCGTCGCTGACCTGTGGCTTGCGCAGCAGGTGCAAGGTCCAGCCCTCGGCCTGCAAAGGCAAACTCTCCCAAATGTATTCGGTGTTGCCTTCAGGACCCTGGACCCGCATCAATTGGCTGTTGTCACCAAAGCGGTTGAGCACCTGATGCTGCAACGGCACCAGTTGTTGCTTGTCGTACTGACGGGTAGCGGCAAGTTCGGCACGGTCAGCGCTGCTCAGTGGACCAAGGTGGCGGTAGCGCCAGCCGTCCTGGTTGGCAATGAAGATGATCCCGCGAGCATCACTGACCAGCAGAATGTCGTTGCCTTGGCGCCATTCGCGTTCCAGTTCCGGAAATTCCAGTTTCACCACCATGGCGCCGAGAAAACGCTTGTTTTCATCCTGCACCGCGCTGGAAAGGAAATAACCGGGGACGCCGCTGGTCACGCCAATGGCATAGAAACGTCCACTGCCGTGGCTACGGGTTTGTTGGAAGTACGGACGAAAACCGTAATTGGAGCCGACGTAGGTGCTGGGCAAGCGCCAGTTGCTGGCAGCCACGGCAAGGCCGGTTCGGTCGAGCAACTCCAGGGTCGAGGAGTTGGCGGCGCCATTGATGCGTTCAAGCTTGCGATTGAGGGCATCCTGAACCTGTTCGTTGACCGGGCCTGCGAGTGCGTTGATCAATTCCGGGTCAAGGGCGAGGACTGCGGGCAGGGCACGGTAGCGTTCGATCAAGGTATGCAGCGACGTGGCGTACAAGCCCAATTGCTGGCTGGCGCGCCCGGCATCTTCGACCATCGACTGACGCTTGGCATGGTGCATCGCCCAGCCTGCAGTGAGGAGCATGCCGGCAAGGATGAAAAAAACGATCAGGCCCAAACGCAGGGCGCGGTACGAGTAGGGCATGGTGCGAATCCCGGCAGATTGAGAAGGCCTCCTGGCCTTCCCTTGGTGCTTGGCGGCGGCTTACAGCAGTTTGAAACGCTGCTGCTGTACGGTTTGCGAGTCCAGGCCGACCTGGACATTGAAATCGCCGGGTTCCGCTGCCCATTGCAGTTGGCTGTTGTAGAACTTGAGGTCTTGTTCGCTGATCTGGAAGCGTACAGTACGTTCTTCACCTGCTTTGAGCATGAGCTTCTGGAAGTTCTTCAACTCCTTCACCGGGCGGCTCATGGACGCGGCAACGTCTTGCACATACAACTGCACCACGGTTTCGCCGTCACGCTTGCCGGTGTTTTTCACACGTATGCTGGCTTCGAGGGACTGACCCTTTTCCAGGGTCTTGCTCGACAGCGTCAGCGCCGACAGGCTGAAGTCGCTGTAGCTCAGGCCGTAGCCGAAAGGGTAAAGCGGACCATTGGGTTCTTCGAAGTACTGCGAGGTGTAGTTACCAGGCTTGCCCGGGGTAAACGGCCGACCGATGCTCAGATGGTTGTAGTACATCGGGATCTGGCCGACAGAGCGCGGGAAGGTAATCGCCAACTTGCCCGACGGGTTGTAGTCACCGAACAGAACGTCGGCAATTGCGTTGCCACCTTCGGTGCCGCTGAACCAGGTTTCGAGAATGGCATCGGCCTGTTCACGTTCCCAGGCCAGCGACAGTGGGCGGCCGTTCATCAGCACCAGTACCAGAGGCTTGCCGGTGGCTTTAAGGGCCTTGATCAGCTCGCGCTGAGCCGCGGGAATTTCCAGCGTGGTACGGCTCGACGACTCGTGGGACATGCCACGGGACTCACCGACCACGGCCACCACGACATCGGACTGTTTGGCTGCCTTGACGGCCTCGTCGATCAGCACGGCGGCCGGACGTGGGTCGTCGACGATTTCCGGAGCATCGAAGTTGAGGAAGTTCAGGTAGTCGAGAATGGCTTTGTCGTGGGTGATGTTGGAGCCTTTGGCGTAGATCACCTTGGCTTTGTCACCGAGCACCTGACGCATGCCTTCGCGCACCGTCACCGACTGATGCGGGCGACCGGCTGCGGCCCAACTGCCCATCATGTCGATGGGCGCGTCCGCCAGCGGACCGACCAGGGCAATGGTGCCAGCTTTTTTCAGTGGCAAGGTTTGCTCGTGGTTTTCCAGCAACACCAGGCTGCGACGTGCTACATCACGCGCTTCGGCGCGGTGCAGGCGGTTGTCGGCGTAGGTGTCGGCCGGGTCTTCACTGGCCTTGCCAATGCGTCGGTAAGGGTCGGCGAACAGGCCCATGTCATATTTGGCGCCCAGTACTTCACGCACGGCATTGTCGATGTCGGCCTGATCGATTTCACCCGCCTTGAGCAGGCTGGCCAGTTCCTCGCCGTACAACGAGTCGTTCATGCTCAGGTCGATGCCGGCCTTGATCGCAAGCTTTGCAGCCTCACGGCCATCGCTGGCCACGCCGTGGCGAACCAGTTCGGTGATGGCTCCGTGGTCACTGACGGTTACGCCTTTAAATCCCCAGTCCTTGCGCAGCAGGTCCTGCATCAGCCAGGTATTGGAGGTGGCTGGTACGCCGTTGATCGAGTTCAGGGCAACCATCACCCCGCCAGCGCCTGCATCGATGGCGGCGCGGTAAGGCGGCAGGTATTCGTTGAACATCTTCGTCGGGCTCATGTCGACGGTGTTGTAGTCGCGTCCGCCTTCCACCGCGCCGTACAGGGCAAAATGCTTGACGGCAGCCATCAGGCTGGTGGGCTCGGCCGGGCTCTTGCCCTGGAATGACTCGACCATTACCTTGGAAATGCGTGAGACCAGATAAGTGTCTTCGCCAAAACCTTCACTGGTGCGGCCCCAGCGCGGGTCGCGGGCGATATCGACCATGGGCGCGAAGGTCATGTCGATACCGTCGGAGGCGGCTTCAAGGGCGGAAACCCGGCCAACCTTGGCGATTGCATCCATGTCCCAGCTCGACGCCAGGGCCAGGCTGATCGGGAAAATCGTGCGATGGCCATGGATCACGTCATAGGCGAAGAACATCGGGATCTTCAGGCGGCTGCGACCTGCCGCGTCCTGCATCGGACGGTTCTCGGCACGGGTGATCGAGTTGAAGGTTCCGCCAATGCGGCCTGCGGCGATTTCCTTGCGGATCATTTCCCGGGGCATCTCCGGGCCGATGCTGATCAAGCGTAATTGGCCGATCTTCTCGTCCAGGGTCATCTGGCCCATGAGGTCGGCGATGAATACTTGTTTGTTCTTCAGCGGATCGGCAGATGTGTCGGCAAGGGCCGACTGACTGGCCAGGCTGACAAGGAGGCCCAGCAAACACAGCTTATTCATTAAGTTCTTTTCTCAAGGCTCATGGCAGTATTCACGGTGATACTGCCCAGCCGAAGTTGGGGAAGCGGCTATTGTTGTAGTTTGCTGGGCATCTTTTAGCCGATTGGGCCGTCACGATCCAGCGGCGGTGATCGATTATGCCTCAAGTACACACGTACACGCTGATCAAGGAGTAAGGCAACTATGCAGGCAATACAGTTCAAGGGCGCAAAGGTATGGCTGTTGCTGGTACTCAGCAGCATTCTGGCCGGTTGCGGGATCAACAACATTCCCAACTATGACGAGCAGGTAAAGGCTGCCTGGGCCCAGGTGCAGAACCAGTACCAGCGCCGCGCGGACCTGATCCCCAATCTGGTGGAAACCGTCAAAGGCTATGCCAAGCAGGAACAGGAAACCCTGACCGCGGTCATCGAAGCGCGTGCCAAGGCCACTTCGATCCAGGTTGATGCCAGCACCTTGGACGATCCGCAGAAGCTGCAACAATTCCAGCAGGCACAGGCGCAACTGACCGGTGCGCTCAGCCGCTTGATGGTGGTGTCGGAACGCTATCCGGACCTGAAATCGAACCAGAACTTTCTGGCCCTGCAGTCGCAGCTTGAAGGCACGGAAAACCGCATTGCCGTCGCGCGCAAGGATTTCATTGCCGCGGTGCAGCGCTATAACACCGAGATCCGCACCTTTCCCGGGCGCCTGTGGCACAGTGTGATGTACAGCAGCCTGCCGCTGCGAGAGAACTTCGAAGCCACCGCCACTGATGCCGACAAAGCACCTGAAGTGAAATTCTGATGCGTCTGCTGCAATGGGGGCTGCTGCTGGCGCTGCTGATTGTCACGCCGTTGCGCGCCGAGCCAAGTTTTCCGGCCTTGACGGGCCGTGTTGTGGACAACGCCGGCTTGCTCGATGGCGGCAGCCGCGCGCAGCTCGAACGGATGCTCACTGCCCACGAACAGGCGACTGGCGAGCAGGTGGTGGTTGTCACTGTCAAGGATCTGCAAGGGTTGCCCATCGAGGATTTCGGCTACCAGCTCGGACGCCATTGGGGCATCGGCCAGAAGGGCAAGGACAACGGCGCCCTGTTGATCGTCGCCCCGGCGCAGCGCAAGCTGCGCATCGAAGTTGGCTACGGTCTTGAGGAGCGTCTGACCGATGCCCAGGCTTCGGTGATTATCAACGGCATCATCACGCCAGCGTTTCGCCGTGGCGAGTTCAGCCTGGGCATTGTCCAGGGCACAGCTGCGATTCTCCAGGTGTTGGGTGGCAACCCTTTGGCCGAACCGTCGCGCGCTCAAGGTAGCGCTGAGGAGCAAGCGCCGGCCTGGGCCGTTGGCTTGTTCGTGCTGATGATTATCCTGGTCTTTGCCGCGCAGTCCTTGGGGCTGGGCGGTGGCGGGCGCGGTGGCCGTGGCGGTATGGGCGGTGGTTTTGGTGGCGGCTACGGCGGTTTTGGTGGTGGACGTGGTGGTGGAGGGGGCTTCAGTGGCGGCGGCGGTGGCTTCGGTGGTGGAGGTTCCTCCGGTGGTTGGTAGAACAGTAATCAAAGAGATAGCCCGCGCATGACATTGCTCACTGAACATGAACAGCGACAGGTAGCCGAAGCGATTGCCCAAGTCGAACGGCATACCGATGCCGAACTGGTCACGGTCCTGGCAGCCCGTGCTGACGACTACGCCTATATTCCGCTGCTCTGGGCCAGCTTGCTGGCCTTGCTGGTACCTGGCGCAGTTTATTATCTGGGCGGTTGGTTGAGCGTCAACGGTCTGCTGATCGCGCAATGGCTGACGTTTATTGTCTTGTGTCTGCTGTTTCGGCTACCTGGTGTGACGACCCGATTGATTCCCCGTTCGGTGCGCCACTGGCGCGCCTCGAACCTTGCCAGACGACAGTTTCTGGAGCAGCAGTTGCACCATACGGTGGGTGGTACCGGGGTGCTGATATTCGTCAGTGAGGCCGAGCGTTATGTGGAAATCCTCGTCGATGAAGGCATTTCCAGGCACTTGGACAACCAGGTATGGGAGGGCATCGTCCAGCGCTTTACCGAACAGGTTCGTCAAGGCCAGACCGTGCAGGGCTTTGTCGGCTGTATCGAGGCTTGCGGCGAGTTGCTGGCCAGCCATGTGCCAGTGACCCATGCGCGCAACGAACTGCCAAACCGCTTGGTCGTGCTCGGGTGATCTGTAAACGCTGATCGACAAAAGCTGTGCGCAGGCCGGTCATCCACGTAAAATGCCGGCACTGCGCCTAGCCGCTCCTTCCGCAATCCGAGGCACCCACCCCTGATGTCCGATTCCTTCACCGCCCAGGCCGCGCCGGATGCACGTGCGCAATTTCTGAGCCTGCTCGCCACCAGTCTGGAACAAAATGCCCTGATCAAGCTGGTGCTGGCGCGCCACGTCGGTACTGAAGAAGCCTTGCAACGGATCATTGCCAAGCCGCTTACAGTGAAGGGCCAGGCGTGCCTGTCCTTGGTCTACCGCTACCAGACCCGCGATATCACCCGTAACGTGCCGAACCAGGAAGCCCTGGCGCTGGTGGCAGAGTTGTTGCCCGCATCATTTCGCAATGCGCACCTGTCGAGTCTCAGTGATGAAGCACAGCTTGAGTTCAGCAAGAAGGGCAAACCGATGCTGCACCGCAAGGCTGTCCAGCAAGAACGCGAGGCGTCTGCCGGTGAACACGACCGGGAGAAAAAGCGCTATCTGGAACTGAGCCGGCCGTTTCTGCATGACCTGGGCGTGACCGACAAGCAGTACGCCTTGATCCCGGCCATGTCACGCAAGTGGAAGCAGATCAACAAGTTCATCGAAGTGTTTTCCCATGCGTTGAACTCAGCGCCGCTGGCTGTCGATCAGCCGCTGCGCGTTGCCGACTTCGGCTCGGGCAAGGGCTATTTGACCTTCGCTATCCACGATTACCTGCGCAACACCTTGCAGCGCGAAGCCCAGGTAACGGGGGTCGAGTTGCGCCAGGACATGGTTGACCTGTGCAACGCCGCCGCTGCGCGTCTGGAGCATCCGGGACTGGTGTTCGAGTGTGGGGATGTGCGCAGCGTAGTGCCCAGCGCCATCGAAGTGATGATTGCTCTGCATGCCTGCGATATCGCTACCGACTATGCGATTCACACCGGAATTCGCTGCGGTGCGGCCATCATCATGTGTTCGCCGTGCTGTCATAAACAGATTCGTCCGCAGATGCACAGCCCGGGCCTGCTCAAACCGATGCTGCAGTACGGATTGCACCTGGGGCAGCAGGCAGAAATGCTCACCGACAGCTTGCGTGCCTTGTATCTGGAAGCCTGTGGCTATGAAACCAAGGTGTTCGAGTTCATCTCGCTGGAACACACCAACAAGAACAAGATGATCCTGGCGGTGAAGCGTCAGGCGCCGCAGAATCCAACTGCCTTGCTGGAAAAAATCCAGCAGTTGAAGGCGTTCTACGGCGTTCAGGAGCACTGCCTGGAGACCTTGTTGCGCGCTGATGGCCTGATCGCAGCCTGAAGATCGATCCGCTCCCATTCTATGGGAGCGGGCTTGCCCGGTGATCAGGCTCGCACGGGCGCTGGATGCACCTGGGTCTTGCGCCCCAGGACTACGGTAGCGATCACGCCTGCAGCAAACACCCAGGTGATCGGCTCTACGTGCTCGCCGAAGAACAGCGCCGAAAAGGCGATGGTGAAGAAGATCTGCAGCAACTGGATCTGGCTGACGCGGGCGATCCCGCCCATCGCCAGTCCCGCGTACCAGGCAAAGAAACCAATGAACTGCGAAAACAGCGACACGTAGCCAAATGCCCACCAGGCCTTGGCACTCACCGGTCCCTGATGCTGTAAAGCCAGGTACACAACAGGGCCGATCAACAGCGGGCTCGATAGCACCAACGCCCAGCAGATCACCTGCCAGCCACCCATCTCCCGCGCCAGCCGTCCACCTTCGGCATAGCCCAGGCCACCCACGGCGATGGCCGCCAGCATCAGTAAATCGCCCGCCTGGATCTGTCCGGCGCCCATGATCATCGCGTATGCCAGCACCAGTGCGCTGCCCAGGGCGGCACAGGCCCAGAAGGCTTTCGACGGGCGCTCGTGGGACAGCCAGGCAGCATAGATAGCCACGCACAGCGGTTGCAGACCGTTGACCAACGCGCCGTGGGACGCTGGCACTGTCTGCATGGCCCAGGCAGAAAAAACCGGAAAACCAAGGATAACGCCCAGCGCTACCAAGCTAAGTCCCTTTATCTGCCGCCAGCTTGGCCATTTCTCTCGCCGCCAAAGCAGCAAGGCCGCGGCCGGAATGGCCGCCAGCAAGGCGCGACCCAGACCGTTGAGCAAAGGATGCACTTCCTGTACGACGATTCGCGTCATGGGCAGGGTCAGACTGAAAATGATGACACCGAGCAGCCCAAGGGCCATCCCGGTGTTTTCGCGGCTGGACATAACGAAAGCCTGTGACAGATGAGTCCCGTCATTGAGCCACAGTCGGCACGGATGATCCGGTTACAGTTGGTCACAAGTTCATCCGTACAGTTTGCTGTCGATCAGAAGAAGCGGGTGATGCTCACCTTGGCGTTGCGACCCTGGCTGTAGGCGTAGGCGCCGCTGAGTTCAGCGCGGTAATCCTGGTTGAACAGGTTGTCGATGGTCAGGTTGACTTCGGTGCCCTTGAGGTATGGCTGCTGGGGCTTCCAATTGGCGAACAGACCGTGGAGCTGGTAATCGTCGTTGGCATAATGATCGTAGTAGCGGTCACCCAGGGAGCTGCCCGGACCTTCGCGGTAATTGTCGCTGGGCAGGCGGTCGGTTTTGCGGATGAACTGTGCCTGCCAGCCCACCTTGGCATCCCAGTTGGGGATCTTCACGCCCAGGGTAGTGATCCATTTTGGCGCCGGAATGTCTTTGGCCCAAACATCCGGCCCCCAAGGGTTGGTGTAGGCACCTTCATGGCGACCGGTGATCCACGAGTACGACAGCGAGCCAAAGAGGTAGGTGGAGTCGTAGAAGCTTTCAACCTCGAAACCTTTGATCGTCACACTTTTGATGTTGCGGTAGTTGGACATCAAGCCTTTGCCGCAGGCCTTGGAGATGCTTTCGCCGTTGACCAGTTGCTGCGGGCAGCCAATGCCGGTGGCTTTGAAAATCTCGTCGTCGATCTCGTTGCGGAACAAGGTGGTACGGATCAGCACCATGTCTTGATCGGTGAATACATTCGACAGATTGGTGATGTTACCGGCGCGCAGGGCGGTCATGCGTTCCGGGTCAAGGTTACGGCTGGAAGCGGTACGGCTGCCCAGACCCTGGATTTCATACTGCTCATCGAGTACCGGGGCCCGCCATGTTTTGCTGTAGTCGGCAAAAAAGGCCGTGTGTTCGTTGATCTTCCAGAAAATCGACAGGCGTGGCGACCAACCGCTGTAGGTTTTTTCGCTGTAGTCGTGGCCCAATTTCGGGTTGTTGTAGAACGGCGCGTCGTTTTCCTTGCCCTTGTTGGCAACATGGTCGTAGCGCAGAGAGGGGGTCACAGTGACGTCCCCCAGGGTGATTGCGTCCTGGATGAAGTAGCCCTGGCTGTCGACGCTACCGCTCGGCATGAAATTGGGCTGGTAGTGGCCGTTGTTGTACAGCGGGGTGTCGTATTTTGCGCCGGGCATCCACATTTGCGTGTCACGTTCGTGGCGACGTACCTGCAAGCCCGAAGTGAATGCATGTTCCAGGGGGCCTGTGGCAAACAGGCTGACGTTGCGTACATCGAGCATCTGGTCGGTGTATTCGGTGTCCATCTTGCGCCCGCCGGTGGACGGCTGGAAAAACGCGGTGGCATC
Source organism: Pseudomonas sp. DG56-2 (assembly GCF_004803755.1). Classification (NCBI taxonomy): domain Bacteria; kingdom Pseudomonadati; phylum Pseudomonadota; class Gammaproteobacteria; order Pseudomonadales; family Pseudomonadaceae; genus Pseudomonas; species Pseudomonas sp. DG56-2. The sequence continues at coordinate 1,187,109 of NZ_CP032311.1, forward strand.
GCGCTCGTCGGTTTGCTTGGTATCAGATACCGAATACTTCACTTGCAGATCAATCAGCGGGTTGTTGATCGGCTGGTACTTATAGGTGGTCGACCAAGTGGTATCGGTGGTGGTGCGATTGGCCAGGTAGCGCTTGAGGGCGTTGTCGTAGCCGAACCTGTCGATGTCACTCTGGGTCGGCGGAGTAGGGTAGGCGGTGGAGGAGAAAGGCGCCCAGCGCTCGCTCTGAGAACGCGACCAGGAAAAGCCCAAGGTGTGTTCGTCAGTCAAGTGCATGTTGAACTTGAGCAGCCCGCCGTCCAGATCCAGGGCACTGTTGGGCAGGCGTTGGGGGTTGATTGGGTAGTCGTTGTCGGGATCCGGTAGGGTACCGGCCAGCTTCATGTCGCCACCATCTCGCTTGGTCAGGTACACCAGTGCATCCATGCGGCCATCTTCGGTGCGCCCGAACAAGGCCGAGCTGTAGACCTGCTGGTGATCGTTACTGGCATAGCCGTATTTGAGCATGGCGCCGCTGTTGCGCCCTTCCTGCAGCAAATCGGGGGCATCTTTGGTGATCATGTTGACACTGCCGCCGAAGCCGCCGTTACCGGTGAAGATCGAGTGCGGGCCTTTCTCCACTTCGATGTTCTTGATCAGCTCCGGCTCGATGAAGATGGTGCCCTGCTGGTAGCGCTCAAAGCCGCTTTTGGTAGCCCCATCGACAGTCATGGGTACGTCTTCGGCGTCGCCCAGGCCCCAGATATTGATGGTCTGGCCACCTGGTTTGGCCGATCCACCCATGTTCACCCCGGGCAGGGTCGATAGCACGCTGGGAATGTTGCTGGGCTGGTAGCGGTCGATATCCTCCTGGGTCAGGGTCGAGCGGCCAACGGTGCTGGGGTCAACCTGCTGGCCATCGCCAACAATGCTGAGCGCGCCCAGTTGGATGCCGTTGTCTGCTGTCGGATCATCGTCGCGCAGTCGCACCACATAAGTGTTTCCGACCTTGACCACGGCGAAGCGACTGTTGCGCAGCAACACGTCGATGGCCGCCTGGGCTTCGTAAGTGCCGTTAATGGCAGGGGCTTGCACGCTGCGCAGCAGGGCTTCGTCAAACAGCAATTGCACCTTTGCCTGCTGGGCCAACTGGCTCAACGACACCGCCAGTGATTGTGCCGGCAGCTGCAGCTCGACCGGAGCGGCCTGCGCCTGGAGGCTCAGGGCCAGGCAGGCTGCCAACAGCGATGGACGGGCAGACAGCGGTGAAAGTGGACGAAACGCACGCAACATGAAATCCCCCAGTACGGCAACAGATGCCAAAAAGGCCTGCAGTGACTACGCAGACGGGAGGAAGACGTGGCGGCGCTTGAAACCCTCATATGCGAATGAAAAATATTCTCAGTTTTTATTTGCGCTCGATGCGCACGCGGCCGTCGGCGAGGGTGACGGCCTTGACGGGGAGCAAGGCGGGCAGGGCATTGAGCAATGCATCGGGGTCTTCGACATCCAGGTTACCGGAGACCCTGTAGCGGCCCAACGCAGGGTCGGCGAGCAGGATCTCAGCGGAGCGATAGAGTGAAAGTTCATCGATCAGGCTGCTCAGTTCGCGATCGCGAAACGTCACATGACCACCGCGCCAGTCGGCCACCTCTTCATTGCTCAGGGTCTGCCAACTGACGCTGCCACGGGCCAGGTTGTAGGTGGCGCGTTGGCGGGCACCGAGCAATGCCGGTGCTTGCTTCTCTCCGGGCGTTTCCAGGGCGACCTGACCGTGGGAGACGCTTACCACCAGTTCATGTCGACTGCGGCGCAGGTCGAAACCGGTACCCACTACCCGCACACGAGCACTACCGGCATCGACAAACAATGGCCGTTCCTTGTCGGCGGCAACATCGATGTAGAACTGGCCCTTGTCCAGATGAATCAGGCGCCGGTCGCCATCGAAATCAATGCGCACGTGGGTGTGCGCATTGACGCTCAATTGGCTGCCATCAGGCAGTTCGAGGGTCTGCGGCTGTTCGTTGTAGACCGCTACCGTCTGGGCATAGTGATGGTTTGGCAGTCCCAGGTTGCCCGCCAGCAGCGCGCAAAACACGGCTGCGGCCACCGCCAGTCCCGGGCGCCAATTTCTGACCTTGCGAGTAGGCAGAGGCACGGGTTGGTTTAGGGTTTTGAGTGCAGCCAAATCATCCCAGAGCTGGACGAACTGGGTGTAGGCTCGGGCATGTTCGGGCGTCTGCATCCACTGCTCGAACTCTTTGCGCACGGCTCTCGATGGCTTGTTGCGGTTGCGTGTGAACCAGCTGGCCGCCTGGGCATCGACCGAACGCTTATCGATTTCTGGGGTTGTAGTCATTCTGGCTGCTCCATGCCGTCGTCACTGTCCAGGCGTTGTTTGCAATGCAGCAGTGCAGCGGCAATGTGTTTTTCTACCATGCTCACGGAGATGCCCATGCGCTCCCCGATCTGTGCCTGCGTCAGACCTTCGAAACGGTGCAGCATAAGGGCTTCGCGGCGGCGCGGCGAGAGCTCGGCGAGAACACGTTTCAATTGCTCCAGGCGTTGTTGCTGCTGGGCATGGTTCAGCGGGTCATTGCGAGTGTCCAAGGTAGTGACGTCATCGGCCTGAGATTGTTCATCCAGCACGGCGTGACGAACACGTTGGCGGCGCCAGTGATCGTTGAGCAGGTTGCGCGCGACCTGGAACAGAAAGGCTCGTGGCTGCTCTACCCGCGACCGATCACGATAGCCCAGCCACTGGGCGAACACATCCTGTGTCATGTCGGCGGCATCGCTGGCGTTATCCATGCGCTTGCGCAGGAAATGCAGGATGTCAGCATAAAACCCGCGGCACGTATCGTGGCCCAGCGAGTCCGGTTTGGGGCGTTGCATGCAAGCTTTCCAGGATGGAGCGAAGAAGAAAGCTGCGAATGTTAGCGATAATTATTGTGATTTGCCATGGCGAAATCATCATGCCGTCAGCGCCGCTTGCGCGTGACCAGCGGAACCGGAATTTCAAGCTCCGGCGCGCCCAGGGGGTGGCTGCTGGCGTCGAAGAAGTACAGCGGCAGGTCTGCCGTGTCGGCAAAGCGCTGGGTGTAGTGCTGCTTCTGGCTGATGATCGAGGCCTCGCTCAAGGGGCGGATGGCGATCGCCAGATACGCCGGGTGCGCCTCTTTGATAGCGTGCAGCAAGTGGCGGTCGCTGCCGTCCAGATGCTGGCCGAACAGGCACAGGCCACCTTGATGGCCGGCAAGTTCGCCCAGGCACCAAGTGAGGTAGTCGCAACTGCTGATGGCCTTGAGCTTGTCATCGCTGCTGCCTTCATTGACGAACAGTGGTACGTCACCCGGGGTATTGACCGCAAAGCCATCGAGCAGCTGACTATCGCTGGCGCTGCGCTGGCGAGTGCTGCCGTCCTGTTGCTTGAGCAGATGCAGGCCACCGTGTAGATAGAGCAGGCGTGTCCCCGGTCTGCGGGTGTGGCGGATATCGAAAACGCCCTCTTCATTGAACAGCTGCTGGAATGCGTCCGGCGTCTGACTGGCGGCCCAGTGGCACAGCAAGTCGTAGTTGCTCGAGTAGACGCTCTGGTAGTTACGCAGCTCGCTGTTGATCACCTGCAGCGTCGATTGCGGCAGCAGGCGCCAGGGGAGGTGGACGCTACGTACCGCGTGAATCAGTGCTTCCTTGATCGCGTAGTAGCGATTCAAAGGCGCTGATGAACTGACCGCCAGGGCCGCATTAACACGTACGGTGGTGTTCAACGCACTGAGTACCGGCTCGAACAGCTCGGTACCGAGGGATTTGAACAACGCCTGATCAGTCAGGCCGAGCGGTTTGTGCCGCACCCGCTGGGCTTCTTCGAACAGGGAGAAATAGGTGAAAGGTCGCCACAATGCTCGACTGGCGCCGTTGCCCAGGAGCAGACCGCTGCAAGGATGGCTGGCAATCAGTTCCGGCCAGGAGTGAAGGCTGGCATCGAGGTTGGTGTGGGACATTCGGCATCTCTATGATGTGGCGGCAATCGGCGCGACTTTAGCATGCAACCGGCTTGTCATCAGCGTCGGCGACTATGCTGGATGCGCTGCACAATTGAGGTACGACTATGTTGCTTGAAGGGATTCGCCGCTATTGCTGCCTGGCGCTGTTGCCGCTCGCTGGCTTGAGCGATGCCGGACAGGGCAAGGCACTGGCGCATCTACAGGGCATTGCTCACCCGGCAGTGATTGCCCATCGCGGCGCCTCGTTCGATGCGCCGGAGTCCACGGCGCCGGCCTATCTGTTGGCGCGTGAACTGGGGGCCGATTACCTGGAGTTGGATCTGCAACGCAGTCGCGACGGCGTGTTGGTTGCTGTGCATGACGATACGCTGCTGCGCACCAGTGATGTTGCGCAGCGTTTTCCCGAGCGCAAAAACAGCCCGGTCAGCGCTTTTACCCTAGCTGAATTGAAGTTGCTCGATGTCGGCAGTTGGTTCAACAAAGCCTATCCCGAACGTGCTCGGAGCCGTTTCGTGGGCTTGAAGATCCAGACGCTCGATGAGGTCATAGATATCGCCGAAGGCGATCCGCGCAAGCAGCCCGGGCTCTATATCGAAACCAAGAAACCGCGGTTGTTTCCCGGCATCGAGGCCCAGCTCAAGGCCCGCCTGCAGGCACGCGGCTGGCTCGAGCAACCGGGGCGGGTGGTGCTGCAGAGCTTTGACCGCAGCAGTCTGGCGTTACTGCAACAGGAGATGCCACAGGTGCCCAGGGTGTTGTTGTTATGGATCGGCGACGGCGGTATCGAGCCGGCATCCAAGCAGACCTTCGCTCAATCGGGTGAATCCGACAAGGCGGCGTTCTACGCCCGACAACAGCCCGAGAGCCAGGCTGAGTTCGAACGCTGGCTTGATTACGCCAAAGCGACGGGTGCCATTGGTGTCGGCCCATCGGCGGCGCGCTCGGCCGGAGGTGCGCAGAGTTACGCCGACCTGGCGCAGCCGTGGATGAACCGTCTTAGCCATGACAAGCAACTATTGGTGCATGTCTACACCGTTGACGAAGAAGTGGACTTCGCCAAGGTCATGGCTGCTGGGGTGGATGGAATCTTCACCAATCGCAGCGGCAATTTGTTGCGCCACTTCTCGCGCCCGGCAGCCCTGAACGAAGTGCAAATACTCGACGAACAAGGCTATTGAGGATCTGGTCTGGATCCAATAGCTACCGTAGACTGCGCGTTTTGCGTGTTCGCTCGGAACCCTTTGCCAATGACCTTTTCGCTGCTGTTTGCCGTAATGGCTTCTGGTTTTATCTATGGCATCACCCCGGGTCCGGGTGTGCTGGCGGTGCTGGGCATTGGCGCTGCGCGCGGCCGCAAGGCCGGTGCGGGCTTTCTCTGCGGTCACCTGCTCGGCGATGTGCTGTGGTGCAGCACGGCGCTGGTCGCTATTGTCGGGGCCCGTCAGATTGGCAGTTCGGTGTTCGATATTCTTGGCCTGCTCAGCGGTCTGTATCTGTTCTGGCTGGGTTGGCGCGCGTTGCGCAGCCGTCCTGGCAGCGCTGACGGTGAGCGCGGTCCTGTACGCAAGCCGTTCTGGCATGGTGTGGTGTTCGGCCTGACCAATCCCAAGGCCTACCCGGTGGCAGTTGCAACCTTCACCGCCTTGCTCTCCAGCCGCGCCGAAGCATTGGACTGGTCGATGCTGCCAATGCTCATCGCACTGAGCTTTGTCGGTGGCCTGCTGGCCTACGTAATCCTTATCGCGGTGGTTGGCGCGCGCCATGTGCGCACGCTCTATACCCGCTACGAACTGTGGATCACCCGGGCTTGCGGGCTGATGTTCATCGGCTTTGCCGTCAATGCCTTGATGCATGCTCTGCCGGGGCTGATGCCGCAGCGCTAAGGCTGCGGCCCTGCGGCTCAGGTCGGTGCCGATACGGCACCTTTGCGCGTGCGGTTGCGCCACAGGCGGTAGGCGCGGATGCCCGAGCGCACTGACCCGAAAAGCATGCCTTTTTCCATTTCTCGAGCAATGCCCGAGCGCACCAGCATGCGTAGAAACTGACCGCGCGCTCGGGCGATGCCAAAGTGGATGCCACGCGCTTGCAAAGTGTCACGCACCTCGCGCAATGCTGATATGCCGCTGACGTCGATCGAACTGACCGCTTCGGCGTCGAATAGCACTGCCCGAGGCTCATTTTCCTGCTGCACTGCGTCGAGCAGGCGCATCTTGAAGTAGTCGGCATTGAAGAACAGGATCGCGTCATCGAAGCGATACACCACCAGCCCCTTCACTGTGCGGGCTTCCTTGTGCTGACGGATATCCACCTGACCTTCGACGCCGGGCATCCAGCCCAGCACCGCATCGGTCGGCTGGTAGATGCTGTAGAGCAGGCGCAGGATCGCCAGGGTTACGGCAAAGATGATACCCGGCAGTACGCCGAGCCCCAGCACCCCAACGGTTGTCAGCACACACAGCCAGAACTCGAAACGGCTGAGCTTGTAGATCTTGCCCAGGGACTTCACATCGATCAGGCCCCAGCCGGCCATCAGCAGTACGGCGCCTAGCGCTGCTTGTGGAATCCAGGCCATCGGTGCGGTGAAAAACAACAGAATCAGGGCGATAACCAAGGCAGCAATAATACCCACCAGTTGGCTTTTGCCCCCGACCATGTCGTTGACCGCCGTACGCGAGTCGGCACCGCTGATGGCGAAACCCTGGGAAACACCCGCGGCGATGTTGGTCACTCCCAGTGCCAGGAACTCATGGTTGGCATTGATCGCATAACCGTGCCGAGCCGCGAAGCTGCGGGCCGTGAGCATTGCGCTGCAGAAACTCACCGTGGCGATACCCAAGGCGTCGCGCATCAGGCTTTTCATCTCCTCCAGGTTGGTTTGAGGCCAGGTCAGCTCCGGGATGCCTGCGGGTACCGGGCCGAGAATAGCCACACCGAAACGATCCAGGCCAAACACGCCGACCACTGCTGTGGCGATAATTACCGTGACCAAGGCAGCAGGCAGGCGCGGGTAGCGACGCGGCAACCAGATCAGCAGCGCCAGGCCTGCCATGCCGATAGTGAGCGTCAACCAGCGGATTTCTCCCAGGCGCTCGATCAAGTTGATCAGGCTGAGGATGAAACCATTGCCTTCTATCTGAAAGCCCAGGACCTTGCCCAACTGCCCTGCCAACAGGCTAAGGCCAATACCGTTCAGGTAACCGATCAGAATCGGGCGCGAGAAGAAACTGGCAATAAAACCGGCACGTGCCACGCCCGCGCCGATCAACATCAGTCCAACCAGCAGGGTGATGATCACCGACAACTGCGCCAGCCGGGCGGGATCACCCATCGCCAGCGGGGCAATGGCGCCTGCGATCATGGCGCAGGTCGCTGCATCCGGGCCGACCATCAATTGCCTTGAACTGCCCACCAAGGCATAGACCATCATCGGCAGAATACAGGCGTACAACCCGTATTGCGGTGGCAAGCCGACGATCTGTGCATAGGCGATGGCGATCGGAATCTGGATGGCTGCCACCGACAATCCAGCTTGCAGGTCGGCATGGAACCATTCGCGGCGATAGTGCAAAAGATTGGACAGGCCTGGGAGCCAGCGTGAGAGCAGCATGAACAGTCCTTTAGAGTGTTTCGCAACAAGGCTGAAGAATACGCAAACGCTCTAATTAAAGCGCATTGCACGATCCAAAGCTGGTGCCAGATCAAAAGGTTGTGCTGGTCTTGCGCTGGCGTTCGAGTCAACCCAGGTCGGCGGCCTACTCGAACCCAGGGCGCCTGTTGATAAGCGTGCGTGTCAGGACTAGAAGTTCAGGCGAAGCATCGTGCGCCAGAAGTTTTTAACCGGTGATCGCCGGTGTTTGTCCCAGTTGCGTTGCCACCAGTCATCTTCATTGCGTACGACCGCTTCGATATCACTGCCAACGTCCGATCCAGCGTGTTGGCGAAACAGCATCGGAAACGCGCAATGTTGTTTGATCTGCTTTTTGAACACCACATCCACAGGCGTGCCGTCGTAAGGCGTGTTGGCCAGCACCTGACATCCCTCGCGGGAAAGAATGTAGGCATGCAGTGCTACAACCTTGCCTCGGGCAATGTAGGGGAACCAGGTCAACCATGTTCTGCCCATGCTGTAGCCCAAGTGCAGCGCCTGGAAGTTTCGAGTGCGGATGAAGCGATTGATCCAACGAATCGGTGTTGCCTTCAATTCGTAGGGCTTAACATCATCTTCAAAGATCAGTACTCGGTTTAATCCTTCGTCCAGCGCTTTCTTTGCCAGCGCTTGGTGAGATTCGTAACAACCTTTTACAGGGTCTTGGTTTCTTTCGACGACATGGAATATTACCGGGTTATGAAGTAGGCAACCCAGGGTTTTCCTGAACAACTCACGTCTGTCGGTCCGTTCTTTAAGCGATATGCAGTACACAGCATCTACATCGAACTTGATCTTACTCACCGCGCAATCCTTGAATCACCAACAACTCCTGAACATGCATGATTTCTATGTGCTGGCGAGTTCAACAGACAGGGGTCGAACGCCAGAAAATTAAAACGCCAAGGGTCTTTTTAGCCCATAGGGAGATACGGTCATTTCGGACTGACTTGCGCAGACACGGGCTCAGATCAAGTGTTTCTTTCAGAGCAGGGTCTGAAATGACGAGAGCAAGAGGGGAGAGACGCTAATGGTGTTTCCGTTGATTCTGTTACGGTTAACGGCAAAGAATGCTGTTACAGAAAAGAAATTGAACACCTGGACAAAGCTGGAGCGGGTGAAGGGAATCGAACCCTCGTTATCAGCTTGGGAAGCTGGAGTAATGCCATTATACGACACCCGCTTTCAGGGCTGACTTTTTACCAGAATCACGATGAAGTTTGAAGTGTTGCCCTGCAAAAAAACTGGACGGTGGCCGGTAGCACGAGATCCTGCATCTTCTTTTTGGCCGTTGCCACTGATGCAAGAGGCTGTGCTACCGCCAACGCTGTTGTTCAGATCGCCAGGGCATGGTGATCCTGAGCGTGCTGATAACGCACACGCGATTCTCGTACTGCCGGCTTGAGAAAGCCCAGTAATGCATCGCGGGTATCGTTGCAGGCTGCCTTGTGCTCCATGTCGAGGAAATGTCCTGTCGCTCGGATCTCGCTGAAGTGGCTGTTGCGCACATGCTGGCTGAACTGCCGTGCATCGTCGATGGTGGTGTACTCGTCCCACTCACCATTCACGAACAGCACCGGAATGTCGATTACACGTGCGCAGCGTAGGGCATTGTCCAAGTCGTTTTCGAGCACCTGGTTGATGTGAAAATGCATCTGCGCATATTCGTGGTTGTCCAGGCTGCTCACGTGCCGGTAGTTGAAGCGCTTGAACAGCGAGGGCAGGTATTTGCCGATGGTGTCGTTGACCAGATTGCCTACCTGGTAACGGTCGCAGGCGCTGAGGTAATGGCAACCCCGCTCGAGGTAGTCGCGCATTGGCTCGTTGATGACCGGTGAGAACGAACTGACGACGGCCTTCTCGATGCGCCGCGGTTTGTGTGCCAGAGCTAGCAGTGTGCAGGCACCGCCCCAGGAAAACGACATCACGTGATCGGCAGCGAAGTGATCGATCAATTCCAGCAGTATCTGTCCTTCGGTTTCCTTGGTCAGCAGCCGCTCGTGACGGTTGTGGATCTTGGATTTCCCGGCATAGGGCTGGTCATAGAGAACCACGTTGAATTGCGGGTGCAGACTACGAACCGTCTGGGCAAACGAGGCCGTCGTGGCCAACGAGCCATTGATCAGGATGATCGTCTTTTCAGCGGCATCTGCGCGATAGAACTCCGTGTAAACCCGATACTGACCTTGTATATCAAGCACAGCAATTTCTGGCCTCATCTCGTCGACTCCTGGCGCAAAAAGGGTGTTCGCACATGCAAGAATGCGCGTTCTTTATGACAGGTAGGCATGCGCCTTGAAGAGAAACCGAGGGCCCTTGTCGATCCGATACGCTGGTCGACGGGTATTGTTTTAGGTGGGCAATCTGCCGGACTCCAGTGCTTCGAGGCATTGGTCGCCAGCAAAAGGGCGTCTTGGACTGCGACTGTGACTGATTGGTCACATGCAGACCGACGATTGGATTCAAGCAGGCACAGGGGTAACCCGCAAGTGCCTTTGGGGCAATTGATGAAATCTTTCCGCTAAGCGGTCGTTGCTTCAGATTGCGAGGATTTCTTCGGGATAGAGCGCCCGGTATTCGCCTGGGCGTAATCCGCGGTCCAGACTCAGCGGGCCCATGGACTCCCGATGCAGGCGCAGTACCTTGTTGTCGAAGTAACCGAACATGCGCTTGACCTGGTGGTAGCGGCCTTCGACGATGCTCAATCGCGCACTGCGCGGGCCGAGCAGGGTCAGTTCCGCGGGCAGGGTGGTGAGGCCCTCAAAGGCGAAGTAAAAGCCTTGGTTGAATTTTTCGATGTAGTGCTGTTCGATGACTTGTTCTGTCTCGACATAGTAGATTTTCGGTAGCTTGGTTTGCGGCTGGGTCAGGCGCCGTGACCATTGACCATCATTGGTCAACAACATCAGGCCGGTGGTGTTGAAGTCCAGGCGCCCGGCGATGTGCAACGTGTGCTTGTCTGATTCATTGAGCAAGTCCAGCACGGTTCGGTGCTCAGGGTCCTGGGTTGCGCTGACGCAGCCCTGGGGTTTATGCAACATCAGGTAGCGTGCAGGCTGTGCATCCTGGAGCAACTGCTCATCGACCTCTATGCGGCTGAATTCGCGCACTTCCAGATGTGGGTCAGTTACACAGCAACCGTCTACGCGCACCCGTCGCTGCGCCAGCAGCACGCGGACTTGCTGGCGATTGAAGCAGGGCAGGTTGCTGAGAAATCGATCAAGACGCATACAAGGCACAGGTGCTGGGCGTTGCAGTTTAACTGGCGAGCGATGCCTTGGCTGCTTCCAGTTGATCCAGTACCTGTGCGCAAGCGGGACACAAGCAGGCTGTGTTGCGTTGGTCAGCAGGCAACGCTTCGATTATTTCCGGGGCAATGCTTACGCTGTAGCACCAGCAGGTTTCGGTTGCCGTACGGGGATCGGCGAGGCTGCAGCGGTTGCTGGCCCCGCAGGCAGGGCAGCATTTAGGGTCATTCATAGTCGGACCTGAATATTTCCACGCAGACGCGGTTGCGTCCACTTTGCTTGGCGCGGTACAGCGCATGATCGGCGCGAGCGATCACACTGTGCAAGGTGTCCTCAGGCTGCAAGTTGCTCAAGCCAATACTGGTCGTCAAACGGATCACTTTGTCGGCGAACCTGAACTCCCGTTGTTCGCAGTGCAGGCGAATCTTTTCGGCGACCTCTTGGGCATGGGTGGCGTCGGTATCCTTGAGCAACACGATGAATTCTTCGCCACCCCAGCGACAAATAATATCGACCTGGCGCAAGCAGTTTTCCAGTACCTGGGCAAACTGGCGCAATACTTCATCGCCAGCGAGGTGGCCATGGGTGTCGTTGAGGATTTTGAAGTGGTCAAGATCGATCAACAATGCCACCAATGCCTTGCTGTCACGATGCGTTTCACTGAGTGCCTGCGCGGCTAGAAGATCGAAGCCGCGGCGGTTGGGCAGGCCGGTGAGGCTGTCGCGAGTGGCCAGGGTTTCGATATTGTCCTGATGACGCTTGACCATGGCATTGAGCAAGGACAATACCACCAAGCCAATAATGGCGCAGATCGCGAGGTTCAGGTACAGCGTCTGGCGTATGTTATCCAGAGCACCGTCTTCGCGTTTGTCTACGAACAGGTACCAATTCAACTCCGGTACCAGGCGCACATTGAGGAAATGGCTATTGCCGTTGCGACTGGTGTACTCATGGCTACCGCCCACGGGTGTAGGCATCTGCTTGAGCAGTTCATGCAAGCCGTCCAGTTCATTGAGCGACTGACCCGTTCGGGCGCCATGGGCACCGCCTTTGGAACCGGTCAACACCACCAGGCCTTGCGGGTCGACGAAATATACCTGGCGTTGATAACGCTGCTGGTAGTCGTCGATAAGCCGCACCACAGCTTCGACCGTGAGGCCGACGCCGACTGCCCCAATGAAGTTACCGTTGTAGTCCAGTACTCGATAATTGATGAAGACAGTAAGTTTGTCCTGATTGGCCATGTCCAGGTCAACGTTGATTTCGTAGGGTGTGGGCATTTCCTTCACCCGGTAGTACCAGACGTCGCGGGGCTCCTGCGGATCGATCTTTTTCAGGACGCCTTTTTGCGCCTGATAGTAGTTGTCGGTAGCGCTGGAGACGAAGAATGCGGTGTAGGCGTGATACTGGGTCATGACTTCGTTGAGATAGCGGGAGATTTGCGCTTGGTCTTGCTCACCGGCCAACGTCCAGTCTCGCAGGAAGGTGTCGTGAGCCATCATCGAGGAAATCAGGATCGGTCTTACCAGATCCTTCTGGATTTCCGAATAGACAGTATCTGAAGTCAGCGGCAATTCAGTGTTGACGATGCTGTCGCGAATCGCGCTGCGTGAAGCGAAATAGCTCAGCAGCGACGTGGCTAAAAAACCGCTGCCGAGCAGTAACAGCAAGGTCAGAATTAGCGAGCGCTGCGAAAACAAGGCGGAGCGAGGCAATTTACAATCCCTTGATGTAGGCCAATGCCGTTCATTCTAGTGGCACCGCTGGAAAATAACTGGACAATTATCAAGGGTATTGGCGTTGTTTCAAATTATTTCTACGGGAGCACCGGCGCTTCTTTTGATGGTCTTAATTCGTGTCGATGAACGCTTGCCGATCGACGCCGACCAGCGCCGCTGGAATGGGCAGTTTCGCGGTCCGGGAGGCCGCTATGTATCGCCGACTTTTGCTTATTGCCGTGCTGAGTTCGCTGACCGCCGCTTGTGTCCCTTATGGAGGTAATGGCTACTACCATCGCACTGACGTCTATACCGCCGACCGATATGGCTATCCTGGCTATTACCGGCCTTCCTACCCGTCCAACCGTGGCTACTATGTGGTGCCGCAGCAGCGTTACTACTCGCCGCCCCCTCGGCATTACCGGCCACCGTCCCATTATTATCGCTCGCCGCCGCAGTATTACCGCCCGGCACCGGATCACTACTACAAGCCTTATCCAGGTCGTGGGCATGATCGTTATCGCCAGGGGGCTTCACGGCATGAGCGTGACCGTGATGGTCGAGCCCATGGCAACTGGCACCGCTAGGTTGTTCAGACAAGGTCCGCCAAAGGGTGGCGGCCTTCCCAAACTTTAGAGAAGTGCGCATTGACGACCGCCGCTGGCACCTTGGCAATGTCCGCCCAGTGCCAGCGTGGCTGCTGATCCTTGTCGACCAGCCGGGCGCGCACGCCTTCGGCGAACTCAGGGTGGCGACAACAATTGAGACTCATGCTGTATTCCATCTGGAATACCTGCGCCAGTGACAGATAGCGTGCTCGCTGAATCTGCTGCCAGACCAGGTGGGCGGTCAGCGGGCACCCTTCGAGCATGGTTTGTGCAGCTTTTGCCAGAAGCGGGTCGTCATGGCCCCGCAGCGTGGCAATGGCCCGCCAGGCACAGACCGGGTCAGCGACGTCGAGCAGTGCGTCGATCTGCTGGCGTCGAGGCAGCCACTGGGCTTGTGGCATCTCAGCCTGGGCTCTGTGCTCCTGGGCCTTGAGCAGGCTGTTCAATTGCAGAGCAGTCTGTTCTTGCCAGTTCAATTGGAGCAGGTCATCGATCAGTTCCTTCTGCTGATTGTCCCCCAGCAATCGATCTGCCAGGCCCAGGTCCAAGGCGTCGCGGGCATTGAGGCCAACCCCGGTCATGCCGAGGAACAGGCCGAGTTTTCCGGGTAGGCGGGCAAGAAACCAGCTGGCACCTACATCCGGGTACAAGCCGATACTGATTTCGGGCATGGCCAAGCGGCTGCTCGGTGTCACGATGCGCACGTTGGCGCCTTGCAGCAGGCCCATGCCGCCACCCAGCACGTGGCCATGCCCCCAGCACAGCACGGGTTTGGGATACGTGTGCAGGCGATAGTCCAAGCGATATTCTGCTTCGAAGAAGTTCGCTGCCAGGGTCGGAACAGTCCCCGGCTGGTCGCGACAGGCCTGCATCAAGCTGCGAACATCACCACCGGCGCAAAACGCCTTGGTGCCTGCGCCGCGCAACAACACACAGACAATTTCCGGGTTGTCCGCCCATTGCGCCAGTTGCTGATCGAGCACTTCGATCATCGGCAATGACAAGGCATTGAGCGCCTTCTCTGCATCCAGAGTGGCGATGCCGATTCGTGCGCCATCGACGCCGGTGAGTTCTTCGCACTGAACTGCCATGGGCGACCTCATTGGTTTTATCCGGACAAGTATGGTCGGTGTCGGCGAAACTGCTGGTCGCCGGTCGGATCGATTGACAAGCGCGGGCAGCTTTCCTAGTGTCGCGCCATTGTTTACGGATGGCCCCATGACTGACGACGATCGCATCAAACTTGAACCCAGCTGGAAAGAAGCGCTGCGTGCCGAATTCGAGCAACCCTATATGCACCAACTGCGTGAGTTTTTGCGCGCGGAGCATGCGGCAGGCAAGGAAATCTATCCGCCGGGTCCGTTGATTTTCAATGCACTGAATTCAACCCCACTGGACCAAGTGAAGGTGGTAATCCTCGGCCAGGATCCCTATCACGGTCCGGGACAGGCGCATGGCCTGTGTTTTTCGGTGCAGCCGGGTACTGCCACGCCGCCCTCGCTGGTCAATATCTATAAAGAGTTGCACCGCGACCTCAACATCGAGATCCCCAAGCACGGGTGCCTGCAGCATTGGGCGAATCAGGGCGTATTGCTGCTCAACACCACCATGACCGTGGAGCGCGCCAATGCTGCCTCCCACGCCAAAAAAGGCTGGGAGTTTTTCACTGATCGCATCATTGAGCTGGTCAGCGAGCACCAGCCCAATACCGTGTTCCTACTCTGGGGCGCGCATGCGCAGAGCAAACAGAAATTGATCGATGGCACCAAGCACCTGGTGCTCAAGTCAGTGCACCCGTCGCCGTTGTCTGCTTACCGCGGGTTCCTTGGTTGCGGGCATTTCAGCCGTACCAACAAGTTCCTCGAACAACATGGCCTGACGCCAGTGCAATGGGCGTTGCCGCCGTTGTAAGTATAAAAGGAAGCCTTAGCTTCCTTTTTTACTGTCTGGCCCGGCTGTGGAGTGCTCGCCGATCCAATGGCGAAACAGCGGCTCGGCCAGAAACAGCACAAACAGTAAGCGCATCACCTGTAGCGCGGTCACCAGAGGGACAGAAAGCTGCAGCGTTTCGGCGGTCAGGCTCATTTCCGCAATGCCACCGGGCATCATCCCCAGGGTCAACGAGCGCAGGTCCAACTGGGTCAATTGGCTCAACACCCAGGCTGCAACAGCGGCGATCAGCATGCTCAGGGCGGTAGCAATCAGCGTGCGTCCAAGGAATGAGGGCGCACGGCGAAAGAAGGCTCGGTTGAAATGACAACCCAGTCCACTGCCGATCAGCCATTGACCAATCTGACTGGCACCGTCGGGGAGCGCGATCTGCAGGTTGGCGCCGACGCTGGCAATGGCAGCCACCAGCAGTGGTCCGAACAACCAGGGGTTGGGCTGTTTCAAGCGCTGCCATAGCCATGCTGCAACAATCCCCAAAGGGCAGATCAGTGCCAGCCAGCCCCAACTGACACTACCGGCATGGGTTAGCACCACACCGTCACCAAGCAGGTACTTGAACAGCGCCGGTACACACAACACCACGGCCAGCACACGCAAGCTTTGTGCCGCCGCCACCTGGCTGAGTACCGCGCCATTGCGCGCACCGAGGTTGACCATTTCTCCCGAGCCGCCCGGCATGCTGGAAAAGAACGCCGTGGCGCGGTCTTCGCCGGTGCGGCGCAACAGCCAGATGCCGACCACGCTGGACACACTGGTGATCAATGCACCGCAAAAGATCAGGCCGAAATTGCTCGCCACCTGTTCGATTACAGCCGGGGTAAAATGCAGGCCGATACCGATGCCGATAATCCATTGGCCGCATTTGCGCCCGCCGGGTATTTCGCTCAACTGCCAGGGGGTCAGGCAGCGCACCAGGATGATCGCCAACAGCGAACCGACCATCCATGGCAGCGGCCAGCCAACCTGGCTGGCGATGTAGCCGCCAACCAGGCCAACCAGTCCAGTCGCCCAATACAATTTCAACGGCCCATTAGACATCAGCCAGAGCACGACGCTGGATGCTGCGCTTGCGCCAGATACGCAGCAGTGGCAGAAGCATCATGGTAATGGTCAGCGCCCATACACTCATGCTGATCGGGCTGGACCAGAGAATGTCCAGGGCACCATTGGAAATCGACAGGGCACGGCGCAGGTTCTGCTCCATCAATCCACCGAGAATGAAGCCCAGCAAGATCGGCGACAGCGGGAAATCCAGCTTGCGCAGGATGTAACCGAAGATACCGATGCCGATCATCAGGAACAGGTCGAAGGTGGTCGCATGCACGGCGTAGACGCCGATCGCGGTAATGATCGCGATGATTGGCACCAGGGCCCAGTTCGGCACCGCAAGAATGCGGGTGAAAATGCGGATCATCGGAATGTTGAGGATCACCAGCATGATGTTGGCGATGAACAGTGAAGCGATCAGGCCCCAGACAATGTCAGGTTGCTGGGCGAACAGCATTGGTCCGGGGGTGATGTTGTACAGGGTCAAGGCGCCGATCATCACCGCGGTGGTGCCAGAGCCGGGGACGCCGAGGGTCAGCATGGGGACCAGGGCGCCGCAGCATGAAGCACCGATGGCGGTTTCTGGAGCCGCCAGGCCACGCTTGTCGCCTTTGCCAAAAGTACCGCTGGCACCGGCGATGCGCTTCTCGGTCATATAGGCAACAGCACTGGCCAGGGTCGCACCGGCACCGGGCAATACACCCATGATGAAACCGAGCACGCCGCAGCGAATATTGACCACGAATACCGACGCTGCTTCCTTGAAGTTGAACAACATGCGTCCGGTGGCTTTCACTGCTTCATGGCCGTGATGGGTTTTTTCCAGCAGCAGCAGGATTTCGCTGATGGAGAACAGACCCAGTACCAACACGACAAATTGAATGCCGTCAGCCAGGTGGACGCTGTCGCCGGTGAATCGGTAGACGCCACTGTTGGCATCGATGCCGACGCTGGACAGGAACAGACCAATCAATGCCGCGATGAAGGTCTTGAGCGGACGATCACCGGCCATGCCACCCAAACAGACAATGGCAAACACCATCAGTACAAAGTATTCCGCGGGTCCAAAGGCGATCGCCCATTTCGCCAGCAAGGGGGCAAACAGCACCATGCCGCACGTGGCGATGAACGCGCCGATGAACGAGCTCCAGGCCGACAGCGACAGTGCCACGCCGGCCAGGCCCTGGCGCGCCATGGGGTAGCCGTCGAGGGTGGTCATCACGGTCGACGCTTCACCGGGGATGTTGAGCAGGATCGAGCTGATGCGTCCGCCGTATTCGCAACCCAAGTACACAGCGGCCAGCAGAATCAGTGCTGATTCCGGTGGCAGGCCGAGGGCAAATGCGATCGGAATCAACAAGGCCACGCCATTGATCGGGCCCAGGCCCGGCAACAGGCCAACCACGGTGCCGATCAAGGTGCCGGACAAGGCCGTAACCAAGTTGTAGGGACTCAGGGCGACGCCGAAGCCTTGGCCCAGATAGCTGAGAGTATCCATGTCAATTCTCCAGAACGTCGAGTAAGCCCAGGGGCAGAGGGACATCCATGACTCGGTCGAACAACCAGTACAGGGCGATCGTCATAAGGCCGATGATTACCACGCTGGGTAGCCATCGCCCGCCATAGAGACGGGCCATCGGTACGCCAATCAGCACGCCGCTGAGAATGAAACCGAGTGGCTCGAACGTGGCAGCGAAGACCAGCAGCAGGCCCACACACAGGGCAATCTTGTTGAGGGTCTCGCGGTCCAGTTCTGGCTCGTCGTCTTTGTGCACAATGGGTGTTGGTCGAAAGGCCAGGTACATAAGCCCCAGCGCCATCAAACCGAGCATCAGTAACGGGTAGGCGCGGGGGCCGACCGGTTCGTAGGAAAAAGCCGCCTGATAGGGCCAGGCCATCACGGCCAGGACGGCGCATAGCGCCAGCAGAATCAGGGCGAAGACACGTTGCAGGATCATGTCGCCTGTCCTCAATGAGGTTCACAAACAGTCATCGATTTTGTTGGGGCGCCGTTTTCAAAGGCAAAAGGCAACGCCTTTCCCGTCAGGGCCGCAGGGGCAGCCCTTCATGGATGAACCCGCTCCAACGAGGGAATGACGGCCTTACTGGATCAGCCCGAATTCCTTGGCCAGGGCCTTGTAGTCAGCCACCTGTTTTTTTACATAGGTGTCCAACTCGGCGCCGGTCATGGCGAAAGGGAAGAGTTCGCG
Source organism: Pseudomonas sp. DG56-2 (assembly GCF_004803755.1). Lineage (NCBI taxonomy): Bacteria > Pseudomonadati > Pseudomonadota > Gammaproteobacteria > Pseudomonadales > Pseudomonadaceae > Pseudomonas > Pseudomonas sp. DG56-2. Next base: position 1,205,522 of record NZ_CP032311.1, read on the forward strand.
CTGGTCACGCAGCTTGGCGAACTCTTCGGAGGCCAGCAGTTTGTCGAACGAGGCTTTCCACCAGTCGTACTCTTCATCAGTGACTTTTGGCCCCAGATAGAAACCGCGCACCACCGGCCAGACGATGTCGTAGCCTTGCTCCTTGGCGGTAGGAATGTTCTTCATTTCCGGCTCGTCCAGCCGGGTCTCGGCGAACACTGCCAACAGGCGCATGTCACCACTCTGGATATGCGGCATGGAGTCGGAGATGTCGGTACTGCCGACCTGGATGTGCCCACCCAACAGTGCCGTGGCAATTTCGCCGCCGCCTTCAAGGGCGACATAACGAAGATCGCGCGGGTTGATACCTGCGGCTTTGGCGATCAGCGCTGTTTGCATCCAGTCCTGGCTGCCGACGGTACCGCCTGAACCGATCACCACTTTGCTTGGATCTTTTTTCAGCGCCGCAACCAGGTCATCCAGGGTTTTGTAGGGCGAGTCGTTTTTCACCGCGATGGCGCCATAGCTGGTGCCGACCGCCGCCAGCCAGCGCACGGCATTTTCGTCGAAGCGGCCGAATTTGCCTTGCGCCAGATTGAGTAGCGAACCGCTGGACCAGGCCACCAGGGTACCGGCATCCGCCGGGCGCTGGGCAACCACTGCGTTGTAGGCGACCGCGCCGACACCGCCGGGCATGTAGGTGACGCGCATGGGTTTGCTGAGAATTTTCTCGTTGACCAGGGCGCTTTGCACCAACTTGCAGGTCAGGTCGAAACCACCGCCGGGTGAGGCGGGGGCGATACATTCCGGGCGTTTCGGTTCGGCTGCCATGGCTTGGCCGGCGAGCATCAAGCAGGCCGTGGCGAGGGCAATGCGGCGCAGTGAAAAGGTCATCGTCGATCTCCGTGAGCGTTATTGTTATCGGGGATTACCACAGCGCAAGGCTGTAACTCACCAGCAGTCGAACTTCATCCGCATCACGGGCGAAGTTCGAGCGGAAGGTGGCGTTGCGCAGGCGCACGGCGACGTTTTTCAGGGCGCCACTTTGCACCACATACTTGAATTCGGTATTGCGTTCCCATTCCTTGCCCTCGCCGCCATCGGCCAGGCTGACATTATCGCCGCTGATGTAGCGGGTCATGAAGGTCAGGCCAGGGATACCCAGTTTGGCGAAGTCGTAGTCGTAGCGAGCTTGCCAGGAGCGCTCGTCGGCGCCGGCAAAGTCGTTGATCTGAACGAAGTTGACCAGGTACGGATCAGCGCCATCGACGTAAGGGAAGGCGGTATCGCCTGACAGGTGCTGGTAGCCGGCACTGAGCTTGTGGCCCAGAAGGCTGTAGCTGAGCATGCCGTTGAGCGCAGTGTTGTCGATCTCGCCGCCGCGGGCCTGACCTTGGTCATCACTGAAGGCCATGCGCAGGTCGGCGCCAAACGTGCCCGGCCCCCAAGGCTGACTGGCGAGCATGCCGACGAAGTGCTGGCGGTAGACATCGTCGAGCTGAGCCCAATGGTAGCTACCGGTAATCTTGTCGGTGAACTTGTAATCCAGGCCGGCCATGTCGAAGTGGTTGCCGGCAACAGTGCCTAGAAAGCGACTGTTCTTGTTGTTCAGGGCGATGTCCTGATTGTCGGTGCTGTCGCGATCCTTGGCTTTTTCCAGGCGGCCGCCAGTAAACGTCAGGTTCTTGATTTCACCGGAGGTCAGCAACCCGCCTTCGAAGGTTTGCGGCAGGATACGACCGTTGTTTGGCTGCAGGGTCGGCAGTTCTGGCATCAAGGTGCCGACTTTGAGCTCGGTGGCCGAAATCTTGACCTTGCCGGTCAGGCCAAGCTTGGAGTATTCATCGGCTGCGCGACCGCTGTCGTGGGTGGGCAGCAAACCGCTGCCTGTGCGGTCGGGACTGGAGTCGAGCTTGATGCCGAGCATACCAAGGGCATCCAGGCCAAAGCCTACAGTGCCATCGGTGTAGCCGGACTCGAAGTTGAGCATGAAGCCCTGAGCCCACTCATCACGCTTGGACTGTTGAGCGCTGGTGCCATCGCGAAAGTCGCGATTGAAATACATGTTGCGGGTTTCGAAGGTCGCCTTGCTGCCATCGAAGAAGGCGGCTTGACTCATTGGCGCAACGCCGGCAAGGGCGAGGGCGCTGATAACGGCGGACTGGCGGGTAGGCAAGCGGCGGGTAGGCACATAGGCCTGTGGCTGCATGGACAGCATCGTCGAGTAACTCCGTTTTTGTTCTTATTAGTTCGAACTTCAAGGTTCGGTTGTACGGCAAGCAGAGTGAGCCGTGAGAGGATGCTAGGGGCTGAACCTTTCACTAACCTTTCAACTGCTTTTCATCGTTACGAAGGCTTCACAGGCGAGCAGTCGGCTGTACACTCCGCGCCATTGACCTGGACCTGACAGGAGAAAAAACAATGCGTGTGCTGCTTGTAGAAGACCATCTGCAGCTAGCGGAGAGCGTGGCTCAGGCTCTCAAGAGCACGGGGCTGACAGTGGATGTGCTGCATGATGGCGTGGCTGCCGACCTGGCGCTGGCCAGCGAGGAATATGCAGTGGCGGTGCTCGATGTCGGGCTGCCGCGCATGGACGGCTTCGAGGTGCTTGCGCGCTTGCGCGCACGTGGCAAGACCGTACCGGTGTTGATGTTGACGGCACGCAGTGACGTCAAGGATCGGGTTCATGGCTTGAACCTGGGTGCCGATGACTACCTGGCCAAGCCGTTCGAGCTCACCGAGCTTGAAGCGCGGGTCAAGGCCTTGCTGCGTCGTAGCGTACTCGGTGGCGAGCGCCAGCAACGCTGCGGGCCGCTGGTCTATGACCTCGATACCCGGCGCTTTACCCTCGATGACGATTTGCTGACCCTGACCTCCCGCGAGCAGGCGGTGCTCGAAGCCTTGATCGCACGTCCTGGGCGGGTGATGAGCAAAGAGCAGTTGGCCGCCCAGGTGTTCGGCCTGGATGAGGAAGCCAGCGCCGATGCGATCGAGATTTACATCCATCGTCTGCGCAAGAAGCTTGACGGTCATGCCGTGGTCATCGTCACTTTCAGGGGGCTCGGTTACCTGCTCGAGCACCGCGATGCGTGACAGTGGCAGTCTGCGCGGGCGCTTGGTGTGGAACCTGGCCCTGCTGCTGGTGGTGTTGATGCTCGCCAGTGGGCTCAGTGCCTATTGGAACGGACGCGAAGCGGCCGACACTGCCTATGACCGAACCCTGTTGGCGTCGGCGCGCACCATCGCTGCCGGCCTGTCCCAGCGCGACGGCACGCTCAGCGCCGATGTGCCCTATGTGGCCTTGGATACCTTTGCGTACGACAGCGCCGGACGCATCTACTACCAAGTCAACGATATTCATCAACGCCTTATTTCCGGCTACGAAAACCTCCCCGCGCCACCACCAGGCACGCCGCGCACCGATGATTACCCAGCGCTGGCGCGGTTCTACAATGCGCGCTACTTGGGCCAGGATGTGCGCGTGGTGAGTCTGCTCAAGGCCGTCAGTGAGCCGAACATGAATGGCATGGCCGAAATTCGTGTGGCCGAAACCGAAGAAGCGCGGGTGCGCATGGCCCGCAGCCTGATGGCCGATACCTTGTTGCGTCTGGGCATGCTGGCTCTGGGCGCACTGATGCTGGTGTGGTTCGCGGTGAGCGCTGCATTGCGCCCGTTGGAGCGCTTGCGTGGTGCCGTCGAAGAGCGTCAGCCCGACGACCTGCGGGCCCTGCCGCTGGTCGAGGTGCAGCGTGAGCTTAGCCCACTGGTGCGCGCCTTGAACCACTTTACCGAGCGGCTACGCGAGCAGTTCGAGCGTCAGGCGCAGTTTATTGCCGAGGCCGCTCATGAGCTGCGCACCCCCCTTGCGGCCCTCAAGGCCCGGGTCGAGTTGGGCCTGCGCTCTAATGAGCCTCAGGTCTGGCGCGATACTCTGGAGTCAGCGGTCCAGGGCACAGACCGGCTGACCCACCTGGCCAACCAGTTGCTGTCGTTGGCGCGAGTGGAAAACGGTGCGCGAGCGATTGCCGAAGGTGGCGCGCAACTGCTTGACCTCAGTCAACTGGCACGGGAACTGGGGATGGCCATGGCGCCACTGGCCTACGCCCGTGGAGTGGCGTTGGCATTGGAGGCTGAGGCCCCGGTGCATGTCCGTGGCGAGCCTACGCTACTCAATGAATTGCTCAGCAACCTGGTAGACAATGCCTTGGCCCACACACCCAAGGGCGGCAATGTCATCTTGCGGGTCTACGCGCCGGGGGTGCTGGAAGTCGAGGACGATGGCCCGGGCATTCCGGAGGATGAGCGTGAACGGGTGTTCGAGCGCTTCTATCGCCGCAATGCGCAAGGGACCGGCCTGGGCCTGGCGATTGTCGGAGAAATCTGCCGCGCGCATCTGGCGAAGATCAGCCTGCACGATGGCGAACGGGGCGGGTTGAAAGTGCGAGTCAGTTTTATCGGCGATTAACGAAACATGGCCCGGGCCTGGAGCAACTCGCCGGCCACAAGTTCGGTGCCGGTGGGCAGCCCCAGATGACGGTAGGCCGGAAGGGCTGCCAAGGGGCGGGACTTGCCGGGGCCAGCGCTCAGCGCCCGGGCAATCTGGACAATGTCAACGTAGTCGACCCGATCGCTACCGCGATCCAGATTGAGCACCTGTCCAGGTAGTTTCACCAGTTGTTCGGGAAATTCCCAACTGCTCAGAATCTTGTCGCCGAGTGCCGGATGGATCTGGTCGATGACATAGTTCAGGCATACCGGGTCAGAGAGCAGCTCATTGTGCTCTTCGGCATAGATCAGGATAGGCAGTACACCGATCTGGTGAACCAGGCCGGCGAGGGCGCCCTGGTCAGGCTTGAGTTGGGTGTAACGCAAGCAGAGTTCGTAGCTGATACCCGCCACCTCCAAACTACTGGCCCATATTTCGCGCATTTTCCTTTCCACCACCTCAGAACGGGCGTGGAAGATCTGCTCGATCACCAGGCCGACGGCCAGGTTGCAGCTGTAGTTGATGCCGAGGCGGGTAATGGCCGTCTGCAAGTCGGTCACTTCGACCGTGGCGCGCAGCAGCGGGCTGTTCACTACCTTGATCAGGCGCGCAGTCAGGGCAGTGTCGCGGCCGATGACTTTACTCAGGGCACTGACGCTGATCTCGCTGTCTTCGGCGGCCTCGCGGATGCTCAAGGCGACCTCGGGTAAGGTCGGCAACACCAGGTCATCATTGTCGATGGCGGCCAGCAACTGGGCCTGGACCGTCTCGGCCAGCTTGTTCATGGTGACTCTCTAACGCAATTCAAAAGGGCCCCGGCGTTCTACCGTCGGGGCGAGGCCGACTCAGCGTTGGATTTCGCGGTCGCGATCCAGCTCGTAGGGCAGGGACAGCAGGTTCAGATCCGGGCCGTCCGGGCTTCCCAGGTGCAGGTTGTTGTCTTGCACAGCATCGGCGGTCAGCACCGCCAGGAGCTCGATACCGTCTGCGCTGCGTGCCGCAAGCACCACTTCACCTACCGAAGAGCCGTGGGTCGGCGAGAAAATCTCGGTACCGGGCTCTGGCACGTTCTCGCCTGCCAAGGCTACCCGGTATTGGCGCCGCTTGAGCTTGCCCAGGTATTGCATGCGGGCGACGATTTCCTGACCGGTATAGCAGCCTTTCTTGAAGCTGACGCCGCCGACGGCCTGCAGGTTGATCATCTGCGGAATGAACAGCTCGCGAGTCTGGGCCATGACCTGGCCAATCCCTGCACGAATCTGCCCCAGCAGCCAGTCGTTCAGCGTAGCCTGCGAAAGCTTTGCAGCTAACTGCTCTTGTACCTGCCGTGCTTGTTCGGCGGGTACCCATAGCTCGATGCGGCCGATTGACACGGCAATGGCAATCAGCCCGTTATGCCGGGTGATGCCATCAATCTGCGCAGGTACTTCGATGCCCAGATCGTGCAGGGCCGATTCACCCTCCTGCAATCCGAAGCGAACCCAGGCGTCGCTGTCATCGGTCAGTTTGGCTTTGGAGAACACTGCATACTTTTTCAGGTCGGCAAGTTGCGGCTCAAGCAGCTCACGAGCCATGGCCAGCAGAAAGCCGTCGGCGTCGGGAAGGATGCGAAAGCTCGACTGCATTCGGCCCTTGACCATGCAACGCGCACCCAGACTGCTGGTACTGTCGTTGAGGTAGTTGATGTTGCAGGTCAGTTGGCCTTGCAGGAACTTGCCGGCGTCCGAGCCGCGGACGGCGAGGATGCCTTCGTGGGATAGCGTGCAGAAAAAAGCGGAATCGGCCATGAGTCATCGCAAGGTAATAAGACTGGGGGCCATGATAGAGCGCTGTTGGCAAAATAGGTAGTTGAGGGTACGCCTCTGTGATTATTTGCTCACATGTCCGGACCAACGTCTCGTGTTTCCCGGGCGCTGGCTCTGTATACTGGCGGCCTATTTTAGGAGGGCTCCATGGTCGAACAAACTGAACTCAATCGGCTCTTTTGGCACAGCCGACGCGGCATGCTCGAGCTGGACGTATTGCTGGTGCCTTTCAGTGCCGAGGTTTATCCGACCTTGAGCCAGGAAGATCGTGACCTGTACAAGCGCCTGCTCAGCTGTGAAGACCAGGATATGTTCGGCTGGTTCATGGAGCGCAGCGAGTCCGAAGATCCAGAGCTGCAGCGCATGGTTCGCATCATCCTGGATCGTGTCCAGCCCAAGTGAGCGCTTCGAGTGTCGCTGGTACGGCTCAAAAGGCCTGCTGGCGGCCTACCTGGTCAGCTTGTTGCTGGCCTTGCTCGGCTTAAGCCTGCTGGAAGTTCCGTGGTGGCAACAGGTTGGCGGCAGTATCTTGTGTCTGTTGCACGCCGGTTGGACCATCCCGAGACGAATCTTGCTGAATCACCCTCAGGCCGTTAGCGGGTTGCGATGCGACCGTGACGGCTGGCACCTTTTCAGTCGAGCCCAGGGTTGGCAAAAAGTGCAGTTACGTCCCGATAGCCTGGCCTTGCCGGGTTTGATCGTTCTGCGTTATCGCCCTGCGGGTCGGCGCTGGAGCCAGGGACTGTGCATTACCTATGACGCGCTGGAGCCGGTGCAACACCGACGCCTGCGCGTGCGCCTGAAATTCAGTCGTCGTAGGTGGGTGGCTGCAGAATAGTGTCGCGTGCTTCGTCGAGCATGCCTGGGTAGTCCAGGGTGTAATGCAGACCTCGGCTTTCCTTGCGCTGCATGGCGCAGTGAATCATCAACTCGGCCACCTGGGCCAGGTTGCGAAGCTCGATTAGGTCACGGCTTACCTTGTAGTTGCTGTAGAACTCGTCGATTTCGTCGAGCAGCAGACGCACCCGATGTTCTGCGCGTTGCAGGCGCTTGCTGGTTCGCACAATTCCCACATAGTCCCACATGAAGCGCCGCAGCTCGTCCCAGTTGTGCGCAATGATCACGTCCTCATCCGAGTCGGTGACCTGGCTGGCGTCCCAGCCGGGCAATTGCCGAGGCATGTTCACCTGCTCCAGGTGGGCTTCAATGTCATTGGCAGCGGCGCGCCCATAAACGAAGCATTCGAGCAGTGAATTGCTGGCCATGCGGTTGGCGCCATGCAGCCCAGTGAAACTGGTTTCGCCGATGGCGTAGAGGCCGGGGACATCGGTATGGCCGCGTTCGTCCACCATCACGCCACCACAGGTGTAATGGGCGGCAGGCACCACAGGGATCGGTTGGCGGGTGATATCGATGCCGAAGGTCAGGCAGCGCTCATAGACAGTAGGGAAGTGGCTTTTGATGAAGTCTTCGGGTTTGTGGCTGATGTCGAGGTAGACGCAATCCACGCCCAGGCGCTTCATTTCGTGGTCGATGGCGCGAGCGACGATATCGCGTGGCGCCAACTCTTCGCGCGGGTCGAAGCGGGGCATGAAGCGCTCGCCATTGGGCAGCCGCAGCAGCGCCCCTTCACCGCGAAGGGCTTCGGTCACCAGGAAACTCTTGGCCTGCGGGTGATAAAGGCAGGTGGGATGAAACTGATTGAACTCAAGGTTTGCCACCCGGCAACCCGCGCGCCAGGCCATGGCGATACCGTCGCCACAGGCTCCGTCCGGGTTGCTGGTGTACAGATAGACTTTGGCGGCACCGCCGGTCGCGAGCACCGTGAAGCGTGCGCCAAATGTGTCGACCTCCCCCGTGTTGCGATTCAGCACATAGGCACCCAGGCAGCGATCACCGTCCTGGCCAAGGCGTCGCTCGGTGATCAGGTCAACCGCAACGCGCTGCTCCAGCAGCTCTATGTTGGGTCTTTGCTTTGCCTGCGCCAGTAACGTGGTGAAAATCGCCGCGCCGGTGGCATCGGCGGCGTGGATGATGCGCCGGTGGCTGTGGCCACCTTCGCGGGTCAGATGGAACTCGAAGCCACCATCGTCAACGCTGGCGTGTTCGTCGCGAGTAAAAGGTACGCCTTGGTCGATCAGCCACTGGATCGCTTCGCGGCTGTGCTCGACAGTGAAGCGCACGGCATCTTCGTGGCACAAGCCACCACCGGCATTGAGGGTATCTTCGACGTGGGACTGGACTGTGTCGGTGTCGTCCAGTACCGCGGCAACCCCGCCTTGGGCCCAGTAGGTCGAACCGTTGGCGAGATCGCCCTTGCTCAGCACGGCAACGCGCAGGTGCCCGGGAAGGTTCAGCGCCAGGCTCAGGCCGGCGGCACCGCTGCCGATCACGAGGACATCATGTTGGAGTTGTTGGCTCATGTCAGGACACTAGTATCTGAAGGGGGGGATCGGCACAATAGTCAGGCGCTTATGGCATTGTGAAACTATCGTTAATCTGGACCGGCTGTCTTTATATCAGCCTCGGTGCCCAGATTTCCAATGGCGCTTGCGAGGTGCTGGCAGCTTTTTGTGGGAACTTTCCACGTTGTGTGGATATCCATAGAAGGTTGTCCGCACACCACAATGCCGTGGCGACGCATGGCAGTAGCCCATAATTAAGGTACTGTTGGCGTATTCGAAACCCGATTATCGACGCAGCCGGCCGTGTCCGTGCCGCGTTTTTCGTGCGGGCCGACCAAGGGCCGCAGGAAACTTGCTTGGAGGGGAGAACTTTTGCGAAAAGCCCGAGTCTATGGTTGCAAGCCTGAACGATGCTTCTCGCAACGCTCCCTCAAGTTCATTGAGGAGTGTTCATGCTAACCCAGGAAGAGGATCAGCAGCTTGTCGAGCGCGTGCAGCGTGGCGACAGGCGAGCGTTTGATCTGTTGGTGCTGAAGTATCAGCACAAGATTCTCGGGTTGATCGTGCGTTTTGTACACGACACCCATGAAGCCCAGGATGTGGCGCAGGAAGCTTTCATCAAGGCTTACCGGGCGCTTGGAAATTTTCGCGGGGACAGTGCTTTTTATACCTGGCTGTACCGCATTGCCATCAACACGGCAAAGAACTATCTGGTGTCACGCGGTAGGCGTCCACCAGACAGCGATGTGAGTTCCGAGGATGCGGAATTTTACGACGGCGATCATGGCCTCAAGGATCTGGAGTCCCCCGAGCGTGCGTTGTTGCGAGATGAGATCGAAGGCACCGTCCATCGGACCATTCAGCAACTGCCAGAAGATTTGCGTACGGCGTTAACTTTACGTGAATTTGATGGTCTGAGTTACGAGGACATTGCCAGCGTCATGCAGTGTCCGGTTGGCACCGTGCGCTCTCGAATTTTCCGCGCTCGGGAGGCCATAGACAAAGCCCTGCAGCCCTTGTTGCAGGAAACCTGAGACAGCGGCGACAGCCAAGAGAGGAACCGCCATGAGTCGTGAAGCTTTGCAGGAATCGCTGTCCGCGGTGATGGATAACGAAGCGGATGAACTTGAGTTACGTCGGGTGTTGAACGCCGTCGACGATGCTGAAACCCGTGCCACTTGGTCGCGTTACCAGGTTGCGCGTGCGGCCATGCACAAGGAGCTGGTGCTGCCACAGTTGGATATCGCCGCCGCCGTCTCGGCAGCGCTGGCTGATGAAGATGTACCGGTCAAGGCCAATCGTGGTCCTTGGCGCAGCCTGACTCGCCTGGCTGTAGCCGCCTCGGTTACCGTCGCCGTGCTGGCAGGTGTGCGCCTGTATAACCAGGATGACATCAGCGGTGCTCAGTTGGCTGCCCAGCAACCCGCTCAGCAAGGCCTGATCGCGCCACAAGTTCAAGGCCCCGCCGTACTGGCAGGCTATAGTGAAAGTGCAGAACAGCCTGGCCCAATGGCCAATGGCGTGCTGCAAGGGCAATCCGGCTGGCATGACCAGCGTCTGCCCGGCTATCTGCGTCAGCATGCTCAGGAAGCAGCCCTGAAGGGTACCGAGAGCGCTCTGCCGTATGCTCGCGCTGCCAGCCTGGAAAACCGTTAAGTAAGGAGGATCATGCGCGCGCTACCTCTCATACCGCTGTTGCTGGGTGGCTGGCTGATTCTGCCGGCCCATGCGGCGAACTCCTCCCCGGAGGCGGGCGACTGGCTGAAAAAGCTGGCGCAGGCAGAGCAACAGCAGAGCTATCAGGGTACTTTCGTTTACGAGCGTAACGGCAGCTTCTCCACCCACGACATCTGGCATCGTGTCCAGGACGGCAAGGTCAGCGAGCGGTTGCTTCAGCTCGATGGCTCGGCCCAGGAAGTCGTGCGTGTCGATGGGCATACCCAGTGCGTAAGTGGCTCCCTGGTGTCAGGTGTCACCAATGCACCGGAGTCAACGGCGCGAGTGCTTGATCCTCTCAAGTTGATGAGCTGGTATGACCTTGGGGTCTCTGGCAAGTCACGAGTGGCGGGGCGTGAGGCGGTCATCGTCTCGCTGAGCCCGCGTGATCAACATCGATATGGGTTTGAATTGCACCTGGACAAACAGACCGGGCTGCCACTCAAGTCATTGATGCTTGATGACAAGGGGCGTTTGCTTGAGCGCTTCCAGTTCACCCGGCTGGACACTCGGGACGCGCCGACCGATGACCAGCTCAAGGCAGGTGAACAATGCAAACCTGTAGCGCAGGTTGCTGCGCAGGCTGTACAGCCTGCCGCGGGATGGCGCTGGGATTGGTTGCCGCCAGGCTTCGAGCTCATCGACAGTGCCTTGCGCAAAGACCCTGAAGGTAAAGGCGCTGTCAGCAGCTTGATGTTCGATGATGGTCTGGCGCGTTTCTCGGTGTTTGTCGAAGCCTTGAATGGCGGTTCTGCAGCGGATATCCGTACCCAATTGGGCCCTACCGTGGCAGTGTCGCGACGCTTGACCACGCCTACTGGTGAGATGATGGTGACAGTTGTGGGCGAAATTCCGATTGGCACCGCCGAGCGGATTGCGTTGTCGATACGACCTCAGGACACCCAGGCCAAAAAATGATCAGCAAGTACAGTGCTCACCGGTCGAGGATTGCTTGGCTGACATGATTGGCAAGCTTTGCAGTTTGCAAAAAACTCAGAATTTATCTATAGGTCAGGCCTTTCGGGGTCTGGCCTTTCCTGCTTCTGCAGGGCCCTACTGCTAACCACGCTCGATGTGACGGGAGCCGTATGTCAATACCACGCTTGAAAACCTACCTATCGTTGTTCGCCGCCGTGCTTATGCTCGGTCAGGTGGCCACCGCTGCCCAGGCCGAAGCCCTTCCGGACTTCACGACCCTGGTGGAGCAGGCCTCACCTGCGGTGGTCAACATCAGTACCAAACAGAAACTGCCGGATCGCAAGTACGCAGCTGGCCAGATGCCGGATCTCGAAGGCCTGCCGCCGATGTTCCGCGAGTTTTTCGAGCGCAACATGCCACAGCAGCCGCGTTCACCGCGTGGTGATCGCCAGCGTGAAGCGCAGTCGCTGGGTTCGGGCTTCATTATTTCCAGTGACGGTTACGTGCTGACCAATAACCATGTGGTGGCCGACGCCGACGAAATCATCGTCCGTCTTTCCGATCGCAGTGAGCTGCAAGCCAAACTGGTCGGCACTGACCCACGTACCGACGTGGCATTGCTCAAGGTTGAAGGCAAAAACCTGCCAACCGTCAAGCTGGGCGACTCCGAGAGGCTCAAGGTGGGCGAATGGGTGCTGGCCATCGGCTCGCCTTTCGGATTCGATCACTCGGTGACCAAGGGTATCGTCAGCGCCAAGGGGCGTACCTTGCCTAACGACACGTATGTGCCGTTCATCCAGACCGATGTGGCGATCAACCCGGGCAACTCTGGGGGCCCGCTGTTCAACATGAACGGTGAGGTGGTGGGTATCAACTCGCAGATCTTCACCCGTTCGGGTGGTTTCATGGGCCTGTCGTTCGCCATTCCGATCGACGTGGCAATTGATGTATCCAACCAGTTGAAGAAAGACGGCAAGGTCAGCCGCGGCTGGCTCGGTGTGGTGATCCAGGAGGTCAACAAAGACCTGGCTGAGTCCTTCGGCCTGGACAAGCCCGCTGGCGCCCTGGTTGCCCAGGTTCTGGAAGAGGGTCCGGCAGCCAAGGGTGGCCTGCAGGTCGGTGACGTGATCCTGACCATGAACGGTCAGCCGATCGTCATGTCGGCTGACTTGCCACACCTGGTTGGCAGCCTGAAAGATGGTGCCAAGGCCAAGCTCGACATTATTCGCAACGGTAAGCGCCAAAGCCTGGATATCACCGTGGGTGCGCTGCCTGAAGATGACGCCGAGATTACCGCCAGTGCCAACGGTGGCGTTGAGCGCAGCAGTAATCGTCTCGGTGTTTCGGTAGCCGATCTGACTGCCGAGCAGAAGAAAACCCTGGAACTCAAGGGTGGCGTAGTCATCAAGGAAGTCCAGGACGGTCCAGCGGCCATGATTGGCCTGCGTCCGGGCGATGTCATCAGTCACCTGAACAACCAGGCGATTCTTTCGGCCAAGCAGTTCACTGAAATTGCCAAGGAGCTGCCTAAGAACCGTTCCGTGTCCATGCGCGTACTGCGTCAAGGTCGGGCAAGCTTCATCACCTTCAAGCTGGCTGAGTAAGGCGGGTTGAGTGGAAGAGGGCGGCTTAGGCCGCCCTTTTTTGTTTGGCCGGGTATTTCTCGTCGGCAAACCGGCTGTTGCCGAGTTGCCATCGAGCCGTGGGGCGCGAGCTTGCCCCGCGATTAGGCAATATGGAATCTCCCATAACCTTTCAGCTTCAGGTACAATTCCCGGCTATTTTTCGGTGGGCGTCCGGCCCGCAGCCTTATTGAGTGTTGACCCGTGAGTGATTTGAGTCATATCCGCAATTTCTCCATCATCGCCCACATTGACCATGGCAAGTCGACGCTGGCCGACCGTTTCATTCAAATGTGCGGTGGCCTTTCCGCGCGTGAAATGGAAGCCCAGGTACTCGATTCCATGGACCTGGAGCGTGAGCGCGGTATTACCATCAAGGCCCATAGCGTCACCCTGCATTACAAGGCGCAGGACGGAAAAACCTATCAGTTGAACTTCATTGACACCCCAGGCCACGTCGACTTCACCTATGAAGTGAGCCGTTCCCTGGCTGCGTGCGAAGGCGCGTTGCTGGTCGTCGACGCCGGCCAGGGGGTTGAAGCCCAGTCGGTTGCCAACTGCTACACCGCCATCGAGCAGGGCCTTGAGGTCATGCCGGTGCTGAACAAGATGGACCTGCCGCAGGCTGATCCGGACAAGGTCAAGGACGAGATCGAGAAGATCATCGGCATTGACGCAACCGACGCCGTGGCCTGCAGTGCCAAGAGCGGCATGGGTGTGGACGAGGTGCTGGAGCGACTGGTGCAAACCATTCCCGCGCCTACCGGCGATATCGAAGCACCACTGCAGGCGCTGATCATCGACTCCTGGTTCGACAACTACCTGGGCGTTGTGTCCCTGGTGCGTGTGCGCCACGGGCGAGTGAAGAAAGGCGACAAGATCCTGGTGAAGTCCACCGGCAAGGTGCACCTGGTCGACAGCGTGGGCGTGTTCAATCCGAAGCACACCGCCACCGCTGACCTGAAGGCCGGTGAAGTGGGTTTCATCATTGCGAGTATCAAGGACATTGGCGGGGCGCCGGTAGGTGACACCCTGACCTTGAGTTCTACTCCCGATGTCGAAGTTCTCCCAGGTTTCAAACGTATTCAACCTCAGGTATATGCCGGCCTGTTCCCGGTCAGCTCCGAAGATTTCGAAGATTTTCGTGATGCGCTGCAAAAGCTGACCCTGAACGACTCGTCGCTGCAATACCTGCCTGAAAGCTCCGATGCACTGGGCTTCGGTTTCCGATGCGGCTTCCTGGGCATGCTGCACATGGAAATCATCCAGGAGCGCCTGGAGCGCGAGTACGACCTGGACCTGATCACCACTGCGCCGAGCGTAATCTTCGAGGTCAAGCTCAAGACTGGCGAAACCATTTACGTTGATAACCCATCGAAGCTGCCAGATGTGTCTTCGGTAGAGGATTTCCGTGAGCCGATCGTAGCTGCGACCATCCTTGTGCCTCAAGAGCACCTGGGCAACGTCATTACCCTGTGTATCGAGAAGCGTGGGGTGCAGCGCGACATGCAGTTCCTCGGCTCGCAGGTGCAAGTGCGCTACGACCTGCCGATGAACGAAGTGGTACTGGACTTCTTCGACCGCTTGAAGTCCACCAGTCGCGGCTATGCTTCGCTGGACTACCATTTCGACCGCTACCAGTCGGCTAACCTGGTCAAGCTCGATGTACTGATCAACGGTGACAAGGTCGACGCCCTGGCGTTGATCGTGCACCGCGACAATGCGCACTACAAGGGCCGCGCATTGACAGAGAAGATGAAGGAACTGATTCCTCGGCAGATGTTCGACGTGGCAATCCAGGCCGCCATTGGCGGGCAGATTGTGGCGCGAACCACTGTCAAGGCGCTCAGAAAGAACGTACTGGCCAAATGCTACGGTGGTGACGTAAGCCGTAAGCGCAAGCTGTTGGAAAAGCAGAAGGCCGGTAAGAAACGCATGAAACAGGTCGGCAACGTGGAAATCCCACAAGAAGCCTTCCTTGCCGTGCTCAGGTTGGAATAATTAGGTCCTATGTCGCTAAATTTCCCGCTGTTGCTAGTCATCGCCGTTGCCGTCTGCGGTCTGTTGGCCCTGGTCGATCTGCTGTTCCTGGCTCCGCGCCGGCGTTCGGCGATCGCCAACTATCAGGGCAGCGTCAGCCAGCCAGAAATGGCAGTGGTCGAGCAATTGAACAAGGAGCCGTTGCTGATTGAGTACGGCAAGTCGTTCTTCCCGGTTCTGTTCATCGTCCTGGTGCTGCGTTCGTTCCTGGTCGAGCCTTTTCAGATCCCTTCGGGATCGATGAAGCCGACCCTGGAAGTGGGCGATTTCATCCTGGTGAACAAGTTCTCCTATGGGATTCGTCTGCCAGTGATCGACAAGAAGGTCATCGAGGTGGGTGACCCGCAGCGTGGCGATGTAATGGTGTTTCGCTATCCGAGCGATCCGAACGTCAACTACATCAAGCGTGTAGTTGGCTTGCCGGGCGACCAGATCCGCTACACCAGCGACAAGAAGCTGTTCGTCAACGGTCAGCCAATCGCCGAGCGATTGGTAGGCACCGAACCAGGCACCTTGGGCAGCGCTGAGCTGTACAAGGAAAAGCTGGGCGAGGCCGAGCACCTGATCCGCAAGGAGATGAGCCGCTACCGTATGCCGCCTGATCAGCAGTGGACAGTCCCGGCTGGCCACTACTTCATGATGGGCGATAACCGCGACAACTCCAACGACAGCCGCTACTGGGATGATCCCAATATTCCCAAGGCGCTGCACGGCATGGTCCCCGACCAGAATATCGTCGGCAAGGCCTTCGCCGTCTGGATGAGCTGGCCAGAGCCAAAACTCAGCCACTTCCCGAATCTTTCGCGGGTAGGTCTGATCAAGTAACACCACAACGGCGCTGTCCTCAGACAGCGCCGAATGCATTTCTGGCATAGGCTGTGTTCATGGGGATCTGCTGATCCTCCCGTACCAATCGAGCCAGTGGGCATGAGCCAAATAGTCTTTCAGGATGTTGATTTGAACAAAGCGTTGAATATCGACCACGAACTGCGCGTGGGTACACTGTGAGCGTTCCTTTGAGCCGCCTCGAGCGCCAGCTCGGTTATACCTTCAAGAACCAGGAGCTGATGCTGCTGGCCCTGACGCACCGCAGTTTTGCCGGGCGCAACAATGAGCGTCTCGAGTTTCTCGGCGATGCGATACTGAACTTCGTTGCGGGTGAGGCGCTGTTCGAGCGCTTCCCCCAAGCGCGTGAAGGCCAGTTGTCGCGCTTGCGAGCGCGATTGGTCAAGGGTGAAACCCTAGCTGTTCTGGCTCGGGGTTTTGACTTGGGTGAGTACCTGCGGCTGGGCTCCGGTGAATTGAAAAGCGGAGGCTTTCGCCGCGAATCGATCCTGGCTGATGCCCTTGAGGCGTTGATCGGTGCAATCTACCTGGATTCGGACATGCAGACCGCCCGCGAGCGCGTTCTGGCCTGGTTGACCGGTGAGTTCGAGAGCCTGACCCTGGTCGATACCAACAAGGACCCGAAAACCCGACTGCAGGAGTTCTTGCAGTCGCGGGCCTGCGAACTGCCGCGATACGAAGTGGTGGATATTCAAGGTGAGCCCCATTGCCGGACGTTTTTCGTCGAATGCGAAGTGACCCTTTTGACCGAAAAAAGCCGAGGGCAAGGTGTTAGCCGGCGTATCGCCGAGCAAGTGGCGGCTGCCGCAGCACTGATCGCCCTGGGCGTGGAGAATGGCAATGACTGATACAAACACCACCCGCTGCGGCTATGTCGCTATTGTTGGGCGTCCGAACGTTGGCAAGTCGACGCTGCTCAATCACATTCTCGGTCAGAAGTTGGCGATCACCTCGCGCAAGCCTCAGACCACTCGGCACAACATGCTGGGAATCAAGACCGAAGGTGATATCCAGGCGATCTACGTCGATACCCCGGGTATGCACAAGAGCAACGAAAAGGCGCTCAACCGCTACATGAACAAAACTGCATCGGCAGCCTTGAAAGATGTCGATGTGGTGATTTTTGTCGTCGACCGTACCAAATGGACCGACGAAGACCAATTGGTGCTCGAGCGCGTGCAGTACGTGCAGGGGCCGGTGATCCTGGCGATCAACAAGACCGACCGGATCGAAGAAAAAGCTGAATTGATCCCTCACTTGCAATGGTTGCAGGAACAACTGCCGAACGCCGAAATCGTGCCGATTTCCGCGCAGCAAGGTCATAATCTTGAAGCGTTGGAAGGCTTGATCGCCAAGCACTTGCCGGAAAATGATCACTTCTTCCCGGAAGATCAGATTACTGACCGTAGCAGCCGCTTCCTTGCTGCTGAACTGGTGCGTGAAAAAATCATGCGCCAGTTGGGCGCCGAACTGCCGTACCAGATCACGGTGGAAATCGAAGAGTTCAAGCAACAAGGCAAGATCCTGCATATCCATGCGCTGATCCTGGTCGAGCGCGATGGCCAGAAAAAGATCATCATTGGCGACAAGGGTGAGCGCATCAAGCGCATCGGTTCGGAGGCGCGCAAGGACATGGAAGTGTTGTTCGACGCCAAAGTCATGCTCAACCTCTGGGTCAAGGTCAAAGGTGGATGGTCCGACGACGAGCGCGCCCTGCGTTCGCTGGGCTACGGCGACCTCTGATCGCATCAGACCCGGCAGCAGCCGCTGTCGGGTCACATTCTTCCTGAAGCGTACGCATGCAACTGCCAGACGGCCAACCGGCCTACGTGCTGCACAGCCGAGCCTACCGTGAGACCAGTGCGTTGGTGGACTTCCTCACCCCGCAAGGGCGTCTGCGCGCAGTGCTGCGTCGTGCTCGGGGTAAGGCTGGCAGTCAGGCCCGGCCGTTCGTGCCGCTTGAAGTCGAGTTTCGTGGACGCGGCGAGCTGAAGACCGTCGGCCGCCTGGATAGCGTCGGCGTGGCCGCTTGGCTCAGTGGCGATGCCCTGTTCAGTGGTCTTTACCTCAACGAGTTGTTGATTCGCCTGTTGCCAGCCGAAGACCCGCATCCTGCCTTGTTCGCGCATTATGCCGCGACCCTTCCAGCGCTGGCTGCCGGGCGCCCGCTGGAGCCTCTGCTGCGAGCTTTCGAATGGCGTCTGCTGGATGAGTTGGGTTATGCCTTCGCCCTGGATCAGGACATCAATGGTGAGCCGTTGCTCAGTGATGGCTTGTACCGTCTGCAAGTGGATGCAGGGCTTGAGCGGGTCTACCTGCAGCAACCTGGTTTGTTCCGTGGCGAGGCGCTTATGGCCATGGCTGAAGCTGCCTGGGATGTTCCCGGCGCCTTGAACGCAGCCAAGCGCTTGATGCGTCAGGCTCTGGCCGTACATTTGGGGACAAAGCCGCTGGTCAGTCGGGAACTGTTTCGCAAGCGCTGAGCACGACGTATGCTGTCAGGCTAAATCATCAGGAGAGCCTTTTCGTGACTCAAAGCAACCGCATGCTCCTCGGCGTGAACATCGACCACGTGGCGACCCTGCGCCAGGCGCGTGGTACGCGTTATCCCGATCCGGTCAAAGCCGCGCTGGACGCCGAGGAGGCCGGTGCAGACGGCATCACCGTGCACCTGCGCGAAGACCGGCGGCATATCCAGGAGCGCGACGTATTGGTGCTCAAGGACGTGCTGCAGACGCGCATGAACTTCGAAATGGGCGTCACCGAAGAAATGATGGTATTCGCTGAGCGCATCCGTCCGGCACACATCTGCCTGGTTCCAGAGACTCGTCAGGAGTTGACCACCGAGGGTGGCCTGGACGTGGCGGGTCAAGAAGCAAGGATCAAAGCCGCAGTTGAGCGCCTGTCACGCATGGGCTCGGAAGTCTCGCTGTTCATCGACGCCGATGAGCGCCAGATCGAAGCCTCGCGCCGTGTAGGCGCGCCTGCCATTGAATTGCACACCGGTCGCTATGCTGATGCCCAAACGCCGACTGAAGTCGCCGAGGAGCTCAAGCGCGTTGCCGATGGCGTGGCGTTTGGCTTGAGCCAGGGCCTGATCGTCAACGCCGGTCATGGCTTGCATTACCACAACGTTGAAGCCGTTGCTGCGATCAAGGGCATCAACGAGTTGAACATTGGCCATGCGCTGGTCGCACATGCTCTGTTTGTTGGGTTCAAGTCGGCAGTCGCGGAGATGAAAGCGCTGATCATGGCAGCTAGCCGCCACTGATAGTGCACAGCGGATGTAAAGGCGGCCAGTTTGCTGACCTGTGAAAGCATACCGACACCCGCGAGCCGTTCGGTGTCGGATATGCCTGATGCATCGAGTACGCTGGATTGGCTGCCGCTTGCGCCAGATTGCGCAGCAAGCCGGTTTGCACCGGGGCAGCATTTCAACCTGCTTGCGCACCCGGAAAAATCAGGCTGAATCGAGTCATACCATTGAGTTCACTGCTCACCTCAACTCGGCCCCCATGCGCGAGCATGATCGACTTCACGATCGCCAGGCCCAACCCGGTGCCACCCTCAAGGCGAGAACGTCCGGAGCCGACGCGGTAAAAGCGCTCGAATAAATGTGCTAGATGCGCCGGCTCAATACCCGGTCCGCGGTTTTCGACCCACATGCATACTTCGTCACCGTGCCGCTCAATCCCAATTTCAACGCGTTGCCCCTGTGGGCTATGGCGGATGGCGTTGCTCAACACGTTCGAAAGCGCCCGTTGCACCATCAGGCGATCAGCCATAATCGTGCCCCAGCCATGCACCTGCACACTGACATCCTTCTGTTCACTGCTGAACTCGAACAACTCACTGACGCGCTTGGCTTCATCGGCCAGGCAGACCGCTTTTAGCGGAATTTGACTATCAGGCTGGCTGACCTGGGCGAGAAACAGCATGTCATTGATGATGCGGTTCAGACGGGTCAGTTCCTCGATGCTGGCTTCCAGTACGTCCTTGTATTGCTCGATAGGACGCTCACGGGCCAGGGTGACCTGAGCCTTGCCCATGAGGTTACCGATGGGGGTGCGCAGCTCATGGGCCAGATCGTCCGAGAACTGTGAAAGCTGCTGCACGCCTCCATCCAGTCGATCAAGCATGATGTTCATGGTGCTGGCCAATTCGCTGAGTTCATGGGGCAAGTCCTTCACTGGCAGGCGTAGCGCCAATTGCTGGGCCGACACTTGCTCGGCGATCTGGCGGAAGCGGCGCAGTGGGACAAGGCCTCGCTGCACCACTATCCAGGCGCCAAAGCCAATCAGAAGTACTAGTAGCGGCAAGGCAAACAGGGTCGAGCGCAAATAGGCCAGCAACAGGCTATGGTCGTCGGCCAAATTGACCGTCAGCAGCACATGCACTTGCGTCCCATCATTGAGACGCATCAGGCGCGAGGCTGTCAGCAGATGATTGTCATTGCTGTCGCGCCATTGGTTGAAGTTCAGGTGGGGGTGGATAGGAATCTGCATCAGCGCTTGGGCATCCAACCCCGGCCCCAGCGTGAGCAAGGCCGAGTGGCGACCGGTCAGGGCGATTACACTCAGACTCAGGTTGTCATGTCCCATCACTACATCCAGTAAGGGGTGGGCCGAGGTTTGCAGGTCGCCGGCCTTCAGATCGATGCTCAGGCCATGCTCTATCTGGGTCATTTTTGCGGCCAGGCTTTTGCGTGCCCGACTATCCAGTTCGTGGTCCAGGGCGAGCACAGCCAGGCACGCCAACAGCAACACCAACGCAGCGCCCATCAGGCTGACACTCATGCCCAGGCGCAGGGACAGCCTGGCCGGCTTCATTCGCGCGCCTCGAGTACATAGCCGACGCCTCGCAGGGTATGGATCAGTTTGTCCTCGAAGGGATCATCGATCTTGGCTCGCAAGCGGCGAATCGAGACTTCGACGACATTGGTGTCGCAATCGAAATTCATGTCCCAGACCAATGAAATGATCTGTGTGCGAGACAGCACCTCGCCGCTTTGACGCATCAATAAATGCAACAACGCGAACTCTTTGGCCGTCAGATCGATACGCTGTCCGTTGCGGTAAGCGCGGTGGCGACCCGGATCAAGTTCCAGGTCGGCGACTTTCAAAGTGCTGGGTTGCAGGCTCTGATCGTTACGTCGCAACAGGCTGCGAATTCGCGCGAGCAGTTCGGGGAACTCGAAGGGCTTGAGTAAATAATCGTCGGCCCCCAGGTCCAGGCCTTTGACGCGATCAGATAGGCGACCATGTGCCGTCAACATCATGATTCGGGTGCTGGCGTCGGCGCGAAGCTGCTTCAACACAGACCAGCCATCGAGCTCAGGCAGGTTGACGTCGAGGATGATCAGGTCGTAGGCGTGCTGGCGGGCCATGTGCAAGCCGTCGGTTCCGGTGTGGGCGCAATCGACGATATAGCCGTTTTCACTCAAACCCTGTTGCAAGTAATCGGCGGTACGAAGCTCGTCCTCGATGATCAATAAGCGCATGAAATGACTCGACGGTGAGAAAGGACGTGATTTTCAACCCTGAAGTAGCTGCAGGGTCAAGGGCGGGCATCGAACGGCGGATACTAAGCCATCTTTTGCTGGATTTCGGCTGAATTACAGAATTGTAATTTTCGACAGTTTTACTGGGGCGCTAGCTCGCCACCACCCGGGCTGGTTTCTTTCAACACTGTAATTTGCGCCTCACCTTGTTGTTAGCTTGCCTTTCGTAAGATTGAACCGTACTGAAATTCAATCACGAGGTGAGCAACATGAGCCTGATCAAATATGCGCTGATGGCTGTTCTGGCCTTGGGCAGTGGCGCCGCACTGGCCGAAGGCGGCGCAGAACGTTCGAAACAGTTCTGGGAAAAATTCCGTCTGAGCCAGGAGCAGATCCACGGCGACAAGGATCAGGCGATCGCCAAATTCGCTGCGCAGAAGCGCGAGAACGCTCAGCAGCAAGTGGCCAAAGAGTAGCTCCATTCACCTTCGAAGCTCCCCAGCTCCTTTGGAAAAAGGTGAATATTAGGCGCCCTTGTGGGCGCCTTTTTTTATTTACGCGCCACCAGCACTGCGCGACGCGGCGCGGGCAGGCCTTCAACAGTACGGCTGTGGTCGGCTGGGTCGAGGAAGTCGCTGAGCGACTGATAACGCATCCACTCGGTACTGCGCTGTTCTTCAACGCTGGTGACGCTCACATCCACGCAGCGTACATCGCTGAAGCCGGCGCGGCGCAACCAGCGTTCCAAGGCTGGAACTGAAGGTAAAAACCAGACATTGCGCATCTGCGCGTAACGGTCTTCGGGCACGAGGACCTGATTCTCATCGCCTTCGATCACCAGTGTTTCCAGCACCAACTCGCCGCCTTTTACCAGGCAGTCCTTGAGCGCCAGCAGGTGTTCGATGGGGGAGCGACGGTGATAGAACACACCCATGGAAAATACGGTATCGAAGCCTTCCAGATTGGCTGGCAGATCTTCCAGCGCGAAAGGCAAGTGCCAGGCAGGAAGGTCGGGCAGATACCGCTGCACGGCCTGGAACTGGCAGAAGAACAGCCAGTTGGGGTCGACGCCAATCACACTGTCGGCGCCGGCGCCGAGCATGCGCCACTGGTAATAACCATTGCCGCAGCCGACATCCAGAATTCGTTTGCCCTTGAGATCCAGATGCGGAGCAACGCGCGACCATTTCCAGTCCGAACGCCACTCGGTGTCTACATGTACACCGAACAGGTCAAACGGCCCTTTGCGCCAGGGCGATAACCCCATAAGGGCCTGGCGCATACGGTCGCGAGTGTCCTGGTCGCACTCGCAATCCAGGTTCAGACCGTTGAGCAAGTCCACTGTGCTTGGCTGCAACGCCGGAAGCGCATCCAGGGCATTCTGCCAGCGCTCCAGGTCGCCATGGCCCTTGTCCATCTTGGCGTCCAGCTGTGCTTGCAGGCCTTGCGACCATTGTGCGAGGGGAGTACCCGCCAAACGGCGGACCAACGGGGATAGATCAATCATGGCAGGGCAATCAACGAGGCAAAATTAAGGCATTGGAACCAGGGTACTACTTTGGAGAAACCGGCTGCCAACAAGCGCTGACGGTGTTCTTCAAAACTGTCAGGCTTCATCACGTTCTCAATGGCGCTGCGTTTCTGGGCTATTTCCAGTTCGCTGTAGCCATTGGCACGCTTGAATGCAACATGCAGGTCGGTGAGCAGGGCGTGCTCTTGGGCATCGTCAAAGCGCAATTTTTCGGAAAGAATCAGTGCGCCGCCTGGTAGCAGCGAAGCACGGATACGAGCAAGCAGTTCCAGGCGCTGCTCTGGTGCAATGAACTGCAAGGTGAAGTTCATTGCCACCACCGAAGCAGGCTGGAACTCGAGCGCGAGAATGTCTCCCTCGACTACGTCTACCGGCAACAGTTCCTGGAACATCGAGTCCTGGGCCGTGAGGTATTGGCGGCAGCGCTCTACCATGGCGGCGGAGTTGTCTATTGCTATAACCCGACAGCCGTCGCTACGTACATGCCGGCGCAGTGCCTGGGTCACGGCACCCAGCGAGCTGCCCAGGTCATACAAGGCTGTGTTCGGCTGAGCGAATTGTGCAGCCAACACCCCAAGGTTCTCGACAATGGTCGGGTAACCCGGTACTGAGCGCTTGATCATGTCCGGGAACACGCGCACCACGTCTTCGTTGAAGGCGAAGTCGGGTACCTGGCCAAGCGGCTGGGCGAATAGGCGGTCAGGTTCTTTGCTCACAAGGACAATCCAGGCATTAGGCGGTAAAAGGCGGGCATTTTAGCCAAACTTGCCAGGCGATGCATGGCCTGGCTGACCAGCGCAGTTACTTCACGTTGATAGCACAATCAAAGGTCTGCACCGGGCGCACTTCAGGGGCCCAAGGTTGTTGATAAACCAATATCAGATGACCTTCGCCTGCGGCTTGCGTCTGAAAGCGCCATACCGATTGCCCCGCGCTTCCTACCACCCCTGCATCTTCCGGATGACTGTAGACCTCGGGGCCCAAGCTTCTCAATATCCCGGAAGCAGGGTTCTGCAGCAACCAGCGGTAGCCGGTGCTGGGATTGCTCGGCAGGGTGAGGGTGAGCGTCTGGTTGATCTCCAGGTGCACGGGGCATTGGCTGGCTTTTTCCAATACCAGGTTATCGTGCTTGCCTGGCGTCTGAGCGCATGCGGCCATCAGCAGGGGCAAGCCAAGGACGAGTAATTTGCAGTTGATTTTCATCGACGATCCATTCGTTCGGGCCAGTATTGGCATTCGGGAAAAGCTGCCCTCTGCTCGGCAGTACTCATCAGTAATAGTTTCAAGTCCCAGGCCACATGGCCTATCACCAGGGGCGTAACTATGGACAGTGCAGAAAAAAATTTCGACCAATTGCAGGCAGAGGCTGAACGCCTGCCCGCTAACCTCATCCAGGGTATGGCAGAGCGCGATGGTCCCAATGACGGCGGGCTCACCCTGACGCGGGAACACATTATCACCCTCAATCAATATGCCAACCATGTATTCAGCCTGCCAGGCACCACTGATGCCGTGATTGAGTGGTTGGGATACTCGACAATCAGTGAAGCGGAGTTAATGCCGTCCAGTATGTGTGACTTGCATAAGCAATTGCAGCAGCACGGACGCAGCTGGGTCGAGTTGGCGGATATTAGCAAGGCCCTTGGTTTTCAATTGGCCTCCAGCGCCAGCAGCATCGACAGCACAGGCCAATACATACTGAAAACGCTGGAAAAAACCGTGGCCATTGGCAAATCGAGGGATAGGTGGGAAAGCATCAGCTTCGATGAGCCTGTCGAGCTCACGTTGATAGATAAGGGCACGGTGAAAGATCTTGTCGGTTTCATGGACGTCCTGCGAAAAGATGTGGCGCAGTTCGCAGAGAATGTCACTGTTGTAGGCGGACAGACCAAAGAGTTTCGCGATGTGGCGCGGGAAGTCTTGGCGCCATTGGTCATTCGCAAGCTTCACGCCCTCAAGCGCCGCCAGAGCAGCGGGAAAATCGAACAACTACGCGAGGATTTGGTAAGCCTCGATAACGAGATCAAACGCCTTGGTAGCGAGTATGACCATTATGTGAAGGCAGCCCTTGCGGGACTGGCGGCAGGACCGTTGGGTGCGGTTATAACGGGTTCAATCTATGGTTCAAAAGCGGAAAAAGTTCGTAAGGAGCGCAACGCTCGCCAGGCGGAGCGGGCGGAAACTAGCCAAAAGTTGAAAGCTGCCATCAGGCTCGAGGGCCTTCTGGAAGAACTCAATACGCAGATGGGTCAACTGGAAACACGGCTACGTGATGTACTGACGGCTTCTTCTCATCTGCACTCTGCCTGGGACATGATCGGTAAATACATCGACGCCTCGATTACCCATCTGAATCGCGTGGAGTCCAACCAGCAGCTGTACAAATTTGCTTTGTTCTTTGGCAACTTCGTTGATCAATGGAAGGGGATAGGAAGTTTCGCCAGGCATATGAATGGCGTATTCGATGACGCGGCTTCGATTAAATAAAGGAACTATTTTTATGAGTGATAATGTCGTTTCGCTGAACGCTTCATTGGCCAACCCCGACATGGAAAAATTCCTCGCTGCAAGATCGGCCTACGCTGCGTTCTGGAAGGAGAGTACCTTTAGTTTTCTGCCCATGCTACATAGCTCGATCGAGCGTCATTACAACGCTATCACGACGGCTGTCGAGGGGTTTGCAAGCAATGCTGAAACACTCGTAATAAGTATCGAGTCGGAAAATTTATCTAAATTGACAGGTAAGCTCCGGGAGGCAGGTGACGCGGAAGAAAAGGATTTTTTCATCGGGGAGATCACTGTTTCCGTGAGTAATATCTGCAGGAAGTTGGGGATGTTACAGGACGGTGCCGTAGCCGCCGTGAAAACGGTCGAGAGCCTCCCTGTATTTGATGCGAGCCGCGATGTAAGCGGCTACCAGGCGGCACAGGCACGGGCCACGAGAGATGAGCAACTTTGTGCCGACAGCTTAAGTAGTAAGCAAAATGATCTCGGCGAACTGGAGAATGCAATCGACGTATTTGAATCCAACGGTTTGGATACATTGTTTGAGGGAAAGCTACCAACGGTCGATCAGGTCAAGGAACTGGTCAGCATGGGCACGACACCGGCTGCGGCTTTAGCCGCCGTAGAGAGAGCACTGGAGGCTATTGGCAAGCTTGTCGGCGGCTTAGAGGAAGGCATGCGTTATTCGCAGTTGCAGGAGCAACGACGAGCATTGGTGGCACAAATCAAGGAACTAAAGGCCGATCAAGCTGACTTGGTATCTCGTTCCAGGCAGTTGCAGGGTTATCTGGAGGCGCTTGATCGATATTTGTCGTTAGGCGAGATCCGTCAGCAGTGGTTGGATGAAAACAAGCAGATCTGCATTCAGCTGGATGCTGCACACACCCGATTGCGTGGGGTAAAGGTCGCTGATGTCGATAGTGCCCAAGGGCTGGAAGCTGTGGCTTTCGGGTTGAGGGCTTATGCACAATTTGTCGTTGCCGAGTTTCGTAAACACCTTTAACTCCGCCAACCGATGACGCGGGCTTTTACGCCCGCGCTGATGGCTTGCAGCGTTCAATCACTCGAACAACACCTTGGCCACCTCACTGAAGCGTCTGGCGAAATGCACGCTCAAGCCTTCCTTGAGGTAATCCGGCAATTCTTCGAAATCACCTCGGTTGGCCTCCGGCAGGATCAATTCGAAAATTTTCTGCCGGCGTGCTGCAATGACTTTCTCACGCACCCCGCCAATGGGTAGCACTTGCCCGGTCAAGGTGAGTTCGCCGGTCATGGCCACTGCCTTTTTCGGGGACTGATCTCGGGCCAGGGATAACAGAGCGCTGGCCATTGTTATGCCTGCGCTCGGTCCATCCTTTGGAGTGGCGCCTTCCGGTACGTGAAGATGGATGAACGCTTCATTGAAAAAGGTCGGGTCACCGCCGTACTGTTTGAGGTTGGCGCTGACATAGCTGTAGGCAATTTCGGCCGACTCCTTCATCACATCGCCTAGCTGCCCGGTCAGCTTGAAGCCGCGGTTGAGGGTATGAATACGGGTAGCTTCGATCGGCAGCGTAGCGCCACCCATGCTGGTCCAGGCGAGGCCCGTAATCACACCTTTGCCCGACAGCACTTGCTCACTGCGAAACACGGGCTTGCCCAGAGAGGCTTCCAAATCCTTGGGGCCGATCTTGATCTTGGCTTGCGGGTTGTCCAGCAGTTGCATCACCGCTTTACGCACCAATTTGCCGAGCTGCTTTTCCAGTTGGCGGACCCCTGCCTCGCGAGCGTAGCCCTCAATGACAGTGCGCAGCGCACTATCAGTAATACTCAAGCTGGTCTTGGCGACACCGGCTTTTTGCAGCTGTTTGGGCCACAAGTGGCGTTTGGCAATGGCTAGTTTTTCCTCAGTGATATAACCCGATAGACGAATGACTTCCATGCGGTCCAGCAGCGGACCGGGAATCGAGTCCAGCGTGTTGGCCGTGCACACGAACAACACTTTCGACAGGTCCAGACGCAGGTCCAGATAGTGGTCGAGGAAGTCGACGTTCTGTTCGGGGTCGAGGGTTTCCAACAAGGCTGAAGCGGGATCACCTTGGTAGCTTTGCCCCATCTTGTCGATTTCATCGAGCATGATCACAGGGTTCATGACCTCGACGTCTTTCAGCGCCTGGACCAGCTTGCCCGGTTGCGCGCCGATGTAGGTGCGTCGGTGCCCTTTGATTTCTGCCTCATCGCGCATGCCACCAACACTGAAACGATAGAACGGTCGCCCCAGGGATTGCGCAATGGACTTGCCGACACTGGTTTTACCCACACCAGGTGGGCCGACCAGCAGAACGATAGAACCGCTGATTTCGCCTTTCCAGGCACCGATGGCGAGGAACTCCAGGATCCGATCCTTGATATCGTCGAGTCCGGCATGGTGCTGGTCGAGCACTTTTCGTGCGTGCTTGAGGTCAAGTTTGTCCTTGCTATAGACACCCCATGGCAACGCGGTCGCCCAGTCCAGGTAATTACGGGTGACCGCGTACTCGGGTGAACCTGTCTCCAGAATCGCCAGCTTGCCCATCTCTTCATCAATACGTTTTTTTGTGGCTGCCGACAATGTCTTGCCTTGCAAGCGCTGCTCGAATTGCTCCAGGTCCGCGCTGCGATCATCCTTGGTCAGCCCCAGCTCTTGCTGGATTACCTTGAGTTGCTCCTTGAGGAAAAACTCGCGTTGATGCTCGCCGATCTGGCGGTTTACTTCTGCAGAAATCTCGTTCTGCAAATGAGCAACTTCGACCTCCTTGCGCAGCATCGGCAAGACCTTCTCCATGCGCTTGAGCATGGGTACGCAATCGAGCACTTCCTGCAATTGGTTGCCGGTAGCCGAAGTCAGTGCCGCAGCAAAGTCGGTCAACGGCGACGGATCGTTGGGACTGAAGCGGTTGAGGTAGTTTTTCAGCTCTTCGCTGTACAGCGGATTGAGGGGTAGCAGCTCCTTGATCGCATTGATCAGGGCCATGCCGTAGGCTTTTACCTCGTCGGTCGGTTCGCTGGGTTGACGCGGATACTCGACCTCGACCAGGTAGGGCGGGCGATGATGTTTGAGCCAGGTACGGATACGCACCCGGGTCAGGCCCTGGGCGACGAACTGCAGCTTGCCGTTTTCGCGGCTGGCGTGATGGACTTTTACCAAGGTGCCGTAAAGCGGCAACGCTGACGTATCGAAGTGGCGGTGATCTTCTGGCGGCGTGTCCATATAGAACAGGGCCAGGGAGTGATGGGGGGTCTTGGAGACCAGATCGAGTGTTTCCGCCCAAGGTTCTTCGTTGACAATTACCGGCAGTACCTGCGCGGGGAAGAACGGGCGGTTGTGAATCGGGATGACGTAAACCCTTTCCGGCAGTTGCTGGTCGGGCAGGGCGAGGTTGTGGCCTGTTTTAGCGGAGGCTTCAGGATGCTCGAGTTTGGCGTAATCCTCGAGTTGTTCCGGTAGATCCTGCTGATCACTCATGGGGCACCTGCGAAAATGGCTATGGTGCTTAGATGGGGACTTAGGCTCCAAGCTTCAAGCTACAAGCTGCAAGATGGGATTGCGGGACTTGCAGCTTGCAGCTTGTCGCTTGTCGCTTGTCGCTTGTAGCTAGGGCCTATTCAGCCAATTTGTAAGCAATTACGTAGTCACCCATTTTGGTGCCCAGCGAGCCGTGGCCACCGGCGGTCACCAGCACATATTGCTTGCCGTCCTTGCCGGTGTAGGTCATTGGCGTGGCCTGGCCGCCTGCTGGCAGACGCGAGCTCCACAATTCCTTGCCGGTGTTGGTGTCATAGGCGCGCAGGTACTGGTCCAGGGTGCCGCTTAGGAAACCCACACCGCCGGCGGTGACGATGGAACCGCCCATGCTTGGCACGCCAATGGGTAGGCCAATCGGAATCGGCGAGCTGTCACGGCTGGTGCCGTTCTTGTGCTTCCACACCACTTGGTTGGTCGTCAAATCGATACCGGCGATGTAGCCCCAGGCTGGTGCCTGGCAAGGTACGCCCAGTGGCGACATGAACGGGTGCATGATGACCGCGTATGGGGCACCGGTGTTGGGCTGCACGCCGCTGGTTTCGCTCTCGCGCTTGCTGCCGGCAGCGACTTGCTCACGCGGCACCATCTTCGACACAAATGCCATGTAATTCGGCGAGGTGAACAGCAATTGGCGCACGGGGTCGACCGAGACGCTGCCCCAGTTGAACACGCCAACGTTGCCCGGATAGACCAGACTGCCCTGGATCGATGGCGGGGTGTACTGACCTTCGTAGCGCAGTTCACGGAACTGGATGCGGCACAGCATCTGGTCGAACGGGCTGGCACCCCACATGGCTTGTTCGGTCAGGTCCGGGCCAAGCAGGTTGAGCTCCGAGCGAGCCTGTGTCGGCGCGGTGTGGTCACCCTCTACCGCACCTTGAGGGGCCGGGATCTCGTGGATCGGTACGATCGGTGTACCGTCACGACGGTCCAGCACGTACAGGCTGCCCTGTTTGGTAGGCGCGATCAATGCCGGTTTTACCCCGTCTGCGGTCTTTAGATCGAGCAGGGTCGGCTGACTGCCAACGTCCATGTCCCACAGGTCGTGGTGGGTGAACTGGTAGTTCCAGCGCACCTTGCCGTTGGCCAGGTCCAAGGCAACGATACCGGCGCTGAACTTTTCTGCACCGGGGGTGCGATCAGCGCCCCACTGGTCAGGTGTCTGGTTGCCCAGGGGAAGGAAAACCATGCCCAGCTTCTCGTCGACACTGGCCAGCGACCACATGTTCGCCGAGTTGCGGCTGTAGGTTTTGCCCGCGGCCAGGGGCGCGGTTTCATCCGGGTTGTTGCTGTCCCAGTTCCATACCAGGCGCCCATCGTGCACATCGTAGGCGCGGATCACTCCGGATGGCTCGTTGGTCGACTCGTTATCGGTTACATGGCCGCCAATGATCACCAGTTCGCGGGTGATCGCCGCAGGCGACGTGGAATAGTAACCACCGGCAGTGAACGGGCCGATGCCAGTGGTCAAATCGATGACCCCCTGGTTGCCGAAGCCTTCGCAGACTTTACCGGTGTCAGCGTTAAGGGCAATCAGGCGAGCATCTGCGGTAGGCAGGTAAAGACGGCGTGGACAGGTGCGGGCGACAACCTGGCCAGCATCGGAGATCTTCGGCGCAGGGCTGCCGTCAACATTGACGTAGTTGTTCTCGTCATAATACGAGACACCACGGCAGGTCATGTGAGCGAAGCCCTTGAAGCCCGTCGGGCTCTTGATTTTCGGGTCGAAACGCCAGATTTCAGCGCCGGTGTCCGGGTCCAGGGCCAGTACCTTGCTGTGCGCAGTGCAGGCGTAGAGCATGCCGTTGACCTTGAGTGGCGTGTTCTGGTTGGTCAGCTCCACCGGGTCGTTGTCGGTTGGCAGATCACCGGTGCGGATGCGCCAGGCTTCCTCCAGCTTATGCACGTTGTCGGGGGTGATCTGGCGCAACGGAGAATAGCGATCGCCGAACTCGGTGCGGCCGTACGCCTGCCATTCACCATCGGGTATTTGCGGCGCGGTGCTGCTCAAGCCTGTGCTGTCGCGACCCAGCTTGCCCTTGATTTCGCCCGGATGGGTAAACTGGCTGGCCACGGCGGTGGCGCCCGACAGGACAACTGCCAGGCTCAACAGGGCCGGGTTGATTTTCGACGGGTTGCCGAGCAGCGGTCGGCGGGCCCATGGCAGCAGCAGGACTACCCCCAAAGCGAACCACAGCGCCAGACGTGGCACCAGTTGCCACCAATCCAGACCCACTTCCCACAACGCCCACAAGGTACTGCCGAGCAGCACTGCACCGTACAGCCCCAGGGCATGCCGACGCAGGGCCAGCAGCAGAATGCCGGACAGGGCAAAACCGATACCGGCAATCAGGTAATACAAAGAGCCGCCGAGTTGGCTCAATTTGATGCCGCCCGCCAGTAGGGCCAGGCCCATCAGCAGCAACAGCACGCCGATAAGGCGCGGCAGCCAGCGGGTTCTACTCAAGGCACCTTCTGTGCTCATCTTGTGTTCTCCGTTAAAGGGAAAGGGCGATTAAAAACTGCTCTGAAGTTTGATCCCGCCGATCAGCGCGTCGTCGACCTGGCTAACACCACCAGGGTGACGGATGTACTGCAGGTTCGGGCGTACGGTCAGCCAGTCGGCCAGGTGAATGCCGTAGTACAGCTCGGCGCTGTACTCGGTATCCTGGATCGGGCGAAACAGGGGGTCGTTGTAGTCGCTGACAGCATTGGCCTGGTTCAGCGCCTTGGCGTTCTTGCGGTAGGCAGGGTTGACGTGCACACGGGCCAGGGCGAAACCGATGTCGTCCTTGGCGCGGGCATCGAAGGGCCCCTTGTACACCACACCTGCTGAAACGTAGTTGTCGATGGCGTTGGTCTTCTTGTCATGCAGCGTGGCATTGGCAAACACGCTCAGGCCACGGGAATGGTCGGAGGCCAGCGACGTCAACTGCTGCTGGGCACCCAGCCAGAAGCCGTGCTTGCTCGAACTGCTGCGGTAAGCCTGACCGCTCAGTGCTGCTGGCTGGTCGTTGCTGTCCTTGTAGACATCAGTTGCCTTGGCATTACTGTAGTAGTAACCCGCGCGATATTCCCCTGGCAGACTGCCGATTGCCGGCGTCCATACCAGTTCGACCGGCATTACGGCCCCTTGAGTACCGCTGCCACTGAGCTTGAAGCCGTTGTTGCGGTCCAGGTTCGACGGGTTCTGTTCGTAGGCACCGATCTGTGCGTAAAGTTCGGGCGTGAGGTTGTATTTGACCCGCAAGGCCCACTGGCTGACCGGCCAGTTGTACCAGATGTCGCCGGCCCAGTTACCCACCTGAGAGCCACAGAAGGCCAGGTTCTGGAAGTCGCAGGGAAAGCTGTTGAAATCTTCGCCCTGACCGAAGCGGCCGAATTTCACATCCAGGGCACCGTCGAAATATTTCTGCTTGATCCACATCTGGGTCAGACGCCAGGTTTGGCCGCGTCCCCACACCTCCTGCGCAGACGTGAAGCCGCCGACCCGCGGATCATTGATGCGGTCGTTGCTGATGTTGTCGCCATGACGCTGGGTAACGGTCAATTGGAACTCGCTGTCCTGCCAGCCGAAAATTTTCTGCAAATCCAGGTGCGTGCCCAGGGTGAACTGCCCGCTGTAGCGAGCGCTTGCGTCATCGTCATAACCGCCGTGAAGGTTTGCGCCTGTTTCGCCGGTGTAGCCCAGGGTGAAGTCATAGCCGCGCTCGGCAAGCTCCGTGCGGTTGCCGTCCCAATCGCCAAGCATCCATGGTGAGTCGCTGGCGAACATCGCTGCGGCCTGAGTGCAGGGGGCCAAGCTGGCAATGACCAGACCCGAAAGCCGCGCTCGGGTGTTGGGAGAAATGCGAAAACGTTGAATCTGAGGCATGAGATAGCGCTATCTTTTGATTATAGAAAAAACGACAGATACACCCTACCGTGGAGATCGGCGGCGATAGGGTAGTAGGGGATAAACTGAACCGGTTCAGCGTGAGGCGGGGAGGATATAGATGAATGTGTAAGAAAAAAAGTCAATTCACCAAGAGGCACCGTTGCCGGATTGGTAACAGTCCGGCAACGGCGGTCATCAGAAGGCGGTGCGCAAGCCTACTTCAACACTGCGGCCGGGTGCAGGTGCGATGTCGCGCAGGATCGAGCTTGCGTAACGCACGGTCTGATCGGTGAGATTTTCGCCGCGAACAAATGCCAGCCATTGGCTTTGGCCGACGTCGAAACGATAGCCCAGACTGGCCCCCAACGTGGTGTAGCCATCGGTGCTGGTTTCGTTGGCTGGTTTACGGTGCTGGGCGCTGGCATGCTGCACGTCAACCCGTGCCTGCCAGCGGTTCAGATCCCACACCAGACCGCTGTTCAAGCGCAGTGGGGCGATGCGTGGCAGGTCTTCTCCGGTGTCTAGGTTTTTGGCCCGGGTGTAGTCGCCGGATAGCTCCAAGGCAAAGCTGCCCAAGTGATTTTCGGCCAGTTGCCAACGGTCCTGGGCCTCGATGCCATAGAAGCGGGCGCGTACGCCTTTGTACAGGTACTCGGGAACGTCAGCGGCGTGGTCGTGATCGTGGTCATGGTCATGATCACCATGATCGTGGTCGTGACCTTCACGCATGTTGCCACTCGCCAGCAGGCCGATGTAGTTGCGGAAATGACTGTAGAAAACCCCGACGCTGCCTTTGTGCACGCCATTGTCGAAACGTAAGGCCAGGTCACTGGAAATCGCTTTTTCTTTGCCCAGGTCTGGATCGCCGACCTCATAGGTACCCGTAGCGACGTGAGCGCCGTTGGCGTACAGCTCGTAGAACGTCGGTGCACGTTCGGTATAACCCAACGTCGCTGCCAGCGACCAGATGGGCGTCAACTCATAAACCGCACCGGACGACAGGCTGGCGGCGGTGAAGCTGCTGGCGCTGTCGGCATGGGCGAAGCGTTCGCTGCCCTGGCTGTCGGGATCCACCCGCGTGTGCTCCAGGCGTCCACCCAGGCTCAGGTTCAGGCGCTCGGTGGCTTGCCATTGCTCGAGCATGAACAGTGCAACGCTGTTGGTGTCGGTCTGCGGCACAAAGGCTTCTTCGCCGAGGGCGGAAAACTCGTTACGACTGACTTGAGCCCCGATCACGCCTTCTACGGGTCCCAAAGGCTGATGCCGGGCTTCTACCCGAGCTTCGTATCCTTTGTTCTTGAACGTGGTATGAACCTCACCGCCTTCCAGCTCGCGGTGTTGGTAATCGGTGTAGCCGGCATCGAATTTCACTGAACTGAAAGGGCCATCAAGATCACGCAGCTCTGAAGCGAAGCCGTAGTGATCCTGTTGCATGTCCAGGCGCACGCCCGGCTCCGCCACCGAACCATAGTTGGAGTCGTAACGACTGTACGACAGGCCGGTGTAGCCATGGTCCCAATGGTAGGCGCCCCCGATAGCGCCACCGTCCTGGCGGCCGTCGCTGTTGTCGAGTTTATGTCGGCTACCTGGGTCATCGGCATCGCGAACCTTGGAACTGCGCGCGTAGCCGGGAATGCGCAGGTCGTTGAACTGCCGACTATTGGCATCCACGTGCAAGGCAAAGCGTCCATCGCCTGCTTCCAGCTTGCCGGCGCTGCTGCGGGTGGTGTCGGCACCGCCATAACGTAACTCCCCGGCACCGTGGATACCGTCGATGGGAGAGGTGGGGATGCGGTTATCGAAGCTGTTCACGACCCCGCCAATGGCGTTACCCCCGTAGAGCAGGGCGGCCGGGCCACGCACGATTTCGATGCGCTCCACGGTCGCGGGGTCCAGCGGTACGGCGTGGTCGTAGGAAAGGGATGAGGCGTCCAGGGCGCCTACGCCGTTGCGCAAAATACGAATGCGGTCGCCATCCAAACCACGAATTACCGGGCGGCTGGCGGCGGGTCCGAACCAGGTCGAGGCGATGCCGGGCTGATTGCTCAGGGTCTGGCCGAGGCTGCCTTTCTGTTGCAGGGTCAGTTCGTCACCTTCGAGCACCGTACTGGGGGCGGCCAAGGTGCTGTTGCCCAATGGGTTGGCTGTAATGAGTTGAGGGTCAAGCTCCACGGCCTGGCTCAATGGTGAAGCCAGTAAGAGGGCGGCGGTAAGGGGGGAGTGTCGAAGCGGCAAGCGACGCATGGTCAGCGAGTTTCCTGGGCAGTGTTTTAGTATTGATACAATATAACATTCCCTTTGTCATTTTCGCTGAGGGATTTTTATGCCGGGGTGTGCTCTACGACGTAGCTTTTCATCGCCTGGCGCTGAAGCAAGCGAGCCTGCACTAGAATGTTTGTAGTCAGCTCACCCCTGGGCTAAGGTGCGCACCTTTGATTCGCTGGAGTACAGGCATGACCACAGCCACCCCCAATCCACTGCATGGTGTAACCCTGGAGCAAATCCTTACCGCGCTGGTGGAGCATTACCAATGGGAAGGGTTGGCCGAGCGCATCGACATTCGCTGCTTCAAGAGCGACCCAAGCATCAAGTCGAGCCTGACGTTTCTGCGCCGCACACCTTGGGCCCGGGAGAAAGTCGAGCGGTTGTACGTGAAGTTGCAGCGCGGTCGCCGTTAACAGCATGATTTGGCGCGAGGTCTTTGTCGGCCTGGCAGCCATCCTCGGTTGGAGCGCGTTGGCGATCCAGCTGTACTTGGTACTGCTGGCGCGCTGGGATGAACAGGCAAGCCTGATCGGCGGCCTGATCACGTATTTCAGTTACTTCACGGTATTGAGCAATACCCTGGTGGCAGTGGTGCTGAGCCATGCTGCGTTCGGCAAGCCTGGTCGCGCGCGAGATTTTTTTCTCGCCCCTGCAGTCAGTTCCGGTGTAACTGCCAGTATCGTGCTGGTCGGGCTTGCCTACAGTCTTTTGCTGCGCCACCTGTGGTATCCGCAAGGCTGGCAGTGGCTCGCCGATGAGTTATTGCACGATGTCATGCCCGTGGTGTTTGTCATCTACTGGTGGTGCTGCGTAGAAAAGGGCAGCCTTCGGCTCAAGCACCTGGGTGCCTGGTTGTTGTATCCGGTGGGGTATTTTGCCTATGCGCTGTTGCGCGGGCAGTCGATCGGGGCTTATCCCTATCCTTTCTTTGATGTGGTCAAGCTTGGTTATGGCCAGGTGCTGCTCAATGCATTGGCGATTCTTGTCGGCTTTATCGTCATTGGTCTGCTGGTTATAGGCCTGGATCGCTGGCAGGGCGGGCGCCTGGCCAAAGCCAGGACGCAACCCTGATGGTGCCTGTCAATCGTTGTCGGTAGGGTCCAGTCGCCAATAGGCGGCAGCCTTTACCTGATCGTCCTTGAGCCCTTTGTCGTCGATCAACAAGCGCTTGGCTTTACGCGTCAGTGCTTTTTCCAGCGCGACCCAGGCGTACAACTGACCTTGGGGAAGGCTCAGTTCCTGCAGCACCTCCAGCAAACTCTGCTGGTGGCGTTCAACCCAGATCACGTCCAGCTGTGCTTGAGTTTGCAGCGGCTGTTGTTCTTCGGCATCTTCGATTTCGATGATCGCAAGCACCTTACGGGTGGCGGGTAACTCTTCCAGCCGTCGAGCAATGGCCGGGATCGCTGTTTCGTCGCCGATCAGCAGATAACTGTCGAAGATATCCGGTACCACCATCGAACTGCGTGGCCCGGCAATGTTCAGGACCTGGCCGACTTCGGCCTGGGCAGCCCAAGTCGAGGCAGGGCCGTCGCCGTGCAGAACAAAATCGATATCCAGCTCACCGGCGTCCAGATCGATGCGTCGCGGGGTGTACTCACGCATGGTTGGACGCACGCCCTCGCGACTGAAATCGAGGTTGTCCAGCGCAGCTTGTTCTGCTGGCGAACAGGCGAACATCAGTTTGACGTGATCGTCGCTGCCAACGCTGGTGAACCCTTGTAACTGCGGCCCACCCAAGGTTATGCGGCGCATGCGTGGGGTTAAATCAGTAACGCGCAGCACGTCGAGGCGACGCTGTTTGATCTCATGGTTCACGCGATGGATCGCGTGGTTTTCGCTGACACTCATTGCGGGTTCTCCGTAACAGTCGCAGGCGGTCCTGCGACGATGGCTTTGGCGGTGTTGTTGAGCAAACTACGCACTCGCTCGATTTCTTCCGGACTCCAGCGGCCACTGTGCATCTGCAGGGCATGGCGCAGGTTGTGTACTGCTTCGTGAATTTCCTGGGGGCGATCGTGTCCGCATAGGGAGCGCTTGCTGACTTCAATGCGCATGCGCACGCCGTCCAGCGCTATGGCTTGCTCGGCCAGCGATTGCACACCTGCCGGGGTGACGCTGTAGAGCTTCTTGCTGCCTTGCACCTGACCGACGATCAGTTCGCTTTCTTCAAGAAAAGTAAGGGTTGGATAGATAACGCCCGGGCTCGGGCTGTAGTTGCCGCCGAATAGGCTTTCGATCTGGCGGATCAGGTCGTAACCGTGGCGGGGCTGTTCAGTAAGCATCGACAGCAGGAGCAGTTTCAGGTCGCCCGGAGCGAAGACCCGTGGGCCGCGGTCGCCACGCTCGCGGCTGTGCCGACGCTCCTGACCGTCATGGCGGTCGCCGTGGTCACGGTGGGTGTGATGGTCACGCATGGAAATCTCCGTTTGCGTTAGATATATCTTTAGATACTACTCAAGATATATCTTATTGCAAGCATGAGATTGAGAATATTTCTCATAATGGGCGTTGAAGTGATGAGCAGTCGTGCCGAACCAGTCAACGCCCGGGCACGTTGCTGAGCCTGGGCGTAGGTTGCAAAGCGCTACTTTTGCGCCACTTGCGGCGCTTTACACAGGGTATGGCTACCGGGTTGCAAGTAGGGCGTGAGGATCGGGGCCATACCTTTGAGCACCTGCACCGGCAGGGCCGAGGTGAACTTGAAGGATTCGGCAGCACGCCCGGGTACGAAGGCGGTGAGGGTACCGAAGTGGTTGTCGCCAAGAAAAAACACAAAGGTTGCGGTGCGGTTGATCGCCTTGGACCCCAGTAGTCGCCCCCCCGCGCCCCAGCTTTCGAGACGGTTGTCTCCGGTGCCGGTTTTGCCTCCCATGACCATTGGCGTGCCATCGTTGAGCTTGAAACTTCCGGATACCCGTCGTGCTGTACCGGCATCGACCACTTGTGACAGGGCGCCGCGCAACGCCTGTGCAACTTCCACCGACAATACGCGCTGGCCTAGGTCCGGATCACCTGCCAGGCGGGTTTCATACGGCGTATCGGCGGCGAAGTGCAGGGTATCGATGCGCAGTGTCGGCAAACGGATGCCATCGTTCTGAATGATCCCGATCAGCTCTGCCAGTGCAGCCGGACGATCGCCGGAACTGCCGATGGCGGTAGCGAGCGAAGGGACCAGATGGTCGAAGGGATAACCGACGCGTTTCCAGCGGCGATGAATATCGAGAAAGGCCTCGATCTCGACCAGGGTACGAATGCGGCTGTCGCGAGCGCCCTTGTGGCGACTTTTGAACAACCAACCGTAGACTTCTTGACGCTCGAACTGACTGGCCTGCACGGCATCCTGAAAGCTGGCCGTGGGGTTGTTCAACAGGTAGCCCAGCAACCACAGGTCCAGCGGGTGGACCTTGGCGACAAAACCTTGGTCAGGCAGGTCGAATTTGCCAGGGCCATACGCGTAGTACATATCGTCCAGGCGCTTGTCGGTTACTGTGTCCTGCTTGGTCGGTGCGCGCTTGGTTTCCTGCAGCTCCTTTTTCAGGTGGGCGCGGACGAAGGCGTTGAAGGTGGCCTGGTCGGCCTCCGGAAACAGGTAGCGGTGGACGGCAGCGAGGCGGATGGGCGTAATTCGCAGGCTGTCGAGAAACGTGTCCAGACGCTGTTGCGAGGATTTGCGTTGGTACTTTTTCCAGAACCTGCGCAGGTAGTCGGTGCCTTCCTTGTCGGCGAAACGAGCCAGGTATTCCTGGCGGCGAGGTTCGGCATCATCTTTGAGCAGTTTGATACTGCTGCCTGGTGTCTGATAGGTGCTGTAGCGCACCAGATCACGCATCAAGCGGATGAATGGCAAGTTGATCGATTCGCGAAGGGCGTCCTTGAGTGTCGGGATGCGGCTGTTGTCCTCCTTGCGAAAGTTGTTGAACACGTGCATGCCACCGCCGGTAAAGAACGCCTCACCCGGGCTGGCGGAGTACTTGCGGTTGAGGGCCGCATCCAACATTGCAGTGATGTTACGGTCCTTGTTCTGAATCAGGT
Organism: Pseudomonas sp. DG56-2; assembly: GCF_004803755.1. Lineage (NCBI taxonomy): Bacteria > Pseudomonadati > Pseudomonadota > Gammaproteobacteria > Pseudomonadales > Pseudomonadaceae > Pseudomonas > Pseudomonas sp. DG56-2. The sequence goes on from NZ_CP032311.1 coordinate 1,244,596, forward strand.
AGTCGATGGCCCAGCGGGTGATGAAATCCAACTCGGCGACCTCGACTTTCTTCAGGTCCGCCGATGCAGTGGCTGCGTATTTGTCATGCAGTTCCGCGATGATCTCCAGATAGCTGGTAAGCACACGCAACTTGGCGGTGGAGCCCAGTTCCAGCTTGCTGCCCTCGTTTATGTCGAAGGGTTGGTCGGTGCTGTCGGTTTGCACCCGCACCCGTGAGCCATTGGCGGTGCGTTCGAGCAAGGTGAAGCTGTAGCGCACCTGGGTTGTGCTGGTCGGGGTCAACAAGCGCTCGCCAAACAGGCCGAGCTTCTCGGCAATGGCCGGGTCGGCCAGATCCTTCAGGTATTGGCTGACTTGTCCCTGCAAGTCCGATTGCAAGGTGCTGGTGGCAGACAGGTCGAGGCGGTCAAGATCGTACAGGGGGCGAGCCAACGCCAGGGACAGGCGACTGCGGGCCACACTGATGCCCTTGTTGGTAACGATGGGCTGGATGGTCGGTTGGGCTACCCAGTCGCGATAGATCGCTTTGCTTGCCAGCGCGGCGTCAGCGAGGGGGCGATCGATAACGTTGCTGGCCGCCAGAACGCGGATGTGACTATCGGTCAATTCGGCCAGTTCATTTCGCCCTTTCGACAGAAAATGCGAAGGACGGCGCTGGGCAATCATCAATGACAGCACTTGGCGCAATGCCAGGCCGCGTGCGGCCATGCTCGCAGGATCGGTCTCGGTTGCCGCCAGGGCCTGATTGACCTGAGCGAAATCCGCGCCGTACCAGACCCTCAGGCCCTCGGCCATGCCATGCACTTCGCCGTGGCCGGGAACGGCTGAAAGCGGAACGCTGTTGAGGTAGTCACGCACAATGCGTTGGCGCGCTTCTATGGTTTGCGGGCCGCCCTGGTAGGCACGCACGCTGGCTGAAATCATCTGGCGGATTTTCTCGCCGCCCGAGACGGTGAGACCGTCTGGCGAATGCCGGTATTTTTCCAGCTGGGTGGCCAGGGTGCTGCCACCGGCGGACTGGCCGGGCAGGGCCAGGTATTTGGCCACCTGACTGTATGCCGCCTTGGCAAAACGCGGCCAATCCACTGCTGGGTTGGCATTGGGGTCGTCAGGGTCGAGCAGGTCGCGGTTTTCGATGAATAGCAGGCTGTTGACGATCACTGAAGGGATGGAGTCGAAGTCTGGATAGAGATACTGCGGGTAGTGATATTGGTACAGCACATCGCCTTTGCAGTCGGTAATCGAAAGGCCAGTCTGGATCTTCTCTTTATAGGGCACGAAGAAACCGTGCTCTGTGTAGTTCATTAAGGCGGGGGAGAAGTGCACTTGTTCGCTGATCACATAGTCGCGCTTGAGTAGTCGCGGAAGGAAGTCTCCCAATGCGCTATAGCCCAGGCGTTTGTCGAACGGTCCGTCACCAGGGTAAATGATCGCGTCGCTCGGTCCAGGCTGCAGCGAGTAGGTCAAGGTCGACGCGAGTTGACTCAGTTCGCGTGATTGCAGGCGAGAGGTGTGCATTTCGTTGGCGACGGCAAGACCCAGTGCGATCAGGGCGAGCAGCAACACTACCCAGAACAGCCGCCACCATAAACGACGTTGGCGAGGGCTTTTCGGCAATGGCGATTCTTCAAGAGGTTCAGTGGGAGTTTCCTTACTCTTTGGTTCCGATTGCCACAATGCGCCCATAGTTTTCAGCCCGGCTACGTATTTTCGTATTGCTTGCCTGAAGCTTAGACGGTGAGCGGATATGGTGAAAAATTTGTAAACGTTGTAGGTCTTTTCCAAAACCTCAGCAGGAATTGCGCCTTTGGTGGAGGTTGTAATGCCCTCTTTTGGTGCTATGTTAGCCGCCCTTTTTGAGTGCATGGAGAAAACACGGGGAATGCCCCTCTGTGAAGGCGGTCTTTGCCGAGAGTTCTTTCCGAATATCACGCTTTTTATAGTGAAATGCCCTGTAGGGGCCTTTCTATACTGCTCGCCCCTTTCGCTTCGCCGACAGCTTGCATGTTTGCGGACGGGACCGCTCACAAGGTGGTGCCCGGCAAGGCAGCGTACCTAGCCTATCGGTGGTACCACGCCAGCACGAACGGTCTATATCCAATAACAAAATGAGGTTGTATTTCTATGCCAGTCGGCAACCATCCTTCTCACGGTGAGACCGCTCAGGGCGGCCCACTCAAGCGAGAACTCGGCGAGCGACATATTCGCCTGATGGCGCTGGGCGCCTGTATCGGTGTCGGCCTGTTCCTGGGGTCGGCCAAAGCCATTGAAATGGCCGGACCGGCAATCATGCTGTCTTACATCATCGGTGGTCTTGCGATCCTGGTGATCATGCGTGCCCTCGGTGAAATGGCCGTACACAATCCGGTCGCAGGCTCTTTCAGCCGTTATGCTCAAGACTACCTTGGCCCGTTGGCGGGCTTTCTGACTGGCTGGAACTACTGGTTCCTGTGGCTGGTAACGTGCGTGGCAGAGATCACCGCAGTCGCCATCTATATGGGCATCTGGTTCCCTGACGTACCGCGCTGGATCTGGGCCTTGGCGGCGTTGGGCAGCATGGGCGCAATCAACCTGATTGCAGTCAAGGCTTTCGGCGAGTTCGAGTTCTGGTTTGCCCTGATCAAGATCGTCACCATTATTGCCATGGTTCTGGGCGGCATTGGCGTCATTGCTTTCGGTTTCGGCAATGAAGGTGTGGCAGTGGGTGTCTCCAACCTCTGGAGCAACGGCGGTTTCATGCCAAATGGCGTGACCGGCGTGCTGATGTCGTTGCAGATGGTGATGTTCGCCTACCTGGGCGTAGAAATGATCGGCCTGACCGCCGGTGAAGCACGCAACCCGCAAAAGACCATTCCCCAGGCCATCGGCTCGGTGTTCTGGCGCATTTTGCTGTTCTATGTCGGCGCACTGTTCGTGATCCTGTCGATCTACCCATGGAACGAAATCGGCAGCCAGGGCAGCCCGTTCGTCATGACTTTCGAACGTCTGGGCATCAAGACGGCTGCCGGTATCATCAACTTCGTGGTGATTACCGCTGCGTTGTCGTCGTGCAACGGCGGTATCTTCAGCACCGGGCGCATGCTCTACAGCCTGGCGCAAAACGGTCAGGCTCCGGCGACTTTTGCCCGTACCTCGAGCAATGGCGTGCCGCGTAATGCCTTGCTGTTGTCCATCGCTGCCTTGCTGCTGGGCGTTCTGGCCAATTACTTGGTACCGGAAAAAGTCTTTGTCTGGGTAACTGCCATTGCAACCTTCGGGGCAATCTGGACCTGGGTAATGATCCTGTTGGCACAGTTGAAATTCCGTGCTGGCTTGAGCACTGCCGAACGTGCCGCGTTGAAATACCGTATGTGGCTGTGGCCGCTGAGCTCCTACCTGGCCTTGGCGTTCCTCATTCTTGTGGTTGGCCTGATGGCCTACTTCGAGGAGACCCGCGTGGCACTGTACATTGGCCCAGCGTTCCTGGTGATGCTGACGGTGCTCTACTACGCCTTCAAACTGGCGCCAAAAGCTGACAACGTTCAGTTGGCGCGTTCTGCGTCGTGATGTAACGAAATCGCGGAGCAAGCCCGCTCCTGTAGGGAGCGGGCTTCAGGCCGGTACTTGTATCGGCTGGTTCAAGCGCTTGTTCAGATCAAGCCAGGCCGGCAGCAATACCATCAAGCCCACTCCCAGCAGTGCAGTCAGCACTTGCATCGACCAGTGATCGCCTGCCAAGGCATTGCCCATGTCTGCCAAGGGCGCGAGCAACACGCCCACGCAGAACACTTCCAGTGAATAACGCCCCATTCGACAACTTTGCCTGGCCAACCAGGAGTGTATCCATTCGCCTTGTGGCAGCAGTTTGGCCGTGCAATAGGCCAGGGCCAGGAAATGCAGGAGACGGGCGGGGGACAGGTTGGTCTTGCTGATCGGGTAAAGCCATTCGACCAGTAGCCTTGGCATCACCGCGTCGTGAACCCCCGGCCAGCGCCAGGACAGGGCAATCACTGCGCAGACCGCCAGGTAAGTAGCCGCAATCATGAACAGCGGCTGTCGCCATACTGGACTCAACTTGGCAGGTTGCTGGTGCTGGTTATGTAAGGCCGCGGCGCCACCTAGAATGAATAGAAGTTGCCAAGCCAATGGATTGAAGAACCACACACCACCTTCCTGGGCTGCCAGGTTCCATTGAAACATCGGCGCGAGTAAATACAGCGCGGTAGAGAGCCCGATGACAATTTCTATTTTGCGCAGCATCGCTGGCAATACCAGGGGCAGCCCAAGCAGGAGCAGAATGTACAGCGGCAAAGGGTCCATCAGGTTGGGTTTGAAGCGCAGTAACAGTTCATCCACCAGTGCCTGCTGGGGGTTACTGAGGAAATAGTAGAGGCCCATTTCCTCAATCATGTCGCGAGTCTGGACATGATTGTTGGCCACAAAAACGATGCCCATCAGCAGCACGAGCAGGAAGATGTGCACTATATAAAGCACCCAGGCCCGCCGCAGCATGCGCACACAGGCGACCAACCAGCCGTCACGCAGGGCTATTTTTCCATAAGCGAGCACCGCTGCGTATCCAGCCAGAAACACGAAAATTTCTGCCGCGTCGCTCAAACCAATATTGCGCACGGTCAGGTTGGCCAGGGGATTGCCAGGAATGTGATCCCAGAAAATGAAAATCAGTGCTAACCCGCGAAAGAAGTCGATGCGATGGTCGCGACCGTTGTTCATGAGCAAAGCCTTGGCGAGGGTGTTTCAATAGAGATGGATGCCCACAGGTCGCGGTTCCGCGCCGTCGGTCCAGATCGATCGGCGGCGCAAGCATGGCCAGCGATGCCGGCAATTACCTCAAGCGATAATTGCCGGAATTCTCTACTTCTCGTTACATGCCTAGAGGGTTCACTCAAGCTGCCAGATCGCTGCGGGGCTCGAAACTCTCCGCTTGAGCCATTTGCCACATGCGCGAATAGAACTCGCCATTGACCTCTCCGCTGAGCAGTTCGCCTGGTTTGAGAAATACATGCAGCTGCGAGAAAAGCTTGATCTCGGTGGCCGAGACGCGCCGGACCAGATGCTTGGCTTCAAGTTGCGAGGGATGATCAAGGCCCGCTGCGGCGAGCATTTCGGCCAGCGCCTTGAGGGTGCTCAGGTGGAAACTGAAGACTCGCTGGGCCTTGTCCGGCACCACCAGTGCGCGCTGGCGCAGGGCATCCTGGGTGGCGACGCCAGTGGGGCATTTATTGGTATGGCAGCTCTGCGACTGGATGCAGCCGATTGCGAACATGAAGCCCCGAGCCGAGTTGGCCCAGTCGGCACCAATAGCCAGCACGCTGGCGATGTCGAAGGCACTGACGATCTTGCCACTGGCGCCCAGTTTGATCTTGTCACGCAAGTTCAGCCCTACCAGGGTGTTGTGCACGAACAGCAGGCCTTCACGCAGGGGCACGCCAATATGGTCGGTGAACTCCACTGGCGCTGCGCCGGTGCCGCCTTCCTTGCCATCGATGACGATGAAGTCAGGCAGGATGCCGGTTTGCAGCATGGCTTTGGCGATGCCCATGAACTCCCACGGGTGACCCAGGCAGAACTTGAAGCCAACCGGTTTGCCGCCTGACAACTCGCGCAACTGGGCGATGAACTGCATCATCTCGATCGGTGTGGAAAAGGCGCTGTGGCGCGAGGGTGAAATGCAGTCTTCGCCCATCATTACTCCGCGCGTCTCGGCAATTTCGCGTGTGACCTTATGCTTGGGCAGAATGCCGCCATGGCCGGGCTTGGCCCCCTGGCTCAACTTGATCTCGATCATGCGCACCTGCGGGTTGCGCGCTTGTTCGGCGAAACGTTCCGGGTCGAAGCGCCCCTCCGCAGTGCGGCAGCCGAAATAGCCGCTGCCCAACTCCCAGGTCAGATCGCCGCCATGTTCGCGGTGATAGGGGCTGATGCTGCCTTCACCGGTGTCATGGGCAAAATTGCCCAGCTTGGCCCCCTGGTTCAAGGCGCGAATGGCGTTGGCGCTGAGTGAGCCAAAGCTCATGGCCGAGATATTGAAGACCGAGGCGGAGTAAGGTTGAGTGCACTGTGGGCCACCGACAATCACCCGGAAAGCTGCGGGATCGCTCAGCGGCGCCGGGCGCATGGAATGGCCGATGAACTCGAAACCGGACTGATAGACGTCGATCAGGGTGCCGAAAGGCTTGTCGGATGATTCGCTTTTGGCGCGGGAGTAAACCAGCGAACGCTGCGCCCTGGAGAAGGGTAGGGCATCGCTGTCGGCTTCCAGCAGGTATTGGCGAATTTCCGGACGAATACCTTCGACCAGGTAACGGATGTTGCCCAGAATCGGGTAGTTGCGTCGTACCGCGTGGCGGCTTTGCAGTAGATCGAACAGGCCGATAAGGCTGAGTACGGCGGTGGTCAGCGTGAATGGCCAAAGCCACTCGTGATGCAGAAAAGGCAGGCTTACCAGGGTGAACAACACACAAGCGGCGAAAAAGGCGTAGCGGCTGAGAAGTGACAGGCTCATACGGGTTCCTTGCTATGGCGCGGTCAGGCTCAGGGCCTGGGCAAACCCCGACCATAGCCCGGTTGGTTGCACCGGCGCTAGCCCATGAACATGAACGTTTGCGGTGTGACGTTTGTAGTGAAAATCATTCTCGCCGGCGTTATCCGTTCTGGTGTCGCGGATCACGGATCAAGCGGTCCCGAAGTTCACCCTGCTGGGCCGGTTGCACATCAGCGATTATCTGCATTTTTCCTGCGATCAGAGTGGCGGCGGGCAGGCCGTCGCGGTACAGCAGACGGTTGCCGCTTACGGCGGGCACTTTGTTCCCAGGGAGCAGGGTACCGAGCAAGTTCAACGGGTCACTGGCACTGATGGCGACCAGGCTGTCATCCAGTGGTCGCCTACGAGCGGCCCGCATCAACGCTACGGCTTCGGGCAAAGCGAATTGCTCGCCCGCCAGGCCCGCGATGAAGCGCCCACCGCGAATTTCGCCGCGGGCTTCCAGTCGATGGTAACAACGCAGCAGTTCGCGCCAGTTGGGTAACCAGTCGGCCTCGCGCTCCAGCAGTCGCCAGCAGATCACGCCGTAGCGGCGCAGCAAGGTACGGGCGATATGCTCCAGGCGCTCATCAGCGTTGTTCGAAACGTGCACCTTGCGTAGCAAGGCCCAGCGTCCAGCGTCTTCCATGCCACCGAACAGCGCCCCGCGACCACGCCGATGACTGCGCCCCTGACGTTTGCTGGCCGGAGTGATCAGTGCGCGCAGGCCGGCGAAGCTGTCGGCACTGACCAGCCCCGCCGCCACCAACTCTTGCAGGGCCGTTTCCAGTTCACTGGGAAGCAAATGGGCATCGCTGAGCAGTTCGTCGAAAAATAGTGCACCGTGTTCGCCCAAAGCGGTGTGCACCCGCTGCGCGCGCAGGCTCAGGCCGTCGCTATCCAGGACAGGACTGAAACTACGCCACAGGTTCAGTTGCGGGCGAGGCAACAGCAGCAGTGGTGTACTGCGCAGAGTGGTGCTGGCGGCTCCCGGAGCCAGGCGCGCCCAGACATGTTTGCCGGCCCGACAGGATTCGTCCAGCCAGCGTGGACTGTAGTCCTTGATCCGGCTGGGGAGCAAATCGCTTTCCCAGGCTGAGGCGGCCGCGGGATAGCCTTCGAGCCGCTCGAGTGCTTCGCTGAGTGCGGCAGGACCTTGCAGGCGATGGGTCGACGAAACGTGCTGCCAATCGAATAGAAAGCGCATGAAATCCTGCAGGCTGACGGGCTCGATTTCTCGTCGCAGGCGCTTGACGGTGTAGCGGTGTATGCGTGCCAACAGGTGCCGCTCGCACCATTGCAGGTTTTGTTGACCAGGACAGAAATAGCCGCGCATTACATAGCCTTCGCCCTCAAGACGTGCCAAAGCCTGCGCCAGACCACTGACAGGCAGCTGTAACGGCACGCTGATCTGCTCCAGCGTCAGCGGCCCGAAACCGCTCAAGCGGGCCCGCAGCATTTCCACCAGCGCCGCGTCACTGTCGATGGGCTGGTCGAAACCAGGCAGGGCCTCGAGGGCAGGGGTCAACGATGCGCGGGGGTAGATGGCACGTAACATAACCAGCCGTTCGCGAGCCAGCCAAAGGGTGTGGCCGCCTTCCAGTTGCAGGCAGCAGGCTCGTCCTGTCTGCTGTAGCTGCTCAAGCCAGGTCAGCCATTGTGGATTGACCGATGCTTCATGCTGGTTGATACAGCCCAGGCTCATCAGCGCTTCATGCATTTCATCGCAACCGGTAGGCGCAGGCCAGGCTTCGCTCTGTACCGCCGTAATGGCTTCGGGATCCAGGGCACCCAAGTCATCACTGCCTTGCACATCACTCCAGCGTCGACTGTGCACCGCCTGAGTACGACGTTCCTCCAAAGGTGCATCATCGAGAAAGGTATAGGGGCGTGCATTGAGAATCGCCGAGGCCAAGGGTGACGGGGCCGGTAGGTCACGGCTGATCAGATTGATCTGTCCTTGCTCGATGCGCCGCAACAACGCTATCCAGCCTTCACTGTCCATGGCTTGATGCAAACAGTCGTCGAGTGTCTGTTCAACCAGCGGGTGATCAGGGATCTGCCGTTCGCCTGCGATGTTTTCCAGGCAGGCGATCTGATCGGGAAACACTGCGGCGATCAGGTCTTCGCTTTTCATCCGCTGTATCTGCGGTGCCACTTTTCGTCCGCCGACAAAGCGTGGCAGTGCCAGCGCCACGCCTGCGTTCCAGCGCCAACGTACGCCAAACAGCGGTGCATCGAGCAGCGCCTGAATCAGGATCGACTCGGCGTTGTTGCTTGGCAGGTAGCGCCACACCTCGTCGAGGGCAAAGCTATGGCTCGCCGACAGCGACAGCACGATGGCATCTTCGCTGGCGGCGGCTTGCAGTTCGAAATTGAAGGTTCGGCAAAAGCGTTTGCGCAGCGCCAGGCCCCAGGCACGATTGATCCTGCTGCCGAAGGGCGTATGGATGATCAGTTGGGTGCCACCGGACTCGTCGAAAAAACGCTCCATGATCAGCGTCTGTTGCGAAGGCAATGCGCCCAAAACCTTCCAGGTGCTGGCCAGATAATCGAGCAATTGCTCGGCACTGTCCGGGGCCAGGCCAATTTCATCCTGCAACCAGGCGAGAATGTCTGGCAAATGCCCCGCTGAGGTACGCAAGCGCTGATCAATTTCGCCCTGCAGACGAGCGACGGCGAATGACAGTTCGTCGCTGCGTCCCGGTGCTTCGCCAAGCCAGAAAGGAATGCTCGGCGGCAGGCCCCGGGCATCTTCAACCCGAACCTTGCCGGCTTCCACCCGCAGGATACGGTAGGAAGTGTTGCCCAGTTGGAAGATGTCACCGGCGATACTCTCCACGGCAAAGTCTTCGTTGACGCTGCCGATGTTCAGCCCCTGAGGTTCAAGTAGGACCGCATAATCGGCGTTGTCAGGAATGGTGCCGCCGCTGGTTAACGCGGTCAGTTGGCTGCCTCGTCGTGCGCGCAGACTGTTGTTGACGGCATCGCGATGCAAGTAGGCGCTACGGATACCTTGGCGGCCATTGAAGCCCTCACCGAGCATGCGCAAGAGCGCCTGATAGTGCGCCAGGTCCAGGTCGGCATAGGGCATGGCCTGGCGCAGGCAGTCATACAACGCCTGCTCCTGCCATGGCTGGCAGCTGACTTCGGCAACGATCTGCTGGGCCAGTACATCCAATGGCGCCCGAGGGATTTGCAGCAGGTCCAACTCACCGCGGCGTACGCTATCGAGCAACGCTGCACATTCGATCAGGTCGTCGCGCGAGAGCGCAAACAGGCGGCCCTTGGGGGTACCCTCGACCTGGTGTCCAGCACGTCCGACCCGCTGCAAAAAGGCTGCAATCGACCCTGGCGAACCAATCTGACACACCAGTTCGACTTCACCGATGTCGATCCCCAGCTCCAGCGAAGCGGTGGCAACCAGCACCTGTAGTTCGCCGCGCTTGAGGCGCTGTTCGGCCTCCAGGCGATATTCCTTGGCCAGACTACCGTGGTGCGCGGCTACGGCTTCGGCGCCCAGACGTTCGCTCAAGTGCCGGGTCACGCGTTCGGCCAAGCGCCGAGTGTTGACGAACACCAGGGTGGTGCGGTGCTCGCGGGCAAGACTCGCCAGACGGTCGTAGACCAGGCCCCAGACATCGGTGGCCATAACCGCGCCCAGTGGCACGGGAGGCACCTCCAGTGCCAGGTCGCGAGTACGGGCGTGGCCGATATCGACAATGGCGCAGGAGCGGTCTTTACCCACCAGAAACTCGGCCACCCGTTGCACCGGACGCTGCGTGGCGGACAGCCCGATCCTGCGCAGCGGTTTGCCACACAAGGCCTGCAGCCGCTCCAGGCTCAGGGCCAGATGGCTGCCACGCTTGTTTCCAGCCAAGGCATGAATTTCGTCGACGATTACCGTGTGTACATGGGCAAGGCCCTGGCGTCCAGATTCGGACCCGAGCAGTACATAAAGGGATTCAGGGGTGGTCACCAGAATATGAGGTGCCTGGCGGCGCATGGCGGTGCGTTCTTTCTGCGAAGTATCCCCGCTGCGCACTGCGGTGCGAATCGCCAGTGGCTCGGCGCCTTGTTCGACCAGAGCTTCATTGATACCTGCCAGCGGTGCTTGCAAGTTGATCTGGATATCGTTGGACAGCGCCTTCAGTGGTGAGACATAGATAACCTGGGTTTGATCAGGCAAATGGCCGCTGGCCAATCCCTGCTCGAACAGTTCATTGAGAATCGCCAGAAAGGCCGTGAGCGTCTTGCCTGAACCGGTGGGTGCAGCCACCAGCAACGAATGGCCGCGGCGAATCAATGGCCAGGCTCGAGCCTGGGCCGCAGTCACGGTAGCAAAGCGTCGCTGGAACCACGCACGCACGGCGGGGTGGAAAGCGTCCAGTTCCGGGTGGTTCAAGGCGGGTAGGTTCATGAAGGGTATATGCGGCTATTGGCGCAGTGTTGCAAGCTACGTTCGTCAGACGGACATTCGCCGTTAGGGGGTTTCCCCGCGACTGGATTGTAACGACGCCTCGCGCATGTGATCCTTGCCTGCTTTGTGAAACACGAGTCTCCCATGAGCAAAATCATCCGCATTGCCGCTGCGCTCCTTCTCGACCCACAAGGCCGAACCCTGCTGGTGCGCAAACGCGGCACCCAGGCCTTCATGCAGCCCGGCGGCAAAATCGAGGGCGACGAACAGCCGGTCGTGGCCCTGGCACGTGAACTGTTCGAAGAGCTGGGGTTGCAGATCGACCCCCAGGACGCCCATCCGCTCGGGCAGTTCCGCGCAGCAGCGGCCAACGAACCGGGTTTTGAAGTTCAGGCCGAGCTGTTCCAGGTGCATACTTCAATGCCTGTCGAGCCTGCTGCCGAGATTGAAGAGGTGGTCTGGATTTCTGCACGCAAGCAACTGAGCCTCGAATTGGCGCCGTTGACCCGAGACCTGATTTTGCCCCTGTACCGCACCATGACCAGCCAGCCTGGCTAAGCGCCCATTTGCAAAGGAATGCCTATGATCCCCGTTCACGAATGGCTACTGTTCACCGGTGCCGCCCTGTTGATGGTCCTCACCCCTGGGCCGAACATGATCTATCTGATTTCACGTTCTATCTGCCAAGGGAGATTGGCGGGGATAACTTCGCTGGTAGGGGTAGTGGCAGGTTTTCTGGTACATATGACGGCAGCCGCGGTGGGCCTGACTGCGTTGTTCATGGCCGTGCCGTTGGGATACGACTTGCTCAAATGGGCAGGTGCTGCTTATTTACTGTGGATGGCATGGCAAGCGGTGAAGCCTGGCGCACGTTCACCGTTCGAGGCACGTGAGTTGACCCCGGATTCGCCGGTAAAGCTGATGATGATGGGTTTTCTGACCAGTCTGCTCAACCCCAAGGTAGCGATGTTCTACCTGTCGATCCTGCCGCAGTTCATCTCCCCGGAACATGGCTCGCTCATGGTCCAAAGCCTGACCTTGGGGCTGACTCAGATCACCGTGAGTTTCACGGTAAATTTGCTGATTGCTGTGTTCGCCGCCGGTTTGTCTGCCTGGTTCGTGCGGTATCCGCTGTGGCTGATGGTGCAACGCTATGTAATGGGCTTTGTGCTTGCGGGCCTGGCGCTGCGCCTGGTGCAGGAGCAGCGCAAACTGGCCTGAGGCCTAGCGGACTGCGCTGACGCCATCAAGGGTTGAGAACGATGTGTCCTTCGCCGTGAGCAGGAAGTCGCGCATGTAGGGCGCGTCGAGCATGTCGGTGCGCACTGCTGCATACAGCGTGGCGAACAAGCCCTTGTCACCCAGGCGCTTGCCTTTCACATAGCCGCGCGAACTGTACTCGTGCAGGGCCCAGTGCGGCATGCCGCAGACACCGCGACCGCTGGCCACCAGTTGCATCATCATCACCGTCAGCTCAGCCGTGCGCACTTGCGCAGGCTCCACATCGGCGGGTTCCAGGAAGCGGGTGAAGATGTCCAGGCGGTCACGCTCTACCGGATAGGTGATCAAGGTCTCACAGGCCAGGTCTTGCGCAACAATGTAGGGCTTGCCGGCCAAGGGGTGCTGATTGGCGACAGCGAGCATGGCTTCGTAGGTGAACAACGGGACATAAGTGAGTCCTGGCAGCTCCACGGGGTCGGACGTCACTACCAGGTCCAGATCACCGCGGGCCAGTGCCGGCAGTGGGGCAAAGGCAAAGCCTGAGGCAAGGTCCAACTCGACTTCGGGCCAGGCGTCGCGGAACTGGTCGATAGTTGGCATCAGCCACTGAAAACAGCTGTGGCATTCAATGGCCATGTGCAGGCGCCCGGCTGTGCCTCCGGCCAGCCGCGCGATGTCACGTTCAGCACCACGCAACAGCGGCAGGGTGGCGTCAGCCAGTTGCAGCAGGCGCAGCCCGGCGCTGGTGAAGCGAATCGGTTTGGTCTTGCGCATGAACAGTTGCATGCCCAAGCGCTCTTCCAGTTCCTTGAACTGATGGGACAACGCGGACTGGGTCAAATGCAGGCGCTCGGCAGCTTCGACCAGACTGTCGGCCTCGCGCAGGGCGTGCATGGTTTTGAGGTGGCGAATTTCCAGCACCAGCGGCTCCATGAATAAATTTTGTGACTGAATTAGACTGCATGAGTTTGTCTCATGATGGTGCATGTGTCGAGCTTTCGATCATCGGGTGGGCATTGGACCGTTCAGCGCCTGTCATTAAACGGTCACGGTTCTGTGGCAGCGCGCCCGCATGAAAGTCATCAGACTCTCGCTCTACTGGGGATTTGCATTCTGGTGTTTCTTTCATGCGGGCATTTTTATTATTTCTGGCGCTGGTAGGCGCTTTACCAGCGTTTGCGACGTCCCGTTGCGACGTCGATGTGGCCACCCAGTACGCGCAATTGCCGACACTGAGCCTGGCCTATCAAAGCATTGGTCGGGAATCGGATCCGGTATTGCTATTGGTAATGGGACTGGGCGGCCAGTTGATCCACTGGCCCGATGAAGTGGTGGTTGCGTTGTGCGAGCAGGGCTTTCGGGTCATTCGCTATGACAACCGTGATGTTGGCCTGACGCAGTGGCGCCAGGCTCCGTCCAGCGCCAATCTGACCTATCAGTTGCTGCGTTACAAGCTGGGGCTTTCCGTTGCAGCGCCGTACTCGCTCACCGATATGGCTGAAGACGGTTTGGGCCTGATGGACTCGCTGCACGTGGAGCGTTTCCACGTAATTGGCGTGAGCATGGGCGGGATGATTGCTCAGCACCTGGCAGCGCTGTCACCGCAACGGGTCGAAAGCCTGACCTTGATCATGTCCAGCTCTGGCGCCCTGGGCTTGCCTTTACCGAGCCCAGCCTTGGTGCAACTGCTGGCAAGGCGCGAGGCGCCCACGCGTGAGGTGGCCATCGAGCAGCAAGCGGATTTGCTCGCAGCCTTGGGTAGTCCACAGGTTGAGGATGATCGCCAGGCGCTGTTGCAGCAGGCGGCGCAATCCTATGACCGTGCCTTCAATCCTGAAGGCGGCAAGCGTCAGATCATGGCGATTCTTGCCGAGCCCAGTCGGGTCGAGCTACTGGATGATTTACGCCTGCCGACGCTGGTGGTGCACGGCACCGCAGACCCGCTGTTGCCGGTCATGCATGGAGTGCATCTGGCGGCGCATATTCGCGGCAGCCAATTGCGCCTGATTCCCGGGCTTGCCCATCGTTTTCAGGAGCCGTTCAAGGCGCCTTTGTTGGGCGCGATATTGCCCTACCTGAAAACACAGCGGCTGACGGATGCGCACCTGGCGGTGTTTTGAGCATCGGCAGGTTCAGTGCAACCTTACCCAGACACCGACCAGCACCGTCGCAGCCACAAGCCAGGCCACCGCCGCGAGCGCCAACGACAGCTCCAGGCGCATGCGATCCACTAGCACATACAGCGCTGCCAGGTAGACGAAGTAAGGAATGATCGACCACATGCCGAAGAGGATGGTGGTTTTCAGGTCTTCCAGCGAGCGGCCCTTGCCGACAATGTAGTGGGCGATCAGGGCAAAGGTCGGGAACAACGGAACCAGCCCGGCAATGTAGTAATTACGGGTTTTCGCCAAGGCGGCAAGAATCACCACCACTGCGGCGCCCAGGCAAGCTTTGAGTATCAAGTCCACGTTTTATCTCGTTAATGGGCCAGTCAACCCAAACCGTACTTTTTGACTTTATCGAACAGGGTGGTCTTGGCCATGCCCAGTTCCTGGCTGGCCTGACTAAGGTTGCCGCCAGTGCGTTGCAAGGCGTCACTGAGCAGGTTGCGTTCAAAAGCCTCGACCGCTTCGGCGAACCCCAAGCCCTGGTTGCTGTTGGCGCCGGCTTTCTTGAAGGCTGGCAAACCCAGGGCGTAACGTTCGGCAACGTTGCGCAGCTCCCGCACGTTGCCCGGCCAGTCGTGGGCCATCAGGCGCGACAAGGTCTGGCTGTCCAACTGCGGGATTTCTCGATCGAAGCGCAATGACGACAACTGCAGAAAGTGTTCGAATAATTGCAGGATATCTTCCCGACGCTCGCGCAGCGGTGGCAATTCCAGGGTTACGACGTTGAGGCGATAGTACAGGTCGCTACGAAACTGTCCGCTTTGGCCCAAGGCATCGAGATCGGATTTAGTGGCAGCAATGACCCGGCAATCGACAGGAATGCTCTGGTTCGAGCCCAGACGCTCCAAGGTACGCTCCTGCAATACCCGCAGCAGTTTGATCTGCAAGTTGATCGGCATGCTTTCGACTTCGTCGAGAAACAACGTGCCGCCATTGGCGTGCTCGATCTTGCCGATACGGCGTTTGCCTGCTCCGGTGAAGGCGTTGGCCTCATGGCCAAATATCTCGCTTTCGAACAGGTTTTCCGGTAACCCCCCACAGTTCAGGGCAACGAAAGGTTGACCCTGGCGGCGGCTGAAGTCGTGCAGGCAGCGGGCGACCAGCTCCTTGCCGGTACCGGTCTCACCTTCGATCAGGACGTTGGCAGAGGTGTCGGCGACGTTGGCGATCAAATCACGCAGGTTCTGCATGGCGGGGGAGCGACCGATGATCCGGCCTTCCAGGGTACTTTGTTCAGCCAACTGCCGACGCAAGGCGAAAACTTCGCGCGACAACCCACGCTGTTCCAAGGCGCGGCGGACCACTTCGACCAGGCGCTCCGGCGCGAAGGGCTTTTCCATGAAATCGTAGGCGCCATTGCGCATCGCTCCGACAGCCATGTCGATGTCGCCGTGTCCGGTGATCAGTACCACGGGCAGGCTGGCGTCCCGGGCCTTGAGGCGATTCAGCAGTTCCAGGCCATCGATGCCGGGCAGGCGGATGTCGCTGACCACGATGCCGGCGAAATCATCACCGATGCGTTGCAAGGCTTCTTCGGCACTGCCGACGCCTTCACAGGCGATATCTTCCAGCGCCAGCGCCTGCTGGCAGCCGAGCAGCACATGCGGGTCGTCTTCGACGATCAGGACGGTAAGAGGCGCTTGATTCATAGGGGCTCGACAGATTCTGTAGGGGCATTGACCAATGGCAGCGCAAGCACGAACGCCGTGCCGCCATTGGCAGGGTGCTCGACACTCAGGCTACCTTTGGCAGCGGCGGCGAGGCTGGCGGACAGGGTCAGACCCAGGCCCAGACCATGCTCTCCCGGCTTGGTGGTGAAAAATGGTTCGAACAGGTGCTTGCGGGTTTCGTCGTCGATGCCATGACCGTTGTCGCGTACCCGCAGGCGATACTTGTCGCCCTGCAACTCGCCTTCGAGCCACAGCTCTGGTTTGGGCTGGGCGGCCATGGCGTCCAGTGCGTTGCCAATCAGGTTGACCAGAATCTGCTCCAGGCGAGTCTGATCGATAGCCAACGTGTGGTCGTCGAACTGGCTGTGCAGCTTCAGGTGGCAGCCGGCAATGCGGTTGCCAAGCACCTGCAGGCTGGCGTCCACTGCCTTGCCCAGCGAAGCCTGACCGCTGTCTTCGCCACGTCGGGCAAACGAGCGCAGGCTGGCGGTAATGCGTCCCATGCGGTCGATCAGATCGTTCATGGTGAGCAGGTTGGTACTGGCGGTTTCCAGGGCACCACGCTCCAGAAAGCGCACAGTATTACCTGACAGTGTACGCAGCGCTGCCAATGGCTGGTTCAACTCATGGGCAATGCTGGTGGACATCTGGCCGATGGCCGCGAGCTTTCCGGCCTGGACCAACTCGTCCTGGGCATGACGCAAGGTTTGTTCGGCCTGGCGCCGCTCACGAATCTGCCCCTTGAGACGGTCGTTGCTGGCGCGCAGGTCAGCAGTGCGCTCAGTGATCTTGCGCTCCAGCTGGCTGTTGGCTTCCTCCAGCGCCTCCCGTGCGGCAAGGCGTGTGGCGATAACCTTGCGCCGTTCGTTCCAGGCAATCAAGACAATGGTCAACAAGGCAAAGGCCACTGCTACCAGTACACCCTGGATGATCGATTCGCGGCGCAGGTCCTGCAGCGGAGTAAGCAAGGTGAAATGCCAGGGGGTGTCGTTCAACCGACGGGTCTGGGCCAGGAAAGCTACTTCGCGATGGCCATCGTCGAGCTCGGCGTTGGCCGGAAAGCTGAGTTTTTCGATGCCGTCAGCCAAGGTTTCGCGCGACAAAGGCTGCAGTTCATTGAGTGGCCACCAGTAATACTGCAGGCTGCGGGCCAGGCGTTCCTTGATTTCCGGGGTCAGCGGGCGCACGGACTTGAGGCGCCGGGCCGGATCGCTGGAAAGAATAATGATGCCGTTTTCGTCACTGACGAAGGCTTCCAGGCGCGCCCGTTGCCAACGCTCTTCCATGTTTTCAAGGCGAACCTTGATCACTGCGACGCCAATGATCTTGCCGTGTTCTTCCAGCCCGTGGGCGAGATAGTAGCCTGGTTCACCGGTGGTACTGCCAATCCCGTAGAAGCGTCCAGGCTGGCCGCGTACGGCTTGCTGGAAATAGGCACGGAAGGACAGATCCTCACCGAGGAAACTGTCGACATCGCGCCAGTTGCTGGTGGCCTGGACCCGGCCGGTGGTATCGAGCACAAAGATCGCCCGACTGCGACTACGCCGATTGAGACCTTCGAGGTATTCGTTGACTGTCTGGCGATAATCGCCATCGGGCTCGGTCAGCAAGCTGGAAACGCTGTTTTCCAGCTCCAGCAGGCTCGGCAGATAGGTGTATTTGCTGATTTCGCTTTCGACGCCGCGTGCGTGCAGCTCAAGCTGGCGCTCGCCGGATTCGCTCAAGCTACGAATGCCGTTGTGCTCGCTGATCAGGAAGCCAGCCATGCCCAGGCCGATCATCAGCAGGATGATCAAGGGCGGAATCAGCAGTTGTCGGATCAGGCGGGGTTTCACGGCAAGGTCAGGCTTGGCTGGGCGAAAGAGCGTAGGGTCGCATTTCATCACAGTGGCCTTAGTACGACCAGCACCCTGTGTCCGTCTTGCGTCGGCACAGGGTGCGGGCCATCACCTCAGTGTTGCAGGATTTTGCTGAGGAAGTGTTGGGTACGCTCGTGGCGTGCTGTCGGGTCGCCAAAGAAGGCTTCCTTCTGGCAGTCCTCGATAATCTTGCCCTGGTCCATGAAAATCACCCGATTGGCAACCTTGCGGGCAAAGCCCATCTCGTGGGTTACGCACATCATGGTCATGCCTTCGTGAGCCAGCTCGACCATTACGTCGAGCACTTCATTGACCATTTCCGGGTCCAGTGCCGACGTTGGTTCGTCGAACAGCATGACGATCGGGTCCATCGACAGAGCCCGGGCAATGGCTACCCGTTGCTGTTGGCCGCCGGAGAGTTGCCCAGGGTGCTTTTTAGCGTGGGCACTCAGGCCTACGCGGTCGAGCAGGGCCAGGCCCTTCTTGGTTGCTTCCGCTTCGCTGCGACCCAGTACCTTACGCTGGGCAATGGTCAGGTTTTCGGTGATGGTCAGGTGCGGGAACAGCTCGAAGTGCTGGAACACCATACCAACGCGCGAGCGCAGTTTGGGCAGGTTGGTCTTGGGGTCGGCAATCGAGGTGCCGTCGACGACGATGTCACCCTTCTGAAAAGGCTCCAGGGCGTTGACGCATTTGATCAGGGTTGACTTGCCCGAGCCCGAAGGACCGCAGACTACAACCACTTCGCCTTTCTTGACCTCGGTATTACAGTCGGTCAGAACCTGGAAGTCGCCGTACCATTTGTTGACGTTCTTGATGGAGATCATACGGTTATCCTTTTCTGCAGACGCTTGACCAGGTAGGAAGCGGAGAAGCTGATGACAAAGTAGACAACACCCGCGAACACCAGGAACTCGTTGGAGCGTCCGATGATGTCGCCGTTGGCACGTGCCGCGTTGAGGAAGTCGACCAAACCGACGGTGTAGACCAGCGAGGTGTCCTGGAACAGGATGATGCTCTGCTGCAGCAGCAGCGGCGTCATCTTGCGAAACGCCTGGGGCAGAATTATCAGGCGCATGGTCTGGCCGTAGGTCATGCCCAAGGCCTGGGCTGCGCCCATTTGACCTTTGGAGATCGACTGCACGCCCGCCCGGACGATTTCGCAGAAGTACGCTGCCTCGAACATCATGAATGCCACGACGCAGGAGGTGAATGCGCCAATTGGCGTGTCTTCACCGGTGATCCAGCGCAGTACAAAAGGCACTGCCAGGTAGAACCAGGTGATCACCAACAGCAATGGGATGGAGCGGAAGTAGTTGACGTAAGCACCGGCAACATTGGCCAGCAGCTTGCTCGAAGACAGCCGCATCAAGGCCAGAACGGTGCCCAGCGCGATACCACCGATCACGCCCATGACCATCAGTTGCAGGGTCATGACCATGCCGTTCCACAGCCCTGGCAGGGCCGGAATGATTCCACTGAAGTCCATTATTTGCCCCCCACGGAAATCAAGCCGGGTACCGAGACCTTCTTCTCGATCATGCGCATCAGCAGCATCAGGCTCATGTTCAGGGTGAAGTAGATCAGTGTCGCCAGGGTGAAGGCTTCAAACAGGTTGGCCGAGAACTCGGCGGTCTGTTTGGTTTGCGCCAACAACTCCATCAGGCCGATCAGCGAGGCCACCGAGGAGTTCTTGAAGACGTTCAGAAATTCTGAGGTGAGCGGCGGAATGATGATCCGGTAGGCTTGCGGCAGCAGTACGTTCCAGTAAATCTGCGGCAGCCTGAAACCCATGGCGCGGGCGGCGGCTTCCTGGCCGCGTGGCAGCGCCTGGATACCGGTGCGCACTTGTTCGCAAACACGCGCCGCGGTGAACAGGCCCAGGCAGATCACTACGCTGATGAGCGCCGAAGTGGTCGGATTAAGGTCTTGCTTGAACCATTCCTGCAGACCTTCCGGCAGCAGGTCTGGCACCAGAAAGTACCAGATGAACAGCTGCACCAGCAGCGGTACGTTACGAAACAGTTCCACGTAGCACGTGGCGATACCCGACACCAGACGGTTCGGCACAGTACGCATGACACCGAGCACAGAGCCCAGCGACAGCGCGATAATCCAGGCGGCGACGGCAATGGCGATGGTCCAGCCCAGACCGGTGATGTACCAGTCCAGATAGGTCTCGCTGCCCACGCCAGTGGACTTGAAGAATACGCCCCAGTCCCAGTTGTAATTCATCGGGATCTCCCCTCAGATCGGTTGTTTCACGGGCACCTTCGAGCATCCGAGGGTGCAAGGCACCCTCGGATGAAAGGTTAGACACTAACTAGCTGGGGATCAGGACTTCTTTTCGTCTGCAGCTTTGTCGGTAGGATTGGCGATCAGTGCCTTGAGCTCGTCGCTCATCGGGAACTGCAGATTCAGGCCCTTTGGTGGGACTGGCTGATTGAACCATTTGTCGTAGATCTTGTTGATCTCGCCCGACTTGTAGAGGGCCACGATGGCCTTGTCGACGGCTTCCTTGAACGGTGCGTCGTCTTTGCGAACCATACAGCCGTAGATTTCATAGGACTGAGGGGTGCCGACGATTGCCCAGCCCTTTGGATTCTTGGCCTTGGCCATTTCGCCTGCCAGCAGCGCGTCATCCATCATGAAAGCAACGGCGCGGCCAGACTCGAGCATCTGGAAGGACTCGCCATGGTCCTTGGCCGAGATGACGTTCATTTTCATCTGCTTGTCGGCGTTCATCGACTTGAGGATGCGCTCGGAAGTGGTGCCCGCGGTCGTTACCACGTTTTTGCCCGCCAGGTCAGGGAAGTCCTTGTACTTGGCGTTTTCCGGCTTGCCGTCTTCGGCCTTGGTCAGCAGACGAGTACCGACTTCGAAGATACCGACCGAGAACGCCACTTGCTGCTGGCGTTCGACGTTGTTGGTGGTCGAACCACACTCGACGTCAACGGTACCGTTCTGAACCAGTGGAATACGGGTCTGGGAGGTGACGAGGTTGTACTTGACCTTCAAGTCCGGCTTGTTCAGGTCCTTTTTCAGGGCCTCGACGATAGCCAACTGAATGTCATGGGAGTAACCGACGGGTTTACCCGATGCGTCGGCGATGTAAGAGAACGGGATAGAAGCGTCGCGGTGCCCCAGAGTAATGGTGCCCGAGTCGTTGATTTTTTTCAGGGTGCCGGTCAGCTCGGCGGCTGCAACTGGCGTGCTGATCAAAGCAGCTGTGATAGCTGCGCCCAACAGGTGGGGAACGATACGCATCAAAATTTCCTCGACGTTGTTTTTTTTATGGAGCCGTTGGCGGGCTCTTTCGTTCAGCGAACACTGCAATGAAGCGTTGCGCATTCGGGTACTGAGTGTAGAGCATGAGTCGTGCCAAGCCGTGATTTCGATCACAAGGGCCTGTAAAAGCGAGGGATTAATCTTTTATGACGAGCGTGGGGCGGGCTGCCTTGTCCGGATGTCCGAATGCTTTGAGTGGCAATGTTCGGAAAGCCGAATGAGGCGCGGGGCCAGCCCGCTCCCCCCGGAACTCAGGGGAAGTGGGCTTGCCCCGCGATGCTTTGCTGACTTCAGGCCGCTTGAGCGCGTGCTCGATTCAATTCCAGGCGTTGCAAGTAATCGCGCAGTGCCTGTTGCTCCCCTGCGCTGGTGAACAAGCCCAGTTTGCTCCGACGCCACAAGATATCGTCAGCGCTGACTGCCCATTCTTCACTGCACAGGTAATCCACTTCGCGAGTGAACAGGCCGCCGCCGATGGCTTCACCCAGGTCCACGGGGCCGTCAACCCCTTCGAGCAGGCGCCAGACCCGCGTGCCGTAGGTGAGCGCCCAGCGCTTGGCGATTTCCGCTGGCAGCCAGCCGCAACGGGCGAGGATGGCGTCGCTGAGGGCTTGCGGGGTGGTCATGTCTTCGCCTCCCGGTAGCGTGGCGCTGGCGGTCCAGCTTCCACGCATCTGGGTGAAGAAAGGCGCGAGTTGGCCCATGGCCGATTCAGCCAGCTTGCGGTAGGTGGTCAGCTTGCCGCCAAACACCGAAAGCAGAGGTGCTTCACCGGTGCTTGAGGACAGCGCCAGGGTGTAGTCACGGGTCACAGCTGATGGGTTGTCGGATTCGTCGTTGCACAACGGACGTACGCCCGCGTAGGTGTGGAGGATGTCTGCACGGCTGAGTTGATGATTGAAATGCTCGTTTACCACCTTGAGCAGGTAGTCCGTCTCGCCTTCGGTAATCGTGACCTCGGCCGGATCACCGGTGTATTCGCGATCGGTTGTGCCAATCAGGGTGAAGCGCTCCAAATACGGGATGGCGAACACGATGCGCTGGTCTTCGTTCTGCAGAATGTAGGCGTGCTCACCTTCGTACAGTCTCGGTACGATCAGGTGGCTGCCTTGAATCAGGCGAATGCCATAAGGCGCGTCGAGCTTGAGGTCGTCCTGAATGAACTTTGCAACCCATGGACCGGCGGCATTGACCAGCGCGCGGGCGCGAATCGATTTCTGGCTGCCATCGGCGTGTTCCAGCACCACGTTCCATACGCCATCAACGCGTTGAGCGCTGATGCAACGGGTGCGCGTGCGGATATCGGCACCGTTTTCACGGGCTGCCATGGCGTTGAGCACGACCAGTCGCGCGTCATCAACCGCGCAGTCGGCGTACTCGAAGCCGCGGGTGATTGCCGGCTTGAGCGGGTTGCCGGGGCCAAAGCGCAGGCTGCGGGAAGCACCGAGCTGTTTGCGTTTACCCAGGTTGTCGTACAGGAACAAGCCAGCACGAATCATCCATGCGGGTCGCAAGTGCGGGCGATGCGGGAGCACAAAGCGCATCGGCTTGACGATATGCGGGGCTTTGGCCAGCAGTACCTCACGCTCGGCCAGCGCTTCACGCACCAAGCGAAACTCGTAGTGTTCCAGATAACGCAAGCCGCCGTGAATCAGCTTGCTGCTGGCCGACGAGGTATGGCTTGCCAGGTCGTCTTTCTCGCAGAGAAAAACCGACAGCCCGCGCCCGGCCGCGTCGGCGGCAATGCCGACGCCGTTGATGCCGCCGCCAATTACGGCGAGGTCATAGATGTCGGCAAGGGGGGGCGATGACAAGCTGGATTGCGGCACGGGCGGCTTCCTCAAGAACTCTAGTATCGATTCTGAACATCAATGTTCATTTTCGAAAATAGTAGCGCAACGAAATGCCGCATGCCAGTCGCTTTCAATAGAAAATACTGATCAGATTACAGATAAATGAAAATTTACGAACATGTGCGCTGCCACCCAAGCGGTGGCAGCTGCGCTTTCAGACCACTTCCAGACGGATCTTGTGCTGGTTGAGCAGTTGGGTGAGGGCTGGAACAGGGGCGTGATCGGTGACCAGGCAATCGATCAGGCTGATCGATCCCAAACGCACCATGGCGTTGCGGCCGAACTTGCTTGAGTCGGCCGCGAGGATGACCTGGCGGGCGTTGGCAATGATCGCTTGGGAAACCCGTACTTCCTGATAATCGAAATCCAGCAGGCTGCCGTCCTCGTCGATCCCACTGATACCTACCAGAGCGAAGTCGACCTTGAACTGATTGATGAAGTCGACACTGGCCTGGCCAACCACGCCGCCGTCACGGCGGACATTGCCACCTGCCAGAAGCACCTCGAAGTCATCCTTGGCACTGAGGATGGAGGCGACGTGCAGGTTGTTGGTGATGATTTTCAGATGGTTGTGATTGAGCAGGGCACGGGCGATCGACTCGGTCGTCGTGCCGATATTGATGAACAATGAGGCGTGGTCAGGAATCTGGGCCGCGATAGCTTCGGCAATTCGCTGCTTTTCGTCGCGCATCTGGTCTGCGCGCATGGCGTAAGCGGTGTTCTCGATGCTCGAGTCGTAAGCGGCGCCCCCGTGGTAACGGCGCAGCAGATTCACTTCGGCGAGTTGGTTGATATCACGGCGGATGGTTTGCGGGGTAACGACAAACAACTGCGCCATTTCCTCGATACTGACATAGCCGCGCTCGCGGACCAGTTCGAGGATTTGTTGTTGGCGTGGAGGGAGGTTCATGGGCGGTCCTTTGCGGCTGCCGGGCAAATTGCGCCATGAAAGCAGCTCAAGCTACAAGCTGCAAGCCACAAGATGATCAGCTTGCCCTTGCAGCTTGTAGCTCCAGCTTGCAGCTAGCGGCTATTCCTCATGCGGTTCCCAGTCACGGGTACGATCTACAGCTTTGAGCCAACCGGCATACAGATTTTCTTTCTGCGCTTCATCCAGCTGTGGGCTGAACTCGCGCTCGATGATCGCTTTGCCGCGTAGCTCATCCAGGCTGCTCCAGAATCCGCAGGCCAGACCGGCCAGGTAGGCAGCGCCCAGGGCTGTGGTTTCACGCATTTGCGGACGTTCGACGCAGGTGCCGAGAATGTCGGCCTGGAACTGCATGAGGAAGTTGTTGGCCACTGCACCGCCGTCCACACGCAGTTCGCTCAGGCGCTCGCCGCAGTCTTGCTGCATGGCATCGAGAACGTCGCGGGTCTGGTAGGCGATCGATTCCAGCGCGGCACGGATGATGTGATCGACTTTCACGCCGCGGGTCAGGCCGAACAATGCGCCACGGGCGTAAGGGTCCCAGTAGGGCGCGCCCAGGCCAGTGAAGGCGGGCACCAGATAGACGCCGTTGCTGTCTTTGACCTTGCTGGCAAAGTATTCGGTGTCATGGGCGTCATTGACGATCTTCAGCTCGTCACGCAACCACTGCACAGTGGAACCGCCGTTGAACACAGCGCCTTCAAGTGCGTAGGCCACTTCGCCACGTGGACCGCAAGCGATGGTAGTCAGCAGGCCGTGGGAGGATTTTACCGCCTTGTCGCCTGTGTTCATCAGCAGGAAGCAGCCGGTGCCATAGGTATTCTTGGCCTGGCCGGGTTCCACGCACATTTGTCCAAACAACGCCGCTTGCTGATCGCCCGCAATACCGGCAATCGCAATGCCGCTCTTGGTGCGGCCATAAACTTCCGACGAGCTGCAAACTTGCGGAAGCATCTGCCGAGGGATGTTCAGCACTTCGAGCATCTTCTCATCCCATTGCAGGGTATGGATGTTGAAGAGCATGGTGCGCGAGGCATTGGTGTAGTCAGTGACATGCACTTTGCCGCCGGAGAATTTCCAGATCAGCCAGCTGTCGACCGTGCCGAACAACAGCTCGCCACGCTCGGCGCGCTCGCGGGCGCCTTCGACGTTATCGAGTATCCACTTGAGCTTGGTGCCGGAGAAGTACGGGTCGGTGACCAGACCAGTGGTTTCCCGGATGTATTCCTGCAGCCCGTCACGCTTGAGCTGTTCGCAGATCTCGGTACTGCGACGGCATTGCCAGACAATGGCGTTGTACACCGGCCGACCGGTTTCCTTGTCCCACACCACGGTGGTTTCACGCTGGTTGGTGATGCCGATGGCGGCTACCTGGTCATGGCTCAGGCCAGCCTGGGCCAGCGCTTCGACCATGGTCGCGCTCTGCGTGGCGAAAATTTCCATGGGGTCGTGCTCGACCCAGCCGGCTTGCGGGTAATGCTGTGCGAACTCACGCTGCGAGGTGCCTACCACGTTGGCATCGCGGTCGAAAATGATGGCCCGGGAACTCGTCGTGCCCTGGTCCAGGGCAATGATGTAGTTCTTGTTGTGGGTGTCTGTCATGTCGGTGGCCTTGCACTCAATAGGGTGGTTATCAGAGCAGCGCGAGCCGGGCTCGCCGATCCGGCATCAAGATGCCTGGGTCTTGCCCTGAGGGTTGGCGTCGGTCTGGGCGTTGTCGCTCTCGGCAACCGGTAGGTTACGGGCGATGACGCCGCGATACAGGGCGGCTCCAAGGATCGCTCCTATGATCGGCGCAAAAATCGGAATCAGGAAATAGGGAATGTCACGACCGCCAGTAAAGGCGATTTCGCCCCATCCAGCGAGGAATGCCATCAGTTTGGGCCCAAGGTCACGAGCAGGGTTCATGGCAAAACCGGTCAGGGGACCCATTGCGCTGCCGATCACGGCAATCAGCAGTCCGATCAACAGTGGCGCCAGGGCGCCTCGTGGCAGGCCGTTGTTGTCGTCGGTCAGGGCCATGATCACTGCCATCAACACCGCGGTAATGATCATTTCGACCAGAAAGGCTTGAGTCGTGGACAGTGACGGGTGTGGGTAGGTCGAGAATACCGAGGCAAGTTCCAAGCTGGCTTGGCTGCCACGGATCATTTGATGCGCTTGTTCGAAATCGAAGAAAAGATTGCTGTAGAGCGTGTAAACCAACGCGGCGCCACAAAAGGCGCCGGCGATCTGGGCAATGATGTAGAAGGGCAGCTTGTGCTTTTCGAAGCCTGCGAACAGCCACAGGGCAATACTCACCGCAGGGTTCAAATGCGCGCCGGAAACCCCGGCAGTCAGGTAGATCGCCATGCTTACGCCGACGCCCCAGATGATGCTTATTTCCCATAACCCGAAACTGGCGCCCGCGACCTTGAGCGCGGCGACGCAGCCGGTGCCGAAGAAGATCAGCAGCGCGGTGCCGAGGAATTCGGCCATGCACTGACTTGAAAGTGTTGGTTGTCGCTGAGCAGTCGTCATTCGTTACCTCGGTTCTTGTTGTTGTGAGGCGCTGTGAGCGCTCGACAAAAACCCGACAGAAATCCCCATTTCAGTCAGGCAGCGGCAGGAAATGCACCTTATCGGGGCATAGCTATATTCAGAATCGAAAAAATATAGACAAGAAACGCTTATGTCAAAGGTCGAAAGTGAACCGTCGTTCATAATCTGACTATTGGCGACATTAAGGGGCGTTGGATGATGCGCAGGTTTTGCCCTAAAGTAGCTGGCGGAAAAGTACTCAACTATTTGTTTGGAGTCGCGCATGACCCCCGCTCTGGATCTGCTGAAAAAAGTTCGTGCCGAACACACAATCCACAGCTATGAACACGATCCCAAAGCAGCGTCCTACGGCCTTGAAGCAGCCGAGAAGCTGAGTCTTGAGCCGGTACGAGTGTTCAAGACCTTGTTGGCGAGCAGTGAAAAGGGGGAGTTGTTGGTGGCCGTTGTCCCCGTCGTCGGTAGTCTGGATCTGAAGGGCCTGGCGCATGCGGCGGGCGTCAAGAAGTGCGAAATGGCTGATCCCGCGGCCGCTCAACGTTCCACAGGCTACCTGCTCGGTGGCATCAGCCCGCTGGGGCAAAAGAAGCGATTGCGCACGTTCATCGACGAATCGGCTCAATCCTTTGAAACAATTTTCGTCAGTGCCGGGCGCCGAGGCCTGGAGGTGGAGTTGGCGGCTGCGGTGCTAGCCGAGCACACTCAGGCAAAATTCGCGGCCGTTGCCCGCGGCTGAAATCTGTATGCTCGAAATCGGACGATTCTGTCTCTGTCGGCCGCCAGCACCGACAGGGCATGCTCTGCGGCCCGCCACACAGAGAGAGTCGTTCCATGCAGCTTGAATTCCATCAGGTCGATGCTTTCAGCGACCGTCCCTTCGCTGGTAACCCGGCCATGGTCTATCGCCTTGATAGCTGGCTCACCGATGAGCTGATGCAGCAGATCGCCGCCGAACATAACCTGGCCGAGACAGCGTTCGTCGTTCCCCGCGCCGAAGGCTGGCAGATTCGCTGGTTTACGCCCACCACTGAAGTGCCGTTGTGCGGTCATGCAACCTTGGCCAGTGCCCATGTGTTGTTCGACGTCTATAAAGAACCCAGTGAGCGGCTGCAGTTTCAAAGCCGATCCGGCCCCTTGGGTGTCACCCGTGAGGGCGAGCGCCTGCTGCTGGATTTCCCACGTAGCGATCCGCAGCCATTGGTCGAGAATGTGCCGGTGGCCGAGGCGCTGGGGTGCCCAGTGTTGGAAGTATGGAAAACTGCGGAGCTGTTGGTGGTGGTCGAGTCTGAGCAAGTGTTGCGGGCCTGCACCCCGGACATGGCCGCTTTGGCACAACTCCCGGGGCTCGGGGTGATTGTCACGGCGCCGGGCATCGACCACGATTTTGTTTCGCGTTACTTTGCCCCGGGAATAGGCATCCCCGAGGACCCGGTAACGGGCTCGACGCACTGTAGCTTGACGCCGTACTGGGCGAATCGACTGGGCAAGACCGAGCTACGAGCGTTTCAGTGTTCGAGCCGGGGCGGGGCCTTGTTCTGTCGCTTGGAAGGGGATCGTGTGAAGATTGGCGGGCACGCAAGGCGTGTGGCCAGTGGAACCTTGATGCTCTAACAACATCGCGGGGCTTGCCCCGCGATGAGGTCGTCGATCAAACCGCCGAGCTATAGCGGCGAACACCGTTCTCGAGTGCCGGCAGTTGCGCTGCGACACTGCCCGGCACGGCAAACACCACCAAGTGGTCCGCTGCCACTTCAATTCCCACATCGCTACCAACCTGATGATCGTTGTGGCTCGGGAAGATTGCTTCGAGTTGGCTGCCGGTGGGCAGTTGCAGTCGATACAGGGTGGATGCGCCGAGGAAGCTTTTGCCAACGATCAGCGCCTTCAGCTCGCTATGCGGGGCGTGAATGATGTCGTCGGGGCGCAACAGCACGTCCACGGCACTTCCCGGTGTCAGGTTGTAGGCGCGGTTGCCATGCAGTTCACCGAGCTCGGTATGCACCGATTCCGGACTGGTCAACTGGCCACGAATGAAATAGCCCTGGCCAATGAAGCTGGCGACGAATGGGGTCAACGGTTCGTGGTAGAGGTTGTATGGCGTGTCCCACTGCTCCAGGCGGCCTTCCTTGAAGACGCCGACATGATCGCTCACGGCGAACGCTTCTTCCTGATCGTGAGTTACCAGAATTGCGCTGGTGCCACGGCTTTTGAGAATCTCGCGAACTTCATGGCTGAGGCGGCGGCGCAGCTCCACATCGAGGTTGGAGAACGGCTCGTCGAGCAGCAGCAGTTGTGGCTCGGGTGCCAGTGCGCGGGCAAGGGCAACCCGTTGCTGCTGGCCCCCGGAAAGCTCGTGAGGATAGCGTTTGCCAAGGCCGCCGAGCTTGACCAGCTCGAGCATTTCTTCAATCACCTGGCGCTGTTGCGGATGCTTGGCAATACCGAAGGCGATGTTCTCGGCGACGGTCAGGTGTGGAAATAGCGCGTAGTCCTGAAACACCATGCCTATTCGGCGTTTCTCCGGTGCCAGGGTAAAACCGGCTTTGGAGATAACCTCGCCACCCAACTGGATTTCACCTTCGTGTACCGGTTCGAAACCGGCGATGGCGCGCAGGGTAGTGGTCTTGCCGCAGCCTGAGGAGCCCAGCAGGCAACCAATGTCGCCGGCATTCAGGTGCAGGTTGAGGTTCTGGACGATGCGCTGCTCGCCATAGCCACAGGCGAGCTCGCGCAGGTTAAGCAGTAAAGGTTGACTCATGCGTGGTGATAGGCCGGTTCAACAAGAAATTCGAGAAGCGCCTTCTGTGCATGCAAGCGGTTTTCAGCCTGGTCCCAGGCGACCGAACGGGGGTCGTCGAGCAGGTCCATACTGATTTCCTCGCCACGGTGGGCGGGCAAGCAGTGCATGAACAGGGCATCGGGTGCTGCCAGGTCGAGCAGTTCGCGAGTTACCTGGTAAGGCGCGAACAAAGCCAGACGGCGTGCAGTTTCCTCCTCCTGCCCCATGGAAGTCCAGACATCGGTGCTCACCAGATGGGCACCCTGTACGGCTTCCTTCGGTTCGCGGAAGATCTGTACGCGGCCACCGGCCTGGGCCAGGAACTGCGGATTGGGTTCGAACTCGGCCGGGCAGGCGATGCGCAGCTGGAAGTCGAACTGGATGGCCGCTTCTATATAGCTGTTGCACATGTTGTTGCCATCACCGATCCAGGCCACTGTTTTGCCCTGGATCGAGCCACGGTGCTCGAGGAAGGTTTGCATGTCGGCCAGCAACTGGCATGGGTGCAAATCGTCGGACAGACCGTTGATGACCGGAACGCGGGAATTTGCCGCAAATTCGGTCAGGGTGCTATGGGCGAAGGTGCGGATCATCACCGCATCCAACATGCGCGACATGACGATGGCGCAGTCGCCGATCGGTTCACCACGGCCCAGTTGGGTGTCCCGTGGCGACAGGAAGATGGCCTGGCCGCCGAGCTGGATCATACCGGCTTCGAACGACAGGCGAGTACGGGTCGAGGACTTTTCGAAGATCATTCCCAGTACGCGGTTTTTCAACGGTTCGAACAGTACGCCGCGGTTACGCAGGTCCTTCAGCTCGATACCTCGACGGATCACACTGAGCAGTTCTTCGGGTGTGAAATCCATCAGGGAGAGAAAGTGCCTAGCGCTCATTTTTGACTACCTTTTTGCAACAGACCGCAGATCAGTCATACCGGTTTTCTGAAACAACGGAAGTGACCTGCGGCGAAAGCCGCACGGGGCGACGAATTAGGGGAAGACGCAATACTATAATTAAATGTCGCGCCATACCAAGAGGGGGTTTCGTCACCGATGTCTTAGGTAGTGTCGTAACCCATTGGATAGAAGCTTTTTTTATACGTTACACAGGGTTTTACACTGCCTGCCAGCGCCTTGGCAAACTCGCTTGCTGGCTGCGGGGCGAATCGCTGCGCCTGATGGGCGAAGATTCACGCGACAAACCTCACTGGTGCGCAGGCAAGGCCGGGCTCATAGTCATCTTCATCCCAGACCCCCGAGCAAGAGGTGGCCATGAACAAGACCTTGCATCACCGTGCCTGTCATCTGTGTGAAGCCATCTGCGGCTTGACCGTGGAAGTCACCCATGAGCCCGATGCCGCCCCGCGCATCACTTCGATCAAGGGTGATCATCAGGACCGCTTCAGCCGCGGCCACATCTGCCCCAAGGCGGTGGCCCTGCAGGACATCCAGAACGATCCGGACCGACTGCGTGCGCCCCATAAGCGAGTGGGTGACAGTTGGCAGGCAATCAGTTGGGAAGAGGCCTTCGAGCTGGCCGCAAGCAGGCTTTGGGCGGTCCAACAGGCACATGGTCAGAATGCGGTGGCGGTCTATCAAGGCAACCCGAGCGTGCACAACTATGGCTTGATGACTCATAGCAATTACTTCCTCGGCCAGCTCAAGACCCGCAATCGCTTTTCCGCCACCTCAGTGGACCAGTTGCCACAACACCTCACCAGCTATCTGATGTATGGCCACGGCTTGCTGCTGCCCATTCCTGACATCGACAACACAGAGTTCATGCTAATCCTGGGTGGCAACCCGCTGGCATCCAATGGCAGCATCATGACCGTACCGGACGTCGAGAAGCGCCTCAAGGCTATTCAGGCCCGTGGCGGCAAGCTGGTGGTGGTCGATCCGCGGCGCAGCGAAACGGCCGCCATTGCCGATCAGCATCTGTTCATCCGTCCGGGCGGTGATGCCGCGTTGCTCAGCGGCCTGCTCAACACATTGTTTGCTGAAGGGCTGACCCGCGCCTCGGCATTGCCGGTGGATGGCCTGGAAACGGTAGAGGCGGCGTTGGCGCCCTTCAATGCTGAGGCCATGAGCCCCTTGTGCGGTGTCGATGCCCAGGTGATTCGGCAGTTGGCGCGCGACTTTGCTGCCGCGGATAAAGCGGTCTGTTATGGGCGCATGGGGGTATCTACCCAGTCCTTCGGAACCTTGTGCCATTGGCTGGTGCAATTGATCAACCTGGTCAGCGGCAACCTCGACCGGGTCGGAGGTGCACTGTGTACCGAACCTGCGGTGGATCTGGTGGCGACGACTTCGGGTGGGCATTTCAACGTCTGGCAAAGCCGCGTCTCGGGATTGCCCGAGTACGCCGGGGAGCTGCCGGTGGCGGCGTTGGCTGAAGAGATGCTGGTCGAAGGCGAAGGGCAGGTCAGGGCGCTGGTGACAGTGGCTGGCAATCCGGTGCTGTCTACGCCCAATGGCCGACAGCTGGAGCGGGCATTGGATGGCCTCGAGTTCATGCTCAGTATCGACCTGTACATCAACGAGACCACGCGCTACGCCGATTTGATCCTGCCCTCGACTTCAGCGTTGGAGAACGATCATTACGATGCCACCTTCAACTTGCTGGCGGTTCGCAACGTCAGTCGTTTCAATCGGGCCGTCCTGCCTAAACCGGAGGGCGCCTTGCATGACTGGGAGATCTTCGTCGGCCTGGCCAAGGCCTTCTCTGCTATCAGTGATAAGCCGCTGAAGCCGACCGTGTCTCCGGCGCAAATGATCGATATTGGTTTGCGCCAGGGTCGCTATGGCGATGCATCCGCGTTCAAGTTGTCGCTGCAGGGCCTGGAGCAGCATCCGCACGGAGTCGACCTGGGGCCGTTACAACCCAACCTTGGCTTGCGCTTGAAGACTGCTAACCAACGGCTGCAGGCGGCACCCGAGGTAATTCTGCAGGATTTGCAGCGCTTAGCCCGGCAACAGCCGTTGGCTCCAGGTCAACTGCTGTTGATTGGTCGTCGCCATGTACGCAGTAACAACTCCTGGATGCACAACTTCCATCGCTTGGTAAAAGGCAAGCCGCGCCATCAGTTGCTGATGCACCCGGATGATCTCGCCAGCCGCCAGTTACAGGATGGCCAGCGGGTGCGCATCAGCTCGCGGGTCGGGGAAGTGGAAGTCGAGGTGCAGGCCAGCTGTGACATGATGCCGGGGGTGGCCAGTCTGCCCCATGGCTTTGGTCATGCTCGTCCGGGGGTGCGAATGGACGTTGCCCAGGGCCAGCCTGGCGCCAGCGCCAACGACCTGACTGATGAGCATCAATACGATGCGGTGTCGGGCAATGCGGCGCTCAATGGTGTGCCTGTGCAGGTGGTTGCCGCCTGATGTCGGTGAGCCGAGCGTCGCGCTCGGCTTTCCGATACAATGCGACACCGTGCCGACAACCAGGTCGGAAAGTTCAGCCGCGAGGTGCTTCATGGATATCATTGAAACAATCAAAGAGCAGATTGCTAACAACACCATCCTGCTTTACATGAAAGGCTCGCCGAATGCCCCGCAGTGCGGCTTTTCGGCCAAGGCCGCACAAGCCGTGATGGGTTGCGGTGAGAAGTTCGCTTACGTGGATATCCTGCAGAATCCGGAAATTCGCGCCAACCTGCCAAAATACGCCAACTGGCCGACCTTCCCACAATTGTGGGTTGGCGGTGAGCTGGTTGGCGGCTCCGACATCATGGCTGAAATGTTTGCCAACGGCGAACTGCAGACCCTGATCAAGGATGCTGCAGCCAAGGCTGAGGCTGCCAAGGCCTGAGTCAGGTCTTCGCGCAACAAAAAGCCCCGCAATGCGGGGCTTTTTGTTGGGCCTGAAACAAAGAGGTTATTCGCCCATCTGCGACTGCAGGTAGTTTTCCAGACCGACTTTGTCGATCAGGCTCAGTTGGGTTTCCAGCCAGTCGATGTGCTCTTCTTCAGATTCGAGGATGTCTTCGAGCATCTCACGGCTACCGAAGTCACCGACCGTTTCACAATGAGCGATAGCTGCCTTGAGGTCGATCAGGCCTTTTTGCTCGATCTTCAGGTCGCACTCAAGCATTTCCTTGGTGTGCTCGCCGATCAACAGCTTGCCCAGGTCCTGAACGTTGGGGATGCCTTCCAAAAACAAAATACGCTTGATCAGTTTGTCAGCGTGTTTCATTTCGTCGATGGATTCCTTGTACTCGTGCTTGCCGAGCTTTTCCAGACCCCAGTCTTCGTACATACGCGCATGCAGGAAATATTGGTTGATTGCGACCAGCTCGTTTCCGAGGATCTTGTTGAGATGCTGGATGACGCTAACGTCGCCTTTCATGATGGGGTCCCGCCCTATAAGTGTGCCTATAAGCAAGAGTTTGAGCCCGGTAACTACGACTGTCAAACCTAAGTTATTGAATAATAAATAAAAATTAATCGGAATAAGAATGTTTGTGTTCCGCGTTTTAAGCCTAACTTATTGAATTACAGGCATAAAAAAACCGGACACTAGGTCCGGTTCTTGGAATAGGGTGTTTTACGCTGCAGTAAATTCTACAGGGTAGGGCAGTGCAGCCTGGCTCAATTGCAAATCAGTCAGGGTTTCACGCACAACCTGCTTGGCCAGGCACGCACATTTGCCGCACTGGCTGGCCACGTTAGTGGCATTTCGGACTTCCTTGTAGCTGCAGCATCCTTCATAGATCGCATCGCGGATCTGTCCGTCGGTTACACCAACACAAAGACACACATACATAGGGCAGACCATCACTGGTAAAGGCTCAATGCGAAGAAGCTTAATGTTAATGAGAATGCTTGTCAAAGCACAATTCGCCGATCCGTGAGCAAGAGCGACCAATGGCACGGTGGGAGGAGATCGCTGCTTGAAATTCGGCGCGTAGCGCAAGGCGGTGTATCATGGCCGGCCTTTGCACTGTCAGCTGGCTAATGCCGGCTTGCACAGCGTGTTTCAAACCATCAGGAGATATCTAATGAGCGTACTCGTTGGCAAAACTGCCCCGGACTTCACCGTTCCAGCCGTTCTGGGCAATGGCGAAATCGTCGACAGCTTCAACCTGGCCTCGGCCATCAAGGGCAAGTACGGCCTGGTGTTCTTCTACCCTCTGGACTTCACCTTCGTCTGCCCGTCCGAGCTGATCGCTCTGGATCATCGCATGGCTGATTTCCGTGACCGCAATGTTGAAGTGATCGCCGTTTCGATCGACTCGCACTTCACACACAACGCCTGGCGTAACACCCCGATCAATGCCGGCGGCATTGGTCAGGTGCAATACATCATGGCTGCTGACATGAAGCACGACATCGCCAAGGCCTATGACGTTGAATCCGAAGGCGGCGTAGCCTTCCGTGGCGCGTTCCTGATCGACGACAAAGGCGTAGTTCGTTCGCAGATCATCAACGACCTGCCACTGGGTCGTAACATGGACGAGCTGCTGCGTCTGGTCGATGCTCTGCAATTCCACGAAGAGCACGGCGAAGTTTGCCCGGCAAACTGGAAAAAAGGCGACAAAGGCATGACCGCATCGCCAGAAGGCGTTGCTGCTTACCTGAGCGAAAACGCCGGCAAGCTGTAAAAGCGAGCCACAAAAAAACCGGCCTATATGGCCGGTTTTTTTATGGCCTGCAGACGCGGGCATCAGTCGTTGAAGTCGTGCCAGCCGCCCATTTCTTTCCAGCGGTTGACGATACCGCAGAACAGTTCGGCGGTTTTTTCGGTGTCGTAACGAGCTGAGTGGGCTTCACGACCGTCAAAGTCGATGTCGGCACTCTGGCAGGCGCGGGCCAGCACTGTCTGACCATAGGCAAGGCCAGCGAGGGTTGCAGTGTCGAAGCTGGAGAACGGATGAAACGGGTTGCGTTTCATGTCGTTGCGCGCAACGGCTGCGTTGAGGAAACCAAGGTCGAAGCTGCTGTTGTGGCCAACCAGGATTGCCCGTTTGCAGCCATTGGCCTTCAGTGCCTTGCGTACGCCGCGGAAGATATCGGTCAGGGCCGACTCCTCGCCCACAGCCATGCGCAGTGGGTGATCTAGCTTGATACCGGTGAACTCCAGCGCCGCCTGTTCAATGTTGGCGCCTTCGAAAGGCTCGACACGGAAGAAATAGGTGTGTTCCGGGAACAGGAAGCCTTTTTCATCCATGCCGATGGTCACCGCTGCGATTTCCAGCAGGGCATCGGTGGCGCAATTGAAGCCACCGGTTTCCACGTCCACTACTACAGGCAGGTAGCCGCGAAAGCGTTCTGCCATTGGGTGGCGAGGGCCACCGATTGGACCGTCCTGGTCGTCGTACAGATCTTCACTCACGCAGTTTCCTCCAGCAGGCGCCAGCGCAGTTGCTCACCGGCGCGCAGCGGGATAACAGTCTGCTCGCCGAACGGCAAGCTGCTTGGGGCGGTCCAGCTTTCGCGGACCAGAGTAATGGTGTCGGTATTGCGCGCCAGGCCATAGAAGTCAGGGCCGTGTTTGCTGGCAAAACCTTCGAGTTTGTCCAGCGCATTGCGTTGTTCGAACGCTTCGGCGTACATCTCGATCGCCGCATAGGCGGTGTAGCAGCCGGCACAGCCGCAGGCAGCTTCCTTGGCGTGACGGGCGTGGGGTGCCGAATCGGTGCCGAGGAAGAATTTGCTGCTGCCGCTGGTAGCTGCGTCCAGCAAGGCCACCTGATGGGTGTTGCGCTTGAGGATCGGCAGGCAGTAGAAGTGCGGCCGAATCCCGCCAACCAGCATGTGGTTGCGGTTATACAGTAGGTGCTGGGCGGTGATCGTCGCGCCGACGTTGGCCGGGGCCTCGTTGACGAACTGCACAGCTTCACGGGTAGTAATGTGTTCGAACACCACTTTCAGGGTCGGGAAGCGCTCGACGACGCGACGCAGATGCTCGTCGATGAACAGCTTCTCGCGGTCGAACACATCGATCTCGCTACGCGTTACTTCACCGTGTACCAGCAGCGGCATGCCGACTTCGGCCATGGCTTCGAGTACGGGGAAGATGTTGTCGATGCTGGTGACACCAGAATCGGAGTTGGTCGTGGCGCCAGCCGGGTAGAGCTTGGCCGCATGCACGAAACCGGTGGCCTTGGCTGCGCGGACTTCCTCGGGTTGGGTGCGATCGGTCAGGTACAGCACCATCAGCGGTTCAAAGCTGCTACCGGCCGGGCGAGCGGCCAGAATGCGCTCACGATAGGCGCCGGCTTCGGCAGCATCGCGCACTGGCGGGACCAGGTTGGGCATGATGATTGCGCGAGCAAAGGTGCGCGCAACATCGCCAACGGTGTGGGGCAGCACAGCACCATCGCGAAGATGGATGTGCCAGTCATCGGGACGCAGGAGGGTCAGGCGGTCGGACATTGGGGATTCCAGGCGGGTCGTACTCAGGGTGAATGCTACCGGAAAAGCGGGGGGTGAGCACTCGCTATCAAGTTTTGCCGCGCTTGACCGATAGCCTGCGGGTAGACCGTGAAAATCTGTGGAGCCGCCCGTGCGCCAGCGTTATCTAGCCCTGCTCAGTGTGTTTGCCTGCTTGCCTGCGACGGCACTCACTTTCCAGACTCGTCTGGAGAATATTGAGTGGAAGGTCGAAGGTGATCAGTTCGAATGCCGTCTGGTACAACCGGTTGCCGATTTCGGCAGCGGTGAGTTCGTGCGCCGTGCCGGTGAGCAAGCCACTTTTCAATTGCGCTCAAGCAGCAATGTATTGGGTAGCGGCTCAGCTGCGTTGCTCGCTGCTGCGGCGCCGTGGCAGCCGGGGCGCGGCGATATCAACCTGGGATCGGTACGCATGGCGCGCAGCGGCGTGCTGTTTACCAGTACCCAGGGCCAGGCCAGCCGTCTGATCAACGGTCTGCTCGACGGACGCAGCACCGTGGTTCGCAACCATGCAGGCGAAGCCGGACGGGCGATGGAGGTCCGCTTGTTGCCGGTGAAATTCAGCAAGGCGTACGGTGACTACCAGCTTTGTACAGCCAAGCTGTTACCGATGAACTAT
Source organism: Pseudomonas sp. DG56-2 (assembly GCF_004803755.1). Taxonomy (NCBI): domain Bacteria; kingdom Pseudomonadati; phylum Pseudomonadota; class Gammaproteobacteria; order Pseudomonadales; family Pseudomonadaceae; genus Pseudomonas; species Pseudomonas sp. DG56-2. Next base: position 1,281,857 of record NZ_CP032311.1, read on the forward strand.
GACCAGGTTCGTCAGGCACGGGTAGGTTTTCCCGGGGGCGGTATTGAACTGGATGCCAGTGCCAAAGCACGCCTGGACATTATCCTGGCGTTCCTCAAGGCCGACCCTACGGTCAACCGGATCGAAATCGATGGGCACTCCGATAACAGTGGCAACCGTCTGACCAACCGCGACCTGTCCCGGCGCCGCGCCCTGGCAGTGATGGAATATTTCAAGGCGCATGGCATCGCTGAAGACCAGATCAGGGTACGCTTTCATGGTGAGCGCTATCCGCTGGCGGCCAACAATTCAGCTGCCAACCGTGCGCGCAATCGCCGGGTGAACATTCAGCTCGATCGCGTGACAGCGGTTGAGACCGCTGCCGAAAAAGCCGCTGAGCCTCGCGTCAACCCGGCAGCACAAATTGACCCTGGCAAACCTTCAGCCAAGTCTTGAGCTGCGACCGTCCGTCGCGCTCTCGACAGTTCCTGTCGCTTTGTCGTCACAAGCTGTCGCCCCACTGTAAATTATTCTGCAAGGTCGGTAGAATCGACGGTTTTCCGTACAACCCCGTGGAGTGATGGCATGGCGGACGTAAAAAAGGTCGTACTGGCGTATTCCGGCGGCCTTGATACTTCGGTGATTCTCAAGTGGCTGCAGGATACCTACAACTGTGAAGTGGTGACTTTCACTGCCGACCTGGGGCAGGGCGAGGAGGTCGAACCGGCCCGCGCCAAGGCTCAGGCGATGGGCGTGAAAGAAATCTACATCGATGACCTGCGCGAAGAGTTTGTGCGTGACTTCGTATACCCGATGTTTCGTGCCAACACCGTTTACGAAGGAGAGTACCTGCTGGGTACCTCCATCGCTCGTCCGCTGATCGCCAAGCGCCTGATCGAAATCGCCAACGAAACCGGCGCCGATGCCATCTCCCATGGTGCTACCGGCAAAGGTAATGACCAGGTACGTTTCGAACTGGGCGCCTATGCACTCAAGCCAGGCGTTAAAGTCATCGCTCCTTGGCGTGAGTGGGACCTGCTGTCCCGCGAGAAGCTCATGGATTATGCCGAGAAGCACGGCATTCCAATCGAGCGTCACGGCAAGAAGAAATCGCCTTATTCGATGGACGCCAACCTGCTGCACATCTCCTACGAGGGTGGCGTGCTGGAGGATACCTGGACCGAACACGAAGAAGACATGTGGAAGTGGACCAAGTCGCCGGAAGCCGCGCCTGACGTTCCTACCTATATCGAACTGACCTACCGCAACGGTGACATCGTCGCCCTCGATGGCGTTGAAATGACGCCAGCCACTGTGCTTGCTACGCTAAACCGCATTGGTGGCGAAAACGGTATCGGTCGTCTGGACATCGTCGAGAACCGCTATGTCGGCATGAAGTCCCGTGGCTGCTACGAAACCCCAGGCGGCACCATCATGCTGCGCGCGCACCGGGCAATCGAGTCGATTACCCTGGACCGTGAAGTCGCTCACTTGAAAGACGAACTGATGGTCAAGTATGCCAGCCTGATCTACACCGGCTACTGGTGGAGCCCGGAGCGTCTGATGCTGCAACAGATGATCGACGCTTCCCAGGTAAACGTGAATGGTGTTGTTCGCCTGAAGCTGTACAAGGGCAACGTGATTGTCACTGGCCGTCAGTCTGACGACTCCCTGTTCGATGCCAATATCGCAACCTTCGAAGAAGACGGTGGCGCTTACAATCAGGCAGATGCGGCAGGCTTCATCAAGCTCAACGCGTTGCGCATGCGTATTGCTGCAAACAAAGGCCGTTCGTTAATCTGAATGGCTATTTGAAAGAAAACCCCGGGCATGCCCGGGGTTTTTTTTTATCTGTCGAATGATTGAGTTGTAAGGGTTGTGCGAGTTCCTGTTTCCATGTTGTAGAGCGTCCATGTGCTGCCTTGAAATTGCACCTGTTTAAGTGCGTGGGTCGCAAAGTGTTCGAACAGTTGATTGGCCCGCGCTCCACTCAAGGTAATGGTTACCCGTGCCTGTACACATTGCGGTGATTTTTCGCTCCGTCGAACAAATTGTGTATCGGCATCTTCCTGGGCCTCATTAGATATCTCATCCATTTGCACTTGCATCGACGGCACGATCGGGTCGCCTATCGATGCATCTATGGCCAAAGCAGAATCTGTTGAGAGATGGGGTGGGAGGGAAGGCCCGGCATCGGTATTGGAAGGCAAGTAGAGGGATTTGTAGTTGAAGTTCAGCGTTAGAAAGAAAAGAACAGTAAGAAAAAATGGGAAGCCCACTAGAAACCAGGTGTAGGTCGTTTGGCTTTCTTCACTCAGAAAAGGTAATGAGGCAAGTGCCGATGCTTCGATAATTCCGGCGAATATTGCAATGATGGTCAATGGGCTTCTAGGCTCGGCATTGCTCATAGTGCTTTCCTCGTCCTTGGCATTTCCAGTCGAGTTGTATGTTTTCGGGAAGTTAAGCGGCCTGGCACTCGGTCGGGTTTCTGGGTGGGTACTTATTGCCCGGCTTTTCTTTTACTTGAAGTGTGCGGAACATATCGATCCAATTTAAAGGAAATTTCCTGCACGTCTAAAGGGTTTGAGACCGAAGATATTTACTTGTCCAAGTGCTATTTTGAGCTGTGACGTTTGCTTTTGTATCTCCAAGAGGCACTGCTGGAAAAGCATCGAGTGCCTAGGTTTAAGTATTTTGTAGGACTAATCCTCATTAGGCGTAGGTTTTATCTTTGTGTGCATTTGCTCGCGGGTGTCGCAATACAATATGTCTTGTGACTAGGCTATTGTGCGAGCTCAAAAAAAATCGAATAGCGAACAATTGGATCTGCCCATGAATAAAGTGCTGATCGTGGATGATCATCCGGTCATTCGCCTGGCGGTACGTATGCTGATGGAACGGCATGGTTATGAAGTCATCGCGGAGACGGATAATGGCGTGGACGCATTACAGCTGGCACGGGAACATGATCCGGATATTGTCATTCTTGATATCGGTATTCCCAAGCTTGACGGACTTGAAGTCATTGCCCGACTTACCATCACCTGCCCGGGAGCCAAAGTTCTGGTACTGACCTCACAGGCGCCAGGACATTTTTCGATGCGCTGCATGCAGGCAGGTGCTGCTGGTTACGTCTGCAAGCAGCAGGACCTGACTGAGCTGCTCAGTGCAATCAAGGCGGTGCTCTCTGGCTATAGCTACTTTCCGAACCAGGCCTTGCATTCGGTGCGCACCAACCTGGGAGGGGCGAGTGAGGCAGACATGGTCGAGCGCCTGTCTGGGCGAGAAATGATGGTGCTGCAGCAACTGGCGCGAGGTAAGACGAACAAGGAAATTGCAGATGGCATGTTCTTGAGCAACAAGACAGTCAGCACCTACAAGACTCGCCTGCTGCTGAAACTAAACGCACGATCACTGGTTGATCTGATCGAGTTGGCACAGCGCAACGGCTTGCTTTGACGGTATCAAGCGTGACAAAGCCTCCATGAAGGAGGCTTTGTCGCAGCATCTACTGTTGAACTGCCTGGAGTTAATGGCAATTTAATATCGGATCGTTAGAGGTCAAAATCATAATCAGCCAACTGTTTCTGCAGGCGACGTTCTTCCAGCAGGTTATCAATGGTACGGCGCTTGCTGAGGTTGATTTTCGCTACTTCGACAGTCGGTTCCACATCGTCTGACTCAACAGAAGAGACTTCTTCATCTACATCCAGGTCTTCTTTAACGGTGCTCATATGTCACTCCAAGCCTAAAGGCCATTTGCGCACCTTATAGCGAGATTTCATGAGCGGGTAAAAAAGATTTTTTCAATCGAGTGAGCACCATTCTCACTATCGCCTCAATCGTCGGAGGTTTTCTGCTTGTATTCACACAGATCTTCTATTCGGCAACTGCCACAGCGGGGCTTGCGCGCCAGGCATACGTAGCGTCCGTGCAGAATCAACCAGTGATGAGCATCGAGCAGGTAAGCTTTAGGCACAAATTTCATCAGCGCCTTCTCAACCTCAAGCACGGTCTTGCCTGGCGCAATGCCGGTGCGGTTACTGACGCGGAAGATGTGCGTGTCCACCGCCATCGCCAGTTGCCTGAATGCGGTGTTGAGCACTACGTTGGCGGTCTTGCGACCGACCCCGGGTAACGCTTCAAGTGCCTCGCGGGTTTGCGGCACCTGGCTGCCGTGTTGTTCCACCAGCAAGCGACAGGTCTCGATTACATTGCGAGCCTTACTGTTGTACAGGCCGATGGTCTTGATGTACTGCGAAAGCCCATCGACACCCAGGGCATAAATAGCCTCCGGGGTGTTGGCCACTGGATAGAGCTTGGCCGTCGCCTTGTTCACACTGACATCGGTAGCCTGGGCTGAAAGAATCACTGCAATCAGCAACTCGAAGGGTGAGGAATAGGCCAGCTCTGTCTTGGGTTCCGGGTTGTCTTCATGCAGCCTGCGAAATATTTCCAGGCGTTTGGCAGCATTCATGGGGTCAACGCTTTCCTTGACGACGTAAGGGGGCTCGCGACAGGCAAGCCCTGTTGTACAGGGCCAGTAACAAGCCCAACAGAAAAAGTGCACCGGGTAGCAGCGTCGCCAGACGTAATCCAGCCCATCCAGCCAACTCCCGAGTAGCTCCCAGGGCTGTACAGAGGAGGATGAATCCACCGAGCAACCTGGCCGTTTGCCGCCAGTGCTGTCTGTCGGTGCGCGCGTGCTCGAATACCAGGCATTGTACGGCGATCAACATTGGATAGGGGGTCAATGCCTGGTGTAAAGGCAAGGCCCAGGCACGCAGGCTCAGGTCCAGGCAGGTAACGAGTGTGGCTGCCAACAACACGCTCGCCAGCAATCTGCTGCGGTCTTTTAGCGCGCGTCGCAACGCACCCATGGCTACTTGATGCAAGGCGATCAGCAATACACTCAGGCCTGCGATCGCGCAGGCGTTGAGCAGCGTCTGCGTGGCGCCCAGCAACGGTGCCAGGCTCACCGCGGTCAACCAATGTTTACTCATCGCGCCCTTCCTCCAGCAACTGCGGACGATGTTCGTCGAAGTAGCGTAGGGCGTCATGAATTGCGTGAATCACTGCACGTGAGGTCACCGTAGCACCTGCCAACTGATCGAATTGCCCATGGTCGCGTTTGAGTGCCCATGCGGCGTCGGCAGTGCTATGGCGATTGGCACCGTTGAAGCCTTGTAGCCATTGGTTGCCCGGTTCGACCAACTTACCGCCAAGACCAGGGGTTTCCTGCTGGCGAATTACCTTGCTGGCAATAAGACGTCCCTGAGGATCGATAGCGATCAACAACTCGAGTTTGCCGGCGTAACCTTGGACCTGGCTGTGCAGTACCACGGCGCTGAGCTTTGCGCCAAGCGTGGCACGATAGCCTGCCAATAGCTGGCTGTGCTCCAGGGAGGGGCTACTCAATACCAGTGGGAGCTGCAAAGGCTGGTTGTCGTAGGTTTCCTCTGGCAGAACACTGAGCCAGGTTTGCGCTTTGAGTTTCTGTTCGGCTTTGCTTACATCGGATGCGCTGAAGTGTTGCCAGAGCATGCTGCTGCCAAGGCTTGCTGCAGCAACCAGCGCCAGCATCGCGGCTGTACGAATCGAAGAACTGTTCACGGGGTCACCGCATTGCGCCGATCGGCCCAGCGCTCAAGTGCCGGTACACACAGGTTCATCAATAGCACCGCGAACGCCGTGCCGTCTGGGTAACTACCCCAGGTGCGAATCAAATAGATCAGAATCCCCATGCCAATACCAAACAGCAGGCGGGCTTGCGGGGACCTGGGTCCGGAAACCGGTTCGGTGGCGATAAAAAACGCCGCGAGCATGGTCGAGCCGCTGAACAGGTGGAGCAGCGGAGATCCATTGGAGTCCGAGCCTGTTCCGTTCCAGCAAAGCAGACTGACAATAAATAGACTTGCCAGCAAGCCCACTGGGGCCTGCCAGCTGAAGACCTTGCGTTGCAGCAACAGCAAGCCCCCAAGCAAAAAGGCAAGGTTGACCCATTCGCTGCCTCTGCCGCCTAGTTGGCCGAATCCTGCGTGGCTGTTGAACAGTTCGTCCATGGTCAGGCTGCGATTGTTGCGCAAGCCATCAAGTATCGTGGCTTGGCTCCAGGCATCGGCTTGTGCGTTGCCGCTCAGGCCGAATACATGCTGCAGGCTTGTCGCTGCGTCGAGCAACTGCGCGCCCGGCCATTGGGTCATGTGTTGAGGAAAGGTCAGTAGCACCACTGCATAGCCGAGCATGGCGGGGTTGAAGGGGTTCTTGCCGACGCCGCCGTACAGATGTTTGCCCAGGGCAATGGCACTGGCACTAGCGACGACCGGCACCCACCAGGGGGCGTATGCGGGCAAGGCGACTGCAAGCAGGGTCGCGCTGACCAATGCGCTACCGTCGTTGAGCGCGATCAGCACCGGTCGCTGTTGCAGCTTCAGCAGCAATGCTTCGCTGGCGAGTGCACTGGCTGTACACAGGATCAAATTGAACAGCGTGCCCCAGCCATGCTGCCAAAGCAGCGTCAGCACCCCGGGCAGGCATGCCAGCAGCACCAGCATCATGGTGCTGCGCAGGCGCTCGCTGATATCAGTGACTGGCATGGGAGGTAACCGCCAGCAAAGCCATTAATGTCGCCTGGGCTTGTTCGGCCTCCAGCTCCAACTCCGTTAATTGGGTCAATTGTGCTTCGCTCGGCGCCTCACCGAAGGCAGTTCTGGCCTTGTTCAACTGCGCTCGGCTCATTGCCGCCGCAATCTTGGCTTTTTTCAACGCCGCATCAGCAGCGGCGGCTTTCTGCGCCTTGACACGTTCGATGGCTGCTTTGATCGGGTCATCGCTGGTGCTGTTCTGTGCAGCGCTGGTGCTGGGGGCGGCAGGTCGAGTGCGAGCGGCGCGCTCGGCTTGTTTTCGTTCTTCTTCGCCTTGCAAGCGACTGTTGCGCAGCTCAAAGCGGCGCCGGGCGTGGTTACGCTTGCTGTTGCGTGCCGCCAGCGCCTGAGGGTCGTGAGCCATGCCGCCGACAACCGCGATGATGCCGCTGTCTATGCTCAAGGGAAGCAGGTCGATGCAGTCAACCGGGCAGGGAGCCACGCACAAGTCGCAGCCGGTGCACTCGGTGCGGATAACGGTGTGCATCAACTTTGCTGCACCGACAATGGCGTCTACTGGGCAGGCCTGTATGCATTTGGTGCAACCGATGCATTCCGCCTCGCGGATATAGGCGACCTGGGGCGGGGCACTGCCGCGTTCAGGATCCAGAGCGGTGATCGGCACCTGAAGAAGCTTGGCTAACGCGGCAATGGTTTCGCTGCCACCAGGCGGACACTTGTTGATCGCCTCGCCCTCGGCCATGCCCTGTGCATAAGGCAGGCACCCAGGATGGCCACACTTGCCGCATTGGGTCTGCGGGAGTAAGGCGTCGATGCGTTGAATCAGACTCATGAGGTAAATAATCCGTTGAAACCGAGAAACGCCAAGGCCATTACGCCCGCTCCGATCAGCTCCACCGGCAGGCCGCGAAAGCTTGGTGCAATGGAGTCGTTGTCACTGCGTTCACGCAGGTCGGCGAACAAACTCAAGGCTAGCCAGAATCCCAGCCCACCACCCAGGCTCCAAGCGAGGGTCTGCAGCGCGCCATAGTCGCCTTGGATCAACTGCAGGCCCAAGCCTAGCAGTGCCACATTGCCCAGCAGTAGCGGCATTAGTCCCCTGAAGGGTAGTTTCGGCAGTGTGCGGGACAGTCCGGCCAGCAGAGGCTCGATCAGCAGTACGCAAAGGGGGAGCAGGATGAAAACGTGAAGGTAACCCAACTGCAAGGGTTGCAGGACGTAGCGATACAGCAGTTGCCCAATATTGCTGGTAAGTACCAGCAACACCAGCGTGGCCAGTCCCAGGGCGTGGAGTCGACGACGCGATTGGTCAGCCGATAATCGAAGCGCAGGGTCGATGGCCAGTCCCTGATGCAGGATCAGGTTGTTGACCAGCGCGGCGCTGATCAGGGCCAGAATGAATTCGCTCATGGAGATGCACAATGCCGGGGGCTGTTCGCCATTATCCGGCAATGACGCGAGGAATAGAACGCCCCGGACTTATTCGTCCGGGGCTGGGGGACTTGCTTACTTGATGCGCTGGCCCGGCTTGGCACCGCTATCAGGGCTGAGCAGGTAGATTTCTTCGCCGCCAGGGCCTGCAGCCATGACCATGCCTTCGGAAACGCCAAAACGCATTTTGCGCGGCTTGAGGTTGGCGATCATCATGGTCAAGCGCCCTTCGAGCTTGGCGGGGTCTGGATAGGCCGACTTGATGCCCGAGAAGACGTTGCGTTGTTCGTCACCGATGTCCAGGGTCAGGCGCAAGAGCTTGTCGGCACCTTCGACGGCTTCAGCCTTGAGGATCAGGGCCACGCGCAGGTCGACTGCAGCGAAGGTGTCGAAGTCGATCTCTGCCGACAACGGGTCTTTGCTCAGTTCGCCGTTGCCAGTCGCTACGGATGTCTGGCTGGCGGCCAGGTCTTCCTTGCTGGCGGCAGTCATGGCTTCTACCTTGGCTGGGTCGATACGGCTCATCAGCGCTTTGAATGGATTCAACTGATGGTTGTCCAGGCGCGTCAGGTGGTCGTCCCAGGTCAGCGGGGCAACGTTGAGAAACGCCTCTGCATCGGCAGCCAGCACTGGCAATACCGGCTTGAGGAAGATGACCAGTTGGCGGAACAGGTTGATGCCCTGGGCGCAGATGGCCTGAACTTCGTCCTGCTTGCCTTCCTGCTTGGCCAGCGACCACGGTGCCTTGTCAGCGATCCAGGCGTTGGCGCGGTCAGCCAGACCCATGATTTCGCGCATGGCGCGAGCGAAATCGCGTGCTTCATAAGCCTCGGCAATGCTTGGCGCTGCGGCCAGGAAGGCTTCGGTGAGCTCAGGCGCGGCATCGCCCTCGACCATCACGCCATCATTACCCTTTTGAATGAACCCTGCGCAACGGCTGGCAATGTTGACGACTTTGCCGACCAGGTCGGAGTTGACCTTCTGCACGAAGTCTTCGAGGTTCAGGTCCAGGTCATCGACGCCACGGCCCAGCTTGGAGGCGTAGTAGTAACGCAGGTATTCCGGTGCCAGGTGATCCAGGTAGGTACGGGCCTTGATGAAGGTGCCGCGGGATTTGGACATTTTTGAGCCGTTGACGGTCAGGTAGCCGTGCACGTTGATCCCGGTCGGCTTACGCAACCCTGCACCTTCGAGCATGGCGGGCCAGAACAACGCGTGGAAATTGACGATGTCCTTGCCGATGAAATGGTACAGCTCGGCGGTAGAGTCCTTGTTCCAGTACGCATCGAAGTCCAGCTCTGGACGACGGGCGCAAAGGTTCTTGAAGCTGGCCATGTAGCCGATGGGGGCATCCAGCCATACATAGAAGTATTTGCCTGGCTCGCCCGGAATTTCAAAACCGAAATAGGGCGCGTCACGGGAGATATCCCATTCCTGCAGGCCGGCATCCAGCCACTCGGCGATCTTGTTGGCGACAGCGTCTTGCAGCGTACCGCTGCGAGTCCACTGTTCGAGCATTGCCTGGAAATCGGGTAGCTTGAAGAAGAAGTGCTGGGAATCCTTGAGAACCGGAGTGGCACCGGAGATGGCCGACTTGGGGTTCTTCAGTTCGGTCGGGGCATAGGTGGCACCGCATTTTTCACAGTTGTCGCCGTACTGGTCTTCAGTGGCGCACTTGGGGCAGGTACCCTTGATGAAACGGTCGGCCAGGAACATTTTCTTGTCCGGGTCGAAGTACTGAGTAATCGACCGAGTAGCGATGTGCCCGGCATCACGCAGCTTGAGGTAGATCTGGTTCGACAGTTCGCGGTTTTCTTCGGCGTGGGTCGAATGGAAGTTGTCGAAATCCACCAGGAAGTCGGCAAAGTCCCCGGCGTGCTCAGCCTGGACGGCCGCAATCAATTGCTCAGGAGTAATCCCTTCCTTTTCAGCACGCAGCATGATTGCAGAACCATGCGCATCGTCGGCGCAGACATAAGTGCACTGGTTGCCACGGTGCTTCTGGAAGCGCACCCACATGTCTGTCTGGATGTACTCGAGCATGTGACCAAGGTGGATCGACCCGTTGGCATAGGGTAGGGCGCTGGTTACGAGAATCTTACGTTGCTCGGACATGGGGCTCGGCTACTTTTTTGGCTACTTGAGATGAAACGGTGATCGGCCACTATAAAACGCCGGGAAATTTATTTCACCCCATGGACGTATCTGTAGATGTTTAGCGGGTTAGCATAGCGGTCTGTTTTACTCAGTCTTTATAACGGGAGTCTCCATGAGTGCCGTCACTCGCGCAGCCGTCGAAGCCGTTCTTCGCCAATACACCGATCCTTATTTGAACCAGGACCCGGTCAGTGCCGGCTGTGTGCAAGCGATCGATATCCAGGGTGAGCGGGTCAATGTCCAGTTGCAACTGGGCTATGCTGCCGGCCTGTTCAAAAACGGGTGGGCGCAAGTCCTGCAAACCGCCATCGAAGGGATCGACGGAGTCGTCTCGGCACAGGTTGAGATCAACTGTGTGATTGCCGAGCATAAAGCCCAGGCGCAGATTCCGGGACTGGCCAACGTCAAGAACATCATTGCCGTTGCCTCCGGCAAGGGTGGGGTGGGCAAGTCCACCACCGCCGCCAACCTCGCCCTGGCGCTGGCCCGCGAAGGGGCTCGGGTGGGTATCCTCGATGCCGACATCTATGGCCCCAGCCAGGGTGTGATGTTTGGCATTCCTGAGCGCACCCGTCCCCAGATCCGCGACCAGAAGTGGTTTGTTCCGCTCAAGGCTCATGGCGTCGAAGTTATGTCCATGGCGTTTCTGACCGACGACAACACGCCGATGGTCTGGCGTGGGCCGATGGTTTCTGGGGCATTGCTGCAACTGGTAACGCAGACAGCCTGGGACAATCTCGATTATCTGGTGATCGACATGCCGCCAGGCACCGGTGACATTCAGCTGACGCTGGCGCAGAAGGTTCCGGTTGCAGGCTCGGTGATCGTTACCACCCCGCAAGACCTCGCCCTGATCGATGCCAAGAAAGGCGTGGAAATGTTCCGCAAGGTCAATATTCCGGTGTTGGGTGTGGTCGAGAACATGGCCGTGCATATCTGTTCCAATTGTGGCCATGCCGAACATCTGTTTGGTGAGGGTGGTGGTGAGAAGCTGGCTGAGCAATATGGAGTGGAGCTTCTGGCTTCGCTGCCGCTGTCGATGCTGATTCGGGAGCAGGCCGACAGTGGCAAGCCGACGGCCATTGCCGAGCCGGAAAGCCAGATCGCCATGGTTTACCAGGAGCTGGCTCGTCAGGTGGGTGCGCGCATTGTGTTGCAGGAAGCCGCAGCACCCGCGATGCCGAACATCACCATCAGCGAAGATTGATAAGATTGTACCGGGCGCTGTAATGGGTGCTGGCGGTGGCCTGTGATGGGCTGCCGCGCTGGCGTAGTGGGTGAATATTCCATGTGGCGACAGGATGAATCGCAGGCATAAAAAAACCCCGCCTGTTAAGGGCGGGGTTCTTTCAAGCTGTAAAGCGGAAGTTAGATAACTTCTACTTCTTCAGCCTGCATGCCTTTCTGACCGCGGGTAGCGATGAAAGAGACCGCTTGGCCTTCTTTCAGGCTCTTGAAGCCGTCAGCCTTGATGGCTTTGAAGTGTACGAACAGGTCGTCACCGGATTGTGGGGTGATGAAGCCGAAGCCTTTTTCATCGTTGAACCACTTAACGGTACCGGTTTGGCGATTGGACATTGTCTGTCTCCTTGGACGAAGTTAACTACGACTCAGGAATTGCCCTGGTCGAGACTGAGTGCAAAGAGGCAGAAAAATCATGAAGATGGGTTGATCGAGATCTTGCATCAGGTAGATATTCTCAGTGACACGTGCAGCACAGTGGCGTCACCTTAACCCTTTTTCCAGAACGTGCCAATGGTCTTGTTAAGCTTTCGCGCAAATCATGACTGACGGTGCTGTCCGCCCCGCTGAAAGCCCCAGCGCACGGGGGATTCGACCTCTGACACTGCACGGAACTTTGAACCAGGCGCCAGGCCCGGTAAGATGCGCCACAGAATTTCTTCACCTCGTTACTTCAGGACACCCGCCATGAGCATCAAATCGGACAAGTGGATTCGCCGCATGGCGCAGGAACACGGCATGATCGAGCCGTTCGTCGAGCGCCAGGTGCGCGGTGAGAGCGACAACCGCCTGATCTCCTTCGGTGTCTCCAGCTACGGCTACGATGTGCGCTGCGCCGACGAGTTCAAGGTCTTCACCAACATCAATTCGGCGACCGTCGATCCGAAAAATTTCGATGCCGGCAGCTTTGTCGACGTCAAAAGTGACGTCTGCATCATTCCGCCGAACTCCTTTGCCTTGGCCCGCACCGTGGAGTACTTCCGTATTCCACGTAATGTGCTGACTATCTGCCTGGGCAAGAGCACTTACGCCCGTTGCGGGATCATCGTCAACGTCACCCCGCTCGAGCCCGAGTGGGAAGGTCACGTGACACTCGAGTTCTCCAACACCACGACCTTGCCGGCGAAAATCTACGCCAATGAGGGTGTGGCGCAGATGCTGTTCCTGGAGTCCGATGAAGAGTGCGAAGTCTCGTACAAGGATCGCGGCGGCAAGTACCAGGGGCAACGCGGTGTCACCCTGCCACGCACTTGATCCGATAAAATCAGGGAATTGTTTTTCTCTGGCAGACTCCTATTAGGTGAACTGTTTCGCCAGGCAACAGGCCTGGCGAGCGTTATCACGCCAAGGAGTTGCCCATGAAACTCGACCCGACCATCAGTGCCAAGCTGGCCGTGTTGCAGCCAAATCACATCGGTGTAATGGCCTGGTCGCTGCTGGCCCATCCGCATCCGCATAGCGTGCAAGCGGGCGGTGTGCCTGGCCAGCCCGATCCGGATACGCCTGACCAGCCGCAACCCGGCGAAAATCAGCCAATGGAGCCGGGCGAGCCGACGCTTCCAGACGAAGCGCCTCCCGCGCCAGTAGCCTAGGTCCGCTGCGCCCAACAAAACGTCACGGCGATAACAGGTAACCGCTGCGGTAGGCCTGGTTGCCCGCCACATGGGCGATGACCATGCCACTGGTCGCCATGCGGCGCAGAGAGCGGGCGTAGAGCAGTCCCGGCTGCACATTGCGTACCGGTGTTACCCGATCATTGAGTGGGTCGATGACCTGCGCTATCAACTGTCCTGCCTCCAGGTACTGGCCAGGTTGTGCGTGGAACACCAACAATCCCCCTAGTGGAGTGGCTACCGGCTCTACCCCCGCCAGTGGCGTGGCGGCATAGCTCAGGCCTGGCAGGCTTGTGGGCTCACCGGCTATCGCCCCATAACGCTTTAGATAGGCCAGAATCGCCGCGCAATCCTTCTCTGCCAGCGGGTGGCTGACATCCCCCTGGCCGCGCAACTCGACGGTGACTGAAAAGCTGCCCTGCGGTATCGGGAATTGCTTGCCGAAGCGTTGCTGCAGTTGCCACCAGACCAGGGTGAAACACTCGTCGAACGACTGGCCGCCGGAGTCGGTAGCCAACAGGCTGGCCTGGGCGCCTAGATAGCGCGACAGCGGCTCGACTTGCGGCCAGGCTTCCGGGGTGGTGTACAAATGGACGACTGCATCGAAATCGCAATGTAAGTCCAGCACCATTTCTGCATCGCAAGCCAGTCGCTGCAACGTCAACCGTTGCGATTGCAGCGGTGTATGCGCAGGCTGGGCGTCCAGTAGGCGGCGCAGGCATTCGCGAATCAACGCAACGTTATGCTCAGGATCTTGAGTCAGATGGGCTTCGATCTGATCACCGATGGAGTCGCTCAGATCGACAAAGTTGCGGTTGAAGTTCTCGCCACTCTGCAACTCGAAGCGTCCCAGTGGTACATCCAGCAATACCTGTTCCAGGCCCACTGGATTGGCAATCGGCACCAGAACGATTTCACGCTGCAGCAGGCCCTGGGATTCGAGCTCACTCAAGCGTTGTTTGAGATGCCAGGCCACCAGCATGCCCGGCAGTTCATCAGCGTGCAGCGAGGCTTGGATGTAGATTTTGCCGGCACCACGGGGGCCGAAGTGAAAGCTGTGGATCTGGCGGGCGATACCAGGAACCGGTGCCAGAATGTCGTGGGTCGAGTGGTGCATGTCAGTCTTAGTGAGTCGGTCCGGGAGGAGCCAGTCAGCGCCGGCGGCATGATGATATAAGCATAAACTTGCTGATCATGCAGGCCTTCGGCACTTGTCGCAGGACAAGCCCCACCCCACTGGAGGGGCTTGCTGCCGAGAACGTCAGTACCTGGCGTCGACCGGTTTGCCGCCGTTTGGCCAATCTTTGACCTTGTCCGGGAAGTCCGGTCGCGGCTGCTGCGAGAACCACGCCGCAACGTCCACTGCTTCCTGGTCACTCAAGCCTCCCTGGCCAAGCGGGAAGCGCTCATGAAAGCCGATGGGCATATTGCGTTTGACGAAGGCTGCGGCGGTATAGGTGCGCGCCATGCCGGCACCGATGTTGAAGGACTGCTCACCCCAGAGCGGTGGAAAGACCATGCTGCCATCTTCGCGCGCCAATCCCTCGCCGTTGGTGCCATGGCACACGGCGCACTGTTTGGCGTAAACCTGCTCGCCGTTGGCCAGATCGGGCTTGATTGCCGGGTCTATCTTGCCAACCCCCCGTCCAGCTACCTTGTCCCCGGGTTGCGTATTGTTTTTCATCCAATCGAAATAGGCGACCATGGCCTGCATATCGGCCGATTGCGGGGGAATTGGCTTGCCATTCATCGAGCGTCGGAAGCAGCCGTTGATGCGTTCTTCCAGCGTGATGATTTTTCCGGCCCGCGGTGCATAGCCAGGGAAAAATGCGGAAACCCCGACAAAGGGCGAACCGTCAGCCACGGTGCCGGCGTTGAGATGACAACTGGTGCAGTTCAGTGCATTGCCGACATTGTCCGGCAGCAATTCCTTGGTCTGCAGGTGTAGTCGCATACCACGAACAACCTGGTCGGCATTTGGTGCAGCCAGCAGATCGGCCAAGCGCGGGGTCTCGAACGCTGTTGAATCGGTTGTTTGTGGATTGAGCTGGCCACGTAGCTTTTTCACTTGTTCCGGGGAAACTGCAGAACCTTGGTTGCCCCAACGATTGCGTACGAAACTGAGGATCTCGGCGATCTCCTGATCCGACAGTCGGGCAAACCCGGGCATGGTATAGACCCGCGAATGAGTGGCGGTCTGCGCAGTTTTCCAGCCGGTCAGCGTGATGTGCAAAAGCGAAGTCGGGTCGCTGGAGGCAATGCTCGGGTTGCCCGCCAATGGCGGAAACATGCCCGGCACGCCAGCGCCGTCGGTACGGTGGCAATCGCTGCAGAACTGGGTGTAACCCAGCCCGCCACGGCTGCTGAACAGATCGGCGGGGGCGGAGGTCGGTGCCAGGGCGACGGCTGGCATCGGCAAGTCGTTTTCACCGGGTGGCAACGACTTCAGGTAGCTGGCAATGGCTGTGAGGTCCGCGTCGCTGAAGTGTTGGGTGCTGTGGTGAATCACATCGGCCATGTTTCCGGAAACCGTGGCGAAACGGTTTTGTCCGGTCTTGAGCAATTGCACCGTATCGGGCACCGTCCACAAGTTGCGCAGGCTCAGCGCTCGCCAGTGCTCCACGGTTTCCCCGGCAAGGAAGTGCTTGCCGCTGCTGCCTGAATCGCTCATGGCCTTTTCCTGGAAGGCAATGCCGCGCGGTGTATGGCAAGCGCCACAGTGGCCAAGGCCCTGTACCAGGTAGGCGCCTCGATTGATGAGCGGCGAGCGGTCAGGATCGGGCTCGAACGGCTGGTCGTCGACAAAGGCCCAATTCCAGAACGCCAACCCCCAGCGCATATTGAACGGCCAGCTCATATCGGCGGCCTGGTTGGCCTGACTGATGGGTGCTACTGCCTGCATCAGGTAGGCATACAGCGCCCGCATATCCTCTTCGGTCATTTTTGCATAGGAGGGGTAGGGCATTGCCGGGTAGAGATGGGTGCCATCGGCACTCACTCCTTCACGCATGGCTTTGTCGAACTGCTCGAAACTGTAGCGACCGATCCCGGTTTCTGGGTCCGGGGTGATGTTGCTCGAATAAATTGTGCCCATGGGCGTCTGTAGTTGTAGCCCGCCGGCCATGAGCGGGCCATCCGGGGCGGTGTGACAAGCGATGCAGTCGCCCAGTTGAGCAACGTATTTGCCACGTTCGAGCAGCGTGTTGTCAGGCGGCTCGGGCGCTGGGGTTTCTGGCTCGGCGGCGTGAAGGGCGGGTAGCAGCAGGAGCGTCGTGGCGCACAGGGCCAAACGGGAGAGTACGGATGCCATTGCATATTCCTTTAGTCACCTGGTTTGGGAGCTCGAACGCAGGTGTGCAATCGTTTTTATGGTTCATCAGGCAGTGCTGGGGACGAAACTTGTCCTGGTTTCGTTGTAAAGCAATTGTTGGCAAGGGCAGTTGATATGGATCAGCGCAGCCGGCATTGCACCGGCTGCGGGTATTGGTAGGTTATTTGCCCGGTACCAGGGTCAGGCGTTTGCTGCCGTAGGCGCGATCGAAGTTCTGCGATTGCAGCGGCAGGGTCATGTAACGCCCCTTGAACCAGGCATCCAGACCATCGGCAATGTGTGGGCTGGCCGGGTTGCCGGACTGGCCGCTGCTGCTCTGCAACTGCAAAGGTTCGCTCTGGCCGAAGTCCACCACCATGCGCAGGGAGGGGGGCAACTGGGCATTGAAATCCCTGCCCCAGGCATATGGCGCCAGGTTCAAGGTACTGTGATCGCCACCTGTGGCCTGAGGGCTGCGGCTGATCGCGTCACCGAGGCCATGGAAGGTTGGCGCAGGCCAGCGGTACTGGTGCAGCTTGCCCCATTGCCAGGCGCGACGGTCGCCGCCCAGTTGGGTCTCGCCGGCGCTGATGGCCGCGGCTAGGCTGCGGGCAAGGATCGCCGGTTTGTCTTCTTTGTTCGCCGTGCGCAGGTCATCCCAGAACGGGCTGTCTTCACGACCCAGCAAATGGTCCGCCTGGGCTGAATAGGACAACCGTGCGTTGGTGACGAAGGCCTGCCAGGTCGCCGAATTTTCCGGACCGAGCTCATCGAGGAAGGTCGCTTTCGCGCTTTCCTGCAGAAACAGTTCGTACAGCGCAGCGTCCGCGGAGGTGGTGCTCAGCCTGCCGTCGAAGGCCATCAAGCGGGTGTAGGCCTCGCGCGCCTTGCTGCGCTGATCAGTTGGTAAGGCATCGATTGCCTTTTTCAAGGGCTGGGCCATGCCTGGCGCTTCGAACATTTGCTTGAGCTTGCCGGCAAACAGCGTGGTCTGGTCATTTTGCATGGTGATCAGGCTGCGGCTGTCGTGCTTGCCATTGGCGGCCAGTTGTCCCAGGCGTTCGGCGCGCTCAGGGTAATACCAGCTGTTGGAAAGCTGCATCCCGTAGCCTTTGGGGACGCTGCGCTGATTGGCATTGCCCAGCCAACCTTGTTGCGGGTCCTGATCGTAAGGATGGAGCATGGGGTCGGCATAGCCATCCCAGTCATAGCGCCCATCCCAGCCCGGTGAAGGCAGCAGCCCCTGACCCTCGCGACGGTTGGGAAAACGCCCGCTGACCTGCCAGCCGATATTGCTTGCGTCGGCGAAGACGAAGTTCAAGGCCGCTGCACCGATTTCGCGGGTGTTATCGAAAGCCCGCTCGACGTTCTGCGCTCGCGACAGGTTGAAGAAGGCGTCCAGGCTCTGGTCACCCTTGAGCTGGGGCAGTTGCAAGGCCAAGCCCAGGCTTGTGTTCTGCGCTTGTCCGAGCAAAGTGCCGTGGCGGGTGTCGTAGAGGGTCTCGCGCTGGGGGCGCTGGCCCCTGATGAAGAAGGTTTCGTTACGCGCCAAGGCTGGGAGCCATTTGCCGTCGGCCTGGTACAGCAGACGGCTGCCTTCACGCTTGAGCCGTTCGAAATACAGGTCCTGATTGTCGGCCATGACGGCGCTGGCACTCCAGGCCAGCTTACCGTTGTACCCCGCGAGCAGCAGCGGCAAGCCCGCAATCGAAACCCCGGCGGCCTGGTACTTGGGTGATCGGATCTGCACCGGGGTCATGGCCCAGGCACCCAGGTTGTCGCTGGCCAGCAAGCTCTTGCCGCTACGGCTGCGTGGTGGCGCTATGGCCCAATTGCTGGAGCCGGCAGTTCCGAGCAAATTGAGCGCGGCCAATTGTTCACTGGCAGCATTGAGCGGCGCCAGCCAGGCCAGTTGGCTACCGAGGTTGAGGCCTTTAAGTTTGTCGGCCTCGGCTGTCGGCAGGGGTTCGTCAGGATAGCTTGGCAACAGCCACGGCAGTTTGTCGTTGCCGACCTTCTGTGCCAAGGTCAGGGCGGCCAGCTCTTCTTGTAGATTGACCGACTGGCTGAAGTTGTACAGACAGAAGATCAGCGCCGAGTCTTCAGGTTTCCAATACTCCGCACGGTATCCCGTTTGTGCCAGTGGCGCTGGCAGTTTGTCGCGGTAGCGGAACATATAGGCGTTGACGCCACGGGCATAGACTTCGAAAAAGCGCTTAAGACGTGGCGAGGCATCGGCATAGAGCTGGTTGGCAGTCTTCTTCAGGTTTGCCGCGCGCATCAAGCGGTCGACTTCCAGAACCTCAGGGCCGGCTATTTCGGTCAGTCGGCCTTGCGCCAACAAACGCATGCTGACCATCTGACCAATGCGGTCACCCGCGTGCACATAACCCAAGGCGAACAGGGCATCGTGGAAATTGCTGCTTTCGATCAGTGGCATGCCTTGGGCATTGCGTCGCACGGATACGTTTTGGGCCAGTCCTTTCAGCGGTTGGACACCGCTGGTTGGTGGCACGCTATCGCGATAGCCGCCCACTTGGCAGCCGCTCAGGGCAGTTAAGGCCAGCATCGCAGCGGCTACGCCGAACCGGGGTGAAAAAGAGGGGGAGGCTGGCGCGGCCATGATCGGGCTCCTGCAGGGCGTGGCGTCTAAAAGGCGCTACGTTAGTGAGCCCGACCACGCCATGCAAGCGGGGCGCAGCCTTTATTTTTCGGGCTGCTCAAAGGCCACTATCAGGCTCCGTGGCACTTCTTGAACTTCTTGTTGCTGCCGCATGGGCACGGATCGTTGCGGCCAACGTCTTTCAAGGCGTTGCGCACCGGCTCCTGATGACCGTGATTGCAGTTTGGACCGTGAACATGGCCGTGATCATGGTCGTGATGATCATGATCGTGGTTGCAGTCTGGGCCATGGACATGGGGTTGTTGGGTCATTGCGGGTTACTCCGGTAAAAGATCGCCGGGAATTATCTCACCACTGCGCGACAAGTGCATTTCGCGGGTGAAGATTATTCCACTGTTGAGTTCGCCATCTAGACGGTAACGCAATGGGCCATCGGTCTTCTTGAGCATTTTGGCCAGGGGTTTGACCTGCTGCCAAAGATTGGTACGCACCGGAATCTTGAAGGTGCGCCGGGCATGCCCCCCCACACTGCGCCACAGGCTGGATTCGCCCTCGACCAAAAGCAGGTCATTCAGGCGCACGGCATAGGTAAGATTGCGAATGAACAGGCGCCCATCGTTGGGATTGTCGACCCGCACATGCAGGACGAACTCTTGCTCCAGGAGGCGCACCTTGACCGCTTCGACCTTCACCAGGTGGACTTCGGGATCCCGGTAGTCACCGCCGAACCAACTGGCGCAGCCCGTCAGTTGCAGTAGCAGAAAGCTGAACAGCAACAGACGGATCATCGAACTTAGCCCCCTATGTAACTGGCGCAACATTTCTTGAATTTCTGCCCGCTGGCGCAAGGGCAGGCGTCGTTACGACCGGCCTTGAGTCCTACCGTCGGATCGATGAAGTACCACTGTCCGCCGTTTTGCACGAAGGCTGAGCGCTCGCGATGGCTATGTTCGCCGTCATGGTCATGCCAGCGAGCGGTGAAGGTGACGAAAGCGTGCTCGGGTTGGCCTCCGAATACTTCGGCGCTCTCTACCTCAAGGCCCAGCCAGGTGCTTTGTGCGCTCCACGCGGCAATCGCGGCGCGGTCAAGGCCCGCTTGCTGGGCAGGCAAGGTGGTATTGATCAGATAATCGATCAGTCCCAATACATAGGCGCTGTAGCGCGATCGCATCAAGGCCTGTGCATCGGGCGCCGGATGCCCGGCGTGATAGTGTCCGCAACAGGCGTCGAGCACGTTACCGCTGCCGCAGGGACAAACCGAGACACTCATTGTTTCACCACCAGTACTTGCCAAAATTTTGCGGGTTGGCCCAGAACTTGGCGTTGAGCCAGTCCGGGACCTGTTTGTATTCACGTAGATCATAGGTGAACAGGCTCAGAACCTGATCGTCACGTTGAAACTTTTCATTGACCTGCATCGCCAGAGCGAAGAAATCAGTTTCCTGCCAGCCGCAGGCCTTCATGTCGGCCAGCACGGCTACGCGACTGGCGTTTAGGTTGCGGATACCCCCCAGTAACTGCAGACCATCGCGTTTGGGCAAATGCTCAAGGCAATCGACCAGCAGGGCGAGGTCAAAGCGCTGGGCTGCCAGCTCCTTAGGCAGAAGGCCCGGTGTGGCCTGGGCAATCTCCACATGCGGGTGTGCCTGGATGAAGGCTTCCAAAGCCGGAAAACGCGTGCCAACCAGCAACAGGCGTTGCGGTGGATGGCGTTCAAGCAACGCTGCCAGTGCTTGCTGAGGTGTACGTTGGGAAAATCCGTCAATCATCGGGAATCCTCGGTCAGATGCGTCAAGACTAACGGTCCGCGGCCGTCAGGCATAGTGGCTGACGGCCGCGTCATGGCTTATTGCTGGCGGAGATGGTTTGTGCGGTCTTTACTCCCAGAGCATCGGTTTAAACCGATTCCCCCTAGGAGATGCAACAAAATGAGCATAGTACGCACAGCATTACCTCTGGTTCTGCTAACCAGCGTGTTGACTGGTTGCGCAGGTCTGCAAAAAACCGACTGGCCGAAGTGTGCTGCCGTCGGGGGCGTAGGCGGCGCCGCATTGGGCGCTATAGAAAGTTCAAGCTGGGCTGGCTGGGGTGCGTTGCTTGGCGCCGGCATGGCGGCTGGCTATTGCTGGGCCCACGGCGATGGCGATGAAGACGGTGATGGTGTACCAGACAGTCGCGATAAGTGCCCAGGTACTCCACGTGGTGTGCAAGTCGATGCCAACGGCTGCCCACCTGAACCTGCTGTGGTTGAAGAAGTGGTGGTGGTCAAGGAAGAGGTCATCGTTATTCGCGATGTTCGCTTCGAGTTCGATTCTGCCAGGCTGACCGCAGCGGACAAGGAGCGTCTCAATACCATCGCGACGCGCCTGAAAAATGAGGCACCTACCGCCCGGTTGAGCGTAACCGGTCACACCGATAGTGTCGGCCGTGATGCCTATAACCAGAAACTTTCCGAGCAGCGTGCCCAGTCGGTAACCGACTACCTGGTTAGCAGCGGCGTGCCGCAAGCCAGCTTCGTTTCGGTCCAGGGCGCTGGTGAGTCCCGGCCGGAAGCAGACAATGCCACCGCAGAAGGTCGCGCAATGAACCGCCGCGTCGAGATTCGCATCGAGCGGTAACACGCAAACGACATGCGCCTTGAGAAGTGTTGCAGGCCAGTCTTTACTCCTGTGTGACCGGTAGACGCCGGTGACACAGGAGCTATTCCCATGAGTGTTTTTTCCAAGGCCGCAGTGCCAGTGTTGGTGGCTGCAAGCCTGCTCTCCGGTTGCGCCACCCACAGCGATGGCAGCGCACCACTCAATCAAAGGACCTGGCCAATCTGCAGCCTGCTCGGTGGTTTAGTGGGTGGGGGACTGGGGGCTATCGAAAGTTCTGCCTGGGCGGCCGGTGCCGGTGCTGCCGGGGTAATTGCTGGCGGACTGATCTGCTATGCCCAGGATGGCGATGAGGATGACGATGGGGTCTTCGATCGCCGTGATCGTTGCCCGGATACGCCGGCTAATACGCCGGTAAGCCATACAGGTTGCCCGTTGCCGCAGTATCCGGTTGCCGACAAGGCGGCAGAGCCTGAAATCATCACCCTCAATGATCAGGGTTCGGTGATGTTTGCCTACAACTCCGCCGAACTGACCACCGGCGCCCATGGCCAACTGCAAGCCCTGGTCGACAAACTCAACGCGCCCAGTGTGGTTAGCATCAAGGTCATCGGCCACACCGATAGCCAAGGCTCCGACGCCTATAACCAGACGCTTTCCGAGCAGCGCGCCAACAGCGTTGCCGAGTACCTGATCGGCCAAGGCGTGGCGCCGTCCAAGCTAACCAGTCAAGGCCGTGGCGAGAGCGAGCCGATTGCTGATAATGAAACCGAAGCCGGACGGGCGCAGAACCGTCGGGTAGAACTGCATCTCAATTGATCGAGCCTCTGGTGTCGAGCCCTGCCAGTGGTTACTGTGGTAGGCGATGCTAAGTAATTGGCATCGCCTACGAACAATAACAGCAGGGGCGCATATGAAAGGCTTTCTGGCGCTGGGCAAGGCTTTGACGGTGGTGTTCTGGTGGGTTGTGCTGGTGAATCTGCTTATTCCCCAGGAATACCCCTTCAATCGTTTGATCGGTCTGGCTGGCGCGGCGCTGCTTGGTTTGCACCTGCTGGAAGTACTTTTTTTCAATGGCCGCCTGCGCGGGCGTAGCCACCGCTGGTTTGACCGCTTGCAGATCCTGCTGGTCGGTATCTTTCATGTCCTTTCGATTCCGGCGCCACGTCAGGAGACGCCCCATGCGTAAGTTGGTTTTACTTGCAGCGCTGTTCAGCCCTTTGGTTCTGGCTGAGTCGATCAGTGTTGCACCGCATTCGGTATTACGTTTGCCGAACAAGTCCAGTGTTGTCCACCTGCAACGCCTGGAAGTGGCTGATGCGGCGACGCTGTTACTGCCGGCCAGCCTGGTCGAGCTGAAAGTGGACGACCTGCATTTGGGCCAGGAAGCACGCATCGCCGTCGCTCCTGCGCAAAGCACCCTGCGGCTCGAAGTGGCGCGGGCGCAGTTGGGTGAGGGCAGCCAGATTGCGGCACGCGGTGCTCCCGGTACCTATGAACGTGCGGCGATGGCCGGGCGCGACCTGGATCTGCAGTTGCATGCCGTGCAGGCTTCATCGCTGGCAATCGATGCTCGCGGTGGGACCGGTGCGCCGGGGTTCGTCGGGCTTGATGGTGCCAATGGCAAGCCTGGTGGCTGCACCTGGGGGCAGGCAAGTCGTGGGGCCAATGGCGACAACGGTGGTAATGGCCATGATGGCGCCGCAGGTGGTCGCGTGCGCCTGGCATTGCCCGCGGATTTTCCAGCAGAGCGCATAAAGGTCCAGCTCGATGGCGGCGCGCCAGGCCTGGCCGGTGCTGCTGGCAAGGCAGGGGCTGGTGGGGCGAGCAAAGGTTGCCTGGTATATCGCACGGCTGCAGGGGCACCCGGTAAGCCAGGAACGGCAGGCCAGCCAGGGTTGGCCGGCAATGCCGGCGAGCTGATTCTGCAGCGCCTGTAGATCACGCTTGCGATTGTCTGTGTGATGGGCTGCGCAGCCCATCACACAGACAACGTCATATCGCCAGACGTGTAGTCGCCACCAGCACTACCGCAATTCCGACCAACAGGTTGATACCCACCAAGCGACGAATTTTTCCCAGTACCAGCGCACCGGCTGGCCAGTCCTGCGCCTGCACCGCCTTGCGCAGTTCCGGGAACAGCAATGTGTTGACGCGAATGAACAGCGCGATCATCACAATCGAGCCGCCCATCATCACCTGCACGTAGCGCGGGGCTGCGTCAAATCCACCAAAGCGCATGTGCAACATACCTACGCCACTGATCGCCAGCGCTGCGATCGCCACCCAGACCCATCCAAAAAAACGCTGAAACACTTCCACCCACAGGCGTAGGCGCTCGGGACCCTGCAGGGCTGAAACCGCCGCTGGGCGCAGGATCAGCCAGGCGAAGAACATCCCACCGACCCAGACCAGGGCGGCCAGAACGTGCAGGCTATAAGGAAGGGAAAAGGCAGTCATCAGGATCTCCATTCGGCGCAAGGGGCAATAGCGGGGTATGATAGCGACCCAATCGAAACACTGAAAATTTATCCAGCCCTTCGGGCGCCCCGACACCATGATCAGCAACGAACTCAAAACCACGATTCAGGGCGCCTATTCGCGTTTTCTCGAAGCCAAGAGCCTCAAGCCACGCTACGGCCAGCGCCTGATGATCGCCGAAGTCGCCAAGGTACTTGGCGATATCGAATGCGACGATGAAGGTCGACGTGCCGGTGAGCCCGCTGTGGTGGCGGTCGAGGCCGGTACGGGTACCGGCAAGACGGTCGCCTACAGCCTGGCCTCCATTCCCGCAGCCAAGGCTGCTGGCAAGCGCCTGGTAATCGCCACCGCGACAGTCGCCTTGCAAGAGCAGATCGTTTTCAAGGACCTGCCCGATCTGATGCGCAATAGCGGGCTGAACTTCAGCTTTGCCTTGGCCAAGGGGCGCGGCCGCTACCTGTGTCTGTCCAAGCTCGACATGCTGTTACAGGAAGGCCACGCGCAATCGGCTACCGCCCAACTGTTCGAGGAAGATGGTTTCAAGATCGAGGTGGACGAGGTCAGCCAGAAGCTGTTCACCAGCATGATCGAAAAACTTGCCGGTAATCGCTGGGATGGTGACCGAGACAGTTGGCCCCAGGCCCTGGAAGACCAGGACTGGGCGCGCCTGACAACTGACCATAGCCAGTGTACCGGCCGCCATTGCCCGAACTTTGGCCAGTGCACTTTCTATAAAGCGCGTGAAGGCATGGGCAAGGTCGATGTGATTGTCACCAACCACGACATGGTCCTGGCGGATCTGGCGTTGGGCGGTGGAGCGGTACTGCCTGATCCGCGAGATACCATTTATGTGTTCGACGAAGGCCATCACCTGCCCGACAAGGCTATTGGTCATTTTGCCCATTACACCCGCCTGCGTTCTACCGCCGACTGGCTTGAACAAACCGCCAAGAACCTGACCAAACTGTTGGCTCAGCACCCATTGCCGGGTGATCTGGGCAAATTGATCGAGCAAGTGCCTGAGCTGGCCCGCGAGATCAAGGCGCAACAGCAATTCATGTTCAGCGCTTGCGAGCAGGTGGCCGACTTCCGCCCCGGCGAAGACATGGAAGGCCGCGAGCGGCCTCGGCATCGCTTCGTCGCCGGCGTGGTGCCCGAGCATATGCGCGAAATGGGCATTGAACTGAAAAAGGGTTTTTCACGCCTGACCGATCTGTTCACTCGTCTGACCGAGTTGCTCAAGGAGGGCATGGACGCTGAAAAGAGCATCGGCATCGCCAGTCATCAAGCTGAAGAATGGTACCCACTGTTCGGCAGCCTGCTGATGCGCGCCCAGGGCAATTGGGAGTTGTGGACGGCCTTCACTGCTGAAGATCCGGAAGACAGCCCGCCCATGGCTCGCTGGCTGACCCTGGCAGAAAGCGGGGCATTGTTCGACATCGAGGTCAATGCCAGCCCGATCCTGGCGGCCGAAATGTTGCGCCGTAACTTGTGGAGCGTTGCCCATGGTGCGCTGGTTACCTCGGCAACGCTGACCGCATTGGGTAAGTTCGATCGTTTCCGCATGCGTGCCGGCCTGCCCAAGACCGCGGTGACCAGTGTTGTCCCCAGTCCATTCCATCATGTCGATGCGGGTGTGCTGCGCGTGCCAGACTTGCGTGCCGACCCTAGGGATGCCGTGGCCCACACAGCGGCTATCATTCGCGATCTGCCGGACCTGGTCGAGGGTTCGCGGGGCTCGCTGGTGCTGTTTTCCTCGCGCAAGCAAATGCAGGACGTATTCGATGGACTGGATCGGGATTGGCGCAAGCAGGTGTTCATTCAGGGCAACTTGTCCAAGCAGGAAACCTTGAACAAGCACAAGGCACGGGTCGATGGCGGAGACGCCAGCGTATTGTTCGGCCTGGCGAGCTTTGCCGAAGGCGTCGATTTGCCCGGGGCCTACTGCGAGCACGTGGTCATCGCCAAAATCCCCTTCGCGGTTCCCGATGACCCGGTCGAAGCGGCTTTGGCCGAATGGATCGAGGCTCGTGGCGGCAACCCATTCATGGAGATCGCCGTACCGGACGCCTCGTTGCGCCTGATTCAGGCCTGCGGGCGCCTGCTGCGAACCGAACAAGATCGCGGCACCATCACCCTGCTGGATCGACGTGTCGTCACCCAGCGCTATGGCAAGGCTATTCTCAACGCACTGCCACCGTTTCGACGGGAAATTTCCTAAACCCCCGGGGATCTATGCTTCGGGGCGTTGTCTATGACTCAGTTCAAGGCCCGCATGGGCCCTAAAGGAGAGTTTCAGCCCTATGATTCGTCGTACCTTGCCTGCTGTCTTCGCACTGTTGTTCAGCTCTTCGCTGCTGGCCGGACAACAGACGCTGTTCAGCTTCGTGCGCCCGGCCGCGGTGGTCAATGTGGTAACCGAAGATGCCAGCTTGCCGCAATACAATGCAGAGCAGACGGCTGAGGGCGAGGTATTGCGTCGCGTGGTGTTCAACCCGGTGCAGCGGCCAACGCTGCGCCTGAGCCCGCAAACGGGTGCTTGGGATTGGTCAGCAGCCACAGCCCTGACCCTGCGCCTGCAGAGCGGTATGGACTGGCCGCTGACCGTGGATGTCACGGTGTTGAGCAGCAACGGTCAAACCCTGACCAGTCGCATTGATCTTCCGGCCGGCCCGGCGCAGACCGTGCTGGTGCCACTCGTGGCCTCTTCGCCATCGAGCCAGGGTATGCGCGCCGGGCCACCCATGCCCTGGACCCACGAGGGGCAGCGCTGGATACTCACCAGTAGCAGCGGCGAGCTGGACTTGAAACAGGTGGTATCGGTGAGCTTATCGATGAATAAGCCCAATGTTGCCCAGAGCCTGCTGATCGAGCGCGTAGGCATCCAGGATGACGATCAGTTGCAGAAGGCCGTATATACCGGGTTGATCGACGCATATGGCCAGTCCACCCGTAGCCGTTGGCCGGAGAAAATCGTCAATGACGACCAACTCAAGGCAGGCGCGGCGCGTGAGCAACAGCACCTCAAAGGCTGGCTGGCCGAGCGTAGCCAATTACCACGGGACAAGTTCGGTGGCGTGAGCAGCGGCCCGAGCTTCGATGCCAAAGGCTTCTTCCGTACCGAAAAACGTGACGGCCGCTGGTACTTGGTCACCCCTGAAGGTCACCCGTTCTACTCGCTTGGGGTCAACACAGTTGCCGCGGACGGTGGCCGTACCTATGTGGCCGGGCGTGAGGCGATGTTCAGCGCACTCCCACAAGCCGGCGAACCGCTGGCGCAGTTCTTCGGCGAGGGCAACAACAACGATGGTAACGGCTCGTCCAGCGGCCGTAACTTCAATCAGGGACGCTGGTTCGATTTTTATGCTGCCAACCTGGAGCGCAGTCATGGCAAAGCCTGCACCCCGGCCGCCGCGACCAGTGCCGCTGCGGCGGTAGAGTGCCCTGCACCAGCGCTCGACCATCAGCGCTGGCAGGGACATACCCTCGACCGGCTGCAGGCCTGGGGTTTCAACACCTTGGGCAATTGGAGCGATCCGGCGTTGGGACAGGCCAATCGCTTGCCTTACACCTTGCCGCTGTCCATTGGCGGGGACTACACCAGCATCAGCACTGGTGTCGACTGGTGGGGGCGCATGCCCGATCCCTTCGACCCACGCTTTGCCATGGCCACCGAGCGTGCTGTGGCCATCGCTGCGCGTGATCACCGGGGCGATCCTTGGTTGATCGGCTATTTTGCCGACAACGAACTGGCCTGGGCCGCACCGGGAGACGATCCCAAGGCACGTTACGCCCTGGCCTACGGCACCTTGCGCTTGACCACTGATGTACCGGCCAAACGTGCCTTCCTCAAACAATTGCGTGACAAATACCGTAACCAGGCGGGGTTGTCCAAGGCCTGGGGTATCGATTTGCCGGCCTGGGAACTGATGGAAGACCCTGGTTTCGAGCCACCGCTGCCTAGCGCGGAGCATCCGGAAATCGAGGCCGACTTCAAGCATTTTCAGAAGGTCTTTGCGCAAACCTACTTCAAAACCATTTCTGACTCGCTCAAATGGCATGCGCCCAATCATCTGCTGCTTGGCGGTCGCTTTGCGGTGAGCACGCCGGAGGCGGTGGCAGCCTGCGCTGAATTCTGCGATGTGCTGAGCTTCAACTTCTACACACCCAAGCCGCAGGACGGATACGACTTCAGTCAGCTCAACGCACTGGACAAACCGGTACTGGTGTCGGAGTTTCAGTTTGGGTCGCGTGATCGTGGCCCGTTCTGGCCTGGGCCGATGGAGGTCGCCAGGGAAGAAGGTCGAGGCCCGGCCTACGACGCTTTCGTCAAGGCGGCATTGAGCGAGCCCTCGATTGTCGGTGTGCACTGGTTCCAATATCTGGATCAGCCGGCCAGCGGTCGCTTGCTGGATGGGGAAAATGGTCACTTCGGGCTTGTGGGAATAACCGATGTACCGTTCCAGGGTTTTGTCGACAGCGTGCGCAAGAGCAACTTGCAAGCACAAGAGCAGATTGCCAAGGCGCCAATAGCCGAGAAGGCCGCAAAGGCTCAGTAGGCCAGAGGCGGTCTGGCGCAGGGGTGTTGCCATGGCCGCCAGACCGCTGTCTGTTCCCAAAACCCTCAGAGGCTGAAACAATGCACGCCATTTTCGATTGCGATGAGTGCGGGGAGCGGCTGGGTGCAGATTCAAGGTCATTACGAGCTTAAGTTTGAAGCCGTGCGCGAAGCTTTTGCCGCGCTTTTCGACGATCCCCAGGAGCGCGGTGCCGCACTGTGTATTCAGGTTGGTGGCGAGACCGTGGTTGATCTGTGGTCGGGTACCGCCGACAAGGATGGCGCCGAGGCCTGGCACAGCGACACTATCGTCAACCTGTTCTCCTGCACCAAGATGTTTACGGCTGTGACTGCCTTGCAATTGGTGGGCGAGGGCAAGCTGAACCTCGATGTCCCTGTTGCGCGTTACTGGCCGGAGTTTGCCCAGGCCGACAAACAGGCAATCACCCTGCGCCAGTTGCTCAGCCATCGTGCCGGCCTGCCTGCGCTGCGCGAACTGATGCCCGCAGAAGCGTTTTATGATTGGCCAACCATGGTGCAGGCGCTGGCAGCCGAAGCTCCGTGGTGGACACCCGGTACGGCGCACGGCTACGCGGCTATCACTTATGGGTGGTTGATTGGTGAGTTGATTCGTCGTGCTGACGGTCGCAGTCCAGGCGAGTCGATTGTTGCCCGTACTGCACGCCCGTTGGGTCTGGATTTTCACCTAGGCATGGCTGACGAGGATTTTCCTCGGGTCGCGCATCTTGCCCGCGGCAAGGGCAACATGGGGGACGAAGCCGCCCAGCGTCTGCTCCAGGTAACGATGCGCGAGCCACAGGCCCTGTCCACCCGCGCATTTACCAATCCGCCTGGCATGCTCACCAGCACCAACAAGCCCGAATGGCGACGGATGCAACAGCCGGCTGCCAACGGCCACGGTAATGCCCGCAGCCTTGCCGGTTTTTATGCAGGCGTGCTTGATGGCAGCCTGTTGGAGTCGGAACTGTTGGATGAACTGACCCGCGAACACAGTCTGGGCCAGGACAAAACCCTCTTGACCCAGACCCGCTTTGGCCTGGGTTGCATGCTCGACCAGCCGACAGTGGCGAACGCTACCTTTGGTCTGGGCAGCAAGGCCTTTGGTCACCCAGGAGCGGGAGGATCGGTTGGCTTTGCCGATCCGGAGTACGATGTGTCCTTTGGTTTTGTCACCAATACCCTTGGCCCCTATGTGTTGATGGATCCGCGTGCGCAAAAACTGGTGCGGGTCCTGGCAGCGTGCCTTTGATCGGTTAACCGCGGTGTAGCCTGAACCCTTTGACTATTCTGAATTCCAATGCTGTTCGCATTGGTAGAATCTCTTTCATTTTCATGGTGTATCACTGATGTCTTCACATAAAACCTTAGCTATCGCCCTGTGTCTGGCTATGACCGGTTGCGCACAGCACTCTCAACAAGGCACAGCAGACAGCGGGATCGACTGGTGGCCCTTCGGTTCGGACAAGGTTGCCAACCAGGAAGTGAAGGAAGTGGTCGCCGCAAAAGTTGCCAAGGCAGATGCCAAGTCGCAAAGCAGTCGTTGGTGGTGGCCGTTCGGCGACAGTGACAAGTCCAAGACCGCAGCTGTGCCGAAAATTGACCACAAGGCCACTCAAGCCTGGTTGGACAGCTATGAGCCGCGTCTGCGCGAAGCCATCAAAGACAGTAAGTTCGAGCTTGAGCGCCGCGAAGATGTGCTGGTAGTGACTGTGCCGGTAGACAGCTCCTACAACCCAGACCGCCCGGCCATGCTTTTGCCTGTTACGCTCGGCCCTATTACCCGGGTGGCCAAGGCGGTTGAAACCGACAAGCAGACGGCAGTACTGGTGCTCGGGCATGCCGATACCAGCGGTGCCGCGGTCGGTAACCAGAAGCTCAGCCAAGAGCGTGCCCAGTCCGTTGCCGCAATCTTTCGCCTCAGCGGTCTTGAGCGTGATCGTTTGAGTTTGCGTGGCATGGGTTCGGAAATGCCGCGCGCAGCCAACGACAGCGTGGAAGGTCGTTCGCTTAACCGTCGAGTAGAAATGGTCCTGACGCCACAGAACACCATGATCGCTCTGGTTGCCAAGTACAAGCAACCTACGCCGAGCCCAGCTGAGCTGGTTGCCGTGCAAGATGCCAAGGCCCCGGTCAAGGCAGCGGTAAAACCTGCTGCCAAGGCGCCGGTGAAAAAGGCCAGCGTCACCAAGAAAGCCGCTCCAGCCAAAGCCACAACGGCAAAAAAGAAAGCTCCTGCAGCCAAAGCCCCGGCCAAGAAGCCAGCGCCTGCTGCCAAGAAAGTGGCCGCCAATACCAGCCCTGCGAAGACCAACTGATCGTCAAGGAACGCAGCAATGACTCAAACCCTGGCAGATATGCGCCGCGACTATACCCGGGATGGCCTGGCAGAAGCCCAGGCCCCGGTCGAGCCTTTTGCGTTGTTTCATCAATGGTTCGATGACGCGGTAAAAACCGAGCAACCACCGGTAGAAGCCAATGCCATGACCCTGGCTACGGTAGATGCCGACGGCCAGCCACATTGCCGGATCCTGTTGCTCAAGGGTTTGGATGACAAGGGCTTTACCTTTTTCACCAATTACGACAGCGCCAAAGGGCAACAGCTGCAGGCCAATCCCCGTGCGGCCATGACCTTTTTCTGGCCAGCGCTTGAGCGTCAGGTACGGATCGAGGGCAAGGTGGTTAAAGTCAGTGCCCAGGAATCAGATGATTATTACCAGGTTCGTCCGCTGGGCAGCCGCCTTGGCGCCTGGGCGTCACCGCAGAGCCGAGTGATTGCAGATCGTGCCGAACTCGAAGGTCTGGTAAAAGCCACCGAGAAGCGATTCAGCGACACGCAGCCGCACTGTCCTGAACATTGGGGTGGCTATCGCTTGCTGCCAGAACGTATCGAATTCTGGCAGGGTCGAGCCAGTCGTTTGCATGACCGGCTCAATTATCGTCTGCAACAAGACGCTTGGTTGCGCGAGCGCCTGGCGCCTTAATCTCCCCGGTAACCGGCGGCCTCGCGTTCCAGCCAGGCCGCCAGGTCTGCACGTTTGACCTTTTGTGCTTTGGCGTTGTCCAGACATTCAAGCATATAGGCTTTTTTGCTGTCGTCCGTTCCTGCCATTGAGAGCGCCAGGTCCCGGTCCATCCAGCGGCGGATTCGTACATACAACCACCAGTGAAAGTACAGTCCTGCCACAGTCGTAATGACGACGATGAAGTAATCCATGTCTATCCTTGCGTTTAACGTTTTCAGACTGCATCGATGACACAGGCTGTATGGAAGCTGAATGGAATCAATTTTACTCCGCATCAGTCGTGACAGTCGTCAATGCGCGGAGTCTAATGAACACCTGTCTTTCGGAGATTATCCTATGCGTAAATCTGTTTTGCTGGCTGCCAGCTTCACCACGATGTCGCTTCTGCTTACGGGCTGTGCTTCCAGCCTGACCGGCGACTCCTACTCTCGCGACGAAGCTCGCCGGGTGCAAACCGTACGCATGGGAACCATCGAGTCGTTGCGTCCAGTGAAAATCGAGGGTACCAAGACCCCGATCGGTGGTGGCGCTGGCGCCGTTGTCGGTGGTGTAGCGGGCAGTGCCATCGGGGGCGGCCGTGGCAGCATCGTTGCCGCGGTCATTGGTGCGGTGGCCGGTGGTCTGGCAGGTTCCGCTGCTGAAGAAGGGCTCACCCGTACTCAGGGTGTAGAAATTACTGTTCGTGAAGACGACGGCAGCATGCGCGCCTATGTGCAGGCCGTCCAGGAAAACGAGATTTTCCGCGTGGGTGATCGTGTTCGTATCATGACCGTTGATGGCACTAGCCGAGTTTCACACTGAGACGTTGGTAGCCCATAAAAAAACCCGACTCGGCAGTGCCGGTCGGGTTTTTTAGTGCCAGGGCTTAATCAGGCAGTGGCTGCCTTGCGGCTCGCCAAGGCAGTGACCGTATAACCGATCAGCGCAGCCAGAATGGAGCCGGTGAGGATACCCATGCGATCCATACCAGCGTAGTCGCTGCTACCCGGAACGAATGCCAGCGAGCCGACGAACAGGCTCATGGTAAAGCCAATGCCACACAGAATGGCAACCCCCAGCACCTGGCCCCAATTGGCACCGCTTGGCAGTGCCGCGAAGCCAAGTTTGACTGCGATCCAGGTGAGTCCGAATACCCCCACGGTCTTGCCGATCAGCAAGCCGGCAGCAATGCCCATCGGTACGTAGTGGGTGAAGCTTTCCAGTGTCACTCCCGCCAGCGAGACTCCAGCATTGGCGAAGGCGAACAAGGGCAGGATACCGTAGGCCACCCAGGGGTGCAGGGCATGCTCGAGGCTCAGCAACGGCGAGGCTTCGGCATTACGTGTGCGCAACGGAATACACAGGGCCAGGGTCACCCCTGCCAGGGTGGCATGGACACCACTCTTGAGTACGCACACCCAGAGGATCAGGCCGATGACCATGTACGGGCCGAGCTTGACCACGCCCAGACGATTCATGGCGATCAATGCAAGCAGGCAGGCCCCGGCGAGCATCAGCGACAGACTGGACAGTTCACCGGAATAGAACAGGGCAATGACAATGATTGCGCCCAGGTCATCGATGATTGCCAAGGTCATCAGGAACAGCTTGAGCGACACGGGCACACGCTTGCCCAGCAGAGCCAGCACACCCAGGGCAAAGGCGATGTCGGTGGCGGTTGGGATGGCCCAGCCGGCAACGGCAGCAGGGTCGTCCTTGTTCAGGAACCAGTAGATCAGTGCCGGAATGACCATGCCGCCAATTGCCGCTGCACCGGGCAGGACAATTTGCGAAGGCTTGGACAGGTGGCCGTCGATGACCTCGCGTTTGACCTCCAGGCCAACCAGCAGGAAAAACAGGGCCATCAATCCGTCGTTGATCCACAGCAGCAGGGGCTTGGCGATTTTCAGGGCGCCGATCTGGGCGACCACGGGCACATCAAGCAGGCCGTTGTACAGATACGACAAGGGCGAGTTGTTGATGATCAAGGCCAGGGCGGCTGCAGCAATCAGTAATAGACCGCTGGCAGCTTCCAACTGAAAAAAACGTGTGAAAGTGCTACGCAGCAAGGGCGCTCTCCATCCTGAGGGTTCTGAACAGGGGCACACCCTACCCTGTGAGGATATGCATTAAAACAAAAATTATATTCTTTTTTGTTATAAGATTTGACCGTCTCTGGCTTGAGCAGCCTAGCAGTCGGCCTAGATTATTTTGCCTGGCTGTACCTGTCATAGATGTAGGGACTTTCTTAACATGCTCATCTGAACAGCTATTTTCCGGGACTGGACCATGAACGATCACCGCCAGTGGGCACGTGAAGCTATCCGCATCATCGAGGCCGACTTTCAACGCAGCGCTGACACGCATCTGATCCCTTTGCCTCTACCGGGCTTCCCCGACGTTGAACTGTACTTCAAGGACGAATCCAGCCATCCCACGGGCAGTCTCAAGCATCGATTGGCGCGGTCATTGTTTCTGTATGCCCTGTGTAATGGCTGGCTGCGTCCGGGAGCACCGGTCATCGAGGCTTCCAGCGGTTCGACGGCAATCTCCGAAGCCTATTTTGCGCGTCTGCTCGGTGTACCGTTCATTGCCGTGGTGCCTGCCAGTACCTCTCAAGAGAAGATCGCGCAAATTGCGTTCTACGGGGGACGGAGTCATCTGGTGGAGGATCCTACCCAACTCTATGCCGAGTCCGAGCGC
Source organism: Pseudomonas sp. DG56-2 (assembly GCF_004803755.1). Classification (NCBI taxonomy): domain Bacteria; kingdom Pseudomonadati; phylum Pseudomonadota; class Gammaproteobacteria; order Pseudomonadales; family Pseudomonadaceae; genus Pseudomonas; species Pseudomonas sp. DG56-2. The sequence goes on from NZ_CP032311.1 coordinate 1,316,179, forward strand.
CTGGCGGGTGAAACCGGCGGTCATTTCATGGACCAGTTCACCTATGCCGAGCGCGCGACCGACTGGCGAGCGAACAACAATATTGCCGAGTCGATCTTTACCCAGATGCGGTTTGAGCGGCACCCGGAACCGACCTGGCTGATCTCAAGCCCGGGAACGGGCGGAACGACCGCTACCCTGGGCCGTTATGTTCGCTATCGCCAGCACACAACACGCGTGCTCTGTGCCGATGCCGAACGCTCAGTGTTCTTCGACAGCTATCAGACCGGCGACCGCACGTTGCGCCTGGACTGTGGATCGCGAATCGAGGGGATTGGCCGCCCACGGGTCGAGGCGTCATTTCTGGCGCAAGTGATCGACGCTATGGTCAAAGTGCCGGATGCATTGTCCCTGGCTGCCATGCATTACCTGGCTGAGCGCTTGGGCCGTCGGGTAGGCGCTTCCAGTGGCACCAATTTGATCGGTGCACTGATGGCAGCACAGCAGATGCGCGCAGCCGGGGAGGCAGGGTCGATCGTGGCGATTCTTTGCGATGGCGGTGATCGCTATGCGACCAGCTATTACGACCAGGATTGGCTGCTAGGGCAGGGCTACCAGTTGCAAGCGTTGATCGAGACGGTCAAGGCCTGTGTCGAGGAGGGGCATCCGCTGCCGGCATCAGTGCTGCGCGCAGGGATCTGAAACACATCGCGGGGCAAGTCGACGCGACTTGCCCCGTGTCAGCTACATCAGGCTTCCAGTCCTAGCATGCTCCGCGCCACGGCTTCGGCGATACGAATACCGTCGACGCCCGCAGACAGAATCCCACCGGCATAGCCAGCGCCTTCACCGGCCGGGAACAGGCCCTTGAGGTTGAGGCTTTGCATGCTGGCATCGCGGGTGATGCGCAGCGGCGAAGAAGTACGGGTTTCAATCCCGGTCAGCACGGCGTCATGGAGGTTGTAGCCTTTGATCTGGCGATCGAATGCCGGCAAGGCTTCACGAATAGCTTCGATAGCAAAGTCAGGCAGGCTTGGCGCCAGATCGCCAAGGTTGACCCCAGGTTTGTACGAAGGCTCGACACTGCCCAGGGCAGTGGAGGGCTTGCCCGCGACGAAGTCACCTACCAACTGGGCTGGCGCCTGGTAGTTGCTACCGCCCAGTACGTAGGCGAGCGACTCCAGTTTCTCTTGCAGCTCGATACCTGCCAGCGGGCCACCGGGATAATCCTGCTCTGGCGTGATGCCGACGACGATGCCTGAGTTGGCGTTGCGCTCGTTACGCGAGTACTGGCTCATGCCATTGGTGACGACCCGGCCTGGTTCGCTGGTGGCCGCAACCACAGTGCCGCCAGGGCACATGCAGAAACTGTAGACCGAGCGTCCGTTCTTGGCGTGGTGCACCAGTTTGTAATCTGCTGCACCGAGTTTCGGGTGCCCGGCGTACTTGCCCAGGCGCGCCTGGTCGATCAACGATTGCGGGTGTTCGATCCGGAAACCGATGGAAAACGGCTTGGCCTCCATGAATACGCCGCGGGCATGCAGCATGCGGAACGTATCACGGGCGCTGTGGCCCAGGGCCAAAATGACATGCCGGGAATGCAGTTGTTCACCGCTGGCCAGGACAACGCCATTGAGTTGACCGTCATCCATCAGCAGATCGGTAACCTTCTGTTCGAAGCGCACTTCGCCGCCAAGCGCGTGGATCTCGTGGCGCATGTTCTCGACCATACCGGTCAGGCGGAAGGTACCGATGTGGGGTTTGTTGACGTAGAGGATTTCATCCGGAGCTCCGGCCTTGACGAACTCGTTCAGCACCTTGCGACCGTGGTGCTGCGGATCTTTGATCTGACTGTAGAGTTTGCCATCAGAGAACGTACCGGCACCGCCCTCACCGAATTGTACGTTCGACTCAGGATTGAGTTCGCTCTTGCGCCACAGGCCCCAGGTGTCCTTGGTGCGCTGGCGCACTTCCTTGCCGCGCTCGAGGATGATCGGCTTGAAACCCATCTGCGCCAGCAGCAGGCCGGCGAAAATACCGCAGGGGCCAAAGCCGACAACAATGGGGCGTTCCTGCAGGTCGGCAGGAGCGTGGCCAACGACCTTGTAACTGACATCCGGCGCGACGTTGACGTTGTGATCGTCGGCGAATTTTTTCAGCAGTTCAGATTCGTTGCTGGCAGTCAGGTCGATGGTGTAGATGAACAGCATTTCGCTGTTCTTCTTGCGGGCGTCATAACTGCGCTTGAACAGGGTGAAGTCCAGCAATTGTTCATCGCTGATGCCCAGGCGTTGCACAATGGCCTCGCGCAGGGCTTCATCAGGATGATCAAGCGGCAGCTTCAGTTCGGTGATTCGTAACATGGCAGGGTCCAGTATCGCGGCCATGAACGGCCGTCGGCTTTACACAAACCGCCAAGTATAAGCTGTTCGCCGCATAAGCAGGCAGGATAAACGCAGACGCCGATGATCAGTCGTTACGGGAGCCGCCGTAGTAAGCGCATCCACGCATGGTCTGGCCGTTTACCCGAAGTTCGGCACTGAGGTGGCGCACCGCCCCACTCATTGTGTCGACGCAGCGTTGCGGTGCGATCCAGAGGTCCACACGTTGGCCATTGGCTTCGGTGCTGAGGCTGAAGCGGCCATCGGGCAATTGTTCTTCAAGGTAAGGGACGGCCAGCTCCGGTTGTCCTGGGCGGGTCAACACCATCCCTTTGCTCCCGGCCTTGAGGTCCCAGTCAGGCTCATTGCCATGTGCACGCACGGTCAGGCGTTTGAAGTTCGGGTCGCTGCAGGCGCTACTGGAGTGTTCGACCCGGTACAGGCGTTGCACATTCAATTGCCCATCGTTGCCTTCTTTCTGGCTGGCAGAAAGGTTTGCGCCGACATCTGCGAACAGAGTACCTGGCTCGTCGGCAAGTGCTGCAGCTTCTTGTAGCAGGCCCGTGTTCCCGGCATCGAATACGACAAAGTGACGATTTTCCGCGCAAGGCTTGAACAGCAGCTGACCACCTTTGGCGCTGAGTTCACCCTGCATGCGTATCATGCCGGCTGAGGATGCCTGGGGTTTTTCCGCCAGCATCTGGCAGCCCGCGAACAGCGGTAACAAGGCGACAAGCAACAACGAAGGGGCGGCACGCATCGAGCAAACTCCAGGGTCTCTACCGAAAGGTGCCGTCACGTTACGCAGGCTCAAGGGCGATCACAAGGCTTTCGCCCGCATGAGCGCCCTTGGCGGTACAAAGCCTGCGCATGAAAAAAGGCCCGAAGGCCTTTTCTCACTTGCTGAGGCAGATCAACCGCCCAGGTAAGCGTCACGCACCTTCGGATCGGTCAGCAGCGCTTCCCCGGTGCCCTGCATCACCACGCGACCGTTCTCCAATACATAAGCGCGGTCGGCGACTTTCAAGGCTTGGTTGGCGTTCTGCTCAACCAGGAACACCGTCACGCCATCCTTGCGCAGTTGTTCGATAATATCGAAGATCTGCTGGATGATGATGGGTGCCAGGCCTAGCGATGGCTCGTCCAGCAACAGCAGTTTGGGTTTGCTCATCAGTGCCCGTCCAATGGCGAGCATTTGTTGCTCGCCGCCAGACATGGTGCCGCCGCGCTGAGAAAAGCGCTCCTTCAGACGCGGGAACAGGTGCAAGACCTTGTCCATTTGCTCCTGATAGTCGCCCTTGTTGGTAAAGAAGCCACCCATGGCCAGGTTTTCCTCGACGGTCAGGCGGGCAAATACCCGACGACCTTCGGGCACCACGGCAATGCTCTTGCGCATGATGTGCGAGGACGGCTGGCCCACCAGCTCTTCGCCCAGGTACTTGATGCTACCGCTGTGGGCTTGCGGAGAACCGCAAAGGGTCATCAGCAGCGTCGACTTGCCGGCACCGTTGGCACCGATCAGGGTAACGATCTCGCCTTGGCGAATCTCGACGTTGACGCTGTGCAGTGCCTGGATCTTGCCGTAGAAGGTGGAAACGTTTTCGAACTGCAGCATTTACGCTTCCCCCAGGTAGGCTTTAATCACTTCAGGGTTGTCGCGGATCTGATCCGGCGTACCGTCGGCCAGGGGAGTGCCCTGGTTGATTACGACAATATGGTCGGAAATGCTCATGACCAGCTTCATGTCGTGCTCGATCAGCAGAACGGTGACGTTGTGCTCTTCGCGCAGAATGCTGATCAGCGCCTTCAGATCTTCGGTCTCTTTCGGGTTCAGGCCGGCCGCTGGTTCGTCGAGCATGAGGATCCGCGGGCGGGTCATCATGCAACGTGCGATCTCCAGGCGTCGCTGCTGGCCATAAGCCAAGGTACCGGCGGTACGGTTGGCGAACTCGGTGAGGTTGACCTTTTCCAGCCAATACTGAGCGAAATCCTTGGCTTCGTGTTCGCTGCGGCGAAACGCCGGGGTTTTGAACAGACCAGCAAAAAAGTTGGTGTTCAAATGCCGGTGCTGAGCAATCAGCAGGTTTTCCAGCGCGGTCATGTCCTTGAACAGGCGCACGTTCTGAAACGTGCGCACTACGCCCTTGCGGGCGATTTCATGACCGGCCAGACCCTGGATCGGCTGGCCGTCGAGCAAAATGGTGCCAGCACTAGGCTTGTAGAAACCCGTCAGGCAGTTGAACACCGTGGTCTTGCCGGCCCCGTTGGGGCCGATCAGTGCCACGACCTGTTTTTCCTTGACGGTCAGGGCTACGCCGTTAACCGCCAACAAGCCGCCGAAGCGCATGCTCAGGCCGCTGACTTGCAGAATTTCGCGGCTCATCGGCGCAGCTCCATGTGTGGGCGTTGCATAGGCAGCAGGCCTTGCGGACGCCAGATCATCATCAGCACCATCAGCGCACCGAACATCAACATGCGGTATTCGCTGAACTCACGCATCAATTCTGGCAGCAGAATCATCACGATGGCCGCGAGAATCACGCCCAACTGCGACCCCATACCGCCCAACACCACGATAGCGAGGATGATGGCCGACTCGATGAAGGTGAACGACTCGGGCGTCACCAGGCCTTGGCGCGCGGCAAAGAAGCTACCGGCGAAGCCCGCGAAGCAAGCACCCAGGGTGAATGCGGAAAGCTTGATGATGGTGGGGTTCAGCCCCAGCGCACGGCAGGCAATCTCGTCTTCACGCAGTGCTTCCCAGGCCCGACCGATCGGCATGCGCAGCAGCCGGTTGATTACGAACAGGGCCAGCAGCGCCAACAACAACGCAACCAGGTAGAGGAAGATCACCTTATTGATCGAGTTGTACGGCAAGCCGAAGTACTCGTGGAAAGTCTGCATGCCTTCGGCGGCGCGACGTTCGAAACTCAGACCGAAGAAGGTCGGCTTCTCGATGTTGCTGATGCCGTTGGGGCCGCCGGTGAGACCGGTCAGGTTACGCAGGAACAAGCGAATGATCTCGCCGAAGCCAAGCGTCACGATCGCCAGGTAGTCGCCACGTAGGCGTAATACCGGGAAACCGAGCAGGAAGCCGAACGTGGCCGCCATCAAGCCGGCAATCGGCAGGCAGATCCAGAAGCTCCAGCCAAAGTAGTGCGACAGCAGGGCGTAGGTATAGGCACCGACGGCATAGAAGCCGACATAGCCGAGGTCGAGCAGGCCAGCCAGACCAACCACGATGTTAAGGCCCAGGCCCAACAAAACGTAGATCAGGATCAGGGTGGCAATGTCGACCGCACCGCGCGAACCGAAGAACGGCCAGACCAGCGCAACCACGATCAGGCCCATGATTACCCAGCGTTGGGTCTTGGGCAGAGTCAGGAAGTTGCTCATGGCTGGCGAGATCAACTTGCGATCCGAACGCCGACTGGTTACCGCGCTCCATTGCTTGTCGAACAGCACACGCAGGAACATCAGCACCGAACACACCGCAATCACGGTAATGGTGAACGGTCCTTGGCTGTGAACAATCAGGTTGATGCCGTCGATGCTGAGCTTCAGGCCCAGCACCGGGAAGGCCACGGCCCAGACCAGCAAGGCACTGAAAAATGCCTGTTTAAGATTTTTGTTCATACTTTTTCAACCTCCGGACGGCCGAGGATGCCGGTCGGACGGAACAACAGCACGAGAACCAAGAGACCGAATGCCACCACGTCCTTGTACTGGTCGCCGAATATGTCGGCGCCAAACGCTTCGGCCACACCCAGCACCAGGCCACCGAGCATGGCCCCCGGAATACTGCCGATGCCACCCAGCACGGCCGCGGTGAAGGCTTTCAAGCCCACCAGGAAGCCGGCGTTGGGGTTGATCACGCCGTACTGCATGCTCAGCAATACCGCGGCCACAGCCGCCAGCGCAGCACCGATGACGAACGTCAGGGCGATGATGTTGTTGGTGTTGATACCCAACAGGTTGGCCATCTTGATGTCTTCGGCACAGGCGCGACAAGCGCGACCCAGGCGAGAGCGGGAGATGAACAGGGTCAAACCGGTCATGGCCACCAGGGTGACAACGAAAACCAGGATCTGCATGTAGGAGATCAGCACTTCCTCTGCGCCGCCTGGGCCGAAGGAGATGCTCCCCGGGATCAGGTTGGGGATGGACTTGTCCTTGGAGTCCTGGGATAGCAATACGGTGTTTTGCAGGAAAATCGACATACCAATGGCAGAAATCAGCGGGATCAACCGATTGCTGTTACGCAAAGGGCGGTAGGCGACCCGTTCGATACTGTAGCCATAGGCACTGGTTACGAAGATCGTGGCGACAAAGGCGACGGTCATCAATATCGGCAGTGAATGGATTCCCATCATGGCCAGCCCGGCGAGGGCAATGAACGCCACGTAGGAACCGATCATGTAGACCTCGCCATGGGCGAAGTTGATCATTCCAATGATGCCGTAAACCATTGTGTAGCCAATGGCTATCAAGGCATAGGTGCTGCCAATGGTCAGACCATTAACCAGCTGTTGGAAGAAGTGATAGATCTCAGGCATTACAGCGCTCCTAAAAACCCGATACGCATTTCACTGGTGGGAAATCCCGGCGCGGTCTTGTGGACTTGAGCCACTTCGACACGGGCACTGCCAGAGAACCGCTGGTGACGGTTTTAAGATTTTCAGGTGAACCTGCTCCCGGATCGCGGGAATCAGGCCCATGAACCTCGTAAAACAAAGCCCACTGCTCGCACAGTGGGCTTGTAGTCATGTAGTCAGACGGGATTACTGAGGGGAAACTTCGGTTTTAGGTTTGCCGAAATGCCATTCGTAGACCACGAATTTGAAGTCTTTCAGGTCACCCTTGTCGTCGTACGACAGGTCGCCAGTCGGGGTCTTGAAGGTGCCTTTGTGGATCTCTGCAGCCACTTTCTCGGCGTCGTCGCTGGTACCGGCGGCCTTGATGCCATCGGCAATCAGTTGGACGGCGGAGTAGGCCGGGAACACGAATGGGCCGCTTGGATCTTTGCCGTCGGCTTTGATCGCGTCAACGATGGCCTTGTTCTCAGGCGCAGCGTCGAAGGACTTCGGCAGGGTAACCAGCAGGCCTTCGGAAGCGCCCTGGGCGATTTGCGAGATGGAGTCGTTGCCAACACCTTCTGGGCCCATGAACTTGGCTTTCAGGCCTTTTTCCTGAGCTTGGCGCAGAATCAGGCCCAGCTCTGGGTGGTAGCCGCCGTAGTAGACGAAGTCGACGTTGGCTTGCTTGAGCTTCTGGATGATCGAGGAGAAGTCTTTGTCACCCGCGTTCAGGCCTTCGAAGACGGCTACCTTGGTGCCTTTGCCTTCCAGGGTCTGTTTAACCGCGGTGGCAATGCCTTCACCGTATTGCTGTTTGTCGTGCAGCACGGCAACCACTTTTGGTTTGACGTGGTCGGCAATGTAGTTACCGGCAGCAGGGCCCTGGGCGCTGTCCAGGCCGATGGTGCGGAAGATCAGCTTGTAACCACGAGAGGTGATTTCCGGGCTGGTGGCCGCTGGGGTGATCATGATCACGCCTTCGTCTTCATAGATATCGGAAGCAGGCTGGGTGGAGCTGGAGCACAGGTGGCCGACCACGAACTTGACGCCATCGTTGACCACTTTGTTGGCGACCGCTACGGCTTGTTTCGGATCGCAAGCGTCATCGTATTCCTTGGCTTCAAGCATCTTGCCGTCGATGCCGCCCTTGGCGTTGATGTCCTTGATGGCTTGTTTAGCACCCACGAACTGCATGTCGCCGTACTGAGTAACCGGGCCGGTTTTCGGGCCGGCGATGCCGATCTTGATGGTATCGGCTGCAAACGAATGACTGGCAACCCCGGCCAGTACCATTGCGGCAAACAGCTTGGAAATCTGCTTAGTAGCCTTACTCATAGTGCTCCACTCATTCTGTTGTAATTTTTATAGTCCTGCGGCCAGAGCTTAGGACCGGATGGCTCCGAATTTACCCTGGCAACTGTACCGGTACAGTGTAGAGCGCTGCTTTGTCGCTTGAAAAGCAGCCCAGCTGGGGCAAATTCGGCGCGTGTCGCTTAATTGACAGAAACTTACAAGAAAGCGGCCTGGTCATGCTCGAATTGGCGCGGCCATCCTTTGCTTTCAAGTCCTTTTCGATCAATTACTTATTTGAAACCGGGTTTTTCTGCAAAAATACCGACCTCTTACCGTAGTCGAATTATTTCTGGCAGGAACCCATGACTGATCAACCAAGCACCCTCTATGCCAAACTGCTTGGCGAGACCGCAGTAATCGAGTGGAAAGCCCTGGAGCGTTTCTGGGCCAAGGGTGACCTGATTTGGGTCGCGCCCAGCCTGGACCTGATCGAAGTTGCACAGGCAATGGCCGAAAACCGCAGCGAAACCTTCGCTACATGGCGCAATGCTGGCACTGTAGGCCCGGTGTCTACCGAGCAGGCGCTAGACCTTCAGAGCCGCGATCCAGAGATATGGGCAGTGGTGGTATCGCCGTTCATCGTGATTCAAGAGAAGAAATTAACCTGAGCACGCTCCAGATTGGTGCGTGAAAACGAGCAGTGGGGAGATTTTGGTGCGCAGGGGCGTTCAGGCAGGGTGGCTGTTGGTAACAGTTGAGTGTGCTTAACGTTAACGGTAACAACCCGCTGGAAGCACTTTGCGACCATCGCCAGGCAAGCCCGCTCACTACCGCCGACAAATGTGTGTCCGGTAGGAGCGGGCATGCCCGCGCAGCAAAACAGAACGCTGAATCAGTGATCCACTTTTCCAGTATGGCTGTTAAGCGAGATGACCCGCGTCTTGCCGATGCGATGACGGAAGATTTCGCGCAGGTATTTAACCGCTTTCTTCACGCATTCCCGTGACAGGCGAATGTCATTGATCGAGACAAACTTGCTCTTGTCGTTGATCAGCTCGCGGTACTTTTTCTCGTACATCGGCTTGATTGCGTACCAGTTGGTATCGAGGATTTTCGCCGGATTCTCGAATTCGTTGAGCAAGTCGTCAATCCTTCCCTCATCGAACGTTTCGCTGGTGATGAACTCGAGGATGGCGTTATCCAGGGTGTCGTCGAAGCGGTATGGGTTACGCGCAAAGCAACGCTTGATGAAGGCCACGATCAAGGTCAGGAAATCATCCGACAAGCATGGGCTCTTGGCTATCAGGGTGGTCAGCGAGAGGTTCGCCGATGCGCCGATCACCAGGGCATAGCGCTTCAATGTGGTGTTGGGGAACAAGCTGTTGAGGTGGGTCTTGAGCCGGTTCAGGTCCATGTACGAGAGCTTGTAGTCCTTGGGCAGCGAAACGATCGACACGACCGAAGAGCAATTCTTGAAGAAGTGCAGGTCATGCAGCGCCGCGGCGTCATAGCCAGAAGCCTTGTATTGCTCCAGCGCTGCACGATAGCGCTTGGACTCGATTGGCAGCAGGCTGATGCCCTCGATGGCCTGGGTCACTTTGTTGAAGTGCGGCAGGTCGATGGAGCGGAAGAACAAGTCATCGATGTTCAGCCGTGCCTGTTCTTTCTCGAATACCTTGAATTTATCCGAGCTCGGGGAGGGCTGTTCCGGGACCACGGACTCTGCATAGGCGATGGCCACGGGACCGGCCAGGCTCATGAACAGGTCGTTGGCATCCAGGCGGATGGTTTCACCGATGTCGATGCCGGCGCGACGGAAGTAGTTCTGGTCGTAGTCGGTGGTTACCGCCTGGGCGGTCAGAATATTGAAGATCTGCTGGGAAATGTATTGGTTGGCATGCTTTTCCATGGCATTGACATCAATGTTCTGGATGTTGCCGTCATCATTCTCTTCGGCGTAACGCATGATGTCATTGGAGATCAGCATCATTGCGTTCCAGGGGCGGATACGCCCCATCACGCTGGCTTCGCTGCTGTCTTCGTTGTCGAAGTTATAGGAAAAATCCCATTCTTCGGACAGATATTTGCAAAGAAGACGTCCGGCGTTGATATGCAGGGCTTCTGACATCTCACTGCGGTGGTCCGAAATATTCGGCAGGACGCAGATACCGCTGGTGAAGATGGGCTCGAAGACAAACGAATGCCCACTTTTGCCGTCGTTTTCGTCGGCGGGCTTGGTGTCGAATGTCTTATTCATGTAGGAGTACTGCTGCGCCAGTCCGAACTCCGACGCCATGCCCGAACCGGTTCCGCCGCCAGCACTGAAGATGTAGAAGTACAACCGTGACTGGTTGGCCTTGATCCCGCAGGAATCGATCAGATAGGAATGGATCAGCTTCCAGTCGGCGCTGGAAAAACGGTGGGTTTCCTTATTGAGGATGATCTTGGCCAGGTACTGGCCCAGGATCGGAGCATTACCAGCGCCCCCGGCATGGACTTCCGAAAGGTCCATGATTTTCATCTTGCTGTAGTCGCGAATGAAGCCGCTTTTTTCACCCTTGCGCGAGAAGCGAATGCGTCCGGCGATGTCTTTGTCCAGATCGCCCAGCATTACCAGGGGTTCGACAAGGAACACCGGCTTGCTGCCTTTGTTCTGTACAAGGCGCAGATTGTTGCGAATCCAGCGTGCCGGGCTGTAATTGGGCTCGTTACCCACGCGGTCTTCGTTGTTGAATTCATTGAGATAAAAGGTGCGGGCGTTGTATACAAGTTCGGCGACATCAAGAGCGATGTTCGAGCCGCACCTGCCCAGGCCAATCAGGCATACCGATGGGAATTGCTGATCCAGGCGCAGCTGGCTTTCGTCCTCGACATGAATGCTCGGTGGAAACACCAGATCGCGCAATCCGTCCAGGTTGTCGAGAATGCGCTGAATGTCGGGCTCGGTGAAATAAAGGTACTGCTGCGGGTTAAGCGCACGCGGGTTATAGAATTCCTTGGACCCGGTAGCGCTGAGCGCGGGAAGCGGTGAGGTCAGCTCGGAAACCGCGTTGGCAGAAGTAGTCTTGGAGGTCATTTTGCGCCATTTGCCTGAAGGTGGGTGGCTGTTCTAGTGGATGTCATAAAGCCATCACTGGACGAGTTTCGCGACTTTATCAGTGCGCATTCAGCGTGGGCGATAGGGGAATACCCTACAGATCCAGGGGTTGTTTTTTCCCTTGCCTGCAGACTGAATCGTCCAAACGTTCAACTTCTTTAATTTGTCTGGAGATGTTCATGAGCACTGCACGTCCTTCATTGGGGTTTGCCGGAATCGGTCTGATGGGGTTGCCGATGTGTCGGCGCTTGTTGGCTGCGGGTTACCCGCTAACGGTCTGGAATCGTTCGGCGGACAAATGCGCGGCATTGGCCGAGGCCGGTGCCCGAGTAGTGGCCACGCCGGCAGAGCTATGTCGGTCGGCAGATCTGGTGCTGTTGTGCCTGGCCGATACGGCGGTGGTGCGTGAAGTGGTGTTCGGGCCAGAGGGCGTTGCCAAGGGCGCTAAGGCCGGACAATTACTGGTGGATTTTTCCAGCCTGGAACCGACAGCAACGCGTGAAATGGCCGCCGAGCTTGCCGCGTTGAGTGGCATGAGTTGGCTTGATGCCCCTGTCTCTGGCGGCACCGTTGGGGCGCAGGCTGGCAGTCTGGCAATCATGGTCGGTGGCGATGCTGCGGACCTTGAGCGGGTGCGGCCGGTATTGCTGACTCTGGGGCAGCGAGTCACGCACATGGGGGCAGTGGGCGCAGGGCAAGTGACCAAGGCCTGCAATCAGATGATTGTCGCTTGTAACGCGTTGGTGATCGCCGAAGTCGTTGCCCTCGCCGAGCAGTCTGGCGTCGATGCCAGTTTGATCGCCGAGGCTCTGGCGGGCGGTTTCGCCGACTCCAAGCCTCTACAGATTCTGGCCCCCCAGATGGCTCAGAGCAGCTTCGAGCCAGTCAAGTGGCATGTGCGCACCTTGCTCAAGGATCTGGATACGGCAGTGAAATTCTCCCGTGAACAGGGCTCGGCAACGCCTCTCAGTGGCCTGGCCGCGCAGCTGATGCGCTTGCACGGTAGCCAGGGTTATTTGCAAAAAGATCCGGCGACGCTGATCGATCTGTACCGACGTAAGGATTGAAACTGACCAGAGACTGCTCATTGCGCTGGTTGAGCTGATTGAGGATGGTACGCAGTTTACTCAAGGGGACGGGGCGGCTTAGCAAGTAGCCTTGGACGAAATCGCAGCTCTGTTGGGCAAGAAACTGATACTGCTCGATGGATTCCACCCCCTCGGTGATGACTTGTAGGTGCAGGGTGTGAGCCATGATGATGATCGCCTGGACAATTTCCATGTCCTGTCGGCAGCGCGGTACATCCTGAATGAACGAGCGATCGATCTTCAGGGTGTCCAGTGGCAGACGCTTGAGATAGGCCAACGATGAGTAGCCAGTGCCGAAGTCGTCGATTGACAACGAAACACCCAATGCGCGGATATCCTTGAGCAGGGCGATGGTGCTTTGAATATTGCCCATCAGCGCGTTCTCGGTGACTTCAAGTTCCAGCTGGCAGGCTGGAAGTCCGGCTTGCTGCAAGGCGCTTTCGACCTCTTCAGCCAGTTCCTCATGGCCCAGGGTCAAGGCCGAGCAATTTACCGTTACCTTCAGCCCTTTGTATCCATGGCGACTTAACAGTGCCAGGTCCTTGCAGGCATGACGCAATACCCAGAGGTCAAGTTCGGTGATCAAGCCGTTGGCTTCGGCGATACCAATGAACCGGTCCGGACAGAGCAAGCCGTGTTGTGGATGTTGCCAACGTACCAAGGCCTCGAGCTTGGCCACCTGGCCGGTATGCAGATCGAAAATAGGCTGGTAGTGAATACGCAGGCCCTGCTCCTCGAACAGCGCTGAGCGCAACTCTTCCTCCAGTTGCAGTTCTAGCGTCGCGCGGGTCTTGAGACTGTTGTTGAAAAAATTAAGGCTGTTGCGCCCGCAGCCCTTGGACTGATAAAGCGCCAGATCGGCATTCTTGAGCAGCTCTTCGCTGGTGCGGCCGTCGTCCGGGAAGATGCTGATCCCGATACTGGTGGTCATCACCATACGCCGTCCGGCCAGGTCGATCGGCTCTTTCATCTTCAACATGATGCGTTGTGCCAGATGTCGGGCTTCTTCTCTGCTGTTCAGGGCGATCAGTATGCAGAACTCGTCGCCACCGAACCGGGCTACCACATCCTGGCTGCGAGTTGCCGCCTTGATATAGCCAGCAATAACCTTGAGTAGTTCATCGCCAGCATCGTGGCCGAGGCTGTCATTGATGCGTTTGAAATGGTCGATGTCGAGAAACATCACCGCCAGCATGCCCTCGTTGACGGTCTGTTCGACCAGGCGTTCGGCAAACACTTGATTGAATCCACGGCGGTTGATCAGGTTGGTCAGGGCATCGTAATGAGCGGCTTGCTGCAAGGATACGCGCGCCTGATCCAGTTGGCTGAGCAACACATTCACCCGGCGTAGGTCGTGCTCTTTGCTTTGTAGTTTCTGGTCTGAAAGGGCTGCACTGATACTACTGGCGCTGATCAGCAGAGTGATGAAGGCGATGGTCAGGCTCAATTGCAAGTTGTTGTCAGCATTGGGCAGCGCCACGGCCGAGTCAGCGGGGATGATCAAGGTCATCGCCCACATACCGCTGAAATGGGTGGCAAAGATGCCGCCGGCCATCAACAGGCTTGCCCCGTACTTGAGTAGCTGATGAAGCGTACCGCTGCCGTAGCGGAAGTATCGGGCCAGCAGCAATGCCAGCAGGCTGGTGACGATTGCAATTGCAATCGATGCGGCGAACATATCCGGCCGATAAAACTGCTGGGCGTTGGAGTGCATGGCCGCCATGCCAATGTAGTGCATGGCGGCGATGCCCAGGCCAATACAGATGGCAGCCTGGAGGAAATGGCGAGGGCGTAAGTCGCGATAGCCCAGGGTGTTCATTGCCAGCCATGCGGCAAACAACATGATAATCAAGGACAAACCGGTGAGGGCAAAGTCGAATTGGACTTCAACCGGCGCCTGTAGCGCCAGCATGTTGATGAAGTGCAAGGCCCAGACACTTCCGGCCAGGCAACAAGCGCCTAGAAGGCGCCATTGCCGTTGGGCGGCAGGCTGCTCAACATGGTTGAGGCGCTCAGCCATGCTTAATGTGGCAAAGCAGCCCGCACCCGCGACCAGAAAAGCCAGAACCAAAAGGTAAGGATTGTAGTTGCACTCCAGAATGATCTGTCCGGTTGCCGGAAGATCGGCGAGCATCTGTAGTCCCAGCCACTCCATAGCTTGCCTCTTTGTCGAGTGTTCACTCGTCCCCCAAAAGCCTGTCTGGAGACTGTTCTGGGGGAGTATAGAAAGAGAGCATTAACCCATCCTGATTAATGGCACTTTGATTTCTACGATTTGGGCATTGGATTAATAGCGAAGGGGTCTAAAGCATCGCGGGGCAAGCCGCTCCCAATGAGTTACCAGTGGGAACGGGTTGCCCCGCGATTAAAGCAACGGAATCAGCCTGCGACCAATACCCGAATCGCCTCCAAGCGCAAGGCCGCTTTTTCAAGCATCGCCAGGCCTTGTTCACGCTGCTTGCGCAGTGTTTCGATTTCGCTGTCGCGCACGCTTGGGTTGACGGCTTGCAGAGCAGTCAGACGCGCCAGCTCTTCATCGGTTTCCGCAGCCAGACGGCGCTGGGCCTCAGCAACCCGCTCGGCATGACGCGGCATGATCTTGGCTTCACCACTGTTGATCCGCGGCGTCAGCACATCGCGTTGGGCCTGGATGAACTTGTTGGCGCTGGCTTTTGGCACGCTCTCGAGCTGATCGTTGAGGGTCTCGAACGAAACACGGGAGGCCAAGTCGTTGCCGTTGGTGTCGAGCAGGCAGCGTAGTGCAGCAGGTGGCAGGTAACGGCCGAGCTGCAGCGCACGTGGCGCAACCACTTCACTGACATACAGCAGCTCGAGCAAAACAGTGCCTGGCTTGAGCGCCTTGTTCTTGATCAACGCCACCGCGGTGTTGCCCATCGAGCCAGACAGCACCAAGTCCATGCCACCCTGCACCATAGGGTGCTCCCAGGTGATGAACTGCATGTCTTCGCGAGACAGGGCCTGGTTGCGGTCGTAGGTGATAGTGACACCTTCGTCGTCGCCCAGTGGGAAGCTGGCGTCGAGCATTTTTTCGCTCGGCTTGAGGATCAAGGCGTTTTCCGAATGGTCTTCGCTGTCGATGCCGAAAGCGTCGAACAGGGTCTCCATATAGATCGGCAGGGTAAATTGATCGTCCTGCTCAAGGATCGCTTCGACCAGTGCCTGGCCTTCGCCGGCGCCCCCGGAGTTGAGTTCGAGCAGGCGGTCGCGACCGCTGTGCAATTCGGCTTCCAGGCGCTGGCGCTCGGCACAGGCTTCGTCGACCAGCGCTTGCCACTCGTCGTCATCACCGCTTTCAAGCAGCGGCAGCAGGCGAGGGCCGAACTGGTGCTGCAAGGCGTTGCCAGTCGGGCAGGTGGCCAGGAAGGCATTCAGGGCTTGGTTATACCACTGGAACAGACGCTCCTGCGGGCTGTCCTGCAAATATGGAACATGCAGCTCGATGGTGTGCTTCTGACCGATACGGTCGAGACGGCCAATACGCTGCTCGAGCAGGTCAGGATGGGCTGGCAGATCGAACAGCACCAGGTGATGGGCGAACTGGAAGTTGCGACCCTCACTGCCGATTTCCGAACAGATCAGCACCTGGGCACCGAACTCTTCATCAGCAAAGTAGGCGGCGGCGCGGTCGCGTTCCAGAATGCTCATGCCTTCATGGAAAACCGTGGCCGGAATACCGGATCGAACGCGCAGGGCGTCTTCCAGGTCCATGGCGGTTTCGGCGTGGGCGCAGATCACCAGGACCTTGACCCGCTTGAGCATTTTCAGGGTGTCGATCAGCCAGTCGACCCGTGGATCGAAGCGCCACCAGCGTTCTTCTTCGTCGGTATCGGCCTGGGATTGGAACGCCACCTCGGGGTACAACTCGGCATGCTCGCCCAGCGGCAGTTCCATGTATTGGTCGGGGTTCGACAATGCATAGGGATGCAGATTGCGTTCTGGGAAGCCCTGAACGGCGGCGCGGGTGTTACGGAACAGCACGCGACCTGTGCCGTGACGGTCGAGCAGTTCGCGAATCAGTCGGGCGCTGGCCTGGGTATCGCCATCGCTGACCGCCGCCAGCAGTGCTTCGCCTTCGGCACCGAGGAAACCTTCGATGGTGGCGTGAGCCTTGGCCGACAACCGACCTTCGTCCAGCAACTCCTGTACTGCTTCGGCCACCGGGCGGTAGTTTTCGCTCTCGGCGCGGAAGGCCACCAGGTCATGGAAACGGTTTGGATCGAGCAGGCGCAGACGGGCAAAATGGCTGTCCTGTCCCAGTTGCTCGGGGGTTGCAGTCAACAGCAGAACACCGGGAATGACTTCGGCCAACTGCTCGACCAGGGCATATTCAGGACTGACCTGGTCTTCGTGCCAGACCAGGTGGTGCGCCTCGTCGACTACCAACAGGTCCCAGCCAGCGGCGAACAACGCGTCCTGGGCTTTTTCGTCTTCGGTGAGCCACTCCAGGGCAACGAGCGCCAACTGGGCGTCCTCGAACGGGTTGCTGGCATCACTTTCGATAAAGCGTTCGGCGTCGAACAAGGCCACCTGCAGGTTGAAGCGCCGGCGCATTTCCACCAGCCACTGGTGCTGCAGGTTCTCCGGAACCAGGATCAATACACGGCTGGCACGACCGGAGAGCAGCTGGCGATGAATCACCAGGCCCGCTTCGATGGTCTTGCCCAGGCCCACTTCATCGGCCAGCAGTACCCGCGGGGCAATCCGGTCGGCAACTTCGCGAGCAATGTGCAACTGGTGGGCGATGGGTTGGGCACGTGTGCCCCCCAGACCCCACAGTGAAGACTGCAACTGGCGGCTGGTATGTTCCAGGGTGTTGTAGCGCAGCGAGAACCACGACAACGGATCGATCTGGCCGGCGAACAGTCGGTCGCTGGCCAGTCGGAACTGAATGAAGTTCGACAGTTGGGTTTCTGGCAGGGTGCAGGCCTGGTTCTGTCCATCGAGACCGTGATAGACCAGCAGACCGTCGACATCATCGACTTCGCGTACGGTCAGCTTCCAACCTTCGAAATGGGTGATCTGGTCACCGGGCGAGAAGCGCACCCGAGTCAGGGGCGCATTGCGCAAGGAGTA
Organism: Pseudomonas sp. DG56-2; assembly: GCF_004803755.1. Taxonomy (NCBI): domain Bacteria; kingdom Pseudomonadati; phylum Pseudomonadota; class Gammaproteobacteria; order Pseudomonadales; family Pseudomonadaceae; genus Pseudomonas; species Pseudomonas sp. DG56-2. The sequence continues at coordinate 1,333,688 of NZ_CP032311.1, forward strand.
CTGGCGAGTGTCGCCAGTTGCCGGGTAGAGCACGGTCAACAAGCGGCCGTCCTGTGCCAGAACGGTCCCTAAACCTAGCTCGGCTTCGCTGTCGCTGATCCAGCGTTGCCCCGGTTGATACTGCTGCGCCATACTGCCTGACTCCCGCCTTGAAAAGCCGACTATCTTAACGGATAGGACTGTACAGACCAAAGAGTCTAGCAATTTCAGCGACAAAAACTGCCGTCGCTATACTTTGTCGGTGGCATCTGTGATGTGACGCCTAAATACAATAATCCCGGCTCAAGGCCGCTGCAGGCCAGCCGACACATTGGCGACAGGAGACCTTGCCCATGCTGCCGCCCATTATTCCGCTTAGCGCTGCCCCCGTTACCTCGCAACTGGACCCGGTCAAGCCGACGCCTGACATCAAGCCGGTGGTGCCTACGCAACCTGCTTCCAGCGAAGGGGCGATCGATCTGAAGCACCGTGACCCGGAAAAGTCGGCGTTGTTGTTGCGTGAAGAACAGCGTCGCCATCAAGGCCGACGCCAATCAACCCAGGACGAAGATCATTACCTGGCGCTGCCAGGTGAAGAAACCAATGCCGACAATACTGTTCCCGTCGCACCGCTGATGGATACGCCCTCACGCCAGGGGCTGTTGGTGGATATTGAAGTCTGACGTTCAGACTGCGACTGGTCAGATCAGACAACAGCCTTCATTATTGCTGGATCGCAGTTCGCTTTCTGAGTCTGACCATGAGCCAAGATGACAATCTGATAGACCTTGGCGCCGAGCGCGCCCGACGTGTTCACGACCTCAATGACAAGCGCCTGAACGAAGTGCGCCAGGCATTCGAGCAGGCCATGCCGTTGGCCAAGGCCAAGAAAAAGCCCAAGGGCAAACCCAAGAAACGTTGAAAACTTGATGCAGGTCAAGCCTGCGCCCGCCTCGCGCGCCCGTCTCTGGGCGCCATTGACCTCGGTCAATTTCCTTTCGCGATCCATTGGCTACCTTAGGCACATCAACGGGGCAGGCAAATGGAGGCCGAGATGTTCTTCGATAATGTGGTTATCGCTGGAGTAATTACCGTCGGCCTCATGCTGATGTTCTTCGTCGGATTCGGAATTTTCATCTGGAAGGATTCGAACAAGCGCAAGCAGCGCTGATTCTTCTGGAAAATGAGCACGCAAGGCATTTAGGGCGACTTCGGTCGCCCATTTTTTTGTCCGCAAGAAACCTTTCAGCTGACACTGGACTTTTATTAGTTAGCTAGCTAATAATCTGTGTCTGAGCTACTTATCCCATCCTGTCTATCTTTACAAAACAGTCAGCCAAGGTTCGCCCCGTGCCCATCACTTTGCAGGCGCTGTTTGCGCCGAATAAGCCCGCCGTCCAATTTGCCATCAAGACACTCCTGGGGGGTGGCTTGGCCCTCTGGCTTGCCTTGCGTTGGGGACTGGAGCAACCTGCCTGGGCGCTGATGACCGCATTTATTGTCGCCCAGCCATTGTCTGGCATGGTCTTGCAGAAAGGCTTGGCGCGTCTGATCGGGACCTTGGTTGGCACTGTGATGTCGGTGCTATTCATTGGCCTGTTTGCCCAGACCCCCTGGTTGTTTCTTTTCGCCTTGGCACTCTGGCTGGCCTTGTGTACCGCCTGCTCGACCATGTTGCGCAGTGCCTGGGCTTACTCATTTGTGCTGGCGGGATACACCGTCGCGATTATCGCCTTGCCGGCGATCAATCATCCGTTGGCGGTATTCGATCAGGCGGTGGCCCGATGTACCGAAATCTGTCTGGGGATTGTCTGCGCCACGGTGACCAGCGCCTTGCTCTGGCCTATGCGGGTCGAGCAGCAGCTAGGCGGACAGGCGCGACAGGCCTGGAGTAGCGGACTGCAAGCGGCGAGTGCAACCTTGACCGGTGAAGCCCAGGCACGTAAAGGCTTGCTGGACATTCTTGGGCGCATCGTCGCGGTCGATTCCCAGCGCGAGCATGCCTGGTTCGAAGGGCCGCTTGGCCGCCAGCGGGCCAGGGCTATCCGCGGTCTGAGTCAGAAACTGCTTATTCTTTTGCGCATCGCCCGTTCGGTGCGCCGTCAGTGGCAGCAACTGGACGAGCCACAGGCGCAGTCTTTGCAGCCCTGGCTTGATCAAGTGCACGATGCCCTGGCCACCCCGGACCAGGCTGGCTTGCTGCTGTTGCGTCAACGAATCTGGGATGCCGCGCACGATGAACGCATCAGCCCGGCAGAACATTATTGCCTGGCGCGGCTGACCTTGCTGTTGGATAACGCCATGGCCGCAACACTCGCGTTACGGGCCGTGGAGGAGGGTAAAGCGCCGCCGGACCTACCCGATAGTCTCGCCTCGCATCGTGACTTGCCCCTGGCGCTTCTGTTCGGGTCACGCAGTGCCCTGGCATTTTTAGCCATGGCCAGTTTCTGGCTGGCTACCGGCTGGACGGCCGCTCCCGGAGGCATGGTACTGACCTGTGTGGTGTGCAGCCTGTTCGCCAGTCGTGAAAACGGTGCGCAGATCGGCATGAGCTTTATGCGCGGGATTGTGCTGGCGATACCTGTGGCATTTGTTGCCGGGCAGATTCTTCTGCCGCAGTGGAGCGGTTTTGCCATGTTGTGCATGGCCATGGGTGTGCCCCTGTTCTTTGGTGCCTTGGGTATGGCCAATCCACGCATCGGTGCCACGGCGACCTCTTACTGCCTGCACTTCATTGTATTGGTGGCACCACTCAATGCCATGAGCTTTGAAGTGGCAACCTTCCTTAACAGCGCCCAGGCCATGCTGATCGGCGTCGGTGCAGCGGTGCTGGCGTTCAAGTTGTTGGTGTTGCGCAATCCGGCCTGGCACGGTCGTCGTCTGCGTGCTGCAACCCAGAGCGATCTGGTGCGGTTGACCCGCCGCGAACTGCGCGGTGCCGATACCTGGTTCGGTGGCCGCATGGCCGATCGTTTGTTGCAACTGGCGCGGCATTACTCGGCCTTGCCCGAGTATGAGCGCGCTCGCTGGGATGATGGGGTGCATGGCCTGGATATCGGCGACGAACTGTTGCATCTGCGCCATTGTCTAGCGGTGGCACAGCTGCCTTTGGTAACCGCTGAGCGCGAGTACATGCAACAACTGGAGAACGTACTGGCTCGCGGCCCGGCACCGGGCCGAGGCAAACGCCTGGATGCGGCGAGCGCTGCGTTTATTGATGCCTTGCAGACTCAGCCCGCCAGCGATCCCTTGCGCCTGGCAGTCGGCGCAGTGCTGCAGTTGCAACGCAGCTGGAGTAAATGGTGTCGTCGGCAGGAGGAAATTCATGGGCTTGCGTGAGTGGGCACTGGGCGGTGTTCTGCTCAGCCCGTTTCTGATTTATGTGGTGCTGGCACTGGTACTCACCGGTGTGGTGCGCTTGTTGTTGCGCCTAACCCCTCTGGGGCGCTGGGTATGGCACGAAGCGCTGTTCGATTGTGCGTTGTTCGTGTGTGTACTGACCCTGATAACCCTCGGGCTGGGGCCTTTGTAAGGAGAGTCGTCATGCGTGCATTGGTACGTATAGCAGTAACCCTGTGCCTGGTAGCCGTGGCTATTTTGGCCGGCTGGAAGCTTTGGCAGTACTACATGCTTACCCCCTGGACCCGCGATGCCAAGATCCGCGCCGACGTAGTGATTATTGCCCCGGATGTTTCAGGTTGGGTGCGCGAACTCAAGGTGCATGACAACCAGCAGGTCAAGGCAGGTGATTTACTCATGTCGATCGACCGTGACCGCTTCGAGGCCGCTCTGGATAAAGCCAACGCAGTGGCCGAAACCCGCCAGCAGCAGTTGCGCCTGCGTGAACATGAAGCTTCCCGCCGCGCAGCGCTGGGGCCGCAGGCAATCAGCGCCGAGCTCCGCGAAAATGCCCAGATCAATGCTGCAGTGGCCCGTGGTGAACTGCGCCAGGCCCAGGCTGATGTCAAGGCAGCGGCCATCAACCTGGCCCGCAGTCAGCTCAAGGCACCGCGCGATGGCCACATCACCAACTTGCGCTTGGCCGAAGGCAACTATGTCAATGCCGGGCAGCCGGTGATGGCCTTGATCGATGATTCGACTTTTTATGTTCAGGCTTATTTCGAAGAAACCAAGTTGCCACGTATTCGTGTCGCAGACCCCGTCAAGGTCTGGCTCATGAGTGCCGGTGAGCCGATGCAGGGCCATGTCGAAAGCATCAGCCGTGGTATCACCGACCGCAATGCCAACCCTGACAGCCAATTGCTGGCCGAAGTAGAACCGACATTCAATTGGGTGCGCCTGGCCCAGCGCATTCCAGTGCGAATCAAGCTGGACCATATTCCCGAGGGTGTGACACTCAGTGCAGGTATGACAGCAAGCGTACAGGTTCGCGAAGATCAGTTGCAGCGTTGATCAAGGCTGCTGGCGAGTAGCGGCGAGAACGATTTCGCGAATACACACATGCTGAGGTTGCTGGTAGGCATAGGCAATCGCCTCTGCCACATCTTCGGCACTCAGCACCTGGCCGCCCATTTCCGCTTTCCAGGCCTGGTAGCCGTCCTTTATACCCGCGTCAGTGGTGTGGCCCAGCAACTCTGTTTCTACCGCACCCGGTGCGATGGTTACCACTCGCACGTTGTGGGCGGCGACTTCTTCGCGCAAATTTTCGGAAATTCCATGCACCGCGAACTTGGTGCCCACGTAAGCCACGTGGTTGGGAAAAGTCTTGCGCCCAGCAACCGAGCTGACATTGATGATTGTTCCGTGGCGGCGTTCGATCATGCCACTTATCAGGGCATGAATACCATTGAGCAGGCCCTTGACGTTAACCTCGAGCATCTGGTCCCACTGGCTCGGGTCCTGTTCGTGCATTTGGCCCAGCAACATCACGCCGGCATTGTTGATCAGTGCATCGGCTGGGCCGTACAGTGCCTCGGCCTCTTTCACCGCAGCAAGAAAAGCGTCGCGGTCACTGACATCCACCGCTCGACTCAAACAATTGGGCAATGCCAGTGCCTGCAGTCGCTCCAGTCGTCGGGCCAGTAACAAGAGGGGGTGGCCCGCTTGAGAGAACAGGCGCGCAACAGCTTCGCCAATGCCCGAACTGGCGCCGGTGATAACGATCAGTGGTTTGCTCATGACGACCTCTTAGGCATAATCAATTTATATGACTCAAGTGTATTAGCTTGCATGGATGCTGAAAAACAGCTTGTTTCTCTGGCTGGCATCGGAATTACCTATGGATATTCGCCATCTAAAAGCGTTTCTTGCCGTATTTGAGGAGCGCAATATCACCGCGGCGGCACAACGTTTGTGCGTCGCCCAGCCGACCTTGTCGGTGACCATCCGCCAGCTCGAGGAACAATTGGGGGTCGCGCTGTTCTTGCGTCAGGCACGTGGTGTCGAGGTGAGTGAGCAGGCCCGGCAGTTGTACCCGCAAGCGCAACGATTGGTGGCCGAAGCCCAGGCCCTGAGTCGGTGGTTTCGCGAAGGGCAGAGGCGACTGCCGTTGCAACTGGGTGTGGAGGCGGACATCGCCTCCAGTCATGTCGAGGCGTTTGTCCGGATGGCCTGTCAGGCTGTACCGGCAGTGCAACTGACCTTGCTCGACGGCTGCGCTGGAGATGCCCGTCTTGGTGTTGAAGCGCTGTGCTGTGAAGACGAGTTGTTTCTGGCCCTTTGGGAAGAGCCCTACGTGTTGGCCATGGCAACGGGCAGCACTCAGGTCGAGCAGTGGATCTCCTGCCCGGAGCACTTTGCCCATCAACGCCTGCTTGGGTTCTATGGCAATCTGGAGCAAGTCGGGCATGCGGGCTCCTTGCAGCAGGCGGTACCCATGGTCGCTGCGGGATTGGGCGCGGCGCTGTTGCCGCAGTCGCTGGTCGATTGCCATCGCGGTCTGCACTGGCGCCCCTGGCAGGAGTCGACCCTGACGCGCCGGATCGGACTGTGTTTTGCCGTACAGGCCTTGCAGTTGCCGGTTCTCAAACAACTGCACCAAGCCCTTGGTGGCGTGCAGATCGATTAAAGGAACATGCCCCCGGACACCTCCAGGCGCTGCCCACTGATCCAACCGCCACCATCGCCGAGCAACAAGGCCACCGCCGCACCGATATCATCAGGCAAGCCAACCCGACCCAGCGCCGTGTTACTGGCAATGAAGTCGTTAACGTCGGCATTGTCGCGTACCACACCGCCACCAAAGTCAGTCTCGATAGCACCAGGGGCAAGGATATTGACGCGTATACCTCGTGCTCCCAGTTCTTTGGCCTGGTAACGGGTCAAGACTTCCATGGCGCCTTTCATCGCAGCGTAGGCTGCGTATCCGGGCAGTGCGAAACGAGTCAGACCGGTAGAAATATTGACGATTCGGCCTTGGTCGGCAATCAGCGGCAGCAAACGTTGGGTGAGGAAAAATGGGCCTTTGAGCTGAATATTGCACAGCTGGTCGAACTGCGCCTCGCTGGTCTCATCGAATCGCGCATTGATGCCGATGCCGGCATTATTTACCAAGAAATCCAATTGCTCGCGGCCAAAAACTGAAGTGAGCGTCTGCTGCACTTGTACGGCGAAATCTGGAAAACGTGCACTGTCGCTGACATCCAGTTGCAGCATGGCTGCACGCACACCCTGTTGTTCCAAGGTTCGTACCAGCGCTTGGGCATCCTCTGTCTTGCTGTTATAGGTGCCAATAATGTCGATACCTTGAGCGGCCAGATGCACGGCAGTATTTTTGCCCAGGCCGCGGCTGGCGCCGGTGATCAAAGCGATTTTCCGATTCATGCGCTGTACCTCGAAAAGACGGGAAGTCATGGAAAGTCTATTGGTCGCCTGACTGCTGATAAATCCGCTGAAATCGGAAATACTGATCGGCACTGGCGAACAATCGAGCCCGAAATCATGAACAAGCTGGAGTTGTTGCGCACGTTTGTCCGCGTTAGTGAGCTGTCCAGTTTCACCTTGGCTGGAGAGAGCCTGGGGTTACCGCGATCAACGGTTTCCGAACAGGTCCGAGCCTTGGAAACCTTGCTGGGAACGCGGCTGCTCAACCGCACCACGCGGCGGGTCCAGGCAACCCAGGATGGCCTGCATCTGTACGAGCGTAGCAAAGACCTGCTATCGCGCATGGATGAGATCGAAGGGCTGTTCCACAGCGAGAAGGCTGCGCTGACAGGACGTTTGCGGATTGATTTGCCAACTTTGATGGCACGGCGAATCATCCTGCCCAACCTTGGGCAGTTTCTTGATTGTCATCCTGGTATTGAGCTGGAGATCAGTTGCACAGATCGGCAGGTCGACCTGTTGCGCGAAGGATTTGATTGCGTGGTGCGGATTGGCACCTTGAGTGACTTGGACTTGAGCGCCCGGCCTTTGGGCTCTCTGGCGCAGATCAACTGCGCCAGTCCGCGCTATCTGCAGCGCTATGGAATGCCGAAAACCCTGGCAGACCTGCATCATCACCAACTGATTCATTATGTGAAGAACCTGGGTAGCCGAGGCCCGGGTTTTGAATATCTGCAAGGTGGGGCCTTGCAGGTACAACCCATGGCCGGATCCGTTACCGTCAACAGTACCGAGGCCTATGAAAGTGCCTGTCTTGCCGGTCTTGGTCTGATTCAGGCGCCCGGGGCAGGGCTGCGGGAGTATCTGCAAAGTGGGCAATTGCTGGCGTTACTGGAGGATTTTGTTCCGCCGCCAATGCCGGTGTCGTTGCTGTATGCCAGGCAGCAGCATGTGCCACCGAGACTGCGCGCATTCATGGATTGGTTGTCAGCATTGCTCGAGCCTCGACTGGACCCGGCCAACGGCGAACACTGAACAGAAAGAAAAACCATACCCATCTGCCAGGGTTTTCCATTAACCTTGGGCACCGAGTCGTTCCGTTAGAAAGCGACCAACATTGCCCAGCGTGCCAATCCCATTCGCCCTGCATCCCGAGGATGCTTCAGTGAGGTTTGACATGCACATCACATCACAGGACATCTGTGCCGCCGCCGACCAGCTCAAGGGTTTTGTCGGATTTCACCGTAAGCTCGGCAAGCACATCGTGCGTTTCAGTGAAGACTCGTTCGGTATGGACGTAGCTGATGACAGCATCATCCCCAGTAACGAATTTGTCTGGAAGCAAGGCGAGGGTGAAGTCATGACGTTGAGTCGTGCACTCATCGAGATTCTCCTGGCGCAGAATGTTGACGAAAGACTCAATGTCAGCGAGCCCTTGCGGGTTTACCTGCGACGTCAGGACCTACCGGAGATTGCTGCGCAGCGACGCCTGAAAGCCTGAGCCAAAAGGGATGGGCGGTCAGCCTAGGCAAGCTTCAGTGTGGTGACATCCTGTTGGGAAATAGTAACCTGGTTGCGGCCGCTTCTCTTGGCTGTATACAGGGCTCTGTCGGCCTCATTGAGCCAGGCTTCGGCGTCTGCCAGCCCCTGGTGGCAGGTCGCCAGGCCGATGCTCAGACTGATCCGCAGTTCAGGTAGCTGCGGATTACGGTAACTGCCGACGCGCTCGCGCAGGCGCTCCATGGCCAGGCTGGCTTGTTCCATATTGGTGTTGGGGAGTATCAGGCAGAACTCATCGCCGCCATAACGGCCCGCCAAGTCATCTTCACGTAAGTTACGTTTGAGTTCGTTGCTGAGTTGGCTTAACACACAGTCGCCGACAACGTGCCCGTAAGTGTCGTTTATGGACTTGAAGTGGTCGATATCGATCAGCGCAATCACCGCTTGGCAGTGCTGTTGCTGACATACCTGAAACTTGAGCTGCAGCAGATCCTTCCACGATCCATGATTGAGCAGGCCCGTCAGACTGTCGGTGCGACTCAGTGCACTGAGCCGACGTTTATGTTCCGAGAGCTTCATGGCCAGGCTGTAGCAGACCCATCCTACCGCCATCGGATAGAGAGTAAGCATGGGCAGGCACGCGTAGATTTGTAGGGAAGACGTCTGCAATTGCAAGCCAGGACCAAACAGAGCAATGGCCAGCCCCGCGCCGAGGCATTGAGCAGCCAGGCCCTTGAGGAACAAGCGCTGGCCGCCGGCGGCGAAGTTGTTCATCGTCATCATCGCCAGAATGGTCACACTGAGAAGCGGATTGAACTGCACGGCGGCCGTCCAGAACCCGCCCATCAATGAGTCGAGCAGTAGATTGCGGTACTCGGCGTGATAGGGCACCGCAGCGCGTCGGGCAATCCGAAAAGCGAGGTGTGGCCAGACCAGGCCGTTGAATAGCAACAAGCCCCAGGCCCAAACGGGCAGGTCCAGGGTCGAAATGCCGGCCATGACACTGAGCATGCCGATGCCCAGGCCAATAATACGCGGCAGGTATATCCTTCTTACAAATGAAAGTCCCTTGCCGCTTCTGTTGTCCATCATGGTTGCTGGTCTATTCCGGGACGCCGTTTATCGCATAAAACAGGTGAATATTGTTGAACAATCTGCGGCAACTGAAAAATGGCCTTACAAGCCAATTCACAGTTGATCCAGCCACCCTGGGGTAATATGAAACCAGCCCTTATCCTCGGAGTGCTTCTGCTCATGATCCCTTTGATCGCAAAGGCCGGTGACCCGGCGCCGCATGAGGATGGGCGGTATCACAACCTGCGCCAACTTCCTCAGGACAGCGTGCTGAAAAAACTGCGCATAGGCTTCAAGTTCCTGTTTCTTGGCAAACCGCCCGAAACCCGGCCAAACGTTGAGATCCCGGTTCAGCCGTTGAGTCGTCAGCAACTGCTCGAGGCCCCGGACCGAAGTCTGTGGCGCCTGGGGCATTCCACTGTATTGCTGAAACTGCGTGATCACTTCTTCATTACCGACCCGGTGTTCGCTGAACGCGCCTCACCGGTGCAGTGGGCGGGTCCGCAGCGCTTTCACCAGCCGCCACTCAAGCTTGCTGAGCTACCTCCGCTGACCGCGGTGATTCTTTCGCATGACCACTATGACCATCTTGATGAGCAGGCCATACGGCAACTGGCGGACAAGACCGAGCATTTTCTTGCACCGATGGGGGTGGGCGACCTGTTGATTGAGTGGGGGGTACCCGCAGCCAAGGTCAAGCAACTGGACTGGTGGCAGGAAACACAGATTGAGGGCATTCGGTTTGTCGCGACCCCAGCCCAGCATTTTTCTGGACGAGGGCTGTTCGACAGCAACAGCACGTTATGGGCTTCCTGGGTCATTGTGGAAGAAAACCTGCGCCTGTTTTTCAGCGGCGACACTGGATACTTTGAAGGCTTCAAACAAATCGGCGACCAGTACGGTCCGTTCGATGTGACGCTGATAGAAACCGGTGCCTACAACCTTGAATGGCCCAACGTACACATGCAGCCTGAGCAAAGCCTGCAGGCTCACCAGGATTTGCGCGGGCGCTGGCTGTTGCCGGTGCACAACGGAACCTTCGATCTTTCGGTTCATAGCTGGCATGAACCGTTCGACCGCATCCTGGCCTTGGCCAATGCGGCGCAAGTGCCGCTCAGTACCCCGCAGATGGGGGAGCGGATCAGTCTTGACCAGCCTCACAGCGGCCCGGCCTGGTGGTTGCCCAAACCGTTGCGCCAACCACTCAAGGCTGGCGAGCGGGTCATGGCCATGAAGGACTTGTAGGGCGCGCGTTATTTCGATGGGTGATTACGCGCTATTTCCTTGTCCAGTGCTGGTAGTTGCGAGGGTGGCTTGCCGCTGTCGCTGCGCACCTGAGCATGGCTTATCAGGGCGAAGATGAAGCTGCCGCCAATAATGTTGCCTATTAATGTCGGCGCGGCGAAATCCAGCCAGAAGTCCTGCCAACTGACCTCGCCGGCCCAAGCCAGGTAGGACACCTCCACTGAACCGACGACGATATGGGTGAAGTCGCCCAGCGCCATGAGGTAGGTAATCACCAGGATGATCCAGATTTTGGCGTGCTCCATGGAGGGGATCATCCAGACCATGGTGGCGATCATCCAGCCGGAGATGATGCCTTTGGCGAACATCTGACGTAGATCGTTCTCCATCACCTTGCGACCTATCTCAAGAAAGGCTTCATCGGTCTTACTGTCGAAGATAGGCAAGTGCAGCATGATGTAAGCCACCAGAATGGTGCCGGCGAGATTGCCGAGCAGCACCACCGACCATAGGCGCAAGAGTTGACCGAGTTTGCGCAGAGTCGGTTCGGTCATCACGGGAAGCACGGCGGTGATGGTGTTTTCGGTGAACAGTTGTTGGCGGGCCAGAATCACCGCGAGAAAACCTGCGCTATAACCCAGGCTGGCAATGACCTGGCTGCTATCGCCCTCCGGAAGTCGCGCGTAGAAAAGCCCCATGGCCATCATCGATAGCCCCATGCTTAGTCCTGCAGCCAGTGCCGACCACCATAAGGCTGCAAGGGTGCGCTCAAGCTCCTGATCACCCTGGTAGCGGATGATCTCGTGCAAAACAGCTGCACGAGGTGGCTGGTGCTGACTGACTTCCTGTTCTTCATCCGCCGACAGGCCTGGTGTCTTGCTGCTCTCGGATTCGCTCATGGCAGTGTCTCGCATGGGGGCATCTTCTACAGAGCGTCGCCGATGCTGTTTAGTTGCCTGCCTCCAATAGATTGAGTGCAAGTTGCGCCAACTCCAGGCGTTGCTCGACTTGCGTCTGCATGTTGTCCTCCTGGAACCAGGCAGCTGACAAACCGCACCAGGCCACTACCCACTGCAGCAGGCGTTGGCGTGGCAGCTTGGCGAACTTGCAGACAATCTGCAGTCGACTGTTGAAATGCTGCACTTGGCTCGCTACACCGGGGGAGGGATTACAGAACAGGTTGGCGTAGTCGAAGGTCCGTTCGCCGTAAAGGCATTTGGGATCGATGGCCAACCAGCCGTCAGGGCCGAAGTCGAGGACATTGCCGTGATGGATATCACCGTGCAGGACACGCTCCTCTTGCGGGCTTGCCAGCAGGCCGTCGGCGATCTGCGCACTGCGTACATATAAGTGGCCATGGAGCTGCGCCGCGTCCCTCAATCCTTGAAACCAGGTGTGCAGGTCAACAAGGGGGAAGTCGGGCTTTCCCTGATGAGCATGCAAGCGCTCGATCGTCTGGCACAGAAGCCTCGTGGCTCGTTCGTCCTGCCCATTTTCTGCGTAAGCGACCAAGGAGTTCGGGCCTTGTGCTCGGGTCAGCAACAATGCGTTGTTGGCATGGGCCAAGACCTTCGCCGATCCTTGGCCGTTCCACCACTTCATGAGGAAGGCACCGCGTACTTCTTCGGCCACACAGGCAACTTTGAGTATTGCAGGCTGATTGCGATAGCGCACTGGCAATAGGTGGCTGCTGTGGGTGAGTAACGGGGCACCATCGACGATCAGGTGCCAGCGCTGCAAGTAGGGTTCGAACATTCGGGTTTCCTGTATTGATGTACCTATATATAGCTTTCGGAAACAAAGTTGTAATAAGTCCTTGACGCCCCTGCGGATCTCTCTATAATTCGCCCCACTTCTGGCGTAGTCGGAACTGAAAACTCCTTGATATTCAATGAGTTAGATGTTTCAGGTAGGGCTGGAAGGGCTTCGGTCGAAAGATCGGCAGCGGTGAAAAAGGTGGTTGACAGCGAATTGAAACGCTGTAGAATTCGCCTCCCGCTGACGAGAGATCGCAGCGAGTTAAGCGGTTGAAGTTGAAAGAGAAATTCTGAAAAACTTCAAAATAAACGCTTGACACACTTTGAGGAAAGCGTAGAATGCGCGCCTCGGTTGAAGCGAAAGACTTCAGCCAACGCTCTTTAACAATCGAATCAAGCAATTCGTGTGGGTGCTTGTGACTCAGACTGATAGTCAGAAAGATTATCAGCATCACAAGTGACTGCACGAGAAGTCGAAAGGCTTCGAATTAGTCATTTGAGATTGCTGAGCCAAGTTTAGGGTTTTCTCAAAACCCAAGCAGTATTGAACTGAAGAGTTTGATCATGGCTCAGATTGAACGCTGGCGGCAGGCCTAACACATGCAAGTCGAGCGGATGACGGGAGCTTGCTCCTTGATTCAGCGGCGGACGGGTGAGTAATACCTAGGAATCTGCCTGGTAGTGGGGGACAACGTTTCGAAAGGAACGCTAATACCGCATACGTCCTACGGGAGAAAGCAGGGGACCTTCGGGCCTTGCGCTATCAGATGAGCCTAGGTCGGATTAGCTAGTTGGTGAGGTAATGGCTCACCAAGGCGACGATCCGTAACTGGTCTGAGAGGATGATCAGTCACACTGGAACTGAGACACGGTCCAGACTCCTACGGGAGGCAGCAGTGGGGAATATTGGACAATGGGCGAAAGCCTGATCCAGCCATGCCGCGTGTGTGAAGAAGGTCTTCGGATTGTAAAGCACTTTAAGTTGGGAGGAAGGGCATTAACCTAATACGTTAGTGTTTTGACGTTACCGACAGAATAAGCACCGGCTAACTCTGTGCCAGCAGCCGCGGTAATACAGAGGGTGCAAGCGTTAATCGGAATTACTGGGCGTAAAGCGCGCGTAGGTGGTTCGTTAAGTTGGATGTGAAATCCCCGGGCTCAACCTGGGAACTGCATCCAAAACTGGCGAGCTAGAGTAGGGCAGAGGGTGGTGGAATTTCCTGTGTAGCGGTGAAATGCGTAGATATAGGAAGGAACACCAGTGGCGAAGGCGACCACCTGGGCTCATACTGACACTGAGGTGCGAAAGCGTGGGGAGCAAACAGGATTAGATACCCTGGTAGTCCACGCCGTAAACGATGTCAACTAGCCGTTGGAATCCTTGAGATTTTAGTGGCGCAGCTAACGCATTAAGTTGACCGCCTGGGGAGTACGGCCGCAAGGTTAAAACTCAAATGAATTGACGGGGGCCCGCACAAGCGGTGGAGCATGTGGTTTAATTCGAAGCAACGCGAAGAACCTTACCAGGCCTTGACATCCAATGAACTTTCCAGAGATGGATTGGTGCCTTCGGGAACATTGAGACAGGTGCTGCATGGCTGTCGTCAGCTCGTGTCGTGAGATGTTGGGTTAAGTCCCGTAACGAGCGCAACCCTTGTCCTTAGTTACCAGCACGTAATGGTGGGCACTCTAAGGAGACTGCCGGTGACAAACCGGAGGAAGGTGGGGATGACGTCAAGTCATCATGGCCCTTACGGCCTGGGCTACACACGTGCTACAATGGTCGGTACAGAGGGTTGCCAAGCCGCGAGGTGGAGCTAATCTCACAAAACCGATCGTAGTCCGGATCGCAGTCTGCAACTCGACTGCGTGAAGTCGGAATCGCTAGTAATCGCGAATCAGAATGTCGCGGTGAATACGTTCCCGGGCCTTGTACACACCGCCCGTCACACCATGGGAGTGGGTTGCACCAGAAGTAGCTAGTCTAACCTTCGGGGGGACGGTTACCACGGTGTGATTCATGACTGGGGTGAAGTCGTAACAAGGTAGCCGTAGGGGAACCTGCGGCTGGATCACCTCCTTAATCGACGACATCAGCTGTTTCATAAGCTCCCACACGAATTGCTTGATTCATTGAAGAAGACGATAGAAGCAGCTTTAAGCTCCAAGCTGGTAGCTCAAAGCTAACAGTTACGCGCTCGAAATTGGGTCTGTAGCTCAGTTGGTTAGAGCGCACCCCTGATAAGGGTGAGGTCGGCAGTTCGAATCTGCCCAGACCCACCAATTTTGTTATGGGGCCATAGCTCAGCTGGGAGAGCGCCTGCCTTGCACGCAGGAGGTCAGCGGTTCGATCCCGCTTGGCTCCACCATTAATTCTGCTTCGTAAAGCTTAGAAATGAATATTCGTGTCGAATATTGATTTCTGAACTTTTTCAGAATCGTTCTTTAAAAATTTGGGTATGTGATAGAAAGATAGACTGGATGGCACTTTCACTGGTGTTGTTCAGGCTAAGGTAAAATTTGTGAGTGACTCTTAAGAGTTTTGCGAATTTTCGGCGAATGTCGTCTTCACAGTATAACCAGATTGCTTGGGGTTATATGGTCAAGTGAAGAAGCGCATACGGTGGATGCCTTGGCAGTCAGAGGCGATGAAAGACGTGGTAGCCTGCGATAAGCTTCGGGGAGTCGGCAAACAGACTTTGATCCGGAGATCTCTGAATGGGGGAACCCACCCAGCATAAGCTGGGTATCTTGTACTGAATACATAGGTGCAAGAGGCGAACCAGGGGAACTGAAACATCTAAGTACCCTGAGGAAAAGAAATCAACCGAGATTCCCTTAGTAGTGGCGAGCGAACGGGGACTAGCCCTTAAGTGGCTTTGAGATTAGCGGAACGCTCTGGAAAGTGCGGCCATAGTGGGTGATAGCCCTGTACGCGAAAATCTCTTAGTCATGAAATCGAGTAGGACGGAGCACGAGAAACTTTGTCTGAATATGGGGGGACCATCCTCCAAGGCTAAATACTACTGACTGACCGATAGTGAACCAGTACCGTGAGGGAAAGGCGAAAAGAACCCCGGAGAGGGGAGTGAAATAGATCCTGAAACCGTATGCGTACAAGCAGTGGGAGCCTACTTTGTTAGGTGACTGCGTACCTTTTGTATAATGGGTCAGCGACTTATATTCAGTGGCGAGCTTAACCGAATAGGGGAGGCGTAGCGAAAGCGAGTGTTAATAGCGCGTTTAGTCGCTGGGTATAGACCCGAAACCGGGCGATCTATCCATGGGCAGGTTGAAGGTTAGGTAACACTGACTGGAGGACCGAACCGACTACCGTTGAAAAGTTAGCGGATGACCTGTGGATCGGAGTGAAAGGCTAATCAAGCTCGGAGATAGCTGGTTCTCCTCGAAAGCTATTTAGGTAGCGCCTCATGTATCACTGTAGGGGGTAGAGCACTGTTTCGGCTAGGGGGTCATCCCGACTTACCAAACCGATGCAAACTCCGAATACCTACAAGTGCCGAGCATGGGAGACACACGGCGGGTGCTAACGTCCGTCGTGAAAAGGGAAACAACCCAGACCGTCAGCTAAGGTCCCAAAGTTATGGTTAAGTGGGAAACGATGTGGGAAGGCTTAGACAGCTAGGAGGTTGGCTTAGAAGCAGCCACCCTTTAAAGAAAGCGTAATAGCTCACTAGTCGAGTCGGCCTGCGCGGAAGATGTAACGGGGCTCAAACCATACACCGAAGCTACGGGTGTCACTTAGGTGACGCGGTAGAGGAGCGTTCTGTAAGCCTGTGAAGGTGAGTTGAGAAGCTTGCTGGAGGTATCAGAAGTGCGAATGCTGACATGAGTAACGACAATGGGAGTGAAAAACTCCCACGCCGAAAGACCAAGGTTTCCTGCGCAACGTTAATCGACGCAGGGTTAGTCGGTCCCTAAGGCGAGGCTGAAAAGCGTAGTCGATGGAAAACAGGTTAATATTCCTGTACTTCTAGTTATTGCGATGGAGGGACGGAGAAGGCTAGGCCAGCTTGGCGTTGGTTGTCCAAGTTTAAGGTGGTAGGCTGAGATCTTAGGTAAATCCGGGATCTTAAGGCCGAGAGCTGATGACGAGTTGCCTTTAGGCGACGAAGTGGTTGATGCCATGCTTCCAAGAAAAGCTTCTAAGCTTCAGATAACTAGGAACCGTACCCCAAACCGACACAGGTGGTTGGGTAGAGAATACCAAGGCGCTTGAGAGAACTCGGGTGAAGGAACTAGGCAAAATGGCACCGTAACTTCGGGAGAAGGTGCGCCGGTGAGGGTGAAGGACTTGCTCCGTAAGCTCATGCCGGTCGAAGATACCAGGCCGCTGCGACTGTTTATTAAAAACACAGCACTCTGCAAACACGAAAGTGGACGTATAGGGTGTGACGCCTGCCCGGTGCCGGAAGGTTAATTGATGGGGTTAGCTAACGCGAAGCTCTTGATCGAAGCCCCGGTAAACGGCGGCCGTAACTATAACGGTCCTAAGGTAGCGAAATTCCTTGTCGGGTAAGTTCCGACCTGCACGAATGGCGTAACGATGGCGGCGCTGTCTCCACCCGAGACTCAGTGAAATTGAAATCGCTGTGAAGATGCAGTGTATCCGCGGCTAGACGGAAAGACCCCGTGAACCTTTACTATAGCTTTGCACTGGACTTTGAATTTGCTTGTGTAGGATAGGTGGGAGGCTTTGAAGCGTGGACGCCAGTTCGCGTGGAGCCAATCTTGAAATACCACCCTGGCAACTTTGAGGTTCTAACTCAGGTCCGTCATCCGGATCGAGGACAGTGTATGGTGGGTAGTTTGACTGGGGCGGTCTCCTCCTAAAGAGTAACGGAGGAGTACGAAGGTGCGCTCAGACCGGTCGGAAATCGGTCGTAGAGTATAAAGGCAAAAGCGCGCTTGACTGCGAGACAGACACGTCGAGCAGGTACGAAAGTAGGTCTTAGTGATCCGGTGGTTCTGTATGGAAGGGCCATCGCTCAACGGATAAAAGGTACTCCGGGGATAACAGGCTGATACCGCCCAAGAGTTCATATCGACGGCGGTGTTTGGCACCTCGATGTCGGCTCATCACATCCTGGGGCTGAAGCCGGTCCCAAGGGTATGGCTGTTCGCCATTTAAAGTGGTACGCGAGCTGGGTTTAGAACGTCGTGAGACAGTTCGGTCCCTATCTGCCGTGGACGTTTGAGATTTGAGAGGGGCTGCTCCTAGTACGAGAGGACCGGAGTGGACGAACCTCTGGTGTTCCGGTTGTCACGCCAGTGGCATTGCCGGGTAGCTATGTTCGGGAGAGATAACCGCTGAAAGCATCTAAGCGGGAAACTTGCCTCAAGATGAGATCTCACTGGAGCCTTGAGCTCCCTGAAGGGCCGTCGAAGACTACGACGTTGATAGGTTGGGTGTGTAAGCGCTGTGAGGCGTTGAGCTAACCAATACTAATTGCCCGTGAGGCTTGACCATATAACACCCAAGCAATTTGCGTCGAACGACCAGATTGCGGTGTTGTGAAGACGAAACAAACCGAAAGTTTGCAACTCACAAACATCACATACCCGATTCGCTGGAGTGTCTGAACAAGACCTTCTGGCAACAGAATTTCTTGACGACCATAGAGCATTGGAACCACCTGATCCCATCCCGAACTCAGTAGTGAAACGATGCATCGCCGATGGTAGTGTGGGGTTTCCCCATGTGAGAGTAGGTCATCGTCAAGATTAAATTCCGAAACCCCTATCTGCACATGCAGGTAGGGGTTTTGTCTTTTCCGGCATCGCACACCTCGCCGCTGTGGTAGCGAGCGTGCCCGGCGATACCATCCCTTCCAGCAAATCGATGGCAAAAAAAACCACCCCGTAGGGTGGTCTTGGACATCTGTATGCTTACACAAAAGCCTGTGGCGCTACGCCGCGAGGCAGGCGGCAGCGATCGGGCTGTGCGGCCAGGCGTACACGCCAGTTGGCCTTGAAGCAGAACGCGCTCGCTGCAGCCTTTTGCACTTGGCTGGCTTGGCGCTGTTTGCGCAGCTCGGCCAATGAGGGGGTTGCTGTCTTGGCCGGCGCCTCTTGCGCTTTGACCAGAGAACGTTGGCACGACTTGCAATCGACTTTGTCGGTTTCAGAAGTGCTGCTGAGGTTATTGCCGTTGCGACCGCAAGCGACCGAGTCGTTGCTGGTTGAATAGTGCATTACCAAAACTGTACATCTCCACACATATGAACATAAGCCCCGGTATTTTCGCATAGTTGGCAGCGGATGCGACGTTGTCGTCACTACGCTGCAGTTCGGCGTTTCAATCCTTGTAAATAATGATTATCATTAGCGATTATTCCTTATGTCTAATTGATCATGCATACCAAGGATGTTGTCGTCAGCCTCTATCAGGATCACTGCGGCTGGCTCAAGGGATGGTTGCAGCAGCGTCTGGGGTGTTCGAGCGACGCCGCCGACCTGGCGCATGACATCTTCGTCAAGGTGTTGCACAAGAACCTTGAGGAGGTGCGAGAGCCTCGGGCGTTTCTCAGGACCATTGCCCACGGCCTGATGGTCGACAAGGTGCGCCGCAAGGAACTTGAGCGTGCGTACTTGATCACCATGCAGCAGATGCCCGAGGCACTGGCGGCTTCGCCTGAGCTGACCTGCTCGATTCTGCAGTCGCTGTATGAACTGGATCGCATGTTGAACAGTTTGCCGACCAAGGTGCGCCAGGCCTTCCTGCTCTGTCAGGTCGACGGTCTCAAATACGCTGAAGCCGCTGAACGTCTCGGCGTTACGGTCAGCTCTATCAAAAAGTACATGCACACCGCGCTGCTGCGCTGCCTGGAACTGGAATTGGAGCTGGAGGCATGAGTGCGCTGCGCGACGATCCGCAAAGCCTGAGCGAGGCGCTGAACTGGCTCATTGAATTGCGTGAAGCTCAACAGGGCGACCCTCGCTATCGCTCCTGGCAGGAATGGCTTGCGGCCAGCGGCCAGAATCGTCAGGCCTGGCAACGCGTCGAGACGCTAGGCCAGCGACTGTCAGGTACCCAGGGTCGTTTACTGCTGCATTCCTTGCGAGCAACCCCTGCGCATACTTCACGGCGCGCCTTCGTCGGTAAGCTTTGCCTGTTGCTCGGCGGAGCGGGGGCACTTGCCTACAGTGGACAGCGCCAGGCATGGCCGGAGCTGAGTGCGGGCTATCGCACCACTACCGGTGAGTTGCGCAATCTGGAGTTGGGCAATCATCTGCAATTGACCCTGAACACCGCTACAGCGCTGGATGTAGACAGTGGCGGGAAGGGCACACGGATTGCCTTGCTCAAAGGCGAGATCATGGTCGACTCGCGCCAGGTGGTGGCCGGTCCTACACAGGTGCAATTGCCAGAGGCGCGAGTGTGGGCTGAGCAGGCACGTTTCTCGGTTCGTGCGCTGGAGGGTGAGTCGCCACGTGTGTGTGTCTACCAGGGTCAGTTACGCATCAACGTCGGCAACAAGGAGCAACAGCTTGTCGGCGGCCAGCAATTAGTGATTTCAACGCAGGAGACGCGCCGCGAAGATTTGCCGGTTGCCTCCGACGCCTGGACCCGTGGCTTGTTGATCAGTGACGGCATGTCCTTGGCATCCTTTACTCGTGAGCTGGACCGTTACCGTAGCGGGCGGCTGCACTGCGACCCGCAAGTCGCAGCGTTGCGTGTTTCCGGTGCCTTCGATCTGCGCCATCCCGAGCAGATCCTGGCCACGCTCGGCCAGGTTTTGCCGGTAAAAGTGCAATACCGCACCCGTTACTGGGCGACGGTGGTTCCCGCAGCCTGAAGGGTGGCGCTGGCTGGGGCCAGCACGAACAACTTGGGATTGCGCCCCAGCAGCGCCCGACAAAGTGCATTGACGTGGGAAAGCTCCAGCTCGCGCAGACGTTGCGGCGCATCGGCCAGGCTGTTGAAGTCGTCATCTACCATGGCCACCTGGACCAGGGCTTCGGTCCAGTAGGCGGCGCTACGACGTTGCTGCGTCATCTCGTTGAGCTGGGCCTGCCGGGCCTGGTCCAGTTCGTTCTGACTGATGCCGTGCTCGGCCAGTTGGCTCACTACCTTCTGTGCTTGTGCGGTCAACGATTCGGCGCGTTCGGGGGCGGCAGTGAAGTTCAGCCGGGCCAGGTAGTAGGACGATGGCAAGCGCGTAAGCAGTTGGCTGAAACCGATGGCATAAACCCCGGATGCTTCTTCACGAATGGCCTGACGCAATCGCTGGTTGGCCACTTTGTCGACCACAGCCAATGCCTGGACATCCAGGTCGCTCCACTGCGCAGAATTGCTATAGAGCAGATTGACCATCGTTTTCGGGCTGCTGGACCACGGGTATGTGTGGTGCATGCTCTGCTGCAATGGCTGCACCCCCCTGTCGCGCCAAAGTACAGCCGGGCCGGCGACTGCAGGCAAGCTGGCCAGCCAGGTTCGAGAAAGCTGCTGGACGCGCTCCCTGTCCACCGGACCGCTGATCACCAAGGTCATTCCTTGACGCACGGCGAACAGCTCGCTGTATGCCTCGCGCAGCTGCTCGGCCTGGAAGGTGCGCCACGGTCCCTGGGCATCGTTGACCAAGCGCTCGCCGTTGCTGTACGCGGTGCGATTGATGGCATCCATAAAGCGTCGTTCCGCCGGCAAGCTGTCGAGGCTGGTGATGTAACGTTGGCGCATTTCTTCCAGACGTTCACTGTCGAAACGTGGCGCCGAGAGTTTCAGGCGCAGGAGTTTGAACAGGGTTTCCAACTGATCCGCAGGTGCCGTGCCGCGCATACCGTGAAACAGGCTTTCGCTGAACGGCTTCAGTTGCACCTGGCTGGCCTGGCCCAGTCGCGCCAGTTGCAATGCCGAGTACTCACCGTAACCACTGCGCTCCGCCAGGCTGGTCGACCAGTTGGAGAGACCAGCCTGATCGGCGGGCTCAACAGATGTCCCCCCGTACTGGCGCAATTCCAGGCGTACATTGTCCTGCAGGGATGGATCAGCCTTGACGATCACCCGCAGCCCGTTGCTCAGGCGCCACTGCAGTGCATCGACTGCTTTCAATGGCGACAGGTCGGTCAAGCTTCCTGGCGCCGGCGTGGCAAGTTGCAGTTGTTGCATCCGCGCAGCGTAAGGAAAGGCCCCAGGCTGGCTAGCCAGAGCTTTCTGCCATAATGTCGCCCAGTGCTGGTCGTTGTGCTGCTTGGCGTCGCTCTTGGGGCCTACCAGCGCCAGACGCGGGGATGCCTCAGCCAATAGCTCGCTGACCGCTGCCTGTAGGTGCAAGGCGGTGATCTTCGGTAGCCAGGCCTGGGTAATTTGCAGTTGCTGACGCTTGTCATACAGCGGCATCTGGAATTCCACGGCCTGGGCCATGGTGTCGGCCAGCACCTGATTGGTATAACGCTGTTGGCCGCTAGCCTGGTTATCCAGTTTTTCCGCCAGGCGCTGCTTGGCGGCGTCCAACTCCTGCGCAGTGACCGGTTGAGTGGCCATGCGTTGCAGTTCGGTGAACAGCTGCTCGCTGGCTTGAGCGTAGTTATTGTCACGCGGGTGTAGCACGATCCGGTATTGACCACGGCGGGCGTCCAGCAATATGGCTCGCTCGGCAACCCCTGCCTGGCTGAACGACCCTTGCTCGACCAGAAGGTCCAGGCGTTCGTCGAGTACGCTCAACCACAGGGCGTCGATCAGATCACGCCATTGCCCATTCTGGCTGTCCAGCGCGGCCGGCAGGTTTCGCTGCAATATCAATTGCACCAGACGCTGTCCCTGTTCGGCATCGAACACCGACGCCACGCGCAAAGCCTTCGCGCCACGAAACTGTGCGGTGCTGGACGGTGCTGCAGTTCCGCGCGGTTGGAGGCCGAACAATGCTTCGATGCGGCCACGTAGTTGTGCATCGTCAAAGCGCCCGACCAGCAGCAAGGTCATGCGCTGGGGTTGGTACCAGTCGCGGTAGTACGCCTGTGCCTGCGCAAGGGGCGCATGACGAATGACGTCCAGATCGCCGATGGGGTTGCGGCCCTGGTAATCGCTATCCTGGTAGAGCAAGTCATCGAGACGCTGATTGATGCGTTGCCCCACGCCTTGGCGCAGCCGCCACTCTTCGACGATTACTTCTCGCTCGGCTTCGAACGCTGCCGGGTCGAAACTCAGGTACGCCGCCCAATCAGCCATCAGGCGCAGCGCCAAGTCTGCGTGCTCAGGAGCATCCTCGGCCAGGGAGATTTTGTACAAGGTGCTGTTGAAGCTGGTGGCGGCGTTGATGTCCGGTCCCAGGCTGATGCCCAAGCGTTCCAGTGCGGCCAGGCCGGCTTTGCCCGGAAAGTGTTGGCTACCTTTGAATGCCATGTGCTCGACAAAGTGCGCCAACCCGCGCTGTTGCGGGCTTTCCTGCAGTGAACCGCTGCCTACCAACAGGCGCAGCTCCATGCCATCGGACTCGCGCGGTACTAACATCACTCGCATGCCGTTGGCCAGGTGGTAGTCGCGTAGTTCAGGCCGCGTGGGTAGCTCAGCGCGTGGCTCGTTCGGCACAGGCGTCGCGGGCTGCGGCGCAACCGCTGCACCACAGGCTGTCAGCAACAGCAGCGTACACAGCGTCAGAAGGGGTCTAGCGTTCATGAGCAAAGTGTTCCTCGCAGGGGTAAGTCGGGGTGTTCAAGTCGATGACGTGGTCGGCTTGAAGCGCCAGATGAGGCTGATGGCTGACCAGTAGGATGGCGCTGCTGTGCAGGTGCCGGCGCAGCACTTCCAGCAGTGCGCTGGCGGCAGGTGGATCGAGCGCCGAGAGGGTTTCGTCGAGCAGCAACAAAGCAGGGCGGTTAAGTAGCAGGCGGGCGATCAACAGGCGCTGGCGTTCACCACCGGACAAGCGCTGATACCAGTCAGCTCGGTGCGCCAACTGATCACCCCAGTGGCCCATGCCCACCTCATTCAGCGCCCAGTGCAATTGGCTGTCGCAGAACGACCCCGTCAGGCGCGGATACGTCAGCAACTCGGCCAGTGTTCCGTCTCCCAGGTACGGGTCCTGAGGCATCCAGAACACCGCAGCCTGCGTAAGCCATCGGCCTTGAACGTGTGGCCAGAACCCGGCCAAGGTTCGCAGCAAGGTTGATTTCCCCATCCCCGATGGTCCGCTCAGCAAGGTCAGGGTGCCGGGCTGCAGACGCAGGGTCAGTGCGGGCAGCAACGGGGAGCCATCGCTGTGCTGGACCGACAGCTCGGCTTCCAGCAGTGCATTGCCTGAAGGTTTGCAGGCGGCCAACGGCGCGTGCAACGGTGCATCCAGGATTACCACAAAGCCATGCAAGCGCTCGACACACGCCGCCCACGCGGCAATGTCGCGATAGGCGTAGATAAACCAGCTCAACGCGCCAGCAACTTGACCGAAGGCCGACTGAATACGCATTAACCCGCCCAGCTGTAGTTCGCCTGATAAAAATTTGGGCAAGGCAAAGAAGAACGGCGCCAGCAGGGTGGCTTGTTGATAGCCGACGGTAAAAAACGCCAGGTTTCGTTCTGCGCGCATCAGGCGGTACCAGTTACTGATCACTTCAGCGAAGCGCGAACGCAAGGCTTCGCGATCCTGTTCCTGGCCGTGATGCCCTGCGATCGCATCGGCGTGGCGACGGCGAAAGATCAGGGCGCTGCGATAGTCCGCCTCACGGTGTTGCTGGCCGACGTTCAGACCTTGCAGCGCGCCGCCGATCCAATGGGTCACGGCAATCCCGGCCAGGGTATAGGCCAAGCAGGTCCAGACCATGTAGCCCGGCAGGCGGTACGTCTCTCCTGCAAGGCTGAATGTGAAAGCACCCGACAAGGTCCAGAGAATGCTGACGAACGAAACCAGCGTAACCAGCGAACGGATGAACGACAGCAGCAACTTGAGCGAATGCTCGACCATCAGCCGCACATCATCGGCGATGCGCTGGTCGGGGTTGTCCGGCTCGCGGTCTTGTAGCTGCAGGCGATAGTGTTGGCCGTCTGCAGAAAGCCAGCGGTTGCACAAATGTTCTGTCAGCCAGGTTCGCCAGCGAATATGCAGGTGCTTGCGCAGGTAGTCGGCATACACCACGACCAGAATCATTGCTGCAACCAGCCCCACAAAGCTGTACAGCAAGGGATAAAGCGCCTCGCCGTTGAGTGCTTGCAAGGCGTTGTAGAAGTCGCCATTCCACTGGTTCATGCGCACGCTGAACCACACGCCAAGCAGCGTCAGCGCGATCACTGTGGCCAGTAAAAACCAGGCGGGCAATGCTGAACGCGAGCGCCAGAAAGGGCCGGTGATGGCCCAGAATTGTCGAAGTCTTGTCATCAAGATCCACGGCCCGGTCTGGGCCGCTCCTCAGAAGAAGGAGGCGGCCCCGTAAGGCCGCGACGGCTCAGAAGTCGTAAGTCATGCCCAACCACACCTGACGGCCAGGCTGATAGATCTTGTAGGTGCCGCCGTTCCACGACATGGTGTCGCTCTGGTTTTTGTTGTTGAGCACGTTGTTGACCTGGGCGTTGAAGCCCAGACCGTGGGCAAAGGCCGGCTTCCATTGCACGTTGGTGTCCCAACGCCACAGCGAACCGATTCGCGCCGAGCTGTATTTACGTACGCGCAGATCACTGTCAGGCAGCGGGTAATAGCCGTCTACGCCGGTGTCGTGCTTGTACACCTGATCGCGGCTGCTTTCCCAGGTCACCCGGTTGAACAGGGTGATGCCGTAAGCCTGCCAATCGGCCTGCCAATCTACGTTGAGCTTCCAGGGGGCGTTGAAGTCGCTGGCTGGCAGGTCCTTGGCATTGATCACTTTGCCTTCGTACCAAACCTGGCTTGGGTCCAGCTTCATGGTCATATCAATGTCGCTATAGCCCAGCTCCAGAGCGGTGTCACTGCGGGTGCGCTGCCAGGCCAATGCGGCGCTGAAACGGTGTTCTGCATGCAGGGCACGCCAAGGCTCGAGCATGCTGACGCTGAGGTAGACGTTGTCGCTGTCGGTCTTGCTGTCGTTGACGAATTCCTTGATGCTGCGCTCGTTGCTGGCGCGGCTGTCCGGGTACTTGGGGCGACTGCGCACTTCATCGCGGTGCTTGCGATTGACGTACTGCACGGCCCACAAACTGTTGCCCCAGCGCTGATCCAGGCCGAGCATCAGCTCATCGCTGTAAGGCGTCTTCAGGTTGTCCAGGCCTTCATAATCTGGCGTTGCGTCCCAGGTGCCGTCGCCGTTGTCGATCAGCGGGAAGCAATCGAAGTAACAGTGTTTGAGGCCACCGTTCTGTGCACCGTACAGGGCGTAGGTGAGCATGGAACTGCCGTAGTAACGGTTGGCGCCAGCCTTGAGCACCGTAGCGCCGTTGCCAAACGCGTCCAGGGACACCGACAAACGCGGCGCCAGATTGTTGCTGCCGATGAAGTCGTCGCGATCCATGCGCAGGCCTGGTCGAACGGTCAGGCGTCCCCAATCCATCTCGTCCTCGGCGAACAGGTGGTAGCTGGTGTAGCGGGTGCTTGCTGAGCCGGCAAAGAAGGCATCGATCTGACGCAGGTTGATGTATTCGCCGTACGCGTCGAAATTGGCCGCGTAGTAGGTTTCCTCACGCTCGAACTCGGCATCCACTTGGTTGACGCCAGCACCGAGGGTGAAACGATGTCCCAGGCCAGCAGCGAAGATGCGGTCGAAGGCAAACTGCCCGGACAGCTCCACAGTGTCCTGGTAACTATTCAGGCTGCCGGGGCCACCGTAGTTGTACGTAACGGGATTACGCCAATCGCTGGAATCGATCAGGGATACTCGATAGTCAGTGTCGCTGTCGCGAATATCGGTCAAGTGCCGGTAGCTGGCATTGAGCTCCATCTGCCCTAGCGAGGTCATATGTTCGAGCTTGAGGATACTGGCCAGGCCGTCGTGGCTGTTCTGGTAGCCGGAGTTGGCCACCGTGTTCTGGAACATCTGTTCCTCGTAACCGGAGTACAGCACCGTCCAATGCACGGTGGTTTCCGGGGTCGCGTACCAACTGAATTTGCTCGACAGGTTGTCGGACTGGCGCCGTTGCAGGCGGTTGCTTGCCGGGTGATTGAAGCCAACGAGTGTATCGCCATCGATATCGAATCCCGGCCCGCCCAGGTCGCGCATAGGGATCTTCGAGTCCCGGCGCGAAGCGCTGACCACTACGCCGAGGTTCTCCGCCAGTTGGGTTTCGCCCCAGAAGCCGTAGTCACTTTTCTGGTAGCTGGGCTGGAAGCGCGAGGGGTGCGACATGCTGTTGTGGGAACTGTCGAAATCCAGGCTGTCGTCGGTGAAGGTTTTGTTCCAGTCGGCGTCGGTGTGGCGGTAGTACAATTGGCCCGCCTGACCGCCGCGCCAACTGCGCGATGTCGCCTCTACCACACCGCCGGTAAAGCCACTGTAGCGGGCAGAAATGTTCGAGTCGTGAACTTCCAGGCTATCGATCAGGCGGCTGTCCAGGTAGAACCCCTGTTCGCTCGACGTGCCTGAGGCCATGGTAACGCCGTTGCCAGCATCGACCGGATCCAGATCGTTGTTCATGCGCATGCCATCGAGGCTGAACAAGCCCTGATAGGGACGTGAACCGTGGATAGAGATCGAGTCGGGCTTGATTTCCCCTTGGCTCAAACCGTTCTGGCTACTGTTGGAGAACTGCACCACCGGGTGACTGCGCAGCAGATCAGTAAGGTTGCTATTGGCCTGGGGCCGGTGTTCGATTTGCTCCGAAGTGAGCCGGAAGGGATGAGCAAAGCGGTTTTCCTCCGCCATTTGCGGGCCGGTCACGGCAGTGCTGGGCAGGCGCACGCTGTCTTGCGACAACCCTTTTTGGGCCTTGATCAGGTAACCCCCATCGACCGCTTCGTAGGTCAAGCCAGTGCCCGCCAGCAGCAACTGCAAGCCGGACATCGGGCTGAAGTTGCCCTCCAATGGTTGCGCCTGCAGCTTGTCGACCAGACGCGCGTCGAACGCCAGGCGGATATCTGCGTGCTCGGCAAAACGAGCAAGGCTCAGGCCCAATGGCCCGGCCGGCAGCGAAAAATAGCGTTTTTCAGCGGTTTGTTCGGCGCTGCGCCCAGGTTCTTCGGCCTGCACCGCAGGCACTACAGCGAGCAACAATGAAGCACACAGCAAAGACGGGAGGGGGAGGTGATGACGGAACATCAATCGGGGATCCTATGCAGTCTCGATGCAACTCCACCGAAGTGGAAATCATTATCGATTGCTATGCCGATCCAGATTGAAAAAGGGACAATGCCCAGGGCAAAATTTTATGGCGTCCAGTCCACCCCATGCTCTTCGAGGTAAGTATCCACGGCCGCCCCGACCGTTGGCTGAAAGATGTCGGTGCCAATATGCTCCAGCACCTCCAGACGCAGGAGTTTGTCTTTGACCGGGTCTTTCATTTCGGCAAAGCGCAACTCGATGTTTGCCGCGCGCAATACCTGCTCCAACTCCACCAGCATATCCGCCGAGGTGACATCCACGCTGGTCACCGGCTCTGCGGCCACCACTACCCGGCGAACCTCGGTAGGGGATTTGGCGATGGCTTCCAGCACGCACTTTTGAAACAGTTCGGCGTTGGCAAAAAACAGCGGCGCATCCCAGCGAAACAGCACCAAACCGGGCACCAGGCGGGCTCTGGGGTAGCGCGAAATATCGTGAAAGCCGCGAATCCCATCCACCCGGCCGAGCACAGTGTAGTGCGGGCGCCAGCCATCCCAGAGAAACTCGATGACCGCGACGACCACCGCCAGCCCGATGCCCGGAACCGCCCCTAACACCACGACGCCGACAAAGCAGGTGATCGAAAGCCAGAACTCCCAGCGCTGAATCCGATAGATCCGCTTCAAATCCTTGAACTCGAAAAGGCCGATGGCGGCGGCGATCACCACGGCTGCGAGGGCGCTGTTGGGCAGGTGTTGCAACAGGTTGGGCGCAAACAGCAGCAACAGCGCCACGCCAATGGCGCCGAATACGCCGGTAAGCTGGGTGCGTGAGCCGGCCGCCTCGGCAACCGGTGTGCGCGAAGAACTGCTGCTGATGGGAAAACCCTGGAACAGCCCGGTTGCGAGGTTAGCGATACCCAGGCCGACCATTTCCTGATTCGGATCGACAGGTGTGCGGGTCTTGGCAGCGTATGTACGTGACAACACACTGGTGTCGGCAAAAGACACCAGGGCAACGGCGAAACCGCCGATCAGCACGGTGGTGAGGTCCGAGGCCTGAAGCCAGGGCACAGAAAAGCTGGGTAAACCTTGGGGCATGGAGCCCAACACCTTCACGCCATCGGTGGCATCGAGCCCAAGGCTGCCGACCACCAGGGTCGCGGCCACCACAGCAATGAGAATGCCGGGCAGGCGCTTGAAGCGGGCAAGCAGCAGAATCAACGCCAGCGTTGCGGCACCTATGGCAAAGCCGGCCCAATTGGCCTGACCTGCCAGCAGCGCCTCGCCGAGATCCAGCATGTCACGCAGCGGCCCGGTGCTCTCCACGGAGATGCCGAACAATTTTGGTGTCTGGCTGATCAGCACGGTGAAGGCGATGCCGTTCATGTAGCCGTAGCGAATGGGCTTGGACAACAGCTCAGTGATAAAGCCCAAACGCAGAAGACCGGCGCCGATACACACAAGCCCCGACACCAGTGCCATGGCGCTGGCAAGGGCGATGGCGCGCATGGGGTCACCACCGGAAAGCGGCAGCACCACGGCGAGGATAATCGCCGCCAATGCCGAGTCAGGTCCTATCACCAGAATGCGGCTTGGCCCGAACAGGGCGTAGGCCAGCAGTGGCACGATACTGGCGTACAGCCCGTAGATGCCCGGTACCCCGGAGGCTTCGGCATAGGCGATACCCACCGGAACCAACATGGTCGTCAGCACCAAGCCGGCGAGCAGGTCCTTGGGCAAGTCCGCGAAGTGATACGACCGTAGCACCTGTAGTCCGGGCAACCAGCGTCGCCAACCGCTTTCTTTCATGCACTGCTCCTTGCGTGGGATGGAAGCGTTCAAGGATGGTTTAGCATGTTTTATGCGGCGCAAACCTGCAGAGATCAATAGGTACCGGTGGGCGTAACTACTTGTGCAGAAACAGCTAATGGGGGACTTGGCTCAATCCCCAAACCTATGCAGCCGCAGCGCTCGTTGTGCACATTCGCGCCAACTTGATTTGCGTTTCACCGGTAACACAATAGGCCCCTCTACTTTTAGCACCACGGGCACGTCGCGTAAGCGTATCCAAGGCTCGCTTTGCCAGTACAACAAGCTCGCGGTAGCCCCTCCCGGCCAGCGCATCAACCCCAGCCGCGGCAAATCGGTCTTCTCAGGCTCACGTCCATCACGCAGTACCGCTACCACTTCATGGGTTAGCCAGTGCCGCAGGTGGCGATTTTCCGGGATGTAATGATGAGCAAGCAGGGTATAGGCCCCGGATTCGCTAATCATGACCGTCGCTTGGTACTGGCCGTAGCGCAGCAGCTGCACTTTGCGATGTTGGTCGGGGTCGAGCTTGCGGATGCAGTGTTGGTCGAAAAAATGGCCTGTCATTCGACCCAGCTCAAGGGCGCAGAACCATGCCTGGGATTCGAGCCAGAGGACATGTAGAGGGCGGTTGTGGCGGTAGAACAGTATCGGTTCATGATGGTCAGTCACAGCTGACCTCCGATAGAGCGCTGAAGCAGAGTGCGCACGTCGGTAGGCATATACAAAACCCCTGCGTGATTACAGCCTTACTAAAGGCTGGGTGTCGGGAGCTAAGAAACCCCACGCAGAAGGCCGGACGTATTTCCCTTACGGGTCTTGTATTAGTCCACTCCCGACATATCAGAGTATTTTGCGCGCAGCAGTAGACCACAGGCAAAAAAATGCCGCATCTGTCGGGAGCGGGCTAGCCGCTACGTGAGGCGTTTCTTAGGCGCCAATCCTTACGGTAAAACGGCGATGACCCCCGGTCAAATGCTCAGCTGTAGGCAATTTCCGAAACTAAAAATTGACCCTCCAGCCTCACCCGCGGGCATGCCCCAGGATGGCCTTATTCCGTCGCGGCCTGGCTGCTATCTATCATCAGCGCGGCCAGAAAGCCGGCCAAGCCCGTCTGGATCTGAAGGCCTTGGCGGGTAATGCAGTGGAAGGATGAGATATAGGAAAGCCGATCCGCAAGAATGGGCCGCAACCGTCCCTGCTCAACCCAGGTTTGCGCATAGTGGGTGGGCAGATAGCCAATGTAGCTACCCGAAAACAGCAGAAGGGCGATGGCCTCCATTGAAAAGGCGCTGATCATGTTGCGAAAGTGCAGCTCGTAGGGGCGGCGATTTTCGGCAACGTAGCCGCGATCCACGTAGTCCGAGGCGCTGATTTCGTCAATGGTCAACGACTCGTCAGGGCGATTGAAAAAGGGATGCTCGGCACTGCAGTAAAGGTTCTGTTCCTCATCGAACAGCGGCTTGTAGTCCAGTCCCGACAGGCGATGATGGAAGGCACCTATTGCCAGGTGCAAGCGTTCCTCCAGCACTGCTTGTTCCAGTTCATCCGGGCGCATTACATGCAACTGCAGGCGCACTCTGGGGTTACTTTTACGAAAACGCGCAATTGCACAGGGTAGAGGGCTGTTAGGCATCGTTGCCAGGCTGTCGACGGTGCCCAGTTGCAAATGCTCCTGGGAGCGCCCGTTGACCGCCACGGTTTTCTGCCGAAAGCGTTCGATGTCAGCGAACAGTTCCTGCGCTGCGGTGTAAGTCGCCATGCCCTCGTCGGTGAGCTGGAAACCTGACTTGCCGCGCTTGCACAGCGAGTAGCCGACGCGAATCTCGAGGTCGCGGATAACCACACTCAATCGCGGCAGACTCATGTTCAGACGAACTTGAGCAGCGGTAAAACCGCCGGCTTCGACAATGGTGCAGAAGGTGCGCAACATCCGCAGATCTACGTCGTTCAGATTTCCGAGCATGGCTTCCTCTTTTTTCAGGCATTTCTAACGTGGTGGTATAGCGTCCCTTAAAGCGTTCGAGCGCTCAGCCATTCATCACCCCACCGCCATTCACACCCAACACCTGGCCTGTGGTGAAGCTTGCGTTGTTGGAGGCCAAGAATACAACGCTATTGGCAATCTCCTGTGCGCTGCCAAGCCGTTGCAAAGGATAGCGCGCCGCTTCCTCTTTGATACAGGCCGGCCCCAGGCGCTCGACCATCGGGGTGAGGGTTCCACCTGGGGCCACCGCGTTCACCCGCACACCTTGCGGTGCCAACTCCCTCGCCAATGCCTTGGTAAAGGCGATGATTCCACCTTTGGCTGCGGAATAATGGCAAAGGTTGGCGCAGCCAAGCTGGCCAAGGTCGGAGGCGATGTTGACGATGGCACCGCTGCCTTGGCGGGTCATCAGGCGCGCAGCTTGCTGGGAGAACAGGAAGGTCCCGTACAAATGCACGCGCAGCATTTTGTCCCACTGCTCGAACGACATTTGCGTGATCGGCGCTTCATTGAGAATGCCGGCGTTGTTCACCAGCACGTCCAGACGCTGCACGCCGCTGAAGGCCTGCTGTACCGTCGCTTGGGCTGAAACATCGCCCAGGGCGATTTGCACGCTGACACCCTTTTGCTCCAGTTCCTGTACCAATGACTCAAGTTCGTGGCTGAACGTCAGGTCGTTCAGTATTGCGCTGTCCCCCGGTTCGGCCAGCGCCAGCGCGATAGCACGACCGATACCATTGGCAGCACCTGTCACAAGATACGATTTCATCGATCAGCTCCACTTCAGTAGGGGTGGTTTTCCAACCAGCGTGCGTAACTAGCCAGACCGTCACTCAGCAGAAATTCGGGGCGATACCCCAACTGCTCACAAGCGGCCGTGATGTCGAAACGCGCGTTCTCATCCAGCACCTCGAGGGTGCCCGGGCCAATATGGATGGCTGCGTTGGGATAGAGCTGCCGCACACGGTTGGCCACGTCGGCATAACGCTCTTGCTCGCCTGCAGTAACGTTGAAAACCCGTTGCTTGAGTCGCTGCTCATCGACACAGGCTGCCAACAGGCAGGCTGCAGCCACATCGGCGACATGCACGTACTGCAGTCGATAATCACCGCCGCAGGGCTCCATGAGCGACTGCCCATCGATGGCTGCGCGCAGCAACTCCTTGAGGTAGCACTGCATGAATTGTCCTGGTCCGTAGATCCAGCCGGGGCGAAGCGAAACGACACTGACCTGATAAAGGTCGGTGTAGACCTGGCCAAGTTTTTCGGTGAACGCCTTGGTGCAGCCGTAAGGGGTCGTTGGATTCAGCGGTGCTGTTTCATCGATAACGCCAAGCGCCTGGTTATGTCCGTAGGCACATTCAGAGCTGAGGTTCACTACCCGGGGAATTTCGCAAAGCCTGGCGGCTTCCAGCACATGGGTGGTGCCCAGGGCGTTGGTCAGCACGGTTTGCAGTGGAATGCGGCGAGAATCTACCGGGTGCGAGATAGCGGCGGTATGAATAACCGCGTCAAAACGCTGCAACCTGCAGGTTTCGATCAGGCTGGCCAGGTCCAGAAGATCGCCTTGCCGATAGTGAAAGCCGGACGCCTCGATGGCACATACCAGGCTACGGTCGTAGCCCGTGACGCTGTGCCCTTGCTTGAGCAATTGCAGCACGACTTCTTGCCCAAGAAACCCGTTGGAGCCAGTTACCAGAACATTCATGGGTCAACCTTTCAGTAAGGGTGGACGGGGAGTTCGAGCGCGCCTCGGCGCACCTGCTCGTAGACGTCATCGGGTGTGCACCACCAGGCGTCGTCGTTCTGTTTGATCAGCTGGATCAAGCGTTCCAGCATCAGCAGTCGTGAAGGCCTGCCAATCAACTGCGGGTGCATGGTAAGAATGAAATGTCCGCCGTAGGCCCGCATGCCTTCGAGCTCTGCGGTCCACAGGCTCAAGGCTTTGTCTGGTGCTTCGATTACTCCACCCACCGCAGGCTCGGCGGAGTAGGCGAACTGCTCCCAGTCATCGAGCGCCCAACTGACCGGAAGCTCGAGAAGTTGCCCGGGAGCACCCCCGACCAGATACGGACGGTCGTCACCCATCAGGCTGCTGTCACTTCTGAAACCAAGCTCGACCAGCGCCTCGATCACATCCGGCGTGATCTCCCAGACAGGAGCGCGGTAGTGATGCACTTCGCGCCCGATAGTGCGCTCCAGCACCGCTTTGCTGTCTTTGAGAATCTGCAGGTTCTGTTCCGGCGTTTGTTCGTCTACCCGCTCATGGAAATAGCCGTGGCAGCCAATGCTATGGCCGGCCTCGGCGATACCGCGAACCACGTTCGGGTCTCTTTCCGCTACCACTGCCGGCACATAGAACTGTGCGCGTATTTCATAGCGCTCCAGCAGCTCGAGAATCCTCGGCACGCCAACCCGGCGCCCGTATGCGCCCATTGAAAGGAGTGTCAGGCGACGGCCCTCGAGGCTGGAGGAATCCCACGCGGTTTCTGCATCCAGGTCGAAACTCAAGGTGACGGCAAAGCGTTTGCGATCAGGCCACATGATCATGGGGAAACGATCCTCTGCGACAGCGCCTTGCGGCGCATGCGGTTGTAGACAAGCACGGCTGCGCCACTGGCGATGATCACCGCGCCGCAGTACCAGACGTGATAGAGATAGGCAGGGTCTGCAGGTTGGGCCCCTGCGGTGTAGGCGATGTAGGCCAGGGTCAGCAGGGCCAGGGCGGGCAGGCCCGACATGGCAAGTGCCTTGGTCCGTTGTTGCTCACGAAAGGTGGCGAAGATGAAGCACAGGAGCATGGTGCTGTAGGAGATCATCATGGTGATCGACACCACGTCGTAGTACCACTGCAGTTCGCTGATCGGTTTTGCCCAGATCATCGCCAGTGCGCACAAGGTGCCGATCAGGGTGAGGCGCGCCGGCACGCGTCGCGAGTTGAGTTTTTCCAGGGTCGAAGGCAACTCACCCTCGTGGCTCATGCGATAGCCGGCACGAACCCCGGCATTCAGCGAGATGTTCAAGCAATTGCATGCGGAGGTGATGATGACCAGGGTGGGCAACCACAGTAGCCACGAGGGCAAGTACAGCTGGGCAATACTGCCAATCGCCTGAGCGCTGTCGGCGAACATGCCTGCCAGCGTGCTTGCAGGCACGGCCATCTTCCAGCCAATGGCGGCGATCGAGTAGATCACCAGCATGGCTGTCAGGGTCAGCAGAAACGAGCGCTGGATGGTGCGCACGGGCGTCTTCGCTTCCTCGATGAAATTGATCGAGGAGTCGAATTGGGCAAGCATCCACATGCCAAACAACATGCCCGGTCCGATTGCGGTCCAGAAGCTGTCGAGCGATGACGGCATGTAGGAGTTCAACACGCCGGCGCCAGGCACCTGCGGGTCGATGATGCCAGCCAGCCCAAGGCCCAGGAGTACGGCCAGCTCCAGCGCCAGGAGGCAGATAGCGACTTTTGCGGTCGCTTCCACCCCGCGCAGGTTGAGGACCATGAACACCACGATCAGCACGCTGGCCACCAGTTGCCCGGTGTACGGCGAGCCGTTGAGCCCTAGCAGGCTTTGGGTGTACTGCGCGCCCACCAGTGCACACATCGCTGTGACACTGAAGCACATGATTACGTAGGCCCAGCCGAGGATGGTCGCGGCCCCGGGCGACAAGTAGCGCTTGCTGAAGACAAACACCCCGCCTGCCGCTGGCGCACGTCGCACCAGATAGATAAGACTGAAGGCAATCACCATCATCGGGAAGAAATAAGCCGCCAGAATCGACAGTGGCGCCAGTTCTCCCGACAGGGTGTACAGCAGCGGCATCGACGATACCCCTACCCATGCCGGTCCGTTGAAAGCCAGGGTATTGGCGCAGACATTCAGCGTGCTGAGCCGGCCTTTGGACAGGGTGGTATCGATTTCCCGAACCTCACCCTTGCGGTCGTAACCTATGAAGTCGCTGAAGCTCATGCTGGCTTCTCCTCGACTTAGCTGCGTTCAGCCAAAGCATCGGCAAGGATGCAGAGGAGCTCGAACATCATGGTCGCGCCAACCAATGCTGTGGCACCGCCCAAATCAAAAGGCGGGGAGACTTCCACCACATCGGCGCCGACCAGGTTCAGTCCACGCAAACCACGAACCATTTGCTGCGCCTGCAGGGTGGTCATCCCGCCGATTTCAGGGGTACCGGTACCCGGTGCAAACGCCGGGTCGAGCACGTCGACATCAAAGCTGATGTAGGTGGGGTCCTGGCCCACCACACGGCGTACTTCTGCCAGCGTGCCCTCGACGCCAAGGTCGCAGAACTCTTCCATGTGGATGACGCGAATGCCGCATTCTTCTGCGAAGGCTTCATCGTCTGCGGAGTAAATCGAACCGCGAATACCGATTTGTACCGTGCGCCGGGGGTCGAGCAGGCCTTCTTCGATGGCGCGACGAAAGGGCGTGCCGTGGGTGTAGGGGTTGTCGCCGAAGTAGCGGTCGTTGGTGTCGGAGTGCGCGTCGAAATGCACCATGCCGATGGGACGGTGGCGTGCCAGTGCGCGAAAGATCGGCAAAGTGACAAGGTGGTCGCCGCCCACCGACAGCGGAATCACCCCGGCCTGATGCAGTTTGCTGAAGAAACCTTCGATCTGCTTCAAGGAGTCGAGCAGGTCGATCGGGTTAACCGGCGCGTCGCCCAGGTCGCCGACGCGGGTCAGGTCGTAGGGCGCAATGCGGCTGACATGGTGAACCTTACGCATCAGGCTGGACATATTGCGCACTTCCCGCGGCCCGTGCCGAGCCCCGGCACGGTTAGTGGTGCCGCCGTCCCACGGTACACCGACCAGGCCGATACGGACTTGCGCGGGGTCTTCGAACACGGGCAGGCGCATGAAGGTCGGAATGCCGGCGAAACGTGGCACCAGTGCAGCATCAACGGGTTGCGGGTTGTTATTGCTCATAGCAGATCTCCTCGTCGAACCGGGGTGACGGTCGACTCATTGTCTTTATCGTTCAGGAGTGGAAAAGGGCAGGTGCAGCCAGGGCGTGAAACCGGGGAAAGGTGAGGGCATAGATAAAAACCTTGTTATTATTTTTGGATGTTCCAGGCTTAGCGTACGAACAGCGGGCGAGTTGATAAATCGCCAACATCGAAAGTCAGCTTTTCAAAAAAATTAAGTGATTGCCGGGTGAACGCTCACCCCGAGAACGTATGCAGGGGGTGAGCTGCGCGGGTTTGAACCCAATGCTATTTACAGGCTGTGTTGTACGGGGGATGAAACGGCTGCTGTGGATCTCTTAGCCAGGAAGTAATACATAACCCCGGGTATTATCAAGCCAATGATCCAAGAGATATCGACGCCATTCATTTTTTCAACCAGTGCGCCGGTATAGAGGCTGGTTGAAATAAAAGGCATTTGAATCAGGACGCCAATTACGTAAGTGCTGATGCCCAGTGTATTCCATCGGCCATATTGGCCATTGGGATCGAACAGCGCGTTCAAGTTGTATCGCTCTTTATTGACGAAGTAGAAATCGACAAGATTGATAGCGCTCCAAGGCGTGAAGAATGCCAGCAAGAACAAGATGAACGATTTGAAAACGCCGATGAAAGAGTCCTCACCCAGCAGCGCAACAGCGGTCGATGCGCCGACAATGCACAATACGAAAACAATGCGTTGGCGTTGGCTGATTGCAACATGCCCGCGAAAGCCACTGATAACCGTAGCGGCGCACATGAAGCTGCCGTAGGCGTTCAGGGTCGAGATCGTGAGTTTGCCGAAAGCGATGCTGAAATAGATCAGGGCGGCGGCCGCTCCGGTGCTTCCCAGCCCGACGATTACAGAGACTTCATGGCCGGCGAAGTTCGCGCCTGCCAGAGCCGCGGCGAACACCCCGAGTACCATCGAGATCTGCGCCCCGATAACCGAACCAAGCCCAACGGCGAGAATGGTCTTGATCGAGGAGGTCTTGCTTGGCAGGTAGCGCGAATAGTCCGCCACATAGGGGCCATAGGCAATCTGCCAGGACGCGGCGAGCGACACGGCGAGGAGAAAGCTACCCCAGTCGAAATGACGAATCGCTAGCAATTGGCCGATATCATTGGTGAGGGTCAGCCGGGCAAAGAGATAGCAGAACGCAATAACGCCGACGACACTCGCGGCACGGCCGGCGATGTGAATGAAGCGATAGCCCATGATGGTCATCAGCATCGTCAAACCGGCAAAGATCAGAATGCCGCTGCTGTTACTGACACCGGCCAATTGCGAAACAGCCTGCCCGGATAGAATCGCTCCAGTCGCGTTAAAGCCCAAATACATCAGGGCCACTAGAATAATAGGGATAGTTGCGCCGTATACACCAAACTGCACACGGCTGGAAATCATTTGCGGAAGACCCAGTTTCGGTCCTTGTGCAGCATGCAGGGCCATCACCGCCCCACCAAATATTTGCCCGACCAATAAACCAATCAATGACCAAAATACATCACCGCCTAATACAACAGCGAGGGAGCCGGTGAGCAAAGCAGTAATCTGTAAATTACAGCCTAACCACAAGGTGAACTGGCTGAAGAGGCTGCCGTGCCTTTCCGATTCGGGTATGTGGTCGATAGTGCGTGTTTCGAGCAAGGACGGCTGTGCTGAATCAACACGGGTGTTAGGCATTTGCTATCTCCACGGGACATTGTTGTCCTCGTAATTGTTGTGGGTCGCAAGAGATGGGCAGGGATGTAGTGCGAGGGTGCTTTAATTGGGTTTTGTTGTTTTTTTGTGCGCGGCTAGAGTAGCGATAGTTTGAAGCGAATAGATACCCTGAACTGATTAATCCGGCTTTCGGTTTTGGTTAACTATGTTGTTGTCGTGCGGTAGGCAGGCTGACCGGGGGCAGGTCTATACTGGGTACTCACTTCTGCGAATGAGCAATCATGAAAGACCTGACGCGCATGTGCTGGCTGGCTTCGGCTGTCGCTGTTGTGATGATGGGCTGCGCTGGCTATGAAAATCGCAAGGCCGACTTCGTCCAGATTGATCTCAAGCCCGTAGGGCATAACGCTGGCGAAATCGGCTACGTCACGATGGTGCCACGCGGCAATGCAACCGACCTTAGCTTCCATGTCAGCGGTGTATACCGCAGCTTGCACCAGGTTCGCCTGTATACCTATATCTACAAGGGCTCCTGCACCAGCCGCGCGGCGCAACCGGCTTATTCATTGAATGACATCGTCATGGTCAACCGCAGCAGCACCGGCTGGGATTTTTCCAGGACCGTGCCCACACCCATTGGCACGTTGAGTGGCCATGGTTACTCGGTGGTTCTCAGCACTGGCCCGGAAGAGGGCAGCATCGAACAGTTCTGCGCCGAGATTCCTTGATGCTGGGCGGATATAAACAAGGCAGGGCCTGCTCGGCCGTCAGCCAGACGGTCGTGGTGGGTTGCCTTGAGGGGGCTATCGTTTGTTGTCTGGGCAACAACTACCAAAGGAGGGCGGTGCCATGAACACCAGTGATCTACTCGAACAATTACTCCGGTCCGGGCAGGGCTCGCAGGCGCAACAAGGGGGCGGCGGCATGTCGTCGCAAGACCCAATGGGCGGACTGGGAGGTTTGCTGGGCGGGCTGCTCGGCGGCAGTGGAGGCGCTGGTGGTGGCGGCCTCGGTGGTTTGCTCGGCGGTCTATTAGGTGGCAGTAGTGCCAGTAACAATGGTGGCGGCTATGGCCAGGGGCGTTCCGGGGGCGGTACCAATTACGCGGCCTTGGCCTCGTTGGGCATGATGGCCTTCCAGGCCTATCAAAGCTGGCAGCGCAGCCAGGCGACAGCCCCGCAACAGATGGTGCGCACGGTCGATCAATTATCCGGGCCTGAGGCCGAAGATCACAGCCATGCGATCCTGCGTGCACTGATTGCTGCGGCCAAGGCGGACGGTCGCATCGACAAGCAGGAAGAACAGTTGATCTACGCAGAAATCAAACGCCACACCAACGACCCGCAATTGCAGCAATGGTTGGATGTTGAAGTCAGCAAGCCGCTCGATGCTGCCGAAGTCGCCCAATCAGCCCAGGACCCGGCCATGGCCGCGGAAATGTACCTGGCCAGCGTGATGCTGGTGGATGACCAGCAGGAAGCGGAGCGGGCCTATCTGGACGAACTGGCCGGCGCGCTACAGATCGATCCGCAGTTGCAGCTGCACCTGGAACAGCAGGCCAAGGGCAGTGCCTGACTGGCCGAGTTACCCTCTGGTTAAGTTGGTTGGGGGAGTGAGGCTGCGAGCTTATCCATTAATGTGGCACCGCTGCCGGCCCTACGCTGACTCGAAACCGCCCCGCGCCAATGGATCAGCACCTGGCTGTATGTGTCAACGATGACGCGCCGGAATGTGGCTCAAGTGTCGATGGGCATATCCGTTTGATGGGATGGCACTACTGGCTGGTTTCGCCTTTACGGCGACCCACTTTTGTCGAGGCAAAAGTGGGCAAAACCGTGTGTCCCTGCATTCGGCCCTACGCTGCGCTCCGGGTTCCCTCATTCCACCCTTGCTCCAGTGGGGACCGCGCCGAAGGGCCGTCCTGGCCCTGCGGCGCTCGCCGGCCATCCATGGCCGTCGCCCCACTCCGCAAGGGCTCCATTCGGCCTACTGAAGGGACGATTTGTGGCGTCTGCACGATTTGTGTAAGTAGAAGCACGGCAACAGCAACAGCACCAGCGCCGCGCTGGTGTTCAGCTTTTGATGTTGATCTGGCGCTTCGTACATCGCCAGCCCAGACACCTGGATCGTCCCTTCAGTAGGCTGAGTGTAGGTATTGCGTAGTCGGGTGCAGGCCATGGATGGCCTGCGAGCACCGTAGGGCCAGGACGGCCCTTCGGTGCGGTCCCGACGGGAGCAATGCCGGAGCGAAGGGACCCGGAGCGCAGCGCAGGGCCGAATGCAGGGACATACGGTTTTGATTCCTTTTGCCAAGACAAAAGGGATGCGCCGTAAGGGCGCAAAGGTGACTCCAAACCGCCCATGCCAATGGATCAGCACCTGGCTGTATGTGTCACCGACTACGCAGTTGGCCTACCGTGAATAAGCAAAAAAAAGCCACCTCAGCATGCAGTGCTGAGGTGGCTTTGGTGGCTTCAGGTCTAGCGGTTCAGTTAACGCCGAACAGCGTTCAACTGCTCATCTGCACCTGGGGAGCAAGGCATCAATCCCAGCTCAACGCCCCACCTGTTTGATACTCGATAACCCGAGTCTCGAAGAAGTTCTTCTCTTTCTTCAAGTCCATGATCTCGCTCATCCATGGGAACGGGTTGGTGGTACCTGGGTATTCTTCTTTCAAACCGATCTGCGACAGGCGACGGTTAGCGATGAACTTGAGGTAGTCCTCCATCATCGCTGCGTTCATGCCCAGTACGCCGCGCGGCATGGTGTCGCGAGCGTATTCGATTTCCAACTGGGTGCCTTGCAGGATCATTTGCGAGGCTTCTTCTTTCATTTCGGCATCCCACAGGTGTGGGTTTTCGATCTTGATCTGGTTGATCACGTCGATACCGAAGTTCAAGTGCATGGACTCATCACGCAGGATGTACTGGAACTGCTCGGCAACGCCAGTCATCTTGTTGCGACGACCCATGGACAGGATCTGAGTGAAGCCGCAGTAGAAGAAGATGCCTTCCAGAACGCAGTAGTAGGCGATCAGGTTGCGCAGCAGTTCTTTGTCGGTTTCGACGGTACCGGTGTTGAATTCCGGGTCGGAGATCGCGCGGGTGTAGCTCAGGCCCCAGGCGGCTTTCTTCGCAACCGACGGGATCTCGTGGTACATGTTGAAGATCTCGCCTTCATCCATGCCCAGCGACTCGATGCAGTACTGGTAGGCGTGGGTGTGGATCGCCTCTTCGAACGCCTGGCGCAGGATGTACTGGCGGCATTCGGGGTTGGTGATCAGGCGGTACACGGCCAGCGCCAGGTTGTTGGCAACCAGGGAATCGGCCGTGGAGAAGAAGCCCAGGTTACGCATGACGATGCGACGCTCGTCGTCGGTCAGGCCTTCCGGGTTTTTCCACAGGGCGATGTCCGCGGTCATGTTGACCTCTTGCGGCATCCAGTGGTTGGCGCAACCGTCCAGGTACTTCTGCCAGGCCCAGTCGTACTTGAATGGCACCAGTTGGTTGAGGTCGGCGCGGCAGTTGATCATGCGCTTTTCGTCAACCGCAACACGGGCAGCGGAGCCTTCCAGCTCAGCCAGGCCTTCGGCGATGTCGAGTTGGTCCAGGGCAGCCTTGGCACGCTTGACGGCTTCCGAGTCATCGGCAGTCACGGCGCGGGCTTCCAACGCGGCAACACCGCCAGCGTTATCGAGCTTGTCGATGCCTGCGGCAGCAGCTTGAGTGGCGGTTGCGCCTTTGGCGGCTTCTTCGCCTTCGTCTTTGTCGAATTCGTCCCAGCTCAGCATGGTGGGTCTCCTGCTTGAGGGCCATGTTCAGTATGGCCGGTGGATCTTGGTTGCGTTGCTTGCGGTTGAGTACTGCTGTGCACGCAAAAACTTGGAATGCTTCCGGGAGCTTGGCTCCTCGGAGAAGGTCAGGGTTGTCCCTGACCTTCCATTAGGCTGCTGTGGGAGTGACTTTGGCCGCTTTCGCGGGGTGAGCCCGCTCCCACAGGGGGTGTGGCGTTACTGGCAGGCTTCGCAATCCGGCTCGTCGATAGCGCAAGCCTTTGGCACTGGTGCAGGACCGGCTGCCTGGATCGGGGCGCTGTCACCACCGCTGGATACCGCGTTGAGCTTGCCGGTGTTGATGGTCGACTTCTCGGTGCTGGTCGCAGCCAGGGCACGGAGGTAGTAGGTGGTTTTCAGACCACGGTACCAGGCCATGCGGTAGGTGACGTCCAGTTTCTTGCCCGAAGCACCGGCGATGTACAGGTTCAGCGATTGAGCCTGGTCGATCCACTTCTGACGGCGGCTGGCGGCGTCGACGATCCACTTGGTTTCCACTTCGAACGCCGTGGCGTACAGGTCTTTGAGTTCCTGTGGAATGCGCTCGATCTGCTGTACCGAACCATCGTAGTACTTCAGGTCGTTGATCATGACCGAGTCCCACAGACCGCGGGCCTTGAGGTCGCGAACCAGATACGGGTTGATCACGGTGAACTCGCCCGACAGGTTCGATTTCACGTACAGGTTCTGGTAGGTCGGCTCGATCGACTGCGATACGCCGGTAATGTTGGCGATGGTCGCGGTCGGCGCAATGGCCATGATGTTCGAGTTACGAATACCTTTCTGAACACGCGCCCGTACCGGTGCCCAGTCCAGGGTTTCGTTCAGGTCGACGTCGATGTACTTCTGGCCACGGGCTTCGATCAGGATCTGTTGCGAATCCAGCGGCAGGACGCCTTTGGACCACAGCGAGCCCTGGAAAGTCTCG
Organism: Pseudomonas sp. DG56-2; assembly: GCF_004803755.1. NCBI lineage: Bacteria > Pseudomonadati > Pseudomonadota > Gammaproteobacteria > Pseudomonadales > Pseudomonadaceae > Pseudomonas > Pseudomonas sp. DG56-2. Next base: position 1,376,385 of record NZ_CP032311.1, read on the forward strand.
TACGAGCCGCGCTCGTCGGCCAGGTCGCAGGATGCCTGGATCGCGAAGTAGCTGACCGCTTCCATCGACTTGTCGGCGAACTCGACGGCAGCGTCGGAACCGTAGGCAATGTGCTGCAGGTACAGCGCGTCCTGGAAGCCCATGATGCCCAGGCCCACTGGACGGTGCTTGAGGTTCGAGTTACGCGCTTGCGGCACCGAGTAGTAGTTGATGTCGATCACGTTGTCGAGCATGCGCACGGCCGTGTTCACGGTACGTTGCAGCTTGGCGGTGTCGAGCTTGCCGTCGACGATGTGGTTCGGCAGGTTGATCGAGCCCAGGTTGCAGACGGCGATTTCGTCCTTGTTGGTGTTCAAGGTGATTTCGGTGCACAGGTTCGAGCTGTGGACCACGCCCACGTGCTGCTGTGGCGAACGCAGGTTGCATGGGTCCTTGAAGGTCAACCATGGGTGGCCGGTTTCGAACAGCATCGAGAGCATCTTGCGCCACAGGTCTTTGGCCTGAATGGTCTTGAATACCTTGATCTTGTTGTATTCGGTCAGGGCTTCGTAGTACTCGTAGCGCTCTTCGAAGGCCTTGCCGGTCAGATCGTGCAGGTCGGGTACTTCGTTTGGCGAGAACAGGGTCCATTTGCCGTCATCGAAGACGCGCTTCATGAACAGGTCAGGGATCCAGTTGGCGGTGTTCATGTCGTGGGTACGACGACGATCATCACCGGTGTTCTTGCGCAGTTCGATGAATTCTTCGATGTCCAGGTGCCAGGTTTCCAGGTAGGCACAGACAGCGCCTTTGCGCTTGCCGCCCTGGTTTACCGCAACAGCTGTGTCGTTGACCACTTTCAGGAACGGAACGACGCCCTGGGATTTACCGTTGGTGCCCTTGATATAGGAGCCCAGTGCACGCACAGGGGTCCAGTCGTTGCCCAGGCCACCGGCGAATTTCGACAGCATGGCGTTGTCGTGGATCGCATGGTAGATGCCCGAGAGGTCGTCCGGCACGGTAGTCAGGTAGCAGCTCGACAGCTGAGGACGCTGGGTGCCAGCGTTGAACAGGGTCGGGGTCGAAGCCATGTAGTCGAAGGACGACAACAGGTTGTAGAACTCGATGGCACGGGCTTCTTTGTTTTTCTCTTCCAGCGCCAGGCCCATGGCCACACGCATGAAGAACACCTGAGGCAGCTCGAAACGTACGCCATCCTTGTGGATGAAGTAACGATCGTACAGGGTCTGCAGGCCCAGGTAGGTGAACTGCTGGTCGCGCTCGTGGTTGATCGCCTTGCCCAGTTGTTCCAGGTCGAAGTCGGCCAGGGCCGGATTGAGCAGCTCGAACTCGACGCCTTTGGCAATGTAGGCCGGCAGGGCCTTGGCGTACAGGTTGGCCATTTCGTGGTGAGTAGCGCTGTCGGCAACGCCGAGGAAACCCAGGCCTTCGGCACGCAGGGTGTCCATCAGCAGGCGGGCGGTGACGAACGAGTAGTTCGGCTCGCGCTCGACCAGGGTACGGGCGGTCATTACCAGGGCGGTGTTGACGTCCTTGATGGCCACGCCGTCGTAGAGGTTCTTCAGCGTTTCGCGCTGGATAAGGTCGCCATCGACTTCGGCCAGACCTTCGCAGGCCTCGGAGATGATGGTGTTCAGACGGTTCATGTCCAGCGGCGCCAGGCTGCCGTCAGCCAGGGTGATACGGATGCTTGGGTGCGGCTGAACGGTGCTGTCTTCGGCGTGGCTACGGGTAGCACGCTCTTTGGCGCGCTGATCGCGGTAGATCACGTAGTCGCGGGCAACTTTCTGCTCGCCGGCACGCATCAGGGCCAGTTCTACCTGGTCCTGGATTTCTTCGATGTGGATGGTGCCGCCCGAGGGCATGCGGCGTTTGAACGTAGCAGTGACCTGTTCGGTCAGACGGGCAACGGTGTCATGGATACGCGACGAGGCAGCAGCGGTGCCACCTTCAACTGCAAGGAACGCCTTGGTGATAGCCACGGTGATCTTGTCGTCGGTGTAGGCGACGACAGTGCCATTGCGCTTGATCACACGCAGTTGGCCTGGGGCGGTAGCAGCCAGATCCTGGTTCGAATCGGCAGCCTGCGGCGCCTTGGCCTGCGGGTTCTCGCGAGTTGTGTCGGTTTGCATGGGTGTCTCCACATTCTCTATGTTTATTTAGGCGCTTTGTAAGCGCCAACCGTTCCGTCCGAAAGCCCAACAACCGACCCTGATGACACGCAGGAACACGACGCTCCGGCATGCCGAACAGGTCGGGCATACTCACTTCGGGACAGATCAGGAAATAAGGGGCAATTACTTGCCGCTCCCTGGCCGAAGTCAAAGGTTTTGAGTCTCGCTCAAAACTGTTGCTGTAAGGTGTGCCTATGGCTTGCAACACCCGTACCCGAAACAACACCCTCCAAGGGTTTGCAACGGACGCCTGCGCCGGAGCGGTTTGGCTACTGATTACGTTTTAAGTTCAAGCAAAAAAGCACTGCATCAGGGCTTGAGTTCTTTGCTTGACTTGTGCTTGGGAATCGCTTCAAAACCCAAGATGTAGTGTTTTGTTTCGATGGGGATACAAGATAATGCGGTCCAAGGGGTATTGCAAGGTCATGCTCTGTGGATAACTTGTGCGTAGTTTGTGAGTGATTTTGCCTAAAGCCTTGTAGGCCGCGTCTTAGCGCCAGATGGCCGCTCGTCACCCTTTTTTTAACCGGCTGTCGTTATCCCGGTACAAATTTTAGGGCGCGCACCCTACCACAATTTCCGGGCACTTCCGAGCGACCAACGCGGCGGTTGGCAGGCGTCGGTGCCTTCCGTAGTATCCGGTGCCGATCATGCCTTTTTGGGACGCCAGTACCCAAGGCACATAACAACAAGTTCATAACAACGAGCTGTCGAGGTGGACCGTGGAGCAGCAGCGCAGCCAGGTATTGATTGTCGAGGATGACCAGCGGTTGGCTGACCTGACACGCGAGTACCTGCAGGCCAACGGCTTTGAAGTCGAGGTTGAAGGTGATGGCGCCAAGGCCGCGGCGCGGATAATCGCCGAGCAACCGGACCTGGTGATTCTCGACCTGATGCTGCCCGGCGAAGACGGCCTGAGCATCTGCCGCAAGGTTCGCCAGCAATTTTCCGGGCCAATTCTCATGCTCACTGCTCGCAGCGACGACCTGGACCAGGTTCAAGGCCTGGACCTGGGCGCCGACGACTACGTCTGCAAGCCGGTTCGGCCGCGCTTGTTGCTGGCGCGCATCAACGCGTTGCTGCGTCGCGCCGAGCCTGCCGAGAACGAGCCGGTGCAGTGTCTGCAGTTCGGGCCGCTGCGGGTCGATAACGTGCTGCGCGAGGCCTGGCTGCAGGACAACGGTATCGAGCTGACCAGCGCGGAATTCGATTTGCTCTGGCTGTTGGTCAGCAACGCCGGGCGCACGTTGTCCCGGGAAGAAATTTTCACCTCGTTGCGTGGCGTCGGGTATGACGGCCAGGATCGCTCCATCGATGTGCGTATTTCCAGAATCCGCCCCAAAATCGGTGACGACCCTGAGCACCCGCGAATGATCAAGACCATTCGCAGCAAGGGCTACCTGTTTGTGCGCGAGGCGGCAGAGGCGATGGGCCAGCCGCGATGAATTCGATTTTCCTGCGTATCTATGGCGGTATGCTCGCCGCCCTGGTGCTGGTCGCGGTGCTTGGGGTGCTGAGTGTGCACTTGCTCAACGAGGTTCGAGCCGGTCAGTACCGTGAGCGTCTGGCCCACGGCACCTTCACCTTGATGGCCGACAACCTGGCGCCGCTTGGTGAAGTGGAGCGCAAGCGCAATCTGCTGATCTGGGAGCGCTTGCTGGGCATTCCGCTGGACCTGCAGTCGTCGTCTGCCGCAGGTCTGGATGGCAGCCAGCGCAGCAAGTTGAATCGCGGCCAGGTGCTGGTAGAGAAGACCGGCCCGCATGCGGCCAGGGTCATGCGCCAGGTCGGCACGCAGGACCTGCTGCTGGTGGGCGAGGTCGAGCAGATCAGCGAGCAGTTGGCGCGAGCGACGATCTACCTGCTTGCCGATGAACTGGTGCGCTATCCCATTGGTGAGCAGCCCCGGCGCCTGGCGCAGATCAAGCAAGACAAAGGTTTCGGCTTCGACTTGAGCCTGCGTCGTATCGAGCAGACGGACATGGACGACGACCAGCGTCGACGTGTCGATGAAGGCGACACGGTGATGGCGCTGGGCAAGGATGGCGACTCGATCCGCGTAGTTGCCGGCATGGTCGGTACGCCCTGGGTGCTGGAGATTGGCCCGCTGTATCAGATGAACCCTTATCCGCCGCAGTTGCTGGCGTTGATTGCGGTGCTTGGGCTGTGCCTGATTGGTTTGATCGTCTATTTATTGGTGCGACAGTTGGAGCGACGCCTTTCCGATCTTGAGACTGCCGCCACGCGCATCGCCCAAGGCAGCTTGTCTACCCGTGTGGCTGCCGATGATGCCGACTCTGTCGGGCGCCTGGCCGCAGCTTTCAATGGCATGGCCGAACACCTGCAGCGTTCGCTGGCCATCCAGCGGGAGCTGGTACGCGCTGTTTCCCATGAGTTGCGCACGCCTGTGGCACGGTTGCGCTTTGGTCTGGAAATGATCGCCAGCGCCCGCGACGACGAGGCGCGGGAAAAGTACTTGAGCGGCATGGACGGGGACATCCAGGAACTCGACAAGCTGGTTGACGAGATGCTCACCTACGCCCGCCTCGAGCAGGGCGCCCCGGCCCTGAACTTTCAGCGGGTCAACCTGGATGCGCTGTTCGAGCAGGTAATAGCCGAGCTGGCGCCTCTGCGCAGCGACGTCAAGGTTGTGCGCGGCGTGTGCCTGGGCGATGAGCAAGAGGCGCAGGGGCAGGGGGCATGGGTCGAAGCCGAGCCGCGCTATTTGCAACGGGCCGTACAGAACCTGGTGAGCAATGCCATGCGTCACGCAGAGTCCCAGGTCAGCCTCAGTTATCAGTTGGGAACGCAGCGTTGCCGAATCGATGTCGAGGATGACGGCCCGGGTGTTCCAGAGGAAGTCTGGGATCGCATCTTCACGCCCTTCACCCGACTCGATGACAGCCGAACCCGGGCTTCAGGCGGGCACGGTCTGGGCTTGTCAATCGTGCGGCGGATTATCTATTGGCATAACGGACGGGCTTCGGTGGGTAATAGTGAGCAACTGGGGGGCGCCCGGTTCAGCTTGACCTGGCCGCGTAGTCAGGGCCAGGAATGAGTGCTGCCCAACCGCTGGACAAGGTGCTCGAAGCGTCTCGTTTCGACGCACTGCTGCTTGAACTGTATGGCCCGGAACTGATGCCAGTCCAGCGGCCAGTGTTGGTATCGCAGTGGTCCAAGTACTACTTTGCAACGGTCTGGCAGTTGCTGCTGGGCGGCGCATCATTGCCAGTGTTCGCTGCCACCGAAGTAATCCTGGACGCTCGTGGGCTGCCCACCATGCTGACGGGGAGCGCAGCGCATTGCGCAGGACGGGATGCACTGCTGCAACAGCACCTGCAACCGCTGGTGTCGCGTCTGGCGACTTTGGGGGCGGTTGCCCCGGCGGTGCTCTGGGGTAACGCGGGCGATTGCCTGGATCAGGCATTGCAGGGTGTCGAATCGGACGTTGGCGACTTGGCCCGTTTGCTCACCTGCGCCGACAGTCCGCTGTATGCGTCGGTGGGCCTGAGTGCTTCAGGTAAACGCCAGCGTCGCACCTGCTGCCTTAGCTACAAGGTGGATTGGGTCGGCCACTGTCAGCACTGCCCGTTGCTTGCCTGAACCTCAGACGCTGACCAGGGTCAGCAACTGGTCATCCTGCAAACAGAACTGTCCCGCAAGTTCGCGGCCGCTGTGCCACTGCGGCGATAAGTCAGTGAGCAAGCGCAAGCGTGCGTGGCCGTCAGCGGACCATTCCAGCACCTCGGCATGCTCGAAATAAAAGCGCTGTTGCACGAGAGGGTAGAGGGCCTTGAACAGGCTTTCCTTGAGGGAAAACGTCAGGGTCACGCTGAGTCCGGTCTGCGCGCTATCCATTCTTTGCTGCTCGGCCTCGGTAAGAATCTCCCGGGCCAGGCGCTCTGCGCGTTCATGGCTGAGCAAGGTTTCCTGATCCAGTCCAATGCCCTGGCAGTCGCTGTTGCGCGCGACCACGGCCGCCGCCCAGCCTTTGCCGTGGGTGATCGAGCCACTGATGCCGGCGGGCCAGATCGGGGAGCGATCCTCGTGGGTACCGGGGACATACAGACGACCATCCAGGCGCTGCAGGGCAGCCCGGGCGCATACCCGCCCAGCCAGGTACTCCGCCTGGCGCTTGGCGACCGAACGTTGCAGGCTGGGCGTCTGCTCGATGCCGGCGCGAGCGAAGTCGTCGCTGGCGAGCAAGCTAGGGTCAAAGGCACAGCTGACCAGCTCTGCCCCGGTAATTGTCTGCGGCAAGGGCCAGTGGTGGTGCAAAGCGGTGCAACAGGAGGGCAGTCGGTTCATGGCCGCTATTGTGCCGCGGCGATCAAGCGCTTGCCAGTGATGTGCAGGGGGAGCACCCCGGTGTGAGGCGTGGGTATTTTCATTCTACGGGAGTCGTTCAGCCTAGGTTCAGGCAGGGTTCAGCAGCGGTTCAGGAGGGGTTTCTTAACCTAGCGCCATCACTTGAACGGCACACCGCCAGGAGTAACTCTCATGAAAGCGCTCAACACTCTGTTCCTCGCCGCAGCCTTTTTCAGCGCCAGCGCTGCAGTCCAGGCAGCCGACACTACTTTCGCCGGTGTCACTTACGGCCAGACCAGCGACAAAATCAAAAAATCCGGTTTGCTCAGCAGCAACACCGAGCACTTGAACACCGACGGCATCATCAGCAAGGACGGCACCTGGGGCGTACGCGTCGGCCAGATGAACGACCAGGGTCGCTACTACCTCACCTACGACAACGTTTCCAACGACCACAGCGGCTTGAAGGTGCGCCAGGAAAACCTCTTGGGCAGCTACGACATGTTCTACCCACTGGGCACCAGCACCAAGCTGTTCGGCGGTGCCAGCGCTGGCCTGACCAAACTCAGCCAGGAGTCTTCCGGCTACAGCCGCGACACCGACACCGGGTATGCCATCGGCCTGCAAGCCGGCGTGCTGCAGCAGGTTTCCGACAATGCATCGGTTGAACTGGGCTACCGTTACCTGCGCAGCAATGCCAGCACCGAGCTTGCCGAACATGGCGGCCCGAAAGTCGGTACCCTGCGCCTGGACAGCAGCGCGCAAACCTACCTTTCGGCCAACTACTTGTTCTGACCCACGCCAGGGATTGCTCGAACCGGCCTGCAAGCGCATGGCCGGTTCGCTGTTATTCTGCACGGGGCCAGGCCTGCGTGACGAACTAAGGAAAGGGTAGGGAGGAACCTATGAAACTGCTGGTGGTGGAGGACGAAGCGCTGTTGCGGCATCACTTGTACAGCCGCTTGACCGAGAGTGGGCATGTGGTTGAAGCCGTGGCCGACGCCGAGGAAGCCTTGTATCAAGCCGCGCAGTTCAACCATGACCTGGCGGTGATCGACCTGGGCCTTCCGGGCATGAGTGGGCTGGACCTCATTCGCCAGTTGCGCTCCCAGGGCAAGGGCTTTCCCATTCTGATTCTTACCGCGCGGGGCAACTGGCAAGACAAAGTCGAAGGCCTGGCGGCAGGCGCCGACGATTATGTCGTCAAGCCTTTCCAGTTCGAAGAACTCGAGGCGCGGCTCAACGCCTTGCTCCGTCGTTCAAGCGGCTTTACCCAGTCGACCATCGCAGCCGGCCCCCTGGTGCTGGACCTCAATCGCAAACAGGCGACGCTGGATGAGCAGCCGCTGGCGCTGACAGCCTACGAGTACCGTATCCTGGAATACCTGATGCGCCATCATCAGCAAGTGGTGGCCAAGGATCGCCTGATGGAGCAGCTGTATCCCGATGACGACGAGCGCGATCCAAATGTGATCGAAGTGCTGGTGGGGCGGTTGCGTCGCAAACTTGAGGGTGACAACGGCTTCAAGCCGATCGATACCGTCCGTGGCTTGGGCTACCTGTTCACTGAGCGTTGCCGATGATCCGTTCGTTACGGGTGCGCCTGATGCTGGCGGCTGCGCTGCTGGCGCTGTTGTTCATGCTCGCCTTGCTGCCGGCCCTGCAGAAGACGTTCAGCCTGGCATTGCAGGAGTCGATCGAAAAGCGCCTGGCCTCGGATGTTACTACCTTGATATCGGCAGCGCGCATCGAGCACAACCAGTTGCAGATGCCGGACTTGCTGCCGGATGAAAAATACAACCTGCCCGACAGCCGTTTGCTCGGCTACATCTATGATCGCCAGGGCAATCTGGTCTGGCGGTCCCGGGCTACGGCCGATGAAAACATCAACTACACCCCACGCTATGACGGGCGCGGCAACGAGTTTGCGCGCATCCGCCAGGCCGACGGCGAGGAGTTCTTTGTCTATGACGTCGAAGTCAAGCTGCTCGGTGGCAAGACGGCAGCGTTCAGCATCGTTGCATTACAGCCGGTGCGCGAATACCAGCATACCCTCGACGGTCTGCGCGAACGCCTGTACCTGGGGTTTGGTGCGGCGCTGCTGGCCTTGCTGGTGTTGCTCTGGGCGGGTTTGACCTGGGGCTTGCGCTCGTTGCGCCAGTTGAGTCACGAGCTTGATGATGTCGAGTCCGGTGCCCGCGATGGGCTCAGCGGCGAGCATCCTCGTGAGTTGTTGCGTTTGACCGGTTCATTGAACCGCCTGTTGCGCAGTGAGCGTGACCAGCGCCAACGCTACCGTGATTCCCTGGACGACCTGGCCCATAGCCTGAAAACCCCGTTGGCGGTGTTGCAAGGGGTAAGTGAAAGCATGGGCCAGCGTCGTGAAGACCGTGAGCAGTCGCGGATTCTGCAAAGTCAGATCGAGCGCATGAGCCAGCAGATCGACTACCAGTTGCAACGCGCCAGCCTGCGCAAGAGTGGCCTGGTCCGTTATCAGGTAGCGCTGCAACCGTTGCTCGAAAGCCTGTGCAGCACGCTGGCCAAGGTGTACCGCGACAAACAGGTGAACATCACCCTTGATGTGCCCGAGCAGGCTGTCGTGCCGATGGAGCAAGGAGCATTGCTCGAACTGCTTGGCAACCTGCTGGAAAACGCCTACCGCCTGTGCCTGAGCCAGATCCGCATCAGCCTGCGCAGCGATCCTTCGATGATCGAGTTGTGTATCGAGGATGACGGTCCGGGCGTGCCGCCTGATCAGCGTGAGCGCATTCTGCAGCGCGGCGAACGCCTGGATCGGCAGAATCCGGGGCAGGGTATTGGTCTGGCGGTGGTCAAGGACATCATCGAGAGCTATGACGCCAGCCTCACCCTGGACGACTCCGAGCTCGGCGGCGCCGCCTTTCGTATCCGCTTTTCCCTGGACTGAATCGCCATTTCCTCTGGGCGGATTACCGCCATCCTTAAGGTTTTGCAAAAGGTGTCGGGCGGAAATCCGCCAAGTCGCTCGGCACCCTTGCATCCTCGTTGTGCACGAAACCCGCGTAAACACTGGGTTTGCACTCATAAAGCGCACCTTGGCATCGGGCTTGCTATTGACCTGACAGAGTTCTGCCAGGCAGCTCGACACAACAAATCCCTCCAGTGCAGGAGGGTTCGCGCTTTAGGTACCCCACGCGTCCTGGGAAGGATCGGGGCGGTACACTTGAGGAAATAGCCATGACGACGCGTCAGCCACTGTACAAATCGCTGTATATCCAGGTGTTGGTAGCCATCACCATCGGTATCCTGCTGGGTCACTACTACCCTGAAACCGGCGTTGCCCTCAAACCCCTGGGTGACGGCTTCGTCAAACTGATCAAAATGGTCATCGCCCCGATCATCTTCTGCACCGTGGTCAGCGGTATCGCTGGCATGCAGAGCATGAAGTCGGTTGGCAAGACCGGTGGCTACGCGCTGCTCTACTTCGAAGTTGTTTCCACTATCGCCCTGATCATCGGTCTGGTGGTGGTCAACGTTGTCCAGCCGGGCGCCGGCATGCACATCGATGTCAGCACCTTGAACGCCAGCAGTGTGGCCGCCTATGCCGCTGCCGGCGCGCAGCAGACCACGATCGGCTTCCTGCTCAACATCATTCCAAACACCGTGGTCGGCGCTTTCGCCAACGGCGACATCCTGCAAGTGCTGATGTTCTCGGTGATCTTCGGTTTTGCCCTGCATCGCCTGGGTGCCTACGGCAAGCCGCTGCTGGACATGATCGATCGCTTTGCCCATGTCATGTTCAACATCATCAACATGATCATGAAGCTGGCACCGGTCGGTGCTTTCGGTGCCATGGCCTTCACCATCGGCCAGTACGGCGTAGGTTCGCTGGTGCAGTTGGGCTACCTGATGGCCTGCTTCTATGCCACGTGCGTACTGTTCATTCTGGTGGTACTGGGTGGTATCGCTCGTGCACACGGCTTCAGCGTTCTCAAGCTGATCCGCTACATCCGTGAAGAGCTGATGATCGTGCTGGGTACCTCGTCGTCCGAGTCGGCCCTGCCACGCATGCTGACCAAGATGGAACGCCTGGGTGCGAAGAAGTCCGTGGTAGGCCTGGTGATTCCAACGGGCTACTCGTTCAACCTGGACGGTACTTCTATCTACCTGACCATGGCTGCGGTGTTCATCGCCCAAGCCACCGATACCACCATGGATATCACCCACCAGATCACCTTGCTGCTGGTGCTGCTGGTTGCGTCCAAAGGCGCTGCCGGCGTCACCGGTTCGGGCTTCATCGTGCTGGCGGCCACCCTGTCGGCAGTGGGCCACTTGCCGGTTGCGGGCCTGGCGCTGATCCTGGGTATCGACCGCTTCATGTCCGAAGCCCGTGCCCTGACCAACCTGATTGGTAACGCTGTTGCGACCGTGGTGGTGGCCAAGTGGGTCAAGGAGCTGGACGAAGACAAGCTGCACGCAGAGCTTGCTTCCGGTGGTTCGCCGTTGGTGGATACCCGTCCGATGGACGACCTGGGCGTAGCCGAGGGTCCTGCTCGCTAAGCCATTGGCTGAGCCATGAAAAAACCCATCTTCGGATGGGTTTTTTTGTGCCTGGTTGAAACCTGACCGGGCAGGGCGTTACTCGACGCGCGTCTCGCCGCTGTACACCAAGGTGTTGCGGCAGCGTCTGCACAGGTAGCGCCGCCCCTGACGTACCAGGCTGTGGCGCTGGGCCGAGAAGGGAAAGTCACTACCGACGCAAGGGCAGCGGTAGATGTAACGCGTCACTGTGCGACGTTTGACTTCATAGGTGTGGCAGCGGTTGGGTGGCAGTTCGTAAACGCCACGCATGATTAGCTGCCATTCCTCGCCATGCGGCTGGATTCGATCACCAAACAGCTGGTGGGCAACCAGATGCGCGACTTCGTGGGCCACGGTCTGCTTGAGGAAGTCATCGCTGTTTTCGCGGTACAACTGCAAATTGAATCGCAGCAGGTTTTCATGCAAATGGGCGACGCCAGCCTTTTGCCCACGCAGCTTGAAGCTCACTTCAGGGCGGGGGAAAGGGCGCTTGAAAAAATTTTCGGCTTGCTGGTAGCAGGTTTCTACGCGGGATTTGAGCTGCTCGGGCATATCGGGGAACACTCCTGGCCGGCAATTATGCCGCAACCGCCACGGCGCTGCCGAGCCACCTGTCAGCGCACAGCTTCAGGCCGCCTTGCGGCGGCCTGAAGGTTACTGCGCCTATGTTGCTGATTTTCTAATAATGGATGCTAGTTGGTATAGACAGGCCCCACGCCAAGTCCCCAGACAATCACGGTGAAGGCCATGATGGCTACCAGCACCACCAGGCCGACCGCCAATACCGAGCTCGAGAACAGGAAACCTTCATCCGAAGGTATGTTCATGAAGGTCGGCAGGCCGACATAGAGCAGATAAACCGTGTAGCACACGGCTGCCGTGCCGACGACCATCCCCAACCACAAGTGGGGGTAGAGCGCCGCCAGGCCGCCGACGAACAGCGGCGTTGCGGTATAAGTGGCAAACGCGATGCAGCGGGCCATGCTTGGGTTGGCATCGTAGGTGCGCGCCATCCAGTGAATGAAGGCGCCCATTACCGCGACACCGGCAAGCATTGCCAGGTACGACATGATGGTCATCCATAACGCGCTTTCCTGGGTCAGCATGACCGGGGCGCGATCGCCAATGACCCAGCCGACCTGGGTAGTACCGATAAATGCCGAGATGGCGGGAATCGCCGCCAGGATGAGTGTGTGGGTCAGGTACATGTGGCTGATGCTTTCTTCCTCGCCACGGATCTCTTTCCATTCTTGGTCAGGATGGGTAAACAGCCCCAGTACGTGATGGATCATGCCAGTCACTCCTTCCGTCGTTACCATCGCCCCCCAGCGGAGCGCTTGTGACCCCAAGTGATGGGGGCCAGAGGATCGAGGTCACCTATGATGTGTGGCCTTATGTCGCAGTATAGGAAGGAGTACGCCCCGCAAAGCCGGCTTTTTAGAGCAAATTGCGCTGTAAGCGCCACGGCTAATCACCTTGCAGTCTTTATCGGATGGGCCTACGCCTGCCGACGGTTTGTGCGTAAAATATGCCGCTTTTGTCACACCTCGCGGATTTCAAGCGCTATGGGCACCCTTTCGGTCAACCAGAACAAACTGCAAAAACGCCTGCGTCGTCTCGCTGGCGAAGCCATTACCGACTTCAACATGATTGAAGATGGTGACAAGGTCATGGTCTGCCTGTCCGGCGGCAAAGACAGCTACACCATGCTCGATGTTCTGCTGTACCTGCAGAAAGTGGCGCCGATCAAGTTCGAGATCGTCGCGGTGAACATGGACCAGAAGCAACCAGGCTTCCCTGAGCACGTGCTGCCGGCTTACCTCAAGACCTTGGGCGTCGAGTATCACATCGTCGAGAAAGACACCTATTCGGTGGTCAAGGAGCTGGTACCGGAAGGCAAGACCACCTGCTCGCTGTGCTCGCGCCTGCGTCGCGGCACCCTGTACACCTTTGCCGACGAGATCGGTGCAACCAAGATGGCTCTTGGTCACCACCGTGACGACATTGTCGAAACGTTTTTCCTCAATATGTTCTTCAACGGCACCCTCAAGGCCATGCCGCCGAAGTTGCGCGCCGACGACGGTCGTAACGTGGTGATCCGCCCGCTTGCCTATTGCAGCGAGAAAGACATCCAGGCGTATTCGGACCTGAAGGAGTTCCCGATCATTCCGTGCAACCTCTGCGGTTCGCAGGAAAACCTGCAGCGGCAGGTCGTGAAGGACATGCTGGTGGAGTGGGAGCGTAAAACACCGGGCCGTACCGAGAGCATCTTCCGTGGCTTGCAGAATGTCGTGCCGTCGCAACTGGCTGACCGTAACCTGTTCGACTTCGTCAACCTGAAGATCGACGAAACCGCCACCCCGCGCTTTGTCGACGTGATGAACATCTGACCGGCATGCGCGATTACCAATGGTTGCATGAGTACTGCCTGAATCGCTTCGGCTCCGCGGCGGCCCTGGAAGCCCATCTGCCCCAGGCCAGGAGCGCAGAGCAGCTGCGTGCGATCAGCGCCGATCGTTATCTGTCGACCTTGGCGTTGCGGGTGTTTCGCGCCGGGCTCAAGCACAGCCTGGTGGATTCCAAGTGGCCGGCTTTCGAGCAGGTGTTCTTTGGCTTCGATCCGCACAAGGTCGTGTTGATGGGCGCCGAGCACCTGGAGCGGCTGATGCAGGACACGCGCATCATTCGCCACCTGGGCAAGCTCAAGAGCGTGCCGCGCAATGCGCAGATGATGCTCGACGTGGAAAAGGAGCGGGGTAGCTTTGGTGCCCTGATCGCCGATTGGCCGGTCACCGATATAGTCGGCTTATGGAAGTACCTGGCCAAGCATGGCAACCAGATGGGTGGGTTGTCGGCACCGCGCTTCCTGCGCATGGTGGGCAAGGATACGTTCATTCCGACCAATGACATGAGCGCAGCGCTGATCGCCCAGGACATCATCGACAAGCCACCGACCAGCCAGCGCGACCTGGCGTTGGTCCAGGCTGCTTTCAATCAGTGGCACGCTGAAAGCGGCCGGCCGTTGTGTCAGTTGTCGGTGATGCTCGCGCACACCGTCAATCATTGAGGGGCCTGCCGGGTGATGCCGGCTTAGCCACCCGGTAGAGCGAGCTTGCGCCGCGATCAGTTCGATCCTTCACCGGCCAGGCGCCGGTCATACTGGAAGCGCCAGCGCACATACAGCAAGGCACTGATGAACAGCGCCAGGCTGATTGCCACTTCCAGCCAGCCGAACAGTGCCCGTGCCGGGTCAAATGCAGCCAGTACCCCTTTGATGAAGTACAGGTTGACCACAAAGCAGGTCCAGGCATGAGCGCGGGCGTTGCCCAGTAGCATGCCCGGTAGCAACAACGCCAGCGGCACCAATTCTACCGCCAGGATCACGCCGGTACGGGCGCCATGCAGGTCGGCGAACAACAGGTTGTTGATCGTCAGCAGCGCAATCAGGCCAAAAAAGCTTGCCAGGCTCAATGCGCGGACTAGCCGCAGGCGCGGCATCAACCAGTCGATAGAGGGCAGTACCTTGGGCTTTTTAGCCACGGCTGTTCTCCAGCAGTTTGGCAGTGCTGGCCAGGCGTTGGCCCAAGGCGCGGCATAGGGCGATTTCGTCAGCATCCAGGTCGCGTTTGCCGTCTGCCCCGGCGTGATGGCTGGCGCCATAAGGGGTGCCGCCACCGCGGGTTTCCAGCAACGCCGACTCGCTGTAGGGCAGCCCCATGATCAGCATGCCGTGGTGCATCAACGGCAGCAGCATCGACAGTAGGGTCGACTCCTGGCCGCCATGCAGGCTGGCGGTGGAGGTGAACGCCGCTGCCGGTTTGCCGACCAGACCTCCACTGAGCCACAGGCTGCTGGTGCCATCGATGAAGTACTTCAGTGGCGCAGCCATGTTGCCGAAGCGTGTCGGGCTACCCAGGGCCAGGCCCGAACAGTGGCGCAGATCGTCAAGGGTGGCGTACAGCGCGCCGGCGACCGGAATGTCTGGGGCCACCGCTTCACATTCGGTGGAAATCGCCGGAACGGTACGAATCCGTGCTTCCAGGCCTACCATTTCGACACCGCGGGCTATCTGCCGGGCCATTTCACTTGTCGAGCCGTGGCGGCTGTAGAACAGGATCAGGATGTAAGGTGCGCTCACGGCAGGATCTCCAGAACCTTCTCCGGAGGACGGCCAATAACCGCTTTGTCACCGGCAACCAGAATAGGGCGCTCGATCAGTTTCGGGTGCTTGACCATGGCGTCTATCAGTTGCGCATCGCTCAAGGCTGGGTCAGCCAGGTTGAGCATCTTGTACTCGTCTTCACCGCTGCGCAGCAGTTGACGCGCATCTATATCCAACTTGCCGAGCAGGGTCGTGAGGGTCGCTGCATCGGGTGGGGTTTCCAGGTAGCGGACCACGGTGGGTGCCAGGCCACGGGCTTCGAGAAGTTCCAGGGCTGCGCGAGACTTCGAGCAGCGTGGATTGTGATAAAGCGTCAGGTCAGTCATGTTCGGGTCGCATCCAGCAGGGTGTGGCAGCTATTCTAACCGCAGCGACTTCGCATTTTGCTTGAATCTTCGAGAAGGATTGACCCATGACAAGGCGTTTGGCAGCAGCACTGGCCATCACCGCGAGTTTGTTGCTCAGCGGTTGCGGTGCAGATTATGGCCTGGACCAGAACGGCCAGACCGTGAAAGCCGAGCAGATCGACGGGCACTGGCTGGTGCTCAATTACTGGGCGGAATGGTGCGGGCCATGCCGTACTGAAATCCCCGAACTCAATGCTGCCGCCAAGCAATGGCAGGCGCAAGGCATCAAGGTTGTGGGCGTCAACTTCGACGGCCTGCAAGGCGATGATCTGAAAAAGGCCACCGAGGCCCTGAATATCGGCTTCACCGTCTTGGCCCAGGACCCGGCTGAACGTTATGAACTGCCACGTAGCGAAGCGTTGCCTGTCACCTACATCATCGATGACAAAGGCAAGGTACGCGAGCAGTTGATGGGCGAGCAGACACTGGAAGGACTGAACGCAAAGATCAAAGCGCTCAAGGAGAGCTGAAGCTGCAAGCTGCAAGCTGCAAGGAAGAGCAGGATGTGCACCACCTGCTTTTGCTTGAGGCTTGCAGCTTAACGCTCGCAGCTACCGTCAACCCTCTTCAGGCCAAAAGCGCAGTGGCTTGCCTTCAGTAGGCCAGAAGCGTACTTGTTCGATTGGCGAGATGTCCCAGCGCTGCACGGTCTCCAGAGCCTGGAGGAAGCGCTTTTCCTGTTCCATCAAAGCCGGTGCGCACATTTTGCGGGTGCTGCCGACTTTGCCGAAGGTGATTTTGTCGCCGTCGAGCTGGTAGGGCGCGAACCAGTGGTTGCAACCGCCATTGCCATACGCCCGGCCATCGCTGGCCAGGGTCAGGGTCAGGTGGCTGTAGTCCATCAGTGGGCGCTCGCCAATCCATTCCAGCAGGTAGCTACGCTCCTGCTCCAGCTTCATCGGCTCGGCAGCGCAGCCCAGCAGCGCTGTGCCGGTCAGTGCCGCGAGCAGCAGGTTTTTCACTGGGCCGTCTCCTTGCATGTCGGGCACAGGTGCTTGTCGCCACGGCTGCTCCAGCCAAGCTCGGCGATGCGTGCACTGGCGGCTGGCTGCAAGGCTTTATTGCCAAGCTTGGCGTCTACCGCGAACTCGAAGCTGAGGTTGGCCTGGCAACTGTCGCAATTGACTTCCCAGGTGTGGATCGCCAGTTCGCCGAACACCGGGCCACTGGCAACCGCGACCCATTGGCCGGTCGGGTTGATCAAGTGGCGTACGGTTTCCACGGTCAGGCGCATGGACAAGTCCTTGCTGCCCTTGAGGGTGACCAACAGCACGTCGTTTTTCTTGATCGAACCACCATTGCCGGTCACTTGGTAGCGACCCGGCACCAGGGCGCGGCATTCGATCAGGGTGTACTGCGGATTAAACAGGGTGTAGCGGAAATCGTGTTCGACCATGGGTCCTCCAAATCTGCCGCGTATCCTAGCATCAACCCTCGACCAAGTTCTGCGGATTGCCTGCCGCCCAGCGGGTAATGTTGTCCAGCGTAGTTGTGGCAATGGCTGCCAGTGCTTCGCGGGTGAGGAACGCCTGGTGGGCGGTGACGATTACGTTGGGGAAGGTCAGCAAGCGCGCCAACACATCGTCCTGCAATGGCAGGTCGGAGCGGTCCTCGAAAAACAACTGGGCCTCCTCTTCGTAGACGTCCAGGCCCAGATAGCCCAGTTGACCGTCTTTCAACGCCTCGATCAGCGCTGGTGTGTCAATCAACGCGCCGCGACCGGTGTTGATCAACATGGCCCCCGGCTGCAACTGGGCAAGGCTTTGTGGGTTGATCAGGTGACGCGTCTGTTCGGTCAAAGGGCAATGCAGGCTGATGATCTGCGCCTGGCGCAACAACTCCGGCAGCTCAAGATAGGTGGCGCCCAACGCCAGCAACTCAGGGTTGGGGTAGGGGTCATACGCCAGCAGCTTGCAGCCGAAGCCGGCCATGATGCGTGCGAAGGTGGCACCAATCTGACCAGTGCCGACCACGCCGACCGTTTTGCCATGCAGATCGAAGCCGGTCAGCCCGTGAAGGCTGAAGTTGCCTTCGCGGGTGCGGTTGTAGGCGCGGTGCAGGCGGCGGTTCAGCGCCAGGATCAGGGCGACGGCATGTTCCGCCACGGCGTGCGGTGAGTAGGCCGGGACCCGTACCACTGCCAGGCCCAGGCGTTTGGCTGCGGCCAGGTCGACATGGTTGTAGCCGGCCGAACGCAGGGCGATCAGGCGAGTGCCGCCGTCGGCGAGGCGCTTGAGCACGTCGGCGTTCAAATCGTCATTGATGAAAGCGCACACCACTTCATGGCCGTTGGCCAGGGCTGCGGTGTCTTCAGTCAGGCGCGCCGGTTGAAAGTGCAGGTCCAGGCCGTGGCGTGCCGCAGCACTGGTAAAACTGTCCTGGTCGTAGGTCTGGCTACTGAAAAACAATACGCGCATGGAGTCATCCTGAGTCGATTGCGAACAAGTCTAACCGCGGGCGCCAGTGTTGAACTTGCTTTGGATCAGGCGCTCAGGCGTGCCTGGGCGGTCAGCCGCAGGATAGCCCGGTCCAGTTCGTCCAAGGCTCGCGGGGCTTCGGGGTCATTCTGTTTGAGCAAGGTTTCACTGCGTTGGCAGGCTGCGCGCAACTGTGGCACGCCGCAATAGCGCGAAGCGCCATTGAGACGGTGCACGCGCTCGATCATGCCGTTGCGATCCGCCGCTTCACGGGCGATGCGAATAGCCTCGCGGTCGGCCTCCAGGGATGCCAGCAACATGGCCAGCATGTCGGCGGCCAGGTCCGGCTTGCCCGCGGCCAGACGTAAGCCTTCTTCGGGGTCGAGAACCTTGAGTTCGCTGCTGTTGGCCATGCGCTCCGGTGTGCGCTCGTGGTTTGGCGCGCTGAGGTTCAAGCCGGTCCACTTGAGCACCACCTGGGCCAGTTGGCGCTCGCTGATCGGTTTGGTCAGGTAGTCGTCCATCCCGCTGTGCAGCAGCGCACGCTTTTCGTTGGCCATGGCGTGGGCGGTGAGGGCGACGATAGGCAGTGGCGCTCCACCTTGGCTGATCTCCCACTGGCGTATCTGTTCGGTGCATTCGCGACCATCCATGCCCGGCATTTGCACATCCATCAGCACCAGGTCGAAGCGTTCATCCTGAACCGCCTGCACTGCCGCGTAGCCGCTGTCGACCGCCAGCACTTCGGCGCCTAGATCCTCGAGCAAGGTTTGCACCAGCAGAAGGTTGGCCGGGTTGTCGTCGACGCAGAGCACTTTTGGTGATGGCTGGTCGCTGCTGGTTTTGGCTTCACTGTTGATGCGCCGTGGCTGCACCAGGTCCAGCAGGGCCCGGCGCAATTTGCGCGTGCAAGCAGGCTTGGCTTGGAGTTGGCCGTGGGCGTTGGGCAGATAAGGGTGGTAAAGCGCCTGCTCGGTGGTTGGACACAGCACCAGCGCCTGGCAGTCCAGGCGCTCCAGTTGTTGCACGTACTGCCCCAGGCGCTCAGGAGAAACGCTGTCCAGGTTTACGCCCATGACCGCCAGGGTAAAGGGTTCGCCGGCCATCCGTGCGGCTGCTACTGCGTGCAGCAGTGGGTCAATGGAGTTGAAGGCGGTAACGCGCAGGCCGCAATCTTCCAGTTGATGTTCCAGGGCCTGCAGCGCCAGTTCGTGGGCGTCGACTATCGCCACCCGACGGTCCACCAGCGATTGCAGCGGCAAGTCCTCGGCATCGTCGCGGGCCTTGGGCAGACGCAGGCTGACCCAGAATTGCGAACCTTCGCCTGGGGTGCTGTCGACTCCGATTTCACCGCCCATCTGTTCGATCAGGCGCTTGGCAATCACCAGCCCCAGGCCGGTGCCTCCCGGCTGGCGCGACAGGGAGTTGTCGGCCTGGCTGAAGGCCTGGAACAAGGCGCGGACGTCCTGATTGGTCAGGCCAATCCCAGTGTCCTGGACACTGATCCGCAGTTGCACGCTGTCTTCGTGCTCTTCTTCGAGCATGGCCCGGGTAACAATGGTGCCTTCGCGGGTGAACTTGATGGCGTTGCTGACCAGGTTGGTCAGGATCTGCTTGAGGCGCAGTGGGTCGCCCACCAATGACAAGGGGGTGTCGCGGTACACCAGGCTGACCAGCTCCAACTGCTTGGCATGCGCGGCCGGGGCCAGAATGGTCAGGGTGTCCTGGATCAGGTCGCGCAGGTTGAACGGTATGCTGTCGAGCACCAGCTTTCCTGCTTCGATCTTGGAGAAGTCGAGGATCTCGTTGATGATGCCGAGCAGGTTGCCGGCAGACTTCTCGATGGTGCCCAGATAGTCGTGTTGACGCGGCGTCAACTCGCTTTTTTGCAGCAGGTGGGTAAAACCAAGAATGCCATTGAGCGGGGTGCGGATCTCGTGACTCATGTTGGCAAGGAACTCGGACTTGATCCGGCTGGCTTCCAGGGCCTCTTTACGGGCCATGTCCAGTTCGATGTTCTGGATCTCGATGGTTTCCAGGTTCTGTCGAACGTCTTCGGTTGCCTGGTCGATACTGTGTTGCAACTCTTCATGCGCGTTTTGCAGGGTTTCGGCCATGCGGTTGATACCCGAGGCCAGCTCGTCCATCTCATAACTGCCCATCACCGGCAGGCGCTCTTCCAGGTTGCCGTCCTTGAGTTGGGTGACAGCGTGCTTGATCTCGCTGATGGGGCCATTGATTGCGCGGCTCATGCGCAGCGCCAGCAAGGCAGTGGCGAGCATGCCGAAGAAAATCAGCAACAGGCTGGTGAACAGGCTGCGGTAGCCGCGCAGCAGGGTGCCATCGTGGGACAGTTCGATTTCTACCCAGCCCAGCAGCCGATCAGCTTCGCTGGGAATGCGATCACCGGCCAGGTCGCGATGATGACCGAAGACGGGAAGCAGGTAGCGGGTTGCATCTTTACCCGAACGCTCGAGCATTTGTGTGCCGCCGCCGGAAGGCGCTTGATTGAGCATGGAGGGGCCGGCATGGGCAAGGTTGTTGCGGCCCGGATCGCGGAAAGCCACCGCACGTACATCCGGTTGTTCCAGCGCCTGGGCAGCAATACGCTCCAGTTGCGCCGGGTCGTGACGAACCAGAGCTGGGGCGACCAGCGGCGCGAGGTGCTCGGCAATCATTTTGCCGCGCTGCAACAGTTGGGACTGCAGCTCGTTCTGCTGCAGCCAGGTGAAATAACTGCCCAGCACCAAGGCCATCAGCCCAGCCGGCAATAAAGCTAACAGCAACACGCGGCTGCGAATTCCCAAACGATTCAGCACGCAACTCTCCTGTGCCTGGCAAGTGCTGTAGCCGCCCTCAGCACACGTTGTGCGGGCAAGACGGAAAAGTACCGCGCCTTCTCGCGCATTGCACCCATTTGTATCTACTTTTGACTCTGGGCAATTCGCCCACCTCAAATCAACCAGCAGTTGCGGGTTGCCTGTGCAAGACAATTGCTCAATAATCGCGCAATTGAGAATTACTAGCAGCAGCCAATGAATCCCGTAGCTATTAGCGAGTCCAGCATTCTTGCCATCGAGGACGATCCGGTCCTCGGTGCCCATTTGCACGAAGAACTGCAGCGTGGCGGCTTCAAGGTCACCTGGTGCAAGAATGGCCTGGATGGTTTGGATGCTGCGCGCGCGTCGCGTTTTGATGTCGTTCTGATGGACATTCTGCTTCCAGGTCTGAACGGCCTGGATGTGTTGGCCAAGTTGCGTGAAAAAAGTTCGACGCCGGTCATCATGATGTCGGCCCTGGGCGCAGAAGCGGATCGCATCAGTGGTTTTCAGCGGGGTGCTGATGATTACCTGCCCAAGCCGTTCAGCATGGTTGAGTTGCAGGTACGAATTGAAGCGATCCTGCGCCGCGTTGCTCTGGAACGCCGTCGCCAGCAGCCAGCTCCCACCCCGCAGGTCGGGGCGCTACAGTTCGACGAGCAGACCTGCGATGTGTGCTGCGACGATCGTTGGGCGGGCCTGACCCTCAGTGAATACCGCCTGCTCGACACTTTGCACCGCAGCCATGAGGAAGTGCTGAGCAAGGCCTTCCTCTATCAGCAGGTGCTGCAGCGTGGCTATTCCCGGCATGATCGCAGCCTGGACATGCATGTCAGCCAGATCCGCCGAAAGCTCAAGGCCATCGGTTACCAGGAGCGTGAAGTGCGCACTGTGTGGGGCAAGGGTTATGTGCTCAGTGCGGCAGAGGTCAACTGAATTGCCCAATCGCCACTCGTTGTTCTGGAAACTGGCCATTCTTCTGATCGGCTTTTGCCTGCTGATGATCGGTCTGAGCATGAGCTGGGGCCGTCATATGGAAACCCAGAATGCCTTTCTCTCCGATGACGCTCGTGCCACCTTGACCGGCTATGCCGCCGAGGCCGAGCAAGCCTGGGAGCAGGGCGGCCAGGCTGGGGTGGATGCATGGCTGGCCGAGATGGCCGACAGGGAAGATACCTGGATGGCAGTGCTGGGCGAGGATTTGCAGTCGTTGAGCAGCACACCGCTGCTGTCTGAGCAAAGCCGCAAGATAACCTTTTTACGTGGCATCGATTGGCCCGTGAGCCGACGGGTAATCGGCCTGCCATGGATGCGTGTACCGTTTGTGCAGCACCCGGAACGAGGGTTGCTGGTAGTGGAGTTGCCAGAGCGCCTGATGCCCGGCCAATACCGCCTGTTCTGGCAGTTCATCACCAATGGCGTGATCCCCGGACTGTTCACCCTGCTGCTGTGCGTCGGGCTGTATCGCATGTTGATCATGCCGTTGATCCAGTTGCGTGAGCAGGCCAATGCCTGGCGGGCGGATCGTTTGTCGGCGCGGGTCGCCAGCAGCACCACCAGTCGTCAGGACGAACTGGGTGAGCTGGGGCGCGCATTCGATGACATGGCCGAGCGGCTGCAAGGCACCGTCGCGTTGCAACAGCAGCTGTTGCGCGACCTTTCCCATGAGTTGCGCACCCCGCTGAGCCGCCTGCGCGTGGCCTGCGAAGGTGAAACCGATGCCGGGCAACTGCGTGAGCGCCTGGGGCGCGAGGTCGATTGCATGCAGCGCCTGGTCGAAGACGCCCTGCAGTTGGCCTGGCTCGATACCGAGCGCGCGCCGATGAGCAAGGAGCCGATCCAGATCCAGGCGCTGTGGGAAATGCTCGCCGAAGACGCCTGCTTCGAAAGCACGTGGCCGTCATCGCAATTACGTTGCGATGTTGGTCCCGCGTGCTGGGTGCAGGGCAACCTCAATAGCCTGGCCCAAGCCTTGGAAAACATTCTGCGCAATGCCATCCGCCACTCGCCGGCCAATGGTGTGATTCGCCTGGGTGGTCAGCGCCAGGGCGAGCACTGGCTGCTGTGGCTGGAAGACCAGGGTGGCGGTGTGGCCGAGGGCGAACTTGAACGGATCTTCGCCCCCTTCGCCCGCCTGGATGGCTCGCGCCCTGGAGACGGCGGCTTCGGCCTGGGCCTGAGCATTGCGCGCAACGCAGTCGTGCGCCAGGGCGGACGCCTATGGGCGCAGAACACAGGCCAAGGCCTGCGCCTGAACTTCCAGCTCCCCGCCTCAGCCTGAAGTTTATAGCTTTCCGGCATAAGCCCAGTACATTGCGTGATATGGACAGGGCACTTTTGCCGGTATGATAGGCGCCCCCGCAGTCTGGATTGCGAACTACGCCATGACCTTGCAGTACCCAACCATCGCCGATTGCGTCGGCAACACGCCTCTGGTCCGCCTGCAGCGCATTGCCGGTGAAACCAGCAACACCCTCCTGCTCAAGCTTGAAGGTAATAACCCGGCAGGTTCGGTCAAGGACCGACCCGCGCTATCGATGATCACCCGAGCCGAACTGCGTGGGCAGATCAAGCCAGGCGATACGTTGATCGAAGCGACCTCGGGTAATACCGGCATCGCCTTGGCCATGGCGGCGGCGATCAAGGGTTACAAGATGATCCTGATCATGCCCGACAACTCCAGTGCCGAGCGCAAGGCAGCGATGACCGCCTATGGTGCCGAGTTGATTCTGGTCAGCAAGGAAGAAGGCATGGAAGGCGCCCGCGACCTTGCCGACCGTCTGCAGGCCGATGGCCGTGGCCTGGTGCTGGACCAGTTCGGCAACGGTGACAATCCAGAAGCGCACTATGTCAGCACAGGGCCCGAGATCTGGCAGCAGACCCAGGGCAGCATTACTCATTTCGTCAGTTCCATGGGTACCACCGGCACCATCATGGGCTGCTCGCGTTACCTCAAGGAGCAGAACCCGGCCGTGCAAATCGTTGGCTTGCAGCCGATGGAAGGCTCGGCGATTCCGGGCATCCGCCGCTGGCCGCAAGAATACCTGCCGAAAATCTACCAGTCCGATCGCGTTGATCGCGTGGTCGACATGGCGCAGGTCGAAGCAGAAGAAACGACGCGTCGGCTGGCGCGAGAAGAGGGCATTTTCTGCGGCGTGTCCTCGGGTGGTGCAGTGGCGGCGATGTTGCGCCTGTCGCGTGAACTGGAAAACGCCGTGATCGTGGCGATTATTTGTGACCGTGGCGACCGTTACCTGTCGACCGGCATTTTCGACGCGGCGAACTGATGTCCAAAAGTAAACGCAACAGCGGTCTGCGCTTCCAGCCGACCGGCGGCAGCCGTGCACCACAGATTCCTACGGGAAAAAAGCAACGCCTGCGCATTGAGCGCCTGGCGGGGGATGGCCGTGGCATCGCCTTTTTCGAGGGGCGTACCTGGTTTGTCAGTGGTGCGCTTGCCGAAGAAGAGGTTGAGGCCCGGGTCCTCAATACCCATGGCAAGGTCGTCGAGGCACGCCTGGAGCGTGTTTTCAATGCCAGCCCGGACCGCCGCGAAGCGCCGTGCAAGCATTTCGATCGGTGTGGCGGCTGCAACCTGCAGCACTTGGCCCACGCTGATCAGTTGAACATCAAGCAGCGCTTGCTCGCTGAGCAGTTGCAGCGGGTGGCCGGTGTGGTACCCGAGCAATGGGTCGCGCCGTTGACCGGACCTGAGTTCGGTTACCGGCGTCGGGCGCGCGTTGCGGTGCGTTGGGACGTCAAGGCGAAGAAGCTTGACGTCGGCTTTCGTGCCGAGGCCAGCCAGGACATCGTCGCCATCGAAGAGTGCCCGGTACTGGTACAACCCTTGCAGTCGATCATGCGTCACCTGCCAATGCTCTTGCAGAGTCTGAGCAAGGCGCAGGTGATTGGGCATGTCGAATTGTTCAGTGGCACGGCGTTGGCCTTGCTGGTGCGCCATACCGCTGCACTGGCTGAGGGCGACCAGGCGCGCTTGCAGGCATTCTGCAATGAGGCAGGTGTACAGCTATGGTTACAAGGCGAGGGTGAACCTTCGGCTGTCGAGGCAGGTCAGACCCTCGGCTTTACCCTGGCACCCTGGAATCTCGAGCTTGCCTACCGGCCTGGAGATTTCGTGCAGGTGAATGCCGAGGTCAACACCGCGATGATCGAGCAGGCGCTGCAATGGCTGGCGCCAAAGGCTGACGAGCGGGTGCTGGATTTGTTCTGCGGCCTGGGCAATTTCGCCCTGCCGCTGGCTCGGCAGGCACGTGAAGTGGTGGCAGTGGAAGGTGTACAGGCAATGGTCGAGCGAGCAGCGGCTAATGCACGAAGCAACAATTTGCATAATGTGCAGTTTTTTCAGGCCGATTTATCGCAGCCATTGTCCGCCTCTGGCTGGGCCGCTGGGGGCTTTTCTGCGGTACTCTTGGATCCACCGCGAGACGGTGCTTTCGAGGTGGTGCGAAAAATCGCAGACCTCGGTGCGAAGCGTCTTGTATATGTATCGTGCAATCCGGCAACCCTGGCCCGCGACACGCTCGAGCTGGTCAGGCAGGGTTACCGGTTAAAATGTGCCGGGATTCTCGACATGTTTCCTCAGACGGCGCATGTCGAAGCCATGGCGTTATTCGAAGCGGGCTAGCGGGACTGGCGCGTCAGGCGCTGCACCTCGGGTCCGGCAGGGGCAGCACCAGTGATTTCAAGCGCATCGTGAATGCGCTGTAGGGAAAGGTAAACAAAGATGGTACAGGTGAGAGTACACCAGCCGGTCAACACCGACGGCAGTATCAATCTCGAAGCATGGCTGGATCATGTGGTGAGCGTCGACCTGGCGCTGGACCGTGAAGCGCTTAAAGAGGCTTGCGAGTTCGCTCAGGAAATCGAGAAAAAGGGCAACCCGGCCAAGCATTCCTGGGCTGACGGAACCTCGAGTTTCCAGGCCGGCCTGGAAATTGCCGAAATCCTTGCCGACCTCAAGCTCGACCAGGACTCCCTGGTCGCTGCGGTTATCTACCGTGCCGTGCGTGAAGGCAAGGTGACCCTGGCCGAAGTCGGTCAGCGTTTTGGTCCAGTGGTGTCCAAGCTCATCGACGGCGTGCTGCGCATGGCCGCTATCAGCGCCAGTCTCAGCCCACGTCAATCGCTGGTACTGGGTTCGCAAGCGCAAGTCGAGAACCTGCGCAAAATGCTCGTGGCCATGGTCGATGACGTGCGCGTGGCGCTGATCAAGCTGGCCGAACGTACCTGTGCAATTCGCGCGGTCAAGGGTGCTGACGACGAGAAGCGCAACCGTGTCGCCCGCGAAGTTTTCGATATCTACGCGCCCCTGGCGCACCGCCTGGGTATCGGTCATATCAAGTGGGAGTTGGAGGACCTGTCCTTCCGCTACCTGGAGCCCGATCAATACAAGCAGATCGCCAAACTGTTGCATGAGCGGCGCCTGGACCGTGAACGCTTCATCAGCGATGTGATGAACCAGCTGCAGAACGAACTGCTGGCCACCGGGGTCAAGGCCGATATCAGCGGCCGAGCCAAGCACATCTATTCGATCTGGCGCAAAATGCAGCGCAAAGGCCTGGAGTTCAGCCAGATCTACGACGTGCGAGCGGTGCGTGTACTGGTTCCGGAAATGCGCGACTGCTACACCGCGTTGGGGATCGTGCATACCCTATGGCGGCACATCCCCAAAGAGTTCGATGACTACATCGCCAACCCCAAGGAAAACGGCTACCGCTCGCTGCACACTGCCGTTATTGGTCCTGAAGGCAAGGTGCTTGAAGTCCAGATCCGAACCCATGCCATGCACGAGGAAGCCGAACTCGGCGTGTGTGCGCACTGGCGTTACAAGGGTACCGATGTCAAATCCAGCTCCAACCATTACGAGGAGAAAATTTCCTGGTTGCGTCAGGTGTTGGAGTGGCACGAAGAATTGGGCGACATCGGCGGCCTGGCCGAGCAGTTGCGGGTGGATATCGAACCGGACCGGGTGTATGTCTTTACCCCGGACGGGCACGCCATCGACCTGCCCAAAGGTGCTACGCCGCTGGATTTCGCCTACCGGGTGCATACCGAGATCGGTCACAACTGCCGTGGCGCGAAAATCAATGGGCGGATCGTGCCGCTCAACTACAGCCTGCAGACTGGCGAGCAGGTCGAGATCATCACCAGCAAGCACGGCAATCCGAGCCGCGACTGGTTGAACTCCAACCTGGGTTACGTCACCACCTCGCGGGCGCGGGCCAAGATCGTCCACTGGTTCAAGCTACAGGCGCGTGACCAGAACGTCGCGGCCGGTAAAACCCTGCTCGAGCGCGAGCTCAACCGTTTGGGACTGCCGCAGGTGGACTTCGAACGGTTGGCGGAAAAAGCCAATCTCAAGGCCGCCGAGGACATGTTCGCG
Source organism: Pseudomonas sp. DG56-2 (assembly GCF_004803755.1). Lineage (NCBI taxonomy): Bacteria > Pseudomonadati > Pseudomonadota > Gammaproteobacteria > Pseudomonadales > Pseudomonadaceae > Pseudomonas > Pseudomonas sp. DG56-2. Next base: position 1,403,635 of record NZ_CP032311.1, read on the forward strand.
TCGCTCGGGGCTGGCGATTTGCGTCTGGCGCATCTGGTCAACGCGGCGCAGCAACTGGTGGAACCGGAGCGCAGCGGGCATATCGAGTTGGTGCCACGCAAAGCCACCGGCTACAAGCCGGGCAAGCGCGGCGATATCCAGATCCAGGGCGTCGGCAACCTGCTCACGCAAATGGCCGGTTGCTGCCAGCCATTGCCGGGAGACGCGATTGTCGGCTACATCACCGTAGGCCGTGGTGTAACCATCCACCGTCAGGATTGCGCCTCGGTGCTGCAACTGGCCGGGCGTGAACCGGAGCGGATTATCCAGGTAAGCTGGGGGCCGGTACCGGTGCAAACCTATCCGGTGGATATCATCATTCGTGCCTACGACCGCCCAGGCTTGCTGCGAGATGTCTCCCAGGTATTGCTCAACGAGCGAATTAACGTTCTGGCGGTCAACACCCGCTCGAACAAGGAAGACAACACGGCGCTGATGTCGCTGACTATCGAGATTCCTGGCCTGGATGCCCTTGGGCGCCTGCTGGGGCGGATCTCGCAGTTGCCGAACATCATCGAGACGCGGCGTAACCGTACGCCTTGAGACTGTCATCGCGCAGCCCGCCCCGCAGTGTGGGGGCGGGCTAGCCTCGCGAAGGCCCCAGCAGAGAGCACCGATGTATACCCTAGACGACCTGCTTCACCTCATGGCCCGACTGCGTGACCCGCAGCACGGTTGCCCATGGGATTTGAAGCAGACCTACGCGACCATCATTCCCTATACCCTGGAAGAAGCCTATGAAGTGGCCGACGCGATCGAGCGCGGCGATTTCGAGCACTTGCAGGGGGAGTTGGGCGACCTGCTGTTCCAGGTCGTCTATTACAGCCAGTTGGCCCGTGAAGAAGGGCGATTCGAATTTGCCGGGGTAATCGACAGCATTACCCGCAAGCTTATCCGTCGTCACCCTCACGTGTTTCCCACCGGCGAGCTGTACGCGTCATTGGATACGCCAAAGCTCGACGAGGCCGAGGTCAAGCAGCGCTGGGAGCAGATCAAGGCTCAGGAGCGCGCCGAAAAAGGCGTTCCCGAACAGCTGTCGTTGCTTGACGATGTGCCGGCCGCCTTGCCAGCGTTGTCCCGGGCCGCCAAGCTGCAAAAGCGTACGGCCCAGGTCGGCTTCGATTGGCCCGATCCTTTGCCGGTGCTGGACAAGGTTCGAGAAGAACTCGACGAAGTGCTGCAAGCGATGGCCGACAATGACAGCGAGGCGTTGGCCGATGAACTCGGTGACCTGCTGTTTGCCACGGTCAATCTGGCCCGGCATTTGAAAGTCGACCCGGAAAACGCCTTGCGCGGCGCGAATCAAAAGTTTGAACGACGTTTCCGTTTTATCGAGCAGGCATTGCGCGACAGTGGGCGTCCGATTGAAGATTGCACCCTAGAAGACATGGATGCGCTTTGGGGCGAAGCCAAACGTCAGGAAAAGAACCTGCCCAGCTGCGGCTGAGTAGACGCACATAAGTGAGTGAACGATGAGCCTTTCCCTTCGTGACCAATTGCTCAAAGCCGGTCTGGTTAACCAGAAGCAGGTCAAGCAGGTCAGTAAAGAGCAGAAAAAACAGAAGCGCCTGGAGCATAAGGGCCAGGTCGAAGTTGACGATACCCAGCAGCGGCTGGCCAAGGAAGCCATGGCCGAGAAAGCCAAGCGCGACCAGGAACTGAACCGCCAGCAGCAGGAGAAAGCCGAGCAGAAGGCCCGTGCCGCCCAGGTCAAGCAATTGATCGAGGTGTCGCGCCTGCCTAAGTTGACCACCGAGGACTACTACAACTTCGTCGACGACAAGAAGGTCAAGCGGCTGTCGGTCAATGCCCTGATGCGCAGCAAGCTGAGCAGCGGCTCACTGGCCATCGTTGCCCATGGTGGGGGGTACGAGGTTATCCCGCGCGAAGCGGCACTGAAGATCCAGGAGCGCGATCCCAAGCGTATTGTCCTGCTCAACACTCAGGTCGACGAGCCGGATGCCGATGATCCTTACGCAGCCTATGTGATCCCTGATGATCTAATGTGGTAAACACGACAAACCCCGCCTTGGCGGGGTTTGTTCTTTCTGCAGGCTATTCCTGCTGCCGCCTGGCCTCCAGGCATTCCAGTTCGATTCGATAGTTATGGGCTTCATGCTCGGTATGGAACATGCCTACCAGTTCGCCTTGTTGGTGCACATCCCAGATGCGTACACCCGCAGCCAGGACTTCGTAGGACATTCTGTTGTCGTCGTGCTCAGTTACTTTGACAGTCATCTGCAAACTCCGATTCAGTTACCTGCGGCACCTTGTCGCAGGTCTCTTTTATAGAGTTTGTTAGCTGGCTACGTAAATGCTTGGCGCATGAAACATCTTTCATGCAGGCGTCTAATCGCTCGCGTAAAAAAAAGAAACCCCGCACCGGGCGGGGTTTCAGCGTAACCAGCAGCAGGGCGATAAATCAGTTGCCCTTGACCGCCTTGCCGTCAACCGTACCGTCCTGCAGCACGATTACGTACTCTTTACCGTCGGTCTCGACCTGGCGTAGTTGTACCAGCAGGTAATCCCAGTCTTTGGCAAACCACAGCTCGGTGATGCGCTTGCTCTGGCTTGGATCGCGTACGCGCTCGACCTTGATGGCTTCGACCTGACCGGTCTTGGTGGTGACTTTTTCGGTACCCAGGACGCGGAAGTCATAGGTGTCGATCTCGTCGCCATCGACCACTTGGTAGCTGACGCTCTTCTTGCCGGCGGCCACATCGTGTTGCAAGGCCAGTTGGTAGGTGGACTTGTCCAGTACGCCGCGGTTAAGCGGCAGCTTGACTGCATCACCACGGTCGGAGCCGGTAATGAGCTTGCTGTTCCAGTCGAAGTCGAGGTCGACCTTCTTGGCTTTGCCCAGGCCGCCACGTTCGAAGTGGTAGGTCTGTGGCAGCAGCGTGTCCTTGTCCAGGCGCAGGGTACTTTGCTCGGTCAGGCTGGCGATCATCATCGATGCCTTGAAGTTGAGGCTCCAGGTACCGTTGGCGTTCTTTTCCAGGCTGCGTTCAGCGGTGCCGCTCATTGGCAGCTGTTTCCAGTCGGCGGTGTAGCTGGCCGAGAATGGCTTCAGATCGGCTGCCTGAAGTGGCAGTGCGAGCACGGCAAGTGCGAAGAGCAGGGCGCGACGCATATTATCTCCTAGGGTCGAATCAAGTGGCCGCTGGCCGCCAGGGGCTGGCCATCCAGTAGAGCACCGTGCTCGCCCAGGCGCAAACGACCTTCGGCAAACCAGCGCACCGCCAGCGGGTAAATCTGATGTTCCTGGCGGTGAACCCTTTGCGCCAGGCTTTCCGGTGTGTCGTCCAACTCTACCGGTATTACTGCCTGTACGACCAGCGGCCCGCCATCGAGTTCCTCGGTAACGAAATGCACGCTGCAGCCATGCTCGCCGTCACCGGCCTCGAGGGCGCGCTGATGGGTGTGCAGACCTTTGTACTTGGGCAATAGCGATGGATGGATGTTCAGCAGGCGGCCGTGATAATGGCGTACGAATCCTGCGCTGAGGATGCGCATGAAACCGGCCAGTACCACCAACTGCGGCTGGTAGCCATCGATCAGTTCGACCAGGGCCGTGTCGAATGCCTCGCGACCGTCAAAGGCCTTGTGGTCGAGCACGGCGGTATCGATACCTGCATCGCGGGCGCGCTGCAGGCCATAAGCATCGGCACGATTGGAAATGACCGCGCGGATTCGCACCGGGCTATCGCCGGTGCGAACGCTGTCGATCAAGGCTTGCAGGTTACTGCCGGTGCCAGACAGCAGCACCACAACGTCACAAGTCTTGCTTGGCATCAGTGCGCCTTGACGTTCTTCAGCTCGACCTGGGCAGCGCCTTCGGCGGCAACGCCGATCTGGCCGATAACCCATGGCTGCTCGCCAGCTTCACGCAGAACGTTCAGGGCGGTTTCGACCTGGTCCTGGGCTACGCAGATGACCATGCCAACGCCGCAGTTGAGGACGCGGTGCATTTCGTGCTCGTCGACGTTGCCTTTTTCCTGCAGCCAGTCGAACACCGCTGGGCGTGCCCAGCTGGCGACGTCAACAACGGCCTGGGCGCCTTTGGGCAGCACGCGTGGGATGTTATCGAGCAGGCCGCCACCGGTGATGTGGGCCATGGCCTTGACTGCGCCGGTATCTTTGATCAGCTTGAGCAGCGGCTTGACGTAGATGCGGGTCGGCGCCATCAGCAGTTCGGTCAGCGGTTGGCCGTCGAGCTGGATGTTTTCGATATCGGCACCCGATACTTCGATGATCTTGCGGATCAGCGAGTAACCGTTGGAGTGCGGGCCGGAAGACGGCAGGGCGATCAGTGCGTCGCCAGCGGCAACCTTGGAGCCGTCGATGATTTCGGCTTTTTCCACTACGCCGACACAGAAACCAGCCAGGTCGTAATCTTCGCCTTCGTACATGCCAGGCATTTCTGCGGTTTCACCGCCAACCAAGGAGCAGCCTGCCAGTTCGCAGCCAGCGCCGATGCCGGTTACCACGGTGGCAGCAACGTCAACGTTCAGCTTGCCGGTGGCGTAGTAGTCGAGGAAGAACAGCGGCTCTGCACCGCAAACGACCAGGTCGTTGACGCACATGGCGACCAGGTCCTGGCCGATGCTGTCGTGCTTGTTCAGGTTCAGGGCCAGGCGCAGTTTAGTGCCCACGCCATCGGTGCCGGAGACCAGAACCGGCTGTTTGTAGCCAGCCGGGATCTCGCAGAGGGCGCCAAAGCCGCCCAGGCCGCCCATGACTTCCGGGCGCGCCGTGCGCTTGGCAACGCCTTTGATGCGTTCGACCAATGCTTCACCGGCGTCGATGTCTACACCGGCGTCCTTGTAGCTCAGGGAGGGTTGCTTGCTCATGATCCAGGCCTTTAGGGGGGAGGGATTCAGGGGAATCGACCGTGACCTGCCAGGCATAGCGCAGGGTAATCCTGCTACCTGACCGTCGCCGGTCTGCGAAGGCGCGCGATTTTATCAGGGTTGCCCCGTAGCGGCCATCCTCAGGCCGACGGGCAGGGCCCAGATCAGCTAAAAAAATCGTCTTTAACCGTGTCCGACTGGTTGCCAGGGCGCAGGCTGTATAAGGTATAGCAAAGGCTATTCGATGAAATCGGGCGCAGTGGCTGAATGTTTTGCACGGTGCTGCGGTCATAGCCACGTTCTTCTATAAGCATCGCTTCTTTATTACCAGGACAGGAATCCTCCATGCGTTTGCGTAATTACCTGACCATTGGCTGTCTTGCCTTGTTTGCATGCTCGGCCCAGGCCGAAACCGTCTCTAGCCTTTATCAGGTCCGCGAGCCGGTCGATGGCCAGGGCGCCGAAGCCCGCGCCCAAGCTACAAGCAAAGCCCTGGACACCCTCGTGTTGCGCCTGACGGGCGACCCCAAGGCACCACAGAGTCCGGCCTTGGCCGGGTTGCGCAAGGATCCGCAACAAATCATCAGTCAGTTCGGTTTCGAAGCTGGGCCACCGGAGACCGTACTGGTGGATTTCGATCCGGGTACCACCGAGCGTACCTTGCGTCAGGCGGGTCTGGCACTGTGGGGCAACAACCGCCCCTCGATCCTCGGCTGGTGGCTGAATGACAGCGTTGAAGGCTCAAGCCTGGTCGGCGATGGCCAGGGCAGTGCCGAGCCGTTGCGCCGTGCGGCCCAGCACCGCGGCCTGCCATTGCGTCTGCCGTTGGCGGACCTCAATGAACAATTGGTGGCAACGGCCAAGAATCTTGAAGGTGCCGATCCTGCGCCACTGCGCGATGCATCCGAACGTTATGGCGCTGATGCGCTGCTGGCCGTTCATGCCAGCGAGGCCGATGGCAAATGGCAGGGCATCTGGCGCCTGTGGTTGGGGGACCAGCGCGAACAGGGCAAGGTCGAGGGCGCCGATCAGGCTGCATTGGCAGATGCCGTAATGCTTGCGGTGAGCAATCGCCTGGCGCCGCGTTTTGTCGCCCGCCCCGGTGCCAGCAGCGATATGCAAGTGCAGGTCCAGGGGATGAACCTGGCTCGCTATGCCGAGCTGGGCCGGGTGCTGGAGCCCTATGGTGCACGCCTCAATCAGGTCGACGGCGATACCCTTACTTACCAGGTGACCGGCAACAGCGATCAGTTGCGTGCCCAGCTCGGTCTGGCCAAGCTCCAGGAGCTGCCCGCCGAGGCGCCGGTACAAGCGCCAGTTGCCGATCCAGCCACTCAAGCCACTGCGGCTAATCCGGCAGCAGCTCAGGCCGCTGCCCCTAAACCGTTCAATGGCCTGCGTTTTCGCTGGTAGTACCGAGGTTGTCCATGACTGATATGCGTCGCTGGGTCTGGCTGGGCGTAGCGCTGCTGTGCGCAGCCTTGTTGTACTGGCTGCACCCGATCCTTTCGCCTTTTCTGGTAGGCATCATGCTCGCCTACCTGGCGGACCCGCTGGTCGATCGCCTGGAGCGTGCCGGAATGTCCCGCACCTGGGGCGTGGTACTGGTCTTTACCCTGTTTACCTTGCTGCTGACGTTGTTGTTGCTGGTGTTGGTGCCGATGCTGGCCAAACAATTGATACGACTCTACGAGCTGGCGCCGCAAATGCTCGACTGGCTGCAGCATGACGCGCTGCCCTGGGTGCAGACGCGACTGGGGCTGGCCGACGGGTTCTGGAAGTTCGACAAGATCAAGGCTGCCATTAGTGGCCATATGGGGCAGACCACCGACATCGTCGGGGTCATTCTGTCCCAGGCCACGGCGTCAGGCCTGGCGTTGCTGGGCTGGTTGGCCAATCTGGTGCTGATTCCGGTGGTGAGCTTCTATCTGCTACGCGACTGGGACTTGATGATGGCCAAGATCCGCCGACTGTTGCCGCGCCAGCGTGAGGAAAGGGTGGTGGCACTGGCCGCGGAGTGCCATGAAGTGCTGGGCGCTTTCGTTCGCGGTCAACTGCTGGTGATGCTGGCGTTGGGCATCATCTACGCTTCTGGCCTGATGTTGGTCGGCCTTGAACTGGGCCTGTTGATTGGCTTGCTGGCGGGGCTGGCAGCGATCGTGCCGTACATGGGTTTCATCATCGGCATCGGCGCGGCAATGATTGCCGGCTTGTTCCAGTTTGGCGGTGATCCTTATCCGCTGATGGGCATCGCTGCGGTCTTCATGGTCGGCCAGGCGCTGGAAGGCATGGTCCTGACGCCGCTGCTGGTGGGCGACCGTATCGGCCTGCACCCAGTGGCGGTGATTTTCGCCATTCTGGCCGGCGGTGAACTGTTCGGATTTACCGGGGTGCTGTTGGCGTTGCCGATGGCCGCGGTAATCATGGTGTTGCTGCGCCATGTCCATGATCTCTATAAAGAGTCGGACATGTATGCGGGCGAGATCGACCCGGAGCTCTAGCTTAATGGCCAAGGGCTTTCATCGATTATCAGGCGTCGATGCAAGCCTTTGATTTTACTTGTGGTCCGCGCTGATTGTGCGACCGGCGCCACGGGTATAAACTTTGCAGACTTTTCACAAAAGGCCCCTTGTGGTTCTTCGGAACTGCCCAGCCAGCATGAAACCGATCCAGTTGCCCTTGGGTGTGCGTCTGCGTGACGACGCCACCTTCATCAACTATTACCCGGGTGCCAACGCCGCAGCATTGGGCTACGTTGAGCGACTCTGCGAAGCCGACGCCGGCTGGACCGAAAGCCTGATTTATCTCTGGGGCAAGCAGGGCGTGGGGCGCACCCATTTGCTCCAGGCGGCCTGCCTGCGCTTCGAGCAACTGGGCGAACCCGCCGTATACTTGCCGCTGGCACAACTGCTCGACCGCGGTGTCGAGCTACTGGACAACCTCGAACAATACGAACTGGTGTGCCTCGACGACCTGCATGTCATTGCCGGCAAGCCAGAGTGGGAAGAGGCCATGTTCCACTTGTTCAACCGCCTGCGCGATAGTGGTCGGCGGTTGTTGCTGGCAGCCTCCAGTTCGCCTCGCGAACTGCCGATCAAGCTGGCAGACCTCAAGTCGCGCCTGACCCTGGCGCTGATCTTCCAGATGCGTGCGTTGTCCGACGAAGACAAACTGCGCGCCCTGCAACTGCGTGCCTCACGGCGTGGCTTGCACCTCACCGATGAGGTCGGGCACTTCATTCTCACCCGCGGCACCCGCAGCATGAGTGCGCTTTTCGACTTGCTCGAGCGTCTGGATCAGGCCTCGTTGCAGGCTCAACGCAAGCTCACCATCCCGTTTTTGAAAGAAACCTTGGGCTGGTAAGGCAGGGTCTAGAGCCTCGGCACATAAAAGTCACATTTTTTTCGATTGAATTTGCAAATCGACCCGATAGAAGGCATAGTTTCCCCCTCTTTAAATTCCAGACACGGTCGTGCCCATGCTAAAGCGCTTCGCACCCCTCGTGCCCCTCGCACTTGTGACCCTGCTTTTCGGCTGCGCAGCGCATAGCCCTGTTTCGCAGCAGCAGGTTGAGCAACCGGTTAGCGCCCAGCTTTCCAGCCAGTCCTCCCTCTCTTCGGTATTCGAAGAAGAAATGGCGACTGAAGAAGAGCTGCAAGACTTCGCCAGCAGCAAGCCATACCAGCTGCCAGCCCTGGCAGACAACATTCTTGAGCGTGGTATGTCCCTGATCGGTACCCGTTACCGTTTTGGCGGCACCTCCGAGAACACCGGTTTTGATTGCAGCGGTTTCATCGGTTACCTGTTCCGCGAAGAAGCCGGCGTGAACCTGCCGCGCTCTACCCGCGAAATGATCAACGTGAAGGCCCCGCTGGTTGCACGTAACAACCTCAAGCCGGGTGACCTGCTGTTCTTCAGCACCAACGGTCGCGGTCGTGTAAGCCATGCCGGGATCTACCTGGGGGATGACCAGTTCATTCACTCCAGCAGCCGCCGCAGCGGTGGTGTACGTATCGACAAGCTCGGTGATCGCTACTGGAGCAAGACCTTCATTGAAGCCAAGCGCGCCTTGGCCATGGCACCGACCGCGACCACCATCTCGCGCAACTGATCATGAACCGTTGCGGTATCACGGCGACGTAGCTGAAAAGCTCGTCGCCGTGCGTATTTACAGAAAGCGTCTAATCTAAATTCTCAACTATTTCCGGCCTAACGCCGGACGGCCTCAGACAGGATGTTCTGATCATGGCGATGAAGGCGCGCTTCGCTCTATTTTCCCTGCTGGCACTGCTCGGTGCCTGCTCTAGCCATGCTCCGGCCCCTAAAGTGGTCGAGCCCGTTGTCATGGCCCCTCAAGTGTATTTCTCCCCCGTTGCCGAAGATGTTCTGTTCCGCGCCCTGGGCCTGGTCGGTACGCCTTATCGCTGGGGCGGCAACACGCCGGATGCCGGTTTTGACTGCAGCGGCCTGATTGGCTACGTCTATCGTGATGCTGCAGGCATTGCACTGCCGCGTACCACGCGCGAAATGATCGGTATCCGTGGGCCAAGCATCGAGCGCGGCGCCCTGCAGTCCGGAGATCTGGTGTTCTTTGCCACCAGTGGCGGCGCTCAGGTCAGCCATGCTGGCATCTACGTCGGCGAAGGCCGCTTCGTTCACGCCCCCTCCGCTGGTGGCACGGTGCGCCTGGACTACCTGTCCAACAGCTACTGGAACAAGGCGTACCTGAATGCCAAGCGGGTCATTGTGCCTGCTCACCTGGCCCGCAACCCCTGACCTGTCGAGGTAAGCGATGACTGCGCAAACGCTCTACCTCGATGATGCTCTCTACCACTACCTGCAAGCGGTGTCCGTACGCGAGACGCCGTTGCTGGCACGCTTGCGCGTAGAAACCCAGGCATTGCCCGAAGCGCGATGGCAAGTAGCACCAGAGCAGGGCCAATTACTGGCATTGCTGGTGCGGTTGATCGGCGCACAACGGGTGATCGAGGTCGGAACGTTCACCGGCTACAGCGCCTTGTGCATGGCTCAGGCGATGGACCATGGGCAATTACTGTGCTGTGACCTGCCGGGCACCTACAACGACATTGCCTGGCATTACTGGCGCGAAGCTGCAGTGGCCGAGCGTATCGAGATGCGCTTGGGGCCGGCCTTGCAAACCCTGGCCACCTTGCCAGATGAGCGCTATGACCTGATCTTCATCGATGCCGACAAGGCCAATTACCCGCTGTACCTGGAGGAGGCGCTGCGCTTGCTGCGCACGGGCGGTCTGGTCGTGTTCGACAACACCCTGTGGAGTGGGCGGGTTTTACAGGAGCAGGCGGACAGTGACGATACGCGCGCGATCCAGGCACTGAACCTGGCGCTGAAAAATGATCTGCGCGTCGACCTGTCGATGCTGCCGATAGGCGATGGTCTGACACTCTGCCGTAAGCGTTTGTAGCCAGGCGCGGCCTCTTTGCCGCCGATCGCGGGGCTCGCTGCCAGTTGAAGGCTACTGGGCTTTGCTCACTCGCCAGATCTTGTTGCCCACATCATCGGCTACCAGCAAGCCGCCACGCTGATCATTGATTACACCCACCGGCCGGCCCATGGCCTTGCCTTCGTCACTGAGAAAGCCGCTGAGCAGGTCGATGGGTTTGCCCGCCGGTTTGCCGGCAGTGCTGAATGGCACGAAGATCACTTTGTAGCCGCTGTGCGGTTTGCGGTTCCAGGAGCCGTGCTGGCCGATGAAGGCGCCGTTTTCGAAAGGCGGTGGCAGCACGCCGGGTTCAGCGAAGGTCAGGCCCAGTGAGGCGGTGTGCGGGCCGACGGCGTAGTCCGGGGCGATAGCCTGGGCGACCCGTTGTGGATCCTGGGGGCTGACCCTTTTGTCGATATTCTGGCCGTAGTAACTGTACGGCCAGCCATAAAAACCACCGTCCTTGACCGACGTGATGTAATCGGGCACCAGGTCGCTGCCGATCTCGTCACGCTCATTGACTGCCGTCCACAGCTGCCCGCTGTGGGGTTCCCACGCCATGCCGTTGGGGTTGCGCAGGCCGGATGCGAACAGGCGTTGCTTGCCGCTGGCGGGGTCGACTTCCCAGATCGCTGCGCGGCCTTTTTCCTTTTCCAGGCCGTTTTCGCCGACATTGCTGTTGGAGCCGACGGTTACATAGAGTTTCGTGCCGTCGCGGCTGGCAATCACGTTTTTGGTCCAGTGATGATTCAAGGGGCCGCCGGGTAGAACGGCTACCAGGGTGCCGGGGCCCTGGATCGAGGTGGCGCCGGGCTGGTAGTTGAAACGCAGCAGGCGATCGGTGTCGGCCACATAAAAGTCGTTGCCAACCAGCGCCATGCCAAACGGCGAATTGAGGTTTTCGATAAAGGTCGTGCGCGTTTCGGCTACGCCATCATGGTCACTGTCACGCAGCAGGCTGATGCGATTGGCGCTCGGCACTCCGGCACCGGCGCGGCTCATGGCCTTGCCCATGATCCAGCCGCGAATGCCTTTGCCATCTTCAGGCTTGGGTGGGGCATTGGTTTCAGCAACCAGCACATCGCCATTGGGCAGTACATACAGCCAGCGCGGATGATCCAGGCCTTCGGCAAAGGCTGCCACCTGAGTGCCAGCCGCTGCTACTGGCTTGGCGCCCTGGGGCCAGCCGATGGCCGGGGCGACGTTGACGGTAGGGATCAGGGTTTTGTTCGGTTCGGGTAACTGCGGTGAGGGTCCGAAACCGTCGCTGACCTCCAAGCGAGCGGTTTCCCCGCAGCCACTCAAGCCGGCGGCAACCGCCAATAGCAACGCAATCCTGTGCATGCCCATGTCATTCCCCTTGCAAAGTTGACCACTGTAAAAAGTAGAGGCGGTCAGCCGGGCAGAGGTTCCTTCAACTACGCCTGCTTGAGCAGCAGGGCAATGCCGGGATGATAGTGTCCGGCTTCGTTGTGCAGCTTGCGGTAGGCGTAGGGGAAGTACCAGGCGATGGCACAGGCGGTATGTTTCTGCAGGTCCTCGACCAGGTCCTGGAGTTCTTCAGGGCTGGCGTGCTGCCCGGCTTTCCAGGGGCTGGCAAACAGGGCTGCGATTTTCAGCTGGCTGGGGGCTGCTACGTAGCGGGCGGCGGCGACGCTTTCCTGCAGGGCGTTGTTCAGGTCCAGGCGGCCGATGCATGGCCAGCGTTGGCTGGCTTGCAGGTAGGCGGCTTCGTCCTGACTGGCGATGTACAGGTCGCAGCGCGCCTCCCGCTCACCTTCGTCACGCTGCTTTTTGCTCTGGTGGTGTTGCAAGGTCACAAGCTCCGCTTGCCAGGCGGCGGTAGAAAGCAGGCTCAGGTTGGCTTGGGCGCCATGCCAGTACGGTGCCTGCGCGTCGCCCAGCACCTGATTGAAACGGTCAATGCAGGCTACCCAGCGTTCCAGGGCAGGGCGCAGGAATTCCAGGCGCGCGTTATTGATGATCAGACCTTGCATGTCGCTCTCCTTGTAGCTGTTGTAATTGAGCATAGCCAAGACATGGCTATTTGATATCACTGCGGGTACGTTGGCACAAGACCAAGCAGGCGCCATTGACCCACGCCGGTACTGCGCCTTTCATTGACGCTCCGGGTGCAACCCTCTAACCTTCGCGACTTGTTTCAGGTGCTCTGTGGGCGATGGCCTGGCAGGGTGAAACAGGGAAGCCGGTGGGTGCGCAAACGCGTGCGAGTCCGGCGCTGCCCCCGCAACGGTAAGTGAGTCAAGGCCGCGCACGGCCACTGGGTAATCGAGCCCGGGAAGGCGCGCGATCCTGGGTATTCGAACCCACTCACGAGCCCGGAGACCGGCCTGTTACAGCCAACGGCATCACGGAGGGTGATGCGCGTACTCTTCGGCCTGTGCCGCAGCCCCGCGCAATTGCTCCGTCTGCCATATCCATTCATCTGTCGCCTGGTCTTTACTTCGAAGTTCGTGCAGCGCTGCGCTGCAGGGATCGTCGTGCAACGGTTGACAGTGGTTTGCGGAGACTTCGATGACTGAATCCACCGAGCGTGACGAACGCCACCTGGCACGTATGCTGCGCAAGAAGGCAGTAATCGACGAGCGTATTGCCAACTCGCCGAACGAATGCGGTTTGCTCCTGGTGCTCAGTGGCAACGGCAAAGGCAAGAGCAGTTCGGCCTTCGGCATGCTTGCCCGGGCCATGGGCCACGGCATGCAATGCGGCGTGGTGCAGTTCATCAAGGGCCGCAACAGCACCGGTGAAGAGTTGTTCTTCCGTCGCTTCCCCGAGCAGGTGCGCTATCACGTGATGGGCGAGGGTTTCACCTGGGAAACCCAGGATCGCCAGCGCGACATCGCCGCGGCCGAAGCCGCCTGGGCGGTTTCCCGTCAATTGCTGCAGGACCCTGCGATCACTTTCGTCGTGCTCGATGAGCTGAACATTGCCCTCAAGCATGGCTACCTCGATCTGGAACAGGTGCTCAGCGACCTGCAGGCGCGTCCGCCAATGCAACACGTGATTGTCACGGGGCGCGGTGCCAAGGATGAAATGATCGAGTTGGCTGACACCGTCACCGAGATGGGCATGATCAAGCATGCTTTCCAGGCAGGCATTCGTGCTCAGAAGGGCGTTGAACTATGAGTGACACGCGTCACTGCCCGGCGGTACTGATTGCTGCCCCGGCCTCCGGCCAGGGCAAGACCACCGTGACCGCCGCCCTGGCGCGACTGCACCGCAATCAAGGGCGCAAGGTCCGCGTGTTCAAGTGCGGTCCGGACTTTCTCGATCCGATGATTCTGGAGCGAGCCAGTGGTGCACCGGTGTATCAACTGGATCTGTGGATGGTCGGTGAGCAGGAAAGCCGGCGGCTGCTCTGGGAGGCTGCAGGCGATGCCGACCTGATTCTGATCGAAGGCGTCATGGGGCTGTTCGACGGCACGCCTTCGAGTGCCGACCTGGCCCGTCATTTTGCCGTGCCGGTGTTGGCAGTTATCGACGGCACGGCGATGGCTCAAACCTTTGGTGCCCTGGCGCTGGGGCTGGCTCGCTATCAAGCGGATTTACCCTTTGCTGGTGTGCTGGCCAACCGTGTCGGCACGCTGCGCCACGCGCAATTGCTCGAGGGTAGCCTGACTGAAGGGTTGCGCTGGTATGGCGGGCTGTCGCGGGAAACCGGCATTGAGTTGCCAAGTCGGCACCTGGGCCTGGTCCAGGCCAGTGAGCTCAATGATCTGGACGCTCGCCTCGACGCCGCAGCAGCAGCCCTGGCGGCCAGTTGTGAGTCGTCGCTACCGCCAGCAGTGGCTTTTGCGGCGCCGAGCGCACAGGCCATCGAACCTTTGCTTGAAGGACTGACCATCGCCGTGGCCCGTGATGAAGCATTTGCGTTCACCTATGGTGCCAACCTCGATCTATTGCGGGCCATGGGGGCAGAGCTGAGATTCTTTTCGCCACTGCATGAGCAAACCCTGCCGCCGGCTGACAGCCTTTACTTGCCTGGCGGCTATCCGGAGCTGCACCACCAGGCGTTGGCCGCGAACACCTCGATGCTCGCGGCGATTCGCAGCCATCATCAGGCCGGCAAGCCTGTGCTCGCTGAATGCGGCGGCATGCTTTATCTGCTCGATGCCCTGACCGATGTGGCCGGTGAGCGTGCCGAGCTACTTGGCCTGCTGGAGGGCGAAGCGGTGATGCAGAAGCGCCTTGCGGCACTGGCCCTGCAAGCGGTCGAGTTGCCCGAGGGCACCTTGCGGGGGCACACCTACCATCACTCGCTGACCACTACCTCGCTGCAGCCCATTGCCCGGGGTATGAGCCCCAACGGCGGGCGCGGTGCTGAAGCGGTCTATCGCAGTGGTCGGCTGACGGCCTCCTATGTGCACTTCTATTTCGCCTCCAATCCTCTGGCTGCGGCAGCATTATTGAAACCATGAGCGACCATGCCTTCACCGACGCCGAGCGCGCAGCGGTCTATCGAGTCATCGGCGAACGCCGCGACATGCGTCACTTCATCCAGGGTGAGGTAGCGCCCGCACTGCTCGGGCGTCTGCTCCAGGCAGCCCATCAGGCACCCAGCGTCGGCCTGATGCAGCCCTGGCGCTTTATTCGTATCACTGACCGCGAGCTGCGTCAGCGCATCCAGGGCCTGGTGGAAACGGAGCGCGTGCGCACCGCCGAAGCACTGGGTGAGCGCTCCGACGCGTTCATGCAGCTCAAGGTCGAAGGTATTAACGACTGCGCCGAACTGTTGGTAGCGGCCTTGATGGATGATCGCGAGAAGCACATTTTCGGTCGTCGCACGTTGCCGGAGATGGACCTGGCTTCACTGTCCTGCGCAATCCAGAACCTCTGGCTGGCCGCGCGCGCCGAAGGGCTGGGCATGGGGTGGGTGTCGCTGTTCGAACCCCAGGCCCTGGCCGAACTGCTGGTTATGCCGGCCGGGGCTAAACCGCTGGCGATTCTCTGCCTCGGCCCGGTCCAGGCGTTCTACCCGGCACCGATGTTGGTGCTCGAAGGCTGGACCACGGCGCGGCCGTTGAGCGAAATGTTGTTTGAAAATCAGTGGGGAGAGTCTTGATGAGCGTGGCGTTGCTGACCGTAGCCGGGGTGGCGCTGGATGCGTTGTTGGGCGAGCCTCAGCGTCGACATCCGCTGGTTGCGTTTGGTCGCTTGGCCAAACGCCTGGAGCAGCGCTTCAATGCGGCGGGCCGTGGATGGCGCAGCCATGGGGTCACTGCGTGGTTCCTGGCGGTGATTCCTTTGACCCTGTTGGCCACTCTGCTGTCCTGGCTGCCCTATATCGGCTGGTTGGTGGAGGTGTTGGCGCTGTACTGTGCCTTGGGGCTGCGCAGCCTCGGTGAGCACGTCACGCCGGTGGCAGACGCGTTGCGCAATGCCGATCTTGATGAAGCGCGCCGTCGCGTGGGCTTTCTGGTCAGCCGCGAAACCCGCGAGCTGGACGAAACCGCGGTGGCGCGTGCAGCGACCGAGTCGGTGCTGGAAAATGGCAGTGATGCGGTGTTTGCCGCGTTGTTCTGGTTTGTCGTCGCAGGAGCGCCAGGCGTAGTGCTCTATCGCTTGAGCAACACCCTCGACGCCATGTGGGGCTATCGCAACGAGCGCTTCGAGCGCTTTGGCTGGGCGGCCGCACGTATCGATGACCTGCTCAACTATATTCCTGCTCGGCTGGTGGCGCTGACCTACGCATTGCTGGGCAAGACCCGTCTGGCCCTTTCGTGCTGGCGCCGTCAGGCACCGTTGTGGGACAGCCCCAATGCCGGCCCGGTCATGGCCGCCGGTGCTGGTGCTCTCGGCGTGGAGCTGGGCGGCCCGGCGGTGTATCACGGTGAGCTGCATGAGCGTGCGCAACTGGGCGAAGGCCCGGTGGCTGATGCTGATGCGATCGATCGTGGCTGGCGCCTGGTTTGCCAAGGCGTATGGTTATGGCTGCTACTGTTGTGCCTGGGAGCCGAATTCTATGCTTGAACACGGTGGTCGTCTGCAGCGCGCAGTGCAGCACTACGGCATCCCTCGCGAGCAATGGCTGGACTTGTCCAGTGGTATCGCGCCTTGGGCCTATGCCATTCCAGACATTCCGCTGCGCGCCTGGGCACGTCTGCCGGAAACCGAAGATGGTCTGGAGCAGGCAGCGGCCGATTACTATCGAGTCCGCCAGGTACTGCCGGTAGCGGGCTCGCAGGCTGCGATCCAGGCCTTGCCGCAACTGCGCGGGCGCAGCAGGGTGGGGGTACTCTCGCCGTGCTATGCCGAGCATGCCGAGGCCTGGCGTCGTGCCGGCCATCAGGTCCTGGAAGTGCAGGGCGAGCAAGTGGACAGCCTTCTCGACAGCCTCGATGTGCTGGTGGTGGTCAACCCGAACAACCCTACCGGCTGTTTGTTCAAGGCTGAGATGTTGCTGGAATGGCATGCCCGTCTGGCCCGGCGTGGCGGTTGGTTGTTGGTCGATGAAGCGTTCATGGACAACACGCCGCAACACAGTATTGGCGCCGAGGCTGAGCAAGCCGGTCTTATCGTGTTGCGCTCCTTTGGCAAGTTCTTCGGTCTTGCCGGCGTGCGTCTGGGCTTTGTGTTGGCTGAGACAGCGCTCCTGCAGCGTCTGGCTGAACTTCTGGGGCCGTGGACCATTAGCGGGCCGACCCGCATTCTCGGTCAGGCCTGTCTGCTCGACAGTGCTGCGCACCAGGGTCAGATCAGCCGCTGTGCGGTGGCCAGTCAGCGCTTGGCAAACATGCTGATGACGGCAGGTTTCATCCCGGCTGGCGGCTGTGACCTGTTCCAGTATCTGCTTATCGACAACGCGGCGCAGTTGCATGAATTCATGGCGCAGCGCGGTATTTTGCTGCGCCTGTTCTCCCAGCCGCCTAGCCTGCGACTGGGTCTGCCCGCCACAGAGGCAGACTTTCAGCGCTTGGCGCAGACGCTCAATGAATACCGCAAGGAGCACGCATGAGTACCTTGATGGTGCAGGGCACCACCTCCGATGCCGGCAAAAGCACCCTGGTGACCGCGCTGTGCCGCTGGCTGTTGCGCCAGGGCGTGGCGGTGGTGCCTTTCAAACCACAGAACATGGCGCTCAACAGTGCGGTGACTGCCGACGGTGGCGAAATCGGCCGCGCCCAGGCTGTTCAGGCGCAAGCTGCTGGCCTGGCTCCACACACCGACATGAATCCGGTGCTGCTCAAGCCCAACAGTGATACCGGGGCGCAGGTGATCGTTCACGGGCGTGCGGTTACCAGCATGAATGCGGTGGCTTATCACGACTACAAGGTTATCGCCATGCAGGCGGTACTCGAGTCTCACCAACGATTGAGTGCGCAGTATCCGATGGTGATGGTGGAAGGTGCTGGCTCGCCAGCGGAAATCAATCTGCGTGCCGGCGATATCGCCAACATGGGTTTTGCCGAAGCGGTGGACTGCCCGGTTATCCTGATTGCCGATATCAACCGCGGCGGTGTTTTCGCTCACCTGGTGGGCACCTTGGAGCTGTTGTCGGCCACGGAGCAGGCGCGGGTCGAAGGTTTTGTCATTAACCGTTTTCGCGGCGACATCGCCTTGCTGCAGCCCGGCCTGGACTGGCTCGAAGCACGTACCGGCAAGCCGGTGCTGGGGGTGTTGCCCTATGTGATGGATTTGCACCTGGAGGCTGAAGACGGTATCGACCAGCGCCAGGGCGAGAAGACGGCGCGGGCGCTGAAAGTGATCGTGCCGGTACTGCCGCGCATCAGCAATCACACCGACTTCGACCCGTTGCGCCTGCATCCGCAAGTCGACCTGCAGTTCATCGGTCCCGGTGAGCCCATTCCACCCGCCGACCTGATCATCCTGCCAGGCTCCAAAAGTGTGCGCGGCGATCTGGCGCAATTGCGCAGCCGAGGCTGGGACCAGGCGATCAGTCGCCATCTGCGTTATGGCGGCAAGATCCTGGGTATTTGCGGCGGGCTACAGATGCTCGGCCAGCGCGTGGACGATCCACTGGGGCTGGAAGGGCAGGCCGGCAGCAGTGACGGATTGGGCTTGCTCGATTTTGTCACGGTGCTCGAAGCAGAAAAGCAATTGCGCAACGTGGCTGGCACCTTGCAACTGGAGCAAGCGCCAATCAGCGGTTATGAAATTCATGCCGGTGTAACCCGCGGTGCAGCGCTTGAACATCCGGCCGTGTTGCTGGCCGATGGCCGCAGCGATGGTGCTATCAGCGCCGATGGCCAGGTTTTGGCGACCTATCTGCATGGCCTGTTCGAGAGCCCGCAATCGTGCGCGGCATTGTTGCGCTGGGCGGGCTTGCACGAGGTCGAGCACGTGGATTACCAGGCATTGCGCGAACGCGACATCGAGCGCTTGGCTGACTTGGTCGAGCAACATCTGGATACCCCACGCCTGCGTCAACTGTGCGGACTGAACTGACATGCTCAACCTGATTCTTGGCGGTGCCCGTTCAGGGAAGAGCCGCTTGGCCGAACAACTGGCCGAACGCAGTGGCCTGGCAGTGATTTACATTGCCACCAGCGAGCCGCTGGACGGTGAAATGAATGCCCGGGTGCAATTGCACCGTGAGCGCCGGCCAGACAGTTGGGGGCTCATCGAAGAACCCCTGGCCCTGGCCCAGGTGCTGCGCGCCAATGCCAGCGCCGAGCACTGCCTGTTGGTCGATTGCCTGACGTTGTGGCTGACCAACCTGCTGATGCTGGACAACCCGCAGCGTCTGCTCGCCGAACGCTGCGCCTTGCTGGAGTGCCTGGCTGAGCTTCCGGGTGAAATCATTCTGGTCAGCAACGAAACTGGCCTTGGTGTCGTGCCGATGGGCGAACTGACCCGGCGCTATGTCGATGAAGCCGGCTGGCTGCACCAGGCGATTGCCGAACGCTGCCAGCGGGTGGTGCTTAGCGTTGCCGGCCTTCCCCTTACTTTGAAAGGAACTGCACCATGAGTCAGACCTGGTGGCTTGATGCCTGCCGTGCCGTTGATCAGGCTGCCTGCGATCAGGCTTTGGCGCGTCAGCAGCAATTGACCAAGCCGGCCGGCTCCCTCGGACGCCTGGAACTGCTTGCGGTGCAACTGGCCGGCCTGCAAGGGCAGCTCAAGCCACGCCTTGATAATGTCAGTATCAGCATCTTTGCCGGTGATCATGGGGTGGTTGCCGAAGGTATCTCGGCGTATCCCCAAGCGGTTACCGGGCAGATGCTGCAAAACTTTGTCGGCGGTGGTGCGGCGATCAGCGTGCTGGCCCGTCAGTTGAATGCTCAACTGGAAGTGGTAGACCTGGGCACAATCGATCCTGACCTGAACCTGCCGGGTGTACGCCACTTGCGCGTGGGGCCAGGCACGGCGAATTTTGCCAAGGCGGCGGCGATGAGTCGGGCGCAGGGGCTGCAAGCCATGCAAGGTGGCCGTGATAGCGCGCTGCGAGCAGCTGCCAGCGGCGCCCAGCTGTTTATCGGTGGTGAGATGGGTATCGGCAATACCACCGCCGCCAGTGCCCTGGCGTGCGCCTTGCTCAAATGCCCGGCCAGCGACCTCAGTGGTCCCGGTACCGGACTGGACGCTGCTGGCGTTGCGCACAAGGCGCAGGTGATCGAGCGCGCACTGAAGGTGCATGGGCAACTGTCCGATGACCCTTTGCAGCAGTTGTTCTGTTTTGGCGGCTTCGAAATCGCGGCATTGGTGGGCGCTTATCTGGGCTGCGCCCAAGCTGGGGTCGCGGTGCTCATTGATGGCTTCATCTGTACCGTTGCCGCAATGGTGGCGGTACGAATCAATCCCGCGTGTCGGGACTGGCTGTTGTTCGGCCACTGTGGCGCCGAACCTGGACATCGTCGCGTGCTGGCGGAACTGAAGGGTGAGCCGGTACTGGAGCTTGGCTTGCGCCTTGGAGAAGCGAGTGGCGCGGCACTGGCGGTTCCCGTGTTGCGCCTGGCCTGTGATCTGCACGGGCAAATGGCGACCTTCGCTGAAGCAGCCGTGGCAGACCGGCCAGCATGATTATCGACCTGCTGCGTCACGGCGAAACCGAGCTGGGCGGCGGCCTGCGCGGCAGCCTGGATGATGCGTTGACAGCCAAGGGCTGGGAGCAGATGCAGGCGGCCGTCGCCAGTGCTGGCCCCTGGCAGGTCGTGGTCAGCTCACCCCTGCAGCGCTGCGCGCGTTTTGCTCAAATGCTCGGCGAGCAACGGTGCTTGCCAGTGCAATTGGCGCCTGGATTGCAAGAGCTGCATTTCGGTGAGTGGGAAGGGCGTAGCGCCGCGGACTTGATGGTTACCCATGAGCAACAGTTGGGTCAGTTCTGGTCAGATCCCTATGCCTATACCCCGCCTGGTGGCGAGGCTGTCATCGACTTCGCCAGCCGTGTGTTGGCAGCTATTGCCGATTTGCGTCGTGAGCATGCCGACAAGCATGTGTTGCTGGTTACCCATGGGGGCGTGATGCGTTTGCTGCTGGCACGTGCCAGGGGGCTTCCCCGTGAGCAGTTGTTGCAGGTCGAGGTCGGCCACGGCGCCTTGTACCGTCTTGAGCTGTTGGTCGACGGTACTCTGCGGGAAGTGCACTGAAATGCTGGGATTCTGGATTGCCTTGCAGTTCCTCAGCAGTTTGCCGGTGCGCCTGTCGGGCATGCCGACACCCGCGCAGATGGGCCGCTCGGTGCTGTTCTATCCACTTGTGGGGTTGCTGTTCGGGGTATTGCTCTGGGGCTTGCACGCGTTGCTCGAAGGCAGCCCGGTGCTATTGCATGCGGCCGTGCTGCTGAGCGCCTGGGTAGTGCTCAGTGGCGGCCTGCATCTGGATGGTCTGGCTGACAGCGCTGATGCCTGGCTCGGTGGTTTCGGTGATCGCGAACGCACTCTGGAAATCATGAAGGACCCGCGCAGCGGCCCCATTGCGGTGGTGACGCTGGTGTTGGTGCTGTTGCTCAAGTTTTGCGCGGTGCTGGTGCTGGTGGAGCGTGAGCAAGGTGTGTTGCTGATATTGGCGCCTGTGCTGGGGCGTGCGTCCTTGTTGGGGCTGTTTCTCTGCACCCCTTATGTTCGGGCCGGAGGGATAGGCCAGGCCTTGGCCGATCATCTGCCACGACGAAGTGGGGCATGGGTGCTCTTTGCCAGTTGTGTCCTGTGTGTGTGTATCGCAGGTCTGCAAGGTTTGTACGTATTGGTCGTCGTAGGCATAGCCTTTTTCTGGTTTCGTCGAGTGATGATTCGGCGCTTAGGCGGGACTACCGGTGACACTGCCGGCGCCCTCCTGGAATTGCTGGAGTTGGCGGTTCTGCTCTGTTTGACCCTGTAATCGCTTGTAATCAGGGAGCCATTTTCCGGGTCGTATTCAGGCGTATGCTCGCCCGCTTCTGGGGCATGGAGGTGGCATATGCGAGGACTGTTGAAAAGCATGCTGGTGGCGCTGTGTTGTTTTGTCGCCAGCGCCAAGGCTGCAGACTTGATCGACTTCTGGGATACCCCCCGCCACGGCGGCAACAGTTTCAACCGACTGCCGCCTGACCTGCCATATTTCCAGGCGCTCAGAGACTACGGGGCCACTTGGGTGCGTTTGTCTTATGACAAATGGCAGCCGGCAAATCGCGACTTCTTGTTGGGTGATGCGGACGGCTACAAAGGTCTGGCAGGGGCAGATCTTACGCAACTGCGCAAGGTCCTCGATGCTGCCCATGCTGCCGGACTCAAGGTGGTTATCGCGCCGCTGTCGTTGCCCGGTATGCGTTGGGCGCAGAACAACAGCGATCGCTTTGACGACCGACTCTGGCAGGACAAAGTCTGGTGGGATCAATCCGCTGACTTCTGGCGCGACCTGGCCACGCAACTCAAGGATCATCCGGCAGTCGCTGCCTACAACCTCATCAACGAGCCTGCGCCTGAAAAAATGGGCGGGCTGGCCGAGCACGCGCCACCTGCCGCCATGCGTGCCTGGTATCAGCAACAGCAGGGTAGCGCCCGTGATCTGCCGGCGTTGTATCGGCATATCATCACAGCCATTCGTGAAGTCGACCCGTTAACCCCGGTAATGGTCGATGCCGGTTGGTACGCAGCGGCTGATGCCTTTGCCTATTGGCCGCAAGCGTTGGCGGATCAGCGAGTGCTGTACAGCTTCCATATGTATGAGCCCTATCACGCCACGAGCGCACCTAACCTGGCTCGGGCGAAGCCTTATGCTTATCCAGGGTCGGTCCCCTTTGCCGGGCAGACCCAGAACTGGGACAGCGCCAGGGTTGAGGCGTACCTGCAAAAGCCTTGGCAATGGGCGCAAGCACAGCAAGTGCCGGCCAGTCGCCTGGTGGCCGGCGAGTTTGGTTGCATGCGGCGACTGGCGGGGTGTCGGCAATACCTTGAAGACGTGCTTGGTCGCTTTGATCGAGCAAAACTGCATTGGGCTTTCTACAGCTTTCGTGAAGACAGCTGGGATGGCATGGATTACGAACTGGGTAGCGCCAAAGTGCCCTGGGCTTACTGGCAGGCCATAGAGCAGCAACTTCCAGACCCGTTGAAGCGTCAGGCCACGGCCGAGTTCGAACCGATTCGCGAGCGCTTGCAGCCATAGCCTCAGTTGGAAGAAACACTTGCGGTGAGATTAACGCGGGTATATACACGTAAGCATGTTGACCAGTGAATGCATCTGTACCCATCTGCGTCGTGCTGCCCGTGGGGTCAGTCGACATTATGACGAAGCGCTTGAAGGCTTCGGGGTCAATGTCGCGCAGTTTTCGCTATTGCGCCATTTGCGTCGTCTTGATCAGCCGAGCATTTCAACGCTGGCCGATGCCATGGGCCTGGACCGCAGCACCCTGGGACGCAACTTGCGAGTGCTGGAGGCTGAAGGACTGGTGGCATTGACGGAAGGTCGGGATCTGCGTAATCGCCTAGTGCTGCTCACTGACCAGGGACAGGCCTGTTTGCAGTCGGCCGAGCCGGCTTGGGAGAAGGCCCAGGCGCGCATGATCGAGACCTTGGGAGTAGGGCAACGCGATGAACTGGTACGTCTGCTTGAGCTACTTGCCTGAATTTTTTTCGACTTAAAGCGGGTATATACCCGCGTAACCTTGCAGCGTTGTGGAGAAAACAATAATGACATCGGTATGGCGAACCAGTGGTTGGATTCTCCTGGGGGCTGCGTTGATTCTGGCCCTCTCGCTGGGGGTGCGGCACGGCTTCGGTTTGTTCCTGGCGCCTATGAGTGCAGATTTTGGCTGGGGACGGGAGGTTTTTGCCTTTGCCATTGCCTTGCAGAATCTGATTTGGGGGCTGGCGCAACCTTTTGCAGGGGCTCTGGCTGACCGTTTGGGTGCGGCAAAAGTCGTGATGGTCGGCGGCATTCTCTATGCCGTCGGTTTGGTGTTGATGGGGATGTCGGATTCGGCTCTGACCTTGTCGCTCAGTGCTGGCCTGTTGATCGGCATCGGTCTTTCCGGTACTTCGTTTTCAGTAATCCTGGGTGTAGTCGGTCGTGCCGTACCCGCCGAGAAACGCAGCATGGCCATGGGCATCGCCAGTGCCGCCGGTTCGTTCGGCCAATTTGCCATGCTGCCCGGAACCCTTGGCCTGATTGGCTGGCTTGGCTGGTCGGCAACCTTGTTGGTGCTGGGCTTGCTGGTAGCGTTCATTGTGCCGTTGGTGGGCTTGTTGAAAGATCGGCCGCTGCCCAGTCACGGTGTCGAGCAAAGTCTTGGCCAGGCGTTGCGTGAGGCTTGCTCGCATTCCGGCTTCTGGTTGCTGGCGCTGGGCTTTTTCGTCTGTGGTTTCCAGGTGGTGTTCATCGGTGTGCATATTCCGGCTTACCTGGTCGACCAGCATTTACCCGCCACCATTGGCACTACGGTGCTGGCGCTGGTAGGGCTGTTCAATATCGTCGGGACCTATACTGCCGGCTGGCTGGGTGGGCGTATGTCCAAGCCGCGCTTGCTGGCGGCGCTGTATCTGCTACGTGCCGTGGTCATTGTGCTGTTCCTCTGGGCACCGGTCACTCAGTTCAGTGCCTACCTGTTTGGCATCGCCATGGGCTTGCTGTGGTTGTCGACGGTACCCTTGACCAATGGCACCGTAGCTACGTTGTTTGGAGTGCGTAACTTGTCCATGCTTGGAGGCATTGTCTTCCTGTTCCATCAGTTGGGGGCATTCCTTGGTGGGTGGCTTGGCGGGGTGGTGTATGACAAAACGGGTAACTATGACTTGGTCTGGCAGATATCGATCGTGCTCAGCCTGATCGCCGCGGCGCTCAACTGGCCGGTGCGTGAGCGGCCCGTGGCGCGCTTGCAGGCACAAGCGGCATGAGTCGCCTTGCCTTGCGCGGGGGCCTGGCCTTGGCCGCGCTACTGCTGTTGGCCCTGATCTGGTGGGGTTGGCACGAAGGTGGCTTGGCGTTGATGCAGTTGGGCATGGGCGTGTGCTGAGCGTATCCTGCAAGCTACAAGGCTTGATCAAAGGAGAGACGACAATGCGCGCACGCTGGATGTTGGTTCCGCTGTTTACCCTCATGGCTGCGGCAACGGCGCAGGCGGCCGGGTGTCCGGCGCTGCTTGAGAAGCAAGGCAGCTTGCCGGAGCTGCGCGGCAAAGAGCAGATCGACTTGTGCGAACGCTTTGCCGGCAAGCCGCTGGTGGTGATCAATACCGCCAGCTACTGCGGCTTTGCACCGCAGTTCGAAGGGCTTGAAAGCGTTTACAAGACCTACCACGAGCAAGGCCTGGAAATGCTTGGCGTACCGTCCAATGACTTCAAGCAGGAAGACGCCGACCTGGAAAAGACCGCCAAGGTTTGTTACGCCAACTACGGCGTTACCTTCACCATGACCAAGCCGCAGCCAGTACGCGGCAGCGATGCGACAGCGCTGTTCAAGGAGCTGGCCGAGCAGAGCAGTGCACCGAAGTGGAATTTCTACAAATACGTGGTCGATCGCCAAGGCAAGGTCGTCGCCAGTTTTTCCAGCCTGACCAAACCTAATGATCCCGAGTTCACGGCGGCTATCGAGAAGGCCATCGCTTCACAGCCGTGAATTGCCACTCACTGGCTGGGATGAACGGTCCAGGCTACCAGTTTGAGCACAACCGGACGCACCACCAGAACGCAGGCAAAAGCGACCGGCATCGCAAGCTGATAAGCCTTGAATACATGGTTCAGGTAATTGGCGTCGATGCCGGTGGTGGCTGCCGTGATCACGAAGCACATCAAAAAGGCCATGATGGCTGACATATAGAATGCAAATACGTAAGGGGTGGCGCGCACGCCAAGCTTACGTCGGCCGAGGCCGACCTTCTGTGTTGTCATGAAGACTCCTGGTTGAATTTCGAGGTCGCAGACTAGCAAGCGCCCTTGAGCGCAGGTAGACGAGGCGGGCTTAGGTCTTTATAAAGAAAACCTTACGAATGCCGGATTGATCTGCATGAACCTGCTGGGCTCGATTAAAAGTTTTATCAAAGTTGTCGAAGCAGGCAGCATTGCCGGGGGCGCCCGGACCCTGGGGTTGAGTGCGGCAGCAGTGAGCCAGAACGTTGCGCGCCTGGAGGACCATCTGCAGGTCCGGCTGTTGTCGCGTACTACCCGTAGTATGGCGTTGACGCCAGAGGGCGCGTTGTATTACGACAAGGTCAAGCACATCGAGCGCGATCTTGAACAGGCCTATCTAGCGATCACCACGCCTGACAGTGAGCCCAAGGGGCGTTTGTGCATTGCTTCGACTTCGGCTTTTGGTCGTCATGCCGTGGCGCCGTTGATTCCTGAGTTCAGTGCTCGCTACCCGCAGCTTTCGATTGAACTGGTTACGAATGACAGGCGCGTCAATCATGCTCAGGAAGGCGTGGATGTCAGTATTCGTATCACCCCGCAGTTGGAGGATGGCTTGCTGGCGCGCCACATTACCCGAGTCCCTTTTATTTGCTGCGCCTCACCAGTTTATCTCGCCCAGGCCGGCTGGCCAGGTGCGCCGGAGGAACTCAAGCAGCACCGCTGCCTGGTGTTTCGTTATCCGGTAGACGGTCGATTCTTGCGTTGGAGATTTGTCCGCGATGGCCTGCGTTTCGACGCTGAGTTCGGTGATGTGCTGATCAGTGACGATATCGACGTGCTTACCCAGATGGCCATCAACCATGGCGGAATCGCTCGTCTTGCAGACTTCGTCGCCCGACCGTTGATCGAGAGCGGGCAGTTGGTTGCGCTTTTCGAGTATTCACAACCTGATCAGGTTTATGTGCAGGCGGAACCGATGGATATCTATCTGTGTGTCGCCGATCGTTTTGCCATGACACCCAAGGTGCGGGTGTTTATGGATTTTCTCCAGGAGCGTTTAGGCAACCTTTCGTCGTCTGATACGAGGGCATAAAAAAACCGCCCGAAGGCGGCTTTTTCAGCGAGCTGAAATCAGAAGCGGTAGGTGAGGGAGGCACCCAGACCGTGAGCACTGTTTTCATATTTGCCGCTGTAGGAGCCTTTGGTTGGACTGCTCAGATCAACCTTGGTGTCCTCTTCCCACAGGTAGGAATAGGCCAGGTCGATCGTCATGTCGTCTGTTGGGTTGTAACCGGCACCCAGACTGAACACTTTACGATCGCCAGTTGGGATGCGTGGCGAGCGGTCGTGGTTGTTGGTTGGCGACTGGTCAACCGAGAAACCGGCGCGCAGGGTCCATTCCTTGTTCAGCTTGTAGGCTGCACCAATGGCGTGCGCCCAGGTGTCATGCCAATTCTGCTCTTCGCTGATCTGGCCAATTGCTGGGGCGAGTGGGCCAGGAACGCCTTTGTTGTTGACGGTGATGGCTTCCAGGCGGCTCCAGCGGGTCCAGGTGCTACCGGCATAGAGGGTCCAGTTGGCATCCAGTTCGTGGGTAACCGAGAAGTCGACGGATTCCGGAGTCTTGATCTTCAGCGAGGCGTCGAACTTGCTGCCGCTCAGTGGGCCGAAACCAGGGCCGCTGATCTTGGTGTCACCTTCGAGTTTGTAGTCGACCATCGAGTGGTAGGTCAGACCCACGCGAGTGCTGTCAGTTGCTTGAACCAGCACACCGATGTTGTAACCGATGGCGGTGTCATCACCCGAGATCTTGACCTTGCCGTCATTGCTGCCCGGAGTAAAGCGGTTCAGTGCAGCGGATTCCAGAGTGCCATCAATGCGGTTGATGGTTGGACCGAAACCAATCGACACCTTGTCGTTGAAGGCATAGCTGATAGTCGGCTGCAGGGTCACGACTTGAACTTCGCTCTTGCTGCCGAAGTAACGGCCGGCAAAACCGCTTTCATAATCGGTGACCAGGCCGAAAGGTACGTACATACCTATACCGAAAGCCCAGTGCTCATCGATAGGTTTGACGTAGAACCCCATAGGGACGCCGACAAACGGCACCATGTCGCCGTCGTTGCTACCACCGAAGGTGCCTTGGCCATTCTTGATGTCGGTTTTGGCAATAATGGCTGCGCCACCAACGGTGACTTGTTCGCGCTTGAGGCGCGACATACCGGCAGGGTTGCCGAATACAGTGCTGGCATCATCGGCAGATGAGGAACGCCCCGCAAAGCCTGTGCCCATACCGCTGACGCTTTGTTCGTTGAGGGCAAAGCCACTCGCGAACAGTTGGGTCGAAGCGAGCGTGACGGCCAGGCCAAGAGAGGTTTTGAGCATTACTTTTTTCATTATTAGAACTCCTTGATATCTCCGGGGCGAAAATTACCAACATTTGGCCCGCAGCGCTATAGCGCCGTATCGCAGGAGATAGAGCGGTTTTGTAGGACAATCCGACCAAATTCGTGAGATTTTTCTGAATATGGAAATTGGTGATTGCTAGCAGGCTTGGAGGGTCACGGGGGCGACGCAGTTTTGCCAAGCGCAGGTAAAGTCGCGCAGGCGTCCTTGAGGGTGAAATGTTTGGCGCCAAATTCGTGCCAGACCCAAGAGGTCGTCGGCAGCAGGAAGTGTGGGGGCTTGTTCCTCGATGAGCATCCAGGCAATGGCTGTGGCGTAGCGAAGGTTGACCGTCAGCTCCAGGTGCGGGCCGCTGAGGAAGGCGTGCTGGCTGGCCAGGCCGCGGACCAGGCTGGCCAGTTCGGGGTCACGGGCGAGGAACTGATCCCAGACGCTTTGGTGGCGCATTTCGCCGATACGGTAGAGGCCGTGGCCGCGTCGATCGTGTAGCGCGGAGCCGAGGGCGGATTGGCTGGCGGCAACACCCAGCAACAATGCTTCAGCGCTTGCGCAGTGTCGGCCCAGGTAAATCAGGGTCGGGCGGATGACAAATTCGCTTAACTCGCTCGCGGCGATACCCATAACACCCTCGAACATTGTTTTGGCCGGCGGACACTGGAGCTTGGCAGCTGGTGAGTCGGACAGGCCCGCCGGAAGCGGTGATGGCCGCTTGAGTTGAAGTGTAGTGTCATATTCGCGGTGTAAAGGCCTGTTTTTAAAACATTTTCAGCTTTTGGTTATAAATCATATGCCGTGTGGTGATTAGCGCTTCGCTTGCTATGGGCATAAAAAGGGTTCTTCGAGTTATCCCTGGTGGGTGATTCTGGGAGTGGACTGGGCGGGACTGGGATTTGAGGCTTATCCGTTCAGTGCGGCGCCGCTGTCGGCCCCTTCCGCCCTTACGGCGGGTCCCTTTTGTCTTGGCAAAAGGAACCAAAACCGCTTGCTCCTGCATACGGCCCTACGCTGCGCTTCGGGTCCCCTCGCTACGGCACCTTCCAGGGCCACGCGGCCTACGACTTGCTTCGCCAAGTCTACGTCTCGCGTCTTCGGCTAACGCCGAAGGTGCTGCGCACCGCCCCTACAGGCACCTCCACTCGGCCTGCTGAAGTCGCACTCCACGGCGCCTGAGCTGACGTGCATGAAGATCAAGATCCAGATCCAGATCAAGATCAAGATCAAGATCAGGTTGTGGATTAGCTCGCAGTCTCAATCCCCAAGCAGTCCAGTCAGGGGTTGTAGTCGCCGGGATTCCGTAACGAGTTATAAAAAAGCCCCGCGAGAGGGCGGGGCTTGAGCTGCTGCTAGCGAAGCGTGAATCAGGCCACCAAGGCCTGACGGGTACGCTCGATGACCGCCTGAAGCGGTTCGGACTGGCTGTACTGCTCGGGGTACAGACGCTCGCTGTGACGGGCAATGCCGTGCTCGTTGACCAGGGTGAAACTGAAGCCACCTTTGCGCGATGCCATGATCAAGCAGTTCAGTGGCGCAAATGCCTGGGATAGGGTGCGAATGGCAGCCTGAGTATGGATAGAGTTAGTCATAGTTATTAGATGTTCCTGCAATAGACACGGTTTCGATCCGTGCACACTTAAAACGTTCCAGTAACGCCGGGATTTAGTCGGGGCGAAGAACCTGACTGGAACAGAGCAGCCAGTTTTGGGCGCATTTATAATGTGGCGCTGGGGCTGACTGGTAGGTACGTCAGAGGGCAGGCAACACACCGGGTCGAGGTTCTATGCCACGGGGTGAAGATCCTGATCAATCTGCAGGTTGGTTCGGTCAGAGTAATAAGTGGTTTACCTGGGAACCATCAAGTGGGCCGGTCCTTGTTTCAACAGGTGCGGCTTCAGGGTGAAGTGGACCTGTAAGGACTGCTTTGGCCAGAATTGACTTTCAGCTTGGTACTAACGGCGGCAAGAATACAGCAATTGCCGTGCCTAGGCAAGCATGCCTGGCTTTTCATTCGGGGAGCCGGCCAGTATCTCGTGTTTTGACCGCGCTGTGAAGGCCTGTGTAACGGGCGAAACGCCGCGAACGTGCCAATTTCGTGCGGGGAAGTGCGTTTCTGTACGGTGGTTGTACACACTTGAGGCAGCAGCTGTCACAGCTTTGCAACCGCAGGGGGGGAGACTGCCAATGACTTGGCTGAACACTTAAGTCAATGAAAAAAAACACTAATTTTAGCTGGTGAAAAAATCGACAGTTTGAGCCAAAGCCCCGTTTCATGGGGGTTTGCGGCCCCTTGGAGGGGGTTGTCCACCGAGTTATCCACAGCTTCTGTGGATTGTCCCGAGCGCTTGCTCTAGGACGGGCGTGCTAGGTTTTTCCGATCTGTCTGACAATCTGTTCGCAGGCATCCGCCAGCTGAAAAAGCGTTGTCCACGGTCAATAACTCAACATGGAAATATTTTGTAAAAAGTATCCGTGAGGCTCGGGTCATTCTCGGAAAAATGGAGTAGAGTGGCGCGCCTCTCGAGTTGCCTTCGCTGTCGTTATGAAGTTTCGCGCTAAAATTCCTGCAATTTCTTCAGTTCCCCCGCCTGTCCCTGAGCCAAAGCGCTTCTCCTTGAAGGTTGCCTTGTGGCTGCTCGACAATCCGCGCCTGGGTGACAATCCGAACGTCAAGCATTTTGCTGGGCGCTTGCTGAAGCAGCCGGCACGCCAGGGTGTGGTCGTTGCGCAAAGTCGACTTGGGCAGATGCTTTGTCGCGATTGTGGCAATGCCCGCGACCGGCGTATCGGCCACGACCTGCTGCGCCAGGCCGCTCGAGCGGGTGACCGGCGTGCCCAGCTTGAATTCGGTCGTCTGTGTGCGCTACCGCAGCACAATGAACTCGAACAGGCACGCTACTGGCTGGAGCAGGCTTCGTCCCAGGGGTCGCAGGAAGCCAGGCGCTTGCTCAAGCAATTGCCCGATGCCTGACGCGGCGCAGCGGCAAGGCTGGTAAGCTCAGGCGCTGATTTCAGGTGGGAGTGTTCGGGTGGCAATGGCGTTGGATTTGACCAGCATCGTACTGGGTGTCGTAGCGGCCACTGTGCCGTGTCTGGGCTGGCTGTTCCAGCAGCAACGGCGTCAGGCCGCGCGCGAAGCGCAGGCGGCGCTGTTGGAGGAGCGCCTGAGCAGCGCACAGTTGGCCCAGGAAGGTTTGCTCGCTCAACTTGATGCCTGCCGCGACGAAATCAGTGACCTGAGCCAGGCCAATGCCGCCAAGCAGGCGACGCTTGCTGCTCAAGCCCGTGAACTGGAGTTGCTGCAGATCGAGCGTGACAACGCTCGCGACGCCAGTCATGCCTGGCAGATCGAACGTAACGCCCGAGAGGCAGAGTTACGCCGCCTGGACGCGCACAGTGCGGCCCTGGCTGCTGAACTGCGTGAGCAGCAGGAAAGCCACCAGCAGCGTCTCAACGACCTTCAGGGCTCTCGCGATGAGCTGCGGGCGCAGTTCGCCGAGATGGCGACGAAGATCTTCGACGAACGTGAGCAACGTTTCGCTCAAACCAGCCACCAGCACCTTGGACAATTGCTCGATCCGTTGAAAGAGCGTATCCAGGCGTTCGAAAAGCGCGTCGAGGACAGCTACCAGCAGGAAGCGCGCGAGCGATTCTCCCTGGCCAAGGAACTGGAGCGCCTGCAACAGCTGAACCTGCGCCTCAGTGACGAGGCGACCAACCTGACCCAGGCGTTGAAAGGCCAGAAGACTCAAGGCAATTGGGGCGAGTTGATTCTGGAGCGCGTGCTTGAGCATGCCGGACTGGAGAAGGGCCGTGAATACCAGACCCAGGTCAATCTGAAGAGCGCCGACGGTGAGCGTTTTCAGCCCGACGTGTTGATCATGCTGCCTGGCGACAAACAGGTTGTGGTCGATTCCAAGGTCAGCCTGACGGCCTATCAGCAATATGTTGCCGCGGATGACAGCGACATCGCCCAGGCCGCGCTCAAGCAGCATGTGCTGTCGTTGCGCAATCATGTCAAAGGCTTGTCCGGCAAGGACTACAACCGCCTGGAAGGCTTGCATAGCCTGGATTTCGTCTTGCTCTTCGTGCCAATCGAGGCGGCATTCTCCGCTGCGCTGCAGGCCGAACCGAATCTGTTTCAGGAAGCCTTCGACCGCCAGATTGTGATTGTCAGTCCAACCACACTGTTGGCCACCTTGAGGGTGATCGACAGCCTGTGGAAGCAGGAGCGCCAAAGCCAGAACGCGCGGGAGATTGCCGAGCGTGCCGGCTGGCTGTACGACAAGTTTGTGCTGTTCATCCAGGATCTGGACGAACTCGGCAGTCGCTTGCAACAGGTAGATAAGGCCTACAGCGCGGCGCGCAACAAACTCTGTGAGGGGCGTGGCAACCTGATCAGCCGTAGCGAGCAGCTTAAATTGCTGGGCGCGCGAGCGAGCAAAAGCCTGCCGGCAGATTTGCTGGAGCGGGCCATGAGCGAAGGCGACCCGTTGGCCGCCAGTGCCCTTACTGGACCAGACTCAGGTGCCGATTGAGCAGGGCGCGCAACGCGGCTGGCTTGACCGGCTTGGCCAGGTAGTCAAGGCCTGCAGCATGCACTTGCGCGACGGTTTCACTGCGACCGTCGGCGCTGATCACCACACCGGGAACGGGTTCGCCAAGGCTTTTGCGTAACCAGGCCATCAACTCTGTGCCGGTATCGCCTTCGTCCAGGTGATAGTCGACCAGGACCAGGTGCGGGCGCAGGCCCTCTTCCAGGAGTGCTTGGCATTCATTCCTGTTGCGGGCTGTCCAGACCTGGCAGCCCCAGCGGCTGAGCAGGCTGTTCATACCGATCAGAATGCTGTCTTCGTTGTCCACGCACAGCACCTGCAAGCCGGCCAGGGGCTGTCCGGCTTGCTCGGTCGGCGCGCTGACCACAGCGGCAGGTGTTGTCGCCAGGGGCACACTGACCCGGAAGACACTGCCCTTACCGGGCCAGGAGCGTACTTCCAGGCTATGGCCAAGTACGCGGCACAGGCCGTCGGCAATGGCCAGCCCCAGACCCAGGCCTTTTTCCGCGCGCGTCTGATGACTGTCCAGGCGCTTGAACTCTTCGAAAATCACTTGCAGCTTGTCGTCGGCAATTCCGGGGCCACGGTCCCAGACTTCCAACCACAACTTGCCGGCGTTGCGACGCACCCCCAGCAGAATCGGGCCCTTGCCATAGCGGAAGGCGTTGGTAAGGAAGTTTTGCAGGATGCGCCGCAGCAACTTCATGTCGCTGTGCACCCGTAGGCGGCTGCCACGCACGCGAAAGTCCAGGCCTTGTTGCTGGGCCAGGACCTTGAATTCGGCGCCCAGGGTGTCGAACAGTTCGTTAAGGGCGAACGGCTTGGGATCGGGATTGATCTTGCCGTTTTCCAGGCGCGAAATGTCGAGCAGATCACTGATCAATTCTTCTGCCGAGCGCAACGAGCTGTCCAGATGCTGGACCAACTGCTGGGCGTCCGCTGAGAGCCCGTCGCCTTGATGGGAGAGGGCGGCGGAGAACAACCGTGCAGCGTTCAATGGCTGCATCAGGTCATGGCTTACGGCAGCCAGGAACCGGGTTTTCGACTGGTTGGCGGACTCGGCATGACTCTTGGCCTCGGTCAGCGCCTGGTTCAATTGCGAGAGCTCCTGGGTGCGCTCGGTGACCCGTTGCTCAAGGCCTTCGTTGGCATCCTTGAGCGCTTGCTCGGCTTCGCGGAACGGGGTGATGTCGGTGAAACTCATGACAAAGCCGCCGCCAGGCATTGGATTGCCGATCAGCTCGATGACGCGACCGTTGGGAAACAGCCGCTCCGAGGTATGCGCGCGGCCCTGACGCATCCAGTGCAGGCGGCGGGCTACGTGAACCTGGGCTTCACCCGGCCCGCAAAGACCGCGCTCGGCGTTATAGCGGATGATATCGGCAATCGGTCTGCCGACACTGATAAGGCCGTCCGGGTAGTTGAACAGCTCCAGATACCGGCGATTCCAGGCTACCAGCAGCAGGTTCTGATCGACCACGCTGATGCCCTGGCTGATGTTTTCGATGGCGCCTTGCAGCAGTGCGCGGTTGAACTGCAGGACTTCCGAGGCTTCGTCGGCGATGCGCACGACATCCTCAAGCTGCATATCACGGCCTTCGATGGCCGCCTTGACCACGGCTCGGGTCGAGGACGCCCCCAGCACGCCCGCCAGCAGGCGTTCGGTATGCTCGATCCAGTCACCGTCGGCATTCTGGTTGGGGTTGAAACCCTTGCCCTGGCGGTAGGCAAAACGGATGAAGCTCTGGCGCGCGCGTTCTTCACCGACAAAACGCGCGGCAAGGTGCAGCAGGTCGTCAATTTGCACCGCCAGCAGCGAGCGACTGTTGGGGCGGGCACTGGTTTGCTGACCAATGAAGCGGCCGGCCTGCCAGTGTTCGGAAACGCGGGTGCGCGACAGGATCGAGACCCAGGCAAACAGCGTGAAGTTACCCGCCAGCGACAACACGACACCTTGGGTTAGCGGCGTGATCGGCAGGTTCAACGGGTTGCCATGCAGCCAGGCCAGGCCAGGAAACAGGTCCAGTGACCAGCCTACGCTATGGGCGGCGATCGGCAGGACCAGGGTATAGAACCAGAGGAAAATCCCCGCTGCCAAGCCTGCGAACACGCCCCGGCGGTTGGCCTGTTTCCAGTACAGGGCACCGAGCATTGCTGGCGTCAGCTGGGTTACTGCGGCAAAGGCGACCTGGCCGATGGTGGCCAGGCTGGCCGTGGAGCCGAGCAGTCGATAGCTGACATAGGCCAGCAGGAGGATGGCGACAATGGTCACCCGGCGTACCGACAGCATCCAGTGACGGAACACTTCGAATGGACGCTCGGCGTTGTTGCGCCGCAGCAACCACGGCAGCAGCATGTCGTTGGACACCATGGTCGACAGGGCCACGGCTTCGACGATAACCATACCGGTGGCGGCAGAGGCACCGCCGATGAACGCCAGCAGCGCCAGGGTCGGATGTGCTTCGGCCAACGGCAGGCTGATGACGAACGAGTCGGGTATGACTCCTGGCAGGAGCATTTGTCCGGCCAGGGCAATAGGCACCACGAACAGCGCCGCAAGAATCAGGTACGTCGGGAATACCCAGCGCGCCAGGCGCAGATCCTGCGGTTCAATGTTTTCGACCACGGTGACGTGGAACTGTCGCGGCAGGCAGATGATCGCCATCATCGCCACCCCGGTCTGGACCACCATCGAGGGCCAATTGACGGTTTCGTTCCAGAATCCTTCCAGGCGCGGCGCCAATTTCGCTTGGCTGAACAGGTCGTCGAAACCGTCATACAGGTAGAAAGTAACGAAGATACCGACGGCCAGGAATGCCAGCAGTTTGACCATCGATTCGAAGGCGATGGCCAGGACCATGCCGCGGTGGTGTTCGGTGACATCCAGGCTGCGGGTACCGAACACGATGGAGAACAGTGCCAGTACCAGCGAGACCACCAATGCAGTGTCTTGCACGCGGCTGCCGGTGGCGTCGGCGCTGGCGCCGATCAACAGGTTCACGCCAAGCACAATACCTTTGAGTTGCAAGGCAATGTACGGCAGTACGCCCACCAGGCAGATCAGCGCCACCACCACCGCCAGTGACTGCGACTTGCCGTAGCGGGCGGCGATGAAGTCAGCGATCGAGGTAATGTTTTCCTGTTTGCTGATTAGCACCATTTTCTGCAGCACCCAGGGTGCAAACAGCAGCAACAGCACAGGTCCCAGGTAGATGGGCAGGAAGGCCCAGAGTTGTTCGGCGGATTGGCCGACCGCGCCGAAGAACGTCCAGCTGGTGCAGTACACCGCCAGCGACAAGCTGTACACCCAGGCGCGCAGGCGCGGTGGCAACGGCGTTTTACGGCGGTCACCATAGAATGCGATAGCGAACATGATGGCCATATAGGCCAGGGCGACCACGGCGATCAGCCCACTGGACAGCGACATGACTACTCCGAAACAAAAATATGCTAGAGCCGTCGGCGTAACGGCGAATCTCGATTAATCAGTCTGGCACGCCGTAGACGCTTCGTCAGCGCCGACGATGGTAGCAGTGGCAGAGCGTCGCAGGTTCGCTGATAACGTGGTCAATAGGGTTGTCGGGGCGGGTGGGCCAAGCTCAAGATGAAAAAGCAGATTGAAATGCCCACCGCGATCTGGCCTTGCGTCAATTCAAGCTGTCGCGCCGGTGTTTCCTCTGGCGCCCAGGTAATAGAACAGCGCCGCCAGACACACGGAGCCAATCAGCAGGTAGAACGTGGCCACGGGCACCAGGTGAGCAAGAGCGAATCCGCAAATTACCGGGCCCAGGGCAGCACCCAGGTTGGACAGGTTTTGTGCACCGTAATAAACCCCGCGCAGGTGCTCAGGAGCAATGCTGTCGATAAACATGTATTCCGCCGGGATCACGATGATTTCTCCCAGGGTGAATACCAGCATTGCCAGGCACCAGGCCAGCAGCGACTGGGCCAGGGAAAAACCGAGTAGCCCAGCCAGGAACAATGCCATGCCGGCAAGCAGCCAGGGCATCAACTGGCGGCTACTGATACGTCGGCCGATCACGTATTGCAGGGCGATGACGGTGACCGCGTTGGTGGCTACCAGGTAGCTGATATACCGGGCCGCTTCGCTGGCACTGCTGGTGACCACCAGGTACTGCGACAGGTAAGCGGTGAATTGGCCGAACACCACGGCGCTGAGCGCGCCGCCGAGGGTAAAGCAGATCAGCCGGCGGTCTTTGAGCAGTTGCCCACCCACACTGAGAAAACCCGCCTGCGGGCCGTTATCCAGATTTGCCCGCGCCGAGCGCTCGCCCCAGCGCCGATAGACCAGGCACATGACCAGGCCCAACAGGGCAGATACCAGAAAAGGCAGGTGATCATCGAGCAGAATCAGCGCGACGCCAACGAATGGCCCAACTGCGTAAGCGACGTTGCTCAAGGTGTATTTGATCGAGAACACCTCGGAGCGCTCATCCAGCGGTAACAATGCACAGAATCCAGCCTTGGCGGCAATGTCGACAACCGCCAATGCCAGGTTGATCAGGACCAGACTAATGAAGAACAGACTCAATTCACGGCTGACCACTGCGGCAATGAAAGCCCCGGTGAACACCAGGGTCGAGGCGATGATCACCGTATAGCTGCGCAGGGTATCGATGAGGTAGCCGCCATACAGACTCAACAGCGACGCAACAATCAACGCGCCGCCAATCATCAAGCCGATGCCGCTGATATCCAGGGAAAAGTTCTGCGCGAGGTAGACCACCAGATAGGGCAGGGTGATTGCACGGGCTAGGGTCAATACAAAGGTGGTGGCCAGCAACAGGCGCACCTGTGGGCTGTAGCGTCTTGCGGCGGCGAGCATTTTCACGTCCTTGTTGTTACTGCGATAAGCCGACAACGGTGAAGCATACGCTCGGTGAACAACGCCTGAACAGAGGATTTATACATCTGTAAAATAGATAACAGATAGATAAAATACCCATTTTATAGATATTATTTTTCGTCCTAGGATGATCTTGCGTCACCGACCAACAGGAGACCTCGATCATGCCGTGCTTGCAACACAACGCTTCGCCCCTCAGACCCCTGCGCCACCTGGCGCATCCCCGTGAGGTTATCCGTCAGTTCACCCCCAACTGGTTCGCTGCAACCATGGGCACCGGGGTGTTGTCCCTGGCTCTCATGCAAATAGGTATGAGCAATCTGCAGAGTCTGGCGCAGGCGCTGTGGTGGCTGACCATTGCCCTGTTTTTACTGTTCAGCGGCTTGTACGTCGCACGTTGGGTCATGTTCTTCGATGAGGCGCGACAGATTTTTGCTCATTCAACGGTGTCGATGTTCTTCGGCACTATTCCGATGGGCCTGGCGACCATCCTCAATGGATGCCTGCTATTTGGCATTGATCGCTGGGGCGAAGGGATCGTGCCCTGGATCGAGGCGATGTGGTGGTTCGATGTTGGCCTAGCGCTGCTCTGCGGGGTATCGATTCCTTACCTGATGTTCACCCGCCAGGAGCACAGCATCGATCAGATGACCGCTGTCTGGCTGCTGCCAGTAGTCGCCGCGGAGGTTGCTGCTGCCAGTGGCGGTCAGTTGGCGCCGCACCTGGTCGATGCCCACAGCCAGTTTCAGGTGCTGGTGACCAGTTATGTGATGTGGGCGGTATCGCTGCCAGTGGCCTTCAGCATTCTGACCATTCTCATGCTGCGCATGGCCTTGCACAAATTACCTGCTGCCAACATGGCGGCGTCCAGCTGGCTGGCACTCGGCCCTATCGGTACCGGCGCCCTGGGCATGTTGCTACTGGGGGCTGATGCACCCGCGATATTTGCCGCCAACGGCTTTGGCAATCTGGGGGAGATCGCTCAAGGCCTGGGCTTGATCGCCGGGATCGTGCTATGGGGCGCAGGCTTGTGGTGGTTGCTCACAGCGGTGCTGATCACTTGGCGCTACATGCGCCATGGCATGCCGTTCAATCTGGGCTGGTGGGGCTTCACTTTCCCGCTGGGTGTCTACAGCCTGGCCACCCTCAAACTCGGTGCCTGGTTGGGACTGGCGTTCTTCCAACACATGGGGCTGGTGTTGGTGGTCGCGCTGGTCGGCTTGTGGTTGATGGTCTTCAGTCTGACCTTGCGCGGCGCCTGGCGTGGTGAGTTGTTCGCCTCGCCGTGCATTGTCAGCTTACATAAGTAGGTTGTAATTACCTGGGTGGTTGTGGCTTTGTGCGGGTTGCGTGCCTCCAATGACAAAGCCCCACTCAGGTACACGGACGATGAGTCAAACTTCGCAATTCAGTCTTCTTGGCAAAAAGCGATTTCTGCCATTCTTCATTACCCAGTCGCTCGGGGCCTTCAACGACAACCTGTTCAAGCAATCGTTGATCCTGGCCATTCTCTACAAGTTGGCCATCGAGGGTGACCGCTCGATCTGGATCAACCTCTGCGCCTTGCTGTTCATTCTGCCGTTTTTCCTGTTCTCCGCCCTGGCCGGGCAGTTTGGCGAGAAGTATCCCAAGGACGCCTTGATTCGACTGATCAAGCTGGCCGAAATCGGCATCATGGCAGTGGGCGCCATCGGCTTTCTCACCAACCATCTGGCGCTGATGCTCCTGGCGCTGTTCGCCATGGGTACCCATTCGGCACTGTTCGGGCCGGTCAAATACTCGATCCTGCCCCAGGCCCTGCGAGAGCAGGAGTTGGTGGGCGGCAATGGCCTGGTGGAGATGGGCACCTTCCTGGCGATTCTGGCCGGTACCATCGGCGCTGGGGTCATGATGTCCAGCAGTCACTATGCGCCTGTGGTCGCCACGGCGGTGGTCGCGGTGGCTGTGCTCGGTTATCTGTCCAGCCAGTGGATTCCACGGGCCAGTGCAGCGTCGCCGCAGATGAAGCTGGACTGGAACATTTTCACGCAGTCCTGGGCCACCTTGCGCCTGGGACTGGGGCAGACACCAGCAGTGTCTCGCTCGATTGTCGGCAACTCCTGGTTCTGGTTTGTCGGGGCCATCTACCTCACGCAGATTCCGGCCTACGCCAAGGATTGGTTGCACGGTGACGAAACCGTGGTCACCTTGGTGCTGACCCTGTTTTCCGTCGGCATCGCCCTGGGTTCACTGCTGTGCGAACGCCTCAGCGGTCACAAGGTGGAAATCGGCCTGGTGCCCTTTGGCTCCTTTGGCCTGACCCTGTTTGGTTTGCTCTGGTGGTGGCATTCCGGGGATGTGCCCACAGCAGCGACGCCTTATGACTGGTTGACGCTTCTGGGGATGACTCAGGCCTGGTGGATACTGCTGTCGATTGTGGGCCTGGGAGTATTTGGTGGGTTCTATATCGTGCCCCTGTATGCCTTGATCCAATCGCGTACCGCGGTGAATGAGCGCTCCCGCGTGATCGCTGCGAACAACATTCTCAATGCGTTGTTCATGGTGGTGTCGGCAATTGTCACCATCGTGCTGCTGAGCCTGGTGGAGATGACCATTCCCCAGCTGTTCCTGGTGGTGTCGCTGCTCAACATCGGCGTCAACGCCTACATCTTCCGGATTGTTCCTGAGTTCACCATGCGCTTCATGATTTGGTTACTCAGCCATTCCATGTACCGGGTCGAGCATCGAGACCTGCAACAAATTCCGGAGGAAGGAGCGGCACTGCTGGTGTGCAATCATGTGTCGTTTGTTGATGCGTTGTTGATAGGTGGCGCAGTGCGTCGGCCGATTCGCTTTGTCATGTACTACAAGATCTTCCAACTACCGGTACTCAACTTTATTTTTCGCACCGCAGGCGCCATCCCTATTGCCGGACGCAACGAAGACGCAGAAATCTATGAGCAGGCGTTCAAGCAGATTGCCGCCTACCTGGCTGAAGGCGAGCTGGTGTGTATTTTTCCCGAGGGCAAGCTGACCAGCGATGGCGAGATTGATGAATTCAAGGGTGGCTTGAGCCGAATCATCGAGCAGACACCGGTACCGGTGATACCGATGGCCTTGCAGGGTTTGTGGGGAAGTTTCTTCAGCCGTGATCCGGCCAAGGGCTTTTTTCACCGCTTATGGTCGCGGGTGACCCTGGTAGCCGGTGCTGCCATCCCGGTAGAGACAGCAGAACCGGCCTTGTTGCGCGAGCGGGTCAGCCAGTTGCGTGGCGACGTGCGCTAACAGGCGAGCTCAAGGTCAGCTGGCGCTGACCTTGAGGCCGACCAGACCTGCGACAATAAGGGCAACACTGGCCAGGCGCATGAACGCCATGGACTCGCCGAACAGGATGATTCCGGCGATCACCGTGCCGATCGCACCAACCCCGGTCCAGATCGCATACGCGGTGCCCAGCGGCAGCTCCTTCATTGCCAACCCGAGCAAGCCGAGGCTGACCAGCATGGCAGCGACAGTCAGCACGGTGGGCAAAGGGCGAGTGAAACCGTCGGTGTACTTGAGGCCGACAGCCCAGCCAACTTCAAACAGGCCGGCGAAAAACAGAATGATCCAGGACATGCAGTATCTCCATCGAATGATGGGGCCGTCCCCGTAATGGTCACGCGTTGCGTCGTGAGGTCGTCCTCACCGTTCGGCAGCTTAAGGCTGCAAGTTTCAAGCTTCAAGTAAAGGCATGGAATACGCAGGACATGCCTTCACTTGGTGCTTGAAGCTTTAGGCTTATATGCCCTGCGGAATGTCTTCGCCGCCCAATGCCTCGAACAGCGCCGGCAGGAAATCGCCAAAGGTCAGCATCATCAGGGTAAAGCTGGCGTCGAGCTGGCCCAGGGCTTCTTCGCCGCCGTCTTCTTCGGCCTGGTCTTGCAGCAGTTCTTCGAAGCGCAGGCGTTTGATGACCATCTTGTCGTCGAGTACGAACGACAGTTTGTCCTGCCAGGCCAGTGACAGCTGGGTCACTACCTTGCCGGTACCCAAGTGCAGCTGGATTTCGTCGCTGGTCAGATCCTGACGCTTGCAGCGCACGATGCCACCGTCTTCATGGGTGTCACGCAGTTCGCATTCGTCCAGTACATAGAAGTCAGGCGCT
Source organism: Pseudomonas sp. DG56-2 (assembly GCF_004803755.1). Classification (NCBI taxonomy): domain Bacteria; kingdom Pseudomonadati; phylum Pseudomonadota; class Gammaproteobacteria; order Pseudomonadales; family Pseudomonadaceae; genus Pseudomonas; species Pseudomonas sp. DG56-2. The sequence goes on from NZ_CP032311.1 coordinate 1,445,176, forward strand.
GCTTGTTGGGTCTTGACCCAATCGGTCATGGTTGCGCTCGGGGCAATTTTTACGGTTACCGGGCGCACGGGCAGCGAGCCCATGACTTCACGCAAGGTCGAGAGCAGGTCTTCGGCACGTTTGGCGCTGGCCGAGTTGACCAGGATCAGGCCCTGCTTGGGGGCGATGGCAGCGAAGATCATCGAGCGGCGAATAAAGGCACGTGGCAAGAAAGCCTGGATGATCTCGTCCTTGATCTGGTCGCGCTCCTTCTTATAGACCTTGCGCATTTGTTCAGCTTCGATCTCGTCGATCTTCTCTTTCACCGCATCACGTACCACGCTGCCTGGAAGAATACGCTCTTCCTTGCGCGCAGCGATCAGCAGGAAGTCACCGCTGACGTGAACCAGTGGAGCATCTTCGCCTTTGCCGAATGGGGCGACGAAGCCATAAGTGGTCAACTCCTGGCTGGCGCAAGGGCGCGCCGGCTTGCTGGCCAGAGCGGTTTCCAGTGCTTCGGGATCGAACGGGACATCCTGGGTCAGGCGGTAGGTCAGCAGGTTTTTGAACCACATGGGGTGAAGCTCTCCTTAATACATAGGCGGGCATTATTCTCCGAGCAGGCACCCAAGGCCAACCCCGCGCTAAGTCTTTGGAACGCCTGAAAAATTTTTTTAAAAAAGTGCTTGCCAGAGTGTTCGGTGCTCCGTAGAATGCGCGCCACACCGAGACGAAGGGTGATTAGCTCAGCCGGGAGAGCATCTGCCTTACAAGCAGAGGGTCGGCGGTTCGATCCCGTCATCACCCACCACTCAGTGTATAGCGCAGCGGTAGTTCAGTCGGTTAGAATACCGGCCTGTCACGCCGGGGGTCGCGGGTTCGAGTCCCGTCCGCTGCGCCATATTTAGCTTCAGGGCCCACTGAACACCCTGAAGCAACAAAGAAAGCGACCTTAGGGTCGCTTTTTTTGTGCCTGGAATTTTCCCAGACGCCACCAGCACGCTGGTACGCCATTGCTTTCTCCGTGCCAGCATGGGCCGAGTTGGTGCGCGCATACCCAAGGCAGTGCAAAAGTTGCGCTGCGCGCTTGAGCAAATCGCGGGCTCATGCGGCGCCTGCGGTTCTGGCGCGACCCTTGCTTTAGCTTGAGCATTCGGCAATCAACGCAGATTGCCCCGTTCACGACAAAGGCGCCGTGTTGCCCTGCTTGTTTTTTCGAGCCGGGGCAGCAGGGCGCCTTTTTGTTTGCGCAAGCAGGAGGTCGGCAGATGAGCAGCACCAGTGTGCGTAGCGTTTGCCCTTATTGTGGGGTTGGGTGTGGCATTGTCATGTCGGTTGAGGGCAACCGGGTAACCAAGATCAGTGGTGACAAGCAGCATCCGAGCAATTTCGGGCGCTTGTGCACCAAAGGGCTGACCGCGCATCTGCCGCTGTGCGATTCAGGTCGCATGGAGCACGCCTTTGTGCGCAATGAACGCCAGCGCGATCCGGTGCAGACCCCCATCGATGTCGCCATCGAGCAGGCGGCGCTGCGTTTGCGCGCAATCATCGACGCGCACGGACCGGACGCCCTGGCGTTCTATGTCTCCGGGCAGATGTCGCTGGAGGCCCAATACCTGATCAACAAACTGGCCAAAGGTTTTATCCGCAGCCGACACATCGAGTCCAACTCGCGCCTGTGCATGGCCAGCGCCAGCAGTGGCTACAAGCAATCACTGGGCGCCGACGGACCACCGGGCAGCTACCAGGACATCGATCGCGCCGAAGTCTTCTTCGTCATCGGCGCGAACATGGCCGACTGTCATCCGATTCTTTTTCTGCGTCTGCTTGATCGGCTCAAGGCTGGGGCTCGACTGATTGTTGTCGACCCGCGGCGCAGTGCGACCGCCGACAAGGCCGATCTGTTCCTGCAGATCAAGCCGGGCACCGATCTGGCGCTGCTTAATGGCCTGCTGTATCTACTCAGGCACAAGGGCCACTGTGACCATGCCTTCATCGAGCGCTACACCGAAGGCTGGGCGGCCATGGCGGATTTTCTCGAGGATTACACCCCCGAGCGCGTCGCGGCCATAACCGGGCTTGCCGAGGCGGACATTCGCCAGGCCGCCGACTGGATCGGCCAGGCGCCGGAGTGGATGAGTTGCTGGACCATGGGCCTGAACCAGAGCATTCATGGCACCTGGCAGACCAACGCCTTGTGCAATCTGCACCTGGCCACCGGGGCGATCTGTCGGCCGGGTAGCGGGCCGTTCTCCCTGACCGGCCAGCCTAACGCGATGGGGGGGCGCGAGATGGGCTACATGGGCGCAGGCCTGCCCGGTCAGCGTTCGGCCTTGATCGACAGTGATCGGGCCTTTGTCGAACAGCTCTGGCAAGTGCCTGCCGGTAGCCTGCGCAGTGAAGCAGGGGATGGCACCGTGGCGTTGTTCGAGCAATTGGCTGCAGGGCAGATCAAGGCGTGCTGGATCATCTGCAGCAACCCGGTGGCCAGCGTTGCCAATCGCCAACAGGTGATCGATGGATTGCGCAAGGCAGCGCTGGTGATCACCCAGGATGCCTTTCTCGATACCGAAACCAACCGCTACGCCGATATCCTTTTGCCCGCGACGCTTTGGGCCGAAGGCGAAGGGGTGATGATCAACTCCGAGCGCAACCTGACGTTGATGAACAAGGCCGTAGAGCCTGCGGGTGACAGCTTGCCAGACTGGCAAATCATCGCCCGAGTTGCTTGTGCCATGGGGTACGCCGAGGCCTTCAGCTACGAAAATGCCGAGGCTGTATTCGATGAGATCCGCCGCGCCTGGAATCCCGCGACGGGCTACGACGTGCGTGGGATCAGCTATACCGCGTTGCGCCAGGCGCCTCGGCAGTGGCCGTGCGAACCCGGGCGCACAGACACGCGCAGCCCGCTGCGCTATCGCAACGACGGCATCAGCCAGACGCTGTACCGCGATGTTCAAGGGCATACGCCGAGCATTGCCTTTCCCACCAGCAGCGCCAAGGCGCGCTTTTTTGCGCGTCCGTGCCTGCCTGCTGCCGAGTTGCCGGATGATGAGTTTGCCCTGGTGCTCAATACCGGCCGGGTCCAGCATCAATGGCACACGCTGACCAAGACCGGCAAGGTTGGCGCACTGAACAAGCTTGATCCAGGCCCCTTTGTGGAAATTCATCCGGAAGATGCCACGCGCTTGGGGATCGCTGAAAAAGACCAGGTGCAAATACGTTCTCGACGGGGTCGGGCAGTATTACCGGCACGAATCACCACGCGGGTGCTGCCGGGCAATTGCTTTGCCCCCTTTCATTGGAACGATGTCTACGGTGAAAACCTGGCAATTAACGCACTGACCAGTGACGCCGTTGATCCTGACTCGCTGCAACCTGCTTTCAAATACTGCGCAGTGGCGTTAAGCCGGGTAGCAGGTGAGCGCATAAAGGCAGTTGAAATTGAGCAACCGCCTGTTTCGATGCAAGACCAGCATTTGTTGCTCTGGGCCTCGCAAACCGGCAACGGCCAGGCCCTTGCTGAACAGTGCGCAGCGCGCTTGCGCGAAGTGGGGCTGGCGGTGCAGTTGAGCTGCATGGAAGATGTAGCGCTGGCGCAACTCGATAGCCCCGCAAGTCTGCTGTTGATCGCCAGCACCTTTGGTGACGGCGATGCGCCAGATTCAGGCGCCGGTTTTTGGCAGGACCTGCATGGCGAGCATTCGCAACGCTGTGCCGGGCTGCCCTATGCGGTATTGGCCCTGGGCGATTCCAGCTACGAGCAGTTTTGTGGCTTTGGTCGCAAGCTGGACCAGCGCTTGTCCGAGGTGGGCGGCCAGCGCCTGCTGGCACGCGTCGATTGCGAGGGTGACTTCAGCGAGCCCGCCGGGCAATGGCTGCAGGCCTTGCTCAGCAAGCTCGGCCAGCAGGCGCCGCTGCTTGCTCTGCCTATGCCAGCGCCGGCGACCTCGGGTTTCAACAAGCACAATCCGTTGCCGACCAGATTGGTGGGCAACCGCTTGCTGAACAGTCCAGGAGCGGGCAAGGAAACACGGCAGATAATCTTCGATTTGGCCGGTAGCGAAATGCGCTATCAGGCGGGTGATGCCTTGGGCGTGTGGCCGCGCAACTGCCCGGCGCTGGTGGATGAGTTGCTGACGGCGGCGGGGCTTGAGGGAGCCAGCCCTGTCAGCCTTAAAGGCAAGGCCGACATGGCGTTGTTCAGCGCCTTGAGCGAGCACCTGGAAATTGCCCGCATTACCCCGGCAATCCTTGAGGCCATCGCCCGACATAGCGGCGACTCAATGCTGACCGATATGCTCAAGCCGCAGAACAAGGCGGCCCTCAAAGCGTGGCTGTGGGGCAAACAACTGATCGACCTGGTGCATGCCTTCCAGCCGCAATGGGACCAGGAAACCTGGTTGAGCCTGCTCAAACCCTTGCAGCCCCGGCTGTACTCGATCAGTTCGAGCCCCAAGCTGCATTCGGACCAGGTTCATCTGACCCTCTCTACCGTTCGCTACGGCCAGCGCAAAGGTGTTTGCTCCACCTATTTGGCCGATCGCGCCACGCAAGCCGAGGTGGCCATTTTCACCCAACCGACGGCCCATTTTCGTTTGCCCAAGGACAACTCCGCGCCGGTGATCATGGTCGGTCCCGGTACTGGGGTCGCACCGTTTCGAGCGTTTTTGCAGGAGCGTCAGGCCGAGGGGGCCAAGGGGCGCAACTGGTTGCTGTTCGGCGAGCAAAAGGCTGCCAGTGATTTTTACTACCGGGACGAGTTACAGACCTGGCAGCGCGAAGGGCATTTGCATCGGCTGGACACCGCGTTCTCCCGCGATCAGCCGGAAAAAATCTATGTGCAGCAACGCATGCTCGAACAAGGCGCTGAGCTTTGGCGCTGGTTGGAGGAAGGGGGGCACTTTTATGTCTGTGGTGATGCCGAGCGCATGGCCCGTGACGTCGATGCGGCGCTCAAGCAGGTGATTGCCAAGCATGGCGCGATGAACGTCGATCAGGCTGATGCCTACGTCGCAGAGATGAGTCGCAACAAGCGCTATCTGCGCGATGTGTATTGAGCGCCCCATAAGAGGGAGGGCTGCACCAGGCTGGGTCGGGAAGTGCGCTTTGTCGTAACCGCAGGCCGCGGTTTCAGGGACTTCGGCAGTTGGCACGCTCTGTGCTGCTGCTCTGTTACAACGTTCTGGCGGGTCAATGGCGATCTGCACCCTGAACTACATAAAACGACCAGGCAAAGGCGCCTGGAGCTTCGGCTCCAGGCGCCTTTTTGTTTTTCCGGGCTAGCCCCAGCAGCACAGCCACCGTGAATGGCCTTGAGTGAGGATCGGGTATGAATGCAGAAACTATCGTCCAGCGGCAAAAGTTGATCATCGTCGGCAACGGCATGGTCGGGCATCACTGCGTTGAGCAACTGATTGAGCGCAATGCCTTGAGCCGTTTCGAGGTGCGGGTGTTCGGTGAGGAGCGCCAGCGTGCCTACGACCGTGTTCACTTGTCCGAGTATTTCAGTGGCAGCGACGCTGAAGCCTTAGCCCTGGGTGCTGCGAGCCTGTACGCCGACAGCGGCGTCAGCCTGCATTTGGGTGAAGCCGTGCTGGAGATCGACCGCGACCGCTGTGAAGTGCTGACGTCGGCTGGTCGCTACCCCTATGATCAATTGATCCTGGCCACCGGTTCATACCCTTTCGTTCCGCCAGTCGTCGGCTGCGAAGGGGCGTCGCGTCTGGTCTACCGCACCCTCGATGACCTTGATGGCATCCGCGCGGCAGCTGCCAATGCACGGCGCGGTGTGGTGGTCGGCGGTGGCTTGTTGGGGCTTGAAGCTGCCAATGCCCTGAAGTCATTGGGGCTCGAAGCGCATGTGGTCGAGTTTGCACCACGCTTGATGCCGGTGCAGTTGGACAGCGAAGGTGGCGCAGCCCTGCGGGCGCAGATCGAGGCACTTGGCGTCGGTGTGCATGTCTCGCGTGGCACGCAAGCGGTGGTAACCGGTGAAGATTATCGCTACCGGATGAACTTCGAGGGTGGCGAATTCCTGGAAACCGACCTGATCGTGTTTTCCGCCGGTATCCGCCCGCAGGATGCCCTGGGGCGCAACAGCGGTTTGGAGATTGCCGCACGCGGTGGCGTGGTGATCGACAGCGACTGTCGCAGCAGCGACCCGCGGATTTTTGCCATTGGCGAATGCGCATCGTGGAACGGCAGCGTGTTCGGTCTCGTAGCACCGGGCTACAGCATGGCGCGTAACGTTGCGGCGACGCTGATGGGGGATGCGGCCGCACGCTTCAACGGTGCCGACATGTCGACCAAGCTCAAGTTGCTCGGGGTTGACGTCGGTTCAATCGGCGATGCCCATGGTGCGACACCCGGGGCGCGTAGCTACCGTTTCATCGACGAAGCCAACTCGGCGTACCGCCGTCTGGTGGTGGATGCCTCGGGCAAACGCGTGCTGGGCGCGGTACTGGTAGGCGACAACAGCTATTACGACACCTTGCTGCAATACGTGCAGAACGCAATTGCCCTGCCGGCTGATCCTGCGGCCTTGATTCTGCCGCAAGTCTCCGGGGCGCTGACCCTCGGTGCCGATGCCCTGCCGGACACTGCGACCATCTGCTCCTGCCACAACGTCAGCAAAGGCGCGATCTGCAGCGCCATCGACAAGGGTTGTGGCGAACTGGCTGCCCTCAAGCAACAGACCAAGGCGTGTACCGGTTGCGGTGGTTGCGCGGCATTGCTCAAGCAGGTCTTCGAGCACGAGCTGATTGCCCGGGGTGTCAGTGTCGACAAGAGCCTATGCGAACACTTTGCCTACACGCGCCAGGAGTTGTATGCCCTGGTGCGCGTTGAGGGCATCCTCAGTTTTGACGAAATGCTCGCCAAGCATGGTCGCGGCCATGTCGGTTGCGACATTTGCAAGCCCACGGTCGGCTCCATCCTCGCATCGTGCTGGAACCAGCCCATCATGGACGCATCGCTGGTGCCGTTGCAGGACACCAACGACACCTTCATGGCCAACATGCAAAAGAATGGTACCTATTCGGTTGTGCCGCGAATTCCTGGCGGTGAAATTACCCCGGACAAGCTCATCGTCATCGGTGAGGTGGCGAAAAAGTACGACCTCTACACCAAGATTACCGGTGGCCAGCGCATCGATCTTTTTGGCGCGCAATTGCACGAGTTGCCGGCGATCTGGGGTGAGCTGATCGAAGCCGGCTTCGAAACCGGCCACGCCTACGGCAAGTCCACGCGCACGGTGAAATCCTGTGTCGGCAGCACCTGGTGTCGCTACGGCGTGCAGGACAGCGTGAAGATGGCCTTGCTTCTGGAGGACCGCTACAAGGGCCTGCGCTCGCCGCACAAACTCAAGTTCGCGGTTTCTGGCTGCACCCGTGAATGTGCCGAGGCGCAGAGCAAGGATATTGGTGTAATCGCCACCGAGAAGGGCTGGAACCTGTACATCTGCGGCAATGGCGGCATGCGTCCGCGGCATGCCGAGCTGTTCGCCACTGATCTGGATGATGCCGGGCTGATCCGCCTCATCGACCGGGTGCTGATGTTCTACATCCGCACCGCCGACAAATTGCAGCGCACGTCGGTCTGGCGCGAGAGCCTGGAAGGCGGCTTGAACTATCTGAAACAGGTCATTATCGAAGATTCACTAGGCCTGGCTGCCGAGCTGGAAGCTCAGATGCAGTTAGTGGTCGATCGCTACGAATGTGAATGGGCCAATGCTCTCAAGGATCCCGAGAAGCTCAAGCGCTTTCGCACTTTCGTCAATGACCATCGCCCAGATCCCGGCGTGCACTTTGTTCGTGAGCGTGGTCAACGCCGCCCCATTGCCGCCGCAGAGCTTCACTTGATCCCGACCACTGAAGAGGTGCTGTGATGAGTCTGTCCAATGCTGCTGTAAACCTGCAAACCCAAGACTGGCAAACGGTGTGCAAACGCCAGGACCTGGTTGCGCAATCGGGCGTGGTTGTCTGGTTCGAAGGCCGGCAGGTGGCGTTGTTCTACCTGCCTGAGGAGCAAACCCCGGTATTTGCCATCGACAACCACGACCCCAAGTCAGGTGCCAATGTGATCGGTCGCGGCCTGATCGGACACATCAAGGGCGAGTTGGTGGTGGCAGCGCCCTTGTACAAACAGCATTTCAGCCTCCGCGATGGCCACTGCCTGGAGGATGCACAGCAGGGGCTGCAAGTATGGCCGGTGCGGATTCGCGGTGACCAGGTAGAGATCGGAATGTAGTAACAACAGGTTCATCCGGCGAAAGCAGTCGCAGACGGGTCAGGGCCTCGATAAACTTCGCGGATGAACCTCGACACCCGAATCAAGTTCCGCCACCTGTTGTGCTTTCTCGAAATCGCTCGTCAGGGCAGTTTCGCCAAGGCTGCTGACGCCATGGCGATCAGTCAGCCGGCGATTTCCAAGACCCTCAAGGAGCTTGAAGCGCTTTTGCAGACCCGCCTGTTCGAGCGCAGCAAGCAGGGCGTCGAACTGACCTCTGCCGGGGTGCGCTTCATGCGCTACGCAGGGCCCAGTGTGCAGGCCTTGCGCGAAGGCGTGAGTAGCTTGCGTGGCGAAGAACATGCGCCACCACAGGTCAAGGTCGGTGTACTGTCGACGGTGGAAAGCCTGCTGATGCCAGAGGTGCTGTGCCGCCTGCATCAGCGTCATCAGGCCCTGGTGGTCAGTGTCGCCACCGGGCCCAGCGCGCACCTGCTGGCGCAACTGCATGTCGGCGAGCTTGACCTGGTGATCGGACGCATGACCGACAGTCCGCAGATCCAGGGCCTATCGTTCGAACATCTGTACAGCGAGTCGATGTCACTGGTGGTGCGTCCGGCTCATCCGTTGCTTGCGCGCCAGCCCGTCGAGCGCAGCCAACTGGGGCGTTACCCATTGGTGCTACCGCTGGCCGGCACCACTATTCGCAAGCATGCCGACAGCTTGTTTATCCAGTGCGCCATCGAGCAGCCGGCCCAGCGCCTGGAAACCCTTTCGCCCGCCTTGAGCCGGCGTTACGTGCAAAGCAGTGACGCGGTGTGGGTCGCACCCAGGGATGCGGTGCGCATCGACCTGGGGCGCGGTGAGTTGTGCGAGCTGGACCTTGGCGTACAAGAGCCGGGCGGCTCGGTAGGCATCTGTAGCAATGCCGCTTTGCCGTTGAGCTTGCCCACGCGCTGGCTGTGCGAAGTGCTGCGCGAAGTGGCAGGGCAGTACCGCGATGGCAGCTACCCGTGAAATCCTGGCAATCTTACAAACAGCTACAAAACCTGCTGGAAGAAGTTGCCCAAGTGCGTGGCCCCGTCAATACTGGCCACTGGCTGCAGCTTTGTATGAAGATGGATTTACTTGGCTGAACTTATCCGGCTTTTCTTGCTCTCATGCCGGTAGCCATTGGTCGTGGCCGCCTGATAAGCTCGCGGCTTTACTCGATTGCCCTATTGGCGCATGAACAAGGAAATAGCATGAAACAGCATCGGTTGGCGGCTGCGGTTGCCCTGGTTAGTCTGGTCCTGGCGGGTTGCGATTCGCAGACCAGCGTCGAGCTCAAGACTCCGGCACAGAAAGCCTCCTACGGTATTGGCCTGAACATGGGCAAAAGCCTGGCTCAGGAAGGCATGGACGACCTTGATTCTAAAGCTGTCGCTCAAGGCATCGAAGATGCTGTCGGCAAGAAAGAACAGAAAATCAAGGACGAAGAACTGGTCGAAGCCTTTGCTGCCTTGCAGAAGCGCGCTGAAGAGCGCCTGGTCAAGATGAGCGAAGAATCGGCTGCCGCTGGCAAGAAGTTCCTTGATGAAAACGGCAAGAAAGCCGGTGTCGTCACCACTGCTTCGGGCCTGCAGTACGAAGTGGTCAAGAAGGCCGACGGCGCTCAGCCCAAGCCTACCGACGTAGTCACTGTTCACTACGAAGGCAAGCTGATCGACGGCAAGGTATTCGACAGTTCGGTCGAGCGCGGCAGCCCGATCGACCTGCCAGTAAGCGGCGTGATCCCGGGTTGGGTCGAAGGCCTGCAACTGATGCACGTTGGTGAGAAGTACAAGCTGTTCATTCCGTCGGACCTGGCTTACGGCGCACAAAGCCCAAGCCCGATGATCCCGGCCAATTCGGTTCTGGTATTCGAACTGGAACTGCTGGGCATCAAGGACCAGGCCAAGCCTGACGCCGAGGCGCCAGCTGATCCTGCAGCCGAGTAAATTCGCTTGCAGTACCGACAACGCCCCGTCTCTACGGGGCGTTGTTGTTTGTGTAATCGATACGAACGCTGTAGGGCTCAGACGGTCTGAAAAGCTGCACCCCATGTGTAAAAGGTGCAGGATTGGCAAAACGTTTGCGCAATTGAAACAGGTGTGTAAAAAACGCCCGATTTAAGCCCGGCCCTTGCCGGACGGGCGCCCTGAGCTCCAAAAGTGGCTCTGTTCACAAGGTTATCCACAATAATTGTGGATAACATTTCCCCGGTGGGGATGGAGGACGTATGAAAGCTCCGTGGAATTTCGCCCGCTTTCTGCCCTTGGCCGAGCGATTGCTCAGCCGTGGCCGTCTGCCAGCGTTGATTTTCGCCGTGGCGCGCAAAGGCCCACGGCTGGGCAAGCTGCGCGAAGACGTGCGCTTGATGCAGGCGCTGTGCCTGGCCTGGTGGCGCGGTGAATACCGCTCGATCAGCACCAAGGCGCTGGTTACCGTCGTCGCCGGGTTGCTGTACTTCGTAAGCCCGCTGGATGCCATTCCCGACTGGTTGCTGGGGGTTGGCATGCTGGATGATATCGCCGTCCTGGCCTGGGTAATGAAGGCTGTATCCGATGAGCTGGCGGCGTTCAGCGCCTGGCGCAAGCGTCAGGCGCCGGAAAAACTGCGGGTTGTCGAACGCCTGCCCGATACCCCTGAAGCGCTACGCCTGGAGCAGACCAAAGGCTAATTTCATCAGTACGCTGCACACCCTTGTGGGCTGGTAATATAATTGGCATAAGGATTATGCCTACAAATTACATCTCGTAATCCTACAAGGGGGTTGCAATGGGTATTCAGGTCATCAGCCGGGACGGTCAACCCGAATATGCGGTTGTACCTTGGGAGCAGTACCAGGCACTGCTCAAGGCAGCAGGCCAGTTGGAGTCGACGGTTGTTGAAGATGCGCATGCTACCTCTCAAGAAACCAGCAGCTTGCCGTGTTTCAGCGAGCTGGGGCGTTTGCGTGAAGGCAAGGGACTGGCCGCCGAGCAACTGGCTCGCAGCGTTGGTATCAGCCCGGTGTACCTGGCTTTGATCGAGAGCGGCGAGCGCCACCCCGATGCCGCGATTCGTCGTAGCCTGGCGTGGGAGCTAGGTGTACCTGGATGGAGCGAGCCGACGTGAGCGGCGTACGGATCAGCCGTCAGCACTGGGATGGCCTGCTCGATGAGCTGGATCTGGCTCGCCGCCAACGCCACCTGCTGACCTATCGTGCGTTACTTGAACGCCTGCAACTGCCCAGCCCTGCCATGCAAACCCTGACCGCGGCGCTGGAGCATCTGGCGGCACTCGATGCCCGTGCCGAACAGCCACTGCGCAGCTCGCTGGTGATCAGCCAGGGTGCCAGCCGCTTGCCACGTACCGGCTTTTTCGAGTGTGTGGAGCGCCTCGGACGCTTTACCGGCCCATCTGACGGAATGGCCGCTGCTTCCTGGCATGCCTCGGAAGTGGTGCGCGTGTTCGAATACAGCTATCCGGAAAAAGAAGAAGCCTGATCCGTACCCACGGTATCGATCAGGTACAGGCTGTGCCCGCACAGTTCCTTGGCCTGGTGCTTGGCCTGTGATGCCAGTTCGGCGAGCTGCCCGGCATCGAGGTCGGCGCATGCCTCCGGGCGCAGGTGCACCACGCCGATCGACAATGACAACAGCGCGAACTCCTGACGCTGCCCTTGCCGATTGGGGGCGATGAAACACCCGGCCTGCGCGTGTTCGGGGCGGTAGAAGCGCCGGCACTGGCGCTGGAAGTCTTCGAGCAGCAGTTGCAGCCTGCGCTCCCAGTCGGCAGAACCCAGAACCAGCATGAAATCGTCACCGCCAATGTGACCGACGAAGTCGTGGTTGGGATCTACCCGTTCATTCAGGCACTGGGCCAGGCACAGCAAGACCTCGTCGCCACGGGCATAACCGTAGATGTCATTGAAAGGTTTGAAACTGTCGATATCCACATAGCAGATTGTTGCCTCGCGCTGCTGTTGCAGCAGGCGAGTCAGGCACTGCTGGATCGGTACGTTGCCAGGCAACAGGGTCAGGGGATTGGCGTAACGCGCCTGCTGGATTTTTTGTTCGGTGATCAACTTGAGCACATCGATTACCCGACCCAGGCCCAAGTAGCGGCCGTTATGAATAATGATGAAGTCTTCTTCAATGCGCTGGCGTGCTCGGCTGGTGAGCAAGCGACTGACCTGTTGCAGCGACTGGGTCAACTCCACGGCCAGAAAGTCGTCGCTCATCAGCCTGCTGATCGGCTTGCGGGCAAACAGGTCGGTGGCAAAGGGTTTGAGCAAGGCATCGGACAACGAATGACGGTGGACGATACCGCAGGGTTGACGGTGTTCATTGAGCACTGCCAGCGAATTGAGGTTGGCCTGACGCCGAAACAGGTCCAACACCTGCGCGGTGGAGGTGCCCTGCGGCACCGCAGGCTGCTCGTTGAGCAGGGCCGCCAGGTTGCCGCTGTCTTCGCTCAGGGGCTGCATTTGCCGGTCAGGGCTGGCCAGCATGTGCTGGATATCTCGCGATGGCTGTTCCTGGGGACGGCCGAGCAGGTAGCCCTGAACAAGGTCGACGCCCATTTCGGTCAATACCTTGAGCTCTTCGGCAAGCTCGATGCCTTCGGCGATCACTTGCGCTCGCGATGCTCGGGCGATTTGCAGAATGGAACCGATGAACTCGCGTTTGACCGTGTCCAGGTGAATACCATCGATGAAGTGACGATCGATCTTGACGTAGTCCGGACGGAGTTCCGACCACAAGCGCAGGCTTGAATAGCCGGCGCCCAAGTCATCCAGGGCAATCGAAAACCCCATGTCACGATAGTGGTGCAGGGCATTGAACAGCAGCTGGAAATCGTCGGTGGGCGTTTGTTCGGTGAGCTCGATGACCACCCGGCTTGGCGATAAACCCAGCTCGTGAAGCATTTTCAAGGTGCGCCCAGACTGATACTGAGGCTCCAGCAAGGACTCAGGAGACACGTTGAGGAACAGCTTGCCATCCAGTTGCTGCTGACTGAAGCGTCGGCAGGCGCTTTCCCGGCAGGCCACTTCCAGCTCGGTCAGTCGACCGGCCTGGCGCGCGACGCCAAACAGGTTGATGGGGGAGTGCAACGGGCTGTTGGACGGGCCACGGCTCAAGGCTTCGTAGCCGAGGATACGCCGCTCGGACAGGCAGACAATCGGCTGGAACAGGCTGTGCAAGCCGCCTTGAGCAAGAATGGTGCTCAACGCGCTGAGCTGTTCGGTCACGGTCATGGCGGTACTACCTTGAAAAAAAGGGACTGAGGCCAGTGGCGCTCAGTCCCTTATTTCACGACAGAATCGTGACTGTTTAATGACGCAATGGAGGCACAGTCACATTATTTTGCCATCACCGTTTTACGGGTTGTTTTTCGCCACTGCCGAGTTCAAGCCCAGGTAGTCGAGCAAGATACGTCCCGACTCCGCGAGGTAGGCGTCGTCTTCCGGTTTGGTATCGTCCGGCTCCGCTGGCAGCGCGTCTTCGTCTTCCTTCTTCAGTTCCTTGAGCGGCTCTTCGCCCTTGGCCTTGCGTCGGGTGTTTTCCAGCGCCAGTTGCTTGCTTTCGATATCGGCATGCTGGGCACGGCGTTCAGCTTCATTGAGGCTGACGGTTTTCTCGTTCATCAACTTTTGCGTCAGCGCCAGGCGGTCTCGGATATAGACAAACTCCGGGTCCTTGGCGGTGCGGCTGTCGTGGCGTGCCTTGAGCTGGGCCAGGAACGGCTTGAACGGGTCGACCGCAGGTTTGATCGCAGGGCGGATGGTGTCCCACGGCATGGCTTCTGGCAGGGCGCTTTCGCCAATTTCCTTGGTGTCGATGATCGACGGGTAGTCGATGTCCGGCAGTACACCCTGATGCTGGGTACTTTGCCCGGAAACCCGGTAGAACTTGGCCAAGGTCAGTTTCAGCTCGCCGTGGTTGAGCGGCTGGATAGTCTGCACCGTGCCTTTACCGAAGGTTTGGCCACCCAGGATCAGGGCGCGGTGGTAGTCCTGCATGGCACCGGCGAAAATCTCCGACGCCGAGGCGGACAGGCGGTTGACCACCAGCGCCAGCGGACCTTTGTAGAAGGCACCGGGGTTTTCATCTTCAAGCACATCGACGCGACCATCGGCGTTGCGTACCAGCACCGTCGGGCCTTTGTCGATGAACAGGCTAGTCAGTTCGGTCGCTTCCTGCAGAGAGCCTCCGCCGTTGTTGCGCAGGTCGATGACCACGCCGTCGACTTTTTCCTTCTGCAATTCGGTGAGCAGTTTTTTCACGTCACGCGTGGTGCTCTTGTACTCTGGATCGCCCGCCCGGAAGGCCTTGAAGTCCAGGTAGAAGGCCGGAATCTCGATGATGCCGAGCTTGTAGTCGCGCCCGTCCTGCTTGAGCTTGAGCACCGATTTTTTCGCTGCCTGCTCTTCAAGTTTCACCGCTTCACGGGTAATTGGCACGATTTTGGTGGTCTGGTCGTTCGGGGCGTTGCTCGCTGGAATCACTTCCAGGCGTACCACCGAACCTTTCGGACCACGAATCAGCTTGACCACTTCATCCAGGCGCCAGCCGATCACGTCGACCATTTCCTTGTCACCCTGGGCGACACCAATGATCTTGTCGGCCGGAGCGACCTGCTTGGTCTTGGCGGCAGGGCCGGCAGGCACCAGGCGCACGATCTTGACCTGGTCGTTGTCGCTTTGCAGCACGGCACCGATACCTTCGAGCGACAGGCTCATGTTGATATCGAAGTTTTCCGCGCTGTCGGGCGACAGGTAGTTGGTGTGCGGGTCGTAGGACTGCGCAAAGGTGTTGATGTAGGTCTGGAAGATATCTTCGGCGCGGGTCTGGTCCAGACGCGAAAGCTGATTCTTGTAGCGCTTGGTCAGCAGTTCCTGGATGGCCTTTGGCTCTTTGCCGGCGATCTTCAGGCGCAGGACTTCATCTTTGACACGTTTGCGCCACAGGTCGTCGAGTTCTGCCTGGCTTTTGATCCACGGGGCGTCCTTGCGGTCGACCAGCAGCGTTTCCTTGGTGTTGAAGTCGAAGTTCTCGACGCCCTTGTTCAGCTCGGCCAAGGCGAAGTCCAGGCGCGACTTGACGCGGTTCAGGTAGCGCTTGTAGATGGTAAAGCCAGGGTCCAGGTTGCCGCTTTTGAGGAAGTCGTCGAACTGTGTCTTCCACTTGTCGAACTCGGCGATATCACTGGCCAGGAAGTAGCTGCGCGCAGGATCGAGCAGCTTGATGTAGCTGTCGTAGATGATGACTGAGCGCGCGTCATTGAGCGGCGGCTTGCTGTAGTGGTGGCGCTTGAGCAGCTCGACCACGTTGAGGCTGGCGACGACTTCATCGCGATCAGGCTGGAGTTTATCCCAGCTGTTGGCAGCCAATGCATTGCCCGTAAACGGCAAACTGCCCAGTCCGATCAACAGTGCGAGGGTGGTGCTTGGTAAAAAATGCTTCATGCTGATTCGACGTAGGGACAATTGATCACGCATATTAGGCCGTCTTTGAATTCGCCGGTTCCATAAGAACCGGACGCATAATGCAAAAAGCCCGGGGCTACAGCACCCAGGCTCAGTCATGACTCAACTATGGAGGCACTGTGAAGGCATTGCAAGGCGTTGACGGACATGTGGAGTGGGTTGCGACGACAAGTCCAGCTTGCGATATCGGTCAAGTACGAATTCGTGTGGCTGCTGCTGGCCTCAATCGTGCCGATCTGCTGCAACGTGCAGGGCTTTATCCACCACCCCCTGGGGCCAGTGAATTTCTTGGCCTGGAATGCTCGGGGGTGATCACTGAAGTGGGCGCAGGTTCGTCCTGGCAGGTCGGTGACCGCGTCTGTGCGCTGCTGGCGGGCGGCGGCATGGCTGAAGAAGTGGTGGTGGATGCCCGTCATGTGCTGCCGGTGCCGGAAGGTTTGAGCCTGCACGAAGCCGCGGCGATTCCCGAGGTGTACGCCACTGCCTGGCTCAATCTGTTCCAGTTGGCTGGACTCAAACCGGGCGAGAAGGTGTTGTTGCATGCGGGCGCCAGTGGCGTCGGCTCGGCCGCTATTCAACTGTGCAAAGCCTTCGGTAGCCCGTGCTGGGTGAGCGTCGGTTCGGCCGAGCGCCTGGCCTACTGCGAAGCGCTGGGGGCCAGCGCCGGGGTGGTGCGCGGTGATGACCTGAACAGCCTGAGTGATTTCGGGCCGTTCGATGTGATTCTTGACCCGGTCGGGGCCAACTACGCCGAGCTGAACCTCAAACTGCTGGCCCGGGATGGACGCTGGGTGATCATTGGTTTGATGGGCGGGCGCAAGGCCGAGCTGGATCTGGCGCAATTGCTGGTCAAGCGTGTGCAAGTGACCGGATCGACGCTGCGCACGCGCGACGATCAATTCAAGGCGGAACTGCTCAGCGATCTGGGTCAGCAAGTGTGGCCACTGTTCACTGAAGGGCGGCTCAAGCCACAACTGGCCAAGGCCTTCCCGATCAAGGACGCCGAAGCGGCGTTTGCCGAACTTGCCAGCAATCAAGTGTCGGGCAAGCTGGTGCTGGTGATCGACGAGAGCCTGGCGTAACCCAGTTCGCGGGGTAATCCCGCTCCCACAGCAGTGGGAGCGGGATTACCCCGCGACGACGTCGATCAAGTCCAGGCGTGAATCGGCCAATTGTTGGTTTCGGCATGCTCGCGCAGCACCGGGTCCGGGTTGACCACATGCGGGTAATCGACCTTCACCAGCAGTGGCAGGTCATTGCGCGAGTCCGAGTAGAAGCTCGCGCCTTCAAGGTTTTCCTCTTCCTGATCCAGCCATTCCAGCAAACGAGTGATCTTGCCTTCACGGTAGGTCAGAACACCGCTGGTGCTGCCGGTATACACCCCGTTTTGCACGCTCAGATTGATCCCCAGGTACTCATCAATGCCCAGGCGCGCGGCAATCGGCCCCACCAAATGGGTGCCCGAGGCCGAGATCACCAGGATGCGGTCACCGGCCTTGCGATGTTCGGCGATGGTTCGGGTGGCGTCGCTGAAGATGATCGGCTCGATAAAGTCTTCAACCCAGGGTCCCACCAGGTGATCGACTTCTTCCGGGGTACGCCCGATCAAGGGCTCGAGGCTGAACGCCATGTAGTCTTCCATGGCCAGGTGTCCCTTGCCGTAGGCGTCCATCAGTTCCTTGTCGCGGCGCAGGAAGGATTCGCCATCGACCCAGCCAAGGCGGGCCATCTGTTCGCTCCACAACGAGGCGCAGTCGCCGTGGATCAGGGTTTCATCCAGATCGAAAATCGCTAGTGCCATATTCAGAAAAGCTCCTGTGCAACCCTCACGCGACTTCGCGCAGGGCGGTGGGATCGATCAACAAGGATACCCGCTGGCCGTCGGGGTGCAGATCGGCGGACGAGCGGTTGAGCACATCGACCATCAATTCTACTCCGCGGGCCTCCACGCGGTAGCGGATCACATTGCCAAGCAGGCTGTGGCCGCGTACCAGGCCTTCCAGCTCACCGCTAAGGCTCAGGGCGATAGCTTCCGGGCGGATCGCCAGGCGGCTGTCCACGGGGCGTTGCAGCAAGCGGCTGGCGCTCTGCGCGTCCAACAGGTTGTAGTTACCGATAAAGCCGGCCGCGAACACATCCACGGGCGCGGTGTAGAGAGTTTCGGCATCGCCGCTCTGAACGATACGGCCCTGATTCATCAGAAAGATACGGTCCGAAAGAATCAGCGCTTCTTCCTGGTCATGGGTGACGAAGATTGTCGTCAGGCCCAGCTCGCGCTGGATCTGGCGTATCTGCTCGCGCAGATGCTTGCGAATTCGCGCATCCAAAGCCGACAGGGGCTCGTCGAGCAACAGCAGGCGCGGGCGGGTGACCAGTGAGCGGGCGAGGGCGACGCGCTGGCATTGACCGCCGGACAACTGATGTGGATAGCGGCTGGCGAAGTCCTGCAGCTCTACCAATTGCAACGCCTCACGCACCCGCGTGCGGGTTTCATCGGCATTGACCTTTTGCATGCGCAGGCCGAAGGCGACGTTTTGCTCCACGGTCATATTAGGAAACAGGGCATAGCTCTGGAACACCATGCCGATTCCACGTTTTTGTGGGCTCACGGGTACCAGATCATTGCCGTCGAGGAGGATTTTGCCGCTGTCGACCGCTGTCAGCCCGGCAATGCAACGCAGCAGGGTGGATTTACCACAGCCGGAGGGGCCGAGCAGGGTGACGAATTCACCGCGTTGGATCTGGCAGTTGATGTCGTTGAACACCGGGTTGCCACCATAACTTTTTTGCAGATTCTGTACGCTGACAAAGCTCATATCAGGACTTGTCCTTGTTCAGGTGGTTGGCGATCCAGGTCAGCACCAGCACGAAGAGGAAATAGGAAATCACCAGGGCACTGTTGAAGTGACCACTGCTGTTACGCATGTTGTTCAGGTACACCTGCAGGGTTTCGTAACGGGTGCCCACCAACAAGTTGGCAAAGACGAACTCGCCAAACAGGAACGAGAACGACAACAGCAAGGCCACCAGCAGACCCTTGCGCAGGTTTGGCAACACCACCAGGAACGCAGCCTGGAACGTGCTTGCTCCCAGCAGTTGGGCGGCGTCCATCAAGTCGCGCAGATTGATGGCCTGCAGGTTGTTGGTAATTGCCCGATACATGAACGGCAAGGCCACGGTGAAATAACAGCCGATCAGAATCCACGGCGTACCGACCATGGCCATGGGCCCTGAACCGTACAGCTGCAACAAACCTACTGAAGACACGACCGGTGGCACGGCGAAGGGCAGCAGGATAAGGATGTTCATCAGCGCATCAAGGCGCGGAAAGTGGTAGTGCACCACGAACAGCAGCGGCAGGATCAGCAGCACCGACAACACCAGCGCCCCGACGCAGACCAGCAACGATTGCCCGAAGGCCGCAAGAAACCGCGGGTCGCTCCACAGCGCCAGGTACCACTCGAAGGTAAGACCGCTGGGCAACAGGCTCGCCGACCAACTGGTGGCCAGCGAGTAGAGCAGGGTGCCGGCCAGCGGTAGCAGGAGAATGATGAACAGCAGGTAGACCATCAGGCGATGGTAGAGCGGGTGGGTGCCCGGTTCAGCGCGCGACATGGTAGCTCCTCTTCAGCAGCCATTGATGGACAATGGTCACCAAGGTCATCAACCCGACCAGGATCATCGCCAGGGCGCTGGCCAGATTCGGATCCAGTGAGATGTCGCCGGCCACCAGCGCGGCGATGCGAATCGGCAATACGTTGAAGTTGCCGGTGGTCAAGGCATAGACCGTGGCATAGGCACCCAGGGCATTGGCCAGAAGGATCACAAAGGTGCCCAGCAGCGCGGGCGTCAGCACCGGCAAGCCGATATGCCGCCAGTATTGCCAGGTGCTGGCACCGAGCAGTTGCGCCGACTCTCGCCAGTCTTCGCGCAGCGCATCAAAGGCAGGGTAAAGCAGCAATACACCCAACGGGATCTGGAAGTAGGTGTAGAGAATGATCAGCCCGGTTTTCGAATAGAGGTTGAAGTCTTCGATGATGCCGGCCTGCTTCAGCAGCAAGGTCAGCGCGCCGTTGAAACCCAGCAGAATGATGAAGGCGAAGGCCAGCGGCACCCCGGAAAAGTTGCTGGTCATATTGGCGAATGCGTTGACGAAATCGCGCAGGCGTGAATCGACCTTGCGCAAGGAATAACTACCGAGAACGGCAATGACAATGCCGAATACGCTCGACCAGAAGCTGATCTCCAGGCTGTGCTGGATGGCCTGGCGGTAGAAGCGCGAGTCGAAGATCTTGCTGAAATTGGCCAGGCCCCAGCCACTCTCTGCCTGCAGGCTGTGAATCGCGACCCAGGCCAAGGGGGCGATTTGGAAAATGATGAAGAACAGCGCAAAAGGCAGGAGGAAAAGCATCGCCAGCCATCGGCCGCGTTTGATCGAATTCACTTGAGCAGCTCCCGGCACACAGGCTTGTCATGCGCGACACCCAGTAACTCGCAAATGGTGCCGCACAATTCGGTCTGCAACGGCTTGGCCGCCGGATCAAGGCTGAACGCTTCGCCAAACACGAACAGTGGGACCTCGCGTTCCTCGACCAGCAGGCCGTTGTGCGAGCGGTCGTTGTTCATGCCGTGGTCGGCAGTCACCAGCACCTGATAACCCTCCTGCAGCCATGTGTGCAGGTAGTCGGCCAGAAGAATGTCGGCACTGCGCGCACTGTTGCGATACTGGCTGCTGTCCAGGCCGTGGCGGTGGCCGGCGTCATCGATGCTCATCGGATGGGCGAGGAGAAAGTTCGGTGCGTGGCGGCGGCGCAGGTATTCGGCATCGGCGAACAGATGCGAGTCCGGGTAGTGGTCGGCGTAGTAGAACAGCCCGTGCTGGATGGGCAGCTTGGGCGAATGGGTGTGACGATCGCGCAGCGGATCGAACGGTGAGCGGTTGTACAGCTCGCTGACCCAGTGATAGGCCGCCGCCGCAGTGCCCAGGCCGGCTTCGCGGGCGTAGTGGAAGATGCTGCGTTGCTGCGACAGGCGGGTGACGTTGTTATGCACGATGCCGCTGTCGATTGGCGCTACGCCGGTGAGGATGCATTCGTACAGTGGCCGCGACAGGGCTGGCAGTTCGCATTCGACCCGATACAAGGCGGCGCGGTCAGCCTCGACATAGGCGTGCAGGTGACCCATGGCGTGGTGGGCTACCTGGTAGTTCAGACCATCGAGCAGGACCAGGATGACGTTGTGTTTCATGGCTTCTCCGCGGTAGCAGGGGGCTTATCGCGGGGCAAGCCCGTTCCCACAGGCGGATCCTGGTGGGAGCAGGCTTGCCTCGCGAATATCTTCACTCCATCTCGATAATCACTTGCTCCTGCCACATCTGCGGCAGCTTCTTGGAGGTCGCTTCCCAAGCAGCAGCGTCCTTGATTGGCTGCACAGACTTGTACTGCTCGTTCGGCAGCAGTTTGGCCTGGACCTCAGCGGGTAGCTTCAGATGCTCGGCGCGGATTGGCCGGGCGTGGCCTTGCGCCAGGTTGATCTGTCCGGCATCGCTGAAGATGTACTCACGGGTCAGCTTGGCGGCGTTCGGATGCTTGGCGTATTTGTTGATGATGGTGGTATAGCCGGAAATCACCGAGCCATCAGACGGAATCAGCACCTCGAAACGTGTCGGGTCGATCTGCTGGCGATAGCTCAGGCCGTTGAAGTCCCAGACCACGCCGACTTCGATCTCACCCTTCTCCAGGGTCTGGATGGTCGGGTTGGCCAGCGACAAGCGCTTCTGCTGGGCCAGCTTGGTGAACAACTGCAAGCCTGGCTCGATGTTCTTCTCATCACCCTTGTAGGCGATGGCAGCGGCCAGTACCCCGTTGGCCGCCTGGGCCGCGGTGCTCACGTCACCGATGGCGACTTTGTATTTGCCTTTTTCCAGGTCATGCCAGGTTTTGGGCATGTCTTCGGCTTTGACCAGTTGCTTGTTGATAATGAAGGCAATGGAGCCGGTATAGGCCAGGGCCCAATGGCCATCTTTATCCTTGGCCCAGTCCGGGATCTGTTCCCAGGTGCTGGGCTTGTACGGCTGGGTCACGCCCTTGGCCACCGCTATCGGCCCGAACGCGGCCCCGACATCACCAATGTCTGCGCTGGCATTGTCTTTTTCCGCATCGAACTTGGCCACTTCCTGAGCCGAACTCATGTCGGTGTCCATGTGCTTGAGGCCGTACTTTTTCGCCAGGTCCTCCCAGGTACCTTTCCAGTTGGCCCAGGCGTCGGGCATGCCCACGCTATTGACGGCGCCTTCCTTGCGGGCGGCGTCCTCGAGGGCCTTGAGGTCGGTCCCGGCGGCCATGGCCGTGGTACACAGGGCGATGGTCGAGCCGAGCAGTGAGGCCAGAAAAAGCTGTTTCATCCGAAGCTCCTTGATGGGTGCCGTGCAAAACGCGAAATGTGTTGTTGGACGTTGTTGCGATTCGGTTGGTCTAGGTCAGCAATACCCGAGCCAAGGTAGGCCTGTTGCATGACAATTTAATGTCCGCAGCCGCGCCTGCTCAGGGTCTGTGCCCCTGAAAATCAAGCGTAGACCACCTTGGCTGTCATCTGAGATTCATCTGTGGTGCCTAGGCTTGCTCTATTCTCATAGCCCTGAAGGCGCCAATTGTGTGCGCTGCCAGCGCTGGACTAGTCCAGATAGGTAACCTTCGATGACGCCACTGCCGCCCCGTGCAGTAACAGCCATCTGTCATGCCCTGCAGGAGCAGATCGAGCATGGTCTGCTGTCGCCCGGCTGCAAACTGCCGGCCGAGCGCAAGCTCAGTGAAGTGTTCGACACCACGCGCATTACCCTGCGCGAGGCGCTGGTGCAGTTGGAGGCACGCGGGTTGATTTATCGGGAGGAAAGGCGTGGCTGGTTCGTTGCACCTGAACGACTGACGTATGACCTGATCCAGCGCAGCCACTTCCATGCCATGGTCCGCGAGCAGGGCCGCGAAGCGCACACACAATTGTTGTCGGCGCGCTTGCTGCCTGCAGCCGCGATGGTCTGCGCGCGTCTGCAACTGGCGCCGCTGTCCAGTGTTATCCAGATTTGTCGGCTACGGCGAATCGACGATCGTGCCGTGCTGTATGCCGAGCACTACCTTAACCCGGAGTACTTTCCGGGCATTCTCGATCACGACCTCAGCCAGTCGTTGACCGAACTTTATGCCCGTCACTACGGTATCGCGTATGGGCGGGTGGCGTTCGAGATCCTGCCGACGGCCTTGCCCTCGGCGGCAGCCACTGCGCTTAAGGTGTCGGTGGGTAACCCCGGGCTGCACATTACCCGGGTCAACAGTGATCAGCACGGCAGGCTGATCGACTGTGACCTGGAGTATTGGCGCCACGATGCCATTCGCATCAAGGCCGAAGCCGGTTAAGACTTGCTATCGCCATCGTTGAATGGCGTGCTGGCATCGCTGGTGATCACCTGTACGCTCAGGCGCGGCGTGGCCAGGTCCAGGCCTGCTTCGTCGAGTTGGCGCTTGAGCGCCAGGTTGAACGCCCGTGAAACTTCCCATTGTTTGATCGGCGCGGTTTTGAAGCGTGCGCGCAGAATGGCCGAGCCCGACTCGAAGCTCTCGACCCCTTGCAGCTCCAGCGGTGACCAGATATTGCGACGCATCAACGGATCGTTGCGCATCTTCTGGCCGACGTCGCGAATCAGGCTAATGGCCTGGTCGATGTTCATGCTGTGCGGGATGGCCACGCGAAAAATCGCGTAGCCGAACTCGCGGGAGTAGTTCTTGATGCTCTTGATTTCACTGAACGGGATGGTATGGACGATCCCGTCGATGTCGCGCAGGCGCACCGTGCGAATAGTCAGGCCCTCGACCGTGCCCAGGTGACCGCCGACATCGACGTAGTCATCGATGGCCAGGGAGTCCTCGATAATGATGAACAAACCGGTAATGAGGTCGGCGACCAACGACTGGGCACCGAAGCCGATGGCCAGGCCGATGACACCGGCACCGGCCAGCAGTGGTGTGACGTTCATGCCCATGTTGGCCAGGGCAACGATCACCGCAATGATGAAAATGGCCACGAACAACACGTTGCGGATCAGCGGCATCATGGTTTGCGCGCGGGTATTGGCCAGGCCTTTGCGCGAGCGGGTCAGGGCATGGTGAACGGCGGTGTCGGCGAGAATCCAGACCAGCCAGGCGGCGATCAGGGTACCGGCCAGACCCAGTAGCCGAACTGCCACTTCGTGGCCTTCGCCTTCAGTGAACGCGATCAGGGAGAAACCCCAGACGCGCAGCCCCAGCTCGATGAACACCAGCCAGATACCCATGTGCACCAAGGTGTAGCCGAAGTTGCGCAAGCGTTCGCTGTACACCGCCTGGCGGCGATTGGCACGTTGCGGCTTGAGGCCGTGGCGGCGTACCAGGCCATTGATGACCATGCACAGGATCAGCAGCACTGTGCACATCAACGACTGACGCAAGGCTGTACTGGTGTCCCCGGCAGAGATAAAGGTGGCAATCAGTGAGATCGCTACCAGCACCAGGGCAGGCAGATACCAGAAGGTGCCGAGAATTTCGATGGTGTCGCTCAAGGCGCGGCGGGTAAGGCGCCGGGACAGCGGTTGGTTGCGAATGAGGTGGGCGATGGGTCGACGAAAACGCAGGATGAACAACCCGGTGGATAGCCCGGCGAGCACATTGGCCAGGGTGGCCAGGGTATGGGCCAGATGATCGCCCAGGGTACCGGCCATGCGTGGGTCATTCATCGCCTCGCCAAAGGCGGCGAAGCTGCCGATCAGCCACAGGGGGCGAAAGGCCTGGTGACGGAGGATATGCAAGGCGCGATGGCGGTGCGGACCATCGAGCAGGGAAAAGGCGATGACACAGATGGCCGAGAAGCAGGTGCCGATCACCAGGGCGTAGGCCAGTACCAT
The DNA here is from genome assembly GCF_004803755.1 of Pseudomonas sp. DG56-2. Lineage (NCBI taxonomy): Bacteria > Pseudomonadati > Pseudomonadota > Gammaproteobacteria > Pseudomonadales > Pseudomonadaceae > Pseudomonas > Pseudomonas sp. DG56-2. The sequence continues at coordinate 1,469,808 of NZ_CP032311.1, forward strand.
CGCCATCGACTTGCCCAGCGATGAGGGCAGAACGAAGCTCAGGTACACGGTGATGACCAAGGCCACCAGCCACGGTCCGAGCTTGCGCAAGGCAAAGCGCACCAGGTCCCAAGTGCGAGGATGCTGCGGCAGTTCCTCGCTCAGGCCAAAGCGCAGGCGTACCTGATGGCTGACCCAGTTGAGGGCGTAGGCCAGCAAGCTCCAGAGGGCAATGATGGCTGCAAAGCCGAACAGAATCGGCGGCCATTCGTGCAGGGGCACCAGGCGTGCGTCGAATTCGATTTGTGCCAGTTCAAGTTCCCGGCTCCAGCGCGTGAGCGGACTGGCATCGCCACTGAACTGTTTTTCCAGCTCGGCGAAAGTGGTGCCGATCAGGCCCAGCACCCCTTGCTCGGCATTGGGTTGGGCTTGTTTGGTGCTGTCGCGCAGCTTCTTCAAATCGGCCAGCAGCTTGGTGCGCTGCTGGTCGTTTTCCAGGGTCTTGATCACCTCATCCAGGGACTGGCCCAGCGGCTCGGTTGCCTCTGGCTGGGCCTTGCTGCCACCGAGCATGCTCGGCAGGCCGGCAGCATAGGCTGGGACTAAGGTGAATAACGCCAGGAATAAAGCTAATACGCGGAAAAAGGCAGGCACCGGACAATCAACCTCAAAACGATCAATCGCCCGAGTGTAGTGTATTTGTCAGTTGAGTTTCTCGAGGATCTTCCAGCACATGATGCCAATCATGCCGAGGGTGCCGATCCACATCATCACCACGCCAAAATTACGGTCGCGGAAGTTGAAGCCCACGGTCAGCATGATCAGGCCGGCCATAACGGGAAGGAACAGGGATTGAAAAGCTGACATGCGGCAAGGTCCTTGAATTCGAATTTATGTTCAAGGATAGCGGGAAACACCGGCACAAGGGGTGATTGAGGTCAGTGATGGGGCACGAACCCGGTTGTCCGGGTTCGTGTGGGTGTCGGCCTTGGCGGCGACACGGATGCGACAAAACAAGGTCGCCGCAAAACGACGTGCGCTGCAACGCTATGGAAGGTCGCGACTGCGGTAGAAAGCAGTGAGTACCTTTACCAGATGGGCCAGGTCCTGACTGCCGCAGAGTTCACGAATCGAGTGCATGGCAAAGGTCGGCAAGCCGATATCCACGGTACGTACACCCAGGTGGCTGGCGGTGATCGGGCCGATGGTCGAGCCACACCCCATGTCGCTGCGCACGACAAAACTTTGCACCGGCACCTCTTCGGCCATGCACAAATGGCGGAAGAAACCCGCGGTCTCGCTGTTGGTCGCGTAGCGCTGGTTGTTGTTGACCTTGATGACCGGGCCGGCATTGAGTTTCGGGCCATGGTTGCCATCGTGCTTGTCGGCATAGTTGGGGTGGACGCCGTGAGCGTTGTCGGCCGAGACCAGCAGCGAGCGCTGGATGGCGCGCACGAAGTCGTCGCCATCGGGCATCAGGCGGCGCAGGGTCTGTTCCAGCATCGGGCCATCGGCGCCGCAGGCCGAGCAGGAGCCGACTTCTTCATGGTCGTTGCACACCAGTACGCAAGTTTCCTCGCTGTCGGCGTTGAGCAAAGCCTGCAAGCCGGCGTAGCAGGACAACAGGTTGTCCAGGCGCGCACCGGCGATGAACTCACCGTGCAGGCCAACCAGGGCTGCGCTCTGGGTGTCGTAGAAACTCAGCTCGTAGTCCAGCACCACATCGGCGTTCAGATCATGCTCGCGGGCCAGTTGGTCGGTGAGCAGGGCGCGGAAGTCGACGCGCTCGTCGCCTGCAACCTGGGCCAGGATCGGTGGCAGTTCGGTCTGCGGGTTGATCGCCCAGCCTTCGTTGGCGGTGCGATTGAGGTGGATCGCCAGGTTTGGAATGACTGCAATCGGCAGCTTGAAGTCAACCAACTGACTTTCGACCTTGCCGTCGCGCCGGAACGTTACGCGTCCGGCCAGGGACAGGTCGCGGTCGAACCAGGGCGCGAGCAGGGCGCCACCGTAGACTTCCACGCCCAACTGCCAGAAGCCGTGGCGCTGCAGTTCGGGTTGTGGCTTGACCCGCAGGCACGGGCTGTCGGTGTGCGCACCCACCAGGCGAATGCCGTCGAGCAGCGGCGAGTGACGACCGAGCTTGAAGGCGATAATCGAAGAATCGTTGCGGGTCAGGTAATAACGACCGCCGGCCACGGTAGCCCAGCTATCGCGCTCGTCCAGGCGCTGGTAACCGGCAGCTTCAAGGCGCTGGGCCAAGGCCGCGGTGGCATGAAAGGGGGTGGGGGAGGCCTTGAGAAAGTCGATCAGGCCTTGATTCAGTGCTTCGCGCATAGGTCACTCCAGACAGCAGTGGCGCGAGTTTAACGTACTTGGCGGCGGATTTGTGGCGTGCCTGTCGTGGCGCAAGCCCGCTCCCAAACGGTCTGGAGGCGGGCTGGCGCCGCGGTGCGCTGTATTAGAACGGGGCCGGGCACTCGAAGCGCAGGCGCTCCCCGGAAACCGGGTGGGTAAAGCTGAGCATGCTCGCGTGCAGGCACAGGCGCTCATGGGCAGCGAGGGCTTCGGGGTAGGCGTACAGGCGGTCACCGAGCAGCGGGTGGCCAATCGAAAGCATGTGTACGCGCAACTGATGCGAACGCCCGGTGATCGGCGTCAGTTCCACGCGGCAATGATCGCCACAGCGTTCGACAATGCGCCAGAAGGTCAGGGCATGCTTGCCTTGTTCGTGGTCGACCACATGCCGTGGCTTGGTCGGCGGATCGTAGCGCAGCGGCAGATCGATACTGCCGCTGTCGAGCTCCGGCTGACCCCAGCACAGGGCGGTGTAGGCCTTCTCGGTTTCACGGTCATGAAACTGCCGGGACAGCTCGCGATGGCTATCGGCGTCGCGGGCCAGGAGGATGATGCCCGAGGTTTCCCAATCCAGACGATGGACAATCAGGGCATCGGGATAGCCGTTTTCCTGCAGGCGAGTGATCAGGCAATCCTTGTTGTCGTCGGCGCGCCCAGGCACCGACAACAGCAAGGTCGGCTTGTTTATCACCAGGATGGCAGCGTCTTCGAAGAGGACTTGAACATTGGACAGCGGCATTGCGTGTTCTCTGCAAACGCCAACGGCGGCGACTGACGCCTATGTGTAAACGGGCTTGCCTTGCGATTGCGATTGTTCAGTTACATCGCTATCGCGGGGCAAGCCCGCTTCTACACAAGCACCAGCCATCGCCGTGGCAGGTTACCCGTAAGCGCCGATCAACGATCGGGCAGGGTGATGTTGAGTTCCAGGATTGAGCAGCTGCCCTGATTTTCCAGAGCGACATGCACATCATCGGAGCCGATGTTGACGTATTTGCGGATTACCTCCACCAGTTCCTTCTGCAAGGCTGGCAAGTAGTCCGGAGTACTGCGCTGACCGCGCTCGTGCGCCACGATGATCTGTAGACGCTCTTTCGCGACCGAGGCGGTGCTTACTTTTTTGCTGGCACGAAAGAAGTCAAAAAGGTTCATTGGTTAGTTGCCTCCAAACAGGCGCTCGAAGAATCCCTTCTTCTTAACATCAAGGAACCGATGTTCCACATTTTTGCCCAACAGGCGGTCGACAGTATCGCTGTACGCCTGGCCTGCATCGCTCTGGTCGTCGAGGATGACCGGGACACCCTGGTTGGATGCCTTGAGCACCGCCTGGGATTCCGGAATCACGCCCAACAGGGCAACCGAGAGGATTTCCTTGACGTCTTCAACGCCAAGCATTTCGCCCTGGCTCACGCGCTCTGGATGGTAGCGGGTGATCAGCAGGTGTTCTTTGATCGGATCTTCTTCGCGTTCGGCGCGGCGCGATTTGCTCGCCAGCAGGCCTAGCATGCGGTCCGAGTCACGTACGGAGGAGACTTCCGGGTTGGTCACGACGATGGCCTCGTCGGCGAAGTACATCGCCAGGTGGGCACCTTTCTCGATACCGGCCGGGGAGTCGCAGACCACGTATTCGAAGTCTTCCTTGAGCTGCATCAGGACCTTTTCAACGCCTTCCTGGGTCAGCGCATCTTTGTCACGGGTCTGGCTGGCGGCCAGGACATAGAGGTTCTCAAGGCGTTTATCCTTGATCAGCGCCTGTTGCAGGTTGGCTTCGCCGTTTACCACGTTGACGAAGTCGTACACCACGCGGCGCTCGCAGCCCATGATCAGGTCGAGGTTACGCAGGCCGACGTCGAAGTCGACGATGACTGTCTTGTGGCCACGCAGTGCGAGGCCGGTACCAATAGCGGCGCTGGTGGTGGTCTTACCCACACCACCCTTGCCGGATGTAACCACGAGAATCTTGGCCAAGGTGCTTCACCCCTAATGAAAAAGGACGTCGAGTCCCAAAAATACAAAAAAAACGGCAACATCGAAAAAAGTTGCGCAGAAAATGGCGGCAAGTATCCGTTAAAGACGGGTGATGTTCAACACGTCACCAGACAGGCTGATCTGCACACCGGCCCCCCATAGCGGATCGCGGCGCAAGTCTTCGGAGACCTTGTACTGTCCGGCGATCGAGACCATTTCGGCGGTCAGCTGCTGGCAGAAAATGCGCGCACGGGTATTGCCCTTGATCCCGGCCAGTGCACGGCCACGCATTGCACCGTACACATGGATGTTGCCATCGGCGAGAAGTTCCGCGCCCGGGCTGACCGACGACACTACTATCAAATCGCCACCCTGGGCGTAGATCTGCTGACCGCCACGTACCGGCGTGGTGATGATCTTGGTCGGCTTGATCGCAGGCTCCGGGGCAGGCGCGGGGGGCGGTGGTGGCGCCGGAGCAGGCTTGACCTCAGGCTCCGGTTCGACTGCACGTTCGCGAGCGCCTGACGGCGGCAGCACCGGCAGGTCGATGGCAATCGCCGCGGCGATGTCTTCGATGCGGCTGGCACGGATGGCCAGGGTACGCAGGCCATGATGGCGGCAGACGCGCATCAGCCCTGGCAGATCAACTGCGCCTTCGCTTGCCGGAAGTTTGTCCAGGGCCAGCACCAGCGGCGTGTTGCTGAAAAAATTGGGCGCCTGGGCGACCTTGGCCGCCAACTGCCGGTTGAGGCTTTCGAGGTTGTTCCGGGCGAGCTCAAGCACAGTAATGGCAAGCATGCTGCCCTTGAGCTGGAACACGGGGTCTTGGTCTGACGTTTGGGTTTGGCTCATGGTCTGCATTGGACGGCTTGTTGCGAAAAAGTGCCCTGACTTATAACGAGAACGCCGGTTAGCCGCAACCCGTGCCGAACCGTTGTAGAATGCACGGCCATTGTCATTCCGGAATCTTTAATGGATCGCCCGCGTTTTCGTCGTTATTTTCTCCACCCGCGTTTCTGGCCGCTATGGTTGGGCCTGGGCCTGTTGTGGCTGATCGTGCAGCTGCCGTACCGGGTTTTGCTGGTTATCGGGCGCGCTTTGGGTGCCTTGATGTATCGGGTGGCCGGTGAGCGTCGGTATATTGCTGCGCGCAATCTGGAGCTGTGTTTCCCGGAACTACCGTCCGTCGAGCGCAAGCGTCTGCTCAAGGAAAATTTTGCCTCCACCGGCATCGCCTTCTTCGAAATGGCCATGAGCTGGTGGTGGCCAAAAGCCCGCTTGGCACGCCTGGCCCATATTGAAGGATTGGAGCATTTGCAGGCTGCCCAGCGTGAAGGCCAAGGGGCCATTCTGATGGCCTTGCATTTCACCACCCTGGAAATCGGCGCAGCCCTGCTTGGCCAGGAACACACCATCGACGGTATGTACCGCGAGCACGGCAACCCTGTGTTCGACTTCATTCAGCGGCGCGGCCGCGAGCGGCACAACCTCGACTCGCTTGCCGTAGAGCGCGAGGACGTGCGCGGCATGCTCAAGCTGCTGCGCGCCGGACGCGCAATCTGGTACGCACCCGACCAGGATTATGGCGCCAAGCAAAGCCTGTTCGTGCCGTTGTTCGGTATCGAGGCGGCGACGGTCACGGCGACCACCAAATTTGCCCGTCTGGGCAAGGCCCGGGTGATTCCCTTCACTCAGCAGCGCCTGGCTGATGGCAGCGGTTACCGGCTGGTGATTCATCCACCGCTGGCGGACTTCCCCGGCGAGACTGAAGAGGCCGATTGCCTGCGCATCAACCAGTGGATCGAAAGTGCTCTGCGCGAATGCCCCGAGCAGTACCTGTGGGCTCACCGACGTTTCAAGTCACGGCCGCCGGGGGCGCCGAAGCTCTACGACAAGCGGCGTTGAAGCCATTCGCGGGCCGATATTTTTCTTGAGAGACACCATGTCAGCACAACCGATCACAGGATTGATCCTCTCCGGCGGTGGCGCCCGCGCCGCCTACCAGGTGGGTGTGCTGGCCGGGATCGCCGATCTTCTGCCTGCCAATGCTGGCAATCCGTTTCCCGTGATCGTCGGTACATCCGCCGGGGCAATCAACGCTGTGACCCTGGCCAGTGGCGCCATGCATTTTGCCGATGCCATCCGCCGCCTGACCAGTTTCTGGCAGGGTTTTCGCAGTCACCAGGTACTGCGCAGCGATTGGCCCGGGGTCATTCGCCAGGCTAGCCGCTTTGTCGGGCATAGCCTTCTCGGCCTGGGCGCGCCGGTGCCGGTGGCGCTGCTGGACAGTTCGCCGTTGCGTCAGTTGCTCAACGAACACCTGGACATCAACGGTATCGCCCAGGCGCTCGAACAGCAGCACCTGCATGCGGTGGCGGTCACAGCCTTCGGTTATGAGTCGGGTCAGGCTGTCACCTTCTTTCAGGGCAAGGGCGCGATCGATCCCTGGCTGCGCCACCGTCGCATCGGCTTGCCGACGCGCTTGAGCGTCGAACACTTGCTGGCCAGCTCAGCCATTCCGCTGTTGTTTGCGCCAGTCAAGTTGGGCGAGGAATACTTTGGTGACGGTGCGGTTCGCCAATCGGCGCCCATCAGCCCGGCGCTGCACCTGGGGGCCAGCCGCGTGCTGGTGGTCGGGGTCAGCGGCAACCCTCAGCGGCCGCTGGAGGGTGAGTCGCGGGCGCGGGTGTTCAGCGGTCAGCAACCGAGCCTGGCGCAGATCGGCGGGCATATGCTCAACAGCACCTTCATCGACAGCCTGGAGGACGACATTGAGCTGTTGCAGCGCCTGAACCACCTCAGCCACCTGATGCCCGAGCACCTGGAACGCCGTCGCCTTGGCCTGGCGCCAGTCGATGTATTGGTGGTGGCCCCGAGTCAGCCGCTGGATGAAATCGCTGCACGCCATCGACGCGAGCTACCTGCGGCGCTGCGCCTGTTTCTGCGTGGCCCGGGGGCGACGAAAACCAGCGGTGCCGGTGTGCTCAGCTACCTGTTGTTCGAGGCGGGCTACTGCAGTGAGCTGATCGAGCTGGGGCGTCGCGATGCCCTGGCCAAGCGTCGGGAGTTGTGCAACTTCCTCGGCTTGCCCCAGGCCGCTGGCTGAGCAGGATTACTCGGCGATTTGTAGATGACGCGCTGCGGTGTACACGTAGCGGACTTTTTCATACTCGAATGGCGAGTTCAGTTGCCCATAGCGGAAGTTGGTGGTGTAGCGCTTGTCGATCGCGCGCAAAATCCACACTTCTGGATGGTTGCTGCTGACTTCGGCGACATTGAGGTAATTGATCCAGTTCTCAGCGCTGTAATCGACCACCAGCCCGCTGGTGTCACGCAAGTTCGAAGGGCCCAGGATTGGCAACATCAAGTAAGGACCGTCCGGCACGCCGTAGAAACCCAGGGTCTGACCGAAGTCTTCGCCTTGGTAGGGCAAGCCCATTTTCGTTGCCGGGTCCCACAGCCCGCCAACGCCGATGGTGGTATTGAGCAGCAAGCGTGCGGTGATCTCCATTGAGCGCTGGCCCTTGAACTGCAGCAGGCTGTTGAGCAAGTTGGGCACATCGCTCAGGTTGCTGAAGAAGTTGCTGACCCCGGTGCGCACAAAGCTTGGGGTGATGTAGCGATAGCCATCGACTACTGGCAGGAACACCCACTGATCGAAGCGATAGTTGAAGTGGTATATCCGCCGGTTCATCGACTCCAGCGGGTCGTAGACGTTGAGTGCCGCCAGGGTAGAGCGTTCGAACTCTCGCTGGTCCAGCCCCGGGTTGAATTTCAATTCCTTGAGTGGCTCGGTGAAGCCATCGGCTTCGACCACGCTGGCACGCGGCGCGACTTCATCAGCCTGGGCCAGGGCGCTGGCAAACAGTGCGGTGGCAATCAATAGGTGTTTAACCACGGAAAAACTCCAGCATGGCGTCGCTGTTGACGCGGTAGTTGAGGTTGCCGCAATGGCCGCCGTGGGGGTAAAGGGTCAAGCGATCGCCAAAGGTCTTGCGCAAAAAGCCAATGTCGCCGGGGCCGAGAATGACGTCATCAGCGTTGTGCATCACGGCTATTTTCGGGCTTTTTTGCAGGTAGTCCTGGAGCGCATAGAGGCTGACCTGATCGACCAGTTGCAACAAGCTGCCGCCATCGGTGCGTGCGCGCCACATGGGAATGACCTGGTCGGTCAGGTAGCAGTCGAAGTCACATTGCAGCGCACGCTTGAAAAACGGCGTGAGGCTACTGCCCTCGGTAATCGGATACTTGGGCGGAATGATCAGCCCGCGACGATTGATCAGATCGGAGGTGAAGGCGATGTCGGCGGCAGAGAAGCGAAACGAGGTGCCGATGAGCATTGCCATCTGTTCGTTGCTCAGATGTTGCCGCGATTGCTGGAAGTCATAGAGCAGGGCGTCGTTGAGGTCGATGTAGCCTTTCTGCTGGAAGTAGCGGGTGAGCTTGCTCAGTACCAGTTCATAGAAGGTGGTGCTGGTGCTGACGCCCTTGACCTCGGTTTGCACCATCTTGTCGAGGTTGCTGATCGAGGTGTACAGATTGACAGGTGGGTTGAGCAGCAGCACGCGCTTGAAGTTGAAGCTGCGTCGGGTTTCATCCAGGTGACTGACGAACGCGGCATCCAGTGCCCCCAGGCTGTAACCACTGAGGTAGTACTCGGTCACCGGCAATCGCGGATGTTGGGCGCGCACAGCTTGCATGACCCGGTAGAGGTCTTCGGCATCGTCCTGGCTAATGCCCGGCGTGGCGTAGCGCGACGCCGAGGTGATGAAGTCGAAGCTGGTTGGCGAGGACAACTGCACCACGTGGTAACCGGCTTTGTAAAAAAGCCGCTTGAGGTATTCGTTGATACTGCTGGAGTAGGGTGCGCCTGTACCGGCAATGAGAAATATCAGGGGGGCCGGGTGGTCTTGTCTAGCCAGGCGGTACTTGAGTTTCTTCACTGCCCAGAAATTATCGGGGAGGGTGAAGGCACGCTCCGGACGCAGATTCAGGCTGTAGTCGGATTGAGAGATATCATCGTCGGTGGGCAATTCCGGACGTAGGTCCGGGGGCGTGGTGGCGATGGTCGCTTCAAACGGATTGGTCAGCGGATAGCCGTAACTGGCGGCATCGATATCTTGTGCCGAAGCGGACGCACTCAGGAAAATGCCGCCCGCGAGGGCAGCGAGGCGTAGTAATCGAAGCATGACGGATCCCCAAAAAAGGCAACTGCAAATTGCGTAACGCAGGCTAGGACCATGATGTCCCTGGCAAAGTTGCCTGGCGCTCCGGCATTTATCGTCCCAGATGTTGCCGCTTTCATCTGTAGTGCGGCAACAATTGGTTCCATTTATCTTCAGTTCAAAGTAGCCGAGCTTGGCGCTTTTGCCTTGCATAGACGGCTCGGACCATTATGCTGGGCGCCGAATTCGAAGATTCCGGAGCATTGCATGTCTCGCCGTTTGCCGCTGATCCTATTGTTGCTATTTGTGCCCTTGTGGCTAGCGGCCAGTTACGGGGTGCGTTATGTGCTGATGGAAGATGCCCAATGGGTGGGTATCTGTGCCGAGCAGGCGCAACTGTGGGAATGCCAGGCACGCTCTACTTTGGGGTTGATGATTCACTTTCGGGTTATCGCCTGGACCGCGCTCGGTCTTGCGTTACTGGCACAAGTGCTGCCTGCCCGAGCGGGTTGGTGCCTGGCGGTACTGGCCTTGGTCTTCGGGATTCCGGCGCTGGTTTTGTACACCGCCAGCATCGCGGTGTTTGCAGTGGTACTGGCAGGATTGCGCCTGGTGCGCCGCTCGCGCTAATGAAGAATTCTCCCTCGTGGGAGCCGATTCAGCCGCGAAGGACTGCATAGCAGTCCCATCGCGGGCAAGAGCGGCCTCAAAAGACGCGCTCTCCCAACCTTGCGTTATCCCTGAACACGAGCCCGTAGACTGCGCCACAACGCCGCTACCATCAGCACACTGACGCCCGCCCATACCAGCGCCTGCTGGTTGCTCAAACCTTCACGGTACAGTTGCGGGGCGATACCTGCGCCAACAATAAAGGCCAGCAAGGCTATTTCTGCCCGCGGTCCGCGCACCGGACGCAGCAGGTAGACCACCGCCGGCAGAATCAATGCAGCGCTCGGGAAGCTGCGATAGCGCGGGTCAAACACCAGCGCCAGCATGCTCACCGCCGCAGCAAAACCTGCCGCCAGCAGCCACCAGCCAGCGCGCGCCTCAAGCCAGACAAAGAGCCGCTCGCGCCATCCGTCACGTTGCGCCAGCGCCAGCGCCGCGTGGGCCAGGACAAGCAGGTTCAACCCCGCCAGCAACACCGCCCAGATCCATTCGCCAACAAAGCGGCTGTTGATTCGTACCAGCTCACCCCAAAGACCAAGGCTCGCGGCACCAAGGGCTGCCAGTATCGGCAGCAACAAGGCTGCGCGGGTGCCGCGTACACGACCGGCCAGCAGCAGAGTGGCAGCAAACACCAGTACGCCTGCGATCAACCATTGAGGCCAGAACAGCAGATTGCTCACCGGGCCTTCGAGAATGCCCTTGTCCTGGCGGTCTGCATCGTACAGGCCCCAGTAACCCCCTACCGCGCCTTCGCTGGCACGTTTCCAGGGTTGGTCGAAGGCTTCGATCAGGTTGTAATGCCAGCCGTTCTGTTCGGCCATGGTGACGAAACCGCGAATGAACCGCGCTTCATTCACCCGGCTAGGCAATGCGGTTTCGCGTTGGCGACCCTCACTGGGCCATCCGGTTTCACCGATGACGATATCCTTGGGCGCAAAGCGGTTGCCGAACACCTGGCGAATCTCACCGACGTGCACCAGGGCATCGTCGATGCCCTTGGGATCATCTTCCCAGTAAGGCAGCAGGTGGATGGTGAGAAAGTCTACGGTGGGGGCGATTTCCGGATGCTGCAGCCAGAACTCCCAGACGTCGGCATACGTCACCGGCACACTGACCTGGCTTTTCACCTGTTTGATCAATGCAGCCAATTGCGGGCCGGTCACTTCCTTGCGCAGCAGGGCTTCGTTGCCGACGATTACTGCTTTGACCACATCCGGGTTGGCGTTGGCCGAGGCAATCAGGGCGTTGACCTCTTTTTGCGTATCGACCGGATTGGCGTTGATCCAGGCGCCGAGCATGACTTTCAAGCCATGCTTGCGAGCAAGCTCGGGAATGGCCTCCAGCCCCGTCATCGAATAGGTGCGAATGCATTCGAAGCGCTGGGAAAGCAATGCCAGGTCGGCGTCCATGCGCGCCGGGCGCAGTTTGAATGGCTGGTCGAACGGCGATTGGTCCTTGTCGAACGGGGTGTAGGAGGCGCACTGCAATTTGTGCGAGGCACTGGCGGCATCCGGCAGGACCACCGGCTGGCCCAGTCCATACCAGAGGCCTGCCAATGCAAACAGGCCAAGCAGGCAGGCGAATAGATACGGCAACAAGGGGAAGCGGGCAGTCGGGGACATGGATCGGACCGTCAGGGAGCAAAGCCGCCAATAGTACCTGCAAATGAGCCGGGCTAAAGCCTTGGGCGGAAAACTTGGCCAGGCTGCATGTTGCTTCATGTAACGGCACTAGTTGCTGGCGATGTGATGTCGCTTCTCGATGCCTAAAGGTCGTTGCCAGAGCAGGTCAGAGGGCGGTAGCGGTTGATGATGCAACTTCCGTGACGTGACGAGGGGAAGCTTTGATGAAAATGCGACGACTCCTGGGGGTGGGCACAGCCCTGGTAATGGCCATTGGCGCTGCACACGCGTCGGCCAAGGAAGTGAGCATCGGCTACGTCGATGGGTGGTCTGACAGTGTCGCCACCACCAACGTGGCTGCCGAAGTGATCAGGCAGAAGCTCGGTTATGACGTCAAACTGCAGGCCGTCGCCACCGGCATCATGTGGCAGGGTGTTGCCACCGGGAAGCTCGACGCCATGCTCTCGGCCTGGTTGCCGGTCACCCATGGTGATTACTGGACCAAGAACAAAGATAACGTTGTCGACTACGGCCCCAACTTCAAAGACGCCAAGATCGGCCTGATCGTCCCCGAGTACGTCAAGGCACAATCGCTGGCCGATCTGAAGACTGACGACAGCTTCAAACACAAAATCGTCGGCATCGATGCAGGCTCGGGGGTGATGCTCAAGACCGATCAGGCGATCAAGGACTACGACCTGACCGGCTACAAACTGCAGGCCAGCTCCGGCGCAGCGATGACCGCCGAACTGGGCCGCGCCTATGCCAAGCAGCAATCCATCGCCGTCACCGGTTGGGTGCCGCACTGGATGTTTGCCAAGTGGAAACTCAAGTTCCTCGACGATCCGAAAGGCGTTTATGGCGCCGCTGAAACGGTCAACAGCATCGGCAGTAAAGACCTGGATAAGAAGGCGCCCGAAGTCGCGGCCTTCCTGAAGAAGTTCCAGTGGCAGTCCAAGGATGAAATCGGCGAGGTCATGTTGGCCATTCAAGAGGGCGCAAAGCCTGAAGCTGCAGCCAAGGAATGGGTGGCCAAACACCCCGAACGCGTCGCGGAATGGATCGCCAAATAATAGCCTGAAGCCTCTATCGCGCACCCTCCAGGGCCGCAGCACTGACAACAGTGCTGCGGTCCTTGTCGTTCCTGGCTATTACCGAATCGGTAAAACAGTTTTGCATCTAAGACTAAGGTCGTCTGGAGTGCGTCCAAAGGCAGCATAAAGTGGAGCGGGTACTACCTAATCTGTGCTGCGAGGACAAAAACAATGAACGACAGCATTTATCTCTCGATACAAAACAGCCCGCGGTTCAAGGAGCTGGTGTCAAAACGCGAACGTTTCGCCTGGATTCTCTCGGCGATCATGCTCGGTCTCTACTCCGCTTTCATCCTGTTGATCGCTTATGGCCCGCATGTATTGGGTGCCAAGCTCAGCCCTGACTCTTCGATTACCTGGGGAATCCCCCTCGGTGTTGGCCTGATCCTTTCGGCATTCGTGCTGACGGCGATCTATGTGCGTCGCGCCAACGGCGAGTTCGACGAGATGAACAAAGCGATTCTCAAGGAGGCACAGCAATGATCCGGCGTCTTCTGGCAACTCTGGCCTTCGGCGTTTTCGCACCTGCCGTCTGGGCCGCCGACGCCCTTACCGGCGAGGTGCACAAGCAACCTTTGAACATGGCTGCGATCCTCATGTTCGTCGCCTTCGTCGGTGCAACGCTGTGCATCACCTACTGGGCTTCCAAGCGCAACAACTCTGCCTCCGACTACTACGCAGCCGGCGGCCGTATCACCGGTTTCCAGAACGGCCTGGCGATTGCCGGTGACTACATGTCGGCAGCCTCCTTCCTGGGTATTTCCGCCCTGGTGTTCACCTCTGGCTACGATGGCCTGATCTACTCGATCGGCTTTCTGGTCGGCTGGCCGATCATTCTCTTCCTGATTGCCGAGCGCCTGCGTAACCTCGGTAAATACACCTTTGCCGACGTCGCCTCGTATCGCCTTGGCCAGAAAGAAATCCGCACCCTGTCGGCCTCAGGCTCGCTGGTGGTGGTGGCGTTCTACCTGATCGCGCAAATGGTGGGTGCTGGCAAGCTGATCCAGCTGCTGTTCGGTCTGGACTACCATGTCGCAGTGATTCTGGTCGGTATCCTGATGTGCATGTACGTGCTGTTCGGCGGCATGCTGGCCACCACCTGGGTGCAGATCATCAAGGCCGTACTGTTGCTCTCCGGTGCCAGCTTCATGGCGCTGATGGTAATGAAACACGTCAACTTCGACTTCAACGCCCTGTTCTCCCAAGCCATTGATGTTCACCCTAAAGGTGAAGCAATCATGAGCCCTGGCGGATTGGTCAAAGATCCTATTTCGGCGTTCTCGCTCGGTCTGGCACTGATGTTCGGTACCGCTGGCTTGCCGCACATCCTGATGCGCTTCTTCACCGTCAGCGATGCCAAGGAAGCACGCAAGAGCGTTCTCTACGCGACTGGTTTCATCGGTTACTTCTACATCCTGACCTTTATCATCGGCTTCGGCGCGATTCTGCTGGTCAGCACCAACCCGGACTTCAAGGACGCCGCTGGCGCCCTGATCGGCGGCAACAACATGGCAGCGGTGCACCTGGCTGACGCCGTCGGTGGCAGCGTGTTCCTCGGCTTCATTTCGGCGGTTGCCTTCGCGACCATTCTGGCAGTAGTGGCCGGCCTGACCCTGGCCGGTGCTTCCGCGGTGTCCCATGACCTGTACGCCAGCGTGATCAAGAAGGGCAAGGCGAACGAGAAAGATGAAATCCGTGTCTCGAAAATCACCACCATTGCCCTGGCAATTCTGGCGATCGGCCTGGGTATTCTTTTCGAAAGCCAGAACATTGCCTTCATGGTCGGCCTGGCGTTCTCGATTGCTGCCAGCTGCAACTTCCCGGTACTGCTGCTCTCGATGTACTGGAAAAAACTGACCACCCGTGGCGCCATGATCGGTGGCTGGTTGGGTCTGATCAGCGCCGTGGCACTGATGATTCTCGGCCCAACCATCTGGGTGCAAATCCTCGGTCACGAGAAAGCGATCTACCCGTACGAGTACCCCGCACTGTTCTCGATGCTGATTGCCTTCGCAGGGATCTGGTTCTTCTCGATCACTGACAAGTCCAAGGCAGCTGACGAGGAACGTGCGTTGTTCTTCCCACAGTTTGTTCGTTCACAGACTGGCTTGGGTGCCAGCGGTGCAGTCTCGCACTAAGTAACAAGGCAGCCCCTGGGTTCAGGGGCTGCCTTATTAATCACCAACTGAACACCTCAAGCCGCACGTTACTGCAGTCTGTGTACTGCGTTGGCGTGCGGCTTTTTGCTGTGTCTAGATTTTGCCTAGTAGCAATAGGATCAACAGAATAATAAGAACCGTACCGATGATACCGGACGGGCCATAGCCCCAACTTCTGGAGTGCGGGAAGACGGGTAAACCACCGATCAGCAGCAGTATCAGAATGATGATGAGAATGGTGCCCATGGCAATTTCCTTGTTTGACTTGAGGGAGTAGGCGTATCGGTACAATCCATCTAATCGGTCATGGGTTTCATGCCCGCTTGTTAATTCCGACTCCTGTGCGCAGCGAAAAGTTTAATTCTGCTTTCATCGCTGTTTGCCTGTGCCATTCAGCATCCTGATAGAGCGTGGGGGCTGCCCATGCCTTCGCTACACTGGCGCTAACTTTCAGAACGGTACAAGGCATCCGTCTATGCAAAATCGCATGATGATTACTGGCGCAGGCTCGGGCCTGGGTCGGGAGATCGCGCTACGTTGGGCGCGCGAGGGCTGGCAACTGGCGTTGGCGGATGTCAACGAGGCTGGCCTCAAGGAAACCCTGGTATTGGTCAGCCAGGCGGGCGGCCAGGGTTTCGTGCAGCGCTGCGATGTGCGCGACTACAGCCAACTGACTGCACTGGCCCAGGCCTGCGAGGAAAAGTTTGGCGGTATCGACGTCATCGTCAACAACGCAGGTGTTGCTGCCGGTGGCTTCTTTGCTGAGTTGTCGCTGGAGGATTGGGAGTGGCAGCTGTCGATCAACCTGATGGGCGTGGTCAAGGGCTGCAAGGCATTTCTACCGATGCTCGAACGCAGCAAAGGCCGGATCATCAATATTGCCTCGATGGCGGCGTTGATGCAGGGGCCGGCCATGAGCAACTACAACGTGGCCAAGGCGGGTGTGCTGGCGCTTTCGGAAAGCCTGTTGATTGAGCTACGCCAGCAGCAAGTCGCCGTGCACGTGGTGTGTCCGTCGTTCTTCCAGACCAACCTGCTGGACTCGTTCCGGGGCCCGACCCCGGCGATGAAGGCGCAAGTCGGCAAGCTGCTTGAAAGTTCGCCGATTACCGCCGCCGATATCGCCGAGTACATCTACCAGCAGGTTGCTCAGGGCCAGTTCCTGATTCTGCCTCACGAGCAGGGACGCGAAGCCTGGAAGCTCAAGCAGCGCAACCCGCAACTGATCTATGACGAGATGGCCGTCATGGCAGAAAAAATGCGCGCCAAAGCCAAGCACGCGGTGTAATACAGGCGGGGTGCATGCCACTGGCGCGGGACCTGATCGGCTATCCTAGGGCCCTGTTCAGTTGGCGCGGGATTCCCGGTGTGATCAATTACGTGTTGTTTTTTCTGGCGGCGGTTTTTGAAATCGCCGGTTGCTACGCCTTTTACATGTGGCTGCGATTAGGCAAAAGCGGCTGGTGGATTGCGCCAGCGCTTTTGAGCCTGACCCTGTTCGCGCTGATTCTGACGCGCGTCGAAGCGGCCTATGCCGGGCGCGCCTACGCCGCCTACGGTGGGATCTATATCGTCACTTCATTGCTCTGGCTGGCGCTGGTCGAGCGGGCGCGGCCCTTGGGTAGCGACTGGATCGGTGCGTTGCTGTGTGTGCTGGGCGCAAGCATCATCGTGCTGGGGCCACGGTTGCAGAGTGCCTGAGCTGGCTCAGACGTCGAAAATCTGTAGGAGTTATCGCCAGATTTAGTGGGATCGGTCTATTTGACCAGCGGAGTATTGAAGCGCTCTGACACCCCGTGCAGTCTCCGAATTCTCAGCTTAGTGGAGGATCGGAGCATGTTGGTAATAGGCCGCGAAGTTGGCGAAGTCATCACTATTGACGAGAAAATCAAGGTCAAGGTGCTGTCGGTGGAGGGCAATGTGGTGCGCTTTGGTATCAGTGCACCCCGTGAAATCGAAGTGCACCGCGCCGAGATCTACCGACGAATAGCCGAAAAGGTAGCCAAGAACCCGAGTTGATCAGTCGAACAATTCCTTGGGCACGTCGTGCTTGGCTAACAGCTGGCATTGCTGGCTTTCCAGATCGAAGAGGATAAACGCCTGTTTCTTCGCCAGCGCTTGGCGTACGCGCAACACGCGGGTTTCCAGCGGCGTGTCGTCACCGTTGTCGGTGCCGTCGCGCGTGACGAAGTCCTCGATCAGGCGGGTGAGGGTTTCGGCTTCCAGTTGGTCGTAGGGAATCAGCATAATCAGCGCAGGTTTGGCGAAATAAGCCCGCATGCTACGCCAAACCTGCCCGTACTGTGTAGGCGCTAACCCTTGTTGCCTACCAGACTGTCGACTGCCGGCACGCGCGTGTCACTTTCCATCTGGGTGTCGTGTTCCAACTGGTGGCTGAAGCTTTCCAGGGAACTGCCGGTGGCGTGCGAATCGCTGGCGAACACCGGCGGACTGAGCAGGTAGGCGGTCAGTAACCGGCTCAGGGCAGCCAGGCTGTCGATATGCGTTCGTTCGTAACCGTGGGTGGCATCGCAACCAAAAGCCAATAACGCAGTGCGAATATCGTGGCCTGCGGTAATTGCCGAGTGGGCATCGCTGAAGTAGTAGCGAAACAGGTCGCGGCGCGCAGGCAGTTCGTTGTCGCGGGCAAGTTTGAGCAAATGCCGTGACAAGTGATAGTCATAGGGCCCCGCCGAGTCCTGCATGGCGACGCTCACGGCATGCTCGCTGGAGTGTTGACCGGGGGCGACAGGCGCAATGTCGATACCGACGAATTCGCTGACGTCCCAGGGCAAGGCAGCCGCCGCGCCTGAGCCGGTTTCCTCGGTGATGGTGAACAGCGGATGGCAGTCGATCAAGGGTTGTGCGCCGCTGTCGACGATGGCCTTGAGTGACGCCAGCAGTGCTGCGACGCCGGCCTTGTCGTCCAGGTGACGGGCACTGATATGGCCGCTTTCGGTAAATTCCGGCAATGGATCGAAGGCCACGAAGTCGCCGATGTCGATCCCCAGGGTCTGGCAATCGGCACGGGTGGCGCAGTAGGCATCCAGGCGCAATTCAACATGCTCCCAACTCACTGGCATCTGGTCGATGGCGGTGTTGAAGGCGTGTCCGCTGGCCATCAGCGGCAACACGCTGCCCCGCAGTACCCCGTTGTCGGTGAAGACGCTGACGCGGCTGCCTTCGGCGAAGCGGCTCGACCAGCAGCCTACCGGTGCCAGCGACAGCCTGCCATTGTCCTGGATCGCCCGCACGCTGGCGCCGATGGTGTCCAGATGCGCTGAGACGGCGCGGTCCGGCGAGCTCTTGCGACCTTTCAGGGTTGCGCGAATGGTACCGCGGCGGGTCAGTTCGAAGGGGATACCGAGTTCTTCCAGGCGCTCGGCAACATAGCGCACGATGGTGTCGGTAAAACCGGTGGGGCTGGGGATGGCGAGCATCTCCAACAAGACTTTTTGCAGGTAATTGAGGTCAGGTTCCGGTAGCTGTTCAGCCATGTATCCTCCTGTGCTCAGGGTGCCGGCCGGCTGTGTGGAAACAGCAGGTCGACGAAGCGTTCGGCAGTGGGTTGTGGCTCGTGGTTAGCCAGTCCGGCGCGTTCGTTGGCTTCGATGAAAACGTGGTCGGGCTGGTCGGCGGCGGTGACCATCAGGTCGAGGCCGACGACCGCAATGTCCAGGGCGCGCGCGGCGCGGATCGCCGCGTCGGCCAGGGTCGGGTGCAGGCGCTCGGTGACGTCCTCCAGGCAACCGCCGGTGTGCAGATTGGCAGTGCGTCGTACCGCCAGGCGCTGGCCGGCAGGCAATACCGTGTCGTAGTCGACCCCGGCCGCGTGCAGGGTGCGCTGGGTTTCATCGTCGAGCGGGATACGGCTCTCGCCGCCGGTAGCGCTCTGGCGGCGTCGGCTCTGGGCTTCTATCAGCGCGCCGACTGCATGTTGGCCGTCGCCGACAATGTGCGCAGGATGGCGAATGGCGGCAGCCACCACCTCAAAGCCAATGACCACGATGCGCAGATCCAGGCCTTCGTGGAAGCTTTCCAGCAACACACGACTGTCGAAGCGCCGGGCGTTTTCCACCGCCTGACTGATTTCTTCGAGGCTGGTGAGGTTGACGGCCACCCCCTGGCCTTGCTCGCCATCCAGGGGCTTGACCACCACCGCGCCGTGGTCTTCGAGAAAGGCCAAGTTGTCGTCAGCGTTGCCAGCCAGTTGCTGTGCCGGCAATTGCAGGCCAGCGCTCTTCAGGACCTTGTGGGTCAGGCTCTTGTCCTGGCACAGGGTCATGCTCACGGCGCTGGTGAGGTCGCTCAACGACTCGCGGCAGCGTACCCGCCTACCACCTAGGCTGAGCGTGAACAGACCGCTGTCGGCGTCATCCACCTGTACCTCGATGCCGCGTCGGTAGGCTTCCTCGACAATGATGCGAGCGTATGGATTGAGCCCTGTCTCCGGGCTCGGTCCGAGGAACAAGGTCTGGTTGATGCCGTTTTTGCGTTTTATCGCGAAGGTCGGCAGGGTGCGAAAGCCCAATTTCGCATACAGCCGCTTGGCCTGGCGGTTGTCGTGCAACACCGAAAGGTCGAGGCAACTCAAGCCGCGACTCATGAAATGCTCGATCAAGTGCCGCACCAGCACTTCGCCCACCCCAGGCCGGGTGCAATGTGGGTCGACCGCCAGGCACCAGAGGCTGCTGCCGTGCTCGGGATCGGCAAAAGCCTTGTGATGATTCAAGCCCATCACGCTGCCGATCACCGCGCCCGTATCTTCATCTTCGGCCAACCAGTACACCGGGCCGCCGAGGTGGCGCGGGGTGAGCAGCGCCGGATCGACCGGCAGCATATTGCGCGCCAGATACAGGGCGTTGATGGCTTGCCAGTCACTGTCGTTCTGCGCACGGCGGATACGAAAGCCACGAAACACCCGCTGCGCCGGACGGTAGTCAGTGAACCACAGGCGTAGCGTGTCGGAGGGGTCGAGGAACAACTGCTGGGGCGCTTGGGCCAAGACTTGTTGCGGCGCCGCCACATACAAGGCGATATCGCGTTCGCCGGCACGCTCATCCTGCAACGCGCAGGCAAGGCTTTGCGGGTCGGGATAGGTGTGACCGATCAGCAAGCGCCCCCAGCCGCAATGCAGCGAACGCGGTTGGTCGTGAGGATCGCTGCCATCGCCAGCCAGTTGCGCCTGCAGACGCTCGTAGGACGGTACCTGGCCGCGAACCAGGCGCTGACCATAAGGTGAAGCGTGGGCTTTCATCGATCAGATTCCTTGTTCGCTGAGCCACAGGTTCAAAGCCGCCAGTTGCCAGAGCTTCGAACCGCGCAGCGGCGTCAATTGGCCGTGAGGGTCGCTGAGCAGGCGGTCCAGGGCGGCCGGTTCGAACAGGCCGCGAT
Source organism: Pseudomonas sp. DG56-2 (assembly GCF_004803755.1). NCBI lineage: Bacteria > Pseudomonadati > Pseudomonadota > Gammaproteobacteria > Pseudomonadales > Pseudomonadaceae > Pseudomonas > Pseudomonas sp. DG56-2. The sequence goes on from NZ_CP032311.1 coordinate 1,490,216, forward strand.
CCTGGCTTGGGTCGAGCAACAGTTCGCGCACCCAGTCCAGCGTGGCACCTTGCAAATGCTTGAGGCCCGGTACCGGGAAGTAGCCTTTCTTGCGATCGATGACTTCGCTGGGGATCACCAGGCGTGCCGCTTCCTTGAGCACCTGCTTGCCTCCATCGGGCAGTTTGAAGCGTGCCGGGATGCGCGCCGACAGTTCCACCAGGCGGTAATCGAGAAACGGCGTGCGAGCCTCCAGACCCCAGGCCATGGTCATGTTGTCGACGCGTTTGACCGGGTCATCGACCAGCATCACTGTGCTGTCCAGACGCAGGGCCTTGTCCACGGCGTCGCTGGCGCCGGGTTGAGCGAAGTGATGGCGGACAAAGTCGCCGGCAGCGTCATGCTCGAGTCGCCACGGCTGTTGAACCGTCTCGGCGTAGTCGGCAAAGCTGCGGTCGAAAAAGGCGTCGCGGTAGGCGGCATAAGGGTTCGATGCACCATCGACCTGCGGGTACCAGTGATAACCGGCGAACAACTCGTCAGCGCCCTGGCCGCTTTGCACCACTTTGCAGTGTTTGGCTACCTCCCGTGACAGCAGGTAAAAGGCGATACAGTCGTGGCTGACCATCGGCTCGCTCATGGCGCGGAATGCAGCCGGTAGTTGCTCGATGATTTCTCGCTCGTCGATACGTAACTGATGATGGCGTGTGCCGTAATGGCGTGCGATCAGGTCCGAGTATTGGAATTCGTCGCCGCGCTCGCCACCGGCATCTTCGAAGCCGATGGAAAAGGTCGACAAGTCTTCCACGCCCACTTCGCGCAGCAGCCCGACCAGCATGCTCGAATCAACGCCACCGGACAGCAGGACGCCGACATCGACGGCTGCCCGCTGACGAATCGCCACGGCTTCGCGGGTGCTGTCGAGTACGCGGTCACGCCAGTCTTCCAGGCTCAGGTCCAGCTCGTCGGTGCGCGGGCCATACTGCAGCTGCCACCATACCTGCTGTTCCACACGGCCTTGGGCATCGATACGCATCCAGGTGGCTGGCGCGAGCTTTTGCACATTGGCCAGCAGGGTGCGCGGTGCAGGCACCACCGCATGGAAATTCAGGTAATGGTTGAGCGCTACCGGGTCGAGCATCGGGTTGATGTCACCGCCTTTCAACAAGGCCGGCAGGCTTGAGGCGAAGCGCAGACGCTCGCCGTTGCGCGACAGGTATAGCGGCTTGACGCCGAGACGGTCGCGGGCAAGAAACAGGTGTTGGGTGTCGCGCTCCCAGATCGCCAGGGCAAACATGCCGTTCAGGCGCGGCAGCAAATCGGCGCCCCAGGCATGGTAGCCCTTGAGCAATACCTCGGTGTCGCCGTCCGAATAGAACCCGTAACCGAGCTCTTCAAGCTCGCTGCGCAGTTCAGGGAAGTTGTAGATGGCGCCGTTGAAGGCCAGCGATAAACCTAACTGACTATCGACCATGGGCTGCGCCGAGCCGTCGGACAGATCCATGATTTTCAGCCGACGATGGCCCAGCGCAATCGGGCCCTGGCTATGAAAGCCCCAGGCATCCGGCCCGCGAGGCGCCAGGTGATGGGTCATTCGCTCGACCGCGGCGAGGTCCGCCGGGCGTGGTGGATGGGCAACAGGGGTGAAACGAAACTCTCCAGCTAATCCGCACATAAGTCCTTACCGGTTTTGCCGTTGGGGAAGGTGCCCAAAACGCGGGCACATTGAAACTGACCGAGCGGGCTGGCGAGAGTTTTAGAACGATTGGTTATATCCGGTAGCGACGAGCTTTGAGCTGCAAGACTGCAAGCGGGAGGTGCCGCTTGCAGTACTTCTAGCTCAGGGCTTGGGGGTTGGCGCTGTTTTTTTTCCGCGAATCAACTCGCGCAGCATGAAGCGGTTGGGGTGGCAGGCTTCGGCTACGTCGCGCGGGACTGGCAGTGGTGCGTTGTCGATCCAGGCGGCGATCATTTCGCCGGACAGTGGCGCGGTGATGATTCCACGCGAGCCGTGGCCGCTGTTGATGTACAAGCCTTCGATCCAGGGGCAGGGCGTCTCTGGCACCTGACGGGCATCCTTGGCCAGGACGGCGTATTGCTGGTCGAACGTTTGTCGATCGGCCAGCGGACCGACGATTGGTAGATAGTCTGGGCTGGTACAGCGGAAGGCTGCGCGTCCCTGCAGGGTGTGTGGGTCGATTTGGTGGGTGTCGAGGCGTTCGGCGAGGTCGCTGGAGATTTCATCGAGCAGGTGCAGGTTACCGATGTGCTCTTCGACGGTGGGGGTCGTGTCGATGCTATGGAAGTCGAAGCTGGCGCCCAGGGTGTGCTCGCCGCCTCGTGACGGTGCAACGTAGCCGTCGGCGCATACCACGGTGTTCAAGGTCTGGCTTCGGGCGGTAGCTGGCAAGCGGGTGATCTGCCCGCGTATGCGCTTGAGCGGCAGGCCGGCGCAAGGTTCGAAGCGCTGGATTTCGGCGGCAGTGGCCAGCACCACCACCGGTGCACTGGCGAGGAATTTCTCGCTCTCCCAGGCCTGCCACAGGCCATCGACTTTTCGCAGTTGCATCACCTGGTGGTGGGTCAGCAAGGTGATATTGGGGTGCTGCAATTGCGCCTGGCACAACGCCGGCGGATGCGCCCACCCCGCCTGCGGGTAGAACAATCCGCCACTGGCCAGGGCTACGCCGGCCACAGCCTGCGCTTGCTCGCGACTCAGGCGCTGCAGCAGTTGCGGGTCGAAGGCGTTGGCCAGGGTTTCCTGGCGTTGCTCTTCCTTGCTGTCGAAAGCCAGTTGCAGTACACCGCAGGCGTCCCAATCCTGTCCTCGCTGCAGGCATTGCAGCAGGCGTCTGGTGTAACCGAAGCCACTCAGAATCAGACGTGACAGTGCTGTGCCATGGGCCGAAAGCTTGAGGTAGAGCACCCCTTGTGGATTGCCCGAGGCTTCTGCAGCCACGGTCGCATGGCGTTCCAGCACGCTGACCTGCCAGCCCCGTGCGGCAAGGCTGGCGGCGCTGGCACACCCGGCAAGGCCGGCGCCGATAACCAGCGCTTGACGCGGGCCAGTCAAGGCAGGAGGGCGGGCGAACCAGGGGGCGACGGTTGCCGGGTTGTCCTGGGTCTCTGGAGTGCCGCGAAAGACCCCACGCAGTACTTCCCACTTCTTGCCGATACCCGGGATGCGCTTCATCTCAAAGCCTACGGCAATCAGGCCGCGGCGCACCCAACCGGTGCTGGTGAACGTGCCGAGGGTGGCGTTGGCAGCGCAGAGGCGGCCAATTTGAGTGAACAGTTCCGGTGTCCACATCTGCGGATTCTTCGCCGGGGCGAAGCCGTCGAGGAACCAGGCGTCGACCTCGGCATCGAGTTGTGGCAGTTGCTCCAGGGCATCACCAATCATCAGGGTCAACCGCACTCGGCCCTGATCGAAGACGAAGGTCTGGAAGCCATCATGCACCGCCACGTACTGCGCCAGCAGCGCAGCGCTGAAGGGCGCCAGCTCCGGCCACAGGGCCAAGGCACGAGCGAGGTCAGCATGACTGAGCGGGTACTTTTCCACGCTGATGAAATGCAGGCGGGCATCGGCGTTTGCGCATTCGTTGAACAGTTGCCAGGCACAGAAGAAATTCAGTCCCGTGCCAAAGCCGGTTTCACCTATCACCAGGCACTGTTCCGGCGCCATCGTGCTGAAACGCTGGCGCAAGTCGTTCTGGTCGATGAACACATGACGGGTTTCCTCCAGGCTCTGGTCCTTGGAGAAATAAATGTCATCGAACTGGCGCGAATGGGGGCGGCCCTGCTCGTCCCAGTCGATCTGGGCGTATTGGGTTACTTCAGTCATGGTCGGCTCAGGTCAGGCTAGAACGGCATTTTAGCTGATCGACACGACACTGTTGGCCTGACCTGGAGCAATCTTTGTTTGCCAGACAAAGAGGGCCTCGATCCGCTAGTCTTGCTTATCCATGTAGGGAGCCTGGTATGTTCGAATCCGCTGAAATTGGTCACGCCATCGATAAAGAGACCTACGACGCCGAAGTGCCCGCACTTCGCGAAGCGTTGTTGGAGGCACAGTTCGAACTCAAACAGCAGGCGCGTTTCCCGGTGATTGTATTGATCAACGGTATTGAAGGCGCTGGCAAGGGCGAAACGGTGAAGCTGCTCAACGAGTGGATGGACCCGCGCCTGATTGAAGTGCGTACGTTCGACCAACAGACTGACGAAGAACTGGCGCGGCCACCGGCCTGGCGCTACTGGCGCGCATTGCCCGCAAAAGGTCGAATGGGGGTGTTTTTCGGCAACTGGTACAGCCAGATGCTGCAGGGGCGAGTCCATGGGCATTTCAAGGATGCCGTGCTCGACCAGGCCATCCGCGGCGCCGAGCGCCTGGAGGAAATGCTCTGTGACGAAGGGGCGTTGATCTTCAAGTTCTGGTTTCACTTGTCGAAAAAACAGATGAAAGCCCGGCTCAAGGCGCTCAAGGATGATCCATTGCACAGTTGGCGCATCAGCCCGCTGGATTGGCAGCAGTCACAAACCTATGATCGATTTGTACGTTTCGGTGAACGGGTCTTGCGCCAGACCAGCCGTGATTACGCGCCCTGGCATATCATTGAAGGTGTTGACCCGCATTACCGCAGCCTGGCAGTCGGGCGCATTCTGCTTGAAGGCTTGCAGGCCGCACTCAAGGTCCAGCATGCACCGATTCATCGCCCCAACGTCGCTCCGCTGGGCCAGAGCATCGATCAGCGCAGCTTGCTGGGCAGCCTGGACATGACCCTGCGCCTGGACAAAAGCGAGTACCAGGAGCAGTTGATCACTGAACAAGCGCGGCTGGCGGGTTTGCTGCGCGACAAGCATATGCGTCGCCACGCCCTGGTGGCGGTGTTCGAGGGCAATGATGCAGTGGGCAAGGGCGGCGCCATTCGTCGCGTCGCCGCGGCACTGGACCCACGGCAGTACCGTATCGTGCCGATTGCGGCGCCATCCGAAGAGGAACGCGCACAACCTTACCTGTGGCGGTTCTGGCGCCATGTGCCGGCGCGCGGCAAATTCACCGTGTTCGACCGCTCCTGGTACGGCCGCGTGTTGGTCGAGCGCATCGAAGGCTTCTGCAGCCAGGCCGACTGGATGCGTGCCTACGGCGAAATCAACGACTTTGAAGAGCAACTGACCGATGCCGGTGTAGTGCTGGTCAAGTTCTGGCTGTCGATTGACGAACAGACCCAGCTCGAGCGTTTCCAGGAGCGTGAAAAGATTCCGTTCAAGCGTTTCAAAATCACCGAGGAAGACTGGCGCAATCGCGAAAAGTGGGGGCAATACGCGGAAGCTGTCGGCGACATGGTAGACCGCACCAGTACCGAAATCGCGCCATGGACATTGGTTGAAGCCAATGACAAGCGCTGGGCGCGGGTTAAAGTGTTGCGCACCATCAACAATGCCCTGGAGGCAGCGTTCAAAAAAGACAAGAAATAGCAGTCGCTCGGGGAATGAAGTGCTGAAATCTTTTCTGCAATTGTACCTGTCGGCCCCCACAGCCAATCCGTAGAATTCAGGCTTCCGCCACACAGGGCTATTGAGGCTGTTATGCACATTTCTTCCGGACGCTGGGTCTACGGTCTGTCACTTTCACTGCTGACCGCCTTGCTCTGGGGCATCCTGCCGATCAAGCTCAAACAAGTGTTGCAGGTGATGGACCCGGTCACTGTCACCTGGTTTCGCCTGTTGGTGTCCGGCGGCCTGTTGTTTGCCTGGCTGGCGGCCAGCAAGCGCCTGCCGTCGTTCAATCGTCTTGGGCGCAAAGGCTGGGGGCTGGTAGCGCTGGCCACGGGTGGCCTGGTCGGCAACTACGTGCTGTACCTGATGGGACTCAACCTGCTCAGCCCGGGCACCGCGCAATTGGTGGTGCAGCTTGGTCCGGTGCTGCTGCTGGTGGCCAGTGTGATCTTATTCAAGGAACGCTTCAGTCTGGGTCAGGGTGTGGGCCTGTTGATTCTACTGATGGGGTTTGGCCTGTTCTTCAACCAACGCCTGGAAGAGCTGCTGACGTCCCTGAGTGTCTACACCACCGGTGTACTGACTATTATCCTGGCTACCACCATTTGGGTGTTCTACGCCCTGAGTCAGAAGCAATTGTTGACGGTGTGGAATTCGATGCAGGTGATGATGGTCATCTACCTGTGCTGCGCGGTGCTCCTCACGCCGTGGGTGCATCCGCTAGAAGCCTTGCAACTGAACCCGCTGCAAGGCTGGCTATTGCTCGCCTGCTGCCTCAATACCTTGGTTGCCTATGGCGCTTTCGCCGAAGCGCTTGCGCACTGGGAAGCGTCCAAGGTCAGTGCCACCCTGGCGCTGACGCCGCTGGTGACGTTTGTCGCCGTGGCGCTGGCGGCCTGGTTCTGGCCGAACTATGTGCACGCCGAGCAGATCAACACGCTGGGATATATCGGTGCAATGGTGGTGGTAGTGGGCTCGGTGCTGACCGCGCTGGGGCCGTCGCTGCTTGCCGGCTGGCGGGCCAGGCGAGTGCGCCTGGCCCGCTGATTCAGCCTTTTTTACCCGGTTCGAGCATGTCTTGCGGGCGTACCCATTGATCGAACTGTTCGTTACTCAGGTAGCCCAGGCTCAGGGCCGCATCGCGCAGGGTGGTGCCTTCGCTGTAGGCCTTCTTGGCTATCTCCGCCGCCTTGTCGTAGCCGATGTGCGGATTGAGCGCGGTGACCAGCATCAGCCCGCGTTCCAGGTGCGCTGCCATTTGTTCGGCATCGGGTTCGATGCCGGCCACGCAGTGCTGCTGGAAGTTGCGGCAGCCGTCGGCGAGCAGCTCGATCGATTGCAGCAGGTTGTGAATGATGACCGGCTTGAATACGTTCAACTGCAAGTGCCCCTGGCTTGCGGCAAAGCCAATCGCCGTGTCGTTGCCCAGCACCTGGCAGGCGAGCATCGACAGCGCCTCGCACTGCGTCGGATTGACCTTGCCAGGCATGATCGAACTGCCCGGTTCGTTGGCCGGCAGGCGCACTTCGGCAAGGCCGGCACGCGGGCCTGAACTCAACAGGCGCAGGTCATTGGCGATTTTCATCAAGGCCACCGCCAGGGTCTTCAAGCCACCGGCCAAGGTGGTCAGCGGCTCATGCCCGGCCAGGGCGGCAAACTTGTTCGGCGCCGTCACGAAGGGCAGGCCGGAGAGGGCGGCCAACTCTGCGGCGATAGCTTCGGCAAAACCATGTGGGGCGTTGAGGCCGGTGCCGACCGCGGTACCTCCCTGGGCCAGCTCGCACACGGCAGGCAGCGCGGCACGGATTGCGCGCTGGGCGTAATCGAGCTGAGCGACATAGGCCGATACTTCCTGGCCAAACGTGATCGGGGTGGCATCCATCATGTGCGTGCGACCGGTCTTGACCAGGTGCAGATGACGTGCCGAGAGTTCGGCCAGGCCTGAGGACAATTCGGTGATCGCTGGCAGCAGATGGTGCTGAACAGCCTGCGCCGCGGCAATGTGCATGGCCGTTGGAAAGCAGTCGTTGGAGCTTTGCGAGCGATTGACATGATCGTTGGGGTGAACCGGAATCTTGCCGCCGCGCCCTTTGCCGGCCAGTTCGTTGGCGCGCCCGGCGATAACTTCATTAACGTTCATGTTGCTTTGCGTGCCACTGCCTGTCTGCCAGACGACGAGTGGAAACTGATCGTCCAACTGGCCATCGAGCACTTCATCGGCCGCTTGTTCGATCAGACGGGAAATATCGGCCGGCAGGTCTCCGTTGCGGTTATTGACCCGTGCAGCAGCCTTTTTGATCATCGCCAGCGCATGCAGGACAGCGATTGGCATGCGCTCCTTGCCGATGGCGAAGTTGATCATCGAGCGTTGTGTCTGGGCTCCCCAGTAGGCCTGCTCAGGAACTTCGACCTGCCCCAGGCTGTCAGTTTCGATACGGCTCATACTGCACTCACTCCCTTGTGGTCTGAATTCGCAGTTTAGGTCCCTTTTAGTCGCAGCGGTTCCATCGCTCGTCGACCCACTTGAGTGCTGCGCCCGAGTCGGCGCAGAATGCTCTACTCTGGGGTACTACCTCTTCTGTCCTAATGAAGGAATTACGATGACCCGTCTTCGCGCCCTTTGCACTGCTGTTGCGCTGGTCTGCGCCAGCGGCCAGGTGCTTGCCGATACCGCTAGCCACAACGCCAGTGCCGAAAAATTCCTCATGATGGCGCACGCTGACAAGCTGGGCACCCCGGTCTATATGCAGGTGCAGCAGATGTTTGCCCAACGTTTCGAGCAGACCAAGGCGCCTGCTTCGAAAAAGTCCGTGCTCGACAGCTACCAGGCCAAGGCCAACGCCGCGCTGGACCAGGCCATCGGCTGGAACAAGCTCAAACCCGACATGGTCAAGCTGTACACCAGCACCTTCAGCGAAAGCGAGCTGAAAGACCTGGTAGCCTTCTACCAGTCGCCGCTGGGCAAGAAAGTCCTGGAAAAAATGCCTCAGGTCACCCAGCAATCGGCGCAACTGACCCAGCAAAAGCTGGAAAGTGCAGTGCCGGTGGTCAACAAGCTGTTGGCTGATATGACCAAGGAACTTGACCCGAACGCTGGCAAGGCCGCCGCGCCAGCGAAGAAGTAATACGCGGAGCCCGCCATGTCCATGCAGCAAAAGATTGAACAGAGCCTGGCCGCGCTGGCGCCTCAGCACCTGTCGGTGCTCGATGAAAGCCATATGCACAGCCGTGGGCAGGAAACCCATTACAAAGCTGTACTGGTCAGCGAACAGTTCACTGGCCTGAACAGCGTGAAGCGCCACCAGAAGGTCTACGCCACCCTCGGCGAGTTGATGGGCCAGGTGCATGCCTTGGCCCTGCATACCTATACCCCTGAGGAATGGCAGAAGGTCGGTGCAGCACCCGCTTCACCCACCTGCGCAGGTGGTAGCAAACACTGATTTCATCGTCAGGTTTTTGCTAGAATGTGCAACGCGCCGCTCGACGGCGCGTTTTTTTTGTCATCCGGTCCGCCCTTTACGAGGGTGACCACCTGGAGATTCATTGCATGACCCAAGCTATCGTCGTGGCGGCGCTGTACAAGTTCGTCACCCTGAAAGATTACATCGAACTGCGCGAACCGCTGCTCGAAACCATGTTGAGCAACGACGTCAAGGGCACCTTGCTGCTGGCCGAAGAAGGCATCAACGGCACCGTGTCGGGCACCCGCGAAGGGATCGATGGCCTGTTGACCTGGCTGCGCAGCGACGCACGGCTCGAGGATATCGACCATAAGGAATCCTATTGCGATGAACAGCCGTTCTATCGCACCAAGGTCAAACTCAAGAAAGAGATCGTTACCCTGGGTGTGCCGGGCGTAGACCCGAACCACAAGGTTGGCACTTATGTTGAGCCCAAGGACTGGAATGCGCTGATCAGCGACCCGGAAGTACTGCTCATCGACACCCGTAATGACTACGAAGTGGCCATCGGCACCTTTGATGGTGCAATCGATCCGAAAACCACCACCTTTCGTGAGTTCCCGGACTACATCAAGGCCAACTTCGACCCGTCGCGCCACAAGAAAGTGGCCATGTTCTGCACCGGCGGCATTCGTTGCGAAAAAGCCTCCAGCTACATGCTCGGTGAAGGTTTCGAAGAGGTCTATCATCTTAAAGGCGGCATCCTGAAATACCTCGAAGAGGTACCGCAGGAAGAAACCCGCTGGCAGGGCGACTGCTTCGTGTTCGACAACCGGGTCACTGTGCGTCACGACCTGAGCGAGGGCGACTACGACCAATGCCATGCCTGCCGTACACCGATCAGCGTCGAAGAGCGTGCGTCCGAGCATTATTCGCCAGGTATCAGCTGCCCGCATTGCTGGGACAGCTTGAGCGAAAAGACCCGCCGCAGCGCCGTTGACCGGCAGAAGCAGATCGAATTGGCCAAGGCTCGCAACATGCCGCACCCAATCGGTCACAACTACCGCAAAGCCGCCGAGGCCTGATAGATGTCCGCACGCCTGCTCTATGTGATGGACCCGATGTGCTCCTGGTGCTGGGGCTTTGCACCCGTCGCGCAGGCCTTGATCGCCCAGGCCCGTGACGTCGGTGTCGAAACCCACCTGGTGCCAGGCGGCTTGCGTACCGGCAGCAGTGCACTGGACGCATCGACTCGCGGCTACATTCTTGATCATTGGCAGGCTGTTAATACCGCCACCGGTCAGCCCTTTACCCTCGAAGGTGCGATGCCGGAAGGTTTCGTCTACGACACCGAGCCCGCCTGTCGGGCATTGGTGGCGGCGCGCGGCCTGGACGTGGAGCGCACCTGGATATTGCTCGCGGCTATCCAGCAGGCGTTCTACCAAGGTGGTGAAGACGTCACCCTTGCGCCGAAACTGGTGGAGCTGGCTGAAAAGGCCGGCTACGAGCGCGGGCTGTTTGCCGAGCGCTTTGCCAGTGCTGACGTGCGTTCGGCCACGGCCTCCGATATCACCTGGGTGCAGGATCTGGGCATCGCCGGGTTTCCAACCTTGCTGGCGGAACGTAACGGTCAGTTGGCGCTGTTGACCAATGGGTATCAGCCGCTTGAATCCCTCAGTCCGCTGCTCGGCCGCTGGCTGCAGCAGGCTGCCTGTGCTTGATGTCCCCGGGTCACCCGACCCTGTGCCGGGGCCGGCGCCAGCCGTTGCCGATCGGCTGAGCTGGGCGGAAATTCGCCGTCTGGCGTTGCAGCATAAAAAAGCCCTGTGGATTGCCAACGGTGTCGCGGTACTGGCGGCGCTGTGCAGCGTTCCTATCCCGCTGTTGTTACCGTTGCTGGTCGATGAAGTATTGCTCGGGCATGGTGATGCCGCGCTCAAGTGGATGAATCAGTTCCTGCCGGGCAGCTGGCAGGTAGCGGCAGGTTACATCGGTTTGATGCTGGTGCTCACGCTGTGCCTGCGGTGCGCCGCACTGGCCTTCAACGTGGTCCAGGCCAAGCTGTTCGCGGGCCTTGCCAAGGATATTGTCTACCGCCTGCGTATTCGCCTGATCGAGCGTCTCAAACGAATTTCCCTCAAAGAGTACGAAAGCCTGGGCAGCGGCACCGTGACCACTCATCTGGTCACTGACCTGGATACCCTGGACAAGTTCGTCGGTGAAACCCTCAGCCGCTTCCTGGTCGCCATGCTGACCCTTACCGGCACCGCGGCGATCTTGATGTGGATGCACTGGAAGCTGGCGCTGTTGATTCTGCTGTTCAATCCCTTGGTCATTTTTGCCACGGTGCAGTTGGGTAAGCGGGTCAAGCACCTGAAGAAGCTTGAGAACGACAGTACTTCACGCTTCACCCAGGCGCTGACCGAAACCCTGGATGCCATCCAGGAAATTCGGGCCAGCAACCGTCAGGGCTATTTCCTCGGGCGTCTGGGCTTGCGTGCCCAGGAAGTGCGTAATTATGCGGTAGCGTCGCAGTGGAAGAGTGATGCCAGCGGCCGCGCCAGTGGTCTGTTGTTTCAATTCGGCATCGATATTTTCCGCGCGGCAGCGATGCTCACGGTGCTGTTTTCCGACCTGTCGATCGGGCAGATGCTGGCAGTGTTCAGCTACCTGTGGTTCATGATTGGCCCGGTCGAGCAGTTGCTGAACTTGCAATACGCCTACTACGCTGCAGGCGGCGCATTGAGCCGGCTCAACGAGTTGCTGGCGCGTGCCGACGAGCCGCAATACCCAGGTGGCGTCGATCCATTCAGGGGGCGTGACACCGTCGGTATCGAAGTGCAGGGCTTGCGCTTTGCCTATGCCGACGAACCGGTTCTCGATCAGTTGAACCTGTCCATTGCCCCGGGTGAAAAAGTTGCCATCGTCGGGGCCAGTGGTGGCGGCAAGAGCACCTTGGTGCAGTTGCTGCTTGGCCTCTATAGCCCGCAGGCCGGTACCATTCGCTTCGGTGGTTCGACCCTGCAGGACATCGGCCTGGAAACCTTGCGCGAGCATGTCGCTGTGGTGCTGCAGCATCCGTCGCTGTTCAACGACACCGTGCGTGCCAACCTGACCATGGGGCGAGACTGCAGCGACGAAGCCTGCTGGCAGGCGCTGGCTATTGCCCAGTTGGAATCCACCATCGCCGCGCTACCCCGTGGTCTGGACACCGTGGTGGGCCGCTCGGGCGTGCGCCTGTCGGGTGGCCAGCGCCAGCGCCTGGCAATCGCACGCATGGTGCTGGCCGAGCCCAAGGTGGTCATCCTCGACGAAGCGACCTCGGCCCTCGATGCGGCGACCGAATACAACCTGCACCAGGCGCTTGCACGCTTTCTCAGTGCGCGCACTACGTTGATCATTGCCCATCGTCTGTCAGCAGTGAAGCAGGCAGACCGGGTATTGGTTTTTGATGGAGGGCATGTGGCCGAGGATGGCGATCATCAGCAGTTGATCGCTGATGGCGGCTTGTATGCCAAGCTGTATGGTCATCTGCAGCAGAGTTGAGCTTAAACTGCGTGTAAAGGAGAAAAGCTCTCCAGTATTGCCAGCAAATAGCCTAGGCTGTGCCTTTATAAGATAAAGATTCATCCGGCTCTGTGTGCAAGGGACCTCATGAAGCGAAAAAGGACTCTCGAAGCCCCGAACTTGTTCGGCATCATTTGGCCATTTGTCGCCGTGGTGTTGTTTCAGGCATTACTGGGGGGGATCAGTCTCTACGCCTTGTCGGCAGTACGTGGCTATGTAGCAGGGGAGAGCCTTTGGTCCAAGGGACAAAAGGACGCCATCTATTACCTCAACCTGTATGCCGACAATCGCGACGAAGCGGTTTTCGCAAAGTATCAGACTGCCTTCGCCGTGCCGCAGGGCGGACATGACCTGCGTGCTGCCCTGGATCTGCCCGAACCGGATCTGGACGCGGCGCGACGCGGTATTTTGCAGGGCGGCAATCACCCCGATGATGTCTCCAGTCTTATCTGGTTGTACTTGAACTTTCGCCAGGTCAGTTACCTGGAAAAGGCCATTGAGCTGTGGTCGGTGGGCGATAGCTTTCTGAAGCAGCTCAACGATGTCGCTCAACAGATGCAGGACGGCTTTCGCAGTAACACCGCCACCGCCAGCGATGTGGCCGAATGGAAGGCGCGCATCGCCACGATCAACGATGGTGTAACGCCTGCGGCCCGAGCGTTCAGTGATGCTTTGGGCGAAGGTTCCCGTGTACTGCTGCGGGTACTGCTGGTGACCAACCTGGCCACCGCCTTGTTTCTGATTGCCTTGGCATGGATGCGCTCAAGCAAGTTGCTGGCCCAACGACAAGCCTTTGCCAACGCCTTGGAGGTAGAAAAGGAGCGGGCGCAGATTACCTTGGAGTCGATTGGCGACGGCGTGATCACCACCGATGTTGAAGGCTGCATCGCTTACATGAACCCTGCGGCCGAGCAATTGACCCACTGGCATGCGGCCCAGGCCCAGGGCTTGCCCCTGGCGGCGCTGTTCAGCCTGCTCGACGAGAGCGCCGAGAAAAACAGCCTGACATTGGTTGAGCGCATTCTTGGTGGAGACTTCAGCGGCGGCACCGAGCATACCAAGCTGATCCAGCGCCTTGATGGCAGTACCGTCTCGGTGACCCTGGTGGGGGCACCGATCATGGCTGAAGGGCAGATAAGCGGCACCGTGCTGGTTCTGCATGACATGACCCAGGAGCGTCAGTACATCGCCAACCTGTCCTGGCAGGCGACCCATGACGCACTGACCGGCCTCGCCAACCGCCGCGAATTCGAGTATCGCCTGGAGCAGGCACTCAACGCCCTGGCGCGTAAACCGGCGCGGCATGCGCTGATGTTCCTCGATCTTGACCAGTTCAAGCTGGTCAACGACACCTGTGGGCATGCTGCTGGTGACGAACTGCTTAGGCACATCTGTGCCGTGCTGCAGGCGGGATTGCGCGAAGGCGATACCCTGGCGCGCCTGGGCGGTGATGAGTTCGGTATTCTTCTTGAGAATTGTGGGCATGAGCAGGCTGAGCGCATTGCTGAAAGCCTGCGCCAGGCCGTTCAGAACCTGCATTTTGTCTGGAAGAACCGCCCGTTCATGACCACCGTGAGTATCGGGCTGGTGCATGTATCCCAGGCACCTGTCACCCTTGAGGCCTCCCTGCGTGCCGCGGATATGGCGTGCTACATGGCCAAGGAGAAGGGCCGCAATCGGGTGCAGGTGTATCACGCTGACGACAGCGAGCTGTCCATGCGTTTTGGCGAAATGGCCTGGATTCAGCGGCTGCATGTGGCGCTGGAAGAAAACCGCTTTTGCCTGTACGCCCAGGAAATCGCGGCCCTTGGGGAGCATGACGGGGCAGGGCACATCGAAATTCTCCTGCGCCTGCAGGATGAAAACGGGCGCATCATCCTGCCCGACAGTTTCATTCCAGCCGCCGAGCGCTACGGTTTGATGACTGCGCTGGATCGTTGGGTGGTGCGCAATGTTTTCGAGGTGATTCGCCAGTGCCTGGATGAGCGCGGTGATGGCCCGCTGGCCATGTGTGCGATCAATTTGTCCGGTAGCAGTATCGGCGATGACAAATTCCTCGAGTACCTGCGCCGGCTGTTCGGGGAATATGGCATTCCGCCGCAAATGATCTGTTTCGAGATTACCGAAACCAGCGCCATTGCCAATCTGGGCAGTGCCATACGCTTTATCAACGAGTTGAAGAGCCTTGGTTGCCGATTCTCGCTGGATGACTTCTGCGCCGGAATGTCGTCGTTCGCCTATTTAAAGCATCTGCCCGTGGATTTCCTGAAAATTGACGGCAGTTTCGTCAAGGACATGCTCGATGATCCGGTCAATCGAGCTATGGTTGAGGTCATCAATCATATCGGCCATGTCATGGGCAAACGCACCATTGCCGAGTTCGTCGAAACGCCGTTGATTGAGCAGGCCCTGCAGGAAATAGGTGTCGACTACGCCCAGGGCTACCTGATCGAGCGACCGCAGGCGTTTACCTGCGACAGCTTGCAGCGCCAACGGATTGCAGCAAGGCCTTTGTTGTTCAAGGCACCAGGGACTTTTCGCTGAAATCTGCACGAATAATCACAAGGAACAAGGAGCTAAAAGTGATTGACGCGTTTGTCCGTACCGGTCCATTGATGGACCCCACCAGTTACCCGCTCTGGGCCCAGCAGTTGATCAAAGACTGTCATGAGAGCAAGCGTCGGGTAGTCGAACACGAACTTTACCAGCGTATGCGAGATGGCCGGCTCAGCGCCCGCACCATGCGCCAGTACCTGATTGGCGGCTGGCCGGTAGTCGAGCAGTTTTCCCTGTACATGGCCAAGAACCTGACCAAGACCCGCTACGCCCGCCATCCCGGCGAAGACATGGCGCGTCGCTGGTTGATGCGCAACATTCGTGTCGAGCTCAATCATGCCGATTACTGGCTGTACTGGAGCCAGGCCCATGGCGTTAGCCTGGAAGACCTGCAGGCCCAGGAAGTGCCGGCTGAGCTCAACGCATTGAGCGATTGGTGCTGGCACACCTGTGCAGCCGATTCGCTGGTGGTGGCGGTGGCGGCGACCAACTATGCAATCGAAGGTGCGACGGGCGAATGGTCGGCGGTGGTGTGCTCTACCGGCGTTTATGCCCAGGGCTTCCCCGAGGAGGGTCGCAAGCGCGCCATGAAGTGGCTGAAGATGCATGCCCAGTACGATGACGCCCACCCATGGGAAGCACTGGAAATCGTCTGCACCCTGGCGGGCAATCATCCAACCCAGGCGCTGCAGACCGAGCTGCGGCGGGCGGTGTGCAAGAGCTACGACTACATGTTCTTGTTTCTGGAGCGCTGCATGCAACTGGAACAGCACCAGCCCGCCCGGGTTCAGGCGGAACTGGTAGAGAGCTGAGCTTACTGGGCGTTGAACGCCTGGCCGTTGACGCCAGTGCTGTCCGGGCCCATCAAGTACAGGTAGACCGGCATGATTTGCTCAGGCAACGGGTTGTTCTCCGGGTTCTCGCCCGGGTAAGCCTGGGCACGCATGCTGGTGCGGGTGGCGCCTGGGTTGATGCTGTTGGCGCGAACCGGGGCCACGTTTTCCAGTTCGTCGGCGAGGGTTTGCATCAACCCTTCGGTGGCGAACTTCGACACACCGTAGGCGCCCCAGTAGGCCCGGCCTTTGCGCCCGACGCTGCTGGAAGTGAAGATCACCGATGCATCCTTAGACAGCTTGAGCAGCGGCAGCAGGGTGCTGGTGAGCATGAACATGGCGTTGACGTTGACTTGCATGACGCGCATGAAGTTATCGCCAGACAACTGCTCCAGCGGCGTGCGCGGGCCAATGATCGAGGCGTTGTGCAGCAAGCCATCGATGTGGCCGAACTCGCTTTCAATCATCGCTGCCAGTTCGTCGTACTGATGCGGCAGTGCGGTTTCCAGGTTGAATGGAATCACCGCAGGCTTGGGGTGGCCGGCCGCTTCGATCTCATCGTAGACCTGGCTCAGGTTGCCTTCGGTCTTGCCCAGCAACAGTACGGTCGCGCCGTGGGCAGCGTAGGCCTTGGCCGCAGCTGCACCGATTCCACGACCAGCGCCGGTGACCATGATGGTCCGGCCTTGCAGCAGGTCGGGGCGGGCGGAATATTCGAACATGGGGTTACCTCGTGGGAAGTGGGACGTTTCATCGCGGGCAAGCCCGCTCCCACAGGGGAGACTACCAGCCTGTGGGGGCTTGCCCGCGTGACCAAATCAGCAGCCGCAGAGTGCGCTATCGAGCACCTTGCGCAGCTCCAGCGGATGATCGACCACAACATCCGCACCCCAGTTGTTGGGGTTGTCGTCCGGGTGAATGTAGCCATAGCGCACCGCTGCGGTGCGGGTGCCGGCATCACGACCAGACTCGATGTCGCGCAGGTCATCACCGACAAACAGCACGCTGGCCGGGTCCAGGTTCAAGGTTTTGCAGGCAAGGATCAGCGGCTCGGGGTCTGGCTTGCTGTTCTTCACGTGATCGGGGCAAATTAGCAGGGCCGAGCGTTCGGCCAGCCCTAGCTGCTGCATGATCGGCTCGGCGAAACGCACCGGCTTGTTAGTGACCACGCCCCACAGCAGGTTGCCTTTCTCGATGTCGGCGAGCAATTCAGCCATGCCGTCGTAGAGTTTGCTGTGAACCGCACAACCTTGTTGGTAGCGCTCGAGGAACTCCAGGCGCAGGGCTTCGAATTCCGGTGCTTCTGGGTCAAGGTTGAAGGTAACCGCTACCATCGCCTTGGCACCGCCGGAGACCACGTCGCGGATGCGCTGGTCGTCGATTGCCGGCAGGCCACGTTCGGCGAGCATCGCCTGGCAGATGGCGATAAAGTCCGGCGCCGTGTCGAGCAGGGTGCCGTCCATGTCGAAAAGTACTGCTCTCAGGCGCATGCTCATTCCTCGCGCAGGGTCTGGATCATGTAGTTGACGTCGACATCGTTGGCCAGCTTGTAGTGCTTGGTCAACGGGTTGTAGGTCAGGCCGATGATGTCCTTGACGTTCAGGCCGGCTTCACGGCTCCAGGCGCCGAGCTCGGAAGGGCGGATGAACTTCTTGAAGTCGTGGGTACCGCGCGGCAGCAGCTTCATGATGTATTCAGCGCCGATGATCGCGAACAGGTAAGCCTTGGGGTTGCGGTTGATGGTCGAGAAGAACACCTGGCCGCCGGGCTTGACCATGCGGTAGCAGGCACGGATCACCGAGGAGGGATCAGGCACGTGCTCGAGCATCTCAAGGCAGGTCACCACGTCGAACTGCCCGGGCATTTCTTCGGCCAGCGCCTCGGCGGTGGTCTGGCGGTATTCCACCTCTACGCCGGACTCGAGCTGATGCAGGCGTGCCACGGCCAATGGTGCTTCACCCATGTCGATACCCATGACAGTGGCGCCGCGCTGAGCCATGGCCTCGCTGAGGATGCCGCCGCCGCAACCGACGTCGAGAACCTTCTTACCGGCCAGCTTGACCCGTTCGTCAATCCAGTTGACCCGCAGTGGGTTGATGTCGTGCAGGGGCTTGAATTCGCTTTCACGGTCCCACCAGCGATGGGCCAGGGCTTCGAATTTAGCGATTTCTGCGTGGTCGACGTTGCTCATGGAGCGCTCCTCTGAAACTTTGATTAAAGGTGTCACGGGCTGGCAGCCTCAGCGGCCGGCCGGTTATTCGCTACGCTCGCCGATCCGCTGGCC
Organism: Pseudomonas sp. DG56-2; assembly: GCF_004803755.1. Taxonomy (NCBI): domain Bacteria; kingdom Pseudomonadati; phylum Pseudomonadota; class Gammaproteobacteria; order Pseudomonadales; family Pseudomonadaceae; genus Pseudomonas; species Pseudomonas sp. DG56-2. Next base: position 1,508,332 of record NZ_CP032311.1, read on the forward strand.
CCAGGCGCAGGCGGCGGCATGCAGGGCCTGCTCGTCCATGCGGGTCAGGCGGCGCTCATCGAGCAATTGTTGACCAGCAACCCAGACATGCTTCACGCAGTCACGATTGCTGGTGTAGATCAGTTGTGAAACCGGCTCATAGAGTGGTTGCTGGGCCAATCCCGACAGATCGAATGCGACCAGGTCGGCAGCCTTGCCCACTTCCAGCGAACCTGTCACTGCTTCCAGGCCCAGCGCCCGCGCCCCATTGAGGGTGGCCATACGCAAGGCCCGGTGTGCATCCAGGGCAGCAGCCGAGCCGGCCACTGCCTTGGCCAGCAAGGCGGCGGTGCGGGTTTCACCGAGCAGGTCGAGGTCGTTGTTGCTGGCCGCACCATCGGTACCCACAGCTAGATTGACACCCGCTTGCCACAAACGCTCCACGGGGCAGAAACCACTGGCCAGCTTGAGGTTGGATTCCGGGCAATGCACCACACTGGTGTTGCTTTCTACCAGCAGGGCCAGGTCGTCGTCGCTGATCTGAGTCATGTGCACAGCCTGCAGGCGCGGGCCGAGCAGACCCAGGCGCGCCAGGCGGGCCAGCGGGCGCTCGTTGCGGGTGGCCAGCGATTGCTCCACCTCAAACGCGGTTTCGTGGATGTGCATGTGTATCGGCGCGTCGAGTTCTTCGGCGATGACGCGGATTTTTTCCAGGTTTTCGTCGCTCACCGTGTACGGGGCATGCGGGCCCATGGCCACGGTTATGCGTGGGTGGTAGCGCAGGTCGCCGAACAGTTCGACCGCCTGATGCAGGCCGTCTTCGGCGGTGCGTGCGCCTGGTATCGCGAAGTCGAGCAGCGGTACGGCGATTTGCGCACGGATACCACTGTTGTGTACCCGTTCACTGGCGACCTTGGGAAAAAAGTACATGTCGGAAAAACAGGTAACGCCACCTTTGATCTGCTCGGCGATCGCCAGGTCGGTGCCATCACGCACGAATGCTTCATCCACCCAGCGGCCTTCGGCCGGCCAGATGTGTTCTTCGAGCCAGGTCATCAGCGGCAGGTCGTCGGCCAGGCCGCGAAACAGGGTCATGGCGGCATGGCCGTGGGCGTTGATCAGCCCGGGGCTGAGCAGGCAGCCTGGCAGCTCGCGGGTTTCGCTGGCGACAAAGCGCTCGGCTTCGGCGCGGGTGCCGATGAAAACAATGTGGCCATCACGGATACCCAGGCCATGATCCTTCAATACCACCCCGGCAGGTTCGACAGGCACCAGCCAGGTCGGCAGGAGCAACAGGTCGAGCGGTGTAGCGGGTTTGGGCATGGCAGGATTTTCCTGGGACACATGGGCTGAGGGCGAAGTATACCCGAGCGTCTGCGCCTGGGGCTCGCTATAATCGTGCGCTTTTGATGTCCGAATGACGGGGTGAGGCATGCGCGATCGACTACTGGCAGCAGAGAAGGTGAACGCCATCGATTGGCGTGATGGCATCTTGTACTTGCTCGACCAGTGCGTTCTGCCAGCTGAAGAGCGCTGGCAAGCCTGTTCCGATGCAGCCCAGGTGGCGCAAGCCATTGCGTCGATGCGAGTGCGCGGTGCGCCTGCCATCGGCATTTGTGCGGCCTATGGCCTGGCCATGGCCGTGCGCCAGCGCCTGGCTGAGGGCGACGATTGGGAAATGGCCCTGGAGGAAGACTTCGAGACCCTGCTGCATTCGCGTCCAACCGGCGCCAACCTGTTCTGGTCGCTCAATCGCATGCGCGAGCGTCTGCTGCGAATCAAGGAAGGTGAGGATGTGGCGGCCATCATGGAGGCTGAAGCCATTGCCATCCACGACAGCGATCGAGAAGCAAACCTGACTATGGCCCAGTTGGGCGCCGAGCTGATTCGCAAGCATCAGGGCAACGAGCAGGCGGTGCTTACCCACGGCAATGCCGGCGCGCTGGCAACCGGCGGTTTCGGCACGGCCTTGGGGGTCATTCGTGCAGCTTATCTGGAGGGCATGGTTGAACGGGTGTATGTCGACGAAACCCGGCCATGGCTGCAAGGTTCGCGGCTGACAGCCTGGGAGTTGGCCAACGATGGCATTCCCTTGACCGTCAATGCCGATGCCGCTGCCGCCCACTTGATGAAAACCAAGGGTATCACCTGGGTTGTTGTCGGTGCCGAGCGCATTAGTGCCAATGGCGACGTGGCCAGCAAGATCGGTACTTATCAGTTGGCAGTCAATGCCATGCACCACGGCGTGCGCTTCATGGTGGTTGCATCAAGTTCGAGCATCGACCTGAACCTGGACAGCGGTGAAGACATCCTCCTCGAAGAGCGTGATGCCAGCGAGCTGATGGAGGTTGCCGGCACGCGCGTGGGCGCCGAGGTCGATGCGTTCAATCCGGTATTCGATGTAACCCCGGCGGACCTGATCGATGTCATTGTCACCGAGAAAGGTATTGTCGAACGTCCGGACACGGTAAAGATGGCGCAACTGATGTGTCGCAAGCGCTTGCATTGAGTGTTTGTCTGCGCTTGCGGCCTGCTGGTACGGCCTGGCGGGCGTTACTGACGAGCAGTAGGGTAGTAGTGCCGCAGCCTACTCCCACCGTCTGGGCGATTGTGGTAACATCCGACGGTTTCCAAGGCAGCCTTATGAGGCTGTCTTTACTGCGCAGATCCATGGCTTAACTCGTTGATTTGTCGTAAGTCGCTGCAAAGAGTCACTTTGCAGCGGCGAGCTTCGTTCGTCCCATATGGATGTGACGAGGTTTCACCAGAAAAAGGAATCAGGCTTCTCATGGGCGAACTGGCCAAAGAAATCCTCCCGGTCAATATCGAAGACGAACTGAGACAGTCCTACCTCGACTACGCGATGAGCGTCATTGTCGGGCGTGCACTGCCCGATGCGCGTGATGGCTTGAAGCCCGTGCATCGCCGCGTTCTGTATGCGATGAGCGAACTGGGTAACGACTGGAACAAACCGTACAAGAAATCCGCCCGTGTGGTCGGTGACGTGATCGGTAAGTACCACCCGCATGGTGATACGGCTGTATACGACACCATCGTACGTATGGCGCAGCCATTCTCGCTGCGGTACCTGCTGGTCGACGGCCAGGGCAACTTCGGTTCGGTGGACGGCGACAATGCCGCGGCCATGCGATACACCGAAGTGCGCATGACCAAGCTGGCCCATGAGCTGCTGGCCGACCTGCACAAGGAAACCGTCGATTGGGTGCCCAACTACGACGGCACCGAGCTGATCCCGGCGGTCATGCCGACCAAGATCCCCAACCTGCTGGTCAACGGTTCCAGCGGTATTGCCGTGGGCATGGCAACCAACATCCCGCCGCACAACCTCGGTGAAGTCATCGACGGTTGCCTGGCGCTGATCGACAATCCGGAAATCTCCATTGATGAACTGATGCAGTTCATCCCGGGTCCTGACTTTCCGACCGCAGCAATCATCAACGGTCGCCAGGGCATCATCGAGGCCTATCGCACTGGTCGTGGGCGCATCTACATGCGTGCACGCTCGATGGTCGAGGACATCGACAAGGTCGGTGGCCGTCAGCAGATCGTCGTTACCGAGCTGCCGTATCAGCTGAACAAGGCGCGTCTGATCGAGAAGATCGCCGAGCTGGTCAAGGAAAAGAAACTCGAAGGCATCACCGAGCTGCGCGACGAGTCCGACAAGGACGGTATGCGTATCGTCATCGAGCTGCGTCGTGGCGAAGTGCCAGAGGTTATTCTCAATAACCTCTACGCCCAGACCCAGCTGCAGAGCGTTTTCGGTATCAACGTGGTCGCGCTGATCGATGGCCGCCCACGGGTACTGAACCTCAAGGACCTGCTCGAAGCATTCGTTCGTCACCGTCGCGAAGTCGTTACTCGCCGTACCGTGTTCGAACTGCGCAAGGCGCGTGAGCGTGGCCATATCCTTGAAGGCCAGGCGGTAGCCTTGTCCAACATCGATCCGGTCATCGCCCTGATCAAGGCTTCGCCGACGCCGTCGGAAGCCAAAGAAGCGCTGATCAGCACACCGTGGGAATCGAGTGCCGTACAGATCATGGTCGAGCGTGCAGGCGCCGATTCCTGCCGTCCGGAAAACCTCGATGAGCAATACGGCCTGCGTGATGGCAAGTATTTCCTCTCGCCAGAACAGGCCCAGGCCATTCTTGACCTGCGTCTGCACCGCCTGACCGGCCTCGAGCACGAGAAGCTGCTGGCCGAGTATCAGGAAATCCTCAACCAGATCGGCGAGCTGATTCGCATCCTCAGCAGCGCTGAGCGCCTGATGGAAGTGATCCGCGAAGAGCTGGAACTGATCCGTGCCGAATACGGCGACGTGCGCCGTACCGAAATTCTCGATGCGCGCCTCGACCTGACCCTGGGCGACATGATTCCGGAAGAAGACCGGGTCGTGACCATCTCCCACGGCGGCTACGCCAAGACCCAACCGCTGGCGGCCTATCAGGCTCAGCGTCGTGGCGGCAAAGGCAAGTCGGCCACTGGCGTCAAGGACGAGGACTACATCTCGCACCTGCTGGTAGCCAACAGCCACACCACGTTGTTGCTGTTCTCCAGCAAGGGCAAGGTGTACTGGCTCAAGACTTACGAAATTCCGGAAGCCTCCCGTGCTGCGCGCGGTCGACCTCTGGTCAACCTGCTGCCGCTGGACGAAGGCGAGTACATCTCGACCATGTTGCCGGTCGAGGAATACACCGAAGGTCACTTCATCTTCATGGCGACCGCCAACGGTACCGTGAAGAAGACCCCGCTGGAGTCGTTCAGCCGTCAGCGTAGCGTCGGTCTGATCGCCCTGGAGCTGGACGAAGGTGACGTACTGATTTCTGCCGCCATCACCGATGGCGAGCGCGAAGTCATGCTGTTCTCCGACGCTGGCAAGGTCACCCGTTTCAAAGAGTCCGATGTTCGGGCCATGGGCCGTACCGCCCGTGGTGTACGCGGCATGCGTCTGGCCGAAGGCCAGAAGCTGATCTCCATGATCATTCCGGAGGAGGGCAGCCAGATCCTCACCGCCTCCGAACGTGGTTTTGGCAAGCGTACCGAAATCGGCGAGTTCCCCGAGTACAAGCGTGGCGGTCAAGGCGTTATTGCCATGGTCAGCAACGAGCGTAACGGCCGTCTGGTCGGTGCGGTGCAGGTGCAGGAAGGCGAAGAAATCATGCTGATTTCCGACCAGGGCACCTTGGTCCGTACCCGCGTTGGTGAGGTTTCCAGCTTGGGTCGTAACACCCAGGGTGTCACCCTGATCAAGCTGGCCAGCGACGAGACCCTGGTAGGTCTGGAACGTGTCCAGGAGCCATCCGAAGAGGAAGGTGACGAAGACTACGAAGAAGATACTGACGCCGTTGAAGCACCAGAGGCCGCCGCCGCTGGCGACGAAGAGGCGCCGCAGGAATAACCAACAGTAGCGTAATCCAGGTGGGGTGGCCGTAGCGCTGCAGGTTTGCAACGCACGGCCCGCTCCCCGGACATCATGAGCAGAGCGAGAGTGGATGTGAGCAAACGAGCCTTTAACTTCTGCGCAGGCCCTGCTGCGCTTCCCGATGCTGTTCTGCAGCGCGCCCAGGCCGAAATGCTGGATTGGAATGGCAAGGGTCTGTCAGTGATGGAAATGAGTCACCGTAGCGACGACTACGTGGCCATTGCCGAAAAGGCCGAGCAGGATCTGCGCGACCTGATGTCCATTCCCACCAACTATAAAGTGCTGTTCCTGCAGGGCGGTGCGAGCCAGCAGTTCGCCGAAATCCCCTTGAACCTGCTGCCTGAAAATGGCACTGCCGACTATATCGAAACCGGTATCTGGTCGAAAAAAGCCATTGAAGAAGCCCGTCGCTTCGGCAACATCAACGTTGCTGCCAGCGCCAAACCCTACGACTACCTGAACATCCCTGGTCAGAACGAGTGGAACCTGACGCCGGGTGCCGCCTACGTGCATTACGCCTCGAACGAGACCATCGGTGGTCTGGAGTTCGACTGGGTGCCGCAGACCGGTGACGTACCGCTGGTCGTCGACATGTCCTCGGACATCCTTTCCCGTCCGGTCGATGTTTCCGATTTCGGTCTTATCTACGCCGGCGCACAGAAAAACATTGGCCCAAGCGGCCTGGTCGTTGTAATTGTCCGCGAAGACCTGCTCGGTCGCGCCCGCAGCAGTTGCCCGACCATGCTCGACTACAAGGTCGCCGCCGACAACGGCTCGATGTACAACACCCCGGCGACCTATTCCTGGTACCTCTCGGGCCTGGTCTTCGAGTGGCTCAAGGAGCAAGGCGGCGTTGAAGCCATGGAGAAGCGCAATCGGGCCAAGAAAGATCGCCTGTACGGCTTTATCGACAGCAGCGAGTTCTACAGCAACCCGATCAGTGCCAACGCCCGTTCCTGGATGAACGTGCCGTTCCGTCTGGCTGACGAGCGCCTGGACAAGGCTTTCCTGGCCGGTGCCGACGCCCGTGGCTTGCTCAACCTCAAGGGTCACCGTTCGGTGGGCGGCATGCGTGCCTCCATCTACAACGCCCTGGGCCTGGACGCGGTCGAAGCGCTGGTAGGCTACATGGCTGAATTCGAGAAGGAGCACGCTTGATGTCTGAGCAGGAACTCAAGGCGCTGCGGGTGCGCATTGACAGCCTCGATGAGAAAATTCTCGAGCTGATCAGTGACCGTGCCCGCTGTGCCCAGGAAGTGGCTCGGGTCAAGATGGCAGCACTGCCTGCCGGTGAAGAGCCGATCTTCTACCGCCCGGAGCGTGAAGCCCAGGTGCTCAAGCGCGTCATGGACCGTAACCAGGGGCCCCTGGGTAACGAAGAAATGGCCCGTTTGTTCCGGGAGATCATGTCCTCGTGCCTGGCTCTGGAGCAACCGCTGAAGGTTGCCTACCTGGGGCCTGAGGGTACCTTCACCCAGGCCGCGGCGATGAAACACTTCGGTCACGCGGTCATCAGCAAGCCGATGGCTGCTATCGACGAAGTGTTCCGCGAAGTGGCGGCCGGTGCCGTCAACTTTGGTGTGGTGCCGGTGGAAAACTCCACCGAAGGTGCCGTCAACCACACCCTGGACAGCTTCCTTGAGCATGACATGGTCATCTGTGGCGAAGTTGAGCTGCGGATTCACCATCACCTGCTGGTGGGTGAAAACACCAAGACCGACAGTATCAGTCGTATCTACTCCCACGCCCAGTCGCTGGCCCAGTGCCGCAAGTGGCTGGACGCCCACTACCCGAACGTCGAACGCGTAGCGGTAGCGAGCAACGCCGAAGCTGCCAAGCGGGTCAAGGGTGAGTGGAACTCGGCTGCCATTGCTGGCGACATGGCTGCAGGTCTGTATGGCTTGACCCGCCTGGCCGAAAAAATCGAGGACCGCCCGGACAACTCCACGCGGTTCCTGATGATCGGCAGCCAGGAAGTGCCACCTACCGGCGACGACAAGACCTCGATCATCGTCTCCATGAGCAACAAGCCGGGCGCCTTGCACGAGTTGTTGGTACCGTTCCACGAGAACGGCATCGACCTCACGCGTATCGAAACCCGTCCGTCGCGCAGTGGTAAATGGACCTACGTGTTTTTCATCGACTTCATCGGTCACCACCGTGATCCGCTGATCAAGGCCGTGCTGGAGCAGATCAGCCAGGAGGCCGTGGCGCTCAAGGTCTTGGGTTCCTATCCAAAAGCGGTACTTTGAAGTAATGAGTGGCGTGCACGCAGATTTGAATAGGGTCCTGCCCCGTGGTTGAAGTCGTGGTAAACAAAGCCGGGCCGCTTATCGGCCGCTTGGTAGTGGTCGGTCTCGGGCTCATTGGTGGCTCGTTCGCCAAAGGGCTGCGCGAAAGCGGCTTGTGCCGCGAAGTGGTCGGTGTCGACCTGGATCCGCAGTCGCGAAAAGTGGCGGTGGAGCTGGGTGTGGTCGACCGCTGCGAAGAAGACCTGGCTGTTGCCTGCGTCGGTGCCGATGTCATTCAGTTGGCGGTGCCGATCCTGGCCATGGAAAAACTTCTGGCGCGCCTGGCGCAGCTTGATCTTGGGCAGGCGGTGCTGACAGATGTCGGCAGCGCCAAGGGTAATGTGGTGCGTGCTGCGCGTGAGGCCTTGGGTGGACGTCTGCCTTGCTTCGTGCCCGGGCACCCGATTGCCGGCTCCGAGCAAAGCGGGGTAGAGGCCTCCAATGCTGCGCTGTTCCGCCGCCACAAGGTCATTCTTACGCCGCTGGCTGAAACCGCACCAGAAGCCCTGGCGCTGGTCGATCGGCTCTGGCGTGCGCTGGACGCCGACGTCGAGCACATGCAGGTCGAGCGCCACGATGAAGTACTGGCGGCGACCAGCCACCTGCCGCACCTGCTGGCCTTTGGTTTGGTCGATTCGCTGGCCAAACGCAATGAAAACCTGGATATCTTCCGTTACGCTGCCGGAGGTTTCCGCGATTTCACAAGAATCGCCGGAAGCGACCCGGTTATGTGGCACGACATATTTCTCGCCAACCGCGAAGCTGTTCTGCGCACACTCGATACATTTCGCAGCGACCTCGACGCCTTGCGCGACGCGGTCGATGCAGGGGATGGGCATCAATTGCTGGGCGTCTTCACGCGCGCCCGGGTTGCCCGCGAGCATTTCAGTAAAATCCTGGCCCGCCGGGCCTATGTGGACGCTATGAACTCCAACGACCTGATTTTCCTGGCAAAACCTGGTGGCCAACTGTCTGGCCGAATTCGCGTACCAGGCGACAAATCGATTTCCCATCGCTCGATCATGCTGGGCTCCCTGGCCGAAGGCACCACTGAAGTCGAAGGCTTCCTTGAGGGTGAAGACGCGCTGGCGACCCTGCAGGCGTTCCGCGACATGGGCGTAGTCATTGAAGGCCCGCACCATGGTCGAGTGACCATTCACGGCGTCGGCCTCAATGGCCTGAAGCCGCCGCCGGGCCCGATCTACCTGGGTAACTCCGGCACATCCATGCGCCTGCTCTCAGGCTTGCTGGCCGCGCAACCTTTCGACACCGTGCTGACCGGCGATGCGTCACTGTCCAAGCGTCCGATGAACCGTGTTGCCAATCCTTTGCGGGAAATGGGTGCGGTGATCGAGACTGCAGCAGAAGGTCGTCCACCGATGACCATTCGTGGCGGTCACAAGCTCAAGGCGCTGACCTACACCCTGCCAATGGCCAGTGCTCAGGTGAAATCCTGCCTGCTGCTGGCCGGCCTGTACGCCGAAGGCAAGACAACCATCACCGAGCCTGCACCTACCCGTGACCACACCGAGCGTATGCTGCGCGGCTTCGGCTACACGGTTGAGGTCGATGGCCCGACTGCCTCCCTGGAAGCAGGCGGCAAGCTCACTGCGACCCACATCGAAGTGCCGGCTGACATCTCCTCGGCAGCGTTCTTCCTGGTCGCCGCGTCGATTGCCGAAGGTTCGGAGCTGGTGCTCGAGCACGTGGGTATCAACCCGACCCGTACTGGTGTGATTGATATCCTCAACCTGATGGGCGGTAGCATCACCCTGGAAAACCAGCGTGAAGTAGGCGGTGAGCCGGTCGCAGACCTGCGCGTACGCGGCGCTAAACTCAAGGGTATCGAGATTCCAGAGCACCTGGTGCCATTGGCTATCGACGAATTCCCGGTGCTGTTCGTAGCCGCGGCGTGTGCTGAAGGGCGCACCGTACTGCGCGGCGCCGAAGAGCTGCGGGTCAAGGAATCCGACCGCATCCAGGTCATGGCTGATGGCCTGCTGACCCTGGGTGTGAAGTGCGAGCCGACGCCGGACGGTATCATCATTGAGGGTGGTCCGATTGGCGGCGGTGAAGTGCACGGGCACGGCGACCACCGTATTGCCATGGCCTTCAGTGTTGCTTCGCTGCGTGCCACTGCGCCAATTCGTATTCATGATTGTGCAAACGTTGCTACTTCGTTCCCCAACTTCCTGTCGCTGTGTGCTGAAGTCGGGATCCGTGTTGCAGAAGAGGGCAAGCCGTGAGCGTAGCGCCAGTTATCACCATCGACGGTCCAAGTGGCTCGGGTAAAGGTACCGTTGCCGGTCTTCTGGCGCGTGAGCTGAACTGGAAACTGCTGGACTCGGGTGCGCTTTATCGCCTGTTGGCGTTCGCTGCCACCAATCATGGCGTTGACCTGACCAATGAAGAGTTGCTGGTCAAGTTGGCTGCACACCTGGATGTGCAGTTTATTGCCGCCGAGCCAGGCAAATTGCAGCAGATCATTCTCGAGGGTGAGGATGTCAGCAATGTGATTCGTACCGAAACCGTCGGTGCCGGGGCCTCGATGGTCGCCTCGCTACCTGCGGTGCGTGATGCATTGTTGCAGCGTCAGCGCGCGTTCCAGGAAGCGCCGGGGCTGATCGCCGACGGTCGCGACATGGGTACGGTGGTGTTCCCCGATGCGCCCTTGAAGGTTTTTCTGACCGCCAGCGCCGAGGAGCGTGCCCGTCGACGTTACTTGCAGTTGAAGGGCAAAGGCGAAGATGTTAGTCTGTCGAGTCTGCTAGATGAGATTCGTGCGCGCGATGAGCGTGACACCCAGCGCGCAGTGGCCCCGCTCAAACCGGCGGCCGACGCGATACAGCTGGATTCCACGGAGTTGTCCATCGAGCAGGTGTTGCAACGCATCAAGAGTGAAATCGCACTTCGCGATATCGCCTGATGACCAGGTAAGCAGGCAGGGGCACCAGTCAACGTCCTGTCCGCTTTCCTTTATATGAACGAAACCCACATTGTCTGGAATGTGGCTGATGGGCGTATGTTTCGCCCTAATTTACAGGAATTAAAATGAGCGAAAGCTTTGCAGAACTCTTTGAAGAAAGCCTGAAAACCCTCAATCTTCAGCCGGGTGCGATCATCACCGGTATCGTTGTCGACATCGACGGCGACTGGGTTACCGTACACGCTGGCCTGAAGTCCGAGGGCGTCATCCCGCTCGAGCAGTTCTACAACGAAGCTGGCGAGCTGACCATCAAGGTCGGTGACGAAGTTCACGTTGCGCTGGACGCGGTCGAAGACGGCTTTGGCGAAACCAAACTGTCCCGTGAAAAAGCCAAGCGCGCCGAGTGCTGGATTGTTCTGGAAGCAGCTTTCGCCGCCGAAGAAGTGGTCAAGGGCGTTATCAACGGTAAAGTTAAAGGCGGCTTCACTGTCGACGTTAACGGTATCCGTGCGTTCCTGCCGGGCTCCCTGGTTGATGTCCGCCCAGTGCGCGACACCACCCACCTCGAAGGCAAAGAGCTGGAATTCAAGGTCATCAAGCTGGACCAGAAGCGCAACAACGTTGTCGTTTCCCGTCGCAGTGTCCTGGAAGCCGAAAACAGCGCCGAGCGCGAAGCTCTGCTGGAATCGCTGCAGGAAGGCCAGCAGGTCAAAGGTATCGTCAAGAACCTCACCGACTACGGCGCATTCGTTGACCTGGGCGGCGTTGATGGCTTGCTGCACATCACCGACATGGCCTGGAAGCGTATCAAGCACCCATCGGAAATCGTCAACGTTGGCGACGAGATCGATGTCAAGGTTCTGAAGTACGATCGTGAGCGTAACCGTGTATCCCTGGGCCTGAAGCAACTGGGTGAAGACCCATGGGTTGCTATCAAAGCTCGTTACCCAGAAAGCACTCGCGTAATGGCGCGTGTTACCAACCTGACCGACTACGGCTGCTTCGCAGAGCTGGAAGAAGGCGTGGAAGGTCTGGTGCACGTTTCCGAAATGGACTGGACCAACAAAAACATCCACCCTTCGAAAGTCGTACAAGTCGGCGACGAAGTGGAAGTTATGGTTCTGGACATCGACGAAGAGCGTCGTCGTATCTCCCTGGGCATCAAACAGTGCAAGTCGAACCCATGGGAAGACTTCTCTGGCCAGTTCAACAAGGGCGACAAGATCTCCGGCACCATCAAGTCGATCACCGATTTCGGTATCTTCATTGGTCTGGACGGCGGCATCGACGGCCTGGTTCACCTGTCGGACATCTCCTGGAACGAAGTCGGCGAAGAAGCCGTACGTCGCTTCAAGAAGGGCGACGAGTTGGACACCGTCATCCTGTCTGTTGATCCAGAGCGTGAGCGCATCTCGCTGGGCATCAAGCAGCTGGAAAGCGATCCGTTCTCCGAGTACGTTCAAACGAACGACAAGGGTGCAATCGTTAAGGGTGTTGTAAAAGAAGTTGACGCCAAAGGCGCCATCATCACCCTGGCCGACGACATCGAAGCTACTCTGAAAGCTTCCGAAATCAGCCGTGACCGCGTTGAAGACGCGCGTAACGTTCTGAAGGAAGGCGAAGAGATCGAAGCCAAGATCATCAGCGTTGACCGCAAGAGCCGCGTAATCAGCCTCTCCATCAAGTCGAAAGACGACGCTGAAGAGAAAGAAGCCATCCAGAGCCTGAAAGAAACTGCTCCGGAAGCTGCTGATACCACCATGGCCGCGCTGCTGCGTCAGGCAATGGCCAAACAGAACTAAGTTCTGCTTGGATCAAAAAAGGGCGACCTTCGGGTCGCCCTTTTTTTATGCCTGGCTGCATTTACAGCGCACAAGAGAGCAACCTTGCTAATCCGCGAATGCGTACCTCGAAAGACGCTGTAACCCTTGCGCCCGCTGACTCAGACAAAATCCCCAGATTCCTCTTTGAGGGGTGCGATACAAGTTTCTTCGATTAAGTCAATAACCACCCTGTTCAAAACCTTCAGGTCATGCTAAAAACAATGAAGCAATGATCTAGCTGCTTGATAAAGAAGGGAAAAATATGACGAAGTCGGAGCTGATCGAACGTATTGTCACCCATCAAGGGCTGCTCTCATCCAAGGATGTGGAGCTGGCCATCAAGACCATGCTTGAACAGATGTCCCAGTGCCTGGCGACCGGAGATCGTATCGAGATCCGTGGCTTTGGCAGCTTCTCCTTGCACTACCGCGCGCCACGGGTAGGCCGCAATCCAAAGACGGGGCAGTCGGTCAGTCTTGACGGCAAATTCGTGCCGCACTTCAAGCCTGGCAAAGAACTACGCGATCGCGTCAATGAAGAAGAACAAGGTGCAGACTGGATGCCAGGGGGCGAGTGATGCGTAATCTCAAGCGCGCCTTGGCGGTACTGTTTGTTCTGGCGCTAGCGTTACTGGTGCTGTTTTTCGTACTGGAAAACCAGCAGACCGTTGCCTTGGTCCTGTTTGGTTGGTCAGCCCCGGAAATGCCCGTCGCAGTTCCTGTGGTTGCCGCGTTGCTGGTCGGACTGGCGATAGGCCCATTGCTCGGGGCTTATGGCGTGCTGCGTAGTAGGCGTCGGTTGCGAGCAACCTCCTAAGGAGGCCTTGCGTGATAATCGGACTTTTCCTAGAGGGGAGCGCGATTCGTCCGAGTTTGGTGCTGAGGAGGGTATGGGACTATAGCGGCCCTCTTTATCAGCCTGGAGCATACCTCCCATGAGGGGCTATCCAACCCTTTCGCATCATGGCGCCACCCGCGGCGTCACTGGCTCCTGCCATCAGCTCCACCTGGATGATCACTGCAGTCTGTTGGTGGATTGCGGCCTCGAGCAAGGGGCTGACGCACAAGATACCGAACAGCACCTGGGCTTCGATGTTCGTGGTATCGAGGCGCTGGTAGTCACCCATGTTCACCTCGATCATGTCGGCCGCATCCCTGCCTTGTTAGCGGCAGGTTTCAACGGCCCGATACTGTGTAGCGATCCCTCAGCCCGGCTACTGCCGCTTGTGCTGGAAGACGCCTTCAAACTTGGCATCACCAACGAGCCGGCTCAAGTGACGCGCTACATAGAGCGCATCCAAAAGCTCATCGTGCCTCTGCCTTATGGCCAGTGGCATTCAGTGGTAGACCGCGACAACGTCAAATGTCGAATCCGCCTACAGCGTGCAGGCCACTTGCTGGGCTCCTCCTACGTTGAGTGCGAAGTCCAGTCTGCGAGTGCCGAAAAAGACACTCGCGTCGTTTTCTCTGGAGACCTGGGAGCGCCATGCAATCCGCTGCTGCGCAGCGTCCAGCCGCCAGATCGTGCCGACATCCTGGTACTTGAAAGCACCTACGGTGACCGCCTGCATCCTGATCGCATGCAGCGCCAGCAACGCCTTGAAGCTGCCATCGATAGAGCACTGGCGGACCAGGGCACCATCATGATTCCGGCGTTCAGCCTGGGCCGAACCCAGGAGCTGCTGTATGAAATCGAAGACATACTCCACCGCAAAGCATTGCTGAAAACCGACGACAACCAGGGTGGCAGCGAAGCCGACCTGATCCAGTCCATCGACTGGTCCCAACTGCCGATCATCCTCGACTCCCCCTTGGCTCAACGCATTACCCAGGCTTATCGTGACCTGCACCAGTACTGGAATGACGAAGCCCGACTACGCCTCAGCGAAGGCCGAGCGCCATTGGGATTTCGACAGCTCATCAGCATCGACACCCACGCCAAACACCAACAAGTCGTCAACTACCTCAAAAGCACCGGCCGCCCAGCCATCGTCATCGCCGGCAACGGCATGTGCTCGGGTGGTCGCATCGTCAACTACCTCAAGGCCATGTTGGGTGATCCCCGCCATGAAGTAGTGTTCGTCGGGCATCAGGTCAAAGGCACCCCAGGAGCAGTCATCCAGGCAAGCGAAGGCGCGTCCGGTTTCGTTCAAATCGATCTTGATGCCCAAATGTACGAAGTGCGGGCAAAGGTCATCACCCTGGAAGGCTATTCCGGCCATGCGGATCAGGCGGGACTGGTCGAATTTGCGATCGGCATGGAACAACCACCAAGTGAAATAGTGTTGGTGCATGGTGAGGGCAGGGCGAAGCGTGCATTGAGCGATGCGCTTGTGCGACGTTTTGCTGACGCGGGACGAGAGGTGAAGGTGACGATCCCCGGCATCGACTGACCGCTTGGCAGTTGGGCTGGTTGGTGGTCGGAAGCGATTGAACTTATTGCGCTTTTTGGGGTTCTACTACAGATTAATGCTCCCAATATGGTGAGAGCACCAGCAATTCGAAGAAGTCGCGAGCAGGTTGGCAAAATGCCGCTACGCTACAGAGCGAGGAGGGTGATAGCCGTCTGGCTCTATGTTGATGAGGCCAGTTGAGGCCCAACGATCGCGCTCCTCACGTACGAATACAGATAGACGGACCCAAGGAAAATTAGAATAAATGCGCAATGAACCTGAGCGCCGTGGTGACGATGAAATTGATCTGTTTGAGTTGCTGGGGGGATTGTGGAGGCAGAAGCTGCTGATCATTCTGACTGCAGCAATTGTGACGGGTGGTGCGGTGGCGTATGCGTTGCTGGCTACGCCTATCTACGAGGCGAAAGTCGTCGTGCAGCCGCCCTCACAGAGCAACATATCCCAGCTTAACTACGGGCGTGGTGGCGACAGCGGGTTGGCGATGTTGTCGGTTAAGGATGTTTATGATGCGTATCTGCGGAATTTGCAGTCTGAATCTTTGAAGAGGGAGTTCTTTCGGAAGGTGTATCTGCCCAGCTTGCCGGAGGAGCAGCGAAAAGGATCGCAGGATGATTTGTACGGTCGGATGAATGGTGTGTTGACGGTGGCTGTAACCAGCAAAGAAACCCCGAATCGTTACTATGTCATGGCTAACCTCCCGGTCGCGGAGCAAGCGGCGAAGTGGGTGGTGCAATACGTACAAATGGCCGGTGAGCACGCCAAGCGTGAAGTGACTCGGGATGTTCGTGGCGATGCCATGATCAAGGCCAATAACTTGGAGCAACAGATCAAGGCCGCGCGCGAGAGCACACGTAAACAGCGAGAAGACCAGATTGTTCAACTAGCAGAAGCTTTGAGGGTTGCTGATTCTATAGGTTTGGAGAAACCGCCCATCATTTCGAATGGCCTCTCCAGTGAGGTTTCTGCTGGTATGGATGGCTCTCTCACCTACATGCGGGGCAGCAAGGCATTGCGTGCCGAAATCGAGAATTTGCGTAACCGAACCTCAGATGATCCTTTTATTCCAAAATTGAGGCAGCGCGAGGAGGCGGTGGCTTTTTACCGCTCTTTGGAAATTGAGCCCGATGTCATCGAAGTTTATCGTCAGGATGGAGCAATTGAGCTACCTGACAAGCCAGTTAAGCCAAGAAAGATGATCATAATGGTGATGGGGGCGTTCGCTGGTGTAGCGTTAGGCGTTTTGATCGGCCTAATGAGGCATGTGTGGATTAATCGTTTGCGTCGTACCCCGACCGTTTGATGAGTGAGAATCGTTATCCTAGGTGGGTGATGGAGAATTTCTGCATTTGCTGTCACAATGATGGCTGTTCGTTTTCATTGGACAGGGATGGTTCTGCTAGTTGTTGATGCTCAGGATGAGACGATGATGGCAATTATGCTACCCCTGTCATGAGGATGCATTTCTCTCTGAATGGCAGGCATTGGTGTGACTAGTATTTCTCCTACCCCCCCGGTTGTACCTCGCGATGAGATAGATGTTCTGGCTATTCTTCAATCGCTTTGGCGGCAAAAAGTACTGATTACGGCTGTGGCGTCGCTGTTCGCTGGTATAGCAGCTATCTATGCCTTCTCAGTCACCCCAGAGTACGAGGTCAGTACGATTCTCCGGCCGGTCGCTTTGAATGACCTCGATGAACTCAATCGGTCCAAGGTTTATTCATTATCACCAAGCAAGGCTCTAATTCGTGTGGGAGCAGCCCTCGACTCTTATGAAACACGCTTAGGCTACTTCCGTTCGAATGCTGAGCTGCAGACGGTATTTAGTAGGCCCGGAGGTGAGCCAGAACAAGCCTTTGAGGTCTTCAACCGCAGCGCACTAAAGCTAGTACAGCCTGATCCCAAGAAAACTGATCTGTTGACTTCTTTCATCGGGCTTGAGATGCGTTATCCCAAAGGGCTAAACGGAAAGGAAGCTCTCAACGGTCTGGTGCAGTATGCGATCGAAGGTGAACGTCGGCAGATAGCCGAAGATCTCCAGGTCATCATTGGCAACCGTATCAAAGAGGTGGATGCTCAACTGGTGGCGGCCCGTGTTAAATACGACTCGGCAAAGGAAGGGCAAATCGCTGGATTGCTTGAGTCTGATCACCTCAAGCGAGCCCAGTTAAGTGACGAGCTTAAGGCGCTGCGGGTGCAACTCAAGCTGCGTCGCGAGGATCGAATCGCGCAGTTGAACGAGGCGATTTCTATCGCTAAGTCCCTTGGCCTGAAAAAGCCCACTACGCCATCGGCTATGGGGCGGAGCGAAGTCGAAGCCACAGGTAATGTCATTACCGAGGTTAATAACCAGCAAGTGCCGCTTTACTTCCTTGGGACGGACGCTCTCGAAGCCGAACAGCAGGCGCTGCGCAAGCGTACATCGGATGACTTCGTTGATCCACGGATCGCTCAAATACGCCGAGAACTTTTGTTATTAAGCAACAATCGACAGGTCCAGGCGTTACAGCAGCGACAAAATGAAGAGCTGTTTGTCAAAGGGATCGAATCCCTCAAGGCGGAGCGAACTCGGTTAGTGAATATTTCCACCGACATGAGCGGTTTGCGTTTGGTCAGTATTGACCGCTTGGCCGTTGAGCCACTCAGCCCTGTCAAGCCGAACAAATCTCTGTTAGTTGTGTTGGCCTTGATCTTGGGTGGCGGGGTTGGATGCATTATCGTGCTGTTACGTTCCGCTTTCAAAAAGCGGCGTCGAGAGCTGGCTCATGTTTCAATCAACTCACTGCCAAAGAAAATCGAGGCTGAGGTTACCTCTCCCCTGGTTATGAGATGAGTAGAAACTTACGCTGGTGATATCTTCGTCTGTGACGCTAGACCTGAGTAACTCTTATGTGGCCGTCCTAGGCGACACCCGGTATGACCAAATTCTAGGCGGAAAGGTACGATTAGGGATGGATGAATACCTGAGGTAAACTCGGGGCATCCATAGCGGTGGCAGCTGCTTAGGTCACTCATAAACGGAAATATGTGGCCAGTGGCTGCCATGACGGGGCCTGACAGGCGCCTTCCGCGTGCTGCTATAGCTCCTGGTTGCCTCGATTAATCGATGACTAGGTACATACGGTCGAGGGGCGGCCGATTCAGATTTGAACGATCGACGTACCATCCCAAGCAAAAAAATTTCGTGACTATCTTGGAATAACTCATGTTCTCATTGAAAGACATCAAACTCGCGGTGATTGGACTTGGCTACGTTGGCTTGCCGCTGGCCGTGGAGTTTGGCAAGCAGCGTAGCGTTATCGGGTTTGATATCAATCAGGGGCGAATCGATGCCCTGAATGACGGGCACGATGCCACGCTTGAAGTCAGCGATGAGGAGTTACTACAAGCCAAAGGCTTGAAGTACAGCGCGAACCTTGATGATTTGCGTGACTGCAATGTCTTCATTGTGACCGTGCCAACACCTATTGATGAGTACAAGCAGCCCGACCTCACACCCTTGGTGAAAGCTTCCGAAACCATTGGTAAGGTGCTGAAGGTAGGCGACATCGTAATTTACGAGTCGACGGTTTATCCGGGTGCAACTGAAGAGGACTGTGTTCCGGTTCTGGAGAAGGTTTCCGGTCTGATATTCAACCAGGACTTCTATGCAGGCTATAGCCCGGAACGTATTAACCCTGGGGATAAAGAGCACCGTGTCACCACCATCAAAAAAGTAACATCGGGCTCTACTCCAGAAGTAGCTGACCTAGTTGACGCTTTGTATCGTGAAATTATTATCGCCGGTACGCACAAGGCCAGCAGTATAAAGGTAGCCGAGGCTGCCAAAGTGATTGAAAACACCCAGCGCGACCTGAACATTGCATTGATCAATGAGCTGGCCCTAATTTTCAACAAGATGGGCATCGATACTGAAGCGGTGCTGCAGGCTGCAGGGACGAAGTGGAATTTCCTTCCGTTCCGCCCAGGTCTTGTTGGTGGACACTGCATTGGCGTCGATCCTTACTACCTTACCCATAAGGCGCAGAGTATCGGCTATCACCCGGAAATTATTCTGGCGGGCCGTCGTCTGAACGATAGCATGGGTGCGTACGTCGTCTCCCAGTTGGTCAAGGAAATGGTCAAGCGACGTATCCATGTTGATGGTGCGCGAGTGTTGATCATGGGGTTGACCTTCAAGGAGAACTGCCCAGACCTGCGCAATACCAAGGTCGTGGATATCGTCAAGGAGCTTCAGGAGTACAACATTCAAGTAGATGTTCATGATCCATGGGTCAGTGTGCAAGAAGCTCAGCATGAGTACGCAATCACTCCTGTGCAGACGCCTCAGCCCGCAGCCTACGATGGTGTGATCCTGGCTGTTGCTCACCAGCAGTTCAAGGATATGGGGGTTGAAAATATCCGTGCGCTCGGAAAAGCAGAGCATGTGCTATACGACTTGAAGTACCTTCTGTCAGCAGAAGCTTCCGATCTACGCCTGTAATACATCCCTGGAGGCACTTTGTGCCTCCAGTCTTCTCTTTCCATTGTGGTGATTCCTTCATGAATGCTTACCAAGCCATTGTCGACACCCTACCTCGTGCCCCTCGAACTTGGTTGATCACCGGTGTAGCTGGCTTCATTGGCTCCAACCTGTTGGAAACTTTGCTCAAGCTTGATCAACGAGTGGTCGGTCTGGACAACTTTGCCACTGGGCATCAGCGTAATCTTGACGAAGTAAAGTCGCTGGTGTCGCCTCAGCAATGGTCGGCTTTTAACTTCATTCAGGGTGATATCCGTAACCTTGAAGACTGCCACAAGGCATGTGCAGAAGTGGATTATGTGCTGCATCAAGCAGCATTGGGCTCAGTTCCACGCTCAATAAATGACCCGATCACAACTAATAGCACCAATATAGATGGTTTTTTAAATATGTTGGTTGCTGCACGTGACGCGGGGGTTAAAAGCTTCACCTATGCCGCAAGCAGTTCGACATATGGAGATCATCCAGGATTGCCGAAGGTAGAAGATACTATTGGTAAGCCACTTTCGCCCTATGCTGTTACTAAACTTGTAAATGAGCTTTATGCCGAAGTTTTTGCGCGTACCTATGGTTTCAAAACCATTGGATTGCGCTATTTCAACGTCTTTGGCAAGCGTCAAGATCCTAATGGAGCTTACGCGGCAGTAATTCCCAAGTGGACTGCTGCCATGATCAACGGTGAAGAAGTGTTTATTAACGGTGATGGTCAGACGAGCCGCGATTTTTGCTACATAGAGAATACAGTGCAAGCAAACTTACTGGCGGCGACTGCGACCGATGATGAAGCATTGGACCAAGTCTATAACGTGGCCGTTAGTGGCCGTACCGACCTCAATCAACTATTCAGCGCATTGCGTCAAACGTTGAACCTAAATGGCGTGAACTACACGAGTGACCCGGTATACCGGGACTTCCGTGCTGGTGATGTGCGTCACTCACAGGCGGATATCAGTAAGGCGCATCGATTGCTGGGGTATGAACCTCAGTTCGACATCGCTGCTGGTATTGCCCAAGTGATGCCTTGGTACATTCGCTTCTTGAAATAATCATGCGTCATCTCTGGAGCGCCAAGCCCTTTGTCCAACCTTCCCCTACCGGGGCCTGAAAGATTGAATCGGATTAGTACTAACGCATGAAAATTCTCGTCACTGGCGGTGCAGGCTTTATCGGATCTGCGGTGATCCGCCATATCCTGTCCAATACTGTTGACACTGTTGTCAACCTCGACAAGCTAACCTACGCAGGTAATCTTGACTCTTTGATCAATGTGGCTGATAGCGAACGTTACTGTTTCGAGCGGGTGGATATCTGTGATCGCATTGGTTTGGACAGTGTTTTGCAGCGCCATCAGCCCGATGCCATTATGCATTTGGCTGCCGAATCTCATGTTGACCGCTCCATTGATGGGCCGGCGGCGTTCATAGAAACGAATATCATTGGTACCTATACTCTGCTCGAAGCCGCGCGGGGATATTGGCAAGGGCTGAATAAGGAGCGTAAAGAATCTTTTCGCTTCCACCATGTATCTACGGATGAAGTTTATGGCGATCTTGAGGGGCCGGAGGACTTTTTCTATGAAACGACCTCCTACGCACCCAGTTCACCTTATTCCGCAAGTAAAGCCAGTTCCGACCATCTTGTCCGAGCTTGGCACCGTACTTACGGTTTTCCCGTGCTAATCACCAATTGCTCAAACAACTACGGCCCTTACCATTTTCCCGAAAAGCTCATCCCACTCATGATATTGAACGCGCTTGAGGGTAAGCCACTACCGGTTTACGGGAAGGGCGATCAAGTGCGTGATTGGTTATATGTCGAGGACCATGCGCGCGCCTTGTACACTGTAATTAGTCATGGTGAAGTAGGTGAAACCTATAACATCGGCGGCCATAATGAGCGCCGCAACATTGATGTAGTGCGTACCTTGTGTGCGTTACTGGATGAGCTAAGTCCGACCGATCAAAACCCTTCGGCCCAGCATCTTGGAAGTTACAGCGAGCTTATTACCCACGTGCCGGACCGACCAGGTCACGATCTTCGCTATGCAATTGACGCGACCAAGATTCAGCAGGCGCTGGGTTGGACCCCTGCGGAAACTTTTGGGTCTGGCATTCGCAAGACCGTTGAGTGGTATTTGTGCAACCTAGCATGGTGCCAACGTGTCCAGGATGGCAGTTATCAACGTGAGCGCTTGGGCGCTTTGGGCCAAGGAGCAGCTACTTCATGAAAGGTATTGTACTGGCTGGAGGTTCCGGCACGCGTCTGTACCCCATTACTAAAGGGGTATCTAAACAACTGTTGCCGATCTATGACAAGCCAATGATCTACTACCCGCTGTCGGTCCTGATGCTAGCGGGTATCCGAGATATTTTGCTGATTAGTACGCCTGAAGATATTGGGGGGTACCAGCGCTTGTTAGGCGATGGTAGTGATTTTGGCATTCATCTTCACTATGCTATACAGCCGAGCCCGGATGGGCTTGCGCAGGCTTTTCTCATAGGCGAAGAGTTCATTGGCGATGACTCCGTTTGCTTAGTTCTTGGTGACAACATTTTTTATGGGCATGGTTTTACCCCGATGTTGCGCCAGGCAGCCCAGCGAATAAATGGTGCGACGGTTTTTGGTTACCAAGTAAAGGATCCCGAGCGCTTTGGAGTCGTTGAGTTTGACTCTCAAAAGAGGGTTGTCTCAATAGAAGAAAAACCCCTCAAACCCAAGTCCCACTTTGCTGTAACGGGGTTGTATTTTTACGACAACAATGTTGTCAGCATAGCAAAAAATGTTCGCCCCTCTTCTCGGGGTGAGTTAGAAATTACCAGTATTAATCAGACCTATCTGGAACTTGGCACGCTCAATGTTGAGTTGCTGGGGCGCGGTTTCGCTTGGCTTGACACAGGGACCCACGAAAGTTTGCTCGAAGCTGGGCATTTCGTGGAAACCATCGAGAAACGCCAAAGTTACAAAGTAGCGTGCCTAGAAGAGATTGCCTTCAATAATGGTTGGCTACGCGCAGACGATATTCTACGAATTGCAAAATCGCTGAGTAAGAATAGCTATGGTCAGTATCTGTTGTCACTGACTGAGGAGTTGATATGAGTGACAAGCCAGTTTTCGTAACACAACCTTACCTACCTCCGTTGGAAGAATTCATTCCTTATCTGGAACAGATCTGGGAGACGAAGACGCTGACCAACGGTGGTCCGATGCATCAGAAATTGGAGCAGGCCCTGTGTGAGTATCTTGGCGTCGAGCATGTTGCACTATTCAATAATGGAACTATAGCTTTATTAACGGCCCTACAATCATTGCGGATAACAGGAGAGGTAATTACGACGCCGTACTCTTTTGTTGCGACCGCGCATTCATTACTATGGAATGGAATTAAGCCGGTTTTCGCGGATATTGACCCGAAAACTTTAAATTTAGACCCTGATAAAATTGAGGCTGCTATCACCCCGCAAACGACTGCTATTATGCCGGTGCATTGCTATGGTAATCCTTGTGACGTAAAGGCGATTCAACGCATTGCGGATAATTATAATTTGCGGGTGATTTACGATGCGGCGCATGCTTTTGGCGTAAAAGATGACTCTGGTAGCTTGTTGCGCTACGGTGATTTAAGTGTGCTTAGTTTTCATGCTACAAAAGTTTTTAACACGTTCGAAGGAGGGGCTATCGTTTGCCCGGACCTTAAAACTAAGAAGAGGATAGATCAGCTCAAGAACTTTGGAATCACCGATGAGGTAACGGTGGTTGCTCCTGGTATCAATGGTAAAATGAGTGAAATAAATGCAGCGTTCGGTCTACTCCAGTTGCAGTATATAGATAAGGCTATCGCACATAGACTTAAGTTGGATAGTGTCTATCGAGAGGGATTGGGACAGATTAAAGGTATAAAGCTTGTTGATTCAGCGCCTAATATTATAAATAATTATTCATATTTCCCTATCATTGTTGGAAACGATTACGGTTTAAGCAGGGATGAGCTTTATGAAAAGCTAAAATCGCATAATATCAATGCGCGGCGTTACTTTTATCCATTAATAACAGACTTTCCTATGTACAGAGGTTTGCATTCAGCCCATAGAGATAATTTGCCGGTGGCAAGTTACATCTCTGATAGGGTTCTGTGCTTGCCGATATACTCTACGCTTGAAGAAGGCGTTGTTGTGGAGATAGTTAATATAATAAAGGAGTGCGTATGATAAAGGTTCTGGTTGTTTCGGATAATATTGAGATGGCGCGCTATTTCAAAAAGGTCATTGCAGATAATCCAGGATTGGAGGTTACAGTTGATTATGCATATAGTTCCATCAACAGTGCCCCGGAAACCCTTGCTGATTTCGGAGCATTACCTTTAAATTTGAAGTGTGGCAACGCTGTAAGTGAGGTGGTGAGAAAATATAGATTTGTTTTTTCTATCCACTGTAAGCAAATCTTTCCTGGTGATTTGGTAAGGAAAGTTCGTTGTATTAATCTACATCCTGGCCTCAATCCATTTAACAGAGGTTGGTTTCCTCAGGTTTTTTCAATAATTAACGGGCTGCCTATAGGTGCAACTTTTCATTATATGGACGAGGAGGTCGACCATGGAGCAGTGATTGCGCAGAGAGAAGCTTCGATAAACTCCTGGGATACTTCGCTAGATGTATATAACAGGGTCATAGGACTTGAGAAAAAAATACTTTCCGAAGAACTGGTTAGTATTCTCTCAGGCGATGAAAAAGAGACTGTTAGTATGGATGAGGGGAACTACAATTCAATCGCTGACTTCAAGGCTTTATGCAAAATCAATTTGAGTGATGTTGGAACCTTGAGAAGCCACATTGATCTGCTCAGGGCGCTGACTCATGGTGATTATAAGAATGCGTACTACTTTGAGGAGGATGGCAAGAAGGTATTTGTAAGTATAAAGCTAGAAGTTGAGTAGTAACGCGAGTCATGTATGTGTTTTTCTGTATTTGCTGTAATTGGCCGCAAGAGAAAAATTGGTATCCTTGGTATGTCTACTCTTAATAAGAATATTGCGGCAAATTATGTAAGCCAGCTTTATGTCACCTTGATCGGCATACTTATACTGCCACTTTATGTAAAGTTCATGGGGGCAGAAGCATATGGGCTTATCGGTTTTTTTACTATGCTTCAGTCCTGGTTTATGTTGTTGGATATGGGGTTAACTCCTACTATCAGTCGAGAGACAGCAAGATATAAAGCCGGGGCGTTGGAACCAATATATTTTTTACGGTTATTTCGTGCGTTAAGTGTGATTTTTCTATTCGTGGCTTTTGTTGGTGCGGGTGGATTGCTTTTGTCATCAAATGAAATTGCGGGCTATTGGCTAAATGTAAACAATCTTAGCGCGAATGAAGTTGGTTCCTCACTCAAGATTATAGCGGTCCTTGTCGCTCTTAGATGGTGTGGGGGGCTGTATCGTGGGGTGATTACAGGGGCAGAACAATTTTTTTGGCTTAGTATTTTCAACATCTGTATCGCCACTCTTCGTTTTGTGGCTGTATTCATCAGTATGTCGTTTTATGGTTATTCAATTGAGGTGTTCTTTTATCATCAACTCGCTGTGGCTGTCTTGGAAGTTTCTGGACTTTTTTATGCTTGCTCAAAAGTGCTACCAAAGGCAAAGAGTTTTCCAGAAGCGGTGGGGTGGTCATTTAAGCCAGTAAAAAATATTCTAAAATTCTCACTAAGTATTGCATTTACCGCGTCGGTTTGGGTAATGGTAACGCAAACTGATAAAATGGTGCTCTCTGGAATTCTACCTTTAGACGAGTATGGCTACTTTTCAATGGCTGTGTTAATGGCCAGCGGTATAATGGTTATTAGTGGGCCTATTAGTAATGCGTTAATGCCGCGCTTAGCTAAGTTAAATGCTTCCTCAAAATATGAGGAAATGATTGATTTATATAGAAAGTATACCCGAATGGTTGCAGGTGTTGCAGGGGTCGTAGTTATCGTTTTTGCTTCATGTGCAGATCAGATTGTATACGTTTGGACAGGTAATGCTGAATATTCCGACAGTGTGGCCCCAGTTCTAAGGCTTTATTCCTTGGGTAATGGCTTCTTGGTTCTATCTGCATTCTCCTATTATTTGCAGTATGCGAAAGGAAATTTACGATACCACTTGATTGGTAACGGTGTTTTGCTGGTTTTCTTGATTCCCTTAGTCGTTGTGGCTTCCATTAAGTACGGCGGAATAGGTGCTGGTTATGTGTGGCTTGGACTTAACTTGGTTTTTTTCGTATGTTGGGTAGGTTACATCCATAAAAAAATTGTACCGGGACTCCACATGACTTGGCTGACAGATGATATCGGTAAAACCTTAATGCCTAGTATAGTGTTAGGATTTTTCATATTTTATGTAGAATCCTATATGTCATTGGAGAATCGTGTTACAAGTTTATTTTTCCTAATGGGTGCTTCGTTGATGTTGATGGTTTCCATGCTTGCCACGTTTAAAGATATTAGAAGTAAATTGGTGGTTGTTTTGCAAAGGATCGGGAGGTGCTCCTAATGCTGAAAGAAATTTCTAGTGGTTCTGGTGTTAAGGTATCTGTGTGCATCGTCTCATATAATCAAAAGGGTTACATCGCAGAGTGCCTTGAAAGCCTTGTCACGCAGGTAACAGATTTCAAGTTCGAAATCATTGTCTCAGATGATGCATCTACTGATGGGACAGCAGATATAATCAGAGATTATTCTGCAAGGTATCCTGATATTGTTATCCCGGTTCTTCATGGCACTAATCAAGGCGGGGCCAATAACTACTACTTTGTGCATAGTAAGGCGCGTGGTGATTATATATGCCATATGGATGGAGATGATGTTGCGCTTCCTGGGAAGTTGCAACGATCAAATGATATCTTAGATGGCTATCCGGATGTGAATGTTGTTTTTCACAGGATGATTCTAAGGCGTGGTGATAACGAATGCCAAGATTTACTTGATACACTCAAAATAGGAAAATCTAAATTCAATCGGGCGGATATTCTTACGATTGGTTCTTTGGCGTGCCATAGCTCAAAAATGTATAGGCGAAGTGTTCAAGGAGAGGAACGAACCTCACTGCCTTTGTTGGATTTTTTTAATGATGTGGAACAGGTGGCTGACGGATTTGCGTTTATAATAAATGAGTTTCTTGGTGTGTATAGAGTGGGCGTCGGTATTACTAAATCCGGCATGACTAAGTCATATTACTTAAAGCATCTTGAGTATTTCCTCGAAAAGTATCCTTGCTATTCAGCCGAAATCGGAGCCAATGCATTGGTATGTAGCATTGCTGATTTAAAAAATTTCCGTAGAACTTTTTTTAAGTCATTTAGCTTGTGGATGAAATGCCGGTCTTTAAGGTCTATTTACGTTTTTCTTAAATCATTAGGCTTTCGCAAAATTTTCCGAATTCCAGCTGTTTGATATAACAGGAGTGAGAAATGCTATTCGCAGCTTTGAGTTTTATATTTAGAGTCGTTGATCGTGTGAGGCGAAAGTCAAATTTGTATGCAGCGTTTTCTAATGGTCTCCATGTCGGTGAAGGAACAAAGTTTGTAGGGAGTCAACATTTTGGCTCTGAGCCATATTTGGTAAAGATTGGGAATGATTGTCTAATTACTGATGACGTTAAGTTTATTACACATGATGGTGGGATTCAGGTTCCGATGATTGCTCAGGGACTTTTATTTGACGAGGTTTATTCTAATTGCTCAGTTTTCGCCCCCATTACTATTGGCAATAATGTTTTTATAGGAATGTCTACAGTTCTACTGCTTGGTGCGGATGTGGCTGATAACACTGTAATTGCGGCTGGTAGCGTGGTTAAGGGTTCCTTTCCCCCGAATGTAGTAATCGGTGGAGTTCCGGCAAAGATAATTTGTACGTTAGATGAGTACCGTTTCAAGAACGCAAATAATTTATTGAATTTTGAAAAAGGCAAGGATAGAAAGTCTCAAATTCTTGGGTTTCTATCTGAAAAATTGACAAAATGAGTGGGGGTGGCCTTGTTTGATTTGATCATATTGTTATGTATTGCCATATCATTCATGTTGCTGGCAAGTATTATTGTCTTTGATTTGCTTAAATCACGCAGTAGCTATTTGCCTAGTTATTTGGCTTGCTTGCTGATCTTATCTTACGTGGTTTCCCCCTTTATGATGTATAACTTCTCAGTGGGGGTTCATCCTTATTTTAAGTCTGATATCCGCTCAGTGATTGATGTTTTTTCACTGCTGTGTTTTATTGTGTTGTTATTTGTGCTTTCATTTTTTACTGGCTTCTTTATGTTGGGGGCAGGTAGGCATAAAGTCTTCATTTCCGTTAATCATCGGTTTAGAGAGGGGCGGTTTGTTCTTTGTTTGTTTTTGATTTCACTGTTTTTTTTGTATATGTTTATAGTTTCTTATGGTGGTATTGACTATGTTTTGTCCAATGCTTCACGGATAAGAAGTGGCACCGATGAAAATAAAAACTATCTCGGTGCGGTATTTAAGATGTTTTCGTATTATCTTGAACTTGTAGTGTTTTTTTGTTTTGCACGCTTTATTACGTACGGAGGGCTAACGAGGTTTTGTGTTTTTCTTGCGGTTGTTTCAGTCGTTCTTCTTAAGGCTTTCCTCGATGCAGGGAGGGGAGGGCTTTTGAATATTTTTATAGGTTTGATCTTTGTTTTCATTTTAGTCCGGGGGCGGCTACCCATATTGTCTTTATGTCTGCTTTTGCCTGTTTTTGCATTTGTTGTGGTATACGGTAAGGTTTTACTGATGCTTCTAACTGCTGGTGGTTTTGAATCTGTATCTGATGGCCCCAGTTTTTTTGAAAAAGCAGATTTTGTACTTGTGGAGTTTTCTCATCAATTTTTGTCATTATTCCCAGTCGTAAGAGATGACTTGTTGGGTGATCGTTTCTATAGTGATTTTTTTATATGGATGTTGAAGCCTTTGAAATTATTGGGGGTGTCTGGTGTGGACTCAATTTCCTATTATAATACTTATAATATAACTGGGGTCTGGGATAGTGAAATACCTCCCGGGCCGGTGGCTTTGTTTCTGTACAATGGCGGTGTTTTTCTTGTTTTGTTGGGTGGGTGCTTTGCAGGCTTCTTTTTACGGTTTGTGGACCGGCTTATAGTGAACTCAACCACCGTGGAAGGCAAAGTATCTAGTTTCTTAGTCGCCTCGCTTGCAGTATTTTCAATATATATACCATTCGCTTACGTCAACTCAGATCCGGCTTTGTTTGTTCAATGGTGTTTGGTGTATATAATTTTATTCTTCTTCTTAATGGTTTTTCGAATACTGACTTTCAGGCGTTTTCAATAGGGCTCAGTGGTTATGTGCGGATTTTCCGGTTTTTTTACTAATAAAGTTATGGGGCTATCTCAAAGTATTTTGCGCTCTATGGGTGAAAAAATATCTCATCGAGGGCCTGATGCTGAAGGCATTTGGTTTGATGCTGAGGTAGGTATGGTTCATAGAAGACTATCTATTATTGATAGATCTTCTGCTGGCGCGCAACCTATGATTTCTCCTTGCCAGAACTATGTGATTTCTTTTAATGGTGAGATATATAATCATCTGGAACTCAGGAGTGCCTTAGAGAAGGATGGTGTATGTCACGTATGGAAAGGTCATTCCGATACTGAAACTTTACTTGTATGCTTTGAGGCCTGGGGGGTTGAGAAAACGCTCCGTTCTGCTGTAGGGATGTTCGCAGTGGCCCTATGGGATAGGGAGAGAAAATTACTAACGTTAGCAAGAGATAGATTGGGGGAAAAGCCTCTTTACTGGGGATGGCAGAACGGTGTGTTGTTATTTGGCTCGGAGTTAAAATCTCTTAAGGCTCATCCTTCTTTTTCGGGTGTGATTGATCGCAATTCTTTAGCATTGCTTTTACGGCATAATTACATCCCTGCACCATATAGTATTTATTCCGGGATTAATAAGCTTCCTCCAGCTAATTATATTCAGTTTTCCCCAGGGTCTGAACCGGGAAACGAAAATATGAAGTGCTACTGGGATGTCAACGCCATTATTGAAGGCGGTCAAGACAATCTCCTTGGTTTTGAAGATGCTGATGCTATTTCAGCTTTAGGTGATGTGCTAAGTAATTCGGTTGCAGGACAAATGTTAGCGGATGTCCCTTTGGGAGCTTTTTTGAGTGGCGGTATTGATAGTAGCTTGATTGTTGCGTTGATGCAGCAGCAAAGTTCGCAGCCGATCCGCACTTTCACCATCGGCTTTAATGAGCCCGGTTTCAATGAAGCCGAGCATGCTAAAAATGTCGCTAGCCACTTGAAGACTGATCACACGGAGTATTATGTAGGGGCCGCTGAGGCCTTAGATGTTATTCCTCGCTTGGCGCAGATTTATTGCGAACCATTTGCCGACAGCTCACAGATTCCAACTTTTCTAGTAAGTAAGCTTGCCAAGCAGTATGTGACAGTAGCCTTAAGTGGCGATGCGGGTGACGAGCTTTTTGGTGGTTATAACCCATATCAATTTGCGCCGAGAGTTTGGAAGAACATTGCTACTGTGCCGTTCAACGTACGAAGTGTAGTTAGCAAATTATCTAACAAATTACCTCTGCCCAATAAGGCTCACAAACTATTAGATGTTCTTGATGCTCCAACACGGGAGTCATTTTATCAAAAGCTACTCAGTCACTGGCATTATCCCAATGATGTTGTAATTGGTGCTATCGAACCGTACACCCTGTTCAATCAGCCAGAAGCTTGGCCTAAAATTGATAGTTTTGAACACTGGATGATGGCAGTAGATTCGCAAACCTACATGACAGATGACATCCTGGTAAAAGTAGATCGGGCAGCTATGGCTAATAGTTTGGAAACCCGTGTTCCTCTGTTGGATCATCGGGTTGTCGAGTTCGCTTGGCGGTTGCCTTTAAGTATGAAAATCCGTGATGGTAAGGGTAAATGGATCTTGCGCGAATTGCTCTATCGACACGTACCTAGGGAGTTGATTGAGCGCCCGAAAAAAGGTTTTTCCATTCCTTTGGGTAGTTGGTTGAAAGGTCCGTTGCGCGAATGGGCAGAGTCACTCCTTGATCCAGCACTGCTAGTTCAACAAGGTTACTTCCATCCAGGACCGATAAGGAAGCTCTGGCAACAACACCTGACTGGTAAGTGTGACCGGTCGAGGCAATTGTGGAGCATTCTGATGTTCCAGGCCTGGTTGCAGGAGCAATGATTTTGAAAATTCTGCATGTAATTGTGGGCCTTAATGTTGGTGGCGCGGAGCTCATGCTCAAGCGACTGATCGAATCGCAGCTCAAGTGTCCAGAGTATGAGCACTCGGTCATATCGCTAACCGATATTGGGGTAATCGGTCCGCAATTGCAGGCGCAGGGCATTTCTGTAAGTAGTGTTGGGATGCGGAATTTACTGGGTATTCCCAAGACATTGGGAATTTTGTATCGCACAGTTCGCCAACGGCGTCCGGATATCGTGCAGACTTGGATGTATCACGCAGATTTGTTGGGGGGCTTGGCCGCCCGCGCTGCAGGCGTGCGAAATGTGATTTGGGGCATTCGCACGACCGACCTAGGCAAGGGGGGGAAGCGTTCGACGCAGTTGATTCGGAAGTTATGCGCTTACCTTTCCAGCTGCTTGCCAGCCAAGATAATTTGTGCAGCGGAGGCCTCGAGGATTGCTCACGTTCAAATCGGCTATGACAGTAGTCGAATGGAGGTCATTCCCAACGGTTTCGATCTCAACCGCTTAGCCGCAACTGGCGAGCAACGTGATGCAATTCGCAGAAGCTTTTCCATTGCTGAGGGGCAGATTGTCATTGGCAGTCTGGGGCGTTTTAATCCCGTTAAGGACCAAGCAAACTTCATCGCTGCCACGGGGGTTCTGGCAAAACGCTACCCAACACTGCGCTTCATGATGGTAGGGAGGGGGCTCGAAGACGACAATCAGATACTGAAAGGTCTACTTGATTCCACAGGATGCTCAGATCGCTATATATTGATGGGTGAAAGGAATGACGTGCCCGCCTGTCTGATATCGATGGATATCTATTGTCTTCACTCCAGGACGGAAGGTTTCCCTAACGTATTAGGAGAGGCAATGGCTGTCGGAGTGCCCTGCGTCGCTACGGATGTTGGCGATGCTGCGATTCTGCTTGGTGGGAACGGCATTGTTGTTCCACCACAGGACTCGGAGGCACTTGCAGAAGGCTTGGAGCAGATGGTAAAGCTCTCTCAAGAAGCCCGTGCGAAACTGGCGGAGCATGGTAAGGCCCGTATTTTCGACGAGTTCACGCTGGAACGTGCCTCTCAGCGCTTTCGTGCACTGTATGATTCATTAATGTAGGTTCACTGCATACAGATTTGCTGGGAAAGAAGAATGGAATTTATTTCAGTAGTGATGGGAATGGCATGAAACCGGTTTTACTGATAGTGGTGAATGATGCGGCATTCTTTCTTTCCCACCGTTTGCCGATTGCAGAGGCGGCCAGACAGGGTGGATACGAAGTGCATGTAGCTACCCAGGCGGGACCATCGGTGAGTGGTATTAGTAGCCGCGGCTTTTACCATCATGAGTTGTCGCTGTCACGCAGTGGCAAAAACCCTTTCGGTGAGATGAAGGTCTTGGTGTCACTTTGGTCTCTTTGCTGGCGCTTGCGGCCAGACGTACTGCATCTTGTAACGATCAAGCCCGTTTTGTACGGGGGGATTGCTGCGCGATTTTCACCTGTGAAAGGTGTTCTAGCGGCTATTTCTGGTCTTGGCTTTGTGTTCATGGCAAAGGGGCGCAAGGCAGTCGTGCTGCGTTCTATTATCGGGATAATGTACAGGCTGGCACTGGGCAAGCGAAACCTTCGAGCAGTATTTCAAAACCCTGATGATCGCCAAGCATTGGCTGCGATCGGAGCAATTACTCCACAGAAGAGTGTACTCATTCGTGGCTCAGGTGTGGACCTAACTCAGTATCAGTTTTCTCCGGAAGAACCGGGAGTTCCAGTGATAACCCTCGCTGCCCGGTTACTTCGTGACAAAGGCGTTGTGGAGTTCATCGAAGCGGCCCGTTTGCTCGTTGAGCGCGGCGTCGAGGCACGTTTCCAATTAGTTGGAGACCCCGATCCAGGGAATCCGACCAGTATCCACGCAGAGGATATAGTCCGTTGGCAAAAAGAGGGCTTGGTCGAGTGTCTAGGTTATCGTTCTGACATGGCCATGGTTTTTACGCATTCGCACATAGTCGTCCTTCCTTCCTATCGGGAAGGACTGCCCAAGGTATTGGTAGAAGCAGCGGCCAGTGGTCGCGCAGTTGTCACCACTGATGTACCTGGTTGTAGGGATGCGATAGATGCCGGGAAATCGGGGTTACTTGTTCCGGTACGTGACGCAGTGGCTCTCGCTAATGCAATTCAGCGCTTGCTGGAAGATCCCGCGCTTCGGCGAAGCATGGGGCAGGCCGGGCGCGCCTTAGCGGAGCGGGCATTTGCTATCGAGAGCATTGTCGAGCAGCATTTGGATATTTATCGGACGTTGGAGAACAATGTTTGAAGCAGCGCAGAGTGCTTGTTACCGGTGCGACAGGATTCGTTGGTAGCAGTGTCGTAGATAATTTTTCACGTGATTCCTCCTTACAGGTTCTCGCCGGGGTGAGGAACGTTAAAGCGAATTTTCCTGAGAACGTAGAACCATTCTTGCTCGGCAGTTTGGAGGCAGGCACTACGCTGGGGTCTTTGGAGGGAATCGAAGCAATTGTCCATTGCGCCGCCCGGGTTCACGTTATGAATGACCAGGCCGCAGACCCGCTAAGCGAGTTTCGTAAGGTAAATGTCGAGGGTACCTTGAATTTGGCACGCCGTGCCGCGGCGGCCGGTGTCCAGCGTTTCATCTTTATCAGTTCTATTAAAGTCAATGGCGAAGGGACGGATAATCGCCTGCCTTATACAGCTGACGAAATGCCATCGCCGGTGGATCCGTACGGAATTTCGAAACTTGAGGCCGAGCAATCACTACGTGCTTTGGCATCCGAAAGCGGGATGGCCGTAACAATCATTCGCCCTGTGTTAGTGTACGGGCCGGGGGTCAAAGCTAACTTCTATTCGATGATGAAGTGGTTGCAAAATGGACTTCCTCTTCCGTTAGCGAATGTCCACAACAAGCGCAGCATGGTCGCATTAGAGAATTTGGTGGATTTGATTAAGACCTGTCTTGACCATCCTGCCGCGATTAACCAGATTTTTTTGGTAAGTGATGACGAAGACTTATCCACACCCGAGTTGCTGCGTCTTACGGCTCGAGCGCTCGGAGGGAAGGCATTCTTGGTCCCCTTTCCAGTAATTGCGCTCACCTTTATTGCGCGTCTGTTCGGGCGACCTGCAATAGCCGCTCGACTTTGCGGGACTTTGCAAGTGGATATATCTAAAACTCGAAGCATGCTTGAGTGGACTCCCCCGGTGAGTGTCGACCAAGCCCTGAACACTACTGCTCGTCAATATCTGGAAAGCCGAAGAACATGATGCTCTGGTTGATACTGCCCGCACTGATCCTGTTGGCTTGGGTTTTGACGGGACTTTTGCGTCGTTACGCACTGGCACGTAGCATAATCGACATTCCTAACGCTAGGAGCTCGCACTCTGTACCTACGCCTCGTGGAGGTGGTGTTGCTATCGTCGCCAGTTTTTTGTTGGCGGTTCCGATTATGGCGAGTGTCGGAGCGTTGGGCTGGAACGAAGCCTGGGCGTTGCTTGGAGCGGGAGCCGGGATCGCGATCCTCGGGTTTTTGGATGACCATGGACACATTGCTGCACGCTGGCGGCTGTTAGGGCATTTCGCAGCGTCAACTTGGGTTCTCTTCTGTCTAGGCGGCTTTCCTCCCGTTATGTTTTTTGGGGTTAGTCTGGAGCTAGGATGGTTTGGCCATGTTTTGGCGGTCTTCTATTTGGTCTGGTTGCTCAACCTATACAATTTCATGGACGGTATCGATGGTTTGGCTAGCGTCGAAGCGCTTTGTGTTTGTCTTGGAGGCGCGTTGCTGTACGTCTTGATAGGTCAACCGATGCACATCTGGGGGCCGCTCGCTCTGGCGTGTGCCACTTTGGGCTTCCTGTTGTGGAATTTCCCGCCTGCACGGATATTCATGGGGGATGCTGGCAGTGGATTTCTTGGCATTGCACTGGGAATTTTGTCGTTGCAAGCCGCGTGGGTTAATTCCAATTTGCTTTTTGCATGGTTGATTCTTCTGGGGATTTTCATCGTAGATGCTACCGTGACTTTGTTCCGTCGACTCCTGAGAGGCGAAAAGGTGTACGAGGCGCATCGAAGTCATGCCTACCAGTTCGCCTCTCGGCAATACGGAAGGCACCTACCTGTTACGTTGGCGGTTATGATGATCAATGTTGTCTGGTTGATACCGCTAGCAGTCTCTGTGGCGCTTGAGGCGGTAGCAGGATGGCTTGGACTGTTTGTTGCTTATTTACCGTTGATCTATTTAGCTTTCAGGTTCAGGGCTGGCCAAGCCGAAAGCCGCTGAACGGTGGCTCCACCCTCCATAAACTACATACAGATAACGGGAATGTTCTACTCCAGTTGTGGAGTGAAGGTAGAGGACATACAGAGGGGATATGGATAAATTAAGAAAGCGCATGCTCGGGTTGCCGCGTCGTTACAAGCGCGCGCTCCAGGTCGTCACTGATGTGGCGCTGGTGTGGTTAGCGCTTTGGCTGGCGTTTGTCGTACGCCTGGGCTATGACGAGATGAGCAATCCTTTGGTGGGGCACCTCTGGTTGTTCGCGTCGGCGTCGGTGGTAGCTATCCCGATTTTCATTCGTTTTGGTATGTACCGAGCAGTGATGCGTTACTTCGGCAACGATGCGTTGATTGCTATCGTCAAGGCCGTCAGCCTGTCCGCTCTGATCCTGGCGTTAGTGGTGTATTGGTATAGCAATCACAAGACAGTTGTACCTCGTTCGATCATTTTCAACTATTGGTGGTTGAGTCTGGTCATGATAGGCGGTTTGCGCCTTATTATGCGTCAGTACTTTCTTGGAGACTGGTACGCCGCTAAACAGCATGTACCATTCACTAGTCGTGAAAATGGCTTGCCTAAAGTTGCTATTTACGGTTCCGGCGCAGCTGGGAACCAGCTGTTAGCAGCTCTGCGAATGGATCGGGTTATGCGTCCTGTCGCCTTCATTGATGATGACGAAAGTGTCGCTGATCGCTCGATTGCTGGTTTACAGGTTTTTAGGGGCCAGGATATTCAGCGTATGATCGACTTGACGGGAGCGGAGGAGGTGCTTCTTGCTATCCCTTCTGCCAGTCGAGCGCGGCGACGTGAAATTCTTGGTTTCCTTGAAAATTTCCCACTGCATGTACGTAGTGTCCCAAGCTTTATGGATCTTGCCAGCGGTCGCGTCAAAGTAGACGATATCCAAGAAGTAGACATTGCGGACCTACTTGGTCGTGATGCAGTTCCCGCACAAAGCGATCTTTTGGCGCACTGCATCACTGGGCAAGTTGTAATGGTGACAGGGGCAGGGGGCTCAATTGGGTCGGAACTTTGTCGTCAAATTCTTTCGCTCAAACCGACAATATTGCTTTTGTTCGAGCACAGCGAGTTCAATCTTTACAACATTTCTAGTGAGCTCGAACAACGAATCAAGCGAGAGTCGCTATCGGTTCGTCTGCTCCCTTTCCTTGGCTCTATCCGCAATCAAAAACACCTATACGACACCATGAGTATGTGGCGTGTGAGTACTGTTTATCACGCGGCAGCGTACAAGCACGTTCCCATGGTAGAGCACAACATCTCCGAAGGTGTGTTGAACAATGTCATTGGCACCATGAGTACGGCGCAGGCAGCCTTACAGGCAAATGTTGCCAACTTCGTGCTGATTTCCACAGATAAGGCAGTACGCCCAACCAATGTGATGGGCAGCACCAAGCGTCTAGCAGAAATGACCTTACAGGCATTGAGTCGAGAACTTGCCCCGGTTTTATTCGGTGACTCGGCCAACGTTGCCCGGGTAAACAAGACTCGGTTTACCATGGTGCGTTTCGGCAATGTGCTGGGTTCGTCCGGTTCGGTGATTCCGCTGTTCCATAAGCAGATCAAAGCCGGTGGGCCTTTAACGGTCACTCACCCCAAAATCACTCGTTACTTCATGACAATTCCCGAAGCTGCGCAATTGGTGATTCAGGCTGGGTCCATGGGGCAGGGCGGCGATGTATTCGTTTTGGATATGGGCGAACCTGTTCGGATTGCAACGCTAGCGGAAAAAATGATTCATCTCTCAGGCTTGAGCGTGAGATCGGAACGAAATCCACATGGTGATATTGCCATCGAATTTACGGGGCTGAGGCCAGGTGAAAAGCTTTATGAAGAGCTTCTGATTGGTGACAATGTTTCACCCACTCGGCATCCTATGATCATGACTGCTAGTGAGGATTATCTGACTTGGGACATCCTTAAGGATCGTTTAGCCGATTTGTTAAAAGCAGTGTCTGAAGATGATTTCACCCGTGTGCGGCAGCTGTTGAGAGAAACTGTCAGCGGCTACTCACCTGATGGCGAGATTGTCGATTGGGTGTATCAGCAGCTTCGCTCCGAGCCCTGAAGATTCGGGACCCCAATGCTATTAGTAATGGGGCTGAATTGTTGGTCGCGTTCAGTTACTGTCTGATTTGGTAATGTTTTCTCCACATTTTTTGGTTTGACTCCTCCGCCAAGCGTTCTAGGTTTCAAAGGCAGCCAAGGAAAAGCTGCCTTTGCAATCACCTAGGAGTCTTACCTCATGCGCAACACCGTTTTGTCCTACCTTCTGCTCCCACTCTTCGCCAGCGTCTCCTTCACACTCAGTGCAGCCCCAGCCTCTGATCCAACAAAAAACCCGATCCCCGTAGTAGCTACCCAGCAAACCTCCCCACAGCTGGACTTGAACACCGCCGACGCACCAACGCTACAGTCCACCCTGATGGGTATCGGTAAAACCAAGGCCGAGGCAATCGTTGCTTACCGTGACCAGCATGGTGCGTTCGCTTCGGTGGATGAGCTGCTGGAGATCAAGGGGATCGGCAAGGCGTTGCTGGATCGTAATCGCGATAGGCTCACGGTTAGCCAGTGATACCCGTAAAGCTGATTTAAGTGGGCGGGTTTGCCTTGGGTATTGGGCGGCTGTTGTGGCTTTATCCCAGGGCAAACTTGCTCCTGCCAGGGGAGGGGGCTGGGGTTGAAGGTGTCGAGAGTCAGCCTGTGATCTTACCGTCGTCATCCGATGTGGCGGACCCGTGGGCTTTTTTTAAGGCGTGTGAAGCGCTGCCACCGCACGTGACACGTTATGCGCGAACCCGAGTAGTCACTATCGGAGTTATCGATCCTGCGCATCCTTAGCATCCATCTCAGCATTACGCTCATGCACACGCTTAAGCTGCTCTTCGGTCAGAGGCAGCTTTTTCGCGGTATCACGCAGCAGCATCAGGCCGCCGACGATGGAACCTAGCGCCAGTACTAGTATTAACCAGGCATACCAGGGCATGTAGTCCTCCTTTGAGCAGTAACGTTCATTGTGCTCAACGATTTGGAGCCAATGGATCATTTATTGGTTCAATTATAGAGGGCTGCTTCCTGGCGGGCCAATTCGCGATCATCGGCCCCCCACAGGCCGCTGCTTCGTTTACAATGCGCGCCGTTCAAGACTTGCCAAGAGACCCAGCCCATGTCCGCCTGCCAGACGCCCATCATTGTCGCCCTGGATTTCCCTACCCGTGACGCCGCCCTGAAACTGGCGGATCAACTCGATCCTTCCCTGTGTCGGGTAAAAGTCGGCAAGGAGCTGTTCACCAGCAGCGCTTCAGGCATTGTCGAAACCCTGGTAGAGAAGGGCTTCGAGGTGTTCCTCGATCTCAAATTCCACGATATCCCCAACACCACGGCGATGGCGGTTAAAGCGGCTGCGGAAATGGGTGTGTGGATGGTCAACGTCCATTGCTCCGGCGGCCTGCGCATGATGTCGGCCTGTCGTGAAGTGCTGGCCCAGCGCTCTGGTCCACAACCGCTGCTGATCGGTGTGACGGTGCTGACCAGCATGGAGCGTGAAGACCTGGCCGGTATCGGTCTGGATATCGAACCGCAAGAGCAGGTGCTGCGCCTGGCTGCCTTGGCTGAGAAGGCCGGGATGGACGGTTTGGTGTGTTCGGCACTGGAAGCCCCGGCGCTGAAAGCGGCCCATCCGTCACTGCAATTGGTAACCCCGGGTATTCGCCCCGCTGGCAGTGCTCAAGACGACCAGCGCCGTATCCTGACCCCGCGACAGGCGCTGGATGCCGGTTCCGACTACCTGGTGATCGGTCGCCCGATCAGCCAGGCCGCCGATCCGGCCCAGGCGCTGGCGGCAGTGGTCGCAGAAATCAGGGCTTAAGTACCAGCTTGCCGAAATTTTCCCCGCTGAACAGCTTCAACAGCGTCTCGGGGAAGGTTTCCAGCCCTTCGACCACATCCTCCTTGCTCTTCAGTTTGCCGGTTGCCAACCAGCCGGCAATCTCCTGTGCCGCCTTGCCATAGTTGGCAGCGTGGTCCATCACTACAAAACCTTCCATGCGCGCACGGTTCACCAACAGTGACAGGTAGTTGGCCGGGCCTTTTACCGCCTGTTTGTTGTTGTACTGACTGATAGCACCGCAGATCACTACCCGCGCCTTGAAATTCAAACGGCTGAGTACAGCATCCAGAATGTCGCCGCCGACGTTGTCGAAGTAAACGTCGACGCCTTTCGGGCATTCGCGTTTAAGGCCTTCAAGCACGTCTTCGGCCTTGTAGTCGATAACGCCGTCAAAGCCCAGTTCGTCCTTCAGGTACTGGCATTTTTCTGCGCCACCGGCAATGCCCACTACCCGGCAACCTTTGGTCTTGGCGATTTGTCCGGCAAT
Organism: Pseudomonas sp. DG56-2; assembly: GCF_004803755.1. NCBI lineage: Bacteria > Pseudomonadati > Pseudomonadota > Gammaproteobacteria > Pseudomonadales > Pseudomonadaceae > Pseudomonas > Pseudomonas sp. DG56-2. The sequence continues at coordinate 1,547,628 of NZ_CP032311.1, forward strand.
GCTGCCCACCGCGCCGGCAGCGCCGGAGAGCACCACGGTTTCGCCTTCTTTCGGTGCGCCAACGTCGAGCAGGGCGAAGTAGGCAGTCATGCCGGTCATGCCCAGGGCCGAGAGGTAGCGGGGCAGAGGGGCCAGTGTTGGGTCAATTTTGTGAAAGCCCTGAGGTTCGCCGACGAAATAATCCTGCACACCCAGGGCACCATTGATGTGGTCGCCTACGGCAAAGCCGGGATGCTTGGACGCGATAACTTCGCCGACACCCAGCGCGCGCATGACCTGGCCCAGGCCCACCGGTGGAATGTAGGACTTGCCCTCGTTCATCCAGCCGCGCATGGCAGGGTCGAGGGACAGGTAAAGGTTTTTCACCAGCACCTGGCCTTCGCCGGGTTCACTGACCGGCGTTTGCTCGAAGGTGAAGTCGTCCCGGCTGACCGCTCCGATCGGGCGTTTGGCGAGCAGAAAGCGGCGGTTGGTCTGGGTGGTCATGGCTGGGCTCTCAAAGAATGGGCAAAGGTTGTTGATAGACCCTGGCGCAGGTTCCGGCAAGGTTTACCCGTGCAGCGAATACACCACGATACACAACGCTGATTCGTCAGTGTGCTGATAATCACCCAAGCCGATACCCCTTCAACTGGCGTTCTGATGATGCTGCCCAACCATGAGCTCGTCTGCATAGACTCCGGGCATCACCTCACTATGTTGCGGGAGCTAGCGATGAGCATGACTTTTTCCGGCCAGGTCGCCTTGGTGACCGGCGGTGCGGCAGGTATCGGGCGGGCGACAGCCTTGGCGTTTGCCGCCCAGGGTTTGAAGGTGGTGGTAGCGGATCTGGACGCAGTCGGTGGGGAGGGCACGGTCGAGTTGATCCGGGCGACGGGTGCACAAGCGCTGTTCGTATCCTGCAACGTTACCCGCGAAGCCGATGTGCAGCATTTGATGGCCACTACGCTCGAGGCTTACGGTCGTCTCGACTATGCCTTCAACAATGCCGGTATCGAGATTGAGCAAGGGCGTCTGGCGGATGGCAGCGAAGCTGAGTTTGACGCCATCATGGGCGTAAACGTCAAAGGTGTGTGGCTGTGCATGAAGTACCAGTTGCCGCTGCTGCTGGCCCAGGGCGGTGGCGCTATCGTTAACACTGCGTCGGTCGCCGGCCTGGGTGCCGCGCCGAAGATGAGTATCTACAGTGCCTCCAAGCATGCCGTCATTGGCCTGACCAAATCGGCGGCTATCGAGTATGCCAAGAAGAAAATCCGCGTAAATGCCGTGTGCCCGGCGGTCATCGATACCGATATGTTCCGCCGCGCCTATGAGGCCGACCCGCGCAAGGCAGAGTTTGCTGCAGCCATGCACCCGGTGGGGCGTATCGGCAAGGTTGAGGAGATCGCCAGCGCGGTGTTGTACCTGTGCAGCGATGGGGCTGCGTTCACCACCGGTCAGGCCTTGGCGGTGGATGGTGGGGCGACGGCGATTTGAGCGGCTTGCCTGCGTAGTGGGCCAGTTCATCTGGCCCGAATAACGCGTCACGGGACAACGGCTTGCCGTTCTTGCCCCTGTTCCTGAATCAGCAGTCGAACACCCACCAACGCACAACCCAGCAGTAATGCTGCCCCAAACACCAGCAGGGCAATTCTAGGCCCAAGGTGATCGGCCACTAGCCCGGTGAAAATCACCGGCAGGCTGAAGCCCAGGTAAGCGAGAAGAAAGAAACCGGCGCTGGCGCGGGTTTTCTCAACACCTGCCAGCACGTTCACCGCTGATAATCCCCCCAGATAGATAAAGCCGTAGCAGGCACTGCTGGCGGCCACGGTGCCCAGCAGTACGGCCAGCAAATGCCCGCTGTCGGCGCCCCAGGCCAGTAGCGCATAGCTGCACGGCAACACGATCAGGCCGAGCAGGGTGGCCTTGGCCGGTGGCATGCGCCGAGCCAAGGGCTGGAACAGCAAGCCACAACTGATGACGCAGAAGGTCGAGAATCCCGACCAGTTGGCCAAATCATGCTGCTTGAGGATCGAAGGTAACAAGGCGATCACCAGGCCAACACAGGCCCAGGCCAGCAGGATGGCCAGGCCATAGGGCAGGCTGCCTGCGGGATAACAGGGCAGGCGCAACCAGGCGCAGTGTGTATCTCGACGTTGATCTGGCAGCCTGCACACGGCCAGCAGTGCCAGGGCGGCCAGTATCAGATGCAGATAGAAGCTGTAGGGCGCCACGGTGGGGCCACGCAGCAAGAACAGGCTGGTCAGTGCCGCGCCCAGGCCGAACCCCAGCGACGTGCTTGCCGTCACCCAAGTGGCGGGGTGTTGGCTGTCAGCCTCTTGCATCAACTCACTCATGTAGGCCGTCGCGGTCGCAGACGCCAGCGCGGTGCCTATCCCCAGAAGCAGGCGCGCGAGGGCCAAGGTGTTCAGGGTAGGGGCCAGTAGCATCAGCACCGTGGCGAGCATCGATACCATCAGCGCAAGCATAATCAATGGACGCCTTCCTACCCGGTCGGCAAGGCCGCCGAGTAGCAACAGCACTGGCACCACACCTGCGACATAGGCCGAAAAGGCCACAGCCGTGGCGGCGGCGCCCTTGCCGGAAAGCTCGGCGTAGGCGCTATAGAGCGGTGCTTGCAGATTAACGGCGAAAGTAATCAGGCACAGGGCGAAGGCGAGTAGCGCCGGCGAACGGTGAGTGGGCATGGAAGGCTCCTTGTTGATGCCGCGACTATCCGGCGATCAACAGGGCCTCACAAGGCACACTGGCGGGGGATTTGTGGTTAACTGTTTGGACAAAATCAACGAACACTTCGCCCATGAATCTGACGCTCGATCGCCAATCGTCCTCCCCGTTGGTACAGCAGTTGGCTGAACAGTTGTTGCAGTGGATCGAGCAGCAGCGTCTGCGCCCCGGTACTCGATTGCCCTCGATTCGTCAATTGGCGAAAGAGCAGGGGATCAGCCAGTCGTGTGTGATTGAAGCTTACGACCGTCTGGTTGCGACGGGGCTGTTGGAGGCCAGGCATGGTGCCGGCTTCTTCGTCGCCGAGCTTCGGCGCAGTGAACCCGTTGTTGACCATCCCGTACGCGATGAAGCGTTCGACAGCCGTTGGCAGCAGTTCAGCGAAGAGCGCTCCGATCTGCTCAAGCTGTGTTGCGGCTGGGTGCCCGACAGTTGGCGGGCCACCGATGCAATTGCCCAGGCGGTACGCCACGTCAGCCGTGGGCCTATCGAGGACCTGCTCGATTACTGTCCTCCCTTGGGCCTGGCCAGTTTGCGTAGCCAGCTGCATAAAGGTTTGGGGCAGATCGGTATCCAGGTCAGTCCCCAGCAAATCCTTACCACCCAAGGCGCCAGTCATGCCTTGGATCTGCTTGTGCGTACGCTGCTCAAGCCAGGTGACAAGGTGCTGGTAGAGAGCCCCGGCTACTACAACCTGTACAACCTGCTGCGCCACCACCAGGTGGAAATGCTGGAGGTGCCGCGTACGCCCAGCGGCCCGGACCTGCAGGTACTGGGGGACTTGCTCAAGCGTCATCGCCCTCGATGCCTGTACATCAACAGCCTGTATCACAATCCCACCGGCAGTAGCTTGACGCCGAAAGTTGCTTATCGCCTGCTCGAGCTTGCCCGGGAACATGATGTGCAGATCATCGAGGATGATATCTATGCCGACTTCCAGGATGGCGCGGTCACGCGGCTGGCCACCTTGGATGCCGAACAGCGGGTCATTTACCTCGCCAGTTTCTCCAAGACCCTGAGCAGTTCTCTGCGCTGTGGCTATCTGGTGGCCAAGCCGGCGCTGATAGCGCGCCTGGCTGAACTGAAGATGGTCGCCGGTCTTGGTACTTCACGCTTCACCGAGCAAGTAGTGGCGCAGATGTTGGCCAGCGGCAGCTACCGCAAAAGCGTCGCACGCCTGCGCCCGCGCCTGGCACAACATATGGCCAAGGCCCTGGGGCAGTTGGAGGCCTGTGGCTGGGAAGTGTTCACCGAGCCTTACGGTGGCATGTTCGTATGGGCGCGCCGTCCCGGTTGGGATTTCGCTGCGCTCAACCAGTTGGCATTGGCGTGTTCGGTGTTAGTGGCGCCGGGCAGTGCGTTTGATCCGCAGGGGGCTGCCAGTGACTGGCTGCGGATCAATGTCGCCTACGCCCAGGATCAGCGTGCCCAGGCATTCTTCCAGCGCACGCGTTAGGACCGGAGTTGGTTTCGCTAAATGCCTTTGCGCCAGTTGAGAATCATCAGGGTCAACACCCCCGCGACTATCCCCCAGAACGCCGAGCCAATCGAGAACAGGGTAAAGCCCGAAGCGGTCACCATGAAGGTAATCAACGCAGCTTCACGCTCCTTGGCTTCGTTCATCGCCACCGTCAGGCCGTTCATGATCGAGCCGAACAAAGCGAGGGCGGCTATCGACAGCACCAACTCCTTGGGCAGGGCGGCGAACAGGGCCGCCAGGGTGGCGCCGAAGACGCCGGCAATGCCGTAGAAAATCCCGCACCAAACCGCAGCGGTGTAGCGCTTGTTCGGGTCTTCGTGTGCATGCGGGCCGGTGCAGATCGCAGCACTGATAGCGGCGAGGTTGATACCGTGCGAACCAAAGGGCGCGAGCACCAGCGAGGCCAGGCCTGTCACCGAGATCAGCGGCGAGGCTGGTACTTGATAGCCGTCGGCGCGCAGCACTGCCACCCCTGGCATATTTTGCGACGTCATGGCGACCACGAACAGCGGTATACCGATACTGATGGTGGCCGCCAGGGAGAAGCTGGGTGTTGTCCATACGGGCGTTGCCACTTCCAGGCTGAAGCCGCTGAAGTCCAGCAGTCCCATGGCGCCGGATAGCGCCGTGCCTACCAGCAACGCAGCAAGCACGGCATAGCGCGGCGACAAGCGTTTGATAATCAGATAACTGAAGAACATGCCCAGCACCAGAGCCGTGCGGTGTTGGGCGGCGATGAAGATTTCACTGCCGATCTTGAACAAAATGCCGGCCAGCAAGGCAGACGCCAAAGACGCGGGAATGCGTTTGACCAGGCGCTCGAAGCTGCCGGTAAGCCCGCAGATCACCACCAGCACAGCGCAGGTGATATAGGCGCCGATTGCTTCGCCGTAGCTCACGCCCCCCAGGCTGGTGATCAGCAGTGCGGCGCCCGGCGTCGACCAGGCAACTGTCACCGGCGTGCGATAGCGCAGCGACAGGCCAATGCTGCACACGGCCATGCCGATGGACAACGCCCAGATCCACGAAGAAATTTGCGCAGTGGTCAAACCGGCTGCCTGTCCAGCCTGAAACATCAGCACCAGGGAGCTGGTGTAACCGGTAAGCATGGCAATGAAGCCTGCGACCACGGCAGAGGGCGAGGTGTCAGCCAATGGGCGCAATTGCGCGGAAGAGGCATCGGGCATGGTGCAGTCCTTGTGCTAGGTGTAAGCAGATTTTGCAGACTAACGCGCAGCTCTCTGAGCTTTGTCATACAGCAGGCATTGCATTTAGCCGTACAGTCGCCAACTATGGGCGGCGAGCAGGATGAGCCATCGAACGGGGGGAGTGATGTACAAGGTCTACGGTGATTACCAGTCGGGCAATTGCTACAAGGTCAAATTGATGCTGCATCTGCTTGATCTGCCGTACGAGTGGCACGCGGTGGATATCCTCAAGGGTGAAACGGAAACCCCGGAATTTCTCGAAATGAACCCCAACGGCAAAGTGCCGGTGTTGGTGCTGGAAGACGGCACCTACCTGTGGGAGTCCAACGCGATCCTCAACTTTCTGGCCGACGGCAGCGAATACCTGCCCACCGAACCGCGCTTGCGCACTCAGGTGCTGCAATGGCAGTTTTTCGAGCAGTACAGCCATGAGCCGTATATTGCCGTGGCGCGTTTCATCCAGTTTTACCTGGGGCTGCCGCAAGAGCGCCTTGAGGAATACAAAACCTTGCACAAGGGCGGCTACAAAGCCCTGCGGGTAATGGAAAAGCAGCTGCAGCTAACGCCGTATCTGGTCGGTGACCGCTATTCGATTGCCGATGTCGCGCTCTACGCCTACACCCATGTAGCCCAGCAGGGGGGCTTTGATCTGGACGCGTATCCGGGTATTCAGGCCTGGCTGGAGCGCGTCGCCAGTCATCCACGGCACGTGACGATGCTCGGCTAAACGCAGCGCTCCCACAGCTTGCTCGATTGCCTCAAATGGCGGAAAAACGCTTGTTGAGGTAATCGATGATCACCTTGGATTCGTACATCCAGGTGGTCTTGCCGTCTTCCTCGATGCGCAGGCACGGGACTTTGATTTTGCCGCCTTCGTTGAGCAGGGTCTGGCGATCCTGTTCGTTGTTCTTCGCATCGCGCAGGGCAACCGGCACGTTGAGGCGGTGCAGGGTGCGACGGGTTTTCACGCAGAAAGGGCAGGCGTGAAACTGGTACAGGCTAAGGCCCTTGGCTTGCTGTTCAACCAGTGCCTGGGCAGTCGGATCGCGCTTGAGCTTGGCCGGGCGGCTGACCCAGTCGCCGAAGACAATCAATTGGCCGAGGCCGACGCGCAGTGCTTTGACGATCATGACAACTCCTCAGAATGAAAAAAGCCGACCCCCAAGGATCGGCTTGCAAGCAGGCCCGATTACTTGATCAGGCTGAGAAACTCGCTACGAGTCGCGGCATTTTCGCGGAACTCGCCGAGCATCACCGAAGTAATCATCGTCGAATTCTGTTTCTCCACACCGCGCATCATCATGCACATGTGCTTGGCTTCGATGACCACTGCTACGCCCAGGGCGCCGGTAACTTTCTGGATCGCCTCGGCAACCTGGCGGCTGAGGTTTTCCTGGATCTGCAGGCGACGTGCGTACATGTCGACGATCCGTGCAACCTTGGACAAGCCCAGGACTTTGCCATCGGGAATGTAGGCGACGTGCGCCTTGCCGATGAATGGCAGCATATGGTGTTCGCACAGCGAGTACAGCTCGATGTCCTTGACCAGGACCATTTCACTGTTGTCGGAGCTGAACAAAGCGCCGTTGGTCACTTCTTCCAGGGTTTGTTCATAACCGCGGCAAAGGTACTGCATGGCCTTCGCTGCCCGCTTGGGCGTGTCGAGCAGGCCCTCGCGGGAGACGTCCTCGCCGATTTGGCCGAGGATAGCGGTGTAGTTCTGTTCCAGTGTCACAGGGGCTGATTCCATAAGGGTTTCAGAGAGGTACTGTTTCAGTCTGTACCGATTTTGTACCAATCAACTTGCTTTCAAGCTTCCCGAGCTCGTTCCAGTCTGTGCTGGAGTTGATCCACCGGGCATACGTCGACAGTAGCATTTGCACGCTATGACCCAGCTGATTGGCAATAAATGCGGGGTTCATACCCGCCATGAGGCACATAGTAGCGTATGTGTGTCGGCAGTTGTATTGCCGACGGGCGCGAATGTTCAGTTCGCCCAGCGCGGCCTGGAAGTGTTTGTCGGTCACACTGGCCTGCTGGACGAACTCAAAGTTCTTGGTCGGCGGGAACATGAAAGCTGACTGAGGGTGCCTTCTGCGGCTCTGGCGGTGTTCCACGCGTCCCTTGGCCCGTTTTCCCTGAAGGGCACGTGCGGTGGTGCCGACCAGTTTGGCCATTTTTTTCTCGGGCACAAAGTCTGACTGGTAGTAGTTGGGAGTCAGCTCTGTTGCCGTAATGGATTGGGTATTAGTCGTCATGGCCATCACAGCGAATACCTCTCGTCATACCAGCGAGCTTGGGCTTGGGCTTGGGCTGGTGTAGGGGTGTTGTTCTGTTCGAGGAGGAGGGAAAAGTTGGTACCTGGTGTTTCGGGCTCCTCTCTGTATTTCCTTTGCAATGGGCAACCCTTTCCGCAATCCTCCGGCCATGCCGTAGATCCAGAACAGTTCGTGAAGTAGCGTTTGTAGCTTCCGTCAAGAAAGCGGTAGACGGTGCATCCATTCCGGTGGAGGCAATCGGTACGGAATCGATTACCCAGGCCGTGGAGCGCATCAAAGGCAAGCTGAACTTAATGCTTGCTCTTCCGCACGCAGCGGATGCGCCTGGCTTTGCCCGGTTCCCCGTCGACATTCACAGTCCCGTTGATGGACCAGTGCAACTTCCTGGTCTCGATCTGGCCACAGAGCAGCAGCCAGCTGTGAACGGCATTATCGATTGGTCGCAAGTGATCACCCTGGAAATGAAAGTCACGGCAGCTGCCGAATAACATCTTGCGCAGGTTGTCGCCGAGATTGCAGCGCGTCGCGCCGTAGCTGACTTAGCCATTGACCCGCTGCAGGACGCTGTCGATCTCGAGGACGCCACGGAAGCTGAAGCTGCCGAGCTTAAGGCTTGGAAGAAATACCGCATCGCGTTGATTCGGGTACCGGATCGACCGGGTTACCCCGCACCATCGACTGGCCGAGCATCTAGGCTTACGTCATCAATCGCGGGAAATCGCTTAGCTTAATGGATAAAGTAATTAGTGGGCAAAAATTGTACAAAGGTTACCCTTTCGGCCTCTAGGCAGAAGGCCGTAGAAAATTTTTTACGGCCGCCGCAGTGAGATGCTCTGGACTTGACCAAGCGACTCAATCCTACTCGCGTTGGAGTATGTTGTGTCGCTCGACTATAAGGAATACTTACCTTCCCTCTACAGTGCGAATCCAATGTCGTCACTGTTGTAGTTTTTCAATGTTATATCTCTATTTAGTTCGTTGGATATTTTTTTGAAAAGTGCTTGGATTACTACTATGGATCCTGCTTTGGATAAGTGTTCGCCATCGCTGTACATTACTGAACCATTAATTATTGATTTGCACTTGCCATTTTTGCACAAAATACCTTGTGGTGACACGTAAGTGAGGTTTTTAATGCCGTTAAGGTCGTTAGCCATGATGCTGTTCCCAATCGCCGACTTTATAGACCGTTGATCTACTGATGTTATGGTGTTGCAATCTTTTCTAAAAAAGTAAGGTCTTGAGAAACAACCTATTAGATCATTCACGCCAGAGCCTGGAATATCTCCAATCACAAGGATTTTTCTATCGGTAAGCTTCGATGACAATTCTTTTATTTTGTCGGAGGCAAAATGATAAGCCTCTGCCTGGTTTTTGAATTTAAGCTTTTCATTTGTGCTTATTAGTCCTGCATTGTATAGTTGAAATAACCAGTTGTGCGAGATGATTACAAGTGAGTTTGCTGGGCTTTCTTTAATTACTTTAATTGCATCATTTAGATAGTGCTGACAGTTTTTGTTCCAGTCAAAGCCGGGGGTCGTTCTTGTTAGGTCGGGCAGCAAGATGCAGCTAATCGAAGATATATAAATATTTTTGTTTAACGGCTTTCCGATTACTTCATCAAGACCTTTCGCATAGTGTCTTGCATGGCTGTCGCCAATTAAAATAATGTCAGCTTTCTCTAAATTGTTCTTATGTATCCAACCTTTGTAAGGGTATCCAGCACCACCGTATTGATCTATGTGGAATTGCTTTGAGTTTGCTAGTTGCTCTTCCATCGCAATACCAGTGGGTTTTACTCTCCACTTCCAACCGTCAGATGCCAGCATATTAGCGGCAGGTAAAAGTACAAATGAAGCCAGTACCGCACACGTCATGACAAATTTTGTTCGTGCTTTAGGGCTTGAGCTGTATCTATAAGGGGTTTCAATAAAGCGATAAAGCGCGTATCCCAAGGCAATGGATGCGAAGCATAGGGCGGATTTTTCGGTTGTGACGAGATCGCGCATCAGCCAGTATTTTGTAAATACGAAAATAGGCCAATGTACTAAATACACCGAATAGCTGATTAGCCCAATGAACACTATGGGCTTGCTTCCTATCAAAGATCCAGTAAGTGGCGCAGACTGGCATGAGAAAATTACTAATGCTGCGCCAATGCACGGGAGTAACGCATTGTATGAGGGAAATAATGTGTTTTGATCAAAGAATATTGCAGAATATATTATTAGGGCTACACCGCTTGCCAGCGCCGCCTCGTAGAGCCATCTATTGAAATTTGGTGCCCGCAAGAAGACTAGCATCCCGCCGATGCTAAATTCGAATAATCGCATTGGGGAGAAAAAATACAGGGTCGCTGCCCCGTCGGACAACCAATTAGTAATAATCTTACCGAAGGGCTTAGTAAGAGCGCTTCGCCCATCGCTGAAAGAAAAGTTTAGTGCAAGGCTGATTGCGAATATAGCGCACAGTAGAAACAGGGCGCGATGCTTTTTGCCGGATTTCATGGCCACGATTAAGGCAGTAGGCCAAAATAAGTAAAACTGCTCTTCAATGCTTAGTGACCATGTGTGAAGAAGTGGTTTGAAATCGGATGATGTGTTGAAGTACCCACTTTCACTTAGGAAAAAGAAATTTGATAAGGATAGGGTTGAAAAGATGGCTTCGGCCCCAAACCTTCTAAGGTGTTGTGGTGTAAAAAAAATAACCGCTAATACTAAAGTTATTGAAACTGTAGTTAGTAGTGCGGGGAGTAATCGCTGGGCTCGTTTGTAGTAGAAGTTTCTGAAGTTGAATTCTCCAGAGTTTTCGTACTCTCTAACGATTAATCGAGTAATTAGAAATCCGCTGATAACAAAAAATACATCTACCCCCACGTATCCGCCGCTAAAGGTGGAGAAACCGGCGTGGAAGAATAGTACAAGTAATACCGCAACTGCTCTAAGCCCGTCTATACCCGGTAAATATTGTTCTTTGCTCACTTAACAGTTATTTCCAATGTTGTGTTCAGATGTATCGAGTGCCTGAGCTCTCGAGAAGCCGATAATCATACCTGATGGCCATAAGTCACAGCCATACGATAGTAGAAGAGCGAGCGCGCTAATCTCGAGTCGGCGACGGATGACAATTGACAAAACCGCGCCATTGCGCGGGCATTTTTTGCCTGGAGAAAAGTGAATGCGTACATCGCAACGAGGCCTGAGCCTCATCAAGTCCTTCGAAGGCCTGCGGCTGCTCGCGTATCGGGATGTCGTCGGCGTTTGGACCATCGGCTATGGCGCCACTCGAGGAGTGAAGGCCGGCATGTCGATCACCAAAGAGCAGGCCGAGCTGATGCTACTCAACAACGTGCAGCGCTTCGAAGCGGAAGTCGAGTACCTGGTGAAGGTGCCGGTGACTGGTAACCAGGGAGATGCCTTTGTCAGCTTCACCTACAACCTCGGTGCGGCCAATCTCGAGTCGTCGACGCTGCTGCGCAGGCTCAACGCCGGCGACTATGCGGGAGCCGCCGAGCAGTTTCCGCGCCGGACAAGGCGGGTGGCAAGGTGCTGCCAGATCGCGTCCGGCGCCGGGAAGCTGAGCGCGTGCTGTTTCTGGAGGCGGCGTGATCAGCGCCCGAACCATTGGTGCCGCGGCAGCCCTGGCGCTGGTACTCGCCGCCTTCTGGGGCACCTAACAGCATGGTCGCAAGCACGGCGTTACTCGTCACGGCCTTCGAGCATGGTTCGTTTGAGCATTACATAGACTGCACCGGTGCCGCCATGGCGGGCCTGGCACGAGGTAAAACCCAGTACCTGCGGGTGTTGGCGCAGCCAGGTGTTGACGTGGCTCTTGATCATCGGCTTCTTGCCATCCAGGCGTACCGCCTTGCCGTGGGTGACCCGCACACAACGTACTTCGAAGCGGGTCGCCTCGGCGAGAAACGCCCAGAGGGTTTCACGGGCTTTTTCCACGTTCATGCCATGCAGGTCGAGGCTGCCTTCGAAGCCTATCTGACCGGCCTTGAGCTTGCGCATCTGGCTTTCCTGAACGCCATCACGGCTCCAGTGCAGGTCGTCTTCGGGGCCGACGTCGATGACAAACTGATCCGACAGGCCGTCGACTACACCCTGGTTGCTGCGCACGGTGGCAGCCTGGCGCAGGCCCGCCAACTGCTTGCGATCAGCCTTGGGTTTACCGACTTCGGCGCGATCATGCTTGATCGGCTTGACGCCGCGCATCTCGCTTTTGAACAGGGAAAAATCGTCGTCTTGCATGTAAGCCTCCGCCTGGGCGGCGCAGTTTACGCGACTCTTCCTCAGGTTGCAGTCAATCGTGTTTCTTCATCAGGTGGGGCGACAAGTTCAGTTCGCGGCTGCGGCGCAGGCGCAGACGGCTGCGTCGCCAGAACAACACACCCAGGTACAACAGCAACAGGCCACCGGCAAGTACCACGGCGGCACCTGCACGGCTGGCGTTAAGCTCGGCCAGTGCCGGGACGTTACCCAGCAGGCTGGCGGCGCCAGCCATGGCCAGCAGGACGCCGAGGGTGGCCAACAGTGCCGAAAACGCAGCCGCCATGCGCGCCCCCCAATTGCTGGGTTCACGCTGGCGCAAGCGCTTGGCATCGAAACCGTTGGACAACTTCATGCCAATTTCCTCTGTGGATATCCGGTTTTTGACCGAACTGCCGCAAGGTGGTTCCGTGAGCCCGCCAGGCGGCTGATCAGATCAGGCTGCTGGTTGGCGCCACGCAAGCGAAGTTGTCGGCCATGATCGCCATCTCGCTTTGCTGGATTTGCGCAGCGGGAATCACACCATCCTTGAACGGCAGGTCGCGGGTGGCGCAGGCATCCTCGATCAGGGTGCAACGATAACCATAGTCCTTGGCACGGCGTACGGTGGTGCTGACGCTGGAGTGACTCATGAAACCGCAGACAATCAGGTCCAGGTGGCCGTACTTCTGCAGGGTTTCATGCAGCGTGGTGTTCTTGAAGGCGTTGGGCATGCGCTTCTCGATGATCACCTCATCGCCTTGGGGCTCAAGGCCCGGGATGAACTCGCCGCGTGGTCCCTGTGGGTCGAACATGCCACCGACAGTACCCAGGTGGCGCACATGGATGATCGGGCGACCGGCTTTGCGGGCAGCCTCGAGCATTTTAGCGATGTTCTTCACAGCTTCGTCCATGCCCGACAGTCCCAGAGGACCGCTGAGGTACTCTTTTTGCGCGTCGATAATGAGCAGGCTGGCATTGCTCAGCTTGGCGGGCGGATAGCCACGGCCGCTGAGGTGGAACATCGTCATTGGAACAGACATCAAGGGCTCCTTTGGATAGGGCTTTTCAACCTATTGTCCCCTGCCTGAGCACTTATGTGAATCGCTTCGCGCACAAGCAGCGTGGTTAGTGGCCTGCAGCCATGTCAGCGAATCGCTTACACGCCGTTTTCAGCGACCTTTTCTGTGACCGGGCTGTTAGAATTGCAGGTCGTCTTTCAAGGAGTCTGTTGTGATCACTTCTCGCCTGCGCACCCTGCGCGATCATATCCGTTGGGCTGTCAGCCGTTTCCATGAGCATGACCTGTTTTTCGGCCATGGGGCCGACAACGCCTGGGATGAAGCCCGGCTTCTGGTGCTGGGCTCGGTACATTTGCCTTGGGAGGTTGCCGACAGCTACCTCGATTGCCAGCTTGAAGACGACGAGCTGGTCAATCTACAGCGCCTGCTCAAACGCCGTATCGAAGACCGCGTGCCTACCGCTTATCTGTTGGGCGAGGCGTGGTTCTGTGGTTTGTCCTTCATTGTCGATGAACGTGTGCTGATCCCGCGTTCACCCATCGGCGAGTTGATCGAGAAACGCTTCGAACCGTGGCTGGCCAGCGAGCCTGCGCGCATTCTCGACCTGTGTACCGGTTCAGGTTGTATCGGCATTGTCAGCGCCGAGGTATTCCCGCAAGCCGAAGTGGTGCTGGCCGACCTGTCGTTCGAAGCGCTGGAAGTGGCTAATCAGAACATCGAGCGTCACGGTCTGGAAGAGCGCGTCTACACCGTTCAAGGTGACGGTTTCGGCGGCTTGCCGGGTCAACGCTTCGATCTGATCCTGTCCAATCCGCCCTATGTCGACGCCGAGGATTTTGCCGACATGCCGGATGAATACCATCACGAGCCGGAGCTGGGCCTGGCCTGTGGCAACGACGGTCTGGACCTGGTGCGCCGCATGCTCGCCGAGGCGGCGGATCACCTCACCGATAAAGGGCTGCTGATTGTCGAGGTCGGCAACAGCCAGGTTCACGTCGAAGCGTTGTACCCGGAAGTGGACTTTGCCTGGCTGGAATTCGAGCGTGGCGGGCACGGCGTGTTCATGCTGACGGCGCAGCAGTGCCGCCAGCATCAGCAATTGTTTGCTGCGAGGGTTTAAGCGAGGACTTCATCGCGGGGCGAGCCCCGCGATGTATTCAGTGCGTCGCAATCCAGATCAACAACCCGGCCTGAAACACCGCAAAGGCCACCAGGCAAGTAATGGTGAAACGTAGCCCGCTGTCTTCACGGCGGTACTTGCTGACACGCTCGTCGCGCTCGCGAAGCTGGGCGTCTTTTTCCTGCAGGGTCTGTTCGGCTTGCTGCAGCATGTGCGCAGCATCGAGTATTTCAACCCGTTGCACCTTCTCGTTGTTCCAGCCGCCTTTCAGTTCGCCGACCTGCACCTCGACGTAGCGTCCCTTTAGATGCTGGGCGTCGGCGTACTCAACCTCCAGGCCATGCCTGTTCAGCATCCGATCTCGACGCTGGCGGGTGTCTTCATTGAGCGCGTCCTTGCTTGCCAGTGCGGCCCCGTCAACGCGGTAGTGCGACCACTTGCGTTGCGCCCAGGCAATTGCCTGGGACAGCAGGAAGCCACCCAGGCCGCGGTTCAAGGGTTCAAGTTGCAAGCCGCTGTCGGGGCCGACATGGACGCGCTTCTCTTGATGATCCACCCAGATATCCAGGCAGTTCTGCTCCTTGCGCACTTTCTGCCCTGGCAACTGGATGACCATGCGCAGCAGGCTGGTCTCCTTGTTGTGCCGTTCGGCATAGCCGTACTGGACAAAGCGCAATGGGCGCGCGCCGCTGTTGCGGTCGGTAGGCAGCGGCGCCAGGCGCAGCAGCTGGAAATGTTCCGCAGTCACCTCGGCCCACGGCAGCGGGGCGGGTTCCGGCGCGGCCTCGGCGGTTTCCGGGGCGTCCTGGGGGGCGGCTTCAGTCATCACGGCAATCCTCTTATGCACAGCAAGCTGGACATAATCACGATGCCAGCATCGGCTTATCGGCAGAATCGTGCGGGACTGGAGGCTGAATTTCCGTGAAGTTCGTTCAAGCGGCGGGCAGCCTGTGGATAAAATCGACCACGCGGGTGCCCAGCTCGCTGGCTTGCGGCAGTTTAGGGTTCAGGTAGCTTTCGCGCTGCTCGCTGGCCGCCTGAGGGGCGATCCTCAGCATATGATTCATGCCCTGGATCAACGCCAGTTCGGCATCCGGCTTGGCGGCCTTGAGCCGTTCGGCGTTGCTCACATCGACCTGCACATCGTGGGTGCCTTGAATGATCAGGGCGGGGACTTTCACGCTGGCGAATGCGGCCGCGGGGTCTTGGCGAAACAACGAAATCAGGTAGGGCTGGACGCTGGGGCGCAACACGTCCTGCAAGGGCAGCGGTACGTCGGCGGCGGGGTGTCCGGCCTTGAGACTGTCCAGTATTTGTCCCACACGTTGGCGGTAGGGGGCCGGAACCTGGTCGGCGAGCTGCGCGCGGAACACCTCATCGATAGGCCGGCCACTGCCGGCCACGCTGATCACGGCGCTGGCATCGCTTGCCTCGGCAGCCAAGCTGGCGATCAGCGCGCCTTCACTGTGGCCCAGCAGAATCAACTGGCCAAAACGTGGATCAGCCTTGAGCGCACGGCTCCAGGCTATAGCATCGGCGACGTAGCGTTCGACGCTGAGGTTGCGTTCATCGGGTGTGGCTGGGCGGCTGGCGGCTACGCCACGTTTGTCGTAGCGCACACTGGCGATGCGGTTTTTCGCCAGTACCAGCGCCAGTTGCCTGAGGTTATCGGTGTGGGCACCGTCGGGGCTGTTGCCATTGCGATCGGTAGGCCCGGACCCCGGAATAATCAGCACCACCGGTGGCGGTTGCTCGGTGCGCGGCAATAGTAGGCTGCCATAAAGCATGCCGCTGCCGGTATCGAGGCTGATCGGGCGTTGCAGCACGGTGGGGGCAGCAGCGTGCACCAGGCCGCTGAACAGCAGGGCAAATACCACAAAAACACGCAGCATCATCAGGCCACTATCGAGGAGATGGATTTTGGACCCAAGTGCGGGCAGAAGGTTCGCTGTCAGGGATGAACTCACGGGTTAGCCTGCGTATACTGGCGGCCTTGTTAAAATCAGGCTGATTCGCGGAGCGTCCTGCATGTCCGGCAATACCTACGGCAAGCTGTTCACTGTCACCACCGCTGGCGAAAGCCATGGTCCGGCGTTGGTCGCCATTGTCGACGGCTGTCCGCCGGGCCTGGAAATTTCCCTGGCTGACCTGCAGCACGACCTCGACCGGCGCAAACCCGGCACCAGTCGCCATACTACCCAGCGTCAGGAAGCCGATGAAGTCGAAATCCTTTCCGGGGTTTTCGAAGGGCGCACTACAGGCTGCTCGATCGGCCTGCTGATCCGTAACACCGACCAGAAGTCCAAGGACTATTCGGCGATCAAGGATCTTTTCCGCCCGGCCCATGCCGACTACACCTATCACCATAAATACGGTGAGCGCGATTACCGTGGCGGTGGTCGCAGTTCGGCGCGTGAAACCGCCATGCGTGTGGCCGCCGGTGCCATTGCCAAAAAGTACCTGGCCAGCCAGGGCATTCGCATCCGTGGCTACATGAGCCAACTGGGACCGATCGAGATTCCGTTCAAAACCTGGGACTCGGTCGAGCAAAATGCCTTTTTCAGCCCCGACCCAGACAAAGTCCCGGAGCTGGAGGCGTACATGGACCAACTGCGCCGTGACCAGGATTCGGTTGGCGCAAAAATCACGGTCGTCGCCGAAGGTGTCATGCCAGGCCTGGGCGAGCCGATCTTCGACCGCCTGGACGCCGAGCTTGCCCACGCCTTGATGAGCATCAATGCGGTCAAGGGTGTGGAGATTGGTGCAGGTTTCGCCAGCGTTGCCCAGCGTGGTACCGAGCATCGTGACGAGATGACCCCTGAAGGTTTTCTCAGCAACAATGCCGGTGGCATTCTCGGCGGAATCTCCTCCGGTCAGCCGATCGTTGCCCACCTGGCCTTGAAGCCCACTTCAAGTATCACCACCCCAGGTCGCTCGATTGATGTCGATGGCAACCCGGTCGAAGTGATCACCAAAGGTCGCCACGATCCGTGCGTCGGCATCCGCGCCACGCCAATCGCTGAAGCGATGATGGCCATTGTGCTGATGGATCACCTGCTGCGTCATCGCGGCCAGAACGCCGATGTTCGGGTGACCACGCCGGTACTGGGCCAGCTGTAATGCAGGCTTTTGGCATGCGCGCTGCGGCGTGTTGAGCCGTGGCGCCGATTCCCTACTGGCGGCTGTCCAGCTTTTACCTGTTCTACTTTGCCTTGCTCGGGTCTACAGCGCCGTTTCTGGCGCTGTACTTTCATCACCTGGGTTTTTCCAGCGCGCGCATCGGCGAATTGGTTGCCATCCCCATGCTGATGCGCTGTATCGCGCCCAATCTATGGGGCTGGTTGGGTGATCGCAGCGGTCAACGCCTGTTGATCGTGCGCCTTGGCGCGCTGTTCACACTGTTGAGCTTCTCACTGATCTTTTTTGCCAAAAGCTATGCCTGGCTTGCGCTGGTCATGGCCTTGCACGCGTTCTTCTGGCACGCGGTGTTGCCGCAGTTCGAGGTCATCACCCTGGCGCACTTGCAGGGTCAGACGTCGCGCTACAGCCAGATTCGGCTGTGGGGTTCGATTGGTTTCATTCTGACCGTGGTCGGCCTTGGGCGACTGTTCGATAGCTTGAGCCTGGATGTGTATCCGCAGGCGTTGGTGGTCATCATGGCCGGTATCGTGCTCGCCAGCTTCTGGGTGCCGAACGCCCAGCCACCGGGGCAGAATGAGCGAAGCCAGGGTGGTTTTCTCAAGCAGTTGACCCGCCCTGGCGTGGCCGCCTTCTATGTTTGTGTGGCGCTGATGCAGCTCAGCCATGGTCCCTATTACACCTTTCTCACCCTGCACCTGGAGCAACTCGGCTTCAGCCGCGGGATAATCGGTATGCTCTGGGCGCTGGGCGTGGTGGCCGAAGTGCTGATGTTCCTCGGCATGAGCTGGATTCTGGCGCGGGTATCGCTGCGCCGGGTGCTGATGGCCAGTTTCATCCTGGCGGCCCTGCGTTGGCTGCTCCTGGGCAATTATGCTGAGCACCTGGCCGTGCTGTTGTTTGCCCAGGTGCTGCATGCCGCCACCTTCGGCAGCTTCCACGCCGCGGCCATCGCTTTTGTGCAGCGTAGTTTTGCTGCGCGTCAGCAAGGGCAGGGCCAGGCCCTGTACGCAGCCTTGGCCGGCACCGGCGGAGCCTTGGGCGCTCTGTATTCCGGCTACAGCTGGAACCTGTTGGGTGCAACTACCACCTTTAGTATTGCCAGCATCGCAGCCCTGGCCGCAGCCGTTATCATTGCGACCCAGATGAAAGATGCCCAGACATAGGAAGCGCCTTTAATGAGCAGCCTGACCGTTTACCACCAGTCCACCCCGGACATCCCCAACAAGGTGCTGACCCACCTTGAGGACATCGCTGCCACGCTGGCTGAGCACGCTGTGCGTTTCGAGCGTTGGCAAGCTGACTCTGCGATCCAGCCCGGTGCTGGCGATCAACACATCATCGAAGCCTACCGGTCGAGCATCGACACATTGCTGGCCGAACGCGGGTACGCCCATGTCGATGTAATCCGTGAAGTGGATGGCGCTTTGCGCAATGAGCATACGTGCAAGGAAGACCAGCTGCGCTTTTTTGCTGCCGGACGCGGGCTGTTCAGCCTGCGCATTGACGATTACATCTACGCAGTGCTGTGCGAGAAGGGCGATTTGATCGGCGTGCCGGCTGGCACCAGGCTGTGGGTCGATATGGGTGATGAACCGCGATTCGTTGCCATTCGCCTGTCCAACGCCCCAGAAGGGCAAGCTGTAGATTTCACCGGCGACCCGATTGCCGAGCGTTATCCACGCCTTGATGATTGATCGGTAGGACGGGTAGCGGCTGCTAGACAGGTTTTCACAAACAAGGCCAACCCCGACGTCCTGTTGGGGTTGGCCTTGTTTGTGAAGGGGGGTGTCAAGGCTTAGCGGTAAGTCGGCAGGGCGAACCGCTGTTGGCTCTGCAGCCGAGAAATCATCGGCAACTCACTGGCTTGTTCGGCCAGGTCGCGGCGAATCGCACTGATCGCCCACGTCAGCTGTTCAGCGCAGTGCAGTTGTCCATACGAAATCGAGCGCTTTACCTGCTTGCCATCTGCGGCGCGCAAGGTCAGCAGAATGCCGCCGTCAGGCCGCGCTTGGGTGACCACGGTGTAGGCGGGGAAAACCGAGGCAAATTTTTCCTGGATGAGGTCCATATCGACTCCTGGCTGTTAGTGGCAGACATGGAGTGATGGTTGCAGCGACTGTGCCAGGTTTTTATTGAAATAAAATCTATATAAATCAACTACTTAAATATAAATACGGGCGGGCGCCTCATGCATTGTGCAAGGTCGTGCAATTTGCACAGTGCATTTTGCAAGATCCCTTTGCCAATAGATTGGCTCTGTCGGCACCATGCGTTATCCACAGTGGACCTCGCGGCGTTACTGACAAATACTTGGGCTTTCCGTAAGCCAGGAGGTTCCCCATGTCTGATCAACGCAGCCCTACGCCCATGAATGATGACGAGGCTGCCGCATTCGCCGAGCAGGTGTTCGACCGGGCACGCCAGGGCGATGCCGAGATGCTTGGGCGTCTGCTCGACAAAGGCCTGCCTGCCAACCTGCGCAACCACAAGGGCGACACCTTGCTGATGCTCGCTTGCTACCACGGGCATCTGGATGCGGTAACCGTGCTGCTGCAGCACGGCGCCGATGCGCAAATCGCCAATGACAATGGTCAGCTGCCCATGGCCGGTGCAGCATTCAAAGGTGACCTGGCGATGGTGACGCTGCTGGTAGAGCAAGGCGTTGCGGTGGACTCGGCGTCTACTGATGGTCGCACCGCGTTGATGATGGCGGCCATGTTCAACCGCACCGCGATTGTCGATTACCTGTTGAGCAAGGGCGCCGATGCCCAGCGCCAGGATGCCAAGGGCGTTACCGCGCTCGGCGCTGCGTTGGCAATGGGCGCTGTTGATACTACCGCGCAGTTGCAAGCGCTGGCCGGCTAACCCCCAGGGGCCTTTTGCGGCTATCCTTGGCGACTTTTTTCAGCGTCGCAGGGCCCCTTCATGAAAACCCAACTGGTCGAACTCATCGGCAAAATCAGCGCCGGCTGCATGCGCGAAGACGATATCGAGCGCATTGCCGAAGAAGCGTCCCAGGCCTATGCCGACCCACAAGCCTTCCTCGCCAACAATCCAGATATCAACTACGACGACAGCTTTCCGATCCCACTCGGAGAGTGGATGGTCGTTGGCAGCTTGCCAGACACCGTGCTGTTCCAGGCCGATAGCTACCAGGACCTGTTCGCGCAGATTGTCGATTCTTTCGACAAGAGCGTGGCCTTCAACCTCAAGCCCAAGCAATTGGCTAAGGTCGAACCCTTGACCGCGCTCAACCGGATCCAGGTGCAAATGGGGGCGATGAACAAAGAAGCCGGCGGCTATGTGCTGATGAACTTCAGTCAGTTACTGGATGATGAACTGCAGTTGGTGCTGGTCGGCGCCAATGACCTGCCGCGGGTGCTCGAACTGTGCGCCGAAGTCGGTATTGCCGCAGCGCCATCACTGGAAGCGCTGCGGGTGGCTGTACACGTTTAACCCAGGGCGGTATCGAGGAACATCATTACCGCGAAGCCGCCCATCAAGCCAAGGGTCGCCGAGGTCTGGTGGCCATTGCGGTGGGTTTCCGGAATGACTTCGTGGGACACCACAAAGATCATCGCGCCGGCTGCCAGGCCCATGCTCACGGGGTAGGCAATGGCAAACCCGGTGGAAATACCCAGGCCGATCACTGCACCAATCGGCTCCATCAGGCCGGAACCGACTGCCACCAATGCGGCCTTGAGGGTTGAAAGCCCTGTGGCGCGCAAGGCCAGCGCCACCGCCAGGCCTTCGGGGATGTCCTGAATGGCGATGGCGCTGGTAAGCGGCAGGCCCACATTCAAATCACCCGTAGCGAAGCTGACACCAATGGCCATGCCTTCAGGCAAGTTGTGCAGGGTGATTGCCAGCACAAACAGCCATACCCGGTTGATCCGATCGGCCTGCGGGCCGCAAGGCCCCGTGCTTTCGTGTTCGTGCGGGGTGAAGCGGTCCAGGCCAAGCATCAGCAACACCCCGAGCCCCATGCCGACCACCACCGTCAACGCCGCGTAGGGACCATTGCCGGTAATTTCTCGTGCCGCATCCAGGCCCGGCAGAATCAATGAAAACGAGCTGGCGGCGAGCATCATGCCGGCGGCGAAGCCGAGCATCACATCCTGATTGCGGGTGCTGACTTCGCGCAGTACCACCGCCATCATCGCTCCCAGGGCGGTGGCGGCAAAGCCTGCCAGGCCGCCGAGCATGGCCATGTGCAGGTTTTCCTGGTGATCGCCGTGTACGGCGTTCCAGGCACTGGCTATCAGCAAGCCAAGCACAACCAGCAGGCTCAAACCCAACCCTGCGCTCAGCCAGGGGCTGGACTGCGCCTGCTGCAGCCAGGCATTCCAGAGTGACGCCGGGGCGGGGCTGCTGGAGCTGTGGGCTGATGGCATAGATACCTCACTGAAACGGGTCAATGCCCCAAGTTTAACCAGTGCCGATGCCTGGCAGCCAACCATTAGCGTCTATGGGCGTCATAGCCAGCTATCCTTTGGGCAGTCTCGACCAAAGGAGCAAGAGCATGGGATCTACATTCAATGGCCTGGTGGGCCTGATAATCCTGGCACTGGATATCTGGGCGATCATCAACGTGCTCAAGAGTGGCGCGGGTTTGGGCGCAAAAATCCTCTGGATCCTGTTGATACTGTTGCTGCCGGTGCTCGGCCTGATCATCTGGGCCATTGCCGGGCCGCGCGGCGGCAGCAGTGGGTTTTCCCCACGATAGACTTGCAGAGATGCCCCCTCCCCAGTGGCAGCGGGGCACTGCAGAATCAGATGAGCCACGCCCCTTCAAGCTCGAGCAATTGCTGCTTGCGCTCCACGCCACCGGCATAGCCGGTCAGGGTGCCATTGCTGCCAATCACGCGATGGCAGGGCACGATGATCGAGATGGGGTTGGCGCCATTGGCGGTACCGACGGCGCGGATGGCGCGGGGCCGGCCGATTCGCTGAGCAAGGGTTGCATAGCTGCAGGTCGTGCCGTAAGGGATGCGCTGCAAGGCTTGCCACACTTCTCGCTGAAAAGCAGTACCCATGGGTGCCAGCTGTACATCGAACGCTTCTCGTTTGCCGGCGAAGTATTCGTCCAACTGACGGCTTACCGCATCGAGCTGGCTATGCGCGGGTTGCCAGGCACTTGAAAGCGCCCATGGCTGGGCAGCATCCATGTGAATCAGATGCAGGCCCTGTTCGTCCCCCGCGAGCAAGAGTGGGCCAAGCGGGCTGGGCTGATAGCGGTAATACATGGCATGACGCCTGGGCGATGAAGTACTCGCTACCTTACCGCAAGTCGTTACCCGGCGTGTCACTCAACGAAATTTTCACATTCGATTATGGAGAATTCGCGCGCGCAATTATCCGTTCGCCGAATGGCCGTGCATTGGACTTGGGTTTAGTGCACATTTGCCGATTCGCTTTTTTTGCCTTCTTTGAATCTGAATCCTAGGGATCTTCCAATCCATGGCTAACACGGACGCCTTGAGTGATCAGCGGGCTGCGTCGCGCCCGCTGCAACCGACGCTAACATCGCACCTGGCCTACACCTTGCTGTGTGGCCTGGTGATCATGGTCATGCTCAGCCTGGTGCGCCTGGCTCTGCTGATCTATAACAGCGACATGATCGGTGACACACCGATGTCGACCGTGGCCGAGGGTTTCCTCAATGGCCTGCGGTTTGACCTGCGGGTTGTCGTTTATCTGAGCATTCCACTGCTGTTGGCCGTTCTCAGTGCCCGGGCCATGGCTGCCCGCGGTCTGTTCCGGATCTGGCTGACCCTGGCCTCGAGCATTGTCATGTTCCTCGGCCTGATGGAGCTGGACTTCTATCGCGAGTTCCATCAACGCCTGAACGGCCTGGTGTTCCAGTATGTGAAGGAAGATCCGAAAACCGTACTGAGTATGCTCTGGTACGGCTTCCCGGTGGTGCGCTACCTGTTGGCCTGGGCCTTTGGTACCTGGTTGCTGAGCTTGCTGTTCAAAGGCATCGACCGCCTGACCCGTCCGCGTGGCGCCTATCAGAATCAAACCGCAAACACGCGCGCCGTTGCGCCATGGTATGTGCGTGGTGTGGTGTTCTTCATGATCCTGCTGGTGGCGGTAATCGCCGCGCGCGGCACGCTGCGTCAGGGCCCACCCATGCGTTGGGGGGATGCCTTCACCACCGATTCGAACTTCGTCAATCAGTTGGGCCTCAATGGCACCCTGACCTTGATCGATGCGGCCAAGAGCCGTTTCGGTGAAGACCGCGCCAATGTCTGGAAATCAACCATCGAGCAAACCCTGGCAACCCAGACGGTGCGTGACATGCTGCTGACCGACAACGACAAGCTGGTCGATGCCGACAGCGCAGCCGTGCGCCGTGATTTCACCCCACCAACCGCCAACACCCTGCCGATCAAGAACGTTGTGGTGATCCTCATGGAAAGCTTCGCCGGCCACTCGGTTGGCGCGCTGGGCAGCCCGAACAACATCACCCCGTACTTCGACAAGCTGGCCAAAGAAGGGCTGTTGTTCGACCGCTTCTTCTCCAACGGCACCCATACCCACCAGGGTATGTTCGCCACCATGGCCTGTTACCCGAACCTGCCAGGGTTCGAATACCTGATGCAGACGCCCGAAGGCGGTCACAAGCTGTCTGGCCTGCCAGCGCTGCTCAGTGCGCGTGATTACGACGACGTGTATGTCTACAACGGCGATTTCGCCTGGGACAACCAGTCGGGGTTCTTCGGCAATCAGGGCATGACCACGTTTATTGGTCGCAATGATTTCGTCAATCCGGTGTTCTCCGACCCTACCTGGGGTGTGTCCGACCAGGACATGTTCGACCGTGGCGCCGAAGAGCTGGCCAAAAACTACGGCAAGAAGCCGTTCTATGCATTGCTGCAGACCCTGTCCAACCACACGCCGTACGCGTTGCCTGCGCAATTGCCGGTGGAGCCCGTCACCGGCCAGGGGCGCCTGGATCAGCACCTGACTGCAATGCGTTACTCGGACTGGGCCCTGGGTCAGTTCTTCGAGAAGGCACGCAAAGAGCCGTACTTCAACGAGACCCTGTTCGTGATTGTGGGTGACCATGGTTTTGGCAACCACCAGCAAGTGACCGAGCTGGATCTGGGCCGCTTCAACGTGCCGCTGCTGCTGATTGCGCCGGGCATCCAGGAAAAGTTCGGTGCGGTCAACCACACCGTCGGCACGCAGATCGACATCGTGCCGACCATCATGGGCCGCCTGGGTGGTGAAACCCGTCACCAATGCTGGGGCCGTGACTTGCTCAACCTGCCGGCTGGCGATCAGGGCTTCGGCATGATCAAGCCTTCGGGCAGCGAGCAGATTGTTGGCCTGGTGAAGGGGGATCGTATCCTCATCGAATCCAAGGACATGTCACCGCGCATGTATCGCTATGAGCTGGGGGCAAATTTCAAGGCCGAACTGATCGAAAGCCCGGATCAACAGGACCTGACCCACAAGCTTGAGTCGTTTATCCAGACAGCCACCAAGAGCTTGCTGGATAACACTGCAGGCGTTGTCCACGGTACACCTGAGTAACACATTGTCCGTGCCGCACTAAGAAAGGGGTCTTCGGGCCTCTTTTTTTATGGCCGCTGGAACCTTTGTCTAAAATTTTTTTCACTCGACGCGGTCAACGTGAAGTAGGCAGATTTACCTGGAGTGTCGATGCAGAGGAGAGTCCAATGAAAGCATGGGTCATTACCTTTGTTGACCAGAAGGGCGAGCGCACCTCGCTGCCATTCATGTCCGAGCAGGAACCTGGTATCGAGGAGGCGGCGCGGCTGATACGCGCCCATCTGTATCCGGTCATGGATGAGCTGGACCTCAATGATTTCCAGGATCGCGCCTCCATGCCCACTGCCAAATGGCTGAAAGAGCAGAGTGGGGTGGAGATAACGTCGATTAGCGAGGCGCCTTGAGCCCTCTAGTTGGCGCGCTTGGCAACTTCGCGCTACGCTGCAATCAAGGTCGGGCCGTTTTTTTGGCTGCCCGGACTTGCCGATCCACGTCATGCATCAGCTCGAATTGCCCCCGCACGATTTGTGTCGCGGGCAGGTGCGTTTTGCACTGAAAGTCTATCCATCGGTAGTTAGGAGGACGATTCATGAGCAGCCAATACGAGGACATCAGCAGCACAGTGCTGCGTCAGATGAAAGAGGGTGGCTTTAACTTCGCCCAGATTCATCCCATTGAGTTCTACGCGGTTTTTCCCGATGAGGCACGGGCACGACGGGCAGCAGGACAGTTTCGTGGGGAGTCGCTCAGCGCTCAGATCCATGAGCGTGACGATGGCGCCTGGCATTTGGAGTTAAGCAAGGTGATGTACGCCACCTATGGCGGCATTGACGAATTCGAACAGGACTTCGAAGCGTTGATAGCTCCCCTGGATGGTGAAATCGAAGGCTGGGGCGTGAAACAGGAACGCCAGCTGGCCTGACAACGCTTCGCAATGAAGCGTCGCCTACCAACGTGATCGAACGGTTGCACGCATCTGGTGCAACCGTTCTTTATTCAAAATACAACCTGTTGAAATTAAAGGATTAATGCCGCTGGCACGAGGCTTGCGATGGCCTGGGTGCACGGGTGACAAGGAGTTCGGCATGATCCGCACCTTTTACGATGAGATGTATAGCGCTGACGGCCTGGTCCGTCCTCATTACCGGGAGTTCGCCCGCTGGTTGGCCGACACCCCGCCGGAATTGCTGGCGCAGCGTCGGCGCGAAGCCGATCTGCTGTTCCATCGCGCCGGTATTACCTTCACCCTTTATGGCGACGAGCAGGGTACCGAGCGCCTGATTCCGTTCGACACCATTCCACGCAGTATTCCGGCCAGCGAATGGCGCATGGTCGAGCGTGGCTGCATTCAACGGGTCAAGGCCCTGAACCTGTTCCTGGCCGACCTTTACCACGACCAGCGCATTATCCGCGCTGGAATCGTTCCCGCAGAGCAGGTGCTGGCCAACGATCAGTACCAATTGGCTATGCAGGGGCTGGACCTGCACCGCGATATCTACTCGCACATTTCGGGTATCGATCTGGTCCGTGATGGCGATGGCAGCTATTACGTGCTCGAAGATAATTTGCGTACCCCTAGCGGCGTCAGCTACATGCTCGAAGACCGCAAGATGATGATGCGGTTGTTCCCTGAGCTGTTCGCCGCCCAGCGCATCGCGCCTATCGACCACTACCCCAATCTGTTGCTCGACACCCTGAAAAGCGCCAGCCCCCTGGATGACCCCAGCGTGGTCGTGCTGACCCCTGGGCGCTTCAATAGTGCTTTTTTCGAGCACGCCTTCCTGGCGCGGGAGATGGGCGTCGAACTGGTGGAAGGTGCCGACTTGTTCGTGCGCGATGAGCGCGTGTTCATGCGCACCACCGATGGCCCCAAGGCGGTGGATGTGATCTATCGGCGCCTGGATGATGCTTTCCTCGATCCCCTGGCGTTCAATCCTGATTCGCTGCTCGGCGTGCCAGGGCTGCTTTCGGCCTATCGCTGCGGCAACGTGGTGTTGGCCAACGCCATCGGCACTGGGGTGGCCGACGATAAATCGGTCTATCCCTATGTCACCGACATGATTCGTTTCTATCTGGATGAGGAGCCGATCCTCAAGAACGTCCCGACCTGGCAGTGCCGCAAACCCGCAGAGCTGTCCCATGTGCTGGCGCACCTGCCTGAGCTGGTGGTCAAGGAAACCCAGGGCTCGGGTGGCTACGGCATGCTGGTGGGGCCGGCGGCGACGCGGGCCGAAATCGAAGCGTTTGCCGCCAGGATCAAGGCGCGCCCTGCGGCCTATATCGCCCAGCCAACCCTGTCGCTGTCCACCTGTCCGACCTTTGTTGAAAACGGCATCGCCCCTCGACACATCGATTTACGCCCGTTTGTACTGTCTGGCCGCGAAACCCGGGTGGTGCCCGGCGGCCTGACGCGGGTGGCGCTGCGTGAAGGCTCGCTGGTGGTCAACTCGTCTCAGGGCGGCGGTACCAAGGACACCTGGGTGGTCGAGGATTAAGCCATGTTGAGTAGAACTGCCTCAGATTTGTACTGGATGTCGCGCTACCTGGAGCGAGCGGAAAACCTCGCACGGATGCTCGATGTCAGTTACTCCCTGTCGCTGATGCCGCAGGACGGTCGCGGCGACGGCCTGGAAGAAGTGGCCATGCCACTGCTGATCACTGGCACCCTGGATGATTATCTTGAGCGTCACGGGCAGTTGCATGCCGAGCGCTTGTTGCACTTTTTTGCCCTGGACCCAGATAACCCGGCAAGTATCTACAGCTGTCTGGGGGCGGCCCGCGCCAGCGCCCATGCGGTACGCGGGCGGATAACCGCTGACATGTGGGAAAACATCAACGCCACCTGGCTGGAGATTCGCGGTATTGCTGAGCAAGGCCTGGGCCGCTACGGCTTGAGCCGCTTTTGTGAGTGGATAAAGGAACGCTCGCACCTGTTTCGTGGTGCAACCTACGGCACCATCATGCGCAACGATGCCTTCCGATTCATTCGCCTGGGCACCTTCATCGAGCGTGCCGACAACACTTTGCGCCTGCTCGATGCCCGCTACGAAATGCTCGGCGATGAAGCCGAGGCAGTCAGTGACAGCTCGGCCCGTGGTTATTACCAGTGGAGTGCCTTGTTGCGGGCGCTGTCTTCATTCGAGGCCTACACCGAGATTTATCGCGACGCACCGGCAGCCCGCCATGTGGCTGAGCTGTTGCTGTTGCGCGCCGATGTGCCGCGCTCACTGCGGGCCTGTACTGAGGAAATCGATCTGATCCTGGCCAGTTTGCCGGGCAGCAATGGTCGTGCGGCTCAGCGCCTGGCCGCCGAGGTGGATGCGCGGCTGCGCTACACCGGCATCGATGAAATTCTCGCCGAAGGCTTGCACCCCTGGCTGACCCAGTACATTCCGCTGGTACGTCAGTTGGGCAATGCCATCCAAAGCGCTTACCTGGAGGCCGTATGAGACTGACCATTAGTCACGAAACCGCGTACCACTATGAAGATCAGGTGCGCACCAGCATCCAGTACCTACGCTTGACGCCCAGTGACAGTGACCGTCAGCACGTATTGAGCTGGCAATTGGACTTGCCACGGCCGGTGCGGGCGCAGCGAGATCCGTTCGGCAATATCCTCCATGTGTTGAGCCTGGAAGAGCCGCATTCGGATCTGTTTATCAGTGCGCGTGGTCTGGTGGAAATCGATGAAACCTGTGAAACCGAACATGATGCGCAATCACCGTTGCCCTTTCTGCGCTTTACCCGCCTGACCGAGCCTGACGAAGCCTTGCGTGCTTTCGCCAGCCAACTTTGCCGCAAACGACGTGATCGTTCGGCGTTGATCGAATTGATGGGTGCCCTTAACCAGCACATGGCCTACCGCCCCGGCAGCACCGCAGTCGATACCAGCGCCGCCCAGGCGTTTGCCGCAGGCGCTGGTGTCTGCCAGGACCACACTCACGCCTTTCTTGCCTGCGTGCGCAGCCTGGGCGTGCCGGCGCGATATGTGTCGGGTTACCTGTTTGACAGTCAAAACCAGGAAATGGCCAGCCATGCCTGGGCTGAAGCCTGGCTGGACGGTGCCTGGTACAGCTTCGATGTCACCAATCAACTGGCCAGGCCCGAGCGCCATCTCAAGCTTGCGGTTGGCCTGGACTACCTCGATGCCTGTCCGGTTCGAGGCATGCGTCGTGGTGGCGGTTTCGAGCAGATGCACGCCAAGGTTCTGGTGCTGCCCGGCCTGAGCGCTCAACAGCAATAAGCCTCACGGCTGTTTGCGCGAGGCCATGTGCGTAAGGTAGGCAAGCAGGTCATCGAGCTGCGGATCGCTGAGCACGTCAGCACTGAAACCGGGCATTTTTGCCTGTGGCCAGCGTCGCAGGCTTTGCGGATCGCGAATGTAACTGCGCAGGAAGGCTGGCTGGAAGTATTCGGTAGGGTTGTGCGGCAGGTTCAGGTCCGGACCGAACTGTGCGTCGCCAGCGCCATTTAGGCGGTGACAGGCCAGGCAGTTTTTCTGGAACAGGGCAAAACCACGGTTGATAGCGTCGTCGCTGGCCAGTCGAGCATCCGGTAGCAAGGCCGGGAAACGTTGCGCAACGGGTGCCAGGCGCCGAATGCTGGCAACCTGGAAGGGCCATTGCTCAGGGCTGATGCCGCCTGCTTGCGGGTTGGTCCATACCAGGTAGAACGGGCCGGCGCTGTGTTTGCCTGCGCCCAGTGCAGGCCAGGGTTTGGCCGGGTCTTCAACCGCAAGCCAGGCCCGGGCTGGGCCGTTCTTGAGTAAGGGGGCTGCTGGCATCTCTGCGGCAAAGCCATCATCGGCCACGGCCTGAAGGTGATCCTCCGGCGCGATGCCTTCAAGCAAGACCGCCAGAGGTACGGCGCGGTAATGCATTGTTTTTTTGTAGGAGACGTCGTTGTCGACCTGAATGTCCTCGGCTTTGGGGTGGGCCAGCAACTGTGCGGTTTGCCAGTGCTGGCTGCCTTTTGCCAGCTCCAGCACGAGTTCGGCCGCCTGCACGGGCAAGCCGAGCAGCAATAGGCAAAGGATCAGGTAATGGCGCATGGGTACGCTCCAGCAGGTCAGGGCTGGCAGAGTACCCGCGCAGGGCTGTAGAGAGCCATAGTGCCGTTCAACCGAACAGGCGTGACAGGTTCGGCACAATCAGCAGTAAGGTGGTGGCGAATAAAATGAGCCCGGCTTGACGTACTTTATGTTGTTTGAACATGGCTGACCGCCTTCTTGTTGTTATTCCTGAGTGCCCAGTGGCTTCCTTGTCGTCGATCCGGCAAACATGGTTAATGCGGTTTGACGTCCAGACGCGAACCTCTGTTATTGGGTATACCTCTAACCTTAGGGTCAACGTCACCCATGTTTTAGAACGCTTTCGTATTTATATATAGCTAGCCCTGAATATTTTGCTATGAGGCCTTATGCCATCTAGTAACTATCCCCCTGCTAGACGCTTGCAAAGGTTCTGCACCCAGGTGCGTTAAAAATGACCGTTCGTCAGCGCATCATACTTGCTTACAAGCCTTATTCGGGGCAGGCTTTAGGGGGCAATCCCGCCTTTGTCGTTCAGGACTATTTTTATGTCGCTACGCATCTGCATCCTGGAAACCGACGTCCTGCGACCCGAGTTGGTCGATCAATATCAGGGCTACGGACGGATGTTCGAGCAGTTGTTCGCAAGTCAGCCGATTGCGGCCGAGTTTGACGTGTTCAACGTGATGAATGGCGACTATCCCGCCGATGACCAAGTGTTTGACGCGTACCTTGTAACGGGTAGCAAAGCCGACTCTTTCGGCACCGATCCGTGGATTGAAACCCTGAAGGCTTATTTGCTCGCGCGCTATAACCGGGGCGACAAGTTGCTGGGTGTGTGTTTCGGGCATCAGGTGCTGGCATTGGTGCTGGGCGGTAAGACTGCACGCTCAGCCCAAGGTTGGGGCCTGGGTGTGCATCGCTATCAGTTGGCGGGCAAGGCCCCCTGGATGGACCCGACCGTCTCCGAGCTGACCTTGCTGATCAGCCATCAGGACCAGGTCACTGAATTGCCGGCCAACGCCACGGTTATCGCTTCCAGCGATTTCTGTCCGTATGCGGCCTACCATATCGCTGATCAGGTGCTGTGCTTCCAGGGCCATCCGGAGTTCGTCCACGACTATTCGCGGGCGCTGCTGGACCTGCGCCAGCAGAGCCTGGGCCAGGAGGTCTACCAGAAAGCGGTGGCCAGCCTGACGCAAGAGCACCAGGGTGGCTTGGTCGGCGAATGGATGCTGCGCTTCGTTGCGCACCAACAACTGGCTAAAGCCAGCCTGAGCGCTTGAAGCTGGCAAATAGCGCCGTGCACCCCACGACGATTCCGCCCAGTACGGCAAAGTAGCCGTAATGCCAGCTAAGCTCCGGCATGTTCTGGAAGTTCATCCCGTAGATACCTGCCACGGCGGTGGGAAATGCCAGGATCGCCGCCCAGGCGGCGAACTTGCGTTGCACGATGCTTTGGCGTGATGACTCCAGCAGCATGCCGATCTCGATGGTCTGGCTGGCAATGTCGCGAATCCCGGTCAGGTCTTCCATCTGCCGGGTGACGTGAATCTGCACATCGCGAAAATACGGGCGCATGTTCTTGTCGATGAACGGGAAGGCCAGGCGTTGCAGTTCTTCACTGATCTCCACCATCGGTGCCACGTAGCGGCGCAGACGCAACAGGTCACGACGCAGGCTGTGCAGGCGGCGGATATCATCTTCCTGGAGCGAATTGCTGAGCACGCTCTGTTCCAGCTCTTCGATTTCGCCATGAATGGCTTCGCTGACCGGTTGATAGTTTTCGGTGACAAAGTCGAGCAGGGCATACAACACGAAGTCTTCGCCATGCTCTAGCAGCAATGGTCGTGCCTCGCAGCGCTGGCGGACCAGGGCATAGGATTTGGAGTGACCGTTGCGGCAGGTAATGATGTAGCCATTACCGGCAAAGATGTGGGTTTCGATGAATTCCAGTTTGCCTTCGTGGCGTACGGGTGAATAAGTGACGATGAACAGTGCGTCGCCAAAGGTTTCCAGCTTTGGCCGGCTGTGCTTTTCCAAGGCATCTTCAATGGCCAGTTCATGCAGGTTGAACTGGCATTGCAGGTTGGCGAGTTCCTGGGCGTTGGGTTCTTCCAGCCCTATCCAGACGAAGTGGCCAGGCTTGCTGGCCCACAGGCTGCCTTCATCGATACTGATATTGGTGACTTTTCTGCCGGCGCTGTATACCGCCGCCGCAACGACGCGTCCCATGGTAGCTCGCTTATTCTGATGACCGTGCCAGTAGCTTGGTCTGCCCCGCAGAATTGAGCAACCGTTCAGGCCTGATGCAATTCCACTTCCATCAGATCGATGCAGCGTTGCATCTGCATGCGGCATTGTTCAGCCAGAGCAGGTACATCCTGTTGGGTCAGGCCGCTGGTGGGAATCGGGGGCAGGGAGCGGATGATAACTTTGCTGCGCCGCCAGCTGTTCAGGTTCAGTCGGTAGGCGTAGCGACTGACGCACACCGGCACGATCGGCACGCCGGCTTCCACGGCCATGTGGAAGGCGCCTTTCTTGAATGGTATCAACTGCTCGCCAGCATTGCGGGTGCCTTCGGGAAACACCCAGATCGAGGTGTCATCTTCACGCAAGGTGCGCGTAGTGGTCTGCATGGCGCGCCGCGCATGGTAGGCGTTGCCGCGATCGATCAGCACATTGCCGCCCAGCCAGAACAGTTGACCGAACAGCGGAACCCACTTCAGGCTCTTTTTGCCGATGCACACGGTACGTGGCGGCACCACATGCCCCAGCACGAACAAGTCATGGTTGGATTGGTGGTTGGCAACGATCACACAGCCGGGAGGCTGGTCGAACAACGGGCCGACCTCCGCCTTTACATCCAGGCGCATCAGCCAGGTGGCTGGCAGGCCGTAGAGACGGGCGAAAATTCGGCTGTTGTCCGGATTGAATGGCCGGCACAGGCCAATCAATACACCGACCACGCCGATCACAACAAAATGCAGCCCCAACAAGAGCATGCGTGTAAGAAAAAGCATTTTACGACTCGCAATTGGCAAACGCGGCGCAGTGTACGGGTGTGCACTTGCGTGGGCAAACGCTCAATGCGGTCGTAGGGGCCTGATTTGTAAACAAAAGCAATCAGGCCTTGGTAGGGGTCAGGCCAAATGTTCCTGGTCACGGATGATCGCGTCATCCAGCGCCTCGAGCAGCGCTTTACGCACTTTGAGCTTGGTGTGTTTGTGCGCGTTCATGTTGATCTTCTTCAACTGCCGCGCAGCAGCCAGTGCGGCGTCCTGCAGTTGCTCGGCCGCCACCACTTTGTCGAGGAAGCCGGCATCCACGGCGCTTGCCGGGTCGAACATTTCGGCGTTGATCACCGAGCGATGGAAGGCCGAGCGGCGCAGGCGATCACGGGCCAGTTCGATACCGGCGTGGTGCATGGTCATGCCGATCTGTACTTCGTTGAGGCCAATGCTGAACGGACCTTCGACGCCAATCCGGTAATCGGCCGAAAGCAGCAGGAATGCACCCTTCGCCACGGCATGGCCTGGGCAGGCAACAATGATCGGAAACGGATGCGCGAGCATGCGACGCGCCAGGGTCGAACCTGCGGTGACCAGGCTGACGGCTTCTTTCGGGCCGCTGGTCATGACCTTGAGGTCATAGCCACCGGAAAGAATGCCCGGCTGGCCAGTGATGATTACCACTGCACGATCCTGCACCGCTTGGTCCAGCGCCGCGTTGAAGGCGGCAATCACGGCTGGAGAAATGGCATTGACCTTGCCGTTGTTCAGGGTCAGGGTCGCATTGCCGTCTTCGAGGTGGTAGGTAATCAGCTCACTCATGACACAGTTCCTAAAGGGAGAGTGGGGCAGACGTTACTCAGGCTGGACGGCGAGGTAAAGCGCTGTGACTGACTGACCGGTCAGCGTTTGGCTGCTTTGCCGTGCAGGCTGGGGATAATTCGCTGTGCAGGTGCCTGAGGGCTGCCGAAGCACTCCAGAGATTGGCGACTTTGCCCTGCGCGCCGCGCTATTTCGCTGGATCAGCTTAAATATATGAAAATTCTGAAAAAAAGCTTTGCCATCAAACCCTCTTTCGACTACATTAGCGCGCCTCGACAGGCTGAACAGCTTGAAGAGAAACGGTGAAGTGTCCGAGTGGCTGAAGGAGCACGCCTGGAAAGTGTGTATACAGGAAACTGTATCAAGGGTTCGAATCCCTTCTTCACCGCCACATTTAAAAGAGCCCCCGATCTGCAAAGGTCGGGGGCTTTTTGCATTTGCACGCCGCCATGAGGCCGCAGCCGCGGCGCTGCCGGTCGCGTGGAAAGCCCGCGTCTACCGACAGTTTGCCCCCAGCGGCAGTGGATGGTTAGAAGTTCACCGACGCCGAGAGGCGCGCAGTTCTCGGTGCGCCTTGAAACAGGTAGGCATCGCCCAGGTATTCACCGGCGTCACGCCAGTAGCGCTTGTCGAAAACGTTATCGACCATCAGCCGCAGCGTTGTGTCGTAGCCACCTATCTTTGTCGTATAGCGGCTGCCGAGGTCGAACACGGCATAGCTGCCCACTTGCACTGATCCCGCCTGATTGGCGTACTTGCTGGCGCTGTAGCGCGCCCCGCCCAACAAGGCCAGGCCGGAAATCGGCAGGCTGTAGTCGGCCTGCAATGCGGCGCGGAAGTTGGGTACGTTGATCACCTGGTGATCTTCATAGTCAGCGGTGCCACTGTTCTTCACCCGGGCGCGGATGGCGGCAGCGCTGGCATTGATCTGCAGGCGCTCGGTGACCCAGCCGCTGGCGCCCAGTTCCAGGCCGATGTTCTTTTGCTGGCCTTGTTGCACGTAGGTGAAGTGGCCTGCGCCGTCCGGGCGGGAATACTGATAGGCCTGGCGCAGTTGGAACAAGGCCGCACTCAAGCTCAAGCGCTGCCAGTCACGCTTGATGCCGACTTCCAGTTGGTGCGAAAGGGTGGGAGCGAGAATTTCGGCGATGTTGGTGGCGAACCAAGGCGCTGTGCCTCCGGATGAGATGCCTTTGCTGTAGCTGCTATACAGGCTGATATCCGGGCGCGGCTTGTAGATCACGGCAGCATTGGGCAGGAGTTGGTAGTCGCGGGTATGGCGACCAGGGGTGCCGTCTTCATCGAAGGTTTTCTCGTCCAGCCGCACCAGGCGCGCGCCGAGCACGGTCTGCCAGTGTTCGTTGAAGCTGATTCGGTCGCTGGCAAACAGGCCGTATTGGCGACTGTCCAGGCGGCGCGTGCTGGAGCCAACGGTTTTGTTGGACGGTGGCAGCACGGGTGTTGGCTGATAAATATTGCCGCTGCCGAGCCATTCGTTGAAGTAGGGGCGTTGGTCGAGGGTGCGGCGTTGCGCACTGGCGCCGACAGTCAACTCGTGGGCTAACCCCATGGAGTCGAAACGACCATTGAGCGCTGCCTGCGCTTCGTCGGTACGGCGGGTGTCGTCGGGGCTGCGATAGTCATAAATGTCGTAGTCGCCGGCGCCGCTGAAGTAGGCGCCCTCGCTCGATCCCCAGGCGAAGGCGCTGTAATCATCGATCACCACTTTGCTGCGTGAGGCGCTGAGCGTGCCACTCCAGGTATCGTTAAAGCGATACTCGAAACGCCCACCCAGGTTCAGGGAGTCAATGGTCACCGGCTTGGCCCAGCGCTGGTAGGCCAGGCGGTCGTGAGGGTCAATATCGTGCGGCAGGCTGGTGCCGCCCAGCAGTTGATAGCCCGGCACCGAGCGTTGTTCGCGCTGCTGGTATTCAGCATCGAGTTGCAGCACGGCGTCGGGGTTGATCTGCCAGTCGAAGGCCAGCGCGGCAAAGTCGCGTTTGCCGTCGGCATGGTCGACATAGGAGCGGATGTCTTCGTGTGCCAGGTTGGCGCGCAGGCCGAATTGACGCTCACTGCCGAACCAGCCGCCCAGGTCGGTGGCGATATAGCGCTCGCCATCATCGTTGCTCGATACGGTTAGCGAACGGACGTTTTCGGGGCGCTTGGTCACGTAGTTGATCAGCCCGCCGGGCTCGGCAACGCCGCTTTGCAGGCCGGACAGCCCCTTGAGTAACTCAACCTGCTGTTTGTTCTCCAGGGCTACATTCTGCTCACCGGCAATGGTCTGGCCATTGATCTTGTAGCTGCTGGCAGCATTGAGCTCGAAGCCGCGCACGTTGAAGTTTTCGTAGTAGCCGATCGGTGCGTAGCTTTCGCCCACCGATGCATCGCTCTGCAGCACTTCGCTGAGCTTTCGTACCTGCCGGTCCGCCAACAATTGCTCGCTGAATACCGCCACTGACGCTGGGGTGTCGAGCAGGGACGCCGGGGCAAAACCGCTAACCGAGGCCTCCTGTACCTGATAGCCCTCGCTGTAGGCCTCAGACACCTGCAGCGGTGCCAGGGTGATGCTCTCCTGGGCCAGGCTTGGACACGCGGGCAGGGCCAAACTCAAACCGAGCAGGCTCAGGGGTAGGCGAGGGCGCAGCAGGGTCATGCAAGAAGCTCCTTGAAAGCAGGCAGCAAACGCGCCGCCAGCTTTTGTTCGCTGTTGCGCGGCGTAACTTCGGTTGACTGCTGGGTGTCAGGCCTGCCGGCATTGCGCCGGCAGGCGGGGGCGCATCTTAGCAGGCTTGATGCGCTGGGTAGCGGCTCAAGCCGTCCGTGCCCGCAGGCTACGTTGGCGTTCTGCCAGGGCCCAGACCAGCAAGGCCAGGCTGCCGATCGCCAGCCCGCAAAGGACGATGCCGTTCCAGCCATAGCTCTGGAACAACTGGGTGCCGAGCAACGAGCCCAGCGCACCACCGATGAAATAGCAGGTGATGTAGCCGGCATTCAGGCGATTACGTGCTTCTGGGCGCAGGGCAATCACAGCATTTTGATTGCTGACGTGTACCAGTTGCACCGCCAGATCCAGCAAAAGGACGCCGATCAGCAGCGCCAGCAGAGACGATTGGGCAAACCCAAGGGGTATCCATGAAAGCAGCAGGGCGAGTAATCCGACCGTGGTGCCCAGCGCGCCTTTTCCACGGTCAGCCAGACGCCCGGCCCAGTTGGCCGCCAGCGCACCGGCTGCACCGGCCAGGCCGAACAATCCTATGACGGCGTCGGTGTACTGGTAGGGTTCGGCTGACAGCAGGAATGCCAGTGGTGTCCAGAACAAGGCAAACAGGCTGAAGCTGAGCAGCCCGAGCAACGAGCGCAGGCGTAAAACCGGTTCATCGACGAACAGGCGAAACACCGAACCGATCAGCGCTGGATAACTCAACCCGGCATGTTGGTGGCGTTCAGGCAGGGCGCGCGCCAAGGCAATGGCACAGACAGCCATCAAGGCGGCCGCCAGCAGGTAAATGCTGCGCCAGCCGCCTAATTCAGCCATGAATCCGGCCGCTGTGCGGGCGAGCAAAATACCGAGCAGCAAGCCGCTCATCAGCGTCCCAACCGCCCGGCCGCGTTGGTTCGGTTCGCTCAAGCCGGCGGCCATGGGTACCAGGATCTGGGCCACCACTGAAA
The DNA here is from genome assembly GCF_004803755.1 of Pseudomonas sp. DG56-2. NCBI lineage: Bacteria > Pseudomonadati > Pseudomonadota > Gammaproteobacteria > Pseudomonadales > Pseudomonadaceae > Pseudomonas > Pseudomonas sp. DG56-2. Next base: position 1,584,919 of record NZ_CP032311.1, read on the forward strand.
ACAGACCGGTCAATGTCGTGCCCAGCAATAGCCAGATCAGATTCGGTGAAAAGGCACTTATCAACAGGCCCAGGGTGCTGATGGCGATCATGCTGACGATCAACCGCCGCTGCTCGAACAGGTCGCCCAGAGGGGCGAGAAGCAGAAGTCCTGCGCCATAGCTCAGCTGCGCAGCGATAACGATGGCGCCGGCGCTGGCGGTGGTCAGGCCGAAATGCTCGGCGATACTGTGCAGCAGCGGCTGTGCATAGTAGTTGCTGGCTACGGCCAGACCGGTGGCGGTTGCCATCAGTAGGATGAGGCCGCGGCTCAAAGGGGTCGTGGAGGTGGTCATGGACCGTCTCGATCAGTGGCAGTTAGGAAATGAGATTATCGGAAATACGCTAGCATGACGCCAATGTATCGTTTTCATTCTATCCATCTTGAAAATAGATCGTTCTATGAACTTGAAGCAGATCGAGTATGCGCTGGCGGTGGTCGATACCGGCAGTTTCACCCGCGCCGCGCAGCAGTGCCATGTGGTGCAGTCGGCCTTGAGTCATCAGATTGCCCGGCTTGAGGAAAGCCTCGGTGTCAGCCTGTTTGAGCGTAGCTCGCGACGGGTGCGCCTGACGCCTGCCGGTGAAGCCTTTGTGCGCAGCGCCCGCCCTGCACTGGAAGCGACCCGGCGAATTGCCGAGGATGTGGCGGCTGCCTGCGGCGAGGTACGCGGACAATTGTCGATCGGCGAGATCACTTCGCTGACAGAACTGGACCTGGTTGATTTGCTCGCAGGCTTTCATCGGCAATACCCGCAAGTGGATATCCGTTGGCTGATGGCCAAGAGCGAGCAACTGCTTGCCGATGTCCGCGAGCGGCGATTGGATGTGGGGTTTATCGGCATATGGCCGGGGGAGCCTCCGCAAGGTGTCGAGTACCGCTTGCTCGCTGAAGAGGAACTGGTGGCAGTGCTGCCGCTTGCCCATCCATTGGCCGCGCTTGAACGGTTGTCGCTGTCTGATCTGCAAGACGTGCCGCTGGTGGATTTTCCCGCCGGCAGCAGCGCTCGCAGACAAACCGATGAAGCCTTCGCCGCGGCGCGCCTGACCCACCGCGTGCAGTTTGAAGTGACCAACATTCGCCTGGTGGAAAAGTTCGTTCAGCGCGAATTGGCCATTGGTTTGGTGCCGGAGCGCATCGCCAGTGGCTTCAGCGATGTAGCGACGGTAGCGGTACGTGATGCGCCAAAGCGCCATCTTTATGCAATCTGGTCGTCCAACCCCACGCCGGCTGCCCGGGCGTTCGTCGATATGATCGAGCAAAGCCTGGCGAGCCGCGAGGGCGTCTGAAGGGCTCAGGCCGCGAAGCCGCCATCGACAGTCAGGCTGGCACCGGTGATGTAGGCCGCTTCAGGGCTGGCCAGATAGGCAACGAAGCTGGCGATTTCTTCGACTGTGCCGTACCGACCCACGGCCATGTAGCCCATCAGGCTCTCGGCGAACTCGCCAGTGGCCGGATTCATTTCGGTATCGACGGGCCCGGGCTGCACGTTGTTGATGGTGATTCCCAGCGGGCCAAGGTCTCGAGCCAGGCCGCGGGTCAGGCCTACCAGGGCAGACTTGCTCATGGCGTAGGGACCGCCGCCGGCAAATGGCATGCGCTCGGCATTGGTGCTGCCGATATTGATGATGCGCCCGCCCTGGCCCATGTGCCGGGCAGCCGCCTGACTGGCGACAAAAACACTGCGCACATTGACTGCCAACGTGCGGTCGAAATCTTCCAGGTCGAACTCAAGCAAAGGTGCGACTGCCAGCACGCCGGCGTTGTTGACCAGAATGTCCAACCGACCGAACGTCTCGACGGTTTGCGCCACCGCCAGTTGCACTGCTTTGGCATCGGCGCTGTCGGCTTGAATCGCCAAGGCCTTGCCACCATCGGCAATGATGCTGTGTTGCAGCGCTTGCGCCTGTGCCGTGGCATTGGCGTAGGTGAAGGCGACACTGGCACCTTCGGCGGCCAGGCGTTTGACAATCGCCGCGCCGATACCCCGTGAGCCACCCTGGATAAGGGCTACTTTGCCGTTGAGGCGAGTTTGAGTCGACATGAGCTGCTCCCGAAAGAACAAGGCGGGATGCCTTGGATGGGGCTCAGTATCGGCGGCAGATTACCCTCTGAGTAGCCGGTAATCGCTATAGTCTATGTAAACCAAAAGTATGGAATAGAAGCCGTGGAGTCTTTCAGCAGTATCGAGTGCTTTGTGCGTAGCGCTGAGGTTGGCAGCTTTGCCGAGGCGGCCCGGCGGCTGAGCCTGACGCCCGCTGCGGTGGGCAAGAACGTTGCCCGGCTGGAGGCGCGCCTGGGCGTGAGGCTGTTCCAGCGCAGTACCCGGCGCTTGACTCTTACCGAGGCCGGGCAGCGCTTTTTACGGGAGGTGGCCAGCAGTTTCCAGACAATCCAGTATGCCGTGGCCAACCTTGCCAGTGCTGAAGGTCAACCGGCCGGCACCTTGAAAGTCAGCATGGGCACTGTGTTTGGGCGCTTGTATATCGTGCCGTTGCTGGCCGAGTTTATTCAGCGTTATCCGGCAATCAGTCCCGACTGGCATTTTGACAACCGCCAGATTGACCTTATCGGCCAGGGCTTCGATGCTGCAATTGGCGGCGGTTTTGATCTGCCGCAGGGGGTTGTAGCGCGCAAACTGACACCCGCTCACCGGATTCTGGTCGCGGCCCCGGCTTTCCTTGCGCAACACCCGACGATACGCCAGCCGGCCGATCTGCAAGCTCTGGACGGTATCCTCATACGCTCGCCGCAAACCGGGCGGGTGCGTTCCTGGCCGTTGACCAATCGCCAGCAGGAACAGGTGCCACTGGGCATTCGCCAGCGCATGACCATGAGCGATTCAGAAGCAGCCTGTGCGGTGGCGCAGCAGGGCTTGGGGGTGGCTCTGGTGAGCATGCCGTTTGCGCTGCCGTACCTGCAGGCAGGCAGCTTGGTTCGGGTGTTGCCGCAATGGTATGTGGACGACGGCAGCATTTGTTTGTATTACGCCGAGCACAAATTGCTGCCGGGCAAGACGCGGGCGTTTGTCGATTTCATTATCGAGCAATTTGCTGCACAAGGGTTGGCCCAGCGGTTTAGCGCACTGCTTTGATGCTTCCAGCCTGCTGGCCGTAATCAGCTGACATTCACCACCACAAAACACTGCTGTTTACCCGCCAGAGTGAGGCTGACTTCGTCGTCTTCATGCTTACCCATCAGGTTTTGTCCCAAGGGCGAGCGGGGCGTTATCACGGTCACCAACTGCTCGCCCTGGCCAATTTTCAATCCGGCGCCTTCGGGCCCTATGAACAAGTGCTGGCAACTGCCGTTTTCGGCCTCAAGGCTCACCAGATTGCTGATTTGAATACCACGTGCCGGGTCGTAATCACGCAACATCAATTGCTGGTACGCCGCTCGCGCCTGGCGAATCTCTTCCATGCGCCGGGCCTGTCCGGTTGCCAGGTAGGAGGCTTCCAAGCCGAGGGTGTCGTACTTGTTCTCGGCAATGTTCTCTTCGGCTGTGGCCGTTTCATAGGCGGTCTGAGCCGCGCGCTGGGCGACGTCCAGGTCGAAGGTCAAAGTGTCGATGATGCGCTGCAATAGTTCGGCTTTGTTCATGGTCTCAGTTGCAAAATTCCAGGACGAGCGCGCGGCTCTTTTCGGTCGGTGCGGTGCGGTTTTGTTGGAGCCAGAACTGACACTTGGGATTGGACAGGTTACGCAGGCTGCCTTCAGCCCGGTCTTCGGCCTGTTGCACCTCTTGGTTGCGCAGGATCTGCTTGTACTGTTCGAACATCTGGTTCTGCTGTTGCGGCGCCGTACCAGGGGCGAGCGTACTTGCGGGAGGAACTACAAGCTGGCTCAACGGTTGGACGGTGTCCGGTATCAAGCGCGAAGCCAGGTAAAAGCTCAACGTGATGGCGACCGCTGCGAGCCATAGGCCCAAGGCAATACACACGATCAGTTGCACAGGTTTCAGGGTGATCTTAAGTTCGCGCGGGCGGGGCATGGTGGCCTCCTGGCCATGGCTCAAGTGCTCATTGTGGCATGCCGCGACGGGTTTTTTCCGTGGTGCGCTTTTGTCTGCGATGATTTACCCGGACAATCGGCGCTTTTTCAAAGGGGCCAGCGATGAAAGCTGACTGGGACATATTCTGTTGTGTTGTCGATAACTTCGGCGACATCGGCGTGACCTGGCGTCTGGCCCGGCAATTGGTGGCCGAGCAGGGGCTGTCGGTGCGCTTGTGGGTCGACGACTTGAATGCCTTCGCGCGAATCTGTCCCGAGGCGGATGCCCAGGCCTCCCGTCAATGGCATAGCGGTGTCGAGGTTTGTCATTGGCTGCCAGAATGGCAGGACACGGCAGTAGCCGATGTCGTCATTGGCGCCTTTGCTTGTCAGTTGCCGGCTGCCTATGTGCAGGCCATGGCCGCCTGTCCTCGTCCACCGTTGTGGCTGAACCTGGAATACCTGAGTGCCGAAAGCTGGGTAGAAGGGTGTCATGGTTTGCCTTCCCCTCAGCCCAATGGCTTGCGCAAGGTGTTTTTCTTTCCGGGCTTTAGCGCAAAAACCGGCGGTTTGTTGCGTGAGGCCACTTTGTTGGCGCGGCGCCAGGCATTCGAGCAGGATCCCTCCGCGCGCCAGGCGTTTCTCCAGCATCTGAATGTAACTGCAGTCGACGGCGCCCGCCTGATTTCACTATTTGCCTACGAAAATTCGAGCCTGGCCAGTTGGCTTGACGCATTGGCTGCCGATAGCCGTGCCAACCATCTGCTGGTACCTGAAGGGCGGGTGCTGGGCGACGTGAAGGCCTGGCTGGGGGTGGATGAGCTGGCGGTGGGTAGCGTGGCAACCCGGGGTGCCTTGACCGTGCAGATCCTGCCGTTTGTCAGCCAGGACGAATACGATCAATTGCTGTGGTGCTGCGACTTCAATGCCGTGCGCGGTGAAGACTCGTTTGTACGCGCGCAATGGGCGGGGCGTCCTCTGCTATGGCACATCTACGTTCAAGAAGAATACGCCCACTGGGAAAAGCTCGAGGCGTTTCTGGATCACTACGTCGAGGGGCTTTCCTCGCCAGCGAAAACCGCGATTGTGGATGTATGGCGAGCCTGGAACATGGACAGCGATATGGCGCAGCCGTGGAAACAGGTGCTTGAACACTGGGATGAGCTCGACCAGCATGCCCGGCGCTGGAGCGTCAATCAGGCCGCTCAGCCGGACCTCGCTACGACGCTGGTACAGTTTTACCGAAATTCGCTATGATATGCGGCCTCGATTTTTGTAAATCCATCCAAATTCGGATAACTAGCAAATGAAAACTGGTAAAGAGCTGAAACCCGGTACCGTGATCCGTATCGACAACGACCCTTGGCTGGTTCAGAAAGCTGAATTCACCAAATCGGGCCGTAACAGCGCGATCATGAAAACCAAGCTGAAGAACCTGCTGACCGGCTACAAGACTGAAACTGTCTACAGTGCCGACGACAAGCTGGACGACGTGATCCTCGACCGTAAAGAAGCGACCCTGTCCTTCATCAACGGCGACACCTACACGTTCATGGACACCACCGACTACACCATGTACGAGCTGAACGCCGAAGACATCGAAGGTGTTCTGCCGTTCATCGAAGAAGGCATGACCGACGTCTGCGAAGCGGTGTTCTTCGAAGAGCGTCTGGTTTCGGTTGACCTGCCGACCACCATCGTCCGTCAGGTTGACTACACCGAAGGTTCCGCTCGCGGCGACACTTCGGGCAAGGTCATGAAGCCTGCCAAACTGAAGAACGGTACCGAACTGAGCGTTGCCGACTTCATCGAAATCGGCGACATGATCGAGATCGATACCCGCGAAGGTGGCTCCTACAAGGGCCGCGCCAAGGTTTAAACCTGGCGTCTGCGCGAATAAAGAACCCGGCCTCGGCCGGGTTTTTTTACGCCTGGGTTTTATCTTCAGACCGTGACGTGCAGGCGTACATCAACGTTGCCGCGAGTGGCGTTCGAGTAGGGGCACACCTGGTGGGCGGCATCTACCAGCGCTTGCGCATCTGCTTGTTGCAAGCCTGGCAACGCGATATGCAGGTCGATGTCCAGGCCAAAACCACCTGGGATCTGGCCGATGCCGACCTTGGCGGTAATCGAGCTATCGTTTGGCAGCGCCTTTTTTTGCTGGCTGGCGACGAACTTCAGGGCACCGATAAAGCAGGCCGAGTAGCCGGCGGCGAACAGTTGCTCTGGATTGGTGCCTTCACCACCCGCACCGCCCAACTCCTTGGGAGTGCTCAGCTTGACTTCGAGTTTGCCGTCGCTGGAGCGCGAGCTGCCGTCGCGACCGCCGGTGGACTTGGCTTCGGCAATGTAAAGCGGAGTGACCTTTTGCATCTTGAGCCTCGTTTTCAAAGGTGCGCCGTGGCGCTGAGTGGGGACGGAAATTAAATTAGCGCACGATTATTTAGTGCGCAAGATAATTTTTGGACCAGCTTACAAGTGGTCACTCACAGCTTAGCGTTCAGAGGCTTTTTTGCAGGTTGGCACGCAATTCCAGCAAGTCGGCCTGCAATTGTTGCAAGCGCTCGATGCTCTCACCACTGGCGGCCAGGATGCACTGGGGAACCGCCTTTGCCTGTGCTTGCAGGGCACGTCCGGGGTCGAGCAAGTGCACCAGCACCACGCGTTCATCTTCGCGGCTGCGCGTACGCTTGAGCAGGCCCTCAGCTTCCAGGCGTTTGAGCAGCGGTGTGAGCGAACCAGGATCGGTGAGCAAGCGCTGGCTGATTTCACCGACGGTCAGACCCTCTTCTTCCCAAAGCACCAGCATCACCAGGTACTGTGGATAAGTCAGCCCAAGCTTCTGTAACAGTGGCTTGTAGACCTTGGTCATAAGCAGCGAAGTCGAATGCAAGGCAAAGCACACCTGGTTATCGAGCAACAGTTCTTGGCAGGGTTCAGGTGCTTTAGGGTCGGCGTTCATGCGCATCCTTTAACTCGTTAGATCCTTGGAATTTATCACGCGGGTAATTAGCGCGCTGACTACCCGCGCAGCTCACTTTGCAGCGCCAGGTCCCAGGGCGGGACGGGGCTGAAGCGGCTCTTGAGAAATTCGAGCAACAAACGGCTACGAGAGTTCGTTTCGTGTTCCAGGCGCAGGGCATAAATGCCGCTGGACTCGGCGGCAGGCAGGCCGCTTTCACAAAACAGCGGCAGCAATTCACCACGCAGCAGGTATTCGCTGATCAGCCACGTGGGTAAATGGGCAATGCCAAGGCCTGCCAATGCCCCGAATAGCAGGGTCTCGGCGTTGTTGGCGCTCATGCGCATGCGTGTAGGTCGGGACAGGCGCAGTTGTCCATCGACGGCAAAACGCCAGGCGAAGGGCGGGGCCAGGCCGTCCCAGTCCAGGCCGTCGTGCCCGGGCAGTTCTGCGGGGCTGGCAGGAACCCCGCGGGCAGCCAGATAGGCCGGGCTCGCGCAGGCGATGCGCACCATGTACGCCAGCGGTGTCGCAACCAGGCGGGTATCTGCCAAGGGACCGGCACGCAACACCAAGTCGACCTCACCCAGATGCGAGCCATGCAGGTCTACAAAACTGTCGATCAGGCGCAGTTGAACATCGAGGCCTGGGTAGGCCACGAGAAAATCAGCGATAGCGGGCGCCAAATGGCGGCGCCCGAATGCCGCGGGGGCATCGACCCGAATCAAGCCTTCCGGGGCGTTGCTCAGCGACACCGCTTCGGCACGCGCCAGGCGCAGCTCTTCGACGATGCGTCGGGCTCGCTCGGCAAACGCATTACCTGCTGGAGTAGGGCGTACAGCGTGGGTGCTGCGTATGAACAGGCGGCTGCCGAGGGCGTTTTCCAGAGAGTCGATGCGTCTTGCCACGGCCGAAGGGGTCAGCGGATGGCGACGGGCAGTCGCTGAAAAGCTCCCGCTCTCCAGTACATCGAGAAACAGGCCGAGTTGCTCGGTGAGTGCATCGGGGTTCATATCGTGTGGATCTGCTTTTGCGTAATGTGCATAGCCATTGTGCGTTGCTATGCGTTTCCCCGCTAGCATCAGGTCGGTAGCATGCCGCCACTGGGTTAATGAAACTGCAATTGTGGTGAGGCGTAATGATTGAGTGGGTGATGTATATAGCGCTGGGCGCTGCACTGGGCACGGTCGGAGGACTGTTTGGCATTGGTGGCGGGCTTATCGCAATTCCGGCGCTGGGAGTGTTGTTCGGGCTCGACCAGCAACTGGCGCAAGGTACGGCCTTGGTGATGGTGGTGCCGAACGTGCTGCTGGCGCTGTGGCGCTATCACCAGCGCAACCGGATCGAGATGCGCCACGCGTTGCCATTGGCAGTTGCCAGCTTTGTTTTTGCCTGGCTAGGTTCGATCTGGGCTGTGGACGTCGACGCACAGTCCATGCGTTTTGCCTTTGTCATGTTCCTGGTTGCCTTGGCTGCCTGGAACCTGGCGCGCATGTTCATGCGCCAGACACAGCCTTCCACTGAACTGCGCTATCCATGGCCCTGGCTCGGTGTGCTGGGCGCAGGCGCTGGAGTGCTTGGCGGTTTGTTTGGTGTCGGTGGGGCGGTAGTTGCCACCCCTGTGTTGACCAGTGTGTTCGGTACCACACAGGTGGTTGCCCAAGGGCTCTCACTGGCGCTGGCGGCGCCCAGTACTGCCGTAACCCTGCTGACCTACGGTATTCACCAGCATGTGCAGTGGAGCATGGGGATCCCGCTGGCAGTGGGTGGGCTGTTGAGCATCAGTTGGGGGGTAAAGCTGGCTCACGCGCTGCCCGAAAAAGTCCTGCGCTCACTGTTCTGTGGCTTCCTGGTGGTCTGCGCGGTGATGCTGGCGTTCAAGATCTGAAGCCTTCAACGATGTAGTCGGCCATGCAGTCGGTCATCTGTGACTGGCTGCTGTTGTTGCGCAGCAGCATGATACTGGCAGTCGGCAAGACCGGCAGGCCCTGCGCTTCGCCTATCACGCGCAAATCGCTGGTAATCAGGCTCTGCAATTGTGCCGTGACCGCAAGGCCAGCGCTGACCACCGCCATGATTGCCGGGGTGCTGGCGCTGGTGTAGGCGATCCGGTATTCCTTTTCGATCGTATCCAGCGCGTTGCAGGCCCAAGTTCGGCAGCAGCAGTCAGTATTGAAAACGGCCAGCGGCAGCGGATTGTGTTCGTGCGGGCAGAAGCCCTGGGCCTGAACCCACACCGCAGGCTCGCGGCGCAGTAATTGACCGACTTCATGGCCGGGCTCGCAGGTGATGATGGTCATGTCCAGGTCCTGGCGCTGCATCAGCTGGCGCGAGCTTTCGCAATGAACCTCGACCTGGATCAGTGGATAGGCCTGGGCAAAGCTGGAAAGAATGCCGGGCAGAAAACGCATGGCATAGTCATCCGGCGTGCCAATGCGCACCATGCCGACCATGTGTGGCATGCGCAGGGTGTTGAACACTTCACCATGGAGTTTGAGGATGCGCCGGGCGTAGCCAAGCAGTACCTGGCCTTCGGCGGTCAGGCGTACCTGGCGGCCGTCACGTTCGAACAGCTGGCGCTGGATGATGTCTTCTTCCAGGCGTTTCATCTGCATGCTGACGGCCGACTGAGTGCGGTTCACCACTTCGCCAGCGCGAGTGAAACCACCGTGTTCAGCGATGGCGACGAAGGTGCGCAGGACGTCGGAGTCGATACTCTGATACTGGGACAAGGCATCAATCTCCTAGATGTATTGCATAAGAAACATTCGTTGGATTGATCTTAGGCCTGCGCTGACACTGTCGTCATCCCACACGGAGGGTAAGACGATGAAAGGTCAGAAAGCACATGTCCTGATGCATCCGCGCTTTGCTCATGGCGGCTTCAGCCATGCCATTGAGGCTGTCATTCAACAGTTGGCGCGCTGGCGGCAGTTGCACCGGCAACGGATGGAACTGGCGCGCCTGAGTGATGCCGCACTGCACGATATCGGCATGAGCCGGGTTGATGTGCTGCAAGAGGTGGAGCGGCCATTCTGGGACGACCCGTTAAAAAAATGAGTCGCGTCCGGCAGGCGTCACTACTACCTTAAGTGGGCTTGTTCAGAAGGAGTCGGGCATGCCCACCACACAATCCTTTTCGCTGGCGCAGGCGCGCCGCCTGGCCTTGGCGGCCCAGGGCTTTGCTGGGCGCACCCCGCGCTCACAGGTGAGTGCCGCGCATCTGCAACGGCTGATGGAGCGCCTGGGTGTGGTGCAGATCGACTCGGTGAACGCCTTGGTGCGTTCGCATTACCTACCGATATTTTCGCGACTGGGCAGTTATCCACAGGCGCTGCTTGACCAGATTGCCTGGGGCCAGCGGCGCCAGCGCAAACTGTTTGAATACTGGGGCCACGAAGCTTCGTTGCTGCCGCTGGCGTTGTATCCCATGCTCCGTTGGCGCATGGACCGTGCGCGTCAAGGACAGGGTATCTACCAGCAGTTGGCACGTTTCGGTCGTGAGCAGCAGCCAACCATTGCCCGTGTTCTGGCTGCAGTCACCGCTCAGGGCGCTTTGGCTGCCGGTAGCCTGTCCACCCGTGAGGTGCGTGCCGGACCCTGGTGGGACTGGAGCGCAGAAAAGCATGCGCTGGAATGGTTGTTTGCTGCAGGCCTGGTGACCGTTGCCGGGCGACGGGGTTTTGAGCGTTTGTACGATCTGCCTGAGCGGGTGCTGCCAGCGGCATTGCTGCAGCAACCATTGCTCGACGAAGCGCAGGCACAGCGCGGGCTGCTCCTGCAAGCGGCCACTGCCTTGGGCGTGGCGACCGAAAAAGACCTGCGCGACTACTATCGACTCAGCCCGGCAGATAGCCGTGATCGCATTGCCGAATTGGTGGAGCAGGGGCAGTTGCAAGTCTGTGCCGTGCAAGGTTGGAACCAGGCAGCCTATTGCCTTGGCGCTGTGCGGCTGCCGGGTAAAGTTGCCTGCAGCGCATTGCTGTCACCCTTCGATTCGTTGGTCTGGGAGCGGGGGCGTACCGAGCGCCTGTTCGATTTTCGTTATCGGCTGGAGATTTACACCCCGGCGCACAAGCGTGTCTACGGCTACTACGTTCTGCCGTTTCTACATCATGAACGGATCGCCGCGCGTGTGGATTTGCGCGCAGATCGGGCTGGCGACTGCCTGGCGATCCATGCGGTGCACGAGGAAGTCCAGGGCCTGGACGATGCTGGGGTGCAAGCGCTGGCTGACAGCCTGTGGAACATGGCGAGGTGGCTGGGCTTGAGCCGCTTGCAGCTGAATTGTCCTCGAGCCAGTGCCGGGCGGTTGCGCCCGGCACTGGCCCACAGCACCTTCAGCGTCGGACTTGTTTGAGAGTCTCGGCGATCAGGAAGGCCAGTTCCAGGGACTGGTCGGCGTTCATGCGCGGATCGCAATGGGTATGGTAGCGATCTGACAGGGCGTCTTCGGTAATGGGGCGGGCGCCACCGATGCACTCGGTGACGTTCTGTCCGGTCATTTCAATGTGAATGCCACCGGCATGGCTACCCTCGGCCTGGTGCACCTGGAAGAACTGCTTGACCTCGCTGAGGATCTGCGCGAAATCGCGGGTTTTGTAGCCGCTGCTGGCCTTGATGGTATTGCCGTGCATCGGGTCGGAGCTCCACAGCACTTTGCGTCCTTCGCGCTCGACGCTGCGAATCAGTGCCGGCAAGTGCTCACCGACCTTGCTGGCACCCATGCGTACGATCAGATTGAGGCGGCCGGGGTCATTGTCCGGGTTGAGCACATCAATCAGGCGGATCAACTCCTCGGTATTCATGCTCGGGCCGACCTTGACCCCGATAGGGTTGTTCACCCCGCGCAAAAACTCCACATGTGCACCGTCGAGTTGGCGCGTGCGGTCGCCGATCCAAAGCATATGCGCCGAGCAGTCGTAGTAGTCGTTGGTCAGGCTGTCACGACGTACGAAGGCTTCCTCGTAATTCAACAGCAACGCTTCATGGGCGGTAAAAAAGCTGGTTTCACGCAATTGCGGTGAACTGTCCATGCCACAGGCACGCATGAAGGCCAGGGTTTCGTCGATACGGTCAGCCAATTGACTGTACTTTTCTGCCAGTGCCGAGTTGGCAATGAAGTCCAGGTTCCACTTGTGCACCTGGTGCAGATCGGCAAAACCACCTTGGGCAAAGGCGCGCAACAGGTTCAGGCTGGCGGTGGACTGGTGATAGGCCTGGAGCAGGCGTTCCGGGTCGGGTACCCGGCTTTTTTCGTCGAAGCCGATACCATTGATGATATCGCCACGGTAGGCCGGCAGAGTCACCCCGGCAACGGTCTCATCATTTGCCGAGCGCGGTTTGGCAAACTGCCCGGCCATGCGCCCGACCTTGACCACCGGGCAGCCGGCGGCAAACGTCATGACGATCGCCATTTGCAGCAGCACCTTGAAGGTGTCGCGGATTTTGGCCGCCGAGAACTCGGCGAAGCTTTCTGCACAATCGCCGCCCTGCAGAAGAAACGCGCGGCCCTGGGTGACTTCGGCAAACTGTCGGCGCAGTTCCCTGGCTTCACCGGCGAATACCAGCGGCGGGTAACTTGCCAGGGTCTGTTCGACCTTGAGCAGGTGCTCGGCATCAGGGTAGGAAGGTTGCTGCTGGATCGGCAGGGCGCGCCAGCTGTCAGGGCTCCAGGGTTGATTCATCACGGGCTCGGTCAGGTCGGAAAGGGGCTGCCTGCCATGTTAACAGTTGCGGCACGCCTTGTTGCACTGGCGCCATTGACGGACAATGGCCGTTTTGCTCGAAGCAGCGGCGTAAGCCGGGAGACAGCATGACAGTGGAACGGGTGGAGCGGGTGCTGGCCCAGGTGCAGGACCAATACGGCACCATCAGCGTCCTGGAGGTCGAGGACTATCGGTTTCTCGAATTCGGTGAAGCCATCGAGCAGAGCTGCGTGTTTACCGCCGATCCGAGCTGGCTGGAATACGACTACACCCGCGCCATGTTCATCGCCGCGCTGTGTCACGCCGAGCCCGAAAGCGCGCTGTTTCTTGGTTTGGGCGCCGGAACCTTGACCCAGGCCTGCCTCAAGTTCCTGCCGCTGGAAGACGTCGAGGCCATTGAGCTGCGTCCCGATGTGCCGCGCCTGGCCATCGAGTATCTGGGCCTGGATGATGATCCGCGCCTGTATATCCGTATTGGCGATGCCATGGAGTTGCTGGGTTCTGCCGAGTCTGCCGACTTGATTTTCGTCGACTTGTATACCGATCATGGGCCGGGTGTGGCCCATCTGGCGTGGCGTTTCCTCGAAGACTGCCAGAAGCGCTTGAATCCTGATGGTTGGCTGGTGATCAACCAGTGGGCTGGCGATGATGGCAAGCCACTGGGCGCCGCATTGCTGCGTGGGCTTTATCATCGTCACTATTGGGAGCTGCCGGTCAAGGAGGGCAATGTGATTATCATCGTTCCAGCCGACCTCGACCAGGAACTGGACATGGCCGGGCTCCAGGCTCGCGCCGCAGCCCTGGCCCCGCGTCTTGGCTACTCGCTGGATGCCTTGATCGCAGCGATCCGCCCGGCTACGTGAGACGCCTGGTGCAGCGGGCGCAGGAAAAACGTTTCAGCCATTTGCAAGCCTATCGCCCCAGGCCCGCCGTAGCGTGGCTTGGGACAGGCGCGTTGGAATAAAAAAATCTCCCGCGATTTTGGAATTCAGGTATAGTACGCGCCGGTCTTTTACCAGACCTCGTTTAGGTAGTGCATTTCCGAAGCCAGCTTCGGCTGCGCGTCCGCCCTGCGGACGCTCCCTGACGTTCCTTTTTTTTCTTCAATCGTTTTCGCAAATCCCCGCCGACAAAGCTGCCAGGGTGACTTTCGGGTCTTACAAGGCATGCGCAGCTTTGGAGCATGGGTCTTTGCGGATGCACTTAGAGGCAGACCCATGACCCAGGAAACCGGCGGCTTCGCCGCTCTCGATCTTCATCCAAGTATTGTTGCCGCCGTTGTGGCTACTGGCTACGAAGAGCCATCGGCCATTCAGCAGCAATCGATCCCGATTATTCTTGCCGGTCATGACATGATCGGTCAGGCGCAGACAGGTACCGGCAAAACTGCCGCTTTCGCTCTGCCAATCCTGCACCGCATCGACCCGAGCAAGCGCGAGCCGCAAGCCCTGATCCTGGCGCCAACCCGTGAGTTGGCGCTGCAAGTAGCCACCGCTTTTGAAACCTACTCCAAGCAGATGCCTGGCGTTACCGTGGTGGCCGTATACGGTGGTGCCCCAATGGGCCCACAGCTGAAAGCAATTCGCAATGGCGCGCAAATCGTCGTTGCCACCCCTGGCCGTCTGTGCGACCACCTGCGTCGCGACGAGAAAGTCCTGGCAACCGTCAATCACCTGGTGCTCGACGAAGCTGACGAAATGCTCAAGCTGGGCTTCATGGATGACCTCGAAGTCATCTTCAAGGCCATGCCGGAAACCCGCCAGACCGTACTGTTCTCCGCAACCCTGCCGGCCTCCATCCGTGCAATTGCCGAACGTCACCTGCGTGATCCGAAGCACGTCAAGATCCAGACCAAAACCCAGACCGTGACTGCCATCGAGCAGGCTCACCTGATGGTCCACGCTGACCAGAAGGTCTCCGCTGTCCTGCGTCTGCTGGAAGTGGAAGAGTTCGACGCACTGATCGCCTTCGTGCGTACCAAGCAAGCCACCCTGGACCTGGCTAGCGCCCTGGAAGCCAAAGGCTACAAGGCTGCTGCGTTGAATGGTGACATTGCCCAGAACCAGCGTGAGCGCGTTATCGACTCGCTCAAGGATGGTCGCCTGGACATCGTCGTTGCTACCGACGTTGCCGCTCGTGGTCTGGACGTGCCGCGCATCACTCACGTGTTCAACGTTGACATGCCGTACGATCCAGAGTCCTACGTTCACCGTATCGGCCGTACCGGTCGTGCCGGTCGCGAAGGTCGTGCACTGTTGCTGGTAACGCCGCGTGAGCGTCGTATGCTGCAGGTGATCGAGCGTGTCACTGGTCAGAAGGTTGCAGAAGTTCGTCTGCCAAATGCCCAGGCCGTTCTCGATGCTCGCATCAAGAAGCTGACCAACAGCCTGGCGCCACTGGTTGCCGACGCCGAGTCGACCCATGGTGATCTGCTCGATCGCCTGACTGCCGACATCGGTTGCAGCCCGCGTGCCCTGGCCGCAGCGCTGCTGCGCAAGGCTACCAACGGTCAGGCCCTGACCCTGGAAGCTGTCGAGAAGGAGCAACCGCTGGTTCCGACCTCCGCTCCGCGTGAGCGCTCTGGCGATCGTCCAGACCGTGGCGAGCGTGAGCGTCGTGCGCCAATGCCGCTGGGCGAAGGCCGTGCACGCTGCCGTACCGCGCTGGGTGCGCGTGATGGCATCGCTGCCAAGAACCTGCTCGGCGCCATCCTCAACGAAGGCGGCCTGGCCCGCGAAGCAATCGGCCGCATTCAGGTGCGTGATAGCTTCAGCCTGGTTGAACTGCCGGAAGAGGGTCTGGAGCGTCTGCTGGCCAAGCTCAAGGACACTCGCGTTGCCGGTAAGCAGCTGAAGCTGCGCCGTTATCGCGAAGACTGATCCGCGAGCACAAAAAAATCCCCGACTGAGTTGGGGATTTTTTTTGCCCAGGCTATTTCAATCGAAGCGATAGATGTCCATGCCCAGCGCCCCGAGGGTGAAGCCCTGGTGGACGATGGCGAATTCCGTGCCTGCACCTCGAGCGAAGTACAGGGGCAATAAATGCTCATCGCTAGGGTGATTGCGCATGGCAAAGGGCGCCAGGTGCCGGTAATCATGCAAGGCCTGGGTGTCATCTGCCTGCAGTTTTTCAATCATCCAGTCCCGAAACGCCAGCGCCCAGGGTTCAATGCTTTGCGGACCTGCGCGCCAGTCCAGTTCGCCCAGGTTGTGGGTGATGCTTCCGGAGCCGATCAGCAGAACGTCGTCATCACGCAAGCTCGCCAGCGCGCTGCCCACCAGTTCCTGAAACTTCGGCCCAAGCTGGGTGGGAAGGGAAACCTGTACCACCGGAATATCTGCGTGGGGATACATCAGCGACAGAGGAACCCAGGTGCCATGGTCGAAGGGGCGTTGGGGGTCGAGGCGCGTTGGCATGCCGGCCGCGCAGAGCAGTTCTGTTACCCGTTGAGCCAGGGCCGGGTCGCCGGGGGCAGGGTACTGCACGGCATACAGTGCGGCGGGGAAGCCGCCGAAGTCGTGCCAGGTTTGCGGGGTGGGGCTGCTGGATACCAGCAACTCCCGGCTTTCCCAATGTGCTGAGACCACCACGATTGCTTTGGGTCGTTTTAATGCAGCAGCCAGGCGTTTCAAGGCAGGGCCACTGGCACCTGGCTCCAGGGCGAGCATGGGCGAGCCATGGGAAATGAACAGGCTGGGCAGCATCAGGGTGCTCCGGACGTTAAGATGTGCTCATCTTCGGGCAAAGCATTGATCTAAATCTAATATAAGTTTTCGCAGTATTTGATCGAATTTATCGAGGTGAGGCATGCAGGCAGCGTTTTGGCTTTCACGTTGGAACAATAATCAGATTGGCTTTCACCAGTCTCAGGTCAACGGTCACCTGCAACAGTACTGGCCGACATTGGCGGTGGCGCCTGGAGCGCGCGTGCTGGTGCCGCTGTGTGGCAAGAGCCTGGACATGCTCTGGTTGGCAGGGCAGGGCCTGCAGGTGCTTGGGGTGGAGCTGTCGGAGCGTGCGGTGGAGGATTTTTTCGCTGAGCATCAGTTGCAGCCCCAGATCACTCAGCAAGGTCCGTTCAAGGTTTTTCGCTGCGACGCCATTGAAATTCGCTGCGGTGATTTCTTCGCCTTACGCGCTGAAGACGTCGGCGCGTGTGCTGCTTTGTACGATCGAGCTGCACTGATCGCGTTGCCCGCGCCTATGCGCGTGCTTTATGTCGAGCATTTGCAGACCCTGCTTGCGCCACCGGTGAAGGGCTTGTTGATCACCCTGGACTACGACCAGTCGCAGATCGACGGGCCGCCGTTTGCTGTCGTCGATGACGAAGTGCAGGCGCTGTTCGCCGCCTGGCAGCCGCGTGAGCGGGTATCGCATGATGTGCTGGCCGAGAGTCCGAAATTCCAACAGGCTGGCGCCACGCGCTTGTTGGAGCGGGTCTATCAGTTGCAACGCTGATATAAAAAAGGTCCTTCACGAAATCCCAGGGCATGATCTCGGGGCTGGGCTGGGCTGGGCTGGGCTGGGCTGGGCTGGGCTGGGCTGGGATTTGAGTCTGTGAGCTTATCCATTCAATGCGGCGCCGCTGTTGGCCCCTTCCGCCCTTACGGCGGGTCCCTTTTGTCTTGGCAAAAGGAACCAAAACCGTGTGTCCCTGCATTCGGCCCTACGCTGCGCTCCGGGTCCCCTCGCTCCGGCATCGCTCCCGTCGGGACCGCACCGAAGGGCCGTCCTGGCCCTACGGTGCTCGCAGGCCATCCATGGCCTGCACCCGACTACGCAATACCTACACTCAGCCTACTGAAGGGACGATCCAGCGCCTCGCTGTTGCCGGTGCCGTTGCTTTGCTTCTCCCTACACAAATCGTGCAGACGCCACAAATCGTCCCTTCAGTAGGCCGAATGGAACCCTTGCGTAGTGGGGCGACGGCCATGGATGGCCGGCGAGCGCCGCAGGGCCAGGACGGCCCTTCGGCGCGGTCCCCGCGGGAGCAAGGGTGGAATGAGGGGACCCGGAGCGCAGCGTAGGGCCGGATGCAGGGACAACGGGTTTTGCCCACTTTTGCCCCGACAAAAGTGGGTCGCCGTAAAGGCGAAACCAGCCAGTGGTGCCACCACATCAAACGGATATGCCCATCGCCACTCGAGCCACATTCCGGTGCTCGCCCGCTAGCAGGCCCGGTGCGTAGTTCCCGGAATTCCGTGAACAACCATAAAAAAGGGCGGCCCTGAGGCCGCCCTTGTTTCTTGCGCTGTCCCTTAACCGCGACGGCGCAGAGCTTCGATGCGATCTTCCAGCGGTGGGTGGCTCATCAGCAAGCCAGCCAGGCCCTGCTTGAGGCCGCCGTTGATGCCGAAGGCGTTCAAGGTGTCGGGCATATGCACCGGTACCCCTTGTTCCGAACGCAGGCGCTGCAGAGCGCCAATCATCGCGCCGGTACCGGCCAAGCGTGCACCAGCTTCGTCAGCACGGTATTCGCGTTTACGCGAGAACCACATGACGATCATGCTGGCGAGGATGCCCAGAATCAGCTCGGCAACGATGGTCGCGATGTAGTAGGCGATGCCTTGGCCTTCTTCGTTCTTGAAAATCACCTTGTCGACAAAGTTGCCGATGATGCGGGCGAAGAACATCACGAAGGTGTTGACCACACCTTGTATCAGCGCGAGGGTGACCATGTCGCCATTGGCCACGTGGCCGATTTCGTGAGCCAGGACTGCACGTACTTCGTCAGGCGAGAAGCGCTCGAGCAGGCCCTGGCTGACAGCAACCAGTGCGTCGTTGCGGTTCCAGCCAGTGGCAAAGGCATTGGCCTCATAGGCCGGGAAGATACCTACTTCAGGCATTTTGATGCCGGCTTCGCGGGACAGTTCTTCGACGGTCTGCAGCAGCCATTGTTCATGGCGGGTGCGCGGCTGACTGATGATCTGGGTGCCCGTGCTCATCTTCGCCATCCACTTGGAGATGAACAGCGAAATCAGCGAGCCGGCAAAACCGAACACGGCGCAGAAAATCAGCAGCTGATCGAGCTTGAGGTCAACCCCGTTTGCCGCCATGAACCCATTGAAGCCAAACAGGCTCAAGGTGATGCTGGCAATCAGCACAACCGCAAGGTTGGTGGCTACAAACAGTAAGATGCGCATCATGGTTGTTACGTTCTCCTGACGGATAAAAGTGTCACGTATGCGGGGGTATATAAGGTGCGGGCTCGAGTGATTCAACCGGGCGACTATTTCAAACTGTGTACTTCTTTGTATTACAGTCGAATTCCATCATTCCGCACGCGAGATCATCAGGTCTTACAGAAGGGAGAATCAGCCTGTAAGGCCTGCATCAACAAGGATGCAGGCCTTTTGCAAAGCTTTATCGGTTATTGCTGATATGTCTTCAAGAAGTTTCCGATACGGCCAATGGCCTGTTCCAGGTCATCGACGCGCGGCAGGGTGACCACTCGGAAGTGATCGGGCCATGGCCAGTTGAAAGCGGTGCCCTGGACAATCAACAGTTTTTCCGAGAGCAGCAGGTCTAGGACGAATTTTTCGTCGTTGTGAATCGGGCAGACTTTCGGGTCGATGCGCGGGAACGCATAGAGCGCGCCCATTGGTTTGACGCAACTGACGCCGGGGATGTCATTGAGCAACTCCCAGGTGCGGTTGCGTTGCTCAAGCAGACGACCCGGCGGCAGGACCAGATCATTGATGCTCTGGTAGCCGCCCAGGGCGGTCTGAATGGCGTGCTGGCTCGGCACGTTGGCACACAGGCGCATGTTGGCCAGCATGTCGATGCCTTCGATGTAGCTCTGAGCGTGCTGCTTGGGGCCGGAAATGGCCACCCAGCCGGAACGGAAGCCCGCAACGCGGTAGGACTTGGACAAACCGTTGAAGGTCAGGCAAAGCAGGTCTGGTGCTAGCGAGGCGGTACAGATATGCACGGCTTCGTCGTAGAGGATCTTGTCGTAGATCTCGTCGGAGAACACCACCAGGTTGTGCTGGCGGGCCAGTTCCAGCATGCCCAGCAGTAACTCGCGCGAGTACACCGCGCCCGTTGGGTTGTTCGGGTTGATGATCACCAGGGCTTTGGTGTTGGAGGTGATCTTGGCCTTGATGTCGTCAAGGTCCGGGAACCAGTCGGCTTGCTCGTCGCACAGGTAGTGCACTGGATTGCCGCCCGCCAGGCTGACTGCAGCAGTCCACAGCGGGTAGTCAGGTGCCGGAATCAGCACTTCGTCGCCGTTGTTGAGCAGCGCTTGCATCGACATCACGATCAATTCGGATACGCCGTTGCCCAGGTAGATGTCTTCGATGCCGACACCTTCGACCTGCTTTTGCTGGTAGTACTGCATCACCGCCTTGCGCGCGCTGAACAGGCCCTTGGAGTCGCTGTAGCCCTGGGCAGTCGGCAGGTTGCGGATGACATCCTGGAGGATTTCGTCCGGCGCTTCGAATCCAAACGGCGCAGGGTTGCCGATGTTCAGCTTGAGGATGCGATGACCTTCCTCTTCCAGGCGTTTGGCGTGCTTGAGCACCGGGCCGCGAATGTCATAGCAGACATTGGCGAGCTTGTTCGATTTGCTGACCTGCATGATGTGATCCCGATTAGAAAAGATCGCCGCGCACTGCGCTGTGAAATCGTTTGAAAAGCGTGTAACGCGGGTGCCAGACTGATGTCTGATGAGGCGCAATAATATACGTGCCGACCGCGTTGGGGAAAAGACGCAACGCGGGGTTTTTAGTCTGCCGAGGCCTGCATATGGAAAAGATAGAGAAAACTGCGGAGCAATGGCGTGCCATGCTCGATCCCGAGCAGTACAACGTCTGCCGCTTGAAAGGCACCGAACGGCCGTTCAGCGGTAAATACAACGGCACCAAGACCGAGGGTGTCTACCACTGCATTTGCTGCAATGCGCCCTTGTTCGATTCCAAGGCCAAGTTCGACTCCGGTTGTGGCTGGCCAAGCTTCTACGAGCCGATCGAGGACAGTGCGATGATCGAGATTCGTGACATCTCCCATGGGATGATCCGCACCGAAGTCACCTGTGCACAGTGCGATGCCCATTTGGGGCATGTGTTTCCCGATGGGCCACCGCCAACCGGTCTGCGCTACTGCATCAACTCGGTCTGCCTGGACCTGGTTCCACGCTAACAAAGGAGTAGGGTCATGGCCGACGCATTGTTGAGTATTCCTTGCATCACTCTGGCAGGTGAGCAAAAGACCCTGGCGGACTTCCAGGGTAAAGCGCTGTTGGTGGTCAATACTGCCAGCCAGTGCGGCTTTACCCCACAGTACAAGGGCCTGGAACAGCTGTGGCAGCGTTATCGCGAGCGCGGTCTCGTGGTGCTGGGTTTTCCCTGCAACCAGTTCGGCAAACAGGAGCCGGGAGACGCCAGGGAAATCGCGCAGTTCTGCGAAATGAATTTTGGTGTCAGCTTTCCGCTGTTTCGCAAGATCGACGTCAATGGCGGTAGCGCTCATCCCTTGTTCACCGAACTGAAAAAACGCGCCCCCGGGTTGTTCGGATCGCAAAACATCAAATGGAACTTCACCAAGTTTCTTGTCGAGTCGAGCACGGGCAATGTCACACGTTACGCGCCGAGTACCAAGCCGGAAGCGTTGAGTGCGTCGATCGAGAAAATGCTCAAATAGTCACCAGCGGCGCCCAGTGATCGATCAAGGCCAATAGCTCTTCACGACGGAAGGGCTTGGCCAGATAGTCATTCATGCCTGCGGCGCGGCAGCGCTCACGTTCCTCGGGCATGGCATTGGCCGTCAGGGCGACGATAGGCAGGTTCGGCCAACGTCCGCTCTGACGGATTCTGCGGCTCGCCTCGTAGCCGTCCATGACCGGCATATTGCAATCCATCAGCACCATGTCAAAAGCGCTGTGCTCCAACTGCTCCAGGGCCTGGGCGCCGTTGGCGGAAATACTCACTTCGCAGCCCAGCTTGACTAGCATGCCCTTGGCCACCAGCTGATTAACCGGATTGTCTTCCACCAGCAGAATGCGCGCGCGGCGCTCGCTCTGCGAGGTGCTGTTCTGTGCGCTGGCGTGAGCGCTGTCGGTACCATGAAGTGTGCGGCGCAGAATCTGGTACAGGGCATTGCGTGCCAGCGGTCGCGCCAGTTGTTGCAATGGCGCCAGTTGCGCAGCCTGGTCGCTGGGCAGAAAGTTGCCATAGGCGGTTACCAACAGAATCGGTGCCGCGATCTTTGGACGCAGGTCGAGCAGGCTGTCGAGGTCGTCGGTAATCAACAGGTCGGGAGGGGGCTCGCCAATCGCTTCGGCGTGTTCATAGCGTCGATGGTCCAGTCCCCAGCCAGGTAATAACATTTGCAGCAACTCGGCCAGTCCGCTACCAGGGTTGGTGAGGATGGCCACTTTGCCGTGCAGGGGGGCTGCCGGTACTGCCGGAGAGTGGCAGAGCAGGGGGAGTTCAGCGCTGAACTGGCTGCCGAAGCCGGCCTGCGAGTTGATGCTCAAGCGGCCCTGCATGGCTTCGCAGAGATTATTGGTCAAGGCCAGGCCCAGGCCGGTGCCGCCATACTGGCGGGTGATACCTGCACCGGCCTGGATAAAGGGCTGGAAGATTCGCGCCTGGGCTTCGTGGGGTATACCGATACCTGTGTCGCAGACGTCCAGGCGTACCCCCCCTGGGTGGGCGCGCAGGCGTACATCGACACGCCCGAAGCGGGTGAACTTGAGCGCGTTGGACAGCAGGTTGCTGATAATTTGCCGTACCCGGGTGGGGTCGCCCACTACCATGGCGGGAAACTGTGGGTCGATCAGGCAAGTCAGTTCGACGCTGGGGGCGGCGTTCTGGGACAGCAGGTTGGCCGTGTCTTCAACCATGGCGCCAAGGTCGAAGGGGATGCGTTCGAGTTCCAGTTGGCCGGCATCGAATTTGGACAGGTCAAGAATGTCATTGAGCAGTTCTACCAGGACTTTGCCTGAGTCGTGGGCAATCGATAGTTGCTGACGCTGCTCGGCATTGAGCGGGCTGTCCAGCGACAGGGCGATCATGCCCAGCAGGCCATTGAGGGGGGTGCGAATCTCGTGGCTCATGTTGGCCAGAAAGGCCGCTCGTGCCTGAGCCATGTCCAGGGCGCGCCGCCGTGCTGCATCGAGTTCGTCATTAGTCTGGCTCAAGCGCGCGTTGCTGGTCTTGAGCTCATTGGTGCGGGCCGAAACAGCGTCTTCCAGCTCATTGAGGTAAGTGGTCAAGCGGTTTTCCGCATTGCGCCGTTGCTGGATTTCGGTCGCCATGCTGACAAACTGCTGGTTGGCGACTTTGACCAGTACCCCGATCTCATCCTGCTCATGGCCCGGTGGGAAAGACAGTTTGGATTGTTCCGGTTGTCGTGAATCGCGGTTAGCGAGGGCACTGATGATGCGAACCAGGGGCTTGGTCAGCATGAAGTAGAACAATGCCATGAGAATCAGGGTTAGCACCAGGCTGCGTATGAAGCCATTGAGCAGGGTGATCTCGGCGCGCTTGAGGAAGTGGTTGCCGAAGGCGAAGGTGTCGACTTCCAGGTAAAGGGTGCCGAGGTTTTCAGTCGGCATACTGCTCAGAAACAGCGGGTGCTCGAACTGCCGGTTCTCGCCGAACAGAAAGTCGCTGATAAACCGGTAGCTGCTTTTTTCGCGTGGACGCTGGACGTCGGCCAGCACCGTGTCGTTGTTGTCGATCAGGCGCGCGCGGATAATCGCCGGAGATTGCAGCAGGCCACCGGCCAGCTCCTGCGCCAGTTCCGCGTCGATGTTGTAGGCGATGCGTGAGGCCGGGTTGTGACTGATTTGTAGCAGCGCTTGCATCTCACGGTTGATGGAGGCGTCTTCGCTGGCATAATCGATACCAATCTGGATGAGACTAAGCAATGTACCCAGGATGAAGCCGACCAGGACCGTCAGCCGGGCTTGCTTGAAGGACAGGCGATTGGTGAACTTGATATCCATGAGACCCGAGCCAGTTTCACATTCCGTGCGCTGCGCAAGCATAGCCGATCAGCCCCGGCAACTGGCACGTTCTGTCACACATTCAGCAATGCCGTTGACCTAGCATCTATCTTGAGGAATCGCTGTGGACTCTCGTTTGAATTCGTTCCTGGAGCGCGCCGAAACCGTGCTGGCCCGCCTTGAACCGCTATTGCCCGCACTGCGCCAGCAGATCGACTGGAGTCAGTGCCTGGCCGCACGCTGGCAGCGTGACGGTCGCAGTGGCTACTTGCTGCCGCTGGACGTCAATCTCGACATGCGCCTGTCTGACCTTATCGGTGTGGATCAACAACGGGAGCAACTGGGACGCAACACGCGCCAGTTCCTTGATGGCATGCCCGCCAACCATGCGCTGCTCTGGGGGGCGCGCGGCACCGGCAAGTCGTCGCTGGTGCGTGCTTTGTTGGCTGAGCATGCCAAGGCAGGCTTGCGCCTGATTGAAATCGAGCGCGATAACCTGGCAGACCTGCCGCGCGTAGTCGAGCAATTGAGCAAGGTGCCCCAGCGTTTTGTGCTGTTTTGCGACGACCTCTCGTTCGAGGCCGGGGAGGGCGACTACCGGGTGCTCAAGAGTGTCCTCGATGGCTCGCTGGAACAGGCGCCTGACAACGTGCTGTTGTACGCAACCTCGAACCGTCGGCACCTGGTGCCGGAAAAACAGAGTGATAACGAAAACTGGAAAATGATCGACGGTGAACTGCACCCCAACGAGGCGGTGGAGGACAAGATCGCCTTGTCCGACCGTTTTGGACTGTGGTTGTCGTTCTATCCCTTCACCCAGGAACACTTTCTCAATGTTGTCGAGCACTGGATCGGCCAACTGGCTGCCAGTGCCGGGCTGACTTGGCAGCGAAGTGAAGAGCTGGACATTCTCGCCGTGCGCTGGGCAACCAGTCGCGGTAACCGTAACGGCCGTTGTGCCTATCAGTTCGCTCGCTACTGGGTTGGACTGCAATTGTTGGAGCAGAAAAGATGATCGACCTCAACGCCTCTGGCGCAGGTCTGGAAGGCTATGGCTTGCTGGCTGCGCAGCTGGAAGCCTTGTTTGCCGATGAGCGTGATTTCATTGCCAATGCCGCGCAGTTTTCGGCTTTTCTCTACAGTCAAGTTGAAGACTTGAACTGGGCAGGCTTTTACCTCAACCGCAACGAAGAGCTGGTGCTGGGGCCGTTCCAGGGCCAGGTTGCCTGCGTGCGTATCCCGTTTGGTCGAGGTGTGTGCGGCGCGGCGGCGGCCAGTCGGGAAACCCAGCGCGTTGAAGATGTGCATGCGTTCCCCGGGCATATTGCCTGCGACAGCGCATCGAACAGCGAACTGGTGATTCCGTTGGTAAAGGAAGGGCGCTTGATTGGCGTGCTGGACTTGGACAGCCCCAGGCTTGCGCGTTTCGGCACAGCGGATCAGGCGGGGTTGGAGCGCTTGGCGGCGATCTTCCTGCGCCTGACCGATTGCTGAAGTAGGCCTCTGCAGTGGGAGCAGGCGTGCCTGGCAATTGGCATTCCGGCTCCCGCGCAGCCATCAGTCGTAGATGACTTTTTTCTTCCAGTCTTCAGTTGTATCGGTCTTCAGGCCTTCAGTCAGCTCGTTGACTTCGTCTTCGGCAGGTTCAAGCTGGCTCAGGACCTGGGCATTCGCCCGGGCTAGCAGTTTTTCCATGTACTCGAGTTGCTCGCGGTACACCGCCGGGTCCTGTTGCTTGCGCAGGTACTGAACGCCGCGTTCGAAGGCCAGGCGCGCATGCCCAGGCTGGTTCTGCTGCAGGGCTTGTTGGCCCAGGTTATTGAAAAACTCGATATGCAACAGCACCAGAATGTGGCGTATTTCCTTGACCCAGTACTTGGCTTCGTTGGTGGGCAGAAAACCTTCCTGAGCTGCACGGGTGATCTGGTTGTGCATACCTTCTAAAAGAAAGCGTACATCCTTGGCCCGCGCTTCGGTCTGGATAGGGGCCGGCGGATTGTTCACCGGCAGCGATTCACCTTGTGCGATCAGGCCTTCCAGTTCGGCGATGCGCGCGCGGATATCGCGGCTGTTTTTATCCAGGGCCAGCTGGCGCTGGTTGATGTTCAGTTCGAGGCGGGTCAACAGCAGTTTCAATGCCGGGCTCATCAACTGGCCGGGAAAGGTTTCGGTGATCTCGCCACAGCGGCGCAAGCGGTCGGCCAGTTCTATTTTCAGCCGGGCACGCTCAAGCTTGTTGTTCTCGACTACATTGTTGAGGTAGCCGATCACGATCAATAACGCGATCCCCGCAACTATAAGCAGGGTGATCATAAGTGGTGTCACCGTTAACGCCTCATACAGGATGATTTACCATTCGAGTGTAGTGGCTTCGCTTTTGGGCGGATAGAGCTGTTTGGCGGGTGTTGGGGGTGCAGTGATGGCATTTTGTATATAAACCACCGTAGGGCTTGGGTTTCCGCCCTGGCGGGGTGCCAAAAAATAAACGTCAAGGTCCAGGCGTGCCGATGCCGACGAAGCCTTGAGAGGCGCAGGGAAGTCATTGATTTAAATAAATTTATACATAGGGGTTGACGGGTTGGCAAAGCATCCCTAGAATGCGCGCCACTTGCAGCGTAAAGCGAACAGCGAAACGCGGCGGGGAGTGAATGTTGTAGTGTGTCCCCTTCGTCTAGTGGCCTAGGACACCGCCCTTTCACGGCGGTAACAGGGGTTCGAGTCCCCTAGGGGACGCCATTGCGGGAATAGCTCAGTTGGTAGAGCACGACCTTGCCAAGGTCGGGGTCGCGAGTTCGAGTCTCGTTTCCCGCTCCAGATTCCATCGGTGCAAACCGATCAAAAAAGAGGCCTATGGCCTCTTTTTTTGTGCCTGGAATTTCTTACCAGCAAACGTGCGTATCGGAAATCTCGACCGACGCACCTGTCATTTCTATCAGTATCCAAAGTTCCCTCTAGCAGTTTCAATGAGCATCAGTGGCTATCAACCATTGTTCATGTTCTGTATCGCCTGGGGATTTTTAATGGGTAAGTCGTCAACACTTCATCTCGCCTTGTTTACTGATGAGAATCTTCCGATCCCTCGGGTTCCGGCGGTCGTCAAAGATGAAGCAGGGAACGATAATCCAGAGGGGATCGTCGCTCGTTCCGCGCTCGATCTGCCGTTGGAGGTAGTGGTGCCGGAATGGGACTTCTCGACCAGGCCTGGCGTTGCTGATGTGCTTGAGCTTGGCTGGCGCCCGGAAGGTGCTGCTTTTTACCCCATTGACAGCCAAACGCTGATGCCCCCAATCGCGCCGGGGGACAAGGCGTTGCATGTTCCCGCAAATCTACTGCTACAGGGTAGCTTCTCGCTGTCCTACCGGGTTACGCGACTCGGCAATACTACCGATTCTTTTATCAAACGCATCACTGTGGATCGGTTGCCTCCCAATGAAAATCAAAGGCCCTCGGCTGCGCAATTTCCGGACGACTTGGTCGGCGTTATTACCGATGATTATCTGATTGAGCACGGAGAGGTTGTTGCCAGGGTTCCGCCCTACCTTGGCCTGCAGGCCTTGGATCGGGCGGTGTTCTATTGGTCTGAGCTCGATCCTTTACCCGATGACACGGTTGAGTTGGGTGCGCGCACATTCACTCAGGCGGATATCGATGCCAAGTATTTGCCTTTGCCTGTAGCCGAAGAGGCGGTGCGTGCGGGCGGTGCCGGTAGGCGGTTTCTCTCCTATCGGTTATATGATTTGGCGGGGAATGAGAGCCCACTTTCCTACGTCGCGCCGATTCAGGTCGATCTGGTTCCAGCGCCATCCAATTTGCCGGCGCCACGGGTTCCATTGTCGGTGCGGGGGTTCATCGACCGTCAGCATGCGCGAGACGGGGCCGACGGCCAGGGGGGCGTGACCGTCGAAATTGATGCTTATGATAATGCGCTACCCAATCACTTTGTGGTGCTGTCATGGGGTAGTCAGGAGCTTCTCGAGTTCCCAGTTGACCCGAGTGCTTTTCCGTTGGTCGTCTATGTGCCGTGGAGGAAGCTGATCGGCGACGGCTTGGGTCCTGACAGGGTGCAGGTCAGCTATAGAATTCGCTATGGGGCTTCGTATTCACAACCTTCTCCCAGCACCTTGGTGTCGTTCGATTTCACCATCGCCGGACAAGACCATGCCAATGCCCCGGCATTGCTGAATCCGACGCTGGCCCTGGTCGAGGTCCGAGGTGTGTTAGGACGCCCCAATCAACTCACCGCTCAAGATGAAGGGCTCGATGCGCACGTGTTGCTGACCTTGTTCGAGGATCCGCAGCCAGGGGAGTACCTCGAAGTGTTTTGGGGGGCGGTAGTGGAGCCAGCAGCGCGTTACGACGTCCAGCCTGGCGACGTTGCGGGCAAGCAGTTGGACTTGCTTGTGCCCTGGCGCATTGTCGAGCAGGACAAGAATAACGTCGCCCTGCCGGTTTATTACGTCACCAATAACGGAGTTAACCAGCAGCAGGCATTAGCCACCGCTGTTTCGGTGGTTATCGTACCGATCGTGGGCCTGCCGACTCCGGTGTTTCCCCATGCCGATCTTCATGGTTACCTCAATTGCGGTACGGTCCCGGCGTTATGGACGGGGGTCACCATTCATGTGGCCGGCGATGAAAATTTCGCCCAAGGCGATCTCGTCGAAGTGACCTGGCAAGGTTTTAAAAGCCTGGGAGGCAACGGGCCCATCCCCAGCACACAGCTGGTTATTTCACGGGTGTTGAGTTTGGGCGATGCCAAGGACGGTTTTGACGTCGTGGTCCTGCCTTACAGCACGCATATCGAACCGCTGATCGATAATGCTTCGGCGACGGCCAGTTATAACTTGATTAAAGCAGACGGTGGATTTGGACGGTCAGCACGTGAGTTGGTGAGCGTTACTCGCAAAATGCCCAGCGGCGACATTTGTGGCCCCGACAAAGACCGGTAAATAACGATTGGGATGCTGTCGACCATCGTTTAAGTAAGACCCTACAGTTTTCATATTAAAACATGACGTCGCTCGCTATGTCGTGACGTCTTTCGGCTGCACTTATCAATGAAGAGGTT
This sequence comes from Pseudomonas sp. DG56-2, assembly GCF_004803755.1. NCBI lineage: Bacteria > Pseudomonadati > Pseudomonadota > Gammaproteobacteria > Pseudomonadales > Pseudomonadaceae > Pseudomonas > Pseudomonas sp. DG56-2. The sequence goes on from NZ_CP032311.1 coordinate 1,613,640, forward strand.
GGCGATATGGGCAAGAATGAAAATATAACTGCACAACAGGCTCGCATCCACAGTCGGGCGTTGAGGATGAACACATTCGCTAATTTGGATGATCCGATATTCAATACGGCAAACCCCCTGTTAGCTGATACGAGTGATGATGCGCCTAACCAGCTTCATACAGATTATCAAGGGAAGGATCTGAAAATCGATATCCCTCAATTCGAGCAGGGAGGAAATGGCAGGCCGGGTAATATTACTTTGCATTGGCAGGGGGACCCCATCGGTACACCGTACGCGTTCACAACACCTATTACAAACTTCCCAGTGACGATGGTACTTCCTGCTTCTGCCACTCGCACGGAAGGCTCATTCCTGTTGCACTATGTTGTCAATATTCGAGGCAATATCAGTCAGTCGGCACCCATGACAATTAATATTGACAAGACGGCGCCCAACAATAACGTCGGCGGTGCGCCTGTATCATTGCCCGCGGAGGTCGAGGCGAGTGGAATTACCCGGGCGTACTTGGATGCCAATGGTGGAAAAGTACTTGTAACGGTAGATGGCGGCTATGTGGATGCCAAGATCGGCGATGTAGTCGAGGTGTGGTACGGCCCTTCGATTCCCCTGGCCAGTAAGGTCGGCGAGGTTACCCGGGCAAATCTTGCCGATCCGATAACCTTTGATCTGCTTGAGTCAATGCTTGGGGAGGAGGGGGAGAAGTCACTCTTTTACAAACTCGTGGATCGCAAGGGAAATGCGGGTCCAAATTCTGAATACAAGAGGTTCAATGTCGAGCTTACTGCACCGCCTGCTGGATTGGCCCCACCGACGGTTCCGTTGGCAAGTGATGGGTTGATTGATTATGCCGATGTTGTCGATGGTGTGCGGGTCAACATCGCCCCCTACAGCAATTGGTTTTCCAGGGATTTGGTCATTGTCACCTTCGACGGTATCGATCACGCACCTCAGCAGATGCCACAGAGTGGTGCCAGTATTCTGCTTCCGTATTCGTTGGTGTTCGGAGGGAATCTGGGGGAAAAAGCGTCGTCAGTCACCTACCGCATTACTCGCGGGGGCAACTCGTTCGACGGTCCGGGCAGTGCTGATTTCAAGGTGGATCTGCGCACCCCAGGGCCGGATCCTGTCGATCCTCCGGCAGTGGTGCATCCTGGTTTGAACCTCCCGTCGGTCAAAGGGGCGGTATCTCCCGAAGGTCAATTAAAAGCAGCTGATCGCGACCAGGACGTGGAGGTAACAATCCTCATCTATGACGCGCCTGCCAAAGGCGAGTATGTACAACTCTACTGGAACGGCGAGGTAGTGCCGGGTGCCCGTTATGAGGTTCAGGGCGACGAAGCCCCGACTTTTCAGATTCCCTTCGACCTACCTTGGGACATTATCGATGCAGCGGGTAATGGTGACATCCCTGCCCACTACATCGTAGGCCACGCGCTCAACGATAACGTATTGAGTTCTGCTGCGAGGGTTGTCAACGTCGAAGGCGTGCCTATTGTCTTGCCGCAACCCAGTTTCCAGAACCTTGACCTGTCGTTCCCACCCGAGGAAATTCTCAACTGCCCATCATTACGCGTCGAGGCCGGTGCCTTGGTGGCGGAAATCGCCGTTCCCAGTGATGATCGGCTGGCTGGTAATGAAATGACATTTTTATATCAAGGTTGGTCGGATGAGTCGGGTACAGTGCCTATCGATGGGACGGACGATTCTTTCACCTATACACCGTCAGCTGAGGAGGCTGCGAGTGGCTTCACGGTCACATTGCCATATGAGACTGCTTTGAAGGAAACCCGCCAGGCTTACGGCAGCATTCATTACACCGTGGCTCTCGGCGGAGTGACTGTCGACTCTCCTAAGCACTTGGTTATTATCGAGCTGCTGCGCCCCGGTGGTTTCTACTGTGAAATTCCCGCCTCACGATCACGCCCCTAGTTCCAAGTAGGTTGATACGAAAAAGGGAAGCATTTGATGCTTCCCTTTTTTTATTGCCGTTCGCGGGCGAGTTAAAAGCTGTACCGCAAACCTATGTTTACGCCATAAGGCTGCTCAATATGCTCGCCATTGGCGTACTCCAGGTCGAGGTGTACCTGTAGACCGTTATTCAATCCCAAAGCCAACCCGGCCCCGAGCTCGCCACGTGAGCCGGACAAGTCATTGTTGAAGCGATTGTTGTTGACCTTCACTGTGTTGCCTTTGGCGAACTCATGCGCCCAGGCACCCCGTAGGTAGGGTTGCAGTTTGCCGCCATTGGCAAGTTCGAACGTACGGCCGGCGGTCATCCCCGCTTTGCCGAGCAACGAATGAGTGCGCTCGCCGTCGGCTTCGAGGCCGTTGTCCAGGTTAATGTCCTTACCTTCAATGGTCACCGCCGACCATTGCGTGAAAGGTTCGATGAAATAGCCGTCGGACAGTTGCACGTGGCGTCCGAGCTCCAGCGACATGCCGGTCGCGAAGTTGTCGTAATCGCCTTTGCTGTGGGTGCCATCATTGATCGCCACCTTGGCGCGGTTCTGGAAGCGATTGAGCTTGATCAGCCCGTCGAAGTAGTAGCCGGAGTCGGCATCCAGCCAGGTGGTGTATGCACCAATGTAGTAGCTGTCGATGCTGCCAGAGGTGCCTTCGTTGAGGTCCAGATCCGACTTGCTGTAGCCAACCAGCCCCCCCGCTAGCCATTGCCCGTCACCCCAGGGTAGGCGCCCATCGGCACCCAACGATAGACCATGCTGATTCTGCTGATAACCGGTACCGCTGGCATCGGCGACGTTGTATTTATTGCCGTAGCTACGCATCCACAAGCCGGGCTGCCCCCCGTTGAAGCGCAACTCTCCCATACGACTACGCAGGGAAGTCAGCTCGCCATACCAGACCGTTGGGGCGGTATTGAACAAGGCCATCACCGTGCGGGTACCCGGGCTAACAGTGCGCTTTTCCGGATCGAGGTACCAGTCGGTGCCACCAGCACCGTTGGCCGCGGACGACAGTTCGTACGCCCAGGCGCCGACCGCTACGGGTCTGCCGTTAGCCAGGCTGAAGTTTGCATCGCCTGCGTCGGTGCGAACAACGGTCAACTGCTCAGGAGCAAGAGGGTCTGTACCGGAGTCGGTGATCTGCAACTGATGGCTGCCTGTCGCCTGACCGACATTGAGCACATCATGCTCATTGGTGCTGAAATCCACATTCATCGCGAACACCCCAGCGCCGCTGAGGGTGGCGACGTCGAGGGTGTAGAAGTTCTTGCCTGAACCCATATTTACCAGGCCGCCGTTCATCGTCAAGGTGCCCAGCTGAGTTGTTTCTGTCATGTTGAAACTTGACTGATCGCTAATGCTCAGTTGTTCGACATTCACCAATCGACCGGTGAAGGCCGACTGATTTTCGAGCGACAGTGACCCGGTACTGCCGGCCTCCACTTCGAAGTTACCGTTCCAGCGCGTTTGATCCAGTGCAAGGTTGGCAGTGCTGTTGCCATTGACCTGAACATCGCTACTCAGATCACTGCGGCGAAGAGCGACTGTGGCGGTGGAGGCATCGCGGACCAGCAGCGCTACGTTGTCTTGGCCGACTAGCTTGGTACCGTTGTGTATTTCGATCGTGGCATTGACGCCTTCTTCGATCAACAGTGCAGGACCTGTACGGCCAGTGACCTCAGCGTTATCCAGTACCAGCGTTGGCGACGTGAGATTTTCAGGGTCGCTTGCCAGCAGGATACCGCTGACATCTCCACTGATTTGGCTGCCGACCGCGATCACTTCTCCACCAAGAATGTTGATGCCACTGCTGCCGAGGTCGCGGCCGGTAATTGACGTATTGCTCAATTGCAGGGTGCTGCCCCCCGTGACCTGTGCCCCAACAAAACCGCCAACGATGTTGCTGTCGTTTACCGTTACCTGGGAGCCTGTGGTGGAACCGATCTGGCGATTTACCGACAAGCCGGATGAGTCGGCGCTGATATTGGCGTTATTCACCGTGGCCGTGCTGTTGGTCACGCTTAATCCATCGAATACCCCGCCTGCGATGGCTCCGCCATTGAACTCGAGGGTGGAGCCCGAGTTGATGCTCAGGGTTCGGGTGGTCGCACCATTGACGGTCAAGGAGCTGCTGTTGAGTACGGTATAGCCATCCACAGGAGTCGACTCATCGATGACCAGGTCGTCGCCATTGTCGATAACGGCTGCGCTGGCCAATGACGTAACGAGGAACAACGGTATAAAAATAAATAGCGCTGATTTGATTGGGAAGGGCGGTGCTAATGAGCTGTTACTTGGCATAGTCATAATCCTGTTGGCTGCAGTCGGAGGCAGAGCGGAGTGGAACTATTTAATCGATCCTTGTCAGAAAGGTCTGTAGGAAAACTCATCAAACAGTGCGCTCACAATCACCGCAAAAGGCACGTAGGTCATGCGCTACTTTGAGTCGGGCGTAATAGCAAGTGTCGAAGTTTCCCACTGCTTTGCCTACCTGTTAATTTTGTCAGTAGACACATGTTTTGGAATGAACTACAGGTTGCGTAGTTTCTACAGGCACCTAACAAAAATGCCAGTTGGAACTAGTCCTCTTCAGGTATTCAATGACGCTAACTGACTGATCGAGGAAGGGCCCATGCCATCGTTATTCGAAGATAGTGAATCAAACACGGAACAAAGTTCGCCGATGTTGGCGGCGCCTCGATTATTGGTCGAGCTGGAAGTTCCAGGTAAGACCGGGCCGGTTCCGAGTGGTGAGTGGGGCATCAATATAGCTGCCGCGCGCGAGAACTTTCCGCGCGAGGGGCTGCAGGTCTACGTTCCAGCCTGGCCGCAGATGGGGCGAGGCGATAGTGTCGCTGTGCTGTTGGCAGGCACTGAGATCACGCGTAAAACCGTTGGCGCGGATGAGGTCGGTGCGCGGCAAACGCTGTTCATTCCGTCCAATCGGATTACCGATGGTCGTACGACCATCAATTATCGGGTCACGCGTGTGGGCCAAGTGCCGGAGGATTCTGCCGTGACCGAGGTACTGGTCAAGCTCGACCGCCCGGGCGGGCAAGACCAGAACGGCAGTTTGCCAGGCCATTCTGAATTGAAGCTGAGCTTACCGGCGCAGATCATCAAGGATGGTGTTGACAAGGAGGCCGCCGCCAAAGGGGTAGTGGCCACGATTGAACCTTACCCCTTCATGGCCGAATACGATGAGATTCGACTGACGTGGGGTGGCCAGTTCGTCTTTCATACTGTCACCGAGAGTGAGGTGGGTAGTGCCATTGAAATAACGGTGGACGAAACGACCATTCTGGCAGCGGGGGACTCAGGTAATGACGGCCTGGCAGTCGCGTTCGAAATCTATGATCTGGTGGACAACAAGTCTGAAGATTGGAGCGCCGAAATTCGGGTGGTCGTAGACACTGGCAATTCGAGGTTGAATGCCGGGATCGTTAAGGAAGCCAGAAACAACACGTTGGACCTCGACGCGCTGGGCCTTGCGCCAGTGACACTCCAGGTGATTGCCCTGCCTCCCGATTTTGAGCACGGCGATGAAATCATTGTCACGTTGGCGGGCACTACTGCCGAGGGTGTCGCGGTCGACATCGACTATCCGCCGCAGGCCATCGACAACCTGCCGCATGTCTATGAAATCGCAGTCGCCAATAGCGACGTGCGACGCTTGGCCAAGACTCAAGGTGCTTTCAAGTACAGGCTAGTGAAGTCGGACGGGTCGGTGCAACACGCCAGGGGGCAATTCGTAACCATTGTTGGTGAACCAACGCAACTGGCCGCACCGATTGCCAAAGATGCCGAACAGGGCAGTCTGGACCCCCTGTTGCCATTCACGACCATTGAAGTGCCTTGGGACGAGTCCATGGCCGCGGGCCAGGTCCTCAATCTGCAATGGTACGGCACCAGGCCAGATGACAGCGTGTACTTCCCGGAACTAATGCCTCACGACATAACCAACGGTGAAGCGAGCGCCAAGCTGCCCATCGAGTTTCATGTCGAAGGCAAGCACCTACAAGCCATCGAGGGCGGTGGGCTCGAGCTTTATTATGAACTTATCAACGATCAGGGAACAGTGCGAAAGTCACTGACTACGGCCCGATTCAATATCGGTCAGCCCAGAGCTGAATTGCCAGCGCCGATTGTCAAAGATGCCACCGGCGATGTACTTGATCCAGGAAACTTGCCACCAAACGGCACCACTTTATATGTGAAGTCTTATACCGGCATTGCCATTGGCGACACGTTGTATTTCTCCTGGCAGGGATCCGCGACCGGCAACGATGAAGATTCAATCAGAATCAACGCCAATAACATAGGTCGTTCCGAATTTGCTTTGGCGATCTCGCTGGATAAGGTCAAGGACAACCAGGGTGGCACCGTCAAGGCTTCGTATTGGGTGCAGCGCGCCGATGGGCGTGTCAGCAACTCCGATGTACTGAGGCTGCACATTGGAGAGCGACAGGTGCAATTGCCGGCGCCAGCGGTCGCTGAAGCAGATGCTGAGGGGGTGATCGACCCTGGTGGTGTACCTGGTGGTGCAACGGTAGTGATCGCCAGCGCAGCTGAGCTGGCGGTAGGCGACAGCGTCAGGGTTGTGCTCAGTGGGAAAGTTGCAGATGAACAGACGCATCGGGTGACTGAGGTGGGTGAGCAGCATTTCAATTTGCCCTATGCAGTAGTCAAAGCCAATGAGAACAGCAGCATTGAATTGCAGTATCACGTGCAGCGTGGCGGTAGAGAAGTTGAGGAATCTTCACCGATTGCCGTGTTTGATATACGCGTCAAGGTTGGGAAGGGGCGGTTGAAAGTCTTGGGCGCTCGGCGCAACCGCAGCAATTGCCATTCACATACCTCTCCTAGTTATCTGCATGCCTTCGATGCCGAGACCAACCTTCCGCTGCAGGCCGAGTGGAAATACACCACGGATGAGCGGTGGACGCTGTCCACTCGTTGGCGGGACACCGAACCGCAGTTGTTGCTGCAAGTGCGTACCGCTGATGACCAGGTGATGGTCAACCCTGCCAATGTTTTTGGTAATGGCGATATTAATAGCACTTCGCCGGGTGAGTCTGCTTTCGTCGCGCTTCGAGATGACGGTAGTCTCCGTGCTTGGGGGCATCCCGATACCGGTGGTGTTGTTCCAGACCATGTTAAAGAGCTTAGCGACTTCGTTGAAGTCAGTTGCTCTGCCCGCGCTTGTGCCGCACGGCGGGTCGAAGGGACTGTAGTGGCTTGGGGACGTGGGAGTTTTGGGGGCGATATGGGCAGTATTTCGCCCACCGGTTTTATCCAGACGGTTGCCTCAGGTATGGCAATCGCGGGCTTGAAACGTTCAGGGGTAAGGGCTTGGGCGGGCGACAACATCGGTTGGGGCGCAACTGTGCCTGATGATATTGCTAATCGGGACGACATCATCAAGCTGGTAGGAGGGGGAGGAGGTACGTTTGCTGGATTGCTTGGCGATGGGCGTTTGGTTGCCTGGGGGCTATGGGATTCAGGAGGAGTGGTCCCGGGTGAAGTCGCCGCACTGAATAATTTCGTTGACGTTAAAGCTAATCGCTTCGCCATTGCTGCGTTGCGTGGTAATGGCGAACTATTTACGTGGGGGAACTCCTTTGGGGGATCGCCTGGGGAAGTACCAACCGACATCGTCGAACTTTGCTGTGGTAATCAGGCGGCGTTTGTGGCGAAGCGGGCAAGCGGGCACTTATTGGTCTGGGGCTACAGTGGCTTTGCTGGGCGCTTACCGGGCAACATTGCTTCCATGACAGACATTGTCGATGTAGCTGCTACCACCCGTGCTTTTGCGGCTGTACGGGCTGGCGGCAGGGTGGTTGCCTGGGGCGATCATGCGGAGGGCACAGTGTCACCGGAGGTGGCCAATATAAGCGATGCCGTCCAAATAACGGGTTCCATGAGCGCCTTCGCCGTATTACGCCGTAACGGAACAGTGTTGGCTTGGGGCGAACCCAGATCAGGTGCTGATATCGGACCGGTCCGTAGTGAACTTGTCAATGTACAGGCCGTATATAGCAATGCCGGGGGGTTTGTGGCCTTGACATCCGATGGAAGGGTGGTGGCCTGGGGTTCAAAAATAGGCGGTGGGGATAACTCGGCTCATCGACACGAATTGGATGGGTTCGTTTCCTATTATGCATCGCCGACAACCCGGGGTCGGGCTCTGAGCGCTCAGCGAGCTATCGGCACGGCAATGCTCAAAACTGTTTCGGCTAAGTAATTCAAGCCGAGTCAGGCCATCTCGCTGCTTCAGCGCACATCAGTCATGTCAAGAAAGGATTTTCAATGAACACTTTCAGTGCCCGTCTTTTCCCTCTTCGAAGAGGGGATCTGGACGTTCTGGCTCCGCGCCCGTTGTATATCGCCGGCATGATCACGCCGGTCGAGCAGGGTGATGCCGGTGTCAATATTGCTGTTGTTGAAAGCGACCCTGGCGGCGTACTGACGCTTATCGATCCTTATCTGGACATGCAGGTAGGGGACCGGATTACGGTATGGGTCGAAGGTGAGCAAAGGCTTGAGTTGTTCGTGGAACTGGCGGATCTCGGGGAGCGGCTCTTTTTCTATCTACCCAAAGAGTTGTTTCAGCCTGAATGGATGGAGAACATCCATTTCCAACTACTTCGCCGCGGCAGCACTGTGCCTGAGGATTCGGTGCCATTGCGCTTGCGAATCAAGCTCAATCTACCGGCTGGAGTGGATAAGGAACCTCACTTGCCAGGGCATTCCGAGCTACTGCGTCCGCAGGTGCCTCAAGACGTTGTCGACAACGGCGTTGATGCTGAGTGGGCAGCCCAGGGGGTTCCGGTAAGCATCGGAAACTACCCGGATCGGGCTGCCCGCGACACAGTAGTGCTGCGATGGGGAAGTGTGCGACTTGCGCGTCTGATCAGTGAGGCTGAAGCGGCCGGAGACGAGCCGGTGGAAATTCTAGTCGACCAGGCTGCGATATTGGCCGCCGGGGACAGCAATGGGCTGGCGTTGTTCTATGAGGTTTTCGATGAAGTGTGGAACTACTCATCGGACTGGTCGCGTGCGACTGAGCTTAAGGTAGATGCCGGTGCCTGGCGTCTGGATCCGCCCATTATCAAGGAAGCGTTCAATGGGCAGATCGATCTGATTGCTTTGGAAGCGAATCCCGTCACCGTGCAGGTCTGGATGGATGGTGAACCATTCGCCCTCGGCGATACCATCGAGTTCACCTGGATTGGCACGCCAATGATAGGCGTTCCCCTTGTTCATACCGAGTCGGTGGTGGTCAGCAGTTTGCCCTCGGTACTCGAACTCAAAGTCCCCAACGCTGATGTTCGTGCCATTGCTTCCGGCACTGCCGATGCTTCTTATGTGCTGAGAAAAACCACGGGTGAACCACCGCAGTCGTCCAAGCGTGCATTTGCCAGAGTTATTGGAGAGCTGTCACAGCTGCCTGCACCGCTGATCCTGCAAGCTGTAGAAGGCCAGCTCGACAGTCGGCTCGAGTATGCCTGGGTGCAGGTCGGGCCTTATCCAGGCATGTCCAGCGGGGATGTAGTTAACCTAGTATGGCTGGGTACGCGTGCAGATGGCAGCGTCTACTTGCATGAACAGGAGATACTTGTCAGCGAAAACTTGGTTGGCAAGCCCCTGGAAGTGGTGGTGGAGGCGGCGCACATTGCTGAACTGGACAGCGGCACCTTGCAGTTGTTCTACCGAGTTTCCAACGATCAGGCCGTCGTCTATGACGTGCGTGAATCTGCGCGCAGCTACTTTCGGGTGCTCCATTTACGGCAGGAGCTGCCTGCTCCGATCGTGCCGGAGGCTGATGGCGACGTGCTCGACCCAGAGATGGCGGTTCCTAATGGTGTGACGTTGCGCGTCGAATACACTGGCACTCAGGCTGGGGACACACTTACCTATTATTGGCAGAGCATTTACGCCAATGGCACGGCCAGCGATTGGGTGCCCATCACCGAGGCGTCTAAAGAGCGGCCGGTGAGTTTTCGCATACCCGCTTCCTTGATCGAAGTATCGCGTGGCACTGTCATCAATGCCCTGTACTCGCTCAAGCGAGGTGATCAGGTTCAACTCTCCAAGGTGCTCGAACTGTATATCGGTACGCCGATACCTGTTGTTATCAGCGAGGTTGCGGACTCCTGGGGGACGGTGGCCAACGGCGGCATTACAGTCGACACCAAAGTTACGCTGACAGGCACGGCACGAGCGTCTATGGGGGTAGAGCTTTTCGACGAAAGTGAGGCAATAGGTCGAGCGGGCGCTGATGAGCAAGGCGCGTGGAGATTTCCATTCCTGGACCTGGTGCCCCGGCGCTATAACGTCAGGGCCAAAGCGTTGTACGGCGGTGGCGGCGAATCTGAGGTGTGGAGTTTCACGGTAGTGGCTGATATTGCTCCGGTCATCACTCAGGTATTGGATGGCACGGGGGATATTGCCAATGGGGGTTCCACGGTCGATACGGCGGTTACCTTGGTAGGCAATGCCAGCGCGGGTTTGGAGATCGAACTATTCGAAGGTGGCGTTTCCTGGGGCAGGGTGACCGTTGATGAAGAGGGCGACTGGCGACTGCCGAAAACCGCGCTCCAGATTGGAACCTACCGCGTCAAAGCCAAGGCTTGGTACGGAGATCAGCAGGTATCCGAGGAGCGCACTTTTCAGGTGGTGGCAGAGGTTGACCCAACCATTACCCGGGTGACGGACTCCAGGGGGGAGCTGGCCGAGGGGCAGACCACGGTTGATACGCGGGTGACAGTAGCCGGCAAGGCCAGTATCGACCAGGTTGTTGAACTGTTCGACGGCGTGGAGTCGCTCAATACGGCTCCTTCTGATGCTCTCGGTAACTGGACATTGTTGCTCACGGACCTGTCGGTCAAAACCTATGTCATCAAGGCGAAAGCTCGCTACGGCAGTGGCGCAGAATCGAAAGCGCGTACATTTCGTGTAGTCGACTATGTGTTTCCTACCGTCGAAAGTATCAGCGATTCAAAAGGAGAGGTCGCCGACGGCGGTGCGACGACCGATAGCACTGTCAAGCTGGTGGGCAAAGCCAGTGCCAATGAACAGGTCGAAATTTTTGATGGAGCGACGTCTAAAGGTGTTTCACGGGTTGCCAGTGACGGAAGCTGGACGCTGCAGCTGACGGGGTTGACGCAAAAAATCTATAGCATCAGAGCCAAGGCCCTGTATGGCAATGGCGAGGAGTCGGCCCAGAGAACGTTTACCGTTTTTGCTGATATCAAGCCAAGCATTACGAGTGTAAAGGATTCGCGCGGTGAGGTCGCCGAGGCGGGAACCACGGTTGATACCTCGGTCGTTTTATCGGGCAAGGCTAGCCTTGGTCAGAAAGTTGAATTATTCGAAGGAACAAGCTCGCTGGCTACGTTGACGGTGGATGCCAACGGCGACTGGACCTATTCGATAGCGAACTTGGCGCTACGCCAATACCGATTCAAAGTCAGGGCGCTGTACGGCAATGGCCAGGAGTCGAGCAGTCGCACATTCACGGTGGTAGCGGACATCGCACCGACCATCATGAGTGTGAAAGACCACAAAGGCGAAGTGGTTGAGGGCGGTTCTACTTTTGACTCGAGTGTTACCTTGTCTGGTCACGCGAGCATCCAGCAGCGGGTCGAAATATTCGATGGCGAGGTAACGAAGGGAGTCGCGACGGTCAACAGTAGTGGCATCTGGTCTCTGACAATGAGGGGTTTGACGGTCAAACGTTACAGGGTCAAGGCTGTAGCGCTTTATGGAAGTCGCCAGGAGTCTTCTGTGCGTACCTTCGAGGTTCGTCAGGGTGTAACGCCGGTTATCGATCGTGCTCAGGACAGTAAAGGTGCCTCGATTGCCAATGGCGGCCGCACCTATGAAACAACCGTGACCTTATATGGCACCGCACAAGATGGTCAGCAACTACAGATTCTGGATAATGGGGCGCAGAAGCAAACAGTGACAGTTGGCACGAATGGTAGTTGGCAGGCCTCGATGTCAGGTTTGTCTGCCGCGCAGCATGATTTCACCGCCAAGGGCCTTTACGGCGACCAGCCTGTTTCCAACGCTTGGCGAGTAATCGTCGACTCACGTCCACCGTTGCAAATCGATACCAGCGCCATGGTATTGAACGGGGTGATCTACGTACGGGCAGATAACGGCAACGGGCCAAGCTCGCGACCTGCCAATACTTCCCGGCAACGCAGGGCCTCTGGGGGCTCACCGCCGCTCGTTTACTCCTCGAGCAATCCGAACGTAGCCAGTGTAGATAGCAACGGCACCGTGCTATCGCGCGCAAACGGATCGGCAGTCATTACTGTGCGGGACAGCTCGGGGCAGTCCGCAGGTTACAGCGTGACGGTGCAGAATGTGCGCAGGATGAATCTCCTGGCTGCGGCGCAGTACATTGTTGGATGGGACAGTCGTTTGAATTTGGCGCAATTGCGTGAAATCTACAACCAATACGGACCGGGTGGAGGAATTGCCCAGGTCGGTTTCCCGGGCGGCAGGTACTGGGCAATTGACCAACGTTTGATCTGGAATCCGTTTCCTCGAAACCAGGCCGCTTTCAAGGACATGAGTGGCGGCGGTGAGGGGTGGGAGGCGCAGCTTGGGCCGCTCTATCCCGGTATTCGGTTGAGTTGACCGGGTCCAGAAGTCAGCAGGAAGGCAAGGGCAGATGGGAATGGTTTCCTTGCCTTTACTGCTGCGAAGTCATTGATTTAAATAAATTTATATAAAGGAGTTGACGGCCTTTCGCAGCATCCCTAAAATGCGCGCCACTTGCAGCGTAAAGCACTCAGTGCAGCGTGGCAGGAAGTGAATGTTGTAGTGTGTCCCCTTCGTCTAGTGGCCTAGGACACCGCCCTTTCACGGCGGTAACAGGGGTTCGAGTCCCCTAGGGGACGCCATTTTGCGGGAATAGCTCAGTTGGTAGAGCACGACCTTGCCAAGGTCGGGGTCGCGAGTTCGAGTCTCGTTTCCCGCTCCAAATATGGCGCTCCAGCGTTTGACAACGCTGTAGTGATGAGTAAAAGGGCTGTTTGCCTTTTTTCTCGCCGAGTTAAATCGGCAGCTACAAAATTTGCGGGAATAGCTCAGTTGGTAGAGCACGACCTTGCCAAGGTCGGGGTCGCGAGTTCGAGTCTCGTTTCCCGCTCCAAACAGAAAAACGCCGTTCGTTTGAACGGCGTTTTTTTTCGTCTGGAATTATGTTGGCTGACTGAAGCGGCAGAACTTTTCAATCCTGCCGCCTGTGCGGATCAGTGCTTGCTGTCGTCGTCGGACATGCTCAACAGCTGTTTTTCCTGGTTCCAGTCGAACGGCTCGTCATTCTGCTCGGCTTCATAGCGGCGCTCTTCCAGGGTCTGGTAGATCATCTGCTCTTCATCAGGCATGTAGTGCAGGCAGTCACCGCCGAAAAACCACAACAGATCGCGCGGCACCAAGTGGGCAACTTGTGGGTAGCGTTGGATAATCTGGCAAATCAGGTCCTGACCCAGGTAGGTGCTTTCCGGGTCAACCGGCAGTTGCAGCATCAGGTCATCGAAGCGCTCGAGAAACAGCGCGTGACTTTCTTCCGGCACTTGCTCGGCTTCGCCCAAGGCAGCCAGGATGGTGCGCAGGTGGGTAAGCAGGGCGAGATGATATTCCAGGCGATCGGTAGCCATGCTGGCGATCCTCTTGAGCAAAACGGGCGCGGGAGTATACGGCCCCCGGCGCCCGATGTCCCGGCCGTTAACGAATTTTGCCGGGGGTAGGCAGGAGTGCCTCCTTGCTGAAAGCATCGACATCGATCACGGTGCGTCGCGCTGCTTCGGCAGCGTGCAGTGTTTGCGCTTCAGTGGCTTGAAGTACACCAGCGCGCAGGGCTGCATCGATTGTCGACTCACCGGGTGCGGGGCTGACCTTGCCCTCCTTGACTGCCTGATGCAGTTTTTTATGCACAGGGGCGCATTCTTCGAGCAAGGTGCAGGCTTGCTGCAGGGCGCCGACCGGGTCGTTGGTATCCATCGGACGGTAGCAGCCAGCAAGCAGTTCCTCGAGCGCCGGGTCGCCCTTCGGTCGTCCGATCAAGGCGGCCACTTCTGCATCCAGGGCATCGCTCGGGCCGGTATGCCTGCGGCCGAAGGGAAACACCACAATACGCAAGGCGCAGCCAAGGAAGCGATTGGGGAAGTTGTCGAGCAGACGGTCCAGGGCCTTTTCAGCCTGGCCCAGGCTCTCTTCCATGGCCCAGCGCAGCAGTGGCTGCAAATGCTCGGGCGACCCCAGGTCGTGATAGCGCTTGAGCGCGGCAGAGCTCAGGTAAAGATTGCTCAGTACATCTCCTAGGCGGGCCGAGAGGCGTTCACGGCGCTTAAGCTCGCCACCGAGCAACATCATGCTCATGTCGGCAAGCATGGCGAACGCTGCGGCCTGGCGATTGAGTGCACGGAAGTAGCCTTGGCTGAGGGCATCACCCGGAACCCTTTCGAAATGGCCCAGGCCCAACCCAAGGACCAATGTGCTGGCGGCGTTGCCGATCGCGAAGCCGATGTGCTGCATAAGCAACTGATCGAACTCCTTGAGTGCCTGCTGGTGGTCTTCGCGCCCAGCCAGGGCCATTTCCTTGAGCACGAAAGGGTGGCAGCGAATGGCACCCTGGCCAAAGATCATCAGGTTGCGCGAGAGGATATTGGCGCCTTCGACAGTGATGAATATTGGCGCACCTTGCCAGTTGCGCCCCAGGTAGTTTTTCGGCCCCATGATGATGCCCTTGCCACCGTGCACATCCATGGCGTGCTGGATACATTCGCGGCCACGCTCGGTCAGGTGGTATTTGAGCACTGCGGAAAGCACCGAAGGTTTTTCGCCCAAGTCCACGGCCTTGGCAGTGAGCAGGCGCGCGCTGTCCATCAGAAAGGCATTGCCACCGATTCGCGCCAGTGATTCCTGAATACCTTCAAAGGCCGCCAGCGGTACGTTGAACTGTTCGCGCACCCGCGCATATTGGCCGGTGACCAGGCTGGTATATTTGGCTGCTCCGGTACCCACTGCCGGCAGTGAGATCGAGCGGCCCACCGACAGGCAATTCATCAGCATCATCCAGCCTTTGCCGAGCATGCTTTGACCACCGATGAGAAACTCCAACGGGATAAACACATCCTTGCCGCTGTTGGGCCCGTTCATGAAGGCAGCGCCCAGAGGCAAGTGGCGTTGGCCTATCTCGACGCCGGGGGTGTCGGTAGGGATCAGGGCCAGGCTGATACCCAGCTCTTCTTCCTCGCCGAGCAAGTGTTCCGGATCGTAGGCCTTGAACGCCAGGCCCAGCAAAGTGGCTACAGGGCCGAGGGTGATATAGCGCTTTTCCCAATTAAGGCGCAGGCCGATGACTTCTTCGCCTTGCCATTGGCCTTTGCAGATGACACCGGTATCGGGCATGGCGCCGGCGTCGGAACCGGCCAGTGGCCCGGTCAGGGCAAAGCAGGGGATTTCTTCGCCACGGGCCAGGCGCGGCAGGTAGTGCTGACGCTGCTCGTCAGTGCCGTAGTGCAGCAGCAATTCAGCCGGGCCGAGGGAATTGGGAACCATGACCGTCGATGCCAGGTCGCCACTGCGGGTCGCCAGTTTCATCGCCACCTGTGAGTGAGCGTGGGCCGAGAAGCCTTTGCCGCCATACTCTTTGGGGATGATCAGGGCAAAGAAGCCATGGGACTTGATGTGCTCCCAGGCCGCTGGCGGTAGGTCCAGGTCCTGGCCGATCTGCCAGTCGCTGACCATGGCGCAGAGTTCTTCGGTGGGGCCATCGATGAAGGCTTGTTCTTCTTCGGTCAGCTCAGACTTGGCGTAATCGAGCAGGGTATTCCAGTTCGGGCGGCCGCTGAACAGTTCACCATCCCACCATACGGTACCCGCATCGATGGCTTCGCGCTCGGTTTGCGACATAGGGGGCAGGGTGCGCTTGAACCATCCGAACAAGGGCCCGCTGAAAACCCGGCGGCGCAGGTCTGGGAGCAGTACCAGCGCGGCTTTGGCTGCCAACACCAACCACAGAATTGCTAGCAGCCAGCCAGGCGCATGGCTGAAAATACCCATCAGCAGCACATACGCTGCAAGGATTGCCAGTGCAGGCACCGCGGCGATGCGACGGTGGGCCATGTAGGCGGCGCCGATCACCAGAATCACTAACCACAACAGCAACATGTCCATTCCTCCATGAAACAAAAAAGGCATTGCGCGAACCATCAGAGCTTAGACCGCATCCGACAATCGGCTTGTCAGAACAGTGACAGGTCGTGGCTGCTGGAGTTCGCTGAGGGAGTGGGGCAATTGTCATAGCTGATGTCTGCGGTAGACTGAACGGCCGCACATTCATCAGGACGTCGTCATGCTCAAGATCTGGGGCCGGAAGAATTCGACCAATGTCAGGAAAGTACTGTGGTGCGCTGAAGAGTTGGGGCTGGAGTATGAGTCGGTAGATGCCGGTGGGGCTTTTGGGTTGGTCAACGAGCCCCAGTACCGGGCGCTCAATCCCAATGGCCTGGTGCCTATGATCGAAGATGACGGGCTGGTGCTGTGGGAGTCCAATGCCATCGTGCGGTATCTGTCGGCGCGCTATGGTGCCGAATCTGGCTGGTATGTGGATGACGCGCGCCAGCGTGCCGAGGCAGACAAATGGATGGACTGGACCACGTCATCGCTAGCCGTGCCCTTCCGGCCTCTGTTCTGGGGGATTCTGCGAACGCCCGCCGAGCAGCAGGACTGGGTGGCGATCAACGCGGCGCACAAAACCTGCGCACAAATGCTGTCCATTGCCGATCAAGCCCTGGCTCGCCAACCTTACTTGTCCGGTAGCGAGTTGGGCATGGGCGATATCCCGCTGGGCTGCTTTGCCTACGCCTGGTTCGAAATGCCCATCGAGCGCCCCGAAATGCGCCATTTGCGCGCCTGGTACGAACGTTTACAGGCGCGCCCGGCCTTCCAGGCGGCGGTCATGACGGCATTGACCTGAATCCAGCGGTCAAGCTGATAGTTATTATCGATACACATGACTGTACTTGTATGGCCTGGACAAGCACCATGGCCATATTCACTGCGGCCGGCCTGTCCGGTCGCGTCTTGAACCCTTCAAACTGGTACGCGATCCGCTATGAGTTCTGCTCTGTCCATAAGGCAGCTAACCAAAACCTACGGCAACGGTTTCCAGGCCCTCAAGGGCATTGACCTGGATGTCGCCGAAGGTGATTTCTTCGCCTTGCTCGGCCCCAATGGCGCCGGGAAGTCCACCACCATTGGTATTCTCTCGACCCTGGTCAATAAAACCAGCGGTACGGTGAGCATTTTCGGCAACGACCTCGATCGACAGCCCGCAGCGCTCAAGCGCAGCATTGGTGTCGTGCCGCAGGAGTTCAACTTCAATCAGTTCGAAAAAACCTTCGATATTGTCGTGACCCAGGCGGGGTACTACGGCATTAACGCCAAGGTGGCCAAGGAGCGCGCCGAGAAGTATCTGACGCAGTTAGGTCTCTGGGATAAGCGCGATGTGCCGTCGCGTTCGTTGTCGGGTGGTATGAAGCGCCGGCTGATGATCGCCCGGGCGCTGATGCATGAGCCAAGGCTGTTGATTCTCGACGAGCCGACGGCAGGTGTGGATATTGAACTGCGCCGCTCGATGTGGAGTTTTCTCACCGAGCTGAATCAGCAGGGCATCACGATCATTCTGACCACCCACTACCTGGAAGAAGCCGAGCAGCTTTGCCGACATATTGGCATCATCGACCACGGCACCATTGTCGAAAACACCAGCATGCGCGCATTGCTCGGCAAGCTGCATGTGGAAACCTTCCTGCTCGATCTCAAGCATGACTTGTCCCAGGCACCGAACCTGGCCGGTTACCCGTGCCGGCTGATAAGCCCGCACACGCTGGAAGTGCAAGTGGACAAGGATGTGGGCATCACGGCGTTGTTCAGCCAGTTGGCCTTGCAGAATATCGAAGTGCAGAGCCTGCGCAACAAGACCAACCGTCTCGAGGAGTTGTTCGTGTCCCTGGTGGAAAAAAACCTGGCGAAGGTGGCGGTATGAGTTCGGAATTGAGCGCCAATCTGGTCGCCCTGAATACTATCGTCTATCGCGAAGTGCGTCGGTTTACCCGGATATGGCCACAGACCCTGCTGCCCCCGGCAATTACCATGGTTTTGTACTTTGTGATCTTCGGCAACCTGATCGGCCGGCAGATCGGCGATATGGGTGGTTTCACCTACATGGAGTACATCGTGCCGGGATTGATCATGATGTCGGTGATCACTAACTCCTACGGTAATGTGGTGTCGAGCTTCTTCGGCAGCAAGTTCCAGCGCTCGATCGAAGAACTGATGGTTTCGCCTGTCTCGCCCCACACTATTTTGATCGGCTACACCCTGGGGGGTGTCTTGCGCGGGCTGGCGGTGGGGGTGATCGTCACCATGCTTTCGCTGTTTTTCACCCACCTGCAGGTGCATCACCTGGGTGTGACCATTCTGGTGGTGGTGCTGACCGCGACCATCTTCTCGTTGCTGGGTTTTATCAACGCAGTGTTTGCGCGCAACTTCGACGATATTTCGATCATTCCGACTTTCGTCCTGACGCCGCTGACCTACCTGGGGGGCGTGTTCTATTCGATCAACCTGCTGCCGCCATTCTGGCAGACCGTATCGATGGCCAACCCGGTGCTGCACATGGTCAACTCGTTCCGCTACGGCATCCTGGGTGTTTCGGACATTCGTATCGGGGTGGCTATCAGCTTCATGCTCGCTGCCACTGCCGTGTTGTATTTAGGCTGTGTGCGCTTACTGGTCAGTGGGCGTGGAATGCGTACCTGATACCTTCTGTTTGCGCCGGCGCCACTGCCGGCCTACCCACCAGCGCCAGTAGAGCATGGTCAGGCAGTAAGCCAGGGCGCCGAGCAGCAGGCCGCAGACCACCGAGCCAAGCAGGAATGGCTGCCACAGGGTCGACAGCTGGCCGGTGATCCATTCGAAGGTGAGTTCATCCGGCAGGGTCCTGGCTGGAACCTGCATGAGCCAGGCTCCCATCTGGTAGGTGCAATAGAACACCGGCGGCATGGTGAACGGGTTGGTCAGCCAGACCAGGCTGACAGCAATCGGCATGTTGCCACGCACCAGGATCGCCAGGCTCGCGGCCAGCAACATCTGCATGGGCACGGGAATGAACGCCGCGAACAGGCCGACAGCCATTGCCCGGGCAACCGAATGTCGATTCAGGTGCCAAAGGTTCGGGTCGTGCAACAGCCGGCCGAGAAAGCGTAAGGATTTATGTTCCCTGATGCTGGTCGGATCGGGCATGTAGCGTTTAAAGAGGCGACGCGGCATGTAGGCTCTCGACTGGGTGAAGTGGCAAGTATGCACGGAATCTAAAAGCCCCCCATTACAGACTTTGTGACAATTATTGAGTGAGTGCTTGGCTGCGCTGATCTAAGCCTGTGGGTGTGGGTTTATTCTGGAGCTTCGACGCATGCGCACAGGGATGTTGGCGCTGGCACTGGGCCTTCTATGCCTGAGTGTTCTACCCGTTTTGCCATCGGTCGGGTGGCTGCTTGTAATGGCCCTGACCGCCGTTGTTTGCCTGGCATGGCGAACGTATCCGCTGGGACTGTTTTTCTTGGGTTTGTGTTGGGCTTGTCTGTCGGCACAGCAGGCGCTGGATGATCGCCTTGCTTGCGAACTCGACGGTCGCACTCTGTGGTTGGAAGGCACCGTTGTTGGTTTGCCGTCGCAAGATGGCCGATCAACACGTTTCGAACTTCAGGCGGCGCAATCCCGGCGCGCTGTATTGCCATCGCGTCTGCAGTTGAGCTGGTTTGCCGGGCCTGAGATCAGCAGTGGTGAGCGCTGGCGGCTGGCGGTCACCCTCAAACGTCCCCATGGTTTGCTCAATCCCCACGGGCCTGATCGGGAGGCAACCTTGCTGGCCCGGCGCATAGGCGGCACAGGCAGCGTCAAGGCTGGCGAGTTGCTGGCTCCCGCCCAGCGGGCCTGGCGCAGCGATGTTCGTCAGCGGTTATTGCAGGCCGATGCGCAGGGGCGTGAAGGGGAGCTGATAGCGTTGGTGCTGGGCGACGGTGCAGGCTTGGCGCGCGAAAGCTGGCAAACACTGCAGGCCACCGGCACCGTGCACTTGCTGGTCATTTCCGGACAGCATATTGGCCTGTTGGCGGGGCTGGTCTACGCATTGATCGCCCTGTTGGCGCGCCTGGGTTGGTGGCCGCAGGCCTTGCCCTGGTTACCTTGGGCGTGCGCGGCGGCGTTTGTGACGGCGTTGGGTTATGGCCTTCTGGCAGGCTTTCAAGTGCCGGTGCAGCGAGCGTGCATGATGCTGGCAGTGGTGTTGCTTTGGCGTTTGCGCTATCGCCATCTAGGCATGTGGGTGCCTTGGTTGTTGGCGTTCAACGCCGTACTGCTGTGGGAGCCTCTGGCTAGTCTTCTCCCGGGCTTCTGGTTGTCTTTTGCGGCGGTGGCGGTGTTGATTCTTACCTTCAGTGGCCGTTTGGGGGCCTGGAGTGCATGGCGAGCGTGGGGGCGGGCGCAGTGGTTGATTGCTCTTGGGCTCTTGCCTGTGTTGATCGCGCTGGGGCTGCCGGTCAGTCTCACAGCGCCGTTGGCCAATCTTTTCGCCGTGCCCTGGATCAGTCTGGCGGTACTGCCGTTGGCGCTGCTAGGCACTGTTTTATTACCAGTGCCGGTGGTGGGGCAGGGCTTGATCTGGCTCGCCGGTGGCTTACTCGATGGGTTGTTCCGCTTGCTTGGGTTATTGGCGCACGTGCAGCCGGCATGGATACCTGAAGCTCTGCCGTGGCCGCTGTGGTTGTTGATGTGTCTGGGGGCGGTGTCGCTGTTGTTGCCCGCGGGCCTGCCAATGCGGGTTCTGGGCTGGCCGCTGGTGATGCTGGCGGTGTTCGCACCTCGAGAACGAGTGCCTGAAGGGCAATTGGAAGTTTGGCAACTGGACGTCGGACAGGGTTTGGCGTTGGTGTTGCGGACCCGACAGCACGCAATGCTTTACGACGCCGGGCCTGTGGTCGGTGATTCCGATCTTGGTGAGCGTGTGGTTTTGCCTGCCTTGCGCAAAATGGGAGTAGCGAAAATCGACTTGATGCTGCTCAGCCATGCCGACGCCGATCATGCCGGTGGTGCGTTGGCGCTCAAGGCTGGTTTGCAGGTGCAGCGAGTGCTTAGCGGCGAAGCTGCCAAGCACGCTGAAGCGTTGCAGGCGCAGCCCTGTGTCAGTGGTGAGCGTTGGCAGTGGGATGGCGTGAGTTTTTCGCTCTGGCAATGGCAGGGCGCAGGCGACAGTAATCAGGCATCTTGCGTATTGTTGGTCGAGGCGGCGGGCGAGAGGTTGCTGCTCACTGGCGACATTGACGCTGCTGGCGAACAGGCCTGGCTCGAAGACTGGCAGGCGAGCCGTATTGACTGGCTGCAGGCGCCGCACCATGGCAGTCGCACATCTTCGAGCCAGGCATTGCTGACGGCGACGTCGCCTCGTGGCGTGTTGATCTCCAGAGGTCGTTACAACGCATTTGGCCATCCGCACGCATCGGTGATGCAGCGCTACCGGACAAGCGGCATCGAAGTATTCGACAGTGCCCTGCATGGCGCCCTGCGCTTGCGCCTGGGGACGTTTGGCGAACCGCTGAAACAGCGTAGCCAGCGGCGATTCTGGCGCGATTCGAGTTGACGACCTTCGGCAGATGAGCCTCCAAGGGTCCTATGGTAAAGTGGCGGACTTTTTCAAGGGGATGCTAACTGTGTGGGAATTGGTCAAGTCCGGTGGTTGGATGATGCTGCCGATCATTCTGAGTTCCATCGCTGCCATGGCTATCGTCGCCGAGCGTCTCTGGACCCTGCGCGCCAGCCGGGTTACCCCACCTCACTTGCTGGGTCAGGTGTGGCTGTGGATAAAAGACAAACAGCTCACCAGTGACAAGCTCAAGGCCCTGCGTGCCGACTCCCCGCTGGGCGAGATCCTGGCTGCTGGCCTGGCGAACTCCCGGCATGGTCGCGAAATCATGAAAGAGTGCATCGAAGAGGCGGCGGCTCGAGTCATTCACGAGCTGGAGCGCTACATCAATGCCTTGGGCACCATTGCGGCGATGGCGCCGCTGCTCGGCTTGCTCGGTACAGTGCTGGGCATGATCGACATTTTCAGTGCATTCATGGGTACCGGCATGACCACCAATGCTGCAGTGCTGGCGGGCGGTATCTCCAAGGCGCTGATCACCACCGCTGCAGGCTTGATGGTCGGTATCCCGTCGGTGTTCTTCCATCGCTTCCTGCAGCGTCGTATCGACGAGTTGGTTGTCGGCATGGAGCAAGAAGCCATCAAGTTGGTCGAAGTGGTGCAGGGCGACCGTGATGTCGACCTGGCCGAGGGCAAGGCGTGAAATTTCGGCGCAAGGCCCGGGAGACCGTGGATATCAACTTGGCATCGCTGATTGACGTGGTGTTCATCCTGCTGCTGTTTTTTGTGGTGACGACTACGTTTACCCGCGAAACCCAGTTGCGGGTCGAGTTGCCTGAGTCGGTCAGTGGCGCGCCTGCGCCCGACGACGAGGTCAAGCACTTGGATATCACCATCAGCGCCGACGGTGTGTATTCGGTGAATAACAACCTGCTGCCCAAGAGCGACCTGGCGACCCTGACCGAGGCCCTGCAGAAAGAATCTGCAGGCGATACCAAGCTGCCGTTGTCGATCAGTGCCGACGGCAAGACCCCGCACCAGGCGGTGGTCACTGCCATGGATGCGGCCGGCAAACTCGGTTTCAGCCAATTGCGCATGACCACGGTCGAGGCTGCTCAGGGGACACCTTGATGGCGTTAACCGACCGTTTGCTCGATGCCTGGTATGCCGGACATCCCGCACTTGCCTTGCTGCGTCCGCTGGAGTCGTTGTACCGGCGTGTAGTGATGCGCAAGCGGGCGCGTTTTCTCGCAGGGGATAGCCCCAGTTATCGTGCGTCGGTGCCGGTTATCGTGGTGGGCAATATCACCATTGGCGGCACCGGCAAGACGCCGATGATCCTGTGGCTGATCGACCATTGCCGTCAGCAAGGGTTGCGCGTAGGTGTGGTCAGTCGTGGTTATGGCGCCAAACCTGCGCAACTGCCTTGGCGCGTACGTGCCGAGCACAATGCTGCCGAAGCTGGCGACGAGCCGCTGTTGATTGTGCAGCGTAGCGGCGTGCCTTTGATGATCGACCCCGACCGCGCGCGCGCGGTTCAGGCGTTGTTGGCCAGCGAGTCGCTGGACCTGATTCTCTGTGACGACGGCATGCAGCATTACCGCTTGGCCCGTGACCTGGAACTGGTGTTGATCGACGCCGCCCGAGGCCTGGGCAATCGGCGCTGTTTGCCCGCCGGACCGCTGCGTGAACCGGTGGAGCGTTTGCAAGAGGTCGATGCAGTGCTCTACAACGGGGCCACCGCCGATCGCGACGACGGCTTTGCCTTTGTCTTGCAGCCCACGGCGCTGGTCAACTTGCGCAGCGGTGAGCGTAAAGGCCTGGATCACTTCGCTGCAGGCCAGGCTGTGCATGCGGTGGCCGGTATTGGTAATCCGCAACGTTTCTTCAATACCCTGCAGGGGCTAAACTGGCGACCTGTGCCACACCCTTTTGCCGATCATGCGGAGTACAGCGCCCAAGCCTTGAGCTTTGCGCCTGCACTCCCGCTGATCATGACCGAGAAGGACGCGGTCAAATGCCGCGCCTTCGCTGCTGACGACTGGTGGTACCTTGCGGTCGATGCTGTGCCTTCACCGACCTTCCGGGTGTGGTTCGATGCTCAGCTTGATCGCTTGTTACCCGGCTCGCGGCACTCCTGATTCGTTTCTTTTTCCGGCCACTGGCCTGAGGAATACCCATGGACACCAAATTGCTCGACATCCTGGCTTGCCCAATCACCAAAGGCCCGCTCAAGCTCAGTGCCGATAAAACCGAATTGATCAGCAAAGGCGCAGGCCTGGCGTATCCAATCCGCGACGGTATTCCGGTCATGCTGGAAAGCGAAGCGCGCACCCTGACCGATGATGAGCGCCTGGATAAATGACCCCGGCCTACACTGTCGTGATCCCCGCCCGGCTGGCCTCTACACGCCTGCCGGGCAAGCCTTTGCTGCCCATCGCCGGTAAGCCGATGATCCAGCACGTCTGGGAACAGGCGTGTAAAAGCAGCGCCAGCCGTGTAGTGATTGCCACTGATGACGCCGGTATTTATCAGGCCTGCGAAGCCTTCGGCGCGCAGGTGCTGATGACCCGTGAGGATCATGACTCCGGTACTGATCGCCTGGCTGAAGTTGCGGCCAAGCTGGGTTTGCCTGCTGACGCTATTGTGGTCAATGTCCAGGGTGATGAGCCGTTGATTCCACCGATCATCATCGATCAGGTGGCAGCAAACCTCGCGGCGCATCCAGAGGCGGGTATTGCCACCTTGGCCGAACCGATCGATGACGTCACTGCGGTTTTCAATCCCAACGCCGTCAAGGTTGTCAGTGACTGCAATGGCCTGGCCTTGACCTTCAGCCGGGCGCCATTGCCTTGGGCGCGAGATGTGTTCGCCAGCGGCCAGGATACCTTGCCCGAAGGTGTACCTTACCGTCGCCATATTGGGATGTATGCCTACCGTGCAGGCTTTCTCCATGACTTTGTCAGTTGGGGGCCATGCTGGTTGGAGCGCACCGAGTCGCTTGAGCAATTGCGTGCACTTTGGCATGGCGTGCGCATTCATGTGGCTGATGCAATCGAGGCGCCACCTGTGGGCGTTGATACACCACAAGATCTGGAGCGCGTCAGGCGCATTCTGGAGGCTTGATGCGGGTTCTTTTTGTGTGCCTGGGCAACATTTGCCGTTCGCCCACGGCGGAGGGTGTCCTGCGTCACCAACTTCAGGTCGAAGGTCTGAGTGAGCTGATCGAAGTGGCATCGGCCGGCACCGGCGACTGGCATGTCGGCAAGCAACCGGACAGCCGTACCTGTCGTGCCGCGCAGTTGCGCGGTTATGATTTGTCGCAGCAGCGAGCACAGCAGGTTCGGGTTGGGCATTTCGCCGAGTACGACCTGATTCTGGCAATGGACGAGAGCAATCTTGGCAACCTGCGGGCCATGCAGCCTGCTGGCGCGAAAGCGGAGCTCGACTTGTTCCTGCGGCGCTACGACAGCGCGCTGCAAGAGGTGCCAGATCCTTATTACGGTGGTGAGCAAGGATTCGAGCAGGTGCTGGACCTGATTGAAGAGGCGTGCCGCAAACTGGTCATCGAACTCAAAGGACGTCTATGAGTAGGCAGTGGCAGGAGCAGGTTTCGCTCAAGCCTTACAACACCTTCGGTATCGAGGTGAAAGCCCGCTTTTTCACCGAAGCGCACAACGACGACGATGTGCGTCAGGCGCTGGCCCAGGCAGCGGCGCAGGACGTGCCGGTGCTGGTTATTGGGGGCGGCAGCAATTTGCTGTTGACCGCTGATGTACCGGCATTGGTGCTGCGCATGGTCAGTCGCGGTGTGCGGATTCTTGCCGATGATGAGCGCGTGGTGGTCGAGGCCGAGGCGGGTGAGCCTTGGCATCAGTTTGTGCAGTGGACGCTGGCCCAGGGTTTTTCCGGGCTGGAAAACCTCAGCTTGATTCCTGGGACCGTCGGTGCAGCACCGATGCAGAATATCGGTGCCTACGGCGTTGAGATCAAGGATGTGTTCGCCGGGCTGACCGCGTTGGATCGCCAGACCGGCGAGCTGCGCGATTTCAGCCTGCAAGAGTGCGCCTTTGCCTATCGGGACAGCGTATTCAAGCGTAATCCCGGGCGCTGGTTGATCCTGCGTGTTCGTTTTGCCTTGAGTCGAGTCATGCAGGCTCATCTGGATTACGGTCCGGTGCGTCAACGCCTGAGCGAGCAGGGTGTCAGTCACCCGACGGCGCAGAACATCAGCGATGCGATTTGCGCCATTCGCCGCGAAAAACTACCGGACCCTGCAGAGCTGGGCAACGCCGGGAGCTTTTTCAAAAATCCGATCGTAACTGCGGTGCTGGCTGATGCGATCCGTGTGCAGCATCCGGACCTGGTGGCTTATCCACAGGCTGATGGCCAGATCAAGTTGGCTGCGGGCTGGCTGATCGAGCAAGCTGGTTGGAAGGGGTTTCGTGAAGGTGATGCCGGGGTGCACCGGTTGCAGTCTCTGGTTCTGGTCAACTACGGTCAGGCCAGTGGCCTGCAACTGCATCAGTTAGCGCAGAAAATCCAGGCAGATATCTTCGAGCGATTTGGCGTCACGCTCGAGATGGAGCCGAATCTGTTGTAACAAAGCCCTGTCGATTGCATTCATAGCGGCAATAAAAAGCCCCGCCAGTTACCTGGCGGGGCTTTTCATTTCAGCGCAGCTCAGACGAGCGGTTTTTGCTCTTCTGCAGTGTCCAGCGCTTCAGGTTGCTGCTCGACTTCTGCTGCCTTGGCGGCTGCGGCTGCGGCGGCTGCTTCAGCTTCACGCTTGCGGCGACGTACTTCGCGAGGATCGTTTGGTGCGCGGCCGTTTGGCAGCATCACCGGGGCTTCGACCACCACTGGCTCGGCAGCAGGGGTAGATTCCTCAACAGCAGGTGCTGGTTCGCTGGCGACTGGTTGGGCTGCTTCAGCTTCGACTACAGGCGCCTGAACAACTTCTGGCGCGCGTGGTGCTTCGACAGCGGGCTCTGCCACAACAGCAACTTCAACCGGCGCTTCAACTGCTTGCTCGGCAACCGCTTCGACAACCGGCTCAACGCGTGGCTCAACGACTGCCACAGGCTCGCTGACCGGTTGCTCAACAACTGGAGCAATGCTTGCTTGCTCGGCTACAACTGGTTTCGGTGCTTCAACCACAACCGGTTCGATTGCTGCTGGCTCGACCGCTTCAACCGTTTCTGCAGGAACGACCTCAGTGGTTGCTGGGGCAATCACTGGAGCTGCTTCTTCAACGGCAGCAGTCGCGCGCTCTGCCTGGACGTTGGCCTGGGCTTCGGCATCAGCGCTGATGTTGCTGGTTGCAACTGCAGCGGTAACGGCCAGGCCGGCTGCCAGTTCGGCCCCGGTAGGCTCGTTGCCTTCTTCAGCGCCGTCTTCGGAGCCTTCAAGCACATTTCCATTGGCGTCACGCTGGCGCTCACGACGGTTGCTGCGGCGACGCTGGCCACGGGAGCGGCGACGTGGGCGTTCGCCCTCGGTGCCTTCCTGGTTGTCGTCCTGCAGCAGTTCTTCGTTAGGCAGTTGCTCTTCAGCCGCTTCAGCGGTTTCGATAGCCGGGCTTGGCTGGCGTTCTTCACGTGGTGGGCGTGGTTGACGCTCTTCACGCGGGGCACGTTCTTCGCGAGGCGCGCGCTCTTCACGAGGCGTACGTTCTTCGCGGGGTGCGCGTTCTTCACGCGGCTGGCGCTCTTCACGTGGAGCACGCTCAGGGCGCTCTTCGCGCACTGCCGGGGTAGCGGTGTCGAGTGCTTCGCGCAGTTCGCGGACCGGGCGTTCTTCGCGAGTACGGCGATCTTCACGCGGGGCGCGAGGCTGGCGTTCTTCGCGAGGTTGACGTGGTGCGCGCTCTTCGCGGGCCTGGGTTTCTTCACGCGCTTCGCGTGGTTGACGCTCTTCACGCGGTGCGCGCTCTTCGCGTGGCTTGCGCTCTTCATCGCGACGGCCGTTGCGGTTGCGGCTCTGCTGGCGACCGTTACGGCGTTCTTCGTTGCGCTGTGGGCGCTCGGTGGTCGGCTTCTCGGCAACTACAGGCGCTGCAGCAGGTTCGTCCTTGCCGGCGAACAGGCTGACCAGCGACTTGACCAGGCCTTTGAACAGGCTTGGTTCAGGCGCGACGTGGGCCGGAGCGGCAGGTTGCTCTGGAGCGGTCGGAACCGGTGCATTGGCACGCGCTGGAGCGGTCTTGACCGCAGCTTCCTGGCGAACCAGGGTGCGAGTCGCGGCAGTTGGCTGAGCCTCTTCGGTCTCGGTTGCGGCGATTTCGTAGCTGGATTGGCTGCTCTGGGCTTCCGGGCTGTCGTCGCGCAGACGCTGCACTTCGAAGTGTGGGGTTTCCAGATGGTCGTTCGGCAGAATGACGATGCGAGCGCGGGTGCGCAGTTCGATCTTGGTGATCGAGTTGCGTTTTTCGTTGAGCAGGAAGGCTGCAACTGGAATCGGCACTTGGGCGCGAACTTCGGCGGTGCGGTCTTTCAGGGCTTCTTCTTCGATCAGGCGCAGGATAGCCAGCGACAGCGATTCGACGTCACGGATGATGCCGGTACCGCTGCAGCGTGGGCAAACGATACCGCTGCTTTCGCCGAGGGAAGGGCGCAGACGCTGACGAGACATCTCCAGCAGGCCAAAGCGCGAAATGCGGCCGACTTGTACGCGGGCGCGGTCGGCTTCCAGGCATTCGCGGACCTTTTCTTCGACGGCGCGCTGGTTCTTGGCTGGGGTCATGTCGATGAAGTCGATGACGATCAGGCCACCGATATCACGCAGGCGCAGCTGGCGGGCGATTTCTTCAGCCGCTTCCAGGTTGGTCTGCAGTGCGGTTTCCTCGATGTCGCTACCTTTGGTGGCGCGTGCCGAGTTGATGTCGATGGACACCAGTGCTTCGGTTGGGTCGATAACGATCGAGCCGCCAGACGGCAGTTCGACCACGCGTTGGAAGGCAGTTTCGATCTGACTTTCGATCTGGAAGCGATTGAACAGCGGGACGCTGTCTTCGTACAGCTTGATCTTGCTGGCGTACTGCGGCATCACCTGGCGGATGAACGTCAGGGCTTCTTCCTGGGCGTCGATGCTGTCGATCAGCACTTCGCCGATGTCCTGGCGCAGGTAGTCGCGAATGGCGCGGATGATGACGTTGCTTTCCTGGTAGATCAGGAAAGGCGCAGCGCGGTCCTGGGAGGCCTCTTTGATGGCAGTCCACAGTTGCAGCAGGTAGTCCAGGTCCCATTGCATTTCTTCGCTGCTGCGGCCAAGGCCAGCAGTACGTACGATCAGACCCATGTCGGCAGGGGCAACCAGGCCGTTCAGGGCTTCGCGCAATTCATTGCGCTCTTCACCTTCGATACGGCGGGAAATGCCACCGGCACGCGGGTTGTTTGGCATCAGTACCAGGTAGCGACCGGCGAGGCTGATGAAGGTGGTCAGGGCTGCGCCTTTGTTGCCGCGCTCTTCCTTCTCGACCTGGACGATGACTTCCTGGCCTTCGCTGAGTACTTCCTTGATGTTCACCCGGCCTTCCGGGGACTTCTTGAAGTATTCGCGGGAGATTTCCTTCAGCGGCAGAAAGCCGTGACGTTCGGAGCCGAAGTCGACGAAGGCGGCTTCCAGGCTAGGTTCGATCCGGGTGATCCGGCCTTTGTAGATGTTGGCCTTCTTTTGCTCGCGCGCACCAGACTCGATGTCCAGGTCGTAGAGACGTTGGCCGTCTACCAGAGCTACACGCAACTCTTCAGGTTGAGTCGCGTTAATCAGCATTCTTTTCATGTAATACCGTCGGTTTCCGGGCTGCCGGAAACGGCGTTCGGCACACACGACTTCTCACGGTCGGTGTCAGGTGCGCAAGGGGTGGCGGGCCACCCCCGTGTCCAGCGACTGTCGAGCCAGACTGGTAACCCAGTACTGCCGAAGTCGCGACGACGCGTCCTGCTTGCTGTGGTGTCAAATGCACTCAGACAGGAGGAGGAATCAGCCTTCGGCCGTGGACGCCCCGGGGGCATCTTGATCAAGACCGGGTCCGGTCGCCAGGCCAGGAGGCCTATGGACTGAACGCAGTACTACACGGTCCGACGGTTGTGCATCTCCACCCTACACGTATCCCTGATAATTCGGGTGCTGCCGCGCGCTGAATCCGCAACGGGTTGCATTTTCGCCAGCTCCATACGGGAGCCCGCGCCTTTGTATGTTCAAGGCTGGTATTTCCGAAGCTTTCACCATGACTGCGTGAAACTGACGGCACTGACAGAGTGGCATCGAAAAAAACATGGGGGAGGGCAAAACACCGCTCTTGTCGTTTTTTATCGGTCTTCTCTGCACGGCGCTGGTGGCGATTCCAGGCAACTCTGTAAACTGGCAAAAGCCCCGTCGGACGGCCTCGCGTCCTCGAGATTTTGCGTCGGTCAGGGCCGGCTAAAAGCCGTGAGTCCGCTGGCCAGCCGCTTTTGGCGGCGTTCGCGACTATAGCAGCAATCATTAAGTGCTTCAAATCCATAAAAAATTGTTATGATTGGCAAATGACGACTAACACCCCTCCGACCTCCGGCGTCCAGCTGATAGAGGTCGCCCCGGAACTTGCCGGGCAACGAATCGATAACTTCCTCATCACTGCGCTCAAAGGTGTGCCCAAGACCTTGATTTACCGTATTTTGCGTAAAGGCGAAGTGCGTGTGAACAAGGGGCGGATCAAGCCTGAGTACAAGTTGCAGGCTGGCGATATCGTGCGCGTACCGCCCGTTCGTCTGCCTGAGCGCGATGAGCCTGTACCGGTGGCCCAGGGCTTGCTTCAGCGCCTGGAGGCAGCGATTGTCTACGAAGACAAGGCCTTGATCGTATTGAACAAACCCGCAGGTATCGCCGTGCACGGCGGTAGCGGCCTCAATTTTGGTGTGATCGAAGCCTTTCGTCAGATGCGCCCAGATGCCAAGGAGCTGGAGCTGGTCCATCGTCTGGATCGCGACACCTCGGGCCTGCTGATGATCGCCAAGAAACGCAGCATGTTGCGCCACTTGCATGCGGCGTTGCGCGGTGATGGCGTCGATAAGCGCTACATGGCCCTGGTCCGCGGCCATTGGGCCACGGCGAAGAAACAAGTTAATGCGCCCTTGCTCAAGAGCAACCTGCGTTCCGGCGAGCGCATGGTCGAGGTCAATGACGAGGGCAAGGAGGCGCTCACGCTGTTCCGCGTCCTGCGTCGTTTCGGTGAATTCGCCACCATTGTCGAGGCGCGCCCGATCACGGGGCGTACTCACCAGATCCGTGTTCATGCCCTGCATGCCGGTCATTGCATTGCCGGTGACAGCAAATATGGTGATGAAGACTTCAGTCGAGAAATCCGCGACCTGGGTGGCAAGCGCCTGTTTCTGCACGCCTATGCGCTGACCGTGCCACTGCCTGACGGTGGTGAGCTCAAGCTCGAGGCGCCGGTTGATGAAATGTGGTCCAAGACTGTGGAGCGCTTGAGTGCGGCGTGATTACGATCTGCTGATCTTCGATTGGGACGGCACCCTGGCTGATTCAATCGGGCGTATCGTCGAGGCAATGCATGTGGCTGCCGGGCGTGCCGGACATGCAGTCTGCGCTGATGACGCCGTCAAGGGCATTATCGGCCTGGCGCTGCCTGAAGCCATCAGCACCTTGTATCCGCACTTGAGTGACGATCAGGTGGCGGTGTTTCGGCAGCACTATGCTGATGTCTACATGACTCTTGATCAGCAGCCGTCGCCCCTGTTCGAAGGTGTGGTGGAATCGTTGGAGTCATTTCGTCTCCAGGGCTACCGTCTGGCGGTAGCGACGGGCAAGGCTCGACGCGGGTTGGATCGGGTGTTGCGGGCCAATGGTTGGCAGGATTATTTCGATATCACCCGCGCTGCCGATGAGACCCGTGGCAAGCCTCATCCACAGATGCTCGAGGAAATACTGCTGCATTGCCAGGTCGAGCCGGGTCGTGCGCTGATGGTTGGCGATTCGGCCTTTGATTTGTTGATGGCGAGCAACGCCGGCATGCATTCGGTGGCCGTTGGCTATGGCGCCATGTCGCCGCAAGCGCTGGGCGCATTCGGGCCGCAGGTCTGTATTGATCACTTTTCACATTTGCAGGCCTGGCTGAGCCGGTCGCCTGCGGCAGCAATTCCAAGGTAGGTGAGCATGGCTGACGAATGGAAGGCGCCAAGCGCCGAAAGCGGCGAAGATCAGAAAAGCTGGAAGCTGTTGGAAAAAACCCTTCTGGCGGGGGTGCAGGAGCAGCGCCGGGCGCGGCGTTGGGGCATCTTTTTCAAGTTGCTGACCTTTGCCTACCTGTTTGGCATTCTGGCCTTGTTCAGCCCGCTGACGAGCATGGACAAAGCCGCTTCACGCAGCGTCAATCACACTGCGGTGGTTGAGGTGCGCGGCGTGATTGCCGATCAGGAGCCTGCCAGTGCCGACAATATCGTGGGTGGCTTGCGCGAAGCCTTCAAGGACGCGAAGACCAAGGCGGTCATTCTGAGTATCAATAGTCCAGGCGGCAGTCCTGTGCAGTCGGGCTACATCTATGACGAAATTCGTCGTCTGCGGGCTGAGTATCCGGATATCAAACTGTATGCGGTGATCAGTGATCTGGGGGCTTCCGGCGCGTATTACATTGCCAGCGCTGCAGATCAGATCTACGCCGACAAGGCCAGTCTGGTCGGTTCCATTGGTGTTACTGCGGCTGGGTACGGTTTTGTCGGTACCATGGAGAAGCTCGGTGTCGAACGGCGCACCTATACGGCGGGCGAGCACAAGGCGTTTCTCGATCCGTTCCAGCCGCAAAAGCCCGAGGAAACCGCGTTCTGGCAGGGTGTGCTGGAAACCACGCACAAGCAGTTCATTGCCAGCGTCAAGCAGGGCCGTGGTGAGCGCTTGAAGGACAAGGAACACCCTGAGCTGTTCAGTGGCCTGATCTGGTCTGGCGAGCAAGCCGTGGCGCTGGGGCTGGTTGATGGGCTGGGGAGTGCCAGTTACGTGGCGCGTGAGGTGGTGGGTGAAAAGGAGTTGGTCGACTTCACGGTTGAAGAGTCACCCTTCGACCGTTTCTCCAAGCGCCTGGGCACCAGCATTGCCGAGCGCCTGGCAATGTGGATGGGCTTTCAGGGGCCATCGTTGCGCTGAGGCGCATTGAGTGAAAAGCCGGCCTTGGTGCCGGCTTTTTATATTGTGCGACTTGTACGACATGCAGCGAGTCAGGGGAGGCAGGCGCCTTCGCTCAACAGCATGTCTACCAGACGGATCAGTGGCAGGCCCACCAGGCTGGTGGCGTCTACGCCATGGGTGCTCTGGAACAGGCTGACGCCCAAGCCCTCGGCCTTGAAGCTGCCAGCGCAGTCGTAGGGCTCTTCGGCGCGCAAATAGCGCTCGATGCGGGCCAGGTCCAGTTCGCGCATATTGACGGTGAAGGGGATGCAGTCGACCTGGCAGTCGCCGGTCTTGCTGTTGAGAAGCGCCAGGCCGGTGAGAAAGGTGACATGGTTACCGCTGGCGGCCAGTAATTGCTCGCAGGCCCGCTCGAAGGTGTGTGGCTTACCAAGTATTTGTTCGCCGAGCACGGCAACCTGGTCGGAGCCGATGATCAGGTGGTCGGGATGGCTGGTGGCAAGGGCCATGGCTTTTTCCCGGGCCAGGCGCTTCACTAGGTCTGCGGCGGGCTCGTCGGGCAGGCGCTGTTCGTCGATATCAGGGGACGCCCAGCTGAAAGGGAGGCGCAAGCGTTCAAGCAATTCACGCCGGTACGGTGAGCTGGAAGCCAGTAATAAAGGCAGCATGGTAAACTCCTGGGCAGGTGAAACGATTCTAACATGCTGAACGGAACCGAATTTCCTTTGACAGGGGCGGGGGGCATCCCTAGAATGCTGCGCCTATGTTGAATGACCCGATTCCACCTCACGTTGACCCGCGCAAATTGGCCGATCGTGGTGTTTCTCTCGAAGGAACGCTGCAGCTCGCCGATTTGGAGAGACTCTGCGACCCGCTTTCCGACAATGTCGGTACGGTGCAGGCTAAATTCGATTTTGAGCGAGACGAGCAGAAGGCTGTGGTTATCCACACCGAACTGAGCGTCGAGGTCAAAATGGTTTGCCAGCGTTGTCTTGAGCTGGTCACCCTGCCGATCCACAGCGAAAGTACTTACGCTGTGGTGAAGGAGGGTGCGAATACCCAGTCGTTGCCGAAAGGTTATGACGTGCTGGAACTGGGCGAAGATCCTTTGGATCTGCAGGCCTTGGTCGAGGAAGAGCTTTTGCTTGCCTTGCCCATCGTGCCTGCTCATCATCCGGAAGAATGCCAGCAGCCGGCGGGCGCCGATGAGCCCGAACCGAGCAAGGACGAGGTAACACGGTCCAACCCGTTCAGTGTATTGGCGCAGTTAAAGCGTGACCCAAACGTTTAGGAGTTAATCAATTATGGCTGTTCAGCAGAACAAAAAATCCCGCTCTGCCCGTGACATGCGTCGTTCGCACGATGCTCTCTCGGAAAACGCTCTGTCCGTAGAGAAAACCACTGGTGAAGTACACCTGCGTCACCACGTATCGCCAGAAGGCGTATACCGTGGTCGTAAAGTGATCGACAAGGGCGCTGACGAGTAATCCTTGTCCGCTCAGATCATCGCGATTGACGCAATGGGCGGGGACTTCGGTCCCCGCAGCATTGTTCAGGCAAGTATTGCTTGTCTATCGGCTACTCCCTCGTTACACCTGACCCTTGTCGGTCAACCCTCTCTCCTTGAAGATCTCATTGCTGGCCAGTCGGCAGCGGATCGCGCGCGCCTGCAAATTGTTGCAGCTAGCGAAGTGATCGGCATGGATGAGCGGCCGTCCCAGGCGTTGCGCGGAAAACCAGATTCGTCCATGCGTGTGGCGTTGGAATTATTGCGTGATGGCAAGGTTCAGGCCTGCGTCAGTGCAGGTAACACGGGTGCGCTGATGGCGCTGTCGCGTTACGTGCTCAAGACCCTCCCAGGTATCGATCGCCCGGCCATGGTCGCGGCCATTCCTACGCAGACGGGCTACTGTCAGTTGCTCGACCTGGGTGCCAATGTTGATTGCAGTGCGGACAATCTTTTTCAGTTCGCTGTCATGGGCTCCGTGGCTGCGCAGGCTTTGGGTATTTCCCGGCCACGCGTGGCGTTGCTCAATGTCGGCACCGAAGACATCAAGGGTAATCAGCAAGTCAAGCTCGCCGCCAGCATGCTGCAGAATGCCCGCGGGCTTAACTACATAGGCTTTGTCGAAGGTGATGGCCTGTATCGCGGCGAAGCGGATGTGGTGGTCTGCGACGGGTTCGTTGGTAACATCCTGCTCAAATCCAGTGAAGGTCTGGCGACGATGATCGCCTCGCGCATCGAGGCCTTGTTCAAGGGCGGTATCGGCGCGCGTCTTGCTGGTGCTGTGGCAATGCCGCTGCTCAAGCGTCTGCAGGCCGATCTGGCGCCGGCGCGACATAATGGCGCAAGCTTTCTAGGGCTGCAGGGGATCGTTATCAAGAGTCATGGTTCTGCAGGTGTGCAGGGCTTTCAGAGTGCTATCCAACGTGCTTTGATCGAGATTCAGGAGAACCTTCCGCAGCGTCTGCATGGCCGTTTGGAAGACTTGTTGCTTTAGGCATATGGCTTGGGAAGTGGTTAAATGTGACCGCTTGGTCTTCGTTACCATCCAAGTTTTCAGTTTCTTGCGCTCAGTCGATTGCTGGGCGCTTAATTTCCGACGACAAGATCATTAGGGGCTTGTTCAATGTCTGCATCCCTCGCATTCGTCTTTCCCGGTCAAGGTTCGCAGTCCCTCGGTATGCTTGCCGAGCTGGGCGCCCAGTATCCGCTGGTCATTGATACCTTCCGCGAGGCCTCCGAGGCTCTGGGCTATGACCTCTGGGCACTGACCCAGAACGGTCCGGAAGAGCAACTCAACCAAACCGACAAAACCCAGCCGGCCATTCTTACTGCTTCCACTGCGCTGTGGCGCTTGTGGTTGGCCGAAGGTGGTGCGCGCCCTGCTTTCGTTTCCGGCCACAGCCTGGGCGAGTACAGCGCTCTAGTTGCTGCTGGCAGCCTGAGCCTTGGCGACGCCGTGAAGCTGGTCAAGCGCCGTGGCGAGCTCATGCAGGAGGCCGTTCCGGCCGGGCAGGGTGCCATGGCTGCGATTCTCGGCCTGGACGACGCTGACGTCGTCGCCATTTGTGCCGAAGCGGCTCAGGGCGAAGTGGTCAGCGCAGTCAACTTCAACTCGCCGGGGCAGGTGGTAATTGCCGGGGCCAAGGCAGCAGTCGAACGCGCCATGGAAGCGTGCAAGGCCAAGGGCGCCAAGCGTGCACTGCCATTGCCGGTGAGCGTTCCATCGCACTGCGAGCTGATGCGCCCGGCTGCCGAGCGTTTCGCCGAGAGCGTCAATGCCATTGACTGGCAGGTCCCGCAAATTCCTGTTGTACAGAACGTTAGCGCCGCCGTAGCTGCCGATCTCGATACGCTCAAGCGTGACCTGCTGGAGCAGCTGTACAAGCCGGTGCGTTGGGTCGAGTGTGTGCAGACCTTGGCCGCCAACGGTGCGGTACAGCTAGTCGAGTGCGGCCCAGGCAAGGTCCTGGCTGGCCTGAACAAGCGTTGCGCCGACGGCGTGACCACCTACAACCTCAACACCCCGGATGCTGTCGCCGCCACCCGCGCGGCGCTGGCCTGATTTAGGAGAAGCTTGCATGAGCCTGCAAGGTAAAGTTGCCCTGGTTACCGGCGCCAGCCGTGGTATTGGCCAGGCTATCGCCCTGGAACTGGGCCGTCTTGGCGCTACCGTAATCGGTACTGCCACCTCCGCATCGGGCGCCGAGCGCATCGCTGCGACCCTCAAGGAGCACGGCATCAACGGTACCGGCCTGGAATTGAACGTGACCAGCGACGAGTCTGTCACCGCTACCCTGGCCAAGATCCAGGAGCAGTTCGGTGCGCCGGCCATTTTGGTCAACAACGCCGGTATCACCCGCGACAACCTGATGATGCGCATGAAGGACGACGAGTGGTTCGATGTCATCGACACCAACCTCAACAGTCTCTACCGTCTGTCCAAGGGCGTCCTGCGTGGCATGACCAAGGCGCGCTGGGGTCGTATCATCAGCATCGGTTCGGTAGTGGGTGCCATGGGCAACGCCGGGCAGGTAAACTATGCGGCAGCCAAGGCTGGCCTGGAAGGTTTCAGCCGTGCGCTGGCCCGTGAAGTGGGCTCGCGCTCGATTACTGTGAACTCGGTGACTCCCGGTTTCATTGATACCGACATGACCCGCGAACTTCCAGAAGCTCAGCGCGAAGCACTGCAGACTCAGATTCCCCTGGGGCGTCTGGGCCAGGCTCAGGAGATCGCCAATGTGGTGGCTTTCCTGGCCTCTGAAGGCGCAGGCTACGTGACTGGCGCGACCATTCCGGTCAACGGCGGCATGTACATGTAAATCTAATGTGACGGATTGCTTCAAAAAAATGTCATACGAGCTGTCTAAAATCCGTTATAAAGCTGCAACCAGATTCTAGTCGGTTGGCAGGTGTGGTCTGGCGAGGCGTGTTGCGCTTGAAAAGCAGACGTCTTTCTATACACTTACACACCGGCCAGCCGCCTGACATATGTCCATTAGGAGTGAAAACAAGGTATGAGCACCATCGAAGAACGCGTCAAGAAAATCGTCGCCGAGCAACTGGGCGTTAAAGAAGAAGAAGTTGTGAACACCGCTTCCTTCGTTGAAGATCTGGGTGCCGATTCCCTTGACACCGTTGAGCTGGTGATGGCTCTGGAAGAGGAATTCGAGACCGAAATCCCTGACGAAGAAGCTGAGAAGATCACTACTGTTCAAGCTGCTATCGACTACGTCACCAGCCACCAGGCTTAAGACGTTGTAGTCGTCGCTTCTTGTCATGGAAAAACCGCACTGCCTTCGCCGGCGTGCGGTTTTTTCTTTACAAGAGATGAAGTCAATTGAATAAGGAGAGTGCTGTGTCGCGTAGACGCGTCGTGGTCACCGGTATGGGTATGCTGTCGCCACTGGGCACGGATGTGCCGAGCAGTTGGCAGGGCATTCTGGCTGGCCGCAGTGGCATAGGTCTGATTGAACATACGGACCTGACTGCCTACTCCACCCGTTTTGGCGGCTCGGTAAAGGGCTTCGAGGTTGAGCAGTACCTGTCGGTCAAGGAAGCCCGCAAGCTCGATCTGTTCATACAGTACGGCCTGGCAGCCGGTTTTCAGGCAGTGCGCAACGCCGGCCTGGAAGTGACCGACGCCAACCGTGAGCGCATTGGCGTAGCCATGGGCTCAGGTATCGGTGGCCTGACCAATATCGAAGAAACCAGCCGGACTCTGCACGAGCAAGGCCCTCGGCGCATTTCGCCGTTCTTCGTGCCGGGTTCGATCATCAACATGATTTCCGGTTTCCTGTCGATCCACCTGGGTGTACAGGGACCTAACTACGCCATTTCAACGGCCTGCACCACGGGTACCCACTGTATCGGTATGGCGGCGCGCAACATCGCTTTCGGTGAAGCCGACGTGATGATTGCCGGCGGCGCGGAAATGGCGGCCTGCGGTCTGGGCATGGGCGGCTTTGGTGCCTCGCGTGCGCTGTCGACCCGCAATGACGACCCGACGCGCGCAAGCCGTCCGTGGGACAAGGGCCGGGATGGTTTTGTCCTCGCCGACGGTGCTGGTGCTCTGGTGCTTGAAGAGCTTGAGCACGCCAAGGCGCGTGGGGCAACCATCTATGCCGAGCTGGTTGGTTTTGGCATGAGTGGTGACGCCTATCACATGACTTCACCGCCAGAAGATGGCAGCGGTGCGGCGCGTTGCATGGTCAACGCTCTGCGAGATGCCGGCCTGAACCCTGATCAGGTGAACTACGTCAACGCTCATGGTACCTCCACGCCAGCCGGTGACCTGGCTGAGTCGTCGGCACTCAAGACAGTGTTTGGCGATCATGCCTACAAGTTGGCCGTCAGCTCGACCAAGTCAATGACTGGCCACCTGCTGGGCGCGGCCGGTGCGGTAGAGGCAATTTTCAGTGTGCTGTCTATCAATGGACAGGTGGCGCCGCCGACGATCAACCTCGATGAGCCGGACGCCGGTTGTGATCTGGATTTCGTGCCGCACGAGGCGCGCAACATGCCGATCGATATCGTGCTGTCCAACTCCTTCGGTTTTGGCGGTACCAATGGCTCGCTGGTGTTCCGCCGGTTCGCCGATTGATGCACAGCTGGATCGATGGTCTGCCGGCAGATGCAGTCAATCTGCAAAGTCGTGCGTTGGCCTACGGCGATGGTCTGTTCGAGACCATTGCCGTCAGGGCCGGGCGGCCATCGTTGCTCGACCATCATCTTCAACGTCTCGCGCTGGGTTGCCAGCGCCTGGCAATCAGCGCCGATCACGCGCTGATTCGCGAAGAGTTGAGCCGCTATGCCAGCTTGCTCGGTGATGGCGTGCTCAAATTCATGCTCGTTCGGGGTGACAGCCAGCGCGGCTACGCGTCTGCTGTGGGGGCGCAACCACGACGCATCCTTCAGGGTAGTCCGTTACCCGCATACCCTGCCCAGCATGCCGAACAGGGTGTTCGGCTGTTTGCCTGCACCACTCGTCTTGCAGAGCAACCGCTTTTGGCCGGCCTCAAGCATCTCAATCGCCTCGAGCAGGTGCTGGCACGTGCCGAGTGGCAAGGTGCCGAGTACGCCGAAGGCTTGATGCGCGATACGTCGGGGCGGTTGGTGGAAGGGGTCTACAGCAATCTTTTCCTGGTCCGTAACGGTGAACTGCTGACGCCTGATCTGAGCCGTTGTGGCGTGGCGGGAGTGATGCGCGCCGCCTTGCTTGAGCAGGCTGCATTGGCTGCGATCCCGGTACGCATTACCGATTTAACCCTGCAGGACCTGGAGCAGGCCGATGAAGTGTTTCTTTGCAACAGCGTCTACGGGATCTGGCCTGTGTGTGCATTTGTATCGCTGAACTGGTCGCCGGGTCCGCTCACCCGTAAACTGCAGGCCATTGCCCGTACGCTACTGGATAATTGATTCGTGAGACGTAAATTCTTGGTGCTGCTGGAGACCGGATTGATCCTGGCAGGCCTGGTCCTGGGGTTTTCGGCCTGGAAAGTGAACTCGGCGCTTGAGCAGACCCTGCACGTCAGTCAGGAGCAACTGCTTGACGTGCCTACCGGTACCAACCCCAATCGCATGTTCTACCGCATGGAAAGCCAAGGCCTGCTGGATGACGCCTTCTGGCTGCGCCTGTACTGGCGTTTCAATATGGTTGGGGTGCCGTTGCATACCGGCGAGTACCGTATGACACCCGGCATGACCGTGCGCGACCTGTTCGAGGTCTGGCGCCGTGGCGATGTCGTGCAGTACAGCCTGACCTTGGTCGAGGGCTGGAATTTCCGCCAGGTTCGCTCGGCGTTGGCCAAGCACGAAAAAATCAAACAGACACTCGACGGCCTCAGCGATGCCGAGGTGATGGATAAGCTCGGTCACCCCGGGGTTTTTCCGGAAGGGCGCTTTTTTCCGGACACCTACCGTTTTGTACGGGGCATGTCCGACGTAGAGTTCCTCCAGCAGGCCTACGCACGTCTCGATGAAGTATTGGCCAAGGAGTGGGCGGAGCGGGCCGCTGACTTACCCTATCGTGATCCTTATCAGGCGTTGATCATGGCTTCGCTGGTAGAGAAGGAAACTGGCGTACCGCAAGAGCGCGGTCAGATAGCCGGGGTGTTCGTGCGCCGCATGCGCCTGGGCATGCTGCTGCAGACTGACCCGACGGTAATCTACGGCATGGGCGAGCGCTACAATGGCAAGATTACCCGTGCCGATCTGCGCCAGCCGACGCCGTACAACACCTACACCAATGCTGGCCTGCCGCCGACGCCGATCGCCATGGTCGGGCGTGAGGCCATCCATGCTGCATTGAATCCGGCGCCGGGCACCAGCTTGTACTTTGTCGCTCGTGGCGATGGTAGCCATGTTTTCTCCGACGACCTGGATGCCCACAATTCGGCGGTTCGCGAGTACCAGATCAAGCGTCGTGCTGATTACCGTTCCAGCCCGGCACCTGTGATCGAATCCGAGCCTGAGGTCGAACCAAAGACCCAGGAACCCACTGAGGCCAATCCTGAGCCGGAGCCTGAGCCGTCGGCACCTGCCCCTGAGACCTCACCGCAATGATCAATCGTAAGGACTGCCTGTGACCGGCTTGTTTATCACCCTGGAAGGTCCCGAAGGGGCAGGCAAAAGCACCAACCGCGAATACCTGGCCGAGCGCCTGCGTGCCCAGGGCCTGGATGTAGTGTTGACCCGTGAGCCGGGTGGCACGCCGCTGGCCGAGCGAATTCGCGAATTGCTGCTGGCCCCTAGCGACGAAAAAATGAACGCCGACACCGAACTGCTTCTGGTGTTTGCCGCCCGTGCCCAGCATCTGGCAGAAGTGATTCGTCCGGCCTTGGCGCGTGGCGCCATCGTGCTCTGTGATCGCTTCACTGATGCGACCTACGCCTACCAGGGCGGTGGTCGTGGCTTGTCGCTGGAGCGTATCGCCACGCTTGAGAATTTTGTTCAAGGTGCACTGCGCCCCGACTTGACCCTGGTGTTCGATCTGCCGGTGGAAATCGGTCTCTCCAGGGCGGCGGCCCGTGGTCGTCTGGATCGCTTCGAACAGGAAGGCCAGGCTTTCTTCGAGGCTGTGCGTCAGGCCTATCTGGCGCGCGCCCAGGCAACCCCGCAACAGTACAAGCTGATTGATGCCGCGCAGTCACTGGTTCAGGTGCAGCAGGCGCTTGATGCCTTGATGCCGCAGATACTGGAACGTTGCCGTGGCTGAAGCCTACCCTTGGCAGCAGGCCCTGTGGCAGCAACTGGCTGGGCGAACCCAGCATGCTCACGCTTATCTGTTGCATGGGCCACAAGGCATTGGCAAGCGCGCCCTGGCTGAGCGCCTGATGGCGCTGTTGCTGTGTCAGCGACCCGCCGGCCTGGAGGCATGTGGGCAGTGCAAATCGTGCCTGTTGCTCGCAGCCGGCAGCCACCCGGACAACTATGTGTTGCAGCCGGAGGAGGCTGACAAGCCCATCAAGGTCGATCAGGTGCGTGACTTGGTGTCCTTTGTGGTTCAGACCGCGCAGTTGGGTGGGCGCAAGGTGGTGTTGATCGAGCCGGTCGAGGCGATGAACATCAATGCTGCCAACGCCTTGCTCAAGAGCCTGGAAGAGCCGTCGGGCAGCACCATTTTGCTCCTGGTCAGCCACCAGCCCAGCCGATTGCTGCCAACCATCAAGAGTCGTTGCGTGCAGCAGGCCTGCCCGTTGCCTGATGCCGGGCAAAGTCTGGCGTGGCTGAACACGGCATTGCCTGAGTGCGATGAGCAGGAACGCCTTGAGTTGCTAAGCCTAGCTGCAGGTTCGCCCCTGGCGGCGGTCAGTCTGCAGGCTCAGGGTGTACGAGAGCAGCGTGCGCTGGTGGTTGATGGCGTGAAGAAGCTGCTCAAGCAGCAACAGTCCCCCAGTCAACTGGCCGAGGCCTGGAGCAGCATTCCGTTGTTGCAACTGTTCGACTGGTTCTGCGACTGGTCCAACCTGGTTCTGCGCTATCAGTTGACCGAGGACGAGGAAGGTTTAGGCTTGAATGACATGCGCAAGGTGGTTCAGTACCTGGCGCAGAAGAGTGGCCAGAACAAGGTTCTGGAAATGCAGGACTGGATCCTTGCCCAGCGTCAGAAAGTCCTGGCCAAGGCCAACCTCAACCGCGTGCTTTTGCTTGAGGCTTTACTGGCGTCCTGGGCCATGTTGCCCGGCCAGCGTTGAGTCGCACGGCCCCTTAATTTTTTTAGTGTTGTGATGTGCCCATGCTTGTAGATTCCCATTGCCACCTCGATCGTCTCGATCTAACTGCCCACCAAGGCTCGCTTGACGCGGCCCTGGATGCTGCCCGTGCGCGCGGCGTCGGTCACTTTTTGTGCATCGGCGTCAGTGCCGACAACGCCCAGGCTGTCAAGGACCTGAGCGAGCGCTACAGCGACGTGGACTGCTCGGTGGGTATCCATCCTCTGGACTTGACGCCGGATGGCGCGCCGCCGCTCGACTGGCTGCTCAAGGAGCTGGAACACCCCCATGTAGTGGCCATCGGCGAAACCGGGTTGGACTATCACTATGAGCCTGAAGCTGCCCAGGTTCAGCAGGACTCGTTTCGCTTGCACCTGCAGGCCGCGCAGGCGACCGGCAAGCCAGTCATCATTCATACCCGTGCAGCGCGCGCAGACACGCTGGCCCTGCTGCGGGAAGCGGACTTGAGCCAGGCGGGTGTCCTGCATTGCTTCACCGAAGACTGGGATATGGCCAAGGCCGCGCTGGACCTGGGCTATTACATCTCGCTGTCCGGTATCGTCACCTTCCGCAACGCCGATGCCTTGCGCGATGTCGCCCGCCAGGTGCCGGTCGACCGCCTGTTGGTGGAAACCGACTCACCTTACCTGGCGCCCATTCCCTATCGCGGCAAAGCGAACCTTCCGCAGTATGTGCGCGAAGTGGCAGAGTTCGTGGCGATGGTGCGCGGGGAGCGCTATGAGCAGTTGGCTGAGCAGACCACGGCGAACTTCAAGCGTTTGTTCCCCCTCGCGCGGGTGAGCTGAGCGGCTGGCAAGGCTGAACGACAGGCAAAAAAAACCCGGGTTCTGGGGGGTGAATCCGGGTTAAGACCATTAGGAGTAAAACAAAGGTACGCGGTCCCTGAGCACCTTTATCGGCGCGCCACTTGGGGGGATGCGTCGCGCCAACACCTGAAGTATTGGCCAGGATTGGCTGGCTGCCAGCGGTGGTTGCTCGTTTTTTAAACAGATTTGGAATACGCCCACCGCTGCTGATCGCTCATCGCTCTGCAATCTGGCGCACGATTAGCAAAGTTTCGTCGATTATCTGTTTAGTGGTATAGAAATGCGGGGAAAAACGCACGCCAGGCCC
Organism: Pseudomonas sp. DG56-2; assembly: GCF_004803755.1. NCBI lineage: Bacteria > Pseudomonadati > Pseudomonadota > Gammaproteobacteria > Pseudomonadales > Pseudomonadaceae > Pseudomonas > Pseudomonas sp. DG56-2. Next base: position 1,657,308 of record NZ_CP032311.1, read on the forward strand.
GCGAGGAATGCACACCACCTGTTCCTGATTGAGTTGCTGATAAACCTTGGCGTTATCCTTTCCGGCAATGCTGAACGACACAATGCCAGAGCGGCGTTGTGGGTCTTGCGGACTGTGCAAGCGTACGCCGGGAATGGCAGACAGCCCTTCGTAGAGCCATTGCACTCGCTCTGCCACGAGCGCGGACACCTGCTGCATGCCGATTTCTTCCAGCAGTGACAAACTGGCATCCAGCGCGGCCGCGCCGAGCATGTTCGGGCTGCCACATTCGAAGCGGCGGGCGCTATGAGCGGGCTTCCAGTCACTGCGGGTGTAGTCCCCCATATGCTCAAGCATGTGCCAGCCGTACTCGCTCAGTTTGAGCTGCGGGCGAATGTCCTCGCGGCAATAGAAAACCCCAAGGCCTTCAGGGCCAAGCATCCATTTGTGACCATCGGCCATGGCGAAGTCGCACTGATAGGCCTGGACGTCGAAGGGCAGGGCACCCAACTGCTGGATGGCGTCGATGCAGAACAGCACCTTGCGTTCGCGGCAGCCTTGGCCAAGTCGGACCAGGTCCAGGCGCAGGCCGCTGGCAAATTGCACCGCACTGATGGCCAGCAAGCGCACCCGGTCGCCGCATGCGGCGAGCAGGTCGGCCTCCGGGTCTTGTCCCTTGAGGCTTACCTGAATCACGTGCACGCCTTGGTCGGCCAAGGCTTCCCAGACGATGCGATTGGAAGGGAATTCTTCATCGCTGATGACGATCTGGTCGCCTACCTGCCACTGGAGACCGAAGGCCACGAACGAGAGTGCTTCGGAAGTGTTCTTGACCAAGGCGATGTCGTCGATCGATGGCGCGTTGGTCAGGCGCATCAGGCGTTCTCGCAGGCGTTGCTCCATGACCATCCACTGGGGATAGTCCCTGGCACCGAGGAAAACGTTTTCGTCAGCGAAGCGTGAGACCGCCTGGCTGGCCCTTTTGGGCCAAGGTGCGACCGCGGCATGATTCAGGTAGCGAAGGCCCGGAGCCTGTGCAAATTCATCAAGAAACATAGACATGGTTGGATGATCCGTGCATTTTGGCGCAAGTTAGGCATAATAACCGGCTTCGATTTTGATCCAGTCCTTCTTATGCAGAAAGAACCTCGTAAGGTCCGTGAGTTTCGTCGCCGTGAGCAAGAGATTCTCGATACCGCGCTAAAGCTGTTTCTCGAACAGGGTGAAGACAGTGTCACCGTCGAGATGATCGCTGATGCAGTCGGTATCGGCAAAGGCACGATCTACAAGCATTTCAAATCCAAGGCGGAGATCTACCTGCGCCTGATGCTCGACTACGAGCGCGATTTGAACGAACTGTTGCACTCTGCCGATGTTGATCGCGACAAGGAAGCCCTGTCGCGTGCCTACTTCGAATTCCGTATGCGCGATCCGCAACGCTATCGCTTGTTCGATCGTCTCGAAGAAAAGGTGGTCAAGGGCAACCAGGTGCCTGAGATGGTCGAAGAGTTGCACAAGATCCGTGCCTCCAACTTCGAGCGTCTGACCTTGCTCATCAAGGGGCGTATCAGCGAAGGCAAGCTCGAAGACGTGCCGCCGTACTTCCATTATTGCGCCGCCTGGGCGCTGGTACATGGCGCCGTAGCGCTGTATCACTCGCCGTTCTGGAGTAATGTTCTGGAAGATCAGGAAGGTTTCTTCCAGTTCCTGATGGACATCGGTGTGCGCATGGGCAACAAGCGCAAGCGCGACCCGGATCCTGCTGGCAACTGACGCCTTGCTTCGGGCGCAAGCCCGCTTGCGATGAGGCTTGAGGCCTATACTCTTGCAAGAGGCTTGCAAAAACCTGATTTTTGAGTCAGGTTTTGCAGGCCCGATTCATCCATGCCGGAGTCACCTCAATGATCGTCGATCGCCAAGGCAGGCGTTTTCGCAACTTGCGTGTCAGCCTGACTGCTGCCTGCAATTATGCCTGCACCTATTGCGTACCCGACGGCAAGCGTCTGGTGGCGGCTCAGGACGAGTTATCTGCCGAGGCCATGGCCCGAGGCGTTGCCTATCTGATCGAAGCCGCTGGTATCGAACGTTTGCGCGTCACCGGGGGCGAACCGCTGGTCAGCCCAAAGCTCGAATCCTTTCTGACCTCGGTCGCAGGTCTTGGCCTGGATGAAATCAGTTTGACCACCAATGGTCAGTTGCTCTCGCGCAAGTTGCCCCTGCTGCGAGAGGTGGGCATACGGCGTTTGAATGTTTCCCTCGATACGCTCGATCCCGACGCCTTTCGTCGCATCGCTCGCGGTGGAGACCTTGCAACGGTACTCGACGGTATGCAGCAGGCGAGTGCGGCCGGGATGAAAATCAAGGTCAACATGGTGCCTTTGCGCGGGCAGAACTTCGATCAGGTCGTGCCGCTGCTGGATTACTGCCTTGATCGCGGTTACGAGTTGCGCTTTATCGAGTTGATGCGCATGGGTCACCTGGCGCGCGACAGCAATGCATTCCTGCAGCAATTTGTCGGCCTCGATCACCTGCTGCAGTTAATTGCCGAGCGTTACGAATACCTGCAGGCCAATGCACCGGTCGATGCCACCGCATTGCGCTATCAAATTCCCGGGCGCGGCTACTTTGGCGTCATCGCTAACGAAAGCGTGCCTTTCTGTCGCACCTGTTCGCGCTTGCGCCTGTCTTCCACCGGCTGGTTGCATGGCTGCCTCTCCTCGAACAACCGTCACTATGTCGGCGACCTGCTCGATAAACCGCGCCATCAGGCGTTGCCGGCCTTGCAAGGGTTGCTGCTCAAGGCCCTGGGTGACAAGCAGGCGCTGGCGTTTTCCGGTGGGGCGACGGTGATGAAAATCATCGGCGGCTAAGACTGGCGCAAAAGCTGCATCTGTCGGCCATTCGCCGGTTTTCCGTCACCGGCCATTGGAGGATAGATGCGTAGCCTGGTTGTGCTGCTCGCGCTCATCGCGCTGGGTGGCTGCATGAATGTCAGCGATATGGGCGAGGGCGTCCGTTATCACATGAGCGATGCTGGTTTGCTCGATCATAGCGACACCCGTCGTTCGCTGTCGGTGCGCCTGCAGCCGGATTCATTCATTTACATTGGCCAGGGTGCATTCGTCCCGCCAGGCAAGGGTCCCTATCCACGGCCCAACGTCGTGGCCGAGGAGGCGTTCAAGGGCTTTATCGAGTACTTCCCCATGGTCCGTCGCGCTCAAGGCCCCTTGGGGCTGGAGCAGGCCTTGGTTGAGGCGCGCGGGGTAGGTGCCCATTACCTGCTTTATGCCCGCTTCGCGCGCACTGACGATCGCATTGGCAATGGCGACGAGTGGTACGACGAACAAGCGGTCGACCGCCTGGGTGTGGATACCGGCGTGGTGCAGTTGATGCTGATTGAAACCAGTACTCGGTACCTGATCGACACCACGCGCATCAACACGCGTGGCGGATTGCTGACGTTCCATGACAACAAGCCAGAAGATTTGCTCGGCCCACCCCTTGAGGATTACGCTCGTAGCCTTTTAGGCATGAGTCGTTAAGGAGCAGGTGATGACGGATACCGGTAAGGCCATTGATCTACTGGCGCAAATTCCAAAGGACGAAAAGGGCTTGCCGCCGGTGCATCTGTGGAATCCGGACTTCTGTGGTGATATCGATATGCGCATCGCCCGTGACGGCACCTGGTATTACCTGGGTACGCCGATCGGGCGCAAGCCGATGGTCAAGCTGTTCTCTACCATTATCCGCCGCGATGGCGATGACTACTTTCTGGTCACGCCGGTGGAGAAGGTCGGCATTCAGGTCGATGACGTGCCCTTCGTGGCGGTGGCCCTGGATGTGCAGGGGGCGGGAGAGCAGCAGGTACTGAAGTTCACCAGCAATGTCGAAGATCAGGTGGAGGCAGGGCCCGAGCACCCGTTGCGTTTTGAGATCGATGCGCAAACCCAGGAGCCGTCGCCTTATGTGCACATGCGCCAGAATCTGGAAGCGTTGATTCATCGCAACGTGTTTTATCAGTTGGTGGAACTGGCTGTGCCGAAGCAGATCGACGGGCAGGAATGGCTGGGGGTATGGAGTGGTGGGGTGTTTTACCCCATTGGCCGTAGCTGATACCACGGGCGGGGCGGGCTCATGAGCATGAGCCTGCCCAAAACGAAAAAACCTCCAGTGCTTAGCGCAACTGGAGGTTTTTCAGGTGTTTGGCTCCGCGACCAGGACTCGAACCTGGGACCCAATGATTAACAGTCATTTGCTCTACCGACTGAGCTATCGCGGAATCTGTGGCGTATCTTACTGATTGCTAAGGGGAAGTCAAGCCTCCCCTTGGCAATTCATGCTTACAGAACTTCGATGATCGCGTTGGTCACGACTTCGATGTTGTTCTGGTTGAGCGAAGCAACGCAGATACGGCCGGTATCCAGTGCATAGATGCCGAATTCGTTCTTCAGGCGGGCGACTTGCTCAATGCTGAGGCCCGAGTAGGAGAACATGCCGCGCTGGCGACCGACGAAGCTGAAGTCTGCCTTGGCGCTGAGGAGATCGACCATCTGATTGCGCATGCCACGGATACGCTGGCGCATTTCGCCCAACTCGGTTTCCCACATGTCGCGCAGCTCAGGGCTGTTGAGCACGGCAGCAACGATGCTCGCGCCGTGGGTCGGTGGGTTGGAGTAGTTGGTGCGAATTACGCGTTTGACTTGCGACAGCACGCGGGTGCTTTCTTCTTTCGAATCGGTGACGATGGACAGTGCACCGACGCGTTCGCCATACAGCGAGAACGACTTCGAGAACGAGCTGGAGACGAAGAAGTTCAGGCCCGACTCGGCGAACAGGCGTACTGCAGCGGCGTCTTTGGCGATACCGTCACCGAAGCCCTGATAAGCCATGTCCAGGAACGGAATGTGGCCCTTGGCTTTGACGACGTCCAGAACGTTGTTCCAGTCGTCTGCACTGAGGTCGACCCCGGTCGGGTTGTGGCAGCAGGCGTGCAGCACAATGATCGAGCCCGACGGTAGGGCGTTGAGGTCTTCGAGCATACCGCTGCGGTTGACGTCGTGGGTGGCGGCGTCGTAGTAGCGATAGTTCTGTACCGGAAAACCGGCGGTTTCGAACAGGGCGCGGTGGTTTTCCCAGCTTGGGTCGCTGATTGCAACGACGGCGTTGGGCGACAGTTGCTTGAGGAAGTCGGCACCAATTTTCAGCGCGCCGGTACCGCCGACAGCTTGGGTGGTGATAACCCGGCCTGCGGCGAGCAGCGGCGACTCTGCGCCGAACAGCAGCTTCTGCACGGCCTGGTCGTAAGCGACGATGCCATCGATCGGCAAGTAACCGCGGGAAGCGTGCTGCGCAGCACGCTGGGTTTCGGCTTCGATCACTGCGCGCAGCAGTGGGATACGCCCTTCTTCGTTGCAGTACACACCAACACCCAAGTTGACCTTGTTGCTACGGGTATCGGCGTTGAAAGCTTCGTTGAGGCCCAGAATGGGGTCGCGTGGTGCCAGCTCGACAGCGGAAAACAGGCTCATTATTACCTTGGCTCTGAATGGAGAGTGATAGGGGTCGCACGCTCCAGTCGGATGCACTAGAGCGGTGCACAAACGGGGAGTCAGTATAGTGATACCCATCGGTCACGGCGACAGGTTGACGCAGCTTTTACTGTTGTTTCGCAGAATATTTTTCGACCGTTAGTCGAATTGACCGGTCCATAATCAGAAATACCCATGACATTGCGTTGAAACTGGCGCTCACGACCACTATTTGGGTATAAATACTGTTTATAGATACAGTTGTCCGCGCCTGCGATGAATACGTCGCGATAACACAGAGGTTTGTCATGTCCGAGTTTCAGCTCGTTACCCGTTTCCAGCCGGCAGGCGACCAGCCTGAAGCCATTCGCTTGATGGTCGAGGGTATCGAGGCAGGCCTTGCGCACCAGACGCTGCTCGGCGTGACCGGTTCGGGCAAGACATTCAGTATTGCCAACGTCATTGCTCGAGTGCAGCGACCCACCCTGGTATTGGCGCCGAACAAGACCCTGGCGGCGCAGTTGTATGGCGAGTTCAAGGCGTTCTTTCCAAACAACGCGGTGGAATACTTCGTTTCCTACTATGACTACTACCAGCCCGAAGCCTATGTGCCTTCCTCGGACACCTTCATCGAGAAAGATGCGTCGATAAACGATCACATCGAACAAATGCGTCTGTCGGCGACAAAGGCGCTGTTGGAGCGTCGTGATGCGATTATCGTCACCACGGTGTCCTGTATCTATGGCTTGGGTAGCCCGGAAACCTACTTGAAGATGGTCTTGCACGTTGATCGTGGTGACAAACTCGATCAGCGCGCCTTGCTGCGCCGCCTGGCCGACCTGCAGTACACCCGCAACGAGATGGACTTTGCCCGCGCGACTTTCCGGGTGCGTGGTGATGTGATCGATATATTCCCGGCTGAATCGGACCTGGAAGCCATCCGCATCGAACTGTTCGATGATGAGGTCGAGAATATTGCCGCGTTCGACCCGCTGACCGGTGAGGTGATCCGCAAGTTGCCGCGCTTCACCTTTTATCCCAAGAGCCACTACGTAACCCCGCGGGAAACTTTGCTCGAAGCAGTCGAGGGCATCAAGGAAGAGCTGCAGCAACGCCTTGAGTATCTGCACAAGGCCAACAAGCTGGTCGAGGCTCAGCGTCTGGAGCAGCGTACGCGCTTCGACTTGGAAATGATCCTCGAGCTTGGTTACTGCAATGGCATCGAAAACTACTCGCGCTACCTCTCTGGTCGTCCGGCCGGAGCGCCACCACCGACGCTCTACGATTATTTGCCTGCCGATGCGCTGCTGGTCATCGACGAGTCCCACGTCAGCGTTCCGCAGGTAGGGGCGATGTACAAGGGGGACCGTTCGCGTAAAGAAACCCTGGTGGAGTACGGCTTCCGCTTGCCTTCGGCGCTGGACAACCGGCCGATGCGTTTCGACGAGTGGGAAAGTGTGAGTCCGCAGACTATTTTCGTTTCCGCCACTCCTGGGCCTTATGAGGCTGAACATGCGGGGCGGGTCGTGGAGCAAGTGGTGCGTCCGACCGGCCTGGTGGACCCCCAGATCGAGGTGCGCCCGGCAACGACTCAGGTCGATGACCTGCTTTCGGAAATCCGTAAGCGCGTGGCGCTGGAAGAGCGTGTGCTGGTGACGACGCTGACCAAGCGCATGGCCGAAGACTTGACGGATTACCTTGCCGATCACGACGTCCGGGTACGCTACCTGCACTCGGACATCGACACTGTCGAGCGCGTCGAGATTATTCGCGATCTGCGCTTGGGGACGTTCGACGTGCTGGTCGGGATCAACCTGTTGCGCGAGGGCCTGGATATGCCGGAGGTGTCGCTGGTAGCCGTGCTGGATGCCGACAAGGAGGGCTTCCTGCGCTCCGAGCGCTCCTTGATCCAGACGATTGGCCGTGCGGCGCGAAACCTCAATGGTCGGGCGATTCTCTACGCCGACAGAATGACCGGCTCCATGGAGCGGGCTATCGGCGAAACCGAGCGCCGTCGTGATAAGCAGATTGCGTTCAACCAAGCCAATGGCATCGTGCCCAAGGGCGTGGTCAAGGATGTCACCGACATCATGGAAGGCGCCAGCGTGCCAGGTTCGCGCAGCAAGAAGCGCAAGGGCATGGCCAAGGCGGCCGAAGAGAGCGCGCGCTACGAAGCCGAACTGCGCACCCCTGGTGAGATTGCCAAGCGCATCAAGGCCCTGGAAGAGAAGATGTATCAGTTGGCGCGCGACCTGGAGTTCGAGGCCGCAGCGCAGATGCGCGACGAGATTGCCGCGCTACGCGAGCGCATGATCACCGCCTGACGGCGCTATCGCGGGGCTCTGGCCCCGCGATACGCTCAATGCGCTTCCCCAGCCTTCAGCCCCTGCGGCAGTTTGCGCGTCATCAGCACTGCGAACATGCTGATCGCAAGCCCGATTCCCACAAAGTGGAAGGCATCGTTGTAGGCCATGATCATGGCTTGCTGGTGGGTGATCTCACTCAGTTTGCCAAGCGCTGCGGTGTCGCTGCCCAGGCGCTCGGACAGCAGTGCCAGGCGCTCCGCTACGTGCGGATTACTTGGTACCAGGGCTTCACGCAAGTAATCGAAGTACACCTTGGTCCGTGCATCCAGCAGTGTCGCCAACAAGGCAATGCCAATCGCGCCGCCGAGGTTGCGCAGGATGTTGAACAGGCTGGAAGCCGAGCCTGCATCCTGGGGCAGGATGTAACTGGTGGCGATCAATGAGATGGTCACCATGATCATCGGTTGGCCAAGGGCACGAATGATCTGGATATGGTTGAACTGCTCGCCAGCAAAGTCAGGGTTGAGTACCCCGGAGCTGAAACTGGCCAGGCCAAACAAGCCAAAACCCACGGTGCAGAGAATTTTCGGCGAGATCACTTTCATCAACTGCGGTACCAGCGGTATCAGGAACAGCTGGGGGATGCCCATCCACATGATCACTTCGCCGATCTGTAGGGCGTTGTAGTTCTGGATTTGCGCCAGGTACAGCGGCAGCAAGTAGATCGAACCATACAAGCCCACCCCCATACCCAGGCTGGCAATACTCGACAGGCCGAAATTGCGGTTGCCGAGGATGCGCAGATTGATCAGCGGGTTGGGCTTGGAAAACTGCACGATTACGAAGGTGATCAGGCTGGTCAGGGCGATGCTGCCGAGACCGACGATCAGGCTCGACTCCAGCCAATCCTTGCGATGACCTTCTTCCAGAAACACCTGCAGGCAGCCCAGGCCGACGCCAAGGGTGACGATGCCGGCATAGTCTGTGCTTTTGAGCAGTTCCCAGTGCGCTTCTTTCTTTTCCAGGCCATACATCAGGCCGCCAATCATCAGCAGCCCTGGCGGGATGTTGATGTAGAAGATGTATTCCCAACCCCAGTTCTCGGTCAGCCAGCCACCCAGGGTCGGGCCGATGGATGGCGCGAACGTGGCGGTCATGGCAAACATGGCCATGCCCTTGGCGCGATGGTGTTCGGGCAGCTTGATCAGGGTCAGGGTGAACGCCAGGGGGATCAGTGCGCCGCCGGTGAAGCCTTGCATGGCACGGAAGATAATCATGCTCTCGAGGTTCCAGGCCATCGAGCACAGCAACGACGACACCAGAAAGCCCAGCGACACCCATACCGCCAGGCGGCGTGCCGACAGTAACTGCACCAGCCAGGCCGTCAGCGGGATCATGATGATCTCCGCTACCAGGTAGGAGGTGGAGATCCACGAGCCTTCTTCCAGGGTGGCTGAGAGGGCGCCCTGAATATCCTTGAGCGAGGAGTTGGTGATCTGGATGTCCAGTACCGCCATGAAGGCGCCGAGCATCACGCTCATCACGGCGATCCAGTCGCGTCGGCTGGGCTCGCCGACGGGACGGATCAGCGAATCACCGGCCATTGTCGGCGCTATCCCGGATATCCACGGTTGCGGTAACCGACATGCCTGGACGAATCCTGCCCTGCAGCGGGTTGTCGGTAGCGAAAGTCAACTTCACTGGAATGCGCTGGACCACTTTGGTGAAGTTGCCGGTGGCATTGTCGGGCGGCAGCAGGCTGAACTGAGCGCCAGAGGCTGCAAACAGACTGTCGACTCGCGCTTCGATCGGGGAATCAGGGTAGCTGTCGAACAGCAGTTCGGCTTTTTGTCCGGGCTGCATGTGACCAATTTGGGTTTCCTTGAAGTTGGCCTGAATCCAGATGGCCTCGTCCGGAACGATCGACAGCAGGTAGGCACCGGCTTGTACCACTTGGCCGTTACGCGCGGCACGCTGGCCGATCATGCCGCTGATCGGCGCGTGAATCTCGCTGCGCTTCAGGTTCAATTGTGCCTGGGCCAGGTCGGCGCGGGCGTTGGCGATTTGTGCATCGAGGCGCTTGATTTCCGCAGTCAGGGCGTTGATCTGCTGGCGCTGGCCTTGCAGGTCGGCCTGGGCCTTGCTCACCTGTGAGCGGGCGACGTTGCTTTCTGCGGACAGCGTGGTTACCCGCTCCTCGGAAACGAAACCGGGCTTGCGCAAGGCCTGGGCACGGTTGAGATCAAGCGCGGCGCGGCCCAGGGTTGCCTGGTTGGCGGCGACTTGAGCCTGGCCTGCAGCAATCAGGCTGGATTGCTGGGTCAGGCGGCTTTCAGCTTGTATACGTTCAGCTTCACGGGTGTCGAGGGCCGCGCGTGCGCGTTCCACCGCCAGGCGGAAATCATCCGGCTCAAGGCGCACCAGCAGATCGCCCTTGGCTACATGCTGGTTGTCCTGCACCAGCACTTCGTCGATGCGAGCGCTGAGCTGGCTGGATACCCGGGTAATCTCGCCCTGAACATAGGCGTTGTCGGTGCTTTCGTAGAAGCGTCCCTTGAAGTACCAGTGGGCAAGAAAGGCGAGGGCGATGAGTAAGATCAGTGTCAGGAAAACCAGCAGACGGCGTTTGAGTTGGGCGGGCATGGGTACTATCGTTCCAAAAATGTAAGCAAATTTAACCGTGTTTGGATCCATTGCCACAAGTGCCGATCACGCCCATTGCTGGAGCCCAGTGCCTGCTCCCTGTTAACATCCTGCCTTTGATTCACCTCTAGTCCGAGACTCCCATGACCACCGTTCGCACGCGTATCGCGCCTTCGCCTACTGGCGATCCCCACGTAGGCACCGCTTATATCGCCCTGTTCAACTACTGCTTTGCCAAGCAGCACGGCGGCGAGTTCATCTTGCGTATTGAAGATACCGACCAGTTGCGTTCGACCCGTGAGTCCGAACAGCAGATCTTCGATGCCCTGCGCTGGCTCGGCATCGAATGGAGCGAAGGTCCGGATGTCGGTGGCCCGCATGGCCCGTACCGCCAGAGCGAGCGCGGTGATATCTACAAGCAGTACGCCCAGCAACTGGTCGACATGGGGCACGCGTTCCCATGCTTCTGTACGGCAGAAGAACTGGACCAGATGCGTGCCGAGCAAATGGCCCGTGGCGAGACTCCACGCTACGACGGCCGTGCCTTGCTGTTGTCGGCTGAAGAAGTACAGCGTCGCCTGGCCGCTGGCGAGCCGCACGTAATCCGCATGAAAGTACCGACCGAAGGTGTCTGCGCGGTGCCGGACATGCTGCGTGGCGATGTCGAGATTCCATGGGACCGCATGGACATGCAGGTGCTGATGAAGACCGACGGCCTGCCGACATACTTCCTGGCCAACGTGGTCGACGACCACCTGATGGGTATCACCCACGTCCTGCGTGGCGAAGAGTGGCTGCCATCGGCACCCAAGTTGATCAAGCTGTATGAGTACTTTGGTTGGGAACAGCCAACCCTGTGCTACATGCCGCTGCTGCGTAACCCTGACAAGAGCAAGCTGTCCAAGCGCAAGAACCCGACTTCGGTGACGTTCTACGAGCGCATGGGTTTTATGCCTGAAGCCATGCTCAACTATCTGGGACGCATGGGCTGGTCGATGCCCGACGAGCGGGAAAAATTCTCCCTGGACGAAATGGTCGAGCATTTCGACCTGTCGCGGGTTTCCCTGGGTGGGCCGATTTTTGACATCGAGAAGCTGTCCTGGCTCAACGGTCAATGGTTGCGTGAGCTGCCAGTCGAAGAGTTTGCCGCACGGGTTCAGAAGTGGGCGTTCAATAGTGACTACATGATGAAAATCGCCCCGCATGTGCAGGGCAGGGTAGAAACCTTCAGCCAGATCGCTCCGCTGGGTGGCTTCTTCTTTGAAGGCGCGCTGAAGCTCGATGCCAAACTGTTCGAGCACAAGAAGCTTTCGACTGATCAGGTTCGTCAGGTTATCCAGTTGATCCTGTGGAAGCTGGAAGGCCTGCGTCAGTGGGAAAAAGACCGTATCACCGGTTGCATTCAGGCAGTGGTCGAAGCCCTTGAGCTGAAGCTGCGCGATGCTATGCCGCTGATGTTCGCCGCGATCAGTGGCCAGGCCAGTTCGGTGTCGGTGCTCGATGCCATGGAAATCCTTGGGCCGGACCTGACGCGCTATCGCCTGCGCCAGGCGCTGGACTTGCTGGGTGGTGTGTCGAAGAAAGAGAACAAGGAATGGGAAAAGCTGTTGGCTACGATCGCCTGACAGTCTGCGCGAATGGGCCTGCAATCCCGTAAAACCGGGGTTGTTCCACGCTTTGGACGGTAAGTGTTTGTTATCTCGGAAATTTTTTTTGAGTTTTGTTGAAAATAAATTTGACAGCTCTGTATTCCGAACTTAATATGCGCCCCGTCCACAGCGATGAACGAAACGAAGCGCGAAGCACCCAGCCAAGCGATTCAGTTCAAAGCGACATAGTGGGGCTATAGCTCAGCTGGGAGAGCGCCTGCATGGCATGCAGGAGGTCAGCGGTTCGATCCCGCTTAGCTCCACCAAATTCCGATTCGTAGTTAGCTACACTGACTGCGAAGTCAACCGGGCTGCAGCAGCCGGGTTGTAAAGGTAAGAAGGTTCGTCCCCTTCGTCTAGTGGCCTAGGACACCGCCCTTTCACGGCGGTAACAGGGGTTCGAGTCCCCTAGGGGACGCCAGTTTTACACAAGCGATATCGAAAGAGTCGCTGGGCCGAGAGGCTAGAAATCTGGGGCTATAGCTCAGCTGGGAGAGCGCCTGCATGGCATGCAGGAGGTCAGCGGTTCGATCCCGCTTAGCTCCACCAATTTTGCCAGGATTCGTGAAAACGGATCTGTACGAAGGTTACAAGTCCCCTTCGTCTAGTGGCCTAGGACACCGCCCTTTCACGGCGGTAACAGGGGTTCGAGTCCCCTAGGGGACGCCATTTTACCCACTTTGTGGGATTTCAAGGCTCATTCGATTATTGAATGAGCCTTTTGTTTTTTCCTCGAAAAAAGTTTCCCCTCCCTCTTTCCTTCAGCTCACCACACGTGTTCGGCGAAATCGCTTGCAGAAAAATATTATGTGAATAATATTATCAACATAATATTTGGAGGCGAGCCATGAACGAAAAAAAGGCGAAAACCCGCGAACGGATTCTTGATGCCGCCTGCAGTGCGCTGATTCAGCAGGGGCCGGCCGAGCCGAGCGTCAATCAGGTGATGGGGGCCGCAGGGCTGACCGTAGGGGGCTTTTACGCTCACTTCGATAGCAAGGATGCACTGATGCTCGAAGCCTTCAGTCAATTGTTGTCGGAGCGCCGTGCCCTGCTTGCCGAGGTAGACCCGGCCATGAGCGGCGAACAGCGCCGGGCTCTGGTGGCAGCGTTCTACCTGTCGCGCAAACACCGGGATGCCACTGAGCGCGCCTGCCCGCTCCCGACCGCGCTGGGCGAAATGGCACGCCTGCCGGACGCTTTTCGCCAAGTGCTGGCCGAACACATTGAGTTGATGATGGCAAATCTTGCTGGCAGCCCCGAGGAAGCCGACAAGGTGCTCGCTGACCTGGCGTTGATGGTCGGAGGCCTGGCCCTGGCCCGTGCCTTGGGCACAGATGAGCTGTCCGACCGTATCTTGCGTGCCGCCAAGTCGGCGGTGGTCTGATCGAGCGACAACAACCGGAGCGAAACGATGAATACCTTGAGCTGGATTCGTAGCGTCAACGGCACCGTTGGACGGCTGGCACCGGAGCACATTGCCGGTAAGATGCGCCGCGCGTTCATGACCCCGCGCAATTTACCGCCACGCGCCTGGGAGCTACCACTGCTGGCGAGTGCCGAGCGTATTACCCTGCGATTCGGCCTGTCGGCACTGCGGTGGGGGCAGGGACCGACAGTGTTGTTGATACACGGTTGGGAAGGGCGCCCAACCCAGTTCGCACATCTGGTCGAGACACTGGTGCAGGCCGGCTACACCGCAGTGGCTCTGGAGGGCCCCGCCCACGGTCATTCACCGGGGCATCAGGCGCATGTAGTGCTGTTCGCTCGGGCGTTGCTTGAGGCGGCGGCAGAGCTGCCACCCTTGAAGGCAGTGATAGGGCACTCCATGGGCGGTTCCAGCGTGATGCTCGCCCTGCAGTGGGGGTTGCGCGCCGACAGGGCGGTCAGTGTTGCCGCTCCGGCTCGATTCCTTGGCGTGCTGCGCAATTTTGCCAACCATTTGGGCATGCCGGCCCGGGCCCGGGCAGCGTTTGTCCGGCAGGTCGAGCGGGATGTAGGCATACCGGTCTCGCGCCTGGATGTCAGTGGTTACCAGTTGGAAATTCCCGCGCTGATCGTGCATGCCGAAGATGACAGCCTGATACCGGCCAGCGAAGCTCGGCTGATTCACCAGGCGTGGTTCGACAGTCGTTTACTCATGCTGCCTGACGGTGGCCATCAGCGGGTGCTCTCCGATCCGCGACTGATCGAGGGCGTAATGGCTTTGTTGGCGGCTGATCGGGTGCTGGAACGGCAATCGGCTTGAGCATCCGTTACACTCTGCCCGTTCATCACAGAGCTGGAGCGGGCATGAGTTGGGATCTGGCAACACCGTTCATAATCGATCTGCGCGTCGCTGCCGACGATATCGATGGCCTCGGCCACGCCAATAATGCGGTCTACGTTACGTGGCTGGAGCGTTGTGCCTGGCGGCATTCACAGCGCCTGGGCCTGGACCTGGCCGAATACCGGCGTCTGGACCGGGCCATGGCGGTTGTACGCCACGAGATCGATTACCTGGCAGCGGCGTATGAAGACGACGAGTTGCAATTGGCCACCTGGATCGTTGACTGGGATCAGCGCTTGAAAATGACCCGGCGCTTCCAGCTGGTACGGCCCAGCGACGGCACCACCTTGCTGCGCGCGCAAACCACCTTCGTCTGTATCGAGTTATCCACAGGGCGGCCCAAGCGTATGCCCGGCGAGTTCATCGATGGCTATGGCCCGGCGCTGATGACCGGAGCGCTGTAGTACGCGGATTTTGTTAGACTGCCGGCCTTTTTCGCCCGAGTAGCAATCCATGCAAATTGCCCTGGCCCCGATGGAGGGGCTGGTCGACAACATTCTTCGCGACGTACTGACCCAAGTGGGCGGTATCGACTGGTGTGTCACCGAGTTCATTCGCGTTTGCGACCGGCTGTTGCCTGCTGCCACCTTCGCCAAGCTCGCCCCCGAGCTGAGCCAGGGCGCGCAGACGGCGGCTGGGGTCCCCTTGCGTGTACAGCTGCTTGGCTCCGATCCCGTCTGTCTGGCGGAAAACGCGGTTCTGGCCTGTGAGCTAGGGGCGCCGGTAATCGACCTCAACTTTGGTTGCCCAGCCAAGACGGTGAACAAATCCCGGGGTGGGGCGGTGCTGCTCAAGGAGCCGGAGCTGCTCCACGCCATCCTGCGCGAAGTGCGCCGTGCGGTTCCTGCGCATATTCCGGTAACCGCCAAGATGCGTCTTGGCTTCGACAGCCCTGACGTTGCCCTGGACTGCGCGCTCGCGCTTGCCGAAGGAGGCGCCGAACAGTTGGTGGTGCACGCGCGCACCAAGGTCGACGGCTACAAGCCACCAGCGCACTGGGAATGGGTCGCCAAGGTTCAGGACGTGGTCAAGGTGCCGGTGTACGCCAATGGCGAGGTCTGGACCCTTGAAGACTGGCGGCGCTGCCGTGAAGTCAGTGGTGTCGAAGACATCATGCTCGGTCGTGGTTTGGTATCCAGGCCGGATCTGGCCCGGCAGATTGCGGCAGAGCGCGACGGCGTGGCGTTCGTGCCGATGGACTGGCAAAGCCTGCTACCGCTGATCCAGGACTTCTGGGGCCAGGCCCGGGCACAAATGACACCGCGCCAGGCGCCTGGGCGCTTGAAGCAATGGGTGGCCATGCTGACCCGTACTTACCCGGAGGCCGTGGCATTGTTCACTGAACTTCGCCGCGAAACCGACTGCGATCGGGTTGGGCAGTTGATAGGTGTGCCGGTCAGTGAGGCGGCCTGAAAAAAATTTTTGTCGGGTTGCTTGAAAAGCAGGCGAGGGTCCTTATCTAAGGAGTACGCGATGCCGAAGTCGGGTCGCGGGACTAAACAACCTCGCTGATTTTCAGGAGATGTACCATGACTACTGCTTTTTCTCTGGCTCCACTGTTCCGTCATTCCGTAGGCTTCGACCGTTTCAACGACCTGTTCGAATCTGCGGCGCGTAACGAGGCGGGTAGCAGCTACCCACCCTACAACGTTGAAAAACATGGCGAAGACCACTATCGAATTGTTGTTGCTGCAGCAGGTTTCCAGGAGCAGGACCTCGACCTGCAAGTGGAAAAAGGCGTCCTGACCGTCACTGGCGGCAAGCGTGACAGCAACACCGAAAGCGTTACCTACTTGCATCAGGGCATTGCCCAGCGGGCGTTCAAGTTGTCCTTCCGCCTGGCCGACCACATAGAGGTCAAGGCTGCCGGACTGTCCAACGGCCTGCTCAGCATCGACCTGCTGCGCATCGTACCGGAAGAGGCCAAGGCCAAGCGCATCCCGATCAACGGCGATAGCCAGCCTGCACTGAACTGAGTGCGGCACTGCAACAAGGGGCACCTTCGGGTGCCCTTTTTTATGGTTCACGAAATCCCGGCTAGAAATCGTGCCGAAAGTGTCCACCATGTCTCCGTACACGTGTCTACCATGTGTCCGGTCTATACACCAAGACAAAAGGAATGCGCCGTAAGGGCGCAAAGGTGACTCCAAACCGCCCACGTCAATGGATCAGCACCTGGCTGTATGGGTCACCGACTACACAGTTGGCCGACCGCGAGTGAGTACCGGAATGTGGCTCGAGTGGCGATGGGCATATCCATTTGATGCAGTGGCGCTATTGGCTGGTTTCGCCCTTACGGCGACCCACTTTTGTCGGGGCAAAAGTGGGCAAAACCCCCTGTCCCTGCATCCGGCCCTACGCTGCGCTCCGGGTTCCCTCATTCCACCCTTGCTCCCGCGGGGACCGCGCCGAAGGGCCGTCCTGGCCCTGCGGCGCTCGCCGGCCATCCATGGCCGTCGCCCCACTACGCAAGGGTTCCATTCGGCCTGCTGAAGGGACGATTTGTGGCGTCTGCACGATTTGTGTAGGGAGAAGCACAGCAGCGGCAACGGCAACAGCGAGGTGCTGGTGTGCAGCTTTTGCTTTTGCTTTTGATCTGGCTCTTCGTACATCGCCAGCCCAGACACCCTGGATCGTCCCTTCAGTAGGCTGAGTGTAGGTATTGCGTAGTCGGGTGCAGGCCATGGATGGCCTGCGAGCACCGTAGGGCCAGGACGGCCCTTCGGTGCGGTCCCGACGGGAGCAATGCCGGAGCGAAGGGACCCGGAGCGCAGCGTAGGGCCGAATGCAGGGACACACGGTTTTGGTTCCTTTTGCCAAGACAAAAGGGACCTGCCGTAAGGGCGGAAGGGGCCAACAGCGCCGCCGCATTGAATGGATAAGCTCACAGCCTCAAATCCCAGCCCAGCCCAAAGATCATGCCCCCGGGATTTCGTGAAGAACCAGACAAAAGCGGGTCGCCGTACGGGCGAGTCAACTGTCTGCAGGCGCCTCTAGCAGCAAGCTGCGAAATTCACTCAGTGGCAGTGGCCGGCTGTGCAAATACCCCTGATACAAAAAGCATCCCTGGCGTTCCAGAAACTCCAACTGCTCCGACTGCTCCACGCCTTCGGCAATCACCGCCAGATCCAAGCTGCGCGCCATGGCCACGATGGCCCGGACGATTTCTGCATCGTTGGGGTCCTGTGGGGCGTCGCGCACGAACGACTGGTCGATCTTCAGTGCGTCTACCGGCAGGCGCTTGAGGTAGGTCAGTGACGAGTACCCAGTACCGAAATCATCCATGGCAAAGCTCACCCCGTAGCGCTTGAGCTCGCGCATCTTGTTGATCGTGTCTTCCAGGTTCTGGATAACGATACCTTCGGTGATCTCCAGCTTGAGCATTTTGTAGGGCAGCCCGAAGTCGTCGAGGCTGCGCAGGACTCGCTCGACAAAGTCATTCTGGCGAAACTGGCGAGGGCTGATGTTCACGCACAGGCTGAAGTCTTCGGCGTCGATCAAGCGGTCACGCAACATGCCCGCGCAAGCATCGCAGGCTTCGTCGAGTATCCAGCTTCCCACCTCGAGAATCAGGCCGCTTTCTTCCAGCACCTGGATGAACTGCGACGGCGGCTGTTGACCCAGTTGCGGGTGATGCCAGCGAAGCAATACTTCGGCGCCGACAATGCGATTGTCACGGGCATCGACCTGAGGCTGGAAATGCAGGGTCAGTTCGCCGCGGGCCAGTGCCAGGCGCAGGTCGCTTTCCATGCGCAAGCGCTCACTGGCAGCCTTTTGCATGGTGGCATGGAACAACTGGGTGGTGTTGCGCCCGGAGTCCTTGGCGCGATACAGGGCAATGTCGGCGCGTTTGAGCAGGTCGGCCGGGGTCGAGCCGTGATCGGGAATCAGCGCCACGCCGATACTGGGGGTCACCTGGAGGCGTTGACCATCCAGGAACATGGGCTCGGCCAGTAATTCCCGCAGGGTATCTGCCAGTTCGCGGACTTTGTCCGTAACCTCGTCGCGACTGCCTTCCAGACCGCTGAGCAGCACCACGAATTCGTCGCCGCCCAGACGTGCCACGGTGTCCTCCAGGCGTACGCTGGCTTCCAGGCGCGCGGTGATGATTTTCAGCACCGTGTCACCCACTGGATGACCAAGGGAGTCGTTGATGTGCTTGAAGTGGTCGAGATCGAGGAACAACAGTGCACCGCGCAAATTGTGACGCTTGAGCAGGGCGATCTGCTGGCTAAGACGGTCCATCAGCAACGCGCGGTTGGGCAAGTTGGTCAGCGGATCATGGTAGGCAAGGTGACGGATCTGCGCCTGGGCATTCTTGAGCTGGCTGACATCGCGGGCGGTCAGTAGCAGGCACTGCGTTTCGTTGAGGGTAATCGGTTCGATCGAAACCTCGACGGTGAGGATGTCTCCACCCTTGTGACGCCCGAGCATTTCCCGGTGGTGTACCCGACCTTTTTCCTGGAACTCGGCAATCAACACGGCACGCTGCTTTTCGTCTGCCCAGATGCCAATGTCGTACACGGAGCGTCCGATCACTTCTTGGGTGCTGTAGCCGGTCAGCCGGCAGAATCCGTCGTTGACTTCGAGATAACGACCGCTTTCGAGCTCGGTAATGGTGATGGCGTCGGGGCTGGAGTGAAATGCCTTGGCGAACTTTTCCTCGCTGGCCTTGAGTGCAGCCTCGGCCCGTTGCTGCTGGGTAATGTCACGCAGCGTGGTGACGCTGCAGGGCTGTTCGTCGACCGTGATCAAGCGACTGGAAATCACGCAGGTCAGCGGCTGCCCGTCTTTATGGTTGATCACCACCGCGACATTGTTCAGGGCCTCGTCACGAATGACCTGTTCGATACGCCGTGCGCGCTCGGCCGATTCCGCCCACAAGCCGATTTCCTCGGCGGTATGGTTGATCACATCGGCGGCATTCCAGCCAAAGGTCTGGGTAAACGCAGGGTTGATTTCGATGAACTGGCCGCTGTCTTGGCGTGTCACGCAGATGGGGTCGGGGCTGGCCTGGAACAGGCTGGCGAACTTTTCCTCCGAGCTGGTCAGGCGTTGTTCGCGCTCTACCTGGTCGGTGATGTCGAGCAGGGTGCCGGCCATGCGCAACGGATTGCCCTGCGGGTCGCGGTACAAGCGCGCACGGCTTTCGATATAGCGCGAGGTGCCGTTTTCCAGCTGGATCCGGTAGGTGATTTGGTAGTTGCCGGCCGGTCCTTCGCGAAGGCTGCGATAGGCCTTGCGCATGGTATTGCGCTCTTGCTCCGGCACACCTTCGAAGAATGCGTCGAAGGACTCATGGAACGGCTCAGGGTCCAGACCGTGCAGCTCGGCAGCACGTGCCGAGCCATAGAGCATGCCGCTGGGAATGTGCCAGTCCCAGGTGCCCATCTGGGCTGAATCCAGGGCCAGGTCCAGGCGCTCCTGGCTGTCTTTGAGGGCCTGCTCGCCACGTTTGCGTTCACTGGTGTCGACGAAGGTGCTGAGCAGGTACACCGTGCCTTGAAGCTCGATGCTCTGAGTGCTGAGGATGCCGTCATGGATCTTGCCGTTGCTGGCGCAGAACTGTACTTCCAGGGTTGCCGGGCCATGGCTGTTGCGTGTCGCTTCAAGCACGCTTTGGCGTTGCTGAGGGTTGGCCCACAGGCCGATTTCGATGGTGGTCCGGTTGATAACTTGAGCGCCTGACCAGCCGAGCGTTTGCTCGAAATGCTGGTTGACCTCATAAATCAGGCCGTCGGATCGGCGGGTCAGTAGCACCACGTTCGGACTTAGGTGAAACAGAGTGGCAAAGCGCTTTTCCGAATTGATCAGCGCGGTTTCGCGCTCACGCTGGCGGGTTATCTCGCGGATCACGCCAATCATCTGTGGGCGTCCGTGCTTGTCCTTGGCCAGACTGCCATTGATCTCCAGCCAGTGCATGCTGCCGTCTGGCCAGCGAATGCGGTGGCGCAGGGCTTGCTCGACCGGCTCGCCATTGATAACCGCATTGAAGGCTTGCAGCGTGCGGGCACGGTCCTCCACTGGCAACAGATCGAGATAGTCCAGGTCATTGGGCAAGGGTTGCTGAGGGTCGAAGCCAAACAATGCCTGGGTGCCGCGCGACCAACTGATCTGGCCTGTCTCGACATCCCAGAACCAGGCGCCCAGGCGCGCGCCATTCAACGCCGCCAGTAGTTGCGGTGCATTTTCCCAGGTCTGCTCCAACGCCTGGGGGTCTGCCGCATGGATGCGTGGCAGACGCGGAAAGCGGTTTGCTGATTTGGGCATCGAGACCAGACCTTTGGCGGTGGCACGTCCTTGAGTGTCATTCTGAGCGGTTGTTACCCGGATTCAGCGTTGCCTGCATGGCCGTCGAGCAGGGCCATAAAGGCTTTCGCCGCATTCGATAGCGTTCGCTCAGTGTGCAGAATGTAGCCTAGTTGGCGCGTTAGCTGTATGCCCGGTAAAGCGATAGGCGCGACTTGCTCGTCGAGCATAGTACGCGGCAGCACACTCCACGCCAGGCCAATGGAAACCATCATTTTTATGGTCTCCAGGTAGTTGGTGCTCATGGCGATGTTGGGCGTGAGCCCCTGGGCTTCGAACAGGCGCTGGACAATATGGTGGGTAAAGGTGTTGCCGCCGGGAAATACCGCCGGAAGGTGGGCAATGTCTGCCAGCTTGACCGCATTGTTTCGGGCCAGTGGATGTTCGGGAGCGGCGACGAAATCCAGCGGGTCGTCCCACACCGGCACCGCGCGAACCAGGTGGTGGGGCTCTGGGGCCAGCGTGATCACCGCGATTTCGGCGCGACCATGGAGAATCTCTTCGTATGCCACTTCCGAGTCGAGAAACTGGATATCCAAAGCCACTGCCGGATATTGCCGCGTAAAGGCCCGCAACAAGGGGGGCAGGCGGTGCAGGCCGATATGGTGACTGGTGGCCAGGGTCAGCCGCCCGCTGACCTCACCGGTGAGGTTGGTCAAGGCCCGGCGTGTGTCGTCCAGTACATTGAGGATCTGGTAGGCGCGCGGGAGCAGGGCGCGCCCGGCTTCGGTCAGGTTGACCTCGCGACCCAAGCGATCGAACAAGCGCACATCCAGTTGTTGCTCAAGCCCGGCAATGCGTTTGCTGATTGCCGGCTGCGTCAGGTGCAGGCGTTCGCCCGCGCCGGAGAAGCTGCCGGTTTCAGCAATGGCAATGAAGGCATTGAGGTTAGCCAGGTCCAAAACTCGGATTCCTTTTGGTTATCCAAACTATAAAAATTATGAATTTGAGTTATTCAATCTAACCTCATAGCATCGTCCGTACAAGCCAAGTGGTTATTGGCATAGAAAGACGCTGATGAGGAAACGTCTGATGGCCGGCAAAACGCTCTACGACAAGCTCTGGGATTCGCATTTGGTCAAACAGCGCGACGATGGTTCGGCGCTGATCTACATCGACCGTCACATCATTCACGAAGTGACGTCGCCGCAGGCCTTCGAAGGCCTGCGGTTGGCCCAACGCAAACCTTGGCGCATCGATGCCAACATCGCCACGCCTGATCACAACGTGCCGACCACCCCTGAGCGCAAGGGTGGTATCGACGCTATCGTCGACCAAGTCTCGCGCCTTCAGGTACAGACCCTCGACGAAAACTGCGACGAGTATGGCATCACCGAATTCAAGATGAATGATGTGCGTCAGGGCATCGTTCACGTCATTGGCCCGGAGCAGGGCGCAACCTTGCCAGGCATGACCGTGGTCTGCGGCGACTCGCATACTTCCACTCACGGTGCCTTTGGCGCGCTGGCCCATGGCATCGGCACCTCGGAAGTCGAGCATGTGCTCGCTACCCAGTGCCTGGTTGCGAAAAAGATGAAGAACATGCTGGTGCGGGTTGAAGGCCAGCTGCCATTTGGCGTGACTGCCAAAGACATCGTGCTGGCGGTGATTGGCAAGATCGGCACCGCCGGTGGCAACGGTCACGCGATGGAATTTGCCGGTAGCGCGATTCGCGACCTGTCCGTCGAAGGCCGCATGACCATTTGCAACATGTCCATCGAGGCCGGTGCCCGTGTTGGTCTGGTTGCGACCGACGAAAAAACTGTCGCCTACGTCAAAGGTCGTCCCTATGCGCCAAAAGGCGAGCAATGGGATCAGGCTGTCGCCGCCTGGAAAGACCTGGTTTCCGATGCCGATGCCGTGTTCGATACGGTGATTGAGTTGGACGCTGCGCAGATCAAGCCGCAAGTCAGCTGGGGTACTTCGCCGGAAATGGTCCTGGCGGTCGATCAGCGCGTTCCCGATCCGGCTGCCGAGGCCGATCTGGTCAAGCGTGGCTCGATCGAGCGCGCCTTGAAGTACATGGGGTTGAGTGCCAATCAGGCGATCACCGACATCCAGTTGGATCGCGTCTTCATTGGTTCATGCACCAACTCGCGGATCGAAGATCTGCGCGCTGCTGCCGAAATAGCCAAAGGCCGCAAGGTTGCCTCGACGGTCAAGCAAGCCATCGTCGTACCTGGCTCGGGCCTGGTCAAAGCCCAGGCCGAGAAAGAAGGCCTGGACAAGATTTTCCTCGAAGCCGGTTTCGAATGGCGTGAGCCGGGTTGCTCCATGTGCCTGGCAATGAACCCGGACCGCCTGGAGAGCGGCGAGCATTGTGCTTCCACCTCCAACCGTAACTTCGAAGGCCGTCAGGGCGCGGGTGGACGTACCCATCTGGTGAGCCCTGCGATGGCTGCCGCCGCCGCGGTAACCGGTCGTTTTGTAGACGTACGCGAGTTGATTCAAGGGAGCGCAGCATGAAAGCTTTTACCCAGCACACTGGCCTTGTCGCGCCTTTGGACCGTGCCAACGTTGACACCGACCAGATTATTCCCAAGCAGTTCTTGAAATCGATCAAGCGCACCGGCTTCGGCCCGAACCTGTTCGATGAATGGCGTTACCTGGATGTGGGGCAGCCCTATCAGGACAACAGCAAGCGTCCACAAAACCCGGACTTCGTTCTCAACCATGAACGCTACCAGGGTGCCAGCGTATTGCTTGCCCGTGAGAACTTCGGTTGTGGTTCGAGCCGCGAGCACGCGCCGTGGGCCCTTGAAGAGTACGGTTTCCGCAGCATCATTGCGCCGAGCTATGCCGACATTTTCTTCAACAACAGCTTCAAGAACGGTCTGTTGCCAATCATTCTCAGCGATGAGGAAGTGGATGAGTTGTTCAAACAGGTGGAAGCCGATCCTGGCTATCAACTGACCATCGACTTGCAGGCACAAACCGTCACCCGTCCTGACGGCAAGGTACTGAGCTTTGAAGTCGATGCGTTTCGCAAGCACTGCCTGTTGAACGGTTTGGATGACATCGGTTTGACCTTGCAGGATGCCGATGCCATTGCCGCTTTCGAAGCCAAGCACCGCGCCAGTCAGCCGTGGTTGTTTCGTGACGTTTGATTGATCCACTGCCGGCCAAGCCCACCCCCACAAGGATTGCTGTGGGGGTTCAAGGAGATGCACATGACCAGCACCACCCATACCGATGTTGTCCAGCGCCAGTTCGGCGAGCAGGCCAATGCCTACCTGAGCAGTGCGGTGCACGCTCAGGGCAGCGAGTTTGCCTTGTTGCAGGCGGAGCTCGCCGGGCAAGGTCGCGCGCGCTTGCTGGATTTGGGGTGTGGGGCCGGGCATGTGAGTTTTCACGTAGCCCCGCTGGTGCGTGAAGTGGTGGCCTACGACCTGTCACAGCAAATGCTCGATGTGGTCGCGGCGACCGCTGTCGAGCGGCGCTTGGAAAATATCGTCACCGAGTGCGGTGTTGCCGAACGCCTGCCGTTTGCCGATGCCAGCTTCGATTACGTCTTCAGCCGCTATTCGGCGCACCACTGGAGCGACCTGGGGTTGGCCCTGCGCGAAGTGCGCCGGGTACTCAAGCCAGGTGGCGTGGCGGCCTTCATCGATGTGATTTCGCCAGGCAGCCCGTTGCTCGACACGTATCTGCAAAGCGTCGAGGTCCTGCGTGATACCAGCCATGTGCGCGATTATTCGGCGGCGCAGTGGCTGCAGCAAATCAGTGAGGCCGGGTTGTCTGCGCGCAGCCACACGCGCCAGCGTTTGCGTCTTGAGTACAGCTCGTGGGTCGAGCGCATGCGCACCCCACAAGTGATGCGTGACGCAATACGCCATTTGCAGCAGGCGATGGGCGAAGAAGTACGGCAGTATTACCAGATTGAAGCCGACGGCTCGTTCAGCACCGATGTGCTGGTGCTGTGGGCAGAGCGCTGATTTATTTCCGACAGGCCAGTACGGCGTGTCGCTTGATTCGAACAAGAGGAACCCATGAGCAAGCAGATTCTGATTCTCCCTGGTGATGGTATCGGTCCGGAAATCATGGCCGAGGCGGTCAAGGTACTGGAGCTGGCCAACGATAAGTTCCAGCTTGGTTTCAGCCTGTCCCATGACGTGATCGGTGGCGCTGCCATCGACAAGCACGGCGTGCCGCTGGCCGATGAGACCCTGGAGCGTGCGCGCCAGGCCGACGCGGTATTGCTCGGTGCCGTGGGTGGGCCGAAATGGGACAAGATCGAGCGTGATATTCGCCCTGAGCGCGGCCTGTTGAAGATCCGTTCGCAGTTGGGGCTGTTCGCCAACCTGCGCCCCGCCATACTGTATCCACAGCTGGCCGACGCTTCTTCGCTCAAGCCAGAGATCGTTGCCGGCCTGGACATCCTCATCGTTCGCGAGCTGACTGGCGGTATCTACTTCGGCGCACCACGTGGCACCCGCGAGCTGGAAGGCGGTGAGCGTCAGTCCTACGACACCCTGCCTTACAGCGAAAGTGAAATCCGCCGTATTGCCCGTGTCGGTTTCGACATGGCCCGCGTGCGCGGCAAGAAACTCTGCTCGGTGGACAAGGCCAACGTCCTGGCCTCCAGCCAGTTGTGGCGCGAAATCGTCGAAGAAGTGGCCAAGGATTACGCGGATGTGGAACTCAGCCACATGTACGTCGATAACGCCGCCATGCAATTGGTACGCGCACCCAAGCAGTTCGACGTAATGGTTACCGATAACATGTTTGGTGACATCCTGTCGGATGAAGCTTCCATGCTCACCGGCTCCATTGGCATGCTGCCTTCAGCGTCCCTGGATGCCAACAACAAAGGCATGTACGAGCCGTGCCACGGCTCTGCGCCAGATATCGCCGGACAAGGCATCGCCAACCCTCTGGCAACCATTTTGTCGGTGTCGATGATGTTGCGTTACAGCTTCAATCAACAGGCGGCAGCCCAGGCAATTGAAACGGCTGTCAGTCAGGTGCTGGATAAGGGGCTGCGCACGGGCGACATCTGGTCGGCCGGTTGCAGCAAGGTAGGTACGCAGGAAATGGGCGACGCAGTAGTCGCAGCGCTGCGGAATCTGTAATCTCTCGGGCCCGCTGCTGTTTTTCCTTGTGAAGCAGCGGCCCACTTTTTAGCAAAGGTGTAGTTGCGATGAAACGTGTAGGTCTGATCGGTTGGCGCGGTATGGTCGGTTCCGTGCTCATGCAGCGGATGCTGGAAGAGCAGGATTTCGATCTCATCGAGCCGGTGTTCTTCACCACTTCCAACGTAGGTGGACAGGGTCCGGCTGTGGGCAAGGACATTGCTCCGCTCAAGGACGCATACAGCATTGAAGAGCTCAAGACCCTCGATGTAATCCTGACCTGTCAGGGTGGCGACTACACCAGCGAAGTATTCCCCAAGCTGCGCGAAGCCGGCTGGCAGGGCTACTGGATCGATGCCGCCTCCAGCCTGCGCATGCAGGATGACGCGGTCATTGTTCTGGATCCGGTCAACCGCAAGGTGATCGATCAGCAACTCGACGCTGGCACCAAGAACTACATTGGTGGCAACTGCACCGTCAGCTTGATGCTGATGGGCTTGGGCGGCCTGTTCGAGGCAGGCCTGGTCGAGTGGATGAGTGCCATGACCTACCAGGCAGCGTCCGGTGCTGGTGCACAGAACATGCGCGAGCTGATCCGTCAGATGGGCGCCACTCACGCGGCCGTGGCGGATGATCTGGCCAATCCGGCCAGCGCAATCCTCGACATCGACCGCAAGGTCGCCGAAGCCATGCGCAGCGAAGCCTACCCGACGGAAAACTTCGGTGTTCCGCTGGCGGGCAGCCTGATCCCCTGGATCGACAAGGAACTGCCTAACGGTCAAAGCCGTGAAGAGTGGAAAGCTCAGGCCGAGACCAACAAGATTCTCGGTCGCTTCAAGAGCCCGATCCCGGTTGACGGCATCTGCGTGCGCATCGGTGCAATGCGTTGCCACAGCCAGGCGCTGACCATCAAGCTGAACAAAGATGTGCCGATCGCCGATATCGAAGGCATGATCAGCCAGCACAACCCATGGGTCAAACTGGTGCCTAACCAGCGTGAGATCAGCATGCAGGAACTCAGCCCGACCAATGTCACCGGTACGTTGAACATTCCGGTGGGACGTCTGCGCAAGCTGAACATGGGTTCGCAGTACCTGGGTGCCTTTACTGTCGGCGACCAGTTGCTGTGGGGCGCGGCCGAGCCGCTGCGTCGCATGCTGCGGATTCTGCTGGAGCGTTGATCTGACGCCGGCGGTAGCGAAGGCCCGTGCTGGTGACAGCGCGGGCTTTTTTGTTGCTATCAATAGAACCGGCAGGAGCGGGCTTGCTGTGCGATTGTGGTGTAAAGTGCCGCTCCCGCCGTTCCAGCAGAGGATTTTCCCATGAGCCAGCCTATTGATATTGCCGTTATCGGTGCCACCGGTACTGTGGGTGAAACCCTTGTGCAAATTCTTGAAGAGCAGGATTTTCCAGTGGGTACCCTGCACTTGCTGGCCAGCAATGAATCGGCCGGCAGCGGTGTGATGTTTCGCAGCAAAAGCCTGCGAGTCCGTGAAGTCGACAGTTTTGACTTCACCAAGGTCAAGCTGGTGTTTTTCGCTGCCGGCCCCGCCGTTACCCGCAGCTTTGCCCCGCGAGCCCAGGCCGCCGGTTGTGCCGTGATTGATCTGTCAGGTGGCTTGTCGGCCGAGGCGGCGCCGGCGCTGGTTCCGGAGGCCAATGGCGCTCGGCTCGAAAAGCTCACTCAACCAGTGCAGGTGAGCAGCCCAAGCGCTGCAGCAGTGGCCTTGTCGGTAGCCCTGGCGCCGTTGAAGGGCTTGCTCGATATCGAGCGCATCAACGTAACAGCATGCCTGGCCGTGTCGGCCCAAGGCCGTGAAGCGGTAAACGAGTTGGCCCGCCAGACCGCAGAGCTGCTTAACGCGCGTCCGCTGGAACCGCGTTTCTTCGATCGACAAATGGCCTTCAACCTGTTGGCGCAGGTCGGCGCAAACGATACCGATGGGCATGGCGCGCTCGAGCGCCGACTGGTCGCTGAGTTGCGCGAAGTGCTGGGCTTGCCGGCGCTGAAGATTTCCGTCAGTTGCATTCAAGTCCCGGTGTTTTTCGGCGATAGCTACAGTGTCTCGGTACAAAGCCGCAAAGTGGTTGATCTGGCCGCGGTCAACGCCGCGCTTGAGGCGGCTGACAGCATAGAACTGGTCGAGGAGGGTGACTATCCCACTCCGGTAGGTGACGCGGTTGGGCAGGACGTGGTCTATGTTGGACGAGTACGCGGTGGAATCGACGAGGTCGAGCAGCTCAACCTCTGGTTGACCACCGACAATGTGCGCAAGGGCGCGGCCTTGAACGCCGTGCAATTGGCGCAATTGTTGATAAAACATGTTGTGTAAAAGATACTTGCAGCTAATTTTTACCGAGAAATTGCTCGGTTGCCGGGGACGGTTCATTCAAAGGAAGAGGTCATGCTTCGAATTCGCAAACTGGTCTTAGCAATAGCCGCGGCGTCGGCGCTGTCGTCCGGTATGGCGCATGCCCTCGGTTTGGGTGAGCTGACCCTCAAGTCGGCGCAGAATCAGCCGCTGGATGCCGAAATCGAACTGCTCGATGTTCGCGACCTCACCGCCGCCGAGATGGCCCCGAGCCTGGCGCCGCCTGAAGAGTTTGCCAAGGCCGGGATTGAACGTCCGACCTACCTCAATGACCTGATTTTCACCCCGGTGATCAACCCCAACGGCAAGAGTGTCTTGCGGGTGACTTCAAGTCAGGCGTTGCCGGCGCCGATGGTCAAATTCCTGGTCCAGGTGATGTGGCCCAGTGGCCGCCTGTTGCGCGATTACAGTGTCCTGGTCAACCAGGCTGCCCTGCCGGGTGCCAAGCCTGAATCGGCGATCAGTCCGGCGGTAAGCGCGCCAGGCAACTACACCACGGTACGTCGTGACACATTGTGGGAGATTGCATCGAAAGCCCGTCAGGGCGGCTCGGTACAGCAGACAATGCTGGCAATCCAGGCGTTGAACCCCGATGCCTTTATCAACGGCAATATCAACTTACTCAAAACCGGTCAGGTCTTGCGCTTGCCCGATCAGCAACAGGTCATGAGTATTCCTCAAGGCCAGGCGGTAGCCGAAGTTGCAGAGCAGTACGCCGCTTGGCGGGAAGGGCGACGACTGGGGCCGCGTGCCCGACAGCTCGACGCCACTCGCCGCACCGCTGCCGAGGCGGCGCCGGCGCGAATTGCCAATCAGGACAATCTGCGTCTGGTAGCGCCGGGTAGCAAAGCGGCAGCCAGTGACGGTAAGGCGGTCAGCGATAAGCTTGCGCTGGCGCAAGAGAGTCTCGACACCTCGCGGCGTGACAATACTGAACTGAAAAGCCGTATGAGCGATCTGCAGAGCCAGCTGGACAAGCTGGAGCGTTTGATTGCCTTGAAAAATGATCAATTGGCCAGGCTCGAAGCCCAGGGTGCAGCTGGCCAGGAACCGGCCACCGGCACCCCGGCGCAGCCTGCCATAGCGGCCCAGTTGCAATCAGCATCGGGTGAGCCGGTCGTTGCTCCAGCGCCTGCTGCGGTCGATACCGCACCGCTGGACGCTTCCACCCCTGCCACCGAAGAGGCTGCTCCGAGCAGCACCCTCGACGACGTGCTTGGCAACCCGACCATGCTCGCGTTGATCGGCGCCTCTGCGTTGTTGGTACTGCTGCTGTTGCTGTTGCTGCTGGCGCGTAAGCGCAAGGCTGACCAGGAGGCGGAAAAACACTTGCGCATGGCGCGTGCACTGGCTGAAGAGAGTGAGCGCAACCCGGACCTCGACTTGCCGCCGAGCAGCTTCGAGGGCCTGGAAGTGCCAGCGCCTAGCGTTACCCTGGCGCCAGCGGTGGTGGCAGCCTCTGCCGCAGCTGCCAGCGCGGCTGAAGCTTCTGGCGTGGCATCCAGCGCGGCCGCAGCAAAACCCGTCGAAGCACCTGTTCAACCGCAACCTATGGCTGCGCCGCTGGTGGCGCCCGCTGCTGAAGCTGCCCCCGCACCCGTCCCAAGCGGCGACGCCTTGCTCGACGAGGTGGAATTGAGTATCGCCCGGGGCCGCTTGAACCACGCCGCCGACCTTCTGGAACCTGCCGTCGCAGCAGCGCCGGGGCGCAGCGATTTGCGCCTGAAGTTGATGGAGGTGTATGCACGTCAGGGTGATCGTGATGCCTTCGTTGGTCATGAGCGTCAACTGATTGCCAACGGCCAGAACCACGCGGATGTCGAAGCGCTGAAAAGCCGCTTCCCAGCTATGGTTGCGCTGGCGGCAGCGGGTGGTATCGGCGCGGCCGCGCTGGCGGCGCAAATGGACGCCCAATATGTCCAGGCGTTGCTGCAAGATGAGCCGCAGGCGCAGCCAGAGCCGGTCATCGAGCCCGAGCCTGAAGCGATTGTCGACCAGGAGCTGGACAGCGCTTTTGACCTGAGCCTGGAAGACGACCTGCACGGTCTGGAGCTGACCGAGCCCCTGCAACTTGGCGAGTCGGCAGGCGAAATCGAAGTGGACGTTGCACCCGAGCCTGTAATCGAACCGGTAGTCATTGAGCCGGCATTTGACGAGCCGCTGGTTGAGCCTGCTCCGGTGACGCTCGACGATTTGGCTGATTTCGATCTCGACGTCGCTGCCGATCCGATTGCCGCGCTGCCGCAAAGCGAGCCCGTTGATATTGCTGCCGAGTTGGCTGCCTTCGACGAAACCATGCCGGAGTTCGATTCGCTGAGCGAACTGGACCTGCCGGAAGATTTCGATCTTTCGCTGTCTCTGGATGACGACTCGGCCGCGGCCAAGAGCTTTGCTTCCGAGCTGGATGACGTCAACGCCGAGCTCGACAAGTTGTCCCAGAGCTTGGAGCAACCGTCGATCGAGCCGCATTTTACGGCTGAAGACGCCATGAGTGACGATCTGGGCGACGATCTCGAGTTCGACTACCTCGGTGGGGCCGATGAGGCAGCCACCAAGCTCGACCTGGCGCGCGCATACATCGACATGGGCGACCATGATGGCGCCCGTGACATTCTTGATGAAGTACGCAAGGAGGGCAATGATGCCCAGAAGGGGGAAGCGGAGGAGATGCTGTCGCGTCTGGTCTGAGTCTTGCCCTTGCACGTCCAACGGCAGCCCTCGAGGCTGCCGTTGTCGTTATAATTCCCGCCATCTGCTTAATCGACAGGCTGTATCTTCTTGGAAATCATTGATAACACGGTTGCTGAATCGGCGGCCGAAGGCTTCTCCCGTATTGCCCTGGGTGTTGAATACAAAGGCTCGCGCTACCGTGGTTGGCAGCGTCAGGCCGATGGTGTGCCGAGTGTCCAGCAGACCCTGGAAGAAGCCCTGTCCAAAGTTGCCGATTCGCCCGTTACCCTGCTGTGTGCCGGGCGTACCGACGCCGGGGTCCACGCCTGCGGGCAGGTCGTGCATTTCGACACACAGGTCGTGCGCAGCATGAAAGCCTGGACAATGGGCGCCAATATCAACTTGCCTCATGACATCAGCGTGGCGTGGGCAAAAGAGATGCCGGCCAATTTTCATGCTCGCTTCAAGGCCATAGCCCGGCGCTATCGCTATGTGATTTACAACGACCAGATTCGCCCGGCGCACATGGGTCAGGAAGTGACCTGGAACCACCGTCCGCTGGATGTCGAGCGCATGGCCCTGGCTGCCGACTATCTGGTAGGTACCCATGACTTCAGTGCCTTTCGCGCCGGTCAATGCCAGGCCAAGTCGCCGATCAAGAACATCCACCACCTGCGGGTTAGCCGTCACGGCAAGATGATTGTCCTGGATATTCGCGCCAGCGCCTTCCTTCACCATATGGTGCGTAACATCGCTGGCGTGTTGATGACGATCGGTGCTGGTGAGCGTCCGGTGGAGTGGGCCAAAGAAGTCCTGGAAAGCCGTGAGCGGCGCACCGGGGGAGTTACTGCTCATCCGTTCGGCTTGTACCTGGTGCAAGTGGAGTACCACGATGAGTTTCAGTTGCCCGAGCGTTACATTGGCCCACACTTTCTCACCGGTTACGAAACGCTGGCGGCTGACGACCCACTAGCCATTTGCTAAGATCCGGAGCCTTCCAGATCAGCCAGGGTTCACAGGTCATGAGCGCAGTTCGCAGCAAAATCTGTGGTATTACTCGCATTGAAGATGCGTTGGCGGCGGCTGAGGCTGGCGCCGATGCCATAGGCCTGGTGTTTTATGCCAAGAGCCCGCGCGCGGTAGATGTGCAGCAGGCGCGGGCAATTATTGCCGCCTTGCCACCGTTCGTGACCACCGTGGGCCTGTTCGTCAACGTCAGTCGCTGTGAACTGACCGAAATCCTCGAAGCGGTACCATTGGATTTGCTGCAATTTCATGGGGATGAAACCCCGGCTGATTGTGCCGGTCATAACAGGCCGTGGATCAAGGCCTTGCGCGTGCGTCCCGGTGACGACCTCGAAGCGGCCTGCAAGCTGTACAGCGGTGCCAGCGGGATTCTTCTCGACACCTACGTCGCTGGTGTGCCGGGCGGCACGGGTGAGGCGTTCGACTGGTCGCTGGTGCCGGAAAAACTGAGCAAGCCGATTATTCTTGCCGGTGGTTTGTCGCCGCACAACGTTGCCAGTGCCATCGCTCAGGTGCGCCCTTATGCGGTAGATGTCAGTGGCGGAGTGGAACAGGCCAAGGGCATCAAGGACAGCGCCTTGATCGAGGCTTTTATCAAGGCGGTGAAGCAGGCGTGAAAACGTCTGCCGTTGTCGATGTGACGGCTGGCCGTGCGCCATCGTCCATAGCTTTCGCAGCCAATTGCTGCCTGATCGCGCCCATGGGCCGGTCGAAATTGCCGGGTGTCGCCGTTGGCGTCGCCCTTACAGGTTGGCGATGGAGCGGTATCAGGGCACCTCGCTGTATGTGGGGCGCCGGAGCCGGCCCATCATCGCTTCATACATGAATTGAGCTCAAGGGCATACGCGCGAACCTGACAGCCAAAGCCTGTCGGTCGTCGTTACTGGAGAAAGAAAGCATGAGCAACTGGTTAGTAGACAAACTGATCCCTTCGATCATGCGTTCCGAGGTGAAGAAGAGTTCCGTGCCGGAAGGGTTGTGGCACAAGTGCCCGTCCTGCGAAGCGGTCCTGTATCGCCCGGAGCTGGAAAAGACCCTGGATGTTTGCCCTAAGTGCAACCACCACATGCGCATCGGCGCCCGTGCGCGTATCGATATTTTCCTTGATGCCGAAGGTCGTGCCGAGCTGGGCGCCGACCTGGAGCCGGTCGACCGCCTGAAATTCCGTGATGGCAAGAAGTACAAGGACCGCCTGACCGCTGCACAGAAGCAAACGGGCGAAAAAGACGCGCTGATCTCCATGAGCGGTACCTTGCTGGGCATGCCCGTTGTCGTCAGCGCCTTCGAGTTCTCGTTCATGGGTGGTTCGATGGGGGCCATCGTCGGTGAGCGCTTTGTTCGCGCTGCCAACTATGCTCTGGAAAACCGCTGCCCAATGGTGTGCTTCTCGGCCTCCGGTGGCGCCCGTATGCAGGAAGCGCTGATCTCGCTGATGCAGATGGCCAAGACCTCCGCAGTGCTTGCACGCTTGCGCGAAGAGGGAATTCCATTCATCTCGGTGTTGACTGATCCCGTCTACGGCGGTGTTTCGGCAAGTCTGGCAATGCTGGGTGACGTTATTGTCGGTGAACCCAAGGCGCTGATCGGCTTCGCAGGTCCTCGTGTCATCGAGCAGACCGTGCGAGAAAAACTGCCAGAAGGCTTCCAGCGCAGCGAGTTCCTCCTGGAGCACGGCGCAATCGACATGATCATTCCGCGTCAGGAATTGCGTCATCGCCTGGGTAATCTGCTCGCACAAATGATGGGCCTGCCGACGCCGAAGTTCGTCGAGCCAGTGCTTGAACCGATCGTCGTACCACCGGTGCCTGCCAACGTATGACCCAACGTACCCTTGGCGACTGGCTCGCCTATCTCGAGCAGTTGCACCCCTCGGCCATCGATATGGGCCTGGCGCGTTCGCAACAGGTTGCGGCCAGGCTCGGGCTGGACAAGCCGGCGCCACGGGTCGTCACCGTGACCGGCACCAATGGCAAGGGCTCGACCTGCGCCTTCGTGGCGGCGTTGTTGCGGGCCCAGGGCCTCAAGGTCGGGGTCTATAGCTCGCCACACCTGCTGCGCTACAACGAGCGTGTGCTGATCGACGGCCGTGAGGCCGGCGATCAGCAACTGTGTGATGCGTTTGCTGCTGTTGAAGCCGCTCGCGGTGAAACGTCGCTGACCTATTTCGAGGCCGGAACCCTGGCGGCCTTCTGGCTGTTCAAGCAGTCGGCTCTGGATGCCGTGGTGCTTGAAGTCGGCTTGGGCGGGCGGCTGGATACCGTCAATATCGTCGATGCCGATGTGGCGCTGGTTACCAGCATTGGTGTCGACCATACCGATTACCTGGGCGATACCCGCGAGTCGGTGGCATTTGAAAAAGCCGGTATTTTCCGTCAGGGCAAGCCTGCGCTGTGTGGTGATCTGAATCCGCCACAGCCACTGCTCGACAAGGCCCGTGAGCTTGGTTGCCCCTTCCTGCTGCGCGGTCGAGATTTTGACCTGGCCAGCACCGATCGGTATTGGCAGTGGCGGGGCGTGGACAGCCGTGGCCAGCAGGTCGAGCTGCACGACCTGCCATTGCTTGACCTGCCAATGGAAAACGCAGCGCTGGCGCTGCAAGCCTACCTGCTGATGGATCTGCCTTGGGATGCCGGGCAGATCGCCGCGGTGTTGCAATCCACGCGCATGGTCGGTCGTCTGGATCGTCGCGCATTTCGCTGGCAAGGCAAGGCGTTGACTATCCTCATGGATGTCGGCCATAACCCCCATGCAGCCGAGTACCTGGCGCAGCGCCTGGCTGCAAGGCCGGTGGCGGGCAAGCGTCTGGCCGTGTTCGGTCTTCTCGTCGACAAGGATCTGGACGGCGTGGTGCAACCGATGTTGGGTGCGGTTCAGCGTTGGGCGGTTGCGCCTCTGGATACGGCTCGCAGTCGGTCGGCAGGCGAGCTCGAAGTAACCCTGGCGAACCTCGGTGCCGAGGTGGCGTCTTATTCCAGCGTGGCGCAAGCTCTCGACGGGCAGTGTGCGCTGGCAACGGCAGAAGATGAAATTCTCCTGTTCGGATCGTTTTTCTGTGTCGGCGAGGCCCTACAGTGGCTGGATCGGCAGACCACGGAGGAAGAAGCAAATGGCATTGCTGGATAAAGTGGTCAAGCAACGGATGGTGGGGGCGCTGGTGCTGGTGGCATTGGCGGTGATTTTCCTGCCGATGTTGTTTTCCCGGGAAGACGAGATGCGCCAGGTGCGGGTCCAGGCCCCTGACGCACCCGCAGCGCCAAGCATGCCCCAGGTGCAGGTCGAACCGGTGCAGGTGCCGGAGCCCAAGGTACTGCCAGAAGAAAACCCGGTGATTGTCGATGAGTCCACGGCGCCAGCCCAGACCCCGAGCGCACCTATCGCCCCTGCGCCGAGCGTTGTGCCTGAGCCCGTGCCAGCTCCCGCTCCGGCTGTAGCGGCCAAGCCTGTGACACCGCCGCCAGCGGCCAAGCCACAAGCCCAGCCGGCACCTGCCGTGGCCACTGCGGCCAAGCCTGCGGCAGGCAAGATCGACGCCAATGGCCTGCCAGTCAGTTGGTCGGTGCAATTGGCCAGTCTGTCCAATCGGGCTGGGGCCGACAACCTGCAGAAAACTCTGCGCAGCCAGGGTTATAACGCCTACATTCGTTCTGCCGGTGGCATGAACCGGGTGTACGTCGGACCGTTGATCGAGCGTGCCGAGGCCGAGCGTCTGCGGGATGTGATCAGCCGCCAGCAGAAGCTCAACGGCATTGTCGTGCGCTTCCAGCCCGAGCGCAGCTGAGTGTTCGTCGCCCGGCCCGCGCCGGGCGGCAAATCACTGCTTACCGACAGCCCGTTGCTCTGGTAAAATGCGCCGCCTTATCCGTTTGCAGGCAACACTGTGGCATTTACCTGGGTCGACTGGGCGATTTTCGCGATCATCGCCATTTCTTCGCTTATCAGTCTCAAGCGCGGCTTTGTCAAAGAGGCCTTGTCGCTGCTTACCTGGATCATTGCCGGCGCTGTAGCCTGGATGTTCGGTGGCTCGCTGTCGCAGTACCTGGAGTCTTACATCCAGACGCCTTCGGCCCGGGTCATCGCGGGATGCGCCATTCTTTTCGTCGCCACCCTGCTGGTGGGGGCCATGATCAATTTTCTCATCGGCGAGCTGATTCGCGTCACCGGGCTTTCCGGGACCGACCGCTTCCTGGGCATGGCATTCGGTGCCGCCCGTGGGGCCTTGCTGGTGGTGGTGGCCGTCGGGCTGTTGAGCCTGGGGCCAGTACAACAAGATCAGTGGTGGCAGGATTCTCGCCTGATACCACAATTTCTATTGGTAGCTGACTGGTCGAAAAACCTCATCCTGGGGTTCACCAGTCAGTGGCTAGCCAGCGGGATCAGCGCACCGGCTGATCTTCCGTTCAAGGAACAGCTCCTGGGGCCAAAAACGCCTTGAGAGCTGCTCAGTCCAGTTTCATTAAGTAGGGGTTGCGTCGCATGTGTGGCATCGTCGGTATCGTCGGTAAGTCGAACGTCAATCAGGCGCTGTATGACGCGCTAACCGTCCTCCAGCACCGCGGCCAGGACGCTGCCGGTATTGTGACCAGTCATGATGGCCGGTTATTCCTGCGCAAGGACAACGGCCTGGTCCGTGACGTATTTCAACAGCGCCATATGCAGCGCCTGGTCGGCCACATGGGCATTGGCCATGTGCGCTACCCGACTGCGGGCAGCTCGACCTCAGCCGAGGCCCAGCCGTTCTACGTCAACTCGCCGTACGGCATCACTCTGGCGCACAACGGTAACCTGACCAACGTTGAACAGTTGGCCAAGGAGATCTACGAGTCCGATCTGCGTCACGTCAATACCAACTCCGACTCCGAAGTCTTGCTCAATGTCTTCGCTCATGAGCTGGCGGTGCGCGGCAAGCTGCAGCCGACCGAAGAAGACGTATTCGCCGCCGTGACCGATGTGCACAACCGTTGCGTTGGCGGCTACGCGGTGGTGGCGATGATTACCGGTTACGGCATCGTTGGTTTCCGTGACCCTAACGGTATCCGTCCAATCGTTTTCGGCCAGCGTCATACCGACGAAGGCGTCGAGTACATGATCGCCTCCGAAAGCGTTTCGCTGGACGTGCTCGGTTTCACCCTGATCCGCGACCTGGCCCCGGGCGAAGCGGTTTACATCACCGAAGAAGGCAAGCTGCACACCCGTCAGTGCGCAACCAACCCGCAATTGTCACCGTGCATCTTCGAGCACGTTTACCTGGCTCGCCCTGACTCGATCATCGACGGCGTCTCGGTCTACAAGGCACGCCTGCGCATGGGCGAAAAACTTGCCGAGAAGATCCTGCGTGAGCGTCCGGAACATGATATCGACGTGGTCATCCCGATTCCCGACACCAGCCGTACCGCCGCTCTCGAGCTGGCCAACCACCTGGGCGTCAAGTTCCGTGAAGGTTTCGTCAAGAACCGCTACATCGGCCGTACCTTCATCATGCCCGGCCAGGCCGCGCGCAAGAAATCGGTGCGCCAGAAGCTCAACGCCATCGAGCTGGAATTCCGCGGCAAGAACGTGATGCTGGTGGATGACTCGATTGTCCGCGGCACCACCTGCAAGCAGATCATCCAGATGGCCCGCGAAGCCGGAGCGAAGAACGTTTACTTCTGCTCGGCAGCGCCAGCGGTGCGTTTCCCCAACGTCTACGGCATCGACATGCCGAGCGCTCATGAACTGATCGCGCACAATCGCAGCACTGAAGATGTGGCCGAGCTGATCGGCGCCGACTGGCTGGTCTACCAGGACCTGCCGGACCTCATCGAATCCGTGGGTGGTGGCAAGATCAAGATTGAGCATTTCGACTGCGCAGTGTTCGACGGCAAGTATGTGACCGGCGACATTGACGAGGCCTACCTGGAAAAGATCGAGCAGGCGCGTAACGACGCCTCCAAGGTCAAGAACCAGGCGGTCAGCGCGATCATCGACCTCTACAATAATTGATTTAGGAGTGGCGGCATGACACAGGAATGGGATGCCGGACGCCTGGACAGCGACCTCGAAGGGGTCGCTTTCGATACGCTGGCGGTACGCGCCGGCCAGCATCGCACGCCGGAAGGTGAGCACAGCGATCCGCTGTTCTTCACCTCCAGCTACGTGTTCCGTACAGCGGCCGATGCCGCTGCACGGTTCGCCGGCGAGGTTCCAGGTAACGTCTATTCACGCTACACCAACCCCACCGTACGTGCGTTCGAAGAGCGCATGGCTGCTCTGGAAGGCGCTGAGCAAGCAGTGGCGACGTCCACCGGTATGTCGGCGATCCTGTCCACGGTAATGGCCTTGTGCAGCGCTGGCGACCATATCCTGGTCTCGCAGAGCGTATTCGGCTCGACCATCAGCCTGTTCGAGAAGTATTTCAAGCGCTTTGGCGTGCAGGTCGATTACGTACCGCTGGCGGATCTGGCCGGCTGGGATGCGGCAATCAAGGCCAATACCAAGCTGTTGTTCGTCGAGTCGCCGTCCAATCCGCTGGCCGAGCTTGTGGATATTGCGGCACTGGCCGAAATCGCCCACGCCAAAGGTGCTCAACTGGTGGTCGACAACTGCTTCAGCACACCGGCCTTGCAGCAACCGCTGAAGCTGGGTGCCGATATCGTCGTGCATTCGGCCACCAAGTTCATCGATGGCCAAGGCCGTTGCATGGGCGGTGTGGTTGCCGGGCGAAGCGAGCAGATGAAAGAGGTCGTGGGCTTTTTGCGCACTGCGGGGCCATCGTTGAGTCCGTTCAACGCCTGGATCTTCCTCAAGGGCCTGGAAACGCTCAATTTGCGTATGCGCGCCCACTGTGCCAGCGCGCAGATTCTGGCTGAATGGCTGGAACAGCAGGACGGTATCGAAAAGGTTCACTACGCGGGGCTGCAGAGCCATCCACAGCATGTTCTGGCGAAAAGCCAGATGAGCGGCTT
This sequence comes from Pseudomonas sp. DG56-2, assembly GCF_004803755.1. Taxonomy (NCBI): domain Bacteria; kingdom Pseudomonadati; phylum Pseudomonadota; class Gammaproteobacteria; order Pseudomonadales; family Pseudomonadaceae; genus Pseudomonas; species Pseudomonas sp. DG56-2. The sequence continues at coordinate 1,696,132 of NZ_CP032311.1, forward strand.
TGGGGCGGTGGTCAGCTTTGAGGTCAAGGGTGGCAAAGAGGGCGCCTGGCGCTTCATCGATGCCACGCGCCTGATCTCGATCACCGCCAACCTTGGTGACAGCAAGACCACCATCACTCATCCGGGTACCACGTCCCACGGCCGTTTGTCGCCGCAGGAGCGAGAGGCCGCCGGTATCCGCGACAGCCTGATTCGCGTGGCTGTGGGCCTGGAAGATGTAGCCGACCTCAAGGCCGATCTGGCCCGCGGTCTGGAAGCGCTGTGATCGACTGGTCAGCGGGCGACAGCAACCATAACGGTCGCGTCGCCCTGGTGACCGGTGCGGCACGCGGCATCGGCCTGGGCATTACTGCCTGGCTGATCGCCGAGGGCTGGCAGGTGGTGCTTACCGACCTGGATCGGGTACGCGGCGCCAAGGCGGCCAAGGTTCTGGGAGACAACGCCTGGTTCATCGGCATGGATGTCGCCGACGAGACTCAGGTGAAGGTCACAGTGGCTGAAGTACTTGGCCAGTTTGGTCGTCTCGACGCTCTGGTGTGCAATGCCGCCATTGCCGATCCGCACAACACCACCCTGGAAACCCTGAGCCTTGCGCACTGGAACCGGGTGCTGGCGGTCAATCTGGGTGGTCCGATGCTATTGGCCAAGCACTGTGCGCCGTATTTGCGTGCCCACGGCGGTGCAATCGTCAACCTGGCGTCTACCCGTGCTGCGCAATCGGAGCCCGACACCGAAGCTTACGCGGCCAGCAAGGGTGGCCTGCTGGCGCTGACCCATGCCCTGGCGATGAGCCTGGGGCCTGAAATTCGCGTCAATGCTGTAAGCCCCGGCTGGATCGACGCACGCGACCCCTCGGAGCGTCGTGCCGAGCCGCTGAGTGAAGAAGATCATGCTCAGCACCCGGCGGGCAGGGTAGGGACGGTAGAAGACGTTGCAGCCATGGTTGCCTGGTTGTTGTCGCGCAATGCCGGCTTTGTCACTGGCCAGGAGTTCGTGGTCGACGGCGGTATGACCAAGAAGATGATCTACAAGTAACACTGCTTTTTTGCCCTTTTTGAAAAAAACTTCAACAGGGGTATTGACTTAGCATCGATACCTGCGTAAATTTCGCCACCTCAGCGAAGCACACGGGTGATTAGCTCAGCCGGGAGAGCATCTGCCTTACAAGCAGAGGGTCGGCGGTTCGATCCCGTCATCACCCACCACTTCCTGAGATGTTCCTGGCCCGACACTTTCCAACGAGAGTGTTACCAGAGAGGAACAGGACGCAAGTCCATATGCGCAGCGGTAGTTCAGTCGGTTAGAATACCGGCCTGTCACGCCGGGGGTCGCGGGTTCGAGTCCCGTCCGCTGCGCCACTTTTCTCCAGATCGGTTTAACGACCGGTTTGAGGTCCGAAGGCACCGAAGCCTTCAGGCCAGATCCCAGTTTCAAGCAAGCTAACGCTTGTATGATACGCAGCGGTAGTTCAGTCGGTTAGAATACCGGCCTGTCACGCCGGGGGTCGCGGGTTCGAGTCCCGTCCGCTGCGCCATATTTCTTCGAGGCCCTTGAACTCCTCGAAGTAACGAAGAGAGCGACCTAAGGTTCGCTTTTTTTGTGCCTGAGATCAGCGCCAGTTTCGCGATCCAGGTCAGCACGACACGCAGCGGTAGTTCAGTCGGTTAGAATACCGGCCTGTCACGCCGGGGGTCGCGGGTTCGAGTCCCGTCCGCTGCGCCATATTGAAGCATCAAAGAAAGCGACCTACGGGTCGCTTTTTTTGTGGGCGTGCATTTTTGCGACAAGGGCAGAATTAATTTTCCAGGGAGATCGTCTGCCTGCGGTTTCGTAGATCTGCCGATGTGTTGCACAATAGGCGCCGATCGTTTTACTCAGGATTTGCAATGTCACAGTCAACCGTCTTCAGTGCGCTTGGGCTGGCCCTGGTGCTGGCGGGTATTTCAGGCTGTTCTTCGAAGAAAGCTGCCATCTACGAACACGAAAATTTCGACGATTCGGGAACCTATTCGCGCAGCTTCGCAGTGAGCGAAGCGGGTACCTGCGAGGCTGCCCGCCGCGCCTTGCTCAGCCAGGGCTACATCATCACCAGCAGCGATGCCGGGCAGGTCAACGGCAACAAAAGCTTCCAGCAGACCGGCGAATCGCATCTGCAGATAAGTTTCAATGTGGTCTGTGCCCGCGACAGCGGTGACGAGCAGCGTTCGACCATGTTCGCCAACGCCCTGCAGGACCGCTACGCGCTGAAAAAATCCAATACCTCGGCAAGTGTCGGGGTAGGGGTGCTGGGCTCGCTGTCGATGCCGATCGGCTCCACGGACGACTCGATGGTCAAGGTCGCCAGCGAAACGGTCACCTCGGCCAAGTTTTATGAGCGGTATTTCGCGCTAGTCGAAAGTTTCCTGCCCAAAGAGCAGAAGAAAAAAGTTTCGCTGAAAAAGCCGGTTGAGAAGCCCGCGCCCGTGTTGGGTGTACCTGAGAGCGTTCCTGTGGCTGCGCCAGCGGCCCTGGCACCGGTCGAAACCACAGCGCCAGTGGCAACCCCTGCAGTTGTCGAGCCAGCGCCGGCAGTGGCCGTACCGGTCGTCGAGGCTGCACCGGCTCCGGTGGTCGATGACAGCAGCGGCTCGCAGCCGGTACCACCCCCTGTCGAAGCTGCGCCGATCAATGTTGAACCATCGACGCCAGCGCCGACCGCTACCGAACCTGCCTCGACCACGGCGCCACAAGCACCTGCAGGCAGCCCTGAACAGGTTGCGCCGTAGGCAAGGATAATTTTTCCATCTGCTGCTACGTTGTGTTGATAAGCGTCATTGTCATTTTTCTTTCATCGCGGCACTTTAGGCTCGATGACGAATCTATGAAATGAATGAAAACGACGGAGCAGATGATGGACGACTATCAAGAAGAACTACTCGAATACCGCGCCTTTGAGCTTGACCCGCTTGAGCCTGCCGAAGATGCCACCGAGCTGTAGCATCAGCCGGTGCGCCGCTGGCTGCGGCGAAATTCTCCCGGGGTCATGCTGTTCCAGCGCTTGAATGCACGTTGAAAAGCTTCAGCCGAAGCAAACCCGAGCAGATAAGCTATCTCGCCAAAGGCCAGTTCGGTGTCGCGAATGTAGGTCATGGCCAGATCGCGACGGGTGTCATTGAGGATTGCGCGAAACTGAGTGCCTTCCTCGGCCAGCTTGCGTCGCAATGTCCAGGTAGGCAGTTGCAGGTGCTGCGCCACTTCTTCCAGATCCGGTTCCCGACCGCCATTTAGCAATGGTCCCAGCAAATGGGCGATGCGTTCGCTCAAGCTGCGGATACGCGTGCGTTGCTCCAGTTCCGCTTCACACAACTTCAATAGATGCTGCCAGGTGCTGGGGCAGTGTGCAGGATTGCGCAGTGCAAGGCTTGTGCGGTTGAGGTGTAGTTGATTGGTGGGGGCGCAAAACTGTATCGGACTGCTGCTCAAGGCCTGGTAATGGTCGGCATAGACCGGAGCGTCGAACTCAATCTCCACGCGATCGGCTACAAGGTTCACCCCGGCAAGGCTCGACAGCTGGGTCAGCCAGCCAGACAGCAAGGAGTCCACCACAAAACGGTTGTAAGCGTTGTAGGGGCTGATGGAATAAAACCGCAGCCAGGCGCCGCTGCTGTCTTCATGAAAGCTTGAGTGACCGCGATAGTTGGCCGCATACAGCGGTTCGAAGCGCAGCAGTGTGCGCGCCGCCTCGCCTACCGTCGGCGCCTGGGCGGCGGTAACCCCGGCGAGGCCCGCCTGGTTCAAACGACTGATTCGGCCCATATGCAGGCCCAGGGCCGGTTCCCCGGTCAGTTCGATGGCCGCGTGACCCAGGTGCATGTAACGCGGAATCGACAAGCGGGCCCCGGCTTCAGCCAGGCGCGCTTGGTCCAGCCCGTAGCGCTGCAGCAGCGCTGTAGGGTCGATGCCGCGTTGCTGCAGGGTTTCGCTGAGGCTCTGGATGAATCCGACAGACAGATCCCCCAGGCGCATCCGTGGCCGATTCATGCCGCACTACAACCACAGATTAAGCATGCGAGCGCCGTTGGCGCTGCTGCTTTGCAGGTTGAGTCCGGCGTGGTTGGCAAAGCCCTGGCCTTCGGCTACGACGTCCCAGAACCGTCCGTGCAGAAACACGCTCATGCTGCTCATGCCGCTGGGGTTGGCGCTGCGGGTCAGCTGTTGCCAGGCCTGGGCTTCACTGATTTCTCCAGGCTTGATCGGCAGTGAAGCCGCCAACGGCTGGTGGCGGTTGCCGCGCCAGGGCCCATTCCAACTGCCCTTGCCGCCGAGGAAGGCGGGATTGGCAAGGATCTGCGCCGACTGGTTGGCCAATTGTTGTTGATTGCTCGGGTACCAGCTATCGCTGCCGATCAGCACGCCCAGGCGTCCGGCCGGGGTCTGCAATACTTGCGGTGGCTGGTCGATGCCACTGCTGATGTAGCGGCGTACTTCACTGTCGGGGTGTTGTTGGCGCAGGGGCTGGCCGAGCACCGAACCGTCGCCGGCGAATACCAGGCTGCTGTTGTACAGCGCGCCAGAACCGACGTGCAGGGTACCCTGCTCGACATAGGGCGATGGCAAGATAATCGAGCCTGCCACCAGGGTCACGCCGAACTCTTTGGCCAGGTTACCGAAAACCTGCTGGTAGTCGCTGGCCATTTGCTGGGCCTTCATGCGCAAGTGAGCATCAGAGCGACGGTCGTCTCCTTCGGCGCCAAGCATGGCCAGGCCGTAACGGACCGGGTTGCTCAGTTCCAGCCACTTCCAGGCTTCACGGCGGTCAGTGACCTGGTACAGCTCGTTTTTCTCCCCGCGGGCCCAGAGCCAGGTGCCGATATGTTCCGGCAGGATGACGATAGTGCGGGCGTTAATCAGCCCTCGCGCACGAGCCTGCTCAAGGTAGGCGGAGAGTTTGCGCTGCAGGCGTTGCAGGTTCTGATAGTCGCTGGGGAACAGCTGCGGCTCTACGCCCAGCAGGTTGCCGTGCTCGGTGGGGACGCCTTCGCTCATGACCAGGTCAATGCGCAGGTCCGACAGGTAATGGCCGGTCGGCCGTCGCTCGGTCCAGAACCCGTAGCCACAGAGTGCGGCAATAACAATCAGCGCCAGGGCGCTCAACAGAAGTTTTCGCATGAAACAGCACAGCGCCGACGAGGGATTCGGCCTCTAGGGTAGACCTCGGGTGCAGTAGGATCAATAACTTGTCACTTTCGGTCATTGAGCCTTGTGCCCGTGCTCTTTAATGTCGGCCTCAGATAACTGACGGGCCCCGCCAGCCTTGGCGAGGTGCCCGCATCCTGTGATTACGCCTGTTGTGGAGTTCACTATGGCCGCCGCTCGTTACCCGCATTTGCTCGCCCCGCTGGACCTGGGTTTTACCACCTTGCGCAACCGGACCCTGATGGGCTCCATGCACACCGGCCTGGAGGAAAAGCCAGGTGGCTTCGAGCGCATGGCGGCCTACTTCGCCGAGCGCGCCCGTGGCGGTGTCGGCTTGATGGTTACCGGTGGAATTGGCCCGAACGTGGAAGGCGGGGTGTACTCCGGCGCTGCCAAACTGAGCACCCCGGAAGAAGCTGAAAAGCACCGTATCGTCACTCAGGCCGTGCATGAGGCGGGTGGTAAGATCTGCATGCAGATCCTTCATGCCGGTCGTTACGCCTACAGCCCCAAGTCGGTGGCGCCAAGCGCCATTCAGGCGCCGATCAATCCGTTCAAGCCCCGCGAGCTGGATGAAGAGGGCATCGAAAAGCAGATCCAGGATTTCGTCAATTGCTCGTTGCTGGCGCAAAGCGCCGAATACGATGGTGTCGAAATCATGGGTTCGGAAGGTTACTTCATTAACCAGTTCCTCGCCGCCCACACCAACCAGCGTACCGACCGTTGGGGCGGCAGCTACGAAAACCGCATGCGCCTGGCGGTGGAGATCGTCAGCCGTGTGCGCGAGGCTGTCGGTCCGAACTTCATCATCATCTTCCGTCTGTCGATGCTCGACCTCATCGAGGGTGGCAGCAATTGGGAAGAGATCGTGCAATTGGCCCAAGCGATCGAGAAGGCGGGTGCAACCATCATCAACACCGGCATCGGCTGGCACGAAGCGCGAATCCCAACCATCGCCACCAAGGTTCCGCGGGCCGCTTTCAGCAAAGTTACGGCCAAATTGCGCGGCGCGGTACAGATCCCGTTGATCACCACCAACCGCATCAATACCCCGGAAGTGGCCGAACAGATTCTCGCCGAAGGCGATGCCGACATGGTGTCGATGGCGCGTCCGTTCCTCGCCGACCCTGAATTCGTCAACAAGGCGGCGGCCGGCCGTGGTGACGAGATCAACACTTGCATCGGTTGTAATCAGGCCTGTCTGGATCACACCTTTGGCGGCAAGTTGACCAGTTGCCTGGTCAACCCACGTGCCTGTCATGAAACCGAGCTCAATTATCTGCCTGTCACTCAGGTCAAGCAGATCGCTGTCGTCGGCGCCGGCCCGGCCGGGCTTGCTGCGGCCACCGTGGCGGCCGAGCGCGGCCATCAGGTGACGTTGTTCGATTCGGCCAGTGAGATCGGTGGCCAGTTCAATGTAGCCAAGCGTGTACCGGGCAAGGAAGAGTTCTACGAAACCCTGCGCTACTTCAAGCGCAAGCTGCAGACTACCGGTGTGGAGGTGTGCCTCAACACCCGTGTCGATGTCGAGCAGCTGGCAAGCGCTGGCTATGACGAGATCATTCTGGCGACCGGTATCGCACCGCGCTTGCCTGCCATTGCGGGGATCGAGCACAGCAAAGTGCTGAGTTATCTGGACGTCCTGCTTGAGCGCAAGCCGGTGGGCCAGAAGGTGGCGGTGATCGGCGCTGGCGGCATTGGCTTCGATGTCAGCGAGTACTTGGTTCACCAAGGTGTGGCCACCAGTCAGGATCGCGAGGCATTCTGGAAAGAATGGGGGATCGACACCGCCTTGAATGCGCGTGGTGGTGTGGCTGGTATCAAAGCCGAGCCGCATGCTCCGGCGCGTCAGGTATTCCTCCTGCAGCGCAAGAAAACCAAGGTCGGCGACGGCCTGGGCAAGACCACAGGCTGGATTCACCGCACCGGCTTGAAGAACAAGCAGGTTCAGATGCTCAACAGTGTCGAATACCTGAGCATCGATGATGCCGGTCTGCATATCCGTATTGGTGAGGGGGAGCCGCAACTTCTGCCAGTTGATAATGTGGTCATCTGTGCCGGGCAAGACCCGCTGCGTGAGTTGTACGATGGCCTGCAGGCTGCCGGGCAGTCGGTGCATTTGATTGGCGGCGCCGACGTGGCCGCCGAGCTGGATGCCAAGCGGGCGATCAACCAGGGTTCACGTCTGGCGGCTGAGCTCTAAGCTTAAAGCTTTGCGCGCGTCGGGGTGTCTGTCCCGTCGCGCTGTTAGACTGCTACATCCTTGTGGCAGCGATCTGTACATGACTGGCTTTGATGTTCTTCCCCATGCGCCTCTGCAACGACTTCAATTGGACTGGCTGCTGCCGTTCGGCGTTGAGCTGGCGGTGCTGCGCCTGGATCTTATTGACCCGCTGATCAGTGGCAACAAGTGGTTCAAGCTTGTTGAGCACTTGCGACTGGCTGAAAACGCCGGAGCCGCAGGTGTGATCAGCCTTGGCGGTGCGCATTCGAATCACCTTCACGCCTTGGCTGCTGCCGGTAAACGCTTCGGCTTCGCCACTGCTGGCCTGTTGCGCGGTCATCCACAAGCCACGCCCACGGTACGCGACCTGCAAGATTTCGGTATGCAGTTGCATTGGCTTGGATATGCAGGATACCGAGCTCGTCATCACGCGCAATTCTGGCAGCCTTGGCAGGCACAATACCCGGGTTGGCATTGCGTTCCCGAAGGCGGAGCAGGGGCGCTTGGGGTCAAAGGCTGCGCCTTGATCGTTGAACAGGCGCAGGCCCAACTGGCGAACATCGGTTGGCTGGACTATGACGGCTGGTGGCTGGCGGCGGGTACCGGTACGACCTTGGCAGGGCTGGTGCTGGCCGAGCGCGGGGCTCATCAGGTTCATGGTGCCTTGGCAGTTCCATGGGACCACGGTGTGCCTGCGCAGGTCGAAGCCCTGGCCGGGACGAGCGGTTATCGACTGTATGACACCTGTCGTGGTGGTTTCGCCAAGGTCGATGAGGCATTGCTGGGGTTTATCGCCGCCAGCCAAGCGCAGTCCGGTGTGCCACTGGAGCCGCTTTACACCGGTAAGGCCCTGCTGGCGTTGCGTGAGCAGGTTGAAACAGGTGCTTTTGCGTCAGGCACACGGCTTATCTTCCTGCACAGCGGCGGCCTGCAAGGCCGCCGCGGCTTTGCCTAGTTGTTGCGCGGCAGCATGCGAATCAGGGTGTTATCTCGCTGCACATAGTGATGATAGAGGCCAGCCAGAGCATGCAGTCCGATCAGCCAGTAGCCCCAACTGCCAATGCGCTCGTGCCAGCCCTTGATGAATTTAGCCATGTCCGGATCTGGCGCAATCAGCGCGGGCAATTCGAAGCCATAGAACGGAATGGGTTTGTTTGCTGCACTGAGAATCAACCAGCCGGCAATTGGCAGGCCAATCATCAACAAGTACAGGGCCAGGTGCATCAAGTGCGCAAGGCCGGTCTGCCATGCCGGAGGGGCCGGGACAATCGGTGGTGTCGGGCGGCTCAGGCGCAGCGCCAGACGCAGCCACACCAGTACGAATACCGTCAGGCCAAGCATGAAGTGCAAGTCTTTCATCAAGTTGCGCTCGACGCTGTCCTTGGGGAACATTCCGCGCAGTTCGATCAGGGCATAGACGGCGGCCAACAGCACCAGCATCAACCAGTGCAAGGCAATCGACAGGCCACCATAGCGGGCTACGGGGGTTTTCAGGGTCATGGTCATTCCTCGTGATCAGGTCTAAATCCGCGTTCTTCTAGACGCAGTGACGTCACTGTAATCGCTGACAAGTGGATTACTCGTCAATTGCAACAAAAAATTGCTATCGGATTATTGATCTGTCGCTAGAATCCGGCGTTTCTTCCCTTCGCGATCCTGGTTTCTCCCATGCTCATGGCGTCGTTGATTTTTCTGCTGACCATTACCCTGGTGATCTGGCAACCCAGAGGCCTGGGCGTTGGCTGGAGTGCTACGGGTGGCGCGTTGCTGGCACTGCTCAGTGGTGTGGTGCACTGGAGTGATATCCCGGTGGTCTGGCAGATTATCTGGAACGCCACGGGTACTTTCGTTGCGCTGATCATCATCAGCCTGTTGCTCGACGCCGCCGGTTTCTTTGCCTGGGCGGCCCTGCATGTTGCACGTTGGGGTCGAGGCAGTGGCAGGAGGCTGTTCTGTTTTATCGTCTTGCTTGGCGCGTTGGTGTCGGCCTTGTTCGCCAACGATGGCGCCGCATTGATTCTTACCCCAATCGTGGTTGCCATGCTGCTGGCACTTCGTTTCAGCCCGGCAGCGACCCTGGCATTTGTGATGGCTGCAGGGTTTATCGCCGATACGGCAAGCTTGCCGCTGGTCGTGTCGAACCTGGTCAATATCGTGTCAGCGGACTTCTTCGGTATTGGCTTCAACCGTTATGCCGCGGTCATGGTGCCGGTGAACCTGGTCAGCGTGGTGGCAACCCTGGTGGTATTGCTGTGGTATTTTCGCCGCGATATTCCGGTCAACTATGACCCTCTGCAGTTGGATCGACCGCGCAGCGTGATTCAGGACCCCGCGACGTTTGTTGCTGGTTGGCTGGTGCTGGCGATCTTGTTGATCGGCTGCTTTGCCCTTGAACCGCTGGGAATTCCCATCAGTGCAATTTCAGCGGTGTGTGCGCTGGTATTGCTGCTGGTCGCCGCACGCGGACACAAGATCTCGACGCGCAAAGTGCTGAAAGAAGCGCCTTGGCACATCGTGGTGTTTTCCCTGGGGATGTACCTTGTCGTCTATGGCTTGCGCAACGCTGGCTTGACCGACGCCCTGGCCGGTTGGCTGGATGGCTTTGCTGCTGGCGGCGTGTGGGGCGCGGCCATGGGCACGGGACTGTTGGCAGCGTTGCTGTCGTCGATCATGAACAACTTGCCGACGGTGCTTATTGGCGCCTTGTCCATCGATGCAAGCTCGGCCACTGGCGTGGTCAAGGAAGCGATGATTTACGCCAACGTGATCGGCAGCGACCTGGGCCCGAAAATCACCCCCATTGGCAGCCTGGCGACCTTGTTGTGGTTGCATGTGCTGGAGAGCAAGGGGGTGAAAATTGGCTGGGGGTACTACTTCAAGGTCGGCATCGTGCTGACGCTACCAGTGTTGTTGCTGACGTTGGCGGCGTTGGCGCTGCGGTTGAGCTTGGGTTAGGGGGGGCAATCTATCGCCGGGTTAAGTGCAGGCTTCGTTCGGCCAGCCATCGCCAACAACAAACACGCGCGACGCTTCCTCCCAGTGATCGTCTGACCTTTGCACAAAACGCACCAGCAGTTGCGCAGGTGCCGAGGGATCAAGCGCCTGGAACCAGGTATTCAACCGTTGCGGGCTCCAGCACGCTTCATCGGTGCAGCGCGCGGGCGCGAGCCAGGCATGGCGGGGTAGGGGCTGCCAGAATCCGGGCGGGCTTTGTTCGACAAACGCCGGCCAGTCGCGCCGGTGCAGCCACTGTCCGCGCAAGTGCTGGGGATGAGCGCCCTGGGGTGGGGCGATGTGTTCTCCCGGCCATGGGTAGAACAGATAGCCCGCTAGCCACAGTTGAGCGCTGAACTCCCCGATATCCAGTGCCGCCAGCGCTTCGCGACTTTCAGCGCGGGCGGAAATCGGCAATTGATGGTCGCTCAGATGGGCAAGCTTGCGATCCAGGCGGTCGTGGCAACCCGGCCCCAGCCAGTGCGCCGGGTCCTTGCCATTAGCTATTGCTGGCCCCAGATAGAGTTTGATCGCCAGTTCCAGGTGGTGCACCCCTTGCGCGTCACGCAAAAGGATATCCAACTCGCCCAAGGTGTGGCCGGCGGTGCGGATCGGCAGGTTCGCCGCAATCAACTCCACGCCTGGCGCCTGCTGCAAGGCAAACTGCCAAAGTCGTTCGTAGTACAGGCCCAGACGGCGAGTGGTGCCCTGGGCTAGCCATTGGCTCAGGGTGCTACTGTCGCCATCCAGGGCTTGTAGCCACTGCTGCAACCGCTCAGGATGCTGGACCCAGTCGCTGGCAGCCAGCGGATGGCGTTGCGGCCAAGGCGTTTCAACCAGCAGAGGAGGCGCGAGCAGGGTCCAGGCCAAGTCGCGTACTGCAGACTGGCGCAACTGGCGAGGCAAGTCGATCAGGCCGGGGAAAGGGTTCATCCAGCGAGCATAGTCGTTAAGCCTCCGGCCTTGGTGTTTTTCTCCGGCGTTTGCTGCCAGCTGGCGCTTTCGCCCATAATTGAACTCTTTGGCCAATTCGCCTTTTTACCCGCCGTAGTGCCTAGCAGGAGCCACATGGAGCAATTTCGCAATATCGGTATCATTGGCCGCCTTGGTAGCTCCCAGGTGCTCGATACTGTTCGCCGACTGAAAAAATTCCTGCTGCAACGGCATCTGCACGTCATCCTCGAGGACACCATCGCCGAAGTACTGCCGGGCCACGGCCTGCAGACCTCTTCGCGCAAGTTGCTGGGTGAGGTCTGCGACCTGGTCATCGTGGTCGGCGGGGACGGCAGTCTGCTTGGTGCGGCCCGGGCCCTGGCCAAGCACAACACGCCGGTGCTGGGCATCAACCGCGGCAGTCTCGGGTTTCTGACCGATATCCGTCCCGACGAGCTGGAAGTAAAAGTCGCCGAGGTCCTCGACGGTCATTATCTGGTGGAGAATCGCTTTCTGCTCCAGGCGGAGGTTCGGCGTCACGCCGAAGCCATTGGCCAGGGCGACGCGCTCAATGATGTGGTGCTGCATCCGGGCAAATCGACGCGGATGATCGAATTCGAAATCTACATCGATGGCCAGTTTGTCTGCAGTCAGAAGGCCGACGGCCTGATCGTTGCCACCCCGACCGGCTCGACCGCCTACGCCTTGTCGGCGGGTGGGCCGATCATGCACCCCAAACTCGACGCCATCGTCATCGTGCCGATGTATCCGCACACCTTGTCTGGGCGACCGATCGTGGTCGATGGCAATAGCGAGCTGAAGATCGTGGTGTCCAAGGATCTGCAGATCTACCCGCAAATCTCCTGTGACGGCCAGAACCACTTCACCTGTGCACCGGGCGACACCATTACGGTGAACAAGAAACCGCAGAAGCTGCGCTTGATTCATCCGCTCGATCATAATTATTACGAGGTCTGCCGGACCAAGCTCGGCTGGGGCAGCCGCCTGGGTGGTGGAGGCGAGTGATGCTCGATCCAGCCCGTAGTTACGATCTGATTGGTGACGTGCACGGCTGTGCGCATACCCTGGAACGCCTGCTCGATGCCTTGGGTTACAAACGCCAGGGCGGGGTCTGGCGTCATGCTCAGCGCCAGGCACTGTTTCTGGGCGATATCATCGACCGCGGTCCGCGGATCCGCGAGGCGTTGCATATCGTCCACGACATGGTCGATGCCGGCCAGGCTCGTTGCATCATGGGCAATCATGAGTACAACGCCCTGGGCTGGAATACCCCGGCCTTGCCTGAAAGTGGCAAGCAGTTCGTGCGCGAGCATACCCCGCGCCACGGTCGCCTGATCTATGAAACCCTGACCCAGTTCGAACAGCATCCGGGCGATTGGCACGATTTTCTCGAATGGTTCTACGAGCTACCGCTGTTTCTCGATGCCGGGCGCTTCCGTCTGGTCCATGCCTGCTGGGACCCGCGGCTGATCGAACCGTTGCGCAAGCATCATCCCGATGGCTGTATCGACGAGCATTTCATCCAGGCTTCTGCCGAGCCTGAAAGCTTTGCGGCGACGGTCTGCAACCGCTTGCTGCGCGGCACCGACATGCGCCTGCCGGATGGTCTGACCCTGACCGGCGGTGACGGCCTGACCCGAGCCTTCTTCCGTACCAAGTTCTGGGAGGAAGACCCGCAGACCTACGGTGATATTGTGTTCCAGCCTGATGCCTTGCCCGAAAAAGTGGCTAGCACGCCGTTGAGCCACACGCAGAAGAATGCCTTGCTGCGCTACGGTGAAGACGAACCGATGCTGTTCGTCGGCCACTACTGGCGCAGCGGCAAGCCGGCACCGATTCGTTCGAACCTGGCCTGCCTGGATTACAGCGCGGTGTTGTACGGCAAATTGGTCGCCTACCGTCTTGATGATGAAACTCGAATCGACCCACGCAAATTCGTCTGGGTCGATGTCGATCGGCCGGAGGCCAGTCAATGAGTGCAGTGGTGGTGTTACGGATGCCGTTGAACATCGACCTGAGCGGCTTTGTCGGCCTGTTGCGGCGCCTGCAGGTGCCACATCGGGTCAGCGAGGAAGGTGGCGAGCAGGTGCTGTGGGTGGCGGAAAACCTTGCCGAAGATGTGCGCGAGTTGTACCAGCGCTTTCCTCTGGGCGACGCTGACTTCCAACTGCCTGCCGATGCCGCCTTGGCGCCACCACCAAGGCCGCGGCTTGCCGAGCAGTTGCGCGCCAGCAAGGCTACCGCCGGGATACTTTTGCTGTGTTTGATCGTTGCCGGACTGACCGGCCTTGGTGACAACTTCGCCACCTTGAGCTGGCTGACCTTTCTCGATTTTCGCGTACAGGGTGATTACCTGTACTTCATCCCGTTGGCTACAAGCCTCGCCGATGGCCAGTGGTGGCGGTTGTTTACGCCGATGCTGGTGCATTTCGGCATCCTCCACCTGGCCATGAATGCCTTGTGGTATTGGGAGTTGGGGCGACGTATCGAGCTGCGCCAGGGATTCTGGGCGTTGCTGAGTCTCACCCTGTTGTTCAGCCTGGTATCGAACATTGGTCAATACCTGTTCGGTGGCCCGAGCCTGTTTGGTGGCCTGTCCGGGGTGCTTTATGGCTTGCTCGGGCATATCTGGTTGTACCAGTGGCTGGCGCCGAACCCGGTGTACAGGATGCCGCGCGGAGTGCTGGTAATGATGCTGGTCTGGCTGCTGTTGTGCTTGTCCGGACTGGTCAGCTTGCTGGGCTTTGGCCAGATTGCCAACGCCGCCCATGTCGGCGGGTTGTTGGTCGGTTGCCTCAGCGGGCTCTTGGGCGGGGCGCTGGCCCGGCGTAAACTTACGGCTTGATTTGGGAGACGCTATGTCCACTTTTGCGCAAATGATCGAAAACATCACCCCGGAAATCTACGCGAGCCTGAAACAGGCCGTGGAACTGGGCAAATGGGCGGACGGGCGCAAGCTCACCACCGAGCAGAAAGAACTGTCGCTGCAAGCGGTGATTGCCTGGGAAATGCAGAATTTGCCTGAAGATCAGCGCACCGGCTACATGGGCGCGCAGGAATGCGGGTCGAAGTCGGCGCCAGTCGAGAACATCCTGTTCAAGTCGGATGCGATCCATTGATCGAACTTGGCCGCGGCTCCATCAGTAAAATGTCGGCGCGTCTCGACGCGCCTGTGGTGCAGTACGCTTTTCGTCTGGGTGAGCAGGAAGTGCCGGTCAATCCGCTGATCGGCAAGACCCTGCGCCTGGAATACCTCGGTGCCATTCATTGCAACCACTGCGGTCGCAAGACCAAGACCAGCTTCAGCCAGGGCTACTGCTACCCGTGCATGACCAAGCTGGCCCAGTGCGATGTGTGCATCATGGCCCCGGAAAAATGCCACTACGATCAAGGCACCTGCCGCGAGCCCTCATGGGGCGAGCAGTTCTGCATGACCGATCATGTGGTGTACCTGGCCAACTCCTCCGGCATCAAGGTCGGCATTACCCGTGCCACCCAGTTGCCGACGCGGTGGCTCGACCAAGGTGCAAGCCAGGCCTTGCCCATCGTGCGGGTCGCCACCCGCCAGCAGTCGGGGCTGGTCGAGGACCTGTTCCGTAGCCAGGTTGCAGATCGCACCAACTGGCGGGCACTGCTCAAGGGCGATGCCGTGGCGGTAGACCTGCTGGCGATCCGCGATCAGTTGTTCGACAGCTGCGCAGAAGGCCTGAGCACACTGCAGGAGCGGTTCGGCTTACAGGCCGTGCAACCGTTGAGTGATGCCGAGGTGGTGGAAATTCGCTACCCGGTCGAGGCTTATCCAAGCAAGATCGTCAGCTTCAATCTGGACAAGAACCCCGTGGCTGAGGGCACGCTGCTGGGCATCAAGGGCCAGTACCTGATCTTCGATACCGGTGTGATCAATATTCGCAAATACACGGCGTATCAGCTCGCCGTGCATCAGTAAAAGGACCGCCACATGCGTACCGAACAGCCGCAAGTGATCTACCTCAAGGACTATCAGGCCCCCGACTACCTGATTGACGAGACGCACCTGACCTTCGAACTGTTCGAGGACCACACCCTGGTTCACGCGCAGTTGGTCATGCGCCGCAACCCCGCTCGCGGGGCCGGTTTGCCGCCGCTGGTGCTCGATGGTCAGCAACTTGAGTTGCTGGCTTTTTCCATGGATGACCACGCCTTGCAAGCGGCTGATTACCAGCTCGATGACAGCCACCTGACGCTGCAGCCCAACGCTGCCAGCTTCAAGTTGGACACTAGCGTAAAGATCCACCCGGAGAGCAACACGGCGCTCGAAGGCCTGTACAAATCCGGCAGCATGTTCTGCACCCAGTGCGAGGCCGAGGGTTTTCGCAAGATTACCTACTACCTCGATCGCCCGGACGTGATGAGCAAGTTCACCACCACGGTGATTGCCGAGCAGCATCGCTACCCGGTGCTGCTGTCCAACGGCAACCCGGTGGGCAGCGGTCCGCAGGAGGATGGCCGGCACTGGGCAACTTGGGAAGATCCGTTCATGAAACCGGCCTACCTGTTTGCGCTGGTGGCGGGTGACCTGTGGTGTGTCGAAGACACGTTCACCCGTCAGTCGGGTCGCGACGTGACCCTGCGCATTTATGTCGAGCCGGAAAACATCGACAAGTGCCAGCACGCCATGACCAGCCTGAAAAAATCCATGCGCTGGGACGAAGAAGTCTACGGTCGCGAGTACGACCTGGACATCTTCATGATTGTTGCGGTCAACGACTTCAACATGGGGGCGATGGAAAACAAGGGCCTGAACATTTTCAACTCCAGTTGCGTGCTGGCCCGTGCCGAAACCGCTACCGACGCCGCGCACCAGCGAGTCGAGGCGGTGGTCGCCCACGAGTACTTCCACAACTGGTCGGGCAACCGGGTGACCTGTCGCGACTGGTTCCAATTGTCGCTCAAGGAAGGCTTCACGGTGTTCCGTGATTCGGAGTTCAGTGCCGACATGAACTCACGTACGGTAAAGCGCATCGAAGATGTGGCCTACCTGCGTACCCACCAGTTTGCCGAAGATGCCGGTCCCATGGCTCACGCCGTGCGCCCGGAAAGCTTCATCGAAATCTCCAACTTCTACACCCTGACGGTTTACGAAAAGGGCTCGGAAGTGGTGCGTATGGTGCGCACGCTGCTGGGTGCCGAAGGTTTCCGCAAGGGCAGTGATCTGTACTTTGAGCGCCATGACGGCCAGGCAGTGACCTGCGACGACTTCATCAAAGCCATGGAAGATGCCAACGGCGTCGACCTGACCCAATTCAAGCGCTGGTACACGCAGGCAGGTACGCCGCGGCTGGCGGTCAGCGAGTCCTACGACAGCGCCGCACAGACCTACAGCCTGACCTTCCGTCAGAGCTACCCGGCAACTCCGGACAAGGTCGAGAAGCAACCATTCGTGATTCCGGTTGAGCTGGGCCTGCTCGACGCCCAGGGCAACGACATCGAACTGCGCCTGCAAGGTGAAGCGGCTGCCGTCGGCACCTCGCGGGTATTGTCGGTGACCGAGGCTGAGCAGACGTTTACCTTCGTCGATATCGCGGCCAAGCCGCTGCCGTCGCTGTTGCGTGGTTTCAGCGCACCGGTGAAGCTGAGCTTCCCCTACGACCGCGATCAGCTGATGTTCCTCATGCAGCATGACAGCGACGGCTTCAACCGCTGGGAAGCGGGTCAGCAATTGTCGGTGCAGGTGCTTCAGGAACTGATTGCCCAGCATCAGCAGGGCGCAGCCCTGGTACTCGACCAGCGTCTGCTCACCGCCTTGGGCACAGTGTTGGCCAACGAGCAACTGGACCAGGCCATGGTCGCCGAGATGCTCTCGCTGCCGAGCGAGGCGTACCTCACTGAAATCAGCGAAGTGGCGGATGTCGATGCCATTCATGCGGCCCGTGAGTTCGCGCGCAAGCAGATCGCCGATCAGCTGTTCGACGCGTTGTATGCACGTTATCAGGCAAACCGCGGGGTCTCGCGCACCACCGAGTATGTCGCCGCGGCCGAACATTTCGCCCGTCGCAGCCTGCAGAACATTGCGTTGTCGTACCTGATGCTCAGTGGCAAGCCAGAAGTACTGGCTGCGACCCTGGAGCAGTTCGACGCTTGTGACAACATGACCGAACGCCTGACGGCGTTGGCCGTGCTGGTCAACTCGCCATTCGAAACCGAGCGGGCCAAGGCGCTGGAGGTCTTCGCTGAGACCTTCAAGGACAACCCACTGGTCATGGACCAATGGTTCAGCGTACAGGCGGGCAGCACCCTGCCGGGTGGTCTGGCGCGGGTCAAGGCACTGATGCAGCACCCAGCCTTCACCTTGAAGAACCCGAACAAGGTTCGTGCCTTGATCGGCGCCTTTGCCGGGCAGAACCTGATCAACTTCCACGCCGCTGATGGCTCCGGCTACCGTTTCCTGGCGGACCTGGTGATCGAGCTCAATGCGCTCAACCCGCAGATTGCCTCGCGTCAGTTGGCGCCGCTGACCCGCTGGCGCAAGTACGAAAGTGCCCGTCAGGCCCTGATGAAGTCAGAGCTCGAACGCATCCTCGCCTCGGGTTCGCTGTCCAGTGATGTCTATGAAGTGGTCAGCAAAAGCCTGGCTTGACCGCCTTGTGAAACAAGCGGGTTTACCTGGTCACGGCCGCTATGCGGACGTGACCAGGTAAACACTTGAGCCTGCTTTTGATTTTGATCTATCTGCTTGTTGTACCCCGCTTAACAAAACATAACGTCCCGTTCGTTGTCAGCCCTTCACAAACCCCGATAGGATGGCTCCCAGCTATTGCGGGGCTCTGGAACACGGTTTTTGGCAGTGCCTGCAAATAGATTGACCCAAATAACAATAATCGGGGAACAGATCTATGACCGAGCCATATATGGCAGGTACCGGTGGCGCATTGCACGCGCGCCCATGGACGTTGGCCGCCAGCGCTGCGCTGGTGCTGGCAATGGGGCTGTGGGCCAATACCGTCGAAGCGGCAACGTCTGCAGCGCCGGTTTACTCCACTGAATCGGCCAAGGCCGAAAAGAGCCTGTTGCTGGACGTGACCCGCGCAGGTGCTCGCTTGATCGCGGTTGGCGATCGCGGCCATATTCTCTTCTCCGATGACCAGGGCAAATCCTGGACCCAATCCAAGGTGCCGACCCGGCAACTGCTGACTGCTGTGTATTTTGTCGACGACAAACACGGCTGGGCTGTTGGCCATGACGCGCAGGTTCTGGTCAGCGCTGATGGCGGCGTCACCTGGACCAAGCAATTTGAAGACCTGAAGCGCGAAGCACCGTTGCTCGATGTCTGGTTCAAAGACCGCGACAACGGCTTTGCCGTGGGCGCCTACGGTGCGTTGCTGGAAACCACCGACGGTGGCAAGCAATGGAACGATGTGGCTGAGCGCCTGGACAACGAAGATCAACTGCATCTCAACGGCATCGCTCAAGTGAAGGACGCTGGCCTGTTCATTGTCGGTGAACAAGGCACGATGTTCCGCTCCGGTGATGACGGCCAGACCTGGCAGAAGCTCGAGGGCCCTTATGAAGGCTCACTGTTCGGTGTGATCGGAACCGCTCAGCCACGTACGTTGCTGGCCTACGGCTTGCGCGGCAACCTCTACCGTTCCACGGATTTCGGCGACAACTGGCAAAAGATCGAACTGCAAGGCGCGCGCGGTGCTCTCGAATTTGGCCTGGCAAGCGCTACGCTTCTCGATGATGGCAGCCTGGTACTCGTGGGCAATGGCGGTAGCGTCCTGCGCAGCACTGACGACGGCCAGACCTTTAGCGTTTTCAACCGTTCCGATCGTATCGCCCTGGCGGGCGTCACGGGCAAGAACGGCGGTGGCCTGGTGCTGGTTGGCCAGGGTGGTGTGCATCTGGCCTCGGCCCAAGGCGCCGAAGGGGTGCAGCCATGACTCAGCAGGAGCAGTTCAACATGAATCAGCAGCAACACCATCAGGATAAGGCGACGCTGCTCGAGCGTCTGATCTTCAACAACCGCCCGGTGGTGATTCTGATCTGCCTGCTGGTCAGTGTGTTCCTGTTCTGGCAGGCCACGCAGATTCGTCCATCGACCAGTTTCGAGAAAATGATTCCGCTCGAGCATCCTTTCATCGAGAAGATGCTCGAACACCGCAATGACCTGGCCAACCTGGGCAACACCGTGCGCATCTCGGTGGAAGCCACAGATGGCGATATCTTCAGCAAGGACTATATGGAGACCTTGCGCCAGATTCACGACGAGGTCTTCTACATTCCCGGCGTTGACCGTTCCGGGCTCAAGTCGCTATGGAGCCCGAGTGTTCGCTGGACCGAGGTAACCGAGGAAGGTTTCGCCGGCGGCGAGGTCATCCCCAACACCTACGACGGTTCGGCTGATAGCCTGGAGCAACTGCGTAATAACGTACTCAAGTCCGGACAGGTCGGACGCTTGGTTGGCAACAACTTCAAGTCGAGCATTATCGACGTGCCGTTGCTGGAGTCTTATCCAGACCCGCAAGACCAGAGCAAGTTGATCAAGCTCGACTACCAGCAGTTCTCCCACCAGTTGGAAGAGAAGATCCGCGACAAGTTCCAGGCTCAAAATCCCAATGTCAAAGTGCACATTGTCGGTTTTGCCAAAAAGGTCGGTGACCTGATCGATGGCCTGCTGATGGTGGTGATGTTCTTTGGCATTGCCCTGGTAATCACTTGGGTGCTGCTGTACTGGTTCACCTGGTGTATCCGCAGCACCATTGCCGTATTGATCACGACGCTGGTCGCCGTGGTCTGGCAACTGGGGCTGATGCATGCGGTGGGCTTCGGGCTCGATCCCTATTCGATGCTGGTGCCGTTCCTGATCTTCGCTATCGGTATTTCCCACGGTGTGCAGAAGATCAACGGTATCGCCTTGCAATCGAGTGATGCCGATAACGCCCTGACGGCTGCACGCCGTACGTTCCGGCAATTGTTCCTGCCGGGGATGATCGCGATTCTTGCCGATGCAGTGGGTTTCATCACCTTGCTGATCATCGACATTGGCGTGATCCGGGAACTGGCCATTGGCGCCTCCATCGGTGTCGCGGTAATCGTGTTCACCAACCTGATTCTGCTGCCGGTGGCGATTTCCTATGTCGGTATCAGCAAGAAGGCCATTGAGCGCAGCAAAAAGGACGCGACTCGTGAGCATCCGTTCTGGCGCCTGCTGTCGAACTTCGCCAGCGCCAAAGTTGCACCGGTGTCCATCGTCCTGGCCCTTCTGGCCTTCGGTGGTGGCCTGTGGTACAGCCAGAATCTGAAGATCGGCGACCTTGACCAGGGCGCACCGGAACTGCGTCCGGACTCGCGCTACAACAAGGACAACAGCTTTATCATCGATAACTACTCGACCAGTTCGGATGTGTTGGTGGTAATGGTCAAGACCCCGACCGAGGGGTGCTCGATCTACTCGACCATGGCGCCGATCGACGAGTTGATGTGGAAGATGGAGAACACCCCGGGCGTGCAGTCGGCAATTTCCCTGGTCACTGTGTCCAAGCAGATGATCAAGGGTATGAACGAAGGCAACCTGAAATGGGAAAGCCTGTCGCGTAACCCGGATGTACTCAATAGCTCGATTTCCCGTGCAGATGGCCTGTACAACGCCGACTGCTCGCTAGCACCGGTGCTGGTGTTCCTCAACGACCACAAGGCCGAGACGCTGGATCGTGCAGTAAAAGCCGTGCAGGAGTTCGCCGACACCCACAACAAGGAGGGCCTGGAGTTCCTCCTGGCGGCCGGTAACGCAGGCATCGAGGCGGCCACCAACGAAGTGATCAAATCGGCGGAACTGACCATTCTGATCCTCGTGTACATTTGCGTGGCGGTGATGTGCATGATCACCTTCCGCTCGTTCGCTGCGACCCTGTGCATCGTCCTGCCGTTGGTACTGACCTCGGTGCTGGGTAATGCGTTGATGGCCTTCATGGGGATTGGCGTGAAGGTGGCAACCTTGCCGGTAGTGGCGCTGGGTGTGGGGATTGGTGTCGACTACGGCATCTATATCTACAGTCGCCTGGAAAGCTTCCTGCGTGCCGGGCTGCCATTGCAGGAAGCCTACTACCAGACCCTCAAGTCGACTGGCAAGGCGGTGCTGTTCACCGGTCTGTGTCTGGCAATCGGCGTGTGCACCTGGATTTTCTCGGCGATCAAGTTCCAGGCCGACATGGGCCTGATGCTGACCTTCATGCTGCTGTGGAACATGTTTGGGGCGCTGTGGCTGTTGCCAGCGCTGGCGCGCTTCCTGATCAAACCAGAAAAAATGGCCGGCAAGGCCAGCAACTCGATCTTCGCGCACTAAGCGCATCGACAAGCGAGGCAAGTCGACTGGACTTGCCTCGCTATGCTTTCAGGTATCATGCATTTTTACCTGACGATACTGTGCAAAATGACAACCCTTTCCCAAGTCCTGCAAACCTGCGACATGCTCTTGATCGATGGTTTGCATGCTTTCGACTTCACCTTCGACGACAGCGGTCTGCAGATCGAGTGCATGGACGGCCGCGCCCTGAAGAAGTGGTCTTTCTCCCCTGAGCAAATCGCCGCCGCCCGTGCGCAGGGCGAGGATTGGTTGCTGGCTGCCGACACCGCCGAGCATCGACTAGTCTGTATGAGTGCCTTTCGCGCCCCGGACGAGGATGACGATGAAACGCCAGCTGACGACCCTGCTGCTAGCTAGTGCCATGAGTGTGTTGGTCAACGCCCACGGCGCGCAACTGCTGGTAGGTAGTTACACCGATGGCTCCAGCGAAGGGATCTACCGCTACGCATTCAATAGCGAAAGTGGCCAGATCGACGCCAAGCCGTTGCAGGTGCTCAAAAGTGAGAATCCGTCGTGGTTGACGTTGTCGGTCGACAATCGCCTGTTGTTCGCCGTTAACGAAAATGGCGCTGGCAAGGGCCAGGCCAGCAGTTTCGCCATCAGCAAAGACGGTGGTCTGAAACCGCTCAACCAGATCAGCAGCGGCGGCGATGAGCCGACCCATGCCAGCCTCAGCCATGACCAGCGTTATCTGTTGGTTGCCAACTATGGTGTACAGCCAGATCCTGGTGGAAGCCTGAGCGTATTACCGGTAGCCAAGGATGGGAAGTTGTCCGCCTCGGTACAGCAGGACCGACACAAGGCCAGCGGTGCAAACCCGCAGCGCCAGGCCGGGCCGCATGTGCATAGCGTGGTGCCCTCCCCAGACGGGCATTTCGTGTTTGCCAGCGACCTGGGCGCCGACAAGGTGTTCATCTATCGCTACGACGGCGCCAGTCCGAAACATCCGTTGAGCCCAGCCAACCCGCCGTCGATCGATCTGCCGCCCGGCAGCGGCCCACGTCATCTGCTGTTCAGCAGCGATGGCAAACAGGCTTACCTGACTCTGGAAATGAGCGCGCAGGTAGTGGTCTTCGAGCACAACGACGGCAAGTTGATCGAACGCCAGCGCTTGCCATTGACCGAACAGAATGATGCCTCTGCCAAGGCTGCCGGTGCCTTGCACCTTTCGGCTGACGGACGCTTTCTGTATGTCAGCAATCGGGGTACGGCCAACGAACTTCTGGTCTTCGCCGTCGATGAGGACACCGGCAAGCTGATGCAAGTGCAGCGTCGCAGCGTCGAGGGGGATCACCCGCGGGAATTCGCCCTGGATCCGACGGGCAAGTTTCTTCTGGCCGCCAATCAGAAGAGTAACGAGATTGTGGTGATACGCCGCGACCCGCGCAGCGGCATGTTGGGAGAAACCCTGCAGAAGCTGCCCCAGAGCGCGCCCTCGGATCTGAAGTTCATCGATTGACTATCGATAGCCTTGATAGTGGCTACTGCTGCAATGAATTTCTGTGCGCCGCGTCAGCGGCGTAAGTTTGAACCACGGCCTGCAACGGCCATTTCAAACCACAGACTTCGAGATCAGCGCCATGAATTTCAATCTTTTCCCTGTCATCGCGGCTTCCGCCATTTCTGCTTCGGTTGTGTTGCCTGCACACGCCCAGGTTGAAATCAGCGAGCGTAAATCCTCAACCCTCAGCTACACCCAGAAGTACCTGCAACAAAGTGCCAACTTCTACGCCGCGCTCGACCACAAGGCGCCTCTGCCTTGAGTCAACGAGTAGAAATACCAGGTGGTCGCACACATCTCATCGCGCCATGATGGCCTTGAACAGTGCCGAGTCCAGCCAGTCCTGTAGCCAGGCGCGCAGGTGAGGGTAGGGGGCACTGGCGAACCAATGCGGCTCGACCCCGGCGAACTGGCGCATTAGCGGCAGTAACGCTGCATCGGCGAGACTGGGGTGGTCGGCGAGCAGGTACGGGCGCTGGCTTAAAAGCGTTTCAAGTTCCGCAAGCCAGACCTCGGCCTGTTGACGATAGTGCTCGCGAGAATGCTGCGGGTAGCGCTCAGCGTATTTGTACAGATTGACTTGTACCTTGAAGTCCCGGTCGTTACGCGCAATCAGCGCCTCGGCTGCTTGCGCCGCCTGTGGATCGGCGTGCAGTAGCCAATCTTGGGGGTCATTCCAGGCCAAGGCCCAGCGCATGATATCCAGGCTTTCATCGAGCACCTGCTCACCCGTGCTCAATACCGGCACCGTGCCTTTGGGCGAAAGCTCAAGCAACTCTGCCGGCTTGGCCTTGAGGCTGACTTCACGAGTTTCCACCGGGCATTCGCTGTAGTGAAGCGCCAGGCGGGCACGCATGGCCCAGGGGCAACGGCGGAATGAGTAAAGAATCATCCGCTGACCTCCACGGTACTCAAGCCATTGCCCTGGCGACGTACTTGAATCTGAACCGGAATGCGTTCGTGCATTTCCTGCACGTGGGAAATTACCGCCACTTTGCGGCCTTGGGCCTGCAAGCCATCAAGGGCATCCATCGCCAATTGCAGCGACTCCGGGTCAAGGCTGCCGAAGCCTTCGTCGATGAACAGCGATTCGATGCGCAATGTGCTCGAAGCCATCGATGCCAGGCCCAGTGCCAGGGCCAGCGACACCAGGAAGGTTTCGCCGCCGGATAACGAGTGGACTGAGCGCAGTTCATCACCCATTTCGGTATCCAGCACCAACAGTCCGAGCAGACTGCCGCCGCGCTTGAGGCGATAGCGCCGTGCCAGTTGGCGCAGTTGGGCATTGGCGTGGTGTACCAGTAGGTCGAGGTTGTAGCCTTGGGCAATCTTGCGGAAGGTGTCGCCGGTAGCTGAGCCGATCAGGGCGTTGAGTCGCGCCCAGCGTTGCCACTCGCTGTAGGCCTGGGCCAGGCGCTCGGCCAAGGCCTGGTTGGCCACCTGACGACGCTGGTCGTCGGCCTGCTCGGCACGCAGTTCGGCGCAAACCTGCTCGCTGGCAGACAGTTGTTCTTGCAGCGTGAGCAGGGCTTGTTGCAGTTCTTCGGCGGGAATTTCCAGCGTGGCCAGGGCTTGGTGCTGTTCCAGGCGCTGCTGGCGTTCGGTGAGCAGGATCTGCGCTTGCTCCAGGGCCTTTTCGCTGTCCTGCAAACCCTGGCGAAGCTGACTGACGGCTTGATCATCCATGGCCAGCAGTTGTTCCAGGCCGCTGTCGTCCAGCTCTGGGTGCTGTTGGCGCCATTGCTCGATTTGCCCACGAACCTCGGCATGCTCTTGCTCCAGGGCGCTTAAACGCTCGCCCTTGGCTTTCAGTTCGGCGGTCAGTTCGATCAGTTGCGCCTGGGTTTGCTGCAATTGTTGGCCCGCCTGGGTGACTTGCTCGCGCGCCTGCTCGACAGACTGTTCCAGGTGCTGCTGCCAGTGTTCTGCACTCGGTTGCTCACCGAGCAGGCCGCTCAGGCTGGCTTGACTCTGTTGTTGTTGACGCTCGAACGCGGCGAATTGCGCCTGAAGCTCTTGCTGCTTTTGCGCTCGTGCCTGTTGCTGGAGTTGAGCTTTGTCCAAGGTTTGCTGACGCTCGCTGTATTCCTCCTGCTCGTCTTTTTGCCGTTGCAGCAGTTCCAGGCGCTGGGCCAGTTGTTGGTCCAGACGCAGGAAGGCTGCTGCCGGTTCACGGCGCAGTTCGTCGAGGGTGTCAGCGGGTAACAGCGTGGCAAAGCTTGCCAGCTCCTGCTCCAGACGCTCTTGATCGGCGCCCAGGGCTTGCTGCTGTTGCTGCAGATGCTGCTGGGCCTGTTGGTCGGCATCTTTAGCGGCCTGCATCTGGTGTTGCAGCCGTGCAGCGTCTTTTTGCAGGGTCAGCAGGGTGCTCTGGCGCTGTTCGTCGCGGCTGATATCGTCACTCAGGCGACGTGATTGCAGGTCCAGCCAGTTCGAGCGCTGGTCGGGTTCCTGATCGGACAGCACGCTGTACAGTGAGTGCGCCTGCAGCTTGGGGTCCAGGCCTTGCAGTTGCTCGCCCAATTGCTCCTGCTGGTGTAGGTATTCCTTGACCTGGCCATTGATGCCGCCCAACTGGGTGCGCAACTCGTCCAGTTGCTTTTTCAGCTCATCGACCGCGTTCTGGGCGTTGCGTTCTTCATCCTGATCGTATCGGCCGAGGCTCTGCAACAGGGCTTCGGGCTGATGATAGGGATGCTCCTGGCTGCCACATACCGGGCACGGCTGGTCGTTTTCAAGCTGGGCACGGAGGTCTTCGACGCTCTGGCTGCGGGCCAGTCGCTGACGTTCCAGCAGCTGCCGGGTGACCGTGAGGGATTGTTCGGCAGTCGTCAGCCGGCTCTTGGCGTCGAGGCCAGCGCTGATCAATTGTTCACGCTGCTTCAGGGCCGCCTGCTGGCGCTCGCGCAGGGCGGTGAGGCGCTGCTCGAGATCCTGCTGCTGACGCCACAGATGGTTGAGTTCGTCGACCTCGCGCTGCTGCTGGCGATTTTTCTGCAGCAGTTCGCCCAGCAGGCCGATCTGCTCTGCCAATGCTTCGGGTTCAGCTTGCGCTTCATGGTAGAGCAAGGCGATGGCGGCTCGTTGTTGCTCAAGCGCTGCGCTGCTCTGATTGACCCGGTCCTGTAGCGCGGGCAACTCGGCGCGGCCCTGGTTCAAGCGGTTGCCCAACTGCATCAGTTGCTGCAGACGATCGCGATAGGCGTTCCAGGCGTCTCCCAGGCTGGCAAGGGAGACGCTGTGCTCGAGTTGTTCGCTGATCTGACCGAGGCGCTCCTGGGTCAGGCGCTGCTGTTCGGTCAGGTGCTGCAACTGCTGCTGGCCATCGCTGCTCGCTTGGTCTGCCTGCTGCTTGAGTGATTGGCAGTTGCCAAGTTCCTCCAGCACGCGCGCCAGGGTGTTCTGTTCGGTAAAGGCCTGGCGCAGCAGGGGAGCACTTTCTGTGTGTTCGGCCAAGGCCTGGCTGAGAGCCTGCTGGGCGCTCAGTTGTTCGCTGTGCAGTTGTTGCTGACGTGCCTGTAGCTCGCCATGCTGTTGGCTTGCACTGCTGATGCTGGCTGCCAGAGGCGCGAGCTGTTGGCTCAATGCCTGCTGGCGGGAGAACTGGTGACGCTGCGGGGCAAGCTGCTCAAGGCGTGCCAGATTCAGGCGTTCGCTCTGCAGACTTGCGCTGTGTTGTTGAGCGCTGTGCAGTTGATCGGTGCTGGTGTGCACCTGGTTTTGCAGGAGCTGCAATTCATCCAGCCATGCGCGTTGCAGCTCGAGCTGACGCAGTTGCGACTGTTCGCCTTTCAGGCGTTCCAGGGCCTGGCCGTAGCGCAGGTCGAGATCGGCGCGCGCCTCGGCAGCCATCGGCATGACCCCAGCGGCTTGGTCCTTCAATGCCTTATGGGCTTCTTCGGCTTCTTTGTTCTTGCTGAAGGCACGGCGTCCCAACTGGCTGTAGACTGCTGTATTGGTGAGCTTTTCCAGCAATTCGCTGCGATCTTTGTCATCGGCTTTGAGGAAGGCGCTGAATTCGCTTTGGGCCAGCATCACGGCGCGGGTGAACTGTTCGAAGTTAAGGCCCAGGCACGCTTCGATCAATTGCTTGTATTCGCCTTTGCTCTGGTTGCTCAGCAGTTGCTCGCTGTCCAGGTCGTGCAGGCTTTGTCGGCTGCCTTGCAGCTTGCCATTGGCTCTGTCACGGGCGCGGTTGGCTTCCCAACGCGCTCGGTAGCGTCGGCCGTCGATGCCGACGAAATCGACTTCGGCAAAACCGCTGCCTGTCCCGCGACGCAACAGGGTGCGGGGATCGCTGGTGAGAATGTCACTGTCGATTTCCGGCAGCTTGGTTTCGCGACCGATATTGTTCAGGCGCGGTACCGAGCCAAACAGGGCCAGACACAAGGCATCGAGCAGGGTGCTCTTGCCGGCGCCGGTGGGGCCGGTAATGGCGAACAGGCCGGCGCTGGCCAGCGGCTCGGCGGTAAAGTCGATTTCGCACGGGCCCGCCAGGGAAGCCAGGTTCTTCAGGCGAATGGCAAGAATTTTCATGGCTGCTCCTCCTGTTGCTGAACGTCCTGTAACAACAGGGCGAAGTCGGCCAGGGTCTGTTCGTCCACCGGGTTGCCATAAGCCTGAGCCCAGGCCCGACTGAACAGTTCCTGCGGCGTCATCTGCCCAAGCTCCACCAGGGTTTGGGCGTCGATTTCTTCACCGCTGTGGTTCCCCGCGTATTCAGCACCAATACGTACAAGACGCACCGCCTTGCCGTGCAGGGCGCTTTCCAGTTGCTGGCGCAGATCCGGCTGCGGCTCGTCCAGGCGCACGCGTACTTCCAGCCAGGGCTGGCGCTGCGGGTCATCCAGCAAGTCAACCACCGGCAGTTCGGCCAGTTGTTCGAGTATCTCTGCCAGGGGGGCCGGCCCCAGTCGCTGCAGGTGAACGGCACGAGGTATCAACCTTGAGTCGACGCTGAGCAGTTGGCTGCCTTCAAGTTCGATCTCGAGAATCTGGTGCTGATAGGCGATTTCGGAAAACGACAACGGAATGGGTGAACCGCTGTAGCGGATGCGTTCTTCGCGATTGACCCGCTGGGGCTTGTGCAGGTGGCCGAGCGCGACGTAGCTGATGTCCTTGCTGAACAGACTGGCGGGCAGGGCTTCGGCATTGCCGATGATCAGGCTGCGTTCGGAGTCCTCCGAGACCGAGCCACCGGCCATGTGTGCATGGCTGATCGCGATCAGCGCCTGGCCCGGCTTGCGCCGTTCCAGCGCGGCTTCGATCAGACGCTCATGCACCTGGGCGATACCGCGCAGGTAGTCATCGCCCAGGTGCGCGCCAGTGACTTCAGCGGGTCGCAGAAAGGGCAGCGCCAGGCACCAGGCTGCCACTTTGCCACGGGCGTTGGTCAGTGGGATCAGCAGGCGATCACTGTCCAGAACGCCATCGTCAAGCCACTGCACACGGCCCAGAGCATGGGTGCGCAGGCGTCGCATCAGCGGCGCCGGCAGCTCGATGCGCGAGCCGGAGTCGTGGTTGCCGGCAATCATCACGATATTCAACTTCGGCTGCTGCTCGTGGGCCTGGACGATAAAGTCGTAGAGCCGTTCCTGGGCTTTGACCGGCGGGTTGACCGTGTCGAAAATGTCGCCCGCGATCAGCAGCGCATCCGGTTGGCGCAGTTTGAGTTGGCCAAGCAACCAGTCAAGGAAACAGCCGTGTTCGAAGTCGCGTTCCTGGCCATGCAGGGCTTGTCCCAGGTGCCAGTCGGAGGTGTGAAACAGACGCATGAAGGGTTCCGCAGATTACTGGCGCAACGCTTGGGGCGTCACGCCTTTGGGTTATTTGGGGTACAACGGCGGCAGGCTGCCGTTTTCGTTCGCAGTCGGCTGGATCTGTTCAGCCGCCGGGATGGTGCCGATGGCACGCCAGAGTTCATCACCTTGCCAATACTGCCCGCTTTCGCTGTAGAGGGCACCATTGAGGCCGTCCAAGGCGTCGGACAACGGTATGAAACGGGCGGCCATCTCCGCCAGGGTTTCCGGTTGCTGGCGAGCCCAGGCGTCCAGGGCCTGGCGGGTGGCCTGAGGATCATTGGCCTGGCATGCGCGCTTGAGGTCATCGAGCAGGGTGCGTGGGCTCGGGCCGGTCTGGGCAGCGCGCAGAACCGCCGGTTGTGAACGGGCGCGCCACCATAGGACAAAGCCGAGCAGCGTGGTCAGGGCGAATAAAAGGGTACTCAATTGCCAAGGCCAGAGTGGGCGTGTGGTCACTCTGACCGGATCGATATTGGTCGGCTTGTCGGCGCTCAGGGCCGGGTTGTCCTGAATTTGCAGGCTGCGCGCTGGCAGGCTGCTGTGCTCCAGGTGATCTTCACGGGTGTTCCACCAGTACACCTCCTGGGCGGGCAGTTCCAGGCTGCCGCTGTGGGTCGGGACCAGGGCTTCCCGTTCTTCACGAATCCCCAGCAAGCCTCGGTCGGTAACCTGATTGCGCAATTGCGGCTGGTCAGGGTAGCGGCGCAGGCCGGTGACTTCGATGGCCGGCAAGGGGGGTAACTGCGCGCTGGAAAGACCTTCGGCTTGCACGGTCACGGTGCGCGTCAGCGAGTCGCCGATCTGAGTCTGTTGTTGCGCAGGATCAGGGCTCCAGTGCTCTTCGAGGCTGAGGTTGCTGGTCGGCAGCCAGGGCGCATTGGCCGGGTAGTCAGCCGGGATCGGGTTGACGGTCAGCACCAGGGGCGTGGAACTGACCTGAACGTGCTTGCCGACCCTGGGCGCGTTGAGCTCTTGCTCAGCATCGTTTTGGGCAGCGGTAGCGCTGAACACCAGGGTCGGAATGGTGAGGTCGCCGCTTTGCTGGGGATAGACTGCATAGCGCATTTCGATCACACCATGGCGCACGCCATCGATCTGTTTTTCGAACGTACGCGATTCGCCCAGCGGTTCGACTTTGGCGTTGGCGATTTGCAGCGGGCTCAAGCTGCTGTCGTCGTACAGCGGCACCGAGTGGTAGATGCTCAGGGTCAGTACCGCTTGCGCTTGTACGTAGACTTCAGGTTGGTCGAGGCTGGCATCGATGAATACCGGGCCGTGGTTCTCGTTGTTGGCTTCCTGAGTCAGCACTTGCAGACTGATCGGCTCGCTGTGCAGTTCGCCTATTTGCAGAGCAGGAATTTCCATACTGCCGCTTTTTCGCGGTAGCAGGGTGATGATCCAGCGAGTCCCGGCGGCGCTCTGATCATCAAGGCTGTTGAGGCTGTTGACCTGGCGGGTATCGCGGACTTCGAAGTCGGCATTCAACGGTGTCAGGTCCGGTTTGCCAAACTGGGTCACGTCTTGGGTCTGCAGGGTCAGCTCGAGCGTTTCGCCGGCATTCAGACGCGCGCGATCAACGCTGGCAAGCAGCGTTGCGGCTTGAATCTGCAGGCTGAAAATGAGGCTGAGTAGCAGAAAACAGAGGCGACTCATCGATGGGATTCCTGATGTTGTTGCTGTTCGTACCAGAATTTACGCCGCAGCAATTCTGCCGGGTTGTCCGGAATCTGTCGTAGCCATTGTTCCAGTGCCTGACGCTGTTCAGCATCCAGGGTGCTGTCGAGTGGGCGCTGGGGGGGCCGAGTAGTCTCTTCGTCGTCGCCTTCGCCGGACACATTCTGCGCCTGTTCGCTGGGGTTGCTTTCATCCTTGCTGGTTTCACTGGGCTGTTGCGACGGTTGTTCGCTGGCCGGGTCCTGGTTGTTCTGCGTGCTGCTGGTGTTGGTTTGCGCGCTGGGGTCGCTCTGCTGGCTTTGTTCAGGCGTTCGTGCCGGCTGCTCGGCTTGACGCTGTTGCAGCAGTTGTTCGACCAGGGCTTTGTTGCTCAACGCCGGTTGCAATTCCGGTTGCCGCTCCAGCGCCTGTTCATAGGCATCCAGTGCCGCTTCAAGTTCCCCGCTGCGAGCCAGTGCATTGCCGCGATTGAAATGGTCAGCCGCACTGTTGCCTTGGGCGAACAGGCGCGCGGCACCCTCGTAGTCACCCGCTTCATAGAGGGCCAGGCCCTTCCATTGACGGTCCTCAAAGCGTTGAGCGGCGTCGTTGGGTCGGCGTTGCTCAAGGAGCCTCTGCCCCTGCTGGTCGGGACGTAGCCACAGGTCACTGAATTCGAAGGCATAGCTCGGTTGCGGGAGTACCAGCAGCAGTGGCAGGCAGAACAGCCAGCCGCGGCGACCGGCGCAGGCGGCCAGCAGCAACAGGGGCAGCAGCAGCCAGTAGCCCTGGTCGGCCCAACTGTCCAATTGCAGGGTCTGACCGTCATCGCGCTGGCTTTTCGGGTTTTCGAACAGACGTAGCCCGCGCAGATCGAGGTCGTCGATGCGGGCGTTGCGGTAGCGGCCACCGGTACTGGCGACAAATGCCCGGAGGCTGGCGCTGTCCAGGCGCGGCATGAGGATGCCACCCTGGTCGTCCTTGAGGAATTCGCCATTGGCCTGCTTTACGGGCGCGCCTTGGGCGGTACCGATGCCGAGCATCAGCAGGCTGGGGCCCTGGCGCCCGAGGGTCTGGTTGATGCCCTCACGCTCCTGTGGGCTCAAGGATGAGCCTACCAGCAACAGGCGTCCCTGGCCGAGGCCGGCTTGCGCCAGCAGGGCGAGTCCTTTACGTACGGCAAGGTCCGCGCGCTGGCCGGATTGGGGCATGATCGAGGGGGTAAGGGCTTCGAGCAAGTTGCGGCTGGTGGCAAGGTCGTCCGACAGCGGAACCAGGGTATGAGCGCTACCGGCATAGACGATGATTGCCGTCTGGCTGTCGCGGCGATGCTCCAGCAGATCGAGGATTTTGCGTCGGGCCTGCTCCAGGCGGTTGGGCGCAACATCCTCGGCGAGCATTTGCGGCGTCAGTTCGAGCAGGACCACCAGCGGGTCGGCCGGGCGCTGGCGGGTTTCTTCCAGGCGTTGCCAACTGGGGCCGACCAGCGCCAGTACCGTGATCAACCAGGCCAGCCCCAAGGCTATCCACGGCAACTTGCTGTTGCGACCGTTGCCGCCGCCCAGGAGCACCGCGTGGAAGCTGGGGGGCAGAATCATCTGCCAGCGCCCGGCGCGCTTTTGCCGGTGCCAGAGCTTGAACAGCAACCAGGCGAGCAGCGGCAGGACAATCAGCCAGGCAGGACGCAGCCATTGCGGCCAAAGCTCGATCATCGGCGTCTCCTCAGGCGCAGGCGCGCCAGTCGTTCACGCCACTGCGGATGCGGGACCAGAAAATTCGGCCGGCGCAGCAGACGATGCAACCTGTTGTCCGGCCATTGTTCCTGGATTACCAGCAGTACGCTGAGCAATAGCGCCAGGGCCAGCGGCCAACTGTACAGGGCGTGGGCCGTGCGCGCCTGGGTCGGCTGCTGGGCGACGGGTTCAAGCTGGTCCAGGGCTTCATCAATGGCCAGCAACTCCTCGCCATCATGGGCACGGAAGTAGCTGCCCCCGGTAAGGTTGGCAATTTCCTTGAGTGAGGCTTCATCCAGGTCCAGGCTCGGGTTGAGCCCGAGTAAACCGGCGGTGCCGGTTTCTTCCGGATCGGCACCAATGCCGATGGTGTAGATTTTCACGTTTTCCTGGGCTGCCAGGCGCGCCGCCGTCAGCGGATGGATCTGCCCACCGTTGTTGGCCCCGTCGGTGACCAGCACCAGTACGCGGCTCTGTGCCGGGCGTTGACGCAAACGCTTGAGTGCAAGACCAATAGCATCGCCAATGGCGGTGTTTTTGCCGGCGATGCCAACCTGTGCTTCATCGAGGAAGGTGCGCACGGTGTGTCTGTCGAACGTCAGTGGTGCTTGCAGGTAAGCTTGGCTGCCGAACAAGATCAGGCCGACGCGATCGCCCTGACGCGCTTCGAGAAAGTCGCCGAGCAAGGCCTTTACCAGTGTCAGGCGGCTGACCTCGTCGTCCTGCCACTGCATGTCTGGGAAGTCCATGGAACCGGAAACATCCACGGCCACCAACAGGTCGCGACCGCTGGCCGCTACCGGCAGCGGTTCGCCCAGCCACTGCGGGCGGGCTGCGGCCAACAGTAACAGTAGCCACACCAGCACAAACGGCGCCTGTTGGCGCCAGGTCGGCAGATTCAGGC
The DNA here is from genome assembly GCF_004803755.1 of Pseudomonas sp. DG56-2. Classification (NCBI taxonomy): domain Bacteria; kingdom Pseudomonadati; phylum Pseudomonadota; class Gammaproteobacteria; order Pseudomonadales; family Pseudomonadaceae; genus Pseudomonas; species Pseudomonas sp. DG56-2. The sequence goes on from NZ_CP032311.1 coordinate 1,729,413, forward strand.
GGGCGCGACGGCCGGCCAGGCCTTCCAGCTCATTGAGGAAACTGACTTTGAGCACCGGCTCGCCGCTGTCGGCAGCCGGCAGCAGCAAGCGCGCCAGCCAAGGCAGCGGCAAGAGGACGAAAACCCACGGCCAGGCCAGTTCAAACATGTTTGCGAATCCAGGTTTCGACGGCTTGGTTGAGGCCGGCGATGGCCTTGTCATCAAGTTTGCATTCAGGCTTGTATGCCCCCTCGACCAACACCATCCAGCGGGTCAGACCGGCCGCCGGGCAACGGTTGTCGAGAAAGGCCAGCCACTGGCGACCGTTGAGGGTGTGGCTGTGGCTGCCGGGGTAGTGATTGCGGCACAGGCGTTTGAGCAGGGCGTTGATTTGCTGCAACCAGGCGCCGGCCGGCTGTCCGTCGTAGGGTTTGGGGAGGCGCGCAAGCTCAGCCAGTGCTTCGATGCGAACCGGGTCCAGGGGCATTTCTGCGCGGGCCATGGGCTTTCTACCTGGCCGCCAGTGACGCAGCCGCCACATGCCCCAACCGATCAGCGGCAGCAGCGCCAGCAGTACCCACCAGCCAGGCGCCAATGGCCACCAGCCAATGGGTGGCGGGGCAATCAGTGGCTGCAGTTGGTCCAGTGGGTTCACTGGCCTTTCCCCGGTCGTTGCGCGTTGAGGTACTCGCGCAATTGCTCGATCATTTCGCTTTGTGTGCTCAACGGCATCAGCACCACCCGCAGTTTTTGCGCCAGCAATTCCCAGCGCTCGATTCGTGCCTCGCTCTGTTGACGGTAGCTGCGACGCAGGGTCGGGTCGAGGGTGTCGAGTTCCAGTTGCGCGCCGTGTTGGGCGAAACGCAGGAGTCCGGCGGCGGGCAGGGCGTGGTCGAGGGGGTCCGATAACGGCAGCAGGAGCAAGTCGCAGTGGCGCGACAGTAGGCTCAATTGCTGCTCTACCGCCGGGCTCAAAGCCCGCTCGTCGCAGATGATAATGGCCAGGCTGCCTGGACGCAGGACTTCTCGGGCGCGACGCAGAGCCAGGCCCAGGCTGTCGGCCTGGGGTTGGGCTTCGGTATGCAGGGACTGGTTGACCCGAGCCAGGCGGTTGAGCAGTTGCAATAAGCTTTGCTTGCTGCGCCGTGGCTTGATCTCGTAGTGCTCGTTGTCACCGAACACCAGTCCGCCAATGCGATCGTTGTGACCCAGGGCGGCCCAGCCAATCAGGGCGGCCGCCTGGGCGGCGAGCACCGACTTGAACATCAGCCCCGAACCGAAGAACAGCCGTTGGCTTTGCTCGACCAGAATGAAAATCGGCCGTTCGCGTTCTTCATGAAAGAGCTTGGTGTGGGGCTCCTGGGTACGTGCGGTGACTCGCCAGTCGATATTGCGCACGTCGTCGCCGGCTTGATAGACCCGTACCTGATCGAAATCGACACCGCGTCCACGCAGCTTGGAATGGTGCAGGCCCACCAGCGGGCTGCGCTGGCCTGGGCGCGAAAACAGTTGCACCTCTCGCACACGATGACGCATCTCGATCAGCTCAGCGAGGCTGATACGGATTCCGGGCGCGGCCAACAAATGTTCGGGCATGGGTTCAGGCGACGGCTACGACGTCGAGGATTCGCTGGATCACTCGGTCTTGATCGATTCCAGCGGCCTCGGCCTCGAAGGAAAGAATGATGCGATGACGCAATACATCGAACAGCACTGCCTGAATATCTTCAGGGCTGACGAAGTCGCGACCGGCCAGCCAGGCATGCGCACGCGCGCAGCGATCCAGGGCGATGGAGCCGCGTGGGCTGGCGCCATAGGCAATCCAGTCAGCCAGTTCCAGGTCGAACTTGCCCGGGGTGCGCGTGGCCATGACCAGTTGCACCAGGTATTCCTCTACCGCATCGGCCATGTACAGGCCGAGAATTTCCTTACGGGCTGCAAAAATCGCCTGTTGGCTGACCCGTCGCTCTGGCTTGGTTTCGCCATTGAGCGCTTCGCCGCGAGCCTGCTGGAGAATCCGGCGTTCCACGGAGGCATCCGGGAAGCCGATTTTCACATGCATGAGGAAACGGTCGAGCTGGGCTTCAGGCAGCGGGTAGGTGCCTTCCTGCTCGATGGGGTTTTGCGTGGCCATTACCAGAAACAACGGCGACAACTCGTAAGTGCTGCGGCCAACACTGACCTGGCGTTCGGCCATGGCTTCGAGCAATGCCGACTGGACCTTGGCTGGGGCGCGGTTGATCTCGTCTGCCAGTACCAGGTTGTGGAAAATCGGGCCTTGCTGGAAGACGAAACTGCCGGTTTCCGGGCGATAGATTTCGGTACCGGTGATGTCCGCCGGGAGCAGGTCGGGGGTGAACTGGATACGGTGGAACTGGGCTTCAACGCCTTCTGCCAATTCCTTGATGGCCTTGGTCTTGGCCAGGCCAGGAGCGCCTTCGACGAGCATGTGGCCGTCGGCTAGCAGCACGATGAGCAGGCGCTCGACGAGCTTTTCCTGGCCAAGGATCTGGGTGGAAAGAAAAGTGCGCAGCGCGATCAGCGCCTCACGGTGTTCCATCGTTGAAGGTTCCTGGACAAAAGCCAGGGCGTGTCGCAAAAAGCGCCCGGGCGGGGGCTGATACTTTAATCCATCCGGGGCCCTGGCGACTAACGGCGTCGCGTAAATTTGTGCAAAACCAGGTCTTGCCCGGCCTGTACGAGCGGATTTCTCCTCGAAGGACCACAGCGCAGTCAAAAAAGGCTGAATCTGCATTGCGGTCCGCCGCGGAGATCTCCACAGGGGTATTGCTCAGTTCTTGAAGCTGGAGTGCTTGCGGCCCTGGTCACAGAAGGCGAATACCACTACCAGTACCGCAGCTACAGCCAGGATCACCGCTACACCATCGGTAGAGTGCGTGGCGGAGCTGGCCACCAGCGCCAGGCCACCAAGCGGCGCCAGGCCGCCGGCCACTGCGGTGCCAATCTCGCGGCCGGTGCCGAAGCCCGAGGAGCGAGTCTGGGTAGGGAACTGACGACTGAGGAACGAGCCCTGAGGCGCAAACATCATCGGCGCAAGGATGCCGGTACCGATCGCGATAGCCAGGTAGATCATCATCGGTTCACCGGTATTGAGCAGGGCCAGGAACGGGTAGGCGAACAGCATCGAAAGCATCCCGCCGAGCATCAGTACGGTCTTGCTGCTCCACTTGTCGCACAGCCAGCCGAAACATGGCACGGCGACGATAGCCACCAGACTGGCGATCGTGACCGAAAGCGAAGTGACATGGGCTTCGACACCCTTGTACTGGGTCAGGTAGGCGAGCGAGAAGGTTTTGAAAATGTAGCTCAGGGCGTTGTAGCCAATGGCGACGAAGAACACCACCGCCAAGCCTTTGAGGTCATTTTTGAACAGCAGCTTGAGCGGTGATACCTGGACTTTGTCCTTGCTTTTGTCCAGTTCTTTGAAGTCCGGGGTTTCCGGAATGCTGCGGCGAACCCACAGGCCGACCGCGACCAGTACGATGCTGCAGATGAACGGGATGCGCCAGCCGCCGGAGAGCAGGAAGTCGTTGCCGTTCATGGTAAGCACATACACCGTCAGCGACGACAGCAACAAGCCCAGGTTCAGGCCCAGGGCCGGCCAGGCACCCTGGCTTCCGCGCTTGCCTTCACTGGCGTGTTCATAGGAGGTGACTGCTGCGGCGGAAAGTTCGGCACCAGCACCCAGGCCCTGGATAATACGAACCAGGACCAGAATGATCGGGGCCCAGATGCCGATGGAGGCATAGCTTGGGATCAAACCGATCAACATGGTGCACACGCCCATCAGGCAGAAGGTGATGACCAGCACCTGCTTGCGCCCGAAACGGTCACCCAGGTAGCCGAACAGGATGCCGCCGAAAGGCCGGGCGATAAAACCGATGGCAAAGGTGGAGAAAGCCAGCAGCGAGGCCACGGCAGGATTGCTTGGATCGAAGAAAACCTTCGAGAAGACAATCGCCGCCATGGTGGCGTACAGGTAGAAGTCATACCACTCCAGCATCGAGCCGAAGATAGTGGCAGCGGCCACCTTGCGCAGGCGCTTCTTGTTCTGTTCCGGGGTTTCTGTCGCAGCCGCAGCTGCCTCATGTACCGTCATCAGCGAGTTCCTTTTTGTCTTTGTAGTTATGATCTAAAGCGGGTTCTAAAGCGGATTTCAGCGACTTTTGAAGATCCTCTCGGCGATCATCTGGCCGATCGGGATCGCCGAGGTTGCGGCAGGCGAGGGGGCATTGCAGACATGCACCATGCGCGGCGTCTCGGCGAACAGAAAGTCATGGACCAGGGTGCCGTCGCGCATTACCGCCTGGGCGCGGATGCCGGCCTCATAGGGGAGCAGGTCTTCAATGTTCAGGGATGGGCAATATTTGCGGCATTGCTCAAGGTAGCCGCCCTTGAACAGGGAGTTTTTCATCTCGGTAGTGCCGGAGCCGAGGTTGGCCCAGATGGTTTTCCAGAAGCCGGGGAAGCGTGCGTACTCGGCGACGTCGCGCCAGTTGATCGAGAACTTGTTGTAGTTCTCCCGGCCCAGGCCCAATACCGCGTTGGGGCCAACGGTGACGCTGCCGTCGATCATGCGGGTCAGGTGCACGCCGAGGAACGGCAGCTCCGGATCGGGAATCGGATAGATCAAATGATTGACGATGTCGTTCTTGCTGGCCGGCAAACGGAAGTATTCGCCACGAAACGGGATGATCTGATGATCGATCTTGACCCCGGCCAGTGCCGCCAGGCGATCCGACTGCAGGCCGGCGCAGGCCACCAACTGGCGGGTGCGCCAGGCTTTGTCGTCGCTGCTGATGGTGACGCTGTCAGTGCTTTCGACAATTGCGCGCACTGTCGTTGACAGGTGTATTTCGCCCCCCGCGGCCTGGATTACGCCGGCCATGGCCTGGCACACCTGCTTGTAGTCAACGATGCCGGTGGCGTCGAGAAACAGTCCGCCCAGACCGACGATGTTCGGTTCGCGACGTTGCAACTCGGCAGCGTCCAGGCGCTCGACCTTCAGGCCGTTCTGCTGTGAGCGCTCATACAGGGCTTGCATACGTTGCACTTCCAGCGGCGTGGAGGCCACCAGCAGTTTGCCGCAGACATCGAACTTGATCTTGTGCTCGGTGCAGAACGCCTTGGTGGCCTCGGCACCGCGCTTGCACAAATCAGCCTTGAGACTGCCTGGCGCATAGTAAATGCCAGCATGAATAACGCCGCTGTTGTGACCGGTCTGGTGCCTGGCAAGGCTGGCTTCTTTTTCCAGGATCAGCAGGGAAGCGCCGGGCTGGCGTTCGAGTAGCGCCATGGCGGTGGCGAGGCCAACGATGCCGCCGCCGATGATGCAATAGTCGTAAATCATGCAGGTGTCACCTTGGCTTGTTCTTATCAGAGAGTCTGCTTATCAGGTTGTCAGACTAAGTAGGTCAAACAAAAGGCGCTGTCAGCCAGCGCCCGCTATCTACGGCACGGTGCAAATTTCAATTGATGTTGGGTAGTTCCAGCTTCAGACGTTTTGCCGAGGCACGCAGGTGAGCCTCGGCGCACGCGGCAGCGGTGTCACGGTCGCCATCGGCAATGGCCTGGTACAGCGCCTGGTGCTCGCGGTTGGCATCGGCCGAGCCCCCTACCGAATGGGCGGCCGAGTTTTCCCAGGCGGTCTTGCGGGCGGCAGCGAGTTGGCCACGAAGAAAGTCGTGGAAAGCCACGAAGTAATCGTTTTTGCTGGCTTCGGCGATGGCGCGGTGAAACTCGACGTCGGCGGCAGCCGCTGCAGCAAAGTCACTGCGTTTATCGAGCATTTCCTGCAAGGCTTTGTTCATGCGAGCGAGGTCGACAGCATCACGGCGCTGGGCGGCAACCGAGGCGGCCTGGGTCTCGATCCACAAGCGCACTTCGAACATCTGCACCAGGTCCGGGCTGCGGCCTTGAGCGGAAGGGAAGCGGAAAACGGTACCGGTTGGGGTTTGCGATATGTACGACCCCAGGCCACGGCGGGCGATCAATACACCATCGGCCTTGAGCTGGGCCACTGCTTCGCGCACCACCGAGCGACTGACGTTCAGTTGCTCGGCCAGTTGCTGTTCGGTGGGCAGGCGCGATTCGGCGGCCAGCCGCCCGGAATCGATCTCTGCACGGATGGCACCGACGACGCGTTCTACCAGCGTATCGGGGCGCTGAAGCTCAAGCATGGGGTATTGCTCATTAATCAGGTTGTCAGACAATGCCTTCGAGGCGGTTTCTTGTCAAGAAATCGTCGTCGCTATTACAGCTCGCTGACGTAGGTGCCGGTGCCGTCGAGTATGTTGCGCAGGGTTTCTTCAACCTCGGCAAGGTCTGTGCCGTCGCTGCTCAGGCTGATTTCCAGATGATCATCACCATTGAAGACATCGACATCGCCGGGGGCTACTTCGATCAACAGGCGCTTGGCACTGAGTGTGACTTTCAAGCCGTCGATGGTGCAGGGCTCGTCGTCCAGGGTGATGTCCACCGTGTCTTCGTCCGGGTAGCGGGTCATCAGGAACATCTGGCCCTTGTCACTGTGGCAGCACAGAGTGGCCATGTTGTCTTCTTCATCATCGCAGGGGGTGGCGAAGAGCAGGGCGGTGGTCAGTTGCATGGGCGGCTCGATCAATAAGTTGGAAGACGATTCTGACAGTCTTCGGCCTGTGTATAAACGTGCAGTTGCACCTCAATGACCGAATATGTCGCAGCGCTGCAAGCAGGGGCGGGCGAGCACTCGTTAAGCTGCGCTGTCGATGGTCACCCGTAAAGACACAGCTCGTTGAAGCAGTCGTTTTTGCAGATGCCCATCCGCGGAATTGGTAAATGTGACCAATGAGTCGCGTTTTGCGCCTGTTCTTATGGTTTTACCGTCTTCCTGCTACGGGTTGGCTATCGTTGATCCGTAGATGGCGGACGTGCGCGACGCTTCACTCAAAAACAAGCCCAGCGGAGTACCACAGATGGCGTTTTTCACCGCAGCCAGCAAAGCCGACTTCCAGCATCAACTGAAAGCGGCCCTGGCGCAGCACATCAGCGAACAGGCACTGCCACAAGTGGCGTTGTTCGCCGAACAGTTCTTCGGCATCATCTCTCTTGACGAACTCACCCAGCGTCGCATGTCGGACCTGGCCGGTTGCACCCTCTCTGCCTGGCGTATCATTGAGCGCTTCGACGCTGCCCAGCCGCAGGTTCACGTTTACAACCCTGACTACGAACGTCACGGTTGGCAGTCGACCCACACAGCGGTCGAAGTCCTGCACCATGACCTGCCTTTCTTGGTCGACTCGGTACGCACCGAGCTCAACCGTCGCGGCTATAGCATCCATACCCTGCAAACCACTGTCCTGAGCACCCGTCGCGGGGCCAAGGGCGAGCTGCTGGAAATTCTTCCCAAGGGCACTCACGGCGAAGGCGTCTCGCAAGAATCGCTGATGTACCTGGAAATCGACCGCTGCGCCAATGCCGCCGAACTCAATGTGTTGACTCGCGAGTTGGAACAGGTACTGGCCGAGGTGCGTGTCGCTGTAGCCGATTTCGAACCCATGAAGGCCAAGCTGCGTGATTTGCTGGCGCTGGTCGAGCAGACGGCCTACGCCCCGGCCCAGGCTGAGAAGGCCGAGGTCAAGGACTTCCTGGAGTGGCTGCTGGGCAATCACTTCACCTTCCTCGGATATGAAGAGTTCGTCGTCCGCGCTGACGCCCAGGGCGGTCAACTGGTTTATGACGAGCAGTCATTCCTGGGCCTGACCCGCTTGTTGCGCGCCGGTCTCACCGCTGAAGACCTGCGCATCGAAGATTACGCGGTCAACTACCTTAACGAACCGTTGCTGCTGTCTTTTGCCAAGGCTGCCTACCCAAGCCGCGTACACCGTCCGGCTTACCCCGACTACGTTTCGATCCGCCAACTGGACGCCGACGGCAAAGTCATCAAGGAATGCCGCTTCATGGGCCTGTACACCTCTTCGGTGTACGGCGAGAGCGTGCGTTCGATCCCGTATATCCGTGGCAAGGTGGCAGAAGTCGAGCGCCGCTCCGGTTTCGATCCCAAGGCTCACCTGGGCAAGGAGCTGGCTCAGGTGTTGGAGGTGTTGCCGCGCGACGATCTGTTCCAGACGCCGGTGGATGAGATGTTCACCACCGTGATGTCGATCGTGCAAATCCAGGAACGCAACAAGATTCGCGTGTTCCTGCGCAAGGATCCGTACGGCCGTTTCTGCTACTGCCTGGCCTACGTCCCGCGGGACATCTACTCCACCGAAGTGCGGCAGAAGATCCAGCAAGTATTGATGGATCGCTTGAAAGCCAGCGATTGCGAGTTCTGGACCTTCTTCTCGGAGTCGGTGCTGGCGCGGGTGCAACTGATCTTGCGCGTTGATCCGAAAAACCGTATCGACATCGACCCGCAGCAGTTGGAAAACGAAGTGATCCAAGCCTGCCGTTCGTGGCAGGACGACTATGCCAGCCTGACCGTCGAAAGCTTTGGTGAAGCCCAAGGCACCAACGTCCTGGCTGACTTCCCGAAAGGTTTCCCGGCCGGTTATCGCGAGCGTTTCGCTGCGCATTCGGCTGTGGTCGACATGCAGCACCTGCTGAACCTGTCCGAGCGCAAACCGCTGGTGATGAGCTTCTACCAGCCCCTGACCCAGCTCGGTGAGCGCCAGTTGCACTGCAAGCTGTACCACGCCGATACGCCGCTGGCGCTGTCGGACGTGCTGCCGATCCTGGAAAACCTCGGCTTGCGCGTGCTTGGCGAGTTCCCGTATCACCTGCGCCATGCCAATGGTCGCGAGTTCTGGATTCACGATTTTGCCTTCACCTACAGCGAAGGCCTGGATCTGGATATTCAGCAGCTCAATGACACCCTGCAGGACGCCTTTGTCCATATTGTCCAAGGTGATGCCGAAAACGATGCCTTCAACCGCCTGGTGCTGACGGCCGGCCTGCCATGGCGCGATGTGGCACTTCTGCGTGCTTATGCCCGCTACCTCAAGCAGATCCGCCTGGGCTTTGACCTCGGGTACATCGCCAGCACCCTGAACAACCACACCGACATCGCGCGCGAGTTGACTCGGCTGTTCAAGACCCGCTTCTACCTGGCCCGCAAGCTGAGTGGCGACGACCTCGACGACAAGCAACAACGTCTGGAACAGGCCATTCTGTCGGCACTGGATGATGTGCAGGTGCTCAACGAAGACCGCATCCTGCGTCGCTACCTGGACCTGATCAAAGCCACCTTGCGTACCAACTTCTACCAGACGGACGCCCAGGGCCAGAACAAGTCGTACTTCAGCTTCAAATTCAACCCCAAACTGATTCCGGAACTGCCCAAGCCGGTACCCAAGTTCGAAATTTTTGTCTACTCGCCACGGGTGGAAGGTGTGCACCTGCGTTTTGGCAACGTGGCCCGTGGTGGTCTGCGCTGGTCGGACCGAGAGGAAGACTTCCGCACCGAAGTGCTGGGGCTGGTAAAAGCCCAGCAGGTGAAGAACTCGGTCATCGTACCGGTCGGCGCCAAAGGTGGCTTCCTGCCACGTCGTCTGCCACTGGGTGGCAGTCGCGACGACATTCAGGCTGAAGGTATCGCCTGCTACCGGATCTTCATTTCCGGCTTGCTGGATATCACTGACAACCTCAAGGACGGCGCACTGATTCCGCCGGTCAACGTTGTACGTCACGACGATGACGATCCTTACCTGGTAGTGGCTGCCGACAAAGGCACCGCGACCTTCTCCGATATCGCCAACGGCATTGCCATCGATTACGGCTTCTGGCTTGGCGATGCATTCGCCTCCGGTGGTTCTGCAGGTTACGACCACAAGAAAATGGGTATCACCGCCCGTGGTGCCTGGGTAGGCGTGCAGCGCCACTTCCGTGAGCGCGGTATTAACGTCCAGGAAGATCCGATCACTGTGGTAGGTGTCGGCGACATGGCCGGTGACGTGTTCGGCAACGGCTTGCTGATGTCCGAGAAGCTGCAGTTGGTGGCCGCCTTCAACCACCTGCACATCTTTATCGACCCGAACCCTGAGCCGGCCAGCAGCTTTGCCGAGCGCAAACGTCTGTTCGATCTGCCGCGTTCAGCCTGGAGCGACTACGACACCAGCATCATGTCCGAAGGTGGCGGGATCTTCCCGCGTAGTGCGAAAAGCATTGCGATCACCCCGCAAATGAAAGAGCGTTTCGCCATCGAGGCCGACAAACTGACCCCGACCGAGCTGCTCAATGCCTTGCTCAAGGCACCGGTAGACCTGCTCTGGAACGGCGGTATCGGTACCTACGTCAAGTCCAGTGAAGAAAGCCACGCCGACGTCGGCGACAAGGCCAACGACGCCCTGCGGGTCGATGGCAACGAGCTGCGCTGCAAGGTAGTGGGCGAGGGCGGCAACCTGGGCATGACTCAATTGGGTCGTGTCGAGTTCGGTCTCAATGGTGGCGCCACCAACACCGACTTCATCGACAACGCCGGTGGTGTGGACTGCTCCGACCACGAGGTCAATATCAAGATTCTGCTCAACGAGGTTGTGCAGGCCGGCGATATGACCGAGAAGCAGCGTAACCAGTTGCTCGGCAGTATGACCGACGAAGTGGCGGGTCTGGTGCTGGGTAACAACTACAAGCAGACGCAGGCGTTGTCCCTGGCTGCTCGTCGTGCCCGTGAGCGCATTGCCGAATACAAGCGCCTGATGGCTGATCTGGAAAGTCGTGGCAAGCTGGATCGTGCCATCGAGTTCCTGCCAACCGAGGAGCAACTGGCTGAGCGTCTGGCGGCCAATCAGGGCCTGACCCGTGCCGAGCTGTCGGTACTGATCTCCTACAGCAAGATCGACCTCAAGGAAGCGCTGCTCAAATCCTTGGTGCCGGATGACGATTATCTGACTCGCGACATGGAAACCGCGTTCCCGCCGTCGCTGGTGAGCAAATTCGCCGAGGCGATGCGTCGTCATCGTCTCAAGCGTGAAATCGTCAGCACCCAGATCGCCAACGATCTGGTCAACAACATGGGCATCACCTTCGTTCAGCGTCTGAAAGAGTCCACCGGCATGAGCCCGGCGAATGTCGCGGGTGCGTACGTGATTGTGCGGGATATCTTCCACCTGCCGCATTGGTTCCGTCAGATCGAGGCGCTGGACTATCAAGTGCCTGCTGAAATCCAGTTGACCCTGATGGACGAACTGATGCGTCTTGGGCGTCGGGCCACCCGTTGGTTCCTGCGTAGCCGTCGCAACGAGCAGGACGCTGGGCGCGACGTAGCACACTTTGGGCCGAAAATCGCAGCCTTGGGTCTTAAGCTCGATGAGTTGCTCGAAGGGCCGACCCGTGAGCGTTGGATGACCCGTTACCAGGGCTTCGTCGATGCGGGTGTGCCGGAGTTGCTGGCGCGGATGGTTGCCGGTACAACGCACCTGTACACGTTGCTGCCGATTATCGAGGCATCCGATGTTACCGGTCAGGATCCGGTTGAAGTGGCCAAGGCGTTCTTTGCGGTTGGCAGTGCGCTGGATCTGACCTGGTACTTGCAGGAAATCAGTAACCTGGCGGTGGAGAACAACTGGCAGGCCCTGGCTCGCGAGGCGTTCCGCGATGATATCGACCTGCAGCAGCGGGCGATCACCATTTCGGTATTGCAGATGGCTGATGCTCCGGAAGATATGGATGCCCGGGTCAATCTGTGGCTGGATCAGCACCGTGTGATGGTCAATCGCTGGCGTGCCATGCTTGACGAGTTGCGGGCTGCCACGGGGACTGATTACGCCATGTACGCGGTGGCGAACCGCGAACTGGTGGATCTGGCCATGAGCGGGCAGGCGGCGGTAGTGCCTTCCTGACGTTGCGCTGAAATGAAGAAGCCCCGGCATTTGTCGGGGCTTTTTTTGTTTGATGGTTTTGCGATTTGTTTGGGGGTGGCTCCAGTAGCGCCACGGCATCAAATGGATATGCCCATCGCCACGTGTGCCACCCTTACTTGAACCGCCGCTCCACACCTTTCTCGACCAGAATCTTCGCCGCAATCTCTTCAACCGAAAAATGCGTAGAGTTGATGTTCGGAATGTTTTCGCGGCGGAACAGATTCTCCACCTCACGCACCTCGAACTCGCACTGGGCGAAGCTGGCATAGCGACTGTTAGGTTTGCGCTCATGACGAATGGCGGTCAACCGGTCCGGGTCGATGGTCAGGCCGAACAGTTTGTGCTGATGGTTTTTCAAGGCCTGGGGCAGTTGCAGGCGCTCCATGTCGTCCTCGGTCAACGGATAGTTGGCCGCACGGATGCCAAATTGCATGGCCATGTACAGGCAAGTCGGCGTTTTGCCGCAGCGCGAAACCCCTACCAGGATCAAGTCCGCCTTGTCGTAGTAATGCGTTCGGGCGCCATCGTCGTTGTCCAGCGCGAAGTTGACCGCCTCGATACGCTCCATGTAGTTGGAGTTGCCGCCAATGGAGTGCGACTTGCCCACCGAGTAGGAAGAATGCGCTGTCAACTCCTGCTCCAGCGGGGCCAGGAAGGTCGAGAAGATATCGATCATGAAGCCATTTGAGGTCGCCAGGACCTCACGGATATCCTGATTGACGATCGTGTCGAAGATGATCGGCCGAACACCATCCTTTTCTGCGGCGCTGTTGATTTGTTGTACCATCACCCGCGCTTTTTCCACGCTGTCGATGTACGGGCGTGTGAATTTATTGAACGGAATGGTATCGAATTGCGCGAGAAGACTTTGTCCCAGCGTCTCGGCAGTAATGCCGGTGCCATCGGAGATAAAGAAAGCAGATCGTTTCATTTGCGCCTTGGGCCTTAAGCTGATGACAATTCTTGGATATGATAGGTTCGGTTTACCGAACATCGCGTTCGGCATTCTCACTTATTTTCCAGGTCCAGGCCACAAGCGCCCAGTCAAGCCAGAGTAGGCAGGCGGGCGACCTGAGCTTTTCCAACACAGTTAGTGGAGAGATCACCTTGGTAGAGTACGTAGTTTCCCTCGATAAGCTCGGCGTCCATGATGTGGAGCACGTGGGGGGCAAGAACGCATCCCTCGGCGAGATGATCAGTAACCTCGCGGGCGCCGGTGTATCGGTCCCCGGCGGCTTTGCCACTACGGCTCAGGCGTACCGTGATTTTCTCGAGCAGAGTGGGCTCAATGCACAGATTCACGCCGCGCTCGATGCGCTGGACGTCGATGACGTCAACGCCCTGGCCAGAACCGGTGCCCAGATCCGCCAGTGGATCATGGAAGCCGAGTTTCCCGAGCGTCTGAACGAAGAAATTCGCAGCGCGTTTGCCCAGATGTCCCAGGGCAACCCGAACATGGCTGTGGCCGTACGTTCCTCGGCTACCGCCGAAGACTTGCCAGACGCCTCGTTCGCCGGCCAACAGGAAACGTTCCTGAACATCCGAGGCGTCGAGAACGTCATCCGCGCTGCCAAGGAAGTATTTGCTTCTCTGTTCAACGACCGCGCCATTTCCTACCGTGTTCACCAGGGCTTCGATCACAAGCTGGTAGCGCTGTCGGCGGGTGTGCAGCGCATGGTGCGTTCGGAAACCGGAACTGCCGGGGTCATGTTCACCCTCGACACCGAGTCGGGCTTCCGTGACGTGGTCTTCATCACTGGCGCCTACGGCTTGGGCGAAACCGTGGTGCAAGGCGCGGTAAACCCGGACGAATTCTACGTCCACAAGGGCACGCTGGAGGCTGGCCGTCCCGCTATCCTGCGCCGTAACCTGGGCAGCAAGGCCATCAAGATGGTCTATGGCGAAGAAGCCAAGGCTGGCCGCTCGGTCAAGACCGTTGATGTCGACAAGGCCGACCGTACCCGTTTCTGCCTGAGCGACGCTGAAGTCAGCGAACTGGCCAAGCAGGCGATGATCATCGAGAAACATTACCAGTGCCCAATGGACATCGAGTGGGCCAAAGACGGTGATGACGGCAAGCTGTACATCGTTCAGGCGCGTCCTGAAACCGTGAAGAGCCGCGCCCAAGCCAACGTCATGGAGCGCTATCTGCTCAAGGAAACCGGCACAGTGCTGGTTGAAGGTCGTGCCATTGGCCAGCGTATCGGCGCCGGCAAGGTCCGTATCATCAAGGACGTCTCGGAGATGGATAAGGTCCAGCCAGGCGACGTGCTGGTCTCGGACATGACTGACCCGGACTGGGAGCCGGTAATGAAGCGCGCCAGCGCCATCGTTACCAACCGTGGCGGCCGTACCTGCCACGCTGCGATCATTGCCCGTGAACTGGGTATTCCGGCTGTAGTGGGTTGTGGTAATGCCACCCAACTGCTGCAGGAAGGCCAGGGCGTGACCGTATCCTGCGCCGAAGGCGACACCGGTTTCATCTTCGAGGGCGAACTGGGCTTCGACGTTCGCAAGAACTCGGTCGATGCCATGCCTGATCTGCCCTTCAAGATCATGATGAACGTCGGCAACCCGGACCGCGCGTTCGATTTTGCCCAGTTGCCTAACGCCGGTGTCGGCCTGGCGCGCCTGGAGTTCATCATCAACCGCATGATCGGCGTGCACCCCAAGGCGCTGCTGAACTACGCCGGCCTGCCGCCAGAATTGAAGGAAAGCGTCGACAAGCGCATTGCCGGCTACAACGATCCAGTTGGCTTCTATGTCGAGAAACTCGTCGAGGGCATCAGCACCCTGGCTGCAGCGTTCTGGCCGAAGAAGGTCATCGTGCGTCTGTCGGACTTCAAGTCCAACGAATACGCCAACCTGATCGGCGGTAAACTCTACGAGCCGGAAGAAGAAAACCCGATGCTGGGCTTCCGTGGTGCCTCGCGCTACATCAGCGAAACCTTCCGTGACTGCTTCGAACTCGAGTGCCGTGCACTCAAGCGCGTGCGCAACGAAATGGGCCTGACCAACGTCGAGATCATGGTGCCGTTCGTGCGTACCCTGGGCGAAGCCAGCCAAGTCGTCGACTTGCTTGCTGAAAATGGCCTGGCCCGTGGCGACAACGGCTTGCGCGTGATCATGATGTGCGAGCTGCCGTCCAATGCCATTCTCGCCGAAGAGTTCCTTGAGTACTTCGACGGCTTCTCCATCGGCTCCAACGACCTGACTCAGCTGACCCTGGGCCTGGACCGTGACTCAGGCATCATCGCTCACCTGTTCGACGAGCGTAATCCTGCGGTGAAGAAGCTGCTGGCCAACGCCATTCAAGCCTGTAACAAGGCGGGCAAGTACATTGGTATTTGCGGCCAGGGCCCATCCGACCATCCGGATCTGGCCAAGTGGCTGATGGAACAGGGCATCGAGAGCGTTTCGCTCAACCCGGACTCGGTACTTGAGACCTGGTTCTTCCTGGCTGAAGGTCAGGCAGCGAACTGATGTGCTGAACCGGAACCTTCACCTGGCCGGAGGTCGGTGAAGGTTTCGACCGTATTCCAGGGCGTGTTCCAGTGATGGTTCCCGCCCTTTTTCGTGCAAGAAACCTATGCAAAGCAGCAGTACTCTTTTTCCCGTGGCCTTGCTAAGTGCCGAGCGACGGGGTGATCTGAGCGAAGACGTCTACCGGATCAAGGCCGGTAACAGCCCCGATCGCACCGTTGAACTGGCGGTCACCCGTCTTGGACTGTCGGATCAGCCCGAAGTACGTGGTGTGCCAGTCATTCTGCTGCATGGCAGTTTTTCCAACCGACGATTTTGGTATTCGCCGCGAGGCATCGGCCTAGGCGCCTATTTGGCGCGCGCCGGTTTCGATGTCTGGATTCCGGAAATGCGCGGTCATGGCCTGTCGCTGCGCAATCGCAACTATCGCCATAATCGCGTCGCCGACTATGCCCACTATGACTTGCCAGCAATCGCTGCCTTTGTCAGTGAGCAGTGCGGTCGTGCTGCGCACTGGGTCGGCCATTCATTGGGTGGCACTACTCTGGCCGCTGCTCTGGGTGGCAAGTATCTGGGGGCCGAGCAAGTGGCGAGTGCCGCGTTTTTTGGCACGCAGGTCAGCCGTACCTACTGGCCGTTGAAATTTCCGCCAGTGGAGTGGGGCGGGCGTCTGCTGCTCAAGCGCTTTGCGCAAATTTCCGGTTCAAGGCTCAAGCGCGGGCCGGAGGACGAGCCTATTGGTCTAGCGCTGGAAAGCATGCGCTGGTTTGGCCTGTTCGGACGCTTTGGCGAAAAAGACAATGACTGGTGGGCCGGCCTTGCCGAGATAGACGTGCCTGCGCTGGTTGTCGCCGCTGCCGGTGATTATCAGGACCCGGTGTGGGCGTGCCGCAAGTTGTTCGAGCAGTTGGGTTGCGAACACAAGCAGTTTGTCCGTCTGGGGCGTGAGGAAGGCTTCGACAATTTTGGTCACGTCGATATGCTGGTCAGCAAGCCGGCCCAGGTGCAAGTCTGGCCGCTGGTTCAGCGCTGGCTGCACAATCCGCTATCGCCCGTGCTCGAAGAAGGCGTACCAAGCGTTTCGCCTGCGCCTGGTTATCGTTAAGATGACTAAAGCCGCATCGCTGCACCTCGTCTCATCAATGACACTGTGACATCTATATCCATTGTCTTGGCAACCGACAGGAGTTACCCATGCATTACCTAACGCCCGATTTGTGCGACGCCTACCCGGAACTGGTACAGGTGCTGGAGCCGATGTTCAGCAACTTCGGTGGTCGTGACTCCTTTGGTGGACAAATCGTTACCATCAAATGCTTCGAGGACAACTCTCTGGTCAAAGAGCAGGTTGACCATGATGGCAAGGGCAAGGTGCTGGTCGTAGACGGCGGTGGATCGCTGCGTCGGGCGCTGCTGGGCGACATGCTCGCGGAAAAGGCGGCAAAGAACGGCTGGGAAGGTTTGGTGATCTACGGTTGCATTCGTGACGTGGATGTCATCGCCCAGACCGATGTCGGCGTGCAGGCCCTGGCCAGCCATCCAATGAAAACCGACAAGCGCGGCATTGGTGACCTCAATGTCGTAGTGAGCTTTGCGGGGGTGACGTTCCGTCCGGGCGAGTACATCTACGCTGACAACAATGGCGTTATCGTGTCGCCAAGCCCGTTGAAAATGCCGGAATAAACGCTGGAACCGCTAAGTGGAGCAGTAATGTTCGAGGAAGAAAACGCGCAATGGGGGCTGGTTCATGCCCTGGTGCTCGATGGCAAGGGCGGTGCGCGTTCGATAGCTCGAACCGAACTCAACGACCTGCAGTTGCAGCCTGAGCAGAGCCTTTGGCTGCACTGGGACCGTAGTCATCCGCAAACCCGTACCTGGCTGCGGCATGACAGCGGGGTGAGCGAGTTTGCCTGCGATTTGCTCCTCGAAGAAAACACCCGCCCGCGGCTGCTGGCCCTGCCCGAGGAACAGATGTTGTTGTTTCTGCGCGGCGTCAATCTCAATCCGGGGGCGGAGCCAGAAGACATGGTCTCCGTGCGTATTTTCGCCCAGGCGCAACGCGTGATCTCGCTGCGCCTGCGGCCTCTGCGCGCCAGTGACGAGGTGTTGCAGCAACTGGCAGACGGCCGCGGGCCGAAAACCGCTTCCGAACTGTTGTTGAGCATGGCGCAGTTGTTGACGGAGAAGGTCCAGGCGTTGGTCAGCGACTTGTCTGAAGTGGTCGATCTGGAAGAAGAGAAGCTCGAAGCCGACGCCCGTTATGCCCCAGAGCAGGGTTCCTTGCAGCAGATTCGCCGTCGCGCTGCGGGTCTGCGGCGCTTTCTCGCACCGCAGCGCGAGTTGTATGCGCAGCTTGCGCGCAACAAGTGGAGCTGGTTCGCTGAAGACGACGCCGATTACTGGAACGAGTTGAACAACAGTTTGATTCGCTACCTTGAAGAGCTGGAACTGACTCGCGAACGTGCAGCGCTGGTGCTGGAAAGTGAAGACCGTCGTCGTGCCGAACGAATGAACCGAACCATGTACCGGTTCGGCATCATCACCTGCATTTTCCTGCCCATGAGTTTCGTCACCGGCCTGCTGGGCATCAACGTCGGGGGTATTCCGGGGTCGCAGAGCCCGTATGGTTTCCTCTTTGCCAGCCTGCTGGTACTGGGTCTCGCGCTAGGGCAATGGTGGCTGTTCCGCCGCCTGCGCTGGGTGTGAGTCGATGAATTTGGTGAACATCCAGTCACAAACTGCCCGCAGCGTTCATGTGACCCATGCGCAAGCGTCCTCGTCTTTGACTGATATTGCGCGAGGTGCCCATGCACGATCCGTTTGAAGAATCCCTGCGAGACCTGCTCAAGGCTTCACCGTCCGGTAATGACCGCGACGACGATGCCTGCCTTGGCCGCGTCCTCAAAACCGCCAACCGCCAGGTAGGCGCGGGTGATCTGTTCAGTTTGCTTGGCCGTTGGAGCCAGGCACTGATGATCGCCGTCAACAATGGTTCGGCGCATGTTGCGCCGGTCCGCCGGAATGCTACTGCTCGTAAAGCTGATAAGGCCGACTGAATATGGAACTTAATCTCTGGACCCAGAGCTTGCTCGCCGCGATGACCGCGTTGTGGACCAAAGTGGCGAACTTCATCCCTAATCTGTTTGGTGCTCTGGTTGTAGTGCTGCTGGGTTTCGTCGTGGCCAAGCTGCTCGACACCTTGCTGTCCAAACTGTTGGCCAAGTTGGGCCTGGATCGCCTGATGGGCGGCACCGGTTTGACCAAAATGCTTGAGCGGGTTGGCATCCAGGTGCCGATTTCGACCTTGATCGGCAAAATCGTCTACTGGTTCGTGCTGTTGATCTTCCTTGTCTCGGCCGCGGAGTCCCTGGGCCTTGAGCGAGTTTCGGCAACACTGGACATGCTGGCTTTGTACCTGCCGAAAGTGTTCGGCGCAGCGTTGGTGCTGCTGGCAGGCGTACTGTTGGCACAACTGGTCAATGGCTTGGTGCGCGGTGCCGCAGAAGGTATTGGTCTGGATTACGCCGCAGGTGTTGGGCGTATCGCCCAGGGCCTGGTCATTATCATCAGTATTTCAGTGGCAATCAGCCAGCTCGAGGTCAAAACCGACCTGCTTAACCACGTAATTGTCATTGGATTGATTACCGTTGGTCTGGCCGTTGCGCTGGCAATGGGCCTTGGCAGTCGCGAAATTGCCGGACAGATTCTGGCCGGAATCTATGTGCGAGAGCTTTACCAGGTGGGCCAACACGTGCAGGTTGGAGAGGTCGAAGGGCAAATCGAGGAGATCGGCACGGTCAAGACGACCCTGCTGACCGATGACGGCGAGCTGATTTCGTTGTCCAACCGGATTCTCCTGGAACAGCGGGTCAATAGCCGCTAACCGGGCAAATCCTGCTAATGTATGCCGCCGCGAAATTACCCCAGGCAGGGGTAAGCGGCGACATTGACCTGACTGTCGGCCAGATTCGTTTTGAATAAAGTTCACTCGCTGCCCATGCGTTACGACCCCCGCGAGCTCACTGATGAGGAGTTGGTGGCGCGTTCGCATGAGGAGCTTTTCCATGTTACTCGCGCGTATGAGGAACTCATGCGGCGCTATCAGCGAACTCTTTTTAACGTGTGTGCACGTTATTTGGGGAACGATAGGGATGCTGACGATGTCTGTCAGGAGGTGATGCTCAAGGTGCTCTATGGCCTGAAGAACTTCGAGGGTAAATCGAAGTTCAAGACATGGCTCTACAGCATCACCTATAACGAATGCATCACCCAGTATCGAAAGGAGCGGCGCAAGCGTCGTCTGATGGATGCCTTGAGTCTTGATCCACTTGAGGAGGCCTCGGAAGAGAAAGCGCCAAAGCCCGAAGAGAAGGGTGGGTTAGATAAGTGGCTAGTGCATGTGAATCCAATTGACCGTGAAATTCTGGTGCTACGATTTGTCGCAGAGCTGGAATTTCAAGAGATCGCCGATATCATGCATATGGGCCTTAGCGCAACGAAAATGCGGTACAAGCGTGCGCTAGACAAGCTACGTGAGAAATTTGCGGGTCTTGCTGAAACTTAGTGGCGCGCAAATATCTCTAACGTACCGGCAAGTTCTGCTAGACTTGTCGTCGAGTTGTCCCCCGGATTGTGGTGGGACTGCTTAACTATCACCAGATGGGGATTTAACGGATGAAATTGAAAAACACCTTGGGCTTGGCCATTGGTTCTCTTGTAGCCGTCACTTCGCTCGGCGCTCTGGCACAAGGCCAAGGCGCGGTTGAAATCGAAGGTAACGTTACCAAGCAGTACTACGATAGCGAGCGCAATTTCAAAAACGACGGCACCAACCCTGGTGTTCGTCTCGGTTACTTCCTGACCGACGACCTGTCCCTGGACCTGGGCTACAACGAGACTCACAACGTTCGTGGTGAAGTCTTCAACAAAGACATCAAAGGTTCCAAGGCCAAGCTCGACGCTACCTACCACCTGGGTACCGTAGGTGACGCAGTGCGTCCGTACGTTTCCGCTGGTTTCGCGCACGAGAGCCTGGGTCAGGCTACCAACAACGGTCGCGACCACTCTACCTTCGCCAACCTGGGCGCCGGTGCCAAGTGGTACATCACTGATATGTTCTTCGCCCGTGCTGGCGTTGAAGCTCAGTACAACATCGACAACGGCAACACCGAGTGGGCACCGACCGTAGGTCTGGGTCTGAACTTCGGTGGTAGCGGCGGTAAAGTTGCTCCAGCACCTGCTCCAGTTGCTGAAGTATGCTCCGACAGCGACAACGACGGCGTTTGCGACAACGTTGACAAGTGCCCTGACACCCCAGCCAACGTTACCGTTGACGCTGACGGCTGCCCGGCTGTTGCCGAAGTCGTACGTGTTGAGCTGGACGTCAAGTTCGACTTCGACAAGTCGGTTGTGAAGCAAAACAGCTACGGCGATATCAAAAACCTGGCTGACTTCATGAAGCAGTACCCACAGACCACCACCACTGTTGAAGGTCACACTGACTCCGTCGGTCCTGACGCTTACAACCAGAAGCTGTCTGAGCGTCGTGCTAACGCCGTTAAGCAGGTTCTGACCAACGAATACGGCGTAGAATCGAGCCGTGTTGAGTCGGTTGGCTACGGTGAAACCCGTCCGGTTGCTGACAACGCAACCGACGCTGGTCGCGCTGTTAACCGTCGCGTAGAAGCACAAGTAGAAGCCCAAGCCAAGTAATTGGTAAGCGCTTCACAGAAAAGCCCGGCCTAGGCCGGGCTTTTCTTTGCCTGCGATTCAGGCCGGAATCTGTAACAGCGCGCTGCTGGATGCGGCTTGGCCGGCTACGTCGCCGATAACCAGGATGGCCGGGCTGCGCAGTTTGAACTGTGCGGCGTCTTCGCACAGTTGCATGAGCGTGCTGCGTTGCTCGCGTTGCTGCGGCAGCGATGCGTTCTCGATCATTGCAACGGCTGTCTCGCCTGCAAGACCGCCGGCCAACAGGCCCTGGCGGACCTCCTCGAGCTTGCTGACGCCCATGTACACCACCAGGGTGGTGCCGCCCTGAGCCAGTGCCTTCCAATTAAGCGGACTGTCATCTTGAGTGTGCGCAGTCACCAGGGTTACACCACGGCTCACACCGCGCAGGGTCAGGGAAATTCCGCACTGGGTTGCTCCAGCAAGGCCGGCTGTAATGCCATTGATCAGTTCAGCTTCGATGCCGTGGGCATGCAACCAGGCCGCCTCCTCACCGCCACGGCCAAAGATGCAAGGATCACCGCCCTTGAGCCGCGCCACGCAGCGACCCTGGCGTGCGTATCGCAGCATCAGGCGTTGAATGAAATCCTGAGGGGTGGAGCGACAACCGCCGCGTTTGCCAACGGCAATGACCCGCGCCTTGGGGCAATGTTCGAGGATCAACGGATTGACCAGGTCGTCAATCAGTACCACGTCGGCTTCGCTCAAGGCGCGAACCGCCTTCAGGGTTAACAGCTCCGGGTCACCAGGGCCCGCACCAATCAGCCAGACTTTTGCTTCCATCAGGGTTTCCTCATCGGCAAGGGGCGCTTTCAGCCTTTTAGCAGGCAGATCAGCAATATCAGGTTGAGCAGCAGCGAAAACAGGGCCAGGCCGCGCCAGACCTTCAGTGGTTCGCGCTCAAGCAGCGGTCGTGGGCGTACGCTCAAGTGTTGGCGTTCGCCTTGTTCGAGCAGCAACAACCACTGCTCGGCAGTCTCGAAACGTTGTTGCGGGTCGGCTGCCAGCGCTTGGTTCAAGTTGTGCTCCAGCCATTCGGGCAAATCTGGGCGATAGCGGGCAGCACTGGTTGGCTGAGCAAAGCGCGGGCGTTGGAATGCTTCGATTTCTCCATAGGGGTAGTGACCCGTGAGCAGGTAGAACAGGGTTACGCCGACGCTGTAGAGGTCTTGCTGTGGATTGGGTGGCTCGGCGTCGAAGGCCTCCGGGGCGATAAACGATGGGGTGCCAGGCAGCTCGTGGGCACGGTCTTCGGAAAGGCCAGGGCAGAAGGCCAGGCCAAAATCCAGCAAGCGCAGTTGACCGTCGTCGCCGATATGCAGGTTCTCCGGCTTGATATCTCTGTGCAGGATGTTGCGTCGGTGCAGCAGGCCCACTGCCTGGAGCAGTTGCTGGGCCAATGTTTGCCATTGGGCAAGGGGCAGGGGGCCTGCGTGATTGAAAAGTTGAGCCAGGGTTTGCCCAGGGTATTCACGCATCAGGTAGTACAGGTGCTGGCGTTGGCTGGCAGGGTGTACTTCAGGGACGTAACGCCCGGCCACCCGGCGTAGAAACCATTCCTCAAGCAGCAGGCTTTGCAAGGCACCGGGTTCGTCCTTGCGATGCGCAGGCAAGGTTTTCAATAGCCACGCTTCTTGCTGCTTGTCGCGCACCCGGTACAGCAGGGACTGACGGCTTTCACCGAGCACTTGCTCGATCGTCCAGCCATCGATCGATTGGCCGCTGCGCAAAGCCGTTGGTAACGGCCATTGTTGCAACTGCGCCAACGAATCGCCGAGCGTGACCGCGCCCAATTGGTCGACGCGCACCAGCAACGCGCTGGCGTTGTCCTGGCTGCCGCTGAGGTGCGCCGAGGTGACCAGGGTCTGGGCGGCGTCTTGCAGATCGAGCTGTTCGCGCAACACGGCCCTGATCTGTGACTCGCTGAGGCTGGCCCACACGCCGTCGCTGAGCAGAACGAAGCACTCACCCACCTGCAGCTCGCCCTCCAGGTAGTCGACCTGCAAGTGCTGATCGAGGCCCATTGCACGTTTGAGTACATGCTGCATACCCGGTTGATCCCAGACGTGATCCTCGCTGATGCGGTGCAACTGGCCGGCAGCCCAGCGATAGATCCGGCAGTCGCCGACATGGGCCAGGGTGAACCTTCGACCCCTGAGCACCAGGGCGCTGAGGGTGGTCAGCAACGGCTGGCCAGCGCCATTGGCCCGCAGCCAGCGATTCTGCGCCAGCAGCAGGCGATCTAGCGCCTGGGCGACACCCCAGGTCGGTGGCGTGGCGTAATAGTCCAGGGCCAGTGCCTGCAGGCTTGCGCGCGCTGCCAAGCCACCATCGGCACATTGGCTGACACCGTCGGCCAGGGCAAACAGATACCCTTTGCTGGCTGCCAGCTCCGGATTCGGTGTGACCAGGCGCAGGGCATCCTGGTTCTCATCCCGAGGTCCGGTAGCGCTGGCTTGGGCGAAGCTCAATTGCAGGCTCATGGCAACGGCTCAGACCCGTGCCGCAGTGACTGCGGCCGAGCCCCAGGTGGTACGCCAGCGTTGCTTGACACCATGCAGGCCGAACCAGGCCAGTACCCCGAGGCTGGCGAACAGCCAAAGCCCCAGCTGGTAGTCGCCGCTGTGCTGTTTGATCGCACCCAGGCCGGCAGCCAGCACGAAGCCGCCAATACCGCCGGCCATGCCGATCAGGCCGGTCATTACCCCTATTTCCTGACGAAAACGTTGAGGTACCAGTTGGAACACCGCGCCATTGCCCGCGCCAAGACCGAGCATGGCGCTGACGAACAACGCCAGTGCTGCGACCGAGCTGGGCAGGTTGAAGCCTACTGCGGCGATGCACACAGCTGCCACGGAGTACATCGCCAGCAGGGTGCGGATGCCGCCAAAGCGATCGGCCAGGGCGCCGCCCAATGGACGCATGAGGCTGCCGGCAAATACACAGGCAGCGGTGTAATAGCCGGCAGTGACTGGGCTCAGGCCATATTGGTCGTTGAAGTATCCAGGCAGTGCGCTGGCCAGGCCGATGAAACCGCCAAAGGTGACACTGTAGAAAAACATGAACCACCAACTGTCACGGTCACCTAGGGCTTTTAGGTAATCGTTCATGGCTTTAGGCTTGGGCCGTTGTGGGGCGTTGCGTGCCAGCAGCGCAAACAGCACCAGGGTCATGACCAGCGGAATCACGGCAAAGCCGAAGACGTTATTCCAGCCGAAGCTGGCTGCCAGCACTGGCGCCAACAGGGCCGCGAACACCGTGCCGGAGTTGCCAGCACCGGCAATACCCATGGCTTTGCCTTGGTGTTGGGCTGGGTACCATTGCGAAGCCAGCGGCAGGGAGACCGCGAAGGAGGCGCCAGCGACGCCAAGAAATACGCCGAGCAACAAAGCCTGTTCGTAGCTATCGATCCCCAGCTTCCAGGCGCAGAACAGGGCGACGATGACGATGACCTGGCCAATCAGGCCAGCGGTCTTTGGCGACAGTCGATCGACCAGGATGCCCATGACAAAGCGCAGGATCGCACCTGCCAGGATCGGGGTGGCGACCATCAGGCCGCGCTGCTGTGTGGTCAATTGCAGATCGGTGGCTATTTGCACTGCCATGGGGCCGAGCAGGTACCAGACCATGAAGCTGAGGTCGAAGTATAAAAAGGCGGCGAACAGTGTGGGGATATGCCCGGACTTCCAGAAACTTGTATTCATCGAACACCTCGTTGAACGTTGCACTGCAGGTCGCGCCCTCAGCGGGCAGAAACGAAAAAGACGTCGCCTCCCGACCCGCTGCTGCGAGGGGGATGCGACGTCTTTGTCGTGGAGGGGCAACCGCCGTTGGCTACCTTTGTGTTTGATTCAGCAAAAACTGGGCCAGCGTGTTGCGTGTTGCGTGTTGCGTGTTGCGTGCTGTGGTCGGTGGGGGGCTAGCCCGACCCAGCCCAGGGCTCAGCCAAGCAAATCGCTCATTGCGATAATTTGTTCAGCGACCTGAATCAACTTCTGCTGCTTGCTCATGGCCTGGCGGCGCATCAGGGTGTAGGCCTGCTCTTCGTTGCAGTCCTTCATCTTCATTAACAAACCCTTGGCCAATTCGATGCGTTTGCGCTCGGCCAACTGCTGGTCACGTGCCTGTAACTGCGCTTTGAGCGCCTGGTCGCTCTCGAATCGAGCCATCGCGACATCCAGGATCGGCTGCAGGCGGGACGCATGAATACCTTCGACGATATAGGCGCTGACGCCCGCCTGGATCGCCTGGCGCATCACATTCGGGTCATGCTCGTCGGTGAACAGGACGATAGGCCGGGGAAGGTCCCTGCTGACTATGATCACTTGCTCCATGACGTCACGCCCCGGTGATTCAGTATCGATCAGCACGACATCGGGTCGCACCGTTTCGACGCGTGCTGGCAAATCGATGGTCAGGCCGGACTCTTCAATGACCTCGAAACCTGCTTCAACCAAGGCAGTCTTCAAGCGTCCAACTTTTTTCGCTGTATCGTCGATCAATAGGATTCGCAGCATAGTGGCGTCCCCTTGTCAGCGATGGGCGAGGGCGTCAGGCTTTTCAGCCAGCGCGTGAAGAGAAAAGCTGCGGGCATAGCCTGCCGGGTCGCTGCCATCCCAATAGGTACCGTCGTTGAACTGGCTGCGACGCATATTCTGTTCACTGCAAGGCACGCCAATGGCGGTGGCCGCATCGCGGTACAGCGCCAACTGTTGCACTTGGCCAGCTACGGCAAGGTAATCGGGGTCTTCGCGCAACAGTCCCCAGCGACGGAACTGAGTCATGAACCACATGCCGTCGGACAAGTACGGCAAGTTGGCTCGGCCCTGATCGTACAGGCGCAAGGCATGGGGATCATGCCAGCGATTGCCGAGGCCGTCGTGATAGTTACCGAGCATGCGTGGCTCGATGGCCTGTACAGGCGTGTTCAAGTAGGCCGCATCGCTGAGCAATTGCGCTGCGCTGCGGCGATTCTGCGGACTCTGCTCGATGAAACGGCTGGCGGCCAGAATTGACTTGATCAGCGCCCTGGCAGTGTTGGGGTGCCGCTCGACGAACGCGCGCGTGCAGCCCAGCACTTTCTCCGGGTGATTCGGCCAGATCGATTGGCTGGTAGCCAAGGTGAAGCCCTGGCCTTGCTCAACGGCGTCTGCTGACCACGGTTCGCCGACACAAAAACCGTCGATGCGCCCGGCGCGCAGGTGAGCAAGCATCTGTGCCGGTGGTACCACCACACTGTTGACGTCAGACAAAGGGTGGATACCCTGGCTGGCGAGCCAGTAATACAGCCACATGGCGTGAGTGCCAGTGGGAAATGTCTGGGCAAAGGTAAGTTTTGTTCTGCTTTGGTGCACAAAACGCTCCAGCGCCTCTGGACGGGTCACGCCCTGGCGCTGCAGCTCTGCCGACAGATTGATGCCCTGGGCGTTCTGATTCAGTCCCATCAGCACCGCCATGTCCGTAGCGCTGGTACCGCCGATGCCCAGGTGAACGGCGTAGATCAGCCCATAAAGGCTGTGGGCTGCATCCAGTTCGCCACTGACCAACTTGTCGCGTAATCCGGCCCAGGAGCTTTGGCGCTTGAGGTTCAGGCTCAGGCCATAAGGTTGGGCGAAGCCTTGGGTCGCCGCAACCACCACTGATGCGCAGTCGCTCAGGGCCATGAAACCGATGTTAAGGCTGTGCTTTTCCGGCGCATCGCTGCCATTGACCCAAGCCAGAGGAGTTGTGGGGATTTCGTTATTCACAGTGTCACGCCTGTATCGAAGGTCAGGCCGTGCCGCTTTCGTGGCCGGTGCGTAAGGTCAATAAAGCAACGCATATGCCAAGGCTGCGCTGTCCCCCGGGCGACGCCACCTATATAATCGCCCCCTCACTCACGTCGAGCTAAGCCCGCCCATGTATACCCTGGCCCGCCAGCTGTTGTTCAAGCTCTCTCCGGAGACTTCCCATGACCTGTCCCTGGACCTGATCGGCGCCGGTGGCCGCCTGGGCCTGAACGGGCTGCTGACCAAAGCCCCGGCTTCATTGCCGGTTACCGTCATGGGACTGGAGTTCGCCAACCCGGTGGGGTTGGCAGCAGGCCTGGACAAGAACGGTGCGGCCATCGATGGTTTTGCCCAGCTGGGTTTCGGTTTTGTCGAGATCGGCACCGTCACTCCCCGTCCCCAGCCCGGCAACCCCAAGCCACGACTGTTTCGCTTGCCGCAAGCCGAGGCGATCATCAATCGCATGGGGTTCAATAACCTTGGCGTCGACCATTTGCTCAATCGCGTGCAAGCTGCGAAGTATCGCGGTGTGTTGGGTATCAACATCGGCAAGAACTTCGATACCCCCGTCGAGCGCGCGGTGGACGACTACCTGATCTGCTTGGACAAGGTCTACGATCACGCCAGTTACATCACCGTCAACGTCAGTTCACCGAACACACCGGGATTGCGCAGCCTGCAGTTCGGCGATTCGCTCAAGCAGTTGCTAGAGGCGCTGGCCCAGCGCCGTGAGCAACTGGCCGGTGAACGTGGCAAGCGTGTGCCGCTGGCAATCAAGATTGCGCCAGACATGAGCGACGAAGAGACCGCACAGGTGGCAGCAGCACTGCTCGAGTCGGGAATGGATGCGGTAATCGCCACCAACACCACGCTCGGTCGCGAGGGTGTCGAAGGCCTTCCTTACGGTGACGAGGCGGGTGGCCTGTCGGGTGCGCCGGTGCTGGAAAAGAGCACGCATATCGTCAAAGTGCTTTCTGCTGAACTGGGTGGCAAGCTACCGATCATCGCGGCGGGCGGGATTACCGAGGGCAAGCACGCGGCGCAGAAAATCGCTGCCGGTGCCAGCCTGGTACAAATCTATTCAGGGTTTATCTACAAGGGACCGGCATTGATTCGCGAAGCGGTGGATGCAATCGCTGCCTTGCCGCGCTAGGTCGCAGGCATAAAAAGGGCCCCATGAAGGGGCCCCTGGGCCTCAGCCCGCCGCCCGGATGGGGCGCGCATGGTGAATGAATTCAGTTCCTCGTTTAGCCAACGGCGTGAAGTTCGTTGAGTCTATGAATACCCGCAGTGCCGGTCATACCGTCCCAATTGTCGCCGCGTCCTTCGCGCCAGCCATTGATCCATGCCTGGCGTACAGACGGTAGAGTAAAGGGGCAAAGCTCGCGGGATTTGCCGGTGACCCCATATTGGTAGCCACGTGAAAATGCTCTTTCCAACGGATCACGCTTAAGTCTTCTCATAGGGTGTTGCCCTCACTTGTTGACTGTAATGTCGCGTCGGCCTCTAGGAGGCCGGGCAGAATCGTTCTGCCGGTTTTGCGCTCGCTGCCGGCGTCGCGAGCGAAGGTGTTGCCCCGTTGCGGTGACAACCTGAGATGAGTTCTAACCAATGCGCGACACAGTGTGAATGATCGTTTTGTCATAAGGACGTAACCTTTCATAGGGTGAAAGGATAAGTAAATAAATGCATCAAAGCGGGATTCAACGTAAAGCCCGCTATGATCAGGGTTTGATAAGAATTGAAGTCACTTGGCCATGGCTG
Source organism: Pseudomonas sp. DG56-2 (assembly GCF_004803755.1). NCBI lineage: Bacteria > Pseudomonadati > Pseudomonadota > Gammaproteobacteria > Pseudomonadales > Pseudomonadaceae > Pseudomonas > Pseudomonas sp. DG56-2. The sequence continues at coordinate 1,757,999 of NZ_CP032311.1, forward strand.
CGTGATAATTTGTAACAAGGCAGTCAATACGACGAAGGGTCATATTTCACCCTGACAGTCGTGAATTTTTCATTCTGCCCGGCACTCAAAGGCTTTCTGCTTTGGCAAAAGCATGATTGCTCGGGCGGCCCGGCACACGTTGCGGTGCCATTTGAACGCTCGCTGGAAAGGCGTTTGATTAAACATCGGAAGGGCGATGCGCTTGCCCTCCACTTATTGCTCAAAGCACTGGAAACCTCATGTCGGACCGTTTCGAACTCTACCTAACCTGCCCTAAAGGTCTTGAAGGACTGCTTGCCGAAGAAGCTCGCGGTCTGGGCCTTGAAGAGGTGCGCGAACACACCTCGGCCATTCGCGGCTCGGCCGACATGGAAACCGCCTACCGGCTGTGCCTTTGGTCGCGCCTGGGCAACCGTGTGCTGCTGGTACTCAAGCGCTTCAACATGAAGAATGCCGACGATCTGTACGATGGTGTGCACGACGTCGAATGGCAGGATCACCTGGAGGCCAATGGTTCGCTGGCGGTGGAGTTCAGTGGCCATGGCTCGGGCATAGACAACACTCATTTCGGCGCGCTGAAGGTCAAGGACGCGATTGTCGACAAGTTGCGTACCCGCGATGGCGAGCGTCCGTCGGTCGACAAGCTCAACCCGGACCTGCGCGTACACCTGCGACTGGACCGTGGCGAGGCGATCTTGTCCCTGGACTTGTCCGGTCACAGCCTGCACCAGCGTGGCTATCGCCTGCAGCAGGGCGCTGCGCCGCTGAAGGAAAACCTGGCGGCTGCTGTGTTGATTCGTGCTGGCTGGCCGCGTATTGCCGCTGAAGGCGGAGCGCTGGCCGACCCGATGTGTGGTGTCGGTACGTTCCTGGTCGAAGCCGCGATGATCGCTGCCGATATCGCCCCCAACCTCAAGCGTGAACGCTGGGGCTTCAGTGCCTGGCTTGGCCATGTGCCTGCGCTGTGGCGCAAGTTGCATGACGAAGCGCAGGCGCGCGCCCAGGCCGGCCTTGCGCGTCCGCCATTGTGGATTCGTGGCTACGAGGCCGATCCGCGCTTGATTCAGCCGGGTCGCAACAACGTTGAGCGCGCCGGGCTTAGCGACTGGGTGAAGATCTATCAGGGCGAAGTGGGCAGTTTCGAGCCGCGTCCAGACCAGAACCAAAAGGGCCTGGTCATTTGCAACCCGCCCTACGGTGAGCGCTTGGGCGATGAAGCGAGCCTGCTGTACCTCTACCAGAACCTGGGTGAGCGTCTGCGTCAGTCCTGCTTGAACTGGGAGGCCGCGGTGTTTACCGGTGCCCCGGACCTGGGCAAACGCATGGGTATTCGCAGTCATAAACAGTACGCGTTCTGGAACGGTGCGCTGCCGTGTAAATTGCTCTTGATCAAGGTCCAGCCTGATCAGTTCGTCACTGGTGAGCGCCGGCAACCTGAGCGCGATGCCCAGGGTAATGAGGGTGCGCGTTCACCTGCGGCAGTTGCCAGCGAGCCGGCACGCCTGAGCGAAGGCGGGCAGATGTTTGCCAACCGCCTGCAGAAAAACCTCAAGCAACTGGGCAAGTGGGCCAAGCGCGAGCAAATCAGTTGCTACCGCTTGTATGATGCCGACATGCCTGAATACGCGCTGGCTATCGACCTGTACCAGGACTGGGTCCACGTTCAGGAGTATGCTGCCCCTCGTTCAATCGACCCGGAGAAGGCCCAGGCCCGACTGTTCGATGCACTGGCGGCAATTCCCCTGGCGTTGGGCATCGACCAGAGCCGAGTGGTGGTCAAGCGTCGCGAGCGGCAGAGTGGCACGCGTCAGTACGAGCGCCAGAGCACCCAGGGCCAGTTCCTGGAGGTCAACGAAGGTGGCGTCAAGTTGCTGGTCAACCTGACGGATTACCTGGATACCGGCTTGTTCCTCGATCATCGTCCGATGCGCATGCGTATCCAGCGTGAAGCGGCAGGCAAACGCTTCCTCAACCTGTTCTGCTACACCGCAACCGCAACTGTACACGCGGCCAAGGGCGGTGCCCGCAGCACTACCAGCGTCGACCTGTCGCGTACCTATCTGGATTGGGCACGGCGCAACCTGTCGCTCAATGGTTTCTCTGACAAGAACCGCCTGGAACAAGGTGATGTGATGGCCTGGCTGCAAGCCTGCCGTGACGAATACGACCTTATCTTCATCGACCCACCGACGTTCTCCAACTCCAAGCGCATGGAAGGTGTGTTCGATATCCAGCGTGACCATGTCGAGTTGCTCGACCTGGCAGTGGCCAGGCTGGCACCTGCTGGCGTGTTGTATTTCTCCAATAACTTCCGCAAGTTCCAGCTCGATGAACATCTGGGCGAACGCTATGTCGTAGAAGAAATCACCGCGCAGACGCTGGATCCGGATTTTGCGCGCAACAGCAAGATTCACCGTGCGTGGCGCATTCAAGCGCGTTAAGTGCAAACTTCTCCCAGGCCCCGGATTGCTTCATTAGTGGCGAATGGCTATAACTGAGGTAGGGCCTGGGAAACGCTGCATGCTGGCGTTATGAGTGTTATCTACTATGTCGATGCATGGCGTTCGTCCAAAGATGCTCGGCTTTGTCAGCGAAGAAGTATCCGCCTGGCTCGTTGCCCTTGTGGCATTGGTGGCTGGCGGTCTGTTGACCGCTTTGCTGGCGCTGGCAACTTACGAGTTGTACCAGCAGCAGCTGCGGCAACGCTTCCAATTGCTGGCCAGCGAGCGCTACAGTCGTATCGAAGAGCGCTTCGAGGATCAGGTGCAGCGCCTTGATGGCCTGCGCCGATTCTTTGTCTATGCCACCGAAATTACCGTCGACGAATTCAATGGCTATGCACGCCCCTTGTTGCATCGCACCCAGGCCTATTCCTGGGCGCCACGCGTACCGGGGGCGGCTCGTGATGAATTCGAACGACGGGCAAGCGAGACGCTAGGTCGTCCGTATTCAATTCAGCAACTGACCGACGAGGGTGAGTTGCAAGTATCGCCTCAGCGCCCACTGTACTACCCGGTGCTGTTTACCCAGGCCTTAGGCCCTGCGCGCCAGCCCTTCGGCCTGGACCTGCTGTCGCAGGCCTTGCGAGAGGATACGCTGCAGCGCGCCTCCAAGCCTGGCTCCCTGGCTGTATCGGCGCCGTTGAACCTTACCGACGTAGAGCCCGACTATGCGCGTGGGGTGCTGATGGTGACGCCGGTGTTCGCGCCAGTCGACCCTGGTCCGTTGCCCAAGGGCTATGTCATGGCGGTGATCAGTATGCGTCAGCTGATGGCCGAGGGGCTGCCGAACGCGGCCCAGGACAATCTGGTGGTACGGATTCGCGATCTCACGGGGCCGGATGGCCGCCAAGAGGTGCTGTTCCAGTCCGATAACCCGGGCACTTCATCGTCGCTTGCGGCCAGCTATCTGTTGCACCTGGCCGATCACGACTACCAACTTGATATCCGCCCCAGCCTGGCCTTCATGCAGGCCAACCGGTCTTCGGCAGTCACCGCTGTGGTGTTTCTTGGCGGGCTGCTCAGCTTGATGCTCAGCGCCTTGCTGTTCAGTCTGTTCAGCCAGCGCCAACGTGCCCTGACTCTGGTGGAGCAGCGCACCGATGAACTGCGCGTGAGTGAGCAATCTTTGCGTGACACCCATAACCAGCTGAGCAGTGTGCTCAATGCCGCGACGCAGGTTGCGATCATTGCCACCAACTTGCGTGGCGTTGTCACGACCTTCAATGCCGGTGCCGAGCGCATGCTCGGTTACAGCAGCAGCGAAGCGGTCGGCAATCTGTCCCTTGAAGGACTGGTGTCGCCTCAGGAGCTGCAGCAGCGGGCGCGGGATCTAAGCCAGCGCTACGGGCGCGAGATCACACCCGCCCAGGCCATGTTCGCGCAAACCGTTCCGGAAAATGGTCGCGAAGCCGGAGAGTGGACGCTGGTGCGCAAGGACGGCAGCCAATTGCTGGCCAATATGCTGGTAACAGCAGTGCTCGATGAGCAGGGGTTGTGGGTTGGCCACCTGGCAATCTGCATCGATGTTACTGAGCGCAAGCGCGTGCACGAAGCCTTGGCAGAGCGCGATCGTTTGCTGGACAAGCTCAGTGCCGAAGTGCCGGGGGGCATCTATCAGTTTCGTCTGCGTGCCGATGGCAGCTCTTGCTTCAGTTATGCCAGCGAAGGCTTGCGGGATATCTACGAGATCGATCCGGCGTTGCTGCGTCAGGATGCTACCGCGGTGTTCGAGCGCATTCATCCGGACGACCTGTTACGGGTGCGTACTTCGATCCGCAGTTCTGCAGAGCAATTGACCCCTTGGCGAGAAGAGTATCGAGTGTTGTTGCCAATCGCCGGCCAGCGCTGGGTCAGGGGCGAGGCAACGCCCGAGCCGGAGGCTGATGGCAGCACGCTCTGGCACGGCTATTTGACCGATATCTCCGATTTGAAGCGTGTCGAGGAAGAGCTGCGGGCCTTGTCGGTGACTGACTCACTGACAGGTATCCACAACCGTCGCTATTTTCAGGAACGATTGAAGTCGGAGTTGGAGCGCGCCCAGCGCGATCAGCAGGAGCTGGCGATCATCATGTTGGACATCGACCATTTCAAGCGGATCAACGACCAGTTCGGCCATGCCGTGGGTGACCACGTGTTGCGCAGTCTGTGCCAGCGCATCAGTCAGCGCCTGCGCCGCACTGATGTGTTCTGCCGTTTGGGCGGCGAAGAATTCATGGTGCTATGCCCAGGCAGTAGTGCCGACCAGGCGTACTCACTGGCCATGGAACTATGGCAGGGTGTACGTAGCGTAGCGGTAGAGGGCGTCGGGCAGGTCACTGCCAGTTTCGGCATTGCCGGCTGGCGCCCGGGGGAGGGCGCCGATGCCTTGCTGCTGCGCGCCGACTCTGGCGTGTACGCGGCCAAACTGGCTGGCCGCGATCGCGTCGAAGCAGAACTGCCCTAGGCTGTCAGGGCGCTACAGCGGCAGTGCTGTTGACCAGCTTTGGCTGGCGATACAGGTCCAGCAGGACCTGATCGAGTACCGCAGAGGCACCCCAGGGCTTTGGATCGTTGAGGATCGCTGCCACTGCCCAGGTATTGCCGTTGCTGTCGCGGCTGAAGCCTGCAATCGCACGTACGGTGTTCAGGGTGCCGGTCTTGATATGGGCTTCGCCGGTCATGGCCGTGCGCTTGAGACGCTTGCGCATGGTGCCATCCATGCCTACCAGTGGCATGGAGCTGATGAACTCGGCGGCATAAGGGCTTTTCCATGCCGCTTGCAGCAGGGCAGCCATTTCCCGGGTGCTGACGCGCTCAGCACGAGACAAGCCCGAGCCATTTTCCATGATCAGGTGCGGCGCCGTGATGCCTTTTTTCGCCAGCCACTGGCGTACCACACGCTGCGCTGCACGGGCGTCGTCGCCGTCGGCATCGGTACGAAACTGTGCGCCCAGGCTCAGGAACAGCTGTTGAGCCATGGTGTTGTTACTGTATTTGTTGATGTCGCGGATGATCTCGACCAAGTCTGGCGAGAAGGCGCGGGCCAGCAAGCGTGCGCTCTTGGGTACATTGTCGATGCGGTCGCGGCCTTGGATGGTGCCACCCAGCTCACTCCAGATGGCGCGCACTGCACCTGCCGCGTAGGTAGGGTGGTCGAGCAGCGACAAGTAGGTTTGCGAGTTGCAACCATCACCCAACTGGCCACTGACCACGACAGTGACGCCGTCAGCCTGAGTCACCGGGTTGTAGCGGACATTGCCGGAGCATTGCTTGCTGTTGACTGCCTTGACCTGATTGTCGATGCGGATGTTGGCGATGGGGGGTTCAACCGACACCAGCACTTTGCCGCCGTCATTGCGGGCCACAAAACGCAGGGCCTTGAGGTTGATCAGCAACGAATCAGGCTTGACCAGGAACGGTTTGTTTTCGTCGCCACCGTCGTCATTGAACTGGGGAAGCACCGGCTGGACGAAATGGCTGCGGTCGAGCACCAGATCGCCGCTGATGGTCTGTACACCATTGGCGCGCAGGTCGCGCATCAGCAGCCAGAGTTTTTCCATGTTCAGTTTCGGGTCACCGCCACCTTTGAGGTAGAGATTGCCCTGCAAGACACCGTTGCGCAGGGGGCCGTCACTGTAGAACTCGGTTTTCCATTGGTGCGTAGGGCCCAGCAGTTCCAGGGCGGCATAGGTGGTGACCAGTTTCATGGTTGAAGCTGGGTTGACCGACACATCGGCGTTGAACATGGTGGGTGTACCAGGGCCGTTGAGCGGGATCATAACCAGCGACAGGGCCGTGTCCTGCAATTTGTTGGTTTTCAACGCTTGCTGCACTTTGGCGGGCAGCGTGGTGTTTACGGCCGCAGCCTGAGAGGGAAGCGCAATAGGCAAAAGCAGGCCGGCGAGCAGAAGAGGGCGTAAAGATTTGATCATGTAGTAAAACCCTGCGCGCGAGGGGTGAAAAAAACGGAGCGGGAAAAGATGAAAGCTCCGGTATAAAAAAATATAGCGCGCATTATGCCCGAAGGTGCTGGGCGATGGGGCAGTGGCAAGGGGTGGCTTGTCGGCTTTTGTGCAAGTAAGTCGGCTAATTTGGCTTGCTGTGGGCAAAAAAAAGGTTGTTCACGGAATTCCGGGAACTACGCACCGGGGCCTGCTAGCGAGTGAGCACCGGAATGTGGCTCGAATGGCGATGGACATATCCGTTTGTTGGGGTGGCACTACTGGCCGGCTTCGCTTTTACGGCGACCCACTTTCGTCGGGGTGTATGGACCGGACACATGGTGGACACGTGTACGGAGACATCGTTGACACATTATCGCCTGCCATCCGGGTTGTCCCTTCGGTAGGTTGAGTGTAGGTATTGCGTAGTCGGGTGCAGGCCATGGATGGCCTGCGAGCACCGTAGGGCCAGGACGGCCCTTCGGTGCGGTCCCGACGGGAGCAATGCCGGAGCGAAGGGACCCGGAGCGCAGCGTAGGGCCGAATGCAGGGACACACGGTTTTGGTTCCTTTTGCCAAGACAAAAGGGACCCGCCGTAAGGGCGGAAGGGGCCAACAGCGCCGCCGCATCGAATGGATAAGCTCACAGCCTCAAATCCCAGCCCAGCCCAAAGATCATGCCCCCGGGATTTCGTGAAGAACCAAAAAAAAGGGCCATCACGATGGATGGCCCTGATTACACCAGAAGATCAAACAGCCGGATTGACCGGATTTTCTGGGTACCATGCGTCGATCAGCGGGCTGATTTCGATATTGGTCAATTCAGCGCGACCTTTGAGCCATGCTTCAACGGCGCTGCGCTGTTCTTCGGTGACCGAGCCACGCTTGGCGGCGCACACCAGACCAAAGTCATCACCACCAACATAATCCAGACCGTTGGCGTCCATCGCCTCGGTCAGGAACGCGTCGAGGAAGGCATCGATTGCTTCGTCAGTCAGATCTTCCTTGAAGCCCAGGTTCAACTCGAAGCCCAATTCCTGGAACTCATCTACACAAAGCTTTTTGCGCAGACGGCGGGAACGGTTAGTGGCCATGAAACAATCCTCTTAATAAATATCGGGCGCAGTCTACCAGCTTCAGCCCCCGGCTGCCTGCTTGTACATGCACTTGCTGATTTAGCACCTGTTGGCTGTACGTTTTGTCTGTAGCGAGCGATCAGGACGGTGCGGATGGCGGAATCTGTTGTGCGAGATGATGAGTAAAATTTGTGATGATCAAGAATTAAATGAGTTTGTCTCACTCTAGGCCAAGTGCCGACAATGGCTCCCATCAAACACATCGGAGTTTTTTGTCATGGCCTTGGCTCATTCCCTGGGATTTCCGCGCATTGGTCGCGACCGTGAACTGAAGAAAGCCCAGGAGGCTTTCTGGAAAGGTGAGCTGAGCGAGGCGGGCTTGCGTGCTGTTGGCAGTGAGTTGCGCAAAACCCACTGGCAACTGCAGAAAGATGCTGGAATCGAGTTGCTGCCCGTCGGCGATTTCGCTTGGTACGATCAAGTACTGACGCACTCCTTGATGTTCGGGGTGATTCCGGAGCGATTCCGCCCTCACGATGGTAAAGCGTCCCTGCAAACTCTGTTTGGCATGGCGCGTGGCGTCAGCGACAGTTGCTGTGGCGGTGCCCATGCCCAGGAAATGACCAAGTGGTTCGATACCAACTACCACTACCTGGTACCTGAGTTCAGTGCCGATCAGCGGTTTCAGCTGGGCTGGGATCAACTGTTCGAAGAAGTCGCCGAAGCCAAGGCGCTGGGCCACAACGTCAAACCCGTGGTAATCGGTCCGCTGACCTATCTGTGGCTGGGTAAAACCAAAGGTGCGCATTTCGACAAACTGGAACTGCTTGACCGTCTGTTGCCGTTGTATGGGCAGATTTTCCAGCGCCTGGCAGCCCAAGGCGTTGAGTGGGTTCAGATCGATGAGCCCATTCTGGTCCTGGACCTGCCGCAGGAATGGAAAAATGCGTTCGAACGCGCCTACAACCAGATCCAGCGTGATCCACTGAAAAAACTGCTCGCCACTTATTTCGGTGGCCTGGAAGAAAACCTGGGTCTGGCGGCTAACCTGCCGGTCGACGGTTTGCACATTGATTTAGTGCGCGCCCCCGAGCAGTATCCAACCATCCTCGATCGTTTGCCCGCTTACAAAGTTCTGTCGCTGGGTGTGGTCAACGGGCGTAACGTCTGGCGTTGCCACCTGGAAAAAGCTCTGGCCGTGCTGCAACACGCCAATGAGCGTCTGGGTGAGCGTCTGTGGATCGCACCTTCTTGTTCTTTGCTGCACAGCCCGGTGGATCTGGGGCGTGAAGACCTGTTGGATGCCGAACTCAAGAGTTGGCTGGCCTTCGCTGTACAGAAGTGCGAAGAAGTCGCTGTTCTGGCCAGGGCAGTCAATGAGCCGCAAGCGCCAGCCGTAGTGCAAGCACTGGCGCAAAGCTGTGCAGTGCAGGCCAGCCGCGCCGCTTCCTCGCGTATCCACAAGCCTGCTGTTCAGGCGCGAGTCGCTGCTATCACCAGCAAGGACAGCCAGCGTCAGTCGTCGTTTATCACCCGTATCGCCAAGCAGCGTGCGGGCCTGGATCTGCCGCTGTTTCCGACCACGACCATTGGCTCGTTCCCGCAAACCGGTGCGATTCGCCTGGCCCGTCAGTCGTTCAAGCAAGGCAAGCTCACCGAAGCCGAATACACCGAAGCAATGCACAGTGAGATTCGTCATGCCGTCGAAGTGCAGGAACGCTTGGGCCTGGACGTACTGGTGCACGGTGAAGCCGAGCGTAACGACATGGTCGAGTACTTTGCCGAGCAACTGGACGGCTATGTGTTCACCCGTTTTGGCTGGGTCCAGAGTTACGGTTCGCGCTGTGTGAAACCTGCAGTGATATTCGGTGACCTGAGCCGTCCGAAAGCCATGACTGTAGAATGGATTCGCTATGCTCAAGGTCTGACCGACAAAGTCATGAAAGGCATGCTGACCGGGCCGGTAACTATGCTGATGTGGTCGTTCCCCCGCGAGGATGTTTCTCGCGAAGTGCAGGCACGACAACTGGCGTTGGCCATTCGCGATGAAGTGGTCGATCTCGAAGCGGCGGGGATCAAGATCGTGCAGATCGACGAAGCCGCATTCCGTGAAGGACTACCGCTGCGCCAGGCACAATGGCAGCATTACCTGGATTGGGCGACCGAGGCCTTCCGTTTGTGTGCCTCCGGTGTCGGTGACCAAACCCAGATCCACACGCACATGTGTTACAGCGAGTTCAACGATGTCATTGCATCGATTGCTGCGATGGATGCCGACGTCATCACCATTGAAACATCGCGTTCGGATATGGAGTTGCTGGATGCTTTCGAGGCCTTCGCCTACCCGAATGAAATCGGTCCGGGGGTCTACGACATCCACTCGCCACGCGTGCCGGACGCCTCGGAAATGGCCAACTTGCTGCGCAAGGCCGCCAAGCGTATTCCTGCCGAGCGCTTGTGGGTCAATCCGGATTGCGGTCTGAAAACCCGTGGCTGGCCAGAAACCGAGGCGGCTCTGGTTCACATGGTCACCGCTGCTCGCCAACTGCGTAAAGAGTTGGCTTGATCCGTGTCGCGGTAATTTGCACTGGGTTGCTGGGCTGCGTTGCAGCCCAGCGCCGTTGTCGGCAGTTTGCTTTCAGCTTGCCTTGGCTGCTGTAGTGGCGCGGTCACCGCGCTGCAAGTGCTGCGCCAACGCCTGTTCCAGCATGGCCATCGCAGCTGTCACCTGTTGCTGGTGAAACTTGAGCGTGGCGGGCGATGCATCTGCGCTGCAGCCTGCTTCAAGTTGTTCGCAGGCATTGATCAAGGCATTGGCTTGAATGATGCGTGCAGCACCCAGAACTCGGTGTGCCTCACCTCTCAATTGATGCGATTGCAGGTTCGTATCAAGCGCCTCCATCGCGGCCCGATCCCGGCTCAGGCTTTCCAGAAGTTGCTCGAGCAACGCCTGCAAGTCGGCAGGACAGTCGCCCACCAATGGCCGCAGGCCTTGCAGATCGAACAATCGACAGTCATCTGCGGGCTCGCGTTCAGGCAGCACGGCGATCCCGGCGAGGCGCTGACTGAGGGTCTTGAGGCTGATAGGTTTGAGCAGGCAGTCGTCCATGCCGGCGTGATGGCACTGTTGGCGGACTTCAGGCTGAGCGTTGGCGGTATAGCCCAGAATGGTGCAGCGTGGCCATCGCCTTTCACTTTCTTCAGTTCGGACCGTTCGGGCAAATTGATAGCCGTTGATGCCTGGCATATTGCAGTCCACGACCAGCACATCGAATGGCTCGCGGCGCCAACGTTGCAAGCCTTCCAGGCCGTTGTCGGCGCTGCCGTACGCCAGCCCCAGATGAGTCAACTGTTGAGTCATTAGCAACAGATTGGCGGGGTGATCATCGACGACCAGTATTTTCAGCGCGGCAATCTCAATGCAGGACTCGGAGGTGGGGGTGATCACCCTGGGCGCATGGGTCATGAGCGTCAAAGGCATGCTGATGTGCACGCAGGTGCCCTGGCCCAACACGCTGTGCAATGTCAGGCTACCGCCCATACGCCTGCACAGGTCGCGGCTGATAGCCAGGCCCAGGCCGGTTCCACTGCGTGCCAGCTGACTGTCCGGGTTGGCCTGGGCGAAGGGCAGGAAAACGCGTTGTTGGTCTTGTTCGCGGATGCCGATGCCGCTGTCCTTGACCCTCAGCTCAAGTTGGACGATATCTGGCGCGGAGCCAGGCTCCAGGGTTAGATCGATGATGATCTGCCCGTGCTCGGTGAATTTGATCGCATTACTGAGCAGATTTGAAAGTATTTGCTTGAACCGTAGCGGGTCCAGTTGGACGTTGGTGTGGGCGTTGGGGGATATGCGGATCATCAGGCTCAGGTTTTTCTGCCGAGCCAGACCGTCGAACACTCGCCGGACAGACTCGACCAGCTCTGCAAGGTTGACTTGCTCCGGCGCCAGGGTCAGGTGCCCGGACTCGATACGGGCGATGTCGAGTATGTCGCCGATCAGCGCCAGCAGGTCCTTGGCCGAGCTGTAGGCGACTTCTATTGCCGGACGGTCCGGTTGGCTCGCTCCAGCTTTTTCCAGCGCCAGCTCAAGCATGCCGAGTATGGCATTCATGGGGGTACGGATTTCATGACTGATGGTTGCCAGAAAGGTGCTTTTGGCGCGGCTGGCGTCATCGGCACGTTGCTTGGCCAAGCTCAGGTCCTGAATCAGTTGGCGGCGCTCGCTGATATCGATCCAGCCACCAATGATACCCTGGATCTCGCCGAGCGAATCGCGGTAGGGGAGGATCCAGTGGTAAATGGTCATTGCCTTGTCGTTGAGCAATAGCGGGCGGTCGACAACCAGTGGCACGCCCTCGCGCATCACTTGCTGATAGTCGGCCTGGATCTGGCTGGCATAGCAGCTGTCGCCCAGGGCGCCATCTTCGACGCGCATGTCCAGCACTTCACTGCGCTGCAATTGGACGGCCTCCAGGTAACTGTCGTTGCAGCTTTGCAGCAAGCCTTCGCGGTCACGCACATAGATGGGATGGGGAGTACCGTTGACCAGCGTGCGCATGAATTCCAGTTGATCGCCCAGGGCGCGCTCGGCACTCTCGCGTTGTTTGATCTGCCGGCGCATACGCGCATTCCAGGCCAGTGAAAGCAACAGAAGCAGGCTGGTGCCCAGTACGACTTGCAGCACCAGTTGGTGGTACTTGTTCCAGTAGGCGTTACTCTCGGCACTGTAGCCGCGCCAGCGGTTGTTGATAATGCCCAGCTCCTCAGGTGCAATGCTCAGCAGCGCTTTGTCCAGGATGGAGGTTAGCTCCTGGGCATGGCGCGGGGTCGCCATGGAAAACGTTGCCGGCAGCGTGCCAACCGATGCGCGAATGACCATGCCGGCCTGGCTCGCCATACTGAAGTTGGCGTCGATCAGCGGCACAATGGCAGCGTCGACATGGCCGTTGGCGAGCAGTGACGTCGAATAGGCCGTGCTTTCGGTCTGGATCACTTCGGCCATGTGTTCGTGCAGCGTGTCGATCAGCGCGCTGTTGCGCGCCAGGGCTACACGTTTATTTGCGAGTTGCTCCAGGGACGTGGGCTGGTCGATGCCCTTGCGGGTCATCAGCACATACGAATTTTCCAGGTAGGGTCGGCTGATGGCCAGGGTGTTTTCGCGATGCTTGCTATGGCTGATCGCGGCGATGATATCGGCCTGGTCATTGTTCAGGCGGTCGATCATTTCGCTGAAGCCGTTGGCGCGTTGTATCTCGAAGCGCAGGCCTGTACGCAAGCGAATCAGTTCAAGAAGGTCGGCGGCAATCCCGCGAAAATTCCCCGAGCTGTCAAAAAACGTCAGCGGCGCTGCGGTTTCATTGACCACCACGCGAACCACTGGATGCTCGCTCAGCCATCGCTCTTCACGCTGAGAAAGTTGTAGTTTGCGATCTGTCAGCAGCACATCGCTGCCTGCGCTCCAGCGTTTGAACAAATTCTCGCGGGTGTCGAGGGGTATGTGATCGAGTGTTGCATTGACCAGTTGCAGCAAGGTGAGATTGCTCTGCTGTATAGCGAAGCTGAAGCCGACCGGTTCATGTTTGCCGAAGTTGGCCATCTTGACGTTCTGCAAGTGACCTTGTTTGATCAGGTAATGGGTGGAAATGGTATCGCCAAGAAAAACATCGGCCTGGTTGAACGCAACGGCATTGAGGGCGTTCTGGTAGGACGGGTAAGTCTGGATTATGGCGTTGGGATAAGTGGCCCGTACCTCGGCCAGTGGCAGGTAGTGATACACCATGCTCAGGCGTAGGCCAGCCAAACCGGTATCAAGGGGGCGGCTTTCGTCCTCGCGGGTAACCAGCACCGGCTGATCAATTGCGTAGGGCGTGGAAAGTGCCACTCCCGGGGCAGCAGCCTCGAAGCCGTTGGCGCTACCGAGCAGGTCTATCTCTCCACGGATCAAGGCTTGCACTGCATCCTGGCGGGTGGCAAAACGTTTTACCTGAATGCGCAAGCCAATGGCCTGTCCCAGAATCCCGGCAATGTCGGCAGTCAGCCCTTCATAGTCGTGGCCGCTGGCGGTTATGTCGAATGGCGGGTAATCCGCCGCCGAGGTGCCCAGCACCAATTGTTCTTTGCTGTCGATCCACTGCCGCTGTGCATCATTGAGTGCCAGATTGAGGTTCAACGGCTGGCCGCGGCTGAGCAATCGGTAGTGGCCGGCCGCTATCTGCTCAGCGACAGCCGTCGATACCACACATAGGCAAGCCATGAGCAGACACAAGTAAACGAAGACTACGCGGCTAGGCATGGCCTGACTCAAACCAGAGCATTGCGTTTGGCCATTTCAATAAGTTCGACCAGCGATTTGACTTTAAGCTTCTGCATCAAGCGCTTTTTGTAAGTGCTGACAGTTTTGTTGCTGAGAAACATGCCTTGGGCAATTTCCTTGTTACTCCTTCCCTGGGCAAACAGTTGCAATACCATGAGCTCACGATCATTGACCTGTTTGAAAAGATCCAGTTCGCATAGCTCGTCTCCCTGAGTTCGGAGATTGTTGATTGCCTGGCTGGGGAAATAGTTGTAACCCGACAGTACCGCTTTGATAGCGCTGAGCAGTTCACTCAGATCTTCTTGTTTGCACACATATCCAGCGGCGCCGGAGTGCATACAGCGAACGGCGAACAACGCTGGCGATTGTGCCGTGAGCACGAGAATTTTCAGTGGAATTGCCATGGTGTGAAAACGCGACAGCACCTCCAGGCCATCCAGCCGTGGAATGCTGATGTCGAGAATTATCAGGTCCGGCGGGCATTCGCGGACCATTTGCATGGCGTCTACACCATTGTCCGACTCTCCGACCACGTTGTAGCCTTCGTTTTCCAGGAGCATGCGCACCGCCAGGCGGATGACCGGGTGATCGTCGATGATGAATACAGAATGCATGTTGAACTTTCCATGAAGGTGCCAAAGAGTAGGCGGGCACCTTAACGCAGATAGAACAGGTCGCACATGAACTCAAACGCTGGTAAGTGCTATATAGGAAATGTCTTACCTTTAATGCAGGAATGGCCTACGAGAGTTGTGTGGTGTTATTGCCGTAATTGCGTTTATTGGTAACTTTCTGTTTCATTTTGAACGACTTGTTTAGTTGGCGGTTCGCTTTGTAGTCTTTGTCCTGCAGGAAAACGCAGATAGAACAAGCCTGCTGAGAACCGTTTCGTTTACAGCAGGCTTATTCCTCTCGGGGTCAAACCGGGCTGGAGCGGCCGGTCATCTCTCGTGCCATTTCGCTGGCATAACTGTCTGTCATTCCGGCGATGAAATCGATCATGCGCAAGAACGAACTGTGTAGGGATGCCGTAGGGTTTGGAGCATTGTTGCCAAGCAGGTCAAGTACGCGTCGGCTCTTGAATGACGGTGTGCGTCCCCCATGCTGCTCCAGCGCCGCGCCACAGAAAGAATTGAGCAAGATCTCAAGCGTGGTATAGGCACCGATTTCATGCAGGGTCTTGCGTTTGTCCTGGAAGATTTTCTTGCGCGCCATGTCCTTCGCTTGCAGAACGCAGCGCTTGGCCGGGCCATGCATATGTTCGACAAGATCGCCCTGCAACTGGCCAGAAAGCAGAGTCTGCTGTTGTTCGACAAAGGCCCGAGCGGCGGCATTGGTCAAATGCTCGATGGCTTTGCCGCGCAGAATTGCCAACTTACGCCGGCGCGAATCGCCGGGGCCCAGTTGCCGATAGGTTTCTGGTAGGTCATCACCCACCAGGCTCAGCAATAGCGACTCCACCTCGGGGTAATCGAGCAGTTCCATTTCCAGGCCGTCTTCGAGGTCGATAAGGGCGTAGCAGATGTCATCGGCGGCTTCCATCAGATACACCAATGGATGTCGCGCCCAGCGCTGCTCCTCGATCTGTGGCAGGCCCAGCTTGCGGGCAATCTGTTCAAGCAAAGGCAGTTCGCTCTGATAGCAGCCGAACTTGTGCTTTTTATAGCCCAGTGCGTCAGCGTGGCGGGCGGTCCAGGGGTACTTGAGATAGGTGCCGAGGGTGGCGTAGGTCAGGCGGGTGCCGCCATCGAACTGGTGGTATTCCAATTGCGTCAGCACGCGAAAGCCTTGGGCATTGCCTTCGAAATTGAGAAAGTCGGCGCGTTCGGCGTCCGTCATGTCATCCAGCCAGCCGCGCCCGGCGGCCTGCTGGAACCAGTGGCGGATAGCATCTTCGCCGGAGTGGCCGAAGGGGGGATTGCCGATGTCATGGGCAAGGCATGCCGATTGCACGACCATGCCCAGGTCACTCGGCTCGCACCATTGCGGCAGCTTGTCACGCAGGGTTTCGCCAACGCGCATACCCAGTGAGCGGCCGACACAACTGACTTCCAGCGAATGTGTCAGGCGCGTATGGATATGGTCATTGCTCGATACCGGATGCACCTGGGTCTTGCGTCCCAGGCGGCGGAACGCGCCGGAGAAGATGATCCGGTCATGATCTTTGTGAAAGGGGCTGCGGCCCAGCTCTTCAGGGCTGTGCAGGGTCTTGCCAAGACGTTCGCGGGTGAGCAGGGTGTGCCAGTCCAAGGCCGATTCTCCGATACAGGGGCAAGCCTGTAGCTTCCAGCTTCGGCGTGGTGCCTGCAAGTTAATCAGTGCCAGTCAGCGGATGCCTGTAGGCTTATGGACGATTTACCTAATGCGTGGAGCAGCCAGCAGGATGATTGTCGTGGTCGAGGGTATCAGTGCCAGTGGGAAAACCACGTGGTGCACGAAGCATGGAGCAGAGCATGTCGTTGCTGAGCATGGACGTTTCGGGAATGTGCCGGACCGTCAACGTGAGCCGGTAGCAGCGGCAGCTTTCTGGTCCGAACGGAATGTAGAGCGCTGGCAGGCGACACTCGCAACGGAAGAAAGCCATGGGTGGGCGCTGTGTGACAGCGACCCGTTAAAGCTCCACTACATCTGGACTCTTTGGCAGATTGGTGAAGCATGCGAACAGGATTGGCTATTGGAACTGGCGGCCACCA
Organism: Pseudomonas sp. DG56-2; assembly: GCF_004803755.1. Classification (NCBI taxonomy): domain Bacteria; kingdom Pseudomonadati; phylum Pseudomonadota; class Gammaproteobacteria; order Pseudomonadales; family Pseudomonadaceae; genus Pseudomonas; species Pseudomonas sp. DG56-2. Next base: position 1,774,502 of record NZ_CP032311.1, read on the forward strand.
GAGAAACAGTAGCGCAAGGGCGAATCGGCTTTGCTGACTGTTACATTGTCGGGCGGATCGATCCGCAGCTTGCACGCGAACGAGCCAAGGCAGACACCAGTCGACGAAGAAGAAATTTCGACTTGCACGTACGTCTGCAAACCGCACTTATGGACTGGTACTCAGCCCTCGACAAGGCACTGCCAGGCAGGGTGCGTTTCGACTTTCCCGCCCTTATGCCTGACGTGCAATCCATTGACAATCGATACTCGGTAGCGGCTTTCGACCAAATGATCGCCTCACTGCCCAGCGCCTAGCGCCGGCAGCTCAGTGGATGAGTTCGCGAGGTGCTCAACGCTTGTTGGCGGCGCCCTGCATCGCCAACTTGAGCAACGGTATCAAGCTGCTCCCCAAGCGAATCATTCGGATCAGACCACCGCCCTTTGCGCCTTTGCCGGTAAGAAATCCGAGTACCACCACTGCGCCAATTCCCCACAGTGGCGCATGCTTTATACCCAGGCCGCCCTGCAGGTTGTCACCCATGGCGCGCAGGCGGGTAAGGGGGGTGAGCAATTGTCCGGACTCATGACGGATTTCCTGGCGGTGCATTTCCAGGCGCAAGCGGATCAACGCTTTGCGCAGTTCACGGCGGTCGGTGGTTTTCGGCAACTCAGGCAGGCTCATGGCAGTAGGCGCTCCCGGTCCTTGGCAAGTTCTTCGAGGGTCGAGTGGAAAGGCGATGATTCGTCGAACACCGCAGCTTTCAAGCGCAGTCCACAAAACACCGCCGCCAGGCCGTAGAACACACACAGGCCAATGACCCCGGCCAACCGATAAGTGTCCCACAGCAGCACTAGCACCAGGCCCGAGAGAGCCACCAGCAGCAGCAGGGCAAACACCAGGGCCAGGCCGGCAAACAGCAGCAGGCTCAAGGTTCGGGCTTTCTGCTCCTGCAGTTCAATTCCGAACAGCTCGACATGACCGTGCAGCAGGCCAAGTACGGCGGCACCCAGGCGCTTGCTTGAAGCTGCACTGGTGCTGATCGATTCACTTTCCATAGCCAACCTCAGCGCCGATTTGCCAACAGACCAATCAGGAAACCCACCCCGGCGGCGATACCAATCGATTGCCATGGGTTGCTCTGGACATAATCTTCAGTCGCCGTCAGCGCAGCCTGGCTGCGTTCACGGACCGAGTCCTGGGTAAGCTGCAGGGTTTCGCGAGCGCGAAGCAGGCTGTCATGAATCTGCTCGCGCAGCTCATCGGCCTGATCACCAGCCAATGTGGCGGAGTGCTCCAGCAATTTTTCCGTGTCACGAACCAGAGCCTGGAAGTCGGCCATCAGTATGTCTTGAGCAGTCTTTGCCGATTTGCTGGTCATGGGGCTCTCCTTAAGGGTGTGTGGCTATTTCGAGTGGCGTTTACTTGCGAAGGTTCAGAGTAAAACGCTGGTACAGGTTTTGCTGTTCCAAGGGGCGCTCAGGTCCGCGGCTTTCGCTTCGTCCATGCGAAGGCCTTGAACGGTCCTGTAAACCTTAACCCAATCCACGACAAACCCAAGGAAAAACTCCAGATATCAGCAGGATCTGCCCAGGGAGGAGGCGCTTCATTGATCCAGGCTGGTGCACAAAGGAGTCACTCCGCGCTGTCTTGGTGCTTTTTCGAAAGGCCTGCCGATTCTATGGAAAACCTGCAAAGTGCAGTGGACACGCTGGTCCACGGCTCCAATACGCTGTTCATCCTGCTGGGCGCTGTAATGGTGCTGGCCATGCACGCCGGCTTTGCCTTCCTCGAAGTGGGTACTGTGCGGCACAAAAACCAGGTCAACGCTTTGTCCAAGATCCTCAGTGACTTCGCCATATCAACTCTGGCGTATTTCTTCGTTGGTTACTGGATCTCCTATGGTGTGAGTTTTCTGCAGCCGGCGTCGGTGCTCAGCCACGAGCATGGTTACAGCCTGGTGAAGTTCTTCTTTCTGCTGACATTTGCCGCGGCGATTCCGGCGATCATCTCTGGAGGCATCGCCGAGCGTGCCCGTTTTGCTCCGCAACTGTGCGCCACGGCGCTGATTGTCGCCTTCGTTTATCCATTCTTCGAAGGCATTGTCTGGAACGGCAATTTTGGTGCGCAGCAGTGGCTGGTAGAGCAATTTGGCGCCGGCTTCCACGATTTTGCCGGCTCCGTGGTCGTGCATGCCATGGGCGGCTGGTTGGCATTGACTGCCGTGCTCCTGCTGGGGGCGCGCAATGGCCGTTACCGTGACGGCAAGTTGGTGGCGTTTGCCCCCTCGAACATCCCGTTTCTGGCGCTGGGATCATGGATCCTGATTGTCGGCTGGTTCGGCTTCAACGTCATGAGTGCCCAGACCCTGCAAGGGGTAAGCGGTCTGGTGGCGGTCAATTCGTTGATGGCGATGGTGGGTGGCACCGTGGCCGCCTTGCTGGTCGGGCGCAACGACCCGGGCTTTCTGCACAATGGTCCACTGGCTGGGCTGGTAGCAGTGTGCGCCGGTTCTGATCTGATGCATCCGGTCGGAGCGCTGGCTACCGGAGCGATTGCTGGCGCCTTGTTTGTCTGGTGCTTCATTGCCGCGCAGAACACCTGGAAAATCGACGATGTATTGGGCGTCTGGCCGCTGCACGGCTTGTGCGGGGTATGGGGTGGTGTCGCCTGTGGCATTTTTGGCCAGACTGCACTCGGTGGGCTGGGCGGCGTCAGTCTGATCAGCCAGTTGATCGGCAGCCTGGCCGGGGTGATGGTGGCACTGGCCGGTGGTTTTGTCGTTTATGGCATGATCAAACTGCTGGTTGGCCTGCGTTTGAGCCAGGAGCAGGAGTACTACGGCGCCGACCTGTCGATCCACAAGATCGGCGCCACCAGCCAGGACTGATCAGCGTCCGGCCACCAGTCGCGCCTCACAGGCTGAGAGCGCAGGCTGTGGGCCGCTGAGCAGCACCGCATCACCCGCATGCAGGCACGTCTGGGCATCTACGGCCAGCTCTTCGCCATTGCGTTGCACCCCCTGCAATTCGACGCCCAGCTGTTCAAGGTTCAGTTCACTCAGCGGGCGTCCACAGGCGTAAGCTTCGGCACCGAGATTGACCGCGTGCATCATGGCCTTGGGCAGCCCTTCGCTGTCGACCGGGCTGGTTTGTGCGCCATGATAGAACGCCTGGAGCATACGGTAGCGTGACTGGCGCACTTCATTGATTCGCGCTTGCACATGCTCCATCGGCAGTCCAAGCATGATCAGTGCATGGGAGGCGAGCATCAGGCTCGACTCGAGCAGCTCCGGCACCACGGCCGTGGCGCCAGCAGCGTTCAACTCTTCACGCTGACTGTCGTCGCGGGTGCGCACCAGTATCTGCACGTCGGGATGACGTTCGCGGGCCACTTTAAGGACGCTCATGGCGATATCGGTCTTGTCTACTGCAATCACCAGCAGGCGTGCTCGCTCAAGGCCGATAGCGCTGAGCAGATCCCCACGACGTGAGTCACCGTAGTGCACGCAGCTTTCGCCAGCGGCAGCTTCCTGGACCCTGACAGGGTCATCATCGAGCGCAATGAAGGGAATGTTTTCCCGACGCAGGAAACGTCCGATCGATTGCCCGACTCGGCCATAGCCGCAGATCAGCACGTGCCCACTCATCGAGGCGCTTTGTGCCTCGATTTCCTCCAGGTGAACTTCTTCATTGGGCTTGCGGTGCAGGCGGGCGGCAAGGCCTGGCGCTGCACGCAGCAGCAGGGGCGTGACCAGCATCGAGCAGAAGGTAGCTGCCAGCAGCAGATTGCCAATAGCCTCGGGGAGTAGATGGGTTTGTTGCATCTGGGCCATGAGTGCAAAGCAGAATTCGCCACCTTGTGCCAGAGCCAGGCCACTGCGCCAGGCCGTTTCAGCATCGCTGCCACGTATGCGCACCAGTGCCGCCACCACACAGCCCTTGACCACTAGCAGGCCCAGGGTCAGCGCGAGAATCTCCAGGCCATGGGTGGCAAACAGGTGCAAGTCGATGAGCATGCCGATACTGACGAAGAACAGCCCCAGGAGAATGTCGCGGAAGGGGCGGATATCTGCCTCGATCTGATGGCGGTAGTTGCTCTCGCCCAACAGCATGCCGGCAAGAAACGCCCCCAGTGCCGGTGACAGTCCGAGCAAATGGGTCAGCCAGGCGGTTAGCAGGACTATCACCAAAGCCAGCAGTACGAACAACTCGGCCGAATGAGAGCTGGCAACTTCATGGAACAGGCGCGGCAGTATCCACCGGCTGGCGAGCAACAGGCCGATAAACAGGATGACGGTTTTGCCCAGGGTCAACGGCAAGGCCCAGTACCAGGCTTGATCGCTTTGGCCCGCAAACACCGGGACCAGCGTCAACAGCAGTACCGCCACCACATCTTGAAACAGCAGCACGCCGATTGCGTTTTGCCCGTGACTGCTGAAAATCTCTCCCAGGCTGGTCAGCTCCTTGCTGACGATTGCCGTCGACGACAACGCCAGCCCCGCGCCTAGCAGCAGTGCAGCGTTGGCGGGCATGTCGAGTAAAAACAGCAGCCCGGCCAGCAGGATCCCCGAGCAGGCCACCTGCAGGCTGCCCAGGCCAAATACCACCTTGCGCAGGGCAAGCATTTTCGACAGAGAGAATTCAAGGCCCAGGGAGAACAGCAGGAACACCACACCCATTTCCGCCAGGTCGGGCAGTTCTTCGCTTTCGTTGACCCAGTTCAGGGCCGTAGGGCCGACGAACAGGCCAACGCAGAGGTAACCCAGTACAGGCGGCAGCTTCAGGCGCCTGAAGAAGGCAATGACGACCAGCGACGAAGCCAGAATGATCAACAGGTTGGCGAACACAAAACACTCCATGTGGAAAAACGATGAAAACCATTAAGTCTGCACCATAGCGCAAGCGTGCGCGCTGATCTGAATCAGCAGCCGGCCAGCGCTGCATGCGCCACGCTGGGTGCTCGACGGTTCCAGCTAGCAGACCTAGAATAGTGGTCCTTTCAACCATCTGCCGGTACTTGTCCATGCTTCCTGAATGCCAACTGTACGGCACCCTGGGTTGTCACCTGTGTGAAGTGGCAGAAGCCTTGTTGATGCCTTTCGTCGAGCATGGCCTGTTGGTCGAGCTGGTTGATATTGCCGAGAACGAATTCTGGGTCGAGCAATACGGCCTGAAAATCCCGGTGCTACGCCGCTGTGATACCGGCGCCGAGTTGAACTGGCCGTTCGATGCCGATCAAGTGGTGGCATTTCTGCGCTGAAGCGCTAGCCCTGCGGAGAGAATTCCTCTCGTGCGCCGCCGCGTGGGTAGAGGTCCAATCCTTGGACGCTGTTATGTGTACCAAGGAGTGGATCATGAACCTCAGCGAGCATTTCACCCTGGCCGAAATGACGGCATCGCAAAGCGCTGTGCGCTTGGGTATCGATAATTCACCCAGCGTAGAAACCCTCGACAACCTTCGCCGATTATGCGCGCTTCTGGAACAAGTACGCCTGCTGGTGGAAAAGCCGGTTTTGGTCAGCAGCGGTTACCGCAGTACCGAGTTGAATCGCATCATCGGCGGGGCACCCCAAAGTGCGCATATGCAGGGTCTTGCCGCAGACATCAACGTGCCGGGCATGAGCCCTGCAACCTTGGCGCGGTGTGTGGCAGGCAGTCCATTGATGTTTGATCAATTGATTATTGAATTCGATCAGTGGGTGCACCTTGGTCTTGCCGAGGGCCTGCAAAGGCGGCAATTGCTGACGATACGCAAGGGGTCTGGCTACCTTCCGGGGCTGGTCTGAGCCGGGTCTGATTGACGTGTCCGATAACTCTGAATATGCTGTATATAAATACAGTATAGGGGTGGCGTTTGCCCTGAGGATCCAAACCATGGTCAATGTCGAACAACTGAAATACACCGTTAACCGCATGCCTATCGACAGGGTGAGCGAAGCGGTGCTCGAGTTGCGCCTCGACGGTCTGGTGCTGGAGGGCAAGACGCCCTTCAACAAACTGCACTTCAATACCTGTTTTGCCGAGATCGAAGCGTTGTTCCAGCGCGCCGGCTACCATCGCGCTCTTGACGTGGTCGGTTATCAGGGTTTGCTGTATGCACTTTATGACCCAGGTCGCTGGGAAGCGGTCGATGTTCTGCGTTGGCTCAAGGAATTCACCGAGGCCGCTGCAACCCAGACTGGCTGAGGCGCCAGGCTTGCGGGATAATGCACGGTCAATCTGTCAAGAGCGTTCCCATGGCCATTGCCCCTTTCGATCCGGCCCAGCACCAAGCCAGTACGGTCTGCCTGCCGCCTGGCAACTGGGTCACCGTGCTTGACTGCCTGAGCGAGCACTTCAAGGCCATTGGACGCGAACAGTGGCTGGATCGTATCGCCCGTGGGCGAGTACTCGATGCCCATGGGCAGCCCATCAGTGCCACATTGGCCTACAAGCCAGGCCTGCGTATCCACTATTTTCGCGAAGTACCCAACGAGAAAGTGATTCCGTTCCAGGAGCAGATCCTGCACGTCGACGAGCACCTCGTAGTGGCAGACAAACCGCACTTTCTGCCGGTCACGCCGACTGGCGAGTATGTCGAGCACACGTTATTGCGTCGGCTGATCCGGCGCCTCGACAACCCCAGCCTGGTGCCTTTGCACCGTATTGATCGACACACCGCCGGCCTGGTGTTGTTCTCCGCGAACCCGCAGAGCCGCTCAGCCTATCAATCGCTGTTTCCCAATCGGCAGATCGACAAGCAGTACCAGGCTATTGCGCCAGCACTGGCGCACCTGCAGTTTCCACGGGTGCACAAGAGCCGAATGGTGAATGGCGAACCATTCTTTCGCATGCAGGAAGTCGAGGGGCAAAGCAACAGCGAAACCCTGGCACGGGTGCTGGAGAAGAATGGCGAGCTCTGGCGGTATGCGCTGTCGCCGATTACCGGCAAGACTCACCAGTTGCGCGTGCACATGACGGCCCTTGGGGCGAGTATTTGCAACGATCCGTTCTATCCGCAGGTGCTGCAGGAGCAGGATGACTACAGCAAGCCGTTGAAGCTACTGGCGCGGAGTTTGCGATTCAACGATCCGCTAAGTGGTGAAGAACGTTATTTCGAAAGTCGGCTGACGCTCGACTGGTAGGCAGGGAAGCGGCGCACCCACCAGTGGGCGCGCCGTTTTTTCAGCGGTTGAAGCGCTCGACCAGCGAGTATTGAGTAGTCGCCGTCTGGTTCAATTCTTCGCTGAGCAGCGCCGAGTGCTGGGCCTGCTCGGAGGTTTGATCTGCCAGTTCGGCGATTGTGCTGATATTGCGGCTGATCTCGTCGGCTACGGCAGTCTGCTCTTCGGTGGCAGCAGCGATCTGCGTGGTCATGTCTGTGATGTTGGCCACCGCTTCGCTTATGCCCACCAGCGCCTGGTCCGCTTCCATCACCCGGGCGACACCTTCCTCGGCTTGGCGATGACCCGCCTCCATGGTCTGTACGGCATTGCTGGCGGTTTGTTGCAGCTTGGCAATCAGCCCGTGGATCTGACCGGTCGATTCGCTGGTGCGTTGTGCCAGTTGACGAACTTCGTCGGCCACGACGGCAAACCCACGCCCCATCTCGCCAGCACGCGCCGCTTCGATCGCAGCGTTGAGGGCCAGCAGGTTGGTTTGGTCGGCGATGCCTTTGATGACATCGACCACGCCGCCGATTTCGTCACTGTCACGGGCCAATTGAGTCACGGTCAGGCCGGTTTCACCTACAGCTGACGACAGGCGCTGGATGGCGTCGCGCGTTTCGCCAGCGATATTGCGGCCACGGCTGGTCAGGCGGTTGGCTTCTTGAGTCGCATCGGCCGTACGCTGCACATGATTGGCCACTTCCTGGGTGGTGGCTGCCATCTGGTTGACCGCAGCGGCGACTTGTTCGGTTTCGACTCGCTGGCGCTCCAGCCCCGAGGAGCTGTTGTGGGCCAGGGTGTCGGATTGCCGAGCCTGCTCGTTGAGATGCTCTGCGGTATCTTGCAGACGCGTCAGGCAGGTTTTCATCCGTGCATCCTGGCTGAGCATGGCCATTTCCAGGCGCGCCTGGACGCCACGACTGTCCGTGTACATTTGCGCGATCAGCGGGTCGGATGTGGCTTGTTCAGCCAGGCGTAGCAGACGTTTGAGTCCACGCTGCTGCCAGCTCAACCCCAGCAGCCCCAGTGGCACCGACAGTGCTGCCGCCAAGGCGAAGCCCCAGGAGTGACCGAGCCAGTTGCCGATCAGGAAACCGACCTGGCTGACCAGAATGAAGGGCAGCCAGTCTTGCACTACCGGCAACCAACGGTCGCGACGTGGAATCGCCGCGCGCCCTTGGTTGATGCGCTGATAAAGCGCTTCGGCGCGACGAATCTGCTCGGCGGTCGGTTTGATACGCACCGATTCGTAGCCGACCACCTGGTTGTTCTCGAGCACCGGGGTGACGTAGGCGTTGACCCAGTAATGGTCGCCATTCTTGCAGCGGTTCTTGACGATGCCCATCCATGGCAGACCTTGTTTGAGCGTGTTCCACATGTGGGCGAACACCGCAGGCGGGACGTCTGGATGGCGCACCAGGTTATGGGGCGCGCGGATCAGTTCCTCACGGGAAAAACCACTGATTTCGACGAAGGCATCGTTGCAGTAGGTGATGACACCCTTGGCATTGGTGGTCGAGATCAAGCGTTGTTGAGCAGGGAAAGTCCGTTCGCGCTGAGTTATTGGCTGGTTGTTACGCATAAGCTGTTCAATCCGCAAGGCTTTCGAAGGTTATCGGCAACATGGGGTGATTGTTGAATGTATTTTTACACGCGTCAGTAAATGACTGTGGGTTCACGACGGGGCTAGCATTGGGTAGGTAAAGCCGGCGAAATGTGCGAGGTTTAGGCCGAAATGGCAGAGTATTGCAGCGAACAGGCCTCCATAGCGATACGCCAGGCCATAACCGATACCCGCCACGAACGCCAGCACTACCCACAACCAGCCGGCACCAAGATGAGCCAGTGCAAACAGGCCGGCAGCAAAAAACAGTGCCAGGTGCTGATTCTTGAGCAAACGTTGCAAGCCGCCCTGAATGTAACCGCGAAACAGCAGCTCTTCGGTCAGGCTGACCAGCAGCAGATTGTTGAGCATCCACAGCCAGGCTTGTTCTGGCCATTTCGGTGTCCAGGTAATAATCCCCACCAACCAGGCGCCGCCCAGGCAGGCGGCAATCACCGCCGGTAGGGTAGCCGCCAGGCTTGGCAGCAGGCGCTTGCCGCCCATTGCCAGTACCCACGGGCAGGCTAGCAGCAACCAAAAGCCAATAAGCGGCTTGTCCAGATTCAGGTACATGGTGAAGGGCACCGCGCCTTCGCTCCAGAGTGCTTTGTCGATGACCTTGCTGCCCTGGAATCCAGGCAGCCAGTGCAACGCCAGGCCCAGTGCCAGGAGCACGAACAGGGCATGACCGATTATTTGTTGCCAGCGCGCCGCGCGGTTGACCAGCAAGCCTGTGCACAACAACGCGATCAGCGTGGGCAGGGCGAGTAAACCCAGGTTGCCATGAATGAGCGAGTAGACGTAACCAAGACCCAGCAGGGCCAGTCCGATCCATTGGGAGGCAGGCATGTAGATTCCATTGTGCGGCGAAAAGTGAAGCCTTCGACTCCACTGGTGTCGTTCAAGGCACGCCTGTTTGTTGTATCGCTCCTACAACAAGCTGTCGTTCAGCAGTGTGTAACCAAACAAAGGCCCGGCCACAAAGGGCCGGGCTGGTGCTTCAGGATGCGATCAATTGCCGCAGCACGTAATGCAGGATGCCGCCTGCCTTGAAGTACTCCACCTCGTTGAGGGTATCGATGCGGCACAGCATCTTGATCTGCTCCTGAGTGCCATCTTGACGCGTGATCTTCACCTCCAGGTGCATATGGGGCTGGATCCGCGCATTGCTCAGGCCAAGGATATCGATGTGTTCACTGCCATCGAGGCCAAGGCTCTTGCGCGTCTGTCCGCTGAGGAACTGCAAGGGCAGCACGCCCATGCCCACCAGATTCGAGCGATGGATTCGCTCGAAGCTTTCTGCCAGTACTGCCTTGATACCCAGCAGGTTGGTACCCTTGGCTGCCCAGTCGCGACTGGAGCCGGTGCCATATTCCTGGCCGGCGACAACCACCAGCGCAGTGCCTTCTGCCTGGTAGCGCATGGCTGCATCGTAGATCGCCATTTTTTCGCCAGTCGGCACATACAGCGTATTGCCGCCTTCTTCGCCACCAAGCATCTCGTTGCGGATGCGGATGTTGGCGAAGGTGCCACGCATCATCACCTCATGGTTACCGCGTCGAGAGCCGTAGGAGTTGAAATCGCGTGGTTCGACGCCTTTGTCGCGCAAGTAGCGACCCGCTGGGCTGTCGACTTTGATATTACCGGCCGGGGAAATGTGGTCGGTGGTGACCGAGTCGCCGAGCAGCGCCAGGACTCGCGCGCCATGGATGTCCTCGATAACCGGAAGGGGTCCGGTGATTTCATCGAAGAACGGTGGATGCTGGATGTAGGTCGAGTCTTCCTGCCAGACATACGTTGCGGCTTGCGGTACTTCAATCGCTTGCCACTGGGCGTCGCCCGCGAAAACTTCGGCGTACTCCTTGTGGAACATGGCGGTATCGACCTTGGCAACGGCGTCGGCAATTTCCTGTTGGCTCGGCCAGATGTCGCGCAGGTATACCGGCTGGCCATCGCTGCCGGTGCCCAGCGCTTCGGTGCTCAAATCCAGACGCACGGTTCCTGCCAGGGCGTAGGCCACCACCAATGGTGGAGAGGCCAACCAATTGGTTTTCACCAGCGGATGCACCCGGCCTTCAAAGTTGCGGTTGCCCGACAACACCGAGGCGACGGTGAGGTCGGCACCGGTAATGGCCTTCTCGATGACTTCGTCAAGCGGGCCGGAGTTACCAATGCACGTGGTGCAACCGTACCCCACCAGGTCAAAACCCAGTTCATCCAGGTAGCGTGTGAGGCCGGCCGCCTTGTAGTAGTCAGTCACTACCTTGGAACCAGGAGCCAGGGAGCTCTTGACCCAGGGTTTGCGCTGCAGGCCTTTTTCGATCGCCTTTTTCGCTACCAGCCCGGCGGCCATCATGACGCTGGGGTTGGAGGTGTTGGTGCAGGAGGTGATCGCGGCGATTACCACGGCGCCGTCGCGCAGTAAATGATGCTGGCCGCCATGTTCATAACTGACTTCGCCAGCCTGGTCGGCATTGCCGACGGCTACGCCCCCGCCGCCTTCACTCTCCAGTCGCCCGACTTCTTTGTTCGACGCACGTAGCTGCAAGCCGAGGAACCCGTCAAAAGCCTGGCTGACCTGCGACAGGGCAACCCGGTCCTGAGGGCGCTTGGGGCCGGCGAGACTGGCTTCGACTTCATGCATGTCCAACGCCAGGGTGTCGGTGAACGCCGGCTCCTGGCCTGGCAAGCGCCACAGGCCTTGTTCCTTGCAGTAGGCCTCAACCAGTTGCACCGTTTCATTGGGCCGCCCGGACAGGCGCAGGTAGTCGAGTGTCACCTGGTCGACAGGGAAGAAGCCGCAGGTGGCACCGTATTCGGGAGCCATGTTGGCGATCGTTGCACGGTCGGCCAGAGGCAGGTCGGCCAGGCCATCGCCGTAGAATTCGACAAACTTACCGACCACACCTTTTTTGCGCAGCATCTGGGTAACGGTCAGCACCAGGTCGGTAGCCGTAATACCTTCGCGCAGTTTGCCGGTGAGTTTGAAGCCAATGACCTCGGGAATCAGCATCGAGACCGGTTGACCGAGCATGGCTGCCTCGGCCTCGATCCCGCCCACGCCCCAGCCCAGCACGCCCAGGCCATTGATCATGGTGGTGTGCGAGTCGGTGCCGACCAGGGTGTCGGGAAAGGCATAGGTGCGGCCGTCTTCTTCACGGGTCCAGACGGTTCGTCCCAGGTACTCCAGGTTGACCTGGTGACAGATGCCGGTGCCGGGCGGCACCACGCTGAAGTTGTCGAAGGCATTCTGACCCCAGCGCAGGAAGGCGTAACGCTCGCCATTGCGCTGCATTTCGATGTCGACGTTTTCGGCGAACGCCTCTTGGCTGGCGTAGCGGTCCACCATGACCGAGTGGTCGATCACCAGATCGACCGGCGACAGCGGGTTGATTCGTTGCGGATCGCCACCGGCCTTGGCCATGGCCGCACGCATGGCTGCCAGGTCGACCACTGCCGGCACACCAGTGAAGTCCTGCATCAGCACCCGTGCCGGGCGGTACTGGATCTCTCGGTCGGAACGACGCTCCTTGAGCCAGTCGGCGAGGGCGCGGAGGTCGGCCTGGGTGACGGTTTTGCCATCTTCCCAGCGCAACAGGTTTTCCAGCAGCACTTTCAGCGACATCGGCAAGCGCTGCAGGTCGCCGAGGCTCTTTGTCGCTTCAGTGAGACTGAAGTATGCGTAAGTGCGGTCAGCGACCGGTAATGACTTTAACGTTTTCAGGCTATCTAGCGAGGGCATTACCAACTCCTTCTGCGCCGGTGAACGGCAATCTTCCCTGCTGTCGCCGGTTCACCGCCTCTATGACGGTCCGCACGGCACGGACCTGGCTGAACGGTCAGGTTAGACCTGTTTGTCACCCCTGACCATGTTCTGGACCGGCGGGGCATGTCGCAGGTTCCGAACTTCCTTTATCATTCGTGCATTTGCCGGCGCAGTACATTGCGCTCGGTCAGGGTTGGAGTGATTGGCTGCCAACCGTCCTGGAGTGAGAATGAATACCCTGTTTATGCACTGCCGGCCCGGCTTCGAAAGTGAAGTGTGTTCGGAAATCGCCGAACATGCCGCCCGGCTGAACGTTCCCGGTTACGCCAAGGCCAAGCCGCAAACCGCGTGTGCCGAGTTCATCTGCAACGACGCTGAAGGGGCCGAGCGCCTGATGGGCGAGCTGCGCTTTGGCCAACTGATCTTTCCCCGTCAGTGGGCGCGCGGCAGTTTCATCGAGCTGCCGGAAACCGACCGAATCAGTGTGCTGCTCGACTTTCTGGCCGAGTACCCGCAGTGCGGCAGCCTTTGGCTGGAAGTAATGGACACCAACGACGGAAAAGAGCTTTCGACGTTTTGCCGCAAGTTCGAAGTGCCCCTGCGCAAGGCCTTGAGCAAGGCCGGGCGCCTGGTTGAAGACGCCAGCAAACCACGTTTGTTGCTGACCTTCGTCAGCGGCCGACGGGTGTTCGCAGGCATTGCCGCCGCAGACAATTCGGCCATGTGGCCAATGGGTATCCCACGTCTGAAATTCCCTCGTGAAGCGCCCAGCCGCTCGACCCTCAAGCTGGAAGAGGCTTGGCATCATTTCATTCCTCGGGACCAGTGGGAGGCGCGACTGTCCGATGACATGACGGGCGTAGACCTGGGCGCGGCACCCGGCGGCTGGACCTACCAATTGGTCAAGCGTGGCATGCTGGTCACCGCCATCGATAACGGACCGATGGCGGAAAGTCTGATGGATACCGGGCTGGTGCAGCACCTGATGGCCGACGGTTTTACCTACAAGCCCAAGCAGATTGTGGACTGGATGGTCTGCGATATCGTCGAAAAACCGGCGCGCAGTGCTGCGTTGCTGGAGACCTGGTTGGGCGAAGGTCTGTGCCGCGAAGCGGTGGTCAACCTCAAGTTGCCGATGAAGCAGCGTTATGCCGAAGTGCGGCGCTTGCTCGACCGCATCGAGGAAGGCTTCAAGGCGCGCAAGGTCAAGGTTTCAATCGGCTGCAAGCAGCTGTACCACGACCGCGAAGAGGTAACCTGCCACTTGCGTCGGCTGGATTTGAAACCACGCTGAACCCCACAGTTAACAGTTTCTGGAGTTGCACATGACTGATTTCACCCCGGACGCGGTTCTCGACGCCACCGGCCTCAACTGCCCTGAGCCGGTAATGATGTTGCACCAGCACGTTCGTGACCTGGCCGCGGGCGGCTTGCTCAAAGTTATCGCCACCGATCCATCGACGCGCCGTGATATCCCCAAGTTCTGCGTGTTCCTGGGCCATGAACTGGTCCAGCAACAGGAAGATGCCGGCACCTACCTGTACTGGATCCGCAAGAAACTCGACTAAGCGCGATGCGCCCGGCGAATGTGTTTGTTACTGCTGCGTGCCAGACGAATGGACAGCATCACCGCTGCGCACGTCAAACCGGCAATCAGCCCTTCCCACAAACCGTTGGGACCGCTGGCTGGGCCCCAGTAATCGGTCAGGCCGAGCACGTAGCCCACCGGCAAGCCGATGCCCCAGTAGGCGAACAGGGTAAGGATCATTGTCACTCGCGTGTCTTGATAGCCACGCAAGGCGCCCGCTGCAATCACCTGGATGGCATCGGAAAACTGATACAGCGCGGCGTACACGATAAGCATGGCGGCAATCTGGATAACCGTCGTGTCAGGGGTGTAGATCGAAGCGATCGGCTCACGCATCAGCAAGATCAGGCTGGCCGAGAAACAGGCGAAGACCAGTGCCGCCGCCAGTCCCACGAGGGCGGCAAAGCGTGCCTGATGCGGCGCCCCGGCGCCCAATGCCTGGCCGACCCGTACCGTCACGGCCATGCCCAGTGAGTACGGGATCATAAACAGCAGGGAGCTGATGTTCAGGGCGATCTGATGGCCAGCCACCACCGTCGGGCCGAGGCTGCCGATCAGTAGGGCAATTACCGCGAAGATGCTCGACTCGGCAAACACCGCGATGCCAATTGGCAGTCCGACGCCCGTCAAGCGCTTGATGACTGGCCATTGCGGGCGCTCGAAGTTGACCAGTACCCGACTCTTTTCGTAAGCCGGGGCCCAGCGGGTCCAGGCAGCCATGGCCAGGGCCATGAACCACATGACGATACCGCTGGCCCAGCCACAGCCAACGCCGCCCATGGCCGGGAGGCCGAGGTGACCATAGATCAGCACATAGTTGAGCGGAATGTTCAGCAACAAGCCGAGGCAGCCAATGACCATGCTCGGGCGGGTATGGCCAAGGCCATCGCTGTAGCAACGCAGCACGTAATAGAGTGCGATACCGGGAAAACCAAAGGCGATGCCTTGCAGGTAGCCCAGACTCGGTTCGATCAGCTGCGGGTCGACTTTCATCACTTGCAGGACCGGCTCGGCACAGATCAGCAAAGCGCTGGCAATCAGGCCGACGGTGACCGCCAACCACAGCGCCTGGCGCACCAGCGGACCGATTTCAGCATGCTGCCCGGCACCAAAACGCTGGGCTACCTTAGGCGTGGTGGCGAGCAGAATACCGGTCATGAGCAGGAACACCGGAATCCAGATCGAGTTGCCCAATGCTACGGCTGCAAGATCGCGCGGACTCACCCGTCCGGCCATCACCGCATCGACGAAGCCCATGGCCGTGGTCGCCAGTTGCGCAATGATAATCGGCGTTGCCAGCAACAACAGGCTGCGCAGTTCTACGCGCACCCGGGCAGCGCGGGATAAGGAAGGAGATAGAGCGTCGCTGATCATGGGCGTCACAAGGCAGGTGTCCTGCAAAATAGGATGCAAAGCCGACCAGTGTACCCGTTGACATTCCGGTCAGGAAATCCATCGGCGGAATCTTTCGGTAACTGGATTAGCGCCCCTGCAAGGGCCTACACTGCGCACCCCGATAGGAGAGCGCCATGCTGATTGTTGCCGACGAGAATATTCCGCTGCTCGATGCCTTTTTTGCAGGATTCGGCGAAATTCGCCGTTATCCGGGACGTGCAATCGATGCTGCCTGTGTAAAAGATGCCGATGTCCTGCTGGTGCGCTCGGTGACTCGCGTCGATCAGGCGCTGCTTGAGGGCAGCAAGGTTCGCTTCGTCGGCACCTGCACCATTGGTACCGACCACCTGGCGCTGGACTACTTCGCTCAGACTGGCATCCAGTGGTCCAGTGCACCGGGCTGTAACGCCCGAGGTGTGGTCGATTATGTGCTGGGTAGTCTGCTGACGTTGGCTGAACTCGATGGTGCCGAGCTGGCTGGGCGTACTTATGGTGTCGTCGGTGCCGGTGAGGTGGGAGGGCGCCTGGTTGAGGTGCTACGTGGTTTGGGTTGGCAGGTATTGGTGTGCGACCCGCCACGCCAGGCCCGAGAGGGTGGTGATTATGTCAGCCTGGAAACCATTCTGGCGCGTTGCGATGTGATCAGTTTGCATACGCCGCTGACCCGTTGTGGCGAGAACGCGACTTGGCATTTGCTCGGCGAGCAGCAACTCCAGGCATTGCGTCCGGGATCCTGGCTGATCAATGCCAGCCGTGGCCCGGTTATCGACAATTCGGCGCTGCGCGAGCTATTGCTGCAGCGAGAAGATGTGCTGGCGGTACTGGACGTCTGGGAGGGCGAGCCGCAGGTCGATCTGGAGCTGGCTGACCTTTGTGTATTGGCCACGCCGCACATTGCCGGTTACAGCTTGGACGGCAAGCAACGCGGCACTGCACAGATTTATCAGGCTTTTTGTGCCTGGCGTGGTGAGCCGGCTTCAGTGCAACTGGCCGACTTGCTGCCTCAGTCCTGGTTGGCAGAAGTGGGCCTGCAGGCTGAAACCGATCCTGCCTGGGCGCTGGCAACCCTGTGCCGTGCGGTGTATGACCCACGCCGTGACGACGCTGATTTTCGTCGCAGCTTGAGCAGTGATGTGCTTGAGCAAAAGAGTGCGTTCGATGCCTTGCGCAAGCACTACCCGCCGCGCCGTGAAATCGAAGGCCTGGTGGTGCGTCTGCATGGCGAAGCCCCCCATTTGGCGCAGATGGTTCGAGCCCTGGGCGCTGTGCTGGCCTGAATTTCAGGTAATAAAAACCCGGCGCTCGGGCCGGGTTGAACAATTCGGTGATTCAGTCTTTCTTGGCGGGTGCCTTGCGGCTTTGTTCCAGCTTTTCGCACGCCTGCTGGACCATCTCTTCGGTGATGATGATCTCTTTGCCATCTGGGCCGATGATCGAACCGCCCACCGGCGCTTGCGGGTTTGGAGCGCTTTTGGGCTGGTTGGTGCTGTGTTGCAAGCTCATTTTTGTCTCCTCATCAGATTGCCAGCTCAGACTAGAGTCGCGCAGTGACCGAACTATGACAGCTGCGTCGGTTTTCACGCTACGACTCCCTCCAGTCCAACAGAAAGTTGGACAAACCTCCAGTGGTGCCTTAGAACGAAACGGTCTAACCACTTAAGCGGCGACATCTAGAGGGGCGCCGAGACTGGTTTGTTAAATGACGACTGTTTATTCCTGTGAGTTCCTTGGCATGGGACGAGCGGTCAGGTGTAGGCTGGCAGAAACAATTGATCGTTGGTCTCTCCATGCTCAACCGCTTCTCACCCCGCCAGCGCCAGGCGCTGCAATTGGGTTGGCGTTTTGTTCGCCCTTATCGCAAACAAGTTCTGCTGGCGTTGCTCGCCTTGATCGTGACAGCAGGTATCACGCTGTCGATGGGCCAGGGCATACGCTTACTGGTCGATCAGGGCTTCATGACCCGCTCACCGCAGTTGCTCAACCAATCCATCGGTTTCTTCCTGTTGCTGGTATTGGCACTGGCGATCGGGACGTTCAGTCGCTTCTATCTGGTGTCGTGGATCGGCGAACGGTGTGTGGCCGACATTCGTCAGCAAGTGTTCGATCACCTGATCTATTTGCATCCAGGCTTTTTCGAGAGTAATCGCAGCTCGGAAATTCAGTCGCGCCTTACTGCCGACACGACCCTGCTGCAGTCGGTGATCGGCTCGTCACTTTCCTTGTTTCTGCGCAATGCCTTGATGGTACTGGGTGGCATTGTTCTGTTGTTCGTGACCAACCCCAAGTTGACCAGCATCGTGGTGGTCGCCTTGCCGCTGGTGCTGGCACCGATCTTGATCTTCGGACGACGGGTACGCAGCCTGTCGCGTCAGAGCCAGGACCGGGTAGCCGATGTCGGTAGCTACGTTGCCGAAACCCTTGGACAGATCAAGACCGTGCAGGCCTACAACCACCAGGCAAGCGATCAGCAGCGCTTCGGCCAGACCGTGGAAGCTGCCTTCGCCATCGCGCGCAAGCGCATCATGCAGCGGGCCTGGCTGATTACTCTGGTAATCGTGCTGGTGCTCGGGGCCGTGGGGGTAATGCTCTGGGTTGGCGGCATGGATGTCATCGCCGGGCGGATTTCCGGGGGCGAGTTGGCGGCGTTCGTGTTCTATAGCCTGATCGTCGGCAGCGCCTTCGGTACGCTCAGCGAGGTAATCGGTGAGCTGCAGCGTGCCGCGGGTGCGGCTGAGCGTATTGCCGAATTGTTGGCCGCCCGAAATGAAATCAGCGCGCCGGCCGAAGGCTTGGAGCATAGTGCGTTGCGGGTCAGGGGCCGGCTTGAGTTGCGCGAGGTGCGCTTTGCCTATCCGTCACGACCCACACCTGCTGCTATCGACGGCTTGAGCCTGACTGTCGAACCAGGAGAGACGCTGGCGCTGGTTGGGCCTTCGGGGGCTGGCAAGTCGACGTTGTTCGACTTGTTGCTGCGTTTCTACGACCCTCAGCAAGGGCAGATACTCCTGGATGGCCAGGCGTTGAACCGGCTTGATCCCCTGGACCTGC
The DNA here is from genome assembly GCF_004803755.1 of Pseudomonas sp. DG56-2. Taxonomy (NCBI): domain Bacteria; kingdom Pseudomonadati; phylum Pseudomonadota; class Gammaproteobacteria; order Pseudomonadales; family Pseudomonadaceae; genus Pseudomonas; species Pseudomonas sp. DG56-2. Next base: position 1,793,031 of record NZ_CP032311.1, read on the forward strand.
GTCGGCATTTTGCCCTGGTTGCACAGAACCCGGCATTGTTCTTCGGTACGGTCGAGGACAACATCCGTTACGGGCGTGCCGATGCCAGTGCTGAGCAGGTCGAGGCGGCGGCCCGAAGCGCTCACGCCCATGAATTCATTCTCCAACTCCCCCACGGTTACCAGACTCACCTGGGAGACGCGGGGCTGGGATTGTCAGGCGGCCAGCGTCAGCGCCTGGCTATTGCTCGAGCGTTGCTGGTAGATGCACCGATTTTGCTGCTCGATGAGGCCACCAGTGCCTTGGACGCCCAAAGCGAGCACCTTATTCAGCAAGCGCTGCCGACGCTGATGCGTGGGCGCACCACGTTGGTTATCGCCCATCGGCTAGCCACGGTACAGCATGCCGATCGTATCGCTGTGATTGACCAGGGGCGCCTGGTGGCGATCGGCACACATCGCCAGTTGATCGCTGAAAGCCCGTTGTACGCGCGACTGGCGGCGTTGCAATTCAACACCGTTACGGAAATGTGACAGCGTTTCGCGGACTGTCACATTTTTGTAGCAATCCCCTGAGACTATCTATCACAGCTGTTGCGTAACGCTCGAACTTGGCTGCTATCGGATGATGGCAGCTTTTTTTTTCGCCTGCAGCAGCTGCCAGTGAACGAGGACAAGGACGTCTTTATCTGGTTGATGCAGCGATGCCTCGCTTCCTATTTCCTTGTTCCGGAACCCTGCCGATGTTGCGTAAATCCCTCCGAGTGCAAATCCTCGCATTACTCGCTGGCAGCCTGTTGGCGATACTGATGATCGCTCTGGTCTGCTTTCAATTGCTGTCCTCCAGTGTGCGTGGCTACGGACAACTGATTGATGGGCCGTTGCAGGCCTCGCAGTTGATCGATGAGGCCAATCTGCAATTCAAGGTGCAGGTTCAAGAGTGGAAGAACGTGTTACTGCGTGGCAAGCAGCCGGCGGAACTGGATAAGTACTGGCAGCAGTTTCTGGCCCGCGAACAGCAGGTGCAGGGTATTCTCGATCAGTTGATCCGCAGTAGCGACGCCACGCTCAAAGCGCGTGCCGAGCAACTCAAGCAGAGCCACCGACAACTGGGCCAGGCCTACGCTCAGGGGCGCCAGGCATTTTTGGCCGCAGGTGCCGACCCTGCGGTCGGGGATCAGGCGGTCAAAGGTGTGGATCGAGCGACCAGTGAGCAAATGAGCGAGTTGGTCAGCCAGTTGCGCAGCGATGCCCAGGGTCGTGCCCAGGCCATCAATGCGTCTGCCGAACGTATCGTGTGGCTGGGGCTGCTGGTGATGTTCGGCTCTGCACTTGTGGTGGGGGTGTTCAGCCTGTGGCTGATCAATCGTAGCCTGATCGAGCCGATCCGGGCGCTGATCGAGTATGTCGCGCAACTGAGTCAGGGGCGCTTCGAGGCACGTGTAGCCAGTGACCGCCAGGATGAACTGGGCCGTCTGGCGGTGGCTGCCAATACCTTGCGTGACTTTCTCGCCGAGACCATTGCTCGGCTGCAAAACAATGCCGGCGAACTGGAAGCTGCGAGTGGTGATTTGCGCTCCCTTGCCGGCAGCATGGCGCTAGGGACCGATGATCAGTTCCAGCGTACTGATCAGGTTGCCACGGCCATGCATGAAATGTCAGCCACAGCCCAGGAAGTTGCCCGCCACGCCGCAGAAGCGGCACGCGCCGCTGATGATGCCGATCACAGTGCCCAGGCGGGCGAACAGGTGATGCAGGCCACCATCGACACCATTGCTGCCGTAAACCAGGAAATCACCGGAACAGCGGCGGTGATTCGCCATCTGGAAGCTGACAGCGCCCGGATCGGCAAGGTCCTGGAGGTGATTCGCGCGATTGCCGAGCAGACCAATCTATTGGCGCTCAATGCCGCCATCGAGGCGGCGCGCGCGGGGGAGGCCGGTCGTGGTTTTGCCGTAGTCGCGGATGAGGTACGGAGTCTGGCCCAGCGTACTGCGGCTTCGATCGCCGAGATCAACCAGATTATCGGTGCTGTGCAGAACGGAGCCCTGGAGGCGGTCAAGGCGATCGAGAGCGGGCAGCAGCGCAGTGAAGAGGGGGCTGAACAAGTTCAGCGTGCCGGGCAGATGCTCCAGCGTATCACCCAGGCGGTGGAGGCCATTCGCGACATGAATCGGCAGATTGCCACCGCCGCCGAAGAGCAGACCAGTGTGGCAGAAGACATCTCTCGCAATCTGGTGGAGATTACCCGCATCGCCACTGCCAACCAGCAGGCGGTGCAGCACACCGAGCAGGCCGGGCATCGCCTGCACGGACTATCAGGTCAGCTCGGCGAGGTTACCGCCCGTTTGAGCGCCTGATTGGCAGGGGGAAATCCGCCACATAGCTGCTTCAGGGCGTGGCAATGTGGCGGATTGTCGCCAGAAAAACCGTTAAAGATGGGGTGCGACGACTCGTCCTAGCTATTAGTCGTTAGTCTTGCATGAGTTGGCCTGATTTGTGCTTAAAGGCGGCAGCAAGCTTCAATGTCAGTTCGTCCGAGTGACGACCGGTTCCGATCCATCGAATAATCCCAGCCGACAACACATTGCCGCGTGTCCCGGCCGCTCGCCAGAGCGCCAGGCCTCGCTAAGCTTTGGTATGTGCGAGCGATAACAAGAATGTGGGCGTGCGCAACGGAATCAACGGTCATTGCCAATTACTCCACCTTCATTGGATTGAATTATGAAAAAAATCCTGCTGGCGCTCCTATGCCTGAGCGTCATTGGTTGCTCCAAACCCAGCGAGCCAGAAAAAACCGTCGATGTCCTGCTGATCGGCGGCGGCATCATGAGCGCGAGCCTGGGTACTTACCTCAATGAGCTGGAGCCTACCTGGTCGATCGACATCTACGAGCGTCTGGACAAAGTTGCCGAAGAAAGCTCCAACGCCTGGAACAACGCAGGTACTGGTCACTCCGCGTTCTGCGAACTGAACTACACCAGTGAAGGCGCCGACGGCAAAATCGACATCAGCAAGGCGGTAGGGGTCAACGAGCAGTTCGAGATATCCAAGCAGTTCTGGGCCTATCAGGTCGAGCAGAACGTATTGAGCAACCCCAAGTCGTTCATCAACAACGTGCCGCACATGAGCTTCGTCTGGGGCGACAAGAACGTCGAGTTCCTCAAGAAGCGCCATGAAGCCCTGCAGCACAGCTCGTTGTTCCGTGGCATGGAGTATTCCGAGGACCACGCCCAGATCCAGAAATGGGTGCCGATCGTGATGGAAGGCCGTGCTGCCGACCAGAAGATTGCCGCGACCCGCATGCCGATCGGCACCGACGTCAACTTTGGCGAAATTACCCGTCAGTTGATCGCTTCGCTGACCAAGCATGACAACGTCAAGCTGCATGTGCAGCATGAAGTGCGTGACATCGTCCGCAACGCCGACAACACCTGGACCGTGGTCGTCGCTGACCTGGCCAACAAGGGTGTAGAGCGTAGCGTCAAAGCCAAGTTCGTCTTTATCGGTGCCGGTGGTGGCGCCCTGAAGTTGCTGCAGAAGTCCGCTATTCCGGAAGCTGACGGTTATGCAGGCTTCCCGGTAGGTGGTCAGTTCCTGATGACCGATAATCAGGCTATCGTTGCTCGTCACAAAGCCAAGCTGTACGGCAAGGCTTCGGTGGGTGCACCGCCGATGTCCGTTCCACACCTGGACACGCGGGTTATCGACGGCAAGGAAGTGTTGCTGTTCGGCCCGTTCGCGACCTTCTCGACCAAGTTCCTCAAGAACGGTTCGTTGCTCGATATGTTTGCTGCGCTGACTACGCACAACATCATGCCGATGACTCACGCCGGTATCGACAACATTGACCTGAGCACTTACCTGATGGGACAGCTGATGCTCAGCTTCGATGACCGTATGGAGGCGCTGCGCGAGTACTTCCCGAACGCCAAGAACGAAGACTGGAAGTTGCTGCAAGCTGGCCAGCGCGTCCAGGTCATCAAGAAAGACCCTGTGCACGGCGGTGTCCTGCAATTCGGTACCGAAGTGGTTGCCGCCCAGGATGGCACTATCGCAGCCTTGCTTGGCGCATCGCCTGGCGCCTCGACTGCTGCGCCGATCATGCTCAGCGTGCTGGAGAAGACCTTCAAGGATCGAATCAAGAACCCTGAGTGGCAGGCCAAACTGAAGGAGATCGTTCCGACCTATGGCCAGAAGCTCAACAATAATCTTGAGTTGACCAACAAGACCCGTGAATGGAGCAGCTCGCGCCTGCAGTTGCTGTACGTTCCGGTGCTGCCTGAAGAAACTGCTGCCGTTCAGGCTGAGCCTGCGCTGTAACGTTTGCATCGGTAGAAAAAACAGCCCCCTATTCAGGGGGCTGTTTCGTTTCGGCGCTGGGTTTGTTCAGCCTGAGATCAATGACGCTTTTTACGATGGTCATTGGCCAGGTTGTTGCCCAGGGCGCCGCCAGCCGCACCACCGAGGCCTGCGCCGATTGCCGAACCGGTGCTGCCGCCCAGCTTGCCGCCTACCAGCGAGCCGCCAGCAGAACCCAGGCCGCCACCAATGGCCGCCTTGGTCTTGTTGCCACTTTTTGCGCCCATGGCGCTGCCTGCGGCGCCACCGACACCGGCACCGATCGCGGCGCCTGTGCTGCCACCCAGTTGCTGGCCAACCACGTTGCCCAGAACACCGCCCAGGCCGCCACCTACGGCAGTCTGGCCATCGCCAGCCATGGCGCCTTGAGTGCACAGCAGGCCAAGTGTCAGGGCGGCAAGAGTCTTACGCATGTGTTTCAACCTCTAAGTTCGAAAGGCGCGCATTCTGCTGGGCGCGGCAGCAGGGTGCAATGCTGGCCAGGGTGGTTTGTTGCAATCGGGACACAAAAAAGCCCGCGCAAGGCGGGCTCGTTGTAGTGCGCTATGGCTTCAAAGATCTTTTACGGTACGAACCTGATCTTTGTTGATGCGCGTACGCTTGCCATCAAGTTGTTCGAATTCATAGAAGCCCGACTCATCGTCATATTGCGGTGTGTCGACTGCCTGGATCTCGCGACCGTCGTTCAGGGTGATGACCGTTGGCGAAGCGCAACCTGCCAGAGTACCTAGGCCGAGGGCGAGCAGAAATGCAGGAAGGGTCCGTTGAATCATTGTGTTTCTCCAGTAAAGGATGGTGCGTAATGTTCTTGAGACGCATGGTGCCGACGCAAGTTCCTTGCTGATTGCAGCATAGTCATTGCGCAGGACTTTTGATTCACGGCAATCGAGTGTCGAGGGCGGGCGCGAGCCGGGCAGGGCTGTGATATAACACCGCCATTCTCTCTATCAATGGATCAAGGCCCCATGAAAGCCAAGGCTGATGTACCTTTCGTGCCACTGAACATTGCAGTGTTGACGGTCAGTGACACCCGTACCCTGGAAACCGACACTTCCGGGCAGGTGTTTGTCGATCGCCTGACCGAAGCCGGCCATGGCCTGGCGGCGCGCGTACTGCTCAAAGACGATTTGTACAAGATCCGTGCGCAGGTCGCGAGCTGGATCGCCGATGAGCAGGTGCAGGTGGTGCTGATCACCGGCGGCACTGGTTTTACCGGCCGCGACAGTACGCCGGAAGCGGTTGCCTGCTTACTGGACAAGCAAGTCGATGGCTTTGGTGAGTTGTTCCGGCATATTTCCCTGGCAGATATCGGCACATCAACCGTTCAGTCTCGCGCCTTGGCCGGGTTGGCCAACGGTACGCTGGTCTGTTGCTTGCCGGGCTCCACCAATGCCGTGCGCACTGGTTGGGACGGCATCCTTGCCGAGCAGCTCGATGCTCGCCACCGCCCTTGCAATTTCGTGCCTCATCTCAAGCAGGCCGCGCCCTGCGCCAGTCGTGGTTGAGGTGCCTGTGAACAAGCCACTGATGCCGGTCGAAGATGCTTTGGCACGCTTGCTGGCACTGGCGCAAGCCGCCCCTATTGTCGAAACCGAAGTGCTTGCGCTGGCGCAGGCCGAGGGACGCGTGCTCGCCAACGAATTGGTTGCGACCCTGGATCTGCCGCCTTGGCCAAACAGTGCCATGGACGGTTACGCGCTGCGCCTGGCCGATTGGCAGGGAGAACCGTTGCCTGTCAGTCAGCGGATCTTCGCAGGTCACGCTCCAGAGCCGTTGCAGCCAGGAACCTGCGCACGGATTTTCACCGGCGCACCGGTGCCGCCTGGGGCTGACTGCGTCGAGATGCAGGAAAACGCCGAGGTCCTGGAGGATCAACGGGTGCGATTCACGGCATCGCTGCGCGAGGGCCAGAATATTCGTCCGCAAGGGCAGGAAACCCGTGCCGGAGAGTCGGTGCTGGCAGCGGGTACGCGCCTGGGACCGATTGAGCTTGGCTTGGCGGCAACGCTTGGCTATGCCACTGTCAATGTGGTGCGCAAGATCAAGGTTGCCGTGCTGTCCACAGGAGATGAGCTGGTCGAGCCGGGTTTGCCGTTGGGGCCAGGACAGATCTACAACAGCAACCGACGCCTGCTGGTCAGTTGGCTGCAGCGCCTGGGTTGCGAAGTGACCGATGCTGGGATTCTTGCCGATGACCTGCAAAAGACCCGTGACTGCCTGGCCGGGTTGAGCGAAGTCGATTTGATACTTTCCACCGGCGGTGTCTCGGTGGGAGAGGCGGACTACCTGGGCCTGGCCTTGCGTGAGGCAGGCGAACTGGCACTGTGGAAGTTGGCGATCAAGCCCGGCAAGCCGCTGACCTTCGGCCACTACAAAGGTGTACCGGTCATTGGTTTGCCTGGCAATCCGGCCTCGACGCTGGTGACTTTTGGCCTGCTGACTCGACCCTACCTGTTGCGCCGCCAGGGCGTGCAGGACGTGACGCCGTTACAGTTCGCGGTGCTCGCAGGTTTCGACTGGCCCACGGCTGGCTCGCGTCGCGAATACCTGCGCGCGCGACTGGATCAGGGTCAAGCGCTGATCTACAGGAACCAGAGCTCTGGCGTACTACGCAGCGCCGCTTGGGCCGAGGGCCTTGTCGAAGTTCGCGAAGGCACTGCACCTGCCAAGGGTGACACCGTTCAGTTCATTCCCCTGAGTGAGTTGCTCGGCTGAGTGCGCTGGCTTGAGAAAACACGGGTGCCCGCTGACTCAGGCGGGCATGCACGTTTTCCAACTGGGCGGCGGCAATGCTCCAATCGTGACGGTCGTTGACGAACTGGCGGGCCGCCTCGGAAAGTTGGCGCATGCGCCAGGGCTGGTTGAGCAGTTGGGTAATGATCAAGGCCAGTTGATCACTGTCGTCGCTGCCTAGATAGTGCTCGCCCTGAGTCACTTGTAGCCCGGAAACCCCTTTGGCGGTGGTGACCACTGGCAGGCCTGCGGCCATGGCCTCGAGTACCTTGATTTTCGAGCCGCCGCCATAGCGCAGGGGGGCGAAGAAGATCGCCGAATGGCGTTGCAGTTCGCGTAAGTCAGGCAAGTAGCCAATCCACTCGATACGCGGATCGTTCCAGCGCGATTTCCAGCTGTCGGGCAAGGCATGTCCTACTATGGCCAGGCGCACGGCAGGATTGCTTTGCCACACTTGCGGGAGGATGTCTTCAAGCGCCCATTCCACGGCTTCGAGGCTGGCGCTGTATTCAAAGTTACCGACAAACAAAAGTCGCTGGCTGTGATGAGACGGGTAGATATCCTGGTAATGCGCGCAATCGACGCCATTGATCACCAGAGACGCGGGGTAGCCGGTCAGGCGACTGATATGTTCGACATCCCTGGGGCTGACGGCGACGACCTCATGCGCCTGGCTCAATACGCGACTTTCCCAGCGCCGGTAGCGCCAGCGGTCGAAGGCGTTGAATGGTCGCAACCATAAAGGCAGGCGGTCATGACAGGCCGCACCAGATACCGATTCGATGGTGTGTTCGCTGAGTAGAAAGGGCAGTTGCCGAGCTTGCAGTGCTTTTTCAAATGGCTGGAAGCTGTAGCTGTGCTCAATGTGGATCACATCCCAGTGTTCTTCCAGCAGTTGCTCGAAACGATGCCGAAGGTGCGGCGCCAGGCCATTCACACTGGCGCGCACGGGATAGCCGGCATAGACCGCAGCCAACAGGTTCAATGGGCTGTGCAATGGCCGCCTGGGCAATACGATCAGGCGTTCGAGCAGTGGCTCGAGCGCCTGACGTGCTGCCTCGCTGGGCGGGATCTTGGACTGCACCAGTAAGGTGATCTGGTGGCCCCGCTGCGCGAGACTGCGCAGCAGGTGGTATTGCCGGGTTTTGCCACCGCTGGTGGTAGGCCAGGGCAGATAAGGCAGTGTCCAAAGTACGCGCATGACCCCTTTCCTCTATACCCGGGCGGGTGACGGCATGCAGATAGGAATGGACGCGCCTTGGGTGTCAGTTGCTGGCAGACTCCGGGGCGCGTCCATAGATATCAGTAAAGCGCACGATGTCGTCTTCGCCCATATATTCGCCACTCTGCACTTCGATCATGACCAGATCGATCACGCCAGGGTTGGTCAGGCGGTGAACTCGGCCGGGTTTGATGAACGTCGACTCGTTGGTGTCGAGGAGGAACTCGTCCTCACCATTGGTCACGCAAGCCATGCCGCTGACCACGATCCAGTGTTCGCTGCGATGGTGGTGCATCTGCAATGACAGCGACTCTTGGGGGCGCACCACGATACGCTTGATCTTGAAGCGCGGGCCTTCTTCCAGCACGGTATACATGCCCCACGGGCGATTCACCGTGCGATGCAGGCGATACGCATCATGACCTTGGTGCTTGAGCTGCTGGGCGATCACTTTGACTTCCTGGCTGCGTGAGGCGTCGGCGATCAGCAGGGCATCAGGTGTATCGATGACAATCAGATTGTCCAGGCCGACGGCACCGACCAGTCGGCGTGGCGAGTCGATGTAGCAGTTGGTCACATCATGCAGCACGGTTTCGCCGTTGCAGTGATTGCCGTTGTGATCGGCTTCCTTGAGCCCGCGCACCGCCTCCCAGCAACCGATGTCGCTCCAGCCAAGGTCGGCAGGCAGCACGGCAACCTGGCTCGAGGTTTCCATGACTGCATAGTCGATGGAAATGTCCGGTACTTTTTCGAAAGATTGCGGGTCAAGTTCCAGCTGCAATTCGTTTTTGCCCTGTTTGCGCGGGCTTTGTTGCAGGCACTGGTGGACGCTGGCGAGCAGGTCGGGAACGTGGCGGTCAAGTTCGGCCAGAATCGCGTCCACGCGCATGCAGAACATGCCCGCGTTCCACAGGTGCTGGCCGCCATCCAGGTAGCCTTGGGCGGTGACCGCATCAGGCTTCTCGACAAAGCATTCGACTTTGTAGCCTTGGCCATTCAAGGCCTGGCCTTTCTCGATGTAGCCAAAGCCGGTTTCGGCGTGACCTGGCACCAGGCCGAATGTGGTCAGCCAGCCTTCGCGAGCCAGGTTGCGGGCTTCGGCGACAGCGCGTTCAAACGCTGGGAGATCACCGATCAAGTGGTCAGCCGGCAGTATCAGCAGTTGGGCGCTGTCACCGTACAGTTCGGCGCAATGCAGGGCTGCAGCGGCAATCGCAGGGGCGGTGTTGCGGCCGAAGGGCTCGAGGATGAAGTCCAGTGCGATGCCGTTATGGTTCAGCTGGCGGTATTCATCCTGGGTGCGGAAATAGACTTCCCGGTTGGTCACGGTCAAAACCCGTTCGACATCCGGCAGGGCGCTGGCGCGAGCGAAGGTCTTTTGCAGCAGGCTCTGGCCGTCGGGCAAGCGCATAAAGGGCTTGGGCATGGTTTCGCGGGAAACAGGCCAAAGTCGAGTGCCGGCGCCGCCGGCGATGATGCAAGGGATTAGAACGCTCATTTCACAGCCTTGTGTCAGAGCACTGAGACTACAGTGCATTAAAGGGAATCCGGACCTGGCAGGCGCTCACTTAAATTGTCAATAAAATGACTTTTAGTATCGGCATCTTCCGTGAAGGCCAAATATTTGTCGAATGATGCACCCAGGCGCGCGCTGTTTCAATGATATTTGTGTGAATGCTCGGCAAATATCTCGGAAAAAGCGCGATGAAATTGCAGTAAACAGGTTGGCTATAAGGTCCAGATAGTGGGTTTTCTTTCGTGGGGATTAGGCGAAATGGCGCAAAAAAAGGCGTTATTGATTTTGCATGGCAAACAGGCAACGAACGAGCAGGTGCGCGCTGCCGTCAGCGTGATGCGCGAGCGCGGTTGGCCGCTGGATGTGCGTTTGACGTGGGAAGCCGGTGATGCCGCCCGCTGGGTCGAGGAGGCGCTGGCCGCGGGCTACAGTCATATCGTGGCCGGCGGTGGCGATGGTACGCTACGCGATGTCGCCGAAGCCATGGCGCGGGCCCAGGGAAAGGCTGGTCTTGTGCTATTGCCATTGGGAACGGCCAATGATTTTGCCCGTGCCGCGGGAATACCGTTGGAACCCGAGGCGGCGTTAGCGCTGCTGGATGCCCCGGCGCAGGCGATTGACCTTGGCCAGGTAGGGCAGCAGATATTTCTCAACATGGCCACCGGCGGCTTTGGTAGTCAGGTAACCGCCAATACCTCCGAAGACCTGAAAAAGGTGCTAGGTGCGGCAGCCTACCTGTTTACCGGCTTGTCGCGCTTCAGTGAGCTCAGTGCCGCTTCGGTGGAGCTGCATGGGCCGGACTTTCAATGGCAGGGCGAGTTGTTGGCGCTGGGTATCGGCAATGGTCGTCAAGCCGGTGGTGGGCATGTGCTGTGTCCGCAGGCGCAGGTTGACGACGGGCTGCTGGATATCAGCATTTTGCCCGCGCCGCAGGAAATGGTAGGTACGTTGCGCAGTCTGCTCAGCGATGGGCTGGGATTGGATAACCTGTTCGTGCGCGCGCGCTTGCCGTGGGTTGAAATAAAGAGTTCGCAAGGCCTGGATATCAATCTCGATGGCGAGCCGCTCCAGGGAGACAGCTTGCGTTTTGAAGCGCTGGCAGGCGCGTTGCGGGTGCACTTGCCGCCTGACTCGCCATTACTCAGTCATCAAGGCTGATGATTCGTTCGCGCACCGCAAATAGAACCAGGCCGGCAACGTCATAGATATGCAGGCGTTTCATGATCTGCGAGCGATGGGTTTCCACGGTCTTGATGCTCAAGCCCAGCCCGTGGGCAATTTCCCGGGTTGATTTGCCGCGCACAATCAAGCGCAAAATTTCCAATTGACGGGCCGTGAGGTTGTGATTTTCCGACATCTGCGGCTTGGGTTTGTGCGTGCGTGACAAGGCCCGATTGATCACCGTATGGGCAATCGCCGGGCTCAAGTAGCGCTCATTGTTACGCAGCGCTGCCAGGGCTTGTTCGAGTTCGGTGGCGGTGGTGTCTTTGAGTAGATAGCCGTGGGCGCCGCTTTCCAGGGCCTGCATGATCAGTTCGGGGTCTGTGTGCATCGACAGAATCAGGACCTTGCTGCGGCAGCCATTGGCGCGCAGTTGGGTCAAGGCATCGAGGCCATTGGTGGTGCGCATGGAAATATCCAGCAGGATGATGTCTGGGTCCAGGTGCAGTACCAACTCAGCCACCTGGTTGCCATCATTGCCTTCGCCCACCACCGTATAACCAGGGAGATAAGACACCAAGGCGCGAACGCCTGCACGGATCAGCGAGTGGTCATCTATCAGCAACAACTTACAGGTCATGGGGCACTACTTGTGTCGGCGCGTTCGAGGGTGCGGGGCGGCCAGGGGAACAGGGCGTCGATGCGGGTACCTTTACCGGGCTGGCTGCTGACAGTCAGCGTGCCGTCAAGAAGCGCCGCGCGTTCGTACATGCCGGCCATGCCGCGCTGCCCTTCATCTGCGGGGTTGCTGGCTGGCAGAAAGCCGTGCCCGTCGTCACGGATCGACAGCGCAAGGCCCGCCGGCTGGCGTTCGATGCAAATGATCAGATTGCGTGCGTCAGCATGGCGAAGAATATTGGTGACGGCTTCCTGGGTGATTCGGAAGGCGGCAATGGCTATCTCTTCGGGAATGCCGCCAAGACGCTGGCGGCACTCCAGGCTCCAATGCAGGTTGGTGTTTTCCAGGGTGCGTACCAGGTGTGCGCGCAAGCTGGCCTCCAGCCCAAGGCTGGACAACTGGCGAGGATTGAGGGTGGCGCAGACGTCGCGAACGTTATCCAGGGTGTCATCCAGGGTGCTGCGCAAGGTGCTGCAGTGCTCCTGCAGCGCGCCGGGTGCGAGGCGCTGCAGCAAGTCGGCCTGAAGCTTGGCGGCGGTCAGCAGTTGGCCGATATCATCATGCAGCTCTCGGCTTAGGCGCTGGCGCTCACTCTCCTGAACTTTGAGCAGGCGGTCAGCAAGTTCGGCAGGGCGCATGGCAATTGAACGTGCCCAGTGCTGAAGGTGCCAACCGATGCTCAGCATGGCAGCAAGGTGCAGCAGGATAACGCCAAGCGGGATTGGTAGCGCGTAAATATACAGGACCAGGTTGGCGGTGATCGAGGTGAGGCACAAGACAGTGGTGAGTCCGCGCAGAAGGGCGGCTCCGGGGGGCCAGAACTTGGATCTATTTAGGCTTGAGAGCATAGAAAAATGAAGCCATTGAAATATCGCGGTAGAAAGCCGTGCAAGTAGCAAGCTAGAGACGTTTTGGTCGTGCCTTCAATATCTTTGTATGTCGGCGCCAAACGGCCTGGATAAATACTTGCGCCAAGTGACTTAGTCATCTAAGGCGTGTCCGACCAGGGGTGTCTGGTCGTCTTTGGCGCGCATGGTATCACTTCAAGTGTAAATGGTCGCGAACTCTCGGGACTGTCACAATCGTCAGGTTTTACGGGCTGATACCCGGATTTATCAGGGGCGCGAGCCTAGCATTTGGCCACTACTTTATTAGCCGCAAATTTTGCCCCGTAGAACTAAAGTCATACTTGTCAAAGTGGCGGCGGCAATGGGGCGGTCTGTGCGTAAAGTTCAAAGCTAATATGCTCTCCGGGCGCGTCGACTGGCCAGGGGCTGTCATGCTGTTTAGTTATCCGTACTTGGATGCCTAATTGTCGGATGAAGCAGGTGCGACGGATGGTCGCAAGGGGCTTGGCTGGCGCTGCAGGATTCGCAGGCCAGCACTGGGTTCAGTGCGGCGGCGAGGTTATCCAGCAATAGGACTTGCTCATCGATATCCAGGCCCAGGCGGCCGGTACGAGGATCCACCAACTCCAATTGCCAGGCCAGCAAGGTCAGGCACTCGGTCAGGGCGGGTAGTGCGGTTCCTGGTAGTTGCGCTGGGTTCTGGGCGGTTTCCAGCAAATGCTGCAGCTGTCTGCAGTAGCTGGCCACTTCGACCAACCCCAGGCGCTGGGCGCGATTGACCAGTGAGGCCAGAGTATCGTTCAGGCAATGACAGGCATCCGGATCGTTGTCGATCAGTTCCAGATGATGCAAGCACTCCTGGGCTTGGGTCAGCAGCACTTGGGCATCCACCAGGAACTCCTGGAGCGCGCCGCTGTTCAGTGATTCGTTGGCCATCATTTGGCTCCAGCGCAAAGGGCTGGAGCAGGGGCTGGCCACAATGAGGCGATCGCTGACAAAAGCCTGACTCCGTTCATGCAATGAGAATGGCGTCACATTAATGGCTATTGGATATCGCGAACATCAGGTCTCGCCCGATTGCTACTAGGGGAATCCCTGATGGTGTGATTCGTTTGCGACCTTTTGCGAAGGTTAGCGACGAGAGGGGCGTTCAGCAGTAAAGCATGATGTTAAAGTGACATCAATGGTTGGCGAAGCATTTTCGCCAAGGGGTCAAGCTGAGTCCTATCTGGCCGATACAGAGCCATTGGATTCATTTATTGAAACAAGCCTGGGGGTTCTGTAATGGCTGGCATTCTCGACACTGTAGACCAAAGAACGCAGTTGGTAGGTGAGAACCGCCTGGAAATTCTGATGTTCCGCCTGGCTGGCCGGCAGTTGTTTGCGATCAACGTGTTCAAGGTTCAGGAAGTGCTGCAAATGCCTAAGCTGACCTTGATGCCCCAACGCCACGCCTATGTTTGTGGCGTGGTCAATCTGCGCGGACAGACGCTACCGGTTATCGACCTGTCTCAGGCCATCGGCATGCGACCGTTGGAGCCGGGGCCGGGCAGCACAATTATCGTCACCGAATACAACCGTTCGGTTCAGGCATTTTTAGTAGGTGGGGTCGACCGAATCGTCAACATGAACTGGGAGGCGATCATGCCGCCACCCAGCAGCGCCGGTCGCCAGCATTACCTGACGGCCATCAGCAAGGTTGATGAGCAGTTGGTGGAAATCATCGACGTGGAAAAAGTGCTGGCTGAAATCGTGCCCTACAGTGCCAAGGTTTCACGCGACAAACTCCAGGACCCCGTGCTGGCTCGAGCCCGAGGTCGTGAGGTGCTATTGGTGGATGACTCCACGGTAGCGCTGGCGCAGTTGCGCGATACGTTGTCGCAGTTGGGAGTGAAAATGCACGTTGCCACTGATGGCCTGAAAGCGTTGCGCATGCTCAAGGGTTGGGCGGATGCAGGAGAGGACGTCTGTGAAAAGCTGTTGATGATTTTCACCGATGCCGAGATGCCAGAAATGGACGGCTACCGCCTGACCACCGAGATTCGTAACGACGCCCGCTTGCGCCCGCTACATGTGGTGTTGCATACCTCGCTCTCAGGTAGCTTCAACGAATCGATGGTGAAGAAGGTCGGCTGCGACAACTTCCTGTCCAAGTTCCAGCCCGATAAATTGGTCGATGTGGTGCGTCAGCGCCTGATGCTGGATGAAGCCACGGCCTGAGTCGGTATAAGCTACGGCTTTGAACCGGCAGAAGGAAGGTCGTCGATGCAATTGAGTGCGCTTTACCGTTATCCACTTAAATCCGCGCGCGGCCAGGCGCTGCAATCTTCTTCGCTGGGCCTGTTGGGATTGAGTGGTGATCGTCGCTGGATGCTTGTAGAGCGTGACAATGGGCGATTCCTGACGCAGCGCGCGTATCCGCAGATGAGTCAGTTAACAGCCCTGTACAGCGTTGATGGCGATCTCACTCTTGAGGCGCCCGGACGATCAGCGCTGTCCGTGCCGGTGCCGCAGGCTGACAGCGACCTGCGCGGCGTAACGATCTGGCGAGACACCTTCCGTGTGCCGGATGCCGGGGACGAGGCAGCACAATGGCTGAGCGAATTCATTGGCAAGGACATCCGTCTGGTCCATGTACCTGAAGAGCGCGCTCGTTTTTTGCCTGGCGGTTATGGTGACAACAGCGACCGAGTGGCTTTTGCCGATGGCTTTCCCTTGCTGCTTATCGGCCAATCATCACTGGATGATCTGATCCAGAAGGTCGGCCGTCCGCTGGAAATGTCGCGTTTTCGTCCCAACCTGGTCGTTGAGGGGGCGCAGGCCTTTGCCGAGGATGGCTGGAAGCGCATCCGTATTGGTGACATGGAGTTTCGCGTGCTCAAGCCCTGTGAGCGCTGCATCATGACCACCATTGACCCGCAGACAGGCGAGCGCAGCGCCGACCGCGAACCCCTGACGACACTCAAGACCTATCGGCAAAAAGAAGGGGATGTGCTGTTCGGCCAGAACCTGGTGGCCGATGGTAGCGGTACGCTTGAGGTGGGGATGCCGGTGACGGTTCTGGAATAGCCGTCGCAAGAGGGGGCTTTGTATAACGCCAGTTGTCAGGCCGGCGTTATACAAGGCAGCGCGCTGTGTAAGGGCCGCGTTTACTGATCGTCGAAATACCGCTCATGCCAATCCACCAGCGGCTGTGGCGAATTGAGCTTCTGGCCATAGATGACCGAGTAGGACAGAACGTTCTGCACATATTGGCGAGTCTCATCGAACGGAATCGATTCCACCCACACATCAAAGCTCAGGTGATCGGCGCCACGCAGCCATTGCCGTACCCGACCTGGTCCCGCGTTGTAGGCGGCTGAAGCCAGGACCCGGTTACCGTTGAATTGACTGTGCACTTGACTCAGGTACGCCGCGCCAAGCTGGATGTTTTTGTCCGGATTGAACACCTGGGCCGGCGAAGCCAGTGGGATGCTGAACTTGCGCGCGGTTTCCTTGGCGGTAGCGGGCATCAATTGCATCAGGCCACTGGCGCCCACGCTGGAGCGGGCGTCCTCCATGAATGCACTTTCCTGGCGAGTGATGGCGAATACCCAACTTGAATGCAGGCCACGCACCTTGGCTTCACGCACTAGCGTGTCGCGGTGGGCCATTGGGAAGCGAATGTCCAGGTCATCCCAGTACTTGGCCTGGCTGATAGTGCGAATCGCCGGGAAGTACCAGCGCATATCGTAGGCCAGGCGCGCTTGAGCCACCATTTCGTCGCGATTGAAGTGGCGACTGACGTGGTACCACTCACGTCGACCATCAACGATCTGGCCGCGTGCATGAAACTCCAGGGCGCGACGGATGCCCGGAGTGTTGCGAAC
Organism: Pseudomonas sp. DG56-2; assembly: GCF_004803755.1. Taxonomy (NCBI): domain Bacteria; kingdom Pseudomonadati; phylum Pseudomonadota; class Gammaproteobacteria; order Pseudomonadales; family Pseudomonadaceae; genus Pseudomonas; species Pseudomonas sp. DG56-2. The sequence goes on from NZ_CP032311.1 coordinate 1,809,399, forward strand.
CTTGTTCATCAAGGCCTTGCTCAGCACCAGGGGTTTGTTGTTGAGCTGGTAAGGGGTTTTCGCCCGATCGGCAGCCAGGAAGCCATAGAAATCACGCTCCCGGGCAACGGTTTTGTACAGCATGGGAATCTGCGTGTTCTGTGGCTGCGCCAGTTCAAGGCTGCGCGCTTGCCAATAGCGCCAGCGGTTGCTCGAGGCAAGATCCTGCGGCAGGCGCTTGGTCAGCTCATAGGCATCTTCCCAGCGTCCCAGGCGCAACAGCAGGCGCAGGCGCCACTCGGTGACGGTGTTGTCGCGCAACTCGGGGTCGTAGCGGGTCATCAAGTCCAGGGCCCGCGGGTCGTAGCGTCGGGCCAGGGTCAAACCGATTTCCCGGGCGATGGCGACTTTTTCGTCGCGCGAGAAGTGCATGCGGCTGGCGTAGTCATCCAGCAGGCTCATGGCGCGCTGTGGGTCCTGGCGGGCCAGGCGACGCAAGCCAAGGCTGACCACATCCGACATGGCCTCGTTGACAGGTACGAAGCGACCCGGTTGGTTCAGCAGTTGTGGTTTCTGTGCCACCTCAACCAGAAGGCGGCCTTGCGGTGCCAGGGTAGGGAGGGTCTTGGTCAGGCTGTTGGCCAGCGCATAGTTGCGGGCCTGGGCTGCAAGCTTGGTGCGCTCCCAGCGTTTTTGCTCACTGAGCTGGCCTTCGGCTGCCCAGCGCTCGAACAGGGCATCGCAGGCGGCAGGCTGGGATTTGCCCACCAGCCAGAGTTTTTCTGCGCTGGCGTAGCCCTCGGCGCGCTGGCCCTGGATCAATTGGCGCTGGCCATTGAGACAGTCGAGTTCGGTGAAATTGAGTTTCGGGTCATAGTAACGGCTGAAGGTTTCCCATTCGCCACGCTCAGCCAGCCAGCGCAACCAGCGCAGTTTCATCCAGTTGGCCTGGGGCAGGTCGCCATGGGCGGCGAGGAATTTTTCAATCTCGGCGTTACTGGCGGATTTCAGCCGCGCGGTCAGCTCGTCGTAGGCCAAGTAGGGCGTCAGCGGGTAATCGCTCAGGGCCTGGGCGTAGCGCAGGTACGGCCCTTTGTCGCCTTTGGCCAGGGCGCGCTTGGCCTCGTCGTAATACTGGCGCTGCACGGTGATGTCGGTGGCCTGGGCGACGCTGGCCGCGGAGGCCGAGAGGAGCAGGCAGGAAACTAGATTTAACAGGCGGCTGCGCATGAGACTTCCGGGCAGTTTGACCATGAAAAGTGACGGCGAAGCCAGCACTGTTGGGGTTACGTTGCCTAAGCTTAGCCGTTTGCCGTGGGCGGATGAAAGCATTGTGCTTGTATCGAGTTGTAATCAGGCGGTCTGTCGTCGGATCTGTAAGCGCACGTGCCTGCTTAATGTGAACCAGGCCCAAGTCGGGTAGAATACGCGCCCGGTTTTTGGAGAAGATCATGACCCTGCTCAAATTAAGCGATGTGTCCCTTGCGTTCGGCGCCATGCCGTTGTTGGACAAGGTGTCGTGGCAGATCGCCCGTGGTGAGCGGGTGTGCATTATCGGCCGCAACGGCACTGGCAAGTCGAGCATGCTGCGCCTGGTCAAGGGCGATCAGAAGCCTGACGACGGCGATGTCTGGCGTGCCCCTGGCCTCAAGATTGGCGAGTTGCCGCAAGAGCTGCCGCTGGCAGACGGCCGTACGGTATTCGACGTAGTGGCCGAAGGCCTCGACGGTGTCGGTGCATTGCTCGCTGAGTACCACCACCTGAGCCAGAACATCCACAGCGATGCCGATCTGGAAAAGCTCATGCACGTCCAGCACGATCTGGAAGCGCGTGATGGCTGGCGCTTGCAGCAGTTGGTGGACAGCACCCTGAGCCGCTTGCAACTGCCGGCCGACAAAACGCTGGCCGAGCTGTCCGGCGGCTGGCGTCGTCGCGTACTGTTGGCCCAGGCCCTGGTGTCCGAGCCCGATCTGCTGCTGCTCGACGAACCAACCAACCATCTGGACATCGGCGCAATTGCCTGGCTTGAAGAAGCACTGAGTGGCTTTGGTGGCGCCGTACTGTTCATTACCCACGACCGTTCTTTCCTGCAGAACCTGGCTACGCGCATTCTTGAACTGGATCGCGGTGGCTTGATTGATTGGAACGGCGACTACGCCAGCTTCCTGGTGCACAAAGAAGCTGCACTGGCCGCTGAAGAAACGGCCAACGCCCTGTTCGACAAGAAGCTTGCTCAGGAAGAAGTGTGGATTCGCCAGGGTATCAAGGCTCGTCGCACCCGTAACGAGGGGCGCGTTCGTGCCCTGAAGGCATTGCGTGTAGAGCGCAGCGAACGTCGTGAGCGTACGGGCAAGGCGAATATTCTGCTCGATGTTGCGGAAAAGTCCGGCAAGCAGGTCATGGTGCTGGAGAACGTCAGCTTCGCCCACCCAGGTGGTCCGCAGTTGGTCAAGGACTTCTCCATGGTCTTGCAGCGTGAAGACCGGATCGGTCTACTCGGCGCCAACGGTACCGGTAAAACCACCTTGCTCAAGCTGATGCTCGGCGATCTTGAGCCTACCAGCGGCACGGTTGAGTCCGGCACCCGTCTTGAGGTGGCTTATTTCGATCAGTTGCGCCATCAACTGGACCTGGAAAAGACTGTCATCGACAACCTGTCCGAAGGTCGCGATTTTATCGAAATCGATGGCCAGAACCGTCACGTCCTGAGTTATCTCGGCGATTTCCTGTTCAGCCCACAGCGTGCCCGTACCCCGGTCAAGGCGCTTTCTGGTGGCGAGCGCGCGCGCTTGCTGCTGGCCAAGTTGTTCAGTAAGCCAGCCAACTTGCTGGTGCTCGACGAACCGACCAACGACCTGGACGTAGAAACCCTCGAATTGCTCGAAGAAGTGTTGTCGGCATTCAAGGGCACCGTGCTGATGGTCAGCCACGACCGGGCCTTCCTCGATAACGTGGTCACCAGCACGCTGGTCTTCGAAGGTGAGGGCAAGGTGCGCGAATACGTCGGCGGCTATCAGGACTGGATTCGCCAAGGCGGTTCGCCGAAGTTACTGGGTGTCAGCGAAAGCAAGTCGGGCAAATCGGAGCTCAATACTGCGGTGGTTGAAGCGGTGGCACCGGAGCCGGCACCAGCCGCCGCTGCCGAAGCACCGAAAAAGAAGCTCAGCTACAAACTGCAGCGCGAGCTCGAGGCCTTGCCTGGCCAGATCGACGCGCTGGAGCAGAAGATGGCAGCCGTGCAGGAAGAGATTTCCAGCCCGGCCTTCTATCAGCGTCCAATCGATCAGACCACTGCGGTGCTGGCCCAATTGGAGCAGTTACAGGCAGAACTGGATGTGTTGGTAGAACGCTGGGCAGAGCTCGACAGCTAAGTAGGAGGGCCTGGCGCAGCCTGCGCCAGGCTTCCCGCGTTACGAGGTTTTCAGCAGGCGCACCGCGAGCACATCGCAAGGTGCGCCGTGCAGTACGTCGTTGGCAGTGGAACCGAGCAGCAGCGCCAGGCCGTGACGGCCATGGCTGCCCACCACGATCAGGTCGCAATTCTGGTCTTTGGCCAGTTGATGGATTTCCTGGCGAGGTTGGCCATAAGTCAGGTGCGAGTCGCCGCGATTGATGTCCGGATACTTGTTGAACAGGCGGTCCATGCGCTCTTTGGCCTGGTCGAACTGTTGTTGTTGCAGTTGTGACAGGTCCATCGGTACATCGCCACCAAAGGCCATGGCCATTGGTTCCACGATATGCACCAGAGAGACCTTGGCACCTGTCGGCTCGGCGAGTTTCATGGCGCGCTTGATGACCGGGTCACATTCTTCGGTCAGATCGACGGCAACCAGTATGTGTTCGTAGGGCATGAGAGGCTCTCCTGACAATCGCAATAGTTCAAGTATGGTCGGTTTCAGGCTGATCGCTTAGAACCTCGGCTAACCAGCTCATTTGCAAAGCTTTATGGGAACAACAGATATGACGGTCTGGGTGGTGGTGTCAATCCTTGCGCTGATTTTGAGTCCATTGGCCTGGCTGCGTCCTTCGCGCAATCAGAGCGGCCGGATGGCGCTGCGCATGGAAGCCCGGCGCATGGGATTGAATATGCAATTGACGGCGCAACAGTGGCCGCACTGGCTGCCCAAGGAACCGCCTAGCCCCTGTGCGCAGTACGTACGGCCGCGCCGTCAGGGCAGGGTAGACAGTTGGAGCTACTGGCAAACTGCGCCCGGTACCTGGCTCAATCAATGGCGAGAGCCGTGCGCTGATGTTGTGCTGAATGAGCATTTTTCCCGCCTGCCTGACAACGTCTACAAGGTCGAAGCCGGCCCGCAAATGATTTCCCTGTACTGGGGAGAACACGGCGAAACGGCTGTATTGCAGGATATTGCTGCAGTATTGAAAGCGCTCGCCTGACCGCGCGCAATAAAAAGCCCGATGTACGCATCGGGCGGGCGGGCCAGGCAGGCCGGTTGTAAGTGTTGATTCCCACCTAGTGTAGCGGGCTTGCCGCTTTCTGCTTTTTCTCTGTGCTTGTTGATTGCACCCGAATGCGTGGACAGCGCGTTTGTGCGTGTAAGCCTTTGACCACTATCGCTGGTATGAATACGGCTCGATCACCGAGGTCGGTGTTTGCATGCGCCGAAAGAAAAATGACCGCAAAGTCGCGTTTTCACGCCGCTTTTGGGTATTTGACAACGGCGTTCTTTTCGTTGAATGTGTGCATACCCAAATCAAACGGGCGTATGAATTGAGCGTTTGTATTGTCAGAAGGCTCTTACAGAATCCCGACTATCGCGCTGACGGGTGTGCCTGGCGCAAGGATTCGGCAAACACCGGCCAACGGCCCGCCGAGTCTTTCACCAGCGATTGGCGTGTACAGTTCAGCTTCCATATCGTGGAGATCAGTTGATGATTTACGAAGGTAAAGCCATCACGGTTAAGGCTCTTGAAAGCGGCATCGTCGAACTGAAGTTCGACCTCAAGGGTGAGTCCGTCAACAAGTTCAACCGTCTAACCCTGAACGAATTGCGTCAGGCCGTAGACACCCTCAAGGCCGATGCATCGATCAAGGGCGTCATTGTCAGCAGTGGCAAGGACGTTTTCATCGTCGGCGCGGATATCACCGAGTTTGTCGATAACTTCAAGCTGCCCGAGGCCGAACTGGTCGCCGGCAACCTGGAAGCAAACCGCATTTTCAGCGATTTCGAAGACCTGGCCGTACCGACCGTTGTCGCCATCAATGGCATTGCCTTGGGTGGCGGTCTGGAAATGTGCCTGGCAGCCGACTACCGCGTCATGTCCAGCAACGCCAAAATCGGCTTGCCGGAAGTCAAACTGGGTATCTACCCAGGTTTTGGCGGTACGGTTCGCCTGCCGCGCATCATCGGTGCCGACAACGCCATCGAGTGGATTGCCGCTGGCAAGGAAAACCGTGCTGAAGACGCGCTGAAAGTCGGTGCCGTCGATGCCGTGGTTGCGCCCGAGCTGCTGCAGGCTGCGGCCCTCGACCTGATCAAGCGCGTCATCAGTGGCGAGTTCGATTACAAGGCCAAGCGTCAGCCAAAGCTCGAGAAAATCAAGCTCAACGCCATTGAGCAGATGATGTCTTTCGAAACCGCCAAAGGTTTCGTCGCTGGCCAGGCTGGCCCGAACTACCCAGCACCGGTCGAAGCGATCAAGAGCATCCAGAAGGCTGCCAACTTCGGGCGTGACAAAGCGTTGGAAGTTGAAGCGGCAGGTTTTGCCAAGTTGGCCAAGACCTCGGTTGCAGAAAGCCTGATCGGCCTGTTCCTCAACGACCAGGAGCTCAAGCGCAAAGCCAAGGCCCATGACGAAATCGCTCACGACGTGAAGCAGGCCGCCGTACTCGGCGCCGGTATCATGGGTGGCGGCATTGCCTACCAGTCCGCGGTCAAAGGCACGCCGATCCTGATGAAGGATATCAACGAGGCTGCCATCCAGTTGGGCTTGAACGAAGCGTCCAAGCTGCTCGGCAAACGCGTTGAAAAAGGCCGTCTGACCCCAGCGAAAATGGCCGAAGCGCTCAATGCGATCCGTCCGACCCTGTCGTATGGCGATTTCGCCAACGTCGACATCGTCGTCGAGGCCGTGGTCGAGAACCCAAAGGTCAAGCAAGCAGTATTGGCTGAAGTGGAAGGCCAGGTGAAGGAAGATGCCATCCTGGCGTCCAACACCTCGACCATCTCCATCAACCTGCTGGCCAAGGCGCTCAAACGTCCAGAGAACTTTGTCGGCATGCACTTCTTCAACCCGGTACACATGATGCCGCTGGTTGAGGTTATTCGTGGCGAGAAGTCCAGCGACGTGGCAGTTGCCACCACCGTTGCCTACGCCAAGAAAATGGGCAAGAACCCCATCGTGGTCAATGACTGCCCAGGCTTTTTGGTCAATCGCGTGCTGTTCCCGTACTTCGGTGGTTTCGCCCGCCTGGTCAGCGCCGGTGTCGATTTCGTACGCATCGACAAGATCATGGAGAAATTCGGCTGGCCGATGGGCCCTGCCTACCTGATGGACGTAGTCGGCATCGACACCGGTCACCACGGCCGTGACGTAATGGCCGAAGGCTTCCCAGACCGCATGAAGGACGACCGTCGCTCGGCGATCGATGCGCTTTACGAAGCCAACCGCCTGGGCCAGAAGAATGGCAAGGGCTTCTACGCCTACGAAACCGACAAGCGCGGCAAGCCGAAGAAAGTTGCCGACGCGGCTGTACTCGAAGTGCTCAAGCCAATCGTCTACGAGCAGCGTGAAGTCACCGACGAAGACATCATCAACTGGATGATGATCCCGTTGTGCCTGGAAACGGTTCGTTGCCTGGAAGACGGAATTGTCGAAACGGCGGCCGAAGCCGACATGGGTCTGGTCTACGGCATTGGTTTCCCTCCGTTCCGTGGCGGTGCACTGCGCTATATCGATTCGATCGGCGTAGCAGAATTCGTTGCCCTGGCAGACAAGTACGCCGATCTGGGTCCGCTGTATCACCCCACCGCGAAGCTGCGTGAAATGGCCAAGAATGGTCAGAGCTTTTTCGGTTAAGCGCCCAACGATAGAGAGCGAGAGAAAATATGAGCTTGAATCCAAGAGACGTGGTGATTGTCGACTTCGGTCGCACACCAATGGGCCGCTCCAAGGGTGGCATGCACCGCAACACCCGCGCCGAGGACATGTCCGCGCACCTGATCAGCAAGGTGCTGGAGCGCAACACCAAGGTTGATCCGAACGAGGTCGAAGATGTGATCTGGGGCTGCGTCAACCAGACCCTGGAGCAGGGCTGGAACATCGCCCGCATGGCCTCGTTGATGACCCAGATCCCGCACACTGCCGCGGGCCAGACTGTCAGTCGTCTGTGCGGTTCGTCGATGAGCGCCCTGCACACTGCAGCACAGGCGATCATGACCGGTAACGGTGACGTTTTCGTCGTCGGTGGCGTCGAGCATATGGGCCACGTCAGCATGATGCATGGTGTCGACCCGAACCCACACATGTCGCTGTACGCCGCCAAGGCCTCGGGCATGATGGGCCTGACCGCGGAAATGCTCGGCAAGATGCACGGTATTACCCGTGAGCAGCAGGACCTGTTCGGCCTGCGTTCGCACCAGCTCGCCCACAAGGCAACGGTCGAAGGCAAGTTCAAGGACGAAATCATCCCGATGCAGGGCTATGACGAAAATGGCTTCCTCAAAGTCTTCGACTACGATGAAACCATTCGCCCGGATACCACGCTGGAAAGTCTGGCGGCACTGAAGCCGGCATTCAATCCAAAAGGCGGTACCGTGACTGCCGGTACTTCATCGCAGATCACCGACGGTGCTTCTTGCATGATCGTGATGTCGGCCCAGCGTGCCCAGGACCTCGGAATTCAGCCGCTGGCTGTTATCCGTTCCATGGCCGTGGCCGGTGTCGATCCTGCGATCATGGGCTACGGTCCGGTTCCGGCGACCAAGAAAGCGCTCAAGCGTGCGGGCCTGAGCATCGCTGATATCGACTTCTTCGAGCTCAACGAAGCCTTCGCTGCACAGGCACTTCCGGTACTGAAAGATCTGAAAGTGCTCGACAAGATGGATGAGAAGGTTAACCTGCACGGCGGCGCAATCGCTCTGGGTCATCCTTTCGGTTGCTCTGGTGCGCGGATTTCCGGCACTCTGCTCAACGTCATGAAGCAGAATGGCGGGACCTTCGGCGTTTCGACCATGTGCGTCGGCCTGGGTCAAGGCATCACTACCGTCTTCGAACGCGTTTAAGCGTTTCGCGGGTGGAAACCGGGGCCTGGTGCCCCGGTTTTTGTTTTTTGCAGTTTTTTTTCAAGAGGGTGAGCAACATGCAGATACAACCAGGCGTATACCGGCATTACAAGGGGCCTGAGTATCGTGTGTTCGGTACAGCGCGCCATTCCGAAACCGAGGAATGGGTCGTGTTCTACCAAGCTCTGTACGGCGAATTCGGCCTTTGGGTTCGGCCACTTTCCATGTTCATGGAGTCGGTCGAGGTTGACGGCGAGCATGTGCCGCGCTTTGCTTTGGTCACGGCTGAAAAGGATCTGTTTTCTCGCTCCGATGCCGAGGGTGGCTAGCGCCTCGCGCTTGACCTCACTCTGTTGCCACTATATATAGCGGTGCCGCGTCAGGTACCTGCCGTGTTTTTATTTTCAGTATTCAGGAATTTTCCGATCCATGGGCAAATCGCTGGTCATTGTGGAATCCCCGGCTAAGGCCAAGACCATCAACAAGTATCTGGGCAGCCAGTACGTGGTGAAGTCGAGTATCGGCCATATCCGAGACCTGCCCACCAGCGGTTCGGCCAGCGCCAGCAAAGAGCCTGCCGCCAAGCGTGGCAAGGCCGCAGCGGGCGAGGCTCCGGCTCTGTCGCCGAAAGAAAAGGCGCGCAAGCAGCTGGTTGCACGCATGGGGGTTGATCCGGACCACGGCTGGAAAGCCAAGTACGAGATCCTTCCAGGCAAGGAAAAGGTCATCGAAGAGCTGCGTCGCCTGGCCAAGGATGCCGACACCATCTATCTCGCAACCGACTTGGATCGCGAGGGGGAAGCCATTGCCTGGCACCTGCGCGAAGCCATCGGTGGTGACGACAGCCGCTACAAGCGCGTGGTGTTCAACGAAATTACCAAAAAGGCCATTCAGGAAGCGTTCTCGCAGCCGGGTGAGCTGGATATCGATCGGGTCAACGCCCAGCAGGCTCGTCGTTTCCTCGATCGCGTAGTGGGCTACATGGTTTCGCCACTGCTGTGGCAGAAGATCGCCCGTGGTCTGTCAGCCGGTCGCGTGCAGTCGGTCGCGGTAAAGCTTGTGGTCGAGCGTGAGCGTGAGATCCGTGCCTTCATTCCTGAAGAATACTGGGAAGTGCATGCCGACCTGGGAACCGCCAAAGATGCCAAGGTGCGTTTCGAAGTTGCGCGCGAGAAGGGCGAGGCTTTCAAACCGCTCAACGAAGCCCAGGCTATGGCGGCATTGGAGAAGCTCAAGGCTTCCAGCTACAGCGTCGCCAAGCGTGAAGACCGTCCTACCAGCAGCAAACCGTCTGCTCCTTTCATCACCTCCACCCTGCAGCAGGCGGCGAGCAATCGCCTGGGCTTCGGGGTGAAGAAGACCATGATGATGGCCCAGCGTCTGTACGAAGCCGGCTACATCACCTATATGCGTACCGACTCGACCAACCTTTCGGCCGACGCGGTGGAAATGGCGCGTAGTTACATCGAGAGCGAATTCGGCAAGAAGTACCTGCCAGAAGCGCCGATTGTCTACAGCAGCAAAGAGGGTGCCCAGGAGGCGCACGAGGCGATTCGCCCTTCCGACGTCAACACCCACCCGAGCAAACTCGCGGGGATGGAGCGTGATGCCGAGCGCCTCTACGAGCTGATCTGGCGTCAGTTCCTGGCTTGCCAAATGCCACCGGCGCAGTACCTGTCGACTACCGTCAGCGTGATGGCTGGCGATTTCGAGCTGCGCGCCAAGGGCCGTATTCTCAAGTTCGACGGTTACACCCGCGTGCTGCCACAGCAGACCAAGCCGGGCGATGATGACGTACTGCCTGAGATGAATCAGGGTGAAGTGCTCAAGCTTATTCAGCTTGATCCAAGCCAGCACTTCACCAAGCCGCCTGCGCGTTTCTCCGAAGCCAGCCTGGTCAAGGAAATGGAAAAGCGGGGTATCGGCCGTCCTTCCACCTATGCGGCGATCATCTCGACCATCCAGGATCGTGGCTACGTCACCCTGCATAACCGTCGGTTCTATTCCGAGAAAATGGGCGACATCGTCACCGAGCGCCTGTCCGAAAGCTTCTCGAACCTGATGGACTACGGCTTTACCGCCGGTATGGAAGAAAACCTCGATGACGTGGCTCAAGGTGAGCGCGACTGGAAGAATGTGCTGGATGAGTTCTATGGCGACTTCAGCAACAAGCTCAAGCTTGCCGAAGATGCTGAGAAGGGCATGCGTGCCAATCAGCCGACGCTGACCAATATCCCCTGCAAGGATTGCGGTCGTCCGATGATGATTCGCACGGCCTCCACTGGCGTGTTCTTGGGTTGCTCGGGGTATAGCCTGCCGCCTAAAGAACGGTGCAAGGCCACCGTCAACCTGGTCCCGGGTGATGAGATCGCTGCTGATGACGAGGGTGAGTCCGAGTCGCGGGTATTGCTCAACAAGCACCGCTGCCCGATCTGCTCCACCGCGATGGACGCATACCTGCTCGACGAGAAGCACAAGCTGCACATCTGCGGTAACAACCCTGATTGCACCGGCTACGAGATCGAAGAGGGTAGCTACCGCATCAAAGGCTATGAAGGCCCGAGCCTTGAGTGCGACAAGTGCGGGAGCGAAATGCAGCTCAAGACCGGCCGCTTTGGCAAGTTCTTCGGCTGCACCAACGCTGAATGCAAAAACACCCGCAAGCTGCTCAAGAGTGGTGAAGCGGCGCCGCCGAAGATGGACGCGGTGAAAATGCCGGAGCTCAAGTGCGAAAAGGTCAATGACACTTACGTGCTGCGTGACGGTGCTTCGGGACTGTTCCTGGCCGCCAGCCAGTTCCCGAAAAACCGTGAGACCCGTGCACCGCTGGTAATCGAGATCATTCCGCATAAGGATGAGATCGATCCGAAGTATCACTTCCTTTGCGATGCGCCAAAGAAAGATCCTGACGGACGCCCAGCGGTAATTCGCTATAGCCGCAAGACCAAGGAGCAGTACGTGCAGACCGAGGTTGAAGGTAAGCCTACAGGCTGGCGTGCGTTCTATGACGGCAAGGCCTGGAAGGTCGAAGACAAGCGCTGATCAATCGCCATTGATCCAATCGCGGGGCAGGGCCCCGCGATGCATTTCGGGGCTGCATTAGTGTAAATTCAGTAATCGCCTTGCAGCCTTTCGGAGGGCACCCAGATGGCCCAGGAACTTTACACGCGCACCAACCAGAAAATTTACTTCGCAGGCCTGGCTCTCGAGGCTATGGGCAAGGCACAGGACAGCCGGGCAATGAACGCTCAAGCGTTGATTCAGGCTGAGCGCGAATCTGCGTTGTTTCACCTCTACGGCGCGCTTCTGGGCCTTTGCCATGAAATTGCCGGCTACTACCGTCTACCGCAAGCCGCGGCTGCGCGTGCGGAGTTGTTGCTGACTCGCGACGTGCTGGAAGCGGTGGCTATTCCGGAGATGGCCGAGCTGGTTGAATTGGCGGAGCAACGCGAAACCTGGCTCGCGCAACTGTTGAGCGCTTATGCCGATTTGTTTCGACCGCCGGTCGCGAAAAAAGCGCCGAAAACCGATGTCACCCAGCCTCTGATACAAGCCGTAAGCCTTGATGAGCCTGAGCAAGCGCCGCTATCTCGGGAGGAGTTGGAGGGTTGGCGGCAAAATCTCAAGGGCCTGACCGTTCGCTTTCGTGAGGGCCTGAGTGAGTGCTGATTTAAGCGCTCGCTGGTACAATACTGGCCTTTCGTGGAGAACAGCCCTTTATGCCAACGTCCTTTCTAGAAATTGTCGAGTTGCCTGATGGCCGGATCGAGCTGCGCCGCGCCGAGGACGAGGGCTCCCTGGTGACCCTGGATTTCTCCGAGGACGCCAAGGCCTTCTTGCAAGGTCAGCACGTGGAGGTGGCCAAAGCCATGCTCAGTGTTGGCGTGCAGATGGCTGGCAAGCTGGTCGAAGGTGAAGTCGAACGAGACGATGGGTCGCGCGTTCTGCACTGATCGAGCGGTATGGCTTCCTTGTTCTGAGGAAGCCGGACAATATCCAGACTACCGAGCCTGAATATCAGCCAAGGCGGATATTCAGGCTTTGTGCATCTCCGGCGCGGGCGGCATTGCTCAATTGCATGCGTGCGCTGCTGCTGACGGTGCTCAGCCAGCTGACCACGGTGTGGCTGCGGCCCAGGCGCAGGGCGTCACAAGCCAGTTGCAAGGCACTTTGGTTGCCGCGTGGTTGCAGCAGCAGAATGCGCTCGCGATTCAGTCCGGCTTCGCGTAGCCAGGCCTGGGTCAGGCTGGCCGGTGGGGCGATCAAGGTTAGCCAGCGAGCGTCGTGCTCTTCGCTCAACTCGCTCAAATCGCGAAGCATGGGTGCGAGCAGGTTCTGGCAGCTACCCAGAGCGCCACGGAAGGACAGTTCGCTGAATACCTGAGCTGTGCCAGGGTGCGACGCAGGCTTGGCGGCTTTCAGTCCGGGCAGCACTGGCTGGGCCAGAAATGCTTCGAACAAGGGCAGTTGCACTTGCTGCGGTACGTTCTGTGACGCTGGGGGGAACTGCATGACGCCTCCTTTATCGACGAATTACGCCGACACTCAAGCCCTCGATCACCAGCTCCTGCTCTTTCAGGTTGACTTCGATGGGGGCGAACTCGGGGTTTTCCGCAATTAGCCAGACTTTGCTGCCTTCGCGCTGGAAACGCTTGACGGTCACTTCGTCGCCCAGGCGGGCGACCACGATCTGACCATTGCGAGCTTCGCGGCAGGTGTGCACGGCAAGCAGGTCACCATCAATGATGCCGACATCCTTCATGCTCATGCCGTGAACGCGCAGCAAATAGTCGGCCCGCGGATGGAAGAAAGCCGGGTTGATGTTGCAGGACTCTTCGATGTGTTGCTGGGCCAGTATTGGCGCGCCCGCAGCAACGCGACCGATGATCGGCAGGCTGCTGTCTTCGGTCTTGGTTTCGAGGCCGGGAATGCGGATGCCGCGCGAGGCGCCTGGAGTCATCTCGATTGCGCCCTTGCGGGCCAGCGCCTTGAGGTGCTCCTCGGCAGCGTTGGGCGATTTGAACCCCAGCTCCTGGGCGATTTCTGCACGGGTCGGCGGAAAGCCGTTGTCTTCCAGGCAGCGCTTGATAAAAGCCAGAATCTCAGCTTGGCGTGGCGTCAGTTTTAGCATTTCGATCGCTCTGTCTTTTTATACAGTGACTGTAATTATATACAGTGAGTGGCAAGCTGCAAGCATCAACCTTTGAGAAAAAGCGGAATATGGCGCTTATGCCTTGCAGTCTGGGGCCTGCAGCTGTGATTTAATACGTGACCGTATAGACGCAAAGCGGCCGGATGGACTTGACAAATTACCGGTTTGAAACGTATGTTTCAAACAAGTGTTTGTCAGGCGGAGTAGTCATGGCCCAGTCGGAAACCGTAGAACGCATTCTCGATGCTGCCGAGCAGTTGTTCGCGGAAAAAGGTTTTGCCGAAACCTCATTGCGGCTGATCACCAGCAAGGCTGGCGTCAACCTGGCGGCGGTGAACTATCATTTCGGTTCGAAGAAGGCCCTGATCCAGGCGGTCTTCTCACGTTTCCTTGGTCCTTTCTGCGCAAGTCTGGAGCGTGAGCTGGAGCGCCGCCAGGCTCGTCCCGAGCACAAGCCAAGCCTTGAAGAATTGCTGGAAATGCTGGTAGAGCAGGCCATGGTGGTGCAGCCGCGCAGCGGTAACGACCTGTCGATTTTCATGCGTTTGCTGGGCCTGGCTTTCAGTCAGAGCCAGGGTCACCTGCGGCGTTACCTGGAAGACATGTACGGCAAGGTGTTCCGCCGCTATATGCTGCTGGTCAACGAAGCGGCTCCACGTATTCCGCCTATCGAGTTGTTCTGGCGTGTGCACTTCATGCTGGGCGCTGCAGCCTTCAGTATGTCCGGCATCAAAGCATTGCGCGCCATCGCTGAAACCGATTTCGGTATCAACACCTCGATCGAGCAGGTCATGCGCTTGATGGTGCCGTTTCTTGCGGCCGGTATGCGCGCAGACAGTGGCGTCACCGATGAAGCCATGGCTGCCGCGCAGTTGCGTCCACGCAGCAAGTCATCGAGCCCGGCAGTTACCGCCAAGGCCTGAGCCATGGCTGGGCGCGGCGAGCCGCATCGGCTAAGCTAGCGCCCATGCCCAGTCTCGATTTACTGCACATTTCCCTTGCCGATCAATGCCTCTATGGGTTCTACCAGGGGCACTTGCGCGTGCGTCTGCCCGTTTCCACTGCACTGAAGGGCGCCGGAGAAGCCAATGGCTCTGGTTGTACGCCGCGCGGCCGCCATCAGGTGCGAGCAAAGATCGGAACGGGTTTGCCCCAAGGGGCAGTGCTGCGTGGTCGACGCTGGAGCGGTGAAGTCTGGACGCCGCAGCTCCATGCGCAGTATCCGGGCCGTGACTGGGTTCTCAGTCGTATCCTCTGGCTCAGCGGTTGCGAGCCTGGATTCAATCGCCTGGGGTCGGTCGATACGTTTCGACGTTACATATATTTGCACGGCACGCCTGACAGCGAACCTTTAGGCGTGCCGTTGTCCCATGGCTGTGTCCGCCTGCGCAATGCCGACCTGTTGCATCTGTTTGACCGGGTGCCGGTGCATTGTGCAGTGCAGATCGAAGAAGCTGCGTGCCCTCAATGGGTCGACGCGCCCCTGAACTGAAGGATCTAATATGAGTGCCAGCCTGCAAGGCTCCCTGATGGTGGACATCGCCGGTACCTGGCTGACCGCCGAAGATCGCCAGCTTTTGCGCCAGCCCGAAGTGGCGGGCTTGATCATTTTTGCCCGCAACATTGAATGCCCTCGCCAGGTACGCGAATTGGCGGCTTCGATCCGTGCCGTTCGCCCGGACCTGATTCTGGCAGTGGATCAGGAGGGTGGACGGGTCCAGCGCCTGCGCCAGGGCTTTGTAAGGCTGCCAGCCATGCGTGCGCTGGCCGACAATGACAATGCCGAGTACCTGGCCGAGCAATGCGGCTGGTTGATGGCCACTGAAGTGCTGGCTGTAGGCTTGGACTTGAGCTTTGCCCCGGTTTTGGATCTTGATCATCAGCGCAGTGCTGTAGTCGGCAGCCGCGCGTTCGAAGCTGATCCGCTGCGTGCAACCGCCCTGGCCGGCGCATTCATTCGGGGTATGAACGCCGCAGGCATGGCCGCATGTGGGAAGCACTTCCCCGGCCATGGTTGGGCTGAAGCGGACTCCCATGTTGCGATTCCCACCGACGAGCGCAGTCTGGAAGAGATCCGTGCTGTCGACCTGGTGCCTTTTGCCCGCCTCAGTGGCCAACTGGCTGCGGTGATGCCTGCGCATGTGATCTATCCACACGTCGACAGCCAGCCCGCAGGTTTCTCGCGGCGTTGGCTGCAGGACATCCTGCGCGGTGAACTGGGCTTTGACGGGGTGATCTTCAGTGATGACCTGTCGATGGCAGGCGCGCATGTCGTCGGCGATGCTGCCAGCCGTATCGAGGCTGCGTTGACTGCCGGTTGTGACATGGGGCTGGTGTGCAACGACCGGGCAGCTGCTGAATTGGCGCTAACCGCTGCGCAGCGGTTGAAGGTCAAGCCCTCGCCACGTATTGCGCAGATGCGCGGGCAGGGTTTTGCACGTACTGACTATCGTCAGCAGCCGCGCTGGCTGGAAGCGCTCGGGGCGTTGAAAGAGGCTCAGTTGGTCGATTGACCTCGCCGGGCAGGCCCCACTGGAAACACATTGCCAGTGGGCGTTAGCCCCGGCGGGGATTCAGCCCGTTTTAGACCCCTTGTGCTTGCCAGGCAGTGGGGCAAACAAGGCATCGATATCCTCTGCGGCCAAACGCCAGTCACCCGCCGTTCGCCCATCCAGCACGCCGGCCGCAAGCGCCGACTTCTCCTGCTGCAGTTGCTGGATTTTTTCTTCCACCGTGCCGCGGGTGATCAGTTTGTAGACGAACACCGGTTTTTCCTGGCCGATGCGATAGGCACGGTCGGTGGCCTGGTTCTCGGCTGCCGGATTCCACCATGGGTCGTAGTGAATGACGGTATCGGCCGCCGTGAGATTCAGGCCAACGCCACCCGCCTTGAGGCTGATCAGAAATATCTGCAATTGCCCACTTTGGAAATCTTGTACGGGCGCCCGACGGTCACGGGTCTCACCGGTCAGGAGTGCGTAGGCGATGTTGCGTTGCTGCAACTCTTGCTCGATCAACCTGAGCATGCTGGTGAATTGCGAGAACAGCAGCACTCGCCGGCCTTCGGCGCGCAGCTCCTCAAGCATTTCCATCAGGCTGGCCAGTTTGCCCGAATGGGCGCCGCGCGCGGTTGTGGCCTCGCTGTTGATCAGGCGCAAGTCACAGCAGACCTGGCGTAGTTTGAGCAATGCCTCAAGGATGATGATCTGGCTACGGGCAACACCCTTGCGCGTGATTTCGTTGCGTACCTTTTGATCCATGGCCAGGCGCATGGTCTCGTAGACATCGCGTTGAGCGTCGCTAAGGTCGACCCAATGAATCATTTCGGTCTTGGCGGGCAGCTCCGTGGCAACTTGTTCCTTGGTGCGCCGGAGCAGGAAAGGCTTGATCCGGGCGTTGAGGTGCTGCAAGCGCTCCTCATTGCCCTGGCGCTCGATCGGTACGCGATAGTCGCGATTGAATGCTTTGGCGTCACCCAGCCAGCCAGGCAGCAGAAAGTGGAACAGCGACCACAGCTCACCCAGGTGATTCTCCAGGGGGGTGCCGCTCAAGCACAGACGTTGGCGTGCTTCAAGTTGACGCGCAGCTTGGGCCGCCTTGCTGTTCGGACTTTTGATGTACTGCGCTTCATCGAGAATCAGTACATGCAGCTTCAGATCCTTGAAGTGCTCCATGTCCTTGGGCAGCAACGCGTAAGTTGTAAGCAACAAATCATAGTCGTGCAAGTTGGCAAAGTGTTTGCGTCGGCCGACGCCTTGCAGTGCAAGCACTCGTAGGCCGGGAGCGAAGCGTGCGGCTTCGTCCTGCCAGTTGGGAATCAGGCTGGTGGGCATCACCACCATGGCGGGGCGGGTCAGGCGTCCGGCGTTTTTCTCGGTGAGTAGGTGGGCGAGGGTTTGCAGGGTCTTGCCCAGGCCCATGTCATCGGCAAGGATGCCGCCGACTTCCAGTTCGCGCAGTGCCTGCATCCAGCTCAGGCCTTCAAGCTGGTATGTACGCAGCGTTGCATTGAGGCCGCTCGGGGCCGGCGCCGGTTGAAGGCGGATATCACGCAGGCGCTCGGCGAGGTTGCGTACCTGGGCGCCGCCTTGCCAGCTTAGCGGCAGGTCTTCCAGCGCATTGAGGCGGGTAGCATCCAGGGTGGGCAGGCGCAAGCTGGTGTCGCCTGGTTCGCGTAGGTAGAAGTCGCCTAGGGTCGCCAGTACGGGTTTGAGTCGGCCATAAGGCAGTGCCACTTGCAGGTTGCGGCGTACGTTGCCTGGCGGGCCAGGTAACTGCACCAGCAATTGTTCATCGTCTCGGCGCTTTTGCAAGTGCGCGGGATTGAGCAGTTCCGGATGACTGCGCAGTACGTTGAGAAGAATCGGCAACAGGCTCAGGCGCTCGCCATTGACCTCGATACCCAGTTCCAGGTCGAACCAGTCTCGCCCACCGGCTTCATCAATATGTGCGTACCAGTCATCCACCTGGGCGAGGTTGAAGGCGAAGTCGTCGGTGTACTCGATCTCCCATCCTTGTTCGCGCAACAGCGGCAAATCATTGAGGATGAAGCGCAGCCAAGCACCCTCGGACGCCAATTCAAGCAAGTCGCCAGCGCTTTCGGGCAACGCTTTGCTCTGTCGTGTAGCCACCTTGAATCCCAACTTCGTCAACGTTTGGCGGATGTTGCCTTCGGCTTCGGTCTGGCGCTGGATGCGGTGACAAGTGCTGCCGTCGAGTTTGGTTACGTCTTTGGCCTGGCGGCCGCTGGTGCGCACGCCGTCGTAGACAAAAGACAAGGCGGCTCGGTGCTGGTGCTGGCGCTGCATGCGACCTGATTGCGGCACGTAGGCGCTGAACTCGTGACTGCCCAGGGTAAGGTGGGGTATGGGTGCAATGCCTTCGATGATCTTTTCGCTCAATGTTCTGGGGGTGGGGATCTGACGATTGAGGGTCTGAATCCGATGGCTGAATTGTACTACCTGGCTTTCCGGTATGACCGGCGCGGAGGCGAGATATGAAGCAGTGATTTCGTCGTAGTCGTGGTTCAGGCTGCCAATCTGGTCCTGGGCTTGGTTTAGGTAATACAGTGGCTGCAGGGCCAGAACGTGCTCGATCAATGTGCCGTGGTTGTACCAGCAGCCCTTGTAGTAACCGTTATCCAGCTTGACCCAGCGAAACTCGCAGCTAAGCGGCGCTCCCCGTGTAACAGGGGAGAGACGCGGCGCGAGGACCAATCGTTCGGTAGACAGGGCCAGTTCAAGCAGGGCCGCGCCATCGGCGCCCTCAAGCGTTACGGTGCCGTTGAATGTGGCGCTTTGCGCACTGGCAACGATCAGGCGCAGGAACTTCGCATCACACTCCCGCAGGTATCGCGGCTTCAGGCGCAAAGGCTCTTCGGGGTGCAAGAGCGGCTTGAGCTCGGTGAGGCTGCCATCCTTCAGGCGGTTGCATTTGTATGGGGTGATGCAGGCCTTGCCACTTTCTGGCAAGTACAGCGCATAGATTAGTATGTGCCCATCCTCTTTCGAGGATTTGTCGGCGCCTGCTTCAACCTTGGCCAGCCTGTCGATCCAGTGTTCCAGTTGCGGGCTCAGTCCCGACACTTCGCCTGGCTGTGGTGCTTCGTCCGGTTCTTGCAGGTCCATCACGTAATAGAGGACGGCAGCGCAATGCTTGCAATTCAAACCTACTGGGCAACTGCAGAATGTCTTCAGGAATGGCCCATTCTCGAGCTCATCCAATTCAATCCTCTGGGTGTAGACATTGCCAGCGGAACCGCGACAGGTTGAAGTGAGCCTCGTGTCTTTCAGCGATAGCAGCTTTACGCGGCCTTGCCCCGCATATTCGGCGCCTCTTTCCAGCACCTGTGAGCGGAACGCTGACGTCCAGTCGTCATTTTCAACCAGTTGCCGCAGTTCTCTCCGCATCTGGTTATTGCTCCATCAACTCCGGCGCTGGGCTGGGCATCCTCACCGGCCTGTTGGCAGTAACCTTGAGCAGCACGGCCAGGTGGCCGCCATCGAGAAAAGTCAGTTCTGCATTTTTTACCGTGCTGTTGCTCTGCTTGAGCTGTTCGCTCTGGACGACGGCGCCATTGCCGTCGAACTGATTGACCCAGACGTTGGCATCGACGGCGATGAAGCGATCTTCCTTAAGGCTCAGGTTGCCCTCGATCGGGAAGTGGCCGAATTGTTCCTTGCCGTCGGTGATGGCAACAATGCCGGTATCCTGTTTCCAGGCTTTGTGCAAAAGCACCGTGTATTGACTGTCCGCGGTCAGCTTCGCTGCTTCATCGGTCATTGCGGGTTTGCGCAGGTCGCCTTCGGCAAGGGCCTGGGCGCCGTTACTCCAGTCTTCTGGGGCAAACTGGCTGGTAATCGCTGGCACGGCGTTTTGCCGTACCAGAATCATTTCAACCTGATACTCCCCTTCAGCAAATGCGGCTGGGGCGAATAGCACCAGTAGCAGGGTCAGGCAGCGAATGGCACGCATGGATCTTCCTTCACGCAGATTGTGGGGTCAGGCGCTCGAATAGCGCCTCAAGGTTGTTGAAGCGTTCTTCCGGGCGCTCCATCGGCACCATGAACTTGAACTGGGTGGCACCTTCGAACTTGTAGCGCTTGGGCTGGCTCTGGATCAGCTTGATCAATGCCATTGGGTCGACCGGCGTCTCGGCTTCGAATTCGATCTTGCCGCCGTTAGGGCCGGCGTCGACTTTCTTGATGCCAAGCTTTTCTGCCTGCAGCTTGAGCAAGGTCAGGCGTACCAGGTTTTTGGTTGGCTCGGGTAGCAGCCCGAAACGGTCGATCATCTCCACTTGCAGGTCTTTGAGGCCGTCCTCATCCACCGCCGAGGCAATTCGCTTGTACAGAATCAGGCGCGCATGCACATCTGGGAGGTAATCTTCAGGAATCAGCGCGGGTAGGCGTAGATTGATTTCCGGGCCACCGCCCAACGGCTGGTCGAGGTTAGGCTGGGTACCCTTGCGGATGGCCTTGACCGCGCGCTCGAGCATTTCCATGTACAGGGTAAAACCGACCGCCTGGATTTGCCCGCTCTGGCCTTCGCCAAGTAGCTCGCCGGCGCCACGGATCTCCAGGTCGTTGGTGGCAAGGACGAAGCCTGCGCCCAAATCCTGGGTATTGGCGATAGCCTCCAGGCGCTTCTCGGCATCTGGCGTGATTTGCTGGCGTGGCGGGGTCAGCAGGTAAGCGTATGCCTGGTGGTGACTGCGTCCGACCCGGCCACGCAACTGGTGCAACTGGGCCAGGCCGAACTTGTCGGCACGCTCGATGATGATGGTGTTGGCGCTCGGTACGTCGATACCGGTCTCGATAATGGTCGAGGCAATCAACACGTTGAAGCGCTTATGGTAGAAGTCGCTCATCACCTGTTCGAGTTCGCGTTCGCGCATCTGCCCGTGACCGATGCCAATGCGCGCCTCGGGTACCAGTTCAGCGAGGTCGGCGGCGCACTTCTCGATGCTTTTCACATCGTTGTGCAGATAGTAGACCTGGCCGCCGCGCAGCAGCTCGCGCAGCAGTGCTTCTTTGACGGTGCTCTTGTTCTGCTCCATGACAAAGGTACGCACCGACAACCGCCGAGCTGGCGGGGTGGCGATGATCGACAGGTCGCGCATGCCGGCCACGGCCATGTTCAGCGTACGCGGGATCGGTGTAGCCGTCAGGGTGAGGATGTCGACCTCGCTGCGCAGCGCCTTGAGCTGTTCTTTCTGGCGTACGCCAAAACGGTGCTCTTCGTCGATGATCACCAGGCCCAGGTCTTTGATCTTGACGTCGTCTTGCAGCAACTTGTGGGTGCCGATGACGATGTCGATCTTGCCTTCGGCGAGATCGGCGACGGCGCTGGCGATTTCTTTAGGTGACTTGAAGCGGCTCATTACTTCCACGGTGACAGGCCAGTCGGCAAAGCGGTCGCGGAAGCTGTTGTAGTGCTGTTGGGCGAGCAGGGTAGTCGGTACCAGGATTGCTACCTGGCGACCGCCGTGCACGGCGATGAAGGCGGCACGCATGGCAACTTCTGTCTTGCCGAAGCCCACATCGCCGCACACCAGGCGATCCATCGGCTTGGGCGCGAGCATGTCCTCGCGCACAGCTTCGATCGCGCTTTGCTGGTCGGGGGTTTCCTCGAAAGGAAAGCCGGCGCTGAACGTGGCGTAGTCGGCAGACGGATCGGCGAAGGCATACCCTTTGCGCGCGGCGCGGCGGGCATAAATGTCGAGCAGCTCGGCGGCCACGTCGCGCACCTGTTCGGCCGCTTTGCGCTTGGCTTTTTGCCAGGTTTCGGAGCCAAGCCGATGCAGCGGCGCCAGCGCGTCATCGCTACCGGTGTAACGAGCGATCAGGTGCAGGTTGGCCACCGGCACGTAGAGTTTGGCGCCCTCGGCGTACTCCAGGGTGAGAAATTCGGCGACCTGATTGTCGATTTCCAGGGTCGCCAGGCCCAGGTAGCGACCCACACCGTGATCGATGTGCACCACTGGCGCGCCTTCGCGCAGTTCGGTGAGGTTCTTGATGACGGCATCGTTGCTGCCGTCGCTGCGTTTTTCCCGGCGTCGACGCTGCATGACCCGTTGCCCGAACAGCGGGCTTTCGGCGACCAGGGCAATGGCTGGATCTTCCAGCAGCAGGCCTTCATCGAGCGGGGCGATGGTAATTGCCAGGCGCTCTTTGCCGGCAACAAATGCACTCCAACTGTCGACGGTTTGCGGGCGCAGCTTCAGGCGCTCGAGGAGTTCGAGCAGCACTTCGCGACGGCCTGCCGACTCGGCAGTGAACAACACGCGGCCAGCGAACTGGTCGAGGAACGCTGATAACGCTGCCAACGGCTGGTGGGCCTTGGCTTCGATGGCAAGATTGGGCAGCGCTTGTGCCGGGAAGCGCTCGCGACCGACGCCGCTGTCGATGTCATCCTGGCTGGCGACAACGCGTGGCCAGTTTTTCAGGCGGGCGAAACAATCCTCTACCGGCAGGAACAATTCGGCCGGTGGCAACAGGGGGCGCGACGGATCGATACGCCGCTCCTCGTAGCGGTTGCGCACATCGCTCCAGAAATGCTCGGCTGCCTGCTCGACGCCGGGCAGGGAAAATACCTGGGTGTCCTGGGGCAGGTAGTCGAACAGTGTCGAGGTGTCATCGAAAAACAGCGGCAGGTAATACTCGATACCGGCAGGGGTAATGCCGCTGGACAGGTCCTGGAAGATCGAGCAGCGGCGGAAGTCGACGTCGAAGCGCTCACGAAAGCGAGCCTTGAAGCGAGTCACGGCATCTTTTTGCAGCGGAAACTCGCGCGCCGGCAACAAGCGCACCGACTCCACTTTGTCGATGGAGCGCTGGGTCTCCGGGTCGAAGGTCCGCAGGGTCTCGATCTCGTCGTCGAACAGATCGATCCGGTACGGCAGCTTGCTGCCCATTGGGAACAGATCGATCAGTGCGCCGCGCACGGCGAATTCACCGTGTTCGTACACCGTATCGACACAGCGGTAACCGCTGGCTTCCAGACGTGTACGCATTTGCTCGACATCGAGCTTCTGGCCGATGTCCAGCACCAGGCTGCTACCCAGCAGGAAGCGGGTCGGTGCCAGGCGGTGCAGGGCAGTGGTGATCGGCACCACGAGAATGCCGTGGTCAAGCTCCGGCAGCCGGTACAGGCTGGCAATCCGCTGAGAGATGATGTCCTGGTGCGGCGAGAACAGGTCGTAGGGCAGGGTTTCCCAGTCGGGGAACGGCAATACCGGCAGATCCGGCGCAAAAAAGCGCAACTCCTGCTCGAGCCGGTCAGCTGTTTGGCTGTCGGCGGTCAGAAGCAGGGTAAAGCGCTTGGCGGCGCTGGCAGCTTCGGCAATGGCCAGGCTCAGGGCAGCGCCCGGCAGATTGCCCCAGGTTTGTTTGCCGGCAGTGGCCGGCAGGTGCGGTAGACGCAGTACAGGCACGGGAGGTCGAGCTCCAAGCGTTACGACAAAGACGACAATTGTACCGGTGACGAGCCCGTGCTGTCAGGTTTGCGCAGGCTAAATCCATGTAGTGACGCATCGGCGACAGGCGCTCATTGCTCGATGGGCTGCGGGGCGTCATAATGTAGCCCCTTTTTTCTGTCCCTACATGTGGAAGGTTCCCGTGACTCAGAAGCCCGACCAGTGTCTTGGTGAGTGGATTGATCGTGAAGCACTTGCAGAAGCGATGATCCCGCTTATCGGTCAGCTCTACCGCAATAACAATGTGGTGAGCTCGATCTATGGCCGCAGCCTGATCAACCGCTCGGTGATCTCGATCCTCAAAGCGCATCGCTTTGCTCGTCATCGCCAAACCGACGAAACCGAACTCTCTGTCCACGAGACATTCCCGCTGCTCAAGGCCATGAGTGAGCTGAAACTGGGTGCCGCTTCGGTCGACCTGGGCAAGCTGGCCAACAAATTCAAGCAAGAAGGCAACGGCCGCAGCGCCGAGCAGTTCGTGCGTGAAGAAATGGCCGATGTGGTTGGCCAGCAGAATGCTTCGGCGCGCAAAGGCACCGACGTCGTGCTGTACGGCTTCGGTCGTATCGGCCGTCTGCTGGCGCGCATCCTGATCGAAAAAACCGGTGGTGGCGACGGTCTGCGTCTGCGTGCCATCGTCGTGCGCAAAGGCGCCGAAAACGATCTGGTCAAGCGTGCCAGCCTGTTGCGTCGTGACTCGGTTCACGGCCCGTTCGATGGCACCATCACCATCGATGAAGAACACAACACCATCACCGCCAACGGCAACCTGATCCAGGTTATCTACGCCAAGAGCCCGAGCGAAGTCGACTACACCCAGTACGGCATCGAAAACGCTCTGATCGTCGACAACACCGGTGTATGGCGTGATGCCGACGGCCTGGGCCAGCACCTGGCTTGCCCTGGCGCTGCTCGCGTAATCCTCACTGCCCCTGGCAAAGGCGCACTGAAGAACATCGTGCACGGTATCAACCACGGTGAAATCAACGCTGACGACAAGATCATCTCGGCCGCTTCCTGCACCACCAACGCTATCGTGCCGGTGCTGAAAGCTGTCAATGACAAGTACGGCATCGTCAACGGCCACGTCGAAACCGTTCACTCGTTCACCAACGACCAGAACCTGATCGACAACTTCCACAAGGGCAGCCGTCGTGGCCGCGCCGCGCCGCTGAACATGGTTATCACCGAGACGGGTGCAGCCACTGCAGCTGCCAAGGCGTTGCCTGTGCTCAAGGGCAAGCTGACCGGTAACGCGATTCGTGTTCCAACGCCGAACGTGTCGATGGCCATCCTGAACCTGAACCTGGAAAAGGCCACCAGCCGCGAAGAAATCAACGAGTACCTGCGCCAGATGGCCATGCACTCGGATCTGCACAAGCAGATCGACTACGTCAGCTCGCAGGAAGTGGTTTCCACTGACTTCGTTGGCTCGCGTCACGCCGGTGTGGTCGATGCCGAAGCTACCATCTGCAACGATAATCGCGTTGTCCTGTACGTCTGGTACGACAACGAATTCGGTTACAGCTGCCAGGTCGTGCGTGTAATGGAAGACATGGCCGGTGTAAACCCGCCAGCTTTCCCACGCTAAGCTTGTCTTGGTCGTGAAAGACGGGAACCTTAGGGTTCCCGTTTTTTTTGCCTGATTTTCCAGGAGGATGAATGCGTAAGCTGTTGCTGGCGAACGCGCTGGTGAGTGCACTGATCAACCTGGCCGGTTGCTCGCAAGGCGATACGCTCGAGCGCGTCAGCGGGCCAACCATGGGTAGCAGTTACACCGTGCAGTATGTGCGCACGGCTCAGGGGCCGACACCGGAACGGGTCAGGCAGGAAGTGCAGAGCGTACTCGAGGGGATCGACAAGCGCTTTTCCACCTATCGTAGCGACTCGTTGACCGAGACCTTCAATCGCTTGCCCGCCAACAGCTGCCAGGTGATGCCGGCAGAGGTGTTGGGGCTGGTGCGCGTTGGCGAGCAGCTGTCGCAGCAGAGTGATGGTGCATTTGACCTGACCGTGGAGCCGTTACTCGATCTGTGGGGGTTTGGTCCGCAATCACGGCGAGAGAAAGTGCCGGACGCACAGGCGTTGGCCAGCACGCGGCAGCGCGTCGGGCATGGGCATTTGCGCATAGTGGGCGAGCAGCTGTGCAAGGATGCGGCGGTGCAGATCGACTTCAATAGTATCGCGGCAGGTCATGCGGTGGACCTGCTGGTTGAACGCCTTGATGCCCTGGGGGTCGCGGATTTGCTGGTCGAAGTGACCGGCGAGCTCAAAGCCGTGGGGCGAAAGCCCGATGGCAGCCACTGGAAAGTAGCGCTGGAACTCCCCCGCGATGATCGCCAGATTGCCCAACAAATAGTGGCGGTGGATGGCTATGGCGTTTCGACCTCCGGTGACTATCGCAACTATTTCGAGGAGAATGGCCAACGCTATTCGCACACCTTCGATGCGCGCCAAGGCAAACCGGTGCAGCATGAGTTGGCGGCGGTGACGGTTTTTGCTCGTTCAGCGTTGAAGGCTGACGGTTACTCGACCTTGTTGTTGATCCTTGGGCCGCAACAGGGCTGGGACTTTGCCTTGAAGCACGAAATTGCTGCGGTATTCGTGACCCGGGTTGGCGATGGTTTCGTCTCTCGGAGCACGCCCGCCTTTGCTCAAGTGGTTAAGAATTGAAAGGCATCGCGGGGCAAGCCCGCTCCCACAAATTTTGGGTGGGCTTGCCCCGCGATGAATACATGTAGTGCAGAGAAAATTAGCCTACGACGCGACCAAGGGTTAATGTGCGCGACGCTCAAGCTTGATTAGACTGCATTCGAAATTTTCATGGCGCCGCTGGCGACATGATCTAGCCCCGATCGCCGGCGTGGCGAACGGGCCTGTTCTGAAGGAGTACGCATGGCTGTCTACAACTACGACGTAGTGGTGCTGGGTTCCGGCCCCGCAGGAGAAGGGGCGGCAATGAATGCTGCCAAAGCAGGACGCAAGGTGGCGATGGTCGATAGCCGTCGCCAGGTCGGCGGTAACTGCACCCACCTGGGCACCATCCCGTCCAAGGCCCTGCGTCACTCGGTGCGCCAGATCATGCAGTTCAACACCAACCCGATGTTCCGGGCCATTGGTGAGCCGCGCTGGTTCTCGTTCCCCGACGTACTGAAAAGCGCCGAGAAGGTGATTGCCAAGCAAGTCACCTCGCGCACGGGGTACTACGCGCGCAACCGTGTCGACGTGTTCTTCGGCACTGGCAGCTTTGCTGATGAGCAGACCATCGAAGTGGTTTGCGCCAATGGCGTGGTCGAGAAGCTGGTCGCCAAGCACATCATCATCGCCACCGGTTCGCGTCCGTACCGTCCGGCCGATATCGATTTCCATCACCCGCGTATCTACGATAGCGACACCATCCTCAGCCTCGGTCACACACCGCGCAAGCTGATTGTCTATGGTGCCGGTGTGATCGGTTGCGAATACGCCTCGATCTTCAGTGGCCTGGGTGTGCTGGTGGAGCTGGTGGACAACCGCGGTCAATTGCTGAGCTTCCTCGATTCGGAAATCTCCCAGGCATTGAGCTACCACTTCAGCAACAACAACATCACTGTTCGCCACAACGAAGAGTATGACCGTGTCGAGGGCGTCGACAACGGCGTGATCCTGCACTTGAAGTCTGGCAAGAAGATCAAGGCAGACGCCTTGCTCTGGTGCAACGGCCGTACCGGCAACACCGACAAGCTAGGTCTGGAAAACATCGGCATCAAGGTCAACAGCCGTGGCCAGATTGAAGTGGACGAGACCTACCGCACTCACGTGCCGAATATCTACGGTGCCGGTGACGTGATCGGTTGGCCGAGCCTCGCCAGTGCTGCCCATGACCAAGGTCGTTCGGCGGCGGGCAGCATTGTCGATAACGGCAGCTGGCGCTTCGTCAACGACGTACCGACCGGTATCTACACCATTCCGGAAATCAGCTCGATCGGCAAGAACGAGCAGGAGCTGACCCAGGCCAAGGTACCTTACGAAGTGGGCAAGGCGTTCTTCAAGGGTATGGCGCGGGCGCAAATCGCTGGTGAGCCTCAAGGCATGCTGAAAATTCTGTTCCATCGCGAGACGCTGGAAATCCTTGGCGTGCATTGCTTCGGTTACCAGGCTTCGGAAATTGTCCACATCGGTCAGGCGATCATGGATCAGCCGGGCGAGCGCAATACCCTGAAGTACTTCGTCAACACCACCTTCAACTACCCGACCATGGCCGAAGCCTATCGGGTAGCTGCCTACGACGGCCTCAACCGGCTTTTTTGAGTGGCTCCGGCCGGTGGCCTGAGCCGGCCGGGGAGACCGATTTCAGCGATTCTCGAGGGTGGCGCTGGCCAAACCGGGAAAGTCTGTAATTAGGCTGTCTACGCCGAAGTCGGCGAGCCTGCGCATCAGCGCCGGCTCGTTGACTGTCCACACTGACACGTGCAAACCCTGGCGCTGGGCCTTGATCAGGCGCTCAGGGGTGCACAGTGTCCAGTTCAGTGCCAGCAAATTGCAGCCATAGTTCTGAGCGACTTTCAGTGGGTCGAGCCAGGCGTATTCGGCGACCAGTCCGCGCGAAATATCCGGAGTGAACTCCGCGGCCGCGCCCAGCACTTCCCGTGAGCTTGATGTGATGGTGACTTTGTCGAGCAGGCCGAACTGTTGGGCCAGTTCGCGAATCGCCAGCACGGTGGTGACAGCGCGCGTGCGAGAGGCGCTCTTGACCTCAAGCTGCCAGTGTTCGAAATCGCACTTCTCGAACAGTTCTTCCAGGCGGGGAATAGGACTTGCCGATACCCAGCCCGGGCCGCCCTTGCGCGCATCGTAAGTGACCAGGTCGGCAGCCTGGTGCTCGAATACTTTGCCACGCCGACCGGTGGTGCGCTTGAGCGTCGGGTCGTGAATCACCATCAGTTCATTGTCCGCTGAAAGGTGCAGGTCCAGCTCGCAGCGACGGACGCCGTGCTTGAGGCATTGCTGGAAACTGGTCAGGGTGTTTTCGGGGGCTTCGCCCTTGGCGCCACGGTGGCCATAAATCTGGGTCACGGTTGTTCCTTCAAAAAAAGGTAAGACTCAAGAAGCGCTAGAGGTGTTTTGGTCCAATGCCTGGCGTCGCTGTTGCGCCTGTCGCTGCAGGATATAGCGGGCCAGTAATTGTCGTTGGGCGTCGGTGATATCAACGAATTCGCTACCGATTTCGTATTGGCCGTCAGCTTGCTGGTCGCAGTGGGTGACCTTGCCCCGCAGCAGTAGGCCCAGGGCCTGGGGCATGAGGATCATCTTTACCGCGACCCGGGTGCCTGCGGCAATTGGCTGGGCCTGCTTGAATTCGATGCCGCCTTCGGACAGCACCACAGCTTGTGGCGCGCTGATCTGCCCCAGCAGTGTTTGTGCGACAACGGCGCTGAGCAGATCGATGCGTTTGTTCTGGGCTTTGAGAAAGGCCGCAAGGGTGCGGTCCTTGTCACTGAGCTGGCGCAGCAGATGTTGGGACTCGAATTCGCTCAGGTGCAGTTCGCTGAGCAGGTTGAAGAGTGGTGAATCATCTTGCAACAAGTCTGGGCCAAGGGCTTCGGCGGCACTCAGTGGGCTAATTTCCAGTGCGATCTGATCCTCGATACGGTAGTATTCGCGGCGATCTTCTTCATCTAATGTCGACATGGCGAACCCATGGTAGCGGCGGTGGTCTGAGTGTAAAGCCGCTATTCAAGCCCCGCCACAAGGACGTTCCTCTTTCCTCCGAACAAGCCCCGACATGTTCAGACCTCTTTTCGTATTTATCGGTACGCGTTACACACGTGCCAAACGCCGCAACCACTTCGTCTCGTTCATTTCGCTGACCTCGATGATCGGCCTCGCCCTGGGCGTGGTTGTGATGATCGTGGTGTTGTCGGTCATGAACGGTTTCGATCACGAGATGCGCACCCGGGTATTGGGCATGGTGCCCCATGCCACACTGGAAACCGGCCAGCCGATTAGCGACTGGCCTGCACTTGCCAATCAAGTAAAGCAGAACCCGCAGGTTGTAGCGGTAGCGCCCTTTACCCAGATGCAGGGTCTGCTGACCCATGAGGGCAAAGTGCAGAAAGTGCTGCTCAATGGTATTGATCCAGCCCAGGAGCGCCAGGTCTCGATCATCGATAACTTCATTCGTGAAGGTAAGCTCGACGCCCTGGCGCCGGGTGAGTTCGGCATCATGATCGGCGACAAGGCGGCAGCCAAGCTGGGCGCAGGCATCGGCGACAAGCTGACCTTCGTGGCCCCGGAAGTCACCGTGACGCCGGCCGGCATGTTCCCGCGCATGAAACGCTTTATCGTGGTTGGCATCTTTCATGTCGGCGCAGGCGAAATCGATGGCTATATGGGGCTGACCAACCTGTCGGACCTGTCGCGTCTGCATCGCTGGAAAGCGGACCAGGTGCAGGGCCTTCGCTTGAAGTTCGATGACCTGTTCCAGGCGCCGCGCACCACCTGGGATATTGCCCAGAAGCTCGGCGACCGGGAGTTCTATGCCCGTGACTGGACCCGTACCCATGGCAACCTGTACCAGGCGATTCGCATGGAGAAGGCCATGATCGGTTTACTGCTGTTGCTGATCGTGGCAGTGGCGGCGTTCAACATCATTTCCACCCTGGTGATGGTGGTCAACGACAAGAAGGGCGACATTGCCATCTTGCGTACCCTGGGTGCGACCCCGGGGCAGATCATGGCCATCTTCATGGTCCAGGGCACAGTGATCGGTGTGGTCGGTACCTTGATTGGAGGCGTGGTAGGTATTGCCGCTGCGCTGAATGTCAGTGCGGCGATATCCGGACTCGAAACCCTGATCGGACACAAGTTTCTCAATGCCGACGTCTATTTCATCGACTACCTGCCGTCCCAGGTGATGGCCGAGGACGTATGGATGGTCTGCGGTGCGGCATTGGTCCTGAGTTTCCTCGCCACCTTGTATCCGGCCTGGCGTGCGGCGCGCACCCAGCCTGCGGAGGCGCTACGTTATGAGTGAGTTGGGCATGAGTGATAAAGCAGTGCTGAGTTGCCGCAACCTGGGCAAGTCCTACGAGGAAGGCCCGGAGTCGGTACAGGTGTTATCCGGCTTGCAATTGGAGTTGCAACCCGGTGAGCGGGTGGCCATCGTCGGCAGTTCTGGGTCGGGCAAAAGTACTTTGCTCAACCTTTTGGGTGGCCTCGATACCCCTACTGAAGGCAGCGTCTGGTTGGCCGGTGAAGAGCTCTCGGCCCTGGGTGAGCGTGCCCGTGGACTGTTGCGTAACCGCGCGTTGGGCTTTGTCTATCAGTTTCACCACTTGCTGCCGGAGTTCACTGCGCTGGAGAACGTGTGCATGCCATTGCTGATAGGCCGCACTGCCATTCCCGAAGCGCGCGAGCGCGCCGAGGCATTGCTCAAGCGTGTAGGTCTCGGCCATCGGTTGAGCCACAAGCCTGCCGAGCTGTCGGGTGGTGAACGGCAGCGCGTGGCGATTGCCCGGGCCCTGGTCAACCGCCCTGGCTTGGTGATGCTCGATGAGCCCACCGGCAACCTTGACCATCACACCGCTCAAGGTATCCAGGACCTGATGCAGGAACTGAGCAGTTCGTCGCAGACCGCCTTCCTGGTTGTAACCCATGACCTGAATCTGGCGCGGCAGATGGATCGAGTGCTGCGTCTGGAAGACGGACATCTGGTAGCGATCTGACCTGGCCGTGCACGGCGCCCGCAAATGTTGTCGGGTGCTCTGTTCCTTTTCTTTACCTGGGTGCTTTCGTTCATGTTCAGACCCTTGTCTATTTTCATCGGCGCGCGCTACACCCGCGCCAAGCGCCGCAACCATTTCATCTCGTTCATTTCCATGACCTCGATGATCGGCCTGTCGTTGGGCGTGCTGGCGATGATCGTGGTGTTGTCGGTGATGAACGGCTTCCAGCGCGAAATGAGTGCGCGGATCCTCGGAATGGTTCCGCACGCCAGCATCCTTGGGGTGAAGCCCCTGGATGACTGGCGCGCGGCGGCGGACGCTGCCTTGAAAAATCCGCAAGTGATTGCCGCCGCGCCGTTGACCGAGATGGAAGGCATGCTGTCCTACAAGGGCGCGATGCAACCGATCCAGGTCAGCGGTATTGATCCGGCCGAAGAGGGCAACGTCTCGATCGTCGGCCAGCACATTGTCCAAGGCAGCCTTGCGGCCCTGGAGCCGGGCGAGTATGGCGTAGTGATTGGTGAAATCAGCGCCCGACGTTTTCGCTTGAACGTCGGTGACAAACTGACCTTGATCGTGCCGGAAGTGAGCAGCGCGCCGGGTGGCATCACCCCGCGTATGCAACGCCTGAACGTGGTCGGGGTGTTCAAGGTGGGTGCCGAGCTCGATGGCTCCATGGCTTACATTCACATGGCTGATGCCGCGCAGATGCAACGTTGGCAACCGGGGCAGGTGCAGGGCGTGCGCCTAAAGCTCAAGGATCTCTACAGCGCGCCGCAGGTATCCAAGGCCATTGCCGCAAGCCTGGGTGAGGCCTACCGTGCCGATGACTGGTCGCATACTCAGGGCAGTCTGTTCAGTGCGATGAAAATGGAGAAGACCATGATTGGCCTTCTGCTGCTGATGATCATCGCCGTGGCCGCGTTCAACATCATTGCCACGTTGATCATGGTGGTCAACGACAAGGGTGCGGACATTGCCATCCTGCGCACCATTGGCGCGACCCCTGCGCAGATCATGGGCACTTTCATGGTCCAGGGTTCGTTGATCGGCGTTGTCGGCACTCTTATCGGCGGTGTGCTTGGGGTGATCGCTGCGCTTAATGTCAGTCAGATTGTCGGCTGGCTGGAGCGGGTCAGCGGGCAGCACATTTTTACCTCCGACGTGTACTTCATCAGCAGCTTGCCATCGCAACTGCAATGGGGTGATGTGGCGCTGATTTGCAGCGCTGGTCTGATCATGAGCTTCCTTGCGACCTTGTACCCTGCCTACCGCGCCTCGCAGGTTGAGCCAGCGTACGCCTTGCGTTACGAGTAACAATCAGCGCCGCTCAAGCCTGCTCCACTACGCATTGGTGGGAGCGGGCGTGACCGGCGATTTCACACTGCTGGCAAGCTGATAACAAACCGCGTCCATCCCCCCACCGACTCTGCCCGAATATTCCCTCCATGGGCCTGTACGATCGAGCGGGTTATCGCCAGTCCCAAGCCTGCATGCTCACTACTGCCTTCGCGACGCGCTGGGTCGGCCCGATAAAAACGGTCGAACAAGCGCGGCAACAGTGACGGATCGATAGGTTCGCCCGTGTTGGCCACCTGCAACTGCACCTGATGGTCGTGCACCTGGATATTCACGCGGATTTCCCCTGCGGGCGGGGTAAAGCGCAGGGCGTTATCGAGCAGGTTGGACAGGGCCCGGCGCAACATGTGACGGTCGCCTTCCAGGCTTGCCATACCCTCGCGACTCAAGGTGACTCCAGCGTCTTCGGCCAGGGGTGCGTAGTATTCGATCAAGGCGTCGGCTTCATCATGCAGGTCCAGGTACTGACGGCTCGGCATTAGCAGGCCATGGTCAGCCTTGGCGAGGTAAAGCATGTCATTCACCAACTGCGCCATCCACTGCAATTCCTCCAGATTGCTGTGCAAGGCTTCGCGATACTCTTCCAGGCCCCGTGGGCGCGTGAGGGTGACCTGGGTGTGCGTCAACAGGTTCGACAGTGGCGTGCGCAGTTCATGCGCGATGTCGGCGGAGAAGGCCGACAGGCGCTGAAAGGCATTGTCCAGGCGCTCGAGCATGGCATTAACGGTTTGTGCCAGTTCTGCAAGTTCTACCGGCATCTGCTCCGCCGGCAGGCGTGTGGTCAACGAGCGTGCCGACACTTTTGACGCCACCTCACCCATCTGGCGCAAGGGGCGCAGGCCGCTGCGCGCCGCCCAGGCACCGAGCAGCGCCGTAGCCAACGCCGAGAGGCCGACGGTGAGCCAGATCAGTTGCTGCATGCGCTGGAGAAAGTGTTGGTGATGGGTGATGTCGAGAAACAGCGTCAGTTGCGCTGACTGCGGGTCAGCATTGTTCAGATTGACGCACAGGCTGCGGTAATCGCTGCTTGGGCTGTGCACCGTGCTGACCCCGGGCACCCGTGGAGAGTCGGGAAGCTTTTCCTGGCTGTCGAACCAGACTTGGCCATCGCTGCCACGTACGCGCACGGCAAGGTCAGTCTGGTGGCTTAGTTCGGATTCAAGGGCAGGCAGGCGCAAGGCCAGGCTGGCAGGGTCGGCAACGCCTTCAAGCAACTGGCGCAGTACTGACAGGCGACTTTCGAGCAATTGCTGATCGAGCTCGATGAAGTGACGCTCACTGGCACGGCTGAACAGCACGCCGGCCGTCAGCGATACTGCCGCGGTGCAAGCGGCGAAGAGCAGGGCCAGACGGCCACCCAGGGACAATCTACGCATCAGCCCGCTCGCTCTTCCAGCACGTAGCCCATGCCGCGCACGGTATGAATGAGCTTGTGCTCATGACTGTCGTCAATCTTCAGGCGCAATCGGCGAATCGCCACTTCAATCACGTTGGTATCGCTGTCGAAGTTCATGTCCCAGACCTGAGAGGCGATCAATGACTTGGGCAGCACCTCGCCCTGGCGGCGCAGCATCAATTCCAGCAGGGCAAACTCCTTGGCGGTCAAGTCGATGCGCTGACCGCTACGCTCGACTCGGCGACGTATCAGGTCAAGGCGCAGGTCGGCCAGCCCAAGGGTGGTTTCTTGTGCGGGGCTGCTGCCGCGACGTAGCAGGCTGCGCACCCGTGCCAGCAGTTCCGAGAAGGCAAAAGGTTTGACCAGGTAATCGTCGGCACCCAGCTCCAGGCCATGCACGCGGTCTTCCACAGCGTCGCGAGCGGTAAGGAACAGGACGGGAACCTCATTGCCGGATGCACGCACTGCCTGAAGAATCTGCCAGCCATTTCGGCCGGGCAGCATCACATCGAGAATCAGCAGGTCATAGTCGCCAGTGAGGGCCAAGTGCTGGCCGGTATTGCCGTCGGCGGCAAGTTCCGTGGCAAAGCCTGCTTCACTGAGGCCTTGGCACAGATACTGGCCGGTTTTGGTCTGGTCTTCGACGATCAATAGTTTCATCGTGAGGCTCTTGGAGAAGGAGTGCCAGGTGGTTATACCGTGCCCGGCAACGTGGGTGGCCAAGCTGACAAAGTTGTAATCTTTCTGTCAGGTAGCTGCCAGCGCCGATTTTTTACAGTGAAGCCTGATTCGTCGCAACCCTGGAGTAGGCCCGACATGAAACACCTTTACTTCGCTGGCGCCCTGGCGCTATTCAGCCTGCCTGCATTGGCATCGCCTGCGCCTTCGTACGTTTTCGGCGCACCAGCTCCTGCCGCCAAGGCCGATCGTACTGTGGAGATTGTCATGGGCGATATGTTCTACGAGCCGCGCAGCTTGCAGGTCAAGCCTGGAGAGACGGTGCGCTTCGTGCTGATCAACAAGGGAGCGGTGGCGCACGAGTTCAGCCTTGGCGATGCAGTCATGCATGCCAAGCACCAGAAAGAAATGATCGCCATGCAGGGGCAGATGGATCATTCGTCCATGGGTCATGGCGGTATGCAGCATGGTGGCGGCATGAAGCATGAGGATCCGAACACGGTCATGGTCGATCCGGGCAAGCGCGGTGAACTGACCTGGACCTTTACCCAGGCAACCCCCATCGAGTTCGCCTGCAATGTGCCAGGCCACTATCAGGCCGGCATGGTTGGCGAGCTGACTATCGGTCAATAACAGCCGAATGCCCAACGTATGGCACAAACCCGATAAACTAGGCGTATTTCGTCCTTCAGGTTTGAGCCATGCACCCCGCCGCCGAACACTCCCCGCTGGGCAAGTCCAGCGAATACATCGCCACCTACACACCCTCGCTGTTGTTCCCGATCCCACGGGCAGCCAAATGGGCCGAGCTGGGCGTCACGGCCCAGACCCTGCCTTGGCAGGGGGTGGATTTCTGGAACTGCTTCGAGTTGTCCTGGTTGCTGCCCTCGGGCAAGCCGGTGGTCGCTATTGGCGAATTCGCCATTCCCGCCGATTCACCCAACATCATCGAGTCCAAGTCGTTCAAGCTGTACTTGAACTCGCTGAACCAGACCGTCTTCGAAACGCCGCAAGCCTTGCAGGCGTGCCTGGCAAAGGACCTTTCGGCGGCCGCTGGCAAGCCGGTGTCCGTGCAGGTTCGAAGCTTGGCCGAAGTCGAAGGGCAGGGCGTGGTTGCTTTGCCTGGCCGGTGTATCGATGAGTTGGAAGTCAGCATCACCAATTACGAGCAGCCGCAACCGGAATTGCTGCGTTGTGACAACAGCCGCGTTGTCGAAGAAACCCTGCACAGCCACCTGCTCAAATCCAACTGCCCGGTCACCGGTCAGCCCGATTGGGGCAGCGTTACCGTGCATTACCGCGGCGCGGCGCTGGACCCTGCAAGCTTGCTGACCTACCTGATCAGCTTCCGTCAACACGCTGACTTCCATGAGCAATGCGTTGAGCGTATCTATCTGGACCTGAAACGCCTGCTCAACCCCGAATTCCTCACCGTTTATGCCCGGTATGTTCGTCGTGGTGGGCTGGACATCAACCCTTACCGCAGCACCGAAACTGTGACGCTGCCGAACGTGCGGTTGGTTCGCCAGTAACAAAAAAGCCCCGTTTGATAACGGGGCTTTTTTTTCGGAGTGGGGTCAGATACCCATACTGTGCAGGCTTACGGCCAGGCGGCGCAGGATGCCGGTCAGGCTGGGGTGATTGGCTTCAAAGGTTTCCACTGCCAGATTGACGCTGTCGACCAGATCGTTGTCGGGACTGGCGGCTTCCAGTTCAAGTTTGGCCTCGATCTGGCGCATAAGCTCATGCAGGTGTTCGCGCTCTTCTTCTGAAAGCGGTGGATTTTGCTCCAATTGCTCGCGCAGCTCGTTGAGTTGCTCTTGCAGTTCGCGGGCAGGCATGGGTGATCTCCCTCTATGAATAGGCACAGTCATGGACCCCGGTAGTGGGTGAAAGGTCCATACCTTGCCTACTAGAGTAATCCACTGGGCGACGCTTTGCATGACCCTGATCAACAGCTCTGTGTCAGGGCTTTTCGCCCTTGATACGGCGCTGGGTGATGTCGTTCAGGCAATCGTTCAAGGCTTCGAGGTGGCCGATCACCGAATGCACCCCCAGTGCGAACAATTGTAACGTCGCCTTGCCGCGCTCGCGTTCTTGCTCCTGGATGCTTAGCGCCTGCCATTGCAGGCTGTCTGCCCGGCACCGTGAGTTGCAGCTTGCCACGCCGATTGTCCACAGGCCTGCATTAAGGCCCGATTGCAACAGCCGTGGGTCGCCACTGACCAGCACGCAGCCGTCGAGGGTATGGGCCTTGAGGGTCATCAGTGCGTGCCAGCAGGCATCGGGTGCAGGCCATGGCGCGGGTGCCTGGTGCTGGGCCTTGAGCCATGATGGCAAGGGTGAGGACAACTGCAGGGCGTCGGCTTCAGTCAGCTCGTCGATCCAGGCACAGGGGATTTGTTGCTGCTTCAACCCGTCGAGAGTTTGCAGCGCGCCTGGCGTCAGTTGCACCGTAGTGCTGTCGACGAGGCAGTCGCGCAGACCGAAAAGCAATGCGTTAATTGCGGGAAAGTCTGACATGGCAACGTCCCTGTAAATAGCCTGCAGGCTACACTCGACGTGTTACACCTTGGCGACCAGGTACACAGTTGTTCACAAAATCGTGACCTCAATTGTGCCAAGCTGTTTATCAGTGGAAGACCCTTTATACTTGTTTCCTTTTTTAGCGCAGGGCGTATAACGTCCAGCGCAGTGACTGTCGAGGAGTAACTCTATGCGTAGGATCGGTACAGGTGTGATCGATCGGATGACCCGGGCCTGTGTCTGCGCCGGCCTGTTGCTGGCGCCATTGGGCGCAGCCCAGGCAGCTACTGAAGAAGACCCGTGGGAGAGCATCAACCGGCCGATCTTCACCTTCAACGATACCGTCGATACCTACGCCCTCAAGCCGCTGGCAAAAGGGTACCAGGCCGTCACTCCCCAGTTTCTGGAAGATGGTATCCACAACATGTTCCTCAACCTGGGCGATGTCACCAACCTGGCCAACAACGTGCTGCAGTTCAAGCCTCACGCTGCTGGCGTCGACACTGCTCGCTTGATCATCAACACCACCTTCGGGTTGGCCGGTTTCTTCGATGTCGGCACCAAAATGGGCCTGCAACGCAACGATGAGGACTTTGGCCAGACCCTCGGTTACTGGGGTGTCTCCAGCGGGCCTTACGTGATGCTGCCGCTGCTTGGCCCTAGTACGGTTCGTGATGCGATCGGCAAGTACCCGGACACCTACACCGAACCGTACCGCTATGTTGATCATGTGCCGACCCGAAACACTGCCATCGCCGTCGATGTTGTCGATACCCGCGCAAGCTTGCTGTCGGCGGAAAAGCTGATCAGCGGTGACAAATACGTGTTTATTCGTAATGCCTACCTACAAAACCGTGAGTTCAAGGTCAAGGACGGCGAAGTTGTAGACGATTTCTGATTCTGGGCCCGTTCATCGGCGCAGGGGAGCGAGCTTGCCTCGCGTTGCGATTCAGCTGAAAAATCGCAATTGCGGGCAAGACTGCTCCTACCATGCAAGCCTTTTTCTCCTACATCGGCTTTCCACCGTCCTTTCCATTGTGTTGCAGCTGCAGGCGTTTTTATAACTCCCGGTAATTTACCCAGCAAAGAGCAGCTGCGAGCATCGGCGTACCCTTGAAACCCCCGGCGGATGGGAGTACCGTCTGCGCCTTAGAGGGCACCTCTGCTAGTTGCCGGACAGCCTGTCTTGTCCTACAACTCATATAAGAGTGGCTAGAAGCGAATCCAGTACGTGTGCTCATGCCTTGTCGAGCCACCTACGCCAACCTAATTCTGGCGCCGTTTGCCCACATGCAGAATACCAGTGCAACGCTGCTGATAATCGATGACGACGACGTCGTACGTGCGAGTCTCGCCGCCTACCTTGAAGACAGTGGTTTCAGTGTCCTGCAAGCGTGTAATGGCCAGCAGGGCCTCCAGGTCTTCGAAAAGGAACAGCCTGATCTAGTGATCTGCGATCTGCGCATGCCGCAAATGGGCGGTCTGGAGCTGATTCGCCAGGTTACCGAGCGCGCACCTGAATTGCCGGTGATCGTCGTTTCTGGCGCCGGAGTGATGAACGACGCGGTGGAGGCGTTGCGCCTGGGTGCAGCCGACTACCTGATCAAGCCCCTCGAAGACCTCGCAGTACTGGAGCTCTCGGTACGCCGTGCGCTGGATAGAGCTCGCCTGGTGCTGGAAAACCAGCGTTACCGGGAGAAGCTCGAAACCGCCAACCGTGAACTGGAGGCCAGCCTGCACCTGTTGCAGGAAGACCAGACCGCTGGGCGCCAAGTGCAGATGAATATGCTGCCGGAAAGTCCGTGGGTGGCTGACGCGCTGTCGTTCGAGCACCAGATCATTCCATCCTTGTACCTGTCGGGCGACTTTGTCGATTATTTCCGCGTCGATGAGCGCCGTATTGCGTTCTACCTGGCAGACGTTTCCGGTCACGGGGCTTCCTCGGCGTTCGTCACTGTATTGTTAAAATTCATGACTACCCGGCTGTTGTTCGAATTCAAGCGCAATTCCAGGTTGCGCGACTTCAAACCGTCGGAAGTACTTGGGCACATCAACCGCGGCCTGATCAACTGCAAGCTGGGCAAGCACGTGACCATGGTCGGTGGTGTGATCGATGAAGATACCGGGCTGATGACCTACAGCATCGGCGGCCATCTGCCGTTGCCGGTGCTTTACACCCCGGAGCAGTGCCGCTACCTGGAAGGTCGCGGGTTGCCGGTCGGGTTGTTCGACGAGGCGACTTACCAGGATCATGTTCTGGAATTGCCACCGACATTCAGCTTGACCTTGCTCTCTGATGGCATTCTGGATCTTTTGCCTGGAAAGACGCTCAAAGATAAAGAGGCGGCCTTGCCTGAAATAATAAAGGCCGCGGGGGGCAGCCTGGATGGGCTGCGCCAACGATTCGGATTGGCTACGCTTGGGGAGATGCCGGATGATATCGCCCTATTGGTGTTGAGCAGGAACCTTCAATGAGTATGGGAAGAATCCAGTTCGCTGAACAGAGCGGCACGTTCGTTCTGAAGTTCGTCGGCGAAGTGCGCCTTACCTTGTGTTCGGCGCTGGATGCGACTATTGAAAAGATCTTTACGGCGCTGGATTTCTCGGCGATTGTCATTGATCTGACTGAAGCAGAAAGTATCGACAGCACCACCTTGGGGCTGCTGGCCAAGCTCTCGATCCTGTCGCGGCAGAAGGTCGGCCTCTTGCCGACGGTGGTTACCACCAACCCGGATATCTCGCGGTTGCTGCAATCCATGGGCTTCGATCAGGTGTTCAACATCGTTGATCGGCCAATCCCTTGCCCAGAGTGCCTGACCGACCTCCCTTCCCAAGACCAGAGCGAAGATGTGGTGCGCTCCAAGGTGCTTGAGGCGCATAAAATCCTCATGGGCCTGAACGACTCCAATCGTGAAGCCTT
This sequence comes from Pseudomonas sp. DG56-2, assembly GCF_004803755.1. Lineage (NCBI taxonomy): Bacteria > Pseudomonadati > Pseudomonadota > Gammaproteobacteria > Pseudomonadales > Pseudomonadaceae > Pseudomonas > Pseudomonas sp. DG56-2. Next base: position 1,849,337 of record NZ_CP032311.1, read on the forward strand.
CCACGACCTGGTCAACGCACTCGAGCGCACTTGATCTGGCCTGCAGGCGCCGCAGGGCGCCTGCTTCTACTGGTTAATCCGTTACTCTGGGTGGAAACTCTGTCGCTGCCGAGCCATCGGCATTGAGTTGGAAAATCTGCTGGGGTTGACCCTGTTCGTTGAAAAACACCTGGCCCAGGCCTGCGCTGTTCCACAGCCGTTCGCCCGCTTTGCTGTGGTTGGGCGTGCGCGGTATCACTTCCATCTGGCGGCGCTTGGTGAACCAGTTCAGAGGGGAATGCGGGGCGTAGAGCCAGCGATTGAGGCGGTCGAAAATGTCCAGAAGCCGCCGCGGAAACTCGTTCTTGATGCCACTGCTGGTGATCTGCCACAAGTGCGGGCTGCGCTGACGGTGGCGAATCAGTACTTCGTAGACGAACGAATAATGCACATCGCCCGATAGAATCACGTAGTGCCCCGGGGTTCGCGAGTGGCGGAAGATATTCAGAATGACTTGCGCCGAACCACGATGGGCCATCCAGTTTTCCGCATCGACCAATAGCGGATAGCCCAACCAACTGAACACCCGCTGCACCGTCTCTATCAGTTTGACGCCGAAGATCGGAGCCGGGGAGACGATGATCGCCGAGGGATGATCGAGCAGCGCTTGCTGCAGTTCGCACAGGGCTTCCCAATCGAGCAGGCCCGATGGCTTCTTCAAGTTGCTTTCACTGCGCCAGCGCCGCGTGCGGGTATCGAGCACCAACAAGGGTGGATTGCTCGGCAGCACGAATTGCCAGCCTTGAAAGCGCAGCAGCTCATCGATAAGGGTATCTTGCAGCGGCGAATCCAATTCCAGGTCCGCTTGGGCACTGCTACTCAGCGTCTGGCATTTGCTCACCAGCTCACGGCAGCTGTCGGGATCATTGCCCCAGCCCTGGCACAAAAGGTAGGCAAGCAGGGCATTGCCGATGATGCGTTTGGAGAAGGGATGACCATAAGCGGTCTCTTCCCATTGCGCTGACAGGTTCCAATCATCGGTGATGTCATGGTCGTCGAAGATCATCAGGCTGGGCAGGTGCGCCAGCACACGTGCTACGCCGCCAAGTCCGGCGACGAAGTCTTCTATCAGTTGCTGCTCGGCTCGGTAGCGCACTTGGCGCGGCTCGGTAAGCCCAGGCGGCATTTGCACGTCGATCAATGTCCAGGGCACCGGCGACCAGACCAGCAGGTACATGGCCATGACTTCGGCGAAGGTCACCAAGTGGTTATCGGCGTTACTGCTGGTAAAAATCGGTTTGCGCGTGCCGCCGAAGAAGCGTTCACGCAGAGTTTCGTTGCTTTCCAACGCCGGCAGCAGGTCGGCGCGATGATAGTAGCTTGCCGGGTGTCTGTAGAGCGCAGCGCTGTTTTCGACCACTGCGCCTTGCAGCTTTTCGTTGAACAGTCCCAGGCGTTCGATCAGAACATGGATGGCCCGCAACATGGGGCCGGCGACGTCGTCGGCGTAGACCTGGTCGCCGTTCATCATCAGTAGCGCTGGGCGAGCGTTGGGGTCGACACAGTCCATCAGCAAGCGATCAGCACACAGCAGGCCATCTGCAGCGGCGAAGTGGGGTTTGCGGCAAGACCCGTGAAGCAGTTGATCAATGCGCGAGCGCAGTACGAAATTGGGCTGGCTGGCACCTTTGTAAAGCAGGTGTGGCGCCCACTGTGCGATGCCTTGGCAGCCGTCGTCTGTGCTCAGGAGCAGGTCATAGTCGATTTGCACATCGTAGGGCAGGGCGCTGTCGAGATGGATATCGATCAGGTGCACGAACGCGTGCTGGCCGATGGCAATGACTTGGCACTCCAGGGTGGAGGTGATGTTTGCACAGCTCAATGACAAACGAGGATTCAGTTCTTGCGAACCGACCAGCCAGAACACCATACGGGTGGGTTCCAGGCGGCGCAGTAAAGGGCCAGCCAATACTGCTGGCAAGGGGGAGGGATCAGGCATCAACATCTCTAAGGGCACAAATCAAAAGCATCGCGGGTCACGCCCGCTCCAGTGCAGGAGCGGGCGTGACCCGCGATGAGGCCGTCAAGGCCGCAAAAAGGCAAGGATACTCAGCATTCTTCAGCTCAGTATCAAACCCGGCTTTGTATCAAACCTTTGCCGCCATCAACGCCTCAAGCTTCTCTTGATCGCGTGCGAACTGACGAATACCTTCGGCGAGCTTTTCGGTGGCCATCGCATCTTCGTTGGATGCCCAGCGAAATTGCACTTCGTTGAGTTGCTGGCGCGGCTCACCGGCGTTGCCTGGCTTGAGAATACGTGGCAGTTCGCCTTGATCGTCGCTCAGCTGCTGCAGCAGCTCTGGGCTTATGGTCAAGCGGTCGCAGCCGGCCAGTTGTTCGATCTGGCCAATGTTGCGAAAGCTTGCACCCATGACCACGGTGTCATAGCCGTTGCTCTTGTAGTAGTTGTAGATGCGTGTAACCGACTGCACGCCTGGATCCTCAGCGCCGACGTAGTCAGTGCCGGTGGATTTTTTGTACCAGTCGTAGATGCGACCCACGAACGGTGAAATCAGGAACACCCCGGCATCGGCGCAGGCCTGGGCCTGGGCGAAGGAAAACAGCAGGGTGAGGTTGGTCTGGATGCCTTCCTTTTCCAGTACTTCGGCAGCCCGAATACCTTCCCAGGTGGAGGCCAGCTTGATCAGTACGCGGTCGCGGCCGATCCCGGCTTGCTCGTAGAGTTCGATCAACTGCCGGGCCTTGGCCAGCAATGCCGGTTGATCGAAGGACAGGCGCGCATCGACCTCGGTGGAGATACGCCCGGGGATCACCTTGAGAATGCCAGCACCCACGGCCACGGCAAAGGCGTCACAGGCACGGGCGACATCACCCTTGCTGTGCTCCACCGAATCTTTCAGCAGATCGGCGTAACCGGGCATGGCTGCAGCTTTGAGCAGCAGCGAAGGATTGGTGGTGGCATCGACCGGCTTCAGGCGGCTGATGGCATCGATATCACCAGTGTCGGCAACCACAGTGGTGAACTGCTTGAGTTGTTCCAGCTTGGAGGTCATGGGCGTGCTCTGTCCTGTGCAATGGATCGACATTACCCGAGCGCTGCCAGCGGCTCAAGCACTGGCTGGCAGGAGGGGCGAGGGGATAACACTTCGAGTCTGCAACCGCCCACAGGTTCCGGAACTAACGCCCTTGCAGCAGCTCGCCTGCCTGGTCCAGCAGCGCCAGAGGGTCGTTGCTCTTGTGGATATCGACCGAGAGCAACTGACGGAACTTGCGTGCCCCTGGGAAGCCCTGGCCAAGGCCGAGGATATGACGAGTGACATGATGCATGGCGCCGCCTGCAGCGAGATGCGCGGCGATGTACGGGCGCAACCTGGCCAGTGCCTCACTGCGGCTGATCACGGGTGCCTGACTGGCGAACAACTGCTGGTCGACCTGCGCCAGCACATAAGGATTGTGATAAGCCTCGCGCCCGAGCATCACGCCGTCGAAGGTCTGCAAATGCTCCTGGCACTCGGCGAGCGTCTTGATGCCGCCGTTGAGGATGATCTCCAGCTCTGGGAAATCCGTCTTCAGTTGTGCGGCAACGTCATAGCGCAACGGTGGAATCTCGCGGTTCTCCTTCGGTGACAACCCTTCGAGAATCGCGATTCGTGCATGCACGGTAAAGCTGCGGCATCCGGCATCCCGTACCTGGCCGACGAAATCGCAGAGCTGCGCGTAGCTGTCGCGACCATTGATCCCAATACGGTGTTTGACCGTCACAGGAATCTGCACTGCATCCTGCATCGCCTTGACGCAATCGCCCACCAACGCCGGATGCGCCATCAGGCAGGCACCGATCATATTGTTCTGCACCCGGTCGCTTGGGCAGCCGACGTTCAGATTGACCTCATCGTAGCCCGCACCCTCCGCCAGCTTGGCGCAGGCCGCCAGATCGGCCGGCACACTGCCACCCAATTGCAGGGCCAGGGGATGTTCGGCTTCGTCGTGGCGCAGGAAGCGTTCGGCATCGCCGTGCAACAAGGCACCGGTGGTGACCATCTCGGTGTAGAACAATGCATTGCTCGAGAGCAGACGCAGGAAGAACCGGCAGTGGCGATCGGTCCAATCCATCATCGGCGCCACGCTGAAGCGGCGGGATGGCTCAGGGCGAGTATTTACGGAGGTTGCAGCGGTTTCTAAAGGCATTTCGTCCAACGTGTTTTGTATCGATGTTCGGGGGGGCGTTTTTACCAAGTGCTTGGTGCAATGTACCAATCTAAAATCGACGTGTACCAATTTCACTTGGCAACGATCAGAGCACGCAAAAAGGTCGATGGCACAACCAGCTACACCGTCCAGATTCGTATCAATCGTGACGATAAGCTAGTTTACCAAGAGAACCGGACATTCGCCCGTAAGCAGGCTGCCCAGGCATGGTCGAAGCGACGGGAAACCGAGTTGTCTGAGCCTGGTGCGATTGAGCGGGCCAATAGAAAAGGTCATAGCGTACGGGAAATGATTGACAGGTACTTAGTAGAGGGCGCCAAGGTCCGGCCGCTTGGGGGTATGACGTGGAACCCCACGTAATGAGTGACGCCCATGGTCTTCGCCGGTTGACATCCAGCGCGCTGCCCGGTTTTTCTACCTGCAGCAGCATGCGTTCGGCGGCAAGGTAACCGGGCAGACGGTCGGTACCGCCACAACCGGTCCGGCCATCAACCTGCTGCGAATCGAGGAACCTCTCGGCTGCTTGGCAACTGCTCGCCGGGACCTATGTCGAAAACCTCTCATAGTTGGAGTGTGCCGAGCGCTATGATCGAGCGCACACCTTCCACTACATGGACCCACCCTACTGGCAGACCGCTGGGTATGGAGGCGATTTTCCCTTCGAGAACTACGAGCGCATGGCTGAGTTTATGCGGCGCTGCAAGGGCAAGGTGATGGTCAGCATCAACGACCACCTGGATATCCGACGTGCTTTCGAAGGCTTTCATTTCGAGTACCTGGACATTCGTTACAGCAACACCAACCAGCGCCAAGGAAAGGCCGAGGTGACCAGTGAGTTGGTCGTCATGAAGTGGATTCCGTCTTCGCTAGGTGGGCTGTTTTAGTTACCAGAGTAGCCCTGCTGCGTATAGCTCAAGTATGTAATGGGCAAGACCAATGGCGTCGATGATGGCGATTAAGATTAGTTTGCTGAGCATGTTTTTTTTCTCGCAATGGTTCGGCGCCGTCTGAATTGACGATGCTGTGTTGAGTGGTGGTGAATCTGTTTAATACGTTAGTGCTTGACCGGTAAATTCGTCAATAAGTAAAACATCGACTTATTGTGTTTTTTTTGCGCGTGGACACCTTTGGTTTTTCATGGTCTTCCATGCAGGCCTTATCCTGCAAGGGTTTTGGCTTTTTTGTGCAATGGGGGTGACGCGAAAAAAACATCGGAAAAACTTAAATTCCAATATTGAGATTTGAGGTTAAGTTAAATCCGAGGTTAGGAATTGAAAGTCAGAAACTAACGCTCAATGCTAACTTAGATCCGAGGTTGGGAATTGAAAGTCAGAAACTAGCGCTGAATGCTAACTTAAACCCGAAGTTAGGAATTGAAAGTCATAAACTAACGCTGATCGCTAAGTTAATCCCCAGGTTGGGAACTGAAGGTTAGAATTTGACGCTGATACCGAGAGTGGGGCGGTCTTCAAGGGCAGGTTAGGGGGGCTATCGCAGCCAGCACAGATCGGCGGCGGCACGTTCGCTCCACTCGGACCGATCATCGCACTCACACAACGGTGGGTGCCTTAAGACTGACTAGTCTTCCAAGCACCCTTGTTCTCTTGAGTCGTCTGCCACAAATCCCTGCCCGTGGCAGGCCCTACAATCTTCGCGAAGAGCGAACGAATCACAGCACGCCGGGCAGCAGTCGAGAAAAGCGGGCGCATGACTGTGCGGGTAAACTCTCGGGCGACCCATCTGAATTGTGCGAGGCCCCGGAGTGGACGGAGTGGTAAAAATTCGCAGAGCGCGTGTGGACGATGCAAAGGCGTTAGGTGTGATTGGTCCTGCTGCCTATGCAGCAGCCTATCACTACTTATGGAGCGACTGTGTAGCCTTAGCCCAGCAGCTCGATACCTTCAGCACATCAGCATTTTTGATATTGCTACGACGAACTGACACAAGGCTTTGGGTCGCGGAGGTTTCTGGGGTCGTGGTGGGATTCTTAACAATGACGGTCGAATCCAGAAATCCGATCACGCACGAAGGCCGCGGCGCGGAAATTTCAAGGATCTATCTTTTGCCTGGCAGCCAGAAGTCGGGACTGGGATTTCGCCTTCTGTCCGCAGCAGTGGAACATGCGAATGAATTAGGACTTACACACGTGTGGTTAGATGTGATGGCGTCTGCAGTGAATGCAAGAAATGCCTATCTCAGGTGGGGGTTTTCAGAGATAGGAAGTAAAGAATTTTCTCGTCAAGTGAAATTGGAGTACTCACAAATGATTGTCCTAAGGATGGGCCTCCGTATTTGTGCCCCTTAGTGACGCTTGCGGTCGTATAGCTGCCTCGAGTTTCATCTTTTGGTTGCCTAGTCCATCGACTCCAGGTCGAAAGGGGACGGCTATAGCATGATGCTTACAGGTAGGGTGGTACAACATTGGTACGGGGGAGCGGGGCTTGACCTGTAACCCTTTGTTTTGGGGCGGCTTTTGACTAGTCTGTCCGATCCATCACATGGGGCTTGGCCACTGGACATTCTGCATTCTGGAGTGAGGGGACGAGGTAGGGGCCGCTTGAGGGATGGGCCGCTTCCGACCCGAAGCAGCCTTTCATCAACAGCTAAAATCCACGACCAGGCTTCTGAGATAGGCAGTCAAATCACGAAACGGTTTTCGCCATCTCAGATGTATTCGCCCAGCCCAGTCCTTCATACACCGGCTTGCCGGCCTTGGTCGCGTGTAGCACGGCAAAACTCATTCCGCGTTGCGCAAATTCGGCTTCTGCCAACTTCATCAGGGTTGAAGCCAGGCCCCGGCGCCGGTAAACAGGTTCGACGAAAACATTTAGCACATAGCCGCGCTGGTCTAAGGCCGGATGGGACGGATGAGGTGGCCAGTCGATACTCATCAGACCTATCGCCGCCACAGGCTGCCCCATGTCCATCAGCGCAAAACCGTAGTAGCGGCCATCGAATAGGCGCTGGTGCAACCAGGGCCGGAAGTGCTCAGTCATCACCCGCAACTCCGATGGGTCTCCTCCCGCCTCAAGGAACATCGTTTCACGGTGCACACAAATGATCTCACAGTCATTTGGCCCTAGCCGACGGGCCGTCAAGCCTGAAAAATCGATGTTGCCGGGAATATCTTTCATCGTATGCACCTGGACGGAGCGGCCGATGGTAGGGCGGTCAATAGGAGAATGTTAGACACAGATTGAATAAAAACGCGCCATACAGCGATCGCGGCGCACGCATCCGATCTTCAACGGATACGCTACGACTTCAACGCTGGTCATGGCATATACGCCCTAGAGCGTAGCTAAGCACTCCGAAGCTGTTGACCGGGACGACATTGTTGGATGATTGCTTTTGACCGCTTTTGGCCAATTCCTGCCCTTCGTGAAGGACAGCTATGGGTTGTGGATTCAACCGGTCGATCAGTAAGTGCTGCTGTAAACGCCGAGACGTTGTAGTCATCCGTTTGCTAGGACACTGTACTCATGTGCTCTGTGAATCGAAATTCCGGATGTCTGCTCAACTGCCAGTGGATGATCGCTTAGGGTCAGGTATACCTTGGTCCTGGTAGTCGGCCCTGTCAGTTGCAACTGAGCATGGAGGCCGTTGGTGTCTCCAAAAGTCGGAATGGCGTTGGCAAGGGATACGGCAAACGGTGGTTCAGATGACTGATCGGGGTTATCCCACAGCTCGTAGATACGTTCAAAATCTGGCTGAATGAGTTCGACCCATACCCCAATGCTATAGGGCTCATCACGCTGCAAAACCGGCAGAGGTAGTGTGGCTCGGACAAAGAATCGTTCGGCCTTGAGAATGCACAGATCGCTGCTCTCTTGCACTCCAGCAGCCCTAATTTCAGCAGAGAGGGTTGCTACCGGGTCTGGGCGCAGGAAAACAAGCTCAATGTCATCGCTGGCGTGTTCCTTTCCGCACTCATTGCAGATCATCTTAAAACTCCTGTTGGATCACCTAGATTTGGTGATGCCGGCGTAGCGCCAGCCTAACACTTCGATGGCGTTGCGAAATAACGACCAAGCGTCGAAATCGTGGTCAATGCACAGAGGGCTGATCAATAGCTGGCAGCTTTGGGCCGAAGACAGCCATTCATGAGCGGCAGTTGGCGACCCATAGTGGCCTTTCGTAGGAGGCACCCTATGGCACGCATTCTCGCCTAAATGGGTGTCCTAATTATTAAACTACTACAACCTCCTAATGGGCCTCATTATTAAGGCTTGTAGGTATCTACGAAACCAAGGGCGATTCATACAGTCCATTCGAGCGGCCCGCAGCGATCATCAAAGCAGGTGAGCGAAGGCGCAACCAAGTGCAATGCTGGATTGCTACGGGAAGCCTTCGGCTATGAGTAATTTTCCCCGGACATTAGTGACGCGGAGCGTGGGAACGATCATCTGGCAAGGAGCCTCCTGCGTCAGGCAGGGGATCGGTGACGCAGGGGGTTACCACTTGTATGAGAGTTCGGCGACTACGCTGCGTTCTTCGCCCAGGTTGCACGCCTGGTAGAAGAAGCATGTGGCGACGTAGTACTTGTTGGTCAGGTTATTGACGTTGACGGCGGCCTGGGCCCCTCGCAGGCTCGGGTCGAGCTTGCCAAGGTCGTAACGCACGGCGGCGTCATACAGGGTGTAGGACGGCACCTTGAAGGTGTTCATGCTGTCGCCAAAGGTCCAGCCAGTGTAGCGCACGCCAAGACCGATGCTCAGGCCCTGCAGCGGGTCGAACGGGATGGCGTAGTCAGCCCACAGTGAGGCCAGTTTGGCAGGAGCCTTGTATGGGCGCTTGTCTTCGTTGCCGTCGTTGCTCTTGGTCACTTTTACGTCGCTATAGGACAGCGAGCCGATCAGTTTCAGGTCGTCCATTACGGTGGTGATGGCTTCCAGCTCTATCCCCTTCGAGCGAATCTCGCCGGTCTGGATGCTGTTGAATAGGTCGTTCGGATCGGTAGTGACCGTGTTTTGTTTGGTCAGGTCGTACGCCGACAAGGTGATCTGGGTATCCGTGCCTGGCGGCTGGTAGCGCACGCCCACCTCATACTGCTTGGCGGTTTCTGGCTCGAAAGGCTTGCTGCCACGAGCTGGGCCGGTGGAGCCGACCACCGGGTTGAACGACTCGCTATAGCTGACGTACGGCGCGAAGCCACTGTCGAACAGGTAAACCAGGCCTGCACGGCCAGTGAAGTCATGCCAGTCCTGATCGGCCGTTTCGCTGTCGGTGAAGCGATTTTCGGTGCGGATACGTGCACGATCCTCGCGACCGCCCACGGTCAGCACCCAGCGATCCCATTTGAGCTGATCCTGAAAGTAGTAGCCAATCTGGGTGGTGCGCTGCAGGTTGTTGACCCAACTGGTGTTAACCGAGGTGTCAACCGGGCTGCCGTAGGACGGATCGAACACGTTGATCGGCGTGGCACGGCCCCAGCGCTCGTTTCGCACCGACTTGCTCCAGCTGTAATCGATACCAAACAGCGCGGTGTGAGCAATCGGGCCTGTATCGAAGCTAGCCTGCAACTGGTTGTCCAGTGCCAAGTGGCTGCCGTAGGCGTGGCGGATCTGCCACTCGCGGTTGATTGAGGCGCCGGGAACCCCGTCGGGGCCGGTGATCAGACCGGTCGCACTGGCACCGAAGGAACGTGCCAGGTAATTCTCCTGATTGTCGAAATCGGCCCAGCGCACGTTCTGGCGCACGGTCCACGTTTCGTTGAACTCATGGCTGAACTCATAGCCAAGCGAGGTGCTTTCAACTTCCTCGAAGTCGAAGTCCGGCTCGCCGACGAAGCGGCCCATGGGTACCTTGCCGTAGGGGCTGGAGCCGTTGACGGCGGCCCAGGGAATGGTGGTCGGGGCCAGCCCCTTGTTCTTCTGGTACGACGCCAATACGGTCAGGCGGGTCTGGTCGTTGGGGCGCCAGGTGAAGCTGGGTGCGATGTAACCGCGATCGTCATCGGTGTGGTCGTACAGGCCATCGGCCTCACGGCCTAGACCGACCAGGCGGTACATCAGGGTCTTTTCGTCGTTCAGCGCGCCGCTCACGTCGAACTTGGCCTGGCGACGGTGGCCATTACCCACGGAAACACCGGTCTCGCCACGGTCATAGTCGGTGGGACGCTTGGAAATCGAGTTGATCATGCCGCCCGGCTCCGCCTGGCCGTAGAGGATCGAGCTCGGGCCCTTGAGCACCTCGATGCGCTCGATGCCGTACGGCTCTTCGCTGAACATGCCGAAGAAGCCCAGTGGCCGCAGACGCAGACCATCGCGGTATGTGAGCGAGATGGCGTAGCCACGCAGGAAGATGTTGTCGGCGGCGTTGCTGGCGCCGCCGCCGTCGGAGCGAACACCCGAGGTGTAGCGCAGCGCCTGGTCAAGGCGCTGTACACCCATATCCTCCATTTGCTCGCGGGTCACCACCGAGATGGCCTGGGGGGCTTCCAGCATTGAGGTGTCTGTCTTGGTTCCCGTGGCGGTACGGCGGGCAATGTAGCCGTCTACCGGATCCCAGGCGCTTTCAAGGTTCGCTGGAGCGGAAACGGTGCTGGGGGCGAGAGTGAGCGCATCACCAGCGGGTTGAAGACTGTAGTTGCCGCCTGCGCTTGGCACCACTTGCAAGCCACTGCCCATGAGCAATTGCGCGAACCCCTGCTCCACGCTGTAGTTGCCCTGCAGTCCCTGACTGCTCTTGCCATTAGTCAACGCAGCATCGAACGACAACACTACACCCGCCTCGTTGGCGAAACGGCTGAGCACCGAGCCCAGGGTGCCAGCAGCAATGGCATAGGCCTTTACAGCTTCTTCGGCATGGACCTTGCTGGCGTCGCTCAACAGCGGCTGGATAAAGCCAGCGTGCAGGGCCAGGGTGGCGCCGAGGATAGCGATGGCCAGAGGCTTTCTGGTGTGCTGATGGATATGCGACATAATGGCTCCTTCAAATACCGGTAAGGCGGTTTGCAGGAGAGGTCGAGCGAGGTTGGAAAACCGACAATCGATAATGAAAAATATTTTCACTTGCGCGCTTTGATGCTCACCCAGTAGCGCGTACGGGTTTCGATGCGCACCGGCAGCGCCTGGGCGATGACGGTCAAGGCGCGATCGGTATCGTCCAGCGGGTAGGTGCCGGACAGACGCAGGCCGGCGACCTCATCGGCACACGTGATAACACCAGGACGGTAGCGCTGCAATTCGGCCAGGGTGCGATCCAGACGCCAGTCATCGATCACCAGGCGCCCTTGGCTCCAGGCGCTCTGATTGGTATCGATAGGGTGCGGGGCGGCCAATGCGCCAGCGGCGAAGTCGAGCCCCATGCCGCTCTCGACACGGACTTCTTCACGACCCGGGGCGTTGCGCACGGCAACGGCATGCTCCAGCACACTGAGTGCGGTGCGATCTTCATACTGACGCACGTTGAAACGCGTGCCCAAGGAGCGCATCTCGCCATGGGCGCTGCGCACCTTGAACGGGCGCGAATCCTTGGCCGTCTGGACGAGAATCTCACCTGCACGCAGGATGATCAGCCGCTGTTCGGCGTCGAAACGGATATCCACCGCGCTGGCGGTATTGAGGGTCAGCCGGGTGCCGTCCGGCAGGGTCAGGCTGCGTCGCTCGCCGGTGGCGGTGCGTTGATCGGCGAGCCAGATCGGCGTCTGCCGATAGCCCGTCCAGGCCAGGCCGGAAACGCCCAGGCCGAGTACAAGGCCCTTGAGCAGCGTGCGCCGAGTCGCCTGCACACTCCCGCCCATGGCGCGACGCGCCAACGGCCCCGGCAGACCGTGGAATTCAGCCTGTAGATTTTCCAGGCGCTGCCAGGCCCATTGGTGCAAGGTGTTCTGTTGGTGCCAGAGCTGCCATTGCTGCTGGGTGCTCCGGCAATCCGGCGCGGCGCCGAGGCGCGCATGCCATTGGGCAGCATCACGCAGCGCCAGGCGTTGTTCGGCGGGATTGTTCACCCTTCGGCATCCAGGGCGAACAGCAGGCACTGCTCGGTGGCCTTGGCTATGTACTTGGTCACCGAACTGACGGAAACATCCAGACGCTGGGCGATCTCGGCATAGCTCAGGCCTTCCAGTTGCGCGAACAGAAACGCCTGGCGCACCTTGAGGCCGAGGCCGTCGAGCATGGCGTCAAGTTGCAGCAGGGTTTCCAGCATTAGCAGGCGCTTTTCCGGCGAGCACTCCTGCAGTTCCGGTTCCTGCGCCAGGGCTTCCAGATAGGCCTGCTCCAGGCTACGCCGACGCAGATGATCAACCATCACCCGCTTGGCCACGGTCGCCAGAAAGCAGCGTGGCTCGCGTAATGGATGGGCCACGGTGGAGGCGATCAAGCGGACGAAGGTGTCATGGGAAATGTCCTCCGCACGCTGCCGATCGCCCAAGCGTTTGCGTAGCCAGCCTTGCAGCCAGCCGGCGTGATCGCGATAGAGGCAGTGCATTTCATCGTGCAGCGAGGCGCGAGACACCCGGATCTTCCTTTTACAAAATAACGATGCGGATAAGAATTAATCGCGATTGTATTCGGATGGCTAAGGTGATGGCAATTGCGCCGTGATACTGTGCCGACGCAGAGGTTTCTCTAAACACCTTTCAAGCTCTGTCTGGGCGAATTAAGCCCCTTGCGAACGTCGGCTGAGGGTCGAAAGCAGTATCTAGGGGCATTAGCGGTTTCTGTATTGATGCGACTGTGACGTGAGTCGGAGCGTGTACAACGAGGTGGGCAGTTTATCAGGAATCAGGGTTTCTGCGGTCGGGCACATGCGCGCAGCGCTGCCTCTGCGCTACGCCCAATAGCGTCGCTTTTCTAGTTGCATTTTGCAGTGTGAGAATCCGTTCTTTTCCGGCGATGGCGCTAAGCCTTTATGCGCAACTTTTTGCACACCAAAACGTGAACAAAACGGCGACTGTACTGCTCCAGGCCTTGTGTTGCGTGGCGTACAGTCGACTGCGCAACTTCTTGCGCATTGGTGCGCAAGAAGTTGCGCACTTTTTACCTAAATTACGGGTGAAAAGAGGTCTGGTAAATAAGCTTCATCAATGAAACGCCCGCTCTCTGGGCTTCTTGGCTAATTTGGCACGATCCTTGGCAAGTAAATGATGTCCCCAGTGGAAAATACACCCTTGGGAATTTCATTTTTCAGCAAGGAGAGCAACAATGGCAACACCTGCCTACATGTCCGTAACGGGTACCAAACAAGGCCTGATCACCGCCGGTGCCTTCACCGCAGATTCTGTTGGTAACACCTACCAGGAAGGTCACGAAGACCAGGTCATGGTCCAGGGTTTCCAGCACGAAGTGATCATTCCGCGTGATCCGCAGTCCGGCCAGCCAACCGGTCAGCGTGTACACAAGCCGGTGGTCATCACCAAGGTATTCGACAAGGCTTCGCCTTTGCTGCTGGCGGCACTGACTTCCGGCGAGCGACTGACCAAAATCGAAATCCAGTGGTTCCGTACCTCGGCAGCCGGCACCCAGGAGCACTATTACACCACCCTCCTGGAAGACGCGATCATCGTCGATATCAAAGACTACATGCACAACTGTCAAGATCCTTCCAACGCACACTTCACTCATCTGGAAGACGTGCATTTCACCTACCGCAAAATCACCTGGACCCACGAAGTGTCTGGCACTTCTGGCTCCGATGACTGGCGTGCACCCGTCGCAGGCTAAGGCGTAGCGATATCAGCGTATGGATCGGCGTCAGGCTGATCCATACGTTTATTCTTTATGGCGCTTAAGGACAAGCCTATGATTGCGGCGGCCATATCGCGCATTTCAAACTGCTCATTCGCTCTGTTCGCAATGATTAAGGGGGCATGGTTGTCGCGGCTAAGTTGAAGATTTTCGGATTACACAAAGGTAAAGACAAAGCCGAGTTTTTATAGCCCCGGTTCTTATCGTTTTATACGGTTTATTATTTTATCCTGAATTTTTTCCTACTCCATTGAATGACCCCATGGCCTTTGCGATTCTGGTATATCCACCGCGTGCTGGTGTTCTGGAAAATACCGTACCTGCTGGCCGAGTTGGCGCATCGAGTAGGGCGCCCGAGGTTACCGAGCAGGCGCAACCTTTGTCGAGGCCTGCAAGGCGGCGGGCCTTCATTAGCCAAGGAGCTACGCAGAGGGCCGCCTGACACGCTGGTAGTCTGGTTTTTTTGAATAACCACAGCGCAGATATTCCATTTATTTATATCTGTGTCGATTATATTGATTTCCAGGATTAAACTTTAGAATTTAAAATTCGCAGAGAATTCCATTGTGTATGATTTTTGTGTTTTTTATAAGCACTTTGCATATATATTTTTCGCGTTCAAAGCGATGATCTGGGTCAATTTCTACATTCGCACCCCCTCTATATTGAAATGAAAGGAAGTGCTGATGCCCACACCGCCTTGATGTTTTCGGTGTGGGGGTTAATAAAATAATAGGGAGCCGCCCAGTATATCGAGCACCGTTTCAAGTCGCGGATAACGCTCGATAGTCATTAGGTTTTACCCATGAAGTCAACCGTTGTTTCTGTCGCCCGAAAACTCAAACTTTATCAATTGGTGGTCTTCGACCAGGTGCTGCGCAGTGGCTCGCTGGTCGGCGCTGCCCAGGCATTGAATCTTACCCAGCCGGCTGTCACCAAGATCATTCATGAACTGGAAGCTTTTCTCGGCGCGGCCTTGCTGGTGCGAGGCAACCGCGGTGTGCGCGCCACTGAATTGGGAGGGGTGGTGGTGCGTCGGGCCCATGCGATGCTCACTGAGCTACGCAGCCTGACCGATGAGGTCAACGCTTACCACAGCGGAACCACGGGGCAGGTCATGGTCGGCTCGTTGACTTCTTCCTCTGCTTTGCTGGTGCCTCATACGCTGCGGCTGCTCAAGGAGAGTGCGCCCGGTGTACTGGTGACCGTGCGTGTCGGGCATATGGATCAATTGTTCTCCAGTTTGCTGGCCGGTGAACTGGATATTGTCGTGGGTCGAATTCCCGATGATTGGCACCGGCATGAGTACGAGACGCGGTTGAAGGTAGATGTGTTGGGCGAAGAAGGGTTGTGTGTGGTGGCCGGCGCCGAGCATCCATTACATCGCAGCAGCCAACCGCTGAGCCTGGCTGACTTGCATCCTTTTCCCTGGATTCTGCCCCCGCGAAGTGGCCTGCTGCGGCGCACGGTCGATCGCCTGTTCGAAGAGCTCGACCTTGGCCCGCCGGTCAACGTCATCGAGTCGGTTGCTGCCCTGACTAACTACGAATTGATCCAGGATCAGCAGACGATCAGCTTCTTTTCCCTGCAAACCGCTCAGCAGTTGGCCCATGGCGGCAAGCTCAAGGCGTTTGATCTGGGCAAGCCGATGAGCTTTGGCAGTATCGGCTGCTTTTATGCTGCCAATCGCAATCTCGACCCCGCCGCCAGGCTGTTCAAAGAGTGCCTGACCTTGACCAATCAGATGGCTGCGAATGAAGCACAGGCTGTCTAACCCGCTATTCCTTATCGTTATAGCAGTGTCCTCTCTATTGATGAGGAATGGCTAATGGCCATACCTACAATGAGGGTAATTGCACCTGAATTGATCCAAGCACAAACGGATACCAGCGTATGAGAACCAATCTGCCGGTCACCCAGCAGGAAGTCATTTTCCAGAACGAACAGCGGCTGATATCCGCCACCGACCTGCACGGCAACCTTACTTATTGCAACGACGAATTCGTGGCCATCAGCGGCTTCAGTCGCGAGGAGCTGATTGGCAGTGCGCATAACATTGTGCGTCACCCGGACATGCCAGAATCAGTCTTCGCTCACATGTGGTCGTATTTGAAGGACGGTAAAAGCTGGATGGGCATTGTCAAGAATCGCTGCCGCAACGGCGATCACTATTGGGTCAGTGCCTACGTCACCCCGATCCTCGATGGCGCGATTGTGGTGGGTTACGAATCGGTGCGAGTCAAGCCGCGGCGAGCCGATATCGAACGTGCCTCTGCGCTGTATGAACGCATGCGTACAGGTAAACGCAGTTGGAACATCAAGCGCTTTGCTGCAACTGCACTGGAGCATGGCCTGGCGCCGATTGCGCTGGGCGTGCCGGCCATTGCCGCCGTGGTTTATCTGGACAGCTGGGCGGCTATTGCGGTGCTGGTCTGTGGTTTTATCGGTATGCAGATAGCGGCTCATTGGCGCATGCAGCATAAGTTCGCACAAGCCCGGCGTTTGACCGCCGAGAGTTTCGACAGCGAGTTGATCGCCCGCACCTACACCGATCAGCAGGGCCCTTTGGCGCAATTGATGATGGCGCTGATCAGCGAGCAGGCCAAAGGTCGCACTGCGCTGAGTCGCTCGGGGGACTACGCCAATCAGACCGAAACCATGGCCGCCGAAAGTGGCCAGTTGGCCCAGGCGTCAGAGGTGTCGCTGCAACGTCAGCGTGACGAAACAGACATGGCTGCCACCGCCATGACTCAGATGGCCGCCTCGATTGCCGAGGTGTCGACCCATATTCACGACACGGCCCGCGAAGCCGAGGACGTCAACCAGCTGACTCAGGTTGGTTCACAGGAGGCAGGCAAGACGCGCCTGGTCATCGAGACCTTGCAGCAGACGGTTAATCAGATCAGCCAGTCGGTAGAGCACTTCGCCGGGGAAACCCAGTCGATCCAGATCGCCTCGAACATGATTCGACAGATCGCCGACCAGACCAACCTTTTGGCTCTCAACGCTGCGATCGAGGCAGCCAGGGCCGGCGAGCAGGGGCGTGGTTTCGCCGTTGTCGCCGACGAAGTGCGGGCCCTGGCATTCAAGACCCAGGAGTCAACCGAGACGATCCAGAGCATTATTCAGTCATTGCACAGCGCGGCTAATCAGGCGGTGGACATTGCTCGTCAAGGCAGTGACGAGGCCCACGCCGGGGTCGATCAAGTGATTGCCACGCAAAACGCCCTGGACGGTATCGGCACGGCGGTGGAGCGTATCCATCAGATGACAGAACAGATGGCAGCCGCTTCCGAACAACAGGCGCACGTTGCCGAAGACATTAGTCGACAAATCACCACCATTGCCCAGGTGTCGGAGCAGAACGTTGGTATCGCCGCCAGCTCCGCTACCCTCGGTCGAGCGTTGCAACAGACTGCGCATGAAATGTATGCCTTGGTGGACAGGTTCAATCGATAGTCGCTTTCAGCACATCTGTCGATACGAAATTGCCCTGAGGTTGGTGTCACTGCGTTCAGACGGCGGGTCAGCTTTGATCTAGGATGACCCCTTCGTGTGCTATGGCGCGTTGCGCTGGCAGGAAGGGGAACCGAGGCTGATGTGGGGATATGTCGCGCTCTATGTGCTCTTTGCAGCGGGCGTCTATTGGTTGGATCGGAGTATTCATCGGGCGTTGTTCATCCGTACCCAGAACCGTCACTTTCGCTGGAAGCTGAACTTCAGTGTGCAAGACTGGGGCGTCGATGAGTACCTGGCCGCGCTGGTCATGACCTGTGCGATTGTCTTGCAGGTCATGATGATGTTTCAGTGGCTGGGCAGCACTGTCGACAAGACGTTGGCGAAATGGCTGTTTGCGCTGCTCAGCCTGGGGTCGATCGTATTGGCTGTGCGCTTGCTGCGGCTGGTAGAGCGCTATGCTCGGCACAAGGGCTGGTTGACGGTGCTGGCCGCATTGCTGACGGTAGCGGCGGGGCTGGTCGCCAGCGCAGAAGCGGACGCCTTCATCCTCGGGCAGACGCGCATCGAGCCTGGGCAGTTTCCCGGTGCACAGAAAACCCTGACATTCATTTATCTGGTTTACATCTGGTACTTGGCTACGAGTTTGCTACTGCCCGTGGCGATGTTTATCGGCGCCTTGGTGTTCGGTATGACGGCGCCGGTGTTCAGGCAGCAAGTGAGGCGTAATCGCGCCACCGCTATTTGCTGGAACCTCTTCGTTCCTGGCTCAGGTTGGCACCGACGTCAGTGGTTGCATGCAGCGTGTGTGATCGGAGTGATCTATACCGCCGTGATCCTTCTGGTGTTTTCCGACGTGGTGAACAGCAAGCTGCGGTCGGTTTTGCACGAGTCATTGGTGTATGCATCCTTTCACCTCGGGCCTGAAGACTGCGCGATGTCCGGGTTGCCGGTTGGCACACGGCTGGCGCTGTTGGCCAAAGGAGGGGTAGCGGTCGCTCGACCCGTAGAGGACGGTTATCGCTATAAGGAGCAGGCGTGCTCACTGCAGTCGGTCGAGCAGGTGGCGGCGACGCGAGATCAACGAATCAGACAGGCCAGGGCCAGCGATGCCTACTTTTGACCGGCATCGCTGGTTTGTCGGTTCAAAACGCCAGTTTATATCCGATCATCAGCAGCATACCGGCCAGGCAAGGGCGCAGGACGCTGTCGGAAATGCGTCCGGTCAGGTGGCTGCCCAGGTAGATGCCCGGCAGTGAGCCTAGCAGCAGGTAGCCCAGCAGCGACCAGTCCATATTGCCCATGCTGGCATGGCCCAGGCCTGCAACCAGGGTCAGGGGCACGGCATGGGCGATTTCGGTGCCGACCAGGCGGCGGGTGACCAGGTAGGGATAGAGCAGGAACAACGCCACGGTACCCAGCGCACCAGCGCCGATGGAGGTCAGCGAGACCATCACACCGAGAATCACGCCGGTGATCACCGTAAGCAGGTTGAGGCTGGTGCCGCTGAGGTGATAGCGGTCGCCGGCATGTTTGCTGGCAAAGGCTTGCAGTTTGCTTTTGAACAGGATGGCCAGCGCGGTGAGGACCAGGACCACGGCCAGGCCTTGTTTGATCACGGCGTTTGCGGCTTGGGTGTCGGTGTTCAGCGTGCTGAGAAACCACAGGGTGGCGGCTGCAGCAGGGACGCTGCCCAAGGTCAGCCAGCCGGTGATTTTCCAGTCGATGTTTTTGTGTTTGCTATGCACCCAGACGCCGCTGGCTTTGGTGATGGCGGCATAGAGCAGGTCGGTGCCCACGGCGGTGGCTGGGCTGATGCCGAACCAAAGGAGGATGGGGGTCATGAGTGAGCCGCCGCCGACGCCGGTCATGCCGACGATGAATCCTACGACGAGGCCTGCAATGGTAAAGCCGAAAGAACCTACATCCATCATTTATCTAAACGCCCAACATGCCCGTGATCGGATGTGAGCCAGCATAAAGGTTTTTTTATAGCCAAATAGACTAGTTCGTTATTAGGTTATAACCGCTGGGGGCGAGCTCAAGCCGTAATCACGACGAAGGGATGAAAGGGCTATCGGTCGGTCATGACCACCATCACCTGCGCATCGCCGCCATCTTCGCTCTCGGAAAGGTAGATGTGGCCTACGTTGCTGTTGAAGTAAGCAGTCTCTTGTGCGCCGATGCTCACGGCTTCTCCGGTTTCGAATACGATTCTGACCCGACCGCTGAGTACCAGGGCAAATTCCTGCCCAGGGTGGCGAATGAATTCATCGAACTGCTGAAGTTCGCGGGCAATGATGCGCGCGTACATCGGGGTCATTAAACGTTCGGGAAATTCGCCGGCGATCAGGTGGTAATCGTATGTTCCGGTGCTGTAGCCCGGAGCGGTAGGCAGCGAGTGAACCACCACGGTGGTGGAGGTTGGCACATCACCCGCTTCGGAGGAGCGGAACAACTGGGCGATGTCGACGTTAAGAGCCCGCGCCGCCGCGGCGAGTTTCTCGTAGCTCACTGAAACCTGGGCCAGTTCCATTTTCGACAGGGTCGATACTGGCACCCCGGAGCGTTGCGATAATTGCTTGAGGGTCAGTTGCTGGCTTTTGCGTACCGTGCGCAGGCGCGCACCAACTTCGGTACGGTCAATCGGCGGCTGTGCACCGGGGCGGTTAGCAGCAGGGGAGCGGTCACTCATCAAGTATCTCGGTCAGGCATCGCGGATGGGCATCTTACCGTGGCCGCTTGCGTATTTCTAAATTCTCATATATTAGAATTCTCATAAGTGATAATTTCGGATTCTTTACCAGGCAATGGCAAGGTTATGACGCAACTATTCGACAGCGTGATCATTGGTGCCGGTATAGCGGGTGCTTCCCTGGGCTACCGGCTGGCTGGCCAGCAGCGGGTGCTGTTGCTGGAGCGTGAAGCGCAGCCGGGCTATCACTCCACCGGGCGTTCGGCGGCGATGTTCATGGAAGCCTATGGCACCCCGCAGATCCAGGCCTTGACGCGTGCCAGCCGGGCGTTCTATGAGTCGCCGCCGGAAGGCTTCTGTGAACATCATTTGCTTGAGCCGCGCGGCTGTCTGTATGTCGCCAGCCTCGAACAGCGGGAGTTGCTGGCGAGCAGCTATGCGCAGAACCTGGCCAACGGCACCGAGGTGCGCTTGCTTGATCCTGAGGCCGCCTTGGCAATGGTGCCAAGCCTGCGCAGCGACGCGTTGGCGGGTGCGATTCATGAGCCGGGGGCGATGGACCTTGACGTGCATGCCCTGCATCAGGGTTTTTTGCGTGGCTTTCGTCAGGCCGGTGGTGAGTTGCGCTGCAACGCCGAACTGGTAGCAGGCTGCTTTGCCGACGGTCTGTGGCACGTGCACCTGGCTGACGGCAGCGTTATCCAGGCTCGGCAGTTGGTCAACGCCGCGGGCGCCTGGGCCGATCAGGTTGCCACGCTGTGCGACGTGCCAACCGTTGGCCTGCAACCGTGCCGGCGCAGCGCCTTCACCTTTGAAGGACCGCAGGCGCATGAGTTTGCGCAATGGCCGGCTGTTATCGGGGTGGACGAGAGCTTCTATTTCAAACCCGACGCCGGGCAATTGCTCGGTTCTCCTGCCAATGCCGATCCGGTCGAACCCCAGGACGTGGTGCCTGAAGAACTGGATGTGGCAATCGGCATCTACAACATCGAAGCCTTGACCACCCTGACTATCCGGCGCCCCAGCCACACCTGGGCCGGGCTGCGCTCATTCGTGGCCGATGGCGATCTGGTGATCGGCGCCGACCCGCACAATCCTGCGTTTTTCTGGCTGGCCGCCCAGGGCGGCTATGGCATTCAGTCGGCGGCGGGCGTTTCGCAATTGGCCTGTGCGTTGTTGCTCGGTCAGCCCCTGCCTGCGGCCTTGCACCGCGAGGGCGTCGAGCCACAACGCTTGTCGCCAGCCCGTTTTCGTTAATCATCCAAGGACATTTCCATGAGCTCGACTATCCAGCGTATCCCCAGCCACTTGCCATTCCCGTTCTCTAAAGCGGTAAAGGTCGGCGGCTTTCTGTTTCTCTCCGGCCAGATTCCCATGAATGCTCAAGGCGAGGTGGTCAAGGGTGATATCCAGACCCAGACCCAGGCCACGCTGGAGCGTATTGGTGAAACCCTGGCCGAATGCGGTGTCGGTTTTGATCAGGTGATCAAGGCCACGGTATGGCTGTCGGACATGGCACATTTCGCCGGCTTCAACGAGGTGTACAAAAGCTTCTTTGCCAATGGCTATCCCGTGCGCTCGACGGTCAGCGCCGGGCTTGCCCTGGGGGTCGATGTGGAGATTGAAGTGCAGGCCTGGATCGGCCACGACTGAGATCACACCTGCCTGCGTGGTACTGGGAAAAAACAACAAGGCCCGGCCAGGGCCATAGATGCCAGAGGGTTCGAGATGAAAGATCAGCTGAAAATTGCAGGCGCCTTTATTGGCGTTATCGTGGGTGCAGGTTTCGCCTCCGGGCGGGAACTGTTGCTGTTTTTCGTCAACTTCGGTCTCTGGGGATTGGTCGGCACGCTGGTCAGTGCAGCGCTGTTCACGTTCCTCGGTATGGCCCTGGCCGGGTTGGGTAATCGCCTGCAAGCCACGTCGCACAAGGATGTGGTGTATGCCATCTGTGGCCGCTATCTGGGGCTGTTCGTCGATCTGCTGATTACTTTCTTCATGTTCGGGGTCACCGTGGTGATGCTCGCCGGGGGCGGCGCCTTGCTCGAGCAGCAGTTTGGGATTCCGGCGCTGACCGGCAGCGTGCTGGTCACCCTGCTGGTGGTAGCGGTGGTGTGCCTGGATGTACAAAAAGTCATCGTGCTGATTGGTGCGGTTACGCCTTTCCTGATTCTGGCTGCCACTGCGATCGCGC
The DNA here is from genome assembly GCF_004803755.1 of Pseudomonas sp. DG56-2. NCBI lineage: Bacteria > Pseudomonadati > Pseudomonadota > Gammaproteobacteria > Pseudomonadales > Pseudomonadaceae > Pseudomonas > Pseudomonas sp. DG56-2. The sequence goes on from NZ_CP032311.1 coordinate 1,871,583, forward strand.
TGTACGCGGTGCTCACTCGCGACTTGAGTTTCACCGCGCTGGACCAGATCGCCAGCAAGCAGGAGGCAGGTGCCAGCCATTGGTTGTTGGGGGCTTTCCTTTATGTGTCTTACAACGTAGTCGCCGGGGCGCCAATGCTGGCGATTCTTGGCGGCTCGGCACGTATGGAGAAAACCGCTATTTGGGGCGGCATTCTCGGCGGTGCAGGGCTGGGCGCACTGATGCTGGTAATGAGCGCCGGGCTGCTTGCGCGCCTGGATACCGTAGCCGACTTGCCAATGCCGATGCTGTCGATCGCCAGCGAGCTGTCCCCAACGCTTGGCGTGATCATGTGCGTGATCATCTTCGGCATGATCGTCAATACCGCTGTAGGCATGCTCTATTCGTTTCTGGCGCGGCTGTTGCCCGCAGGCACTCGCAGTTTTCAAGTGGGGGCAGTGGGTGCAGGGGCGGCTGCGTTTGTCTGTAGCCTGATCGGCTTCATCAGCCTGGTCGGCCAGGTTTATCCGCTCTTCGGTTACCTGGGCTTTGTGGTCATGCTGGCGGTGTTGATCGGTTGGATACGCCTGGGCAGGGTCAAGCGCGCCGTAGCGGTGTAGCGACAGACACCTGGCGAGGGCTGTGCAAGCCCTCGCCAGGTGCTGGCTTTAAATTTTGAAGCTGTCGACCAGTTGCTTGAGGCGACCTGCCTGTTGGGCCAGGGCATCGCAGTGAAGCAGGGTGTCATTGAGGTTGGCCACGCCTTGCTGGTTCAACACGTTGATTTGGGTGATGTCCAGGTTAAGGCTTTCGACCACGGCAGTCTGCTCTTCGGTCGCGGCGGCCACCGACTGGTTCATGCCGTCGATTTCGCCAATACGCTGGGTAACGCTGCTCAGGCGTTCACCGGCCTGGTTGGCAACCGATACGCTTTCCTCGCTCGAGACCTGGCTGGCGTTCATGTTATGCACCGCCTCGCGGGAACCGACCTGCAGGGTGGTGATCATTTTGTGAATCTCTTCGGCCGACTCCTGGGTGCGGTGGGCCAGGTTGCGAACCTCATCGGCGACCACGGCAAAACCGCGGCCGGCTTCGCCAGCGCGGGCAGCTTCGATCGCCGCGTTGAGGGCCAGCAGGTTGGTCTGCTGGGAGATACCCTTGATCACATCGAGAATCTGCCCGATGTCGTCGGTGCTGGCATTGAGGGTTTCGATCTGTTCGCAGGATTCGCTGATTTTCTGCGACAGTGAGGTCATCGCGGCGATGGTTTCCTGCACCACCTGGCGACCGTCGTTGGCTTGTTCGCTGGCACCGCTGGCGTGTTGCGAGGCATCGGCGGCGTTGCGCGCGATTTCCTGGGTAGCGGCACCGAGCTCGTTGATGGCAGCGGCCACGCTGTTGGTGCGCATGCTTTGTTCTTCGGAACCGACAATCGAGGCGTTGGACGCACTCATCACGCGCTCCGAAAGGTCATGCACCTGGCGGGTGGCCGAGGATACTTCGGCAATCGAGGCATGAATACGCTCGACGAACTGGTTGAACGCACCCGCCAGTTCGCCGAATTCGTCCTTGTTTTCCACTACCAGGCGGCGGGTCAGGTCACCTTCTCCTTGGGCGATGTCCTTCATGGCGCGGCCCATGGTGGTCAGCGGACGCATCAGCACCGGAATCAGCAGGCTCAGCAGGCCAGCAATAGCGGCAACGGCAATGAGCATGGCAATGATGGCAGAGGTGCGGAACTGGCTGAGGGCGACGTAGGCTTTGTCCTTGTCGATAGACAGGCCGATGTACCAGTCGGCGGAAGGCAGGCCGCTGACCGGCGCGAACGAGATGATTCGCGCTTCGCCGCCCAGGTTCACGTCGTGAATACCTGGTGCCACTTGCAGGTTGCTACCAGGGTAGATGTCCTTGAGGTTTTTCATCACCTGGTCTTTGTTCGGGCTGACGATAACCTGGCCATTGCGATCAGCCAGGAACGCGTGGCCGATGCCACCGAAGTCCACCGCGTTGATGATATCGACCAGACTCGCCAGGCTCAGGTCGCCGCCGACTACGCCGAGCAGTTCACCGCTGGCGTTGCTTTTCACCGGCATGGCAATCGTTACGACCAAACCACCGACTGCGGCCATGTAGGGTGGCGTCAGCATAGGCTGGTTGGCGGCCACGGCAGCGGTGTACCAAGGGCGCTGGCGTGGGTCGTAGCCATCAGGCATTTTTGCGTCCGGACGCTGGGTGAATACACCGTTGGCCTGGCCCACGTAGGTGAACTGGAAGTTGCTGGTGAGCGAACGCTGGTCGACAAGGCCGGCGAAGTCGGCGTTGGCACCCTGATGGGCAACGTTCTGGGCCAGGTTCTCAAGCACCAGAATGCGGCCGCTCATCCAGTTCTGCACGCTGCTGGCGGTCAATGCACCGGCCTGTTTGACCGATGACTCGATGTTCTGCCGGATGGTGTTGCGTTGCAGGTAGTCGTTGTAGAGGGTGAACAAAGCAAATGCCAGAACCACGACGCCGCAGGCGCACAGCAGGATCTTGTGGCGAAATTTCAGGTTCATGTTGCGAGACCTTTAGCCAGTAAGGAGGAGTGCCGAGCGGTGCTTTTGGCGTTGCTCGTACCTGTCGATGAGGCTATCGGCCGCAGTCTGGAAAAATTGAAAGTCAGAATGCCGCAGGGGAACGTCAGGTTTATTCTGCCAGTGGTGCCGGGTAAACCCTTATGCGCCGAGCATCCTGACCAGTTCTTGCGCCGCTTTCTGCAGGGGGTGGCTTTGCCGCCAAAAGGCATGCACGGGCAGTTGCAGTTCGTTGCGGGTGTTGTTGAAATCCAGGCGCAGCAAGCGTCCGGCCTTGAGGAGCGGAGCAACCCGTGACAACGGAAAATCGCCCCAGCCCAGGCCCGCCTCTACCATCTCCAAGGCCATGCTCAAACTATCGGTGCGCCACTGGGCTTTGCCGATCAGTGCGCGTGTATCGGTGATCGGCAGATCGTGGCTGGCTATCAGGATTTGCCGGACATTGACCAAGTCTTCGAGGTAGGCAATTTGCCGGGGGTGGTGCGCAAGGGCAGGGTGCTGCGGCGAGATAACTGCCACCAATGACTCCATGCCGATATTCTGGAAGCGTTGCTGCGGATCGACGGTCAATCCGGCAAAAGCCAGGCACAAACTGACTCGCCCCTGCTGCAGCAACTGTAGGGCCTGCTCCTGTGGGGCGTTGAGGATTTCGATGTCCAGTAATGGGTAGCGTTCGCTGACGGCTTTGATCGCGGTCAGTAGTGGACGGTGATCGATGTCCGGGACCACGCTGATTGCCAGCGTGCTCTCCAATCCCAGAGACAGCTCAAGGGCATGTACCTGCAGCAGCTCCAGTTGCCCAGCGATCATGCGTGCATGGGGTTCGAGGGCTTGGGCCAGGGCGGTCGGACGGGTTTCTCGATGCGTGCGTTCGAACAGCGGATAGCCCAATTCCGCCTCCAGGTTGCCAATCGCCATGCTTATGGCCGAGGGCACCCGGCCCAAGGCACGCGCAGCGGCAGAGAACGAGCCACGATCAAGTACGGCAAGGAAAAGCTCGATGTTGTCACTGGAGAAATTCAAAGGGTACTTCCTGTTGTCAGTAAAATTGATAGCTGCTGACTTTTTCTATCAGAAATATTGACGCACTCTTGCGCGCCTCTGCAACCCGGATGGGCTGCGTTTGATGACGAAATTGAGGTGGTAACGTGCAAGGGGTGAAACGCAAACTGGTCTATGTGAGCGCTTATGAAGCAATTGGCCTGTGCATGTCGACCTTGGGCCTGGCCTATTTGTCGGATACGGCGCCAAGCAATACCGGCCCGCTGGCGGTGATGATCACCACCATCGCCATGGCCTGGAACTTCATCTACAACACGCTGTTCGAGTATTGGGAAAGCAGTCAGGTAAAGCGTGGGCGCAGCGTTGCCCGGCGCGTGGCGCATGCCATCGGTTTTCAGCTGACATTAGTGGTTTACCTGATCCCGCTGATTGCCTGGTGGCTGGACATGAGTCTGGTCGAAGCCTTCCTGGTGGACCTGGCTTTCATCATTCTGATTCCTTGCTACACCTTTGTGTACAACTGGCTGTTCGATCGCATTTTTGGCCTGCCGACCTCTGCTCAGGCGGTAAATGACAATCGCGCTGTCGCTTGAGGCCGGTTACGGCGCCGGCAGCACAATACGTAGCGAACCGCTGTCGGGTTCAATGCCCATACGCCGGGTGCCGAGCAGGCCTTCCTCGATCTCGCCGGACAAGTAATACACCCCGGCCATGGCGCCAGTCTTGCGGTTGTCCATCAGCTCTCGCCATTCCTCATTGAGCGCAACATTGAGGATCACCCGCAGTTGCTCGATCATGGCGGGCTGTTCCTGATTGTGGGTGATGACGCCATAGCCCGCCGCGGCCACTGAGATCAGTGAGCCGGCAACGCGGCCAACCGCCGTTGCCACTGCGCTGGCGATACCGCGCGGCGCCAGGGTTGCGCCGAGTTTTTCACTGGCCTGTTGGGCCACCGAGGATAGGCCGACATCCGAGCGTTGGGTGCCAGCGCGCACTGTACTGTGCATATGCCCGACCAAGGCGGCATAAGCGGGTTGCTCGGCAAGCGGTTTGCTGAAAAGCAACTGGTAGAGCGAGGCATTGCGCGCGGCCGGCGGCCCGAGGTTAATCGCCTGGATTCGCGTCAGGCGTAGATTAAACTGCTGCGCCGGTGCGCGATAACGCTGGGCAATTTGCTGCAATTGCTGGCCCAGTAGCTGGATATACAGTTCCATGGCGCGATCACGAATCCCTTCGGGGTCGATTTCCTTGGCGACCTGGTCGAGCACCTGGCGGTGATACTGCTCTTGCAGATAAAGCGCCAGGCGCTTCTCTGGCGGGTCTTTACCATCGCCACTGTTCATTTTGTACCAAGCGACTTTCATGGTCAGCCACTGCTGGGTCCAGTAACCAGTGAACCAGGGAATGAACTCGCTTTCGGTGAACTGCTGCACGCGATCCCTCCATACGCGCATGGAGCGTCGGGCATAGTCGTTGACTGAACTGGTACTGGCCAGGGAGGCCTGGATGATTTCCCGGTCGATCTGCTCCCAGGTGGCAGGGCTCAGTTGCACCGGGGGAGGTTCGACGGGCTTTTGTCGCGAGGCGCAACCGCTTAGTGCAAGCAGAATCACCAACAGAAAGAGAAGGGCACGGGGGGTCACAAGCGCTACCCCCTTGCGACAGGATTATCTCTCAATATTTTTCAGTATAGGCAGTTGCCGAGGTGCAGGCGCGAGCCGCAGCCGGGGATAGACGAACAGCGTGCGCATTTCAGTCGCCAACCACAGACTGCAGATCGAGTTTGGCTTCGATATGGTCCAGATGCTCGTGCATGAGGGTCAGGGCAGCACTGGCATCACCCTGCTCCAGAGCATCGATGATGGCCGCATGTTCTTGCCAGGCGCAGTGACTGCAGGGACGCGTTTCGTATTGGGCGATGATCAATGAGGTCTGTGGTACCAAGCCATTGAGAAAGCGGGTCAGTGGGGCATTGTTGGCGATCTCCGCCAGTTTCAGGTGGAATTCACCGCCCAGGCGAATGGCCGTGCAGCGCTGGCCTTGCTCATGGTGCTGGCGTTCACGGGCGACCAGTTCGCGCAATTGGCGGATCTTGGCCGGTCGCGAGCGTTGTGCCGCCAGGGTGATCAACGTGGTTTCGGCCAGGCGTCGGGCGCTGAGGATTTGTCGCGCCTGTTGTGGGTCAGGCGCGGCCAGACGGGCGGTATGGCTGGGGCGCTGGACGATTACCTGTTGATCGCACAAGCGGCCCAACACCCGGCGAATCACCGTGCGGCTGACGCCGAACGCTTCACCCAGTGCCTGTTCAGGCAAGGCACTGCCCGGTGCCAGGCGCTGTTCAAGAATCGCATCGAACAGGCGCGGATAGATCTGCTCGGCTGACAGGCGCACTTCGCCGTGGGCAAGCAGGACAGGCAGGGCGGTCACAGACGCTTGGGCGCTGGTGTTCATCAATGCTCTCCTGGGGTCAGATGACCGGATGTTCGTCCGGGATATTCAGTTCGATACCCATGCGCCGACCTTCCTGGAGTATGTGGTGGCGCATTTGCGCGCTGGCCTGGGCGCTGTTCTTGTTGCGAATGGCGCGTACCACTGCTTCGTTTTCCTCCAGGCGCGCCGCCAGGTGCTCAGGAGAGTTGCGCAACACCGCAGCACTTTGCTTGAGGGCATTGCTGGTCTGTTGCACCACACTCTGGAAAATCGGGTTGGCAGTGAGGGTGAACAGCTCTTCATGGAAGGCGATGTAGGCATTGACCCCAGCTTCGCTGTCTTGCGCGTCGAGGGCTTCGCGCATGTCCATCAGGGTCAGGCGTAGCTGGCCGATTTCCTTGCTGCTCACAGACTGGGCCACCAGGCCGACGATGAACGGCTCCAGGGTGTAGCGCAGTTGCAGGACATCCTCCAGGCTGGCTTCTGCCACCGCGGACTGTGGTGTGGCACTTTCGGCCAGCTCGGCGTCCAGCACCAATACGCCTTTACCAGGCATCGAACGCACCAGACCGAGGGTCTCCAGGACGGTTACCGCTTCTCGCAGGCTGGGTCGGCTGATACCCAATTGTTCGGCCAACTCGCGCTGGCCCGGAAGCATGTCGCCGGAGCGCCATTGACCTCGGGCCAGGGCTTGGCGAAGTTTTTCCACTACCGAATTCACTACAGTCGATGAAGTAATCACTGTTCACTCCATGAGAACACTTGCATGGTTTGCTCCTGTGGCCGGCACCCTTGGCGCCGGCCACTTCACTCAGAACTCTTGTTGGTGGGCGTGGGGTGTCTTGCGTTGGGCAAAACCAAAACCCTGTTTACCGGCCAGCACATTATTGGCCCGCTCCATGTCGATATCACCTTCCCAACGGCCGATGGCTACGGTGGCCACGCAGTTGCCGATCAGGTTGGTCAGCGCCCGGCCGATCCCCATGAACCAGTCCACGGCCAGCACCAGCACCAGACCCACCACCGGAATCGCAGGAATGGCCGTTAGCGTTGCCGCCAGAATTACCAGCGCCGAGCCCGGAATACCGTGGGCACCTTTGGAGGTGATCAGCGATACCAGCAAAATGGTCAGCAGGTCGGTCATTGCCAGCGGTGTGCCGGTAGCGTTGGCAATAAAGACAATAGCCAACGTCAGGTAGATCGAGAAGCCATCAAGGTTGAAGGAGTAACCGGTCGGGATCACCAGGCCGACAGTGGAATTGCCAATCCCCAGATGCTCCAGCTTGCGCATGATTTGCGGCAGTACGGCGTCCGAGGATGCGGTGCCCAGGACAATGGTCAACTCTTCGCGCAGGTACTTGATGAACGGCAGGATACGCAGGCCCGACAGGCGCATCACGGTACCCAGAATCAGCAGCACAAAACCTGTGCAGGTCAGGTAGAACAAAGCGACCAGGCCACCCAGGTGCTGCAGCGATTCGAGGCCATATTTGCTGGTGGTGAACGCGATGGCACCGAACACGCCGATCGGCGCCAGGCGCACGATCATGCCCATGATGCGAAAGATCACATGGCTCAGCTCGTTGATCAGTCGCGAGATGCCCGAGGCGGCTTCACCTACCAGGTTCAAGGCGCTGCCGAACAGTACCGAGAACAGCAGCACTTGCAGGATGTTGTTGTCTGCGAAGGCACCGATCACCGACGTCGGGATCAGGTCCATGAGAAACGCCGCGGTGCCGTGGATGTGCTGGCCGCGATCAGCCAGGTTGCCAGCCTCAGCGGTGGAGAGTTGATCGAGGTGGATGTTGGCGCCACTGCCGATTCCGGAGGTAAAGGCAAACACCAGGCCGATGACCAGGGCAATGGTGGTGAGGATCTCGAAATAGATGACCGATTTAAGCCCGATGCGGCCAACCTTCTTCAGGTCGCCTGCACCGGAAATACCGCTGACTACAACGCAGAACACGATCAGTCCAATGAGCATTTTTATCAGCTTGATAAAGCCGTCGCCCAAGGGTTTCAACTGTAGGGACACTTCGGGAAAGCTGAGGCCACAGGCGACGCCTAGCACCAGGCCGAGCACTACTTGGAGGAAGATCGAACGCGAGCACCATTTGAGCATGGGAGGGATCTCTGATCGGTGTCCTTGCTTCGATGCCTGGAAGGGGCGAAAGAGCGGAGGACTTAATTATTGTGGTCTTACCGGTATGTCCAGTGCGTAGTTAGTGTATGCGCGGGTTTTCGGGCTTTGCAAGAGGTCTTTGGATGAAAGGTAGCAACAACTGGTCAGACCGGTTCGAGTGCTTCAGCGCGTAGGGTCGTCAGCGCTTACTAGGCCTAAATGTCGGGGTGTGTTATCTATTTGACTGTTTGGTCAGTAAATTTTTGTTGAAAATCAATTGGTTGTTTAAATCCATAAGCATTTGGTCGCAGCTGATTTCGTCACATTTGCTCATGAAATGTGATGTAATTCGTGTGGTTATTACCAACCGTCTACGTTAACCACCCGGCGTAGACGGCTGCTTCGAACTAAAGAATCAGTGCTGGTCGAGCGCTGCAATCGCTTACCCACTGGTACGAGATTTTCATGGACGATAATTACCGCACGGCTGTTGATGCAGCCGCGATTTTTTCCGAAACCGACTTGAGTGGCAGGATCACTTACGTCAACGAGCAGTTCTGCAGTATCTCGGGCTACAGTCGCGATGAACTGCTGGGGGCCAATCACCGCATCCTCAACTCCGGCCTGCACGACCCGGCTTTTTTCGAGGGTATGTGGACTGCGCTGGTTGCCGGCAGGATGTGGAAGGGCGAAATCTGCAACCGCGCCAAGGATGGTTCGCTGTACTGGGTCGACAGCACCATGGTGCCGCTGATCGATCCTGCCAGTGGCCGGGTGCGCAAGTACGTGTCCATCCGCTTCGACGTGACCGAGAAACGCCAGTTGCTGCATACGCTGCAGTGGCGGGTGGGGCATGACGTGCTGACCGGGCTGCCCAATCGTGCATACCTTTCGGACTTGCTGAATCAGGCGCTGGAGTTCTCCCGAAGCAAGGACATCGCCCTGGCTGTGTGCATGCTCGATCTGGATGGTTTCAAGGCGGTCAATGATGGCTATGGCCATGCCTGCGGCGACTTGTTGCTGGTCGAGGTCGCCAACCGCCTGAAGGGCATCTTGCGCGGTGGCGACGAAGTAGCGCGCCTTTCGGGTGACGAGTTCGTGCTTATTTTGCGTGCTGTGCAGGACTCCGGGCAATTGCACCTGGCCTTGCAGCGAGTTCTCAAGGCGGTTGCAGCGCCGTATTCGATCAAGGATCGTGAGGTGAGTGTCAGCGCCAGCATCGGGGTGACGCTGTTTCCCCTCGACAACGAAGACGCTGACACTCTGGTACGGCATGCCGATCAGGCGCTGTATGTCGCCAAGCAGAGTGGACGTAATCGCTACCACTTGTTCGATGTGTCGCTGGATCGTGAGGTCAAGGCTACCCACCAGACCGTGGCTCGGGTGCGTCAGGCCTTGATCAAGGGCGAGCTTTGCCTGCATTACCAACCCAAGGTCAACATGCGCAGCGGCCAGGTTCTCGGTTTCGAGGCCTTGCTGCGCTGGCAGCATCCGATCAAGGGTTTGGTCGCGCCGGCCGATTTTTTGCCACTGATAGAGCAGACGGACCTGATTGTCGACATCGGCGAATGGGTAATCACCCAGGCCATGGCGCAAATGCAGCGCTGGCAGCAGGCCGGGCACGTTTGGCCGGTGAGCATCAACATCGCGGCGCGGCACGTTCAGCGCAGCGATTTTGTCGAGCGCCTGACAATATTGCTGGGGCGTCACCCCACCGTAGCGCCGCAGATGCTCGATCTGGAAATTGTCGAATCGGTGGCGATCGAGAATATTCAGCGTGTGAGCCAGTGTCTTGAGGCCTGTCAGCGACTGGGTGTGCAGTTCTCTCTGGATGATTTCGGTACTGGCTATTCGTCCCTGAGTTATCTCAAGCGCCTGCCGACGCGTACTATCAAGATCGATAAATCCTTTGTTCGTGACATCCTCAACGACCATGACGATCTTGCTCTGACGCGGGCAGTGATTGGTCTGGCCAGGGCGTTCGGGCGCGAGGTGGTCGCTGAGGGTCTGGAGACCATCGAGCACGGGCAACTGTTGATGGGACTGGGCTGTGATGTCGCCCAAGGCTATGGTATTGCCCGGCCCATGCCGGCAGAAGCCGTTATCGACTGGGCCGCCGGCTACGTGCAGCCGCCACAGTGGCTGGCATTGGCGGGGCACTGATAGCGTTCTTTACGCATTCTTTATGATCTGGCCAGGGCTCTGGTCTCGCACCTTTACAGCAGCGCTACCGAGAATGACCGTCAGCGGCGAAGTGCCGTAAGGACGGAGAGTTGCGATGAGCATTCTGGATGGGGTGGCCCTGCTGTTGGCAGTGGCGTTGATGATCTACCTGATGGTCGCGCTGCTGCGCGCCGACCGGGGATAGGAGCCGCCATGCACAGTTACGATTACGCGTTGCTGCTGGCGTTCTTCGCGCTGGTGCTGGTCCCGGCGCCCTGGCTCGGGCGTTTTTACTACAAGGTGATGGAAGGTCAGCGCACCTGGCTGTCCCCGGTACTGGGGCCGCTTGAGCGGGGATGTTATCGATTGGCCGGGGTCGACATGCAGGTCGAGCAAAGCTGGAAGCAGTACACCCTGGCCTTGCTTGCATTCAACCTGGCCGGTTTCGTTCTGGTTTTTTCGGTGTTGCTGCTCCAGGGCTACCTGCCGCTCAACCCGCAACACTTGCCAGGCCAGGAATGGTCACTGGCGTTCAACACCGCAGTGAGCTTTGTCACCAACACCAATTGGCAGGCCTACAGTGGCGAAGCCTCGGTCAGCTACCTGAGCCAGATGATGGGGCTGACGGTGCAGAACTTTGTCAGTGCTGCCACGGGGTTGGCCGTGCTGGTCGCGTTGTGCCGTGGTATTGCGCGGCGCTCGGCCCTGACACTGGGCAACTTCTGGGTCGACATGACCCGTGCCACGCTCTACGGCTTGCTGCCGCTGTGCCTGCTGTTGGCGTTGCTGCTGGTATGGCAGGGCGTGCCGCAAACCTTCGGTCACTACATCCAGGCCCTGACCCTGCAAGGCGCTGACCAGACAGTTCCGCTCGGCCCTGCGGCCAGTCAAATTGCAATCAAGCAATTGGGTACCAATGGCGGTGGTTTCTTCGGCGTCAACTCCGCGCACCCCTTCGAGAACCCGACGGCCTGGAGCAACTTGTTCGAGATGGCCTCGATCATCCTGATTCCCGCGGCGTTGGTGTTCACATTCGGTCATTACGTCAAGGATCTGCGTCAGAGCCAGGCAATCATTGCCTGCATGTTGGCATTGTTTCTGATCGGTGGCGGTACTGCACTGTGGTCGGAGTACCAGGTCAATCCGAGCTTGAACAACCCGCAGGTAGAGCAGACTGCTCCGCTTGAAGGCAAGGAAAGCCGCTTTGCTACCACCGCCAGTGTGCTCTGGACGGTGACTACAACCGCAGCCTCCAACGGCTCGGTGAACAACATGCACGACAGTCTCAACCCGGTCAGCGGCATGGTCGCGTTGGTCAACATGATGGTCGGTGAAGTGATCTTCGGTGGCGTCGGTGCCGGGCTCTACGGCATGTTGCTCAATGTGTTGATCGCGGTGTTCCTGGCAGGCTTGATGATTGGTCGCACACCGGAGTATCTGGGCAAGAAACTCCAGGCCCGAGAAGTGCAACTGCTGGTGGCAACCTTGCTGGTAATGCCGGTCGGTGTGCTGGTGCTGGGAGCCTTGGCGGCGAGCCTGCCAGGTCCTGCCGCCGCGATCAGCAATCCTGGTGCGCATGGTTTCAGTCAGTTGCTTTACGCCTACACCTCGGCCAGTGCCAACAACGGGTCAGCGTTCGCCGGCTTCGGTGCCAACACCACCTTCCACAACCTGATGTTGGGCCTGGGCATGCTGATTGGCCGCTTCGGCTACATCCTCCCAGTGCTGGCGCTGGCGGGCAGCCTGGCGATGAAGAAAGCCGCGCCGCAGGGTGAGAACAGCTTTCCGACTCATGGCCCGTTGTTCGCCACGTTGCTGGTGGTCACCATCGTATTGGTGGGTGGCCTGACATTCCTGCCGGCCCTGGCCCTTGGCCCTGTCACCGAACACCTGAGCCTGGGTTTCTGAGGAACGAATGATGAATATGCCCATTCCTGAAGTGAAAGCCGCTCCGGCCGCCATGCCGCCGACTACCTTTGCGGCACTGTGGCGTCCGGCGTTGGTACAGGCTTTCGTCAAGCTCGACCCACGTCAGCTCAAGCGCTCACCCGTAATGCTGGTGGTGGAGTTGACTGCGATATTCACCACCTTGCTGTGCCTGGTTCCCTACAGCCAGGTGCCTGTGGCGGTGGCGGTGCAAATCGCCGTGTGGCTGTGGTTCACCGTGTTGTTTGCCAATTTTGCCGAAGCCCTGGCAGAGGGACGTGGCAAGGCGCGCGCCGACAGTCTCAAAGCCGGTAGCCAAGGTCTCAATGCCAGGCGGCGCAATGCCTCGCGCAGTTTCGAGGTGGTGCCGGCGAGCAGCCTGCGCAAGGATGATGTGGTCAAGGTGTTGGCAGGCGAGATGATTCCCGGCGACGGTGAAGTACTCGAAGGCATTGCTGCGGTGAACGAAGCGGCGATCACGGGTGAGTCGGCGCCAGTGATTCGAGAGTCTGGTGGTGATCGTTCGGCGGTAACCGGTAACACGCGCCTGGTTTCCGACTGGCTGCTGATCCGCATCACCAGCAACCCCGGCGAGTCGACCCTGGACCGCATGATCGCCCTGGTCGAAGGCGCCAGGCGCCAGAAGACGCCCAACGAAATTGCCCTGGATATCCTGCTGATCGGTTTGAGCATGATTTTCCTGGTCGTGGTGGTCACGCTGCAACCCTTCGCCCATTTTGCCGGCGGCAGTATCCCCCTGGTGTTTCTGGTGGCGCTGTTGGTCACCTTGATCCCCACCACCATCGGTGGCCTGTTGTCGGCCATTGGTATCGCCGGCATGGATCGCCTGGTGCGTCTCAATGTTATCGCCCGTTCTGGCCGCGCCGTGGAAGCGGCCGGAGACGTACATGTGCTGATGCTCGACAAGACCGGCACCATCACCTTCGGCAATCGTCGTTGCAGTGCCTTGCACGCCGCTCCCGGTGTGACTTCCAGGGAGTTGGGCGAGGGCGCCTTGCTGGCGTCGCTGGCGGACGATACCGCCGAGGGCAAGTCGATCGTCGAGTTCCTGCGCCAGGCGCATGATTTTGCCGAGCCATGTGCAAATCAACTGACGCCAGTGGCGTTCAGCGCTGAAACCCGGTTGTCGGGTGTGGATTATCAGCAGCGACGGTTTCGCAAGGGCGCAGTCGATTCGGTGCTGGCGTTCGTTGGTATGCAGCGTCTGGAAATGCCCGCGTCCTTGTCGCGTGAAGTGGACAAGATCGCCCAGAGTGGCGGTACCCCGTTGCTGGTATGTGTCGACAAGCACCTGCTGGGCGCGATTCACCTCAAGGATGTGGTCAAGCCGGGAATTCGCGAACGTTTTGCCGAACTGCGCAAACTGGGCATTCGTACCGTGATGGTTACCGGGGACAACCCGCTGACGGCGGCTGCAATTGCTGCCGAGGCAGGTGTCGATGACGTCCTCGCCGAAGCTACGCCCGAGAAAAAACTGGCGCGCATTCGCCAGGAGCAGAACGACGGGCGGCTGGTTGCCATGTGCGGTGACGGCGCCAATGACGCCCCCGCGCTTGCGCAGGCCGATGTCGGCATGGCCATGAACGACGGCACCCAGGCGGCCCGCGAAGCTGCCAACATGGTTGACCTGGACAGCGATCCGACCAAGCTGCTGGACGTGGTTCAGGTTGGCAAGGAGTTGCTGGTGACTCGTGGTGCCCTGACGACCTTTTCCATTGCCAACGACGTGGCCAAGTACTTCGCCATTCTGCCGGCACTGTTTGCGGCACTTTATCCGCAATTGGGTGTGCTCAACCTCATGCAACTGAGCAGCCCGCAAAGTGCGATCGTTTCGGCGATTGTCTTCAACGCCTTGATCATCGTGGTACTGATTCCGCTGGCCTTGCGTGGGGTACGGGTGCAAGCCGCCAGTGCCGCACACCTGCTGCGCCGCAACCTGCTGATCTACGGGTTGGGCGGGCTGATCGTGCCGTTTGCCGGGATCAAGTTGATCGACATGCTGCTCACTGCTTTGCATCTGGTCTGATACCAGGGAGACGACCATGACAACTTACGTACGTCCGGCCTTGAGCCTGATTCTGCTGATGACCCTGATCACCGGAGTGGTGTATCCGCTGGTGGTCACCGGGGTGGCACAAGTTGCCTTTCCCGAGCAGGCCAATGGCAGCCTGCTGCGTGATGACCAGGGCAATGTGCGCGGCTCGCTGTTGATTGCCCAGGCGTTCGAGGGCGATGCCTGGTTTCACTCACGACCTTCTGCTGCCGATTATGCAACGGTCGCCAGTGGCGCCAGTAACCTGGCACCGAGCAATCCAGCGCTGGCCGAGCGCATCAATCAACGTGCTGCGCAGCTGTATGTAGCGGCGCAGGGTGCGGTGCCGCTGGATCTGCTGACGACCTCCGGCAGCGGCCTGGACCCGCACTTGTCGCCCGCCGCCATCGCTTATCAACTGCCGCGGGTAGCAGCGGCGCGTCAACTCAGTGTCGAGGCCTTGCAAGCGTTGGCCGAGCAGTCCACCCTGCAGCCATTGATCGGACCACCGGTGGTCAATGTACTGGCTCTGAATGCCAGCTTAGAACGGCTGGCCCCGACGTCAAAGTAAGGATAGGCAGTGAGCGATAGCAACTCCGAACGCGCTGATGCGTTGTTGGCCGGGCTGCCGCGCGAAGGGCGCGGCAGGCTCAAGGTGTTCCTCGGTGCCGCGCCGGGAGTGGGCAAGACCTACGCCATGCTCCAGGCCGCCCATGCCCAGGTACGCCAAGGTGTGCAGGTGCTGGCGGGGGTAGTTGAAACCCATGGCCGCGCTGAAACCGAATCCTTGCTTGCCGGGTTGGCGCAGCAGCCCCTGCTGCGTTGCGAGTATCGCGGCGTGCAGTTGGAAGAGATGGACCTCGATGGCTTGCTCAAGGCCTCGCCACAACTGGCGCTGGTCGACGAGTTGGCCCACAGCAACGCCCCCGGCAGCCGCCACGCCAAGCGCTGGCAGGATGTGCAGGAGCTGTTGGCTGCGGGCATAGACGTCTACACCACGGTCAACGTCCAGCACCTTGAAAGTCTCAACGACCAAGTGCGCGGTATTACCGGCGTGCAGGTCCGTGAAACCCTGCCGGACTGGGTGTTGCAGGAAGCCTTTGAATTGGTTCTGATCGATCTGCCACCACGGGAATTGCTTGAGCGTTTGCGCGAGGGCAAGGTGTACGTGCCCGAACAGGCGAGGGCGGCAATCGATGCGTTTTTCAGCCAGACCAACCTTACGGCGTTGCGTGAGTTGGCGATGCAGACCGCAGCGGCACAGGTGGATGCCGACCTTGCCCACGGTTATCGCCAGCTCGGCCAGGATGCACCCTCTTTGCGCGGTCGCTTGCTGGTCGGGGTCGATGGTAATGTCCAGGCCGAGCGCCTGGTGCGCCATGCCTGCCGGGTGGCCCAGCGCCGCCACCTGCCCTGGAGCATGGTGCATGTCGACAATGGCAAACTGCGCGACGAAGCAGCCCGCCAGCGTTTGCAGGCAGCCCAGCAATTGGCGGAGCGCCTGGGCGGTGAAGTGGTGCTGCTGCGCGCGGGCGAAGTGGCCAGGACATTGATCCAGCATGCCCTCGAACGGCGCGCCAATCTGGTACTGGTCGGCCAGTCCCGTGATCGCCTGCGGCGGCGGTTGTTCGGTGCCGGTGTGGCCACGCGCTTGTTGCGTGAAGCCCATGGCCTGGAAATCAACGTACTCGACCGTGACGACCGGCCTGAGCCGCAAAGTGCGGCGGTTAAGAAGGTCTGGGTCTGGCGTCATTACCTGTTGGCGCTGATTGCAACCTTGCTGGCAGCAGGCATCGCCTGGGGTGTGTCCACGGTTTTGGCACTGCCCAACATCTCCTTGGTGTTTCTTGCCGCGGTGTTGCTGGTGGCGGTGCGCAGCAGCCTGGGTCCGGCCCTGGCCTGTGCGGTCATGTCGTTTCTGACTTACGACTTTCTGTTCATTCCGCCGAACTTCTCCTTCAGCATCCAGCGTGAAGAGGACGTGCTGACGTCGCTGTTTTTCCTGTTGATGGCAGCACTCACCGGTAACCTGGCCGCACGTCAGCGCCGGCAATTGCAGGCGCTGCGTGAAACCCAGGAGCAGACCAACCAACTGCTCGACCTGACGCGCAAACTGACTGCCGCCACTGACCGACAGGCCGTGTTCAACGCCGCCGGGCAACACCTCGATGGCTGGAACGATTTGCAGGTGTGCCTGCTTGAACGGGATGTCGAAGGACGCCTGCAGGTTGCCACGGCCAGCAACGTGCAATTCAACGATAACGAGCGGGCTGCCGCCGATTGGGCCTGGCAGCATGATCAGGCCGCGGGCCTTGGCAGCGATACCTTGCCCAATGGGCGTTGGTGGTGGTGGCCGCTTTCTGTCGAAGAGCAGCCGCTGGCGCTGATCGGTGTGCGTCCGCGTCAGGGCCAGAGCCTTACCCCGCAACGCCGGCGCCTGCTCAAGGCGCTCAGCCAGCCTCTGGCCCAGGCCCTGGCCCGCGCACGCCTGGCTGAACAACTTGAGGCCGCGCGCCTGCACGGTGAAACAGAGCAATTGCGCAGCGCATTGCTGGCCTCGGTTTCCCATGACCTGCGCACGCCGCTCACCGCCATGCGCGGCAGCATTGACAGCCTGCTGGCCCTGGGCGAAGCGATCCCTGCAGCCGACCGCCAGGAGTTGCTTGAAGGTACGCGCAACGAAGCCGAGCGCCTGGACCGTTACATCCAGAACCTGCTGGATATGACACGCCTGGGACATGGCGGATTGAAACTGGCCCGCGACTGGGTGGCGCCAACCGACATTGTCGGCAGTGCCCTTAACCGCTTGCGAGTGCTACTGACACCGTTGCAGGTTTCCACTGAAGTGCCGGATGGCTTGCCGTTGCTGTTTGTCCATGCTGCCCTGATCGAGCAGGCGCTGGTCAATGTGCTGGAGAACGCGGCGCGTTTCTCGCCCACCAATGGGCGCTTGCAGTTGCGCGTATCGGCTGACGATGAACAGTTGAGTTTTGCCGTCAGTGACGAAGGGCCCGGTATTCCGCCAGCGGATCGCGAGAAAATTTTCGACATGTTCTATACCGCCGCGCGGGGGGATCGCGGCGGGCAAGGCACGGGTCTTGGTCTGGCGATTTGCCAGGGCATGATCGGGGCGCACGGTGGGCGAATTCTGGTGGGCGAGGGCATCGATGGCCACGGCACCTGCATCACTTTATGCTTGCCGCTCCCCGCGCAGCCCGAGCCTGAAAGCGAAGCCTTATGAGCCAGATAGCAACCCTTCTGGTCATCGACGATGAACCACAGATTCGCAAGTTCTTGCGCATCAGCCTGAATTCTCAAGGCTATAAAGTGCTGGAGGCCGCCACCGGCGCCGAAGGCCTGGCCCAGGCGGCACTCACCCGGCCGGACCTGGTGGTGCTGGATCTGGGCCTGCCCGACATGGATGGCCAGCAGGTACTGCGCGAATTGCGTGAATGGAGTGCGGTGCCGGTTCTGGTGTTGTCGGTACGTGCCAGTGAGGTGCAGAAAGTCGAGGCACTGGATAACGGAGCCAACGACTACGTGACCAAACCGTTCGGCATCCAGGAGTTTTTGGCACGGGTGCGTGCACTCTTGCGCCAGGCGCCGCAGGCCACGGCCACCGATGTGGCACCGAGTTTTGGTCCGCTGACGGTCGACCTGGCCTTTCGCAAGGTGACCCTGGATGGGGTTGAAGTTGCCCTGACTCGCAAGGAATACGCACTGGTGGCGCAACTGGCTACGCACCCTGGGCGGGTGATCACCCAGCAGCAACTGCTCAAGGATATCTGGGGACCTACCCATGTAGATGACAGTCATTACCTGCGCATTGTCGTGGCGCATGTGCGGCAAAAGCTAGGTGATGATCCGACAGCGCCGCGCTTTATCATCACCGAGCCGGGTGTGGGGTATCGGTTGGTGGGGCCTGAGTGAATTGGATGGATTACGCTCAGCGCCGCTCCGCCTCATAGTTATCCAACGTATCGCGAGCAATCTCCCGCCCCAGGGCGATCAACTCCGGCGCCTTGTAAAACTCGAAGAAGCGACATACCCGCTTGGGCACGTTGATCAACACATCCGGTGGATAACCGGCAATCTTGTATTGCGCCAACGAAGTTTGCATGACCTCGAAGCTCTGGTTGATCAAGTCCAGCAGTGAAGCAGGGCCGACGTTGTCGATGATGAACGATCCCGTCGCTGATTTCGGTGCACCGTCCGTTTCCGGCGCTGCAGCCGGTTGCTGGGCTTCAGGATCGGCTGCATCACTGAGCCAGGGGTTGGGAACATGCACCGCCTGGGGCTCGAACTCTTGTTGGATGCGCATCAGTTGTTCAGCTTGTTTGCGTCGGAACGGCAGGTGTGAGCCCAGAGAGCTGATCAGGTTATCAAACCGCAACTTGAAGGCGGCCGGCCGTTCGATCACCGGCAATTGATACTGTTTCTGGTTGGTCGAGTTGAGGTTCACCGCAATGATCATGTCGCAGTGGCTGGAAACCACCGGAATGATTGGCAAGGGGTTGAGAATTCCGCCGTCGACCAACATACGGTTACCTTGCACCACCGGGGTGAACAGGCTGGGGATTGCTGCCGAAGCACGCATGGCCTGATGCAGGCAGCCTTCCTGAAACCAGATTTCCTGCTGGTTGGTGAGGTCTGCAGCTACTGCTGTGTAAGGAATGCGCAGCTCTTCGATGTTAATTTCACCGACAATTTTGCGAATCTGGCCAAACACCTTTTCCCCGCGAATGGCGCCCAGGCGAAAGCTCACATCCACCAAACGCAGCACATCCAGGTAATCCAGGCTTTCGATCCAGTTGCGATACTCATCCAGCTTGCCGGCAGCATAAATGCCGCCAATCACCGCGCCCATCGAACAGCCGGCCACGCAGGCGATGTCATAGCCCCGTCGTTCCAACTCCTCGATCACGCCGATATGCGCATACCCTCGGGCTCCGCCCGAGCCCAGTACCAATGCCACGCGTTTACTCATGATGGTTCCCGGCTTGACTGCGTCGATGGTCTAACAATGCGCCCTTTCGTGTCTGTGCTTCAATCGTCATTAGCGCTGCGCTACGCTTTGCAGGGCACTTTTGTTCTTTCTGGTCGTCGAACACGCCACTTTGTGTATTTATTTTGAGGTATTACCGATGAAAGCCTGGATTTGCCTGCCTCTGATTGCTCTGGTCCTGACCGGCTGCGCTGGCAAGACTGCCTATCGCGATAGTTGCGCCAATCAGTTGGATTCGGCCTGGAAGGAACTGGACCTGGCCAAGGCTGAAGGTTTCGCCGGAACAGTCAGCTATTCCAAGGCGTTGTCATTGTTGACCGGAGCCAAGACCCAGCAGCAGTTCGAAGCCTTTGAAGGATGCAGCAACAAGGCGGAAAAGGCCCGTTTCTATATTCGTGAATCGCGCGCGGGTCGCTGACTAAGGAGAACACCATGTCGGTCATGCTCGACCATGTGATTGCCCAGGTACTGGCCTTGCAGATTCGTTTGCTCAGCTGTCAGGCGCGTCTGGCGGCTGACACCGACGGCGAAGCGTTGCACGACCTGCGCATCGCCACTCGGCGTTTGCGCAGCTTGCTGCGACCATTGCGTGAGCTGCCCGGCGTCGAGCAGCTTGAAGGGGCGGCAAAAGCGCTGGGCAATCTGACGACGCCGTTGCGTGATCGCGAGGTACTTGCGGCGCAGTTGCTCGAACGCGAGCAGATGGTGGCGGCACAGACGCGCCTGGTGCATCGTCAGGCAACTTTTGCCAGCGTTGCCGAGAGTGCCGAGTTGGGGCGTTTGCTGGCAATTATCGACGCCTTTCCGATTTTTCTGCGGGCAGCTGAGCGCGAGGGTTTGATCCGCCGCTTGCACCGGCGTATCGACAAGCGCCTGGAGAAACAGTGGGACAAGCTCCGCGAGGCGTTGCAGGACCCGGCCCACGATCGACACCGTCTGCGTCTGCTGATCAAGCGCGTGCGCTATGGCGCGCAAGCCTATCCGCAACTGGAGCACGCCGGGCGCCGCCTGCGGCGCTTGCTCAAAGCCGCGCAAAGCGATTTGGGCAGTTGGCATGACCATTTGCAATGGCTGTTGCAAGCCGACCAGCAGCATGACCTCAGGCCTTGTGTCGATCACTGGCAGGCACAGTTGCACGACGCCGAACAACGGGCTGATGTGACGCTGGAACGCTTACTCGTGGTGCTTAAGCAGCGATAAGCCGCTTATATGGCCGAAATGCGGGCTGTCGCTGCCGGCTGTGCTGGTTAAGATCGGATTTTTCCCACGGATGAAGTCGGCATGAATTTCTCGCAATTACTCAAGACAGTCCGTCTGCATCCCCAGGCAGTCTCCATTCCTGCCAGCTGGGCGCAGGGGCGTGCCTGTTTTGGCGGTTTGATGGCGGCACTGCTATACGAAACCATGCGTGCCAAGACATCACCTGGACGTCCAGTGCGCTCCCTGGCTATCACCTTTGTCGGGCCCGCCGAGCCGGATGTGCCGATCAGTTTCGAGGTGGAACTGCTGCGCGAAGGCAAGGCAGTCAGTTCGCTGCTCGGCCGTGCCATGCAGAACGGTCAGGTAGTCACCCTGATGCAGGGCAGTTTTGGTGGCGGGCGTGAGTCAGTGGTCGACGTTGCAGCATTGCCTGCTGTGGAAATGCGCAGTGTGGACGAGTCCGCGACCGAACTCCCTTACATCAAGGGAATAACTCCCGAGTTCATGCAGCATGTATCGCTGCGCTGGGCGATTGGCGGTATTCCTTTCAGCAACAACCACTCGCGCAGCATGGGCGGATGGGTGAGGTTGCGCGACGAAGGTGGTGACGAAACCTTGAGTGAAGCGCACCTGCTGGCATTGGTAGATGCCTGGCCACCGACCTTGCTCTCGCACCTGAAACGGCCAGCGGCAGGCAGCACCCTGACATGGACCATCGAGTTCGTTCAGCCAGTGCCGAGCCTGACCACCCTGGACTGGTGCAAATACTGCGTGCAAACAGAACATGCCCGCGATGGTTACGGCCATGCAGCGTCGGCCCTGTGGACCGACAAGGGCGAATTACTGGCCATCAGCCGGCAGACAGTGACCGTCTTTGCCTGAGCCTTGCATGCAAACCTTCAGTGGCGATGGCGGTCCCGCCAGGCGCGCCACCATGCACCGCTAAGGACGAAGCGCGGAAAAGTAATGAACTGCTCGACCAGCAGTCGCCCGACGGCATCCTTACGGCTGCTGAAGGGCTCCGGCTGTTGTTTCTCGAGGCGATGGCCCTGGCGTTGCAGGCCAAGGGCCGCGATCAAGGCGATAATGCCGACGGCCAGTTGCGCGAGGTCCAGGGAGAACAATCCGGACAGCACCAGCAGCACACCCAGGATGAACAACGGCACGGCGATCAAATGCAGCACCAGGTTGGTCGGGTTGCGGTGGTTGTGGTGATAGCCGCGCCATTGCCAGGCGTGCAGATTGGGTAAGCGTTTGCTCATGGGCAAATCCTCAGGGTTATGCCTGAAGAATAGTGCGGCCCCCGCAAGGGGGCCAATGAGCGCCAGCTATGAGGCTTATAGCTTTAGTTGGCCAATGGCCTTGTTGAGCTCGCCAGCGAGGGTGGCCAGCTCGCTGCTGGTGGTGGCCGAATCGACCGTCTGTTGCACGGTCTCTTCGGTGACGTCACGAATGCTCACCACCGCGCGATTCATTTCTTCTGCTACCTGACTTTGTTGCTCGGCGGCGACTGCAATCTGGGTATTGCTTTCACGCATCTGCGCCACGGCGCTGGTGATCTCGGCCAGGGCGGCCCCTGCCTCCTGAGCCTGTTGCACGCAATCGTCAGCCTTGAATGAGCTTTCCTGCATGAAGTCCACGGCATCGCGGGTGCCTGCCTGCAGCGCTGAAACCATGGTGGTGATTTCGTCGGTGGAGGCCTGCACGCGCTTGGCCAGGTTGCGCACTTCGTCGGCGACAACGGCAAAGCCGCGGCCCAGGTCTCCGGCGCGGGCGGCTTCGATAGCCGCGTTGAGGGCCAGCAGGTTGGTCTGTTCGGCAATGCTGTGGATGACGCTGACTACACCATTGATCTTCTGGCTATCCTCGGCCAGTTGGCGAATCATCTCGGCTGTTTGCTGTACACCGCTGGACAATCCTGAGATCGAAGTCTGCACCCGGCTGACCACTTCCTGGCCACTGCCAGCCAGCGTGTCGGCAGTCTGCGACAAGTCCCGGGTAGCACCGGCGTGTTGGGCGATGTGGTAAACGGTGGCGGTCATTTCGTTGATAGCAGTGGCGGCCTGATCGGTTTCGCTCTGCTGCCCGAGCATCCCGTGGCGTACATCGTTCATGCTCGAGGCCAGGCGCGCAGCACCTGAATCGAGCTGTGCAGCCGTACGCGCAACGGTGTTGACCACGCGGTGGTAGGTGGTCTGCATGGCATTGAATGCGCTGGCCATCTGGCCGACTTCATCGCCGCAGGACAAGGGGACCCGCGCCGAGAGGTCGCCGGTCTTTTCCACATGCAGCATCACATCCTTGAGGGTGTTGAGCTGGCTGAGCAAGAAACGGATCAGCAACTGCGAGGCGCAGAGCATGGCCAGCATCAGGATCAGGACGCAGATCGCGTAATTGGTGAAACGGTCGGTAAACACCTGTAGCAGGCTGGGGGAGGGCGCAAGGACCGCGATCTGTTGGCCTTCGCGGCTGATGACCTGGGCGCCGCTCACTGGGTTGGTGCCAGTCAGTGCCAGGCCGTGCAGCTCTACCCAACCCTGGGCATTGGCCAGGGCCTCAAGGTTTTCATCGGCAAAGGACGGCGCTTGTCCAGGGGCGTACTGCAACCACAAGGGGTTGTGCGGCAGGGCTTGGCCTGCAGGCCAGGCAGCCAGCAATTGGGCCTGCGATTCGGCTCTGGCCTGGGCTTCCTGTGCCCGGGCCTGCTGCTCAAGATGTACGGCATACAGCACCACGAACAACGTCGTTACGAAGGCCACTGCGTTGACGGCCCAGAACTTGTATTTCAAGGAGATATTGCTAAGCCAGGCACCCATGGAAGGTCTTCTCTGATTGAGCGGAAACAAACATTATTGGCAAGGTGCCATCATTGTGCCGCAGCGCACAGGTTGTGTGTTGATATGCGTCAAATAATCACGGGCAAGCCAAAGAAACTGCGGGCGCAAGCACTAGTATGAGCGGCAAGTCGCTCGGGGCTTTCGCCACGATGCAGCGCAACTTCGCGCAATACTTCCGTGAGGAATGCCGGTTCGTTGCGGCCGCTCTTGGGCTTTGGTCGCAGGCTGCGTGGCAGCAGGTAGGGGGCATCACTCTCCAGCATCAGACGGCCTTCGGGGATACTGCTGACCAACGGGTGCAAGTGGGTGCCGCGACGTTCATCGCAGATCCAGCCAGTGATGCCTATGTGCAGATCAAGATCCAGGTAGCCGAACAGGGCGCTGCGTTCGCCGGTGAAACAGTGCACGACCGCGGCGGGCAGGCGGTCGCGATAGTCTTTGAGGATTGCCAACAGCCGCTCGCTGGCATCGCGCTCATGGAGAAACACCGGCATCTGCAGTTCGGCCGCCAGGGCCAGTTGCTCCTCCAGGGCTTTTTCTTGTTGAGGGCGCGGCGAAAAGTCACGGTTGAAGTCGAGCCCGCATTCACCCACTGCACGCACGCGCGGTTGCACCAGCAAAGCGCGCAAGTTGCGCGCGCTAGCAGCGTTCCAGCTACTGGCGTCATGGGGGTGTACCCCGGCGGTGCTGAACAAGCGCTGGCCGCTTTCATCCAGCGCCAGGCACAGTTCCAACGCTTGCTCGCTACCCTCAAGGCTGGTGCCTGTGACCAGCATTTGCACCACACCGGCGGCTTGGGCACGATCGAGAATCGCTTGGTGCTTGTCGGCAAAACTTGGGTTGGTCAGATTGACGCCGATGTCGATGAGTTGCATGGTGCTACCTCAGGCCGGTGGCCGGCCAGCATAGCAAAGCTCGAAGGATTTCGATAAATCGAAGAACTTCAATGAGTTGTCGTGGTCTTTTGCGGTCAATTGTCATGGAACGACCGCACACTATGGCGCCAACCCCACACGCGCGGACCTTGCATCGGATGACCCGAGCGCTGTTTCTGTTGATTGTGCTTAGCCTAGGGCTGCTGCAGGCAGGGCCTGCGAGTGCGCGTTTGCCCGGGCCACAACAGTCGACGGTCAAGACCCAGGTTCGAGACCTTGCACAGATTCGCAGCAGCCGGGTGCTCAAGGTACTGGTCAATCAGAGTCGCAATAGTTCCGGTGAAGTCAAAGGCGAGTCGGTGGGGGTTGAATACCATCGCCTGCGTGCCTTGGAGCATTACCTTAACGCTCGCGCACGCGATGGTCAGGAAATTCGCCTGAAAATCATCCCCCGAGCCAAGGAGCAGTTGTTGGCTGCATTGCAGCGTGGTGAGGCCGACTTAGCGGCGCCGGGCGAGTTGCTCGATCCGACTTCCACACGCGGGTTGGTCGCCAGCGATCCGGTGGTGGATAACGTTCAGATGGTGTTGGTCGGACGCAAGGGGGAGCGCAGTTTCCAGCGGGTCGAACAGTTGTCTGGCCGAACCTTGGCCCTGACCAGTGCCAGCGCCGCCGGAGATACCTTGCATGAGATCAACCAGAAGCTGGCCTTACGCAAGTTGCCGCCGATCAAAATCGAATGGGTCGATCCTACGTTGGCGGTGGAAGATGTACTCGAGATGGTTCAAGCCGGCATTTTTCATCTAACGGTGGTCGAACAGCCGATTGCCGAACGCTGGGCCAGGGTCATGCCCAAGCTGCGTATCGATCGCAAAGTGCAGGTAGCCGCTCCCGAGGCCATGCGCTGGTATGTGCGACGCGATGCGGTAATGCTGCACGCCAGTGTTGACCGCTTCCTCCAAGGCTATCGACCACCGGCGAACCAGGACGCGGCTTTTGAGCGTATCTACCGGCGCCTGTACCGGGTTCACAACCCGCTGGCGCGCAAGGATCGCAAACGCCTGGAAGCGTTGCGTCCAGTGTTGCAACGCCATGCCAGCGAGCAGAATATCGATTGGTTGAACCTGGCTGCCGTAGCCTTCAAGGAGTCCTCGTTGAACCCCGCGGCCCGAGGTGCCGGGGGAACCCATGGGTTGATGCAGATTACCTCGAGTGCGGCCCAGCGGGTGGGTGTGAGCAATATCAGCAATGTCGACGGTAATGTGCAGGCCAGCGCGCGGTACATGGCACTGATTCGGCGCAAGTTCTTTTCCAGCAACCAGCTCAACGAGCGTGAGCGCATGGCATTCACCCTGGCTGCCTACAACCTGGGGCCGGAGCGGGTTCAAGCCATGCGTGCCGAAGCTCGCAGGCGTGGGCTCAACGGCAACCAGTGGTTTTTCCAGACCGAGCGTATCGCCATGGAGCAGGTGGGGATGGGGCCGGTCAGTTATGTGAACAGCGTGAACAAATATTTCCTGGCATTTGATCGCGAGCGGCTGTCGCTTGAGCAACAACGGCGCAAGTGATTGGCGTCTGTCCGTATGCGTGCAGATCACTGGGGACGCTTTATCCGGGTTGACATTCTGCCCGCAGCTTCTCTAGGATGCTGACTTGCGCCGATTTAAACAGCTACTTGCGGGGCGCAGGAGGAACCAAAAAGGTTTCACCAAATACCGCTAAAGCGCTGGTTCGGTGACGCCTCCCACCGCAGCCCAGCGGGATCTGCGAGGCGGAGAAATACTCCATGAGTTGTCCACGTACCAGTGTCTGTTTGACCCCTCTGCCTGCTAGCCAGGCCACTCGCGTGCCGCGCATCCTGCTGGGCGGTAGCCATCAGCCTACACTTCTTCGCTTTCTCGATGGTTGGCCGCGCCGCAAAGGCAGCGCCACTGCATTTTTGATCCAGTTCGCCGATACCCGCGCTTCCCTCGACCAGTTTGCCAGCGACCGCTTCGACTTGGCTGTAATTCAGTCGCCAAGTGCCGAAGACGCCGCCGAGGTGATCGCTCACCTGACCCGCGTTGCGCGGCAAGGCTTGATCACCCGCGGTTGAATCCGAACTTCGCCGCAGCATCGGTGCGGGGTCGATCCTTCACCTACAAGCGAGAGAATCGTTGAGCACCCAAATCATCACAAAGGAAGGTCATGAAGCCCTGAAGCAGGAGCTGGACCATCTATGGCGGGTCAAGCGCCCGGATATCACCCAGAAAGTGACCTGGGCGGCATCGCTGGGCGACCGTAGTGAAAACGCCGATTACCAGTACAACAAAAAACTGTTGCGAGAAATCGACCGGCGTGTGCGCTACCTGCGCAAGCGCCTGGAAGACATGCGAGTGGTGGAGTATTCGCCAGAGCAGGAGGGGCGGGTGTTTTTTGGCGCCTGGGTCGAGATCGAGAACGAAGAAGGCCAGACCAAGCGTTTTCGAATCGTCGGCTATGACGAGATTTACGGGCGCATGGACTACATCTCGATTGACTCGCCCATGGCCCGGGCATTGTTGAAGAAAGAGGTCGGCGACGAAGTCGTGGTCCAGACCCCTTCCGGAGAAATGTGTTGGTGGATCAACGCCATCGATTACGAGAAGTGATCACCCTTCGCGCAACACGGCCAACGGACTGGCATTGAGCGCGCGACGAGTGCCGTATACCCCGGCGCCGCCAATCAGCAGCGCACCGATCACTGGCAACAGCAGTAGCCATGGATGCGGGCTCCAGCTCAGGTCGAAGGCGTAGCGATATAGCAGCAGGGTAATCAATTCGCAGCCGATCGCCGCCAACAATCCGCTGGCTGCGCCCAGTAGACCGAACTCGATACGCCGCGCCTTGATCAACAGGCTGCGCCCAGCACCGAGGGCGCGCAGCAGTGCACCTTGGCGAATGCGCTCGTCCAGCGTGGCTTGCAGTCCGGCAAACAACACGGCCAGCCCTGCGGCAAGCACGAACAACAGCACATACTCAACCGCCAGCGTGACCTGGGCGAGAATGCTGCGTAATTGTTCGAGCAATGCATCAACCTGCAGGATTGTGACTGCCGGGAACGCCCGCGACAGGGCTACCACCTGCTGATCATGACCCGGCGCGAGGAAGAAACTGGTCAGGTAGGTAGTGGGCAGGTCTTGCAGGGTGCCGGGTTGGAAGATCATGTAGAAGTTGGGCTGGAAGCTGTCCCAGTTGACCGTGCGCAAGCTGCTGACCACTGCCTGGCGTTGCTGGCCGCCAATACTGAACGTGAGCTGGTCGCCCATTTTCAGCTTCAGGCTCTGGGCCAGTTCGGCTTCCACCGACACCCCAGGAAGGTCACTGTCGATAGCGGGGCTGGCCTGCCACCACTGGCCTTCGCTCAGGGCGTTGCCCTGTGGCAGCTCGGCTGCCCAGGTCAGGCTCAGGTCGCGTTGCACTGCGCGGTCACCGGTGGATTCCTTGCTGACGATTTGCTGCACGGCCTGGCCGTTGATTTCGGTCAGGCGCCCCGGAATTACGGGAAAGAGAGGGGCAGCCTGGGTAGTGAACTCATGCAAGCGCTGAGCGAAAGTATTCTTGTCGTCGGGCAGGATATTCAGTGCGAAATAATTCGGCGCGTCCTTGGGAAGCTGGTTTTGCCAGGTGTCGAGCAATTCGGCGCGCAGCAGTGCGATCAGCGCCATGGCCAGCAGGATCAGGCCGAAGGCCAGGGATTGTCCGGCGGCTGCCAGTGGGTGGCGCAACAGTTGACCCAGGCCCAGGCGCCAGGCCAAGGGCGCGCCGGCAAGCAGGCGTCGAAGGCTGCGCAGCCCAAGCAATAACAAGCCACCCAGTAGCACTGCGGCGACCAGGCCACCACCGAGCAAGGCGAAGGTCAGCAAAAGGTCCAGGCTCAAGCGCCACATAATCAGGGCCAGTGCCAACAGCGCTGCACCGTAAACCAGCCAACTGCTCGGCGGAACCGGTAGCAGATCGCGGCGCAGCACCCGCAGCGGCGGTACCCGGCCCAGTGCAGCCAGAGGCGGTAAGGCAAAGCCTGCCAAGGCGACCAGTCCAGTGGCGACTCCGGCCAATGCCGGCGCCAGGCCTCCGGGCGGAATTTGTGCGGGCATCAAGCCTTGCAGTAGCTTGAATAGACCCAGTTGGGCCAGCCAGCCAAGCACAGCGCCCCCCAGGGCCGCGAGGCTTCCGAGTATTGCCAATTGCAGACAGAACAGGCTCAGGGCCTGGCGTCGTGACAGCCCCAGGCAGCGCAGTAGGGCACTGGCATCAAATCGACGAGCGGCAAAGCGACTGGCCGACAAGGCCACCGCTACCCCGGCCAGCAGCACCGCGACCAGACTGGCCATGTTCAGATAGCGCTCGGCCTTGCCCAGCGCGCCGCCGATCTGCCGGTTGCCGTCGCGAGCGTCTTGCAGTCGCTGGTTGGGTGCCAGGGTTTTGCTGACACTGTTCCGGTAACTGGCCAAGGCCTCGGACTCGCCGCGCCAGAGTTCACGGTAAGTGACACGACTGCCTGGTTGCACCACGCCCGTGGCATCGAGGTCGGCAAGGTTGATCAACACGCGCGGCGTCAGGCTGTAGAAGTTGCCAGCACGGTCAGGTTCAAAAGTCAGCACCCGGCTCATGCGCAGGGTTTTCATGCCAACATCGATAGTGTCGCCGATGTTCAGGTTCAGCGCGGCCAGCAGACGCGGCTCCACCCAGGCTTCACCAGGGGCGGGACCGCCGCCGCTGATTTCGCTGGCATAGGGCTCGGCGGCGCTGCGTAACTCGCCGCGCAGGGGGTAGGCGTTGTCGGCGGCCTTGACGCTGGATAACTGGATGCCGTTGTCGGTGGCAATCACGCTGGAAAATTCGACAACCTGAGCATGCGACAGGCCTACGGATTTGCCGCTGGTTATCTGTTCGGCCTGGGCTGGCGAGCTACCTTGCAGTACCAGGTCGGCGCCAAGAAACTCGGTGGCGCGTAGCAGCATGGCGCCGTTGAGGCGCGCACCGAAGTAGCCGATGGCTGTACTGGCGGCGACTGCTACCAGCAGAGCGAAAAACAATACCCGCAGTTCACCTGCACGGGCGTCGCGCAGGAGCTGACGCAAGGCCAGGGCAAATAAACGGAACAACGGCAGGCGGGCCATCAGGGCTCCAACGGCGCGACCAGATGGCCGGCGTCCAGGCGGATCAGGCGACGGCAGCGCTGGGCCAGCCGCTCGTCATGGGTGACCAGTACCAAGGTGGTACCACGCTCCTTGTTCAGCTCGAACAGCAGGTCACTGATTCGTTCGCCGGTGTGGCTGTCGAGGTTACCGGTGGGTTCATCGGCGAACAGGACTGCAGGTTCGGCGGCAAAGGCCCGGGCAATGGCAACGCGTTGCTGCTCGCCACCGGACAGCTGGCGCGGCGAATGGCTCAGGCGCTGGCCCAGGCCGACCCGTTCGAGCAGGCTGCGAGCATGCTCACGTGCATCGCGGCGACCGTCGAGTTCCAGGGGTAGCATGACGTTTTCCAAGGCATTGAGGCTGTCGAGCAGTTGGAACGACTGGAACACAAACCCTACATGTTCGGCCCGTACCCGGGCCCGTTGGTCTTCGTCCAGTTGGCCGAGGTCTTGCCCTGCGAGGGTGACGGAACCGGCACTGGGCAAGTCCAGGCCAGCCAGCAGGCCCAGTAGTGTCGATTTTCCCGAACCCGAGGCTCCGACGATGGCGAGGCTGTCGCCTTGTTTCAATTCCAGTGAAAGTTCGTGCAGGATGGTCAGGTCGCCTTCCGCGCTGGGAACCACTTTGCTAAGGTTCCGCGCAGTGAGAATGCTGGGGCCCATGGAGAATCCGATGCGAGTGTGGTTATTGAGTGCTGGCCTGGCCTTGATGTGCATGGCGCAGGGCGCAGCAGCGGGTACCGTGCTGATTGTTGGCGATAGTATCAGTGCCGCTTTCGGCCTGGATACCCGCCAAGGTTGGGTTGCTTTGCTGGAACAACGCCTGAAATCCGAGGGTTTTGATGCAAAAGTGATCAACGCTTCGATCAGCGGGGATACCAGCGCAGGCGGCCAGGCGCGGCTGCCGGCGCTGCTTGCAGAGCACAAGCCGACGCTGGTGGTATTGGAGCTGGGGGGCAACGATGGCTTGCGTGGACAGTTGCCTAAACAATTGCAACAAAATCTTGCCTCGATGATCGACAGCGCTCGCCAATCAGGTGCCAAGGTACTCTTGTTGGGTATGCGTTTGCCGCCTAATTACGGCAAACGCTACACCGAGGCCTTTGCGCAGGTCTTCACCGACTTGCAGAGTGAAAAAAAGGTGCCCCTGGTGCCATTTTTCCTCGAAGGCGTGGGCGGAGTGCCCGAACTGATGCAGGCGGATGGCATTCATCCAGGGCAGAGTGCCCAGGCCCGTTTGTTGGAAAATGCCTGGCCGCAGCTAAAACCGCTGCTTTGACGCTTTTATACTGACCGGCTTTCGGCTAATGTGGCGCCCCCGATTTGGAGCCCCCGATGCCGCGTCCCGCCTGGTCCCTGTTTGCCTATCAATTGATCGAGCCTGACGAACAGCTTGACCTGTTCGCCTGCCAGGAGATCCGCGTCCACCTGGTGGCCCGTCAGCTCGAGCTGGGAGGTTCGGCCGACCGCACCCTGTGCGGCACCTTGCTGCCGGCGCAGCCGCGCTGGTCTGCGGTCGAGCGGGCGATCTACCGCGATCAGCGCCTGTGCTCGTTGTGTCGGGCGATTCTCGATGCCCAGCGTCGTGGAACCCGGCCGATCTGGCCGCAGCTGTAATAGCTCGAAACAGCCTTTCATCCCCTGCATCGCCTTCTGCGTCCCGGATGACTCCCGATTGTGCCGGGGGCGGTGTACAATCGCCCTCTTGACCTCAATGAATTTGCGAAGGATTTCCCGGATGTTGCCGCGCTTTCCCGCCGTCACCCGTTGCCTGTCCCTGGCCGCCCTGCTGGCGGCAGGTCCCGTTGCTGCGCTGGAGTTTCCCTTGCCTCCTCCAGGCGAGGACGTCATTGGCCAGGTTCAGGTGATAAAAGCCAAGTACGAAGACACCTTCGCCGATATCGGCACTGCCAACGACCTGGGCTACCTGGAAATGATCGCCGCCAACCCCGGTGTCGATCCTTGGCTGCCAGGCGCTGGCACCGAGATTATCCTGCCAACCCGCTTCATCCTGCCGCCGGGCCCGCGCGAAGGAATCGTCATCAACCTGGCCGAATACCGTATGTACTACTACCCCAAAGGGCAGAACGTGGTGCATACCTATCCGTTGGGTATTGGTCGTGAGGGCTGGGGTTCGCCGATTGCCAACACCAAGGTCACGGCCAAAACGCCGAACCCGACCTGGACACCACCGGCGTCTATCCGCAAGGAGCACGCCGAAGACGGTGACATCCTGCCTACGGTAGTACCGGCAGGCCCGGATAACCCGCTAGGTCCGTTCAAGTTTACGTTGGGCGTGCCGGGTTACCTGATCCATGGTTCGAACAAGAAGTTCGGTATTGGCATGCGCACCAGCCATGGTTGCTTCCGCATGTTCAACAACAACGTGCTGGAGTTGGCCAAGATGGCACCGGTTGGTGTTGCGGTGCGCATCATCAACGAGCCATACAAGTTCGGCGTCAGCGCTGGCAAGGTCTATCTGGAGGCGCACACACCGCTGGATGACAAGGGCGACCCATCGGTAGTCGACAAGCACACGGCGGTCATCAACGCATTGCTCAAGCGTGAAGACCTGGCTAACAATTTGCGCATGAACTGGGACATGGTGCGCGACGTGGTTGCTGCTGAAGACGGCATGCCGGTAGAAATTGCCGTGCCCGCTACAGGTCAGCAGCCTATGGTTACAAGCGTCCCGCTGGACATGCAATAACCTGCAAGAGTTTGCACCCGAGGCCTGCCATTGTGCAGGCCTCGTCGTTTCTATCGGCTTACTTTCTTGTCGGCAATAAAAAAGCCGACCCACAAGTGGGTCGGCTCCAAATAAAAATCCCGAGGGATAATTACTTACGGCTGGCTTTGTCCAGCATACGCAGAGCGCGCTCGTTAGCTTCGTCAGCGGTCTGTTGTGCTTTTTGAGCAGCAGCCAGAGCGTCGTCAGCTTTGCGGTAGGCTTCGTCAGCGCGAGCTTGTGCACGAGCAGCTGCGTCTTCGGTAGCGGTCAGACGAGCTTCGGTTTCTTTGGATACGCTGCTGCAACCGGTAGCCAGAACTGCGGCCAGAGCCAGAGCAGAAAATTTCAGAACGTTGTTCATCGTGTTCCCCTTCAAGGACTTTCTATTAAATAGCCATCTCTCAGAAAAGAGAAACTAGCCGGTGTACATAGTACCCATTACTTGTAGTAAGTAAACTGACAGAGCGCAAGAACTGCAAAAAAATACGCCTGTCCTGGGGCCTACCCAGTTTTTGAAAAAAAACCGTGAAGGCGCCGCCGTAGCGGCTGTATTCAAGTGTAGCAAGTGTGTTTTTTTGTTGAACTAGCGGTGACTTTAAGTGTCATCAAACGTCTTAGCATTACAACATCCGGCAACTGTTCAGGCCGCTGCCCGCTGCCTGGTCCACTGGCTAGAAGTACATGAAATTTATGACCAGATGCCTTGAGCATACGGGCCTTGGGCGCCTACTATTTGTACGTGCTCTTTTACCAGAGAACGACCAGGCTGTTCTTGCTGTCCAAACGGGCACGGGGTGGCGTAGAGGTTCCTTCGCCGGACAAACATCGGTAAGGTAGGGTCAGATTACAAGACCCGCGAGGAGTAATGATGAGCGAGGCGTTGTCCATCCACCATGACCAGGCTGGTCATCAGTTCGAGACCAATGTGGACGGTCATCGTGCTTACCTGACCTACATGGACTTGGGTAAGCAAACCCTGGATATTTACCGCACCTTTGTTCCCAATGCGTTGCGGGGCAGGGGTATTGCTGCTGCGCTGACCGAAAAGGCGCTGCAGTATGCCGAAGACATGGGTTACACCGTGATTCCGTCATGCTCGTATGTTGAGCGCTACATGGAGCGTCAGCAGCGCCACTCCACCAAGGCCTGAGAATCGCGAAGGGCAGCCGCAGCTGTCATTTAACGCACACACACAAAAACGCCGGGCAATGCCCGGCGTTTTTGTGTGTGTCTGTCAGGCGCGGTCGCGCTTGGGCAGGACGTCCTTGAGCTTGGCATGCATGCTGCGTAGGGTTTTCTCGGTGGCATCCCAGTCGATGCAGGCGTCGGTGATCGATACACCGTACTGCAGGTCGTTGAGGTCCTTCGGAATTGCCTGGCAGCCCCAGTTCAGATGACTCTCGACCATCAGGCCGATAATCGACTGGTTGCCTTCGAGGATCTGGTTGGCAACGTTCTCCATCACCAGCGGTTGCAGTGCCGGGTCCTTGTTGGAATTGGCGTGGCTGCAGTCGACCATGATGTTGGGTTTGATCTTGGCTTTGGCCAGTGCTTGTTCGCACAGAGCGACGCTGACCGAATCGTAGTTCGGCTTGCCATTGCCACCGCGCAATACCACGTGACCATAGGCGTTGCCCTTGGTGGTAACAATGGATACGCCACCTTCCTGGTTGATACCCAGGAAACGATGTGGGCTGGAGACCGACTGCAGGGCGTTGATCGCGACGGTAAGGCCGCCATCGGTGCCATTCTTGAAGCCTACGGCCGAAGACAGGCCCGAAGCCATTTCGCGGTGAGTCTGGGATTCGGTGGTGCGTGCGCCGATCGCCGACCAACTGATCAAGTCTTGCAGATATTGCGGGGAGATCGGGTCAAGGGCCTCGGTAGCAGTGGGCAGGCCCATCTCTGCCAGGTCCAGCAACAGTTGGCGACCAATGTGCAGGCCATCCTGGATCTTGAACGAGTCGTCCAGGTAAGGATCGTTGATCAAGCCTTTCCAGCCGACCGTTGTGCGTGGTTTTTCGAAGTACACACGCATGACCAGGTACAAGGTGTCGGACACCTCAGCAGCGAGAACCTTGAGGCGCTCGGCGTACTCATGCGCCGCCTTGATGTCGTGGATCGAGCAAGGGCCGATAACCACGAACAGGCGGTGATCCTTGCCATCGAGGATATTGCGCACCACTTCGCGGCCCGCAGTTACGGTCTTGAGCGCCGCAGCGCTCAGGGGAATTTCCTTCTTGAGCTGATCTGGGGTGATCAAGGTCTCGTTGGAGGCAACGTTTAGGTCATCGATCGGTAAATCAGCCATCGTGTTACTCGTCAGGTCACGGGTGCCGGCCGCCAGCGATCCCCGTGCGGCGGAGCAGCAAGATTGTACGCAGCGGGGAGCAGAACCTTAGCGCGTTACACGGTGGCTCGACAATGGGCAGAGCCTGCTTTCCTGCGTGTAAAAGCCCGTAGGGGCGGGGTTTTTCGCGTTAAACAAGAATCTGCCGGGTGTAGGTGGCTTCCAGATTGGCTTCGGAGAACTCGCCAGCGTGCAGGCTGACCCATTGTTGAGCGAGTGCTTCGAGGTCGGGCGGGGTGGTTTGTTCGCGGGTGTGCTGTTGGTAAAGGTGCTGTATCTGGCAAACCTGTTCGCTCATTCTGGCGCCGAACAAGGCTTGTTCATCGATGAAGGCAATGCCGACTCGGTAACCGTCCTGCTGCTTCTGGCACCAGGCCACGTAGCCGGGAAAGCGTGCCGAGTCACCCAGGGAGGGAATGATCATTTCGATAGCCATGCCGCGTCGGTAGGCGCGAGGATGATTGCAGGCGATACCGCCCAGGCTGATAGTGTGCAAGCGCTGGCGGAACAGGCTGGGCGAGGGCCGCAGGGACAGTTCGACCGGTACATCGTCCGGGTGGGGTAGGAATCCGCGCATGATCGACTCCATGTCGATTTTTTGACCTTGTTCGCCTGAGTATAGTGAAGGATCGTAAAGCGCTTGATTTGTGTGTAAAAAAATTGAACAGAATATGAACGGTTGAAGGAGGCAGGATGAACACCAGCAGTCCGCGTATTGGCATCCTCGGTACCGGTGCCATTGGCGGTTTCTACGGCGTGATGTTGGCCCGGGCCGGGTTCGATGTGCATTTTCTCCTGCGTAGCGAATTCGCAGCGGTCAGCGCTCACGGCATGCGCGTTGAAAGCGCGGTACACGGGGTAATACAGATGCCGCTGCAGGCCTACGCCGACGCCGCGGATATGCCTGCGTGCGACTGGTTGCTGGTGGGCGCCAAGGCCACCAGCAACGCCGAGCTTGCGCCACTGATCGCCAAGGCCGCAGCCAGCGATTGCAAGGTCGTGCTGCTGCAGAACGGTCTGGCAGTAGAAGAGTCCCTGCGTCCGCTATTGCCTGGCGACCTGCACCTGCTTGGTGGCCTGTGCTTTGTTTGCGCCAATCGAGAGGCGCCGGGGGTCGTTCGTCACCAGGCTTTCGGCGCTGTGCACTTGGGCTATCACAGTGGCCCACAGGTCAATGCTGCTGAACGTCAGGGTGTTGTCGAGGCGTGTGCCGAGCTGTTCCGTGCAGCGGGTATCGAGGCTCAGGCGATGGCGAATCTGGCCCAGGCGCGTTGGCAGAAGCTGGTGTGGAATGTGCCTTACAACGGCTTGTCCGTGTTGCTCAGGGCCAGTACCTCGGCACTGATGGCCGACGAGCAGGGCCGGGAATTGATTCGTGCGTTGATGGCGGAGGTCGTGCAGGGGGCGCATAGCTGTGGTCACGCGTTGCCCGAAGGCTATGCTGAGCATCTGTTCGCAATGACTGAACAGATGCCTGATTACTGGCCCAGTATGTACCACGATTTTTCCCATCAGCGGCCCCTGGAACTTGCGGCTATCTACGCCGAGCCGTTGAGGCAGGCACGCGCAGCCGGCTGCAGCCTGCCGCGTATAGAGAGCCTGTATCAGGCATTGGCTTTCATCGATCGACATAATCTGCCGGCGCACTAGCGCGTTCAGAGGACAGCACATGGGCAAGAGTCTTGGCGACAAACTGGTGGTGGCGATCTCCTCGCGGGCGCTGTTCGACCTCAGTGAGAGCCACCGTTTGTACCTGGCGCAAGGAGTGGAGGCTTACCGCCAGTATCAGATCGAGCACGAAGACGAAGTGCTGGAACCCGGTGATGCTTTTCCGTTGGTGCAGAAGTTGTTGGGGCTCAATGCTCATCTTGGCCAGCCTCGCGTCGAAGTCGTTCTGGTGTCGCGCAACAGTGCCGACACGGGCCTGCGCGTTTTCAACTCAATTGAACACCACGGTCTGGGTATCTACCGTGCAGCCTTTGTTGGAGGGCGCAGTCCCTATCCGTATCTGGCGGCTTTTGGTTGCCACCTGTTTCTTTCCACCGATGCCGATGATGTTCGCAGCGCCCTCGACGCCGGGTTCGCTGCAGCGACCATCCTGTCAGGAGGTGCGCGTCGAGCCGCCAGCGATGAGTTGCGCATCGCCTTCGACGGAGATGCCGTGCTGTTCTCCGACGAATCCGAGCGTGTCTATCAGTTGGGTGGGTTGGAGGCCTTTCAGGCCAGCGAGCGGCAATCGGCCCGCGAGCCGCTGCGCGGTGGTCCATTCAAGCCATTTCTCGCCGCACTCAACCTGCTGCAGAAGGAGTTCCCAGAAGGCGCATGCCCGATTCGTACCGCCTTGGTCACGGCACGCTCGGCACCGGCCCACGAGCGGGTGATTCGGACATTGCGCGAGTGGGATATCCGCCTGGACGAGTCGCTGTTTTTGGGTGGCCTGGACAAGTCGGCGTTCCTTGAAGCCTTCGCCGCCGATGTGTTCTTCGATGATCAGGCCGGTCACTGCGAGCGGGCGCGCAGTGTGGTGGCAACAGGTCATGTGCCTCATGGCATCAGCAACGAACCGAGCTTGGGCTAGGCCGTTTGGGCCGAGCGCCGGACGGAGCAGCGCGTGGGCGGCGCGCTGCTAAGCTGAAGCTTGCTCTGCCCCCGCGGCAGTCGAGGAGGTCGAATGATCCGTTCCATGCTGTATGCCACTGACCTCGGTGTATACGCGCCTTTTGTCATGCAACACGCGCTGGCGTTGGCGCGTACATTCAATGCAGAGCTCTATGTCATCCATGCTGTCGAACCGATGGGGCAGTTTGCTGAATCGCTGCTACAAAGCTACCTGGACGAGCGCACCCTGGATCAGTTGCACAGCCAAGGGGTGAACACGGTCATGGCCAATATCGAGCAGCAGGTACTGGAAAATTTTCGCGATGAATTGGGCGAAGAAGCAGATCTGGCCTTGATCAAGGCAGTGCGTGTGCGTCAGGGCGATCCTGCTCAAGTGATTCTGGAGCAAGCTCAGCGTTTGAACGTTGATTTACTGATCTTTGGCAGTCATAGCCAGGGGGCGGGGGTCGATATTCCCTTGGGGCGCACCGCTGTGCGCTTGCTGCAGTTGTCGCCGGTACCGGTGTACATGGTGCCCTTGGCCCAGCACTTGGGGCGTCGGAAGGCATAACGCAGCCTTGTCGGTGGATTCCTACTAGACTGTTAAAATAGTTCTAGATTTATTCTTCAAACCACTAATATAGTTATAAATCGTCGCTGCTGCCGGTGACGCCCAGCTGATTTGAGGGATACATATGAAGCTTCAACAATTGCGCTACATCTGGGAAGTGGCGCACCACGACCTCAACGTCTCCGCGACAGCGCAGAGCCTGTATACGTCCCAGCCGGGCATCAGCAAGCAGATCCGCCTGCTCGAGGACGAATTGGGCGTTGAAGTGTTCGCGCGCAGCGGCAAGCACCTGACCCGGGTGACGCCGGCAGGTGAGCGGATTATCACCACCGCAGGTGAAATCCTGCGCAAAGTCGAGAGCATCAAGCAGATTGCCCAGGAATTCTCCAACGAGAAAAAGGGCACGCTGTCGATCGCAACCACCCACACGCAGGCGCGTTATGCACTGCCGCCCGTGATCAGCAGTTTCATCAAGCAATACCCGGAAGTGGCCCTGCACATGCATCAGGGCTCACCGATGCAGATTGCCGAGATGGCTGCCGACGGCACCGTGGATTTCGCCATTGCCACCGAAGCGCTGGAACTGTTCGGTGACCTGGTGATGATGCCGTGCTATCGCTGGAATCGTTGTGTGGTGGTGCCGCAGGGACACCCGCTGACCAAGCTGCCAAAGCTGACCTTGGAAGCCCTGGCCGAATACCCGATCGTTACCTATGTGTTTGGTTTCACCGGTCGTTCCAAGCTCGATGAGGCCTTCAGCCATCGCGGCCTGACGCCAAAAGTGGTGTTCACCGCTGCTGACGCCGACGTCATCAAAACTTACGTACGCCTGGGCCTGGGCGTGGGTATCGTGGCCAAGATGGCAGTCGATACCAAGCTCGATAACGATTTGGTCGTGCTCGATGCCAGCGAGTTGTTCGAATCCAGCGTGACCAAGATCGGTTTCCGTCGCGGCACCTTCCTGCGTGGATTCATGTGCGACTTCATCGAGAAGTTTGCTCCGCACCTGACACGTGAAGTCATGGCCAAGGCAATTCAGTGCCACAACAAACAAGAGCTCGAAGAGCTGTTTGCCGATGTCGAATTACCCGTGCACTGACGCCTGCCCAGGCATGAAAAAACCGGCCTTCGTGCCGGTTTTTTCATGCCTGGGCAGGGCTCAGGAAATATTCACCCAGATTGTGCCAACGTAAACGGCAACCATCGCGGCTATCGTTCCCAGGGTCAGTTGACGACGGCTGAGCGCGCCGCGCCAGGCCAGCCTGGCCAGGCCCAGCGTCACCACGAACATCAAACAACTGAAGGTAATTGCAGGCAATGGCTGGTGGAGCCCCGGGTCGTTGTTCGATGCCGCCATGGCCATGAGCACAAGTGTCAGCAGCGTCAATTGTTCCAGCAGCCGATCGCGCAGTTGGCGCATCACGCTTGCCTGCAGGTGCTCACGGGGCGGTAGGCCGGGTGTCAACAGCAAATCGGCCAGCGGCGCGCTATGTTGGCCATGCAGGCCGGTCAGATTGCGAAGGGTGCGAAGCGGAACCCAGATCAAAATGACGGCGACCCACATCGACAGGTAAACCCCGCTGAAATTGGCCTGAAATGCATACAAAGACGCTAACGCGCAGGCAAAAGCCAAGTAGGTCCAGTACTGTCGGCGTTTTCCGTAGGTCTGCCTGATGGTCTGAAGGCCAAGAATTACCGCGACTCGATCCTGGCTCAAGCGGTTGGGTGTTGTCGTCGAACGGCTCGACATGCCGGCCACTGGCGCAAAGCGCTCCCGTGCCGAACCGGACAGGCTCAGAAGATGTTCGTCCAGCGCCACGCCCAGAGGGCTGAGAAAGCGTGTTCGAGGTCGTACAATCTGCCAGTGCCAAAGTG
Source organism: Pseudomonas sp. DG56-2 (assembly GCF_004803755.1). NCBI lineage: Bacteria > Pseudomonadati > Pseudomonadota > Gammaproteobacteria > Pseudomonadales > Pseudomonadaceae > Pseudomonas > Pseudomonas sp. DG56-2. The sequence continues at coordinate 1,911,034 of NZ_CP032311.1, forward strand.
CCGCGCTCAATGCCAGTAACAAAAGCCCAAGCAGGGTACACAGCACGGGATCAGCCACTACTGGCCAGTAAAGGCCGAGCAGCGCCATCGGGATGATGTTCAGCGCCCACGGCATGCTGATGAACCACAGGCCATAGCACGAGCCTAGCCAGAGAGCGGCAGCGAGTTGCAGCGTATTGTGGTTAGTAGGGGGCCATAGCAGCAGGAAGGCCAGCGTCGGCCCAATACTCAGTGCCATGTGTAGAGCGACACCGCGCAGCAACGTGAGGTGAACGCCCGGCACTTGCAGCGCGATCATGTTGACGGTCAGGTTGCAGAGTCGCGGGCCCAGCAGCAGCCACCACAGCGCGGCAGTCATCGCCACGGTAAAGGGCCAGGCCAGGGATTCGCTACTGGCTGAATGCGAAATAACCATGCCGACTGCCAGTATTGCCACGTAGCTCAACAAGCTTAGGGTCATTATTCTGGGGCCGAAAAATACAGGTTTGAGCGCTTCGGACTTCATGCCGTCAGCTCCACAAACAAGTCTTCCAGGCTGAGACTGTGAACGCTGGCCTGTTTGGGCAGGGCTGACAGGGCATCGCTGTCGCTCAGGTTCAGCACCAGACTCCAGCCACCCTCAGCGAGTGCGCGCCGGACTGACTCTCCCGGCAGCGGCTGTGCGGGCAGGGGTACATCTTGTGGCCAGCGCACCCGGCGCAGCTGATCCTTGAGCTGATCGACTTCAGCATAAAGGCGCAGCCTGCCCTGATGCATGAGGGCGACGTGAGAGGCGACTCGCTCCAGATCGGAAATGATATGCGTCGAAAACACCACAGTGCTGCCATGTTCACCTGCCAACTCGACAATTTCTCGCAATAGCTCGCGGCGAGCCAGTGGGTCCAGGGCAGCCGCTGGCTCATCCAGCACCAATAACCGTGGGCGGGGCGCCAAGGCGCGGATGATTGCCACTTGCTGGCGTTGCCCAGGCGATAGTTCCTGCAACAGACGCTTGCTGTCGAGGTTCCAACGCTGCAGCAGGCGTTCGGCCAACGGATTGTCCCAAGTTGGGTACAGGGTGGCAAAAAACGCCAGAGCATCGCCAACCTTCATCCATTGCAGGCTATCGGTGAGTTGTGGCACGTAGCCCAAGGCGGCCTTGTCATGATCGTCGATTTGCGTGGCGGGTTTTCCAAACAGTCGTGCCTGACCGCTGTTTGCCTGGCGCAGGCCCAGCAGGCACTCGATCAGGGTGCTTTTGCCCGCCCCATTGCGCCCCAGCAAGCCAAGAACGGTACCAGGCGCGATGCTTAGCGAGACGCCGTCCAGTGCCATGTGATCCTTGTAGCGTTTGCTCAGGGCATGGGCTTCAACCACGAGGGGCAGGTTATTCATTACGGTCCTTCGAAAGCGTTGCTTCATTCATGAGAGGTGTGAGTGCCTCGACCAGTTGATCGAGGCTCAAGTCCAGTTGGCGTGCCTGGCGGGCCAGTTCCTGCAGCGCAGGTAGCAATGCTTGCAGGCGGGTGGCGGTCGGGGTAGCGGTCTGAAGGTCTGCAGCAACCTGCATGCCCTTGCCGCGATGGCGCTCCAGCAAGCCTTGGGCTTCGAGCAAGGCATAGGCCTTGGAGACGGTCATCGGATTGATTGCGTGGGCGGCGGCCACCTCGCGCACCGAGGGCAGGCGGGTACCCGGCGGGCAGGCTCCGGCACTGATCAGACGAGTGATCTGGCCGACGATCTGGCGGTAGATCGGGTCGGGGGAGCTGGGTTCGATGTGCAGCGTCATGGCGTCCATGTGTATTAGTGTAGCAATACACTATGATGCCGACACAAGCACTTTTTCGCGGGCATGAAAAAACCGGCCGAAGCCGGTTGTTTTGGCGCAGGGCGATCAGCCCTTGCTGATCAGGTTGCCGGCATGCAGCCCGCATTCCTTCTGAGTGGACTCTTCCCACCACCAGCGACCTTCGCGTTCATGCTGATTGGGCAGCACGGGCCGGGTGCAAGGCTCGCAGCCGATGCTGATGAAACCGCGCTCATGCAGGCTGTTGTAAGGCAGTTCAAGCATGCGGATATAGCCCCAGACTTCTTCACTACTCATCTGCGCCAGTGGGTTGAATTTGTACAAGGTACGCTCGGGGGTGGAAAACGCGCCGTCGATTTCCAACGCCGCCACTTGGCTGCGGGTGCCCGGGCTCTGATCGCGGCGCTGACCGGTGGCCCAGGCGCTGACGGTGCTCAACTTGCGCCGCAGCGGTTCGATCTTGCGGATCCCGCAGCATTCGCCATGGCCATCCTTGTAGAAGCTGAACAGGCCTTTGTCCTTGACGAAAGGGTCAAGCTTGCTGCGATCGGGGGAGAGGATTTCGATTGGCAGGTTGTAGTGTTCGCGCACCTGATCAATGAAGCGATACGTTTCCGGATGCAGGCGGCCGGTGTCGAGGCTGAACACCTTGACGTTCTTGTTCAGCTTCCAGGCCATGTCCACCAGCACCACATCTTCGGCGCCGCTGAAGGAGATCCACAGATCATCGCCAAAGTGCTCGAAGGCGAGCTTGAGGATGTCTTGGGGCGACTTGTTGGCATAGGTCGCGGCCAGGGCGGCGACGTCGAAGGGTTGGCTCATCAGGCGGCTTCCGGTTATTGAATGGCGCTTGGCGCTCGTAATCAGGCAATGTTAACAAAAATTGCCCGGGCAGACGCCGCGCATGTAGAGTGCCGCTTCCCATTTTTGCTGTTGTTCGAGGAGTGTGTTGTGGAAATTGCCTGTCTCGACCTGGAAGGCGTATTGGTCCCGGAGATCTGGATCGCCTTTGCGGAAAAAACCGGAATCGAATCGTTGCGGGCTACCACCCGTGATATTCCCGATTACGACGTGCTGATGAAGCAGCGCCTGCGCATTCTTGATGAGCATGGCCTGAAGCTTTCCGATATCCAGGCGGTAATCGCCACACTCAAGCCTTTGGATGGCGCTATCGAATTCGTCGACTGGCTGCGCGAGCGCTTCCAGGTGGTGATCCTTTCCGACACTTTCTACGAGTTCTCCCAGCCGCTGATGCGTCAGCTGGGCTTTCCGACCTTGCTGTGCCATCGTCTGCTTACCGACGAAACCGACCGGGTGACTGGCTACCAGTTGCGTCAGAAGGACCCCAAGCGCCAGTCGGTGCTGGCCTTCAAGAGCCTTTACTATCGTGTGATCGCCGCGGGCGATTCGTACAACGACACCACCATGCTGGGCGAAGCCGATGCCGGAATTCTGTTCCACGCACCGGAGAATGTGATTCGCGAGTTCCCGCAGTTTCCGGCGGTGCATGATTTCGAGGCGTTGAAGAAAGAGTTCATCAAGGCTTCCAATCGGTCGTTGAGTCTGTAGCGGCCTGACCGCGGTGCAAGCGCGCTCCCACCGTCTGAGTGGACGCACGCTTGCCCCGCGATGCTCGCTACAGGCTTTGCAGCGTATCGAGCAGTACCTTCACTTTGGTAATCGATTCTTCGTATTCCGCCTGCCATTGCGAATCGGCGACCACTGCGCCACCGCCCCAGCAGCTCACCTGTCCATCCTTGACCAGCAAGCTGCGAATGGCGATGGAGCTGTCCATCTCGCCGCGCACGTCCACATACAGCAATGACCCGCAATACAGTGCCCTGCGGCTGGGTTCGAGCTCATCGATGATCTGCATGGCGCGAATTTTTGGCGCCCCGGTGATCGAGCCTCCAGGAAAGCTGTCGGCGATCAGGTCCAGCGCATCCTTGCCGCTGGCCAGTTGGCCGGTGACGCTGCTGACCAGGTGATGCACGTTGGGGTAGCTTTCCAGGCTGAACAGTTCAGGTACCTTCACCGAGCCAATCTTGCAAGTGCGTCCCAGATCGTTGCGCAGCAAATCGACAATCATCAGGTTTTCGGCGCGGTCCTTGGTGCTGGCCAGTAGCTCAGCCCCGTTGCGTGCATCTTGCTCGGCATCCGCACTGCGCGGGCGGGTGCCCTTGATGGGTCGGGTTTCGACCCGGCCATTGCTGACCTGGATAAAACGTTCAGGCGAGAAACTCAGCAGGGCGCTGCCATCGGCCAGCAGTTGGAAACCGGAGAAAGGCGTAGGGCAGGCGCGGCGCACGGCCTGATAGGCATGCCAGGGGTCGCCCTGGCACGGCGCACGGAATCGTTGCGTGAGGTTGATCTGGTAGCAGTCGCCCGCATGGATGTATGCCTGTACCCGGTCAAAGGACTGGCGATAGGCCTCGGCGCTGATATCGCCGCGCATCGGTGCCATTAGCGAGAACTGCGCTTCGGCGGCCGGTGCCGGGGATTCAAACAGGCTGATCAGACGCTGGCGCTCGTCCTCGGCCAACTGCGGGTGGAACAGCAATTGCGTACGCCCATGCAGATGATCGCTGATAAGGGCCCAGGCATAGAGCCCAAGGCAGGCATCGGCCAGGCCCAGGTCGTCGGCTGCAAGGCTGGGTAGCTGCTCCAAGCGTCGTCCGAAGTCATAGCTCAGGTAGCCGATCAGGCCACCGGCAAAGGGTAGTTCGCTGTTGTCTGGCAACTCTGCCCGGCCCAGTTGTTCAAGGCTGATGCGCAGGCGTTGCAGGTAAGCCTTGCCGCCTTCGTCTGGCGCGGGCGCCAGGGTTTGCACGGGCCAGGCGCTGAGCAGGTCAAAGCGCCCGCGTTCGGCGTTCGGTCGAGCGCTGTCGAGCAGTACCGCGCCAGGTGCCTGGCGGATGCGCGCAAAGTAGGCCGCAGGGTCGGCCAGGTAGGGCAGGGGGTGAAGCGTACAGGTCGGCATGCAAGTGAACAGCTAAGAATGCGGGGGAGCGATTGTAGTCCCGTGCAGGTATGGCGCCTAGCGTTGAACGCCCTTAAGTGCCCGACGTGCGTCAACCAGGGCCGGTTGGCGCACGGCGGATGGATGCACTCAGTTCGACGGTATGTGGCCAAAGAGCTCCTGGGCGAAGCGTACACGCTCCTCGGGAGACTCCTGGCGACCGTCTTTGGCCAGTTGTTCCAGGTGCGCTTCTACCGCGTGGGTGCGCGTGGTCAGGCCGCAGTCGTTGGCGATCTGGATGTTCAGGCCAGGACGGGCGTTGAGTTCGAGAATCAACGGGCCCTTTTCCTGGTCGAGTACCATGTCGACACCGATATAGCCCAGGCCGCAAAGCTCGTAGCAACCGGCGGCCAGCTTCATGAAGCCGTCCCAGTTCGGCAGTTGCACGCCGTCCACCGCGTTGGTGGTGTCCGGGTGCTTGCTGATGATGTTGTTCAGCCAAGTACCCCGCAGGGTCACGCCCGTAGCCAGGTCGACACCCACGCCGATGGCACCCTGGTGCAGGTTGGCCTTGCCGCCCGACTGGCGGGTCGGCAGGCGTAACATGGCCATGACCGGGTAGCCCATCAGCACGATGATGCGGATGTCCGGTACACCTTCGTAGCTGATGCTCTTGAAGATCTGGTCGGGGGTGACCCGGTACTCGATCAGGGCGCGGTCGCGATGACCGCCCAGGGAGTACAGGCCGGTGAGGATGCTGGAAATCTGGTGCTCGATTTCCTCGTGGCTGATGATCTTGCCCGACACCGTGCGATAGCGGTCCTCGAAGCGATCGGCTACCACCAGGATGCCGTCACCGCCGGCGCCCTGGGCGGGCTTGACCACGAAGTCGCTGCGCCCACCGATGATTTCGCCAAGTTTGTCGATCTCTTTCTCGGTCGAGATGATGCCGTACATTTCCGGCACATGGATGCCGGCCTGGATCGCACGCTCCTTGGTGATGATCTTGTCATCGACAATCGGGTACAAGTGGCGCTTGTTGTACTTGAGGACATAGTCCGCATTGCGCCGATTGATACCCATGATGCCCCGGGCCTCCAGGGCTTTCCAGGTTTTCCAGAGACCGAACATCAGGCGTCAGCCTTCACGAAAGCTTTGAAACGTACCAGCTCCGTCAGGCGGTAGCCGCGGTAGCGACCCATTGCCAGCATGAAGCCAACCAGAATCAGCAGTACGGCCGGGAAGGTGAAGACGAAGTACACAAGCTCCGGCACGCTCATCAGCAGGTGGGCAATCGAGGCGGCGAACAGGGTGCCGATGGCAACTTTCATGGCATGGCCACCACCACGCTCTTCCCAGGTGATCGACAGGCGCTCGATGGTCATGGTCAGGATCACCATCGGGAACAGCGCCACAGACAGGCCGCGCTCCAGGCCCAGCTTGTGGCTGAACAGGCTGATGGCGGCGATCAGCACCACGACGAAGGTCAACACCACCGACAGGCGCGGCAGCATTTGCAGCTTGAGGTGTTCCAGATAGGAGCGTAGCGACAGCCCGAGCGCGGTAATCACTGTGAACAGGATGATGCCGAAGCCCAACTGCGTTTCACGGAAAGCCAGGGCGATCAGCACCGGGGTAAAGGTTCCCAGGGTCTGCAGGCCGATCAGGTTGCGCAGCACCAGGATCACCAGAACGCCGATCGGGATCATGACCATGATCATGAAGGTCTGCTGGGTTTGCAGCGGCAGGCCGTAGAGCGAGTATTCGAGGAAGTCGGCGTCGGTGTTCTCATCAGTCAGCTTGGCCAGGCGGATGGCGTTCATCTCGCTGTTGTTCAGGCTGAAGCTGACATTGGCTTTTTTGCCGCCATCGACGGTGATCAGATTGTCATCACCGGTCCACCACAGCAGGCGGTCGGTTGGTAGGCCTTGCTCGCCGGTATCCGGATTGAAGTACAGCCAGTCGGTGCCATTGAAGCTGCGCAACCACAGTTCAGGGGTTTGCGGTTGGTCGGCCACCAGGCGAATGGTGTGGACTTTTTCGACCGGGACGTGCGCGATCGACAGCAGCAGGTCGATGACCTTGGCTTTGTTCAGGGACGAGGTGTCGCCTGCCAGCAGCAACTTGACGTTATCGTCATTGAGGTTGTTGACCCGCTTGATGGTCTCGCTGACAAAGGTCTCGACGTCGGCAGAGTGCTGGCGAATGGGGGCCATCAATGCTTCGGCGGCGATTTTTTCCGGGCCTTCCACGGCCAGGCTGTCGCGGAAAGTCGGGCCCTTGATCTTGGCTTTTTCGGTGCTGTAGCGCTTGGTCAGCACCAGGCGGTAGTACAGGGTCTGATTGCCGCTGGCGCGGCGGGCCGACCAGGTTACCTTGCGGTTGCCGTCGACACGGTTGACGCTGACGCCATAGTTGTTGGAAATGAAGCTCTCATTGAGGCTGACATAGTCATGGCTCAACGGGGGCACGAACATCTGTACCTTGACCGGGTCCTTGGGGTTGGCGACGAACTCGACCTTGGCGTCGATGTTCCACAGATCGTCGGTCTCGTCTTCGGTCACCGGGATCCCGAGAAAGAAGATCTGGTAGGCCGTGACAATGATGCCCAGCAGCACCAGTACGGTGATCAGGACTTTCAGATGAAGGGTAAGAGAGCGCATCGGGATTACTCTGCGGTTTGAGCGTCAGGGGCGCAGGCAGGTTTGCCGGCCGCGTATTTAAGGCTTGGGTCGACCAGTGCATCAAAGTGCTTCAGCGCCTCGGAGCCAATCAGCAGCGGGTACTGGAAAGCACTACGGTCGGTCAGGTTCACTTCGATCACGCGTTTGGCCGTCCCCATGCAGATGTTCATTTCGATAACCGGGCGGGCAGTGTAGGCCTTGCCTTCATCCGGGTTGTAATCGCCGGCACGTCGCTTGATCTTGCTGACACGGGCCAGAGGCCGTTCTATCGGATGCGCGTGGGCTGCGTCAATTGCCAGGTAGAAGCGTACCCAGGATTCGCCATTGCGCTTGAAGCGCTTTATGTCGCGGGCGCTGAGCGAGGCGGTCTTGGCACCGGTATCGAGCTTGGCGGCAACCTCCAGGTCGATATCGGCAAGACGGGCGTATTCATTAAGACCGTACACGGTCTTTTCCGCGGCCTGGCCGAGGGCAGGCAACAAAAACAGGCTGAGCAACAGTGGGAGGGGCGTAAGTCTCATAAATCCTGGCGCGGTGCTGTGCGATGTTTGGGTCAAGGCCACTGGCAGTTCTGCGCAAGCTTCCTCGTTTATCTGCCATCACCACAAAATGATGGCAAGCACACTATTCATGCCCTGTGTGGGGGCGCGGCATTCTATCACGCTGGTGTGCTGGCGCCAGCGGCTGGACTCTGACAACAGCAGGGGCGGTGAGTTTCGTTCTTAGACGATTGTCGACAATATTGATTTTGTCTTTGACTATGCCGCTGGATTTGGCTAGTTTTGGCCTCATTGATTTACGAGGTGTCGACAATATGCTGGATACAGCCCAAGCGCCTGGCGCAATAGCCGAGGATTCCGAAACACTCTCGGAAAACGTCTTCCGGCGTATCCAGGCGGCCATTGTCAAGGGTGAGATCGCCCCTGGCAGCAAAATCTCCGAGCCAGAGCTGGCGCGCACCTACGGCATTAGCCGCGGCCCGCTGCGCGAGGCCATCCATCGCCTCGAAGGCCAGCGCCTGTTGGTGCGGGTGCCTCATGTCGGTGCGCGGGTGGTTTCGCTAAGCCATGCCGAGCTGATCGAGCTGTACGAGATTCGCGAGTCGCTGGAAGGCATGGCCTGTCGCCTGGCTGCCGAGCGTATGAGCGTAGCCGAGATCGACGAGCTGCGCCGGGTGCTCGACACCCATGAGCGGGATGCCACCTTCCAGGCTGGGCTGGGCTACTACCAGCAGGAAGGCGATTACGATTTTCATTACCGGATCATTCAGGGCAGTGGCAACCGCACCTTGGTGCAGATGCTCTGTGGCGAGCTGTATCAACTCGTGCGTATGTACCGCATCCAGTTCTCCGCCACGCCCAATCGACCACACCAGGCGTTCGCTGAACACCACCGGATTCTCGATGCCATCGCCGACCGTGACGGTGAACTGGCCGAGCTCTTGATGCGTCGTCACATCGGCGCCTCCAAACGCAATATCGAGCGTCATTACCTGGACGCTACCAGCCCACGAGGTGAGTCATGAGTCAGAAAAGCAGTCCCGGCCAGCGTTTTCGTGATGCTGTCGCCGCCGAGCACCCGCTGCAGGTCGTCGGTGCGATCAACGCCAACCATGCGTTGCTGGCCAAGCGAGCCGGCTTCAAGGCGATTTACCTGTCGGGTGGCGGTGTAGCGGCCGGCTCCCTGGGCCTGCCGGATCTTGGTATTACCGGGTTGGATGACGTGCTCACCGACGTGCGCCGGATCACCGATGTATGTGATCTGCCGCTGCTGGTAGACGTGGACACCGGCTTCGGTTATTCGGCATTCAACGTGGCGCGCACCGTCAAGTCGATGATCAAGTTCGGCGCGGCGGCCATCCACATCGAGGACCAGGTTGGCGCCAAGCGCTGTGGCCACCGTCCAAACAAGGAAATCGTCTCTCAGCAAGAGATGGTCGACCGCATCAAGGCCGCCGTCGATGCCCGTACCGACGACAGCTTCGTGATCATGGCGCGTACTGACGCCCTGGCCGTCGAAGGCCTGGAAGCTGCGTTGGACCGTGCCGCGGCCTGCATTGAAGCCGGTGCCGACATGGTCTTCCCGGAAGCCATTACTGAACTTGCCATGTACAAGACCTTCGCTGATCGAGTGAAAGCGCCGATCCTGGCGAACATCACCGAATTCGGTGCGACCCCTCTGTACACCACCGAAGAGCTTGCTTCGGTCGACGTATCGCTGGTGCTCTACCCGCTGTCGGCATTCCGCGCCATGAACAAGGCGGCCGAGAATGTCTACACCGCGCTGCGCCGCGATGGCACTCAAAAGAATGTGATCGACACCATGCAGACCCGCATGGAGCTGTACGACGCCATCAACTACCACGCGTTCGAGCAAAGCCTCGACGCTCTGTTCGCCCAGAAAAAGAACTGAACCGTAGCTGCGGGCCTGACCCGCGATTAGCCAAGATTCCATAAAAATTTCAAGAACGGAGAAAGACATGGCCGAAGCAAAAGTACTCAGTGGTGCCGGCCTGCGTGGTCAAGTGGCCGGGCAAACCGCACTGTCTACCGTGGGCCAGGCTGGTGCCGGCCTGACCTATCGTGGTTACGACGTACGTGACCTGGCCGCGGGTGCCGAATTCGAAGAAGTCGCCTACCTGCTCCTGTATGGTGAGCTGCCGAGCAAGGTTCAGTTGGCCGAGTACAAAGGCAAGCTCAAAACCCTGCGCGATCTGCCGCAAGCACTCAAAGAAGTGCTCGAGCGTATCCCGGCTGACGCCCATCCGATGGATGTGATGCGTACCGGTTGCTCGATGCTCGGTACTCTGGAGCCTGAACTGACTTTTGAGCAGCAGCGCGACAAGACCGACCGTCTGCTGGCACTGTTCCCGGCAGTAATGTGCTACTGGTACCGCTTCAGCCATGACGGCGTGCGTATCAACTGCACCAGCGACGAAGACACCATCGGTGGCCACTTCCTGCACCTGCTGCATGACAAGAAGCCGAGCGAACTGCACGTCAAGGTGATGAACGTCTCGCTGATTCTTTACGCCGAGCACGAATTCAACGCATCGACGTTCACTGCCCGTGTGTGCGCCTCCACCCTGTCTGACTTGTACTCGTGCATCACGGCGGCCATTGGCTCGTTGCGCGGCCCGCTGCATGGTGGCGCGAACGAAGCGGCAATGGAACTGATCGAGCGTTTCCAGAGTCCGCAGGACGCTGTGGCCGAACTGCTGCAGATGCTCGAGCGCAAAGACAAGATCATGGGCTTTGGCCATGCCATCTACAAAGAGTCCGACCCACGTAACGAAGTGATCAAGGGCTGGTCGAAGAAGCTCGCTGACGAAGTCGGTGACACTGTGCTGTATCCGGTGTCCGAGGCGATCGACAAGACCATGTGGGAGCAGAAGAAGCTGTTCCCCAACGCCGACTTCTACCATGCCTCGGCCTATCACTTCATGGGCATTCCAACCAAGCTGTTCACCCCGATCTTCGTCTGCTCGCGCCTGACCGGCTGGGCAGCGCACGTGTTCGAGCAGCGCGCCAACAACCGCATCATCCGTCCGAGCGCCGAGTACACCGGCGTCGATCAGCGCAAGTTCGTGCCAATCGAACAACGCTGAGCCTGAGGCAGTAAGCCTGTCAGCGCCGGGTAGGAGCGGGCTTGCCCCACGATTGCGACTTATCCGAGAGGTCGCAGTCGCCGGGCAAGCAAGCTCTCACCCACGGGCATGCAGACGGCCTGCCAGCCACTGAATTTACCGTGATTGAGTCCCTGTGCCATGAATACTGAATTTCGCAAAAACCTGCCGGGCACTGGCCTGGATTATTTCGATGCTCGCTCGGCTGTCGATGCGATCAAGCCCGGCGCCTATGATCAACTTCCCTACACCTCTCGCGTATTGGCAGAAAACCTGGTGCGCCGCTGTGATCCGGCCAGCCTCAATGCGTCACTGAGCCAACTGATCGAGCGCAAGCGTGACCTGGACTTCCCTTGGTTTCCTGCGCGTGTTGTCTGTCACGATATTCTTGGTCAGACCGCGCTGGTCGACCTTGCTGGTCTGCGTGATGCCATCGCCGATGGCGGCGGTGATCCGGCCAAGGTCAACCCAGTGGTGCCGGTGCAACTGATCGTCGACCACTCGTTGGCAGTGGAATGTGGCGGCTTCGACCCACAGGCGTTCGAGAAGAACCGCGCTATCGAAGATCGTCGAAACGAAGACCGTTTCCATTTCATCAACTGGACCAAAAAGGCGTTCAAGAACGTCGATGTGATCCAGCCAGGCAACGGCATCATGCACCAGATCAACCTGGAGAAGATGTCGCCGGTGATCCATGCCGAACGTGGCGTGGCGTACCCTGATACCTGTGTCGGCACTGACAGCCACACTCCGCACGTCGATGCCTTGGGCGTGATTGCCATCGGTGTTGGCGGTCTGGAGGCCGAGAACGTCATGCTCGGCCGAGCCTCGTGGATGCGCCTGCCGGAAATCGTCGGCGTCGAGCTGTCCGGCAAGCCCCAGCCAGGCATCACCGCGACCGACGTAGTGCTGGCCTTGACCGAGTTCCTGCGCAAGGCAAAAGTCGTTGGCGCCTACTTGGAATTCTACGGCGAAGGTGCTCGCGCCTTGACCCTGGGTGATCGTGCGACCATCTCCAACATGGCACCGGAATACGGCGCCACCGCTGCGATGTTCTCCATCGATCAGCAAACCATCGACTATCTCAAACTGACCGGCCGCGAAGACGAGCAGGTCAAGCTGGTCGAGACCTACGCCAAGGTCGCCGGCCTGTGGTCCGACAGCCTGGTCAACGCCGAATACGAGCGCGTGCTGCGCTTCGACCTGTCCAGCGTCGTGCGTAACATGGCGGGCCCGTCCAACCCGCACGCCCGCGTCGCCACCAGCGAGCTGGCAAGCAAGGGTATTGCCGGTGAATGGCAGGAAGTGCCGGGACAGATGCCGGACGGTGCGGTAATCATCGCCGCCATTACCAGTTGCACCAATACCAGTAACCCGCGCAACGTGATCGCGGCAGGCCTCTTGGCGCGCAATGCCAACAAGCTTGGTCTGGTGCGCAAGCCATGGGTCAAGTCGTCCCTGGCTCCGGGCTCGAAAACTGTGGCCCTGTACCTCAAGGAAGCCGGTCTTGACCAGGAGTTGGAAGAACTCGGTTTCGGCATCGTGGCGTTTGCCTGCACCACGTGCAACGGCATGTCCGGCGCTCTGGACCCGGTTATCCAGCAGGAAATCATCGACCGCGACCTGTACGCCACCGCTGTGCTTTCGGGTAACCGCAACTTCGACGGCCGTATCCATCCTTATGCCAAGCAAGCCTTCCTGGCTTCTCCGCCGCTGGTGGTGGCCTATGCCATTGCCGGTACCATTCGCTTCGACATCGAAAAAGACGTCCTGGCGGTGGTTGATGGCAAGGAAATCCGTCTCAAGGACATCTGGCCGAGCGACGAGGAAATCGACGCGGTGGTCCGTGCCTCGGTGAAGCCGGATCAGTTCCGTCAGGTGTACATACCGATGTTTGCCATCGAGGAAGATCGTGGTCCGAAGGTCGAGCCACTGTACGACTGGCGCCCAATGAGCACCTACATCCGTCGTCCGCCGTACTGGGAAGGTGCGCTGGCCGGTGAGCGTACGCTCAAGGGTATGCGTCCGTTGGCGGTGTTGCCGGACAACATCACTACCGATCACCTGTCGCCGTCCAACGCCATCATGCTCGACAGCGCAGCCGGTGAATACTTGGCGAAGATGGGCTTGCCGGAAGAAGACTTCAACTCCTACGCGACCCACCGTGGTGACCACCTGACCGCACAACGTGCAACCTTCGCCAACCCGAAACTGTTCAACGAAATGGTCCAGGAAGGCGGTAAGGTCAAACAGGGTTCGCTGGCGCGGATCGAGCCGGAAGGCAAGGTCACTCGCATGTGGGAAGCCATCGAAACCTACATGGAGCGCAAGCAGCCGCTGATCATCGTTGCCGGTGCCGACTACGGCCAGGGCTCATCTCGTGACTGGGCGGCCAAAGGTGTGCGTCTGGCGGGCGTCGAGGCCATCGTTGCCGAAGGCTTCGAACGTATCCACCGCACCAACCTGGTGGGCATGGGTGTGCTGCCGCTGGAGTTCAAGCCGGGGGTCAATCGCAAGACCCTGGAAATCGACGGCACTGAAACCTATGACGTCATCGGTGAGCGTACGCCGCGGGCAACCTTGACCTTGGTGATCACCCGTCGCAATGGCGAGCGCCTCGACGTGCCTGTGACATGCCGTCTGGATACCGCCGAAGAAGTGTCGATCTACGAAGCGGGTGGCGTGTTGCAGCGCTTTGCCCAGGACTTCCTCGAATCAGCGACAGCCTGAGGTAAGGCCTGATCGCGGGACAAGCCTGCTCCAATGGGGGTGGGCTTGTCTCGTGATAGCTCCCCAAAAGCATCAACAGGACAACAGCTATGGCACATGTTCCTCAAGTGAAAATCCCCGCCACTTACATTCGTGGCGGCACCAGCAAAGGTGTGTTCTTCCGTCTTCAGGATCTGCCCGAGAGTGCGCAGATTCCCGGTGAGTCACGCGATGCGTTGTTGCTGAGAGTAATCGGCAGCCCGGACCCTTACGGCAAGCAAATCGACGGCATGGGGGGTGCTACTTCCAGCACCAGCAAGACCGTGATTCTCTCGCGCAGCATCAAGGCCGAGCACGATGTCGACTACCTGTTCGGGCAAGTGTCGATCGACAAGGCGTTCGTTGACTGGAGCGGTAACTGCGGCAACCTATCGGCTGCCGTCGGCTCTTTTGCGATCAGCGCTGGCCTGGTCGACAGCAGTCGTGTGCCGCAAAACGGCATCGCCACCGTGCGGATCTGGCAAGCCAACATCGGTAAGACCATCATCGCTCATGTCCCGATCACCAACGGTGAAGTGCAGGAGACCGGCGACTTCGAGCTCGATGGCGTGACCTTTCCGGCCGCAGAAGTGCAACTAGAGTTCATGGACCCGGCAGCGGACGAGGACGGCGAGGGTGGTTCGATGTTCCCTACCGGCAACCTGATCGATGACTTGGAGGTGCCGGGTATCGGCACGCTCAAGGTTACTTTGATCAACGCCGGTATCCCGACCATTTTTGTTCAGGCCCAAGCGATCGGCTACACCGGTACCGAGCTGCAGGACGCGATCAACAGCGACCCGCAAGCCTTGGCCCGTTTTGAATCCATCCGTGCCCATGGCGCGGTGCGCATGGGCTTGATCAAGCACGTCGACGAAGCTGTCAAGCGCCAGCACACGCCTAAAGTGGCATTTGTCGCGCCAGCAACGGCTTACCAGTCGTCCAGTGGTAAAGCTGTGGCAGCCACAGACGTTGATCTAGTGGTACGTGCGCTATCCATGGGCAAGTTGCACCACGCCATGATGGGTACGGCAGCCGTGGCCATCGGCACCGCAGCGGCGGTTCCCGGCACCCTGGTCAACCTCGCGGCCGGCGGCGGTGAGCGCAGTGCAGTACGTTTCGGTCATCCGTCGGGCACTTTGCGCGTTGGCGCCGAAGCCCGTCAGGTGAATGGTGAATGGACCGTCACCAAAGCGATCATGAGCCGTAGTGCTCGGGTACTGATGGAGGGTTGGGTGCGCGTACCCGGTGATGCCTTCTAATCAGTAGCGGCGCTTGGCTCCCTGTTTGCCTACAACAGAGAGAAGTGAAATGAGTGCCAACGTTGATCTGAATAACCGCCCTGACTACGACCGGGTGCTGCAGGACATTGCTGACTATGTCCTGAACTACAAGGTCGAGTCCGCGCAGGCGCTGGATACGGCGCGCAATTGCCTGATGGATACGCTGGGATGCGGCCTGTTGGCGTTGCGCTTCCCCGAATGCACCAAGCACTTGGGACCGTTGGTGGAGGGCACGGTGGTGCCGTACGGTGCGCGAGTACCGGGCACCTGCTACCGTCTGGACCCAGTCAAGGCAGCCTGGGACATTGGTTGTATCGTCCGCTGGCTCGACTACAACGACACCTGGCTGGCCGCCGAATGGGGGCATCCCTCGGACAACCTCGGTGGCATCCTTGCGGTGGCAGACCATCTATCGCAAAAGCGTGTGGCTAATGGCGAAGCGCCATTGAGCATGCGGGTAGTGCTTGAGGCCATGGTCATGGCCCACGAGATCCAGGGGGTGATAGCCTTGGAAAACTCGTTCAATCGCGTTGGTCTGGACCACGTGCTACTGGTCAAGGTCGCGTCTACTGCTGTGTGCGCCAAGCTGATGGGCGCCGACCGCGAGCAGTTGTTGTCGGCATTGTCCCATGCGTTTGTCGATGGCCAGGCGCTGCGCACCTACCGTCATGCGCCCAATGCAGGCTCGCGTAAGTCCTGGGCGGCGGGGGATGCTTCAAGTCGCGGTGTACGCTTGGCGGACATCGCCCTGCGCGGCGAAATGGGGGTGCCTGGTGTACTGAGTGCCCCGCAGTGGGGCTTCTATGATGTATTGTTCAGCCATACCAATAAGGATCTGGCGCTCAAGCCTGAAGACAAACGCACCTTCAGCTTCTCTCAACCCTTCTCCAGCTACGTGATGGAAAACGTACTGTTCAAGATCAGTTTCCCTGCCGAGTTCCATGCCCAGACCGCTTGTGAAGCAGCCGTAGCGCTTCATCCGCAGGTACGCAATCGCCTGCATGAGATCGAACGGATTGTGATCACCACGCATGAGTCGGCGATACGGATCATTTCCAAGGTTGGCAAGCTGGCCAATGCCGCTGATCGCGACCACTGCATCCAGTACATGACCGCCGTGCCGCTGATCTTCGGCAATCTGGTGGCCGAACAGTACGAGGATGAATTCCATGCTGCGCACCCCATCATCGATCGCTTGCGCTAGAAGATGGATATCGTCGAAGACCCTCGGTTCACGCGTGAGTACCTGGAGGCCGACAAGCGCTCGATCGCCAATGCCGTGCAGGTATTTTTTAATGATGGGTCAAGCACTGAGCAGGTGCTGGTGGAATACCCGATAGGCCATCGTCGGCGCCGTGCCGAAGGTATCCCGTTGTTGGAGGAGAAGTTCAAAGCCAGCTTGGCAACGCGTTTTGCCGGGCAGCGGGTGAATGAGATTTTTGCTTTGTGCAAGAATCAGCAAGTGCTTGAGGCGACGGCTGTGCATCGATTTGTGGATCTGTTTGTGATTTAGGCGTCTGTGGGAGCTGCGGTGCGACGACTCGACTTGCGCCGCGATTGTATGGGTTGGACAGCCAAAAACAAAGAGCCCCGCCGATTGGCGGGGCTCTTTTACGCTAAGTCAGCTTAGGCTTGAACGACCGGGATGTTGGCGCTCGCAGCAGCTTCACGGAACTCGGCGATCTGGTCGAAGCTCAGGTAGCGGTAAACGTCGGCAGCCATGCTGTCGATGTTCTTCGCATATTCCATGTACTCTTCGACGGTTGGCAGCTTGCCCAGAATCGAGGCAACAGCAGCCAGTTCGGCCGAGGCCAGGTAGACGTTAGTGGCGTCGCCCAGGCGGTTCGGGAAGTTACGGGTCGAAGTGGAAACCACAGTCGAACCGGTCTGTACGCGTGCCTGGTTACCCATGCACAGCGAGCAACCTGGCATTTCCATGCGTGCACCGGCTTTGCCGTAGATGCCGTAGTAGCCTTCTTCGGTCAACTGGTGGGCGTCCATCTTGGTTGGCGGAGCCAGCCACAGACGGGTAGGGATGCCACCCTTGACCTTCTCCAGCAACTTGCCGGCAGCGCGGAAGTGACCGATGTTGGTCATGCACGAACCGATGAACACTTCGTCGATCTTCTCGCCTTGTACGCTCGACAGCAGGCGAGCATCGTCCGGGTCGTTCGGCGCGCAGAGCACAGGCTCTTTGACGTCGGCCAGGTCGATCTCGATGATCTCGGCGTATTCGGCGTCCTTGTCGGCTTCCAGCAGGACTGGGTTGGCCAACCAGGCTTCCATCGCTTGAGCACGACGCTCCAGGGTACGGGCATCGCCGTAGCCTTCGCTGATCATCCAGCGCAGCAGGGTAACGTTCGACTGCAGGTACTCGGCAATGGCCTTTTCTGGCAGCTTGATCGAGCAACCGGCAGCAGAACGCTCAGCCGAGGCGTCGGACAGTTCGAACGCTTGCTCGACGGTCAGTTCGTCCAGGCCTTCGATTTCCAGGATGCGGCCGGAGAAGGCGTTGATCTTGCCCTTCTTCTCGACGGTCAGCAGGCCTTTCTGGATGGCGTAGTAAGGGATGGCGTGAACCAGGTCGCGCAGGGTGATGCCGGGTTGCAGTTTGCCCTTGAAGCGCACCAGTACCGACTCCGGCATGTCCAGCGGCATGACGCCGGTGGCTGCGGCGAAGGCGACCAGGCCGGAACCGGCCGGGAAGGAAATGCCGATCGGGAAGCGGGTGTGCGAGTCACCACCGGTACCGACGGTATCCGGCAGCAGCATGCGGTTCAGCCAGCTGTGGATGATGCCGTCGCCAGGACGCAGGGACACGCCGCCACGGGTGCGGATGAAATCCGGCAGGGTGTGGTGGGTGTTGACGTCGATTGGCTTCGGATAGGCCGCAGTGTGGCAGAACGACTGCATGACCAGGTCAGCAGAGAAGCCCAGGCAGGCGAGGTCTTTGAGCTCGTCGCGGGTCATCGGGCCAGTGGTGTCCTGGGAGCCGACGGTGGTCATCTTCGGTTCGCAGTAGGTGCCAGGACGAACGCCTTTGCCTTCTGCCAGGCCGCAAGCCTTGCCGACCATTTTCTGTGCCAGGCTGTAGCCCTTGCCGGTGTCGGCTGGGGTTTCAGGCAGTTTGAACAGATCGGTTGGGCCCAGGCCCAGTTCGGCACGCGCCTTCTCGGTCAGGCCACGGCCGACGATCAGCGGGATACGGCCGCCAGCGCGGACTTCGTCGAGCAGTACTTCGGTTTTCAGCTGGAAGTTGGTGACCAGCTCGTCGCTGCCGTGACGACGCACTTCGCCCTTGTACGGGTAGACGTCGATGACGTCGCCCATGCCCAGGTTGGTGCAGTCGAACTCGATTGGCAGAGCGCCGGCGTCTTCCATGGTGTTGTAGAAGATCGGGGCGATCTTGGTGCCGAAGCAGAAACCACCGCCGCGCTTGTTCGGCACGTAAGGGATGTCGTCGCCGAAGAACCACAGCACCGAGTTGGTGGCGGATTTACGCGAGGAACCGGTACCCACTACGTCACCGACGTAGGCGACCGGGAAGCCCTTGGCCTTGACTTGTTCGATCTGCTTGAGGGGGCCGACAACGCCTGGTTGCTCAGGCTCGATGCCGTCACGGGCCATTTTCAGCATGGCCAGGGCGTGCAGCGGGATGTCAGGGCGCGACCAGGCGTCCGGGGCAGGGGACAGGTCGTCGGTGTTGGTTTCACCAGGGACCTTGAAAACGGTCAAGGTGTATTTGTCTTCGATGGCCGGACGGGCAGTGAACCACTCGCCTGCAGCCCAGGATTCCATGACGGCCTTGGCGTGAACGTTACCGGCCTTGGCTTTTTCGGCGACGTCGTGGAAGGCGTCGAACATCAGCAGGGTGTGCTTGAGCTGTTCGGCAGCAACAGCGGCCAGTTCAGCGTCATCCAGCAGCTCGACCATGGTGGCGATGTTGTAGCCGCCCTGCATGGTGCCCAGCAGTTCGACAGCACGCTTCTTGTCGATCAGTGGGGAAGTGGCTTCGCCTTTGGCGATAGCGGAGAGGAAGCCGGCCTTTACGTAGGCAGCTTCGTCCACTCCTGGTGGAACGCGATTGGTGATCAGGTCGACGAGGACTGCTTCTTCGCCAGCAGGAGGGTTCTTCAGCAGCTCGACCAGGCCTGCGGTTTGTTCGGCGTTAAGCGGCTGGGGCACGATACCCTGGGCGGCACGCTCTTCGATGTGTTTGCGGTAGGCTTCAAGCACAGTTATTACCCTCATCAGTGGTCCCAAATGGGTGTCCGGGACGCTCATCCAGAAATTCCGGCACCCGTGCGCAATACGGCTTCTTGGGCCGCGTAGCCAGGGTTGCAGGAAATCCTTACAGAAGCTGCTTTCAAAGTTTTACGCCTGTAGAACGGAGGCTGATGAGGGCTGGCGAGGGATATGCGACAGGCGAATATCCCAGGCCAACGCCGTTCTACCGGATCAACTGTGCTCGTGACGCTTTGAAAACAGCTTCTAACGGACATTTGGCGCCTTAAAAAGGCCGGGCAATTCTACTGGAAAAAGTTGATAAAGGTAAGGCGCGCTTCATCACTTTAGCGGGTGACCCCCGTTAGACAAAGGGCTAACATGACAGCCTGTTCCACCGCATAGCTGTCGGTTTTTTCATGTCCAATCAGTCAATTAAAACGCCTTGTGTCGGCCTGTGTTCCACGGTTTACGGGGATCTGGTGTGTCGTGGCTGCAAGCGTTTTCATCATGAAGTGATCAATTGGAACGGCTATAACGAAGATGAAAAGCGCGCGGTCTGGCTGCGTCTTGAGCAATTGCTGGTACAGGTCATGGTGGCCAAACTTGAGGTCTTTGATGCCGAGCGCCTGCGCCAGCAACTGGTGCAGCGCAAAATCCGCTTTGTGCCACATCAATCCGAATACTGCTGGGCCTATCAGTTGATCGCCCGCGGCGCGCGGGTAATTCGCGAGCTGGAGGCCTATGGCATGGTGTTGTTGCCGGAGTTTCGTGGCTGGGAATTGCCCGAACTGCGTGATGCCATTGATCGGGAATTCTTCTTGCTGTCCGAAGCGCATTACCAGCGCTATATCGCGCCAGGCTTTCTCAAGGATGCCCTGGGTTAAATTCGTTTGCCCCGCGATCCGTATAGCGCGGGGCAAACCCTACGATCCAGGCCTCAGCCCCGCGCCAGCTCGGTCAGGTGGACTTTTGCTTCATCGCTCTTGAGTACCAACACGTCGCATTCCAGCGAATCGAGCACAACCTCGGCAGTGTTGCCTATCAATGCGCCGGAGATGCCCGTACGGGCCACGGTGCCGATCACGGTCACCACCGCATCGTACTTCTTCGCGGTGTAAGGAATCAGCACATCGGCTGGGCCCTCGGCAACATGTAAGCGATCATCCTTGATGTCGAATTCGGCTTGGAAGGCGGTGCATTCTTCGCGATAGCGCTGCTCGATGGTTTCTTTCAATTGATACACCGGGTCGGCCGCCGAGAGCATCGGCGACGGATGGGCGCTGATCACATGCAGGTCGCCCTTGGCCAGGCTGGCGATCTCGTAGCCATGATTGATGATGCTCGTATGCAGTAGACGATGCGGTTCGTCGTGATTGCCGACATCCACGGCGGCGAGGATTACCCCGCCGGTCCACGGCCGCTCGGTCTTGACCATCAGCACCGCGCACGGGCATTGGCGCAACAGTTTCCAGTCGGAAGGGGTGAGCAGGGCTTTTTTCAGGGGGTTGTCTGGCCGGTGCTCCTTGATGACCAGCTCGCAACCTTCAGCTTGTTGTACGCTGATGATCGATTCATGCAGGGTGTCATGCCACGCTTGTTCGTAAGTCACATTGTTGTAGCCGTCGTCGTGCAGTTGGCTGCACAACAGGCTCAACAAGGCGCTGTGGTCGTGTTTTTTATCGCACATCAACAAGTGCAGACGAGCACCCGTGACGCCTGCGATCAGTTTCGCCCGGGTCAGGGCCCGGCTGTGGGCGTGCTCGGGATCGAGTACCACCAGGATGCTGCGTACTTCTAGCATGAGCGTGAACTCCCTTCAGAATTGGTCACCGCTGTCTGACTATAGACGGCACTCAATGCGATGGGCCTGATATGTATCAAGCATAGTCCACTGGTGATCGCCTCCACCGCCGGTATAATCGCCGCTCTTGTCGTTGCCCTGCCTGTTTGTGAGCCTATGCACCTTATTCCCGAAATTGATGCGTTCCTTGGTTGCCGTACTCCCGATGCCTGGGTCCAGGCCGCCCTTGCCGATCAGGAAACCCTGTTGATCGACCACAAGAACTGCGAGTTCAAGGCCGCCAGTACGGCGTTGAGCCTGATGGCCAAGTACAACACGCACCTGGACCTGATCAACATGATGTCGCGCCTGGCACGTGAAGAGCTGGTGCATCATGAACAAGTCCTGCGGCTGATGAAGCGCCGCAAGATCGGTCTGCGTCCACTTTCGGCCGGGCGCTATGCATCCGGGTTGCGTCGCGTGGTGCGCACGCACGAACCGGTGAAACTGGTCGACACGCTGGTGGTCGGTGCATTTATCGAGGCGCGCAGCTGCGAGCGCTTTGCCGCGTTGGTGCCGCATCTGGACGAAGAATTGGGCAAGTTCTATCACGGCCTGCTCAACAGCGAAGCCCGGCATTACCAGGGTTACCTCAAGCTGGCGCATCAATACGGTGAAGCGGCGGATGTCGAGCGCGTAGTACTGAAGGTCAGAGAGGTTGAAGCCGAATTGATCACCACCCCGGATGAAGAATTTCGTTTCCATAGTGGTATTCCTGCTTAAACCATCGCGGTGCGGCCATTGAGTTGCCCCGCGATTTTTTATAGGCAAATAGTAAGCAGGCTAATTAATGGCTTGACGCTAGCTGTCTAGGCAGTAACATTATGTTACTAACTGCCTAAGCAGGTAATGCCTTCATGCAGCATTTCTCCCCCGAAAACTTCCAGACCTGCACCATTGGCTTGCTCCTGGGGCGCGCCGCGCTGGTCAAGGACCGCATTCTCGACAGCCACCTGCAAGACTTCGGCGTCACTGCCGCGCAGTTCAAGGTGTTGATCATCGTTTCCCAATACGGTGTCGATACCCCTGCCGAGCTGTGCCGTTATCTCTCTCTGGATAGCGGTTCGATGACGCGCATGCTCGATCGTCTCGAACAAAAGCAATTGATCGAGCGTCGGCGTTGCCCGGATGACCGGCGTCAAGTGCGTCTTGGTTTGAGCGAGGAAGGGCAGAATCTGGCGGACCAATTGCCGCAGATCGGTGCAGCAGCAATGAATGAGTTGGTAGGCGTGCTCGATGCAACGGAACTGGCAACCCTTGAAGGCTTGCTGACAAGAGTATTGCTTGCAGCCGGCGACACCCTGACAGCTCTGCGGGTAGGTGCGAAATGAGCGACATGCCTGATAGCGCCAACAGCGCGCAAGATCTCCACAACACCCGAAAACGCAAAACCTGGTTGTTCGGCCTTGCCTTGCTGGTCGTGCTTGGCGGGAGCACGGTATGGGCCTGGCATGAGCTTTACGGGCGATGGAATGAAGAAACCGACGATGCTTATGTCAACGGCAACGTTGTGGAGATCACGCCGTTGATCACTGGTACCGTCGTCAGCATCGGCGCCGACGATGGTGATCTGGTTCATGCCGGCCAAGTACTGATTGAGTTCGATCCCAGTGATGCCGAAGTGGGTTTACAAGCTGCGCAGGCGCAGTTGGCCCGTGCTGTGCGTCAGGTGCGCGGGTTGTACAGCAATGTCGATGGCATGCGGGCTCAGGTCGCGGCGCGTCAGGCTGAACAGACCAAAGCCCAGGAAAACTACAACCGACGCAAGACCCTTGCTGCGGGCGGGGCAATTTCCCTGGAAGAGCTGTCTCACGCCCGCGATGATCTGGCCTCGGCACAAAGTTCGCTGATCAATGCCAAGCAGCAGCTCAATACCACCACTGCGCTGGTTGATGACACCGTGGTTTCGTCCCATCCACAGGTGATGGCCGCGGCTGCCGAGTTGCGCCAGGCCTACCTGGCTGCCGCACGCACCACTCTGGTGGCGCCGGTTACAGGTTATGTGGCCAAGCGCACCGTGCAATTGGGCCAGCGCTTGGAACCCGGTACCGCAACCATGGCGGTGATTCCCCTGGACCAGCTATGGATCGACGCCAACTTCAAGGAAACCCAGTTGCGCAACATGCGCATCGGTCAGCCGGTAGACATTGTTGCTGACTTGTATGGTAGCGAGGTCAAGTATAGCGGCACCATCGACAGTCTCGGCGCCGGCACCGGCAGTGCCTTCGCGTTGCTGCCAGCGCAGAACGCCACTGGCAACTGGATCAAGATCGTCCAGCGGGTGCCCGTGCGTATTCATATCAATGCTGAACAACTGGCCGCCCATCCACTGCGTATCGGTCTTTCGACCCAGGTTAGCGTTGATCTGCATGACCAGAGCGGCCCTGTGTTGGCCCAGGTGCCTGCGCAAAAGGCATCGTTTACCACTCAGGTGTATGACCGCCAGTTGATTGAAGCCGATGCCATGATCACGCGGCTGATCCATGAAAACAGTGAAGGCTCCAGCAAGACGGCCGTGCGATGAGCAACACCGCTTCATTCACCCCGCCGAGCCTGCTGCTGACCACCATCGGGCTGTCGCTGGCAACGTTCATGCAGGTGCTCGATACCACCATTGCCAACGTCGCCTTGCCGACCATTTCCGGCAATTTGGGGGTGAGCACCGAGCAGGGTACCTGGGTCATCACCTCGTTTGCGGTGAGTAACGCCATTGCCTTGCCGTTGACCGGCTGGCTGAGCCGGCGTTTCGGCGAAGTGAAGCTGTTTATCTGGGCCACCTTGCTGTTCGTGCTGGCGTCGTTTCTCTGTGGTGTCGCCCGGTCGATGCCGGAGTTGGTGGGCTTCCGGGTTTTGCAGGGGATCGTTGCCGGTCCTTTGTATCCGATGACCCAGACATTGTTGATCGCTGTCTATCCGCCGGCCAAGCGCGGCATGGCCCTGGCCTTGCTGGCGATGGTCACGGTCGTGGCGCCGATCGCCGGTCCGATCCTCGGCGGTTGGATAACCGATAGTTACAGTTGGCCGTGGATCTTCTTCATCAACGTTCCGATCGGCTTGTTCGCTGCGGCAGTCGTACGCCAGCAGATGCGCACGCGTCCGGTGTCGACCCAGCGCCAGCCGATGGACTACATCGGCCTACTGACCCTGATCGTCGGTGTCGGTGCCTTGCAGGTGGTGCTGGACAAGGGCAATGACCTGGACTGGTTCGAGTCCAATTTCATTATTGTTGGCAGTCTGATATCGGTGGTATTCCTGGCGATCTTTATCATCTGGGAACTGACCGATAAGCATCCGGTGGTCAATCTGCGCTTGTTCGTCCATCGCAACTTTCGCATCGGCACCATCGTATTAGTAGGAGGCTATGCGGGCTTTTTCGGTATCAACCTGATTCTGCCGCAGTGGTTGCAGACACAAATGGGCTACACCGCTACCTGGGCTGGCCTGGCGGTGGCGCCCATCGGATTGCTGCCGGTACTGATGTCGCCGTTCGTCGGTAAATATGCACACAGAATCGACTTGCGCCTGCTGGCAGGCCTGGCGTTCCTGGCCATCGGCACCAGTTGTTTCATGCGAGCAGGCTTTACCAATGAGGTCGACTTTCAGCACATCGCCCTGGTGCAGCTATTCATGGGTATCGGCGTGGCGCTGTTCTTCATGCCGACCTTGAGCATCCTGTTGTCGGACTTGCCACCGCACCAGATCGCCGACGGCTCCGGGCTAGCCACCTTCCTGCGCACCCTGGGTGGCAGCTTCGCCGCATCCTTGACGACCTGGTTGTGGATTCGCCGCGCGGACCAGCATCACGCCTACCTGAGCGAAAGCATCAGCACCTACGAGCCGGCCACCCGTGAAGCGCTCAATCAACTCGGGGGTGTGAATGGACAGTCTTTTGCGCAGTTGGAGCGAATGCTCAGCAGTCAGGCTTACATGATGTCGACGGTGGATTACTTCACCATGATGGGTTGGGTGTTTGCTGGGCTGATCTTACTGGTGTGGCTGGCCAAGCCGCCGTTTGCGGCCAAGGCAGGGCCGGCGTCGGCGGGGCATTGAGTAATCGCCGGACAAGCCTGCTCCTGCCGTAGGGGTGGGAGAGGGCTTGCCCTGCGATCAAGTCTCAAGGAAAAGCAAACGGCTGCAACTGAAACCCTTGCTCATCCACTTCCAGTGCCCAACCCTGGCGGTCCCAATCGCCCAGCACGATTCGCCGAGCCGGTTGATCATCGACCATCAGTTTGTGAATCGCCGGACGGTGGGTGTGGCCGTGCACCAGGGTGCGTACGCCATAGTGCGCCATGATCCGCGGAACTTCTTCCGGCGTCACGTCGACTATGTCGTTGGCTTTCATTCGCGTCTGCGCCCGGCTTTCACTGCGCAGCTTGCGCGCCAGCTTCTGGCGGGTGCTCAGCGGCAGGTGCCGAAGAATCCATAGGCTTACCGGGTTGCGCAGGTAACGGCGCATTTTCATGTAGGCCAGATCAAGGGTGCACAGGCTGTCGCCGTGCATCAACAACACCGGCTCGCCGCCCAGTTGCACGACACTTGGGTCGCTCAGCAGGGTGCAGCCGGCAGCCTTGCAGAAGGCCTCGCCGATCAGGAAATCGCGGTTGCCATGCATTAGGTAGACTTGGGTACCACTGTCGCTCAAGGCGCGCAGGGCCTGGCAAATACTGGTCTGGAAGGGCGTCATGGCGTCATCGCCGATCCAGGCCTCGAAGAAGTCGCCGAGGATGTACAGCGCCTGGGCATGGCGCGCACGGCCGTCGAGCAGATCAAGAAACGCCCGGGTTATATCCGGGCGTTCTTCTTGCAAGTGCAGATCAGAGATCAGCAGTATCACTCAATGATCTCGGCTTTCTCGATGATCACGTCTTCGACCGGTACGTCCTGGTGGCCAGACTTGGAACCGGTGGAAACAGCCTTGATCTTGTCGACAACGTCGGTACCTTCGGTAACTTTACCGAATACCGCATAACCCCAGCCCTGCACGTTCTTGCCGCTGTGGTTGAGGAAACTGTTGTCGGTCACGTTGATGAAGAACTGTGCTGACGCCGAATGCGGCTCCATGGTACGAGCCATGGCGATGGTGTACTTGTCGTTGCTCAGGCCGTTGTCGGCTTCGTTCTGGATGCTCGGACGCTTGTCTTTCTTTTCTTTCATGCCTGGCTCGAAACCGCCACCCTGGATCATGAAGTTGCCGATTACGCGGTGGAATACGGTGTTGCTGTAGTGACCGGCATTTACGTATTCGATGAAGTTGGCCACGGTGATCGGGGCTTTTTCGGCATTCAGTTCAATGACGATGTCGCCGTGGTTGGTGCTCAGTTTGACTTTGGACATGCTGGAATTCGCTCTTTCAAGGCATTCGAATTGGGGTTACGCAGGATCGCGATACAAACCTGACGCACAGTCTACAGCCCGCGATACGTGGTTCGCGGGAGTTTTTTCGCATTGCCTGCCGAATATCGGGCCAGTTTGTCGGACCGAAGCTGTCGGCAGCTCGACCGCTTCGGCTATGATAAGCGCTTTGATTCAGTCGGCCTACCCAGGCCGTGTACCCGTATTCAAGGATCCTATGAGCAAGCCCACTGCCGACACCGCTCCTAACGCCGCTGCCAAAGGCGCACCCGCCATCCCTGCGAACTTCCTGCGTCCGATCGTGCAGGCCGACCTGGATTCGGGCAAGCACAGCAGCATCGTCACCCGTTTTCCACCAGAGCCCAACGGATACCTGCACATCGGCCATGCCAAGTCGATTTGTGTGAACTTCGGCCTGGCCCAGGAATTCGGTGGGGCTTGTCACCTGCGTTTCGATGACACCAACCCGGCCAAAGAGGACCAGGAGTACATCGATGCCATCCAGAGCGATGTGCAGTGGCTGGGCTTCCAGTGGACCGGCCCGGTGCGTTACGCCTCCGAGTACTTCGACCAGTTGCACGACTGGGCCGTGGACCTGATCAAGTCGGGCAATGCCTACGTCTGCGACCTGACCCCGGAGCAGGCCAAGGAATACCGTGGCAACCTGACCGAGCCCGGCAAGAACAGCCCGTTCCGTGAGCGCAGCGTCGAAGAGAACCTGGACTTGTTCGCCCGCATGAAAGCCGGCGAGTTCAAGGACGGTGAACGTGTGCTGCGGGCCAAGATCGACATGGCCTCGCCGAACATGAACCTGCGGGACCCGATCCTGTACCGCATTCGTCATGCTCATCACCACCAGACCGGTGACAAGTGGTGTATCTACCCGAACTACGACTTCACCCATGGCCAGTCGGACGCTATCGAGGGCATCACGCACTCCATCTGCACCCTGGAGTTCGAAGGTCATCGCCCGCTGTACGAGTGGTTCCTTGACCACTTGCCGGTGCCGGCCAAGCCGCGCCAGTACGAATTCAGCCGCCTGAACCTTAACTACACCATCACCAGCAAGCGCAAGCTCAAGCAATTGGTTGATGAGCAGCACGTCAACGGTTGGGACGACCCACGCATGTCGACGCTGTCGGGCTTTCGCCGTCGCGGCTATACCCCGGCATCGATCCGCAACTTCTGCGAAATGATCGGCACCAACCGTTCCGACGGTGTGGTCGACATGTCGATGCTCGAATTCAGCATCCGTGACGACCTTGATCGCACCGCGCCACGCGCCATGTGCGTGCTGCGTCCCTTGAAGGTGGTTATCACCAACTATCCGCAGGGCCAGGTCGAGAACCTCGAACTGCCGCGTCACCCTAAAGAAGACATGGGTGTGCGTGCGCTGCCGTTCGCTCGCGAGATCTACATCGACCGCGACGACTTCATGGAAGAGCCGCCAAAGGGCTACAAGCGTCTGGAGCCAGCCGGCGAAGTGCGTCTGCGCGGCAGCTACGTGATTCGCGCCGACGAGGCGATCAAGGACGCTGATGGCAATATCGTCGAGCTGCGTTGCTCCTATGACCCGGACACCCTGGGTAAAAACCCTGAAGGCCGCAAGGTCAAGGGCGTGATTCACTGGGTGCCGGCTGCAGCCAGCGTCGAATGCGAAGTGCGCCTTTACGACCGTCTGTTCCGCTCGGCCAATCCCGAGAAAACCGAAGACGGCGGCAGCTTCCTCGACAATATCAACTCCGATTCGCTGCAGGTACTCACCGGTTGTCGTGCGGAACCTTCACTGGGCCAGGCCCAGCCAGAAGACCGCTTCCAGTTCGAGCGCGAAGGCTATTTCTGCGCCGACCTGAAAGACTCCCAGCCGGGTCGCCCGGTATTCAACCGGACTGTGACCCTGCGCGATTCGTGGGGCAGCTGAGGAACGCTCGTGCTTAACATCTACAACACGCTTAGCAAGACCAAGGAAGTTTTCAAGCCGCTCGATGGCAACAAGGTGCGCATGTATGTCTGCGGCATGACCGTGTACGACTACTGCCACCTGGGCCACGGTCGCAGCATGGTAGCCTTCGACCTGGTCACGCGCTGGCTGCGTTACAGCGGCTACGACCTGACCTACGTGCGCAACATCACCGACATCGATGACAAGATCATCAACCGGGCCAATGAAAACGGCGAGTCGTTCGACGCCCTGACGGCGCGCATGATAGATGCGATGCACGAAGATGAGCGCCGCCTGAATATCTTGCCGCCAGATCAGGAGCCGCGTGCCACCGACCATATCGCCGGCATGCACGCGATGATCCAGACCCTGATCGACAAGGGTTTTGCCTACGCCGCGGCGAACGGTGATGTGTATTACCGGGTCGGCAAGTTCGTCGGTTACGGCAAGTTGTCACGCAAGAAGATCGAAGACTTGCGTATTGGTGCTCGTATCGAAGTGGACGAAGCCAAGCAGGATCCGCTCGACTTCGTCCTGTGGAAAGCCGTCAAGCCGGGCGAGCCAAGTTGGGAGTCGCCGTGGGGCCCAGGCCGTCCTGGCTGGCATATCGAATGCTCGGTGATGTCCACCTGCTGCCTGGGTGAAAGTTTCGACATCCATGGCGGTGGCAACGACCTGGAGTTCCCGCACCACGAAAACGAAATCGCCCAGAGCGAGGCTGCAACCGGCAAGCAGTACGCCAATTCGTGGATGCACTGCGGCATGATTCGCATCAATGGCGAGAAGATGTCCAAGTCCTTGAACAACTTCTTCACCATTCGTGATGTGCTCGACAAATATCACCCGGAGGTGGTCCGCTACCTGCTGGTGTCGAGCCACTACCGTAGCTCGATCAACTACTCCGAAGACAGCCTGCGCGAGTCCAAGGGCGCCCTGGAGCGCTTCTACCACGCATTGCGCGGCTTGCCGCGAGTGCAAGCCAAGGGTGGCGAAGCCTACGTCGAGCGTTTCACCGCGGCGATGAACGACGACTTCGGTACGCCTGAAGCCTGTGCGGTGCTGTTCGATCTGGTGCGCGAGATCAACCGCTTGCGCGAGAGCGAGCCTGAGGCGGCTGCCGGTCTGGCTGCGCGTCTTCGCGAGCTGGCAGGCTTGTTGGGTGTACTGCAACTGGAGGCCGACGACTTCCTGCGCGCGGGTGCCGAAGGCAAGGTCGATGCCGCCGAGGTCGAAGCGTTGATCCAGGCGCGCCTGCAGGCGCGTGCCGACAAGAACTGGGCAGAATCGGACCGCATCCGTGACCAGATCACCGCCATGGGCGTGGTGCTGGAAGACAGTAAAGGGGCTACCACCTGGCGTCTGGCTGACTGAACACTCGCGGGGCAAGCCCGCTCCCACGGTGGGAGCAGGGCTTGCCCCGCGATGGCTCTAACGAATTACCCCGGTCCGGCAATGCAACACCAATCTCGCGCCGCCCAATTCACTCGACCCGACCTCAAGCGCAAAGCCATGCAGGTCGACAATCGCCGCAACCACCGACAACCCCAGCCCGAAGCCTGGGTGACGATGACCTTCTTCGCTACGATAAAAGCGCTTTAACACTGCTTCGCGCTCGCTCTCGGGAATTCCCGGGCCGCTGTCCTCCACCTCGATGCTCACCACGCCGGCCTCATTGCGGGCACGCATGCGTACAGCGCCGCCGGCAGGGGTAAATTTGATCGCATTGCCCAATAAATTGGCCAGCGCCTCGAACAACAGCTCGCGGTCACCATTGAGCGACGGTAGCTGTGCGGGCAGTTCCAGCTTCAACTGAATCTCGCCGTCCTCTGCCAATGGCAGGTAGAAGTCGTGCATTTCCACCAACAGGGCGCGCGGATCAAGCTCGACAAATCCCGCCCGGCGCTGGCGGTCTTCCAGTTCGCTGATGCGCAGCAAGCCACGAAAGCGCGCCATCAGGGTGTCGGTTTCTCCAATCGCCTGCTCCAGTGCGTCGGCTTGCGCGGAATTGTCCCCGGCCTGCTGGCGTATCCGGTAGAGCTGGGCACGCAGGCGCGTCAGCGGGGTGCGCAGGTCATGAGCGATGTTGTCACATACGCCCTTGACCTCGTGCATCAGGCGTTCGATGCGATCGAGCATGGCGTTGACAATGGCTGCGAGCATGTCCAGTTCGTCGCGTCGCTGAGACAGTGGCAGGCGCTGGGTAAGATCACCTGCGACGATCTGTTCGGCAGTCGCCTGAATGGCGCGAATACGTTTGAGCGGTCGCCGGCGCAGCAGGTACCAGCCGGCAATCCCGGGGATGATCGTCAGTGACAGTCCCCAGAGCAGGGCATGAAGAATGATGCGGGTCACGACAAACAACGAGCCGTTGTCGCGTACCAGCACCAGCCAGCGGCCATCACGCACTTTGATGGCCACGGCGTCACAACTGTCGCGAGGTAGGTGCGGATCATCGGCGTCCAGACAACGGCTCAGCTCGTGGATTTTGCCGTCCAGCCCCAGGTCGGTCGGCACCTGGCGGATCTGTCCGGCCAATGGGTTGAACTGTGCGTCGAACAAACCGTAGGCGTCGAAGCTGCGTTCTTCGAAGGCTTGGCTTGCGATCAAGGCGTCGTCCAGTTGCTTGCCACTCATGTGCGCGAACAAATGCTGGCGCTGTTGTAACGAGTGCCGAGTGAGCTTGTTCAGGTAGCCGGAAACCTCAAAATACAGCACCCCCATGAGGATGCTGCTCCAGGCCACGAACAAAAAACTGTAGAGCGCCAGCAGACGACTGGTGGAGGAACTCCAACCCTTAGACGGGTTCGGCAATGGCATAGCCCGAGCCCCGTACGGTTCGAATCAGGGGCGTCTGACCGGCCGCGTCGATTTTTTTGCGCAAGCGTCCGATGTGTACGTCAATCAGGTTGGTGCCGGGATCGAAGTGATAGCCCCAGACTTCTTCGAAGATCATCATCCGGGTGATGACCTGGCCTGCATGGCGCATGAGAAATTCCAGTAGCTTGTACTCGGTGGGGAGCAAGTTCAGCGCCTGCTCCCCGCGTCGGGCCTCATGGCTGATCAGGTCCAGTTGCAGGTCGGCCACCTGCAGGCGGGTCTGCGCCAGGGGCACGCTGTTGCGCCGCAGCAGCACTTCAACGCGGGCAGCCATTTCATCCGAGGCAAAGGGTTTGGTCAGATAATCATCGCCACCGGCACGCAGGCCGCGCACCCGTTCATCGACATCGGACAGTGCGCTGATCATCAGAATCGGCGTGGCGATTTTCAGGTTGCGCAGGGTGGTGACGATGGTCAGGCCGTCCAGCTCGGGGAGCATGCGGTCGAGCGTGATCAGGTCGTAGCCACCGGCTATGGCTTTGGCCAAGCCTTCACGGCCGTTATCGGCCCAATCCACTTCCAGGCCATGGCTGGTGAGCTCGGCGACGATCTCCTGGGCGGTCACGGCGTCGTCTTCGATAGTCAGTACGCGGGGCATGCTAGTACCTGGGCGGCGAGTAGAGACTTGATTGTGCCAAAGAATAGGCGGTGCCCGGGTTAAAGAAAAATTCATCTGCGAGGATCAGGCACTGCAAGCGTGAATAAACTCATGCCTGCAGAAAAACAAACCCCGCCATCGGCGGGGTTTGTAGGTCACGCTACTTTGACGATCCAGCCAGCTGGCGCTTCGACGTCGCCGCTCTGGATGCCGGTCAGCTCATCGTAGAGCTTGCGGGTAACCGGGCCGACTTCGGTTTCGCTGTAGAACACATGCAGCTCGCCGTTGTACTGGATGCCGCCGATCGGGGTGATCACCGCAGCAGTACCGCAGGCACCGGCCTCGCTGAACTGGCCGATCTTGTCGATCAGCACATCACCTTCTATCACTTCCAGGCCCAGACGCGATTTGGCCAGTTCCATCAGCGACAGGCGAGTGATGCCTGGCAATACCGACGGCGATTTCGGGGTGATGAACTTATTGTCCGGGGTGATCCCGAAGAAGTTGGCTGAGCCGACTTCTTCAATTTTGGTGTGGGTCAGTGGGTCCAGGTAGATGCAGTCGGCAAAACCGGCCTGCTTGGCTTTGTAGCCGGGCTGCAGGCTGGCGGCATAGTTACCGCCAACCTTGGCAGCACCAGTGCCTTGCGGTGCGGCACGGTCGTAGTCGGAAATCAGGAATTTGTGCGGGGTCATGCCGCCTTTGAAATAGGAGCCGACCGGAATGGCGAAGATCGAGAAAATGAATTCCGGGGCGGTACGCACGCCAATGTTGTCGCCTACACCGATTACGAACGGACGCAGGTACAGGGCGCCTTTGCCGTGCGGCGGGACGAAGCGTTCGTTGGCTTTTACCACCTGTTTGCACGCTTCGATGAATTGCTCGGTCGGTACCTGTGGCATCAACAGGCGGTCGCAGCTGCGCTGCATGCGCAGGGCGTTCTGGTCAGGGCGGAACAGGTTGATCGAACCGTCCTTGCAGCGGTAGGCCTTCATACCCTCGAAACATTGCTGGCCGTAATGCAGCGCAGTTGAGCCTTCGCTGATGTGCAGCACGTTGTCTTCGGTCAGGGTGCCCTGGTCCCACTCGCCGTTACGGAAATAGGACAGGTAGCGCTTGTCGGTCTTGATGTAGTCGAAGCCCAGCTTGTCCCAGTTAATGCTTTCGTTACTCATGGCACCCTCGAATCGATTTGCATATGCCTGACGAACAGGCGTCTCTTATTGCGCACGCAGCCACGATAATACATCCCGTGCAGATGGGAAACGGCCAGTCATAGATTGGACCATGGTAGTACTCAAAATCGTCTGACAAACGGTAGAGGGTTTGACGTTGACCGGTCGCCAGCACCGGCGCAGTATGAAATCAACACGATTTGCCTGCTGACCTCGATGCGTACCACGACTACCGCCAATCGCGGGTCCGGTACCGGCGCTTGAACTTTAGGCAGTAGGTAAAACAAGGCCCCGCCAGAAATGGACGGGGCCTTGTCTTTTCGAACCATAATCGACTTGGGCAGGCTTAGAAACTCGCTTTGACTTGGAGTCCCACCACCAAGGCGTTGTCGATTTTCTCTGCGGAAAATGCCCCAGGCTCGATGATGTATTGCACATCCGGGCGCAGCGTCAGCCAGGGGGTAGCCTGATAGCCGTAGCTGAGTTCGATCAGTTGTTCGGCGCTGTTGAGGTTGGGAAAGCTTTCGCCATTGGCGGCGGCGGCATCTTGCTGGACGTCGCGGCTGCGCGGATTGGGCACGGCGCGGCCGTAGCCAATAGCGAGGGTGTCTCGCGCGCGACCTTCGAAAGGCTTGTACAAGACCAGGCCGACGCCATACCACGTGCTGAACGGGGACGCGGCGGTGCTCGCTGCCGAGTACTGACCAAAGGCATGCACGCTGCGCCCTGGCGAGGTATGCGAATGCCACACGGCCTGGTCGATCAGCAGGTAATGGCCGTCACGACCGGAGACTTCCTTGTCACTGCCGATGCGCTTGGCGTCGGAGCTGTCGTAGTAGTAGCCCAGCTTATACTCACCGGGCAACTCGCCCTGCAGCTTGTATACCAGCTCTAGGGGCAGCACAGTGCCGGTGGTGTGCTTGGGTCCCAAGTGCCACGCGCGGCTGGAGTTGCCGTTGCTCTGTGGATCAACGTTGAACGCGGCGACCCGCACTTGCCAGGTCGATGACAGGTCGTACTTCAGGCGCACGCCGAGGTGAGCGTTGGGGTAATTGGTCCAGCCGCTACCGCCGGACATGTTCAACGGATGGCCGCAGAAACCTGCGTTCATGAAGTTGCAGAGAATGCCGCTGTCCAGGCCACCCAGATCGTTGCCCATGGCCATGTAACCCAGCTTGACGTTCAGCTCGGGGGTGAACAGGGTGCGCTCGTAACTCAATTCGGTCAGGCGGGTATAGAGACCACCGAAGTTTTCCTGGATAGGCAGACGGTTGCCTACCAAGTCTTCAGAAGCACTGTTGCCGCGGCGATCATTGATGGTCAGTTGCAGCTTGCCGCCGTTATCCAGGCCATACAGCTTGCCCAGATCGAATTGCACGCCAAGTTTGATGTTTTGCGAGTACCTGGCGGAGCGATGCAGGCCACCCTCGGCGATGTAGGCAGTCTCGCCACTGTAGTCGCCAGTGAATTTGATGCCTTGGCTGTCCAGTTGGTGACGCAGGCCACCCCAGTCACCGCTGAGGCTGCTGCGGGTCATCAGGTCCGCCTCGTTGGCCAGCGCGGGTTGGAAGGTGATGCACGTTAGGGTCAATAGCGGGCCGGTAAGCAGGCGAGGGCGAGAGAAGCGAAAAGCGCGGGACATGCACAACCTATCTGAAAGAATCGCGAGAAAAGACAAGGGCAGGGGCGCGGCACCCAGGCGCCGCGCCATACAGCAGTGGCGTGGTTACGGCAGGGCGTAGGCCATGACGTAGTCGCCGCGATCGGTCGACTGGCGGGCACCACCTGCGGTAATCACGATGTACTGCTTGCCGGTTTTCGGCGACACGTAGGTCATCGGGCCACCCTGGCTGCCGACGGGCAGGCGGGCTTTCCAGATTTCTTCACCGTTGCCGCTGTTGAAAGCGCGCAGATAGAAGTCTTGAGTGCCGGCAATGAATATCAGCCCGCCCTGAGTCGACAGGGTGCCGCCAAGGGTCGGCAGGCCAACTTTGATCGGCAAGTGCATACGGATACCCAGGGGGCCGGTGTCTTCGACCGTGCCTACGGGTACCTGCCAGGCAACTTTCTGGGTTTTCATGTCGATGGCAGTCAGAGTGCCGAACGGCGGCGCCTGGCAAGGAATGCCGGCCACTGACAGGAAGCGGTTCTTGTTCACCGCGTAGGGCGTACCCTTGAGCGGCACGGCGCCCATGCCGGTGTTAAGTGCTTCGCCGCCGGAACTGGCCTGAGCCTTGTTCTGCGATGGAATCATCTGAATCCATAGGCCCAGGCGCATGTCGTTGACGAAGATAAAGCCATGCACCGGGTCGGTAGAAATACTGCCCCAGTTCATGCCTCCAAGCGAGCCTGGGAAACTCAGTGACAGGTCGGTGCCCGGCGCGGTATAGAGGCCGTCGTAGCGCATTTTCTTGAAGTCGATGCGACACAGCAATTGATCGTACGGCGTGGCGCCCCACATGTCCGACTCGGTCAGTTGTTGGGCTCCGATCTGTGGCATGCCAACCGATTTTGGCTGGGTTGGCGAGTAGGGTTCGTTGGGGATGTTGCTCGGCTTGACGGCGACTTCTTCGACCTGGGTCAGCGGCTTGCCGGTAGCGCGATCGAGTACAAAAATCTGCCCGGCCTTGGTGCCGATCACCACCGCTGGCACGGTTTGGCCATCGGCCTTGGTGAAGTCGATCAGGCTCGGTTGCATGGGCAGGTCAAAATCCCAGAGATCGTTGTGCACGGTCTGGTACACCCACTTTTCTTCACCGCTGGTAGCGTCCAGTGCCAGTATTGAAGCGCCGTACTTGTGGTTCAGCTCGCTACGCTCGACCCCATAGATGTCGGTAGACGAGCTGCCCATCGGCAGGAACAGAGTGTTCATCGCCGGGTCGTAGGACATCGGCGCCCAGCTGTTGGGCGTGCTGCGAACATAGGTATTGTCAGCGTCTGGCGCGTTACGGTCTTCGGGATTGCCCGGGTCGAATGCCCAGCGCATTTGCCCGCTGATGACATCGAAACCTCGGATCACGCCGCCTGGCATATCGGTTTGCACGTTGTCTGCGACGCGTCCACCGACAACTACGGTGGTACCGGCCATCAGCGGTGCAGATGACAATTGATAGTAGCTGTCGGGGACATTGCCGAGACCGGCCTTGAGGTCGACCTGACCGTTGCTGCCGAAGCCCTGGCAGAACTCGCCGGTGTCAGCGTCAACGGCGATCAGGCGGGCGTCGATGGTGTTGGTCAGCAGTCGTCGCTGGCAGTTGGCGCCCGCCGGCACGCTGGCGGCAATGATCGCCGAGCTGTTGGCTTGGGTAGGTTGCACGATTGGTGTGCTGGCATCGAAATAGGCCATGCCGCGGCAGCGTTGCCAGACCGCCGATTGGGCATTGATCTGATTCTTCCACAGCTCTTTGCCGGTGTCGGCATCCAGGGCAATCAGGTTGTTGTGAGGGGTGCAGATGAAAACCTTGTTGCCGACCTGCAACGGGGTGAGCTGGTCTTCGGCGCCATTGCCGTCACTGATGGCGACATCTCCGGTGTGATAGGTCCAGGCCACTTTCAAGTCATTGACGTTGTCGCGATTGATCTGGTCAAGGGCGGCAAAGCGGCTGCCACCTTCGGTGTTGCCGTAATGCGCCCAATCCTTCTGCGCCTTGGCCGGGTCGACCGGGGTCAAGCCGGGGCCGTCGCCGCTTGGGCTGACGCTGGGGTGGGCGACGAACATATTGCCGGCTGCAACCACCAGTGCCACGGCCATGACGCCTGCCATGGCATAAGCGCCGCGGCCGGGTGTTGCGCCTGCAGAGCGGGCCAGCATGGGGTAGACCAGCGCCACTGCCAGGCCGATTGCGCCGAACATGAACAGGCGCGAGAACAGCGGCCAGAACTCCAGCCCGACATCGGCCAGAGCCCAAATGGCCGTGCCGACAAGGAAGGTGGCATACAGCCAGGCGCCGACTGGTTTGCGGCGCGCGACCAGCAAGCCGGCGCCGGTCATTGCCAAGCCGCCGATCAGAAAGTACCAGGAGCCACCCAAGCTGAGCAGTTTCACGCCACCTGCGGCCAGCGCCAGACCGAGCACAGCGATGATGGTGCCAAGGCCGGCAAGGATGAATGTTGAGGCGCCAGCAGGGCGCGATGCTTGCTTCATGTCGAAAAAAACTCGAAGAGGGGAGTGGCGGAATTATACCCTTAGCAAGCTAATTAACAAGTTGGTACATTTTGCTCCGGCTGTTCCTTCGGCTGCTCTGTTGCTTTAAAAGCAACGCCGGGTTTTCATGGTGGCCAATGCGCGGAATCGCGTAATGGCGTGCAACGAGACTCGATATGAAAACCCGTTTTGAGAGAATTGATGTGTCTGTGCCCAGTATTCAGTGTGATGGCGAACGTCCTGGCGTCAACCTCCAGCCATCGGAGGTGAACCCATGATCGAGGTCACTGAAGTATCCATCGCGCAATTGCGCGCCGCGCTCGAATCCGGCAGCACGACCTCGGTGGAATTGGTTGAGGCATACCTCGCCCGAATCGATGCCTATGACGGCCCTGCAACCACGACTGCGCTCAATGCAGTGGTGGTACGCAACCCCGAAGCGCTCAATGAAGCGCGGGCAGCCGATGCGCGACGGGCCAAGGGCGAATCCCTCGGGCCACTCGATGGCATTCCTTACACAGCCAAAGACAGTTATCTGGTGAAGGGGCTCACCGCTGCCTCGGGAAGCCCGGCTTTTGCCGAACTGGTTGCCTATCGCGATGCCTTCACCATTGAGCGCCTGCGTGCCGCAGGGGCGATCTGCCTGGGCAAGACCAACATGCCGCCCATGGCCAACGGCGGTATGCAGCGTGGGGTGTATGGCCGGGCTGAAAGCCCGTACAACGCCGACTACCTCACTGCGCCTTTCGCATCGGGCTCATCCAATGGCGCAGGCACTGCCACTGCTGCCAGCTTTGCAGCGTTCGGGCTGGCTGAGGAAACCTGGTCGAGCGGTCGCGGACCTGCATCGAACAACGGCCTGTGTGCCTACACCCCTTCACGCGGGGTAATTTCGGTGCGCGGCAACTGGCCGCTGACGCCCACCATGGACGTGGTCGTGCCCTTTGCCCGAACCATGACCGACCTGCTCGAAGTACTCGATGTGGTGGTCGCCGAAGACCCCGATACCCGTGGTGATCTGTGGCGGATGCAGCCTTGGGTACCGATTCCGAGTGTGGCGTCGGTGCGACCGGCTTCGTATTTGGAGTTGGCCGTCGATGCTGCATCGCTCAACGGCAAGCGCCTGGGCATTCCGCGTATGTACATCAATGCCGATCCCGACGCGGGCACCAGCGAAGCGCCGGGTATCGGCGGACCAACAGGTCAACGTATCAATACTCGGCCGACGGTAATCGCACTGTGGGAGGAGGCCCGCAAGGCGCTGGAAGCGGCGGGCGCCGAGGTGATCGAGGTGGATTTTCCGTTGGTCTCCAATTGCGAAGGGGATCGTCCCGGCGCGCCGACAGTGTTCAATCGTGGCCTGGTTTCCAAGGAGTTCCTGCACCATGAGCTGTGGGATCTGACTGCCTGGGCGTTTGACGATTTTCTCCAGGCCAATGGCGACCCTAAGTTGAACCGCCTGGTCGACGTCGAGGGTGCAAAGATTTTCCCTCACGATCCGGGTACTTTGCCAAATCGCGAGGGCGATCTTGCTGCAGGTATGGATGAGTACGTGCGCATGGCGGAGCGGGGCATCACGCCTTGGGATAAGATCGGCACCGTGCCTGATGGCTTGCGTGGTTTGGAGACAACCCGTCGTATCGACCTTGAAGAGTGGATGGATCGCCTCCAGCTCGATGCCGTGCTGTTTCCGACGGTCGCCGACGTTGCCCCGGCCAATTCCGATGTCGACCCGGCATCGGCCGATATAGCCTGGAGCAACGGCGTGTGGGTTGCCAATGGCAACCTGGCTATCCGACACCTGGGCGTGCCGACGGTAACAGTGCCGATGGGGGTGATGGCGGACATTGGTATGCCCGTCGGGCTGACCTTCGCCGGGCGTGCCTATGACGATTCGTCGCTGCTGCGCCTGGCTTCGGCATTCGAGTCCACCGGTTCCAGGCGCGTGGTGCCGCCGCGCACGCCGCCACTGGTAGTCGGCAAGTAACCGGCAGGTTGGGGTTGGCGCTGAACAGCGTCAATCCCGGCCTATTGCTGAGTGTTGTGCTGCAGGCGCGCTTGCTTTCGACGGGAGTAGGCGTGAGATAGCTTTGGATTTGAAGAAGGAAATGGCAGGGGCGGCTGGATTCGAACCAACGCATGGCAGGATCAAAACCTGCTGCCTTACCGCTTGGCGACGCCCCTGTAGATGTTGCGATGAGTGTCTGGCACTCATTTGAAGAGATTGCTGCATTCGCTGCTGTAGCAGGAATGGCCGCGAATTTAACAACTTTTGCGCCGTCTGTGAAGTCCTCAAGCAAAAAATTTGTTTTTAAAACAGCTGGTTACTGTTGCATCATCGTAGCGATTACTTATTCAGCAGGAAATTCTCACATGGCAAACCACGACATCACCTTCACGCCTGACCCCGATCCGGAATCCATTTCCAGTGATGTTGCCGGTTTTGGCGGCATGCTGGTTTCCACCCAGATTCCGACGCGCGCCGATGGCAGCCTGGAATTGGGCGATATCACCTTGCAGAGTGAGTGCACCCTGCAAGCACTCAAGGTTGCCCTGGAGCGAGCTGGCAGCTCGATGGATCGGGTGTTGCACCTGACCATCTACCTGACCGACATGGCTGATCGCGGCGCTTTCAACGACGTCTACCAACGTTTCTTCGCCAAACCGTGGCCGGTACGCGCCGCTGTTGGCGTGGCATCGCTGGCGGTTGAGGGTATGCGCGTGGAAGTGACGGCGATGGCTGCCAAGGCTTGAACCGCGGCGGGCTTGTGCGCCAGGTCAGTGGCACGTATGCAGACTCCTCAACCGTGCCATCCGGCAGGGTAGGGGGTCCCATCGTACGTTTCGCGCTACAATGCGCGCCTTGACCGTGCCAAGCCTGACTAAAAAAACATGTCCTTACCCAAGCATCACCTCGAACTGCTCAGCCCTGCCCGCGATGTGGCCATCGCTCGTGAGGCCATCTTGCATGGCGCCGACGCCGTGTACCTCGGTGGCCCAAGCTTCGGCGCCCGCCACAACGCCTGCAACGAGGTCAGCGATATCGCCCAGTTGGTGGAGTTTGCCCACCGCTATCACGCGCGGGTGTTCACCACCATCAACACCATCCTTCACGACAACGAGCTGGAGCCGGCGCGCAAGCTGATCCACCAGTTGTACGATGCCGGTGTCGATGCGCTGATCGTCCAGGACCTGGGCGTGATGGAACTGGATATCCCACCGATCGAGCTGCACGCCAGTACCCAGACGGATATCCGTACCCTGGCGCGGGCCAAATTTCTCGATCAGGCCGGTTTCTCGCAACTGGTACTGGCCCGAGAGCTGAACCTCAAGGAAATTCGCGCGATTGCCGACGAGACCGATGCGGCCATCGAGTTTTTCATCCACGGCGCGTTGTGTGTAGCTTTCTCGGGGCAATGCAACATTTCCCACGCTCAGACCGGTCGCAGTGCCAACCGTGGCGACTGCTCTCAGGCCTGCCGTCTGCCGTACACCCTCAAGGACGAAAAAGGCGGTGTTATTGCCTATGAGAAGCACCTGCTGTCGATGAAGGACAACAACCAGAGCGCCAACATCCGCGCTCTGGTCGAGGCGGGTGTTCGCTCGTTCAAGATCGAAGGGCGTTACAAGGACATGGGCTATGTGAAGAACATCACCGCCTACTACCGTCAGCGCCTGGACGAAGTCCTTGAAGATCGCCCGGACCTGGCGCGCGCCTCCAGTGGTCGCACCGCGCACTTCTTCGTGCCCGACCCGGATAAAACCTTTCACCGTGGCAGTACCGACTACTTCGTCAGTGAGCGCAAGATCGATATCGGCGCCTTCGACTCGCCAACCTTCACTGGTTTGGCGGTCGGCGTGGTGGAGAAAGTCGGCAAGCGTGACATGCAAGTCGTCACCCATGAGCCACTGTCCAACGGTGACGGCCTCAATGTGCTGGTCAAACGTGAAGTGGTTGGCTTTCGCGCCAACATCGCCGAGCCGAAAGGCGAGTTCGATGAAGACGGCGAGAAGCGCTACCGCTATCGTGTCGAACCCAACGAAATGCCTAAGGGCATGTACCAGCTACGGCCAAATCATCCGTTGAGCCGCAACCTGGACCACAACTGGCAGCAAGCCCTGCAGAAAACCTCTGCCGAGCGTCGCATCGGCCTGGCGTGGGCGGCGCGCTTGACCGAAAGCAGCCTGCAATTGACTGCCACCAGCGAGGAGGGCGTCAGCGCCAGCATTACGCTTGACGGCCCGTTCGGGGTCGCCAACAAGCCGGAGCAGGCGTTGGAGCAACTGCACGATCTGCTTGGTCAGTTGGGTACCACTCAATACCATGCCACCGCCATCGACCTGGATGCGCCACAGGCATACTTCATTCCCAACTCGCAGCTTAAAGCCTTGCGTCGTGAAGTCATCGAATCCCTTACGGCTGCGCGCATTGCCGCGCATCCACGGGGTGGGCGCAAAGCAGAGAGCAATCCGCCGCCGGTGTACCCGGAGTCGCACCTGTCATTTTTGGCCAACGTCTACAACCAGAAGGCTCGCGACTTCTATCACCGTCACGGGGTCAAGCTGATTGACGCCGCTTACGAGGCCCACGAAGAGAAAGGCGAAGTGCCGGTGATGATCACCAAGCACTGCCTGCGTTTCTCTTTCAACTTGTGCCCCAAGCAGGCCAAGGGCGTAACGGGTGTGCGCACCAAGGTTGCACCGATGCAGTTGATCCACGGTGACGAGGTGCTGACGTTGAAGTTCGACTGCAAGCCTTGCGAAATGCATGTGATCGGCAAGATGAAGGGTCACATCTTCGATTTGCCGCAACCGGGCAGTCAGCAAGTGGTCGGGCACATCAGTCCTGAAGACTTGCTCAAGACCATTCCCCGCGCCCCGCATTAAGGGCCAACGAGCGCGACGTTGCGGCGTCGCGCTCGATCTCAGTCGCTAAGTTCCCTGCCTGCTTTTTCCAGGAGCCAACTACGGAACGCTTGCAGTGCTGGCAGCGCCT
The DNA here is from genome assembly GCF_004803755.1 of Pseudomonas sp. DG56-2. Classification (NCBI taxonomy): domain Bacteria; kingdom Pseudomonadati; phylum Pseudomonadota; class Gammaproteobacteria; order Pseudomonadales; family Pseudomonadaceae; genus Pseudomonas; species Pseudomonas sp. DG56-2. The sequence continues at coordinate 1,953,273 of NZ_CP032311.1, forward strand.
GGTTGCGCGGCGGGTATACCAGGTAATAGCTGCGCGCGCTGGCAAAGGGCAGGGCGGGACTGCTCAGTTCACCCCCGGCCAGTTCCTCGGTAATGAGGATGCGTGGCACCAGGCCGATGCCGATATCGGCACGCACCGCCTGGATCAGATGCGACGTCAATTCAAAGCTCGGCCCAAGGCGCATGGCGTGGTGGGTCAGGCCGTGATGGGTAAACCACTCGCCCCAGGCATTGGCGTTGTTGGCCACACTGAGCAGGACTTGCTGGCTGATGTCCTGCGGGCTCCAGGTCGGCCGCGAGGCGGCCAGGGTGGGCGAGAGGATCACCATCAACTCTTCTGCATGCAAACGATGACAAATCAGCCCGGGCAGATCACTGGTCGCGACGACGATAGCTGCGTCGATACCACTGGTGGCGAAGTCCACCGGTTCAATGCGTGAATTGATGTGTACCAGTACTTCTGGATGGTTCCGGTAGAACGCGTGCAGCCGTGGCAGCAACCATTTCGAGCCGAAAGTCGGCAGGGTTGCCAGGCGCAGGTTGCCACCCCCTGCCTGGTGGGCGATAGCGTGCAGGGTGGCACTGCGGACGCGGCCCAGGGCCTCGCTGATTTCACGCTGGTACAGCCGCCCGACGTCGGTGAGCTTTACCGTGCGGCCTTCGCGCCGGAACAGTGTTACGCCCAAGTGTTGCTCAAGCGCCTGGACCTGGCGGCTGACTGCGCTTTGGGTCAGCGATAGCTCCACGGCGGCGCGGGTGTAGCTTTCATAGCGCGCCGCGGCCTCGAACGCCAGCAGTAAAGACATGGATGGGGTGAGGTTGCGGTAATTCATTCGTAAAAGTCATCAAAGGCTGCGGGAATATCCGTTTGTGCCTGGCTCAAGGCTGCGGGATCATTGGCATCATCCACTACCTGGCGGTGTACTGACCATACCGTTTCAGCAAGTATTCTCGATTAGCCTGACATAAATGAGGCCATCCACCGATGATCGCCCGACTGACCGGCACCGCACCGGCCACTCTTTACCCTGATTTCCTCGAAGCCCTGCGCAGTGCCGGTTTCCGTGGCCAGCTCAGTGCTGACTACGCGACCCGCACGGTGCTGGCCACGGACAACTCTATCTACCAGCGCTTGCCGCAGGCGGCGGTGTTCCCTGTGGACGCCGATGACGTCGCGCGTATTGCCGCGCTGATGGCCGAACCGCGCTTCCAGGCGGTCAAGCTCACGCCTCGCGGTGGCGGTACCGGCACCAACGGTCAGTCGCTGACCGATGGCATTGTGGTCGACCTGTCGCGCCACATGAACAGCATTCTTGAAATCAATGTCGAGGAGCGCTGGGTACGGGTGCAGGCCGGGGTGGTCAAGGACCAGCTCAATGCCGCGCTCAAACCGTATGGGCTGTTCTTCGCGCCGGAGCTTTCCACTTCCAACCGTGCCACCGTCGGCGGCATGATCAATACCGATGCCAGCGGACAGGGCAGTTGTACCTACGGCAAAACCCGTGACCACGTGCTGGAGTTGCACAGTGTCCTGCTCGGTGGCCAACGTCTGCATACCCGGCCTTTGAACGAGGCTGAACTGGATCAGGCATGTGCTGAAACTGGCCGTGCCGGCGAGGTGTATCGCACGGCTCGCACCATTCAGGAAACCAAGGCCGAGCTGATCGAGCAGATCTTCCCCAAGCTCAACCGCTGCCTGACCGGTTACGACCTGGCGCACCTGCGCGATGAGCAGGGCCGTTTCAACCTCAACAGTGTGTTGTGCGGTGCGGAAGGCTCGCTCGGGTATGTGGTCGAGGCCAAGCTCAATGTGCTGCCAATTCCCAAGTACGCCGTGTTGGTCAACGTCCGCTATAGCAGTTTCATGGACGCCTTGCGAGACGCCAATGCGTTGATGGCGCACAAGCCATTGTCGATCGAGACGGTGGACTCCAAGGTGCTCATGCTGGCGATGAAAGACATCGTCTGGCACAGCGTTGCCGAGTACTTCCCCGCTGACGCCGAACGCCCGACCCTGGGGATCAACCTGGTCGAGTTCTGTGGTGATGACCCGCAGGAAGTGAATGCCCGGGTACAGGCTTTCGTCGCTCACCTGCAGGCCGACACCGGTGTCGAACGCCTGGGCCACACCCTGGCCGAGGGCGCCGAGGCGGTGACGCGGGTCTACACCATGCGAAAGCGCTCGGTGGGTCTGCTCGGCAACGTCGAGGGTGAAGTGCGGCCGCAGCCGTTCGTGGAAGACACGGCGGTGCCGCCGGAGCAACTGGCGGACTACATTGCCGAGTTCCGTGCTTTGCTTGACGGTTACGGCCTGGCCTATGGCATGTTCGGCCACGTCGATGCCGGCGTGCTGCACGTGCGTCCGGCCCTGGACATGAAGGACCCGGCGCAGGCGGCGCTGGTCAAGCCGATTTCCGATGCGGTGGCCGCCTTGACCCTGCGCTATGGCGGCCTGCTCTGGGGTGAACACGGCAAAGGCTTGCGCTCGGAATACGTGCCGGAATACTTCGGCGAACTGTACCCGTCGCTGCAAGCGCTCAAGGGTGCGTTCGACCCGCACAACCAGCTCAACCCCGGCAAGATTTGCACACCCCCCGATAGCGCCCAGGGCCTGATCAAGGTCAACGAGGCGCCGCTGCGAGGGGACTTCGACCGCCAGATCGACGAGCGCGTATGGCAAAGCTTTGGCAGTGCCGTGCACTGCAACGGCAACGGCGCCTGCTACAACTATGATCCCAACGACGCCATGTGCCCGTCATGGAAGGCCACCCGTGAGCGCCAGCATTCACCTAAGGGTCGCGCTTCGCTGATCCGTGAATGGCTGCGCCTGCAGGGCGCTGCCAACATCGATGTGCTGGCGACTGCGCAGGGCAAGCTCGATTGGGTCAAGGGCCTGCCAGCACGCTTGCGCAATAATTTTTCGCGCAGCAAAGGCGAGGCGGATTTTTCCCATGAAGTCTACGACGCCATGGCCGGTTGCCTGGCGTGCAAATCCTGTGCTGGCCAATGCCCTATCAAGGTCAATGTGCCGGAATTCCGCTCGCGCTTTCTTGAGCTGTACCACGGGCGCTACCAGCGACCCCTGCGTGATTATCTGATCGGCTCACTGGAGTTCAGCATTCCATACCTGGCCCACGCCCCCGGTTTGTATAACGCGGTGATGGGCTCCAAGTGGGTGAGCAAACTGCTGGAACAGCAGGTCGGCATGCTCGACAGTCCCTTGATCAGCCGCTACAACCTGCAAGCGACGCTGACCCGTTGCAACGTGCGCATGGCCAGCATCCCGACCCTGCGCGAGCTCACTCCAGCGCAGCGCGAGCGCAGTATCGTCCTGGTTCAGGATGCCTTCACCCGCTACTTCGAAACGCCGGTGTTGGCCGCCTTCATCGACCTGGCTTACCGCCTTGGTCAACGTATCTACCTGGCGCCGTACAGCGCCAACGGCAAGCCGCTGCACGTGCAGGGCTTTCTCGGCGCGTTCAACAAGGCGGCTATTCGTAACGCCCGTCAGCTCAGTGCCTTGGCAGATTGCGGTGTGCCGCTGGTTGGCCTGGACCCGGCGATGACCCTGGTGTATCGCCAGGAGTACCTGAAGGTTCCTGGCCTGGGTGAGTGTCCGAAAGTTCTGTTGCCACAGGAGTGGCTGATGGAGGTGCTGCCTGAGCAACCAGGCAGAACGACGGGTACTTTCCGACTCATGGCTCACTGCACCGAGAAGACCAACGTACCGGCCAGCACGCGCCAGTGGGAGCAGGTGTTTGCGCGCGTGGGCCTGAAACTGTCCACCGAGGCCACCGGTTGCTGCGGCATGTCGGGCACTTACGGCCATGAGGCACGCAATCAGCAAACGTCGAAGACCATCTTCGAACAGTCCTGGGCCAGCAAGTTGGATAAGGAAGGTGAAGCATTGGCGACCGGCTATTCGTGCCGCAGCCAGGTCAAGCGCCAGGCTGATCGCACCCTGCGCCATCCGCTGCAAGTGCTGTTGCAGCAACTGAATGCCTGAAGATCAAGGCCGAGGCTCGACGCACGAACGTGCGTCGAGCCGAGCGTCAGGCGCCACCGCGAAAACAGGAAACGCCCCAGGCGGTCAATTTGAACGGTAAATGGTAGTGCTGGGTTGGTTCGCCAACGCCGAAGCGGTACACCAGCTCATCCAGAAACGGCTGCGCTGGTAGCGCAGTCCCCTGGGCCCGGTAGAAGTCGGCAACCTGCAAGCTGACCTCGTATACCCCTGCAGGGCAACACTCACTGAGATCAGCTAGCTCAGCCAGCAGCCCATTACTGCCGATACGGCCGGCACAGATCAGCTCACGCCGTGCTGCATCCAATCGCTCCAGGCGTACTTCCAGCCCTTGTGCCACGCAACCGCTGGCGACATCCACGACATGGATGGAGATTCCGCCATTCATGACCAAAAGCCCTTGTGCGGCGCGGCAGCTTCATCTTCAAGCATTGGGCCGAACACGCTGACCTTGCGTTGGCCTTTGGCGAACACTTCGCGACACGGCAGTGAGAAAGTCGGGTTTTCCGGGTGATCGCCCGTCAAGCCGAGCAAGGCATGCTCGGACAAGGCGTACACCACTCGGCCGATACCTGTCCAATACACCGCGCCGGCGCACATGCAGCAAGGCTCGGCGCTGGTGTACAAGGTGCAACTGGCCAGTGCTTGAGGGTCGAGCCGCTTGGCCGCGTTGGCGGCCGCGACCAGTTCGGCGTGTTGAGTCGGATCACCTTCCGGAGGCATGGAGTTGTTGCCAGCTTCGGCAATCACATTGCCATCGCGATCGGCCACCAGGGCGGCGAAGGGGTGGCGGCCGCGCTGCCGGGACGCAGTGGACAAATCGATGGCGCGGCGCAGCAGTTGCAGGTCCATCTCGGTAACGCCAGCAGGGCTGAGCTGAGTGATGCTGGTCATGGTTTACTCCTTGGCAGTAAAGGGTGGACGGGTCACTCGGCCATCTCGGCGGCGACGCTGTCGTTGGTTTTCTTTTCGTTATTGAGCAGTACGTTGAGCACGATGGCAGTTATCGCGCCGAGGAAAATGCCACTCTCCAGTACCAGCTTGAGCGCGCCGTTAGCGTGTTCGAACAGGGCTGGGAAGGACATCGGCAGCACCCCGACGCTGACCGAAACAGCCACGATGATGCCGTTGCGGGTACCTTCGAACTTCACCCGCGACAGCTCCTGGATACCGGCGACCGTGGTCATGCCGAACATCACGATGGCGCAGCCACCCAGCACCGGGGTGGGCACTGCAGCAATCAAGGCGCCGAGCTTGGGGAACAAGCCCATCAACACCATGATTGCTCCAGCAGCGGCCACCACGAAGCGGCTCTTGATGTTGGAAAGAGCAATCAGTCCGGTGTTTTGCGTGAACGCGTTGTACGGAAAGCTATTGAAGAGGCCGCCGAGCATGGTTGATAGGCCGTCCGCACGAAACGCGTTGCCCAGGGTTTGCTGCGTGGTCGGTTTGCCGGTCAATTTACCGATGGCCAAGCAGTTGCCCGTGGTCTCGGCCATGATCACCAACATGGCCAGGGTCATGACCATGATTGGCACCAGCGAGAACTGCGGCGCGCCGAAGGCCATGGGTGGACTCAGTTCGAACCAGGCGGCTTCGCCCACTCGGCTGAAGTTGGTCATGCCGAACGCCGCGGCGATCAAACTGCCGACAAACAAGCCGATGAGCACACTGAGGTTGCCGATGAAGCCGGAGAACTTGGCATAGATCACCAGGGTTACAGTGACTGTCGCCAGACCCAGCAATAGATTGGCAGGGTTGCCGAAGTCTTCGGCAGCGGGGTTACCGCCGCCCAGCCAGATAGCCGCGGCAGGCATCAGCGAGACACCGATAATGGTGATCAGGCTGCCGATTACCACCGGCGGAAAGAAGCGCAGCAAGCGACTGAATACGGGGGCCAGCGCGATAGTAATGGCGCCCGCCGCGATCACGGCACCGAAAATCTGACTGAGCCCGAACTCCTTGCCGATCATGATCATGGGTGCCAGGGCAATGAACGAGCAGCCTTGGATCATGGGCAAGCGAGCGCCGAACTTCCAAAAGCCGATGGTCTGGATCAAGGTCGCCACGCCCGACGTCAGCAGGTTGGCGTTGATCAGCATGATGACCTGCGCCGATGTCAGCCCCAGCGCGCTGCCGAGAATCAGCGGTACCGCCACCGCCCCGGCGTACATCACCAGTACATGTTGCAAACCGAATGTGAATAACTGACGCAGAGGCAAGACTTCGTCCACTGGATGAACCGGTGTTTTGCTCATGGCGCATGTCTCCTGAAGGTGCAGCGCTTATTGTTTTTCGAAGCAGGAACTACCGACGACGTGGTCATATTTCAGTGTTGTGGGCGATGAAACAAGTTAATAACCATCGACCGCATCGACGGTTACACCCTTGCACAAAGGCACACAGCGTTGCAGGCTGTGGCATCTACTAAGCAAGGAGCGGGACATTGCGTTTTTCTCTGGATCAATTGCTGATGTTCGTGGAAGCGGTGAAAAGCGGCTCTTTCTCTGCCGCAGGACGCAAGCTGGGAAAAACCCAGTCGACGATCAGCGCGGCGATTGCCAACCTGGAAACGGACCTGGGTGTCGAACTGTTCGATAGAACCAGCCGTATTCCGGGGCTGACCGCTAGCGGGCAAAAACTGCTGATTCAAGCTGAAGCGGTACTGGAGCGGTGCCTGGCGCTTGAGGCGCATGCCGATTGTTTGTCCGAGACTGTGGAGCCGAGCCTGACGCTGGCGATCGAGACGCCCTATGGTCCGATTCTGCCGGTGCTCAAGGCGTTCGAGCTGGCTTTCCCGTATGTTGATCTGATCATCCGCCACCCGGTCCATGGCGATGTCAGCGAGCTTGTGGTTCAAGGCGAGGCCGCATTGGGCATCGCCTTTTCACAACCGGGCTATGCCAAGGAACTGGCGTTCCAGCAATTGGGCAAGTTGATCATGCTGCATGTCTGTCACCCCGGGCATCCGTTGGCGCAACTGTCCACCGTGACCTTCGATGATCTGCATGTGCATCGGCGTCTGGCATTCAGTGCCCACGCCAGCAAACTGCCCAGCAGTGAATACCTGCGCTCCACGCAGCTGTGGCAAGCGGAGAGCTACTTGGCGTTGCTGGAAATGGTGCGCGCAGGGTTGGGGTGGACCACCTTGCCACGCCAATTGATTCAACGCGAACTGGAGCGCGGCGAATTGGTAGAGCTGCAACTGAATGCTTATCCCCACACCGATTGGCAGGTGGGCGTGGATCTGCTCTGGGCGCGACAAAGGCCTATGGGCAAGGCGCAGCGCTGGCTGCAAGAACGCCTGCAAAGCAACAAGGTGTTCGAGTTGGACCGCCAGGGCCAGCGCACCACGCTCTAGCCGGCCTCGCGGGCAGCGCTCAGCGCTGTTGCTCGGCCACCAGCAACAGTGATTGCGGCACGGCGCTTTGTGGATGCTGTGGCTCTTGCAGGGCGGTCAGGCGCCAGCCGGCGATGTCCAACGCATTGAGCCAACTGGATAAGGTACGAAAATACCAGGGCATGGGTTGCCATTGGCCTTCGAGCGCGGTGAACGTCTCCTGCCGCCAGCCATCCTGATAGTCGCCGGCTGCACAGCTCCAGGGGTGCAGGGTCTGGATCACCAGCGCGCCGCCAGGGGCGAGCAGGGCATTCATCGCGCCGAGCAGGGGGATGATGTCCTGATGCAGCAGGGCAAAGTTGGCGCAGATCAGGTCGTAGTCGTTGCCGACATCCACACAGCCTTCGACCAAGGCCTCGTAGCGAGCCAGATGCACATGCGCAGCGCCGCTCAATCGTGCGGCTTCGACCAAGGCAGGCTCACCGTCCACGCCCACCGCCGCAATGCCCCGTTCAGCCAGTGTTCGCAGGAGCCAGCCTTCGCCGCAGCCAAGGTCGAGCACGCGCTCGGGTTGACGTCCGAGGATCGCTAGCAGAATCGCCTGGTCGGTAACCTGGCGACGGCTTTCGATCGTGCCGCTGCGGATGGCTTCGATCCACATTCGGGCATTGTCGCTCCAGCTTTGCTGGAGTGCAGATTCAGGGTTGGGCATGGTGGCGTCCGCAATGGCTGTCTGGGATGAAGGTTAGGATAAATAGCTATCGGGCGGCAGCGAATGGGCAAAGCATGCGAACGCTGCTATTCCTAAGGGTTCAAGCAGTCAAGGGTAGGCTATTGATGCTGGTCGTCGAACAACTGTGCAAGGCATTCATCACCGCCCAGGGACCCTTGCCGGTGTTGCAGGGCGTCGATTTGAGTTTGGCGAGGGGGAGCAGTCTGGCGTTGATGGGCGAGTCGGGTAGCGGAAAAAGCACCCTGCTGCACTTGCTGGCGGGTCTTGATCGCGCCGACAGCGGTCGCATCCTGATCGACGGCGAGCCTCTCGATGACCGCTCGGAGTCGGCGTTGGCCCGTTGGCGGAGGGAGGGCATCGGCTTGGTATTTCAGCAATTCAATTTGATCAGCAGCCTGAATGTCGCCGCCAATCTGGCATTTCAGGCGCGTTTGGCTGGCCGGTTCGAGCAGCAATGGGTGGATTACCTGGCCGAGCGTCTTGGTCTTGGTGCATTACTGCAACGTTATCCGGAGCAGTTGTCGGGTGGCCAGCAGCAGCGTGTGGCAATCGGTCGGGCGCTGGCGGGGCGACCGGCGTGGGTGCTGGCCGATGAGCCGACCGGTAGCCTGGATGAACTCAGCAGCGATGAAGTGCTGAACTTGATGTTGCAGTTGGTTGGCGAGGCAGGCAGCAGCGTGCTGATGGTGACCCATAGCCGTCGCTTGGCCGCACGGCTCGAGCAACGATGCGTTCTGTCGGCCGGACGCGTGCAAGTCGACGAGCACTGATACACCGCAGGCAGCAGCGGGCTTGCGCTGCGATGAGGCCCGTGCAACGGGAACAGTAGGAGGTAAAGGCCCATTGATCATCGCCTTACAGGCGCTATTGAGTCACTGGTGGCGCCATCGTTTGCAGTTTTTCAGCATCCTCACCGGCTTGTGGTTGGCAACAGCGCTGTGGACCGGCGTACAGGCGCTCAACAGTCAGGCCCAGGCCGATTATGCACGGGCCAGTGCCGTGCTGAGCGGTCTGGGGCAAGCACAGTTGGTAGCGCGAATGGGGGATCGCTTCGCTCAATCGATCTACCTGCAACTACGTCTGGCTGGCTGGCGGGTAGCGCCTGTGTTGGAGGGCCGTTTACGTCTTGCGGGCGAGTCAGCGCTGAGTGTGCGCTTGATGGGTATCGAGCCGTTGAGTCTGCCGGCCGGCGCAGCTATTGCCGGAATCCAGGCACAGGGCTTTGACCTACAGGCGTTTATCGGCACCCCCGGGCAAGCCTGGGTTGGACCGGATACGCTGCACCAACTGGGCCTGAAAGAAGGGGATCAAGCGCTTGGCAGCGACGGTCAACGCTTGCCACCGTTTGTGCTGAAAGCACAGTTGGCGCCCGGGGTCGTGGTGGTAGATATCGGCCACGCGCAAACGTTGCTGCAAGCACCGGCACAGTTGTCTCGGTTACTGCTCAACGGTGATGTGCCAACCTTGCCCGCAGCGATTGCCAGTCAGTTGACACTGCAGCAGGCCAGCGACGATGGTGACCTGCAACGCCTTACCGATAGTTTTCACCTCAATCTCACTGCGCTCGGTCTGCTGGCCTTTGTCGTCGGTCTGTTCATAGCGCATGCCGCCATTGGCCTGGCACTTGAACAGCGCCGAGGCCTGATTCGCAACCTGCGTTCGTGCGGCGTCAGTTTGAAAACCCTGTTGTTCAGCCTTGCCTTGGAGTTGGGTGTTTTTGCAGTGTTGGGTGGTTTGGCCGGAGTCGCCAGTGGGTATCTGCTGGCGGGTTTGTTGCTGCCCGATGTGGCTGCCAGCTTGGGTGGTTTGTATGGTGCGCAAGTCGCCGGCCAACTGAGCCTGCCGGCCTGGTGGTGGCTGGGCGGGGTGTTGGTGAGTGTGTTCGGTGCTGTGCTGGCCGGGGCGAGCAGTGTGCTGCGCGCAGCCCGTTTGCCATTGTTGGCCCTGGCCCAGCCGCAGGCATGGCGCATGGCCCATGGCCTCTGGTTGCGTCGCCAAGCGCTGGCTGCAGGATTGCTGCTGTTGATCGCGCTGGGCTGTTGGCAGTGGGGAAACAGCCTGCCCAGTGCTTTGGTTCTTCTCGCAGCCCTGTTGCTGGCAGCAGCACTGCTGTTGCCAGCTTTGCTCGATAGCCTGCTGACCGGGTTGGCGCGTATAGGCAGCACCGGGCCGTTGTCACAGTGGTTCATAGCCGACAGCCGTCAGCAGTTACCTGCGTTGAGTCTGGCGCTGATGGCCTTGCTGCTGGCGTTGGCCGCCAGTGTCGGGGTAGGCAGCATGACCGAAGGCTTTCGCAAAACATTCACCGGCTGGCTTGACCAGCGTTTATCAGCGGATCTCTACGTAACTCCGCGTGATACCGCACAAGGCCTGCTGATCAATACCTGGCTGGTGCAACAGCCAGCAGTCACCGATGTACTGCCAAGCTGGCGCATTGAACTGCGCTTGCAGGGCTGGCCGGTGCAGGTGCAAGGCATCCTCGCCCACGATGCCTATCGAATGCGCTGGCCGTTGCTGGAGCGCAGCGCACAAGCCTGGGAGCAGTTGGCGAGCGGTGGTGGGGTCATGCTCAGCGAGCAATTGGCGCGACGCCTGGGTGTAAAACTGGGCGATAGTCTGCAGTTGCCTGGCGAGCCAGGGCCAGTGATGCGTGTAGTGGCGGTGTATGCGGACTACGGCAATCCCAAGGGGCATTTGCTGGTCAATGCCCAGTGGCTGCGAAGGCATTGGCCCGAGGCGCGACTCAGTGGCTTGAGCCTGAGTGTGGCATCTGCGTCGGTGATAGCACTCAAAGCGCAACTGCAGCAGCGCTTTGCCCTGGACGATAGCCGCGTGGTCGAGCAAGCGACATTGAAGGGCTGGTCGACTGATGTTTTCAGTCGCACCTTCGCCGCGACTACGGCACTCAACAGCCTGACCCTGGGTGTCGCGGGCATCGCGTTGTTCATCAGTTTGTTGACGCTGAACCAGAGCCGCCTGGGCCAACTGGCGCCGCTCTGGGCGCTGGGTGTAGCGCGTAGCCAGTTGGTGTGGCTGTCGCTCGGGCAGACCTTGATGCTCAGTAGCCTGACTGTGCTGCTGGCAATGCCGTTGGGGTTGCTGCTCACTTGGTGCCTGGTGGCGGAAGTGAACGTGCAGGCGTTTGGTTGGCGTTTGCCGCTGCATCTGTTTCCCGGGCAGCTGTTGCAGTTGGGGCTTTTGGGCTTATTGACCAGTCTGCTGGCCAGTGCCTGGCCATTGTGGGAATTGGCGCGGCGCCAGCCGAGCGAGTTGTTGAGGCAGTTTGGCGATGAAACCTGAAGTCTGGTTGTGGGCGATGCTACTGCTGCTGGCGGGCTGTGATCAGCCTGCACACGGGCCCAAAAGCTATGCCGGGCTGGGGCTGGACGCGGCTGAATTCGCGCAGGTGACGCGCGATCATCCGCTGGTATTTCCGCGGGACCACGTCGCCCATGAGGGCTTTCGGATCGAGTGGTGGTATGTCACTGCCAACCTCAAGGACAGTCAAGGCCGAGACTGGGGCGTGCAATGGACGCTGTTCCGTTCAGCCCTGCGCAATGGCCCGGAAACCCTTGGCTGGAACAGTCCGAATCTATGGATGGGGCATGCGGCCCTGACCGGCCCGGGCGGTCATCAGTCCAGCGAAACGCTGGCGCGCGGCGGTATCGGCCAGGCCGGCGTCGTGGCTCAGCCATTCAGGGCCTGGATCAATGATTGGTCGTTGCAGGGCTCGGGCAGCATTGATCAGTTGCAGATGACTGCCAGTGGCGAGGGTTTTGGCTATCGCTTGAACCTCACCAGCAGTCTTGCGCCGGTCCTTCATGGTGACCAGGGCTACAGTGAAAAGTCCGGCAAGGGGCAGGCTTCCTACTATTACAGTCAGCCGTTCTACCGGGTCAGCGGTGAGGTCGAACGCGACGGCCAACGCTTCTCGGTTACCGGCAATGCCTGGCTTGATCGCGAATGGAGCAGCCAGCCATTGGCCGCCGGGCAAACGGGCTGGGACTGGTTTTCCCTGCATCTGGACAGCGGCGCCAAGCTGATGCTGTTTCGGGTGCGCGAAAAAGACGGCCAACCCTATCGGGCGGGCACCTGGATCAGCCCTCAGGGCGAGCCACAGGCTTTGCAAGGTGAGCAGATACAGCTAACGGAGTTGACCTGGACACGTCAGCAGCACGGCGCCTCAGTGCCCACCCGGTGGCGCGTGCAGGTGCCCGTGCACGGCGTGGATGTGCAGGTCGAAGCGTTGCAAGACAACGCCTGGATGGGCAACAGCTTTGCGTACTGGGAGGGGCCGGTGCGCTTCAGCGGCAGTTCGAGCGGCAGGGGTTATCTGGAAATGACGGGCTATTAGTCACGTTGCCTGTCGAGGTGACGATCAGTCTTTGTTCATCAAACCATGCAGCACGCCGAACCTTAAACCGGGCTCGGAAGGCATCATCTCGGTGATTCCGAAGGCTTTGAATGCAGCCATCATGATTGCCAGGCCTCCGGGCAGAGCGCTCTGGCGATGAGGTTGCAGGCCACCCAGCCGAGCAGTGTTGACGTTGCCCTGTTCGAGCAGCAGCACTGACAGGCGCAACAAACCGCGGTAAGTGATTCCGCCTTCACCACAGTCGTTCAAGGCATTGGCCCTGAGCACTTTAGCCAACATGCGTGCAGTGCCTGACGACCCGATTGCCTGTTGCCAGCCCAGGTAGCGATAGCGGCGCGCGACTTTTTCAAATTGCAGCGTGGCGGTGCGCTCGGCGTCGAGCAGGGACTGAGCGGTAACCCTGCCGTCAGGGAAGAAGCGCGTGCTCCAGATCCCACTGCCAATGGTCAGACTTTCGGTCAGCAGCGCCTTGTCGCCTTGGCCCAGAATCAGCTCTGTGGAGCCGCCGCCGATGTCGACCACCAAACGCATGGTGGCCGCATCGGGGATCCGATGACTGACGCCGGCGTACACCAGCTGTGCTTCTTCCTCGCCGGAGATGACGTCGATTGGAAAGCCCAGGTGACGCTGGGCATCACTCAAGAACAGCTTGGCGTTGGCAGCTTCGCGCACGGCGCTGGTGGCGACGGCACGTACTCGTCCTGGCTCGAAACCACGCAGTTTTTTGCCAAAGCGTGCCAGCGCTTGCCAGCCTCGATCCAGTGCCAGTTCGTCGAGGGCGCCTCCATGCAGGCCCTCTGCCAGCCGAACCGGCTCACGCAAGGATTTAACTTCCTCGATCTGCCATTGGCGGTTCCGTTTGACCGGTTGGCCGATCATCATGCGAAACGCATTTGACCCCAGGTCAATGGCCGCAAACAGGGAGGTATCGCCTTTCATCGAGTGGTCCTTGCAGGTTCATCGGGCAACGCTCTAACGCGTTGGCGACGATCTTCCACTCGATTGATGACGCAAAGATGACAGCTCCTTGCGTGGTACAGAGTTTGTTACAGCGGCGAAATCGTCCCTAACGCCCCGATACCAATGGCCAGCACCAGAAAGCCAACCACGAAAAGTGCAAGCTTGCCCATATGAACTCCGAATTGAACAGGAAAGAGGCAACAGGCGTTGCAGACGATGCAACTGCCTGCTCAGGCACGCAGCGAAAGGTGCCCTGTAGGGGCTTTATTGTCGGAGTGTCGGGATTTTCATTACAGATGCAGATGTGGTGTAAAAATACGGATCAGACAAAAACACCCCGAGTCGGCCTTGCAACTCGGGGCGCTTTTACATTTCACCAGCAGAACACAGCGGTCCTTTTACGCCAGGTCAAAACGGTCCAGATTCATCACCTTGGTCCAGGCGGCGACGAAGTCGTGGACGAACTTGTCCTTGCCATCGTCGCTGCCGTACACCTCAGCCAATGCCCGTAGCTGGGCATTAGAGCCAAACACTAGGTCGACGCGGCTGGCCGTCCATTTCAGCTCGCCGCTCTTGCGGTCGCGGGCTTCATAGCTGTCGTTGGCACTGGAGGTCGGCTTCCATTCCACGCTCATGTCCAGCAGGTTGTGGAAGAAGTCATTGGTCAACTGACCCGGCCGCTGAGTGAACACCCCCTGGGTGCCTTGTCCGACATTGTTGCCCAGCACCCGCAGGCCACCGACAAGAACGGTCATTTCCGGTGCGCTCAAGGTCAGCAACTGGGCCTTATCCACCAGTAGCTTCTCGGGTTTGATCTTGAGTCCGGCTTTGGCAAAGTTGCGAAAGCCATCGGCTACAGGCTCCAGCAGGCTGAAGGACTCGACATCGGTCTGTTCTTGCGAGGCGTCAGCCCGTCCAGGAGAGAAGGGCACGTTGACGTTGTGACCGGCATTTTTCGCCGCCTGCTCTACGCCGGCGGCACCACCCAGCACAATCAAGTCAGCCAGGGAGATTTTCTTGCCGCCCCCTTGGGCATTGAAGTCGTTCTGAATGCTTTGCAGCTTGCCCAGTACCTCGGTCAGTTGCGCAGGCTGGTTGGCTTCCCAATCCTTCTGCGGCGCCAAGCGCAGCCGACCACCGTTGGCACCTCCGCGTTTGTCCGATCCGCGAAAGCTCGAAGCGGCTGCCCAGGCGGTAGAGACCAGTTGCGATACCGACAACCCCGAGGCCAGCACCTTGGCTTTGAGCGCGGATACATCCGCATCGTTGACTAGCGCATGGTCGAGCGCCGGAATCGGGTCTTGCCAAAGCAATTCCTCACTTGGCATTTCCGGGCCGAGGTAGCGCGATAGCGGGCCCATGTCACGGTGGATGAGCTTGTACCAGGCACGCGCGAAGGCGTCGGCCAACTGTTCGGGGTTTTCCTTGAAGCGTCGAGAAATTGGCTCGTAGATCGGATCAAGGCGCAAGGCCAGGTCCGAAGTCAGCATTCGCGGCTCCTGGCGCTTCGCCGGATCGAAGGCGTGCGGGATTTTATCGGCGCCCGCGCCGCCCTTCGGCTTCCATTGGTGGGCGCCGGCCGGGCTTTTGGTCAGCTCCCACTCGAAGTTGAACAGGTTCTCCAGGTACTCGTTGCTCCAGCGGGTCGGGGTGGAGGTCCAGGTTACTTCCAGGCCGCTGGTGATAGTGTCCGGGCCTTTGCCGGTGCCGAAGGTGTTATGCCAGCCGAGGCCTTGTTGCTCAAGGCCAGCGGCCTCAGGTTCTGCGCCGACATGATCGGCGGGGCCGGCGCCATGGGTTTTGCCGAAGGCGTGGCCACCGGCGATCAGCGCCACGGTTTCTTCGTCATTCATGGCCATGCGGCCAAAGGTTTCGCGAATGTCCTTGGCCGAAGCGATCGGGTCGGGGTTGCCTTCCGGGCCCTCCGGATTCACGTAAATCAGGCCCATCTGCACGGCGGCCAATGGATTTTCCAGGTTGCGCCCAGGTGGGTCGGTACGGCTTTCTTCCTGACCATGCTTGGAGGGTTCTGCGACTAGCGGTACGTCGCCCGGTGGCTGTGCCTTGCCATAGCGGGTATCACCGCCCAGCCAGACGGTTTCCGAGCCCCAGTAGACATCCTCATCAGGTTCCCAGACATCGGCACGGCCGCCGGAGAAACCGAAAGTTTTAAAGCCCATTGATTCCAGTGCGACGTTGCCGGTGAGCACAATCAGGTCGGCCCAGGAAATGTTCTTCCCGTATTTCTGCTTGATCGGCCACAGCAGACGCCGGGCTTTGTCGAGGCTGACGTTGTCGGGCCAACTATTGAGGGGGGCGAAGCGCTGTTGACCGGACCCCGCGCCACCACGGCCGTCACTGGTGCGATAAGTGCCGGCGCTGTGCCAGGCCATACGTACGAACAGCGGGCCGTAATGACCGAAGTCGGCCGGCCACCAATCCTGGGAGTCGGTCATCAGTGCCGTCAGGTCACGTTTCACCGCGGCAAAGTCCAGGCTCTTGAAAGCCTTGGCGTAGTCGAAGTCCTCGTCCATCGGATCGGACAGGCACGAATGTTGGTGGAGTATTCTCAGGTTCAACTGGTCGGGCCACCAATCGCGGTTGGTGGTGCCGCCGCCAGCGGCATGATTGAACGGGCATTTTGACTCGTTTGACATGACTGTTTCACCTCTGGATGGACTCACCCCACAATCTGACCCGTTGTGCCAACCGAGTAGAGATGAGTGAAATCAATGGCATAGGTTCAAGGCCAGCGGTTCAGACAACGAATCGGTGATGGCCATCACGGACGGTTAAGCGTAGCGGCAATCTCGTTATCGACAGGTGGACCACTGCGGGAAACGCGGCGGTAGCCGCTGTGTTGCCGCTTTCCCAAACGCCATCCAGCCGGATCGGTGCAGCGATAAATATAGGCTAGACGTGGCCAACTGCGAGGGCTAATAGTGGCAGTCTTGTGGGTTGATAGCGTGTCTCTCTCAGCCATCTCGGTATTTGCCCCATGAGCAGATGAATACGCTCGACCAGCTCTGTAAGATGCATGGCTTCCTATCTACTTCGAGTTCGAAAAATGGATGCTCACTCGATTCTCGCGTATGTCCTGGTTGCTGCCATTGCCATTGCCAGCCCCGGTCCTGCCACACTGATGGCGATCAACAACAGCGTCGCCTATGGTCAGCGTGCTGCGGTGTGGTCATCCTTGGGCAATGCCTGTGGTTTGTTCTGCTTGTCGGCGGCGGCGATGCTCGGCCTGGGTGCCTTGCTTGCCAGTTCTGAATGGATGTTCAACGTCGTCAAGATCGCTGGCGCCGGTTATCTCTTTTACCTGGGTGCCAAGCAGCTGTTCAAGAAAACCTCCATGCTTGCCAGCGATGTTGCGCAACACCAGAAAACAGGCCGGCCTTCGCGTCAGAAACTATTCAAATCAGCCTTCCTGACCGCCGCGACCAATCCCAAGGCCACGATGTTTTTCTCCGCGCTGTTCCCGCAGTTTCTCGACCAGAGTGCAGCACTGCTGCCGCAGTTTCTGTTGCTGACCTCGATTTTCATGGGCTTGTCGCTGACCTCCTTGAGCCTCTATGCAGCGCTTGCTTCACGGGCCAAGGGCGTACTGACGCGGCCGCGCTTTTCGCTGTGGGTGAGCAGGGTGGTCGGTTCGACGTTCATCTTCTTTGGGGCTGCGATTCTCACCCTGCGCAGACAAGCTTGATCTCACACGCAGTTGCTGCTGCATATGTTTAGTCAGCACCAATCTGAAAATCAGAAAAGTAGAGTCTAACCACCGTTACATACGTGCCACCTTACTCGGCGAGAAAAATGGAGCCAGGAACACCATTGTTCGTTGCCGAGTGGGTCGTATGGCCTATCTCCCACGAACGCATCGAGACCCGGATGTCTCTCGCCTGGGAAGGCTGATTTATCCCGGTGTCTTGAGTGATTTGCAATCACCCTTGAACAGTAGGAGATAACAATAATGATCAAGACTCTGAAATTCGCAGTGCTGGCAACGGGGATAGTTACTGCCAGTCACGGCCTTGCCGCCGATCTCACCGTCGTCTCCTTCGGCGGCGCCAATAAAGAGGCGCAAGTAAAGGCTTTTTACAAACCCTGGCAGCAAGCCAGCGGCAGCAAGATTATTTCCGGTGAATACAACGGTGAAATGGCCAAGGTCAAAGCCATGGTCGACACCCGCAGCGTCTCTTGGGACGCCGTGGAGGTCGAGTCCGCCGAACTGGCCCGTGGTTGTGACGAAGGCATGTTCGAGACCCTCGACCCTGCGCAGATCGGCCTGGACAGTAAAAACTTCGTTCCCGGTGCCATCCAGCCGTGCGGCATTGGCTTTCTGGTGTATTCGACAGTGCTGGCCTACAACGCCAGCAAGCTGAAGGAAGCGCCCACCGGTTGGAAAGATTTCTGGGATGTCGAGCGATTCCCGGGTAAGCGTGGCCTGCGCAAGCTGGCCAAGTCGACCCTGGAGTTCGCGCTGATCGCCGACGGTGTTGAACCTGGGGAGGTTTACTCACTGCTGGCGACCGAGGCGGGGCAGGATCGCGCCTTTGCCAAACTCGACCAGATCAAGCCGCACATTCAGTGGTGGGAGGCCGGCGCGCAGCCACCTCAATACCTGGCGGCAGGGGATGTGGTGATGAGCTCGGTGTATAACGGTCGTCTTTCGGCCGAGCAGCGCAAAACCTATGACCTGAAAATCGTCTGGTCGGGTGGGCTCTACGAATTCGACTCCTGGGCGATTCCACGGGGCGCTTCGCGTCAGGAAAAAACCCGCGAGTTCATTGCCTTCTCGCTCGAACCGCAGCAACAGAAGAGCTTTGCCGA
Organism: Pseudomonas sp. DG56-2; assembly: GCF_004803755.1. Classification (NCBI taxonomy): domain Bacteria; kingdom Pseudomonadati; phylum Pseudomonadota; class Gammaproteobacteria; order Pseudomonadales; family Pseudomonadaceae; genus Pseudomonas; species Pseudomonas sp. DG56-2. The sequence goes on from NZ_CP032311.1 coordinate 1,971,534, forward strand.
GCATATCGATTATGGCGCCGCCAACTTGCAGGCCATGGACCTGCTCGACAAGGCGCGCATTGCAGAGCTGCCCACTGCCCCCGAGAACCTTGCGCAACAAGTGGCTGTAGACGCTCTGTTCTGGGCAGACCACGGTGAACACCTGGAACAGCGCTTCAACGCCTGGGCGTCGCGTTAACTTACCGAGCGTTCACAAATGCCAGCCATGGGGTGTACATCCCATGGCTGTGCGTTGGTCAGCTATTTCCCTTCCATTGCACCGCGGTGGTGATATTGGCTCTGGTGGTGCGAAAGTTGTTGGCTGGATGGCCGGGCTCGGCAAAACCCAGCGAGATACCACAGACAACCAGCCGGTCTGGCGCTAGGCCAAAGTAGTCACGAACACGTTGGGGATGGGCTGCTAGCGCCGCTTGCGCAATGGCAGCGACGCCGTGGCTTGCAGCGGCAAGCAAGAGGTTGGCGATGTATCCACCACAATCTACCGCGCCATAGACGCCCAGCGCCTGGTCGCTGGTGATCATCGCCACATGCGGGGCGCCGAAGAATCGAAAATTTTCCCGGGTTTGGCGCGCCGAAGCTACTCGGTCGCCACGCTCGATACCCAGGCTGTCATAGAGCGCCAGGCCGCACTCGCGGCGGCGGTCCTGATAAACCCCACGATACTCGCTCGGCCATGGAAAGTCGGGGCCGGGTTCGTCTTCATGGGCGGGGGCTTGCATGATGTCGCGGAACTGTTCGGTCGCATCACCTTGAGTAAGGTGAATTTGCCAGGGCTGAGAGTTGCACCAGGAGGCCGAGCGCTGTGCCATGGTCAGGATGCTTTCGAGCGTAGCCTGGGGAACTGGCTCGGCCGTGAAGGCGCGGCAACTTGAACGTTGCGACAGCAGTTGATTAAGGGTGGCGACACTGTGTTCCAAGGTCATTTGGGTCTCTCTTGTTCTTGTAATAGAGTTAAAAATTTCACCAGATCATCTGGATCTTACTGGTTCAGCTTTCGAATCCACAGTACGTTCAGTCGAGAACAGCACGGCGCTGCCGAGACGGCCAACTGCACAAATGTTCTAAACGGCCTGCGCCAAAGCAAGGTAGCGTGTACGTTCACGCAGACATTGATGAACAGTGCTACTGGAACCCTGAATGGACACATGCAACTGGATCGATCTATCCCAGGATACCGAAACCGGGATTGAATCGATTCGTGCGCATTTTCAAGGGCATGCCTACGACCCGCACTGGCACGATAGTTTTCTTGTCGGGGTTACCGAGCAAGGTGTGCAGCAGTTCAATTGCCGGCGCATTCGTCATTTCAGTACGCCCGGCAAAGTGTTCATGCTGGAGCCGGGGGAACTCCACGATGGCCATGCGCCGACCGAGGAAGGCTTCACTTACTCCATGCTCTACCTCGATCCGCAGTGGCTGGAGCGTGAGTTGCTGACGTTGTTCGAGCACGCACCGCACAATTGCCAACTGGGTTTTACCGCTACCCTAAGCCAGGACGGGAGTTTGGCTACGGTCATATCAAACGCATTTCGGGCATTCCACGACAGCGACCTGCGCATTGTGCGGCAAAGCGCGGTCGATGATTTGCTCGGTGCGCTGACCCGCCACATGGACTGGCGCAAGCGTCTGAGTCCGGATCCGCGCCTACCCTTGTCGGCACAAATAGCCCGTGATTTTTTGCATGCCCACGGCTGCGAAGACATTGGCCTGGATGATCTGGCGCGCGCCTGTGGCGTCGACCGCTTTCGTTTGACCCGGGCCTTCAAGGCTGCTTTTGGCCTTGCGCCGCATGCTTATCTGATCCAACTACGCCTGGCCAAAGCGCGGCAATTGCTGGCGCGCGGTGTGTCACCCGTACAGGTCGCCAGTGCTGTCGGCTTCGCCGATCAAAGCCATATGGGGCGCTGGTTCCGCCGCGCCTACCGGCTGACGCCAGCGGACTACCGCAAGCGTTGCTCAAATCTTCCAGACTGAATCACACTGCTGCGTGACCATGATCGCCTCTTCGCAGGAGTCCGATCGATGCCTTCACTGTTGCCTTTTCTGTTGTTTGCCTTCGTTGCTTCGATAACCCCGGGGCCGACCAACATCCTCGTGTTCAGTCACAGCGCGCGGCGGGGTATGGGCGCCACGTGGCCGATCATAGTTGCTGCATGCGTGGCTGCGGCCTCGATTGTCTTTGCCGTGGGGCTTGGGGTGGGAGAAACCTTGTTGAAGTTTCCGCGCGTGCAACAGGCGATGGCCTGGGCCGGTGTGCTTTGGTTGACCTGGCTTGCCTGGCAGATCTTTCAAAGTCCGGCGCCTTCCCTGGAGCAAGCAGGCGCTGAGGACGAAGGCGTCAGGATGCTGAGTATCGCGCTGCTGCAAGTGGTCAATCCCAAGGTCTGGATGATGGCGATTGCGGTCGTCAGCGTGTTCGTCAGTGGCAGTGACAGAGCGTTGCAGGTTGTCTTGTTGGCACTGCTCTTTCTGTTGGTCTCACTACCGTGCATGACCCTGTGGGCCCTGCTTGGCATGGGCAGCGCCCGGGCACTGAGTTCGCCACGGGCGTTCAAGCGCATGAACCACGCGCTGGCTCTGTTGTTGCTGGTGTCGGCCTGGTTGACGGTATTCGTCTAGCCTGGAGGCAACAGAGCAGGCACTGCCAGAGCGATTAGTTTTTCTTCTTGTTGAGGCTTTTCATGCGCGCGCTGGCGTTGCGCACGGTCGTCATTTTCTCTGGCCGTTTCATGCTGCGCCATTTACGGATTTCTTCCCTTGTTCGTCCGCAGCTCACGCACATGTCGCTGTTCAATTGGCACAGCGAAACGCAGGGGGTTTCAATGTCCTTTGCCATGTTTGCTACCTGATCGTTGCCGTGAGCCCAGACGCACCGCCCAATTGCCCTGGTGCGAAGCTGCGCAACGTTCTTCGCAATCAAACTCAAGATGCCGGGTGATGTCGGCGACGTTGATGCCAATGTCCTCGAATGCTGCTTGGGTAAGGTCATGGATCCAGGCTTGGTCGTGGCTGCATAGGGCAGTGGTCAAGTGGCTTTCGCTATCGAATACCCAGGTGACAATCAGGCTGTCAGGGAAGCTGTCGTAATTGACGCGATGAGTCAGCCACTCAAAGCCGAGAATCTGGCCCTTGGCCGACTCGCAGGCGCGGGTCAGCGCACGGGCCAGTTCTCGCTCCATGGCGTGATGCTGTCGTTTCGATGAAGCCATAAATGGGTTCCGCAGTCGCAATGGCAAAGGGGCTGATTTTAAACCGGCAAGTACGTGAGTAGGGTAGCCCCCTTCGCGGACGGTGGTAGGTGGCTCGCCCGTGGGTTGGCGTTTTCACGAGACTTGTAGCGGCAAAACGAATTTCACGGCGCTTTTCGCCGCGTATGGCAATTTATTCAGTAAAAACAACTACCTAACACTTCCTATACTGCGCTCGGCGTCAGCGTGGCTGCACATTTCAACGAGCCAGGGTGCTTGTGGTACAGCCATACAGATAGTCGCTATGCGGGAATCAGGGGACAGGAGTCACCTCTTTTTTCCATGCTACTAATAAGTCTAAGAACGAGAAATAGTGTAATGAATAAACAATCTATCCAGATTGCGCTTGCTTACATGTCTGTGGTGATTGGGGGTGGTTTCGCCTCTGGGCAGGAGGTCCTGCAGTTCTTCACCGGTTATGGGCTGATAGGCATCGTCGGCACTCTGGTGAGCGGTGTACTGTTTGCCTTCCTCGGCATGCAGATCGCCCGGATGAGCTCGCAGATGCAAGCGAACTCGCACAAGGAAGTTCTTTACAAGTTGTTCGGTACGCGTATCGGCCTGGTGGTCGATGTGGTGTTGTCGTTCTTCCTGTACGGCGTCGGCGTGGTGATGCTGGCCGGCAGCGGTTCGATCTTTACCCAGGAATACAACTTGCCGCCGCTCTTCGGTGGCGTTCTGATGACTGTGCTGGTGGTTGCCACTTTGTGCCTGCACGTTACACGCATTATCAACCTGATCAGCGCGGTGATGCCGTTCCTGCTGGCCATGGTTCTGATCATCACCACCTACTCGATCTTCAACTACAACGCCTCCGTCGAAACCCTCGACGCAGTTGCCCGCGAGAACAACGAGACGGTCACTGGTAACTGGTTCGTTGGCGCCTTGCTCTATGCCTCGTTCAATATTGCCGTAGGTTTCCCGATGCTTGCCGTTATCGGCGGTATGACCAAGCAACCCAAGGCTGCCGCGGTCGGCGGCGTGCTCGGTGGTCTTGGCCTGGGTGCGCTGATTCTGCTGCTGAACATTGGCCTGTTCGCCAACATCAACCAGTTGCAGGGTATCGAAATGCCGTCGCTGGCGCTGTCGGCGCGCATCTCGCCCATCCTCTCGGTAGTCATGTCCATCGCGCTGGTGTGCATGATCTATAGCACCGCAGTGGGTATGTTCTTCGCCTTCAGCGCGCGCTTCGCCAAACCGGATTCGCGCCGCTTCAAAGTGGTCAGCGCAGTGACCGTGTGCGTAGGTCTGGGCTTGAGCCTGGGCGGTTTCAGTAAGCTGGTTGGTACTGTCTACCCGCTGCTGGGCTACGTCGGCTTTGCCCTGATCCTCGCTATCGCCTTCAGCTGGGTGCGTGCACGCTCCGCTGCCAAGGCTCAGGCCGCGCTGAACGCCGCCTCCTGAGGCAGGTACAAGCCCCGCTAGTGCGCATGATGCTGGTTACCCAAGCAGTGCGCACTGGCGGGGCTTGTTCATTGCAGTGGGCTCATTCGAGCAACTGCGGGCGTGGTGTGCGCAAACGCCTTTCTCCAGCCTTCAATGCATGAACAATGCAATCAGGATGATCACGGGAATAGGCACGCCGAGCATGAATAGCAGTATCGAACGCATGGTAGTTCTCCTCGGTTATTGAGCTCGAGTGCCGACAGAGTCGTCGACCAGAATCACGGCGTCGCGACGGCGGCCCCCGTAGGTTGCGGCAAAGCTTGCGAAAAACGCGCCGCACAACAATGCAATGAACATCCACAGGGAAGTCATCGCGGCTACTTTGCTGGCTGCGTCGGCGGCTTCACGGGCAGCGGTCTTGGCTTCATCCAACGCCTGGCGCGCCTTGGCGAACACATCGTCGACACGTTTTTCGGCCTGGGCCTGGGTAAGGTTGGTGCGCTGGCTGACCAGTTGCGCCAGATAGGCTCTGTCTTCTGCGCTCAGTTGCCCGCCGTCGCTCAGCGAACGCGCCATGATCCGGGTCACCGCGGCATTGGCGGCATCCTCATTGACCATGACCGTGCTATCACCGCGAAACAGGGTGTCGACAAAATAGCCATAGGCGTCGCTGTCTTTGCTGCCCGCCGCTGTGGACGCTGCCGAGGTCACGCCGCTTGCGGCCCCCGCTGCAACGTGTGCCCCAGCTTGTACCCCACCCCCGACGATGCTGCTGACCGAGCCGACCACCAGCGTGGCCGTCACCAGCGTGGCGACCGCCCATGCCAGAAAGCCGTGGGCGGTATCGCGAAAGTACACCTCATCGCCATGCACCCGCGCCCATTTGACTCGCAGGCGACCTGCCAGGTAGCCGCCGAGGCCAGAAGCGATAATCTGCGTCAACGCAAGCCAGACAATCGTGGAGATGCCGAGGCTCTTGGCGCTCATGCCATCGCCGGCCCACGGAGAAACTGCTGAAAAGCCCAGTCCAAAACCGAGCATTACCAGGATCAGCGACAATGCCGCAGCGCCTGCCGCACCTGCAAAAATTGCCGCCCATGACACGCCAGACTGGTTCTGCACTTGCGCGCTGACAGCCAGTTGGGCTTCGGTTGTTGTCATCATTGTTTTAGAACTCCCGTCGTGAACATCAATGTCCACCACAACGGGTGCATGCCTTATGCCAAGCAGGGGTAAATGGCAAAGTGTGTGAATTCAATGCGTTACCGCAATTGCAAAAATTCACGTCATGCAAAGTGCAAGATACAGCCCACCGCTGGCGGGTGTTCTGCACAGTCTGGCGGCTGAGGCGCCCAGGGCGTGAGCCGCCGCCGGCAAATCAGCGCTCCAGACCGTTCAGCCGCCGGCTACTCCAGCGCTTCGGCCAACCCTTGGTCTTCACCCAGGAATCCACCACTCTGGTGCTGCCACAGCCGCGCGTAGGTACCGTTCTTCGCCAGCAGTTCAGCGTGGCTGCCTTGTTCGATGATGCGCCCATCATCCATGACGATCAGTCGATCCATTGCCGCGATTGTCGATAGCCGATGGGCGATGGCGATGACGGTCTTGCCTTGCATCATTTCATCCAGGCTTTCCTGGATAGCCACTTCCACCTCAGAGTCCAGGGCGCTGGTGGCTTCGTCCAGCAGCAGGATCGGGGCGTTCTTGAGCATCACCCGGGCGATGGCAATGCGTTGGCGCTGGCCACCGGACAGCTTGATGCCGCGCTCACCGACCAGAGCGTCATAACCGCTATGTCCCTGGCGGTCGCTCAGTTGGCTGATAAAAACGTCGGCCTGGGCGTTGGCTGCAGCGCGGCGGATTTCTGCGTCAGTCGCCTCCGGGCGACCGTAGGCGATGTTGTCGCGAATCGAGCGGTGCAGCAGGGAGGTGTCCTGGGTGACCATGCCGATGGCGCTGCGCAGGCTGTCCTGGGTCACGTGAGCGATGTTTTGCCCGTCAATGCGAATCTCGCCACTGTCGACGTCATAGAAGCGCAGCAGCAGGTTGATCAGCGTGGACTTGCCCGCACCAGAGCGCCCGACCAGGCCGATTTTTTCCCCGGCACGGATTTTCAGACTCAGGCCATCGAGCACCTGTCGCTCACCGTTGTAGTTGAAGCTCACGTTATCGAAGGTCACTGCGCCGCCGGCAGGCACCAACTCACTGGCGTTTGGCGCATCCTGCACTTTGGGCCCGCGGGTCAGGGTTTGCATGCCATCCTGGACAGTACCGATGCTTTCGAACAGCGAGGTCATTTGCCACATGATCCAGTGCGACATGCCGTTGATGCGCAGGGCCATCGCTGTGATAGCCGCCACGGCCCCCGTACCGACTTCGCCTTGATGCCACAGCCACAAGGCGTAACCGCCTGCGCCAAGGATCAGGGCGACCACCAGTGCCTGATTGACGATCTCGAATTGACTGACCAAGCGCATTTGGCGAAAGCCGGTCTGTTTGAAATCCTCCATGGCTGCGCGTGCGAAATGCGCTTCACGTTTGGAGTGCGAGAACAGTTTCACAGTGGTGATGTTGGTGTAGGCGTCGGAGATTCGCCCGGTCATCGATGAGCGCGCGTGGGCCTGTTCCTGTCCGACCTGGCCCAGGCGCGGCACAAAGTACAGCATGGCCAGACCGAACAGTGCGACCCAGATAACGAACGGCAGCATCAACTTCAGGGCGAAACCGCCGGCCAGGGCGATGATCGCAATGAAATACACACCAATGCCGGGCGCGATTTCGATCAGGGTGAACAGCACTTCGCGCACGGCCAAAGCAGTCTGCATCACCTTGGTGGTGACCCGGCCGGAAAACTCATCGGAAAAAAATGACAGGCTTTGGCGCAGCATCAGGCGGTGGAAGTCCCAGCGCAGCCGCAACGGCAAGTTGATCGCCAAGACCTGGTGCTGAACCATGGTGCGTAGCGCCACCAGCCCGACGCTGGTCACTAACACGATGGCGATACCCCACAGCACGCGGCTTTCCTGACCCTGAGTATTACCGCCTGCCTGCCAGGTGGAGAGCAGGTCGACCACCTGGCCAAGAAAGGCAAACAACCAGGCTTCGTAAATCGACACACTGGCACTGAGCAGCGCAAGCGCGAGGATATAGCCGCGTGCGCCTCGGGTGCAGGCCCACAGGAACCGCGCCAGACCAACCGGTGGAGGTGGCAGCTCATCGGGTGGAAAGGGGTCGAGTCTTCGTTCAAACACACGAAGCATGAGGGCCTCCTGAGGGGGTCAAATAGTGGATTCTGTCATCTAACGATTGCTTTGAGTGGTTCACGGCTCGAGAGTTTGGCGCTTTCAATCAAACGCCTGAAAACCCAACGGGTCGCGCAACGATGCGAAGAGGTGATCAACGGCCTTGAGGCGGAGGGTCTGTCAGGGAGTGGGTCACTCGCTTGGCTGTGAACATCAAACAGTCCGGCAAGGCGCTGTCGTTGCGGTGGTTGACGACCCAGTGCCTAGTCTGATGAATGATGGAGCGAGGTGCAATGAACTCTCCAAAGTTTGCCACTGCAACCTTCGACGCTGCTACGTCGGCGGCGTCAAAGGGATCGGCTATCGACCTCCTGCTCATCCTCAAAGGCCATGAACAATTGCAGGTCGAGCACATCTAGTTTGACCCGGGCGATGAACGCGGAAAATGCCAGGTTAGCGGCGAGCCGGCGCAAGTCGCTGGCCCAGGCCGGAATGTAGGTAGGACCCACCAGCCAGCCCGACTCGAACAGCGGCGCCAGGTGCAGGGTGTCGCCCAGGGTCAGGCGCCCGGCGAACAAGTGGCCCACCAGCTCAGGGCGGTTATCGCGGATCGCTACGCGCAGCAGGGTGTGTACCCCGAGCAATCCGGTGAGGTAAGCGGCATCCTTGGTGAACGCCGATCCCCCTCGCAGATTGGCACCGCGAAAAATGCGCTGGGTTGAGCGAAAGGACTCTTCCTGCGACTGCCCAGCCTTGAGGAAGCCTTCAAACACCTGGATGAAGTCAGCGCCATCGAGGGCTTGTTGCACCGCGAGCACGCGCAAGGCGAGACGCCGCAAGCGGTTGATGTCCATGCTGCCGGTCAGCAACTCGGCCAGCGTGGCGATGCCTTCTTGGGTCTGGGTAGTGCGTGGTGCTCCCAGCCCCAGGCACTTGAGTCGGGATTGGCGCGCACCATTTTGCGCGGTAGCGACATGCACGAAGGCTTCGTGCTGCAGCAGCTGCTGCTTGTCCAGTTCGGTAAACAAAGCGCTGGCACGCAAGCGAATGCGGCTGGTGCCGGCAATGGCCTTGGCTGCCAGGTGGGGGTCAAGCTTGATTGAAACCTGGCCAGCGCCAAAAAAGCCGTCCAGTTCCGGTTGTAGCCAGGCTGCGAACGCATTGGCGGGGATGTCAGCGGGACTTGGGGGAATGTAATCGCCACCGAGCAGGGCATCGGTGGTTTTCAGAAAGAAGTGGGCGGCGTCGAGCATGCTCAACTTTTGCCTGGGGTAGTAGAAGTCCGGGCGGCGGTACAGCGCTGAGGAGAACTGGGTGAACGCGGGGGTGCCAATGGCGCCCAACATGCGCCCGGCAGTGGCATAGCTGTGCGCGGTACGAGCAAGAAAACGGCCTGCCGGATGCGCTTGATCGCAGTGCTCGACAAAGCTGTCCAACGCCGCCACTTCGGCACTGTGGTCACGCGGGCTCAACTCGACCTTGGGCAATTGCGCTTTGCCGCTGCGCCACTGGGCAAGAAAAACCTCCTCGACACCCTCCGGCCACGCCAGCGCGTCGAGCACGCGGATCTTGCGGGCCAACGCGGGCAGCGCGGCATCGAGTTCAGAAAGCGACGGGGCACTCATGGCATTCACCTGGAGACGAAGAACCTTCGCACCAGCGTAGCCCTTGCCTGAGGCAATGGCGCGCAGCAGGTCAAGCCAAGTTTACAAACCTAATTGTGAAAGACCTGGGTGATCATCCGGGCGACGGCCTAATGGCCAACGGAATTTACGCTCGGACGCTTGGATGGGCAGGTCATTGATGCAGGCGAAGCGATGGGCCATCAGCCCGTTTTCGGCAAATTCCCAGTTCTCGTTGCCGTAGGAGCGAAACCAATTTCCGGAGTCATCGTGCCATTCGTAGGCATAGCGCACGGCGATGCGGTTATCGGCAAATGCCCACAATTCCTTGATCAGGCGGTACTCGAGTTCCTTGTTCCATTTGCGTTGCAAAAACGCCTGCGCTTCAGCGCGGCTGCTTGCGAACTCCGCGCGGTTGCGCCATTGCGTATCCGGTGTATAGGCCAAGGCCACTTTCGCGGGGTCACGACTGTTCCAACCGTCTTCGGCGAGGCGGACTTTCAATATCGCTGACTCCTGGGTAAAGGGTGGAACGGGTTGACGAATCTCGGTGCTGGACATGGCGATGACTCCTGGTTGAATAAAGGCGAGTGATATTGCCGAGTGTTCAGTAGCGCAGCATCGCTGGGTACTCATGGTGAATTCACTAAAGCTCGAGGACCAAGGGCTGGACACTGCCTTCTTGCGGTTGCGCTGGTATGGCGCAGCAAATCAGCACGGTATCGTTTGCCGGCAGTTGTGCCGGTGGATTCGGATAGTGGACGTTGCCGCTGACAAGGCGCGTCTTGCAGGTTCCACACGAACCGCCACGGCAACTGTAGTCGGGGTTCAAACCGCGACTTTCGGCCAGCTCCAGCAGGCTGCCGGCGCCTGGTGTCCATCGCACCTCTGTTTTGGAGGCAGAGAAGTAAACCGGTACAGGCGCACTGGCTGCGGGCAGTTGTGGGGGCGGGGCAGGTTGCTCGGATGCTGAGCGCTGCAAGGTCGAGGGCCCGAATGCTTCAGCATGGATGCGCTCGTCGTTGATGTTCAACCCGCGCAGGCCGTCGTACATGTTCTGCAGGAAACTGCTGGGGCCGCACAGGTAAAAATCATAGTCATCCAACGGCAGTCGCGCTTTTACCTGCGCAAAATCGAGTCGGCCAGGGATGTCGTAGTCGCGGCCCAAAACGGTTTCAGCACTTGGGCTGCTCAGTACTCGGTGGATGTGCAGTCGCTCGGTGTCGCGTTGCTGCAATTGCCAGAGCTCTGCCTGAAATGGCAGGTCTGCAAGTGTTCTGGCGCTTTGGAATAGATGGATATCGCGTTGCCGTTGGTGCTGGATATTCTCCGTGGCCAATGCCTTGAACATCGACAGCAGGGGCGTGATGCCAACGCCGGCGCCGATCAGCACCACAGGTCGTGCGCTCTCTTCGGCCAGGGTGAAGCTGCCCAGCGGCGGGCGAACATCGACCAGATCACCAACCTGCACATGGTTGTGCAGATGATGCGAAGCCGGCCCCTGTGCCTTGACGCTGATGCGGATGTGCCCGTCGCAAGGGGCGCTGGAGATGCTGTAGGTCCTGATCAACGCTGCTTGATCAGGATTAGTCTGGATGCGCACCGGGAGGTGTTGTCCGGGAGTGAAGGTTATCGTAGCGTCGTCCAGTGGCCGGAGAACGAAGGAGCGAATGTCCTTGCTCTCTTGTTGCACCTTGAGCACTTGCCACTGATGCCATTGACGCCGCTGTTCGATCTGCTGCAGATGCGCGTCTGCTTCAGCCCAGGTGCCGGTGGCCAGGCTGGTTGGCGCGAAGTCGCTGAACGCCCAGCGCAGTGACACGGCAGCCGGACGCAGCACCACCTGCTCGACGTCGAAGGTCCACAAACGCTCGGCGCCTTCGAATGCCTGAATCACTGGGCTTTCCAGAATCAGCCCCGTGCGACCGGTCAGTTGCAGCATGTCGCCACTGCTGAAATCGATGAACAGCAGCCCGGCGACCGGGTTGGCCTGCAGGTTGCCCAGTGTATTGAAGAACAGATTTCCGGCGTAGTCGGGAATGGTCAGCCGGTTGCCTTCAACTTTGACAAAACCTGTGCGGCCGCCGCGGTGCGATACGTCAACCGAGCGACTGTGTGAGTCATGGTCAAAATAGCTGGCGATAAAGAACGTGTCTGCGCTACGAATAAGCTCGCGGGTTTCGGCATTCAAGGTGGTGAAGTCCTGGCGCTCTGCCGGGCTTGCAACCTGCACCCGTGACCGTTGATACGACCTGGCTTGTATGTACTTTGGGCAGTTGCCATAAGCGTGCTCGACCGTAATCGCCAAGCCGTTCGCAGTCACCTGCTCGATTACGCCGTTGATGCGGTTGCGCCGACGCGTGTGCAACTCGATACCGAGCAAGCCGACGGCTTGGCCCGGTTGCAGGCCTGCAGTTGCAGGGTCCTGGTCGTCTGGCTGTACGGCCACAAGCAACTGCTGTGGGTCGGGAGAGGTAACGAAGCCTTCCGTGCCCTCGAGCAGGGTGGCCCACGGTCGTTGCTGGGTATCGACCGCGCCGACAATCATAAAGGGCAGTTGTTGGTAAAACTGTCGATGCTGGTCGGGCATGTAGTTGCGGATGACTTTCTGCCCGAGCACTTCCATGCGCTCGGAGACGCTATAGATTTCCTGGAGCGCTTTCTCCCCGGCATGCCAAGGAGAGCGACGGTGCTTTGGAAGATGATCCATGAAACGCGCTCCTCTAGAGAGCTGCCAGGTAAGACGGCAGCGTGTTGCCGACTTAGTGAGTCTGCAGGCCTATGACAGTCCGCTGCATGGGCACGAAACCGGGCAGCGCCTCGACCCTTTGTAGCCAGGCACGGACATTGACGTAGGGCTCGAGCGACACGTTGCCTTCCGGGGCGTGGGCAATGTACGAATAGTTGGCCACATCAGCGATGGTCGCTGTAGCACCGGCCAGGAATGCGGTCGTGGCAAGCTCTTTGTCCATCACCTTGAGCAGAGTGTGGGCGCGGGCAATCACCTCTTCGGCGTTCAACGGGGCAGCAAACACGGTAATCAGGCGCGCTGCTGCAGGACCGTAGGCTACTTGGCCGGCCGCTACCGAAAGCCAGCGCTGAACACGCGCTGCAGCAAGCGGCTCATCACTCAACCATGCACCATCGCCATACTTTTTCGCCAGGTAGACGAGGATGGCATTGGAGTCGCTCAGAAGGGTGCCGTTGTCGTCGATGACCGGTACCTGGCCAAAGGCATTGATCGCCAGGAAGGCTGCTTGCTTGTGCTCGCCGTTGGCCAGGTCGACAAACACCCGCTCGATGGGCAGTTGCAACAACGAAAGCATGAGTTCGACGCGATGGGCATGGCCCGAAAGCGGGTGGTGGTAGAGCTTGATGGCTGGCTGTGACATGGGATGGCTCCGAAGCGGATCAGGAAAAGTCAGTGCAGCGCCACGCCTGGGAGCGGCGCTTGCGCTGGTTGGGCTATCCTGCTCCTGCTTGCGGTTGTGCAGAATCACCATGCAGGGCAATGCATAATTTCGTTTTGCAAAAGAATGCGATGGCGCACCGATCTAGCCGATCAGGGCGGGATGCGCGCGTAGCCTTGGTGTCGCAAAGTCGATAAAGGTGCGTACTCGGGCCTCGGCACGGCGCCCGTCGCGGTAGATCAACTGCACAGGCAGGCTGTGGTTGGCGAAGCTGCCCAGTACCGGTACGAGCAGACCGCTTTGCAGTTCATGGTGCGCCTCATAGCTCATGCACAGGATCAGGCCCTGGCCCAGGGTGGCGGCATGAATGGCCGCGCGCTGGGTGGTGCAGGTAAGCGTGGGAGGGGGTTTGACCAAGCGCGTGGTGCCGTCGCCGCGAAAGCGCCACTCGTTTTGCTGCCCGCCGGCTGTGGTCAACACACAGCGGTGTGCCTTGAGGTCCCCGGGGCTCTGCGGTCGGCCCCATGTTGCCAAGTAGCTGGGAGAGCCGCAGACAATCGGTCGAACCTGGCCAATGGGCATGGCGAAACCCGATGAGTTCGGCAGGTTGCCAACCACCAGGGCGATATCAATGCCGTCTTCAAGCAGCTTTGGCACTTCCTCGCTGGCGCGAGTAACCAGTTGCACATCGGTATAGGTCGCCAGGTATTCAACTGCGATGGGCATCAACACCTGCTGATCCATCAGCATCGGCAGCGATACGGTCAATCTTCCGCTAGGGCGTGCGTGGATGCCGGCCGCCGAGTGTTCGGCAGCGACAATCTGTTCAAGGATCTGCCGACAGCTGGCGGAAAATTGTTCACCCGCCGGGCTCAGGCTGACGCCGCGCGGCCCGCGTTCGAACAGGGCGTTGTTCAAGCGTGCTTCCAACGCGCCGATGGTACGCATGATGGTTGCGGTCGAAAGATCCAGTTGCCGCGCTGCTGCAGCCAGGCTCCCGGCCTGGGCCACAGCCTCGAAGACCTGCATCTGACGATAGCGGCTCACGTGCTAGACCGTCCCGACCCGTTGCAGCGCCGGGTCTTGGCGTAAGCGCTCGACGCAAAAATCGACAAAGGTACGTACTTTCGCGGGCACCCGTCCCGAGCCTTGATAGAGCACGTGCACAGGCAATGGCGCCGCTTCGTAGGCGTCGAGAATGATCTCCAACTCGCCCTTGGCAACCTGTTCGGCGACCTGATACGACAGCACCCGGGTAAGCCCCCAGCCCAGGCGGGCGGCGTTGATTGCGGCCTGGTTGGAACTCACCAGCAGCCGCGGCTTGGGGTGCAAGGTGAGGGTGCTGGCGTGCAGATTGAACTGCCAGCCGGTCAGCAGGTTACTGGCAGAGGACATCACGATGGGCGCCGCCATTACCTCGCGGGGATGCTGCGGTTGACCAAAGCGTTCGAGAAAGGCCGGGGCAGCGCAAATGACCGGACGGATTTGTCCGACCTTGATCGCCTGCAGGCCGGTATCGGCCAATTGCCCGATTCGGATCGCGATGTCCACGCCTTCGTCGACCATGTTCACCAGACGATCCACCAACAAGGCATTGATGGCTACCTGCGGGTGAGCAGACAAGTACTCGGTAATCAGCGCGATCATGTAAAGCTCGCCGAACATCACTGGCGCCGTCACGGTCAGGTTGCCGCGTGCGCGAATGCTGCTGCCGGTGGCCAACTCCTCGGCCTCGTCCAGGTCGAGCAAAATGCGCTTGCAGTCCTCCACGTAGCGCCTGCCTGCTTCGGTCAGGCGCAGGCTGCGGGTACTGCGTGCCAACAACAGCGTTCCCAGGCGTTTTTCCAGACCGGCAATCACCCGGGTCACGCTGGGCGGCGACATACTCATCAGCTTGGCGCCACCGGCAAAGCTTTGCGCCTCGGCAACGGCCAGCAGTACTTTCATCTCCTGAAACCTGTCCACATTCACCGTCCAGCTTCGAGACTCGCCTACAGAGCTGCAAAGCATGGAACATGGACAAGGCTTCGCGCAACATTGCCCCTCATGCTGGCCCACAGCATTGTGCGCAAGCGCTACGGCACAGGCGAAGAAGTCGCCGCCACGCTTGCTTTTATGGTCAGTGATGGGGCTGCATATGTCAGCGGGCAGAACATCAACGTCGATAACGGTTTGACGCGGGGTAGTCAGACACGCCCGGCTGTCACTCCCTAGCACTCAAAGGGCGCGGACCTGGCCAAGGAAAGGTAGTGGTGAAGCGCGGAGTAGATTGATGCGAGTACAAGATGCAGACCTGAAGTCCCTGAGGATTTTCGAGACAATCGTGCGCTGCGGCGGCTTTTCTGCCGCCCAGTCGGCTCTGAACATCAGCGCGTCGGTGATCAGCGAGCAGATGAGCTTATTGGAAAGCCGGCTGGGGCTGCGTCTGTGTGAACGCGGCCGTTCTGGCTTTCGTCTTACCGATGAGGGCGAAGTGCTATATGCCGCAGCGCAACGCATGCTGGCAGCGGTCGAGACATTCTCGATGGAGGCGGCGTCGCTTCGCCAACAGTTGAGTGGCGCTCTGCGGGTTGGAGTGATCGACGCAACCTTGACCGACCCGTGCAGCCCGCTGACCCTTGCCATTCGCCGGTTCGGCCAGATGGCGCCGCAGGTTCACCTGCAAATCCATATCGATACTCCCAATGCCCTGGAGCAACGGGTGATGGATGGTCGCTTGCACCTGGCGGTCGGTCCGTTTCCCAACCGCTTGCCAGGGCTGGACTATACGTCGTTGTACACCGAAGCTCATGGCCTGTTCTGCTCGCGTGCCGATCCGCTGTTCGAGCAGGACGACGCCAATATCACCCCGTTATTGCTGAGCCAGGCGAGGGTTGCTGCGCGTACCTTTCTAGGCCGCTTCGACCTTGATCAACTGCAGGTGGAGCGGGCGGCAGGCAGTGTCGACAACGTCGAGGCACGGGCGATGATGATTATTTCCGGCCAGTACATCGGCTTTTTACCGCTGCACTATGCGCAACCCTGGGTGGAGAAGGGTGAGCTGCGCAGAATGTGTCCCGCTCAGTTCGCTACCGACGTGAGTGTCGACATCATCCTGCGTCACGGCATCAGTCCGCCGCGCACCGTCGAAGTCTTCCAGCAACAGTTGTTGGACTGTGCGGGAGCGTTGCGCTGAAGGGGCAGTGAATGCTTCGGCGATTGCCGAAGTCAACTTCGTGAACTGGCTATTTTTCCGAAGTGTCGGGTTCTCTACAGTTTGGCTCTAGAACAAAAAAGCCAACTTCAAGCGTGCCCGGCGAACCCCGACTGCGGGGTTTGGCCCGGCAACGGGAGCAAAGCCATGTCCGACCTGAGCCGTTCGATTTCTCTCACTCCACAGCTGTTGATACAACCCTCGCGTTCTCGCCGTTTTGGTTCGCATGTGTTTGTCGGCGGCGTGCTGCCTGTCGATGTGGCCGGCAAGTTGATCGGGGCTGACGATATCGAGGCGCAGACGCATGCGGTATTTCGCAACTTGAAAGCGGCGCTGGAACAGGCCGGCTTGCAAATGGCCGATCTGGTGCGTTTGAACACCTACTACGTATTCGATGGCGAGGAAGACCAGGCAACTGTCTACTGGGAAAAAATGACGCGGGTACGCCTGCAGTATTTTCCCGACCCTGGTCCAGCAGCGACGGCCGTGCGTGTGCGCGGCATGGGATGCTCTGGAGCATTGATCCAGTTGGAAGTCGAGGCGCTGGCCGTGCCCCTCGCACAACGGCAGCGGATCATGCCGAAGAAAAGCTGGGACTGGAGCATTCCGGTGCCGTTGTCCCAGGGGTGGAAGTCGGGTAGCCAAGTCTGGGTGGGCGGGCAAGTTTCGGCGGATATGTCTGGCAAGGCGGTCGCGCTGGACGATTTGTACGCTCAGACGCATAACGTGCTGGAACACATCAGGCACGTGCTGCAGGACGCAGGAGCATGCTTGTGTGACCTTGCCCAGCTCAAGATCTGCTATTTGCACGAGGGTGATGACAACGCTGCGCAGGCACGCCTGGAGGAAATCCTCAGCGTGGTGCGGGAGACATGCGGCGCGCCGCTGCCGCCGGTCACGGCCTTTGGCGTCAACCTGCTGTACCAAGGTTTGCTGCTGGAAATCGATGCAACTGCGCTGGTGGGGGAAAGCTCGCAGCCGGTGCTTGGCGAGGGTGGCGGTCGTGGCTGGGCCGGTTGTGCGCCGGTGCGCCGCAATGCGGCGAGCATCCACGTCGCCGGTCAGAGCGTCCAGCATGAGGCGCTGGAGCACGCCTGCAGCGAGGTGCTGGCGCGTATTGTCGAGCACTTGCGCAAGGTTGGCAGTGGCCCCCAGGCGCTCGCTCATCTTCATGTGCTGGTGGCTTGTCGCGAAGCTGATCTGCAACCGGAGCGGGCAACAACGCTGTTCGCCGAAGCCCTGCGCGGGCTTTGTGGTGATGAGCTGCCGCCGTTCACCGTGGTGAGAGTAAACGGATTGCCAGGTGGCGCGTCGCTGCAGGTAGATGCGGTCGCTGTTGATCTTGATACCCCAGCGCGCCTTGCTTCCAATGCGAGGTCAGTATGAACGCATTCGAACAGGCACTCGAACTGACCCGCGCGCTCGTGCGCTTCGACACCACTAACCCGCCCGGTAACGAACGACCTTGCGCCGAATTTCTCGCCCAGTTATTGGCCGATGCAGGCTACCGCGTCACTCTCCACGAATTGGAGCCAGGACGGGCAAGCCTGGTGGCCTACTTGGGCAACGGGCGAGGGCGCCCCCTGTGTTTCACCGGGCATCTGGATACCGTACCGCTGGGGAGCGCGCCCTGGTCGTTCGATCCGTTTGCCGGCGAGATCCACGACGGTCGTTTGTACGGCCGAGGTAGCAGCGACATGAAGGCAGGGATTGCGGCGTTCATCAGCGCAGCCTTGCAGGAGAGTCGCCTTATCGCCGAGGGGCCTGGGGTGGTCCTGGTACTGACCGCCAGCGAAGAAACCGGCTGCCAGGGGGCGGCGGCGTTGGTGCGCGACGGGGTGGATCAGCACAATGCAGGGGCCATCGTCGTTGGCGAGATGACGGCGAACTACCCGTTGATCGGTCACAAAGGCGCGCTCTGGCTCAAGCTCGTCGCACGTGGCAAAAGTGCCCATGGCTCGATGCCGGAGCGCGGCGACAATGCGCTCTACAAGGCGGCACGCGCGCTGGGCAAGATCGAGCATTATCACGTGTCGGCAACGCCGCATCCTGTGCTGGGTACCACCAGCATCAGTGCCGGAACCCTGCACGGCGGCACCAGCATCAACGTCGTGCCGGACTTGGCACAGCTGTGCGTCGACATCCGCAGCTTGCCCGGCATGTCTCACGCCGACACCTGCGCAACCTTGCTGGCAGCGCTGCGCCCCGACATCAGCGAAGTCGATGCAGTGCTCGACCTGCCTGCGGTGTTCACCGACCTCGATGATCCCTGGATCGCGGCGGTGTACCGCATTACCGAGGAGGAAACCGGCGTGCGGCCCGAACCGCGGGGCGCCAGTTACTTCACCGACGCCTGCGCGCTGCAACAGGCCCATCCGGGCGTGCCAATCGTGATTCTTGGGCCCGGTACACCCGCTATGGCGCATCAGACGGATGAGTACTGCGAGGTTGCACGCATCGACGAGGCAGTGCGTCTGTATCGGCGGCTGATCGTCGACTGGTCGACACGAGGCGCCTGACGTCGCGGCGCTTTCAAGCACTTCTATGACTGCTCCAGGCGTATTCCAGGCCTGGAACAAGGCAAAAAAACAATATCAATACAGCCGGTAATAGAAAGGTATCCCATGAAAATTTCAGCGAAAGCGAGCCCGATGGCCGAGCAGGTCCGGCCAAGCAAGGACTACCTGTTGATTGTGGTCAGTGTGGTTTCCATCTTCCTTACGGTTTTTGCCCTGGCGGCGTTTCCTGCGCGTTCGGAGCAGGTGGCCAGCCAATTGTTCGAGAACGCCACCCATTTGCTCTCGGCACCGGTGCTGCTGGTTTTCCTGGCCTTTGTTGGCGGATCGTTGTTCATCATCTTCAGCAAGTACGGCAACATCCGCCTGGGCAGTGGCAAGCCGCAGTTCAAGACGCTGCCCTGGGTGTTCATGTTCATCTGCGCCGGGCTCAGTTCGGCAACGCTGTACTGGGGGCTGGTGGAGTGGGCCTTCTACTACAACACTCCAGGGCTGAACATTCCGGCACAAAGCCCCCAGGCGCTGGAAATGAGCATCGCCTATGCCTTTTTTCACTGGGGTTTCGGCACGTGGGCGTGTTACGCGGTTGGTGGCATGGCCATGGCGTATTACTACCATGTGCGTAAACACAGCAAGCTCAGCCTGGCCGGCATCATCGAGGCGATAACCGGTTTTCGCGCCAATGGCCCGATCGGTCGGCTGATCGACATCCTTTTTCTGATCGGCACCTTTGGCGGCCTGACCGTGACCATGGTGGTCACCACCCAGACCTTTTCCAACAGCCTCGCCAACCTCACCGGGCTTCCCAACACTTTCGCGATGCAGGCTGGCATCGTTCTGCTGATCACCAGCATTTTCTCCCTCAGTTCCTACATCGGCCTCGAAGGCGGCATGCAGCGTCTGGCCACGATGGTTTGCTGGGGAGCATTGTTCTGCGCCTTGGCAGTGCTGGTGGTGGGGCCGACCGGGTTCATCGTCAAGAACACTGTCAACGGCGTGGGGTTGATGTTCTCCAACTTCTTGCACATGAGCCTGTTCACCGACCCGGCCGGTGATGGTGAATTCACCCGCAATTGGACGGTGTTCTACTGGTTCTGGGCGATTTCCTATACCCCGGCGGTGTCGATATTCGTCGCGCGGGTGTCCCGTGGGCGCACGTTGAAGG
This sequence comes from Pseudomonas sp. DG56-2, assembly GCF_004803755.1. Classification (NCBI taxonomy): domain Bacteria; kingdom Pseudomonadati; phylum Pseudomonadota; class Gammaproteobacteria; order Pseudomonadales; family Pseudomonadaceae; genus Pseudomonas; species Pseudomonas sp. DG56-2. The sequence goes on from NZ_CP032311.1 coordinate 1,991,316, forward strand.
AGGTCTCTGCGGCGCTTTTGCTCGGCGGCAGCGTGAGTTGCTGGGCAATCTTCGGCAGCCTCAGTGGGTATGGCATCGATCAACTGCTCAATGGCGTACTGGATGTTCCTGCGCTAGTCGCAAGCCAGGGTGGTGAGGTTGCGATTACGCAATTGTTGAACGGCTTTCCACTGTCGGGCCTGGCCACCGCGTTCTATCTGTTCGTCATGGTGATTTTCCTCGCTTCGCATGTCGATGCCTCGGCTTACACCGTTGCCGCCGCCACCACGCGCAACCTGGCCGATGGTCGTGATCCTTCACCGTTCCTGCGCTTGTTCTGGTGTGTGATGCTGGCGCTGGTGCCGCTGACCATGATCGCTAACCACCTGTCGCTCAAAACGGTAAAAACCTCGGTCATCCTCACCTCTATTCCGTTCTTCTTCCTGCTGGTGGTGATGGCCTACGGTTTTGTTCGCTGGCTCTACCTGGATTACCGCCATCGCAGCGGCGAAGACATCGAAACCGAGTCTCGGCGTCTGGCAGGCGGGACGTTCGCGGCGCCAGGTGCCAGCAACAAAGACTGGAACGATGAAGTAGTCGTCTAAGCATCTCTTGCGCTAACCGACCCGATCTATCAGTGCGTGTGGTTCGTCTGACCAGACCTTCACTGCCCACGCGGATTGATTGCATTCCATCGGAGCGATTTCGCTCCGATGGAGCGTAGGGGCAATGTTTACCTGGCTTTTATCGAATTTAACTACGCTCCGGGCACTTGTCCTGGAGCGACTTCATTACAGCTCAGAAACGACATCGCCGCTTGAGGTGGGCGTTTAAGCGGCATGCGGGGGCTGGCATAGTCCTTGCTCTTTGCTTGATGTCCGGCTGGGCAAGGAAAGTTGTTTGTTTGGCTGAGGCGTTTGAACTTGTGACGTTATAAAAATAATTCAACTTACAAGGTGAAAAAGAATGAACAATTCGACGCAGGATCACTGTCCGCCTGGCAGTGATGCGCACGAACTCAAACGCAATCTGTCCAATCGCCACATTCAGTTGATTGCCATCGGTGGTGCAATCGGTACGGGGCTGTTCATGGGCTCTGGCAAGACCATCAGCCTGGCGGGCCCGTCGATAATATTTGTCTACATGATTATTGGTTTCATGTTGTTTTTCGTCATGCGGGCAATGGGCGAACTACTGCTATCCAACCTTAAGTACAAATCCTTCATTGATTTTTCGGCAGATTTATTGGGGCCATGGGCGGGTTATTTCACCGGCTGGACATATTGGTTCTGCTGGATTGTCACAGGGATCGCCGACGTTATTGCCATTTCCGCCTATTCACAGTTCTGGTTTCCCGATATTCCCCAATGGTTGCCCGCGCTCAGTTGCGTCGGTTTGTTGCTGTCGCTCAATCTGGTCACGGTGAAGATGTTCGGCGAGCTGGAGTTCTGGTTCGCGATGATCAAGATCGTCGCGATCTGTGCACTGGTCTGTACCGGTTTCTACATGGTCGCTTCGGCTTATCAATCGTCCGCTGGCAGCGTCGCCTCGATCGCCAACCTGTGGAACGACGATGGCATGTTTCCGCATGGCGCCATGGGCTTTTTTGCCGGGTTTCAGATTGCTGTCTTTGCTTTTGTCGGCATTGAGCTGGTAGGCACCACGGCCGCAGAAACCAAGAATCCAGAGCGCAACCTGCCGCGGGCTATCAACTCGATCCCACTGCGCATCATCTTCTTTTACGTGCTCGCGCTGATCGCCATCATGGCGGTGACACCATGGCGCGAGGTAGTGGCCAACAAGAGCCCGTTCGTTGAACTTTTCGTCCTGGCGGGTCTGCCTGCGGCGGCGGGGATCATCAACTTCGTTGTGCTCACCTCTGCCGCGTCGTCTGCCAACAGCGGTGTGTTCTCTACCAGCCGTATGCTCTATGGCTTGGCAATGGACGGCGATGCGCCGAACAAATTTGCCAGTTTGTCCAAGCGTGCGGTGCCTTCCAATGGCCTGGTTTTCTCCTGCACCTGCCTGCTGCTAGGTGCGCTGGTGATCTACCTGGTGCCGAACATGCTCGATGCGTTCACTTTGATCACTACGGTGTCGGCGATCCTGTTCATGTGCGTATGGTCGATGATTCTGCTGTCCTATCTGGCCTATCGCAAAAAGCGCGATGCCTTGCACCGTGCCTCGAAGTACAAAATGCCTGGCGGAACGACCATGGCCTGGATCTGCCTGGCGTTCTTCGTGTTCATCACTGCTTTGCTGGCGCTGGAGGACGACACTCGACAAGCGTTGCTGTTTGTACCTGTGTGGTTTGCGGTGATGGCTGTGTCCTATCGCAGCCTTCGCCAGAAGAGGGCGCAGGCCGTGCAGCTTTCATACGAAGTGGACTGATCGCCAGCTTCACATGTTCATCCGGGGGGACCGCACTTGTGCCGTCCCCCTGTCGTCGTTTGTAGAGAGGACTTGCGATGCGTATTCACGTGACCTTCAAAGACCGCGTTGGCATTACCCAGGAAATTCTGGCCTTGCTTGGGGCGCGCAATCTCAACCTCGACGCTGTGGAAATGATTCCTCCCAACGTTTACATCGACGCGCCGTCGTTGTCCCAGGTCGTGCTGAACGAGCTTCACGATGCATTGCTGCGGGTCATCGATGTTCAGGCCGTTGAGCTTGTGGACTTTCTCCCCGGCCAGCGTCGGCACTTGCAGTTGGAGGCTTTGCTCGCGGCGATGAGTGACCCGGTGCTGGCGGTGGACCCCAACGGCCATGTGCTGCTGGCGACGCCGACACTGGTCAAGCTGTTGGGTCGCGAGCCGGCAGGCGAACCGTTATGCAACCTGTTTGCCGAGCCGCACCTGGCGCAGTCTTTGATCGACAAGGGCTTTCGTTTGCCTATGTGCGAGGTGAGTTTCCAGGACCAGACACTGTTGCTTGAGGCCACGCCCATTAGTGGCGGAGCGGATGTGTTGGTCGGCGGTCTGCTCACGCTGTACCCGCCAAGACGGATCGGCGAACGCCTGGCTTCCTTGCTGCATGACCCTGGCGAAGGCTTGAGCGCGCTGTTGGGGGAGTCGGCGCCGCTGCAGCACCTCAAGACCCGCCTGCACAAGGTTGCCAGCCTCGATGCACCTCTATTGATCCAGGGCGAAACCGGTACTGGTAAAGAGCTGGTGGCTCGAGCCTGTCACGAGCTCAGTACTCGCCGCGGCTCGTCCTTTCTGGCGTTGAACTGCGCAGCGCTGCCAGAGAGCCTGGCCGAAAGTGAACTGTTCGGTTACTCCGCAGGTGCGTTTACTGGCGCCCAACGCGGCGGCAAGCCCGGCCTGCTTGAGCTGGCTGACGGTGGCACGGTGTTTCTTGACGAAGTAGGCGAGATGTCGCCCTACCTGCAAGCCAAACTGTTGCGCTTTCTCAATGACGGCAGCTTCCGACGTGTTGGTGGTGGCGGTGAAGTACGGGTGAATGTACGGGTGCTCTGTGCGACTCACCGCAATCTGGAGAACATGGTGGTCGAAGGTGGCTTTCGCGAAGACCTGTATTACCGCCTCAACGTGCTCAATTTGATGGTGCCACCGTTACGCGAGCGCGGCACCGATATCTTGCTGCTGGCCGAGCACTTTCTGCGCCAGGCCTGCGCCCAGATACAGCGCTCGCCCTGTCGCTTGGCCGTGACAACCCATCCGCTGTTATTACGCAATCGCTGGGCGGGGAACATCCGCCAACTGCAGAACGTGATTTTTCGGGCGGCCGCGATCTGCGAGGGGGATGTAATCGACTGCGACGACCTGGAGCTGGCCGGTACTGCCCTCAACAGCCAGCAGGGTGACGCGCAAGAGGTCATCAGCCTGGAGGCAGCCGTGCAGGGTTTCGAAAAATCGCTGCTGGAAAAATTCTACGCCGCCTACCCCTCGACCCGGCAATTGGCGATGCGCTTGCAGACCTCGCACACCGCCATCGGCCAGCGCTTGCGCAAGTATGGGATCTCCAATCGTGCGGTCTAGAACCGTTGGTTCGATTTCACTCCACTGGAGCGTTTGCGCTCCAGGTGGCGTGCGTCGCGTGTTTGCAGGAGGTTACCCTCAAAGGTGGGCAGGGTGTTCCACGAGCGGAGCGATTTCGCTCCATCGACGGCAGCCTTGCAGGTCAAGCTAGTTTTGATAACTTATTGATTTTTAACGATAAAAATAAACTGGCATTGTCCTTGCTCTTGTCTACAGAAGTCCCGCACCGGGACTCGTCTAATAACAAGAGGAAGACCCATGAGCATCTTGCGTTTTACCCCCGAACACGAGTGGCTGCGCCTGGAAACGTCTGGCGAACTGACTGTTGGCATTACTGCTTTTGCCCAGCAAGCCCTCGGTGACGTGGTGTTCGTGCAATTGCCAGAGCCCGGCCAATACGCAGAGGGGAGTGAAGTCGCGGTACTGGAGTCGGTCAAGGCTGCCAGTAACATCACCATGCCCCTGAGCGGCCAGGTAGTGGCGGTCAACCAAAGCTTGGCCGATGACCCCGAGCTGATCAATGACTCGCCGATGCAGGACGGTTGGTTCTTCCGCATCCAGGTCGACAACCACGCCGATCTCGACACTTTGATGGACCAGGACGGCTACGACCGCTTCCTGGCCGACAATGCCTGAGCCGGGGGGCGACATGCGCAAAGCATCTATTTCTTTGGGGACGGACAATACGTTCATTCCCCGCCACATCGGACCGCGCGAAAGCGATATCAAGGCCATGCTGGCGCTGACCGGGCATGATTCGCTCGATGCCCTGATCGACAGTGTGATCCCCAGCAGCATCAAGGGCAGCAGCGTGATGGAGCTGTCCAAGGGGCAAAGCGAAAGTGAAGCGCTGGCGGCAATCAAGGCCATTGCCGCGAACAACCAGCTGTTTCGCAACCACATTGGCCAAGGGTATTATCCGTGCCATACGCCAGCGCCGATTTTGCGCAACCTCTTGGAGAACCCGGCCTGGTACACGGCGTACACCCCTTATCAGCCGGAGATCTCCCAAGGACGGCTGGAAGCGCTGTTGAATTTCCAGACGCTGGTCATCGATCTGACTGGCATGGAAATCGCCAATGCGTCGTTGCTCGATGAAGCGACCGCCGCTGCCGAAGCCATGACCTTCTGCAAGCGCCTGGCAAAGAACAAGGCCGCGGCTTTTTTCGTCTCCGCTGCCTGCCATCCGCAAACCCTCGATGTGATTCGTACACGTGCCGAGCCTTTGGGCATCGAAGTGGTCGTCGGCGATGACGCACAGCTGGCCAAGGACAGCCTTGATGGCTACTTCGGTTTGCTGCTGCAATACCCGGCCAGCAACGGCGACATCGCCGACCATCGCGAGCTGGTGCAACGCGCCCATACCGCCGGCGCCCTGGTAGCGGTAGCGGCTGATCTGCTGGCCCTGACGCTACTGATGCCTCCCGGCGAGTTTGGTGCCGATGTGGTGCTCGGCAGCGCCCAGCGCTTCGGCGTGCCACTGGGTTTTGGCGGCCCGCATGCGGCGTACTTCGCCACCCGTGACAGTTTCAAACGCGACATGCCGGGCCGTCTGGTCGGTGTTTCCATCGACCGTTTTGGCAAGCCGGCCCTGCGCCTGGCCATGCAGACCCGCGAGCAACACATCCGCCGCGAGAAAGCCACCAGCAACATCTGCACCGCGCAGGTTCTGCTGGCGAACATCGCCAGCATGTACGCGGTGTATCACGGCCCCGAAGGCCTGAGACAAATCGCGCGGCGCGTACACCGCCTGACCTCGATTCTGGTGCAGGGGCTGCAGCAGCTCGGTCACCGGATCGAGCAGGCGAGTTTCTTCGATACCGTCAGTGTCGTCACCGCCCGGCCTGCGGCGGATATCCTGGCTGCAGCGAGCAATTCGCGCATCAACCTGCGCCCCCTCGATGAGGCTCGCGTCGGCTTGTCGTTGGATGAAACCTGCGAACAACAAAGCGTCGAGACTCTTTGGCAAGTCTTTGCAGGCGCCGGGCAGCCGCTCCCGGACTTTGCTGCACTGGCGTCAGGCAGCGACGACTGTCTGCCCGCGGCATTGCTGCGCCAGACCGCGTTCCTGCAGCACGAAGTATTTAACCGCTATCACTGCGAAACCGAACTGATGCGCTACCTGCGGCGCCTGGCTGACAAGGATCTGGCCCTGGATCGCAGCATGATTGCCTTGGGCTCCTGCACCATGAAGCTCAATGCTGCCAGTGAGATGATCCCCATCACCTGGCCCGAGTTTGGCGCCGTGCATCCCTTTGCACCCGCCGAACAATCACAGGGTTACCAGCAACTGACTGACGAGCTGGAAGCGATGCTCTGTGCAGCTACCGGCTACGACGCCATGTCGCTGCAGCCCAATGCCGGCTCCCAGGGCGAGTACGCAGGGCTGCTGGCGATTCGGGCCTACCATGCCAGCCGTGGCGAAGCGGGGCGCGATGTGTGCCTTATTCCTTCCTCGGCGCACGGCACCAACCCGGCCACTGCGCAGATGGCCGGTATGCGAGTGGTGGTGGTCAATTGTGATGCCCGTGGCAACGTCGATGTCGCCGACCTGCAGAGCAAGGCCGAACAGCACAAGGATCATCTGGCGGCGCTGATGATTACCTACCCCTCGACCCACGGTGTATTCGAGGACGGCATCACGCGCATCTGCGACATCATCCATGCGCACGGCGGCCAGGTGTACCTGGACGGCGCGAACATGAACGCGATGGTCGGCCTGTGTGCCCCGGGCAAGTTTGGCGGCGACGTCTCGCACCTCAACTTGCACAAGACGTTTTGCATTCCCCATGGCGGTGGCGGTCCAGGCGTGGGTCCGATTGGCGTCAAGGCGCACCTTGCGCCGTTTCTGCCCGGTCACGGCCACATGGCGCGCAAGCAAGGCGCAGTCAGCGCCGCACCCTATGGTAGTGCAAGCATCCTGCCCATTACCTGGATGTATATCCGCATGATGGGCGGGGAAGGGCTCAAGCGTGCCTCACAGGTCGCGATCCTCAGTGCCAACTACATTGCCCGGCGCCTGGAGGAGCACTACCCGGTGCTCTACACCGGCGAAAACGGCCTGGTAGCCCACGAGTGCATTCTCGACCTGCGCCCGCTCAAGGACAGCAGCGGCATCAGTGTCGAGGACGTCGCCAAGCGCCTGATCGATTTTGGCTTCCATGCCCCGACCATGTCCTTTCCGGTAGCGGGCACCTTGATGGTCGAGCCGACCGAGAGTGAGTCCAAGGAGGAGCTGGACCGCTTCTGCGAGGCGATGATCTGCATTCGCGATGAAATTCGCGCGGTGGAAAACGGCAGCCTGGACAAAGACGACAACCCGTTGAAAAACGCCCCCCACTGCGCCAGCGAGTTGGTCGGCGAGTGGAACCATCGCTACAGCCGGGAGCTGGCGGTCTACCCGCAGGACACGCTGCGCGAAAGCAAGTATTGGCCACCGGTAGGTCGGGTAGACAACGTCTACGGCGATCGCAACCTGGCCTGCGCCTGCCCACCGCTTTCGACGTATCAGGACGCCTGACGGCTGCCCGAACAGTGGTTCGACACTCACAACAAGGAAAACCGACATGTTCCATAAAAGCCTGACACTTTCCGATTTCGACCCTGCGCTGTTCGCCGCCATTCGCCGCGAGGCACAACGCCAGGAAGACCATATCGAGCTGATCGCCTCGGAGAACTACACCAGCCCGCAGGTCATGCAGGCGCAAGGCACCGAGCTCACCAACAAGTACGCCGAGGGCTATCCCGGCAAGCGTTACTACGGCGGTTGCGAGCACGTCGATGTGGTCGAACAACTGGCTATCGATCGCGCCAAGGCGCTGTTTGGTGCCGGCTACGCCAACGTCCAGCCGCACTCAGGCTCGCAGGCCAACGCCGCGGTTTACCTGGCCCTGCTCAAGGCCGGTGACACCCTGCTGGGCATGAGCCTGGCTCATGGCGGCCACCTGACTCACGGTGCCAAGGTCAGCTCATCCGGCAAGCTCTACAACGCCGTGCAATATGGTATCGATGCCAACGGCCTGATCGATTACGACGAAGTCGAGCGTCTGGCGGTCGAGCACCAACCGAAAATGATCGTCGCCGGCTTCTCGGCCTACTCCAAGACGTTGGACTTCCCGCGGTTTCGCGCTATCGCCGACAAGGTCGGGGCCTATTTGTTCGTCGACATGGCCCATGTTGCCGGCTTGGTGGCAGCAGGCGTATACCCCGATCCGCTGCCTTACGCCGACGTCGTCACCACCACTACTCACAAGACCCTGCGCGGCCCTCGCGGTGGCCTGATTCTGGCCAAGGCAGATCCGGAGTTGGAAAAGAAGCTCAACTCGGCGGTCTTCCCAGGTGGCCAGGGCGGCCCGCTGATGCATGTCATCGCAGCCAAGGCGGTGTGCTTCAAGGAAGCGTTGGAGCCGGCTTTCAAGACCTACCAGACCCAGGTCATCAAGAACGCCCAGGCCATGGCAGCGATTTTCATGCAGCGCGGCTATGACGTGGTGTCGGGTGGCACCGACAACCATTTGTTCCTGGTCAGCCTGATTCGCCAGGGCATCACCGGCAAGGACGCCGACGCCGCCTTGGGGCGTGCCCACATCACGGTGAACAAGAACGCCGTGCCCAATGATCCGCAATCGCCGTTCGTGACTTCCGGCCTGCGGCTGGGTACCCCGGCCGTTACCACACGGGGTTTCCAGGAACCGGAGTGCCGGGCGTTGGCGTCCTGGATCTGCGACATTCTCGACCATCTAGGTGATGCCGATGTGGAAGCGCATGTCGCCAAACAAGTGGCCGAGCTGTGTGCCCTGTTCCCGGTCTACTCGGCCTGAGTAGGTCTGCACCCTGGAGGCATGTATGTCGCTAAGTGTTTTTGACCTGTTCAAGGTAGGTATTGGGCCTTCCAGCTCGCACACGGTCGGGCCGATGCGTGCGGCGGCGCGTTTTGTCGAAGGCCTCAAGGCCCAGGGGATGCTGGCCGCAGTGCAAAGCGTGCGGGCCGAGTTGTATGGCTCGCTGGGCGCGACCGGCAAGGGCCACGGCAGCGACAAGGCGGTGTTGCTGGGGTTGGAGGGTGAGCATCCCGACACGGTCGACACTTCAAAAGTGGCTGAGCGCCTGGCCACGATTCGTGAGTGCGGGACGCTGTCGCTGCTGGGGCACAAGCGCATTCGCTTTATCGAGAAAGAACACCTGGCGATGATCCGCAAGCCCTTGGCGTACCACCCCAATGGCATGATCTTGCGGGCCTTCGATGCCGCCGGCCTGCAGTTGTGCAGCCGTGAGTACTACTCGGTGGGTGGCGGATTCGTCGTGGATGAGGAAGCGGCTGGGGTCGACCGAATCGTCGCCGACCGCACGCCGCTGCGTTTCCCGTTTCTCACCGGTCGCGAACTGTTGGCACAGTGCGCTCAGCACGGGCTGTCAATCAGCGCCTTGATGGCGGAGAACGAGACCGCCTGGCGCAGCCCGGAGCAGACACGCCAGGGCTTGCTGCATATCTGGCAAGTCATGCAGGACTGCGTGGAGGCCGGTTGCCGCACCGAAGGGATCATGCCCGGGGGGCTCAAGGTCAAGCGTCGAGCGGCGGCGTTGCGGCGTCAACTCAGTGCTGTTCCCGAGGCGGGTCTCAGGGACAGCCTCTCGGTGCTGGACTGGGTCAATCTCTACGCACTGGCGGTGAACGAAGAAAATGCCAGCGGCGGGCGCGTCGTTACTGCGCCCACCAATGGCGCGGCCGGAATTATTCCGGCGGTGCTGCATTACTACACCCGCTTTGTGCCGGGGGCCAACGATGAGGGCGTGGTGCGCTTTCTGCTCACGGCGGCGGCCATTGGCATTCTCTACAAGGAAAACGCATCGATTTCCGGTGCCGAAGTCGGCTGCCAGGGTGAGGTTGGCGTGGCGTGCTCGATGGCTGCCGGGGCCTTGTGCGAAGTGCTTGGCGGCAGCGTGCAACAGGTCGAGAACGCTGCCGAAATTGGTATGGAACACAACCTCGGGCTGACCTGCGATCCGATTGGCGGGCTGGTCCAGGTGCCGTGTATCGAGCGTAACGCCATGGGCTCGGTGAAGGCCATCAACGCTGCGCGCATGGCCCTGCGTGGCGATGGCCAGCACTTCGTTTCGCTCGACAAGGTTATCCGCACCATGCGCCAGACCGGAGCCGATATGAAGAGCAAATACAAAGAGACCGCTCGCGGCGGCTTGGCAGTCAACATAATCGAATGCTAGGAGTCATCCATGTCCACCGAACAATTACAAAAAACACCGTTGCACACTTTGCATCAACAACTCGGCGCACGCATGGTGCCGTTCGCTGGCTACGCCATGCCGGTGCAATACCCGCTGGGCGTGCTCAAGGAGCATTTGCATACCCGTGAACAGGCTGGCCTGTTCGACGTTTCGCACATGGGCCAGATCCGTTTGCATGGGGCACATGCCGCCAAGGCCCTGGAGACACTGGTACCGGTCGACATCATCGACCTGCCTGTGGGTATGCAACGCTATGCGCTGTTCACCGATGAGCAGGGCGGCATCCTCGATGACCTGATGGTCGCCAACGCCGGCGACTACCTGTTTCTGGTGGTCAACGCTGGCTGCAAGGAACAGGACCTGGCGCACCTACGCCAGCACCTGGAAGGGCGCTGCGAGGTCGAATCGCTGTTCGACAGCCGCGCCTTGCTCGCCTTGCAGGGCCCCGCGGCGGCGGCGGTGCTGGCACGCCTGGCGCCGGAGGTGAAGGCCATGACCTTCATGCAGTTCGCCCGGGTGAGGTTGCTTGGCGTTGACTGTTACGTCAGTCGCTCCGGCTACACCGGCGAGGATGGTTACGAGATTTCCGTGCCGGTACAGGAAGCACAAATGCTGGCCCGTTCACTGCTGGCCGAACCCGAGGTTGAAGCCATCGGACTGGGCGCCCGAGATTCACTGCGCCTGGAGGCAGGGCTGTGCCTGTACGGGCATGACATGGAACAACGCATCACGCCGATCGAGGCCAGCCTGACCTGGGCCATATCCAAGGTTCGCCGTGCCGATGGTGCCCGTGCGGGTGGTTTTCCCGGTGCCGAGCGCATCCTGGCGCAACTCTCTGAAGGCGTAGCGGAAAAACGTGTGGGTTTGCTGCCTACCGAGCGAGTGCCGGTGCGCGAAGGTGCATTGATCGTCAACGCTCAGGAGCATGTAATCGGTCGTGTCACCAGCGGCGGCTTCGGCCCAAGCCTGGGTGGTCCCCTGGCGATGGGCTATGTGCAGAGTGACTTCGCCGCGTTGGACAGCGAGGTGTTTGCCCAAGTGCGCGGTAGATTGGTGCCGATGGTGGTGTCGCGCATGCCGTTCGTGGCGCAACGTTATTTCCGCGGCTGAGGCCCTCTAGCTGGAGCATGAGCATGAACGAAACACTGTCTGTCGCCACGCGCCTGGCGCCTTTGGCGCCTGGGGTAAAGCTGCGCGGTGCAGAAAAGGTGGCGCGAATACCGGTGAAGATCCTGCCCACCGAAGACGTGCCGCGCAAGCCTGACTGGATCCGCGTGGAAATCCCCGCCTCACCGGAAGTGGCACGGGTCAAGACGTTGCTGCGCAAGCACAAGCTGCACAGCGTCTGCGAAGAAGCTTCGTGCCCGAACCTGGGCGAGTGTTTCTCGGGGGGGACCGCGACGTTCATGATCATGGGAGACATTTGCACCCGTCGCTGTCCGTTCTGTGATGTGGGCCATGGTCGGCCCAAGCCGCTGGATCGCGATGAACCCAAGCACCTGGCGACGGCCATCGCCGACCTGCGTTTGAAGTATGTGGTCATCACCTCGGTCGACCGCGACGACCTGCGTGACGGCGGTGCGCAACACTTCGCGGATTGCCTGCGCGAGATTCGCACGATGTCGCCGGGAATCCAGCTGGAAACCCTGGTGCCGGATTATCGCGGTCGCATGGACGTGGCCCTGGCTATCACTGAACAGCAGCCGCCGGATGTGTTCAACCACAACCTTGAAACCGTGCCACGCCTCTATAAGGCGGCGCGGCCGGGTTCGGACTTCGAATGGTCATTGGACCTGTTGCAGAACTTCAAGCAACGTGTGGGGGCTGTGCCGACTAAGTCCGGCTTGATGCTGGGGTTGGGCGAGACCGATGCTGAGGTGCTTGAGGTGATGCGGCGGATGCGCGAACACCAGGTCGATATGTTGACCCTGGGCCAGTACCTGCAACCTTCGCGCAGCCATTTGCCGGTACAGCGTTTCGTGCATCCCGATACCTTTGCCTGGTTTGCCGAACAGGCATTGGCCATGGGTTTCAGGAACGTGGCTTCCGGTCCGTTGGTGCGTTCTTCGTATCATGCCGACAGGCAAATGGCCGAGGCGCTAAAGGCAGTGGCGGCGCCGCGCTAGGGATTGCACGTCGGTCGTCGATGAGTCAATGCAACGGCAATAGGGATCGGGCTATGATCAGCGAATGTGAACCGGACTTCCTGACCTATGCCCGTTGACCTCCAAGCGCTGTACCCCAAACTGATCCACTTGATGCTGGACACGGTCTTCGTGGTCGACAGGGACAACCAGATTGTATTCGTCAGTGATGCCTGTATGGCGCTGCTTGGGTACCGAGCCGATGAACTGGTCGGCACCTTGATCACCGACTACATGCACCCTGATGACCTGGCGATCACTCGGGCCTCGATTATTCGGGTGATGAACGGCCAATCCCACGTCGACTTCCGCAACCGGTATGTGCGCAAGAATGGCAGTGTGGTGCACATTCTTTGGGCGGCCTCCTGGTCGGAGGAAGTCGGCGCGCGGATCGGTGTCGCGCGCGATGTCACGGCCTTGCGGCAAGCTGAAGAGGAACTGCATTTCCTCGCCCATCACGACCCGTTGACCAAACTGCCCAACCGCTCGTTGTTCAACGATCGCCTGCAAGCGGCCCTGCGCACGGCTTATCGTCACGAAAGCACCTTGGCCTTGTTGTTTCTTGATCTGAATGATTTCAAGGGCATAAACGATGCCTACGGGCATGCGATGGGCGATCGGGTACTGAGCGTGATCGCACGGCGCCTGGAAGGCTGCATACGAGAAACCGACACGGTGGCGCGGATGGGCGGTGATGAGTTCACCGTGTTGTTGACTGACATCCACTCGCCACATGCTGTTGCCGAGAAGGTCGAACAGATTCTTTTGGTCTTGACCGAACCCTTGGGTGCTGAGTTCGGTGGGTTGGAAATGCCGTCCTGCAGTATAGGCGTGGCCTGTTATCCCGCTGATGGTCAAGATGCCGATACGCTGCTCAGCTACGCGGATGACGACATGTACCGAATAAAAAAACGCAGGTCTGCAACGGGCTAACGGCTTGCGGTTAACGGGCAAGGGAATCTAGAGCCGATGGTGTACTGGTTGATTCTGGCAAGATGCACTTCAGATGCAACAACGCACGTTGAAAAACCGGATGACAATCAGCAAACGGCAAGTTGTCCAGCGGCGCCCAGAAAAAGCTGAACGTATGGCCATGATCATCAAGGGTGTCGTGGGTCCATAGCGGCGGTAACGCTTCTTGCGTTTCACACAGTTGAAATGACCATATCTGACCTTGGTGCCCGGCATCCCAGCAGCCCAGGTCGCTGACAACCTTGGCCGAGACGATTCCGGATTCTTCTTTCAACTCGCGCAGCGCGGCCTGGGCGATTGTTTCACCGTTCTCTATTGTCCCTTTGACCAACTGCACACCTGCGAGTGGGTGATGAAAGAGCAGAATGCTGGGTCGCGCAGAACTACAGAGTATGAGGGGGCAGGCCTTGTTAGGTGTCATGCCGGTAGCCAACGCAATACCGCAGTGGGATCAACATGCCTGCCTTCAATCCTCACCTTCAATCTGCGGGTTGTAGTATTTGCTTTGGTCTGGGGTGAAGGTGACGACCATGCCGGTGCGACTGCAATTGAGGGTCAGTTCGACGCTGGTGTCGATTTGCAGGTCTTCGCCGCGCAGGCCTTGCCATTGGGCCAGGTATTTGAGGGAGCCGAATTTTTCCCGCTTTTTCAGGGTTCGTTCGACGCCGCCTTTCCAGCCCAGTACCGGGAGTTCACCTGCCAGGCATTTTTGCGCAATGTCGGGATGTTTGATGGCGCGCTCGCGGCCGATTTCCCAGCAACGGATCAGGCCGTTGTCCGGGCCTTGCCAGGTTTCGCTCCAGGTGAGGCTGGGGCGCGGCGCGAGATGGATCGGGCGGTGGACGATGCTGCTCATTTAGCCTCCCTGGCTGGTTATTCTTGTAGGACAAAACGTTGCAGAGGGCGGTGATGCTACTAATTGGCCACTATTGGTGTCCAGCTTTTAAGCAGGAGCCGGCAACGCCCGGCCCCTCAAAACTGTAGTGCAAGATTCGCGATTCAATCGCAATCAGCGTTGACTTACCCAGTAGTCATGCAAGGTCCGCGCTGCCGGTTCGATTGCCGCTACGCGCTGACGGTGCAGAACAACATCCAGATCGACCGGCAATTCATAGTTGTCCTGCTCGGCGCAGTCGCTGATTTTCTGCAATTGGGTTGCCAGGCCTTCCGGCAATTGCGGCCAGTTGCTGACGGCTACGCAGCGCACGTAGCCAAAGCACCACTCTTCCGCCAGGGTCAAAGGTTGGCCGCTGTGTTCGGTCTGGTCGAAGCGTGCCTTGAATGCTTGCGGATCAGTGCTTAAGCGGTTGGCCAGGGTATTGAGGTGACGCACGCACAGGTCGATGAACTGTCGGCACTCTTCAGGTGTTTCCCACTGAGGGGGCTGGCCACCCCAGATGGCCGGGAACCAATCGCCGATATCGACTTGCGCAGGGCTGGAAACCAGTGCGGTGCAGAACCCGTCGAGCTCGGACATGTTGAGCACTGAGTGATCGTCGCCGTACTTGAGCAGGGTGTCGTCGATGAACTCGACCTCGCTGGCGGTAAGGGGATTGATTTGCATTGAACGATTCCTTGGCGAGGTGAGCTTGAAAAAGGGCGGGAGGATGGCGCTTTACAGCGTATTTATCCAGTCCTGCACTCGCGCACCATGTTACCCCCGCGCGCGCAGCAGGTGGTTGCCAAGGCGCTACTAATTTCCTGCCTGCTTCATTCGTTCTCTTGATAGCCACCGTACGCCAGCTGCGTGGCGGGCCCATTCAATTCAGGAGACAGGCAATGACATCTGTATTCGACCGCGAAGACATCGTATTCCAAGTAGTGGTCAACCACGAGGAGCAGTACTCGATCTGGCCTGATTACAAAGCGGTACCGACCGGCTGGCGCACTGTCGGCAAGAGCGGTTTGAAGAAAGAATGCCTGGCCTACATCGATGAGGTCTGGACCGATATGCGTCCTTTGAGCCTGCGCCAGAAAATGGCCGAAGCGGCTGCGGCGCAGTAAGGGGTAGCGAGTGTCTTCACTGAACTTGCTGTGCCTGCCGTATTCGGGTGCCAGTGCCATGGTCTACAGCCGCTGGCGGCGCAAGCTGCCAGCCTGGCTGAACCTGCGTCCGGTGGAGCTGCCGGGGCGCGGTGCGCGCATGGGCGAGCCGGTGCAGACCGACATGCAGGCGTTGGCTCGCCAGTTGGCCGATGAACAGCGTCTGGCTGCCAGTCAGCCCTATGCGTTGCTAGGCCACAGCCTTGGCGCCTTGCTGGCATTTGAGCTGGCGCATGAGCTGCAGGCTTTGAGCTGCCGAGCGCCGGTGGCGTTGTTTGCCTGCGGCACGGCGGCGCCGACTCGCCGTGAAGACTACGACGGTGGCAATTGGCGCGAAGCGAAAACCGATGATGAGTTGATCGCCGAACTGCGCAAGTTAAAGGGCACGCCCGAGGAGGTGCTGGCCAATCAGGAATTGATGAGCCTGACCTTGCCGGTGTTGCGTGGCGATTTTCTCCTGTGCGGGCGCTATGCCTACCGACAGCGCCCACCGCTGCATTGCCCGCTGTATGTGCTGGGCGGGGAAGATGATCGCGCCAGTGAGGAGCAACTGCTGGCCTGGCGTCGAGAAACACAGGGGGACTTCTTCATGGAAACGTTCCCAGGTGGCCATTTCTTCATTCATGAACATGAAGAGCGGGTGCTGGGCGTGCTCAGTGCCGCGCTGGCGCCGCATCGGTTATCGGCCTAGTCCTGCATTAGCGAGCGCTGCATTGACGTAATGCCTGCGTCTGGGCGAGCCTTGTCGCTCAACCATGACGCAGGTGCAAGGAATGTTGATCAAGGCGAATCAGGCCAGCTTGCTGGTGATTGATGTGCAGGAAAAACTCATAGGTGCGGTCAGCGATCCGGCCGGTACCCTGGCCCGCACGCGCTGGCTGATGGCTTCGACAGCCGAGCTTGGGTTGCCTACGGTGATTTCCGAGCAGTACCCCAAGGGTCTTGGCGCAACTGTCGCGGCGCTCAAAGAGGCATCGCCCGATGCCCAGGTGGTCGAGAAACTGCATTTCTCCTGTGTGGCGGCTGAATGCTTGCCGGCATCGTTGCTGGCGCGCGAACAGGTCATTGTCTGCGGCATGGAAACCCATATCTGCGTGCTGCAAACCGTGCTCGGGCTGAGAGCCCTGGGCAAGCAAGTGTTCGTGGTCGAAGATGCCTGCGACAGCCGTAGCAGTGCCAGCAAGGCTGCCGGTATCGCCCGCATGCGCGATGCCGGGGCGCAGATCGTCACGCGTGAGATGGTCGTGTTCGAGTTGATGGAAAGCTCTGCGCATCCACAGTTCCGACATATCAGTAAAACCTACATGGTCGGCGAACAGCCCTGAACCCGCATTGCAGTCAGGCGCCGCCCTCGTTACTGTGCTGCTGTTGCCGCAAGAGGCGAGGGCAGTGCATGCACGTTAGAGGTCTGGTTTTTGCTGTTGCCGTGTTGTTGACGGTGCAGGGCTGCGTTACCCAGCGCGAAGAATCCGAGTCGGATCCGGCCAAGGTGCGGGCGCAGATCCTGCGTTTGCTGCCTGCCGCTACCAAAGACCGTGAAGGTTGGGCCAGGGATATCCAGACCGCCTTCACCACGCAGAAAATCAGCGCCAGTCGCTCTAATCTTTGCGCTGTACTGGCAGTGACCGAGCAGGAGTCGACCTTTCAGGCCGACCCGCAGGTACCGGGTCTGGGCCGTATTGCTCGCCAGGAAATAGACCGCCGCGCCGCCAGCCTGCATATCCCGCACATGTTGGTCAATGCTGCACTGCAAACGCGTTCACCCAACGGCAAGACCTACAATGAGCGACTCAATGCCGTACGCAGTGAAAAGCAGCTGAGCGCGATTTTTGACGACCTTATTGGCAGTGTGCCCCTGGGCCGAACCCTGCTGGGCGATTTGAACCCGGTGCGCACGGGTGGGCCGATGCAGGTCAGCATTGCCTTTGCCGAGCGTAACGCTCGTGACTATCCCTACAGTCACAACGCAACGATTCGTCAGGAAGTGTTCAGCCGGCGTGGCGGTATGTACTTCGGTATCGCCCACCTGTTGGGCTATCCCAGCCATTACGAACGTCAGCTCTACCGTTTTGCCGACTTCAATGCCGGCTGGTATGCGAGCCGCAATGCGGCGTTCCAGAGTGCCCTGAGCCGCGCCAGTGGGGTGAAACTGGCCCTGGACGGTGATCTGATCGCGCCCGGGGCGATTCTGCCGGGCTCTACCGAGAAAGCCGCGCGCCGGGTGGGTGAGCAGTTAGGCCTGCGTAATCCGAGTATTCGTGCGCAGCTGGAAAAGGGTGACAGCCTGGACTTCGAGGAAACCCGCTTGTACAGCGGTGTGTATGCGCTGGCAGAAGGCAAGTCAGGCAAACAGCTGCCACGTGCGCAACTACCGGGAATCGAGCTGAAGAGTCCGAAAATTACCCGTAAATTGACCACTGCCTGGTTCGCCAATCGGGTCGATGAACGTTATCAGCGCTGCATGAAACGCTGATAACGATTCACTCCGGTAGCAGCAGCGGGCTTGCCCGGCGACAGTTAGCTGTTGCCTGCCGCCAATGCATTCACGACTTGCTCGACACTTGCCTTGAGCCCGGCCAGGGTGTCTTGCGGGTCGGTATCGATCACGAGCAACTTGGCGCCGGAGGCGCTGATCACGTCGGCCACTTCCTTGCTCGGTTGTTTGTGGTGCAGTACCAGGGCCACCTCCTGTTCCTTGAGTTCATCGCCCAGTTGCTTGAGCGCCGCCGCACTCCATTGGTCATCCGCCACGTGTGGGTGGTCGATCAGGTCCAGATTCAGGCCGCTGATCAGGTAGTCCAGGCGCTCCGAGAGGTTGATCACGCTGAGGTTGTCGGCATCGGCCAGGCGCGATTCGCTGCCGGCGCTAAGTTCCAGCAACTGGCGTTTGACGCTCGCCAGGTTGGCCTGGATTTTGGTTTGATCTTTCGGGCTCAGGCGGCCAAGGTCATGGGCCAGCACATCGGCCATGCGGCCCAGGTTGGTCGGGTTCAGCCATGGGTAGGCGCTGAAGGCATCGTTGCCTTGTACCGCGATGCCCGGCAGGGCACCGTCAACTGGGCGTGCAGCATCTATTTCAATAATGCGGATGTTACTGCGCCGGGCGATTGGGTAGAGCGGGTCGTCACTCCAGATCGAGCGCAAGGCGACAACGGCATCGGCTTGGCCGGCCGCTTTCTGCAGGCTGGCGCCGCCGCGGCCGCTGAAGTAGGACGGTTGGCGCGATGCCGGAATGTTCGCAGGCGCAGCGCGCTCCAGCTTGACCGTGGTGCCGTCGAGCAAGGCGCTGGCCAAAGTATGGGTGACAGGCAGCGAGGCAAGGACGCTGACGGCGGCCTGTGGCTGCGCGACAGCCGCGGCGTTCTCGGCCTGGCTGAGTGCGGGCAGGCCAGCCAGGGCCAGGGCCAGGCACAGATGCTTGAGGTCGAAGGTCATGCCGGGTTTCCTTGCAGGCGTGGAACAAGGCCGCGGGCGAGGGCGGCGAGGGCGAAGCAGCAGCCCGCGACGAGAATGATTGCCGCGCCCGAGGGCACCGGCAGATCAAAGACAATCGGCAGCAGGATCCCGACCAGGGTGCTCAAGGTCGCGATCACGACCGAGGCCCAGAAGAACCCCTTCAGCGATTGGCTGATCAGGCGTGCCGCCGCAGCCGGAATCACCAGCAGGGCACCGACCAGGATTGCGCCGATGACTTTCACCGCTGCCACGGTGACCAGGGTAACCAGAATCACGAACAGGTAATCCAGGCTCTTCACCGCTACGCCGCGTACTGCTGCCAACTGCGGGTTGAAGCTGGCCAGCATGATGCGATTGTACAGCGGCAGGGCCAGCGCCAGTACCAGGGTGCCGACGATACCCAGCACCAGCAGGTCTTGGCCGTTGACGGTGAGTACCGAACCGAACAGGACGTTTTCAAGGATGTGCACGTTGATCTTGCCGGCCAGCATCAGCAGCAGGCTGGCGCCCAACGCGAGGGAGACAGAAAGAAATACGCCAATCAAGGTGTCGGGTGAAAGCCCGGTACGGTTGCGCAGAAAGTTCAGCAGGATGCCGAACAGCAGGCAGTAGCCGAACAAGCTGCCATAGGGGCCGGTGTAGGGCTCGCCGAGCAGAATGCCGATAGCCACCCCGGTGAGTGCGGCGTGGCCGACAGCTTCAGAGAAGAAAGCGAAACGCTTGACTACCACCAGGGTGCCGAGCCCGCCCAATACCGGACCGATCATCAGGCCGGCGAGCAGGGCGTTGACCACAAAGCCGTAGGCCAGGGCTTCAGGCAGATAGCCGGAGCTGGCCCAGCCCTGGATCAGCAGGCGAAATTCTTCGTAGTTCATCAGACGGTGCTCTCGCTGCGCGGGTGGATGGAGAACAGACTGAGCAGGCGATCCGGCGTCAGCGCCTGCTTGGGCGGTTCATCGAACAACACGCGGCGGCTCAGACCAGTGACCTTGTCGGCCAGGCGTGCCACCGCTTGCAGGTCATGCTCGATCCACAGCACGGTAGTGCCAGCGGCGCGCCAGTCCAGCAGCAAACGCTCGAACACCTGGATACCCGCTTCGTCCAGCGCTGACATGGGCTCATCCAGTACCAGCAGTTGCGGAGCCGGTATCAGGCCCTGGGCCAGCAAGATGCGCTGGCGTTCGCCGCCCGAAAGGGCACCCATGCGCCGCTTGCGTTTGTCCAGCATGCCAACGCGTTCAAGCGCCGCATCAATCGCCGGACCTACCCTGCGCGACAAACCAAGAAAGGCCGGGCGTCGCTGGCACATGGCGGCCATGAAGTCGTCGACAGTCATCGGCAAGCCGCGGTCGAATTCCAGGGCCTGGGGAACATAGCCAATCACGTGGCTATCGCCAGGCCAGGTCAACGTCAGTTGGCCCTGGTGCGGCATCTGTCCGAGCAACGTCTTGACCAGCGAGCTCTTGCCGCCGCCATTAGGGCCCACCAGTGCATGCACGCTACCGGCAGCGACCTTGAAGCTGACCTGATCGAGAATCCGAGTGCGGCCCAAGGTCAGGTCAATGCCGGCAAACTCGATATCCGGCCCGCAGGGTTGGCGGGTGACGGTTTCGGCAACAGTCATGCCTTGGACTCCTTGATCGCCCGCACCACGGTATCGAGGTTGCGCTTCATCTCGACCTCGTACTTCTCCTTGCTGTAGTCGCCATAGGAGATGTGCGTCAGCGGGTAGATCTTCACCCCGGACTCACGTTGGATGGTCTCGACGTAGGCGGAGGGGAAGTCCATCTCCGAGAAAATGACCTTAACGTCGAGAGCCCTGAGTTGGTCAATGGTCTTCTTCAGTTGGCTCGGGCTCGGCTCGATACCGTGTGCTGGCTCGACCACCGCGGTGACTTCCAGGCCGAACTCACGTACCAGGTAGTCATAGGCCGCATGGATAGTGGCGACGCGGAACTCGGCTCCCGGCGCTTCAGTGACTTGCGCCAGAGCATCGGCACGCAGCTTGCGCAGACGCTTGGCATAGGCACGGGCGTTCTGGCTGTAGTACTTGGCGTTGTCCGGGTCGAGCTTGCCCAGTTCACGGGCGATGTTGTTGACCTGGGCGATGCTGGCACTGATAGACAGGAAGGTATGCGGATTGACTACTTTGCCCGCACCGCGCGCGGCAACACCGGTGGCAGCGAGCAGCGGCACGTTGGTGTTGGATTCGATCACGGTAATCTGCGGCTTTTCGCTGGCGGCAATCATGCGATCGGCAAAATCATCGTGGCCGATGCCATTGAGGACGACCACATCGAGGCTGCCGATGCGCTTGATGTCTTCGGCGCGTGGCTCGTAAGCATGAGGATTGAAGCCCGCAGGAATCAGTGGCACCACTTCGGCCTTGTCACCGACGATGTTGGCAACGTAACTGTAATAGGGGTGCAGGGTGATGCCGATACGCAGCGGCTTGCCGTTGACCTCGGCCTGCGCCAGGGTAGGCAGGGCCAAGGCGATGAACACCGTGAAAAGACGACGAGCGAGGGCGGAGCGAAGCATGGGGCGTCCTTGTGTCAGTGGCGATGCTGGCGCGTGACGCCGGCGTCGTATTGGGCGGCGATCTGCTGCCAGCCAGCGGCAATCAGGGCCGCAGCGCTCAGATCAGGAGGGACGCTGGCATCAGCCTTGCGCTGAAGCCAGACATCGGCAACGCCGTCATGGGTGGCAGGTATCAGCAGCAGGAAGCTGCCGGCTACTGTCGGCGACTGGCTCAAGCCCAGGTAGGCCTGTTCGCCGAGTCGTTGCCATTGATGCTCACCACGGCTGGCGCTGCTGGCATCCTGGGTAAACGGCGGGAAGCCTTCGTCGGCCAGCACCTCTACCGCAAGCAGATGCTGCTCTTCTTCGTGGCGTAGCTGGATTTCATCGAAAGCGACCCGCAGGTCGGCGTACACACCTTGCTCAGCAGCGTTCAAATCGCGCCGGGCATCGAGTTGATGAGCTTCGATGCTGACTTCGTCATGATGCTCGCCGCGCAGCGCGACAATACCTGCGGCCACCGCCAGGATGAACAGACTTACCAGCAGCACATACAAGGTTTCGTGCCCGGCGCCGGCCGGGCGTACTACCTGGACCCGGCTCATTGCTCGATATCTGCGTAGTCGATTTCCACCACGTGACCGGGGCCGGCGTCGAACAGCACGTAGAACTCGCCTTCAGGGCGCTTGAAGGTCAGCTTGGAGTTTTCCCCAAGCTTGCCAGGCACCAGGATTTCTTCGTTGTAGCCAATCACATCGAGGGTTACCCCCGGGGCGCCGCTGCCATCGGAAAAGCCGCCGGTGCATTCGATCTGCTCCCCGTCGATCGGCTTGCACTCACACATCGGGTTGTGGGCCAGGGCGGGGCTGGCAACGCCCAGCAACAGCAAGGGCAGGAGCAGCCTGCACGCGGTGGACTTCATCATTTGCCTCCTTGTTTGGTCAGCCAGGCAACGGTAGCCGGTGATGCCTTGGCCAGCGGGATGGATGCCTGGTGCATGCTGCCGTCCCAGCCTTCGAGGGTGATCCAGATTTCGGCGTCCGGACGGGTCTTGGGCGCGATCGGCAGACTGTTGCCCATGCGATAGGGCGGGCCGAAGAAGATGGTGCCCGCGGCGCGCAAGCTGCGCGGCTTGCCGATACGCAGGTAGGCAGCCTTGACCTTGTCGATGCAGGTCTTGCACACGCTGGCGTTGAAGGTTTTGAAATAGCCTGCCGGGCCGTCGGCCAGCGGCGCTTCATCGCGCAGTTCGGCCAAGCGGATACTCCAGGGGCCGACCTGAATTTCACCCAGGTCTCGCTCACCCAGGCCACTGTCGCCACGGAACAGGGCAGCGTCGGCAAAGTACTTGGGCATGAATCCCAGGGGAATCAGCAACAGCAAAATGTTCAAATGAAAACGCCATTTGTGCCAAAAACGGCTCAATGGGCTTTGTGGCGCAACTGCTGCCTTGCTCATAGGCTGGCCTCCGTAGCGGTGTCGGTGCTGGCTTTGCTGCCCTTGCGTGGCGCGCGCTCGCTACGTTTGAGGGCTGCGGCAGTGGCTTGAGCGGTACGTTTGGTCCAGATCAGCAGGCCGCTGAGCACCATCATCGACAGCAGCAGGCCAAAGAACGCCCAGATCAGCTTGATAGCCAGGCCGCCGAAGTCCCCGGTGTGCAACGGTCGCATCGACTCGGTGACAAATTCTACGGCCGAGCGATCGCTGAGCAGGAACTGCGCCTCGATCTTGCTGTTGTAGGGGTTGACGTTGACAGTCTGGAACATCAGCGGATACCAGCCGCGACCGCCCAGGTATACGTGGGAATAGGCGTTGCCGGGCAGGGTGACGAAGCTCACATCGAGGCCGGCGATTTGTTCCTTGGCGATTCGCGTGGCGTCATCAAGGCTGATGCGTGGTGCCGGTTCGCCGGTTTCGGTGCGTGGCACATCCTCACGGGCAATGACCGGTACCACAGGCTCGGTAGAGAGGGTTACGTGGTTGTCGGCCAGAATTGCCTGGATCAAAAACCAGGTGCCGGTGATCGAGATCACTGCAATGAACCAGATCGACCAGATGCCGCTCAAGCGATGGAAGTCGCCCCAGAAAATGCGCGCGCCGTGGTTGAAGCGCAATGTGGGCTTGAAGAAGCCTTTCCAGAAGCGTTTATACACAACCAGTCCGGTCACCAAGGAGGCCAGCATCGGCAGGCCAAGCAAGGACACCAAGTACCAGCCCCAGCTGTAGCCGTTGGTAAAGGGCACCAACCACCACCCATGCAGGGCGCGGGTAAAGGCTTCGAAGTTGAAGTCTGGCACCTTGCCCTGCACGGCCCCGGTGTAGGGGTTCACGTACAGCGTCGGGGCGCTGCCATCAGGGTAGGTGACCGAGGCGTTGAGGGCGAAGTGCGAGCCGTCCGGTTGGCTGAGAAAGCGCACCGCCATGTCCGGCTCGGCCCTGTGCAGCGCGTCGAGCACCTGCTGGAAGCTCAACGGCTGGGCATCGTCACTCGGCTTGCTGGCGCGCACATCCGGGTTGGCCAGCCAGACGATTTCCTGGCTGACCACTGCCAAGGTGCCGGTAACGCATACGATCAGGACGAAAAACCAGATCGGCAAGGCGAGCCAGCTGTGCACCAGAAACCACAGTCTGGACTTGGATTTTTTCTGTTTTTGGGACATTGCAGGTGTCTTTTCAGAGAAATTGAGGTCGAGCCGATGCTCAGCCTGGGGACTGCATTAGTAAAGACGAACGAGAATCGTAAAACCCGCAGATCCAGTTGAAAGCAAATGTTTCGGTTTTGCTGAACGATATACCTATTGTCGTTAATTTTCATTCGCGTTCATCCGTTTTTCTTTGACTACCGGGCCTAGAGGCTCGTTGTTCCCCTGGATGGATGAAGTCGATGAACGCCGAAGATGCCCGCAAGCTTGCCCGCCGATTCATAGAGTTGCCGTTGGAAAAGCGCCGCATCTTTCTCCAGGGGTTGGCGCGCGAGGGGGTCGACTTTGCCCAGTTCCCCATTCCGGCCCAGGTGCCGGTGGCTGAACGCGATGGCTTGTCGTATGCACAACAGCGTATGTGGTTGTTGTGGCAACTTGAGCCTGCCAGCGCCGCCTACAACCTGCTGGGTGCGGTGCGCCTGCGCGGTACGCTGGACATTGGTGCGCTGGAGCAGGCCTTTACCAGCCTGGTTGAGCGTCACGAAACCTTGCGCAGCGTGTTCATTCAGCAGGCCGATGAGCGACTGGTGTTGGCGCCGATTGCGCAATGGCCGCAGGTGGAGCATCTGGACCTCAGTGACCTGGCTGACGCTGCTCGCGAGCAGCAGGTGGGTGCGCTCACTCAGCAGCGTGCCTTACAGCCCTTCGACCTGACACAAGGGCCGTTGATGCGTATAGCCCTGCTCAAGCTCAAGGCCGACGAGCATGTGCTGTTGCTGACCTTGCACCATATCGTCGCTGATGGCTGGTCGATGAACGTGCTGATCGAAGAATTCACTCGGTTGTACACGGCGCACCTGGACCAGCAGGTGCCGGCCTTGCCCGCTCTGGCTATCCAGTACAGTGACTACGCCTTGTGGCAGCGACGCTGGCTGGAGGCGGGCGAGCAGCAGCGCCAATTGGACTACTGGCTCGAGCAATTGGGCAACGATCACCCAGCCCTGGAGTTGCCGCTCGATCATCCGCGCCCGGCGCAGGCCAGCTATCGCGGTCGACGTCTCGCGTTTTCTCTGGATCGGGCGTTGGTCGAGCAATTACGCAGTTTTGCCCGCCAGCACAACGTCACCCTGTTCATGCTGCTGCTGACTGCTTTCAACGTGCTGTTGCATCGTTACAGCGGCCAACCGACCATCCGTGTCGGCTCACCTATCGCAAACCGCAACCGTGCCGAAGTGGAAGGGCTGATTGGCTGCTTTGTGAATACCCAGGTATTGAGTGCACATGTCGATGGGCAGCTCAGTGTCGCCAACTTGCTTGCTCAGGTGAAAGCGCTGGTGCTAGGTGCCCAGGCGCATCAGGACCTGCCGTTCGAGCAACTGGTCGAAGCCCTGAAGCTTGAGCGCGACGCCAGTCGCACACCCCTGTTCCAGGTCATGTACAACCATCAGCCACTCGTGGCGGATGTCGGTGATTATTCGCTGGCATCTGGGTTGGTCCTGGAGCCGGTGCAATGGCAGGGGCGTACCACGCTGTTCGAGCTGACCCTGGATACCTATGAACAAGCCGGCGAATTGCGTGCCGCACTGACTTACGCCAGTGACCTGTTCGAAGCCGCGACCATCGACCGTCTCGCCAGCCATTGGCAAGTGATATTGCAGGCAATGGTGCAGAGCCCGCAGCAACGCATCGGTGAGTTGCCCATGCTGGTGGGCGATGAACGCCAGGCCATTGTCCAGCAGTGGAACAAAGCATTGGTCGACTTCCCGGTCGAGCGTTGCCTGCACCAGATCATCGCCGAGCGTGCCCGTGAATGGCCCGATGCGGTGGCTGTGAGTTGTGGCGCCCAGCAGTTGACCTACGCCCAGCTCAACGGCCGCGCCAATGCCTTGGCCCATCGCTTGATCGCCCGTGGCGTCGGGCCGGATGTGCTGGTCGGGCTGGCGGTGGAGCGCAGCCTGGAAATGTTGGTGGGGCTGCTGGCGATTCTCAAGGCAGGCGGTGCTTATGTGCCGCTCGACCCAGCGTATCCAGACGATCGCCTGGCCTACATGATCGCCGACAGCGGCATTGCCCTGTTGCTGACCCAGGCCAGTTTGCAGGCACGGATGTCGGTGCCTGCGGTGGTGCCGGTGTTGTTGCTGGAAGACTCTGCTCAAGCGCTGCGTGAGGACGATCCGCTTACCCGCGTCAGCCCCGACAACCTCGCCTATGTCATTTACACATCGGGCTCCACCGGCATGCCCAAGGGCACTTTGCTCACCCATCGCAACGTCCTGCGCCTGTTTGCTGCCACCGACGACTGGTTTGGTTTTGGTCCGCAGGATGTCTGGAGCCTGTTCCACTCCTACGGCTTTGACTTCTCGGTCTGGGAGATTTTCGGTGCGCTGTTGCACGGTGGTCGATTGCTGGTGGTGCCGCACGAAGTCAGCCGTTCGCCGCGTGAGTTCTACCACCTGCTGTGCGCCGAAGGGGTGACGGTGCTCAACCAGACACCGTCGGCGTTCAAGGCCTTGATGCAAGTGGCCTGCGCCGAACCTGCGCAGCACCTGTTGCGCAAAGTGATCTTCGGCGGCGAAGCGCTGGACGTAAAGAGCCTGCGCCCCTGGTTCGAGCGCTTTGGTGACAGCGCGCCGCAACTGGTGAACATGTACGGCATCACCGAAACCACCGTGCACGTGACCTACCGGCCGCTGACCTTGGCTGACCTGGAGCAGGAAGCCAGCAGCCCGATTGGCGAGCCGATTGCCGACCTGTCGTGGTACCTGCTCGATGCCGATCTGAATCCAGTGCCCAAGGGTTGCGTCGGTGAGTTGTACATCGGCCGTGCCGGTTTGGCGCGCGGCTACCTCAATCGCGGTGACCTCAGTGCAAGCCGTTTTGTGCCCGATCCGTTCGGTAACGATGGCGGGCGCTTCTATCGCACCGGCGACCTGGCCCGCTATCAGGCTGACGGGGTGATCGAGTACATCGGCCGTATCGACCATCAATTGAAGATCCGCGGCTTCCGCATCGAATTGGGTGAGATCGAAGCGCGTCTGCTGGCCGATGAGGCTGTGGCCAGCGTGGTTGTACTGCCGTGGGGGGAGGGCGACGCCGTGCAACTGGTGGCTTACCTGGTGCCGCGCGATAGCGTGCTGCTCGATGCGCCCGGCGAGGTACAGGCGCAACTGCGCGATCAGCTCAAGGCGGCGTTACGCAGCGCACTGCCGGAGTACATGGTGCCCGCGCACCTGTTGCTGCTGACCGAACTGCCGCTGACCACCAACGGCAAACTGGATCGCAAAGCCCTGCCAGCGCCAGATGCCAGCCTCTTGCAACAGCACTATGTGGCGCCGCAGGGCCTGCTGGAGGAAACCGTTGCCGCTATCTGGGCTGACCTTCTGCAACTGCCGCAGGTTGGCGCCGAGGATGATTTTTTCGCCTTGGGTGGGCATTCACTGCTGGCCACTCAGGTGGTTTCGCGACTCAGCCAGGCGCTGAATATGCAGGTACCGCTCAAGCGCTTGTTCGAGCACGCCACCCTGCGTGCGTTTGCTGCCAGCTTGCGCACCCTTGCGTCAACGCCACGGGCCCCGTTGCTGGTGATCGATCGTGAGCAACCGCTGCTGCTGTCCTACGCCCAGGAACGCCAGTGGTATCTCTGGCAAATGGATCCACAGAGCACCGCCTATCACATTCCAACCGCGCTACGCCTGCGCGGAGCCGTGGACATGACTGCCCTGCAGCGGGCTTTCGATGCCCTGATCGCCCGCCATGAAACCTTGCGCACTACCTTTATCCAGCAGGATGGTCAGCTTTTACAGTCCATTGCCGCTGCGACGCCGCTGAACATCGATGTGCAAGCGTTGAACGGCCACACCGATCCTGCTGGACACATCGAAGCATGGCTGGAACGCCAGGCCAGCCGTCTGTTCGACCTGGAGCAAGGGCCGTTGCTGCGCGTCGGGCTGTTGCGTCTGGCGGCAGATGAGCATGTGTTGGCGCTCACCCAGCACCATATTGTCTCCGATGCCTGGTCGATGCAGCGCATGGTCGAGGAGTTGTTGCAGTGCTACAGCGCGTTCAGCCAAGGCCAATCGTTGCAGTTGCCGGCGCTGACGGTGCAGTACGCCGACTATGCGCAGTGGCAACGCAAGCACATGGCGGCAGGGGCGCGCGAACAGCAATTGGCCTACTGGACAACGCATCTGGGCGCTGAGCATGAACTGCTCGAGTTGCCGCTGGACCGTCCACGGCCGGCCCAGGCCAGCGGGCGCGGTGCGACGTTGCCCTGGCGCCTGACGCCCGCCTTGAGCGCGCAGCTCAAGGCCTTGGCGCAGGCGCAGGGCGCGACCGTGTTCATGGTCTTGTTGGCGTCGTTGCAACTCGTCCTGCATCGCTACAGTCGCCAGCCTCTGATTCGCGTTGGTGTGCCTGTCGCCAACCGTCAGCACCTGGAAACCGAAGGTCTGATCGGCTTCTTCGTCAACACCCAGGTCATGCAGGCGAGTATCGATACGCAAATGTCGGTGGTGACGCTGCTGCGCCAGGTCAGGCAGTCTGCCGTGGAGGCGCAAGCGCACCAGGACCTGCCGTTCGAACAACTGCTCGAAGCGTTGCAGCCACAACGTGATGCCAGTCATCATCCACTGTTCCAGGTGCTGTTCAATCATCAGGCCCAGGGGCGTCAGGCCGCATTGCCGCGCCAGTTGCCCGGGTTGAGCCTGGAAGGCTTGTCGTTGGCGAGCAAAACCACCCAATTCGATCTGATGCTCGACACCTTTGAGTCGGTCGAGGGTATCGAGGCGCTGTTTACCTACGCCACAGACGTATTCGAGGCTTCAACCATCGACCGTCTCGCCAGCCATTGGCAAGTACTGTTGCAGGCAATGGTCGAGGCCCCGCAGCAACGCGTCGGTGAGCTGCCCATGCTGGTGGGCGATGAGCGCCAGGCCATTGTCCAGCAGTGGAACAACGCGTTGGTCGACTTTCCGGTGGAGCGCTGTCTGCACCCGATCATCGCCGAGCGTGCCCGTGAACGACCCGATGCGGTGGCTGTGAGTTGTGGCGCCCAGCAGTTGACCTACGCCCAGCTCAACGGTCGCGCCAATGCCTTGGCCCATCGCTTGATCGCCCATGGCGTCGGCCCGGATGTGCTGGTCGGGCTGGCGGTGGAGCGCAGCCTGGACATGCTGGTGGGGCTGCTGGCGATTCTCAAAGCTGGCGGGGCTTATGTGCCGCTCGATCCGGCGTATCCAGACGATCGCCTGGGCTACATGATCGCCGACAGCGGCATTGCCCTGTTGCTGACCCAAACCAGCTTGCAGCCACGGATGTCGGTGCCTGCGGGGGTGCCGGTGTTGTTGCTGGAGGATCACGCCGAGGCGCTGCGCGATGACGATCCGCTTACCCGCGTCAGCCCCGACAACCTCGCCTATGTCATTTACACATCGGGCTCCACCGGCAAGCCCAAGGGCACCTTGCTGACCCATCGCAACGTTCTGCGCCTGTTTGCCGCCACCGACGACTGGTTTGGTTTTGGTCCGCAGGATGTCTGGAGCCTGTTCCACTCCTACGGCTTTGACTTCTCGGTCTGGGAGATTTTCGGTGCGCTGTTGCACGGTGGTCGATTGCTGGTGGTGCCGCATGAGGTCAGCCGTTCGCCGCGTGAGTTCTACCACCTGCTGTGCGCCGAAGGGGTGACGGTGCTCAACCAGACACCGTCGGCGTTCAAGGCCTTGATGCAAGTGGCCTGCGCCGAACCTGCGCAGCACCTGTTGCGCAAAGTGATCTTCGGCGGCGAAGCGCTGGACGTGAAGAGCCTGCGCCCCTGGTTCGAGCGCTTTGGTGACAGCGCGCCGCAACTGGTGAACATGTACGGTATCACCGAAACCACCGTGCACGTGACCTACCGGCCGCTGACGTTGGCTGACCTGGAGCAGGAAGCCAGCAGCCCGATTGGCGAGCCGATCGCCGACCTGTCGTGGTACTTGCTCGATGCCGATCTGAATCCAGTGCCCAAGGGTTGCGTCGGTGAGTTGTACATCGGCCGTGCCGGTTTGGCGCGCGGCTATCTCAATCGCGGTGACCTCAGTGCAAGCCGTTTTGTGCCCGACCCGTTCGGTAACGATGGCGGACGTCTGTATCGCAGCGGCGACCTGGCTCGCTATCAGGCTGACGGGGTGATCGAGTACATCGGCCGCATCGACCATCAATTGAAGATTCGCGGCTTCCGTATCGAATTGGGTGAGATCGAGGCGCGTCTGCTGGCCGATGAGGCGGTGGCCAGCGTGGTTGTACTGCCGTGGGGGGAGGGCGACGCCGTGCAACTGGTGGCTTATCTGGTGCCGCGCGATAGCGCGCTGCTCGATGCGCCCGGCGAGGTACAGGCGCAACTGCGCGATCAGCTCAAGGCGGCGCTACGCAGCGCACTGCCGGAGTACATGGTGCCTGCGCACCTGTTGCTGCTGACCGAACTGCCGCTGACCACCAACGGCAAACTGGATCGCAAAGCCCTGCCCGCGCCGGATGCCAGCCTCTTGCAGCAGCACTATGTGGCGCCGCAAAGCGATCTCGAACAGCGCCTGGCGCTGATCTGGCAGGACGTCCTGAGCCTTGAGCAAGTTGGCCTGAACGACGACTTTTTTGCCCTCGGCGGGCACTCGCTGCAATTGGTCATGTTGCTTTCACGCATTCGCGCCGAACTCGGCGTGGAGTTGAAGATCAGGGCGTTCCACGGCCTACGCAGCCTCGGCGAATTGGCGGCGTTCCTGGAGCAGGCCGCTTCGACGCAGGCCCAGGACGACGAACTGGATCAGATCTTCGGCGTGCTGGATGAACTGGAGACAGAAAATGTTTGAGCCAACAGGTCGCAACCAGCAACTGGTCGAACGTATCAAGGGGCTGTCTGCCGACAAGCGTCGGCAGATGTTTGCCAAGCTCCACGAGATGGGTATCGATGTCGCCAAGCTGCCGATCGTCCCCAGCCGTCCTGGCGAGCGGGCACCCCTGTCCTATGCCCAGCAGCGTCAGTGGTTTCTCTGGCAACTGGAACCGCACAGCAGTGCGTATCACATTCCCAGTGCCTTGCTGTTGCGCGGTGTGTTGAATGTCGAGCACCTGCGCCAGAGTTTTGCGACTCTGGTCGAGCGGCATGCCTGCTTGCGCACGCGCTTCGTCGAAGCCGAAGGGCAAGTCAGCCAGCAGGTGGAGGCGACAGCGCAGGTCGTTATCGAGCAAACCCATCTGCACGCCGAAGGTGCGCAGCGCGAGGCATTGATGCGTGCCTGCGTGGCCGAACTGAGCGCGCAGCCATTCGACTTGCTCAATGGTCCATTGCTGCGCGTGCGCCTGGTGCGCTTGGCTGATGATGAACACCTGCTGGTCCTGGTGCTGCATCACATCGTCACCGATGGCTGGTCGATGAGCCTGATGGTCGAGGAATTGATGGCCTGCTATGCGGCGTGCGCCCAAGGTCTGGCGCCGGCGCAAACAGCATTGCCCATCCAGTACGTTGACTTTGCGGCGTGGCAGCGCCAGTGGATGGAGTCGGGCGAAGGCGAGCGTCAATTGGCCTACTGGAAAAGCCAGTTGGGTGAGATCCAGGATGTGCTGGAACTGCCCAGTGACCATCCGCGTCCGCCGACCATGAGCTATCGCGGTGGTCGCCTGCCCATTGCCGTGCCTGACGAATTGGACAGCGCCTTGCGCCAGTTGGCGCAAGGGCACGGGGTCAGTCTGTTCGTGTTGTTGCTGGCCTCGTTCATGGTGCTACTGCAACGCTACAGCGGCCAGGGCGACATCCGCGTCGGTGTGCCCGTGGCTAACCGTAACCGCCTGGAGACCGAACGGCTGATCGGGCTGTTCGTCAATACTCAGGTGCTTGCGACACGCCTTCGCGGTGATGAAAGCTTCGCAGTCTTGCTGCAACGTATCGACCAGCAGGTAGGTGATGCGCAAACCCATCAGGACCTGCCTTTCGAACACTTGGTCGAGGCCTTGGGTGTCGCGCGCAGCCTCAGCCATAACCCCCTGTTCCAAGCCATGCACAACCACCAGGATGGCGTGCATCAAGCGCTATCAATGAGTTTGTCGGGGCTTACCGTCGAGGCCTTGGAGTGGGATGCCGGCACGGCTCAACTGGACCTGACCCTGGAAACCCAGGATAGCGGCCACGGGCTGTCGGCGGCGCTGATCTACGCCCGCGATTTGTTCGAGCACAGCAGTATCGAGCGCATGGCGCGGCATTGGCTCAACCTGCTGCGCGCTATCGTTGCCAGTCCGCAGGCCAAGGTCGCCGAGCTGGCCCTGCTCGATGCCGAGGAAACGGTGCAGATCGTCGAGCAGTGGAACGCCACCGCCGCCGAATACCCGCTGGATACACCCGTGCATAGGCTGATCGAACAGCAAGTGCAAGCCACCCCCGACGCGCCTGCCTTGTGCATGGGCGCGCAGCAGTTGAGCTACCGCGAGCTGGACCAGCGCGCCAACCAGCTGGCCCATCAGTTGATCGCGCTGGGCGTCGGGCCTGAAGTGCTGGTCGGTATTGCCGTCGAGCGCAGTATGGACATGGTCATCGGCCTGCTGGCGATTCTCAAGGCAGGTGGCGCTTATGTACCGCTCGACCCGGAATACCCCGAGGAACGTCTGGCCTACATGATTGAGGACAGCCGCATCGCCTTGCTGCTGACGCAATCGCACCTGCGCCTGCCATGCCCGGCCGAGCTGCCGGTACTGGCGCTCGACCAACTGGTGTTGGAGCGTTTTCCCGTGCATGCCCCGGCGCCGCAGCTCGACCCCGAGCATCTTGCCTATGTGATCTACACCTCCGGATCCACCGGCAAGCCGAAAGGGGCCGGCAACCGCCATAAAGCCCTGAGCAACCGCCTGTGCTGGATGCAACAGGCCTACGGCCTGGGCGCAGGTGACACCGTCCTGCAGAAAACCCCGTTCAGCTTCGACGTGTCGGTATGGGAATTCTTCTGGCCGCTGATGACCGGTGCGCGCCTGGCCATGGCTGCGCCAGGTGATCATCGTGACCCACGACGCTTGGTAGCGCTGATTCATGCCCATCAGGTCACGACCCTGCACTTTGTACCGTCGATGCTGCAGATGTTCCTGCTCGACGAGCAGGTCGCCAGTTGCACCGGTTTGCGCCGCATCATTTGCAGTGGCGAAGCATTGCCGGTGGACGCTCAAGCTCAAGTGTTGGCCAAACTACCGAATGCCGGTTTGTACAACCTCTATGGCCCGACCGAAGCGGCCATCGACGTTACCCACTGGACCTGCCGCGACGAAGGCCGCGATGCCGTGCCGATCGGTGAGCCGATTGCCAACCTGCAAACCTACGTGCTCGA
This sequence comes from Pseudomonas sp. DG56-2, assembly GCF_004803755.1. Classification (NCBI taxonomy): domain Bacteria; kingdom Pseudomonadati; phylum Pseudomonadota; class Gammaproteobacteria; order Pseudomonadales; family Pseudomonadaceae; genus Pseudomonas; species Pseudomonas sp. DG56-2. The sequence goes on from NZ_CP032311.1 coordinate 2,024,651, forward strand.
CGCCGAATTGAACGCGCTGCCAGTGGGTGTGGTCGGCGAGTTGTACTTGGGTGGCATGGGCCTGGCGCGCGGTTATCACCGCCGTGCGGCACTCACCGCCGAGCGCTTTGTCACCAGCCCGTTTGGCAACGGCGCACGTTTGTACCGCACCGGTGATCTGGCCAGCCAGCGGGCTGACGGCGTAATCGAGTATCGAGGCCGCATCGACCACCAGGTGAAGATCCGCGGTTTGCGCATCGAACTGGGCGAAATCGAAGCACGCCTGATGGAACAGGACGCCGTGCGCGAAGCGGTAGTGCTGGCCATCGACGCCGCGCTGGTCGCCTATGTGGTGCCTACCGATTGGACCCCGCAGCGCCAGGAAGCCCTGCGCGATGCGATTCGCGAGCCGCTGCGCCAGGCGTTGCCGGATTACATGGTGCCAGCACAGTTGCTGTTCATCGAACACATGCCCCTGAGCCCCAACGGCAAGCTGGACCGCAAGGCCCTGCCCAAGCCAGACGCCAACCGCGTGCAGAAAAGCTACGTGGCCCCGCGCACCGCGGTGGAGCAGCAGATCGCGGCGATCTGGCAGGACGTATTGAAGATCGAGCAAGTAGGGCTGGCCGACAACTTCTTCGAGCTTGGCGGCGACTCGATCATCTCCATCCAGGTGGTCAGCCGCGCCCGCCAGGCCGGTATTCGTTTCAGCCCCAAAGACTTGTTCCAGCATCAAACCGTGCAAAGCCTGGCGGCAGTGGCCGAGACCGGCGAAACAGCGCATGTCATCGACCAGGGGCCGGTACAGGGGGAAGCCTTGTTGATGCCGTTCCAGCACTGGTTCTTCGACACCCTGACGGACAATCACCAGCACTGGAACCAGTCGCTGCTGCTGGCGCCCCGTGATCCCTTGCAGGTGGAGGCACTCGATCAGGCCCTGGGCAGTATCGTTCGTCACCACGACGCGTTGCGCCTGCATTTTCACAATCCAAACGGCCAAGGCTGGAGCGCGCAGTTTGCCGAGGCGCACGACAACATGTTGCTGTGGCAACTGACAGTCGCTGACGAAGCACAATTGAACACAGCCGCCGATACGGTTCAGCGCAGTCTTGACCTGCAGCAGGGGCCGTTGCTGCGGGCGTTGCTGGCAACGCTGGCCGATGGCAGCCAACGCCTGTTGCTGGTGGTTCATCACCTGGTGGTGGACGGCGTGTCCTGGCGCATTCTGCTCGAAGACTTGCAATCGGCCTATCAACAATCACTGGCAGGCCAGGAGGTGCGCTTGCCGGCCAAGACGCATTCGATCAAGGTCTGGGCCGAGCAACTGCAGGCCGATGCCTGCACTCCGGAACTGGAGCATCAGCTAGCGTTCTGGCAAGCCCAGGCGGTAGACGCCGAGCTTCCTTGCCAACGTCCGGCGGCGTCGTTGTTCAATCGCGATGCCTGTCATGTGCAGACGCGCCTCGATGCCGACGTTACCCGACGCTTGCTGCAAGAGGCCCCCACGGCGTATCGCACCCGCGTCAACGATTTGCTGTTGACGGCCTTGGCGCGTGTTCTTGTCCGTTGGAGCGGTCACCCCTCGGTTGCCGTGCTGATGGAGGGACATGGCCGCGAACCGCTGTCGCGCGAACTCGACCTGACCCGTAGTGTGGGCTGGTTCACCAGCTTCTATCCGCTCAAACTGACGCCGGCGCCAGCACTGGCCGACTCGATCAAACAGATCAAGGAACAATTGCGCGCGGTGCCGGACCACGGCATGGGTTACGGCGCCTTGCGCTACCTGGGTAGCCCTGACTCCCGCCAAGCCTTGGCGCAACTGACGCCAGCGCGCGTTACGTTCAACTACCTCGGTCAGCTCGATGCAGGTTTCGCGCAGACCGATGGCCTGTTTGTACCCAGTAACCAAGCGCGAGGTCAGGAGCAGGATGCTGCTGCACCGCTGCCGAACTGGTTGACCCTCAACGGTCAAGTCTATGGGGGTGAACTGCTGGTGGATTGGCAGTTCAGCGCGCAGATGTTCGATGAAACCACGGTCCAGGCCCTGGCCGACGCCTACACCCAAGCGTTGCATGAGCTGATCGAGCATTGCTGCAGCGCAGGCATCGGCGCGCTCACGCCAGCAGATGTGCCGTTGGCCAAGCTTGAGCAACAACAGCTTGATCAACTTGGCCTTGATCCGCGAGCCGTGCAGGACCTCTATCCACTGTCGCCGATGCAGCAGGGTATGTTGTTCCACAGCCTCTACGCGCAGGCCCCGGGTCAGTACATCAACCAGATGTCGGTTACCGTGCAAGGTCTCGACCTGCAGCGCTTCCAGGCGGCCTGGCAGGCCACCGTGGATGCGCACGATATTCTGCGCACGGCGTTTCTCACCGGCAGCAACCTGACTCGGCCGTTACAGGTGGTGCAGCGTGCGGCGCAGGTGCCGTTTCTTGTTGAAGACTGGCGCAATCGCGCGGATCAGGCCGAGGCCATCGAGGCCTGGGCCGAAGCTCAGCGCAGCAAGGGCTTTGCCCTGGAACGTGCGCCTTTGCTGACGTTACACCTGCTTCGACTGGACGAGCAGCGCTACACATTGATCTACACCAGCCACCACATTCTTATGGACGGCTGGAGCAATGCGCAGTTGCTCGCAGAGGTCCTGCAGCGCTACAGCGGTGTCGCGCTGGCAGATCAAGCGGGGCGCTACCGCGACTACATCGCCTGGTTGGACAAGCAGGATCCTGTGGCGGACGAGCGTTTCTGGAAGGCGCATGTCCAGCACCTCGACGCACCCACCCGCCTTGCTGCAACACTGCCAGACCCGCCCCAGGGGTTGAGTGGTTATGCCGAGTTCAAGCAGACGCTGGAGCCGGACATTACCCAGGGTCTGAAGACCTTCGCCAGTCAGCACAAGGTAACCTTGAACACGCTGATTCAAGCAGCCTGGGCCTTGTTGCTGCAACGTTACAGCGGTCAGCCAACGGTAGCTTTCGGTGCTACGGTGGCGGGGCGTTCAGCGCCGCTGCCAGGTATCGAAGCGCAGGTCGGTCTGTTCATCAACACCTTGCCGGTGGTTGTCAGCCTCAGCCCCGAGCAGTCGCTGGTGCAGGTGCTGCAAACCCTGCAAGCGCAGAATCTCGCCCTGCGCGACCACGAGCACACGCCGCTATTCGATATTCAACGCTGGGCCGGGCAGGGCGGCGAAGGGCTGTTCGATTCATTATTGGTGTTCGAGAACTATCCGGTCTCTACAGCCTTGCAGGAGGGCGCACCGCAGGGGCTGCGCTTTACCGAGGTGCAGACGCGTGAGCAAACCAGCTATCCATTGACTCTGCTGGTTGCCGTCGAAGATCGCCTGACTCTACAGTTCCAGTATGCCCGCGCGCATTTCAGCGCTAGCCAGGTGCAGGGCTTTGGCGCACATCTGTCAGCGTTGCTGCACGGCATGTTGGCGGCGCCTGGGGCGCTCGGCGAGTTGCCGATGCTGACAGCAGGCGAACACCAGTGCCTGCTGCATGACTGGAACGCCAGCACGTTGCCGCCGGCCCAGGGCAGTTCCATTGTTGCCTTGATCGTCCGTCAGGTGCAGGCCCATCCCGAACAATTGGCGCTGATCGACCAGCACCAGCATTTGAGTTATCGCCAACTGGACCAGCAGGCTAATCGCCTGGCGCATCACTTGATCAGCCTCGGCGTGGGTGCCGAAGTGCGCGTCGGTGTGGCCCTGGAGCGTTCCAGTGAACTGATCGTTGCGCTATTGGCGGTACTCAAGGCCGGAGGCGCCTACGTGCCGCTGGACCCGGACTACCCGACCGAGCGCCTGGCCTACATGCTTGCGGACAGTCGCGCCGAGGTCTTGATTACACAAGCGTCGGTACTTGGCGCGCTTGTGCCGCCCGCCGGCACCCGCATCGTTCAGATGCAGGTCGATGCGCCATGGCTGGCCGAACAACCCGACAGTGCTCCGCCGCTGCACCTGAGCCCCGACAACCTGGCCTACGTGATTTACACCTCGGGCTCCACCGGCCAGCCGAAAGGCGTGGCCATTACCCACCGCAACGTCGAGGCTCTGATCCACTGGTCACAACAGGCATACAGCCGCGAGGACATGCAAGGCGTTCTGGCGTCGACCTCGGTGTGCTTCGACCTTTCGGTCTGGGAGATTTTCGTCACCCTGGCCAGCGGCGGCTCACTGATACTGGCGCGCAACGCCCTGGCGTTGCCAGAGCTGCCGGCGCGTGACCAGGTACGCTTGATCAACACAGTGCCTTCGGCAATTGCCGCGTTGCTGCGCGCCGGGCAGATCCCTGCCAGCGTGCGCATCATCAACCTCGCAGGCGAACCGCTGAAACAAGCGTTGGTCGAGCAGCTGTATCAATTGCCGGGCATCACCCAGGTCAACGATCTGTATGGTCCGTCGGAAGACACCACTTATTCCACCTGGACACGCCGTGAAGCCGGTGGCACAGCGACTATCGGCCGACCACTTCCGGGCACCGGCAGCTTCCTTCTCGATGCCAGTCTGCAACCTGCACCGCAGGGCGTGGCGGCTGAGCTGTATCTGTCAGGGGCCGGCTTGACCCGTGGCTATCTGGGGCGTGCGGCGCTGACGGCCGAACGTTTCGTGCCCAATCCGTTTTCGACCGCGGGCGAGCGCTTGTATCGCACCAGCGACTTGACCCGCTACCGCCCCGACGCGCGCATTGAATACCTCGGGCGTATCGATCACCAGGTGAAAATCCGCGGCTTTCGAATCGAGCTGGGCGAGATCGAGGCGCGCCTGCTGGCCCAGGACTCGGTGCGCGAGGTCGCGGTGCTCGCTGTCGAACATCAGGGCAGCGCGCAATTGGTCGCTTACATCGCCGCTCATGAACATAGCGATGAAGCCGGGCAGCAAGCGACCTTGCGCGCGCAGATCAAGGCGCGTCTGGGCGATCAGTTGCCGGGCTACATGGTGCCGGTCTTTATCCTGTTCCTGGCGCAACTGCCATTGACACCCAACGGCAAGCTCGACCGCAAGGCGTTGCCAGAGGTCGATCAACCGCCCGCCAGCGCCGCGTTCCAAGCACCGTGTACGGCGCTTGAACAGCAGCTTGCCGAGGTCTGGCAGCAAGTGCTGGATGTTGAACGTGTGGGGGTTGACGATCACTTCTTCGAGTTGGGTGGCCATTCGCTGCTTGCTACCCAGGTGGTGTCACGCCTGCAAGGGCTGCTTGCGGTGCCGGTGAGTTTGCGTGATCTGTTCGATCATCCCCGTCTGCAGGCGTTCGCCCAACTGCTGCAGGCACGTTCAACGCACGCCACAGCGCCACAGCGGCCTGCGTTGAGCGCCTATGGCGAACAACCCGAGGCGCCGTTGTCGCTGGCCCAGCGACGGCTGTGGGTGGTCGAGCAGTTGTCCGCGGGCACTGGTGCTTACGGCATGCCCCTGGCCTTGCGCTTGCAGGGTGAGTTGCAGGTGCCACTGCTGCGCGCCAGCCTGGCTGAAGTCATCCGTCGTCATCAGGTGTTGCGAACCGCCTATGTCAGCGATGACGAGGGCGATCCAATAGCCCTTGTGTCGCCGACGGTGGAACTGGACCTGCCGCTACTGGACCTGTCCGCCTTGAGCCGTGCCGAACAGGAAACGCAAGTGGCGCAGGCGGTACTGGACAATGCCAGTACCCCGATCAGCCTGCTCAGTGCACCGCTGATGCGCGGCCGGGTGGTGCGCCTGAGTGCGACCGAGCATGTGGTGTTGTATGCGATGCATCACATCATCTCCGATGGTTGGTCGATGTCGCTGCTGGTTAATGAATGGGTCGCGCTCTACGGCTTGCTCCATGCCGGCAAGCCAGCCGTGCTGACACCGCTGAAGGTGCAGTACAGCGACTATGCGCGCTGGCAGCAGGCATTGCAGAGCAGCGGCGTCATGGCGCTGCAGGCCGACTACTGGAAGCGCACACTGGCCGCGTACAGCGGGCAACTGCCGTTGCCGACCGACTATCCACGAACGAACGTGGCATCAACGGCGGGCAACGACCTGCAACTGCATCTCGATGGCACCTTGGTGCAGCGCCTCAAGGTGCTTGCTGCACAGGCCAACGCCACCCTCTATAGCACCTTGCTGGCCGCCTTCCAGGTGTTGTTGCACCGCATCAGCGCCAGCGACGACCTGGTGGTCGGCGCCGACGTTGCCGGGCGCCAGCAACCGGAGCTGGAGCAACTGATTGGTTTCTTCGTCAACGTCCTGCCATTGCGTTCGCGCTACAGCGCAGAGCAGACCTTCAGCCGTTACCTGGGCGTGGTCCGTGACACGGCGCTGAGCGCCTTCGAACACCAGGATTTACCCTTCGACATGATCGTCGAAGCCTCCGGTGTCGCGCGTCAACGTGGCCTTAACCCGCTGGTCCAGGTGTTGTTCGTGATGAACAACCTACCGGTACGCAACAGCAGTCTGGACGGACTCAAGGTCGAGGTACTGCCGGCACTGGCCAGCTACTCGAAATTCGACATGGCCTTGTTCCTCGACCCTGACGGTGACGGCCTGCGCGGTACTTGGCAGTTCGCCAGTGCGCTATTCAAACCGGAACGAATCAACCAACTGGCCAAGGCATGGATACACATTCTCGAACAGATTGCCAGTGAGCCGGATATCCGACTAGGAGACATCAAGATGATCAGCGATACCGCCGTAGCAGCTGCACCGGCGCCGGCTGTCGGTCCCAAGGCCGACAAGCTGGGCAAGTTCCTGAAGAAGCCCAAGGCAGCAGGGCCGTTGGCGGGCGAGGCACCGATACGCGAGTCGTTGCTGGCGCCGCCACAGGTGTTCCCGTTGCTGGTCGAACCGAACGACCCTGGGCTGGATCTGGTGACGTGGGTCAAGCGCAACCGGCCGTGGCTGGAAGAAAAACTGTCACGCCATGCCGGCATCCTTTTGCGCGGTTTTGCCTTGCACGATATCCATGCCTTCGAGGCCTTTGCCGAGGCGGTGCAACCGGGGCTCTACGGTCAGTACGGTGATTTGCCGAAGAAGGAGGGTGGCAAGAACACCTACCGCTCCACGCCGTATCCGGAAAAGAAGATGATCCTTTTCCACAACGAAAGCTCGCACCAGGACACCTGGCCGCGCAAGCAGCTGTTTTTCTGCGAACAACCCTCGCCGGTGGGCGGTGCGACGCCGGTGGTCGATTGTCGGCAGATGTATCTGCGCCTGCCCGAGACATTGCGTGAAACCTTCGAGCAGAAGGGCTTGCTTTACGTCAGAACCTTCGCTGACAAGCTCGATGTGTCCTGGCAGCATTTCTTCAAGACCGATGACCGCGCGCACGTGGAGGCCCGCTGCCGGGCCGCAGGTATCCAGTGGACCTGGCTCGACAACGACGAACTGCAGATCCGCACGCCGTGCCCGGCGATCATTCGCCATCCGTTGACCGGCGAGAAGACCTTTTTCAACCAGGTGCAGTTGCACCATATCTATTGCCTGGACCCGGATGTGCGCGAGGACATGCTGGCATTGTTCGGCATCGAGCGAATGCCTCGGCACGTCTATTACGGCGATGGCTCGCCGATCGAGGACGAAGTGATGCAAGAGATCGGTGACCTGTATGAAGCCTGCGCCGTGCGCTTTGACTGGCGCAAAGGCGATGTGATCCTGCTGGATAACATGCTTGCCGCTCACGCCCGCGATCCTTTCGAAGGACCGCGCAAGATCGTTGTCGCCATGGGCGAGATGGTCGAAAGGCGCAGCCTGGAGGCAGCGCAGCCAGCACTTCGCCCCGTAAACAGCGAACAAGAGGTTGACGCATGAATGACATCGAACTGAACGAGGCGGGCAGCGGCCTGGCCCTGCTTGCCGAGCAGCAGCAATGGGTGCAGGCAGCTCAGGCTGGGGCAAGCTGGAGCCAGTTGGCTCATGTGCTGCACTTGGATATCCACGGCGCCCTGGACATGTCCGCCTTGCAAGCGGCGCTGGACGATGTGGCTGTGCGCCAGCAGGTGTTGACCACGAGGCTGCTTGAGGTCGCCGGGTATCACGGCCTACGCCAGTTCCCTGGCTTGGCGCAACCGCGATTGAATGTCGAGGTTGATGATCTGGCCGTCGATGCCGGTACCGCAGCGCAGCGCCTGGAACAATGGCTGCAGCGTCCGCTGCTTCTGCAACAGGGCGGCCTGGCCCAGGCTTTGTTGCAGCGTCTGGAAGGTGCCAGTTGGCGTCTGAGCCTGGTCCTGGCACGTGGTGTGATCGACGCGGGCAGCTTGCCATTGCTGGTCGAGCAGCTACTGCAAGCCTACGAGCAAGGCGCCAGCGGTGCAGACGAAGAGGCGGGCCAGTTCAGCCAGTATCTGGAGTGGCGCGGCGAAGTGGTGCGTGACGAAGATGCCGGACAGGCTGCGCAGTACTGGCAGGCTCATCTCGGTTCGCAAGCTCTGGCGCAACCGCTGTTGCCTTACCGACGCAAGACGGCCTCGGCGGCAGCGCTCGGGCAGGTCGATGCACCCTTGCCAACGGCGTTGCGCCAGGCGCTCGAGCTGCTTGCCGCGAATCAGGGTGTGACGCTGGAAACAGTGCTGCAAGCTGCCTGGTGGGTGCTGCTGGCACGTTTGAGCGGGCGTTCTCCGTTCCTCGCCGGATGGCGTCACGATGGTCGTGCCGACTACGAGTTCTTTGACCAGACCTTCGGTGTATTCGAGAAGACCCTGCCATTGCATCTGGCGCTGGACCCGGCCATGCCATTTGAACAGTGCCTGACCCACCTTGCGCAGGTGCTGGAGCAACACCGCACCTGGCAGGAATACTGGAGTGGCGACGTCCAACCAACGCACGGCTTCGTGCTCCGGCGCTTGCCGTCGGCTGCGCAGATGAGGGCAGGGCAGTGGTTGGCGCGCAGAGCGGTGGCGCTGGACCCTGGGTTCGAATTGGTGTTGCAGGTGGGCACCGATACCCAGGGCACGCCGCAGCTACTGAGCCTGGCATTCCAGACCGCACACTACGGCATCGAAGCCATGGCGGGTTTACTGGCGCAGTACCAGGTGCTGCTGCAAGGCATCAGTGCAATGCCCGCACGCCCGGTGAGTGAGTTGCCGCTCCTGGGTGACGCCGAGCGCCAACGGTTGCTGGCCCTCAACCCGGTCCCCCAGCCGATCGACCCGAGCCTGACCTTGGCCCAGCGCATTGCCGAGTGGGCTTCGGTGACCCCTGACGCACCTGCCGTGGTAAGCGAGGGACAGACCCTCACCTACGCTCAGCTGGAACAGCGTGTTCAACAGCTGGCCGCGGTCATGAGTCGTCAGGGTTTGCAGCCCGGGCAGCGCGTGGCCCTGGCCCTGCCGCGTTGCACCGACTGGCTGGTGGCGACGTTGGCGGTCTGGCGCCTGGGCGCCGCCTGGCTGCCGCTCGATCCACAATGGCCCAGCGCGCGCCTGGCTCGCCTTGTAGAGCAAGCAGACGCGGCACTGCTGATTGCCCGTGAGCTGCCTGCCAGCGCTGAGTTGACGCTGCCGCTGCTCGACCTTGCGCACATCGACTGCAACGAGCCGACACCGGCGCTGGCCGACTACCCTGCAGCGCTAGGCGACGACGTTGCTTACATGCTGTTTACCTCCGGCTCCACCGGGACGCCGAAGGCCGTTGTCATCGAACACCGCGCATTGTTCAACTACGTGGCCTCGGCCAGCGCGGCAATGGGCCTGGAGCGCTGCCGCCGGTTCGCCTTCAGCTCCAGCGTGGTCGCTGACCTGGGCCACACTGCCGTGTTCGGCGCCTTGTACAACGGCGCGGCGCTGCACCTGGCCGACGACGTTACCATGCAAGACGGCCAGGCGTTTGCGCGCTTCATTGCCCAGCATGCTATCGACTGCGTGAAAATCGTCCCTTCACATCTGGCGGCGCTCATCGATACGGACGCGGCGGTACTGCCAGCCACGCTGGTGCTGGGTGGCGAAGCGGTGGCCCCGGCACTGGTCGAACGCATCCTGCGCATTCGCGGGGATATCCGCGTGTTCAACCACTATGGCCCGAGTGAAACCACGGTCGGAGTGATGATTCATCCGATTACCGCGCAAGATCTCGATGCCACGGTGGTGCCGCTGACCCAAGTGCTGAGCAACAATCAGGTGTGGGTGCTCAATGCGCAACGCGAATTGGTTGCCAGCGGTGAACTCGGCGAACTGTACATCGGCGGTGAGCAACTGACTCGTGGCTACCTGAATAGCCCAGCGCAGCAGGCCGAAGCCTTCCTGGACCATCCTCTGCAGCCGGGAACACGGATCTATCGCACGGGAGACCTTGCGCGTTATCGTCCCGAAGGCGGAATCCAGCTGCAGGGTCGCGCCGATCAGCAAGTCAAACTGCGTGGCTTTCGCGTCGAACTGGCGGAAATCGAAGCCGAGCTCTGCGCGCTGCAGGGCGTCAGTGAGGCCGCGGTAGTGCTCGATGCCCAGCAGGAACCGCTGGCATTCGTTACCGCGCAGGGCGAGCCGGTGGAGGACTGGCAGGCGAGTCTGAAGAGGCAACTGAGCCAGCGCCTGCCCGCGGTCATGGTGCCGCACCAGGTGCAGGTGTTGAACGCCATGCCCCGCCTGGGCAATGGCAAGATCGACCGCCGGGCCTTGGCCACGCTGGACCTCGGCGCTACGCAGCAGGTGTATGTCGCACCCCGGGATGGCCTGGAAACAGTGCTTGCCCAGCGCATGGCACACGTGCTTGGGCTTGAGCGCCTGAGTGTCGAGCAGGACTTCTTTGCTGCCGGTGGCCACTCGTTGCTGGTGATCAAACTGGTTGCAGGCATCCGCAAACTACTGCAGTGCGAAGTCCACCCGGGCGTGGTGTTCGATAACCCCACCCCCGCGGCACTGGCCCAGGTTCTACGCCTGCAGGAAAGCGCACCGGGGCAACTGGAGAAACTCGCCCAGGCACGCCTGCGCCTGGATGCAATGAGCCCGGAAGAGAAGGCCAGGCTGCTGGAGAAAGCCCGGCAGTTACAAGGGCAAAGTAGCTGATATCCTCTGGGGAACGTCTGTCTGCTGCGTTCTGCAGCGGACAGACAACTGGATCATTGCATGCGACGTCGGATCACTGTTGATAGACGCTCACAGCGTTGCCGACCAAGGTGCTCATGAACTGACTGATCTTGTTCAGGGTGACGCTGTCCGTTACGCCGTACTTCTGCGACAGTTGATCAAGGTTTTCATAACCCGCCCACACCCGGCCCCGTTCATCCTGCCAGACCGCAACGCGAAGCGGCAGATCGAGTGCCGCGCCTTGTTTATCCAGTATCAGCTTGGTGCCGACGCTGGGGTTTCCCAATACCAGCACCTTGGTCGGCCGCACGTTCATGCCTGTACCGCGGGCATTTTTCTCGTGGTCGAATTCGGCAAAGACAGGGATCTTCTTGCTCTGAAGATCATTCTTCAGACGGGCGATGGTCTCGTCGACGCTGAATTTGCTTTCCTGGTTGACCACTTTGTCCGAGTCCAGCCCCGACCCCAGGCCAGGCTTGTAGGCCTCGGCAATGTCACGGGCCAGAGCCGTCATATCGACGTCTTGCTTGTTGGTAATGAGCGTGACGCAGACCAGTTCATCGCCAGCAGTAAACCGACTCAGATAAGCACTGAACCCCGCATTGCTGCCCTTGATTTCAAGGAACCCGGGATGTTTGGTGAATTCCCAGCCGGCCATCGCCGGGACCACTGCGCCATTTTTAAGCTTTGCGGGTTTGTAGATCGTGTCGCGGTGTGCGGCATCCTTGAGCAGCACACTGCCCGCAAGGGCGATATCCCAGCGACTGATATCTTCCGCTGAAGACCACAGGCCGCCATAGGCGTACAGGTTGTTGGATGCTTCAAGGCTGACCGCTGTATTTTTTCCGTTGATCGACTTGTAGCCTGTTGCCGTCTCTAGTGGGTCAATAAAGGTCTGGTCAGCCTTGAATTTTGAATGCTGGTTTTTGACTTTGGTGGGGGTAGGGCGATCAAGGTGGAGTTTGCTTTGCATGTCTGCCACAAACATCGTGCTTTTCAAGCCCAACGGTTGAATCTGGTATTTCCAGACGAAGTCTTCGTAGCTCATCCCGCTGGTATTTTCGATAATTTGACCGAGCAAAATGAAATCGGTCGCACTGTCCTTGACCTTGGTGCCTGGTTTGAATATCAGCGGGTCACCTTTTACCAAATCGACCAGTTTGTCCGGAGTGTAGGCGGTGTTGGCGTCATAGCCATGGTGCCTGAAGTCGGGAATACCGGAGGCGTGTTGGAGCAGGTCGAGAATGGTCACGTCCTGCCAACTGCTTGGCGTATCGCTGAGGTAGGCGGCCACCTTGTCGTTGACATCAAGCTTGCCCATCTCCACAAGCTGGAAAATGGACACGGCGGTAAACGCCTGGGTGATCTGACCTACGTTCCAGATGGTTTTGATTGATGCAAGTTCGTCATTGGTTTCTGTCGCCAGGCCATAGCCTGCTGCACGGGGAATGTAAGGCGCTTGAACGATCGCCATCGACAAACCAGGCAAATCGTTCTTCTTCATGAAGTCCGCAACCATCTCGTCAATGTATTTGCCGTTGGCTTGGAGTGACGGATCGCCACGATTGACTGAATAGAGCGTGGAGTCGACGGCCTGCGAGGCAAAGGACTGCAGGGGCAACATGCTGATTGAGGTCAGGATACAGGCGGTGATCAACGTCTTTCTTAATGACCGGGTCATGAGGGTGTTCCTTTGAGGGGGAAGAAAGTTTTTCAATCGCGCGTTATCGTTGTTTGCAGCGCTGCTCGTCTGCTTTGGAGGCAGGTGCAGGGGTTAAACGCTGAATGATCTCGTCGGTGCTGAGCACATCTTTGGACAAGTAACGGAAGTTGATATCTGCTGATACATTGCCATTACCCCATTCAGCGTGGCGCGGCCCCGCCGTTGCATCTTTGGCAATGATCAATTCGAAGCCCTGCTCAAGCAGTTCGCGGGCATGGGCCTCGACACACATATTGGCGAGCATGCCGCCAAGAATGACTTTCTGGATACCGAACTTGCGCAACTGCAATATCAGATCGTTGGACTGCGGCCCATAAAGTTTGTGTGGCGAACAAACAATGGTCTTGCCGTCTTCGATATACGGTTGCAACGCTGGAACCCAATCCGCCCCTGAGCCAACGAAGCCTTGCAAGCTCAATGGGCTGCCGCGCTCGAACATGCGGTTGGCATGCATGACTTCACTCAGTGGATCATGAAAGTGCCACTTATGGTCGGTGGGGTAGTAGTAATGCGGCGAGACGAAAACCTCATAACCATGTTGCTTTGCCGTCTGGAAAAGCCGTTCGATATTCTCGACCGTACGGTTGGCCAATACCGCATCTTTTACAAAAGGCCAGGCGCCTCCTTGGTCGGTCAGCACTTCTACTTGTGGGTCAGTAAATAACAGTGCAGTCGTTTTGCGGTCGAAGTGTTTCGGGCATAGGTTAACGATGGAATCGCTCATGGGGATCTCCAAGTGATTGAGAACAGTCGGCTTTCAATGTGATCAGACTACGCAGTGATGTCGCGGAGCCTCTGCTGTCGGTGTTCGGTTGTCACGGCATGAGTCAACGCTAAGAGGGTTGTGTCGGGGAAACAAGTCGGCAAGCTAAGGTTTGATGATTATTCAGCGAATAATGAGATGTGGCGTTATTATTTGCGGGTAAAAAATGTTGTTTATCAGCAGCTTGATAGTCAGTCAGATGATCGAGAAGTTGTAGCTGGCAATCAGACGAATCTCATCCACATCCCGGGCTGACTGCGCATAGTTTGTGCGATAGGTGGCATTGCGTAGACGCAGGCTGAGGTTTTTGAAGGAGCCGGTCTGAATTACATATTTCAACTCTATGTTACGTTCCCATTCCTTGCCTTCCTGGTTGTTGACAAGTTTTATATGGTCGCCGCTAACGTAACGGGTCAAGATGTTGAAACCGGGAGCGCCGACGCCGGTCAGGTCGATGTCGTACCGCAGTTGCCAGGAATGCTCTTCGGTATTTGCGAAGTCATTGTACTGTACGTAGTTGACCAAGTAGGGTGTGCTGCCATCAAGGTAGGGCGTCGAGCTACTTCCATTCAAACTCTGCCAGCCAGCACTGAATGTCTGGTAACCACGGGAATAGGCGAGCATCGCGCTCAAGGCATGGTTGTCTATTTTACCGGCGCGCGCCGAGCCATCGTCATAGCTGTCAAACCAGCGTATGTCGGCGTTGATCTTTCCAGCGCCAAGGGCCTCACTGCCCAAAATACCGAAGAAGCGCTGATGATAGACATTCTCCAGTTCGCCCTGAGCATATTGCAGTACGAACTGGCGATTGAGTTGATAGTCTGCCTGGTAGGCCTCGAAACGATTGCCGGTGGTATCGCAGACGTAGCGCTTGTTCTTGCAGTTCAAGCGAATGTCTTGAGCATCAGTGGAGTCCCGCGCGGTATAACGCTGCAATCGAGTAGCGCTGAATTTCAACCTGGCAACTTCCTCGCTGACCAGTTGGCTGCCGTGAAACATACTCGGCAGGAGTCGGGTGTCGTCGTACTTTAACAGCGGCATGTCCGGTAGCAGCGCACCGTATTTAAGTTGTGTGTGGGAAAAACGCACCTTCCCCGCAATACCTGCCTTGGCGTATTGGTCGGCGGCATGCCGCGGGTGGTGACCACTTGAGGGCAGCAGGCCGCTGTTACTGTCGGCGGCACTGGAGTCGAGTTTGATCCCCAGCATGGCCAAGGCATCTGCGCCGAAACCAATGACGCCTTCGGTATAACCCGATTGCAGTTTGAAGATAAAACCTTGGGCGCTCTCGTCGTGCTTTGACGCGCCTTGCGGATTGGCTGTTCTACCGTCGCGCAGGTCGCTGTTGAAGTAAACAGTACGCGCCTCCAGGCTCGCGTGGCTGTCCTGCAGAAGATCCGCGTAAGCGGGTAAAGCGAAGCTGTTGACTAAGGTAAACAGTCCCATTGCACAGCGGGAAATAGGCGTGCGTGGGCGGATAGGTAGAAACATTGAGCGTGCTCCGAAGGTCTGGGCCTTGCCTATTTAATCCCATACCTGCAGCGCTGACTTTCAAATAAGGCACATTAACTCTTTAATGAATGATGGCTGCTGTTCAATGGATTATTTGCTTATGGATCAAAGCCTTGATGAAGACGGGGAACGCCTCAATCCGGGATGTCAGTGGTGAGACTCGCTGATATCCTCTGTCCTGCGCCTGCAGCGCATAGATGCACGTTTTGCAATCTGCTCGACGCAGAGGCTGCGTTTTGTGAAACGTATCAAAAGATAAATATTCCTAATTTCGTTCAGATTCACTTCGTCTAGTCAGCGAGTCCATCCGCTTTGCTGCCGTGCCACCCGGCATGTATGGCTGTGAACGTACTCGAATCAGGGGCTGTGCCCTCTATCAGTTGCCCTCCAGAGGCGACGATTTCCAACACTTGGACCGCAACACGGGAGCGATTCGAAGAAATGAAATCTGAACGACACGCATTGACGGGCCGTTTTTGCTCGTGGCAGAAGGAACGGCTGCGCAGCTGCACGTCGATTATCGTGCTAGGCCTGGCATTGGGCATGGGGAATGTTGCTCAAGCGCAGGAAAGTCGGGTAAACGTCCCGGCAATGCCACTCAATGAAGCGCTGACCCAATTGGGCTATCAGACCGGCCTGCAGTTCCTGTTCGAGCCGAGCCTGGTCAGCGGCAAGCGTTCTGTACCGGTCTCCGGCAACATGGAACCCAGCACCGCGCTGGACACCATGCTCAAGAATGCCAACCTGACCTACCGCATCGAGAACGACACGGTCATCCTAAGCAGCCCAAAGGGGTCCGCTTCGGGGGCGACACTGGAGCTGGGCGCGACTAGCGTCGTCGGCCAAGGGATGGGTGAATCCACCGAGCACTCAGGCTCCTACACGCCAGGGCTGACCAGCGTCGGCTCAAAGACGCCGATGTCGCTGCGCGAGACGCCGCAATCGGTGTCGGTGATTACCGCCCAGGCCCTCAAGGACCGGCAGATTACTGGCTTGGGCGATGCAATGCGCGCCACCCCCGGCATCACCGTCAAAAACTTCAACTACCGCATGCCGCGTTACTATTCGCGTGGTTTCGAGATCAAGAACATCCAGATCGACGGCGCTTCCAGCCTCGACGCCAACGGTGGCTATTCCAACCAGCTGTACAACCTTGCCGAGTTCGACCACATCGAAGTGCTGCGCGGCTCTGCCGGATTGTTCGGTGGTGTGGGCGACCCAGGCGGCATCATTAACCTGGTGCGCAAGCGCCCATTGGACCACTACCAGCTCAAATTCGATGCCTCGGCCGGCTCCTGGGACAACTACCGCTCGCAGGTCGATGTTACCGGTCCGCTCGCATTCGATGGAGCGTTGCGTGGCCGGCTGGTCGCTGCCTACACCGACCGCCAGTACTTCATGGATAACCGCGGTACCGAGAACCCGACGGTCTATGGTGTGCTCGAGGCAGACCTGACGCCCGACACCATGATCACCCTCGGTGGCCGCCTGGAGAAGAACAAGGAAACTGGCACCGGTGATGGCCTGCCGTTCTACTCCGATGGCAAGAGTCCGAACTACAGCCGCAGCTATTGGCCGACTACGACCTGGTCGTATTCCGATCACTCTTCCAATGAGCTGTTCTTCAAACTTGACCACTATTTCAGTGATGACTGGAAGTTCAATACCTCGCTGACCCACGTATTCGAAACCGTGGAGAGCCAGGGTGCATTCATCTATGGCAACATCGACAGGGCCGATGGAAGCGGACCTTACTGGGCGGGTAGTTACCAGCGTGCCAAGACCGACCAGACCGTGCTGGACATGAACCTCTCTGGCAAGTTCGATATGCTGGGCCGCGAGCACGAGCTGCTGATTGGTGCCGACGCGCAGTCCATTCGAGCCCGTTGGCGCGCTGCCGACGGCATGAGCGGTCGTTTCGGCCCAGCCACCCAGCCATGGGTGGAAGGCACCATGGACAAGGAGTTCTGGCGTGACTACAGCCCGAACAAGCAGAAACAGTACGGCCTGTATTCGACCCTGCGCCTGCAACTCGCTGATCCGTTGAAGCTGATAGTGGGTGCACGCGCCACTCGCTATAAGTACGATCAAGTCTACTCGACCAAGGACAGGGTCACCGACGTCTGGTCGGTGAAAAACATCGTCGACTATCGCGAGCCGACCAAGGTAGTGCCGTTCGGTGGTCTGGTCTACGACTTGAACGAAGAGTGGTCTACTTACGTCAGTTATTCGGAGATATTCAACCCGCAGGCCAAGTCTCTGGCTGGTCCGCAACCGGGCACGTCACTGGATCCGATGGAAGGCAAAACCTACGAGACCGGAGTCAAGGGCGAGCTGTGGGACGGTGCGGTTAACGTCTCGGCGGCGCTGTTCTACTCCGAGCGCGAGAACCAGGCGACCCCCGACCCGCGCTATGCCCAGCAAGTGCTGATGTACGGCGGCAGTTGCTGTTACTTGCCACGTGGCAAAGTCACCAGCAAGGGCATCGACCTGGAAATCAGCGGTGAGCTGCTGCCGAACTGGCAAGTGATGGCTGGCTACACCTACAACCGCAACGAGGACCGCACCAACAGCGCGATCTTCAGCAGCGTGACGCCCAAGCATCTGGCCAAGTTCTGGAGCACCTACGTGCTTCCGGGTGAGCTGTCCGACTGGAAGGTCGGTGGTGGTGCAACTATCCAGAGCGCCAACTTCGTCAGCGGCGAGATCGAGTACAGCGGCGTGAACGAAATTCCCAAGACTCAGGTAGAGATGTCCCAAGGCGGCTACGCCGTGTGGGATGCGATGCTCGAGTACAAGGTAGATTCGCACTGGACGGTGGCGTTCAACGCCAACAACCTGTTCGATCGCAAGTACTACGACACCCTGACGCATCCGGATTATGCTAACTACTACGGTACGCCGCGTAACTACATGCTGACCCTGCGAGGTGTCTGGGACTGATCGATCGTTGTAACGGTGTGCGAAGAAAAACGCCCGATGTTTGCATCGGGCGTTTTTTTGTTGTGGGGGCGATGGTTAGCGCAAATATTTGCACGCTGCTGACGTTGTTTAACCAGTTTCGACCTCTTCGCGGATCACCTGGCTGGCCTGCCAGTCCGTGCAGTGTTCGTAGACCTGCGCCGCCTCGGCGACGATACCGGTCATGCGCAGAAAGTCGTGGGTCAGGCCTTCCTGAATTTCCAGGTGAACCTGGGTACCACTGGCACGCAGGCGTTCGACGTAGGCCAGGCCTTCGTCCACCAGCGGGTCGAAGCGCGCCAGACTGATGTAGGCCGGGGCCATGACCGGCAGGTGCTTGACCAGCAGCGGCGAGAGCCGCGGGTCGTCGCGGTGGGCGGCGCAATAGTGGCTGTAGAACCACTCCAAGGTGTCAGTTTCCAATAGGTAACCCTCGGCATACAAACGGTGCGACGCGCGCTGGCGGCTCATGTCGGTCACGGGGTAGAACAGCAACTGGCACAGCGGCTGCACGGTGATGCGCGCAGGTTCAGCGGCGGCGATGAGGGCCAGACTGGTGGCCAGAGTGGCGCCAACGCTGTCGCCAGCGAAGGACACCCGGTTGATGTCCAGGTTCAGCTCGGTAGCTACTGTGGTCAGCCAGTTGACGCTGTCCAGCGCATCATCCAGAGCGGTCGGGGCCCGGTGCTCAGGGGCCAGGCGATAGGCCGGGGCGAGCACCGCTGCAGCGCCGGTACTGGCTAGGCGACGGCATACGCTGTCGTGGGAGTCCAGGCTGCCGACCACGAAACCGCCGCCGTGAAAGTATAACGTCAGCGGTTGCGCCCCAGCGGCCGTCGTGCTGCGGCGGTACAGCCGCGCTGGCAGGTGGATGCCGTCGCGGGTGGTGAACGTCAGTTCGAGCACCTCGAGGTCGGCCGGAGGGGCTGGATCGAGGATCGCTGAGGTGGCCTCGAACTCGGCGCGGGCGGCCTCGACGCTCAGTTCGTGCATGGGCTTGCTCTTGCCCGTGAGGCGGCCGAATTCGGCCAGTTCCAGGAAAGCGGCGAGGTCCGGGTGTAGAGACATGAAAATTCCTTGTGTGGCAACGGGATCAGGCCGGCGCGGGCGTTCTCGCCCGCGCCGGACAAGGGTCAGGATTGCAACGGTGCAGGGCTGGTGAGGTCCCGAAGCAGGTGTTCGAGGAAACCCGGATGGTCGAGCAGCTCATGATGGCCGGCAGGTAGCGTACGTCGTTGCAATTGGCCTCCGAGTACTTGCTCGAAGGTCTTGCGCTCCGTTGCTGGAGTAGTATTGGCCCACCAGACGCTGGCTGGACCGGAAACCACCGGCAGGCTTTCGAGCCGTTCGGACAGCGCCTTGAGCTTCATTGCGACGATGAACACCAAGGCCAGGTCGGCAGCATCGAAGCCACTGTAGCGAGCGTTTTCCGGACCCTTGCCCTGTTCATCGCGAATCAGCTGTTCCAGCGCCGCGCGCGCGTGCTCGCCTTGTAGCGTTAGCGGTGCCAACGATTCGACCGGACGCCCGAGTATGACCCCAAGGAACTGTGCCAGCTCTTGGGCATGCCCATCGTCGGCAGACACTTGGCCATGGGGTGAGAAGCTGTCCACCAGGCCCAGGTATTCGACCTCTTGGCCCTGTCGCTTCAAGTTGTCGGCTACCAGCACCGCGAGGGCGCCGCCCAACGACCAGCCGAGCAGAGCGTAGGGTCCGTGAGGTTGCAGGCTGCGAATTGCAGCGACATAGTCGTCGGCCATCTGTGTCAGCGAGCTGTCTTGCCATTCGCGGTCAAGCAACATGCGGCACTGGACCCCGACCACGCTGCGCTGGCCCTCCAGGCAACGGGCCAGCGGTTCGTAGTCGAACAGCGTACCGAAACCTGCATGCAGGCAGAACAGTGGGGGACTGCCGGGCGTGGGGCGGTTGAGTGCGAGCAACGGATTGGGGGCACTGGCGGTTTCGCGTGGGTCAAAGCCGGACAGCTCGGCGATAGTCGGCTTACCCATCAGGTCACGCAGCTTCAGCTCGAAGCCGGGGTGCGCCAGGGCTCGGGCCTTGGACAGCACGCGCAGGATGCGCAGAGAATCGCCGCCAAGTTCGAAGAAGTTGTCGGTGATACCCACCTGTTCGCGCTCCAGCACCTCTTGCCAAATCTTTACCAAGTCATGCTCCAGCGCATTGCGCGGGGGGACGTGGACGTTGGCCTTGAAGTCCGGGTCGGGCAGGGCCTTGCGGTCGACCTTGCCGTTGGGGCTCAGCGGCAGGTGCGCGAGGAGTTGGAGATGCGCTGGCACCATGTAGTCGGGTAGCTCGGCGCCCAGCTGAGCGCGTAATGCATCGGTCTGCAGGTCGTTACCGACCACGTAACCGACCAGTTGCTTGCCATTGCTGATATCGCGTGCCACCACCACCGCATCCTGAACGCCAGGGTAGCTGCGCAGGCGTGACTCGATCTCGCCCAACTCGATGCGGAAGCCGCGAATCTTCACTTGATTGTCCAAGCGCCCCAGGTAGTCGTACACCCCATCCAGACGAGCGCGTACCAAGTCGCCGGTGCGGTACAGGCGTGCACCAGGCGTACCGAAGGGATCGGGCACGAAGCGTTCGGCGGTGAGACTAGGGCGTGCGTGGTAGCCACGGGCAACACCTTCCCCACCGATATAGAGCTCGCCGGCCAATCGCGACGGGAGGGGACGCAGGAGCGGGTCGAGCACCTGCAGCGTGCGGTTGCCTACGACCTTGCCGATGGGGGCATACACTGCTTCGCAACGCTGGCCCAGGTCAGCCTTCCACAGCAGTGGCGTCACCACTGTTTCGGTGGGGCCGTAGCCGTTGGTCAGGTACTGCGGGCGCAGGCTGCGTTTGACCAACTCGAAGTTGGCATCGGCCACCGCGTCACCGCCAAAGCAGTAGATGCGCACCGGCGGTGGGCTGGTCTGGGTTTCGCCGTATTCGGCCAGTTGCTGCAGATATGCAGGTGGGAAGCAAGCGATGCTAACTTGCTCCTGGTGCAGAGCTTGCCAGGTTTCCTCCGGCGTCCACAGGCGGTTGTCGCGCAGCACCAGGCGCCCGCCCGACGACAGCGTTGACAGCCAGCGCTCCTGGGCACCGTCGAAGGCGAATGACATGAACAGCAGCTCGCAGGTGCTGGCGTCCATCTCGTACAGCTCGGCGATGGCTTGGCAATGCATTGCCAGTGGTGCATGGGTGACCGACACGCCCTTGGGGTTGCCGGTGGAACCCGAGGTGTAGATCAGGTACGCCAGATTGTCACCGCCGCTGCGTTGCACCGGGGTGTGCGCGGGAAATGCCGACAGGTCCAGGCCGTCGAGGTCGGTGCAGGGCACGCCGGTGCCCTGGGGTAGGCGCTCGTACACGGTGCCGCGGGTAAGCAGCAGGGTCATGCCTGAGTCCTGCATGGCCCACCTGATACGCTCCGGCGGGTAATCGATGTCCAGCGGCACGTAGGCTGCACCGGCCTTCATTACCGCGAGGAAGCTGGTTATCACCTCTAACGAGCGTTCCAGGGCAATGCCAACAAAGTGCTCCGGGCCGATACCCTGAGCCATCAGGTAGTGCGCCAGGCGATTGGCACGCACTTCCAACTGGGCGTAGGTCAGATACTGGCCGGCGCAACTGACGGCTACTTGGTCGGGATTGGCGTGGGCGTGCTGGGCGATGCGCTCGACCAGCAAGGTGCTCGGCGTTGTGGGTGCGGTGGGTGTTGGCTGCGCCTGAGGTTGCCACAAGAGCAAGTTGCCCAGGGCGCTGTCCGGGTTGGTGAGCATGGCTTGTAGCAAGCGTTCGAATTCGCCACGGATGGCGTGTACGGACTGTTCGGTAAAGTGGCTGCGCAGGTACAGGAATTTGATCCGCAGGCTCTCGCCCAGGTGCACTTCCAGGTCCATGGGATAGTTGGTGACATCCCGGCCTTGGGCTTTTCCAAAGCGCAACTGTGAGCGTTGAGCGTCGTCCAGGCGCTCGCTAACCGGGTAGTTCTCGAACACGATGATGCTGTCGAACAACGCCTGGCCCGGGTGACCCGCCCAGCGTTGCAGGTCGGCCAGGGAGGCATGCTCATGGTCGCGTACCTCCAGGTTGTCGGCCTGCAGTTGCGCTAACCATTGACGCAGCTGCAACTCTGGGCGCGGGCTCTGGATAATCGGCAGGGTGTTGATGAACAACCCAAGGATATCCCCGGCCCCCGGCAGGCTGGTGGGGCGACCGGCGACCGTGGCGCCAAAGCACACGGTCTGCTGGCCTGTGTAGGCCTGTAGGAGCAGCAACCAGGCGCCCTGGATCAGCGTGTTGGGAGTGATCCGCAGGCGTTGTGCCTGCAGGCGCAACGCCTGGGTGCGGCTGATATCCCAGTCCAGGCACAGCTGCTGGTGCCCTGTTTGCCCGGCCGCAGGCTTGGGGTACACCGCAGCGGCCAGTTGAGTGGTGCTGCCGATGTCTTGCAGGCGTGCGCACCAGAAGCTTTCCAAGGCCTTGGTGTCCTGGGCCTGCAGCCACTGGATGTAGTCCTGGTAGTGCCCTTGCTTGGCTGGCAGCGGGTGTCCGGCGTACAGGGCGAACACCTCGGCCAGCAGCTGCGAGCTGCTCCAGCCGTCCATGAGAATGTGGTGGGCAGTCCAGATCAACTGCTGGCTGGTATCGCTCAAGCGGATCAGGGTGAGATGGATCAGCGGTGCCTGCAGCAGGTCGAAGCCGCGCTGGCAGTCGGCCTGGGCCTCGGCGTGCAGTTGCTGCTCGCTGACCTCGTGCCCGCGCCAGTCCAGCAGGCGCAAGGGCAGGCTGGCCTGGCGCCGCACGATCTGCAGCGGCTCGCTGAGCAGGTTATCGTGCCAGAAGCCGGTACGCAGCATTTCGTGGCGGGCGATGACGGCGTTCCAGGCATCAATGAAGCGTTGGTTGTCCAGGCCTTCCACCGGTACGCTGGTTTGAGTGACGTAAAGACTGGCGGCGCTGGATTGCAAGGTGTGGAAGAGCATGCCCTGCTGCATGGGTGATAGGGGATAGAGGGTTTGCACCTGGTCGACCGGAATCGGCAGGTTATCCAACTGGGCCTGGGTCAGCTTGGTCAAGGGGAAATCTGCCGGCGTCACGCTGCGTGTGGCCACCTCGGCTGCCTCTTGCCAGTCGTGGGGCAGGGCGTTGAATGACGCCGCCAGCTGGCTGGCGTCCTGTTGCGCGACGCTTGCCAGGTGCTGCACGGTCTGGTGCTGGAACAGATCTTTCGGGGTGAAATCGATACCAGCCTGGCGGGCGCGGCTGACCACTTGGATCGAGATGATCGAGTCACCACCGAGTTCAAAGAAGTTGTCGTTCAAACCCACCCGCTCAAGCTTGAGTACGTCCTGCCAGATGGCTGCGATACGTTGTTCCAGTGCGCTGCGCGGCGCGACGTAGGTCTTCTGTACTTGCGTGAAATCGGGCTTGGGCAGCGCCTTGCGTTCGAGCTTGCCGTTGGGGCTCAACGGCAGGCGCTCGATGAACAGCAGTTGGCTCGGGACCATGTAGTCTGGCAGGGTCTGGCGCAGTGGCTCGCGGATGATATCGCGCTGGGCTTCCTGGTCTTGCGCAGTCCAGTCAGTTGGCACTACATAAGCGATCAAGGTGCCGTCTATGGCCAGCACCACGGCTTCGCGCACGGCTTCCTGTTCCATCAGGCGGGCTTCTATCTCTCCCAGCTCGATACGCAGGCCTCGGATCTTCACCTGATGATCGATGCGACCACGATACTCGATTACGCCGTCGGTACGCAGGCTAGCCAGGTCGCCGGTGCGGTACAGACGCTGGCCGTAGCCGAGCGGGCTGGTGACAAAGCGCTCTGCAGTCAGCGCCGGGCGGCGATGGTAACCGCGGGCGAGCCCTTCGCCGCCGAGGTAAAGTTCGCCGACCACACCCGCAGGAACGGGCTGCAACTCGACATCCAGTACGTAGGTTTGCAGATTGGCGATCGGTTTGCCGATCGGCACCGCATCGAGGCCTTCGTCGCGACAGTGCCAGTGGGTGACGTCGATAGCTGCTTCGGTCGGGCCGTAAAGATTGTACAGCGCGGCATTTGGCAGTTTGGCCAGCACCTGGTTCTGGGCATCCACCGGCAACGCCTCGCCGCTGCACACGATCCGGCGCAGGCTGGTGCAGGAAGAGACCTGCTCATCGAGCAGGAACATCTGCAGCATCGACGGCACGAAGTGCAGGGTGCTGACCTGGTGTTTGTTGATCAGTGCGATCAGGCGACGCGGGTCACGGTGATCACCAGGCCCGGCAATGGCCAAGTGTGCACCGGTCATCAGCGGCCAGAAGAACTCCCACACCGACACGTCGAAGCTGAACGGCGTTTTTTGCAGTACGGTGTCGCCAAGGCCAAGGTTGTAGGCGTGTTGCATCCAGCACAGGCGATTGGTCAGCGCCTTGTGGCGGTTTCCCGCGCCTTTGGGTTTGCCGGTAGAGCCAGAGGTGTAGATAACGTAGGCCAGATGTTCAGGGTCGACGGCGACCGCAGGGGGTTGCACCGAGAAGCCTTCCAGCGACAGGGTATCCAGGTTCAGTTTCGCCAGACGTTGCGGGCACGGCAGGTTCAGGTGCGATTGGCTCAGCAGCAAGCCGATGCGGCTGTCCTCGATCATGTAGGCCAGGCGCTCCTCGGGGTATTCAGGATCAAGCGGCACATAGGCGCCACCCGCCTTGAGGATTGCCAGCAGGCCGACGACCATCTCCAGGCTACGCTCGACGGCGATGCCGACCAACACTTCCGGACCGACGCCCAGGGCGATCAATTGATGAGCCAACTGGTTGGCGCGCTGGTCCAACTCGCGGTAGCTCAACGCCTGCTCACCAAAGTGCAACGCTGGTGCATCCGGGGTAGCGAGCACCTGTTCCTCGATCAAACGATGGATTGGGGTATCCAGCGGGTAGTCGGTCACTGTGGTGTCGTTCCACTGCTCGACGATCAGCGCTTGTTCTTCAGTCTCGAGCAGCGGAAGTAGCGCCACCTTGGCCTGTGGGTTGGCGACGATACCGTGCAGTAGATTGAGCCAGTGTCGCGCCATGCGCTCGATACGGCCAGGTTCGAACAGGTCGGTGGCGTAGGTCAGAGTGGCGGCCAGCCCGGTGGCGGACTCGTAGGTAGCCAGGGTCAGGTCGAACTGGGCGGTATGGCTGCTCCAGGCCAACGGCGAGACTTGCAATGGGCCGCTGGAGCCGCTGTCGGTGGCCTGGCGGGCGGCGTGCTGATGGTTGAACATCACCTGGAACAGCGGCGTGTGGCTGAGGCTGCGCTCCGGTTGCAGGCCCTCGACTAACTGCTCGAACGGCAGCTCCTGGTGGTCCTGTGCGCCCAGGGTGCGCTGGCGCACCTGTTGCAGCAGTTCACTGAAGGTCTGGCCGGGGTGGATTTCGGCGCGCAGCACTTGGGTATTGATGAAGAAGCCGATCAGACCCTGGGTTTCGACCCGGTTGCGGTTGGCCACCGGTACACCGACGCGAATATCGCCTTGACCGCTGTAGCGGTGCAGCAGCACTTGAAATGAAGTCAGCAGCAGCATGAATAAGGTGACCCCCTGGCGTTGGGCCAGGGCCTTGAGGTTCTGGCCCAACGTGGCTGGCAGGTCTATCGACAGCAGTGCGCCCAGGTCGCTTCGCACCGCTGGGCGTGGGCGATCAAAAGGCAGTTCCAGCACGGTATGGTCGCTACCCAGTTGTGTTTGCCAGTAGCTCATTTGTCGCTCGCGTTCGCCGGCTTCCATCCAGCGACGCTGCCAGATGGCGTAGTCGGCGTACTGGATCGGCAACGGCGCCAGGGACGCTTTGCCCCCTTGGCTGAAGGCGCCGTACAGTCGCACTAGTTCATCGACCATCACCTGCATCGACTGGCCATCGCAGACAATATGGTGCTGCACCACAAGCAGTACGTGTTGGTCGGCGGCCATTTGCAGAAGACTGACGCGCAGCAGCGGGCCATGTTGCAGGTCGAACGGCTGGGCGATGCGGTATTCGATCCAGTTCTTGAGCTCGACTTCGTCGAATGACGCATTGTGTCGCTCGATGGTCAGCGGTACGGGCTCATGAATGACTTGTTCGGGGCGTTCCTCGCCCAGTACGAAGGTGGTGCGCAGGGTTTCATGACGTTGCACCAAGCTGTCAAAGGCTCGTTGCAGGGCCTCGAGATCCAGTACCCCGTGCAGGCGTAGCGCGATGGGCACGTGATAAGCACTGCTGGTCGGGTCCATCTGCCAAAGGAACCACTGGCGCTCCTGGGCGAACGAGAGCGGCAACTTGTCGAAGTCCGCACGTAGCGGTGGAATCGGTAAGTTGGCGGGCGAAACGCCTTCATGGAGCATCTTCTCGAGGAAGGGGCGGCGTTTTTCCAGGGGCAACCTGATGAAGCGCCGAGCGATACCCATTGCCATTTGGTTATCCATCAGACTTCCTCCATTTCGTCGAGCAGTGCTTCAAGTGCATTGAGTTTTTCCTTGCCAGCCAGGCCTGCCTGAGGGTCGAGACTGGCGGCGAAGTTACCCAGGACAGGGTGATGGAACACCTCCTGGGGCGTGACCTTGAGACCCAGGCTCAGTTGCAGCTGCGAAACCAGGTTGATGACGAGCAACGAGTGCCCACCCAACTCGAAGAAGTCGTCCTCGCGGCCGACCCGCTCGACTTGCAGCACCTGCTGCCAGAGTTCGGCAATCTGTTGCTCCAGGCCTTCGCGGGGGGCTGTGTAGCCCTGTTGCTGCGCCTGGCTGTCGGGCTGTGGCAACGCCTTGCGATCGAGCTTGCCATTGGTGGTCAGCGGCAGGCGTTCGAGCAGTAGCACATGTGCGGGGACCATGTAGTCGGGCAGCGACGCCTTGAGCCGGGCTTTGAGCTCGGCGATCTCCAGTTGTGCATCGTCGGCCACCACGTAGGCCACCAGTTGCGCGCCGCTGGGGCCAGGTTGCGCCAGCACCACTGCATCACGAATGCCATCGAGGGCTTGCAGACGCGCCTCGATTTCACCCAGCTCGATACGGAAGCCACGAATTTTCACCTGATGGTCGATACGGCCGATGTATTCAATGGCTCCATCGGCAGTGCAGCGTGCCAGGTCACCGGTTCGGTACAGGCGGCTGCCGTCATTGTCGAACGGGTTGGGAATGAAGCGCGTGGCAGTGAGATCGGCGCGGTTGAGGTAGCCACGGGCAAGGCCCGCGCGGCCGACATACAGCTCACCGGTGCAGTTGTGCGGCACCGGATTGAGCTGGGCGTCGAGCAGGTACCAGGACAGGTCCGCAATCGGCTCACCAATCGGGCTGACGCTGGCTTGCTGGAGGTCGGCGCACGACAACGGGCGATAGGTGACGTGTACGGTGGTCTCGGTGATGCCGTACATGTTGACCAGGCGTGGGGCCTGGTCACCAAAGCGCTGGAACCAGGGCGCCAGGCTGCCGATATCGAGGGCTTCGCCGCCGAACACCACATGCCGCAGGCGGCTGTCACGCTGAAGGTGCTGTTCGGCGCAGGCCACATGCATGAGCTGGCGAAAAGCCGAAGGGGTCTGGTTGAGGACGCTGACGCCTTCGTCGCACAGCAAGGCGTAGAAGTCGTCGGGGGCACGCGTGGTGTCTTGAGGCACGATCAGCAGGCGACCACCATGGAGCAGGGCCCCGAAGATCTCCCACACCGAGAAGTCGAAGGCATAGGAGTGGAACAGGCTCCAGACATCGTTGTGGTCGAAGCCGAACCAATCCTGGGTGGCGTCGAACAGGCGCAGCACGTTGCGGTGCGGCAGCAGCGTGCCTTTGGGCCGGCCGGTGGAGCCTGAGGTGTAGATGACATAGGCCAGGTTGTCTGGACTCAGGGCAACCTCCGGGTTGTGCTCGGGCTGCTCGGCAAAGCTCGCGTCGAGGGCGACGGTTGCCAGCCCTTCGGGCAGTGGCAGATGCTGGAGCACTGCCGGTTGACCGAGCAGCAGGGCGATGCCGCTGTCTTCGATCATGTAGGCCAAGCGGTCCTCGGGGTACTGCGGGTCGAGCGGTACATAGGCGCCGCCGGCCTTGAGGATGGCGAGGATAGCCACAAGCATGTCGAAGGACCGCGCGCAGGCCAGGCCAACCAGGCGGTCGGGGCCGACGCCCTGGCTGATCAGGTGATGGGCCAGGCGGTTGGCGCGACGGTTGAGCGCCTCATAACTCAGGTGCTGGCCTTCAAAGGTCAGGGCGATGGCCGCGGGGCGCAGGGTGGCCTGGCGCTCGATCAAGGTGTGCAGGCAGTGTTCGACGTCAAAGACTTGGGGGGTCGGGTTCCACTGGGCAATGGCTGCACGTTGCGCCTCGCCGCTCAGCAGTGTTAACTCGCCCAAGGCCTGCTGCGGGTTGGCCAGCATGGCACGCAGCAAGGCCTCCACTTGCTGCCCAAGGCGTTGAATGTCGGCGCTGCAGAAGGCTGCGTGGGCATGGCTGAACTGCAGGGTGAGTTCATCGCCCAGGATCGCCTGCAGGGTCAGTGGGTAGTTGGTCTGCTCTTGGTTGCGCACATTGGCAAAACGTGGCCCGTTGCCGCGCGCTTGTTGTAGGGCCTGGGCCACAGGGTAGTTCTCGAATACCAGAATATTGTCGAACAGCGCCTCGCCGCCCTGAGCCACCCAGCGCTGGATCTCGTACAGCGGCGCATGCTCCTGCTCGCGCAATGCCAGGCCCTGGGCCTGGACCTGCTGCAACCAGTCGGCAACGCGAAGCTCGGCACGAGGGGAAGCCACCACCGGCAGGGTGTTAATGAACAGACCGACCTGTTGCTCGATGCCCTTCAAGCCGCTCGGGCGGCCCGACACTGTGGTGCCGAAGGTGACCGTGGCCTGACCGGTTAGGCGTTGCAGCAGAAGAATCCACGCCGCCTGTAGCACGGTGTTAAAGGTCACTTTTTGTTGCCGGGCGAAGGCATTCAGCGCGGCGGTGCTGGTGGCATCGAGGCGGTGGAAATGCTCACCGTGGCCTTGGGCTGCGTAGCCATTGGGGGCCAGGGCGTGAGCCAGTAGCGTGGGGGCCTCGAAGTGTGAGAACTGGTCGCTCCAGAACGCCTGGGAAGCGGTTGCGTCCTGTTGGTGCAG
This sequence comes from Pseudomonas sp. DG56-2, assembly GCF_004803755.1. NCBI lineage: Bacteria > Pseudomonadati > Pseudomonadota > Gammaproteobacteria > Pseudomonadales > Pseudomonadaceae > Pseudomonas > Pseudomonas sp. DG56-2. The sequence goes on from NZ_CP032311.1 coordinate 2,053,667, forward strand.
CCAGGCGATCAGGTCGCGGTAGCGTCCGCCCGTAGCCGGTACAGGCTCACCTCGATAGCGCTGCAGCACTTCGCCCAGCAGCAGTGAGTTGCTCCAGCCGTCGAGCAGGATGTGGTGGTGGGTGTAGATCAGGTGATGGCGGTTCTCGCCGGTGCGCACCAGGCACAGACGCAGCAGTGGTGCGGTACTGAGGTCGAAACCTTGCAGGCGATCCTGTTCGGCCAACTGCGCCAGCGCCTCGCTGAGGTCGTCACGCAGTTGCCAGTCGAGATAGCGGAACGGCAGCTCGATTCGACGGTGCACCAATTGCACCGGTTGGGCCAAACCATTTTCCCAGATGAAGCTGCTGCGCAGAATGTCGTGGGCGTCCACGGCCGTTTCCCAGGCCTTGCGGAAAGCCTCGGGGTCGAGTGCTTCGACATCCACGCACATTTGCGTGATGTAGTCGCCACTACCTTCGGCATACAGGGTGTGGAACAGCATACCTTGTTGCATCGGTGACAATGGGTAGATGTCTTCGATGTTGCCGGCTGGCACCGGCAGCGTATCGAGTTGCATCTGGGTGAGGTTCGCCAGCTTGAAGTCGGAAGGCGTGACGCCATGCTGACTCGGTAGGCAGCAATGCTCCACCACTCTGGCCAATTCGGCCATATAGTCGTTGGCCAGGCGCTGCAAGGTGGTGCTGTCGAACATCTCGGTGCTGAAGGTCCAGCCCATGCTCAGTTCGCCGCCATACACCTGGCCATTGAGGGTCAGCCAGTTGCCCAGCGGTGCGTTTGCATCCTGTTCGGCACCGGCGGGGTCGCCGGTAGGGATGAATAGGGCGCCTTGCTCTTCGCCGAAGCTTGCGTCGAACTGGCCCAGATAGTTGAAGGTGATACGCGGCTGCGGCAATGCTTGCATGCGCTCGCGGCTCTCGGGCGTGCCCAAGTAACGCAGAGCACCATGGCCGATGCCTTTGTCGGGAATGGCCCGCAGTTGCTCCTTGACGTGTTTGATCGCCAGTCCCAGATCATCGGCGGGGGTCAGGTGTACCGGGAACATACTGGTGAACCAGCCCACGGTACGCGATAGGTCGATGTCGTCGAACAGCTCCTCGCGGCCATGACCTTCGAGCTGTACCAGCATGCTGCGTTCACCGGTCCAGCGGCAGATCACTCGCGCCAATGCGGTGAGCAGCAGATCGTTGACCTGGGTGCGGTAGGCCGCTGGGGCATGTTGCAACAGGGCACGAGTCTGCGCTTGTGGCAGGCGTGCATGCACGGTCATGGCATTGCGGTTCTGCAGGCCACCTTCGGGGTTGTCGCACGGCAGGCCCTCAGGGGCACCCTGCAGCTGGCGTTGCCAGAACACCTCGTCCTGCTGGCCGAGGCGGGCGCGAGCATAGCCTTCGAGGTGCTCGGCCCAGTGTTTGAAAGCGCTTGTCTTGGCGGGTAGCTTGACCTTGCGAGTGGCCTGCAGCTGTTCGTAGGCGAATTGCAGGTCTTCGAACAGGATGCGCCAGGACACTCCGTCGACCACCAGATGATGCACCACCAGGTGCAGGCGCTGACTGCCATCGGGCAGTTCGGCGAGCATGGCGCGCAGCAACGGGCCGTTAGTCAGGTCGAGGCTGCGTTGGTTCTGTTCGCCCATTTCGCGCAGATCTTCGAGGTTTTCCAGGCGCAGACTGCGCAGCAGCGGTTCGCTCAGTTCGGCCGGCGGCCGGTGCTCGGCCACCCAGCCCAGGCCTTGTTCACGGAACACCAGGCGTAGGGCGTCATGGTGTGCCAGCAAGGCGCGCAGGGCCTCTTCGAGGATGGCAGGCTCTAGTGCCTGGCGTGGCTTGAGTACCACAGCCTGGTTCCAATGATGACGTTGTTGCTGAACCTCTTCGAAGAACCATTGCTGAATTGGCAGCAGCAGTGCGATTCCTGTTACTGGCCCTTGGTCGATGACCTGACCCTGCTCGATGTGCTGGGCAATGCCAGCCAGACGGGCCACGCTCTGGTGCTGGAACAGCTCCTTGGTAGTGAAACGGATACCAGCCTGGCGAGCGCGGCTGACCATCTGAATGGAGATGATCGAGTCGCCACCGAGTTCAAAGAAGTTGTCGTCGCGGCCGACCCGTTCGACTTGCAGCACCTGCTGCCAGAGTTCGGCAATCTGTTGCTCCAGGCCTTCGCGGGGGGCTGTGTAGCCCTGTTGCTGTGCCTGGCTGTCGGGCTGTGGCAACGCCTTGCGATCAAGCTTGCCATTGGTGGTCAGCGGCAGGCGTTCGAGCAGTAGCACATGCGCGGGGACCATGTAGTCGGGCAGCGACGCCTTGAGCCGGGCCTTGAGCTCGGCGATCTCCAGTCGTGCATCGTCGGCCACCACGTAGGCCACCAGTTGCGCGCCGCTGGGGCCAGGTTGCGCCAGCACCACTGCATCACGAATGCCGTCGAGGGCTTGCAGGCGCGCCTCGATTTCACCCAGCTCGATACGGAAGCCACGAATTTTCACCTGATGGTCGATACGGCCGATGTATTCGATCGCTCCATCGGCAGTGCAGCGTGCCAGGTCACCGGTTCGGTACAGGCGGCTGCCGTCATTGTCGAACGGGTTGGGAATGAAGCGCGTGGCAGTGAGATCGGCGCGGTTGAGGTAGCCACGGGCAAGACCCGCGCGGCCGACATACAGCTCACCGATACAGTTGTGCGGCACCGGATTGAGCTGGGCGTCGAGCAGGTACCAGGACAGGTCCGCAATCGGCTCACCAATCGGGCTGACGCTGGCTTGCTGGAGGTCGGCGCACGACAACGGGCGATAGGTGACGTGTACGGTGGTCTCGGTGATGCCGTACATGTTGACCAGGCGTGGGGCCTGGTCACCGAAGCGCTGGAACCAGGGCGTCAGGCTGCCGATATCGAGGGCTTCGCCGCCGAACACCACATGCCGCAGGCGGTTGTCACGCTGAAGGTTCTGTTCGGCGCAGGCCACATGCATGAGCTGGCGAAAAGCCGAAGGGGTCTGGTTGAGGACGCTGACGCCTTCGTCGCACAGCAAGGCGTAGAAGTCGTCGGGGGCACGCGTGGTGTCTTGAGGCACGATCAGCAGGCGACCACCATGGAGCAGGGCACCGAAGATCTCCCACACCGAGAAGTCGAAGGCATAGGAGTGGAACAGGCTCCAGACATCGTCGTGGTCGAAGCCGAACCAGTCCTGGGTGGCGCCGAACAGGCGCAGCACGTTGCGGTGCGGCAGCAGCGTGCCTTTGGGCCGGCCGGTGGAGCCTGAGGTGTAGATGACATAGGCCAGGTTGTCTGGACTCAGGGCAACCTCCGGGTTGTGCTCGGGCTGCTCGGCAAAGCTCGCGTCGAGGGCGACGGTTGCCAGCCCTTCGGGCAGCGGCAGGTGCTGGAGCACCGCCGGTTGCCCCAGGAGCAGGGCGATGCCGCTGTCCTCGATCATGTAGGCCAGGCGGTCCTCGGGGTATTGCGGGTCGAGCGGTACATAGGCGCCGCCGGCCTTGAGGATGGCGAGGATAGCCACAAGCATGTCGAAGGAGCGCGCGCAGGCCAGGCCAACCAGGCGGTCGGGGCCGACGCCCTGGCTGATCAGGTGATGGGCCAGGCGGTTGGCGCGACGGTTGAGCGCCTCATAACTCAGGTGCTGGCCTTCAAAGGTCAGGGCGATGGCCTGGGGGCGAAGGGCGGCCTGCTGCTCGATCAATTGATGCAGGCAACGCTCGACTTCGAAGTGGCGGGGCACCGGGTTCCATTGCGCCAGCATCGCCTGTTGCTCATCCTGGTCGAGCAATGTCAGTTCACCGATACGCTGCTGCGGGTTCCGGGCAATGGCGCGCAATAGATTCAGCCAGTGATTGGCCAGCAAACGTGCATCTTGAGCATCGAACAGATCGGTTGCATAGATGAACGAGGCCGACAGGCTCTGCTCTGATTCGTAGGTGTTGAGGGCCAGGTCGAACTGCGCGGTCTGGTTGGCCCACTCGATCGCTTCGACAGACAATCCCTGGATATCCCCGGCCGTCACTGCGGCGCTGACCGGCGCGGCGCTGAGGTGGTTGTAGACCACCTGGAACAAGGGGGTGTGGCTCATGTTGCGCTCAGGTTGCAGGGCATCGACCAGTTGCTCGAATGGCAAGTCTTGATGAGCCTGGGCACCAAGGGCGCGCTGCTTGACCTGCTGCAGCAGGTCGCTGAACGGCAACTCACCATGCAACTGCGCACGCAGCACCTGGGTGTTGACGAAAAAGCCGATCAGCCCTTCGGTTTCTACCCGGTTGCGGTTGGCGATGGGCACGCCGACGCGAATGTCGTCCTGGCCGCTGCAACGATGCAGCAAGGCCTGGAAGGCGGCCAGCATGAGCATGAACAGGGTAACCCCTTGCTGCTTGGCCAAGGCTTTGAGCGCCTGACCCAGTTCAGCGTCCAGCTCTACCTTGTGCAACGCGCCGCGATCACTGCGTACGGGCGGTCGTGGGCGGCTGGCAGGCAACTGCAGTACCGGCTGTTCATCACCCAGTTGTTCGCGCCAGTAGGCTAACTGCTCTTCGCGGCCACCGGCTTCCATCCAGTGGCGTTGCCACAGTGCGTAGTCGGCATATTGGATCGGTAAGTCGGGCAGGGTCGTGGGTTGCCCGGCACTTTTCTGGCTGTAGCCGGCGATCAGTTCGCGGACCATCACCTGCATCGACCAGGCATCGGAAACGATATGGTGCTGCACCAACAACAAGACATGGTCGTCGGCACCCAGGCGCAGCAACTGCACGCGTAGCAACGGCCCGCTCTGCAGATCGAACGGCCGGGCAATCTGTTCGGCGATGTAGGCATCCAACCGGTCAGTGGTGTCGTTGCCAGTAGCGGGTAGCGCCAACTGCTCCATGACAATTCGGCCTTCGGCCTCGACCACTTGCAGGCGTTGGTCACCCTCTTCGACAAAGCGTGTGCGCAGGCTTTCGTGACGCATCACCAAAGCATCGAAACTGCCCTGCAAGGCCGGCACATCCAGCGCACCGCGCAAGCGCAGGGCGGTTGGCAGATTGTAGGCACTGCTGCTGGGGTCCAGCCCCCAGAGAAACCATTGCCGCTCCTGGGCGAACGACAGTGCAATACGTTCAAAGCTGTCGCGCGTCACCGGGATCGGCAGGCGCGCGATGTTCACGCCTTTGCTGACCATTTGCTGGTAGAGGGTTTTGCGCTGGGCTGTGGGCAACTTGATAAAGCGTTCGATCAAGTCAGACAGGGCTTTGCTTTGCATCATTGAGTCTCCAGCACATCGAGCAGATCGAACAGATCGGTCAATTCGTTTTCAGTGGTTGGCGCAGCCGGGGCCGGCAGGCGGCGAACGAAGTCCTCCAGGCTGGCGCTTTCGAACAAGGCCGCCAGCGGCGCCTCGATTGCCAGCTCCAGTTGGATGCGCGAGGTGACCTGTGTGGCCAACAGCGAGTTGCCGCCCAAGGCGAAGAAATTGTCATCAAGACCGATGTGTTCGGCCTTCAGCACGGTTTGCCAAACGGTCGCTACGGCATGCTGCAATTCACTCTGCGGTGCGCGGAAAAGCTGTTGCGGACCTTGGGTTTCGAGGCGGGCCAAGGCCTTGCGGTCGAGCTTGCCGTTGGCGTTGCGTGGCATCTGTTCCAACACTTGGTACAGGCTGGGGTTCATGTACACCGGCAGACGGCGTTTGAGGAATGCACGCAGGTCGTCGAGGTTGTTGCTGTCGGCCTGCGTTTGGGCTTCCAGGGTGAGGAACGCCACCAGTTGCTTGCCCAAGGCATGCTCGATGACCAGCGCTGCGGCTTCGCGAATGCCGGGGAACAGGCTGATCTGCGCCTCGATCTCGCCCAGCTCGATGCGAAAGCCATTGACCTTGACCTGCTGATCGACCCGCCCCAGGTACTCCAGGGCGCCGTCTTCCTTGCGTCGGCGCGCCAGGTCGCCGGTCTTGTACAGGCGCTCGCCCGCCAGCAAGGCAAAAGGGTTGGGCACGAACACGCAGACGGTCTTGCCCGGATCGGCGCAATAGCCGCGACCGACGCCGACACCGGCAATGCAGATCTCACCCACCGCACCATCGGGGACCGGGCACAGGTAGTCATCGAGCAGGTACAAGCGGTTGTTGTCGGTGGGGTAACCGATGGGGATGTGGGTGCGCTCGGTGGCCGCCTGATCGATCTGGTAGAAGGCGACGTCGTCGGAGCATTCGGCCGGGCCGTAAGCATTGACCAGTGGGATGTGTGGATAACGTTGCAGCCATCCTGCCGCTGTTTCCGCTGGCAGCGCTTCGCCGGTGGGCAGCAACCAGCGCAGTTCGGTGAGGTTGCTGTGCTGTTCTTCGAGCAGGGCCTGGATCAGTGCCGGGACAATCTCCAGCACGCTGACATGCTGTTCTTCAATCTCTGCCAGCAGCCGCGCCGGGTGCTTGGACACCTCATCGGGAATGATGCGTACCTGGGCGCCGCACAGCAGCGCGGTGAGGAACTGCCAGACTGAAATATCGAACGACTGCGAAGCGGTCTGGGCGATGATGTCGCGCGTGCCCAGGCCAAGGTAGGGTACCTTGCTCAACTGGTTGTTGAGCATGCCGGCTTGCTCGACCATCACGCCCTTGGGCTGCCCGGTGGAGCCGGACGTGAAAATCACGTACGCAAGGCTGTTGGCTGCGCTGAAGATGCCTGGGCGGGTTTCGCTGTAGCCGCTATCGAGCACGTCCTCCCAGACCAGCAGTTGCACCGGCTGCGCCAGGCCTGCCAGCAATGAGCGGGCGCGTTCACGATAGCGGGCAGTACAGATCAGCGCCGGGGTGCGACTGGCCGCGAGGATGTTGGCAATACGTTCGTCGGGGTGGCTTGGGTCCAGCGGCAGGTAACCGGCGCCGGCCTTGAAAGCGCCGACGATGGTCGCCAGCAGTTCCAGGCTGCGGTCGGTCAGCAGCGCCACTGGCTGGTCCTGCGTCACACCATGGGCGAGCAGGGCATGGCCAACGCGGTTGGCGTGACGGTCGAGAGCGTTGTAGCTCCACACGTGGTTCTGGCAACTGGCGGCGGGCTGCTCGCGGTGCTGGTCGACCTGCGCTTCGAACAGCTCGATGAACGAGCGGTCCAGGGCATGGGCGACGGCAGTCTGGTTGTGCTGCACAATCCAGTCGTGATGCTCGCCGTTTTCCAGCTGCGCCACCTGTTCAAGCGGTGCCTGCAGCTGCGAAGGCAGGCTCACCAGCAGTTGCTGGAACTGCGCCAACAGTGCGTCCATGGTTGCGCGGTCGAAATAGCGCGTGTCATACGACAGGTGCAGGCCGAGTTGCTCGCCAGGGTAGACCACCACGGTGATCGGGTAGTTGGTGTGGGTCCGCGACGACTCGGAAATCACCCCCATGTCCTGCGCATCGGCGCCAACCGAGGCGGCCATCGGCGCGTTCTCGAAGACGAACAGGCTGTCGAACAGTTGCTGGCCTTTTTGCAGTTCGCTACAGGCCTGGATGTTTACCAGTGGCAGGTAGTCATATTCACGCAGCGAGACGTTGGTGTCGAGAATGGTGTGCAACCAATCCAGTGTACGGGTGCGCACGTCCGGGGAGGGTAGCTTGATGCGCAACGGCACGCTGTTGATGAACAGGCCGACGGTATCCTGCATCTGCGGAATATGAGCCGGACGTCCGGAGACGGTTACGCCGAAGACAATATCGCGGGAGCGGCTGTGATGATGCAGGGTCAAGGCCCAGGCAGCCTGGACGAAGGTGTTGACGGTCAGCCGTTGCTGGTTGGCCGCTTCCTGCAGTCGCATGCTTTGCTCGCTGCTCAACCAGGTGTAGTTGTCGTCGATGACCGAATGCGCCGCGCCACTGATTTGCGGGCGGTCGGTGGGCAATGGCGTGGCCTGCTCCAGCCCCGCAAGTTGCGCTCGCCAGAAACCTTGCGCGGCCTCGCGGTCCTGGCCCTGCAGCCATTCAATGAAATTGCGGAAGCGATACGGCGTGGCCAGTTGGCTGGGCCGACCTTCGCGGGAGGCGTGGTAGATCTCGAAAAAGTCTGCCATCAACAACGAACGGCACCAGGCATCGATAAGGATGTGGTGGTTGCTCATGACGAAGCGGTGAGTCTGGTCGATTAGTTTGATCAGCTTGAAGCGGATCGGCGGCTCCTTGGCCAGGTCGAACCCCGTTTCGCGCTCTTCGCGCAGCAGTTCGATGATGCGCGGCTCGGCCTGCTCCAGGGGCAGGTCGCTAAGGTCGAGCAATTCAACCTTGACCGGGGTGTTGCGATGAATCACCTGCAGCAATTGGCCACCGGTGTTCCACAGAAAAGAGGCACGAATCGCTTCGTAGCGCTGCACCACTTGCTGCCAGGCTGCATCGAACAAGGTGTAGTCGATGCTTTCGCCGATGGTGTAGCACTCTTGCATGAAGTAGATGCCCGAGTGCTTCTCCAGCAAGGTATGCACCAGCAGACCTTCCTGCATGGGTGACAGCGGGTAGATATCGTCGATGTTTCGCACGGCAATCGGCAGGGCGTCGAGCTGCTGTTGGCTGAGGGTCGCCAGCGGGAAGTCCGAAGGGGTCAGGCCCAGGTGCTCGCCGCTGCTGCAGTGTTCGATCAGTTGTTCCAGCTCTTCACGGCAGAACTGTGCAAGTTGTTCCACCTGAGCCTCAGCGAACATTTCGTGGCTGAAGGTCCAGGCCATGTTCAGGCGGTTGTCGTAGACCTGGCTGTTGACCGTCAACCAGTTGCCGAGCGGGGTGTCATGGCTCTTTTCATCGCCGACGGCTTCACCGCTGGGGGCGAACAAGGCGCCGTTGTCGCTATCGAAGCTGCCGTCGAACTGGCCCAGGTAGTTGAAGGTGATACGCGGCTGCGGCAACGCCTGGAGTTGCTCGGCAATCGTGGCGTCACCCAGATAGCGCAAGGCGCCGTAGCCGATGCCTTTGTCTGGTACCGCGCGCAGTTGCTCCTTGATGGTCTTGATCGCATCCCCCATCGCTGCCTGCGGCGACAGACGCACCGGGTACAGGCTGGTAAACCAGCCGACGCTGCGGGTCAGGTCGATATCATCGAACAGCGCTTCACGGCCATGGCTTTCCAACTGCACCAGCACCTGTGACTGGCCGCTCCAGCGTTGTACTGCACGTGCCAGGGCAGTCAGCAGCAAGTCATTGATCTGCGTTCGATAGGCTGCAGGCGCGGTGTGCAACAACTGGCGGGTGTGGGCCTGGCTCAACTGCACACCGAGCGTTCCGGCGTGGCGGCCAAGCAAGCTGCCGTTGGGGTTGTTGCAGGGCAAGTCGGGGTTCAGGTCTTGCAGCTGCGCCTGCCAATACCCCAGCTCGGCCTCCACTGCGCGGCTGCGGGCATGTTCACCCAAGCGTTCGGCCCAGGACTTGAACGCGCTGGTCTTGGCCATCAACTTCGGCGCCTGACCGTTGTGCAATTGCTGGTAGACCTGCTGCAAGTCGTCGAAGAGGATGCGCCAGGACACACCGTCGATGACCAGATGATGGACCACCAGCAGCAGGCGCTGGCTGCCGTCGGCCAGGCTCATCAACACCGCGCGCAGCAACGGCCCGTCACTGAGGTCGAGGCTGCGTTGCGCTGCATTGCTCACATCGAGCATCGCTTGTGCATCGGCGACGCTGCGCTGCCACAGCAGTGTCGAGCTATCGGTCAGCGGCGTGTGAATGGCTTGCCAGCGGTTATCCACCTGGGTAAAGCGCAGGCGCAAGGCATCGTGGTGTTCGACCAGCGCTACCAGGGCGCTATGCAGGGTGTCTGCATGTAACGGGGCTGCCGGTTTGAGCATCACCGACTGGTTCCAGTGCTGGCGCTGCTCGATGGCGCTGGCAAAGAATGCATGCTGGATCGGCAGCAACGGCGTCTCGCCCAGCACCGGGCCTTGATCGGCTTGCACGGCGCTTTCACCCCATTGCGCGACCTGGGCCAGGCTTTGAATGGTCTGGTGCTTGAACAGATCCTTGGGCGTGAAGCGAATGCCAGCCTGGCGGGCGCGGCTGACGACCTGGATGGACAGAATCGAGTCGCCGCCCAACTCGAAGAAGTTGTCGTTGACGCCGATCTGCTCAAGTTTGAGCACCTCTTGCCAGAGGTGAGTGATGTGTTGCTGCATGGCGTCACTCGGCGCCTGATAGGCACGCTGGCCGTGACGGCTGTCCAGCGCCGGGAGCGCGCGGCGATCAAGCTTGCCATTGGGCGTCAGCGGCAGACTGTCGAGAAACAGGTAATGGGCCGGCACCATGTAATCCGGCAGTTGCTGCAGCAGGGTTTGGCGCAGTGATTCACGCAGGCTGGCGGCGCTGAGCTGGTCTGGCACGTGTGCGCCAGCAAGGTAGGCCACCAGTTGCAGTCCGTTGCCGCTCGGTTGGGCCAGTACGGCAGCTTCGACGATCCCGGCACGTTGCAGCAGGCGGGCTTCGATCTCGCCCAGCTCAATACGCAGACCTCGGATTTTCACTTGCTGATCGATTCGGCTCAGGTACTCGAGCGTGCCATCGGCACGCCGGCGGGTGAGGTCGCCGCTGCGGTACAGGCGCTCGCCGCTGGCGCTGAAAGGATCAGGTACGAAGCGCTCGGCAGTCAATGCCGGGCGCTGGTGGTAGCCACGCGCCAGGCCCGCACCACCGATATACAGCTCGCCAGCGCTGCCATGCGGGCAAGACTGCAGTTGCCGATCGAGGACGTGCACGCGAACGTTGTCGATCGGCAGGCCGATCGGGGCAATGGAGCCGTCGAGCGATTCGACAATGCTCTGCTGGCAGCTGTCGATCGTCGCTTCGGTCGGGCCATAAAGGTTGACGATGCGTCCCTGCCACAATGCCTGTAGTTGCGCTACCAACGCCACAGCCAGTGCTTCGCCGCCCAGCAGCACCAGGCGCAAACTGGCCAATTGTCGAGCATCCGCCTGGCTCAGCAGGGCTTGCAGCAGTGACGGGGCCATCTGCAGGACAGTGATGCGCTCGGCGGCAAGCTCCTGCCAGAGCAGGGATAAATCCTGGTTCAGGGCGGAGCTGGCCAGTCGCAGTTGAGCGCCGTTCTGCAGTGGCAGCCAGAATTCCCACACCGAGGCGTCGAAGCTGATCGCAGTCTTCTGCAGAACTCGATCGTCTGCTGTCAGCTGCAGTGACTGTTGCATCCAGGCCATATGGTTGGCCAGCGCCCCGTGCCGCACCTGTACGCCCTTGGGTTGGCCGGTGGAGCCCGAGGTGTAAATCATGTAGGCCAGATGTTCGGGGTCGACCGTCACCTGCGGCGCTGTCTCGGCGTAGCCGCGCAATTGCTCGTGAACGCTGTGCAGGTACACCGCCTGCACACCCTCGGGCAGTGGGATGCTGTGCTGCTGCTCGGGGTGCAGCAGCACTCGCTCAACAGCGCTGTCCTGCATCATGTAGGTGAGGCGTTCAGCGGGGTAGTTCGGGTCCAGTGGCAAGTAGGCGCCACCGGCCTTGAGGATCGCCAGCAGGCCGACCACCAGATCGACGCTACGCTCCAGTGCCACGCCGACGAACACATCAGGCCCCACGCCCAGCTCGATCAGGTGATGGGCGAGACGGTTGGCGCGGCTGTCGAGCTCGGCATAAGTAAGGGTCTTTCCGTGGCAGGCAACGGCCAGGCGCTGAGGCGTGCTGGCGGCTTGCGCAGCAACCTGCAGGTGCACGGCGGGCAGGTCTGGACGCGGCACGGCGGTGTCATTACCACATGCGAGCAGCGCTTTTTGCTCATCGGCGTCGAGCATGGGCAGTTCGCCGACGGCGTATCGTGGCTGTGTGATCAGGGCGTTCAGCAGCTTCTGCCAATGCCGCGCCAGGCGCTCGATACTGGCGCAAGCGAACAACGTGCTGTCGTACTCGAAGCTGGCTTGGATGCTGCGAGGGTTGTAGGTGATATCCAGGGAGAGGTCGAACTTGGCTTCCTGCTGTCCCAGCGGCAGAAAGTCCAGCAACAGGTCGGCGAAGTGCAACGGCGCTTGTTCGCCGGTCGCCACGCGCCAGTTGAACAGGGTCTGGAACAACGGATTTGCTTCGCTGCTGCGCTGTAGTTGCAAGTCATCGAGGATCAGTTCGATGGGGTAGTCGGCATGCTCCAGGGCTGCCAGCGACTGTTCGCGCAGCGCTTGCAGAAAGCTCAGTACCGATTGGCTACCATCGAGTTGCGCGCGGTAGATCTGGGTGCTGACAAAGTAGCCCACCAGATCCTGGGTTTGGGCCTGATTACGGCTGGCATTGGGTACCCCGACGGTGAAATCGTCTTGATTGGCATAGCGGCCCAACAGCAGTTGCCAGGCGCCGAGCATCACCACGAATGGGGTCAGCCCGTGGACTTGGCAGAAGCTGTTGAGACCTGCCACCAGTGGCGCCGGCAGGCTCGCGGTAACCGTGCCGGCGAGGGCTACACGGCCATCGATGCGAGGCCGATCCAACGGCAGGTCCAGCGGGGTGATCTCGCCACCAAGGTAGTCGCGCCAGTAGCGCGCAGCCTTGGCATGTTGGGCGGTGGTGAGGTAGTCCTGGCGCTGCCAGCGAGCATAATCGCTGTACTGGATGGCCGGCCGTGGCAGTGATTGACTGTGACCTTGCACGGCGTTCTGGTAGGCGCGGCTCAGGTCCTGCATGAGGATCGGGTTGGACCAGGCGTCGGAGACAATATGGTGCATGTTCAACAGCAACACATGCTGGTCCTCGGCCAGGCGAATCAGGTTGGCGCGAATCAATGGGGCACAGCCCAGGTCGAAAGGTTTTCCTGCCTCGGCCGTTAGCTGTTGTTGGAGTCGAGTGTCGCGTTCGAGAGGGATCAGGGCACAAAGATCATGGTGATGAAGGTGCAGTTTCGCCTGTGGGGTGAGCACCTGCATGGGCTGGCCGTCGATTTCTTCGAAACGGGTTCTGAGGATGTCATGGCGTTCAATTACCTGCTGTAGGGCCGACTCCAGCGAGTCCCCCCGTAACTCACCCTTCAGCAGCAAGGCGCGTGGCAAGTTGTAAGCTGAGCCCAGTGGCGCGAATTGTTGTACGAACCACAGGCGTTGCTGGGCAAACGACAGGGGTTGAGGGGCTTGATCGGAACGGGTGGCGATGGCGTCCGGGGCGCCTGCTTCATCGGCCATTAACAAGGCCAGCAGGTCATCTTCGGGGAGGGAGTGCTGTGGATTCATCATCGATCTCGTCGCCGTCGGCAGGAATTGTGCGTTCTCAGAAAGACGAAGGACGACGAGTCGGATTTAACGTAAAGCAGCGAACGGCGGGCGTTCGCTGCAGTTTTCAGGCGAAGCTGGGCTCGCTGACAACCTTGCCGGCTTCCATGCGCAGCAAATGGTCGGCGATGTCGAAGTAGCGATCGTCATGGGAGATGACGATGATGGTCTTGCCCAGGCGTTTCAGGTCAGGCAGCAGCTCGGTGTAGAACACCCGGCGGAAGGCCGGGTCCTGGTCGGCGGCCCATTCATCGAAGACCAGTACCGGACGTTCATCCAGCCAGGCGCTGACCAGCGCCAGGCGCTTGCGCTGGCCGGTGGACAGGTCAGTGGTGGTGAACGCGCCATCGCGCACGCTGACCTTGTGGGCGATTTCCAGGCGCTGCAGGTACTGGCCGGCATCGGCGGGCAGGCTACTGCCGTCTTTCATCAGGTCTTCGAACAGGAAGTAGTCGGCGAAGATCGTGGTGAAGTGCTGGCGGTAGTCGTCCAGGCTTTGCGCATCCACTGCTTTGCCATTGACCAGTACCTGACCCTGATGGGGGGTGTAGAGGCCCAGCAACAGTTTGATCAGGGTGGTTTTACCACAGCCGTTTTCACCGACGATAAACAGTATTTCGCCAGGGGCGATACTCAGGTTGACCGGCCCCAGGGTAAATGGATCACTGCCTGGCACGGCCGGGAAGCTGTACTGCACGTTGCGCAGTTCCAGGCGCTCCAGCGCAGCAGGCGCGCTGTGCTCGGCATTGAGCAACAGGTGCGGTTCCGGTGAAGAGAAGCGCTCGGCCAGATCGGCGATGTGTCGGAAGGCAATCTGCGCGCGGCTGATGATCGGCAGGTTGCCAATCAGACTTTCCAGCGGGCCTTTCATATACAGCAGCACCAGCACGAAGCCGCTGATCACTGCCGGATCATTGCTCGGCCATAGCGATTGCAGAGTCAAGGCCAGGCCGATGACCACGAAGAACAGCATGGTCCCGAGGCTCTTGGCGATCACGAAGATGTTGATCGAGCGTACGTGGGTGTCGCGGATATGATCGGCGGTGCCTTGAATATTGCGGGTCAACATGGCGTGGCGACGGGGGCGGTGAATGCGCAGTTCCTTGGCGCCTTCGGCAATGGCCTGATAGTGCTTTTGCAAGTCGTCTTCCGCTTCGCGCGCAGCGTTGAAACCACGCAACCCTTTGCGCTGTGCGACGTACTGAATGGCCGAGCCGACGCCGATAGCGGTCAGGGTAAGAAAGAAAATCGGCAGCGACAGGCTGGCCAGATACCCCATGCAGCCGACCACCACGGTCAGGGAAATGGCCAGTGGAGCAAAGGAAAAGGCGAAGTCGCTGATGGTGTCGACATCGTGGGTCAACACCGGAATCAGACGATGGGTACGGTAGCGTTCAATCTGCTCGATCGGTGCCGACAGCACCTTGGCGCCCAGTTCCTTGCGCAGCTTGGCGATGACATGCTGGCCTACATAGTTTGTGCCGATATCGGCTGCGATGCTGCTCAGCAGCGCCACCACACATAGGCCGACAAAGGCCAGCACGATACCCTTGCTCATGCCATCGTCGTTGTGCAGGCCCTGGTTGACCGTGGCGAGCAGGGCGGTAACGGCCAGGCCGCCGATGATGCCCAGAACAATGGAAAAAATCACCAACAGGCGGTACGGCTTGAGCAGGCTCAAGAGTTCGCGGGTGGCGCTACGCGATGCTGCGGTCATGAAACTACCTCGTTCGCAACGGGCTGGGAGCCTAGGGCGGGGTGGACTGGCCCGTGAAGCGGGCGATGGCTGTGTGTTGGAAGACGAGCCAGGCGCGGGACGATTTAGCCGCGTTGCCTCCTGCCTGGCTGTCGATCAGAGCTCGCGCACCACGCGAAAGCCGATCCAGTCGCCACGGGTTTCCGGGCGCCGGTAGTTGCGGTTGCCCGAGCGCGAAAAAATCGGCGCTTCGGTCCAGTCGTTGCCGCGGATCATGCGCACCACGCAGTCGCCTTGCTTCCAGGCGCTGCCATCGCTGGGGGCGCCGACGTAGCTGTCATTCTGACAATCGGCCGTCCACTCGTAGACGTTGCCATGGGCGTCGTAGATGCCAAAGGCATTGGCCGCGTAGCTGCCCGCCGGGGCGAGAAAGCTGAAGCCGTCTTCCGGGCCATAGGTATTGGCGTGCTTGGCGATGCTGTAGGCTTTGCCTTCATCGCGTGGAAAAGGTTGCGCACCTTTGCTGCCGCCGCGCGCAGCGTATTCGCGCTCGGCCTCGCTGAGCAGGCGGTAGCGTTTGCCGGTCTTTTTCGACAGCCAGTCGGTATATGCCTGGGCCTCATGGAAATTCATGCAGACGGCTGGGTAGCGGTTCTTGTCGGCGCGCTTGTACTCGTCGCTGAGCGCGTAGCGCGGTACCCCGGCAAGGCATTCGCGGCCAGGACGGTCGTCGCCGTCGGGCATCTGGTAACCGCTGTCCTTGAGGTAAGCATTCCATTCACCGCTGAGTACCTGGAAGTGACTCATGGCGAAGGGCTTGCTGAACGTTACTTGGTGCATCGGACCTTCGTCGGCTTCGCGACCCTGTTCGTCTTCGGGGGTACCCATGGTGAAGGTCCCGGCGGGCAGCACCACCATTGCCGGGCAGTCTTTACAATCCTTGAACACTTCACCAGGCTTATGTGCGTCGTCTGCCTGAGCCACCGCGGGGGCGAGGGTGACGAGCAAGGCGCCGAGCGCCAGGCCGGAGATGACCTTGGCTGTCGAGATACGGGGAGTCTGTGAATTCATTGCTCTCTCGATTTTTAATGAAAGTGGCGGCGCTACACGGCCTTGGCGAGGATGGCCATGAAGCGTTCGATTTCGGCTTCGTTGTTGAGCAAACCCGGCGCCGTGCGCACCACGGGCCCGACATCACGGTTGACGGCGTCGGCCACTACGCGTTGCTTCATCAGCTCGGCGGCAACCTTGTCACTGTCCTTGCCCTTGACCCGGAAAAAACTGAAGCCCGAGGACAGCGCCGTGCTGCTCGGTGTTACCAGTTCGATCTGCGGCATACCCTGCAAGCGCTGGCGTAAATCGGCATTGAGTTGATGGATGCGGGTCTGGACCTCGGCCTTACCTAACTGCAGGTGCAATTCGAAAGCCTTGTCCAGCGCCCAGCGGTGTTCGAAAGCGTGGTAGCCGCCCGGGGTCATGCTGGTGGCAAAGTCGCTGTCCTGGGAAAAGGTCGGCACCAGTGGGCTGACATCTTTGAGCTGTTCCGAGCGGGCGCAGATGATCCCCGTACCGCGTGGGCCGAACAGCCATTTGTGGGTGCCGGCAATGAAGAAGTCGCAGTGCATGTCGGGAAAGTCGAGGTTTTCCACGCCAAATCCATGCACGCCGTCAACCACGTAGAGAATGCGCTCCTTGTCGTCGCGGTTGCGGTTGTGTTCGGCGACAAGCTGGCCGATTTCGCCGATGGGCAATTTGACGCCGCTGCCCGAATGCACCCAGGTCATGCCCAGTACCCGCGTATTGGCGCGGATGTTGGCCGCTATGCTGCCCAGCACTTCGTCACTGGAAACACTGTGCGGGGCCTTGAACAGATCGATGCGCCGGACCCGGGTGCCTTCGCGCTCGGCACGAAAGTTCAACACATGGTGGGTTGAATAGTGCTCGTGGCGAGTGGTGAGAATTTCCTGGTCCGGGCGCACATGGATACCGCCATAGATCATCGCCAGCCCTTCGGTGGTGCTACCGGTGAGGGCGATCTGTGCCGGCTTGGCGTTCAAATAGCGCCCAGCCCATTTACGTACCTCGGCTTCACGCGTCCAGGTTTCCTCCAGGTCCCAGTCCATGGCCAGGCCAGGATTGCGATCAAGGTTGGCACGGTGCTGGGCAATGGCCTCGCGCACCGGTCTGGGGTGCGAGGTGACGAGAAAATTGGCGAAGTGGATGTAGGTCGGATCCTGGTCGAACAATTGGCGAAACTGCGCCCATTTATCACCGCCCGAAGGTGTTGGCACGTTGGCCAGGGCGCTTGGGCCGAGGGTGCCGGTCAGCGGCAGGGCGGCGGCGAGCAACCCGGCCTGTTTGAGGAATGTTCTACGGTCGGTCATGACAAGGTTCATCGCGCGCTGAGGGTTTTTGAGGAGTGCTGGACCTGCGCCCAGGCCCTGAGGAAGTTGCCGCCCCAGAGCTTGCCGATATCGGCTTCGGAGTAGCCGCGAGACAGCAGTTCGGCGGTGACGTTGCGGATCTGGCTGACATCCTCGAAACCTTCGAGGCCACCGCCGTCGTTGAAGTCGGAGCTGATGCCGACATGCTCGATACCGATGGTCTTCACTGCATGATCGATAGCATTGCCGAAGTCGTTCAAGGTGGCCTTCGGCTCCTCGGCGAGAATGGCGTACAGCGCTTTTGCATATTCGCCAAAGCGCTGTTCTGGCCAGGTGGCGATCGCCGGGTCACCCGGCATCAATGCCCAGGCCTGGTTTGGCAGCGGCGGCAGCTCGAAACGTTGGCGCAATTGTTCGATCTGCGCTCGGCTCGCCTGACTGATCGGGCGTAAATAGTCACCGTAGGTGGGGATCATGACCACGCCACCACTGGCCGCGATCAGGCGCATTTCGTCGTCGTCCAGGTTGCGCGGGATATCCACCAGCGCCCGTGGGCCGGAGTGCGAGGCCACCAACGGCGCGCGGCTCAGGGCGCTGACCTGGCGCAGGGCCTGGCTGGACATCTGCGACACATCAATGATCACGCCCAGGTCGTTGAGCCTGCGTACCGCCTGCTGGCCGAGCGTTGAAAGGCCGCCCAGGGCGTTGGCGGTGTCGTGGAAGAACGGCATGGGTCGCGAAGAGTCAGCCCAGGCGTTGTTGCCCACGTAGTTGAAGCCGAACATGCGCAGGCCGCGGGCCGCCCAGAAATCCAGCTGATCGAGGCTGGTGCCCAGCGGATAGGCATTGAGCATGCTGATGAATATCGCGAACTTACCTTCGCCTTGCAGCCTGCGAACGTCGTCCGGTGAGTAGGCGATAGCCGCCTGCTCGGGAAAGTCGCGCGCCATGTTGTTGATGATGCGGTAGCTGGATTCCTGTTGCGCGCGTGCCTGGGCAACGAAGTGGGGGCTGGGGCGATGCGGCGCACCTTCGCCTTGCCAGATCGGCGGCCAGCCAAACACCGTAAGCGCCGCCGCGGACAGGCCACCACGCTGCAGCTTGGGTAAATCGAACTGGCCCTGGCTGTCGCCATCCAGTGGATTGTGTGCCGAGCCCAGTGTCAGCGGCACGCTGATATGCCCATCGAAGGTCAGCAGACGTTCGTGCATATCGTTGGCCTGGCGGATGACCGCGAAACTGTAGCCGGGGTTGTCCCGATAGCCCTGGTCCCAGGCCCACCAGCTTGCGCTGGCACCGAGCGCGAGGAGCACCGGCAGGCCGAAACGCAAGGTGTGCTGCCAACGTGGTCGAGTCATTGCCTTCTCATGGTTCGCTGCTGTCTGGGGAGGACGAGCGCAGCGAGAAAAAATTTACTGCGCTGCTGCCAGGTGTGAAGGCTGGTTAAATTTTCCCCGATTGTTCTCGTTCCTAGTCAACAGACGACCTGCCGCCTCGCCAATGACCGACAGGGTTAATTTGTTTCACCCCGACCATCGGGGCTTATCTGGAGGACACTGGATATGACTCAGGCAATTGAATCGGCCGTCGTACATGACTTGATCGGCATCGGCTTCGGCCCCTCGAACCTGGCCCTGGCCATCGCCCTGGAAGAGCGCGGACAAATCCAGGGCCCGCTCGATACCTTGTTTCTCGACAAACAGGCCGACTACCGTTGGCACGGCAATACGCTGGTAAGCCAGAGTGAGCTGCAGATATCCTTTCTCAAGGATCTGGTAACCCTGCGCAATCCAACCAGCCCGTACTCGTTTGTGAACTACCTCAAGCAGCACGGCCGTTTGGTCGACTTCATCAACCTGGGCACGTTTTATCCCTGCCGTATGGAGTTCAATGATTACCTGCGTTGGGTGGCGTCGCATTTCGAGGCGCACAGTCGCTATGGCGAAGAGGTGTTGCGGGTTGAGCCGGTGCTGAACAATCAACTGGTCGAGGCATTGCGGGTCATATCCCGGGATGCGCAGGGTGTGGAGTTCGCACGAACGACGCGCTCACTGGTGCTCAGTCCTGGGGGCACGCCGCGTATCCCAGCGATTTTCGAAACACTCAAACGTGATGCGCGGGTGTTCCATCACTCCCAGTACCTGGCGCGTATGGCCAAGCAGCCATGCGTTGACGGCAAGCCGATGCGAATCGCGATTGTCGGTGGCGGCCAGAGTGCTGCTGAGGCCTTTATCGACCTCAATGACAGCTACCCGTCGGCGCAGGTGGATTTGATCATTCGTGGCTCGGCACTCAAGCCTGCCGACGACAGCCCATTCGTCAACGAAGTGTTTTCTCCGGAGTTCACCGACCTGGTGTTCCAGCAGCCGGCCAGCGAGCGCGAGCGTTTGATCAATGAGTATCACAACACCAACTATTCGGTAGTTGACCTGGACCTGATCGAGCGTATCTACGCGATCTTCTATCGGCAGAAAGTCTCCGGTGTGGCTCGTCACGCATTCCATACCCTGACCACGCTGCAGCAGGCCAGAGCCACCGAGCAAGGCGTTGAACTTGTGATGCGCAACAACGCTACCGGCGAAACCCGCATGCAAGGCTATGACGCCGTGGTGTTGGCCACCGGTTACGAGCGTCAGATGCATCGCCAGTTGCTGGCGCCGCTAGACGATTATCTGCATGACTACGAAGTCGATCGCAGCTACCGCTTGCTGACCGACGAGCGTTGCAAGGCCAGCCTGTACATGCAGGGCTTCAGTCAGGCCAGTCACGGGTTGAGCGATACCTTGCTGTCGGTACTGCCGATCCGCGCCGACGAGATTGCCGCCTCACTGTATGAGCACGACAAGTCGCGTGGGCAGGTGCGTGACGCGAAGGTGTCGCTGTTGGCCACGGCCAGCTAAACGCTGCTTGCCGATGAATGAAAACGCCGCCTTGGTCAACCCGGGCGGCGTTTTTGTTGGTCGCGTCAAGGTGTGACGCTGGCAACCGGGTCTGCGGCTTTTTGCACCTGATCCCATACACGCAGGAAGTTGCCGCCCCACAGCTTGCCGATATCGGCCTCCGAGTAACCGCGTGTCAGTAATTCGGCAGTGACGTTGCGGATCTCGCTGACATCCTGAAAACCGTCGACACCGCCACCGTCATTGAAGTCTGAACTGATGCCAACGTGATCTATGCCGACTTTCTTCACCGTGTAGTCGATGGCGTCGACGAGGTGCTTGAGGTTGGCCTTGGGCTCCTCTTCAAGGATGCCGTAGAGGCTTGCGGCATACTCGCCAAAGCGCGCTTGCGGCCAGATGGCAATGATCGCATCCCCTGGCATCAAGGCATTGGCCAGGCCTTGCAAGGGTTGCAGGTCAAAGCGTGCGCGCAACGCTTCAAGCTTGTCCAGGGTGGGTTTGCTCAGCGGTTTTAGGTAGGTGCCAAACGCGACCACCTGGATAACCCCGCCGCTGTTTTTGATCAGTTGCATTTCCTTGTCGCTGAGGTTGCGCGGGATGTCTACCAATGCCCGTGGCGCCGAATGTGAGGCAACCATGGGTGTGCGGCTCAGGCGGGCGACATCTTCCAAGGCCAGGGTCGACATCTGCGAGACATCGATAATTACGCCCAGTGCGTTGAGGCGTTTGACCGCCTGCTCGCCGAGCGGTGACAGGCCACCGAGGGCGTCGGCGGTGTCGTTGAAAAATGGTAACGGCCGCGAGGAATCCGCCCAATCGTTGTTGCCGGTGTAGCTGAAACCGAACATGCGCATGCCGCGGGCGGTCCACAGGTCCAGTTGCGACAGGTCGTGGCCCAGCGGATAGGCGTTGAGCATGCTGATGAAAATGGCGAACTTGCCTTCACGGTTGAGGCGCCGGAAGTCCTCAGGGGTGTAGGCAATACCCACCTGGTTGGGAAAGTCGCGAACCATATTGCTGATGATTGTGTAGCGCACCTCCTGCTGATGCCGGGCTTCATCGACAAAGCCTGGCGTAGGGCGGTGCGGCGCATTCGGGCCGTTCCACAGCTCCGGCCAGCCGAACACGGTCAGGGCGGCGCCAGACAAGCGGCCCTTGCCGATCTTGACCAGATCCAGCTGAGCGGTACCGTCGGCGTCGAATTCGTGGCCGGCACTGCCCATGCTCAACGGCACGGTGATATGGCTGTCGAACGACAACATGTGTTCATGCAGGGCGCTAGCTTGCTCGACGATAGCGCGTGGGTAGCCTGGGTCTTCTCTGGTGTATAGGTAACCTGCTACAGCTGCGGACACTGCCAGGGCCAGGGGCAGGCCGATGTACAACGCTTTTCGGGTGCGGGACTGAGTCATTGCCATCTCGACGCTGGGGCTGATCGGAGCGGCTTGCCCAGCGCGTGAGAGTGTCTGGGGCGAAGCTTGGGTATCAGGAGGGACGAGTGGCGATGGAGGAAATTTAGCGCGCGGCGCGCGTTCAAGTTGTGCCGCAATCGGCCGATAGAAAAGTCAACCCATACACCTTCAGGATGATGAACGCATGGTCGGCATTACACTGGTATCGAACAATGCAATCCCATTAAACGGTGTGTCCACCGGGGTTGTGAACATCAATGCCGGCGCTGAGGCGCAGGCGGCGAAAACCGAAGAAGATCCGCTCAAGCTGAGCTTTTCTGGCGCTGCCGCCAGCAACAAGAGCGAAGCCAACGAATCTGTCGAAAGCGGAGAACCCGAACACATCCAGCAGCTGCGCAAAATGATCGAGCGCCTGCGAAAGCAATTGGAGCAGCAACAAAAGCAGCTTCAGGAAATTATGAGCAGCAACATGGAAGCAACTGCCAAGGCCTCCGCGGTCGCTGCTGCACAATCGGCAGTGAGCGCAACCATGAGTGCGCTCATGACCGCCAACGCCCAGTTGGTCAAGGCCCTGCTGGACGCTGGCGGCGGTGGTGCTGGAAGCATGGTCAGCACCACGGCTTGAACCCCGATGGGTCTGGCGGGCAAGCCGCGCCGGCCCGGTACTTCAATCAGTCAACCTGTGGACGGTTCTGGCTGCGCTCGGACTTGTAGCGCATGGCCACGGCAGGTGCAGGTTTGGTGCTGCCGGTTTCCAGCCACTGGCGCATGCGGCTGGCGTCGGCGAAGTGGGTGTACTTGCCGAATGCATCGAGAATAACCATGGCCACCGGGCGGTTATCCATCTTCGTCAACAACACCAGGCAGTGTCCGGCATCGTTGGTGAAACCGGTTTTGGTCAGGTCGATGTCCCAGTTGCTCTTGTTGACCAGGTGGTCGGTGTTGCGAAAGCCTAATGTGTAATTAGGCTTGCGGAACGCCACGGTTTTCTCGCGGGTGGTGCTCAATTGGCTGAGCATCGGATAATTGCGCGCTGCCAGCAGCAACTTGCCCAGGTCACGAGCGGTGGAGACGTTGCTGGTCGACAAGCCTGTGGGTTCGACATAACGGGTGTGGGCCATGCCCAAGGCCTTGGCCTTGGCGTTCATCGCCTTGATGAATGCGTTGTAGCCGCCTGGATAATTGTGCGCCAGCGTCGAGGCCGCACGGTTTTCCGAAGACATCAAGGTAATCAGTAGCGTTTCCCGGCGACTGAGCTGGCTGCCCAGGCGTACCCGTGAATACACTCCTTTCATTTCCTTGTTCTGGGCGATGGTCATGGTGAGCATTTCATCCATGTTCTGCTTGGCGTCGAGCACCACCATGCCGGTCATCAGCTTGGTCACCGAGGCGATAGGAACCACCCGGTCGGCATTGTTGGCGTAAAGCACCTTGTTGGTCTGCAAATCGATCAACAAGGCAGCGCCAGAGGCCAGGTGCAACTTAGCAGGATCGCGTTGCACTTGGGCAGGGGGTTGCGCAGCAGTGGCCGTTGGGACAGTCGCGGTACTGGTGAGCAACAGCAGCAGGCTTAGAATCGAAAGGGAGGTTTTCACGTCAATGCTCACTAAAAGTTGGTATGTCGTTGGCTGTGCAAGGGTTTTCCCCCAAAAAAACGCTCGCATTCTGGAGTATGGCCTAGAGTCTGTCGATTAGCCTGTGATCATTGGGCGAAACATGAACGAAATTTAATCCTGTACCGATTCTGTACCAATTAGCTGCATTTCGAGTTTCTCCAGTTCGGACCATTCACTGGCCGAGTTCAGCCATTTTGCATAGGTCGACAGCTGTACCTGGACAGAGTGCCCAAGCTGACCCGTAATGAATGCTGGATTCATCCCTGGCATGAGACACATCGTGGCATAGGTGTGCCGGCAGTTATACTGTGGGCGTGGACGGATTTTCTTTCCGGCGATCGCTTCCAGTTCGATGTAAAGGGGGAAATCGAACTTGCCGACTATCGCCGACACCCTAACGTTTCTAATCTCAGCGATTTTAATAGCGCCTACAAGGCTGTTCGGGAGCTCGTTAAGGTCAATCAATCACCGTAGAGGCAGTCGATGCCTTCATCGATCTCAGCGAACAAGTCGTACTGAATCTCTGCGTAATGCATCATCTGCTGATAGCTGGGTCGGTCCTTGCGGAAGCGGGCACCGTCGCCGGCGAACTCGTCGGTTAATTCAATTCGCCCCGGACAGTTTCCGACGCGGGGAGTTGAGGGGCGGACGTCTGAAAAAATAGGGATGAATTGATTCGTTGAGCGCTTACTAACTGTCACATAGTCAACAATGATTTGAGATGCCGGCCGCTATCCTGGCCGGTTTGGAGTCACTTGTATCAACAGCTTATCTTGTGAGATTCAACAGCCTTTACATAGGCTTTTAGGGCTTCATTTTTTGATTCTCCATCAAGCCCATGGTGAATTTCTCGATGGCAAGACGGGCAGATCGCACCTATATACATTGGGTGGTCCGGGCCACCGTCGGATACTCGATTCACGTGATGCGGCTCAAGGTAGGGTGATCCATCTTTCTTCATAAAAGGTGCCGGTTGCTGGCAGCTTTCGCAGTTACCACCTGATCTACGGATGACATAGTTTGCGATTACTTTGCTACGACGGTAGATCGTACGCATTGCAGCGGCTTTAACTCCTGGCCCGCCAGTTCCAGCCGCTGCGAATGCAAGAGCTCGTGCTTCTTCGAGCGTCGGGGGCGGCACGAACATTTCATCTTCCTGAACCTCGAAATCTTTTCGATGGGCTACTGTTTCCGTTTGCACCAGGTTGAACACAACAATCTGGCGCTCTTGACCACGTTTATCGAGTCCAGTGCGCCACTCATAGCTAGCACCTGTAAATTCGCCTATGTACTCCTGGCCAACGCCCTTTCCAAGCGATTTAAATAAATGAAGAGCTCTCCCTGCCTCAGCGTGTTGGAGGATGGCTAGGTTGCCTCTTGTCAAAGTCATATCACCGGTCTGGCCTTCACCGGTGTAGCTGACAACTCCATTATCATCAGTTGAATCTGTGTATCCATATTGTTCACCAGAGTCTCCAGTGAACAGGAAAATTGCTGGTGCTTGAGCAGATGGAGAAATGCCGCTCTGCCGGCTACCTCCGAACAAGTCGTGGATCTCGGTCTGACGGTCGTAAACCTGACCAACTACAAATCGTAGCTCCGGCTTTGACGATCGGGGGAGATCAACGATCGTAAACCCGTGTCGCTTCAGGTAGCTGTTTGTTGGCTGCCCTCCAGAGAAGTGGCCTACGGATATGCCGGTCGCCAGCGATACAATTTTCTTCGCAGGATACATCTGGTTATTGGCGCTGATTGCATAGCGATGAGCCTGGTTATTCATCCATCCTTTCCACTCGGGCAGGCCTCGGAAACTGCCGTCGAACTGCTTCAGTGCGCGCTCCAGCAATTCTGTTTTGACGGGTGGGAGTTTCAAGGTTCGATATCCTTATGGCAGTTGTGACATGAGAGAGCATCCAATCGTCGCTTTCTTTGCTTACAGGTGCAATGTCAATATAGTGGCCCCATTGCTCAGGCACCTTCCTCGCCTGGGTGGCGTGATTCGTTGGGTCGGGGTGCTTGCTTCGCTGTTTGCCAAACTGAGAGAGTGGTAATGGGGTTGCGAGAAAGGCATAAAGCTTGGCTAGAGTGGTTCAATCGGAGGCGCCAGCGTCGAGTGGGCGGCACCTTGCTCGCGATTTGCGCTGTCGGCATCGGGGTATATCCGAGTCAGCACTGGAGCTACCTTGCGATCCCAGGGATCCTCTGGTTCATCAGTGCTTGGCCACCAGAGCTAGACGAAAAGCCTTGAGACTCTGACTGGCAGCGTGGGGGGTAGGCCGCGTGCACTTTGAAGGTGAGCATCGCCGTGCGTCTTCGAAGCACTAGTCCAGCTCTTGATTTGCCCGGAATTCGGCCTGGCTTCGAGTGGCCGTCCACACCCGGCGCTCGTAGTGTTGCGCATCGCCGAGCATGTACTTCACATCGTCCTAGTCATTCATATCGTTGGCGAGTACCTCGAACTACTTCAGCGGCAGTTCTTCGGCCATTTCGCCGTACTGCATTTCCCAGGTGGGGTGGTAGTTTCGGATGCGCTTCTTCGGGGTGCTGTCGAGGATGACGCCGATGTAGTGCCCGCGATCCGTCAGGATCACACCAGGCTCGCCGTTGGCGATCACGCTGCGCCCGATCTCGGCCAGCACATTGTAGTGGCGTCGTACGTAGCCGATAGTTGTAGTTGCCCATTGCTTTCTCCTTGCAGGCTCCGCCCATGCCGGGCTGGCGGTATTTGTTGAAGTGAGTGATATGCTTTTGCGACGTACAAGGAGTGGTTGCTGATGCAGGCATCACGGAGAATGAAGTCTTGGCGTTTGAGACTGGCAGTGGCCTTAATAATTGCAGGCGGCCTTTTGGTTAAAAGTGAGAGGGCGCTTGGACGGTCTGACTACGTGTCATATGGACTTGTCGCATTTCTCGTTGCAGCTGTTCTTGTCGTTTGGAAGTTTTACAGCCTGCCAAATGGCCCCGAAAATTAGCTTCAATTGACAGCGCCGAAGTGTCAGGCCGGCAGTGCACCGTTGAACACATCGAACGACTCATAGATCACCCAGCCGCTTTCGCTCGCGTCGCCCTTGTTGTCGATCACCTATGTGCCGGCCTTGAAGTAAAACGGGTACTTGATCCACTTGGTGTTCACTGGTGCGCTGGCGCTGAGTTCGTCCAGCCTGACGGTTAGCTGGCTAAACTCGTCAACCTGTACACCTGGCCAAGCGAGATCATGCGCCCAAGTGTGTTCACTAGGGCTAATCCGCGCTATTCCTTTCCCCCTTTGCAAGCGGCTCCAGGCTTTTATCCCCTACAACTCACTCTTGGTTCTTTTTCACACAGGCTGGGTCAATAGCGGGCGTGCGCCGTGTTTGTTAGGCTGCCTTACATCAAAGGCCTATTGAATGCTAAGGATCTGCAATGGCTGCGATTTTTGCCTACCGGTGTGAGTGTTGCAACGAGGTACATGAAGGATCTCCCTCATTTGGTTTCGCTGCACCTGCGTATTATCAGTGGTTGACGGATGAGCAAAAGGCGTCGTGTGGCTGGATCACTGATGATCTGTGCACAGTTACGTTGGAGGGACGCACGGACTTCTTCATCCGTTCAGTTCTGGAAATTCCGATTCACGGGATCAGCGAACCCTTTATCTGGGGTGTTTGGGTATCTGTTTCTGAAAAAAGCTATGGCCGTTATGTAGAGACCCGCACTGCTCCAGCAGATGGCGATGGCTTTTTCGGATGGTTGGCCAACGACATCCCATGTTACCCCCCGGGCGGCCCCTTTGCCGTCAATGTGTATTTGCAGCCCGAAGGGCTTCGTCCGATAGTCGAGTTGCAACAGGGAGGAAGTGAAGATCATCCTTTGTTGACAGATCAGGTCCGAGGGATCGCGCCGGCGAAGGCTCAGGAAATCGCTGAGTTACTGCTTCACCCAACTTGACCGGCATGAAATATGGTCCCTCTATAATGTGAGCGGATTATTTTTCGGCCACTTACGGCGTCAATGCAGAGGCCGCTGAGGGTCGATTGCAACCATTCTGGGACTGGCTGCATTCGACCCAATATAGATAGTCCGTTCCAGGGTGCTCAGTAGCGGTCAACTCCAGATCACAATCGAATGACCTGGCCCGTGGAGCGTCATTGCTTCAGGCCCTGTCCAAGCGTCTGGGTGCACATTGACATGCAGAGTGCCCTTGTCTAAGGCCAACACGATTAATGTGGTCGCTTCGTCTTCACTGATTTCTTTGAGTGTACAGCCTTTGAGATCGGAAAAGCTTATCCCTTCAAATCGACACGGGTTGTATACAGTCAACCCAGACCCGTCGAACAAGATAATCTGAAAGCAGTCATCGTATTGAAGGGCATCACGAATAACGACATTGAAAGGTAGCGCCAGCAATTCATTTGCTCCACTGCCTGATTTAGAAAAATCAACTCTTAGATAATCTACTTTTATTCAATCAATCTTGTCTAGTCTATTGCCGCTAGCAACGAATCGCAGCAATGGGTAGGTCGAGAGTCTACAACGGCTGCATAGGTAGCATTTCGTTTGTAGGCGACAAGCTTGGCATGAGACCAACTCAGTGTCTCCGATGGGTCGTTTTCTGCCATTACGACCGGAGGCGCGCACGACTGACTACCAAGGCGGTAGGCCGGTAGTCTTTCAGACGTTATCCTTCAGTCGATCTCGGCCATTGCGCCGCCCTATCAGCTGCTGCTTCAAGAATGCAGGTCGTCCCATCAATGTCATTCAAGTCTGAGCCTCTAAAGCTTACAGCCCTCAATCACAAGTACTGGTTTTTCATTGCAAATAATGTCTATCCACTCATCTGTGACAATTGCCAAATGAAAAATCGGATCATCTTTATAGATATCAAGTGAATCATTATGTAGCCATCCTGAAAAATCTGAATTCTCGACTAAAAAGAATGAGGTTTCGATTTCCTTGGGAATAAGCTGCAACGAAACAAGTCTCATGCTCTCGTTTGCTATACGTATTGCGGTGGGAAATTGGATGAAGTCTAAATAAAGTCTTCTACCTGCATTTCCTGATTATTTAAGATGAACGCGCATGCCGATGTCATAAGTAATTCGTTCAAAGGTTACTCTACCTAAAGCAGGCAAGCCTAATGCACTCCATGGACGGAATATTTGTTTATTCATGTCGACATCCTTTAGTCGTAATGTATCTGATCACCGGTTCTTTTTCCGTCAGGTCGTTGTATTTCGATGGTTGTCCGATCGTTGCTGCCATTGGGACGAACAAGAGCTCCTCTACCGTTTTCTAGATTCCCTACACGCACACCGTTACCATTGTCTCCCACATTTGAGGGATTCATGCAGGCAAATCTTTGTTGGCTTCATCAAAGCCGCCAGGTTTTAGCGACTGATAACAGGCCTGTCCAGTGGCTGCTTCTGGCCGATAACTGTTGATTGGATGACAGCTATCGACCCATTGCGGACGTTCGGCACTGGGATTCGAGATTATTTTTTTGCCCCGCGTTGATGGAATCTCACGCTGTGCCCTCAACCCAAATTCAGGTTGCAGGAGCAAGGAAACTACGAAGCACGCCAACAATTTCTTGAAGTGCCGTATCGTTTCTGCGCATCAAATATCCAAAGATCTGTTTCTGCGTCGCTAGCCCCGTACAATAAAATCAAGCAACATATCAAATATAGCCTAATTGTTTAAAAATTTTCTTATAGATATCACGCACCACTTTACTTTTATTTTCATGTTATTTCTGAATATCTAAGCTGCAATCTTTAATTGCCTCAAATTTGGCATCCGCATAAATCTTGCAGTCCTTCTCAGACTGTCTAAGCCAATCACGGAAAAGCAAGTGCCGGGCTGTTTCAGGGGTATCCCGAGTAAAAACATGCAGATTAACTCTCGGATTATCATAATGGAAAAGACGATGACCATGGAAGCGGGGCTCACGAACAATTAGTCTATACCCAAGACTTTCAAGCGCTAATACATATGTTTTTTCATCAGCAGCATCAGCAACCGTCAGATCAATATCAATAACAGGTTTAGCGGCTAAGCCAGGTACTGCCGTAGAACCCACATGATCAATTTTTAGTAGATTCGAACCTAATTTATTCTTAATTTCAGATTCCAATGTTGAATATATTTCCGGCCACGAGGGTTCATAAGCAACGACCGCTACATTCTCAATGGGCGGTACGCCATTAACAAAATAGCTGTCCTGAGGATCGATGACATAGTTATCCATTATTTCTTTTGGACTAATCATAAACGGATACCTATAAACCATAAAGATGATGAGCGATAGCTTACAAGAGGTGAGTTTGGATGTCTCTCAAATGTCCGCTTCTGGCCGTTTGCTGCCCTCAACCACCGGCAGCCATGGGTCGATTAGCGACCATCCACCGCATCGAGTTCACCCTTGTTCTCCTCTAACGCGGAGGACAACCCATGAAAACCGCTGCTACCTACACCCATCGCCCATGGAACAAGGGAAAGCTAGTCGGGCAGAAAGCCCCGCTCCGACTCAGAGATATCTGGGTCATCCGGGTAAGGCTCCAGATCGCGGAGAAATCTAGGGATCTGGCGTTGTTCAACTTGGCCATCGACAGCAAGCTGCGAGCCTGCGACTTAACCAAGCTTCGTGTACGGGACGTAGCCCATGGAGAGAATGTGTCGTCACGAGCGATCGTGATGCAGCAGAAAACTCAACATCCGGTGCAATTTGAGATCACGGAGCAAACCCGTTTGGCTTTGGTAGCCTGGATGCATCCGGCTAACCTCCGTAGCGAGGACTGTCTGTTTCCGAGTCGGCTACACGGTTCAGATCATCTCTCCACCAGACAATACGCTCGAATAGTGAAAGCTTGGGTGACAGCCATTGGCCTTGGCCCAGCCATGTACGGCACTCACACGATGCGGCGCACGAAGGCCTCCTTGATCTATCGCAGAACGAAGAATCGAAGGGCAGTCCAACTCCTGCTTGGCCACACGAAGCTTGAGAGCACCGTCAGATATCTGGGGATTGAGGTCGACGATGCCTTGGAGATGGCGGAGCAGACTGAGGTCTGATCATCCAAAGCGACGGTCGAGGGCATACCGTCGCTATCCGGCCCATAGCGCCCGCTCGCCAAGGGCCAGGTTCAACTGGAAGCTACTACTTGAAGGCGACTACAGTTGTTGGGGCGACTCAGGTAGGCTTCAAAGCACTGATTTAAGGAGCCAGCATGCGTATCACCCAAGATTTACGCGCAAACGAAATCCTCAGGCTTGAACATCTTTTGGAGGGTTTCAACTACACGGTCTGGGTTAACACCTACGGACCCTACGACTTGGATAGAACGCTCGAAGCGCAACTTGCTCATTCCACTGGTCACGAAGTGATCATTGGCGGGAAGTCCATCGTGCCGCCAAGCGAGGCACGCAGAGAAGTTACCGAGCAACTGTTGCACGTCGGGGATGGCGGTTACGGCCCACTGGACCTGAATGCAAAGCGCTCCGAAATCCTGAGTCTTCTTGAAGAACTATTCGAGCATGTGCGCCTGGACCAAGCCAGCACCATAACCTCATTTTGGCTAACTAAAGGGCATCCAGCATACCCAGTGTTCTGGGACTTCGCATTCGATATTCATAATGAGGGGAAAAGATGTATTTTCATGGGCAGTAGCAGTGACTAGGCCAGGAAAGCCAAACTTTCTAACGAGCTGGCCACGCCTGCTGTTATGACCGCTTCGGGTCGAAAGCCGTCACTCAGAATGGGCTGCTTTTTTGGCCGGTAGCTGCCATTGGCGAAGGGCCTCTTGGGGTTGTTTATAGATTTTCAGGTTGACGCCACTACGGACCGTTGGTCAGGTCATCCAAACATTCCCAGTCCACAACGCCCTAACTTGAAGTTATGGACTAATGAGGGCACGGATCATGGAATTCGATATGGCGGAGTTTAGAGAGAGCATGGCTGCCGGCTAGCCGCTGGTGAAACAAGCAAATGACGTTCTATGCCTGTATCACGAGGCGGTGAATCACTGGCAAGCCAAGAGGAGCTGAAGCACTTACTGTGCGCCGGCTTGATGTTGAGCGTGCACCAAATAAAACACCGGCAGTTGTGCCGGTGTTATGCGAACGAATTGCCTAAGGAGTAACAGACTCCAAATCAAATGAGATGATATTGAATTCGCCGTCTACTTTGAAAGCAGAAACGTTATGAAATTCGTATATTCTGTTGTCGGTTTTTAATTTAACTCTGTCGTCATGAACCTCGCCAACCGCTTGAGAACTTTTGGTGACGAGGAATGGTGCGCTTTTCTTTGAAGTTAAAAGCGCTTCTTCATCGCTTTGCTGGGCGGCCATGAGGAAGTAGCGGTAAACCATGGGTACAGTGGCGCCACCACTGTTGTACAGAATTTCGTATATAGCCCCACCGGAGCCGACTTTTGTCACTGTGTCAATCTCTGTCGGCTCAGGCCTACTAGGTGAAGAAATGTAAATGTACAGTGCTTGCACGAAGCAGAATACTGCAAGTATCCAAGTCCACCAGTTAATGCTCTTTCGATTTTGCATAATTTATGCCTGCTTTAATCTATTCTTGATCACCGTAAGGGGCGTCGGCCCCACTTGGAAAAATCAACTGATGTAGTTCCTGATATTGTTTGTTTCACTCCGGCAAGTGGGTAATAGCAACTCATGCTTGCGCCCGTTTTTGCCGTGGCGGAAAACCTTACGAATGAGGTGAAGCCAAGGGTTGGGGTGACTGTGCATAAATGCAGTGTTTTGGTGTGCGAATTTACGGCGATCACCAGTGTATCTATTACGAATAGCGTTCCCTAATATTTAGGGTGTTCTTAGTACGATACGCGGTTTTGGTCAGATGGCCGGAGAGAGGGCGGGAATTGATTCAAAAACTCGAAGGGTGTGCTGCTATGAGATGGGGGCTGAGCAAAGCGGCAACCTGAAAATTTTGGGGACTTCAATGTGCCGCAAGGGGCGGGCGGGCATCTTCGTAGCGCTCTTTAGACCCGTTAACGGCATCACGGATCTCGTACCATTTTTTGTACCAATGGCTGTGTTTGGATTGAGATGCAGAGTGGTGTGGAGGGCTGGAAGGCCCTTGAGTAGGGGGTCTCCTCACTTTCGAGAACTCGTCAAAGCGCAAAAAACATCTCCGGAGTATGGCCTAGAGTCTGTTGATTAGCCTGTGATCATTGGGCGAAATATGAACGAAATTTAATCCTGGATTTTTTCCAGCGAACCAATAGCAGCCATTCAAGTGTGATGTGAAGCCTTCCACGCCCTGGCTTTTGCACCTGTAACACTTCACCGCACCACGCTACAGTACAGCGAACAAGTAGTGCCCAAACCAAGAACAAGGAGGTTACTAATGCTTGCGAAACTGTTGGTGACGGTTGGCATCGTTTTTTACGCCGTGGTCGTACCCATCTTTGAGGTCAACGACACTCATGTTTTCAATACGGCCTGGGAACCCCATGCTCGGCTGCATGAGACCTGGCAATTGTTTACCAACACGGCAATTGGAGCCTTTAGTGTCTGGCTCGTCTGGGGCAAGGACAACCTCAAGTTAGAGAGCCTTCTTACTGTGTTCGTAACCGGTGGGTTCTTAATGGCGTACTGGCTGCAGGATGGGTACGGGGGCTCCATGGTACTCACCGATGGTTCAGAGAAAATGATCTTCGGGATCAACTTGGGCCTTTTTGCGTACACGCTGGCTATTCTGCTCGCGGGTGTGGCAGTCGCCATCGAGTGGCGGCATCGAATGCGACCAGAGGCCTGATCTATGAAAGACAAAACGCCCGACGCATCGCATCGGGCGTTGCAGTGACACTGATAGAGGCTTTTTCAGCCGCAGCGATCAGTATCGGAGATGGGCACAACTAAACGTCAAGGCGTCATGCTGATGCCGTTCGGACCTTTGTCTACAGGGACGGTCTTGATCACCTTGCGCTCTTTCACATCGATCATCGAAACCGAGTTGGCGAAAGAGTTGGTCACGTAGGCATAACGTCCTTCTCGGTCAACGACGACACCGTGGGCGCCAGCGCCGGTCTCAACTGCCTTGGCCACCTTGAAAGTCTCCAGGTCAATCACGCTGGCCGTGTGCCCGGGCTTGTCACGTGCGCCTTGGTTGGCCACCACCAGGGTGCGTGAGTCTGGCGTTGCATACAGTTGGATAGGAACAGTACCGACATCAATTTTGCGAATTACCTTGCGTGTGGCAGGGTCGATCACAGCGACTGCGTTTTCCCCCGACAGCGAGACGAAGGCAAGACGTCCGTCCGGGGTGAACCCGACCTGCGCCGGCTGGTTGCCGACGGTCACCTGCGAGACCTCTTTCTGGCTGGCTGTGTCGATTACCGACACGGCGCCACCTTTGAGGTCGGCGACGTAGACTTCCTTGCCGTCCGGGCTGAACCGAAGACCATGGGGGAACTTGCCGACCGGAATCGTCGCTACCTGGCTGTGTGTCGATGTTTCGATCACACTGATAGTGTTGTCACCGCTATTGGTGATGTAAGCGAGGCGGCCATCGGGGGAGATCACGACATGGGCCGGGTGTACACCTACCGGTACCTTGGCGACCACCGCGTCAGTACGGCTATCGATAACCCATACAGCACCGGGTTTGCCTTTTTCAGCATGCATGCCCTTGGCCATATCCATATGTGCAGCAGTGGCGGCCTCACCCATATTGGTCACCCAGACAAATTTGCCGTCGGGCGAAACCTGTACGTTGTGGGGCATTTTGCCAACTTGCACGCGTCCCAGCGTTTTCAACGATGCAGCGTCCAGCACGTTGACCGTGTCGGCCCCTTCATTGGCCATATAGATTTTGTCGGTGGCGAAGGTGGCGCCCGTCCAGGCCAGCAAACCAATTTGCACCGCAGCCAAAAGCAAGTTCTTAACTGTTGTCATCATGATTACTCCGTTGGAAAAATCGGCTTCTCCGACGCCTTCGCCAGGGGTTGCAACCCCGGGACCGCAGGACCGGTATCAGTGGATACGGCGCAGTCTCAACCTTGACACGATTGGAAGGTAAAGCACTTTTCCATATTTTTTTTAATGACTTTCGCCCGGCCATAAAAAGCCCCGCCAAAGGGCGGGGCAAGGGGAGTGCGGAGCAACGCACGATAAAACCGATCGAGTTGCCTCAGGCGTGAAGGCGGGTGTTCTGCATGTGGCTGGCCAGGTTCTGGGCGGCAGTCAGTGAAGTCAGCGGTCCGGACACTTGTTCACCATCGCGAACCAGATACCAGCAAGCCAGCAGGCCCAGGTTCCTTAGCGAGGCGGGAACGGCGCTACCGATTACGGACATAATGTTGATAGGGGCCATGGGGACTCTCCTGCGATTCATGGGCCTACCTTAAGGGCTGCGGTGCGCCGGTTGAAATCAACCCGCTCGATAGTGCTCATCACTGTCATCGACCCTCGTCATGCAACGTCAGTCGATACATGTGTGCATAATGCCTTCTCGATCGCAGAGGAGAGCCCTATGGCCCATGTTCCCAGCAAAGACACTGTGTTGTGCATTTCGCTGGCCGGTCGTCCCGGTACCTTTGGTGTACGTTTTCACAATCACCTGTACCAGCAACTGGGTCTTGATTACTACTACAAGGCCATGACCACGCAAGATCTGCCAGCGGCAGTTGGCGGCATACGCGCCTTGGGCATTCGCGGTTGTGGTGTGTCGATGCCTTTTAAAGAAGCCTGTATGGCCCTGGTCGATGAGATCGACCCGTCGGCCGCGGCTATCGAGTCGATCAACACCATCGTCAACGACGCCGGTAGGCTCAAGGCCTATAACACTGATTACCTGGCCGTGCGCCAATTGCTCGAGCAGCATCGCGTGGATCCGGGTACCGCCTTTGCGTTGCGTGGCAGCGGCGGTATGGCCAAGGCAGTGGCCAGCGCCTTGCGCGATGCAGGATTTGCCCAAGGCACCATCGTTGCGCGCAATGAGCAGGCGGGTCGCCAGTTGGCCGACAGCTGCGGCTACCGTTGGCTGGCGGAGCTGGGAGATTTGTGCCCTCCGATGCTGATCAATGTGACGCCGATCGGCATGGCGGGCGGCATCGAGGCCGAGCAACTGGCGTTTGGCCTTGAGGCGATCTCGGCGGCGCAGATGGTGTTCGATGTCGTGGCGATGCCGGCGCGTACGCCGCTGATCATCGAGGCCCAGACGCAGGGCAAAGCGGTAATTACCGGGCTGGAAGTGATTGCCCTGCAAGCACTGGAGCAGTTCGTACTGTACACCGGTGTGCGGCCGACGGCTGAGCAGGTAGCGCAGGCAGTGGCCTACGCCAGAGCGTAGGCCTTGACCCCGGCGGATAATTCGTCGATTTATTCCAATTGCGCCAGCCGCTCTTCCAGCGCGGCAATTCGTGCTTCAAGTGCCTCGATGCGCTCGAGTGATACTGCGCCACCTGCGCTGCGTTCCGGCCCTTGTTGGCGTGCAGCAAGAATGACCTCGATCTCGGCAGGATCACCCAGGGCATGGGTGTAACGGTCTTCGCGCTGGCCTGCCTGGCGCGGCAGGTGCAAGGCAAAGCCTCGGGCAATCAGGCGCTCAAGCTGATGCAGCACTTGTTCGCTGTCCTCGAATTCATGCATGCGGCTGCTGCGGGTCAGCAGTTCGTTCACCGTCTGCGGACCGCGCAGGAACATCAGTCCCAATAAGGTGACTTGCGCTGGCACCAGTTCCAGGGCCTTGTCCACGCGGTGCTCCCAGCGGTCTGCGCGGCTGCCCATCTGCAAGCGCGTCAGGCCTTGGCCTTCAAGGGCGCGCAGGGCCTGGCCGACTTGGCCTTGGCTCAGGTTCATCACCGGTTCACGGCTGGTTTTCTGATTACAGGCCAGCACCAGGGCGTTCAAGGTCAGCGGGTAGGTTTCCGGGCTGGTGGCTTGTTTTTCGATCAGTGAGCCAAGTACGCGGATCTCGGTGCTGTTGAAGCGGGCTTCGGAAGGGGATTGCTGATCGTCGGACATGACCCTGTCTCTATGCGAAGTAAGGCCTCTAGCCTAGGTGCGCGGCAGGGTAAAACACAAGCAGCCGGTGCAGGGCACACCGGCTGCGGGTCAGGCTCAGGCGTTGCGGCGCTCTTCGCCCATGCAGGCGGCAGCGGTGAACAGCACGTCGGTAGAGGAGTTCAGCGCGGTTTCCGCCGAGTCCTGCAGGACACCGATGATGAAGCCGACAGCCACGACCTGCATGGCGATTTCGCTGGGGATGCCGAACAGACTGCAGGCCAGCGGGATCAGCAGCAGCGAACCACCGGCGACACCCGAAGCGCCACAGGCGCAGACGGCAGCTACAACACTGAGCAGGATGGCGGTCGGGATGTCGACGGCAATACCCAGGGTGTGTACTGCTGCCAGTGTCAGCACGGTAATGGTGATTGCCGCGCCCGCCATGTTGATGGTCGCACCCAGTGGGATCGAGACCGAATAGGTGTCTTCATGCAGGCCAAGACGCTCGCTCAGGGCCAGGTTGACGGGAATGTTGGCCGCCGAACTGCGGGTGAAAAATGCGGTGATCCCGCTTTCACGCAGGCACAGAAGCACCAGCGGGAAGGGGTTGCGGCGAATTTTCCAGAACACGATGAGCGGGTTGATCACCAGTGCCACGAACAACATGCAGCCGATCAGCACAGCCAACAAATGCAGGTAACCAAGCAGGGCGTCCAGGCCCGATTGGGCGAGGGTCGAGGCGACCAGGCCGAAAATACCCAGCGGGGCGAAACGAATCACCACGCGAACGATCAGAGTGACACCGTTGGACAGGTCTTCGACCACCGTGCGAGTCGTGGGCCCGGCGTGACGAATAGCCACACCCAGACCGATGGCCCAGGCCAGGATGCCGATGAAGTTGGCGTTCATCAGGGCGCTCACCGGGTTGTCGACGACGCTCAGCAGCAAGCTCTGAAGGACCTCGGCAATACCGCCGGGCGCGCTCAAGGCGACATCCGAGGTGCTCAACGCCAGGTTCGATGGGAAGAGCATGCTGGCGACCACCGCGACGACGGCGGCGGCAAAGGTACCGAACAGATACAGGACCAGAATCGGGCGGATGTGCGTTTCGGTGCCGTGTTTATGGTTGGCGATAGAGGCCATTACCAGGATAAACACCAGGATTGGCGCCACAGCCTTCAGCGCCGAGACAAACACCTTGCCAATAAAGCCCAGGTCCAGAGCGATCTGGGGGGCAGTCAACGCCAGGGCAATACCGGCCACAAGGCCGATCATGATCTGTAGTACCAGACTGGTACGGTTCAACAGCTTTAGAACAGGGGTCATGTCGGGTGTTTCTCAGTCTTGTAAAGGGGCAGCCGGCCCGTTGCGGTGCCAGGACGTACCGCAGTACAGGCGACCAGGACCATGAAAGGGGCGCGACTTTAGCACAGCGGGTCACAATTGGTGATTGCCTGTGTCAGTGCGTAGGACGGGCGTGTAGTATGCGCGCCCCTTGGAAACGGCTAAGCGCCGTGAATGTTTAGAACGCTGGAGTGTAGATGTTACTGCCGATTCTGCTGCTGGCTGCTGCCGGCTTCACTGTACTGACTACGGAGTTCGTGATCGTCGGGTTACTGCCGGGCATCGCTCGCGACCTGGCGGTGAGTGTGCCCCAGGCTGGACTGTTGGTGACGTTGTTTGCCTTTACCGTGGCCTGCTTCGGCCCTTTTCTTACCGCCTGGTGTGCACGCTTGGACCGCAAGCGTCTGTTCGTCGGCATTCTGTTGCTGTTCGCCGCCTGCAATCTGCTGGCAGCCATTGCGCCGAATATCTACGTGATGGGGCTGGCACGGCTGCTGCCGGCGCTGGGGTTGCCGGTATTCTGGTCGTTGGCCAGTGAAACGGCCGTTGATATTGTCGGGCCGGCGTACGCCGGGCGGGCGATATCCAAGATCAGTTTCGGCGTGGTGTGTGCCACGGTGTTCGGCATTCCTGTCGGCACCTTGGTAGGTGACGCCCTGGGCTGGCGCGCCGCTTTCGCGTTGCTGGCAGTGTTGGCCCTGGCCAAGGCGTTGCTGCTGCAACTTTATCTGCCGCACACCCCTCGCCATAACCAGGCCACCTCCCTACGCGGGCAATTCGGTATTTTGCGCAGCCGCTTGCTCCAGGGGCATGTGCTGCTCTCGGTGCTGGTGTTCAGCGGCATGTTCACTGTTTATACCTATCTGGCCGACATTCTGGAGCGCCTGGCTGGATTTGATGGGGCTCGGGTAGGCTGGTATTTGATGGGCTTTGGCGCTGTCGGCCTGATCGGCAACAGCTTGGGCGGGCGAGCGGTGGATCGACATCCGTTGCTGGCCTCGGGCGGCTTTTGCGCGTTGATGCTGGTTGGTCTGGTCGCCCTGGTACCGAGTATTCACTCTA
Organism: Pseudomonas sp. DG56-2; assembly: GCF_004803755.1. Taxonomy (NCBI): domain Bacteria; kingdom Pseudomonadati; phylum Pseudomonadota; class Gammaproteobacteria; order Pseudomonadales; family Pseudomonadaceae; genus Pseudomonas; species Pseudomonas sp. DG56-2. The sequence goes on from NZ_CP032311.1 coordinate 2,092,210, forward strand.
CTTACGGCCTGATCGGCGCGCTGGCGATTTGGGGTACAACCCAGGCGGCACTGTTTCTGGTCAGTCACGTGCGTCTGATCAAGGCCGCGCCCCAGGCGCCGGCTTTCGCCGCTTCATTGAACATTGCCGGGGCCAACCTGGGGATTGGCCTTGGCGCGATTGTTGGGGGGCGAGTGATCGAAAGCCTCGGCCTGGCCAGCCTCGGTTACGTCGCGGCACTGCTGATCGGGTTGTCGGTACTGCTGGCGCTGGGGTTGATGCGAGTACGCGGTAGCGTCGCTACCAGTTGAACAACTGGCGCCGGGCCCCTTCGGTGATTGCGATGATGCCCGGATGCTTGACCTTGCGCTCCACCGAAATGGCATAGAACGACTCGATGACGGCGTCGGTCTGGCCGATCAGTTCCACGCCGTAATGGCGGCAGACTTCATCGGCGATGACACTAGGGCCAATGAAGATACCGCTACCGGATTGACCGAAGGCCTGCATGAGCGCGCTGTCGTCGAATTCGCCAACGATTCGCGGTTGAATCTGCTGCTCGGCGAACCAGCGCAGCAAGCGGCTACGAACGACGGTTTCATGCCCGGGGATCAGTAAAGGGGCATGTTGCAGGCAGGCGGGGAACGTTTCGCTCAGGCTGGCGGCCAGGGCAGGGGTGGCGAAAAAGCTGATGCCACATTCCCCCAGGCGCTGGCTGTAGCCCTTGATGTCCAGGTGGCTGGGCATGGGGCTGTCGGATATCACCAGGTCCAGGCGTTGAATCGCCAGGTCTGCGAGCAGGCGTTCCAGCTTGTCTTCGCGACAACTCAGGCGCAGGGCATCTTCCATTTCCATGGTCGGTGCCAGCAATCGGTAGACAATGGATTTGGGCACCACATCGGCCACCCCCACGCGAAAAAGAATTTGCTGCTCATCTGGGCGAGCACGCAGCATTGCTTCCAGCTCACCGCCAATTTGAAACATCTGTTCGGCGTAGGTCAGCGCCTGACGCCCGCTTTCACTCAGTTCCAACTGCCGCCCGACCCGGCGAAACAGTTCAATGCCATAAGTTTGTTCGAGCAGGCTGATCTGTCCACTGATGGTTTGCGGGGTCAGGTTCAGTTGCTCGCTGGCCCGCACGATGCTGCCCGTGCGGGCTACCACCCAGAAGTAATGCAACTGTCGGTAGTTGAGCATGTGGCATCTCGATTCGTAAAAACCGAAGTATAACTGCTGAAAATACGAATTTTCCTGATGTATCTAGATATTTAGAATCCCTAGCCATCACGTTGCCACTGAGTGGGCATCGATCATCGACACGGAGATCTTCATATGTTGCACCTAAAATCCATTGGAACACCCTTGGTGTTGCTGTTGGCCCTGTTTGCCATGAGCGGTTGCGAGCAGGCGGAAAAATCCGCGCAGCAGATGCTCAACCAGGCAGCCGAGTCGGCCAAGGAAGCTATCGACAAGACTAACGACGCCGCCCAGCAGGCGTTGAGCGAAGCCACCGGCTCCGAGGGTGAAAAAACCGCCAAGTCCGAGCGCGACGACAGCTCCAAAGAAATCTGACCCACCCTTATCTCGATGCAGGAATGATTAATGGAATACTTGTTGGAACTCGCTGCAAGCCCGACCGCCTGGGTAGCCCTTGCCACCCTGGTGGCCATGGAGATCGTGCTCGGCATTGATAACTTGATCTTCATCTCCATCCTGACCAACAAGTTGCCTGTGGAATTTCGCTCCAAAGCGCGCCGCATCGGTATCAGCATGGCGCTGGTCATGCGCCTGGGCCTATTGAGCACCGTGGCCTGGATCGTGCAGTTGACTGAGCCGGTTGTCGAGGTGTTTGGTCATACCTTCTCCTGGAAGGACATGATTCTGATTGCGGGTGGCTTGTTCCTGCTGTGGAAAGCGACCAAGGAAATTCACGAGAGCGTCGACCCACGTGCCCAGGCTGAAGCCAAGGCCTCGTCGACTGTCACGCTAGGCTTTGCCGCTGCGATCGGTCAGATCCTGATTCTGGACATCGTCTTCTCGATTGACAGCATCATCACTGCCGTGGGCATGACAGAGCATCTGCCTATCATGATCATTGCCGTAGTGAGCGCGGTAATTGTGATGTTGGTCGCTGCTGACCCGCTGGCCAAGTTCATCAACGATAACCCGACCGTAGTAATGCTGGCGCTGGGCTTCCTGATCATGATCGGTATGACCCTGATCGCCGAAGGCTTTGGTGCCCATGTACCGAAAGGTTATGTGTATGCAGCGATGGCGTTCTCTACTGTGATTGAAATGTTGAACATCATGTCGCGCAGGGCGCGTATCAAACGCGAAGCTTCGCAAGAATGATGTAAGCAGCCGGGCAGTTGCTCTTGCGGGGGCAACTGCTTGTGCTGTTACGGGCGGTACGGATCATTTTGTGGGACCGCCACCGTCATATCTCAGCATTGCAAATCAATGCGCATTGGCATGCCGGCGGCTACGCCGGACGGGTACAGCGTCGTTGGTGGTTTTGGGCAAAGTATGGTGGGTATGATGGCGGCGGGCGATCCGCAGCACCCCCCAGAGCATGGCGGCGGCAACGCTCAACCAGGCGCCAACCAGCATGAATATTGCCATTGTCAGGCTCATGTGTGCCTCCTCAGGTCCATGGCCAGCCCATTTTGCTCGCCACGCGGACTCCACTAGAGTCTAGCCGAAGCCGTGTTGCCGGCTATTGACCGATGGTCTAGAGCCTTGGGCCGCTTTGTTCTAAGTCCTCTTCACACTATACCCGCGCCTTCTACCGGCCTATGATCGCAACCCAGGCCGGGCGCTGTCTGCCGGGCATCAGCACAAGTGAGTGTTCATGCTGCCACTGTCTAACACCTTATTTGCGATAGCCTCAGGCCGCCTGCTGGCTGCGTGTGCACTGACGCTCGCGTTAGTCGCTTGTGCCAGTCAACCTGCAGCTCCGATCCAGGGTCTGGCCCAGCGGGTAGAAATAGGCTCTGTACCTTTCTATCGTGGCAACGCCAACCAAAGCGCACCCATGGCCCTGGCAGCCATACTTTCGCAACAAGGCGTACGCATTACCCCGGGGTTGCTTGAGCAGCCATTGGGCCTGCCGCAAGGGGTGGACAAACTACAGGACTCGATGCAGAACGTTGCCCGTCAGTATGGGATGGTGGTCTATCCCCTCGAACCGAAACTCAACGCACTGCTGACCCAGGTGTCTGCGGGCAATCCGGTGTTGCTGCGGTTCGAAGAGGGTTCGGCATTCTGGGGCGAGCCGCGCTATGCCTTGCTGGTCGGCTACGATCGCTACAAGGAACGCGTGTTGCTGCGTGCCGGGATGAATCGACGCATGCTGATGGATTTTGATGATTTCACATCGGCTTGGAACAAGCAGGGGAGTTGGGCGGTACTGGTACAGCAGCCGGGCCAGTTGCCCGCTCAGGTTGACCGTCAGCGTTGGCTGAAGGCGGCCAATGACCTGGCCCAGGCGGGCCAGGAACAAGCAGCTCGCCAGGCCGTCAGTGCCTTGGGGCAGTGACAGCCTGGAAGCAGCCAGGGCTTAGAAGCCCAAGCGGTCGCGAAGGGTGTAGTACCAAGCGCCCAGGGCGCTGAACGGTACGCGCAACAGTTGGCCGCCAGGGAAGGGATAGTGCGGCAGTTCGGCGAACGCATCGAAGCGTTCGGCTTGTCCGCGCAGTGCTTCAGCCAGCACCTTGCCCGCCAAGTGGGTATAGGTAACGCCGTGGCCGCTGCAACCCTGGGAGTAATAGATGTTGTCACCCAGACGACCTACCTGAGGCAGGCGCGACAGGGTCAGCAGGAAGTTACCGGTCCAGGCGTAATCGATTTTCACGTCCTTGAGTTGCGGGAAGGCTTTGAGCATCTTCGGCCGGATGATCGCTTCGATGTTCGCCGGATCACGTGCGCCGTAGACCACGCCACCACCAAAGATCAGACGCTTGTCACCGGTCAGGCGGTAGTAGTCGAGCAGGTAGTTGCAGTCTTCTACGCAGTAGTCTTGCGGCAACAATTGACGCGCCAGATCATCGCCCAGCGGTTCGGTAGTGATTACCTGGGTGCCGCACGGCATCGACTTGGACGCCAGTTCCGGTACCAGATTGCCCAGGTAGGCGTTGCCGGCAACAATGATGAACTTGGCGCGCACTTTACCTTGCGGGGTGTGCACCACCGGGTTGGCACCACGCTCGATGCGCACAGCCGGGGATTGCTCGTAGATCTTGCCGCCTAGCGACTCGACCGCCGCAGCTTCGCCCAGGGCCAGGTTCAGTGGGTGAATGTGACCGCCGCTCATATCGAGCATGCCACCCAGGTACTGATCGCAATCGACCACTTCACGGATGCGCTTCTGGTCCATCAGCTCCAGTTGAGTATGACCGTAGCGTTCCCACAGGCGTTTTTGCGATTCCAGGTGGCCCATTTGCTTGGACGTCAGGGCTGCGAATACGCCGCCGTCCTTAAGGTCGCACTGGATGTTGTACTTGGCTACGCGCTCGCGAATGATGCGTCCGCCTTCAAAGGCCATTTGACCGAGCAGTTGAGCCTGCTTGGGACCGACAGTGCGCTCGATGACGTCAATGTCGCGGCTGTAGCTGTTAACGATCTGGCCACCGTTGCGGCCCGAAGCGCCGAAACCGACTTTGGCGGCTTCCAGCACGGTGACACTAAAGCCGGCTTCCAGCAGGAACAAGGCGCTGGACAGACCGGTGTAGCCGGCGCCGATCACGCAGACATCGGTCTGTACCTCTTCCTGCAGCGCCGGGCGCGGCGGTACCGGATTGGCCGATGCGGCGTAGTAGGACTGAGGGTAGGGGGTATTGGCCATGCTGCGAAACCTCTGTTTTATATTTTTTACGACTGTACCGATGCTATCAATAATAATAAACACCCGCTAGTCGTGTGTTAAAAATCCTTTACCCCGGTTTTAGCCAAATATTTTTAAGATTCAGTGGCTTAGCTTAAAAAAAAGAGTTGACACTGTCAGCCGATTCCGTAGAATGCCGCCTCACAGCAGGCACATAGCTCAGTTGGTTAGAGCACCACCTTGACATGGTGGGGGTCGTTGGTTCGAGTCCAATTGTGCCTACCAAATCAAATCCGCCCCCTGCTGGGCGGTCTAGAAGGGCTCACCGAGAGGTGGGCCCTTTTTTGTTGGCCTGGATTTGCTGCGGTGCCCAAGCGAGCCAGGCACACTAAAGCTGCTGATTTTTTTATGAAATTTCGCTTTACGACAGGTGCGCACCTGCGTATTATGCGCCCCACAGCAGGCACATAGCTCAGTTGGTTAGAGCACCACCTTGACATGGTGGGGGTCGTTGGTTCGAGTCCAATTGTGCCTACCAAATCTCGACAAGAAGGGCGATCCGAAAGGATCGCCCTTTTTGCTTTCATCAGGCCGCCGATTGTAACCTTTGGCCTTGCCGCCAATGTTAAAATCCGCCGCTTGTATCCAGGAGATAAACGCGTGCGCAAAGTGGCGATGGTAATGGCAGTTCTGGCTCTGGCCGGCTGCGAAAATGCAGTCGAAGGCGTGCACAAGCAGATTGCCGAGCAGTTGCCCAACCCCAAGACGGCCAAGTTCGGCAACGTGCGAATCGACAAACAGGGCACCATCTGCGGTCAGGTGCGCAGTAAAGACGACGCCGGAACTTTTTTGCCCTACCGCAGCTATGTGGCTTTCAAGCAAACCGAGGGCTACGAGATCGTTCTCGCCGACAAGGGTAGCAACCTGCGCATTCGCGAAGCCTGTGGTGGCGCCGAGCTGCAGCGCAGCGCCGAAGCCGTGGCAGACAAGCCTGCGCCTGAAGGTTGGGACGTCGAAATCGTCCAGGGTGCGAACATGGGTGCCTTGAGCGACATGACTGCCCGCCTGATCGAAAAGCAGATCCCTTCGTCAGTGGTGTACCGCGACGGCAAGCCAGTGGTTTTGCTGGGTCCGTTCCCGAGCAAGGCTGAAGCCCAAGCGCGGCAGGCTGATGTAATGGCACGTCTGGGCACCGACTCGATCGTTATCCAGCACGACGCACCACGCTAGCCACAGCCTTCCCGGGCCCCGTACACTCACAGCTCTACGCAAGGAGAGCTGTGATGAAGGAATCGTCCCCCGCCATAACCCTGCAACCTGTCGAATCGACTGCAGGCGCCGACAAACAACCGGCGCTCACGCTTTACCTGCGCCATGACTTTGATGTCGAAGGACAATTGCTTGACTATGCTATGCATGAGGACTGGCTGAACGACGTCCACAGTAAGGCGCGCCATAAGCCGCGCGAGCATTGAGCAGGAGGGCTTATGTCTACGCTGGAGCGGGCAATTGCGGTGGCAGCGAGGGCGCATGAGGGGCAGCAGGACAAAGGCGGTGCTGCCTATATTCTGCATCCGCTGCGGGTCATGTTGCAGGTCTCGACAGTCGAGCAACGCATTGTCGCGGTGCTACACGATGTGCTCGAGGATTCTTCGATGACGTTGCCGGACCTTGCTCGCGAAGGCTTTACTCTCAAGATCCTCGCCGCGGTGCAGGCACTGAGTCGTCGAGATGAGGAAAGCTATGAGGCTTTCGTTATCCGCGTAGGCGACGACCCGTTGGCGCGCGTAGTGAAACTTGCTGATCTTGCCGACAACAGTGATCTATCACGCATTGCCTCTCCCAGCCCCGAAGACCTGGCTCGTCTGGCTCGTTACCATCAGGCCAGCGCCTATTTGCAGGCGCTGGCCTGATGCTCAACCGCAAGCGCTGAGGTTTACCGGGCCGACGAACTCATTGCCGTGTCCCATCACGCAGGCCACTCGCTGATTGCGCTGGCGTTCCCAGGGTTGCGGCGGGTAGGTCTTGTTCCAGGCTTCATAGAGTTGGCGGTCTTGCTTGGACAGTTTGAGGCTGTACTGCTTGCTCATATAAAAGTAGGTGCGCGCGATCATCCCGCGAATCGATGGCCGCGGCATGACCTTCTTGGCCTTGAAATCCACTTGGGTCAGGCATGATCCATATTGTCCGCGTTGTTCGGGCAGCCAGCCGAAGCTGAAGTTGCTGCGATCGCCGTTTACCTCACCAATACTTGGTACCAGATTGTGCAGGTCGGCCTCGGCACGCTGGAACACTTTGTCATTGCGTGTGCAGTTTTTGCGCCCGCCACTTTGCCAACACTGGCGCTGATGACCAATCTGCCAGGCTGGAACGATATGCTCCCATTCGATGCGCGAGGCACGATTGGCATTCTTGCGCGGTATGTACCCACACGCGGCGAGGTCAACCCTGTTGCCGTTGTATTTACAACCGCAGTAGAACTCGGTGGACTGCGGTGCATACAAGCGCCAGGCAACTTTTTTGGCTTCGCTGAAGGTGCGGGGGGCGTCGGCGTGGGCGTAGGTGAAGCTGAACAGTAGGCAAGCGACTGCAAAAAACGAAACTCTCATGCGGGTTCAATCTTCCTTTGGCACAACCCAGAAAATCTGCACGCCACCGTCATCGCGGTAGGCGAGGGTGACGTTGTCGTTCTCAGCGATTTCCTCAAGCAGGGTCGCCCAATCGTCGGGGGATTCATGCTCCAGGCGAAAGATCAGTGCGGCTCGCGCTTTCTGTGCGGTCGGTGCGTTGATGATTTTCTGGATGCGGATGCCCAGTTGCTCGTAACTGCTGGCAGGGGCGGAAGTGGTGGCCACGAAACGTTCCTTATTTAGCTGTATGTGCGTACAGTATTTTACTGTAAGCAATTTCGCAACAGCTCGTCAGTAAAAGAGCGCATGAGACCGCAAACCGCGCACTTTGCTGCGGTCTGTTTAAAGTATTTATGCATAGGGTTGGTGGGGGAGTGCTTGCCCCGTCCTACAGGAGGGGCAAGCGCTTGGAAGCGAAACTCAGTACTCCCAGAAAATCCGCTGCAGCTCTTTGCTGTCCTGGGTCTTGGTCAAGGCGACCATTGCCAGAATCCGGGCTTTCTGTGGGTTGAGGTCGTGGGCTACCACCCAGTCGTTCTTGTCGTCAGGCTGTTCGGCGTTGCGCAATACGAAGCCGCCGGCGTTCACATGCGAGGAGCGAATGATTTGCACGCCTTCCTTGCGTAGCTCTTGCAGTGCAGGCACCACACGGGAAGATACTGAGCCGTTGCCGGTGCCGGCATGGATGATTGCTTTAGCGCCACCCTGTGCCAGCGCTTTGTAAGCGGTGTCAGTAACGTTGCCGTAACCATAGGCGATGTCTACCGCAGGCAGGCTGCTGATTTTCTTGATATCGAATTCGGAATCCACGGTGTGACGCTTGGCTGGCAGGCGGAACCAATAAGATTTGCCTTCAACCACCATGCCAAGTGGGCCCCATGGACTCTTGAATGCTTCGGTCTTGATGTTGACGGTCTTGCTGACGTCACGGCCCGACTGGATTTCGTCGTTCATGGTGACCAGCACGCCTTTACCGCGCGACTCTTTGTTGCTGGCTACGGCTACGGCGTTGTAGAGGTTGAGCATACCGTCGGCAGACATGGCCGTACCGGGGCGCATGGAGCCGACAACGACGATTGGCTTGTCGGTTTTTTCTACCAGGTTGAGGAAGTAGGCAGTCTCTTCCAGGGTATCGGTACCGTGGGTGATGACGATGCCGTCGACATCTTTACTGTCGGCAAGCTCGGCGACGCGCTTACCCAGTTGCAGCAGGTTGTCGTTGCTGATGCTTTCGGAGGCGATCTGCATCACCTGTTCGCCGCGCACATTGGCAAGGTTTGCCAGCTCCGGAACACCGGCAATCAGCTTGTCCACGCCCAGCTTGGCGGCTTGGTAAGTCGCGCTGTTGGCGGCGCTGGCACCGGCACCTGCGATGGTGCCCCCGGTGGCGAGAATGACCACATTGGCCAGTTTCTGTTGGTTCTCGACTTCTTTGGCGTTGACGCCTGCGGGCAGTAACAGCAGCAGGGCCAATGCCCCTGGAACGAAGGAGTTAAGCGCAGCTTTCATTATTGATCTCTCTTATGAGTGGAGTTCGCTGTGTAACTCGCAGGAGGGAGCAGAAAGCGGGCCAAGTCTGCCGTTCGTCGGATTAAGCGATCAACTAACTGATATATCTAGTTTTTTTGAAAGAAAAAGGAGTCCATGAGGGTTTTTCCTGTTCGATAAACCGAATGTTCCATTTTTGGGGGTTCGGTTTTCCGAGCATTTTGATGATAATTCTTACGGGCAACTTCCAAGGCATTGACGGTAGCGAATTTGACAAAGTCTGGTTGCGTTCCCATAGTGAGTTAACGCAAACGTTTGCGACCCGATAAATAACTATAAGATTCGGAGTGAATTCAATGAAGCTGCCGTTCGCAGGACGCCTTTTGGCGCTCGCCGTAATGTCTTCGCTGTCCCTGGCAATGCCTCTTTCCTCGGCCATGGCGCAGGAGAAGCCCAAGGTTGCGCTGGTCATGAAGTCCCTTGCCAATGAGTTCTTCCTCACCATGGAAGACGGAGCCAAGGCCTACCAGAAGGAGCACGCCAGTGAATTTGATCTTGTGTCCAACGGCATCAAGGATGAGACCGACTCAGGCAATCAGATTCGCATTGTCGAACAGATGATCGTTTCTGGAGTCAATGCCCTGGTTATCGCACCTGCCGATTCCAAGGCGCTCGTACCTGTGGTCAAGAAAGCCATGGACGCGGGCATCACCGTGGTCAACATCGACAACCGCCTCGACCCTGAAATCCTCAAGAGCAAAAACCTCAACGTTCCTTTTGTTGGTCCTGACAACCGCAAGGGCGCACGTCTGGTGGGCGAGTACTTGGCCAAGGAAAAGCTCAAGGCTGGCGAGGAAGTGGGCATCATCGAAGGTGTCTCGACCACTACCAATGCTCAGCAGCGCACCGCTGGTTTCAAGGAGGCGATGGAGGCGGCGCAAATCAAGGTCGTTTCGGTGCAGTCGGGCGATTGGGAAATTGCCAAGGGCAATGCCGTTGCGGCCTCCATGCTAAATGCCCACCCTGAAATCAAAGCGCTGCTGGCTGGCAACGACAGCATGGCGTTAGGCGCGGTTTCGGCGGTACGGGCAGCGGGCAAGGCTGGCCAGGTGCAAGTCGTCGGCTACGACAATATCAACGCCATCAAGCCTATGCTCAAGGATGGTCGGGTGCTTGCGACCGCTGATCAGTACGCGGCCAAACAGGCAGTGTTCGGTATTGAAGCCGCGTTGAAGATGCTCAAGGGCGAAAAGCCAGAAGTAGATGCTGACAACGTCATCCAGACCCCAGTCGAGCTGATCACCCACAAGTAGTCGCACTGCAAGCGCCTGCCCGAAGGCAGGCGCCAGGAGAACAGGCAATGTCAGCGACTGCGCAGGTAGTGCTTTCGGTCAGTGCAATAGGCAAAACCTACGCTCAGCCGGTGCTGGGCGATGTCAGCCTGAGCCTGCGTCGAGGTGAAGTGCTGGCCCTCACTGGCGAGAATGGCGCGGGCAAAAGTACTTTGTCGAAAATCATCGGTGGTCTGGAAACGCCCAGCACCGGGTACATGAGCTATCAAGGCCAGCCTTATCTGCCCGGCAGTCGCGCCGCCGCCGAGCGTCTGGGCGTGCGCATGGTCATGCAGGAGCTCAATCTGCTGCCGACGCTGAGCGTGGCCGAGAACCTGTTTCTCGACAACCTGCCTAGCCGTGCCGGTTGGATCAGCCGCAAGCGCCTGCACCAAATGGCTCAGGCTGCGATGGCACAAGTCGGCTTGGATGCTATCGATCCAGATACCCCGGTTGGCGAGTTGGGTATCGGCCATCAGCAAATGGTGGAAATTGCCCGCAACCTGATCGGTGAATGCCGCGTGCTCATTTTCGATGAGCCCACCGCCATGCTCACCGCGCGCGAGGTCGAGTTGCTGTTCACTCAGATCGATCGCCTACAGCAACGGGGCGTGGCCATCGTTTACATCTCTCATCGCCTCGAAGAGCTCAAGCGAATCGCTCAGCGGATTGCCGTGCTGCGCGATGGTCGGCTGGTATGCCTCGAGCCGATGGCACGTTACAGCAGCGGCGAACTGGTCAACCTGATGGTGGGACGTGAATTGGCCGAGCATATCGACCTGGGCCAGCGCCACATCGGTGCATCGCTGCTCAAGGTCAGCGGCCTGGGTAGAGCTGACAAAGTCCGCGACGTGTCTTTCGAGGTGCGCAGTGGCGAAATTTTTGGCATTTCAGGGCTGATCGGTGCAGGTCGTACCGAATTACTACGTTTGATCTATGGTGCCGACCGCGCCGACATTGGCACTATCGAGGTGGGCAATCCTTTGCGTGCCGTGCAAATAAGTTCGCCCGCATCGGCCGTGCGCGAAGGCATTGCCTTGATTACCGAAGACCGTAAAGGCGAGGGGTTGCTGCTGTCGCAGTCAATCAGCAGCAATATTGCCTTGGGCAACATGCCGGCGATTTCCCGGGCGGGAATACTTGATCGCAATGCCGAGCATGACTTGGCGCAGCGTCAGATCGCCGCCATGCGCATCCGTAGCTCTGGTCCGGGACAGCTGGTGGGTGAGTTGTCGGGGGGAAACCAGCAGAAGGTGGTGATTGGTCGCTGGCTGGAACGTGATTGCTCGGTGCTGTTGTTTGACGAGCCTACCCGCGGCATCGACGTCGGTGCCAAATTCGATATCTACGGCTTGCTGGCTGACCTGGCGCGCCAGGGTAAGGCATTGGTGGTGGTTTCCAGTGACCTGCGTGAGTTGATGCTGATCTGCGACCGTATCGGTGTGCTCAGTGCCGGACGGCTTGTCGATACCTTCGAGCGCGAAACCTGGACTCAGGATCAATTACTGGCCGCGGCCTTTGCCGGCTATCAGAAACGTGACGCGCTGCTGCATGAGGCAGCGCCCAGGACAGACACATGAAGACCACGCCATTGGATACCGCGCCTCCTGGCAAACGTAGCGGTAGTTATTACGGCCTGGGCACATACTTGGGGTTGGCCGGCGCGTTGCTGGCGATGATTGTGCTGTTTTCGTTCCTGAGCAGCCACTTTCTCTCCTACGCTACCTTCAGCACATTGGCCAACCAGATTCCCGATTTGATGGTGCTGGCGGTTGGCATGACCTTCGTGCTGATCATTGGCGGCATCGATCTATCGGTCGGATCGGTATTGGCCCTGGCAGCCTCGGCAGTCAGTGTCGCCATGCTGGGGTGGGGCTGGAGCGTGCTGCCGGCTGCGTTGCTGGGTATGGCCGTGGCAGCGCTGACAGGGAGTATCACCGGTTCAATTACAGTCGCCTGGCGTATTCCATCCTTTATCGTTTCCCTGGGCGTACTGGAAATGGCCAGGGGCCTGGCCTACCAATTGACCGATTCGCGTACCGCCTATATTGGCGACGCTTTCGCTTGGCTCTCCAATCCTTGGGCGTTCGGAATATCACCGTCGTTCATCATCGCCTTGCTGGTGATCGTCGTTGCCCAGCTGGTACTGACGCGCACGGTGTTCGGGCGCTACCTGATAGGCATCGGCACCAATGAAGAGGCCGTACGCCTGGCCGGCATCGACCCGCGCCCCTACAAGGTCCTGGTGTTTTCGCTGATGGGCTTGCTGGCCGGCCTTGCCGCTCTGTTCCAGATTTCCCGCCTGGAGGCCGCCGACCCCAATGCTGGCTCTGGCCTTGAGCTTCAGGTCATTGCCGCTGTGGTGATCGGCGGGACCAGTTTGATGGGCGGGCGCGGCTCAGTGATCAGCACGTTCTTTGGCGTATTGATTATCTCTGTGCTGGCCGCAGGCCTGGCCCAGATCGGCGCATCGGAGCCAACCAAACGCATTATTACCGGGGCGGTAATCGTTATCGCCGTGGTCCTCGACACCTATCGTAGCCGGCGCAGTAGCCGGCGGAACTGACTCATGGCAACTATCAAAGATGTCGCGGCGCTGGCGGGTATTTCCTACACCACAGTGTCCCATGTACTGAATAAAACCCGACCGGTCAGCGAGCCTGTACGCCTCAAAGTCGAGGCGGCCATCGCTGAGCTCGACTACGTGCCCAGTGCGGTGGCTCGTTCGCTGAAGGCGCGCAGCACGGCGACGATTGGCTTGTTGGTGCCCAATAGCGTCAACCCGTATTTTGCCGAGCTTGCACGCGGTATCGAGGATGCCTGCGAGCGAAACGGCTATTGCGTGATTCTGTGCAACTCTGACGACAACCCGCAAAAACAACGCAGCTACCTGCGCGTGTTGCTGGAGAAGCGCATCGATGGCCTGATTGTGGCGTCCGTGGGCGAAGACAGCGACTTGCAAGGTAGCCTGGCCAACGTGCGCACCCCGATGGTTATCGTCGACCGCGAGCTGGAGGGGGTCGAAGCAGATCTGGTGCGTATCGACCACGAGTTGGGTGCTTATCTGGCTACTCGCCATTTGCTGGAGCTGGGGCATCGCGACATTGCCTGTATCGGCGGCCCGGCTAGCACCAGTACGGCGCAGTTGCGTCTGGCCGGGTTTCAGCGCGCGTTGGCCGAGGCTGAAGTTAAGGTGAATGACGAGCATGTCGTCAGCAGTGATTTCACTAGCCTGGGGGGCTACGCGGCGGCTGCGCAACTGCTCGATGGGCGTCGGCCTACGGCGATTTTTGCTGGCAACGACATGATCGGCATCGGTGTGCTGCGTGCTGCAGCAGAACGCAATATTTGCGTGCCCGGTGAGCTCTCGGTCATTGGCTTCGATGACATCCAGTTGAGTCGCTATGTCTTCCCAGCCCTCACCACGGTGGGGCAATCCATTCGTGAACTGGGCGAGAGCGCGGCTTCACTGTTGTTGTCGCGCATTGCCCAGCCTTTGCGGGGCGAGCCGGAGCAACGCATCGTTGAGCCCAAGATCGTGTTGCGTGAGTCCACGGCACCCCGCCCAGACCTCTTCAATGATTACCGCTGAGATCGGAGCGCCTATGCACGCCAATGTGGTGGTGGTTGGAAGTCTCAATATGGACCTGGTGGCCCGCGCCGAGCGGTTGCCACGCGCTGGCGAAACTCTGGCGGGTGAATCCTTTGCTACCGTGCCGGGTGGCAAGGGCGCCAATCAGGCGGTGGCGGCCGCTCGACTGGGTGCTTCGGTTGCGATGATCGGCAATGTTGGTGACGACGCCTATGGCCAGCAACTGCGCCAGGCCCTGCTCGATGAGCAGGTCGATTGTCGCGCAGTGGCGGTGTGCTCCGGTGTTTCCAGCGGGCTGGCATTGATTGTGGTGGATGCCAGTAGCCAGAACGCCATCGTTATCATCCCGGGGGGCAATGGTAAGTTGCAGCCACAATCGGTGCAGGCTTTCGATGACTTGCTGCTGGATGCCGAAGTCATCATCTGCCAACTGGAAGTGCCCTCGCAAACAGTGGCCTACACCCTTGAGCGTGGCCGTGAACTGGGTAAAACAGTGATTCTCAACCCCGCGCCGTGCACTGGTCCCTTACCGCCGAGTTGGTACGCTTCAATCGATTACCTGATTCCCAATGAAAGCGAAGCGCAGGCGCTGACCGGCCTGCCGGTAACCGATCTGGCCAGCGCGGAATTTGCGGCCAGTCACCTGCGCAAACGTGGGGTAAAAAACGTGATCATCACGCTGGGTGCCCAAGGGGCGTTGTTCGCCAGTGCCCAAGGGGTGCAGCACTTTGCAGCGCCGACAGTGCAACCAGTGGATACCACGGCGGCTGGTGACACTTTTGTGGGTGGTTTCGCCGCTGCACTAGCGCGTGGAGTGGAGGAGGATGAGGCGATTGCGTTTGGTCAGCGTGCCGCAGCCCTGTCGGTAACCCGTGCCGGCGCCCAGCCTTCAATTCCTTATCTGGGCGAGGTGCAGCCATGAAAAAGACGCCGCTGCTCAACATTGCTTTGTCGCGGCTCATCGCCTCGCTGGGGCACGGCGATATTCTGGTCATTGGTGATGCCGGTTTGCCAGTGCCACCCGGTGTCGAGCTGATCGATCTTGCGTTGACCCCAGGCACTCCAGATTTTGCCAGTGTCCTGCGTGCGGTATTGTGCGAGATGCAGGTGGAGAGCCATGTGCTCGCCGATGAAATGTTCGCAGCCAATCCACCTGCCTTGATCACCGTTGAGCAATGTCATGCCCGTGCTCAGCTCGGTGCGAGAACTCGACTCAGTCATGCCGAGTTCAAGCAGCTTTGCTGCGGCGCTCGCGCAATGGTGCGTAGCGGGGAGTGCCAGCCCTATAGCAATATCGCTTTGATTGCCGGCGTCACATTTTAACGCTTAATGAATTCGTTGACTTGCTTCACGCCGCTAGACGTTAACCACAAGGAGTTCTATTGATGTCCATTTTGTCGGAAGGTGCAGGGCACACTGCGCCCATCGATTTGATCATCGATACCGACCCGGGTGCTGACGATGTGGTGGCCTTGCTGTTGGCCATGGCTTCACCTGAAGAACTGAACATTCACGCTATAACGACGGTTGCTGGCAACGTGCGCCTGGAAAAGACCTCGCGCAATGCAAGGTTGGCCAGGGAGTGGGGAGGGCGAGAGGACATTGCCATTTACGCAGGTGCGACCAGGCCATTGCTTCGCACGCCGATCTACGCCGCTGATATCCATGGCGAGGAGGGTTTGCCGGGTGTTGCCGTGCATGAGCCCACTCAAGGCTTGGCCACAGGCAGTGCAATTGAATACTTGGTCCAGACGTTGAGTAACGCCGAACCCCACAGCATGACCGTGGCTATGCTCGGCCCGCAAACCAATCTGGCGCTGGCCCTGATCCAGGCCCCGGAGATAGTCCAAGGCATCAAGGAAGTGATTGTAATGGGAGGGGCCCATTTCAATGGTGGCAACATCACGCCTGTGGCTGAATTCAATCTGTTTGCCGATCCGGAGGCCGCTGAAGTGGTGCTGAGCAGCGGGGTCAAGTTGACCTATCTGCCACTGGATGTGACCCATAGGGTGCTGACCAGTGATGCACGGCTCAAACAGTTGGCGGCGGTCGACAATCAGGCCGGCAAGCGGGTAGTGGGCATTCTTGATGCCTACGTCAGGGCCGATATGCAGCGCTACGGCGTTGAGGGTGGCCCCGTGCACGACGCCAGCGTGATCGCCTACCTGATCAAACCGGCGTTGTTCAGCGGGCGACGGATTTACATGCAGGTGGACAGCCGCGAAGGCATGACCTATGGCCAGACAATTGCAGACTGGCACGGCGTCCTTGCGCAGCCGGCCAATGTCATGTGGATCGACAGTGCAGATGCTCAGGGCTTTTTTGATCTGCTCAGTACACGGCTTGCACGTCTGGAGTAGTGTGCGAGTAGCGTTCGAACACCTGGTCGACGAAACTGCGCGCGGCCTCATTGCCCAGGTCTTTGACCAATAGGTCAATGGCAATCAGCATCAGTTCCTCAGCGCTGGCGGGGCTATAGGCGCTTTGGCCTTCGGCCCACTTGACCTTGATGTCGGCATCGATGATGTGGCTTGTCATGAGCATTTCCAAAAAATAACTGCGCGCTGTGGGTTCAAATGCCGGGCCCTGGCGTTTGAAGAGGGAGGCGTGACTGCTCTCCGCCCAAGGTTGCAGTAGAGCATGTCCAGCGTGCTCAAGGCACTGCGACTTAGGCATAAGCGCGGGGGCGTGGCAAACTAACGGTTTTCAGCTTGGCGGAACAGTGCTGTGCAGATCGATTTGAGCAACCCCGAACAGTTCACCATCGAGACGGTACGCTACATGCTTGCTGCCGGTAGCAATGCGGTACACAACCAGTTGCGGGTCAGCCGCGATGGCATTGCCTGGCTGTCACAGGTTGTAGGTGGACGTGATCTGGATGGCCTGGCCTTTCGTCTGGAAACCTGGGCGGCCGGTTCAGGCTGCGTGGGGGAGCAGGCGGCAGCAGATGAGCGCTGGGTGTTGCAGGTGTTCAACGTTTTGAGCAGCAACTGGCCAAAACCGGCGAGTGATTACATTGACCTGTACTGAGTGCCAAGGCACTTTGTGCAAAATTCCGTGACGATTAGGTTTTTACCTGAGCGCGCTGGCTCAGGCAGACTTGACGGGTTTTGCAACGAAAAATCAGCGAGGCTGTCACAGAGGCAGCAGCATTCCGTTTTTTAAGGAGGATTCATGTTCCGTGCATCACTGATGAGCCTGGTAGCAGTTGCCGTATTGGCCGGTTGCAGTACTGGCGGTTCGTCGTCCAAGACCCCGGAGGCTGCGGTGGCGAACAACGACGGCCGCTGTCAGGCAAGCGGCGCCGAATTCGCCGTCGGCAAGCAAGCAACGCCAGCTTTGGTCGAGCAAGCGCGCAAGGCCAGCGGATCGCAAATGGCACATGCGCTTGGCCCGAATGATGTCATGACCATGGACTACCGCTCCGAGCGCCTGAATTTGCACACCAATGCCCAGGGTGTGGTTATCAGCGTTAACTGCGGCTGATTTCGGTTTCCCGCAGGCACAAAAAAACCCGTCACGTGGACGGGTTTTTTTATTCGGTCAGAGCTTACTCTGGACGAACTTGTGCAGCCTGCATGCCCTTCTGGCCTTTTTCGGCAACGAAGGAAACGGTCTGGCCTTCTTTCAGGCTTTTGAAACCGTCAGATTCGATAGCCTTGAAGTGAACGAACAGGTCGTCGCCGCCACCTTGTGGAGTGATGAAGCCGAAGCCTTTCTCATCGTTGAACCATTTTACGGTGCCGGTTTGGCGATTAGACATGGGTGTATCTCCAGGAAACATGATTTTCGGTAGTGCGGTGTTGCCGAGGCCAACAGGGTGCACGCGACCATCATAGTATAAATATGGGCTTGTAGCCCCTTTTACCTTCGCAGATTGCTGATCTGGAGCAATTTAGCGATGGATTATCCGGCCAAAGGCCTATTTTTTCGGGCCGCAGACCGCTGCGACTTTTTCTTGCGCGCGCTTCATTACGCTTGCATCTACGCCATCCTGCAGGGTGTCGAGGTCCTTGATCTCTTCATCGCTAAGGTTTTTTTCGAGCACGTCTCCGGCGCATTTGCAGTGCATTTGGGCTTTGTCCTGGGTCAGGCCTTGCTTCTGTGCCTGAGCCACACAGGATGCCTGGTAATCGGCAGGTAGCTGGCCGGCATTGGCGCCCATCGGCAGTAACAGGGCAGAAGCAGCCGCCAGGGCCAGAAAAGACGGAAGTCGCATAGCCAAACACTCCTTGGGGTCTAGTTTCACAAGAGTAGGTCGCTTCAGAAACTCTGAGCGGAAAATTTCCCCTCAAGTTCCCCTCAGTCGCCGCTAAGCTTTGTGCTAGCATGCCTAGCTTGAAATTGCCGCCAGCTTTTACCTACGGCTTGTGGCTTGCAATTCTCTTTTTATTCCAGTCACTCTGGTTCGTTCCCTGACAGGCTTTCGGGCTTCTGCCACTGTGAGGCAGGCTTTGCTTGTGCAAAGACAGGGGCGGATCTTGTACTGGCTCATCCCAACCCACGTGACCTTTGGTAGGGGTCACCACTAGGAGAGGAGGCGCCATGCCCATCATTACTCTTCCCGATGGCAGTCAACGTTCGTTCGACAAGGCCGTGTCCGTAGCCGAAGTCGCCGCATCCATTGGTGCAGGCTTGGCCAAGGCCACCGTAGCCGGCAAGGTCGACGGCAAGCTGGTAGATGCCAGTGATCTGATCGAACACGACGCCAAGCTGCAAATCATTACACCCAAGGACGAAGAGGGGCTGGAGATTATCCGTCACTCGTGCGCCCACCTGGTTGGCCACGCAGTCAAGCAGTTGTACCCGACCGCCAAAATGGTTATCGGTCCGGTCATCGACGAAGGCTTCTACTACGACATCGCCTACGAACGTCCTTTCACGCCTGAAGACATGGCTGCCATCGAGCAGCGTATGCAGCAGCTGATCGACACCGACTACGATGTCATCAAAAAAGTTACCCCGCGCGCCGAGGTAATCGAGGTCTTCAAGGCTCGCGGTGAGGACTACAAACTGCGCCTGGTCGAAGACATGCCGGATGAACAGGCCATGGGCCTGTACTACCACGAAGAATATGTCGACATGTGCCGCGGTCCGCACGTGCCGAACACCCGCTTCCTCAAGTCGTTCAAGCTGACCAAGCTGTCCGGTGCCTACTGGCGCGGCGATGCCAAGAACGAGCAGTTGCAGCGCGTCTATGGCACTGCCTGGGCCGACAAAAAGCAGCTGGCTGCCTACATTCAGCGCATCGAAGAAGCGGAAAAACGCGATCACCGTAAAATCGGCAAGCGCCTGGGGCTGTTCCACCTTCAGGAAGAAGCGCCGGGCATGGTGTTCTGGCACCCTAACGGTTGGACGCTGTACCAGGTGCTCGAGCAGTACATGCGCAAGGTGCAACGCGACAACGGCTACCTCGAGATCAAGACCCCGCAGGTTGTCGACCGTTCGTTGTGGGAGAAGTCTGGTCACTGGGCCAACTACGCCGACAATATGTTCACCACTCAGTCGGAAAACCGCGACTACGCCATCAAGCCGATGAACTGCCCTTGCCACGTGCAGGTGTTCAATCAGGGCCTGAAGAGCTACCGCGAGTTGCCCCTGCGTCTGGCCGAATTCGGTGCTTGCCACCGCAACGAGCCGTCGGGTGCCCTGCATGGCATCATGCGCGTGCGTGGCTTTACCCAGGACGATGCGCACATCTTCTGCACTGAAGAACAGATGCAGTCTGAATCTGCGGCGTTCATCAAGCTGACCATGGATGTCTACGCCGACTTCGGCTTTACCGACGTGGTGATGAAGCTTTCCACTCGCCCTGAAAAGCGTGTCGGCTCTGATGAACTCTGGGATCGCGCCGAAGCGGCGTTGGCGTCCGCGCTTGACAGCGCTGGTCTGCCATATGACCTGCAGCCGGGCGAAGGCGCGTTCTACGGCCCGAAAATTGAATTCTCGCTCAAGGATTGCCTCGGTCGTGTCTGGCAGTGTGGTACCCTGCAGCTCGACTTCAACCTGCCGATTCGCCTGGGCGCAGAGTTCGTATCCGAAGATAACGGCCGCAAGCATCCCGTCATGTTGCACCGTGCCATCCTCGGTTCGTTCGAGCGCTTCGTCGGAATTCTGATCGAGCACTACGAAGGTGCGTTCCCGGCCTGGCTGGCGCCAACTCAGGCGGTGGTGATGAATATCACCGACAAACAAGCCGAATTTGCTCAACAAGTGGAAAAAACTCTGGCCGAAAGCGGTTTCCGTGCCAAGTCCGACTTGAGAAATGAGAAAATTGGCTTTAAGATCCGCGAGCATACCTTGCTCAAGGTTCCTTATCTCCTAGTTATCGGGGATCGGGAAGTCGAAACGCAAACTGTCGCTGTGCGTACCCGTGAAGGTGCTGACCTGGGCTCAATGCCCGTCGCCGAGTTCGCGGACTTGCTCGCGCAAGCGGTTTCCCGGCGTGGTCGCCAAGATTCGGAGTAATTATTATTAAGCGTGATATGAGACAAGACAAACGAGCTGTACCGAAGGCCCCGATCAACGAGAATATCTCGGCACTCGAGGTTCGGTTAATTGGCGTTGACGGCGAGCAGTTGGGCATCGTCTCGATTGGTGAAGCGCTTCGTATCGCTGAAGAAGCGAAGCTGGATCTGGTAGAAATTTCTGCTGATGCCGTACCTCCTGTCTGCAAAGTCATGGATTACGGCAAGAGCCTGTTCGAAAAGAAGAAGCAACAGGCCGCGGCGAAGAAGAACCAGAAAGTCATCCAGATCAAAGAAATCAAGTTTCGTCCAGGGACGGAGGAAGGGGATTACCAGGTAAAACTACGCAACCTGGTACGTTTCCTTAGTGATGGGGACAAGACCAAAATCTCTCTGAGATTCCGTGGTCGTGAGATGGCCCACCAGGAGCTGGGTATGGAACTGTTGAAGCGGATCGAAGCTGATCTGGCCGAATACGGAACCGTCGAACAGCATCCGAAGATGGAAGGACGCCAGCTTTTGATGGTCATCGCCCCCAAGAAAAAGAAATAACCACCAGGGCACGGCAGGCCTTGCGGTTATGTTTATCAACTGAATGCGGAGTATCCGAACATGCCAAAAATGAAAACCAAAAGCGGTGCAGCCAAGCGTTTCTTGAAAACGGCTAACGGCATCAAGCACAAACACGCTTTCAAGAGCCACATCCTGACCAAAATGTCGACCAAGCGTAAGCGTCAACTTCGTGGTAGCAGCTTGCTGCACCCGTCGGACGTGGCAAAAGTCGAGCGCATGCTGCGCCTTCGTTAATTTTTGGTTCTAGATAGAGGAAGTTACTCATGGCTCGTGTAAAGCGTGGCGTCATCGCTCGTAAGCGTCACAAGAAAATTCTGAAACTGGCTAAAGGCTACTACGGCGCACGCTCGCGCGTATTCCGTGTTGCCAAGCAAGCGGTCATCAAGGCAGGCCAATACGCCTACCGCGACCGTCGTCAGAAAAAACGTCAGTTCCGCGCTCTGTGGATCGCTCGTATCAACGCTGGTGCGCGTATCAACGGTCTGTCCTACAGCCGCCTGATCGCTGGCCTGAAAAAAGCGTCGATCGAAATCGACCGTAAGGTTCTGGCTGATCTGGCAGTGAACGAAAAAGCGGCGTTTGCTGCGATTGTCGAGAAAGCTAAAGCCTCGCTGGCTTAAGTACCCCGACAATCACCCGGCGTCATTTCCGGCGCCAGGTGTTAACGTCTTAATAGGGGAAGAGCCTGCGCTCTTCCCCTATTTTGTATCTGGAGTCTGTACATGGAAAACCTGGACGCGCTGGTCTCCCAAGCCCTGGAGGCCGTGGAACGCGCTGAAGACATCAATGCCCTGGAACAGATCCGGGTTCAATTCCTTGGCAAGAAAGGCGAACTGACTCAGGTGATGAAGACCCTGGGCAACATGCCTGCCGAAGAGCGGCCGAAAGTTGGCGCGCTGATCAACGACGCCAAGGAACGCGTCACCGAGGTGCTCAACGCGCGCAAGGCTGCTTTCGAAGAGGCCGAACTCAGCGCTCGTCTGGCTGCCGAATGCATTGATGTGACCCTGCCGGGCCGTGGCCAGACCTCAGGCGGTCTGCATCCAATCACCCGCACGCTGGAGCGCATCGAGCAGTTCTTCACCCACATCGGCTACGGCATTGCCGAAGGCCCTGAGGTCGAAGACGACTACCACAACTTCGAAGCGCTCAATATTCCCGGCCACCACCCGGCTCGGGCAATGCATGACACCTTCTACTTCAATGCCAACATGCTGCTGCGTACCCACACCTCGCCGGTGCAGGTGCGGACCATGGAGTCCAGCCAGCCGCCAATCCGCATTGTTTGCCCAGGTCGCGTTTATCGCTGCGACTCGGACCTGACCCACTCGCCGATGTTTCACCAGGTCGAAGGCCTGCTGATCGATCGCGACATCAATTTCGCCGATCTCAAAGGCACCATCGAAGAGTTCCTGCGGGTGTTCTTCGAAAAGGAACTGGCGGTACGCTTCCGTCCGTCCTTCTTCCCCTTCACCGAGCCTTCGGCTGAAGTCGACATCCAGTGCGTAATGTGCAGCGGTAAAGGTTGCCGCGTGTGCAAGCAGACCGGTTGGCTGGAAGTCATGGGTTGCGGCATGGTTCACCCGAACGTGCTGCGCATGTCCGGCATTGATCCGGAAGAGTTCCAGGGCTTCGCCTTCGGCATGGGTGCCGAGCGTCTGGCTATGCTGCGTTACGGCGTCAACGATTTGCGCCTGTTCTTCGACAACGACTTGCGGTTCCTTGCGCAATTTCGCTAGGTCGCGCACCCGTAACGAATCTTTCAGGAGAGCAGGATGAAATTCAGTGAAAAATGGCTGCGCGGTTGGGTAAACCCGCAAGTATCCCGCGACGAGCTGGTTGCTCGTCTTTCGATGGCCGGCCTTGAAGTCGACAGCGTAACGCCGGCTGCCGGTCAGTTCAGCGGCATCATCGTCGGTGAGGTGCTGAGTACCGAACAACATCCCGACGCTGACAAGTTGCGTGTTTGCCAGGTCAGCAGCGGCAGCGAGACCTTCCAGGTAGTGTGTGGCGCGCCTAACGTGCGCCCTGGCTTGAAAGTCCCATTTGCCATGATCGGTGCCGAACTGCCAGGTGACTTCAAAATCAAGAAGGCCAAGTTGCGTGGCGTTGAGTCCAACGGCATGCTGTGCTCGGCTGCAGAACTGCAGATCAGCGAAGAGAATGACGGCCTGTTGGAACTGGCAGCTGATGCACCGGTGGGCGAAGACATTCGCGTGTACCTGGACTTGGACGACGCCAGTATCGAGATCGGCTTGACCCCTAACCGGGGCGACTGCCTGTCGGTGGCGGGGCTGGCGCGTGACGTAGGTGCCTTGTACGACGTGCCGGTCACTCGCCTGGCCGTGCCGGCCGTTGCCGCTGTCCATGATGAAGTGCGTCCAGTTGAAGTTCTGGCGCCCGCTGCCTGCCCACGTTACCTGGGCCGTGTTATCCGCAACGTCGACCTGTCGCGCCCAACCCCGTTGTGGATGGTTGAGCGTCTGCGTCGCTCCGACGTACGCAGCATCGACGCTGCTGTGGACATCACCAACTATGTGATGCTCGAATTGGGCCAGCCGATGCACGCCTTCGATCTCGCCGAAATCAACGGCGGCATCCGTGTGCGCATGGCCGAGGAGGGCGAGAAGCTCGTTCTGCTCGATGGTCAGGAAGTGGCGCTGCGTAGCGATACCCTGGTTATTGCCGATCATTCTCGCGCCCTGGCCATTGCCGGCGTCATGGGTGGCGAGCACAGTGGTGTATCCGACACCACCCGTGACATCTTCCTTGAAAGCGCTTTCTTCGAGCCGATCTCCGTGGCTGGTAAAGCGCGTTCATATGGCCTGCACACCGATGCATCGCACCGCTACGAGCGTGGCGTTGACTCGCAGCTGGCTCGCGAAGCCATCGAGCGCGCGACTGCGCTGCTGCTGGAGATTGTCGGCGGCGAAGCCGGCCCTGTGGTCGATGTCACCAGCGAAGAACACTTGCCGAAGGTTGCGCCGATCATCCTGCGCGCCGAACGCCTGAGCCAAATGCTGGGCATGGAAATGGCAAGTACTGAGGTCGAGCAGCTGCTCAACGGTCTGGGCCTTGAAACCACCGCTGGAGAAGGGCAGTGGCAGGTAGAAGTACCAAGCCACCGCTTCGACATCAGCCTGGAAGTCGACCTGATCGAAGAGCTGGCCCGTTTGTACGGCTACAACCGTCTACCGGTTCGTTATCCGCAAGCACGCCTGGCCCCGCAAGCCAAGGCTGAAGCGCGTGGTGAACTGCCAGCCTTGCGGCGTTTGCTGGTTGCACGCGGCTATCAGGAGGCGATCACCTACAGCTTCATCGATCCGAAACTGTTCGAGCTGTTCACGCCAGGTGTGGAACCACTGCTGTTGGCCAATCCAATCTCCAGCGATATGGCGGCTATGCGCGCTTCGTTGTGGCCTGGCCTGGTCAAGTCGCTGCAGCACAACCTCAATCGTCAGCAGGATCGTGTGCGTCTATTTGAGAGCGGCCTGCGTTTCGTTGGCCAGTTGGGTGACCTCAAACAGGAGCCTATGCTCGCGGGTGTGGTTTGCGGTAGCCGCCTTCCGGAAGGCTGGGCGAACGGTCGCGACACCATCGACTTCTTCGATGTGAAAGCCGACGTTGAAGCTGTGCTGGGCTTCTCTGGCTCACTTGCCGAATTCAGCTTCGTTCCTGGCAAGCACCCTGCGTTGCACCCAGGGCAAACTGCTCGCATTGAACGAGATGGTCATGAAGTAGGTTACTTGGGCGCTATCCACCCAGAGCTTGCCAAGACCCTGGGTCTTGATCGTCCGGTATTCGTCTTCGAGCTGGTACTGGGTGAAGTGGTCGATGGCCGTTTGCCTAAATTCAGCGAGCTGTCGAAATTCCCGGAAGTACGGCGTGACCTGGCCTTGGTTGCAGGACATGATGTTGCTTCGAGCTCGGTGCTTGAAGTAATTCGTGACAATGCAGGTGAATGGCTTACAGACCTCAGGCTGTTTGATGTTTATCAGGGTAAAGGTATTGATCCTGATAGAAAAAGCCTTGCCGTAGGCTTGACCTGGCAGCATCCGTCGCGCACTCTTAATGACGAAGAGGTGAATACCGCGACACAAAACATCCTCACCTCGCTCGAACAAAGGTTGAACACCACGTTAAGGAAATAGCGTATGGGTGCTCTGACGAAAGCTGAGATGGCCGAACGGCTGTACGAGGAGCTGGGCCTGAACAAGCGTGAAGCCAAGGAATTGGTTGAGCTGTTCTTTGAGGAAATCAGGCACGCTCTAGAAGACAACGAGCAGGTCAAATTGTCCGGATTCGGCAATTTTGACCTGCGTGACAAGCGCCAGCGGCCGGGCCGCAACCCCAAGACGGGGGAAGAGATCCCGATCACGGCGCGTCGAGTCGTCACCTTTCGTCCAGGGCAGAAGTTGAAAGCCCGAGTTGAGGCATATGCTGGAACCAAGTCATAACGACGAGCTTCCGCCGATTCCAGGCAAACGCTACTTCACCATTGGTGAAGTAAGCGAGCTTTGTGCGGTTAAACCGCACGTGCTCCGCTACTGGGAGCAGGAGTTCCCGCAACTCAACCCGGTGAAGCGCCGCGGCAATCGACGGTACTATCAGCGCCAGGATGTGCTGATGATCCGCCAGATCCGCGCGCTGCTGTACGACCAGGGCTTCACCATCGGCGGGGCGCGCTTGCGCCTCTCTGGCGATGAAGCCAAGGACGACACCACCCAGTACAAGCAGCTGATTCGGCAGATGATTGTCGAGCTGGAAGATGTTTTGGTGGTGCTGAAGAAGTAGTCTGAATCGGACCGAGGATTGTGGAAAAAATGCTTCCATAATTCAAAAGGTTAGGGTACATTCTTCAACGTTCTCAGCAACTAGGGGAACTGCTTCAAGCCCAGTCGGGGCGTAGCGCAGCCCGGTAGCGCACTTGCATGGGGTGCAAGGGGTCGAGTGTTCGAATCACTCCGTCCCGACCATATATTTCAACGACTTAGCCACCTTCGGGTGGCTTTGTTGTTTCTGGCCTCAGTGACTTTTCGAGTGATTTGGCCTTTTTCTTCATCCCGATCTCCTCTTCAGAATCGTCAGCACTGGTCCGCGCGAATCAGTGGCTGATACCATGTTTGCCGCCTCGATCAACTGGCCCAGCTCGGCACCCGAGTATTGACTGGTGATGCTGCCGTTCTTGTGCCCGAGCAATGCCTTGCGGTCTTCCTCGGTTACACCAGCTGCTTTCAGGCGACGACCGAAAGTGTGCTTTAGATCGTGAATCCTGATGGAAGCGTACCCAGGGTGAGCCTGGAGGTGAAGGTGAGGGCGCTGCTGGCTGAACGTCGGCAGCGAGCTGGCTATGAAAAGCTACTAGAGGCCTCCATCGGATCTTGTCGCTAGCTTCCCTGCCAAAGCCATAAGATGTTGTTCATTGACCGTAGGCTTGGATCAGCCCTGCTGCTTGCTCATGCTTGAGCTTGGCAGCGTCGTATACGAAGTAAAGGTAACCATGTTTCGGGATATTTAGATAAGACATCACAGGTTTCACTGTCTCGTATACCCCAAGCACCGCGATAACTCGCTCACAATATGGAGTTGCGGATGACTTGGTGCCCTCGACAGCCGCATATCCATGGTGTCGGACGCTATCAGCAGCGTTATAGGGGTTCTCGTCCGGCCTGAAGATCCTTGGCATTTTTTCTCGCAGCGTTTGATGGGGGGCTTTACGCTATCACTGAATCGCCCCTGGTTTCGTAGACACCTCCAAGCCTCATAATGAGGCCCAGATAGGAGGTGCCATGAGTCGTCAGCGTTACCCCGAAGAATTCAAGATCGAAGCGGTCAAGCAAGTGACCGAAAAAGGCAAACCTGTCGCCGAGGTCGCCCAGCGCCTGGGCATGTCCGTGCACAGCCTTTACGCCTGGATCAAGGTCTACAGCAAGCCCCAAGAGCAGCGTCAGCAAGACAATGATCAGCAGGCTGAACTGCGCAAGCTGCGCGCTGAACTCAAGCGGGTGACAGAAGAGCGAGACATATTAAAGAAGGCCGCCGCGTACTTTGCCAAGGAGTGCGGCTGAAGTACGCCTTCATCAACAAGCACTCGACGGATTACCCAGTGCGTCGCCTTTGCCAAACCCTCAAGGTGCATCCCAGCGGCTACTACGCTTGGCTGGCCGAGCCTCAATCTGCCCGAGCCAAAGAAGATCAGCGCCTGCTTGGCTTGATCAAGCAGGCCTGGTTAGAAAGCGGCGGCGTGTATGGCTATCGCAAGATTCACGATGACCTGCGAGAGCTAGGAGAGATCTGTAGGCGAAATCGAGTCGGTCGCTTGATGCAGGCAGAGGGGCTGCGTTCGCAAACGGGCTATCGCCGTCGTACTGGGTTTTATGGCGGAAAACCAACAGCGGCATCACCCAACCATCTGGCCAGGCAGTTCAAGGTCAGTGAGCCGAATAAGGTCTGGGTGACCGATATCACCTACATCCGCACCTATGAAGGGTGGCTGTATCTGGCGGTAGTGCTGGATCTGTTCTCTCGCCAAGTCATTGGTTGGTCAATGAAGCCCAGGATGAGCAGCGACCTAGCCATCGACGCCATGCTGATGGCCGTGTGGCGACGCAAGCCACAGCAGCAAGTGATGATTCACTCAGACCAAGGCAGTCAGTTCAGTAGCTCAGATTGGCAAAGCTTCCTGAAAGCCAACAATGTGATCAGTAGCATGAGCCGAAGGGGAAACTGCCACGACAATGCCGTAGCCGAGAGCTTTTTCCAGCTTTTGAAGCGGGAGCGAATCCGACGAAAGATCTACGCAACGCGTGACGAAGCCCGAAGTGATATTTTCGATTACATCGAGATGTTCTATAACCCCAAGCGTCGACACAGCAGTGCTATGCAGCTGTCGCCAGTAGAGTATGAGAAACGCTATTTTCTGAGCTTGGAGAGTGTCTAGGAAACCAGGGGCGATTCACACACCCAAAAGCTGTTGGCGCTGATACTGGTGGCCAGCGGCTGCGCGACGTGGCAACCACATTCGCCGCCACCGTCAGTTGCCCCGCCACGGATACCGCCGCTATCGCCCGAGGCCAGACAGCCACCCGCGCCGACATGGTGCTCTCCGACTTGCTCTCACGGGCTGATGCTCGAGCGGGAGAGTTGGCGAAAGCTTATGACCGAGCCCGAATAGCTGGGCTTGCCTGCGAATCGTCCTATTCTTCCCTGGTCAAATGGCTTTTCAAATGCGGGACAGCTGATGGGACTTGTATGTGCCTGTTATCAGCTTCTGCGCCGGCAATTGAAAGCTCTGGAAGCTCTCGAGAAATTTTGGGATTCGGGCAATTTGGAAGGGGTTCCAGCTTCTGTCGCATTTGGTTGCTTACATAACCACTACCCATCAATAGCAAAATCCATATCAGCGTGAGACCAACTGTCAGAGTAGGGCGTTTCCTTGACCAATGTCTCTCCCATCCCAGTTCATCGGTTCCTAATTGGCGTTCGCATTTACGCAAATACTTTCCAGCCTCAACGACGTGGAGGTAGGTGAGTATTCCAAAGGCAAACGATGCAGCAACGAAGGCTGGAGGGATCCAAATAGCGAAGAGTGCCATGTCTTTCGGAAAAGCAATGCAATCATTGGCACCTGAAAACGCACCGACTTTAGAGAGTAGCCATGCATACAAGACGGAGCTGACGATGATGGAATTCCTGAACAAAAAACCAATTCTGGCCAGAAGTGCGGAAATTTCAGCCTTTAGTTGCCTGAACTCCTCAAGATGAAATTCAAACTGTTTTTCGTTCATGCGGCCTCCATCGGAGCACGAGCAACGCGTGCCTCGCAGAAGTCAGTGTAGATCGAAAGCAGTAAGCCAGAATTTGTGTGACCAGACCTTGAAACGCCGGTCTGGATTGCGAGCTCACCTACACTGTCCGGGAAAACAACAGGGAGCAGGGCATGAAGAGCCTGAAAGAAAAGATCGACGCCGGTGAGCCACTAGTGCAGCAAGCCATGGATGCTCTCCGTCGGTACCCGTCAATGTAAATCGGCGAGAGACGCTCGCGTAATTTCTTTAGAGTGCTGGTCAGAAACATGTCGCGCTTGGCTTGTTAGGTGGACTCATCAGTACGCGTCGGAGCTCCGACCTCTACCGCTCGAAGCAACTCGGGTAAAACCACCCCCGCACCTCCAACCAGCATTATCTGGTTCGCCCTATCTAATCCAACGTCTTCAAGGTT
Source organism: Pseudomonas sp. DG56-2 (assembly GCF_004803755.1). Classification (NCBI taxonomy): domain Bacteria; kingdom Pseudomonadati; phylum Pseudomonadota; class Gammaproteobacteria; order Pseudomonadales; family Pseudomonadaceae; genus Pseudomonas; species Pseudomonas sp. DG56-2. Next base: position 2,121,312 of record NZ_CP032311.1, read on the forward strand.
TACATGGATCACGGTAGCCCCGGCCGCTAGGGCCATGTCCGGAATGCCAGCAGCCGGCCTGACGACGCCTGAGGTACCTACTGAGATCAGCAAGTCACAGCTTTTCACAAGTTGTACTGCTGACCGCCAGGCGTCTTCCGGTAGGCATTCCCCGAACCAAACCACTCCAGGACGAAGCTTTCCGTTGCATTCGGCGCACCGGGGCGGCTCGATCAAATGTCCTTCTTCAGGAATCTCCAGCTGAACAGGCTTTACCTTCGCTGGCCTGTGGCAGGAGAAACACTTCACGTCCATCAAGCTGCCGTGAAGGTGAAAGACGGGACTGGATCCCGCTCGCTCATGCAAGTCATCGATGTTCTGAGTGACGACGGATACGTCCCAGCCAGCGTTGGCTAACCGAGAAATGGAAAGATGGGCTAAGTTGGGTTTGGCTTGGCAAACCTGGTGTCGGCGCCAGAGGTACCAGCTCCAGACGAGAGCTGGATTCTCTCGGAAGGCGTCAGCTGTTTCGAGACGCTGAGGGTCGTGTTTCGTCCAAAGCCCAGTCAGCTTGTCGCGGAACGTCGGTATTCCACTTTCAGCGGAGACGCCGGCGCCCGTAAAAAAGACGATCTTCTTGGACGCGTGCAAAGCGTCAGTAGCTCTTTGCATGTTGTTCATGTGAAAGACCTGCCCTCCGCAGGGATTACCCGCTTCCAGTAATACGGAAACCGCACCCTCACTACCAAGGGACGGACTCACTATAAGCAGCGGGTACGAAAATCACCAGATTTCCGCCGCCGTTGATGGCTTCTGGCCGGTGGCTGCTGAGCCTTAGTAGCGATTGGTCTAGACTGCTGTGATCAAATAGCAGGGAGCTGAATCATGGATGACCTGGACGAAAAGATCGCCGCTGGCGAGCCGCTGATGCGGCAGGCGATGGACGCACTCTTCCGCTACAACGAGTCCAAAGGCCGTGCTGCGCCGGAGGTGGTGGAGCGATTGCATATTGAGGCTGAGTCGCTGTTTGGGGCAGTGCAGGAGCACCAGCGGCGCTCGTTGGGGTTTCCTGACTACCCGCTCCACTGACTCAAGTAACTCAGGCTTGTCTATGCGATCGCCTCGCTGTTTCTGATTCCCGGCTGTCAGTCTATCTCGCCGCCCCGGGTGGCGGCAGCGGCTTGGTTTATGGATCCCCGCGAGGCGAATTTGACCCAGCGACTGCTCAACGAATTGTCGCCATTACCGGTGATGGTGACGAAGGATTGAAAGCTCTGCAGACTGTCAGTCGTATGTCCGAGAAAACGCCCAGTGAGCCGGATCATTCTCGGGTCGCTTTTTTTATTGTACTTGATATATTTGAAACTTTAATTTCTGCCTCTGAACGGGCATTCTCTAGGAATTCAGATAGTGGCTGTTCGTAGAAGTTAAGTTTTAGATCTGTCCAGATTTTCGCTAAGAAAGTGTGTAGGTCCGTTATTTCGCTCCAGACGGCCTCAGATATGAATGGCCTGCTGGCATAAGCTATTTCATCGGCGGAGCTCATTTTCACTTTTAGATCGTTAATAGTGTCTTCTAAGTATCTGCTTTTTAACTCGATTGCGCGCTCGCAGTCATAGTCCTCAATTTCTGATCTGTCCACGCTGTACAAGTCGGCGAGGGTCCAAGGATTAATGTCATCACTTATTCTGTTTAAAGCTATCACGGAAAGCGATATTGATGTCCAAAGTTTCTTATAGGTGTCTATTTCGTCTTTTGCCAGGACGGCATGAAAGCCTTTGAATCGCTCAAGATTGTATTCGTATTTTGCTTTTAGTAGTTCTAGCTCTTCGGCGGACTCTGTGCGTATTGTTTCTATGCGGTTTGAGATTATCCCTTTAAAAGCTTCCAGTCCAAAGGTTTTGACAATGGCGAGAACTCCAATTATTAATCCGCTCCAGGCAATATAACCGTTTACAGTGTCCATAAATGAATTCATGTTAGTGCTCCCCGCTTAAGCATAGATCGCCGAATAATCTTCAGCTTAGCCAGACTTTTCCAAGAGGCTCACCGTGTCCGGTTCTGAATGAAAACAGCTATGGGAGGCTAGGGCTTGGTTGACTGTGCTACAGCAAGGGGAGCGAGAGTCTCGCCTTTTGAGTCCTTTACTGACCTGATCAGAAATTGGGGAGTTGGATCATGGATGACCTGGACGAAAGATCAACGCTGGCGAGCCGCTGATGCGGCAGGCGATGGACGCGCTCTTCCGCTACAACGAGTCCAAAGGCCGTGCCGCGCCAGAAGTGGTGGAGCGATTGCGGGTGTGGAGGCTGAGTCGCTGTTTGGAGCGGTGCAGGAGTACCAGCGGAGATCGCTGGGGTGTCCTGAGTACCCGCTCCACTGATCAGCTCTTGAGGGCCGTCTGACTTTCCACTTGTCAGAAATTCCCTTCCAACAAATTGACCGCAAGGCTTTCAAGATATTAACTGTATATTCGTACAGTATAGGAAGTCGTGCGTCATGAGCTATTCCATAGTAGGCCCTGTTGCGGAGGGCGGCCTAAAGCTGCCATTGTGCCTGTTCCGTGTCCCGGCCGGCTTTCCTTCCCCGGCAGCAGACCATATCGAGGCCCATATTTCTCTGGATGAGGTCTTGAACATCAGGGCCCCACATGTCTACCTGGTGTCCATCACCGGTGAGAGCATGCAGGGCGTCGGTATCTTTGAAGGTGATCTGGCGATAGTCGACCGTTCAATTGAGCCTGCTCATGGCCACATTGTCGTGGCGCTGCTCAACAACGACCCAGTGTGCAAGCGGCTCTGTATTCGCGGCAAAGACGTGATCTTGCTGTCTGAAAATCCGAAGTATCCACCCAGGTATGTGCTTGAGGGTGATGAACTCTCAATCTGGGGAGTGATTACCGGCAGCGTGCGCAGTCATGTCTAAGCCGCCAGTCTTCGCACTGATCGACTGCAACTCGTTCTATGCGTCCTGTGAGCGGGTATTTCGCCCAGACCTGGCAAAGGTCCCGATTGTGGTCCTGTCGAACAATGATGGTTGTGTCATTGCCAGGAGCTACGACGCGAAGCCGTTCGTGAAAATGGGTGAGCCGTATTTCCAGATCAAGCAGAAGCTGAAGCAGCACGGCATCGTCGCGTTCTCGTCCAACTATGCGCTGTACGGAGACATGAGCGAGCGGGTTATGAGCCTGATCGAATCCATGGTCCCGGGCGTGGAGGTCTACAGCATTGATGAGGCCTTCGCCGATCTGACCGGCATCACTGGACTGGACGAGCTGGGGCGCCGGATTCGGAGCCAGGTGCTGCGCTGTACCGGCATCCCGGTCGGTGTTGGAATCGCCGGGACAAAGACCCTGGCCAAGCTGGCGAACCATACAGCCAAGTGGCTACTGGCGCAGACCGGAGGAGTGGTCAACATCTGCGACCCCTTCAAGCGCGACTGGGTACTGCGCAACACGGCAGTGTCAGAGGTCTGGGGCGTAGGCAGGCGGATGAGCGCGCACTTTGAAGGCATGGGTATCAAGTCGGCGATGGACTTGGCCAAGGCTGATCCCTGGATGCTACGGAAGAAGTTCAGCGTTGTGGTGGAGAAGACCGCCCGGGAGTTGGCCGGCACGCCCTGCCTGGAACTGGATGAGCCGAACCCGCCGAAGCAGGAGATTTGCTGCAGCCGCATGTTCGGCAAGCGCCTCCAGGAGTTGCCCCCGATAAAGGAAGCGGTGGCCACCTACATGATGCGCGCTTCGGAAAAGCTCCGGGCCCAGGGCTCGGTGTGCAAAAAGCTACGGGTCAGCATCCGCACTGGCATGTTCAACCCAGACGAAGCCAAGTATGCCAATGGCGTGATTGTTGACCTGCCGTACCCGACCGATGACGTGCGACTGCTGACGAAGGCCGCGGTCGATGCGCTCGACAGGGTGTTTCGGCCCGGCTTCAACTACAGCAAGGCCGAAGTACTGCTGCTCAACCTTTGCCAGCGCGGCGAATACACAGACGACCTGTTCGCCGCAGCGCAGCCTGCCGAGGCTACGAGGGTCATGGCGGTGCTGGACCAGATTAATGAACGATGGGGCAGGGGAACGCTGCGGGCGGCGAGCGTACCGGTGAACCCCGATTGGGGAATGCGCCGCGAGATGATGAGCCAGAGCTTCACCACCAGACTTGATCAGCTGTGGAAGGTCTCGTGCAATTGAGTTTTGAGCGGTCGGCAGGACACCGGGGAGGTAGCGTGCACAGATCGTGAATCACGCCAGTTATCAGCGTGTACTTCTGTGCATCTTTTGAGACAACGTGAACAGCTGCGGGCGGCTCAACGTCTTGATTTTACTGGCTTTGCCAGTGGCGACTATGATTTAGGTTCCAGTGCGCCTATCGAGGTTCGATTCCCCCGTCAGGACGCCGCAAAAGGGATAACAATCTCGTACCAATTTATGTACCAATCGCTGTGTTTTGGTAGGTTGGCGAGAGTGGCAGGGTGTGACGAAAGGCCCGGTTTTACTGGCTTTCGTCACACGCAGGAACTTAGCTAATCGCAAAAACATCTCTGGAGTATGGCCAAATTGCTGTGGATAGCCTTTGGTTGTTACTGCCTGAGGCAGGATGGCCGCCCGTGCCGTTATGGTGCTCGAACGGTAGAGCTGTCGAAAGCGTATGACCGAGCCAAAATAGCTGAAGAGCTTTGCAAGCTGGAGTACGAAGCTCTCAGTCATGACGTTGCTGCTCTTTCCTCTGGCTGAGAAATATCGCGGGAAGGTTTAGTCGCGATCCCACGCTTTTAATAGTTAGATCAATTTTGCGCTAAGCCTTAGTAGGTCCGTATTGGATAATAGTTTTCAGGGAATGGCGATGGTAGAAGCGCCATAAGTTTCGGCTTTAGCTCCCGTTGAACCTTATAGTAATCATATTCTGGCATGCTTCGTAGAGGCGAGTCGCGTGGGACTTCAGAATACGAGGCTGTTTGGATGCTTTTGTATTTAGAAATCGACCGGAGGCCGACTATATATTCATTATAGATAGTTGTCAAAAATTCCCGGTGTCCGTTTTCATAAAGCCAGTAACCTTCATTTCTCGATCCGCCTATACATTCGTTCGCATAGGTTGCCGCTTTCTTTCGTATATCCTGCTCCTTTTCCCATGCTAGGTGCTTTTCCTTTTCGCACTCCAAGTAAGTGTCGCCCGTATGTTGGTTGTACCATTCGAGTACGTGTGCAATAAATCCGTTTCCATCAGGGTTTTTAACGATGGATTGGCCTGGATGATCTTTGGCCCACTGCCTCGCTTCTACAGCAGTCTCAAATAATAAAGTTGTCATCCGCTTTACCATTCTCGGATTGAGATTGAATGAGCCGTTAGAACTTTCGCGCATGCCCGCCTCACCAAAAATATTCTCCCAGTCACCCATGTCGTAATCCCTTATTATCTTGATCTCTCTGGATAAAGCTCATCGGTCAGGTTTTCTAGCGCGTCGATGTACTCAGCTAGCGGATTTTCTCTGCAATATTTTTCCAGAAACGCCATCGCTCCGTCTACGTCAGTGTTTCCTAAAATGTTTCTATTGTCTGTAAGGTATTGATTTAGTCCGGTAAGGTAGCCTTGGGTATATGTGAGATAAGTGTTCCAGCTATTTCGGTTTTTGTGATATGTAGCTTCGTTTGCTGCAGTAGTAAATTTCCCGCAGCTTTCAAGGCCGCGTCCGATTACGGAGTAAACACCGTTGGCGTCTTGAGCATTGGTTTGGGTTGCAACTAGCGCGGTAGCTAGCAAGCTCGCATTGATGTAGAAAGTTTTTTTGTGTCCCTGCAATGCTTCCTCCTTAAGCTTCTTTCAGTTGAGCTTCGCAGTCCGGTTTGCTGTTGATGTAGCAGTATTATTGGAGATGGTCAACTGAGGTCAACGACTGTTCGATGATCATATACTGCGGCCGTCCTGAACCTATATTAAGACTGCCCATTCCTGCATCCTCTACCGGCGCTGGTCCAGGTGCGTGGAGTGGTTACAGCTGTGCAGGGTCGGCCTGCCACTGATCGGTGTCGGTGTGGGTTGATATATAAAGAAAGGGAATCGGTCGGCGGAACGCCGGGGCTGGCAGTGCCAGTGACTTTCGAAGTAACTTTGTCCGTATCTATTCGGCTTCGTTGGGCATCGTTGCAGCGAGCACCAAGGAGAAAAGCCCGTGATATCATGCCGTTAAGCTGGCTTAGCATGCATGGGTGCAAGGGGTCGAGTGTTCGAATCACTCCGTCCCGACCATTATTTACTGAGTAAAATCAGGCACTTAAGCCGGTTATCTAAACCGGCTTTTTTGTGTCCGCGCAAAACATGCGCAAAACTATCTGGCGAAATCCCCGATATCCAGGTCAGCTTCGACCTCGGACCACACCACATCTTCGTGCCCTTTCTGGTAGTTCCTGGTCATGCCTTCGGTAGCATGCCCGGCGATCTTCTGCCCGTCTTTGCCTGCTCGTTTGTACAGCTGAAGCGAGAGGGCGCTTCATGAAACCCTGGCATCTCTGATCCGACCATGGAGCGGAACACAACGTCATGACCCGGACCATCAGCGTCGGTCAGTCTGCTCGTTCGCTTCGTTACCTGGCTGGCGCGTAAGGAGTTCCGATGGCAAAAATTAAAATCGCGCAGAACCCAACCTTCGGCGCAGCGGTGCAGCTTTCGCGAGTCGGCTCCGATCCGGTGGAGGTTGGGTTCGAGTTCCGCTACTTGGACCGTATCGCGCTGTCTGAGATGTTCGATCGCTGGAACAAGGCGCGTGACGCCTGGGCGGAGAAGGCGAAGATCGATCTGGTGCGAACCTGCACTGGTGCGACAAAAGCTGTCGTCGACGCCTTCCAGAACGCCTATAACCCGGCACGCTTGGAAACTGAGGGCGGCGGCTCGTGCCTGCTATGAGCGTGGCCCAACCATTGAGTAGTTGGTGATGAACTGCCCGATCACATGCAGGTGCTCATCAGAGGGGCCAACATTGTACTGGCGTTCCCAGTCGATGGTGAGCGACGGGCGTGGTTCAAACTCGTCAGTCCTGCTCAAAGTACCTCCTAGGTCATCGGTGCCCCAGTCCATGGGCTTGCAGGCAACGGACTGGGGCAGTTCGTTAGAGGCACAAAGCTACTACGACGCCGAGCCGGTCTGGTACTGGCTTTCCATCCAGGTTTGAATGCGGGCTCAGTGATGGTAATTTGATGGCGTCAAAAAATATCGTCCACTAGGGAATCGCACGATGAGCTCAGGGAAACAGTGGTTTACAGCTAAGTATCGCCATCAGAAGCCTGGACAACAAAGCTCCACCGCTGGCTCAAAACAGTTTTTTGTTTTCAGTCATCAAGAAGCAATCGACCAGTGCCGTAATGAACTAGAAGCAAAATACCCTGGATACATCATCACCGTTTCTCGCGGCTAAAAGATTGGCGTGAAAGAGCCCAGCCCAGTGCTGGGCTCTTTGCATCTGGTGCAAACCTTCCGTTTGACTGTGGTAGATTCCTGGCTTCAACATGGAGGTGCCAATGAGCAACAGAGGGAAGGATCGCCAAATCGACAACATTGAATTCAACGTCAGCGACATCAAGCGCAGCAGGGATTTTTACGGCGCGGCGTTCGGTTGGAGCTTCGTCGACTACGGCCCGACATATACCGAGTTCAGTGACGGTCGGCTCACTGGTGGATTCACCACCGGCGAGCAAGTCAGGCCAGGTGGCCCGCTGGTTATTCTGTATTCGGACAACCTCCCTGACGCCCAGGTCAGAGTGGTGGCTGCAGGTGGAAAGATCAGCCGAGAGGTGTTTTCGTTCCCTGGCGGCAAGCGATTCCACTTCGTCGACCCAGATGGCTATGAGCTTGCTGTCTGGACCGCAGCAGACTGAGGGGGACGGAGCCCAGGCCCGCCCCGAGAGGTTTTGTGCTTGGTCTCCTACATACAGCTGTGGCGTAGAGTGCTTGGTTGGACGCACACAACCCATTACAGATATTAAGTTGTACTCTTCCGTTAAAGCACATCGGCTCTGGAGCAACCATTGTCGGGTTAGGTCCCCAACATCCAGCGGGAGTCCGGTGGTAGGGGCTGGTATAGGCATGTTTGCTGGCTGAAAATTCCCACCATTGCTAGGTATTAGTGAGCCGAAGGCCCTGCCAATATTGGTGTCGCGCCAGCATGAAGTACCTACAGGAGCATACCCATTAACCTGGCAACTAGTTATTGGTGTTCCGCAGGTACTGGAGGGCTGCATACCTAGCGCAGCAACGAGTGGACGGTCAATTACAGTCGGTGAAATATTTTACCGCCCCCGCCGGGATGGCATGATTTGTTGAAGTAGGGGGCTATGCTGAGCTGACACCTGATGAGGGGTTTCAGATGGCAAAGTGCAAGAAGTGCGATGAAGAGCTGAAGTTCGATCTGGACGACACAAAGGACCAGATTGAGGTGGTGTGCACGAAGTGCGGGGCTAGGCATCAGGTCAGGTGGGTCGCTTCATCACCCTTGATCCCTGGGCCGCGGTTTGATGTGGTTCTTCTGGATGAATGATGCCAGACAGCGTCACGCTATTTAAGCAGAAGTAGCGAGTGGGCTTCTTGATGAGCATAAGGCTTAAGCTTGCAGCGTTCCGTTGAACACGTCGAGCGACTCGTAGATCACCCAGCCGCCCTCGCTGGCGTCGCCTTTGTTGAGGCGCCGGCCCGCTGGCGCTGTTCGTCCAGCGTTGCGGACAACTGGCCAAGCTCGTAAACCTGCACGCAGTAGTCGAAGACCTGGCCAAGCGGGATTTGCTTCCTGAGTCGCGTGCGAGTGGCGCCGAGTGGCACATCGCGGAAATCGATGCGCACATATCCATTCCACCAGATCACCATCAGAAAGGGGGTCAGGGCGTTCACTGCATGGATCTGCCCGATGATGATCTTGCCCTTGCCGCGGGAGGGCGCGGTATGAACTCGAACGCGACCTGCCATCGAGTGCCTGGCGCTTCCCGGTAGCCAGTTGAACGACACGGCGGTGCTCGGCAGCGTTTGCCGGCCCTCCGTTCGCGGGTTCTTCGAGCTACCGCTGATGCCACCCTGGACTGAATACCAATAGTAGGTGTGTCCGTTCAGGTCGATCCAGAAGAGCTCTGGCGGCAGCTCATCTGGATAAAGATAGACTGTACCGTGCGCCGTGATATTGCCGAAGTTCTGCAAGGTGACTTCCTCATTTGTTTTCGGGATTGGATTTCACAGGGCGTCAGCGCTACTGCTGTCACGCTAATGGGGATAGTTCGTCGCGTTGGCGTGATTCAGTGGCGCTGGAGTTGGCTACGCTTAACGTATTGCAGAGAGGTGCGCGTTATGAGCGAGCTAGACAATAAAGAGACGCTAATGTCGGGTTGCGCGGGCTGCGGGGAATCAATGGACTTCGATCCCGATGACCCAAGGCCTGAGTTTGAGTTCCAATGTGAGCACTGCCAAAAGGTTAATATCGTGATTTGGGGGGTAGGTGAGCCGCCCCACTGGTATACGGAAATCAAACCAAATTCACGCGATGCCGATGCTTCGGCGCAATAGGTGTGAGTGATTAAGCCGCCTTCAGCAGCGTTTCAATCACCCTCTGGCCAGCCAGCGGCGGTACTGCGTTGCCAGCCATGTGCATGGTCAACCGTGATTGTTCGGGCGTTGGGTATTGGCTGGGAACGACTGCGCGGCCAGGACTTCGTTGGTGATGAGCATCCGCATGCGTTCACCATCGACCAGCGCCCATCCGTCCAAGGGGTGAAGGTGCCAATTCACGGCTTCGGGCCAATGGTTTGCCGCCCAGAGAACCTGGACGTCTGCGGCGCGCGCGCCGGTGCTCCATCCGCCGAGGCCGGCGAATCGGTCGATTGCTGCGGGCATTGAAGTATCTCGTGGTTATAGTTCTGTCAGACCAATAGAAGTGGTTGTGGAACAAAGAACACTCGACGTTGTGGTAAGCGAGTTCCGGAGAGGCCTAGAAGATCTTGTGAGTAGTGGTTTCTACTTCAACATCAGCATCACTAAACAATTTCCGCATGCGTCACGCGACGACTCTTCTCGATTGCTCGCGGCGTATTTGACTGATCACGGGTTCCCCGGTGCTTTGCGCATCGATGGGAAATGGGGCGGCCGCGATGGTGAGTTGGGATCGCATGTTTGGTTGAGCCTGCCACGCCGACTCATGCTCTGCTCAAGGTTGTTGGCCAAGCAAAATCGCCTCGTTATGAGGCCGGGAAATGTCTACCGGCTCTTTTGAGCGCTGAAAAGCCACTGCGAATTTTTCGCGTTACTACATCATTTACGAAGTTCTGAACGGCGCTTTGGTTTGATCCTGATGGGCTACTTTCTCGTCAGCTCTCTCGCTTGCCAAGGAGAGGCTGCAAAAAGGCGCCGCTATTGAGTTCATCCAGGCGCTGGGCCGTACTGGCTAAATGAAATTATTTAACTTGAAGCTTTAAGTCGATAACCTAACTAGCTGATTTCACTTAAACCAGTGCGAGACCGCTGATGCTCAAGGCAATAGTTCTACTTCTTGCTTTCGCGTTTGACTCAGCCTTTGCGCAGCAGTCTGTCCAAGATGCGGTCGGATCAAAAGTCATCGCTGTAGGCGAGGTTGAAGAGTACTCCTGTCCCGGGCTCGGGATTTATGATTGCTCGAATTGGCCAGCGAGCCTTTACCGATTCAAAGACCAGAACATCTGCTTCACACTCAACGAAGTTTGTGACTTTGAATGTGCTGTCATGTTGGTTGAGAAGAACGCTGAGCAGTCAATTTTGTTGTTTGGCTCCCGGTATGGCGACAAGATTTTGAAAGCAGCAGGCCAGGTTATGGAATGCCCAGAAAGCTAGCTATGCCAATTTGCTGCAAAAGCATGACCCAAGCCCTTGCCGTCCCTCCGGTTTTGGAGGCGTGATGGATGTGCTTCACGGATGTGAGGTGGATAGGGAATTGCTATTGAGCCTCGTATAGCTTCATTATCGAGCTACCGGAGGCACGATGCCTCGAGTCGCGCCTAAAGGAGCAGGGTTATGTTCCCATTCGAAATCTGGATTGCTTATACAGCCGCCTGCTTGTTATTGGTGCTATCCCCAGGCCCGGATAATCTGTTGGCCATAGGTCGTGGACTCAGTCAGGGCCGCATGGCCGCGATGATCTCAGGTTTCGCTTCTGGTGCCGGGATCCTGTTCCACGTTACCGCCGCCTCGCTGGGCTTGACGCTACTCATGCAGAGTTCAGCGGTGGCATTCTGGTTCATCAAGCTCATGGGTGCGGGATACTTGCTTTGGCTCGGTATAAAGGTGTTGCGCTCGCGTAGTTTGATCAGTTTTCAGCCGACTGCACGACAATCGCTGCCCAGTATTTTCCTGACCGGCTTCCTCTCTGCTGCACTCAACCCCAAACCTGGGTTGTTCGTGTTGGCATTCATTCCGCAGTTCGTTGACCCACTACGTGGCTCGGTGACTATACAGATGCTGGGCTACGGCATATGGTTCGCTGTGCTTACGGCAGTGGGCTTTGCGCTGATGGGCATATTTGCCACCAAACTGTCCCAATGTCTTCGCACACGGCCGCGCCTGGTCAACGGCTTGAACGTCGGCGCCGGACTGACCTTTGTTGCCTCGGGCCTGTCGATTGCGACGCTTAGTCAAAAGTAGCGGTTTTACACGCTGCGTCCTGCACGCCCAAGCTGACGCTATCAAGCGGTAATGGTAAATTCGCTACGCTATAGGACTGTTCAGGAATGCGTTATGGAACCGCAAGTGGTTGAAAATAAACGAATCGGTGTGAATGAATTCACGGGCCTAATCGTAAGTGGCGTCACCTTTCTGGATTGCGATTTTTCCAGAACCGACCTCTCGGAAACACAGTTCTTGGATTGCAGCTTCTATGATCGAGATCGTCAGGTAGGATGCAACTTTCGCAGCGCCAAATTGAAAGGCGCCTCTTTCAAGCGCTGTGATATCTCGGTGTGCAATTTCAATTTTGCCAGCGCACTCGGGCTTGAGATAAGCGAATGCAAGGCTCAAGGCGCCGACTTCAGCAGCGCGAGCTTCATGAATGTAATCTCTAACAAGTCCTGGTTCTGCAGTGCCTATATCAACAAGAGCAATTTGGCCTATGCCAATTTTTCCAAGGCGAATCTTGAAAAATGCGAACTGTGGGACAACCGCTGGACCGGTGCCAATGTAACGGGCGCCAGCTTTGCCGGTTCGGACCTTTCCGGCGGTGAGTTCAGTTTGTTTGACTGGCGATCTGCAGACTTTACTGGCTGCGACCTGACCGACTCAGCGCTTGGCGACCTCGATATCAGAACGGTCAATTTGGATGGCGTGAAGGTCAGCCGTGATCAGATGAGCGAGCTCGCTGCTCGATTAGGGATCAACGTTCTGGGCTAGCTGCGTGTGAGCGCAGGTGAAACAGCGCAGGAGGTGCAAGACGCACCCCCCTTTTAGTCAGGCTCCAGCCAGCATGGCGCTACACAGCGATTCGATGTTTTCTACCAGTTCTTCATATTGCACGGGTTTGCTTAAGTGCCGATCGAAACCGGCATCCTTGGCCTTTTGCGCTTGCGCGGCGACACCGTAACCGGTGAGTGCTATTGCAGGTGTAAATTTATGCAGCTTGGTTTGCCGTAGTGATCGAATGAGCTCGTGACCATCCATGACCGGCATGCCAATGTCGGAAAGAATGATGTCGTAATGCTCTTGAGTGGCGTTTTCCAAAGCGAGTCGAGGGTCGGAAAACGAGTTGACCATCGCGTCTTCCATCTCCAGCAAAATGCGCATTACTTCGATGATTTCCAAGGAATCATCTACCAGTAAAACCTTGAGCCCCTTGAGACGGCCTTTCTGCTCGCGCTTATGCTCATTCGGGTTCTCGTCAAAGGACTGCTCAGACAGCGGCAAAAGCACGGTGAATGTGCAGCCGTGGCCCAAACCCGCAGATTTGACGCTGACGGAACCATTATGAGTCTGGACAAGTTGGCGTACCAGTGACAAGCCGATACCCAAGCCATCGCGCTGGTGGTTGCTCGTTCTTGGTTTGGCTTGGCTGAACAGGTCGAAAACCTGTTCGATATCAGACGCCGCAATGCCGATGCCGTTGTCGATGATATCGAGTCGAGCCAGCTCCTCGGCCATGCTGAGGACAATCTGAATGCGAGCATTCCCCTGGGTGAATTTCAGTGCGTTATGCAACAGATTCCAGATTACCTGCTCAAGACGTGTAGGGTCACCGTCAACAGGTACCGAGACGCCCGGTGCGGGAACATCAAGAGTAATCTCGGCATTTGGATACTCTTCAGCGGCTACCGCATGGATGTCGCGCACGATGTTCGCTAAATCCAGCAAACGCGTCTTGAGCTTCAGTTTGCCGGTACGTATACGGGCGACGTCTAGAAGATCGTCAATAATGCGCGCCTGGCTAATGACGGCCTCACTGATCGTGGCAGCGGCTTTGCTTGCCTTCTCGGCACCTCGCACGGACGGTAGTCTTCTGAGTATCTCGGTATTTAGCTGAATCAAGTTCAAGGGGTGCTTGAGCTCATGCGACATGACGGCAAAGAACTCGTCCTTCATGTGGCTCGTCACTTGGTTCTCTGCCAGCTTTTTGCTCTGTTCTTCATGGAGGCGCTTGTGTCCGGTCAAATCACGGGCAATTTTCACATAACCCATGTCGGTTTCCGCGCGCAGCAGGGTTACTTCACCGCTGCAATAGAAGCGACTGCCGTCCTTGCGCACATGCCAGCGCTCGTCCTCACCGCGACCTTGCTCACGGGCTTGGCGCAATTCGTTCTCGGGTACGCCTGCTTTGCGATCTTCGGGGGAAAACAGCAGGTCGTAGTAGATACCCAATACCTCGGTGCTCTTGTAGCCGAAGATCAATTCCGCTCCCGTATTCCAATCTGTGATCAGGCCTTGCTCATCCAGAATGATGATTGCGAAATCGTGGGTGCTCTCCGCCACTAATCGCATCCGCTCTTGCCCCAGGCGCAAATCTTCTTCGGCTTCGCGGCGCTTGGTTATGTCGATGAAAGTCAACACGGTGCCGTCAATGTGGCTTTCGCTCGAACGGTAGGGTAGTAGCCGCGCGATGTACCAGCGCTGGTCGCTGCTGTTGACTTCCCGTTCCATCATGCTGAGGGATTCGAAAACCGAAGCAGCATCGTCAGCCAACTGTGGGTAATTCAAGCGGTGGGTGATATCCAGTAGTGAGCGACCTGTATCGACCGGCAACATGCTGAAAATTTCAGTGGCTCGCGGCGTGAACCAACGAATATGCATGTTGCGGTCAACAAACACCGTGGCGATATCGGTGGAAGCAATCAGGTTGGCCAGATAATCATTTATCTTATCTGTTTCTTCAACTTTGGTTTTTAGCTCGTAATTGACCGTCAGCAGCTCTTCATTGATTGATTGCAGTTCTTCCTTGCTGGTTTCGAGTTCCTCCGTGGCCGAGCGTAGTTCTTCGTTGATAGCGTGCATTTCCTCATTGGACGCCTTGAGCTCTTCACTGGAGGACTCCGAGTGTTCAATTGTCTCCTGCAAGTGCAACTTGGTACGTTGCAGTTCGCTCTCCAGGCTGGAAAGCACCTGGTTCTCTGTTTGCTGGCTCAATTTGCCATCATCCCGCTCGGTTCCCAATTGCGAGATACCGAAGACGATCAGTCGGACATCCTGCTCTGACGGTTCATCCTTGTAAGGCTGCACCATGATGTCGACACAGTAGTCCCCTTGCGGGTCTTCTATTCTGACTTTTCTCGACATCGTCCCTTTGCCGCTTTGCTGAGCCTGGAACAGTGTCGTTCTCAGCTCCAGGCGCAATTGCGGCATTACCAAGCCCAGGACATTTCGACTCATCTCACCGCCTATGTGGCGCAAGAAGCGCCCAGCCCCTTCGCTCATGTGCAGGATGTCCGCATTGGCATCGACAATCAGGCTCGGTGGTAATCGTTGTTCAAGTGCGCGCTGGTGAATGTCGGCGTAGGCGACTTTTCGTGTTACCTGCGCTACCGGGGGAGGAACGGACATGTTGAAGGTGCTGAAACCGCCACGCGGCATCGTTGGCGTCCGCCTGTTTGCAGAAACAGCTTTCGCTCGAAAAATCCGGTTTCGCTTATCCACGGGTGTAAACAAGTCGGGACAGGCATCTGCAGATTCAGATGTGCCGAGAAACAAGTAGCCCCCTGGACGAAGGGCAAAATGGAACATCTGCAGGATATCCCGCTGGATCTCCCGCTCCAGGTAAATTAGCAGATTGCGGCAGACGATCAGATCTATTTGAGAAAATGGTGGATCGGAAAGCAGGCTGTGATTGGCAAACAAGACCTTTTCGCGGATCTCTTTACGCACCTTGAAACGCTCGCCTTCTTTGAAAAAATATTGGCGCAGGCGTGTCGGCGGTACATCCGTGATGATAGCTTCGGGGTAATGGCCAGCGCGTCCGGTCGCGATCGCGCGCTCATCGATATCCGTGGCGAACACTTGAACCTTCACGGGGTGCGCTTCCAGCTTTTGATGCTCAGTGCACAAGATGGTCAAGCTATACGCTTCTTCACCGGTAGAGCAGCCCGCCGACCAGATCCGCACTTCGTCGCGTTTGGGCTTCTCCAGTTCGCCGCCCATCAATGATGTCAGTACGTGCCGCTCAAGTGCCTCGAATGCTTCGCGGTCACGGAAGAAATTGGTGACGCCAATGAGCATGTCGCCGAGCAAATTGCTGGCTTCTTCGGGGTTGCTCTCCAGGTAGCTTAAATAGGCGGGAAGGTCGGGCTGTGCCGTTACTTGCAGCCGACGTTCGATACGCCTGAGCACTGTGGCACGCTTGTAATGCTTGAAGTCATGGCCGGTGCGGTTTCGCAGTAGCAAGAGAATGTCTTGCAGCGTTTGCTCGGCCGCCGCGCGCTCTCGCTCGGGGGGATCCGCGGGCAGGCGCATATCATGCGGCGCTGGAAGCTTAATACTCTGCGAATTGCGCCACAGCTCAAGTATTTTTTGCGGGATCTCAGCGACAGGCAACACCACATCGACCATGCGTGTGGCGATAGCCGCTTGCGGCATTCCATCGAATTCTGCATCCGAGGGTGTCTGAACTAGGGTGATGCCACCTTGCTCCTTGATTCGAGATAACCCGACGGCACCGTCGCTGCCAGAGCCTGATAGCACAATGCAGAACGCGTGCTCTTTGTGCACATCCGCCAAGTCTCGGAAGAACAGATCAATCGCCACATGATTGCCCACGGGCCGATTGGTGGGTATCACCCGTAGATAGCCGTCATTCATAGATAACTGGCTGGCAGGAGAAATCACGTAGACATGGTTACGCTCGATGGGGCAGGGGTCATTCACCTGTCGCACCGGCATCGAGGTGCAGTCTTGCAGGATCTGGTCAGCAACACTTTCATGATCGGGTGAAAGGTGCAGGACGATGACGAATGCCATGCCACTGTCAGCAGGCATGTGTTCAAAAAACGTCTTGAGTGCGCCAAGGCCACCCGCAGACGCACCGATTCCGATAACCGGGAAGGCTAACTGGCTTGGCGTAACGCCTTCCCGTTGAGGCAAGGACTGGGGACGCCCCGGAATCGATTTCATTGCAAAATCCCTGTTAATTAAAAGAACTGAAACGTTTTGCTAGGCAGGACCATTTTAAACGCCACCAGCCCGCCCAGGGTAAAGAATGTGAGTCATATTTCGGTGCTATGACAGCGATGCTGTAGGGACAACACTGAATGGCGAGTGGGGGACCGATGGACTGGATAATCCCCTCCCTCTACGGAGCGCAAGAAAGCCTGGTCTGCCAGTACTCGTAGCTCTCGCCACTCAACAAAGCCGATAAGCCTGAGTCGGTCCATCTCGTCTGCTTGCCGGAGCAGATCGTCGTGATAGTTATTGGGGCAGTCCCTTCGCAGCTTCCAGTCATCATAGCGTGCAAACCAATCATCCAGCGCTGCGAACTTTTGCGCTTCCATGAGAGAAAACTGGATGTAGGCATTCATGATCTTGCTCCACTGTGCCGCTTTAACTATTGAGCAAACTCGATAACGCTTGGTTCAACGCGTAACCGGGATGCATGAGAATCAGCACCAGGCGGTCTTTGCGATTGAACCTTCAGCGTTGAAATCAATCTCCCAAGGAAGACAGTGTTGAATTGCAAGTGAGTGGGATGACTGCCAAAACTCGGAAGCTCAAAGCCCGTGCAACCATCATCTGCCTTCGCAGCGGCAAGATTCTATTAGTGCGCAAGAAAGGTGGCCGATGGAATTTTCCCGGCGGAGCCATTGAGGCCGGAGAGTCGCCAGGTGAGGCTGCTTCACGAGAAATGTTCGAAGAAACCTGTATTGGGTGCGCGGGAATGGTTGAACTCTGCAGTCTGGAAGTCGGCAGGGTATTGCACTACATCTTCACCACCCAGGTGGCTGACGAGGACAAGGCAATTGCTGGTCACGAAATCGCTGCGTGTAAGTGGGTGCGACAAGAGCAGCTTCATCAGATTCTGCTCAAGCCTATGGCTACCGCTTTGATATCCCGAAGGCTGCCTGCGCTGTCGAGGTGATTTTTTATTTTACAACGCTGGTCAAGTTTAAGCTGAGCTACGCCCACTGTTAGTTATTCGGCTTGAAGTTTATGTATGGCGAGGTCATTCAGGAATTTCCGGCCTGGTGCGCCATCAAGCAACAATGCGCGACATTAGCCATTGCGTCTTGCCCCACGCCTGAAATTGCTCAACAACCGTCCATCCACGCTTTGCGTAATAAGCGTGTTGATCGCTGGTATGCAAATACAGTTTTTCAATTCCGCAGCGTTGGGCCTGGGAGTAGATCCCTTCGATAAGTTGTTCGGCGATTCCCACACCTCTTGCCGAAGGGGCAACGTACACACAGGCAAGCCAGGGACCAAGATCAGGTCGGTGGGACAAATCGTGCGCCGCGAGTGCAGCACCTCCCAGCAACCGATCATGATCAAGGGCGACCAGGCATTGCCATCGGCCATTGCTTTGACCTTCGGCGAATTCGTGCTGCCAGTCTGCTAGCAGCTGGTCTTTGAACTCATATTCAAACTGCTGGTGAACCCATTGAGCGAATGTGTCGCAGTGGGTCATGTGATCTTTTAACCAGTCTATATGGCGCATCGAAAACCTCCTTGTAGAGCCTACCATCAGATACGAACAGGGCAGCAGTAGCAAGTCCATTCGGTAAATGGACGGAATGCCTATGCGCGCTTTTTAGTGCCCGAAGATCATTCCTACTCGATTAGCAGAAACGTCCGATGGCTGCCATTTCTACCGGGGTGTAACTTCCTACCCTTAGCTCGAACCGGTAGCACTTTACAAATATTGTAAGAATTCTGCAGTTCATTTTTCTGGGTGCATTTAACCCTGGAAGGCCTATTGATTTGCGATAACGAAATAATCTCAATGTCCTATTCAAGCAAGTTGTTTGCTCATTATCTTGAGCTCGCCAAGGCACCTATCTGCAAACAAAGTTTTGCAGGTGAGGACGTCCGATTTTCGGACGCGTTCGAGGCGTTGGAAAGCGAGTTGAGTAAAACGCAATCCATGCATGAAGGTGGGCAGATAGATTGGGCCAACGTGCTGGAGGGCAGTGAGTTGCTGCTTCGCACGCAGTCCAAGGACCTGAGGGTTGCAGCCTGGTTGGCTTGGGCGTTGTATCAGCGCGAATCCTTCCAAGGCCTGGTGGCGGGTGTTGGCCTGTTGCATTTTTTGTGTGCCAACCACTGGGAGCAACTTCATCCCGCCAAATTGCGTACTCGTTCGGCTGCAATTGGTTGGCTGGTACTGCGTCTGGAGCAGGTGCTAAGCCACGACATCCCGATAAAAGAGCAATTGCCAACGTTCGAGCTGATGGTCGAGTACCTGCAAGGACTCGAGGTAATACTTGCCGAGCATCTGGCCGAAGAGGCGCCTTTGCTTTTGCCACTTTGTCGGCGCTTGAAAGATAGGGTCCAGCGCGCCGCAGGCTGCCAGGCGGAACCCGGCGTTGTCCAGTCGGTAGTGGTTCAGGTACAGCAGGTTGCAACCCAGTTGTTCAGCCATGGGTCGCCCATCGACAACGAGAAAGATGCCCAAAGGGGCCTTCGGGCATTGCAGGAAAGCGCTCGCACTCTGTGTACCTGGTGGCTCAAGCAAAAGGCCACCGATCCGCGAGCTTTGCGCTTGAGCCGGATCATGCTCTGGTTGCCCATCGATTCTGTTCCGGGCCGTGACGCCGAGCAAATCACCGCCTTACGCGGGCTACCTGCTGACAAACTCAAGGCCTACGCGGAGCGTTACGCAAATGGGCAGTATGCCGATCTGCTCGTTGATCTTGAAGCCAGTCTGGCCGGGGCGCCGTTCTGGTTCGACGGTCAACGCCTGGCCTGGGAGTGCCTGCAAGGCTTGAATGCCGAGCAGGCAATGCGTGAAGTGGAGTTTCACTTCGCCTTGTTGCTGCAACGTCTGCCCGGGCTGTTGGAACTGAGTTTTCACGATGGGGTGCCATTTGCTGACGCGGCAACTCGTCGTTGGATCAGCGCTCATGTCATGTCTCATCTGCAAATCCCCAGCAGGCCGCGCAAGGTTGAAGTTACCTCCAGCCTGCCCGCCTGGGAAAAAGCCTTCGAAGAGGTGATGCCCGTCCTGCAAAGAGACGGCTTGAAGGCTGCCGTGCAAATACTCAAGCACGGTCTGCAAGCTGCCCAGGGAGGGCGAGAGCGGTTCTTCTGGCAGCTCAGCATGGCCCGGCTGTGCTTTGTGGCGAAAAAGTACGAACTCGCCAAGACCCAGTTCGAAATCCTCGACCAGGAGCTTCATCGCTCGGGCTTGAACGCCTGGGAGCCCGAGCTTGCACTTGAAGTGCTGCACTTTCTACACAGCTGCTGTGAGTTGTTGCCGCAGAACCACGCGGTGCGAGATCGCAGGGAAGAAATTTATCGCAGGCTGTGCCACCTCGATCTCGAGGTCGTACTCGAATAGACCTCAGGGTCAACAACCACACGGAGAAAAGCCATGGCCAAAGAAGGCTCGGTAGCCCCAAAGGAACGCATCAACGTCACCTTCAAGCCCGCCACAGGTGGAGCACAGGAAGAAATAGAGCTGCCATTGAAGCTGCTGGCTATTGGTGACTACACCCAGCGTAAAGACGAACGCAAGGTGGAGGATCGTAAGCCGATCAGCATCGACAAAATAACTTTCGACGAGGTGCTGGCCAAGCAGGAGTTAAGCCTGACGCTAAGCGTGGCCAACCGTCTTCAGGCGCAAGGAAGCGCAGAAGAGCTGGCGATCGAGGTGCGGGTGAACTCAATGAAGGACTTCAACCCAGCCAGCCTGGTCGAGCAAGTACCTGAACTGAAAAAACTCATGGAGCTTCGTGATGCGCTGGTAGCGCTTAAAGGTCCATTGGGCAATGCCCCTGCATTTCGTAAAGCTATCGAAGCGGTGCTCGTCGACGACGAATCGCGCGGTCGCGTTCTTGGTGAGCTGGGTTTGAACGCCACAGCCCCGAAAGCTTAAGCCCCTATCCGCCAAGGAAGTTCTGACAATGAGCACCAGCGCAACACAGCAAAAAGGCAACGAGAATAGCGAGTACAGCATCCTCGACAGCATCATCGCCGAGACCCGCCTGACACCGGATGACGAGGCTTACGACATTGCCAAACGTGGCGTGTCAGCTTTTATCGAAGAGCTGCTCAAACCACACAATAGCGGCGAGCCGGTCAAGAAGGCGATGGTAGATCGGATGATCGCCGAGATCGATGCAAAGCTGAGCCTGCAGATGGACGAAATCCTCCATCATCAAGACTTCCAGGCGCTGGAGTCCGCGTGGCGTGGGTTGCAACTGTTGGTTGATCGCACCAACTTTCGTGAAAACATCAAGATCGAAATTCTCAACGTGTCCAAGCAGGACTTGCTGGATGACTTTGAAGACTCCCCGGAAGTCATGCAGGCCGGTCTGTACAAGCACGTTTATACAGCCGAGTACGGTCAGTTCGGTGGTCAGCCGGTTGGCGCGATCATATCCAACTACTTCATGTCGCCCAGCTCACCTGATGTGAAGCTGATGCAATATGTCTCAAGCGTCGCTTGCATGTCCCACGCCCCATTCATCGCTGCTGCGGGGCCGAAGTTCTTTGGCCTTGAAAGCTTTACCGGACTGCCGGACCTCAAGGATCTGAAAGATCACTTCGAAGGACCGCAGTTCGCAAAATGGCAAAGCTTTCGCCAATCCGAAGACTCACGCTACATCGGCTTGACCGTACCGCGATTCTTGCTACGCAATCCGTACGATCCCGAAGATAACCCGGTCAAATCCTTCGTCTACAAGGAAACCGTTGCCAACAGCCACGAGCATTACCTGTGGGGTAATACGGCCTATGCGTTTGGCAGCAAATTGACCGATAGCTTCGCCAAGTTCCGTTGGTGCCCGAACATCATCGGTCCGCAGAGCGGTGGTGCAGTTGAAGACTTGCCGTTGCACCATTTCGAGAGCATGGGTGAAATCGAAACCAAGATTCCTACGGAAGTCCTGGTGTCCGACCGTCGTGAATACGAACTGGCTGAGGAAGGTTTCATTTCCCTGACCATGCGCAAAGGCTCCGACAACGCAGCATTCTTCTCTGCCAGTTCGGTGCAGAAGCCCAAGTTTTTCGGAATCAGCGCTGAGGGCAAGACTGCAGAGTTGAATTACAAACTCGGCACGCAGTTGCCTTACATGATGATCGTCAATCGACTGGCCCACTACTTGAAGGTGCTCCAGCGCGAGCAGTTGGGTTCTTGGAAAGAACGCACCGACCTTGAGCTGGAACTCAACAAGTGGATCCGCCAGTACGTCGCTGACCAGGAAAACCCTAGCGCCGAAGTCCGTGGTCGTCGCCCGCTGCGCGCGGCCGAAATTATTGTCAGCGATGTTGAAGGTGAGCCAGGTTGGTATCGCGTCAGTTTGAACGTGCGCCCGCACTTCAAATACATGGGGGCCGATTTCACCCTGTCGCTGGTTGGCAAGCTGGACAAAGAGTAAGCGGGGTTAGTGCATGTCTGGATACGGCAGCCTTTTCGAACGCCTGTGTGGCGAAGCGCAAAAGCGAGTTGGTTGGAGTTGCGAGGAGTCCGCGACGGCTTCGGTGGCTGCCCATCTTTCCAAGATGCTCGGCACTCGAGCGGGCAGTGTGCAAACGCTTTCCGATTACGGGCTGCCCGATCTCAATGACATGCGTTTGAGCCTGCATGATGCCCTGAGCCAGGCTCGATCCGCGATCGAACATTTCATCGAAGCTTATGAGCCACGACTGAGCAATGTACGAGTTATGCCGTTGCCACGTGATCACGATCAGCTTCGACTGTTCTTCAGTATCGAGGGTTTGCTGGAAGTCGATGGCTTCAAGCGCCTGGTCAACTTCACCGCACGACTCGATGGTGGCGGGCAAGTCAGGGTCAGCTGAGTCGACTTAGTCAGATCCGCAAGGCTGTTGCCAATGGCTAGCAGCCGTCTTGAACACGAACCGCAGGGAGCCCCGGTGTCCTTCAATCACTACTATCAAAGCGAGCTCACCGCGTTACGCCAGTTAGGTCGGCGTTTTGCCGAGCGCAGCCCGGCACTGGCACCCTTTCTCGGCCAGGCTGGACGAGACCCGGATGTGGAGCGCTTGCTCGAAGGCTTCGCTTTTCTCACGGGTCGTCTTCGCCAGAAGCTCGATGATGAACTCCCGGAATTGAGCCATTCGTTGATGCATTTGCTGTGGCCAAACTACATGCGGCCGTTGCCAGCGTTCAGCATTTTGCAGTTCGACCCACTCAAACAATGCGGGCCGGCTCAACGTGTCGAGCGTGATACGCCGGTCGAAAGTGAACCTATCGATGGGGTGCATTGCCGGTTTCGCACCTGTTACCCCACCGAGGTTCTGCCCCTGGATCTAACTGCGCTGAATTACTCGGTAAATGGCAATGGTGCGCTGCTCAGCCTGCGCCTGGAAATGAGTTGCGAAGGCCATCTTGGTGAGTTGTACCTGAGCCGTCTGCGCCTGCATCTGGCGGGTGATCGTTACATCAGCCAGACACTCTACTTGAGCCTGCTGCGCAACCTTGAAAGTATCGAGTTGGTGCTGCTCGATAGCGATGGCAAGCCATTTACGGGCGAGGGTGGCAAGAACCTGTCATTTACGTTGCGCAGTCAATGTGTGCAACCGGTGGGTTTTGCCGAAGAGGAGGCGTTGATTCCGTACCCACTCAACACGTTCCGTGGCTACCGCTTTCTACAGGAGTATTTCGCCTTCCAGGACAAATTCCTGTTCGTCGACCTGACGGGCCTGGATGCACTCAATGCGTTGCCACAGGACACACTCAAGCAGCTTCAGGGCCTGGAGATACGCTTCGACATTTGCAAGGACGGCATACAGCGTCTGCGGCCTACGTTGGACAACGTGAAACTGTTCTGCACCCCGATCGTCAACCTGTTCAAACAAGATGCGCTGCCGATCCGTCTCGATGGCAAGCAAGACGAGTACCTGCTGCTGCCCGCTGGATACGACCTGGAAAGTTGCGGTGTATTTTCGGTGGAGACCGTAACCGGCTGGATGCCTGGTGGAGAGGGTTATCAGGCTTATGTGCCGTTTGAGTCATTCGAACATGATCCAAGCTTCGACGTACCGCACAGTCGTCCGCACTACAGCGTCCGCCAGCGACCTTCCATGCTGCACGACGGCCTGGACACCTACCTGAGCTTCGGTGTTCGCAATACCGTCATCCATGAAACGCTGTCGATGGAGCTGATCTGCACTAACCAGAATCTGCCGCGGCGCCTCAAGTTGGGTGACATCAGACTGGCGTGTGAACAAACACCTGAGTTCCTCAGCTTTCGCAACATCACGCCAGTCACCTCAAGCTACGCGCCGCCTTTGAATCGCGATTTCTTGTGGAAGCTCATCAGCAACATGTCGCTCAACTATCTGTCGCTGGCAAACGTCGATGCCCTCAAGGTAATTCTCGAAACCTACGACTTGCCACGCTACTACGACCAACACCTGGAAAAAGTCAGCAGGCGACTGCTGGAGGGGCTCAAGTCGATCCGCCATGAGCATGTCGACAGGCTACACAAAGGTTTGCCTGTGCGTGGTTTGCGCACCGAACTGACGATCGACCCGAAGGGCTATGTCTGCGAAGGCGACATGTTCGTCTTCGCCTCGGTCCTCAATGAGTTCTTTGCACTCTACGCCAGCCTCAACTCCTATCACGAGTTGCGGGTGAAAAGCACACAGGGAGAGGTGTACCAATGGACGCCACGTATGGGGCTTCAGCCCCTGCTTTGAGCGGGCTGACCCGGATAATCCGCGAGTACTCACTGTTCCAGGCCGTATTGTTGGTACTGGACCGGCTGCGCGAGGCCCACCCGCAATTGAGCGCTGAAGATCTCTACGATCAGTTGGAGTTTCAAGCCAATCCGAGCCTGGGATTCCCGGGCAGTGATGTCGATCGAGTGGAGTTCTTCGAAGAGAACGGGCAGATGCGAGCACGTCTGCGCTTCAACTTGATCGGCCTGTTCGGTTCCGGCTCGCCGTTGCCAACGTTTTACGGTGAACAGGCCCTGGGTGATAGCGAAGACGGCAACCCGACGCGTACTTTTCTCGATCTGTTTCATCACCGACTGCAGCGGTTGATGCTGCCAATCTGGAGCAAGTACCGCTACAGCACTCGTTTCGTCAGCGGCGCGCTTGACCCGTTCTCAGCGCAGTTGTTTGCCCTGATCGGATTGGGCGGTGAAGAAATCCGCAAGGCCGAAGAGCTGAACTGGAAGCGCCTGCTGCCCTACCTGGGCTTGCTTAGCCTACGTGCCCACTCCGCGGCGTTGATCGAGGCCGTGCTGCGTTATTACTTCAAGCATGCCGACCTTGTGATCGAGCAGTGTATCGAGCGCCGGGTAGCCATCCTTCAAGAGCAACGCAACCGCATGGGCCGCGCCAACAGCTTTCTGGATGAAGACCTGGTCCTGGGTGAGCAGGTGCGCGATCGCAGCGGCAAGTTCCGCATCCATATCCGTCAGCTTGACTGGCAGCGCTTCCATGAATTCCTGCCCATCGGTTTTGGTTACCAGCCCCTGTGCGCGTTGGTCAGGTTCACCCTGCGCGACCCCATGGATTACGACATTCGCCTGGTTCTGCGCCAGGAAGAGATTCGCGAGCTGCGAATTGGCGAGCACAACGCCTGTCGCCTCGGCTGGACCAGTTGGCTTGGCCGCGAACGTGCGGACGGTGTGGTCACCCTGGGCAGCAAAACTCATTAAGGACAGATGTCATGATTAACGTAGACCTGCAGCAACTCATTCAAGCGCTGGACGCCGACACGCGCAGAGACCTGGAAGGTTGCGCCGAACGTTGTGTCGCCCGTGGTGGTAGCAAGATCCTTGTCGAAGACTTGTTGCTAGGATTGCTGGAGCGCCCACAGGGCATTCTTGCACGGGCACTGCAGGACGCAGAGGTTGACGTCGGGGAGCTCGGCGCAGTGCTGCAGTCGCGGACCGAACACAGTGCCTCGCGTAACCCGGTTTTCGCTCCGGAACTGGTTCAATGGCTACAGGATGCGCTGTTGGTAGCCAATCTCGAATTGGGTCAGAGTCAGGTCGAGCAGGCAGCGCTGATTCTTGCGTTGCTGCGCAACCCCATGCGCTACGCCGGCAGCCGCTACCAGCCGTTACTGGCCAAGCTCAAAATCGAGCGCCTGAAGGACTATGCCCTGTCGCAGAAAGAACAGCCTGGTTGTGACATGTCAGCTGTACCTGGCGATTCGCTGTTGCAGCGTTTCACTCATAACCTGACCCAACAGGCTCGTGACGGCACGCTCGATCCGGTGCTGTGCCGTGATGATGCCATTCGCCAAATGGTCGATATCCTTGCTCGACGCCGCAAGAACAACCCCATCGTGGTGGGCGAAGCGGGTGTCGGCAAGACCGCTGTCGTCGAAGGCCTGGCTTCACGCATTGCTGCAGGTGAAGTACCGCAGGTGCTCAAGGGCGTGGAATTGCTGGCGCTGGACATGGGCCTGCTACAGGCTGGTGCCAGCGTGAAGGGTGAGTTCGAGCGCCGGCTCAAGGGCGTAATCGACGAGGTCAAGGCCTCGCCGAAGTCGATCATTCTGTTCATCGATGAGGCGCACACACTGATCGGCGCCGGCGGCAACGCCGGTGGCTCTGATGCTGCCAATTTGCTCAAGCCCGCGCTGGCGCGTGGTGAGCTGCGCACCATCGCCGCTACAACCTGGGCCGAGTACAAGAAGTACTTCGAGAAAGACCCTGCCTTGGCCCGACGCTTTCAACCCGTGCAGTTGCATGAGCCGACTGTCGGCGAGGCGGTAACCATCCTACGTGGCCTGGCGCAGATCTACGAGAAAAGCCACGGTATTTACTTGCGTGACGATGCAGTGGTGGCCGCCGCCGAGCTTTCGGCGCGCTACCTTGCCGGCCGGCAATTGCCGGACAAAGCGGTGGATGTACTCGACACCGCCTGCGCGCGGGTGCGCATCAGCTTGGCGGCAGCGCCGCAGAGCCTGGAACTTCTGCGTACAGAACTCGCCGAAGGTGGCCGTCAACTCCAGGCCCTGTGCCGCGACGCCGACGCCGGGCTCGTCATAGACCAAGAGATGCTGAGCGCGCTGCAAGCCCGCCTGCTTGAAGCTGAAGTCGAGCAACACGCCGTGGAACGCTTATGGCAAGAGCAGCGGGTATTGGCTGAGCGCCTGCTCGATTTGCGCCAGCGCCTGGCCAACGCTCGAGAGCGGGCAGCGATCGAACCGATTGGCGACGCCGTAGACAAAGAGGCGGGAGACGCGCAAGGGATTGAAGCGCTGACTACCGCGCTCAACCAAACCTATCACGCCTTGAACGATGCCCAGGCACAAGCGCGCCTGGTCAGCTTTGAGGTGTGTCCACGTCTGGTGGCTGAAGTGGTCAGCGCCTGGACCGGTGTACCGTTGTCGCAACTGGCCCGTGAGCACAGCGCCAAGGTCGCGAATTTCGGCGCTGACCTGCGAGAGCGTATTCGCGGGCAGGAGCAGGCGGTACATGCCTTGGATCGCGCGATGCGAGCTACCGCTGCCGGGCTCAACCAGGTGGACGCCCCGGTGGGGGTGTTCCTTTTGGTGGGGCCGAGCGGGGTTGGCAAAACCGAAACCGCCCTGGCCCTCGCCGATCTGCTGTACGGCGGTGATCGTTTCATCACCACCATCAACATGTCGGAGTTCCAGGAGAAGCATACGGTGTCGCGCCTGATCGGCGCGCCACCTGGCTACATCGGCTACGGTGAAGGCGGCATGCTTACCGAGGCGGTACGCCAGAAACCCTATTCTGTGGTGTTACTCGACGAGGTCGAGAAAGCCGACCCGGACGTGCTCAACCTGTTTTACCAGATCTTTGACAAGGGCGTCGCCAACGACGGAGAAGGGCGCGAGATCAATTTTCGCAATACCCTGATCCTGATGACCTCGAACCTGGCCAGCGAGCGTATCGATGCGTTGTGCGAGCATGGCGCTCGGCCAAGCGCCGAAGCCTTGGAGGAGGCCATTCGCCCGATCCTTAGTAAGCACTTCAAGCCCGCACTGTTGGCCCGGATGCGGGTGGTGCCGTACTACCCGGTGCAGGGTCCGGTCTTGCGTGAGCTAATCGAGATCAAGTTGGCGCGCCTGGGCCAGCGCTTGCAGCATCGCCAGTTGGCGTTCAGCTATTGCCAAGGCCTGGTTGACCACTTGGCGGAGCGCTGCACCCAGAGCGACAGCGGCGCACGCCTGATTGATCACCTGCTGGAACTGCACGTCCTACCTCTGGTGGCCGACCGACTGCTGGACGCCATGGCCAGTGGTGAATGTCTTCAGCGAGTGCATGCCACGCTCGATAGCAGCGCCAGTGTGAGCTGCGAGTTTGCCTGAGGTGGGTGCTATGTTCACGCGTATCGCTCAGCCGCTGGTCTATGCCGAGGCGCTGTTGGCGCAATTTGCCAGCCTTTCGCGAACGACAGGCGACAGTGCTCTGCTGCGTGAGTTCGTGTACGGAGCAGCTGGGCTGAGCGACTGCGAACTGATTCAACTGTATGTGCTGGACGCCACACATACGCGACTGCATCTGAGCGCTGAATGCCTCGACGCCATACCTTCGCCTCCAGATACAGCGAGCTTGCCGGCGGATTACAACGGTGAGCAACTGTTGCAGTTCGCACTGTGTCAAAACCGCGTGGTGAGCGTGGTGGGTTTAAGCGACAGCGTGCATGAAACCAGCTTTCTTCCCGCCAAGGGTAAACCCTGGCAGTCATTCTTGTGTGTGCCGCTGCTCAACACGAAGAAGACCGTTGGCGGCTTGCTTTTATGTGCCAGCCGACAACTTGTCGACCTGAGAGGATTCGCCGACTCCCTGGGACAATTGGGAGCGTTCGTGCTGGCACAGTCGGCACTGCTGCAGAGTCTGAGACTGCCGGCTGGTCACGCTACACCTGCAGCCGACACCCGAGTTTGCACCGGTGGATATGGGTTGATTGGCAACAGCACGGCGATGCGCGAGACCTGCCAACTGATCAGCAAGGTGTTGCACAGCCCCTACACGGTGTTACTGCAGGGTGAGACGGGTACAGGCAAGGAAGTAGTGGCGCGCGCGATCCATGATTATGGTCCACGCCATACCAAGGCCTTTGTCGTGCAGAACTGTGCGGCCTTTCCAGAACATCTTCTGGAGAGTGAATTGTTCGGTTATCGAAAAGGCGCGTTTACCGGTGCTGACCGTGACCGTCAGGGCCTGTTCGACACGGCCAATCATGGCACCCTGGTGCTGGATGAAGTGGGTGATATGCCGCTGCCGCTGCAGGCCAAGCTCTTGCGCGTATTGCAGGAGGGCGAGATCCGCCCGTTGGGCTCCAATGACACCCACAAGATCGACGTCAGAATCATCGCCGCCACCCACCGCGACCTGGCGGTATTGGTCAGCGAGGGCAAGTTCCGCGAAGACCTGTATTACCGCCTGGGGCAGTTTCCGATTGAGTTGCCGGCCTTGCGCGAGCGCGAAGGTGACGTTCTTGAGCTGGCCCGGCACTTCTCCGATAAGGCCTGCACCTTCCTGCAACGTGAGCAGGTGAGTTGGTCGCAGGGTGCCCTCGATCACCTGTGCGGTTACCACTTCCCGGGCAACGTTCGTGAGCTTAAAGGCCTGGTGGAGCGGGCAGTTTTGCTCTGCGATGGCGGGGAGCTGCTGGCCGAACACTTTTCCTTGGGGGCGCAGCCGCCAGCGCAAAAACAGGGCCTCAGTTTGCGCGACCGCCTGGAAAAGGTCGAGCGCCATTTGCTGCTCGATTGCCTGCGCAGGAACGACGGCAATCAGAGCCAGGCGGCCCGTGAGTTAGGTTTGCCCCGACGCACGCTGTTGTACCGCCTTGGCCGACTCAACATCAATCTTGGCGACTGCGATGACTAGCGTGCAACGACTTCCTCAATCATCACCGTTCCTTTTGCGCAGGAATGGCGGCAATCGCCGTCGTGCTGCGTCTGTCCTCTCTCTGGAGACTTTCTGATGCCTGTTCGTCACTGGCCAGCCGTCCTGCTGGCGTTGTTTTTTCTCAGCAGCCTTGGCGGTTGTAGCGGCAGTTACAAATTCAACGACAACACCTATCGCCCATTGGGTGATCCGCAAGCGGTCAATCGCGGCAAGTGACGGTAAGGAGCACCACTATGGATCTGGTTTTCGAAATGCTCAAAGGCAAGCAGGGCAAACCCTCGGTGTTGAGCAGCAAAACCTTCAAACATACAGGAGGCGTGATCGGGCGCAACGAGGACTGTGACTGGGTCATCGCTGACAAGGATCGTCACGTGTCAAATCATCATGCCACTGTCAGCTACCGCTACGGTTCGTTCTTTCTCACCGATATCAGTCGCAATGGCACCCTGTCCGGCGAAAACGGTGCGCGGCTATGCAAGGGCGAGCCGCAGCGGATCGAGCACGGCAGCGTCTTTGTTCTCGGTGACTTCGAGATTCGTGCGCGCCTGGTGCGGGATCCGGCAACCTTTGCCGTTGACATTGGCCGACCCCAGGCAGCAGGCCGCTCTATTCCTGATGATGAATTCCTCGACCCGCTCAATGCCCTCGACCATCAAGAGCGGGCGTATGCGCAAATCGACGATCTGCAAGCCCTGGATATACCCATTCAGACGCCACCACAGCGGGCGGACTCTGCGCTTATCGAGATGGAAAACCTGCAGATTCCGCAACTCATAGCGCAGCCTGAAGTGCCCGCCACCGTTGAGCTGATTCCGCTGGAGCGTCCCCGAGAATGCTTCTGGGGGCATCTCGGTACTGCGCTGGGTGTGGACCTCGAAGGTCTCGATGATGACAGCCGCGAAGCCTTGGCAATCAATGCAGCGCACTTGCTCAAGCAGAGCATCGGTGGTCTACAGCAGAGTCTGCGCACCCGTAGCGAGCTGAAGAACGAACTGCGCCTGGCGTTGACCACAGCGCAGGGCAGCAGCACCAACCCGCTCAAGTCCGCCGCGGATTCCGGTGAAGTGCTGGGCATTCTGCTCATGGGCAACAACCCCGGGCAATTGTCGGGCGAGCAAGCAATTTTTCAAGCTCACCGTGAACTGCAGGCGCACCAGGTGGCGCTGCTGACAGCCAGCCGCGCGGCACTTCTGGGTAGCCTCGAGCACTTCTCGCCGCTACAGCTGAAGCTGCGCTTCGAACGCGGCAACAAACCGTTACTGGTCACTGCTGGTAGCCACTGGCGGGCATACAACCGTTATCACCAGGACCTGTGTCAGGACGAAGACTGGAGCGAGCGTCTGCTCGCTCGGGATTTCGCCAAGGCCTATGAGGAACAGATCCGCCTGATTTCCACCCTTCACGCAGGACACCAAGGATGATGCGCATGTCTCGCTGCTCGACTCTGTTACTGAAAGCGCTGGCGGTGCTGGCAACCTTGCTGGCCCTGGCGGGCTGCTCGATGCTGTCACCGTATTCGACCCTGACCAAGCTGAACTTGAGGCTGACTGCAAGCGATCAGCTCAATCCGGATCTTAACGGCCGCCCCTCACCGATCGTGATACGCCTGATCGAACTCAAACACCCGGTAGCATTCGAGAACGCTGATTTCTTCAGCCTTTATGAGCGCGCCAAGGAGTCCCTGGCGCCGGACCTGGTGGCCAGCGAAGAGCTTGAGCTGCGTCCAGGAGAAACTGTTGAACTCAAACTCAGCGTCGACGAGGGCAGCCGCTACGTTGGCGTGCTGGCGGCTTATCGTGATCTCTCCGAAACGCAATGGCGTTATGTGGTTCCGCTAAACCCGGTGGCGCTGACTTATGCCGATCTGTTCCTCAATCAGCGCGGTATCGGCAGTCACAGTGCGCCACTTGCCAAGGCGGATAAGTAATCATGAACTTGCATAAAGTCATTTGGCAGGAAGGCATGCTGCTGCGACCGCAGCACTTGCAGCATAGCGATCGTTATTACGACTATCAGATGAAGGCCCGCACTCGACTGCTGGGTAGCTTCACCTGGGGTTTCCTTGGCTTGGAAATCGACCTGCATTTTCTCGACATGGGCAAGCTGGTCATCAGTCAGGCTGCCGGCATCCTGCCTGATGGCAGCTTGTTCGAACTCGATGGCAACACCAATGCGCTGGCCCTCGATGTGCCGCCCAACACAGGTAGGACCTCGGTATACCTGGCGTTGCCGTTAGTCACCGGAAACCACATCGAGTCCCGTCGTGCTGAACAATCCGACGTGTTGGCGCGTTATACCGCCTACGAAGTGCAAATAGCCGACTCCAACGCCGGTGACGCCTCTAGCAGCCAGATCTGCTGTGGCCGACCAGATTTTCGCCTGTTGCTGGGCGAACAGCAGAGCGACCAGGCCTATGTAAAGCTCAAGCTCTGCGAAATTCTCGACACCACCCCCGATGGGGTCATCAGCCTCGACCCCGACTTTGTACCAACCTTCATCCACATCCATGCCTCTGGCTATCTGCTTTCGTGCTTGAAAGAAGTGATCAGCATGCTTAGCCACCGAGGTGACACCATCGCCGAGCGGATACGTTCAAACGGCAAGGTGGGTGGTGCCGAGGTCGGCGATTTCATGATGCTGCAGTTGATCAACCGCACCGAGTTGCTGCTGCGTCATTATCTCGATCTGGAACAGCTGCCGCCTGAAGCACTGTACCGCGCACTGCTGACGATGCTGGGTGACCTCGCTACCTTTGCCTCTGACAGTAAGCGACCGCGCCTGGACAGCCGCTACCAACATAGCGACCAGGGCGCAAGCTTTCGCAAATTGATGGAAGCGATACGACAGGTGCTATCGATGGTGCTCGAGCAGCACGCCATCGAGCTGGAGTTGCAGCCACGTCAGTACGGTATTTTGGTTTCGGCGCTGCACGATCACACACTCCTAAGTACGGCTTCGTTCGTGCTCGCTGCCAGCGCCAATTGCGACTCCGAAGAATTGCGCCATCGCCTGCCGGCACATCTCAAGGTCGGCCCGGTGGAACGTATTCGGGAGCTGGTCAACCTGCACCTGCCGGGGATCAAGATAAAGCCGCTGCCGGTGGCGCCACGGCAGATCGCGTTTCACGCCAACAAAACCTATTTCATTTTAGAGCTCAGTTCTGAAGACCTGGCACAGCTGGAGCGTTCCGGTGGCCTTGCCTTTCATGTGTCTGGCGAATTTCCCGAGCTTGAACTGACATTCTGGGCCATCAGGAATTGAACGAAATGAGCAAGGACATGGAACAACACCAGGACGACAAAACCGTCCTGCTCGACCGCGAGGGGCAAGGCCCGGCGCGGGGTGCGTTGACCGATTTCGAGGCACCGCCGCGCTTCGAACAACTGGAGAATCGAATGATCTACGCCGCGCGCCTGCGCCCGGCGGAAACGTTCAACATCAGCCTCAATGCGTTGGTGGCGGCAGCCTCAGACCTGTTGTCGGAGGTGGTGCGCCTTAAGCATGACGCTAACGACGAAAGTCTTCAGGACCTGAACGAGCGCCTGACCGCCAGCTTGAAATTGTTCGATCTGCGCGCGCAGGAGAATGGCGCGCAAAGCAGCCAGGTAATGGCTGCTCGCTATGTGCTGTGCACGGTGATCGATGAGGCGGTGGTGACTGCCAAAGGCAACAAGGAAAGCGAGTGGTCACAGATGAGTCTGCTCAGCAGCTTTCACAACGAGACCTTTGGTGGCGAGAAGTTCTTTCAGTTGTTGGACCGGCTATCAAAGAATCCGGTCAAGCATTTGCCAATGTTGGAGTTGATGTACTTGTGCATGTCCCTCGGTTTCGAGGGCAAGTACCGGGTGATTCCGCGCGGCACGCTCGAACTTGAGGACATCCGTGACTCGTTGTACCGGCAGATCCGACAACTGCGTGGCGATGTACCGCGCGAGTTGTCACCGCATTGGCAAGGGCTCGGGGACAAGCGGCGGCGCCTGGTGCGCATCGTGCCAGTGTGGGGGATTGCGTTGTTCACCGTGGCGTGCCTGGTAGTGATTTATTCGGGGTTCGCCTGGGTTTTGGGTGAGCAGCGCGACAGCGTCCTGCGTCCTTATCAGCAGCTTGACCCTGTCGTGGTTCATTCCCAGCCGTAAATCAGAGATGCGTGATGAAAAAATTCTTTAAAAAAGCCGCTGCGATCCTGTCCACAACATGGGTCTGGACACTGGCGCTGGTGCTATTTTTTGCGCTGCTGGTGTGGGGCGTCGGGCCGTTGCTGGCGGTCAACGACTACAAGTTCTGGAAGAGTGCCAGCTCGCGATTGCTAAGCATCAGCGTGCTGTTTTTGTTTTGGGGCCTGGCAATGGTCTTCGTCAACTGGCGGGCCGGGATCCGTAAGAACGATCAGGACGACAGCGAAGACGGCCAGTTGCGCTTGCATCGTGAAGAGTCGATCGATAAAGAACAGAAAGTGCTGCGCGGCCGCTTCAACGAAGCAGTGCGCACCCTCAAGACATCAAGCCTGTACCGTGGCCGCAGTGATCAGTGGCGTAACGATTTGCCGTGGTACCTGCTGATCGGCCCGCAGAGCAGCGGCAAAACCAGCTTGCTGGAGTTCTCCGGCCTGGATTTTCCGATCAACAAAGTCGAGCGCAAGCTGACACGCGACACCTTCGGTACCCGACACTGCGATTGGTACTTTGCCGATCACGGCGTGCTGATCGACACCGCCGGCCGCTACCTGAGCCAGGAAGATCCGGCAGTCGATGGCAGCGCCTGGAACACCTTGCTTGAGCTGCTGCGCAAACGTCGTCGCGGGCGTCCTCTCAATGGGGTGTTGGTGAGTATTCCAATGGACGTACTCATCAGCGGTAATGAAGAGGGCCTGAAAGTCATCGCCGATCAAGTGCGCGCCCGTCTACAGGACATTCGCCAGAAACTGCACGTTGACGTGCCGGTTTACCTGGTACTGAGTAAAGCCGATAGGCTGCTGGGGTTTAACGAATCCTTCGATCAGTTGACTCGCGAGGAAAGCGACCAAGTACTCGGCTGCAGCTTTGCCCAGGAACAGAACGGTGCTGACGTGACCATGCTGCGCCAGCAGTTCGAGGAGCTGCTGCGTCGTCTGAACAGCCAGGTGATCATGCGCATGCATCAGGAACGCGATACTCAACGCCGGGGACGGATCCTCGACTTCCCACATCAATTGGGCCAGATCGGCGAGCTCCTTTGTCTGTTCGTGGATATGGCCTTCACCGGCAACCGCTACCAACAGGCCAGCCAGCTACGCGGCTTTTACCTGACCAGCGCGCCCCATGTGCCGGAAAAGCCGGCGCAGAACCCCAAGGGCGACGACGCCCAGGCGAGTAATGGCGCCGATGTCCTGCCAACGTTGCGCAGTGGGCCTTCGCGATTCATTCATCACCTGATGAGCCGGGTGATTTTTCCCGAGGCTGACCTGGCGGACCTGGATAAACGCGAGCGCAAGCGCATTCACTGGGGGCAGCGCGCGCTCTACGCGGGAGCATTGGCAGTATTGGCCTTGTTTGGCGTGATGTGGGCGCAAGGCTTCTCTGCCAACCATGAGCGATTGCAAAGCCTGCGTTCGCTGGCACAGACCTGGACCCAGCAGCGCGAAGATCTGAGTGCGCAGGACGATGCGATGGCTGCACTCAAGGTTCTGGATGCCAGCTTCGACGCCTCCAACGTGTTTCCGGCCCCGACCGATGTTGCGCTGTACGAACGTGTCGGCCTGTATCAGGGCGAAAAGATCAACCCGCCGGTACTCAACGCTTATGAGCAGGAGCTGCAAACACAGTTGCTGCCACGGGTGGCACAAATGCTGGAAGGCCAGATTCGCACCAACCTGCGTGACCGCGACCGCTTGCTCAACAGTTTGCGGGCGTATTTGATGCTGAGCATGGCAGATCGTCGCGATCCTGCCTGGCTCAGGGATTGGGTGGCCAGCGCCTGGTCGACGCATTATGCCGGCAACACCAAGGTGCAGAATGACCTGAGTGGACATTTCCAGCGCCTGCTCAAACTTAACTTCAGCTACCCCGTCAACGATCCGTTGGTTATCCAGGCCCGTCAGGTGTTGCGCAGCGAATCGCTGGCCAACGTGGTGTATAGGGTGTTGCGCGAGCAGGGTCGAAGCCTGCCGGAGTACCGCCTGAGCCAGCACCTCAGGTCGCAAAGCAATGTGTTTTTCGGCACCGACTACGCCATACCTGGCTTCTACACCCAGCAAGGCTACCAACAGTACTTTTCGGTACAGGGCGCAGCGCTGATCACGGATATCCTGCGTGACAACTGGGTGCTGGGGGAGGGCAGCGGTATCAGTGGTATGGACCTGCGGCGCCTGATGGTGGAACTGGAGCAGTTGTACTTTCGCGACTACGCCAACTACTGGAGTGAAGCGGTCGGGCGGATTGGCCTGCAACCTTTCAACGATGCAGGCGGAGGCGCTGCGCAGTTGGCGGCGCTCACCTCAGCCGACTCGCCAATTCTGCAACTGCTTGTGGAGGTACGCGAAAATACCCGTTTCCAGGCGCTCGCTGAAAGCGCTGAAGACGTAGTCGCTGCAGCCGACACGGCAAAAATGGCGCCGAGCAAGGTCACAGCCGTTGCCGCTATTGCTGGAAAGGCTCAGCAAGCCTTGGCCAGCACGCTGCCGGACACCGCAAAACGATCACTGCAGCGACGGTTCGAGGCGTTGCACCGTTTGCTCGACGACAACAACGGTCCCACGCCTGATTTGAGCTTGGCGCTGCAGGCGCTTAATGATCTGCAACTGCAGTTGGCCAGCCTGGCCCGTGCCAACCTGCCTGAGCAAAGCGCATTTGAAATGGCCAGGGCGCGTATGAGTGGCCATCGTGATGCGATCAGCAACCTGCGTAACACCTCGCTGCGGTTGCCGCGTCCGGTAAGTGCCTGGTTCAACATACTGGTAGAGGATACCTGGCGTCTGGTACTCAACGACGCCTACCAGTTTCTCAACCAGCGCTATCAGAGTGAGCTGTACAGCTTCTACGGCAAGGCTATCAATAAGCGCTATCCCTTCAACGCCCACAGTACCAGTGATGTCGCCATCAATGACTTTCGTGAGTTTTTCAAAGCTCAGGGCGTTGCCGAGCGCTTCTTTGAAACCTACCTGCGGCCTTTTGTCAGCGGTGATCCGGGTAGCTACCATCTACGCAGCATTGACGGCCAAAGCCTGCCGGTCTCCAAGCTCTATCTCAACCAAATGGCAGCGGCCCATGTGATTCGGCGCAGCTTTTTTGCTGAAAACCCGACACAACCGCAGGTGCAGTTCAAGCTTGAGCCTTACACCCTCGATCCTGCGGTCAGTCGCTCCGAGTTTCGCTTCGGCGCCCAGGCCTTGGAATACCGCCATGGCCCCATCATGCCGGTGTCTTTCCAGTGGCCAACCGATGCCGAGGATGGTCGCACCAGCCTGGTGCTGGAAAAGATGTCCGCGCGCCCGATCGGAATCGAGAAGAACACCGGGCCCTGGTCGTTGTTTCGTTTGCTTGACCTGATGCAGACCGAATACCTGAGCGGCCGTGACGTTCTGGTGCTCAAGGCCGAGGTAGGTGGCTTGCGCGCCAACTACCTGCTTATGAGCCAGCGCACGCCGAATCCGTTCGACATGGACGTGCTGCGCAGCTTCCATATGCCGGTGCAGCTCTGATGCAGGTTGCCAGTACTTGGCGCAGTGCCGCGCGCACCGACCCGGGTAAAGTTCGGACGCGCAACGAAGACGCTTTTCTCGATTGCCCGGAGCAGGGCCTTTGGGTGGTCGCCGATGGCATGGGTGGGCATCGGGGAGGTGATATCGCCAGTCAGCTGATCGTCGCAAGCCTGGCTGACTTACCGGCTTACAACTGCTTCGATGAGCGTCTCAAAGGCCTGCGCGAATGCCTGCATTGGCTCAATCGGCGCCTCGGCCAAGAACTTACGGTAACTGCCGAACGACGCGACAGCATCATCGGCAGCACCGTGGTTGCGCTGTTGCTCGAAGGCAACCGTGCGGCTTGTGTCTGGGCCGGGGACAGCCGCTGTTACCTGTGGCGTGGGCAACGGCTTTACCAGTTGACCAGGGACCATTCGCTGCGACAGCAACTGGTTGACGAGCAAAAAATGAGTATCGCGCAGGCAAAAGCCCATCCTCAGGCCAATGCCCTGACCCGCGCTGTTGGCGCGAGCGAGCAACTGACCCTGGACGTGCTGGAGCTGAAAACCTACCCAGGCGATGCCTTTCTGCTCTGTAGCGACGGCCTTTACCAAGGGTTGGCCAGCGATGTCCTGGGCAAAGCCTTGAGCCTGCCTTCGCCGCAGGCCGCGTTGAAGCGTCTGTTCGACGGCGTCTTGCATGGCGCGGCACGTGACAACCTGACGGCCGTGGTGATTCGCCCGTGAACGAGCTCCATGAGGGGCTGAGGGAGGCCAGCGACGAAGCGTTGCTGGACCCGACGTACTTTGCGTTCGCCAGGTCCAGCAACGCGGCGGGCAATTTGGTGGCCCTCGAAAACAAGCCTGCAGCACCGCTGCCGGAGCTTCCGCAGGTGCTGCTGGGCCGTTATCGTCTTGAGCGTCTGCTGGGAGCGGGGGGGATGGGCGCTGTCTACCGGGCCCGGGATCTGCTGCATGAGCAATTCGGTGATCCCGATCCCTATATAGCGATCAAGCTGTTGAGCGATACCTTCCTTGAGTCGCCAGATGCCAGCGCTTTGCTCTACAGCGAATTTGCCCTGACTCGGCGCTTGCATCACCCGAACGTGGTCCGGCTGCACAGTTTCGAGGTGGACACCCATTGCCAGCGTGCCTTTATCACCATGGAGCTGATGCATGGCCTTACCTTGGACAAACTGCTCTGTGAACGCCCCACGGGGTTGCCGTGGCATGAAGTACGTGATGTGGCCTTGCCGTTGCTCGACGCCCTGGCTTACAGCCACACGTGCGGCGTACTGCATGGCGACCTGAAACCAAGCAACGTGATGCTCAGCGAGCGCGGCGTGCGACTGTTCGACTTCGGTCTTGGCAAAGCCGAGGAAGGCGCACTGCCTGGGTTGGCGCAATTGAGCCGCAGCCAAATCAACGCCTGGACACCCAGCTACGCCGCGGCAGAACTACTGGAGGGCGGTGCGCTGTCGGTCCGTAGTGATCTGTACGCGCTGGGCTGCGTGATCTATGAGCTGGTGTGCGGAAAGCACCCGTTCAAGCGCTTACCCGCCACCCAGGCTCGCGATGAAGGTCTGGACCAAACGCTGACCAGGCCCGGTGGCTTGCCGAGGCAGTGCTGGCCTGCGCTGCAAAAAGCGCTGAGTTTTGACCCGTGCACGCGCCTTTCTGATGTCTCCCAGCTACGCGCTGCATTGGCGCGACCGACGTCAAGGCTAAAGGGTTGGCTAGCGAGGTGTCGGCTATGAAAACCGCGTACTCGTACACCCTGCAGTCCACGATTTTTC
Organism: Pseudomonas sp. DG56-2; assembly: GCF_004803755.1. Taxonomy (NCBI): domain Bacteria; kingdom Pseudomonadati; phylum Pseudomonadota; class Gammaproteobacteria; order Pseudomonadales; family Pseudomonadaceae; genus Pseudomonas; species Pseudomonas sp. DG56-2. The sequence goes on from NZ_CP032311.1 coordinate 2,160,180, forward strand.
GATTGGATCAGATGGCCTGTTGCTCGCTTTTACTCACTCAGCTCAAGGATTAGCTTATGTTTGCGTCGGCCAATACCGCGCAGTTCGAACTACTCATCCCCTCGGTGCGCAACGACTTCAAGGTACTGGCGTTCAAGGGCAGCGAAGCCATCAGCACCCTCTACGCCCTGCGCATCGAACTGGTCAGCGAGTACCCCAACATCGAACTGGAAAGTTTGCTCAACCAGCCAGCCTTCCTGCGCTTGGGCTTACGCGGTGAAGGGCTTCACGGGTTCATCGACGATGTGGCAGTGGGCGAATCGGGAAAGCGCCTGACGCACTATCAACTGACCCTGGTGCCGGCGCTGCATTACTTGCAGTTCAGCTACAACGCACGCATTTTCCAGGACATGGATGTACCGCAGATTGTCACCCAGGTCCTCAAGGACCATGGCATCCAGGCCGACGCCTTTACCTTCAATATCACTCAGAGCCCCAAACGCGCCTATTGCACGCAGTACGACGAAAGCGACTTCGCGTTCATCCAGCGGCTATGCAGCGAAGACGGCATCGCCTGGCATCACCAGCACAGTGTCGATGGCCACCAATTGGTCTTCAGCGAAGACCAGACCTACTTTCCCAGGCTCGGTAGCACGCCTTATCAGCAAGGCAGCGGCCTGGTCGCGGACGAGCCGGTGGTCAGCCAGTTTTGCCACCGTGTCAGAACCCGCACCAGCGCGGTGACGCGCCGCGACTACGACCTGCAGCGCCCCAGTCGCTTGCTGCAAAGCTGCGCTAGCACCGAGTTCCGCCCTGCGCTGGAAGACTATCGCTATCCACTGCTGCTCGAAACGGAAAAGCGCGGCCAGCAACTCACCCGTCAGGCCCTTGAACGTCATCGTCATGACTACAACTTGGCCGAGGGCAAAAGCGATCAGCCCACGTTACGCAGCGGCCATTTTTTCACCCTCAGCGACCACCCGCGCGAACAGCACAACGACCTGTGGCTGTTGCTCAGCGTGACGCATGAAGGCAAGCAACCGCAGGTGCTTGAAGAGTCGATCAGCAGTAACAGCCAGGCCGCGGACGGCTTCACCCAAGGCTACCGCAACAGCTTCTGCGCCATTCCCTGGGACGCCATCTACCGACCTGCGCGGGTTCAACGTCCGTCCGTACTGGTCAGTCAAACCGCTCGTGTCACCGGACCGGAGGGTGAGGAAATCCATTGCGATGAGTACGGACGGGTGAAGGTCGAGTTCCATTGGGACCGCGCCGAACTGAACAGCGACAAGAGCAGTTGCTGGCTGCGGGTGTCATCCGCCTGGGCCGGTAAAGGTTTTGGCGCAATGGCGATTCCGCGCGTCGGCATGGAAGTGCTGGTGACCTTTCTGGAGGGCAACCCCGATCACCCGCTGATTACCGGCTGTGTGGCCAACAAGGTCACGGCGGTGCCCTATCCCTTGCCTGCCAACAAGACCCGGACCGTGCTGCGCAGCCGCAGCTCACCGAACAGTGGTGGCTTCAATGAGCTGTCGATTGAAGACCGCAGCGGCCAGGAGCAGATCTATCTGCGCGCCCAGCGCGATATGGAACAACGAATCGAGCACGACAGCCGCCTGGAGGTGGGCAACGAACGTCGAGAAACCATCAAGGGCAACAGCATTGCGGTGCTCGAAGCGCAAGACCAGCGAACCGTGGGTGCCGACCGCAAGGTCGAGCTCAAGGCCAATGACTACCTGCAGGTTGCCCACAGCAGCCATGCCCGTATCGGCCAGACGTTGGCGATTGAAGCCGGGCAACAAGCCCACCTCAAGGCAGGTGCGCAACTGATCCTCGATGCAGGCGTCGGCATCACCTTGAAAGTGGGTGGCCAGCATCTGGTCATATCGCCCGGCGGAATTTTCAGCAGCAGCCCGATTCAGCTTGGTGGTGCCCCTGCTGTGGGGGCTGCTGCCGCGCCCGTCCTGCCGGGAATGCTTGAGGCGCTGCCGACACCCGCGGCGTTGCCGCTGCCTACCGCGCCGCTTTATCAACAGCAGTCGAGGGCGGGCAAGCTTTTGCCGAGTGCTGGCTGCCAAATCGATGCGTCTGGCTGCTGCCCAATCCACGCCACAGGTAAGCGCGCATGATCAAATCCATCACATCGCCATTCCAGACGCCAGCGCAACCAGGTGTGTTGTGCGTCATCCTTGATGCCAGCTTTGACCCGGATCTGCACATCCATGTGGAGCAGGCTGTGGCGTTGTTCGACAACACCCCCTACGCAGCTCTGCAGCAAGTTGGGCCAGTCGCTTTGCTGTGCTCACCTGACGCTGCATCGATGCACTACGCCAACGAGCTGCTCGAGCGGGCTGACGCTGGCTGCGTGGCCTACCTGGAAAATACGCAGTGCTTTGAGCAGGCTGTCGAGCATTGGCAAAGCCTTCTTACCGTCAGCACTGACGACGCTCCGATGCAACTGATGCGCTTTTTTGACCCGCGCTGGCTGGAGCCTTTACTGCGTAGCCTGAGTGAAACCGAGCGGCTGCAATTCCTGGGGCCGCTCAGCGCCATGGCGTGGCGCAACGAGCTGGGCTGGCGCCATCTGCCGCGTCCTGTCGCTCAATCGAGTCCTCGGCAGCAAGCCCCGGGCTGGTTGCATGTGGGCCGTGAGCGCCAGGCAAAGATGGACGAGCAGCGCTTGCAAGTACTGGCCATCCGCTTTGCCGAGGACTATCGGGGGGTAATCGATGTGCCTGAGCCGAATGCCTTCGTCTTCCGGCAACTCTGTGCTGCACAGCAAGCAGGCTATTTGCAAACAGCCGAGCAGGAGCGGTGGTTGCGCCTGGCGCTGATCAAGGGCGATGGCTTCTGGTGTCAATTCCCGCATGCCCAATTACTCGCCCGGGATGATTTAAGCCTTGGCGACAAGCTGGACACGCTCGAGCAAATCTAATCACAAGGACGATGACAGATGAACCGCACGTACACGGTCAAGAACGGCGACACCCTGGGCGCGATTGCGCACAAGCATGGCACCACCGTCGCGGACCTTCAGGCACTCAACCCATCAATCAGCGACCCCAACTATATCAAGCCCGGTTGGCAGCTAAAGCTTCCCGGCGCACCTGCAACCGTTGAACTGCCGCCACCCATGCACGCGCACAATACCAGTTCCATCACCGTGCAAGGGCAGCCACAGTGTGACGAGGAACTGGTTGATGTTGCCCACATCACCGGTGAGCGGGATTTTTTTGTGCTGACTGAAAAGCAGTCCAAAGCACTAAAGTTGGAAATCGACCGGGTGCAGACGCTGATGGATGCATTGCACCAGAACCTGGCCGAAGCGCTACCGATTACGCAATGCAAATTGCCGCAAGATCCCAATGCCTCTTGCACCTGCACCCGCTGCGTCAAGGATGCCTGGGCGCTCAAGGCCCAAGGCGCGGGGCTGCTGATGCGCCAGGACAGGCCGCGACAAGCCAGCCCTGCGCCTTTGACGACCGACAAAGACTTTCAAGGGCAACTGGCTACTCTCCAACAAGCGCGTGACTGGTACCAACGCTACTCGCCCAGCCTTGTCGGCGCGACGCGACTCGAAAACAACTGGCAGGCCTTGCAAGCAAAGAAGGTCAAGCAACTGGACGAGGAAATTGCCCAGTTACGAGGACAACTGGCAGCGCAGATTCAAGCTGAACCAGAAGACAGTTCAAGCAACGCCAATGGCGCCGTCCCAGACCTCAAATATGGCAGGGGCCGCGTTGTTGAAAGTGAGCGCGGCAAAAAAACCACGACTGGCGTCTCGGTGGTAGAAATCATCTTGTTCAGCGACCCCAGCCGTCGCCATTTCATCTCCATCCCCTACCGCGAAACGACTACTTGGAACGTTCGCGTCTCTACTCAGGTTATGGCGGGCAAGCCTTTCAGCAAACAACTGGCCAAAGACCTGATAACGGACATCAAAGAGGCCGTCGACAGTGGGCGAAAAGCCGGACCCCTGGGCAACCTTGAATTCAAACTCAGCAGTTGGAGCAGCGCTGAAGACAACCTGCTCAACGCCTTGCACAAAGAAGTGTCCTGGACGTCCGACCAAAGCGATGCCTCCCGCTATGGGGTAACCGCCGAAGCCCATGCTTTGCGCTTTGCCGCCAGCGCCAGCGCAGGTGTCAATAGCTGGGATCCTAAAGAAGGAAATATAGACGTCGGCGTAAAAGGCAGCGCGGCATTCTCCCTTGCTGAAGGGTCAGCATCACTGGTTCGCTATTTTCCGAGCCAGGGCGGGTACGTGGCGAGCATGTCTTATCGCAATGCCCTGGGCCAGGAAGTGCTTCATCCCATGGGGGTGTTTCGCATGAGCGGCAAGTTGGAACTGTCGTGTTTTGTCGGCGCCAATGTGCAAGGGGAAGCTGGGGTCAAGGTGCAGTACAAGCCTACCGAAACCTCAGCGGGTGCTACGGCACTGCTTGGCTCGCCGACGATGGAAGTGGGGACTGGCGGCAACATTGGCGTTAAAGCGGATGCGTTTGCTGGGGCGCAGGCGGGAGGGGCGTTGACTGGCGCTCTTGAGTGGGTTGAGCCGGAAAAGCAGGGGATAGGAGATATCGTAGTTGGGCAGGCGAATGCGAGTAGTAGTTGGGTGTCTTTGGCTGAGGTCAAGGCGGAAGGGAATGTTGCTTTTGGTGTTGGTGCTAGTGGTGAGTTTGGTATCAGTATTGATAAAAACCGCTTGGTAGTTAATTGCAAGGGATCCATGGTTCTGGGGCCTGGCGCGGGTGGCGGATTTGGTGCGGTTGTGGATTTTGAACAGATCGGAAAATTGGTATTGCTATTCTGCAATACTTTATCTGCGGTGGATTACAGGTATTTGCAAGGGGTCGCTGAAGAAGCATTTGACTATATAGCGACTGGGTTGTTTCAAGTGGCATCCTCGCCTCTCACTGAAGTCACTAGAGGTTTCGAAAGTGGCATTGGAAAAATGGGGCAGTGGTGGGGGAAACGTGTGGCATCAAAGGTTGAAGCAAGAAATTTAGCGGATTACATACTTAAAAATAAGATTGGTCGAAATATGTTAGTTAGAGGAGTATCTATTCCTTTTGGTCGACTTCCTCCCGAGACACTAGGTCCCATGATATATGTTTTGGTTGAAGGCTTTGCAGATAGCTTTGACGAGCGGCAAGAGCAGGCACTAGTTATTTTGCTCTCGGAGATTAGGCGCTGGAGGCAGTTTATTGAAGTGCTTGAGCGTTGCTCGTCTAGGGGTGAGAAAGTAAATGCGTTGGATAGTCTAGAAAGAATAAATGCGTTGTTGGATGGGCGAGAGCAGTATTTGTTCAATCGGTTCGTTGAGAACTTAGCGATAAATCGTTCAGCAGAAAATTTTTTCAAGGAAGCGTGGAGCCCAAGTAATGCATGGCGAAAGGAAAAAATATTATTGACGGCTCGTAAAAGTGGTTGGTTTGATGGCTTGGTGTAGCGCAAGAAATAAAATTAGAAAGGCGCTTCTCCAGCGCCTTAGGCTTGAGATATTAAAGAGACTTAGCTGATTGTATTGCACAGCGGAAGCCGACGCTTGGGTAGTAGTCCTCTTGTATTGGCTCAACACCCCAGCGGCGGACCGTACTGGCACTTAATAGGGGGTCTTCAAGGACATTTGCGCCGCGCCATATTCGTTCCCTACCAGTACGTGGCCCTTGAGGATTATTGACAGGCGAGCGGCGGTAATAATCCTTGTCGTACCAATCATTAACCCAGTCTGTTGCATTTCCAGAAAGGTTGTAAATGCCCAAAGGGTTAGCAACGAAGCTATCTACTGGAAATACGCGTTTTACCTTGGGCTCAGGGAAATTTCTTCCATAATTCAAGCTACCATTATCGGTGGGAAATACTACATGCTTGCCTCGATTTCTAGCGGCATACTCCCATTGTGCTTCTGTCGGCAGATCGACTTGATATCCACTTAGATCACCCAGCCAGCCACAGTAGTCTTTGGCTTCTTGCCATTCTTTTGTAGGGGCAGGATGGTTCGGTTCATGCAGAAATTGAATGTCTTTACGCTTCCTGTCCTCTGCATTGAACACTGGTTTGGATTGAGAGATAAAGAAGATGTCAAAGTCTTTTATGGTCGTTTGAAATTTAGATAGGGAGTAGCTACTGAGCTTTACAGGGTGAACGAAGTCGTCCTCTCCGTGCATAGTTATTCGCCCCATTTTAGAGGGATGTACTCCACAAGGCCACTCACATAAATTATGTGGATCATCATCAAATGGCCACCCAAAATCTCCCATTTGAAACTCTCCGCCCTCAACAAACACCATATTATCCAATGATTGCACAACAGTGTTGAGCACTTTGCTGCGCGTCTCAATGGAAAGGTTTGGGTATTTTCGCTCAATGGTCGAGGCGATTTCGTTCACCTTGTCGACGGCGAGTTTCTGGCTTTTGGGGTGAGGGATCGACTGTCCCTGGCAACCTGCCAGCAGCAGCAAGGTACAAGTCGCTAATAAAAACTGTCTGGGCACGAGGATGTCCTTATTCGGGTGAAGCAATAGTCAAAAACTAGCTGCCACTGCAAAGTGATGTGGCGCGAGACCTGTATCTGGTTTAGTGATGCGGCTTTCCATGCAGAAATTGCCCATGCCCACCATTTACGCTTCATTTAATTTATGATACTAAAGTGTGCTTTAACTTGAATAGATCACAACGCGAGTTCAGATTGGATTGAGCAGCGGAAACCTATGCCTGCATAGTGGCCACCTTGTACCGGTTCTACGCCCCAGCGTCGAACAGTACTGGCGCTTAATAATGGGTCCTCTAGCATGTTCGTACCCCGCCATACTCTCTGTGTTCCGGTATCGGGGCCTTGGGGATTTTCGATAGGGGAATAATGATAGTAATTTTTGTCATACCAATCATTGACCCAGTCCGTTGCATTTCCTGAGAGATTGTAAATACCTAAAGAATTAGGCGGAAATTTATCTACAGCGAACGTGTCAAGGATATGGGGTTCTGGGAAATTTCTTCCATAATTTAAGCTTCCATTGTCAGTGGGGAATATGATTTTTTGTCCTCGATTACGGGCTGCAAATTCCCATTGCGCCTCGGTTGGTAAATCGACTGGATAGCCACTGAGCTGCCCGAGCCATATACAGTAATCCTTCGCCTCTTGCCAGCTCTTTGCTGGTGCTGGAAGATTGGGGTAATGAAGGTCAATCAAGTCTTTTCGCTTGCGTCGCTCAACATTAAAAACAGGCTTTCCATGAACGGTGAAGAATAAATCGAAGCCTTCAATAGTTGTCTGAAATTTCGAAAGGTAGTAGCTGCTCAGTTTGACTGGATGAACAAGGTCATCATCGCCGAACATGGTTATATTACCCATCTGATTTCTATCCATTCCGCAGGGCCAGTCACATAAATTGGTTGGGTCGTCATCAAATGGCCACCCAAAATCCCCCATCAGAAATTCACCACCCTCAACAAACACCATATTATCCAGTGATCGCACAACAGTATTGAGCACTTTGCTGCGCGTCTCGGCGGAAAGGTTTGGGTATTTTTGCTCAATGGTCGAGGCGATTTCTGCCACCTTATCGACGGAGAGCTTCTGGCTTTTGGGGTGGGGGAGCGACTGTTCCTGGCAACCTGCCAATAGCAAGCAGGTACAGGTGGTGATCAACAACCGACTTGGCACGGAGGTGTCCTTGTTCAGGTGAGACAATAGTCAGAAACCAGCCACCAGTAACAACCTTGGGTGAAGCCGAGATTTCCATCGAATCTTACAGGTGTAATGAATACACAGGAGCAGCGGGAAAATCTTTCAGAATTTCCTGATTCCATGTAGTCCATTTCCTATTCATACTTTTGCCGCCTAAAAGCCATTGCGGCGCTTTAGATCCAGCTCTAGTCTCGCTCGGTCGTTGCCAATTCAACGACCGGTTTTGACAGACCGAATTCAAAGTGAATCCGCATGTGCTCGCGTTATGGCGGCTGTACGTGGGGCACCTTCGTGTGCGCCGGTTTTCCCTTTGCTTTGCCGGTCTGTCAACCCACGTATAGCTGCCACCTTTGTTTGACAGCAAAGGTTGTGGCAGCTCCCTAAAGCAAAGGAGTTCGTCATGCTAAAAATCGTCCCCGATCCACCACTTCATCCCCGCCAACAATTCACCTCATCGACCCACTACTCACCCACGCCTATGTGTTCCTCATAGCCCGGCGCCGTTGCATAAAGGCCAACTTGGCCAGGGAGGTTGGGATGGATAAGAATCCGCGATTCGGCAGTGTTTCGAATCTCAAGACAGTAGGTGTCGCAACCTTCGGTGAAGGCGAGCGCGGGGAAGGTGTACAGCGGTTGTTTCGGGTCGAGCCAGGGCACAGTGCGGAGTTTGTGTTCGAGCAGGTATCAACGTTGATGGCCTGTGCGCAAACGCTGACGTTGCAGGCTGGGCTGGAGGAGGATGCGACGAGCGCCTGGGCGGCGCATTATCTGCTGGGTATGGCCAAGGCGTTGGTCGACGACTTGGCGCACAGCTTGCTCGCCGCTACCTAAGGGTGGATCACAGCGATGCGGCAGTCAGCTCGATGTTTCGGTCTTGAACATCAATGATAAAGGGCAGCGGCAGGTGGTGTGGCGTATCAAGGGATGAAACCTCGAAACCACCCACGACCAGGGGCTGACGCTGCTCAAGGGCGATTGATTCATCCGCCAGCCTTTTGACCATTTTCGCGTGGTTCATTGCGATTTCATTGAGCGTTGACACGTTATATCTCCGATAGCTGAGCAGGCGTCTTGTAGGCGCCCTTGGACGTTGATTTTGGCCGCTGCCGCGTCAGAATTACGTCTTTTCGGGGCCGCTGAGGCGGCATTTGCAATAGCCACGCCAGAGCTGCTGGATAATTGGCTGTCGCGAGATCCAAGGCGACGAATGGCGACCAAGTGCTATCAGAAGATGGGGCATGAGAGGAATCGGGCCGGTCAAGATATACATCTATTTTCCGGTGACCTCATCCCCTCATGCTTGGGTTATTTATAGGCTGAGCGGCGCCGCGCCACAACTGACAAAAATACTAGGTTCTGGCGATTCGGGACGGACGGTACTGCCTGATAGCGGAGCCATCCCTCAGTTCAAAACGATAATCCGCGACACCAACTCCGCGCTGTTCTTCGCCTGCAACTTTTTCATCAGCCTTGCCCGATGCACTTCCACCGTGCGGTGGGAGATGTTCAATTTACGGCCGATCTCTTTGCAGGTCAGGCCGTTGACGATGTGCGCCGAAACTTCCCGCTCCCTCGCCGTGAGGTTAACGGTGGGCCGAAACACGCGGTCCATCCGTTCAAAGTGCCACACCATCAGTTGGAACGGGTCGTCCGGGGTCAGGGTGTAGCCATTGGCCCGGGCCCAGAAGACTTCGCCGTTGTGGTGCTGCATGAATCGCTCGTCCGAGTAGGCGCCATTCTTGGCGTGGCGCAGCCAGCTCAGGCTGCGTTCGCCGATGGCCTGGTAGTCAGCTTTGGAGGGGTAGAGCTTGAGAATGAGCTCGCCAAGCAGGTCGCTGCGCTGGTAGCCGAATAGGCTTTGGAAGGCCTCGTTGAGGTCGAGCATGCGTCGGTTGCCGGTGATCACCTGGGGCGCAGGCGACACCTGGAACGCCAGGCGCTCAAGGTCTTGTAGTTGTCGGGCGGGGTCGGTCATGGCGCTGGCCTGCCTGTTTCTTGTTCAGTGTTGCCACGCAGTATCCATCAATCGAGCTACTGATCCCTATACGTAGTTGCACGAATAGCGAGGGCTTTGTGCTTGGGGCCATTGTAGGGAACGCCTGATCAACAAAAGGACAAAAACCATGGCTACCGATTCTGTCAGCATCGTCGCTGCCGCCCATTCACGCTTTGGCCGCTTGACCGATGCCACGCTGGAAGACCTGATTGTCGATGTAACCCGTGCCGCCCTGGCTGACGCTGATGTGGCTGCCGCGGAAATTGATGCGCTGTTTCTCGGACACTTCAATTCGGGGCTGGTAGCCGATGGCTTTCCAGCGTCGCTGATGTTGCAGGCCGATCCCGCGTTGCGCTTTAAACCAGCTGCTCGCTGCGAAAATGCCTGCGCCTCTGGGGCGGCGGCGATTCAGGCGGGGATCAATGCCATTCGTGCCGGCGAAGCAGAGTTGGTGCTGGTGGTGGGTGCCGAGAAAATGACTGCCAATTCCACCGAGCAAGTCACCACGGCGTTGGCCGGGGCGGGCTACCAGCATGATAGCGATGAGGCTGGGCTGAGTTTTCCGCAATTGTTTGGCTTGGCGGCCGCTCATTATGAACAGCGCTATCAAAGCCCGCTGTCGGCGATGGCGGCCATCGCCGCGAAGAACCACGCCAATGCCATGAGCAACCCGTTGGCGCAGATGCACAAAGCGATGAGTTTTGAGCACTGCAACACTGTTTCGCCGAGCAATCCATACATTGCCGAGCCTCTGCGCCTGACCGATTGTTCGTTGGTGAGTGATGGCGCGGCGGCGATTGTGTTGGCGTCGAGCAAGCGTGCACGGCAGTTCCGTCGCGAGGTCGCGATCAAGAGCATGGTGCAGGTCAATGATTACCTGCCCTTGTCTCGCCGCGACTTGCTGGCCTTTGAAGGCCCGCAGCGGGCAATTCGTGCAGCGATGGACAAGGCACAGGTGAGCCTGGGCGAGTTGAGTTTCGCCGAGGTGCACGATTGTTTCACCATCGCCGAATTGCTGATTTATGAGGCCATGGGCTTGGCCCCACAAGGGCAAGGCCAGCGGGCGCTGGAGGAGGGTATTGTCCAGCCCGGTGGCAAGCTGCCGGTGAACCTGTCCGGCGGGCTCAAGGCCAAGGGGCATCCGGTGGGCGCAACAGGTGTATCGATGCATGCCTTGGCCTTTGCTCAATTGACAGGTAAGCCGATTGGCCTGGCGGCGCCGAATGCCGAGTTCGGGTTGCTGTTCAACATGGGTGGGATGGCAGTGGCCAACTACGCCTCGGTGCTTCAGGCACGGAGGGCGTAACGGTGAATATTGCCAATTGGTTGCAAGCTGCCGCGCAACGCTGGCCCGAGCGCCCGGCGCTGTTTGAGGGGCACCGGCAGATTGCCGATTACCGTACTTTTGCCAATCGAGTGCGCGGTTTGGCGTTGCAGTTGGTTCACGAGCATGGAGTTCGCCCCGGTGAGCGGGTAGCTCTGTTCATGAAGAACTGCTGCGAGTACCTGGAGTTGATGTATGCGGTCTGGTGGATCGGTGCCGTGGCTGTGCCGATCAATTGCAAGCTGCACCGCAGCGAGGCGGCCTGGATTGTCGACAACGCCGAGGCGAAGCTGATCTTCACTGACGACGGCCAGGTCTTTGCGCGCGGCGAGCTGGCTGAGGGCTGCTTCGAGCAGGCGGGGCGCGAACGCGTGATCGCCGATGTTGGCGCTGCACTGGCAACACCCTACACCTGCACGGCCGATCATTTGGCCTGGTTGTTCTATACCTCGGGCACCACTGGACGCTCGAAGGGGGTGATGCTTTCCCACGGCAACCTGGTGGCGATGTCTCTGTGCTACCCAGTGGATGTTGATCCCGTCAACGCTGACGATGCCGTGGTATATGCAGCACCGATGTCTCATGGCGCCGGCTTGTACAACTTCATACATGTGCGTTGTGGTGCGCGGCATGTGGTGCCGGCGTCGCGCGGCTTCAAGGCGCAAGAAGTGTTCGACCTGGCTGCCCGGCTTGGCGACGTTTCGCTGTTTGCCGCGCCGACCATGGTCAAGCGTATGGTCGAGCAGGCGCGCGTGGTCGGCTATGCCGGAGACGGGATCAAAACCATTGTCTACGGTGGCGCGCCAATGTACCTGGCGGATTTGCAAGAAGCCGTGGACACCTTCGGTGCGCGCTTGGTGCAGATCTACGGCCAGGGCGAGAGCCCGATGACCATCAGCGCCTTGCCCCGTGAAGTGATCGCCGATCGTCAGCGAGCGGATTGGGCGGGTGTTGCGGCTTCAGTGGGACTGGCGCATTCATGTGTCGATGTGCAGGTGCTGGATGGCGATCGTCGGCCCTTGCCGTTCGGCCAGCCCGGCCAGATAGCGGTCCGTGGGCCGACGGTAATGCAAGGCTACTGGCGCAACGAAGCGGCCAGCCGTGAAACCTTGGTCGATGGTTGGTTACTGACAGGTGATATCGGCTTTCTTGATGAGCAGGGCTACCTGACCCTCACCGACCGTTGCAAGGACGTCATCATCTCTGGTGGCAGCAACGTGTACCCACGCGAAGTTGAGGAAGTATTGGCGCTGCACCCGCAGGTGTTCGAGGTCTGCGTTGTCGGTGAGGCGGATGAGCAGTGGGGCGAATCGGTGGTGGCCTTTGTGGTATCCCGTGATGCGGGCCTGCTGGATGAGCACGTACTGACTGCCTGGTTCATCGAGCGCATGGCTTCGTTCAAGAAGCCGAAGAAGTATGTGTTTCTCGCCGAGCTGCCGAAAAACAGCTACGGCAAAGTACTCAAGACTGAATTGCGCCACTGGCTGAAGGAGGCCGCAAGCGCCGCCGTTTTGTAAACGACTGATGTAGGACCGCTTTCCATCAATAAGAACAAGACAGGAATACTGCTATGGCAAATCTTCAGCACAATCCGGCCCGGCAACGGCGGCGCGCGTTCATCGGAGCAACCTCCGGGCACCTGATCGAATGGTACGACTATGGCGTCTACGGCTTTCTGGCGGTGTACATCGGCCAGGCGTTTTTTGTTTCCGATGATCCGACCACCAGCCTGCTCAGTAGCTTTGCCGCCTTCGCCTTGAGTTTTTTCATCCGTCCCTTGGGCGGGTTGTTCTTCGGCCCATTGGCCGACAAGATCGGTCGGCGCAAAACCCTGATCACCGTGCTGGTGATGATGGCAGGTTCCACCTGCCTGCTGGGCATGCTGCCCACTTATGCGTCCATCGGCATCGCCGCTCCGATTCTGTTGGTGTTGATCCGTTGTGTGCAGGGCTTTTCTGCCGGTGGCGAGATCGGCACCATTACCAGCTTTATCTCCGAGTATGCCGGGCCTGGGCGGCGCGGCTTCTCCACCTGCTGGTTGATGGTGACGGCAGTATTGGGCCTGGTGCTTGGCGGTGTGGTAGCCAACGGCATGACCTGGGCGCTAGGTGCTGATCTGATGCAGGATTGGGGCTGGCGTATTCCCTTCCTGGTAGCAGGTCCCATGGGTTTGATCTCTATGTATATCCGCCTGAAGCTTGAAGACAGCCCCGAGTTCCTTGCCTTGCAGAAAGCGGGAGAAACCTCCAAGGCGCCATTGCGTGAGGTATGGCAGTGGAAGCGGGCGATTGCGTTGGTGTTTTTCATCATCACCCTGCACAGCTCGATTTTCTACCTGGTGCTGACCTTTGCCTCGACCTACATGTCGCGCATTCTCAAGTTCGACAGTGGTACCACGCTGCTTTACGTGTTCATTGCCAGTCTATCGGCAGCTTTCGTCATGCCGTTTGGCGGCATGTTCACCGATAAATATGGGCGCAAGCCGTTCCTGATGGTGGTGGGGGTGTTGGCGACAGCGTCGATGTATTGGTTCTTCAAGGCTGCACCAACAGCCACTGCGGCGTCTTTCTTCTATCCGCTGATGGCGGTGGCGATTCTGTTTGGTCTGTACGCTTCGTCCACTTACGCAACCATGAGTGAACTGCTGCCCACGCGGATTCGCTCGACGGGAATCGCGGTGGCCTACAACATTCCTGTGGCAGTGTTCGGCGGCAGTGCGCCATTGATTTCTACCTGGTTGATTCAGCAGACCGGGGACATTTCATCGCCTTGGTACTTCTATATTGGCACCGGAATTGTGTCGCTGATTGCCTTGGTGGCATTGCGCAAGGAGGATTTTGTGGCGTGCCACGGGGCAACGGAATCAGCGCCTGCCCAGGTCGACTTGAAGCTGGCAGGCACTGCGGTGTAGGGGGGGGGAGGAGCGGGCTTGCCCGCTCTTTGAAGGGGAAGATCAGCCGCAACGAGGTATGAAATACACGCGATAAGAAACAGCATTCGCTGAAGACTTTCGCTATTAAAGAAGTGCAGTTGTTATATTTTTGAAACACCATTCTTTTGGCGTATTTTAAAAACATAGGGAATGTTTGAAATCTAACTAAGCATGAACTTTAGTGAGGGGGTGGATCCAGAGGGATTGATCGTGAAGCCAACTGACGCGCCCCCCCTGATTAAATTGCCCCTTCAGCCATCTGCCGATACTGCCGCAATTGCACCTGCGCCCCTGCCGGCGCCAACCAGTCGCGGTATCAATGCTGGATCAACCAGCACACTGGACAACATACGCGTGCTGAAAACCTGGCAGTTGGCACCTGCTGCACGTGCCAGTGAGGCGCCGCGCAGTGAAACATTGCACGATCCCCATGCTTTGCTGGCGCTGGATGCCAATGACGGCTCGACCATCTATATTCGCGCCGATGCGTTGGTCGAGCAGTTGCGTCGAACCCGGCCAGATGTTGTCGACAGGGACGGTTCGGTCGATTTTGCCCGCTTCATAGACATCCAAGGCAAGAACCGTGGGGCTGCGGATTGGGTCTGGCGGCAAGTCCGGCAATTGGTGCTGGACGATGATGGCATCACTGACCTGGCCAAGGAGATTTTCAAAAGCAGGGCGACTGACATGGCTGTCGACTGGGCCGCGCAGAAGGGCGCCAGTGCACTGATGGAAGCCATCGAGCGGCAGTTGGCGGGTGAGCCCGGTCTTTACCGCTGGAACGGTGGGCTGTTGAATCCCCAGGATCTGATTGCAAGCGACCAGGTGCTGCAGGCCGGTAAACCTATCTTGCTGTTCATTCATGGCACGGGCTCGCACACGCTGGGCAGTTTCGGTGAGTTGCCGGCAACGGCAGCCTGGAAGGATCTGCAATTGAAGTTCGGCAGCCAGATTGTCGGTCTTGAGCATCGCACGTTCTCGGAAAGCCCCATTACCAATGCCCTGCAAGCGCTGGTTCATTTGCCGAAGAAGGCACGGGTGCAGTTGGTCAGTCATTCACGCGGCGGGTTGGTTGCCGATCTGTTGTGCATGGACCCCTATGATCCGGACTTGCCACAGTGGATCGCGCATTACCGCCGTGAACCGCGTCCCGATGAAGTCGAGCGGGAAAAACAAGATCCGGCGTTAACCGCGCAGCGCCTGGAGTTTGCTCAAACAGAGCGGGCTAAACTCCAGAGCCTTGTAGACCTGCTCAAGGCCAAGCAGCTCGATATAACCCATTATGTGCGCGTGGCTGCTCCTGCCCGTGGCACGGCCTTGCTCTCTGATAATCTCGATGTATTTCTCTCCTGCCTGCTGAGTCTGGTGCGCAAGTTTGCCACCTGGGGTATTGGTGCGGCGGTGGGTGCCGTGGCTACACCTGCCGCCGGCAGTGCCACCGCTCAGCTTGCTTCGCGTAGCCTGAAGCTGTTGGAACGGGTGGTGTTGGAGATCGCTGACAAACGGATGCAACCGCAAGTGGTGCCTGGCATCGAGGCCATGCTGCCAGAGGCACCCATGGCCATGTTGCTGGCGCGAGCTGCGCCACTGCCGAAGCTGAAAATGGCCATCGTTGCCGGCGATACCGAGGATTCGGCCAGCGGGATTGTGCAGCGCATCGGCTACATGTTCGTCAATTGGGCGTTGTTTGATCGTGCTCGCAACGACCTGGTAGTCAACACCGACTCCATGTATGGCGGCTTGTTCGATCATGCCAACGAGGCGCATGCCATGGCGGTCGAAGGGCCGCAGGTCAATCACTTCCATTATTTTCGCGACACCGTCAAATTTCGAAATCGTCCACTTCCCAGCAGCCTGAGCGACTGGCTGCTGGATCGGCTGACGATGACCCGGGGCGCCGAACCTTCATCAGCGCGGGGCGCTGACACCGTCGAAACGGTGAAAGTGTATGTCGAAGGTCAGCCTGCTGTGTTCCTGATACCGGGGATCATGGGTAGCAGCTTGAGCGTTGGCGACGAAATTTTCTGGCTCGATCCCCTCAAGCTTGCCTTGAGGGGGCTGGGCAGCATTGCCATCGATGAGCCGCGGGTCAGCAGCAAGGACCTGATGAGGTTGGCGTATGGAGATCTGTACAAGTATCTGGATAAGGCCCACAACGTTATTGCCCACTACTACGATTGGCGCCAGCCGCTTGAGGACCTGGGTGCGCAACTGGCAGTCAGGTTACGCGATCAACTCAAGGAGCATCCCACTTCCAGCATTCGCCTGCTCGCGCACAGCATGGGCGGCTTGGTGATACGTGCCGCTTTCAGGCAAGACCCCGATTTATGGAAAGACCTGATAACCCATGCCGATGGGCTGGTGATCATGCTGGGCACCCCCAACCAGGGTGCCTACTCGATGGTGGAAACCTTGCTGGGGCAGTCCGACACCATTCGTATGCTGGCCCGCGTGGACCTTAAGAATAACTTGGCGGACATCCTGAAAATCGTCGCCGACTTCCCCGGAGCGTTGCATCTGTTGCCTGCCCCAGGGTTTGTCGATATCGGCGGGCACAGTCCGGTGGACTTTTTCGCGGCGGCCAGTTGGAGCCAGTTGGCCCTGAACAACGATGATTTCTGGTTCGGCAAAGAGTTGGGTGCTCGGCCTCGCGCGGCAGTGCTCAAGCAAGTGCAGGAGCATTGGCAGCGCCTGGCAGATAACAGTTGGATCGACTTGGCGCCTGAGCGCATCAGTTATGTCTTTGGCCAGGGCAAGAACACTCCCTGTGGCTTGGACATCAGCGGCGAGCAACTGATGCTGCGCGGCACTTCGCAAGGCGACGGCACCGTGACCTGGCGTTCCGGCAAGTTGGGTAATCTGCCCGATAATCGTTACTGGTACATGCCCGTGGTGCACGGTGAGCTGGCATCCACCAAGCACTATTTTGCCGAGATCGAAAGCTTGCTGCACAAGCGTACGCCTGCGCTGCTCAAGCGTCTGCCGAGTAGTCGTACAGCCGAGCGCAGCACGGCGCTGGTCAGCTTTCGAGGTGGGCCACCCGCCTATCCGGCCGATGCCCAGTTGCTGAGTCAGGTGCTCGGCAACAGCAGCAGCCTGGAGCCAAAACCTGAGCTGACCACGCTGAAAATCAATGTTCTGGCGATGAACCTCAGTTGTGTGCAGGTGCCGCTGATCTGCGGTCACTACCGCGGCGACCCGATTTCTGGTGCCGAAGCGGCCGTCGATCAGACACTGGTCAACGGTGCACTGACCCAACGCCAACGCCTGGGCTTGTACTCTGGTGAGTTGGGCAACACCACGGTGGTGCTGGTGCCACGGACGGCTGCCGAGGTGAGCCGTGGGACGGGGCGGGGTGCGTTGATCATCGGTCTTGGTGAGATGGGTGAGCTGACCGCTGAAGGGGTGATCCAGGCGGTGCGCAGTGGCGTGTTGCGTTACTTGCTCAGTGCGGTGGACCAGTATGCCCAGGTTACCCGCCTGGACGACCCCAACAGACCCGATGATCTGCTGCCGTTGCATATTGCCAGTTTGCTGCTGGGGACCAACTCCAGTGCGCAATTGACTGTGGACGAGTCGATCCGCGCGGTGACTCTCGGGGTGCTGCAGGCCAACCGTGACTACGCCGCGGTTTGTGTCGGCCCCAAAAGCCGTGCAGCGGCGGTGACGCGCCTGGACATTGTCGAGATGTTTGTCGATGCCGCAATCTGTGCCAGTTATGCCGTAGCCAACCTGGACAGTGAGCTGGCAGGTGAGTTGCAGCGCTTGAACAGTCGGTTGGAGGTTGCCCAGGCCGTGCAGTTCGGTGACGGGGCAAGACCACGCCTGAGCGTCACGCCTCCGGGTGATTACTGGCCACGTTTGCAGGTCAGCAGTGCCGACAGCCCGGGGCAAGCGGCCAACAGAGCTGAAGCCCGTTTCGACCGGCCGGCGCAACGCTTCAACTACCTGTACATGGGGCAACGCGCCCGCGTCGAGGCGGTCGTCGACCAGCGTCAACCGGGCTTGCTGGAAAAGATGGTCGACAGCGCCTTGCGCGGGCCGAACAGCACCCGCTACGACTCGGCGGCATTCTTTGGTAACAGCCTGTTCCAGTTGATGTTGCCATTAGGCTTCAAGAGCGCGGTGCGCAAGTCGGACAATCTGATTCTGGTGCTCGACGACAGCAGCGCCAATTTGCCATGGGAAATGCTCGAGACCGACGGTGTGCCGATGATTTCGCGCACGCGTCTGGTGCGCCAGTTCATCACCCAGCGTTACCGCCGCGAAGTGATACGTACCGACCTGATGAACGCCTGTGTTATCGGCAATCCGGATACCCAGGGCTACTTCAAGCAGTTCAGGCCCAAAGGCGACGGGCCTTGGCCGGAACGTCTGGCTGACTTGCCCGGTGCCCTGCGTGAAAGCCTGACGGTGGGCCAGGTGCTGAACGGTGCGGGCTATACCACCTGGAGCCTGCCCGGTGGTGCCAGTGCCGTGGACGTGTTCGACCAACTGTTTGCCAGGCCTTATCGAGTCCTGGTGATTTGCGCCCATGGCGTTTACCGCAGCAAGGACAGCAACGGCCAACTGCGTAGCGGGGTGGTGTTGTCGGATGGTTTGCTGCTGACCGCTGCCGAAATCGATCGGATGGAAACTGTGCCAGACCTGGTGTTCCTCAGTTGCTGTCACCTGGGTAAGATCACGGTCGGTGAAGCGGGTGGTAACCGCCTGGCCGCAAGTCTGGCCCAGGAGCTGATCAACATGGGCGTGCGCTGTGTGGTCGCGGCGGGCTGGGAGGTCGATGACAGTGCGGCGTGCTGTTTTTCAGAGACCTTCTTCACGCGCTTGGCCATTCACGGCGATCACTTTGCCGAGGCGATCAGTTGTGCACGTCTGGACACCCTCGAGCAGTTTCCCGCCTGCAATACCTGGGGCGCCTACCAAGCCTATGGCGACCCACTGTTCCAGCTCAGGTTGCTGCCTCCCGGCGATAGCAACAACACCTGCTTGCGGGGCACTCCAGAATTGCTCGATTGGCTGGAAGGCCAGCGCTTGTCGGCGGCCAACACCAATGCCGCAGCGACGGCAACCGGATTCGACCAGCTTCAGGAGCAGGTGCGCAGACGCCTGGAGGGCCTGCCGGACAGTTGGATCAATCAGGCCGAGGTTCAGTACGGCCTGGGTCTGCTGTACAGCGAATGGGATGACCCCGAGGCGTTGGCGGCTTCACGCAAAGCGCTGTTGCAGGCGTTGGCGCGCTTCAATGGTCGTGGTTGTGTACCAATGACCGCGGTGGAGAAGCTGATTGATGTAGAGATTCGTCAGGCGTACCTCGTCGCCGATCCAGTCGACGGCACTGCTGTTGCTGATTTCAAGGAAGCGGCAAGGTTGATCATGGCCGCCATCAATCGTGCCGATCAGTTGAGTGATATGTGCGAGGATGTGCCGGGTGAATCGATTGCTCGCCGACAAGTCATGCGCGGGCGCGGCCTCAAGCGTCAAGCGCATATAGCGCTACTGGAAAGCGTTACCCAGTCACGCAATGAAGAATTGGATGGACGCATCAGTCGAAGCCTTTTGGCAGCAAAGATGGCTTATGCGGCAGGGGAGGATAGAGACTCACCTGACTGGAATCCTTACGCGATGCTCAACCGGGTCCAGCTGGAGGTTATGTGCCTTTCGAAAAAGCTGTCGATAGAAGATCTTTCACGCTGTGAAACCGAAGCTCAGGCGCGTTACAAGCAGTCTTTCGGTGTTTTCGATGCAGTGATGAAGGCCGATGTACTGCTTACCCGCTGGCTGATAGGGGTGACCCGAGAGGTGAATGCGGCTGGCGCTAAGGCTTGCACCGAGCGCGAGCTCAACGACAGCTACGATGATGCGCTGGCGGGCCAGCGCATATCGGAGCGGCAGTTCGAGTCGGTGGTACGGCAGTTGCAGATGATCGCCAATTGGCTGGCCTGGTCGGGGAAAGCACCCGAAGCCAAAGTGCTCGAAAACATCGCCAGGGTCCTGAAGACCCGGCGCGGATAATCGCACGGCTGATGGCTACACCTTGAACGTCGCCATCAGGCCCTGCTGGTGATTGGCCAGGCGGTTCAGCGCCTGGCTAATTTGTGCCGATTCCTCGGCTTGCCCGGAGAGCGACTCGGTTACGTCACGAATGCTGGCAACGTTGCGATTCACTTCCTCAGCCACGGCGCTCTGCTCCTCGGCGGCAGACGCTATCTGCAGGTTCATATCAGTAATCACCGCCACCGCATCGCTGATCCGCTGCAGCGCCGGCACGGCCTGCTCGGCCTGGCTCACGCTGCCCTGGGCCTGGCGGTGGCTGCTGTGCATCGATCCGACTACTTCGCGAGTACCTTGTTGCAGTCCCTCGATTACCAGACGAATTTCATCCACTGAGTCCTGGGTGCGGCGCGCCAGGTTGCGCACTTCATCGGCAACCACGGCAAAACCACGGCCGGCTTCTCCAGCGCGCGCGGCTTCAATGGCAGCGTTAAGGGCCAGCAGGTTGGTCTGGTCGGCAATGGCGCGAATCACTTCAAGCACCGAACCAATCTGTTCGCTGCGGTCGGCAAGTTGCTGCACCTCGTCCATGCCGGCGGTCATTTCACAGGCAAGCTGCTCGATGGCATGGGTGGTGGTGCGGATCAGCTCCAGGCCTTCGCGAGTAGCCACGTCGGCGCCGCGGGCCGCTTCGGCGGCTTGAGCTGCGTTGCGTGCAACGTCCTGGGCGGTGGCGCTCATTTCCTGTGAGGCGGTGGCCACCTGATCGACTTCACGGTATTGCTGCTGCATGCCGGCGCTGGTCTGGCTGGCGATGGCTGCCGACTGGTCGGCGGTACTGCGAGCATCCTGCACCGAGGCTTTGACGTCGGCGATTACTGGTTGCAACTTGTCGAGAAAGCGATTGAACCAACCGACCAGTTCGCCCAGCTCGTCCTGGCGCGGGTAGTTCAGACGGCGGGTGAGGTCGCCTTCACCGCTGGCAATATCCTTGAGCATGGCGGCAACGTTAAGAATCGGCCGGGTTACACCTCGGGCGGTCATCCAGATCACGATCAGGCCCACGATGGCGGCAGCGAGGGCCATTAGCAGGCTGTTGAGGTTGGCGCTGTTGTTGGCGGCATCCAGACGAGTGTTGAGCGCCAGCGCGGGGGCCTGGAGGATCTGCTCGGGCACCTCGAGCAGGACACTCCAAGGCTGCGCGCCGGGGACCGGGGCAAATGGCTGGCTGACCTGCAGCATGCCGTTGTCTTTCAACTCCGCTGCTTTGCCTGCACGCATCTGGGCGGCCAGGGTACTGGCTTGCTGGCCGAATACCTGGTCGATTTTCTTGCTCAACTGGCTGCCGTCGCGACTGTGTCCGGCCAGCAGGCCGGCGGGGCTGACAATGCTGACCTGGCCGTTGCCGTCAAACAGTTCCTGGCGGCCGTCGAGGCTCAGTTGCTGCAAGCTGTCGAGGCTGATGTCCAGGCCCATCACACCAATGACCTTGCCGTCTTGCTTGAACGGAATGGCAATGCTGGTCATCAGTGGCGTGCGATCGCCAACGGTATCGAAATAGGGGTCGATGACACAGGCTTCGCCGGTTTCCAGTGGGCATGTCAGCCAGCGGTTGTAGGCGAAACCGTTGGCGCCCAGGCTGGTGTCGGCGAGCATCTCTTCAGGCATTGCCTCCGACGTCAGTTCGCCGGGCTGCGGCTGTGACCAGTACAGGGAAAAACGCCCGCGCTCATTGCTGCCGACCTCGGCCTGATCAACGAAGGCGCCATCGTTGCCATCCAGGGCGTTTGGCAGGAACACGACGTACAGACCAAGCAACTCGGGATTGGCCGCCAGTGCGGTTTTCGCCTGCTGGGTCAGCGCCTGGCGCAGGTTGTCGAGCCCTTGGGCCTTGAGCACCATCATCAGGTGCGAGACGCCGTTGCCATACAGGTAGGTGTCCTTGAAGTAGCGCTGGATATGCGCGGCCTGCAACTGGGCATAGGTGTGCATGCGCAGGCGGGCATTCTCATCGAGGATTTGGGTATTGGCGCTATTGACCAGTGCAGCGCTGCGGCTGGATTGAAATAGAGCCGCCCCCATCAGCAACACCACGATGGCCAGCAGGCAAAGGCCGGCGAGCAGGGTGATCTTCCATTGAATGAGCAGGCGGCGCAGCAGCATGGTGACATCCTTGAAGTGGCAGGTCGTTGAACGGCGAAAGCCCGTCGATGTCGACGGGCCATTTCTTGTTACTCGGCAATGAAGCTGGGCGGCGCTACCTTGAAGGCTTTAGTCAGGTAGACCAGGTACAGAACCCCTAGCGTTGCCCAGACCCCACCAAATATTAGCGAGTGCTCATCCAGGTCCAGCCAGAGGATGGCAATGATGCAAAAGCCAATGGTCGGCACCACCAGATACTTGAATTTGTCGCCCAGGGTCTTGTTGCAGCCTTCACGCAGGTAGCAGTGTACGATCACCGAGAGGTTGACGAAACTGAAGGCTACCAACGCGCCAAAGTTGATCACCGAAGTCGCGGTCACCAGGTCGAAGAATATCGCCGACAGAGAAATGAAGCCGACGATGGCAATGTTGATGACCGGGGTTTTCCACTTGTCATGCAGGCGACCGAAGTAGCGTCGGGGGATGACATTGTCGCGACCCATCACATACAGCAGGCGCGATACGCTGGCTTGTGAGGCCAGGCCTGAAGCCAGGGTGTTGATGAACGTACAGCAAATGAAGATCGACTGGAACAGCTTGCCGCCGACATACAGGGCGATTTCCGGCAAGGCGGCCTCGTGATCCTGGAAGCGGTCCATGGTTGGGAAAAACGACTGGATGTAAAACGAGACGATGATGAACACCAAGCCGCCGATCAGCGCAATCAGGAAAATAGCGCGCGGAATGACCTTTTCGGCGTTCTCGGTTTCTTCGGACAGCGTGGTGACCGCGTCGAAGCCCAGGAATGAGAAGCACAGGATGGTGGCGCCAGCGACCAGTGCATTGAAATGGGTGTCCTCAGCGGCAAACGGCATCAGGCTCCAGGTAGTGCCTAACCCTTCGCCACTGTGCAGACCGCGCACGGTCAGGTAGATGAATACGCCGATGATGACGGCCTGGATGGCCACGAACAGGGTGTTGAAGTTGGCTACCAGGTTGATACTGCGGATGTTGATCAGGCTCATGATCGTCACAAAACCCACGACCCAGGCCCAGGCCGGTACTTCCGGGAACATCACCGACAAGTAGAGTTTGGCCAGCAGGGCGTTGACCATGGGCAGCAGCAGATAGTCGAGCAATGACGACCAGCCCACCAGAAAGCCGACATGAGGATTGATGGCGCGGCGTGTGTAGGTATAGGCCGAACCGGCTTCGGGAAAGCGACGCACCAGTACGCCGTAGCTTACGGCAGTGAAGAGGATGCCGAGCAGGGCCAGCACGTAGGCGCTGGGGACGTGTCCATCGGTGATCCCGGAAACAATGCCGAAGGTGTCGAAAACGGTCATCGGGGCGATGTAGGCCAGGCCAATGATGACCACCTGCCAGAGTTTCAAGGTCTTTTTGAATTGGGTGTCAGGTGAAGGTGCAGACGAAGAGACTGGCATGATGGATGGCGCTTGCCCGTATTTGTTTGAATTATTTTTGAGTGGTGAGGCGAGGGGGAAAATAAGAAGTGTGGGAGAGGTGTGTCAATTAAATTCTGACAAAATGTGTATCGATGTGATCGGTTTTTTGCCGAGAAATGTGGGGAAATGGCTCTATTGCGCGGATTTTGGCCTGGCGACCGGTAGTTTCTGTTGTCGATTAAATTCGACACTTCAGCCGTAGTGATACCGATTATTATCGGTTTTCTGCCCAAGGCGACTCAGGGTCGCCTCAAGTCAGGGAGATGCGCTTTACTGCTTCAAACCATCGCCAGGTGCTGCTTGCGCGTTGGCGCTGGAAAGGCCCGATCGATGGCACGCAGGTCTTCACTGCTCAGGTTCAGGCTGGCCGCCGCCGCATTCAGGCGTACATGCTCAGGCTCCACTGCCTTGGGAATGGCGATAACGCCCGCCTGGCGCGTAACCCAGGCCAGACTCACCTGTGCTGGCGTAGCACCGTGGCGCTCGGCAATATCGATCAGGGTAGGGTGCTTGAGCAAACGCCCGGCCTGGGCCAAAGGGCAGTAGGCCATGGTCGGCATCTGACGCTTTTGGCTCCAGGGCAGCAAGTCGAACTCGATACCGCGCTGACTGGGGTTGTAGAGCACCTGGTTGACCGCGCAGTCGGAACTGCCCAGCTCGCGCAGGTCGTCAACATCGAAGTTCGACACCCCCCAACGACCAATCTTGCCCGCCTCCCGCAGCCGCTCGAACGCTTCTACGGTTTCTTCCAGCGGGTACTGGCCGCGCCAGTGCAGCAGATAAAGATCGATAAAATCGGTGCCCAGGCGCTTCAGGCTGCGCTCGCAGGCCGCCGGAACGCCGTTGCGGCTGGCGTTATGAGGGTACACCTTGCTGACCACGAACACCTGGTCGCGGCGCCCGGCAATGGCCTGGCCGACGACTTCCTCCGCGCCGCCATCGGCGTACATTTCGGCGCTGTCGATCAGCGTCAGGCCCAGGTCGATACCGTGCTGCAGGGCCGCCACTTCGCGGCCGCGCTGGTGCGGGTCTTCACCCATGTACCAGGTACCTTGGCCGATGATTGGAACGTCTTTGCCGGCAAGCTTCACTGTGCGCATTTCACCTCCTGGGGACGGGTTTGTTCCTGTAGTACATCCAGCAACGCCTGGGCTGCTGCCGAGAGTTTATGGTCGGCGAGCAGGGAGACGCCAATGCGTCGCTCGATGATTGGCTCGACCAGCGGCACACAACGGGCGCCAAGCTCTTGCATCTGGCCGATGCACAAGGCCGGCACTGCGCTCACGCCCAGACCATTGGCAACCATGCGGCCGATGGTCGAAAGCTGATGACTCTCGAAGGCCACCGCCAGCTTGCCATGCTCGGCAGCCAGGTGTTGTTCGAGCAGCAGTCGCACTGCCGACGGTCGTTGTAGGGCAATGAAATCCTCGGCCAGCAGTTCGCGCCAACTCACCTGCGCTTGCTGGGCCAGAGGGGATTCGGTGGGTACCACCGCGACAAAACGGTCCAGGTACAACGGCTTGAACAGCAGGGGTGCGCTAGACTCCGGTTCAATGCCGATGCCCAGTTCGACGCGCCGATGGCGTACCAGTTCCAGCACCTGTTCGTTGATGACGTCATGCACCGTGACATTGACCCGAGGATAACGTTGGCGGAATACCTTCAGCACCGCAGGCAACAAGTTGCCCGCAAACGCCGGCATGGCGGCGATCGATACACGGCCCAATTGCAGGGTGAAACGCTGGCGTAGCAGTTCTTCGGTATTGTCCCAATCGGCGAGTAACTGCCGCGCCAGAGGTAGCAGCACGTCACCCTCCGGCGTCAGGCTGACGCTGCGGGTAGTACGGCTGAACAGGGCGCCGCCGAGGTTGTCTTCCAGGGCCTTGATGGTCAGGCTCAAGGCCGGTTGCGACAGGTGCAGATGCTCGCCGGCCTGGGCAAAGCTCTGGTATTTGGCGACGGTGACAAAGGCGCGCAGCTGCTTGACGTTCATTGCTGTGGTCTATTCTTTTGAAAAATTAATCAAACAAACATAAAAACAAAATTAACAAATAAGTTCGTTGGGGTGAAGATGGGACAAACGCTCGCCGACACCCCCGTCGGTTAAACAACTACAAAAGGCGGATCAGCATGGCCGGACTGGACAAGCGCGTAGCAACCTATGAACAGGCTCTTGAAGGCCTGACCGACAACATGACCGTACTGGCTGGTGGTTTTGGTCTGTGCGGTATCCCGGAAAACCTCATCAACGAAATCAAGCGTCGTGGCGTCAAGGGTCTGACCGTGGTCTCGAACAACTGCGGCGTCGATGGCTTTGGCCTGGGCGTACTGCTTGAAGACCATCAGATTCGCAAGATGGTTGCCTCGTATGTGGGCGAAAACGCCGAATTCGAGCGCCAGCTGCTCAGTGGCGAGCTGGATGTAGAGTTGACGCCGCAAGGCACCCTGGCGGAAAAAATGCGCGCAGGCGGCGCCGGCATTCCGGCGTTCTTCACCGCTACCGGCTACGGCACGCCCGTTGCCGAAGGCAAGGAAGTGCGCGAGTTCAACGGCCGCAAATACATCCTTGAAGAAGCCATTACTGGCGACTTCGCCATCGTCAAAGGCTGGAAGGCCGATCACTACGGCAACGTGGTGTACCGCAATACCGCGCAGAACTTCAACCCGCTGGCCGCTACTGCCGGCAAGATCACCGTGGTCGAGGTCGAGGAGATCGTCGAGCCGGGTGTATTGCTGCCAACTGAAATTCATACCCCGGGTATCTATGTCGACCGGGTGATTGTCGGCACCTTCGAGAAGCGTATCGAAAAACGCACCCTCAAAGCCTGAACCGTCCCCGAACAGAACAACAAAGAGATACTGACCATGGCACTTACCCGCGAACAAATGGCCCAGCGCGTCGCCCGCGAACTCCAGGACGGCTTCTACGTCAACCTTGGCATCGGCATCCCGACCCTGGTGGCCAACTACGTCCCAGCGGACATGGATGTAATGCTGCAATCGGAAAACGGCCTGCTGGGCATGGGCGAATTCCCGACCGAAGCGCAGCTTGATGCCGACATGATCAACGCCGGCAAACAGACCGTGACTGCGCGTGTCGGAGCATCGATTTTCAATTCTGCCGAATCCTTCGCCATGATCCGCGGCGGTCATGTCGACCTCACCGTGCTGGGCGCTTTCGAGGTAGATGTGGAAGGCAACATCGCCTCCTGGATGATCCCCGGCAAGCTGGTCAAGGGCATGGGCGGCGCCATGGACCTGGTGGCCGGTGCCGACAACATCATCGTCACCATGACTCACGCTTCCAAGGACGGCGAGTCCAAGCTGCTACCTCGGTGCAGCTTGCCGCTGACCGGTGCAGGCTGCATCCGCAAGGTACTGACTGACCTTGCCTACCTGGAAATCGAAAACGGCGCGTTCATCCTGCGCGAGACCGCTCCTGGGGTGACGGTTGAAGAAATCATCGAGAAAACCGCCGGCAAGTTGATCGTGCCGGATGATGTGAAAGAGATGACGTTCTGACCTGACGTTTCACTGTTTTTGCAGGCTCTATCGCCGGCAAGGCCGGCTCCGACAGACGAACCACGCATTCCTCTGTCGGAGTCGGCCTTGTCGGCGATAGGGCCCTTCAGTCGTTCTGATAAAACCAACAAAAGGAATACCCTGTGGCCGCTGATATTCAAGACAGCCGCTCTGCGCGCTTTGCCTTGCGCTGTTCAAACTGGGCTGAACGCTGGTTCCCCGATTCCTGGGTGTTCGCCGCCCTGGCAGTGGTACTGGTTTCTGTCGCCGCCCTGGCAATGGGCGCCAAGCCCACCGATACCGCCAAGGCTTTTGGCGACGGTTTCTGGAGCTTGATTCCGTTCACCATGCAAATGGCCTTCGTGGTGATTGGCGGCTATGTGGTGGCCAGCTCGCCACCTGCGGTGAAACTCATCGACCGTCTGGCGCGCATCCCGAAAAACGGCCGCTCGGCAGTGTGCTGGGTGGCGCTGATTTCGATGCTGGCCTCGTTGCTCAACTGGGGCCTGTCGCTGGTGTTTGGTGGCTTGTTGGTGCGGGCATTGGCGCGTCGTGCCGACTTGCGCATGGACTACCGTGCTGCCGGTGCTGCCGCCTACCTGGGTTTAGGGGCGGTGTGGGCGCTGGGGCTTTCCTCTTCGGCAGCGCAGTTGCAGGCCAACCCGGCCAGCCTGCCGCCCTCGATCCTGGCAATCACCGGGGTGATCCCGTTCACCGAAACCATTTTCCTCTGGCAGTCGGGTGTGATGCTGGCGGCGCTGGTGGTGGTTTCACTGGTGGTGGCGTATGCCACGGCGCCAGGGCCGACCAGCGCTCGTAGCGCTGAAGACTGTGGCGTTGATCCAAGTTTTTCGGCGCCACCCACGCCTGAGCGTACCCGCCCGGGTGAATGGTTGGAGTACAGCCCGATTCTGATTCTGCTATTGGTGGCGCTGGCGGCCGGGTGGCTGTACAACGAATTCAGCACCAAGCCTGCGATAACCGCCATCTCCGGGCTGAACACCTACAACCTGTTGTTCATCATGCTGGGTGCCTTGCTGCACTGGCGCCCACGCAGCTTCCTCGATGCAGTGACCCGCGCGGTACCGACCACCACCGGAGTATTGATCCAATTTCCGCTGTATGGCTCGATTGCGGCGATCCTCACCCAAGTTCAGGGCGTTGATGCGCAAACCTTGGCCCACCACATCTCGACCTTCTTCGTGCAAATCGCCTCTCACGACACCTACGCGGTGTTGATGGGCGTGTATTCGGCGGTACTGGGCTTCTTCATTCCGTCCGGTGGCGGCAAATGGATCATCGAAGCGCCGTACGTGATGCTCGTGGCCAACGACTTGCAATACCACCTGGGCTGGGCGGTGCAGATCTACAACGCCGCTGAAGCGCTGCCGAACTTGATCAACCCGTTTTACATGCTGCCGCTGCTCGGCGTACTGGGCCTGAAGGCGCGCGATCTGATCGGCTTCTCGTTCGTGCAGTTGCTGGTGCACGTACCATTGGTACTGTTCCTGTTATGGTTCCTGGGCACGACTTTGCAGTACACACCACCGGTGATGCCGACCCCGGCTGGCTAATCGCAGTCGCTGGCCGTCAGCCTGGAATCATTGCAAAGCCGACGCCGAAGCGGTTCCAGGCGTTGATGGTGGCGATGGCCAAGGTCAGGTTGGCCACTTCGGCTTCGCTGAAGTGTTCGAGCAAGGCATGGTACTGCTGCTCGGGTGCGCGCAGCTCGGGCAGGTGGGTCAGGCTTTCGGTCCAGGCCAGGGCGGCACGTTCGCGCGGGGTGAAGTAAGCGGTTTCTTCCCACACGCTGAGGGTTTGCAGGCGCGCCTCGGTTTCTCCAGCCTTGCGTGCATCATTGGCATGCATGTTGACGCAGTAGGCGCAGCCATTGATCTGCGAGGCACGCAGGCGAATCAGTTCCAGCAGTGAGGTTTCCAGGCCGGACTTGCCCAGGGCCATTTCCAGGCCGACCATGGCTTTGTAGGCTTCAGGTGAATGTTTGGCCCACTCGATACGATTGCTCACTGGTTCTCTCCGTTAAGGTCCGCATCAGGCGGCGATGACGTTACCTTAACCCTGAGGCGGCGCTGCTCGAATAGCCAATCACTGCCAATCTCAGGAGGCCAATCAGCCGATTGCCTGCAGGGTGTCACGCACCCGGTCCAGTGCCGGGTCGATGTCCAGCAGTTCAATGGCACCGAAACCCAACAGCAGGCCCGGACGCACCGGCGCCTGAACATGAAAGGGCGCCAATGAGTACAGGCCAACGTCGACCTTGCGCGCCATATTGATCAAAAAGTCCACGTCCAGGTCATGCTTGGCCAGGGCGCTTAAATGATAGCCAGCGGTGGCCGGTATCACCTCGAACCAAGGTGCCAGATCGCCGTGCAGGCGATGCAGGATTCGCTGGCGGCGGGCGGTATACACCTCATGTACGCGGCGGATGTGTTTGAGCAGCGAGCCTTCGTTGATAAAACTGGCCAGGGCCCACTGGCTTAAGGTCGGGGTGTGCCAGTCGGTCAATTGCTTGGCGGTGCAGATGGCTTCGCGCAGGGCCTGCGGAACGATGGTGTAGCCCAGGCGCAGCTCGGGCAACAAGGTTTTCGAGAAGGTCCCGACGTACGCCACCAAACCGTGCCGGTCCATGCTCTGCAGGGCGTCAGTGGGGCGCCCCTCGTAGCGGAACTCACTGTCGTAGTCGTCCTCGATAATGATTGCGCCCAGTGCCGCCGCGCGCTCCAGCAAGGCTTGGCGACGTGCCAGGCTCATGGGCATACCCAATGGAAACTGATGCGAGGGTGTGACATAAATCAGCCGCGTGCCTTCTTCGATGTGCTCGACGCACAGACCTTGTTCGTCTACTGGCACATACTGCAGTCGCGCGCCCTGGGATAGGAACAACTGGCGTGCCGGGGTGTAGCCGGGATCTTCCATGGCCACCTTGCAACCCGGTTCGATGAGTATCCGAGCAATCAGATCCAGCGCTTGCTGGGCGCCGTTGCAAACCAACACATCGGCGCTGTCGCAACGCACACCGCGCGCAAAGGCGATGTGTCGGGCGATGGCTTCACGCAGTTCCGGCAAGCCTTGATGGGCGGCATAGCGCGCACTGCCGCGGCGTATCTGGCGTAGCGCGTACTGGTTGCAGCGGCGCCAGTCATCGAATGGAAACTGCGCCTTGCTCGACGCCCCACCGATGAAGTCGTAACGCGAAGCGCTGGGCGCAAGGTCTGCCAGCAGGTGGGCGCGTGAGCGCCATTTTTCCAACGTTGCGGCGCTGGCCAGGGGCAGGGCTGCGGGCGCTGGGGGTAAACGCGGTGCGCTGGGGGTAATGAAAGTGCCCTTGCCAACCTTGCCGCTGAGCAGGTTGTCATAGGTAAGGCGCGAATAGGCGTCGGCCACGGTCTTGCGCGACACCCCCAATTGCTCGGCAAGCAGCCGCGTCGGCGGTAACTGCGTGCCTGCCGCCAGGCGCCCACTGTCGATACCTTCGCGCAGTTGCTGGTAGAGCTGCTCGGCCAAGCCTTTGCTGCCGTGCAGGCTGATATGGAGTTCCATGGTGGGGGCAGTTTCGCAGGCAATTGTCAGGCGTGCAGATTAGCCGATCTGCCCAGCCTTTGCCGTTGATCCCCTGGCGCGACGTTTGGGCGTGGGCGCGCCACACTTTAAAGGTCGGGGTTCTCCGACGTGTCGGCGAACCTCTTGTCCTACAGGAGCGTCGCCATGTACCTGCGAACTCTGTTGTGCCTTGCCCTGGTGCTTACTGCCAGCGCCCAGGCTACTGAATCAACTGCTGTCTACCAGTACGGGATGCCACTGGATATCGCCCGAGTAGTGAGCATGAGCGAGCCGGTCTCCGAGCTCTGCGATGTGGTGCAGGCCAGCATGGTCTATCTCGACTCCGCCGGCCAGCAACACACCTTGCGCTACCTGAAGCTGGCGCAGGCCTGTAGCGATCACGATTAGTCCCAGGCAGGCGCCAGACTTTCAGGATTGGTCAGGCGCAGGCCGCTGTCGAGGGCGGCGATTTGCGCCATTTCATCGCTGCTGAGCTTAAGCTCGGCCGCCTTGAGATTGCTCGCCAAGTTCTCGCGACGGGTCGAGGACGGGATTACCGCATAGCCCAACTGCATGGCCCAGGCCAGGGTGACTTGCGCCGGGGTGGCTTGGTGTTGGCTGGCAATAGCCTGGATGACCGGGTCTTGCAGGACTTTGCCATAGCCCAGGGTCATGTACGAGGTCACAGCGATGCCCTGGCTTGCCATGAACTCGACCAGTTTGCGGTTTTGCAGATAAGGGTGCAGTTCAATCTGGTTGGTGGCGATGGCGTCTTTACCGACCACCTCAATGGCTTGGCGCAGTAGGTCGATGGTGAAGTTGGAAACGCCGATCTGGCGGGTCAGGCCCTGGGCTTTGGCCTCGGCCAACGCGCTCATGAACTCACTGACCGCCACGGCGCCCTTGGGGGAAGGCCAGTGAATCAGGGTCAGGTCCAGATAATCGGTCTTGAGCTTCTGTAGGCTTTCCTTAAGGCTCGGAATCAGCTTGTCGGCGCTGAGGTTGTCGATCCAGATCTTACTGGTCAGGAACAGTTGTTCACGCGCTACGCCGCTGGCAGCGATGGCGGTGCCGACTTCAGCTTCGTTGCCGTAGATCTGGGCAGTGTCGATCGCTCGATAGCCGAGCTCCAGCGCCTGGGTGACCGAGTCGATAACGACCTGGTCCTTGAGACGGAACGTACCGAGGCCAAGAAGAGGAATGGACATGAAAGGGCTCCTGGGGAGGGCTGGTGATAAGAGGTGTGCAGTATTGCGACTGCCGACCACGAGAAAAATCCCTGCGTCGACACAACTTTTTTGCCGGTGACGCACGAATCTGCAGTACTGATGTTAGCCTTGCAGTGTCAGTCGCAATGGATCTGGTCATGACCCGGCACAAGCTCAGCATTCGCCAACGCAATGTCGACAACATCCTTCTGGCAGCCGAGCAGGTCTTTGCCGAAAAAGGCTTCGCAGGCACCGCCATGGCCGATATCGCCGAAGCGGCGCAGTTGCCGCGCAGCAATGTGCACTATTACTTCAGCACCAAGGCCGAGTTGTATCAGGCCGTGCTGTTCGGCCTGCTGGAAGTGTGGAAGCAGGATGCACTGTGCTTCGAACTCTATGACGACCCACGCATCGTGCTCAGCAGCTACATTCGCGCAAAAATGAACCATTCGCGCACCCGTCCTTTTGGCTCCAAGGTCTGGGCCAACGAAATCATCCACGGCGCGCCCAACCTGGGCGCGGCGCTGGACGATCCGCTGTATGACTGGGCGAAGATGAAAGAGGCGAAGATTCGTCAGTGGATCGACGACGGTCGCATCATCGCGGTGGAGCCGTCGGGGCTGTTGTACATGATCTGGGCTTCGACCCAGCACTATGCCGACTTCAGTCACCAGGTTGGTTTGCTCAATGACCACCAGCCACTGACTGAACTGCAGTTCGAGCGGGCGGTGCAGACGGTCACCAGCGTTATTTTGCGCGGCATCGGGCTGGAACCGTAAGTCGCAGTGGCTACGTCAGTTGGCGGCGTGGCCAGCGACGAATGACCAGCACGTAGACCACGGCATTGACCAGCACCACCACCGAGCCCAGCAAGACCTGAATGCCGGGCGTTAGCCCGGCGGGGTAAATGACCGGCAGGATATAATGCTCGACGAACCCGCCTTCATAGCCAGCCTGGCCAGCGGCCTGACGCAGATGGTTTTCCCAGTCGGTCAGCGGGCAGTACAGGTGCAAAAACTCCACGGCGATGCCCCAGCACACGGCGGGTAAGTGCCACCACAGCACACCGCGCCATTTGAGCGCCAGCAAGCCGCCGAACAGCACGAACAAAATGAACGACAGGTGAAACAGCACCAGACCATCGGCGCTCAGGCGGTACAGCATGACAATCACTTCCTTGGGTTGATTTTCCTTGTTCACCCCATGATAAAGGCAAAGTGTCGAAGTCTGGTGCGGGCCGATAACAGGTATTGTCCTGACCGCATCGAACAGGCATTCTGGCGTTTTTCTGCCTGCGAAAACCGCCATGGACGCTTCCACACTGTTGCTCTACGTCGTTGCCGCCAGTGCGGTGATGATTACCCCGGGTCCGGCCATGCTCCTGGCGCTCAATAATGGTGCCAGCCATGGCATGCGCGTGGCTGGCTTCGGCATGGCCGGGGCAATGCTTTCCGACTTGATCCTGATCGCTGCCGTTGGCTGCGGCCTCGGGGCGCTGCTGCAAACATCGGAACAGTTGTTCAGCCTGGTCAAATGGGTCGGCGCCGTGTACTTGCTGTACTTGGCCTGGGTGCTATGGCGTGCGCCAAGCAATGCGCTTGAGCGTGTGCCAATGAATGCCGGCGCCACTGGCCGTTCGGCGTTCCTGCGGGCGCTGTTCGTTGGTTTGTCCAATCCCAAGGGGCTGTTGTTCTTTTCCGCTTTCCTGCCGCAGTTCATCCGCCCGGATCAGCCGGTAGCCGAGCAATACCTGGTGCTGGCGATCACCAGTGCAGCCCTGGACGGTGTGATGATGGCGGTCTATGCCTATGGCGGCCGACACGCCATGCGGCGCTTTTCGGCCCGCACCATGCAGTGGATCAACCGCAGTTGCGCCGGAATGCTGGCGGCATTGGCGGTAGGCTTGAGCCTGTATCGGCGCAGTGACATGCATTGAGTTCAAACAACAAGGGAGGATCACTGATCCTCCCTTGTTGTTCATGCCCCCGCCTCAGGAGGCTTCGCGGTAAGGGTTGCGCGGGTCATGTTGCCAGTCGAGGAACGGCTTGCCGGTGTCCTGCGCCACCATCTGGATACAGTCCTGGACCGGGCAGGTGATCTGGCACAGGTTGCAGCCCACGCATTCGGCGTCGATCACCTCGTAGCGATGACTGCCATCGGCTTGGCGCAGGCTGGCGATAGCTTGGTGCGACGTATCCTCACAAGCGATGTGACAGCGGCCGCAGCCAATGCAGGCATCCTGATCGATCTTGGCGATGACCTGATAGTTGATATCCAGGAACTTCCAGTCGGTGGTGTGACCAACGGCACGACCGCTGAATTCTTGCAGGCTGCGATAGCCTTGACTGTCCATCCAGCGCGAGAGGCCGTCTTTCATGTCTTCGACGATGCGAAAGCCGTGCAGCATCGCTGCCGTGCAGACTTGTACGGCGCCGCATCCCAGGGCGATGAACTCGGCCGCATCGCGCCAACTGCCAATTCCGCCGATGCCACAGATCGGCAGGCCGCGCGTCGCTGGATCACGGGCAATCTCGGCGACCATGTTCAGGGCAATCGGTTTGACCGCCGAGCCGCAGTAGCCGCCGTGGGTGCTCATGTCACCGACAATGGGCAGGGCGACCATGCGTTCGAGGTCGACACTGGTGATCGAATTGATGGTGTTGATCAGCGACACTGCGTCGGCGCCGCCACGATGGGCTGCGCGGGCAGACTGACGGATGTCGGTGATGTTGGGCGTAAGTTTGACGATCACCGGCAGCGAACAGTGCATCTTGCACCAACGGGTGACTTGCTCGACATATTCAGGCACTTGCCCAACTGCCGCCCCCATGCCACGTTCAGGCATGCCGTGCGGGCAGCCGAAGTTCAGTTCGATGCCGTCGGCGCCGGTGGCTTCCACCAGCGGCAGAATGGCTTTCCACGACGCTTCCTCGCAAGGCACCATCAACGACACGATCAGTGCCCGGTCAGGCCAGTCCTTTTTGACCTGGGTGATTTCCCGCAGGTTGATCTCCAGCGAGCGGTCGGTGATCAGCTCGATGTTGTTGATGCCCATGACCTCGCGGTTGACCCCATAGTGGGCCGAGTAACGCGACGACACGTTGACCGCCGCCGGGTCTTCACCCAGGGTTTTCCAGACCACGCCGCCCCAGCCGGCCTGGTAGGCACGGACCACGTTGTAGGCTTTGTCGGTAGGCGGTGCGGAGGCCAGCCAGAACGGGTTGGGCGCCTTGATGCCGGCAAATTCGATCGATAGGTCAGCCATTATGCAGCCTCCACATTGAGCATCAGTTGCGCATGGATGGCCTCGGCGGCAACCTTGCCGTGCTGCACCGCCTGGACGGTAAGGTCCTGGCCCAGGTGGGTACAGTCGCCCCCGGCGTAAACACCGGGAAGGTTGGTACGCATGTGCTCATCGACGCGTATGCGTTCGCCATCACGGGCCAACGCCTGGGCGCTGCTGTCGCTCAAGGCGTGGTCGTCGAACGTCTGGCCGATGGCTTTGAAAATGGCAGCGGCAGCCAATTCGAAGGTTTCCCCTGTAGTGTGCAGGCGACCCTCGCTCAAGCGGGTGCGGGCGAAGCGCATGCCACGCACTCGACCCTGATCGTCGAGCAGCACCTGCTCGGGTTGCGCCCAGGTCAGCAGGCGTACCTGGTTCTCCTTGGCAATATGTTGCTCATGCTCCGTGGCACCCATGTCCTCAAAGCCGCGGCGGTAAACCAGGTTGACGTCACGGGCACCAAGGCGGGCCATTTGTACTGCCATGTCGATGGCGGTGTTGCCGGCGCCAAGGACGATGCAGCGGTCAGCGACGGGCAGAGTGCTCAGGTCGTCGGTCTGGCGCAGTTCCCGGATGTAGTCGGTAGCGGCCAGCACGCCGGGTGCACTTTCATCGGCCAGGCCCAATTGGCGACTGGCGGCCAGACCCAGGCCGAGGAATACCGCATCGAACTGTTGCTGCAACTCGCCCAGGCTGAGGTTTTCGCCCAGCACTTGGCCATGACGAATCTCGATGCCGCCGATCTGCAGAACAAAATCCACCTCGCGCTGGGCGAAGTCATCGACCACTTTGTATTTGGCAATCCCGTACTCATTCAGGCCGCCGGCCTTGGGCCGTGCTTCGAATATCACCACGTCATGGCCGTGCCAGGCCAGGCGGTGTGCGCAAGACAAACCGGCAGGCCCGGCGCCGACCACGGCGATGCGCTTGCCACTGCTGGCAGCGCGCTGAAAGGGATGCTCTTTGAACTCGGCATTGTCCAGTGCATAGCGTTGCAGCAGGCCGATCAATACGGGGGCGCATTCCTGGTGATGATTACGCACGCAGGCTTGCTGGCAGAGGATTTCGGTCGGGCAGACCCGGGCGCAACTGCCGCCGAGGATATTGGCCGAGAGAATCTTTTCTGCTGCGCCCTGGACGTTTTCCTGGTGAATGTTGCGGATGAACGAGGGAATGTCGATGTCGCTTGGGCACGCATTGACGCAAGGGGCGTCGTAGCAGTACAGGCAGCGGGAAGCCTCGACTGCGGCCTGGCGGGCATTCAGCGCAGGCGCCAGGTCACTGAAGTGCTCGGCCAGGCTGGCGTTGTCGGTAGACGGTCGGGGGAGGTGGTTGAGGGACTCGATCACGGTGGTTTCCTCTTTTTTTTTATTTTTGCGTGCGCCGATTACAGTGGGAGCGAATGCATCCGCGTCCAACAGCCCTCGGCGTTCAGGGAACTCAGTACTTCAGCGCTTGACCGCAATCGGTCGCTGATGCTCGGCACGCTTGCTCAGCAAGTCGAATACCGCCGGATACGCCGGCCGTTCGATGTAGCGCCCAGCGCCTCGCTCGGCACGTAGGTCACCGTTGGCCCAGACCAGCTTGCCCTGACTGATGGTGTGGCTGGGGATGCCGCGAACAGTCTTGCCTTCAAAAATATTGAAGTCGACCTGTTGATGATGGGTCGCTGCCGAGATGGTTCGAGTGCCTTGCGGGTCCCAGAGCACCAGGTCGGCATCGGCGCCTACGCGCAGGGCGCCCTTGCGCGGGAACAGGTTGAATATTTTCGCCGTGTTGGTGGAGGTCAGGGCGACGAAGTCCTGCATCGACAATCGGCCACTGTTCACACCTTCGTCCCATAGCACCGCCATTCGATCCTCGATACCGGCGGTACCATTGGGGATGCGACTGAAATCGTCGCGGCCAGCGGCTTTCTGCTCGGCGCAAAAGCAGCAGTGGTCGGTAGCAGTGGTGTGCAGATTGCCTGACTGCAGGCCACCCCACAGCGCTTGCTGATGGCCTTCCTTGCGCGGGCGGAAGGGCGGGCTCATTACGTAACCCGCCGCGGTCTGCCAGTCCGGATGCTGGTAAACGCTGTCGTCGAGCAGCAAGTGCCCGGCCAACACTTCGCCGTAGACCTGCTGACCTTTGGCCCGGGCATAGCTGATCTCATCCAGTGCCTCACGGGTCGACACGTGTACCAGGTAGACCGGAGTACCCAGGGTTTCGGCAATGCGAATGGCGCGGCTGGCCGCCTCGCCCTCGACTTGCGAGGGGCGCGACAATGGGTGGGCTTCGGGGCCGGTGATGCCTTGGGCAAGCAGTTTGCGTTGCAGGTGATAGACCAGCTCACCGTTCTCGGCATGCACAGTCGGCACGGCGCCCAGTTCCAGGCAACGTTCGAAGCTGGCAACCAGGGTGTCGTCGGCCGCCATGATTGCATTTTTGTAGGCCATGAAGTGCTTGAAGCTGTTGACCCCGTGCTGGCTGACCAACTCGCCCATTTCCTCGCGCACTGCGTCACTCCACCAAGTGATGGCCACGTGAAAGCCATAGTCTGAAGCAGATTTCTCTGCCCAGCCGCGCCACTGATGAAAGGCTTCGAGCAATGAT
Organism: Pseudomonas sp. DG56-2; assembly: GCF_004803755.1. Taxonomy (NCBI): domain Bacteria; kingdom Pseudomonadati; phylum Pseudomonadota; class Gammaproteobacteria; order Pseudomonadales; family Pseudomonadaceae; genus Pseudomonas; species Pseudomonas sp. DG56-2. Next base: position 2,197,872 of record NZ_CP032311.1, read on the forward strand.
TGCTGTGGGTTGGGAATGACGAAGTCGATGATCGAGGTAGTACCCCCGGCAAGGCCTGCAGCGGTACCGCTGTAGAAATCCTCGCTGGCCACCGTGCCCATGAAAGGCAACTGCATGTGAGTGTGCGGATCGATGCCGCCAGGCATCAGGTACTGGCCGCTACCGTCAAGAATCTCGCAGCCGTTGGGGATATCGAGGTCGGTGCCGATGGCCTTGATCACACCGTCGGCACACAGCACGTCGGCACGATAACTTTCCTCATGGGTGATCAGGGTGGCGCCACGAATCATAAGCGTCATCAGATGCTCCTCGCAGGCTTGACCGGTTGATACCGGCTCTAGGTTTTGTACTCATAGCAGCGTAGGTCAAAACCTGTCACTGCTGTCAGGAAATGAATCTAGTAGCGGTTTCAGGATTGGGCAAATATTTAATTTATAAGCCTATATTCGCCATAACTGATTGATATTTATGGATTTGTTTTGATTTTCGATGCCTCAACAAAACGACCAGTGGTCCTGTCGTTCTTGACAGGTTGTGGAAATGGTCAAGATTTCTCATGGGCACCCGTGATTGCCCCTATGCCAGTGCAAGTACCTCCAAAAACACAAAAACAGTGGAGCGACCATGCAGCAGACCAGATCGCAAGTGCGTGAACGTGATGGCTTGTATGAACTCGACGCCGGCAGCGACGTCATCGACAGCCCCCGATACAACCATGACATCGCGCCGACCAAGGTGCAGGACCGCACTTGGAACAAATGGCACATAACCGCACTGTGGGTTGGCATGTCGATTTGCGTGCCGACCTACACCCTCGGTGGGGTGCTCACTGCGTACTTCGGCTTGACCGTGGGCGAAGCACTACTGGCCATTTTGCTGGCCAACACCGTGGTGCTGATTCCGCTGACACTCAATGCCTTTCCCGGTACCAAGTACGGCATTCCCTTTCCGGTGTTGCTGCGCTCCTCCTTCGGCATCATCGGCTCCAACGTGCCATGTCTGATCCGTGCCCTGGTGGCCTGTGGCTGGTTCGGCATTCAGACCATGTTCGGTGGCCTGGCTATTCACCTGTTTCTCGGTACCTTGTCGGCGGACTGGAAGGCGCTTGGCGGTACCGGCGAGGTGATCGGCTTCATGCTGTTCTGGTGCCTGAACCTGTGGGTGGTGCTGCGCGGTGCCGAGTCGATCAAATGGTTGGAAACCCTCTCGGCGCCGCTGCTGGTTCTCGTCGGTGCCGGGCTACTGGTGTGGGCCTTGCCGAACGTGTCGATCAGCGAGCTGATGGCCCAGCCACCCAAGCGTCCGGAAGGTGCCAGTGTCTACGGCTACTTTTTTGCCGGACTCACCGCCATGGTCGGTTTCTGGGCCACCCTGTCGCTGAACATTCCAGACTTCAGCCGCTACGCAAAAAGCCAGAAGGACCAGATTCTCGGACAGATTTTCGGCCTGCCGCTGACCATGTTCCTGTTCGCTGCCCTCGGTGTGGTATTGACCGCGGCCTCGGCGTCGCTGGTCGGGCAAACGGTGTCGGATCCGGTCAGCCTGATCGGGCATATCCAGAGCCCGGTTTGGGTGGCGTTGGCCATGGCACTGATCATCATCGCCACCTTGTCGACCAACACCGCGGCGAACATTGTGTCGCCAACCAACGACTTCCAGAACCTGGCGCCGAAGTGGATCGGGCGGACCTTGGCAGTGCTCCTGACCGGCGTGGTCGGCCTGCTGCTGATGGGGCATGAGCTGCTGAAAAAACTTGGTTGGATCGTCAGCGACGTGAGCCTGGAAAGCGTTTATTCCAACTGGTTGCTTGGCTATTCGAGCCTGCTCGGACCGATTGCCGGCATCATGGTGGTGGACTACTTCCTGATCCGCAGGCAAACCCTGGACCTGGCGGGGCTGTACCGCGATGACGTCTATCCAGCCTGGAACGTGAGCGGCTTTATCGCCTTTGGCGTTCCGGTCGTCTTGACCCTGTTGTCGTTGCAGAGCACGGCGTTCAGTTGGTTCTACGATTTTGGCTGGTTCACCGGCTCCGCCCTGGGCGGGCTGATCTATTACGGGCTCGGGCAACTGAAGGGCGCGCGTGCCACCCACCTCAAACCCACCGTGTAGTGCCGATAGCCCGCAGAGGCTCGGCAGCAGATGCAGGAGAACACCATGCAAACAGCACAGGACGTTTTGCAATCAACCCATCGGCACATCAACGGCGAGCGTTTGTGGCAATCGCTGATGGAGCTTGCCCGTCTCGGGGCTACGGTCAAAGGTGGGGTGTGCCGTCTGGCGCTGACTGACCTGGACCGTCAGGCCCGTGACCTGTTCATCAAGTGGACCGAGGAGGCTGGCTGCACCGTCAGTATCGACGGCGTCGGCAATATTTTCGCCCGCCGTGCGGGGCGCAATCCGCACTTGCCACCGGTGATGACCGGCAGCCATATCGATACCCAGCCCACTGGCGGCAAGTTCGACGGCTGCTTTGGCGTGCTGGCTGGCCTTGAGGTGATGCGTACCCTCAATGATTTGAACATCGAAACCGAGGCGCCGCTGGAGGTGGTGGTCTGGACCAACGAGGAGGGCTCGCGCTTTGCCCCGTGCATGATGGGGTCGGGGGTGTTCGCCGAGAAGTTCACGTTGGAAGAAACCCTGGCCAAGGTCGACGCAGAAGGCATCAGTGTCGGCCAGGCGCTCAAGGCCATTGGCTACGCTGGGCCCAGGGCGGTCAGTGGTCATCCTGTGGGAGCCTATTTTGAGGCGCATATCGAGCAAGGGCCGATTCTGGAGGACCAGCACAAGACCATTGGCGTGGTACTCGGCGCGCTGGGTCAGAAGTGGTTCGACTTGACGCTGCGTGGTGTTGAGGCGCACGCCGGGCCAACGCCCATGCACCTGCGCAAGGACGCCCTGGTCGGTGCCAGTGTGGTGGTAGCGGCAGTGAACCGAGTGGCCCTTGAGCACCAGCCGCATGCCTGCGGGACCGTCGGTTGCCTGCAGGCTTATCCGGGTTCGCGCAATGTCATTCCCGGTGAAGTGCGCATGACCCTGGATTTTCGCCACCTGGAGCCGCCACGTCTTGAGTCGATGATTGCCCAGGTTCGCGATGTGATCAGTAGTACCTGTGCGCAACATGGGTTGCAGTACACCTTGACGCCGACGGCAGATTTTCCGCCGCTGTATTTCAATCAGGAGTGTGTCGAGGCGGTACGCAGTGCGGCAAAGGGGCTGGGGCTGTCGCACATGGAGATTGTCAGCGGCGCTGGCCACGATGCAATTTTTCTCGCTGAATTGGGACCCGCCGGTATGATTTTTGTGCCTTGTGAGGGGGGGATCAGCCACAACGAAATTGAGAACGCTGCACCTCAGGATCTGGCTGATGGTTGTGCAGTGTTGTTGCGGGCGATGTTGGTGGCGGCTCAGGCGGTGGCACGGGGGAGGGATGCGGCCGTGCTTAAAATGGCTTGATTCTGGAGGGCTGCGGCGTTGGGACTTGCGGGTAGATCCATTTGCGGTGGTGGCGCTTAGTCACCGTTGCGCCCTTACGGTGCCTTACTTTGGCCAGTCGCCCCAAAGTAAGCAAAGGGCTTGCCCCACCAGAGCAGGTTCCAACTGTTGCGGGAGCCGGCCTTGCCGGCTTGAAGATGTGGACGCGATGGTGTCAGAGGCTGTCTCGCACCATTTGCAGAAAGGTGGCCACCAGGCGTCGTGAGCTTTGTTCGCGCAAGCACACGAGGGTCTCGGTGAGGCGGCGCTGGCAATCTACGATCGGCAAGGCGCAAACCCGCGCGTCGGCACCAAATTCGGCGGCTGATACCACGCCCACGCCGATGCCCACCACTACCGCTTCGCGCGCCGCTTCCCGGCCTTCCACCTGGATCGCCGGGCGGATGCGCAGGCCCGCGCGTTGCATTTCTTCTTCCAGGGTCTGGCGGGTCACTGATCCCGGCTCGCGCAGCACGAGTGGCGTGTCATCGAGGTCGGCCAGGCTGATCGAGCCACGGCTAGCCCAGGGATGGTTGTGTGAAACGAAAGCCACCATCGGGTCGCTGCGCATCGGTACGCAGAGGAGGCGTTCGTCATCGACATCTCGGCCAAGCAAGGCAAGGTCGGCCTGATAATTGAATAGTCTCAGTAGCGACTCGTCAGTGTTACCGGTCTCGATTTTGACGCTGATGCCCGGGTACTGCTCACAGAACTGCGCAATTTGCGGCAGCACATGCACCGGCGCATCAACCGCCAGGACCAGGGTTCCGGTCTGCAGGGCACGGGAGTCCTGGAGCAGTTCGTGGGCTTCGGCTTCGCAGACAAACAAGCGCTGAGTGATCGCCAACAGGCGTTCGCCCAGATCGGTCAATTGCACCGAGCGTTTGTTGCGATTGAACAGCAATACACCGAAGCGCTCCTCAAGCTTGCGCACCTGATCGGAGATCGCCGGCTGGGTGAGAAACAACCGTTCGGCGGCGCGGGTGAAGCTGCCGTGCAGGGCAACGGCATGAAACGCTTTCAACTGAGCATGGGAGACCGACATCGCAGCACCTGTTACAAGCTGAGCTTATTAGTGAAATACGATAAATCGATTTTATTTATCAGTCAGTAATTGTTTTTATCTCGTTCAGCCCGCCATGTCACGTCCTGTGACCAACGGGCCATGGACCTGGCTGAAAAGGCACAACAATACCCCTTGCTCCAGTTCCATCTGACCCTGTGATGGCCCTGACCGGTCGTCACGCAGTGCGCAACACAACAACAAGACAGGCGTTTTTTCAAATTCTGCCGGCACACTCAAGCTTCGAGGTCAGAGTCACCATGAATAAACATATTGCAGATATAAAGCGTTGGCGCGTGCAGATCTTTGCCGTCACCTGGATTGCCTACGCTGCGTTTTACTTCACCCGCAAAGCATTCTCCGTCGCCAAGTTGGGCATTGGCGAAGATCCAAGTTTTACCCTCGACAAAATGGCTATGGCCAACCTCGATGCCATCTACCTGGCTGCCTATGCAGTAGGGCAGTTCACCTGGGGCATGCTCGCCGACCGTTTCGGCCCACGTGTGGTGGTGCTCGGCGGCCTGGTGATTTCTGCGGCAGCCGCGTTGGTGATGGGCAGCTACGCAACCTTCCCGATTTTTGCCACCTGCATGCTGGTCCAGGGCTTGGCCCAGTCCACGGGGTGGGCGGGCTTGTGCAAGAACATTGGCAGTTTTTTCCCGTCGTCGCAGCGCGGGCGCGTGCTCGGGCTGTGGAGTTCGTGCTATGCCTTCGGCGGTCTTGTCGCTTCGCCCTTTGCCGGTTGGTGGGCCTACACCCTGGTCGGCAGTTGGCACGCGGCGTTTTTCTCCAGTGCCGCCGTGGTTGCCGGGGTGGCGGTGCTGTTTTTCTTCCTGCAGCGCAACAAGCCCGAGGACGTTGGTCTGCCAGCGGTGGAGCCCGAGCCGGAAAGCATGGTGCCCGGAACCACGATTTGCAGTATCTGGACGCCGCTGCGCGAGATTCTGCGTAACCGCACTGTGCTGACCCTGGGGCTTGCGTACTTTCTGCTTAAACCTGCGCGCTACGCGATCCTGCTATGGGGACCGGTCATGGTCTTTGAACAGATGCCGTCGGTGGGCAAGGTCGGCGCCGCAATCATCCCCACGGCCTTCGAGCTGGCCGGCCTGCTGGGCCCGATCATGATCGGCCTGGCCTCGGACAAGTTGTTTGGCGCCCGGCGCATGCCGGCCTGCGTGATCAGCCTGATCGTGCTGACGGTAACGCTGGCGCTGTTCATGGGTGCGATGCAAACCGGCAGCGTGATACTGGTGGTGGCCTTGTTGTTTGTCATGGGCCTGACCTTGTACGGGCCGGATTCGATGATCAGCGGCGCGGCCGCCATCGATTTCGGTAGCGCCAAGGCGGGAGCCACGGCTGCTGGTTTCGTTAACGGTTGTGGCTCGGTGGGCGCGATTCTCGGTGGGCTGCTACCCGGCTATTTCGACGGCATCACTGTGTTCATCGTATTCGCCGCCTGCGCCCTGTTCTCGGCGTTGGTGCTGGTGCCGCACTGGAACAGCCGTCCGGCGACAGCAGATCACATCCCGGCCGTGGCACCGAACACGGCCATGGCAATCAAGCCACTGCGTACCTGACACCTACAAGGAACCGACCATGAGACCCTTTTGGCTACAGCAGGCGCTGGATCAGGAAGATGAACGCGCGTGTCCACCACTGTCCGCCGATACCCACTGCGATGTGTGCGTTGTCGGTGGGGGCTACACAGGGCTCTGGACCGCACTGATGCTCAAGGAGCAGAACCCAGCCCTGGATGTCGTGCTGATCGAGGCCGATATCTGTGGCGCCGGGGCCAGCGGGCGCAATGGCGGTTGCGCGCTGTCATGGTCGGCCAAGTATTTCACCCTGGAACGGCTGTTCGGGATGCAGGAGGCGATACGTCTTGTCAAGGCCTCCGAGCAGAGCATTTATGCTATCGGTGACTTCTGCCGTGATCACGCTATTGAGGCGGACTACCGCTTGGACGGCACCTTGTACACCGCCACCAACCGCGCCCAGATGGGTGCTACCGACGGCGTGATTGCCGCACTGGAGCGTCAGGGCATCAACTCTTTTCGGCGCTTGCCGGTGGATGAGGTGCAGCGCATGGCCGGATCGGCCAAGCATTTGGAAGGCTGGTTCTCGCCAGCCGCCGCCACGGTGCAACCGGGCAAGCTGGTGCGCGGTCTGCGCCGGGTTGCCCTGCACAAGGGCGTGCGCATTTTTGAACGCACCGCCATGACCAGCCTGCAGGAGGGGCCGCAGGCGGTGGTGGAAACCGCCACGGGCAACGTTCGTGCCGCAAGTGTGGTGCTGGGGCTCAATGCCTGGATGGCGCGCGCCTTCCCGCAGTTCGAACGCAGTGTGGCGATTGTCTCCAGCGACATGATCATTACTGAGCCGCAACCGCAGTTGCTGGGCCAGATTGGCTTGACCAGTGGCGTCAGCGTGCTGGATTCGCGGATCTTCGTGCACTACTACCACAACACCAGTGATGGCCGGCTTATGCTCGGAAAAGGTGGCAACACCTTTGCCTACGGCGGACGCATGCTGCCGGTATTCGATCAGCCATCACCTTACGAAGCACTGTTACGGCGCAGTCTCGGCGAGTTCTTCCCTGCGTTGGCGCAGGTGCCCGTGGCAGCCACCTGGAACGGTCCCTCCGATCGCTCGGTGACCGGCTTGCCGTTCTTCGGTCGCCTGGGCGCGCAGGGCAATGTGTTCTACGGTTTTGGCTATTCAGGCAGTGGTGTCGGCCCTTGTCATATGGGCGGGCAAATCCTTTCATCGCTGGCGCTGGGACTGGACAACGAATGGACCCGTTCACCGCTAGTCAACGGCCCGCTGGGCTACTTCCCTCCCGAACCCATCCGCTATTTGGGATCGTTGATGGTGCGCAACGCCATTCGTCGCAAAGAACAGGCCGAGGATCATGGTCACCGTCCAAGGCGTCTGGATGTGCGCCTGGCACGTTTTGCTGCAGCGGCGGGCAAGGCCGACAAAGGCTGAGCAGTTTTTTTGTCGATTGCCAGAACGAGGATGTATAAACTGCACCCACTTTGCTGGTCGCTACCTGAACCGGCAGTTGAAACAAGAGAGTCGAGATGGGCGCACAGTGGAAAGCCAAGCATAGAGAAACAGCAGCCAACGCCAAGGGCAAGATCATGGGCAAGCTGTCCAAGGAAATTCAGATCGCCGCCAAGGCTGGCGCTGACCCGGACATGAACCCACGCCTGCGTCTGGCGGTAGAGCAGGCCAAAAAGGCCTCGATGACCCGCGAAACCCTGGAGCGGGCGATCCGCAAGGGCGCAGGTCTGGATGGCGATTCCGTGCAGTACAACTCGGTCACCTACGAAGGCTATGCGCCGCATCAGGTACCGCTGATCGTCGAGTGCCTGACCGACAACGTAAACCGTACTGTGGCGCAGATCCGCGTATTGTTCCGCAAGGGCCAATTGGGCGCTTCCGGCTCCGTCGCCTGGGACTTCAACCACGTTGGCCTGATCGAAGCCACGCCGGCCAGCGCTGACGCCGATCCGGAAATGGCCGCAATCGAAGCGGGCGCCCAGGATTTTGCTGAAGGTGAAGAAGAGGGCGCGACCCTGTTCATTACCGACACCACCGACCTGGATGCGGTACAGAAGGCCTTGCCGGCGCAAGGTTTTACCGTTGTTTCGGCGAAAATCGGCTACACCCCGAAGAACCCGGTCAGCGGTTTGAGCGATGAGCAAATGGCTGAAGTCGAGGCCTTCCTGCATGCCATCGATGACAATGATGACGTGCAGAACGTCTACGTAGGTTTGGCTGGCTGATCTAAAAGTCCAGTTACCTTAACGCGGGGGGCAAGTCGAATAGGCTTGTCCCCCGCGTTGCGTTCAGGCCCTGCATTTGTGCATATCTGATGAGACTTAAGTCCGATGGCGTCCCTGCGATAGCCAGCCATAATCGATATTCGCCCTTTTAAATAACAACAAACTCAGGGTTCAGTACCGATGACTTATCAGCACAGCTATGCCCGTTCCATCGCCGATCCTGCCGCGTTCTGGGCCGAACATGCCGATGGACTGGCCTGGTATCGCAAGCCCCTGCAAACCCTCGGGGAACGTCTCGATGGCACCCACCAGTGGTTCGCCGACGGCAGCCTGAACAGTTGCTACCTGGCCCTGGATCATCAGATCGAACAGGGACGAGGGGAGCAGACTGCCCTGATCTACGACTCACCTGTAACCGGCAGCCAGCAACAGTTCACCTATGTGCAACTGCGTGACGAAGTCGCGCGCCTGGCTGGATTGCTGCGTGAGTTGGGGGTGCAGAAGGGCGATGGCGTGATTATCTACATGCCCATGGTGCCCCAGGCGGCCATGGCCATGCTTGCCTGTGCTCGCATCGGAGCCGTGCATTCGGTGGTGTTCGGCGGTTTTGCCGCCAACGAACTGGCCCTGCGTATCGACGATGCACGCCCGACCTTGCTGCTGACCGCTTCCTGCGGGCTGGAGTTTGATCGCGTCATCGAATACAAGCCGCTGGTTGACCGCGCCCTGCAACTGGCTAGCCATCAACCGCGCAAGGTGCTGGTGCTGCAGCGTCCGCAGGCGCCGGCAACCCTGATTGAAGGCCGCGACCTCGACTGGCAGCAAGCCGTGGCCAACGCCCGCCCGGTAGCGCCGGTAGAGCTGGCCGCCGCCGATCCGCTGTACATCATGTACACCTCCGGCACCACCGGAAAACCCAAGGGTATTGTTCGTGAGAACGGTGGTAACGCCGTGGCCCTGAGCTTCGCCATGCGTCATATCTACGGTATGCAGTCCGGTGATGTGTGGTGGGGAATTTCCGATGTTGGCTGGGTGGTCGGCCACTCGTTGATCGTCTATGGCCCACTGATGAACGGTTGCACCACCGTGTTTTATGAGGGTAAGCCGATTCGCACGCCCGATGCGGGCGCCTACTGGCGCGTGGTCGAGCAGTATCGGGTCAACGGCCTGTTCTGCGCACCGACCGCCATGCGCGCCATCCGCAAGGAGGATCCGGAGGGCGAGCTGCTGCGCAGTTATGACCTGAGTTCCTTGCGCCAGCTGTTCCTGGCGGGGGAAAAGCTCGATTCCAGCACGCATCAGTGGCTGGAATCGATCAGCGGCAAGACGGTTCACGACCACTGGTGGCAAACCGAAACCGGCTGGCCGGTGACGGCACCTTGCGTGGGGCTCGATGGCAGTGCCGCGCGGCCAGGTTCAAGCAACCGCGCCGTGCCGGGTTACCACGTGCGGGTGCTGGACGATGACGGCCAACTGCTTGGCCCGAACCAGCAGGGCGCCATTGTAATCGCCTTGCCATTGCCGCCCGGTTGCAGCCAGACGCTGTGGGGTGACCACCAGCGCTATCTGGATGCCTACCTCACCACCTACCCGGGTTACTACCACACAGGTGACGGCGGGTACCTGGACGATGATGGTTTTGTCTACATCATGGGCCGTACCGACGATGTCATTAACGTTTCCGGGCACCGCCTGTCGACCGGTGAAATGGAAGACCTGGTGGCTCGCCATCCAGCGGTGGCCGAGTGCGCGGTGATTGGCGTGCATGATGAAATCAAGGGCCAGGTGCCGCTGGCTTTGGTAGTGCTCAAGGACGGCCAGGGCATCAGCGAGGCTGCCTTGCAGAGCGAGTTGATGGCCAGCGTACGTGAGCAAATCGGAGCCCTTGCCTGTTTCAATCAGGTGCGGGTGGTCAAGCGCCTGCCCAAGACACGATCAGGCAAGATCCTGCGTGCTGTGCTGCGCAAGATTGCCGATCAGCAGGCCTACACACCGCCCTCAACCCTGGATGATCCGGCTGTGCTGGGAGAAATCGAAGCGGTGCTGGCGAGCTTCGCGCGGGTGGGTTGAGCCCCCGCGCATCGGTGGCTTTCAGCAGTCGGCCTGGCGTAACTGACCGAGCCGGCTGCGGGTTCGCGCCAGGTCGGCGGCAACGCCCTGCAGGCTCACCTGCAGCGGCGCTGCGCCAATCACCGTCAGGTGTTTGTCCTGGTCATAAAGCACATCAACCAGATTGATGAAGCGCTGTTGCTCGGCGATCGAACAGTCTTCAAGGCACGGCAACCCGTCGATAATCCAGTAATCGAAGCGTTGAGCCAGCTGCAGATAATCAATAACGGCCGTGGGCTGCTCGCAGATCTGGGCGAAATGGAATCCTACTGTCTTGTCCTCGGCGAGCAGCGCCTTAAGTTGGCGTTTGCCCACGTGCAGCATCACAGGGTTAGTGGCTGAGAGGGCCATGCCTGAGGCAGGCAGTTGCAGTGCCTGGCGCTGCTGCGGGTTACCCGGCCAAACATAGTGGCCCTGGGTGAAGCGCTGGTGGCTTGTGGATGTACTCAAACTGCGGTAGTCCTGGTCACCGCCCACTTCCAGCACCTGCATCTGGCTGTTGATCAAGCGTATGACCGGCTCGAAACGCTGATGGTAGAGAGGGTTGGGCAACAAACCTTCCGGCGCGTAATTGGACGTCACCACTACAAAGATGCGCCGGGCGAACAGTGCCTGGAACAACCGGGTGATGAGCATTGCGTCGCCAATGTCGTGCACATGAAATTCATCGAAGCACAAAACCTGACAGTCTTGCAGCAGTTGGTCGAGGGTGCAGGCCAGGGCATCATCCTGATGGCGGTGCTCGAACATGCCTTGGTGCAGGCGGGCAAAAAAATCATGAAAATGCAGGCGACGCTTGTGCGCCTGTGGCAATGCGTGAAAGAACCCATCGAGCAGCCAGCTTTTGCCTCGTCCAACCTTGCCATGCAGATACAAACTGCGAGCCTGGCCGCTGTCGATACGAGTAGCCTGTTTGGCAAAGTGTTCGATGACCTGCAATTGACCCTGACTCAAGGTGAAACCTTGGGTAGCAGCCTTGTGACGAAAATACTGACGAACGGTTGCAGGCAGGCTGGACGCGCTAGCGGATGCCGGCGTGAGGCGATGGCGTAGGGCGCGTAGCGGTGAGCGTATCCAGGAAGGTGGTTGAGCAGGCAATCTGGGCGCCTCGAGGCTGAAAGGACTCAAGCTCCAGCTTGAGTGAGCGCGGCTAATTTAACCAAAATGGTCGGTGGCTGCCAACGCGCGAGACGTTCGGTTATGCGATACCGGATCTTGTACATGACCTGTACATTCTCCTACGGACTGGCAGCATTTTTCTTCACTGCTACCCTGAAAACCAGATGAATCCTGCGTTAAAGGATGAACGAGTGAAAGGACGCTCTCTGGTTGCACTGCTTGGATTGGTCATTGCCAACAGCTGCGCCGCCGCTCAATTCATGGTTGAAGTCAAGGTGCAGGTACAGCGCGGCTGCGTGCTTGTGCATGAGCCACGCGAAGCCGGTGCCCAGGCCTTGGGCGTTCTGGATTTTGGCGTTACCGCGCGATTGGATGATCCATCTGGGCCCAGAACCAGCTATTTACACAATCAGCGTCCGCCGCGGCTTGAGTGCAATCCCGACACCAGTTATCAGTTGCAGGTTGATGCCGGCCAGCACGGCGGCAGCGGCGAAGTGCGTTACCTGAGCAGCACCCAGCCGTCGGCGCAACCGATTCCCTATCGCTTGTATCAGGATGCTGCCTGGCGCTTACCGCTGCCGGTCAACGTGATACAGCATGCACGCGTGCCCTCCAGTGGCTCGGTGGAACTTCCGCTGTATGCACGTATCGACAGCTTGACCCAGGTGCCAGTTGTCGGTAGCTATTCTGATCTGCTCAAGGTCACCGTGACCTGGTGAAAGCCCCTGCATCGTCTGCCAAGGGGTGTCTGCTAAAGGAACTGGCAGCATGAAGAAAGTCCTGTTGTTGAGTATCGGCCCGTTGCTACTGGTGAGCCCTGACGCTTTTGCGGGAATGAGTGGGCATATTCAGGCGCGCCTGGTGATCAGCGCTGCCTGCCAGATCAGTGGTGATCCCAAGGGTGGTGTCGGCAACCCTGGTGCCGGTGTCCTGGATTTCGGCAGCCAGGGCCCTAGCTGGACTGGACCGCTGCTATCGCATGTAGACGAAGATGCCTCTAACGACAGCCTGATGGTGCGCTGCAATCCTTCCGTGCGCGCCTTCAGCGTCAGTATCAATGGCGGCACTCACGGTGATGGTGACAATCGGCGCTTGAGCAATGGCCGCGAGCTGATTGCCTATCAGTTGTCGGCCGATGCTTCCGGCAATGCTCGCTATGGCATCGGCCAGCAACGCAATTTTGCCATCAACAGCACGGCGCAGATTCCCATACCGATTTACGGCGTGCTGGTGGCTCACCCGCAATCCCTGCCGGCCGGCATTTATCGCGACACGTTGATGGTGACCCTGGACTGGTAACACACAAGGAGTGACTCATGCAGGCGTATATTTCTCGCTTTGTTTTCGCCGGCGTTGGCCTGGCCCTGTGCGCTCAGGCCAATGCAGCGAGTATCACCGGACAGATCAATGCCACGCTTACCTTGACGGCAAGCTGTCAGGTCAACGGGAATACAGGGAGCTCCGGCGTGGATTTCGGAGCATTGAACTTTGGCACCACCGACGCGTTGTTTACCGAGGCCGCAGGGCAAGTACTGGGTGCAGGCGGGGCCATGAGTATCCTCTGCTCCAGTGGTACCGTGCCTGTGGTGAAGGTCGGCACTGGCATAAACGATGGCCAATCGGCCGGTGGTACTCGGTCCTTGGCAGATGGGGCAGGCAATTTTGTGCCCTACGACTTCTATACCGACTCCGGTCATACCCAGCTTCTGGCGATAAACGGCACCATCACCCTGCCCACCAGCAGTGGTGCGGCACAGACGGTCAACCTCTATGGGTTGGCCAAGGGCAAGGCCGGTCTGCCGGCCGGGGCCTATACCGATACGGTGAGCGTCGAGTTGAGTTTCTGAGCCGTGCCGCGCACATTTTGCGCGTTGCTGGGGCTAGCGGCTTGGGTCGCGCCGGCAACCTTGACTGCGGCCACCACCAGCACGTTTCAGGTAAGTGCCCAAGTAGTGGCGGGGTGCTTGGTGGTCGGCGGCTCGAGCAACTATGGCGAGCTCAATTTCGGCACCTTTTCAGCACTCGCCAGCGGCACGCCCACTATCGCGCTCAGCGCCGCGTCGGTGTCCCTGCAGTGCACGCCGGGGGTCACATTGCGCATGAGCATCGATGCGGGGCGCAACCCGGGCAGCGGCGGCCGCAATCTCAAGCGCAACGCCGGCAGCCAATTGCTGGCCTATCAATTGTTCAGCGATGCCGGTTTAAGTCAGCCGCTGGGCATCGACCAGATCGTCGCAGTGAACTACAGCGACGCCAATGCCATCAAGTTACCGGTCTACGCTCGGGCACAGCTGACCGGCAAGGTGCCGGCCGGCAGTTACACCGATGTGGTGCAGGTGGTGCTGACCTGGTGAGAGGACTTGCCAGGTGTATTCGACAACCAAGGAGATTGTGAATGAGGGCATGCGCTGACAATTCGCACTGGATGATCAAATGGCTTGGTTGTGCGCTGGTCATGCTGGCGGGTGCGCCTTTGCAGGCGGCCACATCGGTGCTGATCTGGCCGATCGATCCTGTGCTTGAGGCCGACCAGAAGGCCGGTGCGCTGTGGCTGGAAAATCGCGGCACCACAGCGGCAAATCTGCAGGTAAGGGTGTTCGCCTGGCGCCAGGGTGATTATGACGATCAATACCAGGCCCAGCGCGAGATCATCGGCAGCCCGCCGGTGGCAACGATCGCGCCGGGACAAAAACAGTTGATCCGTCTGACCCGCACCGGCCCCTCTGCGGTAGGCCAGGAACAAGCTTACCGGATCATCATCGACGAAATTCCTCCGGCCTGGTCCGAGAACACACCTGCGGACAAACCACAGGCGGCTATCCGCTTTCAGATGCGCTACTCGGTGCCGCTGTTCGTCTATGGGCAAGGTCTGTGGGGCAAGACGGATGCCACTGGCCAGCGCGATCCGGCAAGTGTTGGCAAACCGGCATTGAGCTGGCGTCAGGTGTCGGTCCAGGGCCGGCCCTACGTGGAAGTACGCAACACCGGGCCGGTGCATGCGCGCCTGACCGATGTGGTGTTACAGCAAGGTGGGCAGAGCCGTCCGCTGGTCGAAGGTCTGCTCGGCTATGTGTTGCCCGGGGCCAGCATGCGCTGGCCAGTGCCGCAACCGATAACAGCTGCCACGGTCCTCAAAGGGCGGGTCAATGGTCAGGAGCCGGCGCAAACCCTGAGTCAGGGCCAATGAGTACAAGGTAGTACCGCAGGAGCAGGGCCCAGGGAGGACCCGGTCATGGTTGGATACGGTGCGTGAGTATTTCTCCGACCTTGGTGCGTCCATTGGCGCTGACGGCCTGTGCGCTGCTGACGCTGGGCAGCGCGTCGCTGCTGGCTGGCGAGCTGCCTGCTCCGCCCACCAGCCTGGAGGCGGTTGGCGATGCGCAGTTGTACCTGGAGTTGGTGGTCAACCAGATGAGCAGCCCTGAATTGGTGGTGGTGCAGCAACGTGCCGGGCGTCTGTACATGGCTTCGGCGGACCTGCAGGCGGCAGGCGTGCAAGTGCCGGAGCTGGCGGCAGGGGAGGTGGCGCTCGACAGTATCGAGGGCCTGCACGTCGACTACGACAGTCAGGCGCAGCGCCTGCTGTTGCAAGTGCCGCCTGCCTGGTTGCCGCTGCAGACCCTGGGCAACCGGCAGCTGTATCCGCCCAGCGAGGCGCGCAGCAGTTTGGGTGGTTTGTTCAACTACGACCTGTACCTGAACGACACCGATGACGGCGGCACCTACCTTGCAGCTTGGAATGAACTGCGCCTGTTCGACAGTTGGGGCACCCTGTCGACAACCGGTCAATGGCGCCAGGCACTGGGCGGCAACCAGTTCGACGACAGCCAGCAGGGCTTTCGCCGCTACGACACAACTTGGCGTTACACCGATGAGGCGCGCTTGCTGACCCTGGAAGTGGGCGACGTCCTCAGCGGCGCGTTGCCCTGGACCAGTTCGGTACGCTTGGGGGGCGTGCAGCTGTCGCGGGACTTTGCCGTGCGCCCGGATCTGGTCACCTATCCACTGCCAGCATTCGCAGGGGAAGCCGCAGTGCCATCTTCGCTGGATCTGTTCATCAATGGCTACAAGAGCGCCAGCTCAGAATTGCAACCCGGACCCTATACGCTGACCAATATTCCCTTCATCAATGGCGCTGGCGAAGCGGTGGTGGTGACTACCGACGCCCTTGGACGGCAGGTCTCCACGACCTTGCCGTTCTACGTCACCAGCAGCTTGTTGCAGAAGGGCCTTGCGGACTTCTCCCTGGCAGCTGGCAGCCTGCGTCGTGACTATGCCTTGCGAGACTTCGCTTACGGCCCAGGCGTGACCGCCGCCAGCCTGCGTTATGGCCTGACGGATCGCTTCACTTTGGAAAGCCATGCCGAGGCGGCCGAGTCCCTGGCCTTGGGTGGCGTGGGCGGCAACCTGCAGGTCGGCAATTGGGGCGTGGTCAACGCTGCGCTCAGCCAGAGCCGTTTTGACAGCCGCAGTGGCCAGCAAATGAGTCTGGGCTATCAGTACAACAGCCCGCGTCTGGGCTTCAACTATCAGCGCTTGCAGCGCCGTGGCGATTACGCCGACCTGTCATTGCTCGACAGCCCTTACACCCGCCTGAGCCAGCGTAGCGAACAAGTCACCCTGAGCCTGAACCTCAATCGCTATGGCAGTCTGGGCGCAGGCTATTTCGATGTGCGCGCAGGGGACAACAGTCGCACCCGCCTGCTCAACCTGACCTGGAGTAAACCGCTGTGGGGCAACAGCAGCCTGTACCTGTCGGCGAACCGTGAGATCGGCGAGAGCCAATGGGCAGTACAGGCGCAATGGGTGATTCCGTTCGACCTCAATGGCACCTTGAGCCTGAGCGCTGAGCGTAACGACAACGGCGAGAGTCTGCAGCGGGTCAACTACAGTCGTGCAGTGCCGGGTGAGGGGGGCGTAGGGTTCAACCTTGGCTACGCCAGCGGTGACCAGGAGGCCTATCGTCAGGCCGACCTGACCTGGCGTCTGCAGTCTGTCCAGCTGCAGGTGGGGGCTTACGGCAATGCTGCTGACACCACGCGCTGGGCCGATGCCAGCGGTTCGCTGGTGTGGATGGACTCGGGCGTGTTTGCCGCCAATCGTATCGACGACGCATTTGTCGTGGTTAGCACCGATGGCTTTGCCGATGTGCCGGTTCGCTACGAAAACCAGTTGGTGGGGCGCACCGACAGCCAGGGGCATTTGCTCGTGCCCTGGAGCAGCGGTTATTACCGGGGCAAGTATGAAATCGACCCGATGGAGCTGCCCAGCACCGTGCAGGTGGCCCAGGTCGAGCAACGTGTAGCGGTGCGTCGTGGAGCAGGTTACTTGCTCGAATTTCCCATGCAGCATGTAGTTGCGGCCAGTATTCATCTGGTCGATAGCGCGCAGATTGATCTGCCTTTGGGCAGCCAGGTGCTGCACGAGCAGAGCGGTGCGCGTACGGTCGTCGGTTGGGATGGGTTGGTGTACCTGGAGGGGCTCGCCGAACATAACAGCCTGGTGGTCGAGCGCAGTGCGGGCGGTAGTTGTCGCGTTCAGTTCACGCTCGACAATGATCAGGCGCAGGTGCCGTTGATTGGGCCGCTGGTGTGTCGGTGAGGTATCTATTGGCGACGCTGGCCTTGCTGGCCAGTGCCCAGGCGCACGCCTTGTGTTCGGTGGTAGCCACCAGCCCTGCGGACTTTGGCACGGTCAACTCGACGTTGGTGCGTGATGCGGTTCAATCGGCATCGACCCTTAATGCAGGCTTGCAGTGCACCGGTTCGTTGCTGAGTCTGTTGGCGACTAACGACCATTTTTATGCCACGTTCACCCCGACTGCCGGCACCACTGGTCTGGTGGGGCCAACGGGTGATGTCATCAGGTACACCTTGTATGCCAATAACACCACCAACTACGCCATCACCCGTGGCCAGGCCTATGATTTTGCGCGCAATGGCATTATCGATGCCCTTGGCTTGCTCAACGGTACGGTGCCCAAGAGCGTGCCGATCTATCTGAAGACCCAGGTCGGCAGCAATGTTGCGGCAGGCCTCTATCAGGAAACTTTCACGGTGGAGTGGAGCATCAACTATTGCTATGGCATCGGTGCGCTCGGTGCCTGCCTTGGCCGGCAGACGTTCACACAGTCAACCAGCCTGACGGTCAAACTGACGGTAAGCAACGATTGCCAGATCACTACCCCTCCTGTGAGCTTCGGCAGTGCGCCGGTGATCAGCGGCTTTTCCGCAGTCAACCAGAGCGTCAATTTGTCCTGCACCAAGGGCAGCAGTTATACCGTGGGCCTGGGGGAAGGGCAGAACGCGGCAGGTGGGCGACGGCGGATGAAGTCCGCTGCCAGTAACTTTCTGGCCTACGATATTTTCAAGAGCGCCGGCTCTCAGCGGTGGGGCTCGCTTACCACGGCACGCCGGGTCAGTAGCGACGCCGACATCAACCCTGGGGCGGGCACCGGTACGGGCAGTCAGATTTTCAACTACAACGCGAGGATCTACCCCGACCAGAGCACGCCGCCTGTAGGCACTTACCTGGATAACGTGATCCTCGATGTGCAGTTCTGAGCATCGATCTGATCCGTATAAATCCCCAAAACCTGAATCTGTAACTCAGTACACCCCAGCGGCATAGTGGCGGCCTCCGTGATGAGGTCCGAACCATGTATCAATATGACGAGTATGACCGTGCGCTGGTGTTCGAGCGCGTGGTGCAGTTTCGCGACCAGGTGCAGCGTTTCATGGGTGGCGAACTGAGTGAAGAAGAGTTCCTGCCACTGCGCCTGCAAAATGGCTTGTATATGCAAAAGCACGCCTACATGCTGCGTGTAGCCATTCCCTATGGCACCCTCGGCGCCCGCCAACTACGCACTTTGGCGCAGATTGCCCGCGACTACGATCGTGGCTACGGGCATTTCACCACCCGCCAGAACATTCAATTCAACTGGATCGAACTGGCTCAGGTACCTGACATTCTTCAGCGCCTGGCGGAAGTCGAAATGCATGCCATTCAGACCTCCGGCAACTGCGTGCGCAATATCACTACTGAGGCGTTCGCCGGTGTCGCTGCCGATGAATTGCTCGACCCTCGACCGTTGGCCGAAATCCTGCGCCAGTGGTCAACCATCAATCCCGAATTTCTGTTCTTGCCGCGCAAGTTCAAGATCGCCATCTGTTCGGCCCATGAAGACCGAGCAGCAATCATGATGCATGACATCGGCCTGTACCTGTACCGCGATGGTCGAGGCCAGATGAGCTTGCGTGTCATGGTCGGAGGCGGCCTGGGACGCACGCCGATTCTTAGCCTGCAAATCCGCGAAGGGCTGCCGTGGCAGCACCTGTTGTCTTATGTCGAGGCGATTCTGCGTGTCTACAACCGGCACGGCCGCCGCGACAACAAGTACAAGGCGCGGATCAAGATCCTGGTCAAGGCCCTCGGCATCGAGGCGTTCGCCAAGGAAGTGGAAGAAGAATGGCAACACATCAAGGAAGGCCCGGCGCAGCTCACTGAAGATGAGTACCAGCGGGTAGCTGCAGCCTTCGAGCCTCCGGCCTATGCAAGCGTGGCCGATGACGACCTCAAGTACCAGACTCACCTGGCCCAGGACAGCGCCTTCGCGCGCTGGGTTTCCTGCTGCGTCAAACCGCACAAAGTGCCGGGTTACGCCAGTGTGGTGCTGTCGACCAAGCCCGGCGCAGCGTCACCGCCGGGTGACTTGACGGCGGCGCAGATGGACGCGGTGGCCGATTGGTCCGAACAGTTCGGTTTCGGTGAAATCCGCATCGCTCACGAACAGAACCTGATTCTGCCAGACGTGCGCAAGCAAGACCTGCACGCACTCTGGCGGCTGGCCTGCGAGCGTGAACTGGGTACTGCCAACATCGGCATGCTCACCGACATCATTGCCTGCCCCGGCGGTGACTTCTGCGCCTTGGCCAACGCCAAGTCGATCCCCATCGCGCAGTCGATTCAGCGCTGCTTCGAAGACCTGGACTACCTGCATGATCTAGGCGAGCTGAGCTTGAATATCTCTGGCTGCATCAATGCTTGCGGCCATCACCATATTGGCAACATTGGCATTCTGGGTGTCGATAAGAACGGTAGCGAGTGGTACCAGGTGACGCTGGGTGGTGCTCAGGGCAAGAACAGCACTTTAGGCAAGGTCATTGGCCCCTCGTTCAGCGCCGAAGAAATTCCCCGGGTCATCGAGCAGATCATCGCCACTTACTGCGCTTATCGTGAGCTGGATGAACCCTTTGTCGACACCGTGCGTCGGGTGGGCCTGGAGCCGTTCAAGGAACGGGTCTACGCCAAGCGTGCAGAGGAATTGATATGCGTAATGTGATTGCCTTGCGCAATGGCGAGCCTCAGCTTCTGGCGGACGATGACTGGCAACTGCTGCGCAGCGGTGACCAAGCTTTGCCTGAGGGCAGACTGATTCTGCCGCTTGATGCCTGGGTGGCACGTCAGGCCTTGCAAGACACTGGACAGGTCGGGCTGTGGCTGGGGCCGGATGATGAAGTCGAGCCGCTGCGCCCCTGGTTGACGCAGTTGCCCCTGATCGCCGTCGATTTTCCCAGCTTTCGTGATGGCCGTGGCTACAGCCAGGCGTACCTGTTGCGCACACGCTTGGGCTGGACGGGGGAGCTGCGGGCTATTGGCGATGTGCTGCGCGATCAACTGAGCCACATGCGCCAGTGTGGCTTCGACAGCTTCGCGGTTCGTGAAGACAAGTGTGCCGAGGACGCACTCAAGGGCCTGGCGGGGATGAGCGTGTTGTACGGTCGCTCGGTCATCGAGCCACGGCCATTGTTCAGGCGGCGCTAGGGCTTCGCTAGAACGTGTAGCGATTGGCTTGCTTGCTGGGTTGCGCTTCATCGCAGGGGCCTCTCCTTGAGGAATAGGCCCCTTGAAGACGTCAGAAGACGTGCCGCAGCAGCCAGTACAACCCACCTGCCAGCATGATCGAGGCTGGCAACGTCAGTACCCAGGCCATCAGCAAGTTGAAAATGGTCTTCATCTGCAGGCCGGAGCCGTTCGCAACCATGGTGCCGGCCACCCCCGAAGACAGCACATGGGTCGTCGATACTGGCAGGCCATACATGTCGGCGGCGCCAATGGTGCACATTGCCACCAACTCTGCAGAAGCGCCCTGGGCGTACGTCAGGTGCGTATTGCCGATCTTTTCGCCGACCGTGACCACAATGCGGCGCCAGCCGACCATGGTTCCCAGCCCCAGAGCAATGGCCACGGCAATCTTGACCCACAGCGGTATGTAGCGCGTAGCGTCGTCAAGCTGGTGCTTGAACGACTGCACTTTGGCCTGGGTGTCGGCGTTGAACGTCACCAATTGGTGTTTACCGATCAAACGAATGGTTTCGCTGGTCAGGTACATGTCGTTGCGCACGTTGACCATGGCCTCGGCGGGCACCCGGTTCAACGAGCCATAGCCTGCGACTTCATCACCGATAGCGCCACTCAGAGCGGCGAGGGCAGGTACCAGCTCCGGATTGGCTGCCGGTTGGCGAATGAATTCGGTTAGCACCTCTCTCGGGTCGGCACTCAACAATTGTGGGGCCTCACGTTGCAACGCATGCTGAGTGGCCTCGGCCACCGCGGCAAACTGCAAGGACTGCTCGGCTGGCATGGTCCGGTTCAGGGCGTAGGCCATGGGCAGGGTACCGACCAGAATCAGCATGATCAGGCCCATGCCTTTCTGCCCGTCATTGGAGCCATGGGCAAAAGACACCCCGGTGCAGGTCAGGATCAACAAGCCGCGAATCCACCAAGGCGGTGGCGTGTTGCCGACCGGGGCCTGGTACAGATCGCGGCGCTTTACCAGTTGGCGCAATGCCAGCAACAACAAAGCGGCGCAGACAAAGCCCACCAGCGGGGATAGCAGCAATGAGTAGCCCACTTTGCTGGCCTGGCTCCAGTCTACGCCGCTGGTGCCGTCGCGGCCGTGCATCAATGCATTGGCGACACCGACACCGATGATCGAGCCGATCAGGGTATGCGAGGAGGAGGCGGGCAGGCCCAGCCACCAGGTGCCCAGGTTCCAGATAATCGCCGACAGCAGCAGGGCGAAGACCATGGCGAAGCCAGCCGAGGAGCCCACCTTGAGCATCAACTCGACCGGTAGCAGGGCGATAATGCCGAAGGCGACGGCACCGCTGGATAGCAGTACGCCGAGAAAGTTGAAAAACCCCGACCATACCACTGCAACCGAGGCGGGTAGGGAATGGGTATAGATCACCGTGGCAACGGCATTGGCGGTATCGTGAAAGCCGTTGACGAACTCAAAGCCCAGGGCGATCAGCAGCGCTACCCCCAAGAGCAGGAAGGGTGTCCAGGTGGTGACCACTGTACCGCTAGCATCGATATCTTGAACCAGGCTCCAAGCGGTGTAGAGCAACCCCGCCAGCAGTAGCCCGATGAACAGGGTCAGGGTGCCGCGGCTGGGTTTGTGGTTCAGGCGCGGCTTTGCATCGGGCGCGGCTGGCGATGGACGGCTGGCCAGCGTTGGGGTAGTCATAATGACTCCGTGTTGGTTTACCTCAGGCGGCCAGCATAGAAAAACTTTCTGAAATCGAGCTGACTACGATCAATGAAAGTTCTAGGCTGAGACAAAAACTGACGAGGTGCCGATGATCCGCTGTAAACGAGTTTATGATCCGATCGGGCCTGAAGACGGCCAGCGCGTGCTGGTAGACCGATTGTGGCCGCGCAACAAGCGCAAGGACCAGTTGCAGGCACTATGGCTGCCGGATGTTGCGCCCTCGACGGCATTGCGCCAGGCCTTTCATAAAGGAGAAGTGGATTTTGCCGGGTTCACTCAGCGTTACCGTCAGGAGCTGACGGCTCGGCCGGAGCATTGGTGGTCGTTGTTGGGTATGGCGGCCAAGGCTGACCTGACCTTGCTTTATGCTGGCAAGGATACTGAGCACAACAACGCACAGGTGTTGGCGCAATGGCTGGAGGAGGAGTTGGACCGACAGGGGCCTAGCAGTTCACCGGTTTGTTATGCCGGCGAAATCAAGCCTTGACCCTCGCCAATCGCCGCCACCTCTACCGACCCGGACCCATTCCATTGCAGCTTATCCCCGCCACCGACCAGCACTGCGCTTTTGCCCGCGATCTTACCCGCCGGGCCATGCTGCGTTACTACCGTGAATTCGATCTGCTCTGGATCGAAGAAGCGTTCGATCAGGCCTGGGGCTGGCGTGAACAATGGTTGATCATGGAAAACGACGAAGTGCTGGGCTTTTGCAGTCTCAGCCAGGATCGTCACGCGCTGTACATCCGTGAATTGCATTTGCTCGAGCAGGCGCGCGGACGGGGCATCGGGGGAGAGGTGCTGGAGCAGTTGGCCGGCTGGGCTGCAGATCGGCGCTTGGGGCAGTTACGCCTGACCGTGTTCAAAAGCAACCCGGCGCAGGCATTGTACCGGCGCCGGGGCTTTGAAGTGGTGGGTGAGGATGAATGCTTTTTGCGTATGCAGCGGGTTATCGGCTAGCGCTCTGTACACACGACAACGCACCTGGTGCCGCCGCCTGTGCCACCCGATTGACACGGACAATACAGCCCTGGCGCTGGGTGGCATCAAGCAAGGGCCCCTGAACGCTCAGCAGGTCGCCGATCAACAGGTTTTGCAACAGCGGTTTTCCTTCGAAGCGATTATGGCCGAGCACCACCTGCTGCACACCCTCGATACGTACCACCGCCTTGCCTGCTGTGCCCAGGACATTGCCGCTGAGGGTCAGCGGCCCCGGCAGCGGCGCGGAGTTGCGCAAGCTGATGGCGTATTCAGGGGTATTGCCGATGCGATTGTTAACCATGATTGCACCGCTCACTTCGCTGGCGTCCACGGCGCTGCCCTGGCTGTTGCCGATCAGGTTGTCTTCGATCAACAGCGGGGCCTGTGTGGAAGGTGCCAGGCTACGCAGTTGCACGCCGTTGCCGCGGCTGTCACCGATCAGGTTGGCACTGAGCAGTAGCGCACCTTGCTGGTCGCTGACTTCAATGGCGGCCTTGCTGGCACCAAGTATCAGGTTGCGCTCGATGCGAGCCACCGATTGTCCGCGCACACGAATGCCGCTGTTGTTGTCGATACCGCGCAGTTGGTTGTTGACCACGCTGACTCGGCTGTCGCGTACGTCGATGGCGTACTGCTGGGACTGTTCGAAGCGGCTGTCGACGATCTGCGCCTGGCTGTGTTGCAGTTCGACGGCGCTGGACAGCTCGTTGAACTGGCTGTTGCGCACGATCACCGTGGCCTGCGCGGTGTTCGCCGACTGTTGGCTGCTCAAGGCAGTGGTCAGGCCTCTGGACAAGTTGGCGTTGTAGCCCAGGCGCTCCAGCGTCGAGCCAATCACCTGGGTATGGCTGCCTGCCCAGGCCACGACGAACGGGCGCCAGGCACGGTCGGTGCTGCTGGGTTTGTCACCGGCAACGCTGGCTAGGCGTGACTGGTTCAGGCCCAACCAGCCTTGGTTGATCAGCGCGGTACCGGAGAAGCTGTACAAATACAGGCTCGTGCCTTCGAGCACCAGGCCGCCATCGCCCGCAATCATCAGCGGGTAGCTGAGCAGGTAACCGTCCTTGTAGCGTTTGATGATGTGCGGGTTGTTCAGGTCATCATGCAGTTGCGCGAGTGTAATGCTGCCGCCACGAACGAGCACCGCTTGTGGGTGGTGTGCCTGATAACCGGCCATGGCCCGAAACAATCCATTGTTGACGAACGGCTCGAACGGCCAGCTACCGGCCTGCGAGGAGAACATCGGTTGCAGGCTGACACTGGCACGGCCGACCGGGCGCGGGCGCTCGGTAACCTGCACGTGCACCGCTTGGCTTACCTGTCGCTGCACCTGCTGCAACTGTGCTTGATGCTCATTCTCGCTGACGACACTCAGCGCTTGCTGCAGCGGCAGGCTTTGGCTTGCGGCCTGCGCCGTGCCTGCGCAGAGCAGGACGGCAAGACAGCAAAGGGATAGAGGGCGCATGGCCATGGCGATTCGTCCTTGGGTTACGGCAATTTGGGGTAGAGCGGCTTGAGCGGGCCGCCAATCTGGCTGTAGTTGTCGACGTCGCCGTCTTCGTTTTCGTACAGCTGGCGCGCCAGGCGATGATCCGGCGTGCGTGCCAGAAAGGGGATAAGCCAGGCCAGTTTATAAGGGGCCACCGAGGTCTGTGACTTGCCCTTGAGTTCAGGCAACTCGTCGGGGTCGAGGATGCTGCGCGCGGCAAAGTTGGCCAGCAGATCCAGGGTCTGTTGATCCTCGGCGCTCCAAGGCAAGTGATTGACCCGCGCCGATTCGGCGAGCAATACCAGAGGAACCAGTGCGTACTGACTGTAGGTGGCGGCCAGCTTGCCCCGAGCGACTTCCAGTGGCAGATAGGCATAACTGCCATCACTGGCTTTGACGGCTTGCTGCAAGCCACGGCGCAGGTTGCCGTCAGCCCACTGGATGAAGTCGTCGCGCTGAATCAACATGCCGGTTGCCGCCACGGCCCAGGCAGCCCAGTAATCATGGTTGTTGAACCAGGCGAAGCTGGAGGCGCGGCGTGGTTGGTATTCAGCAATGATGCGCTCGGCCAATTGGGCGAACCATTCGCGCTGTTGTGCCGACAGTTGTAACTTGCCGTCGCTGGCGGCCTGGGTCATCAGTAAGGTCGAGGCCATTGCCGCCACCGCCCATTTGCGCGCCGCCATGCCGGTGCTGCTGGCGTCCGGGTTGAGCAGGGCGCCGGCTTGTGCCCAGTGTTGCAGCCATTGGTCCTGGCAGGCCAGTGCCATATTGGCTTCCTGTGGCGTTTTCGCCCGCTGGAAGCGCTTGCTGGCATAGATAAGCCCACCAATGAACTGCTTGACCTGCTTGCCGATTTTTTCGCTGTCGGCGTCCGGGCTGCTGCGCAACGTGGACTTGGTCGCATCACGCTGGTCGTACTTGCTCTTCATCTGCAGGCTGCCGGTGTACGGCGCCGGAGGCTCCTTGCTGCACTGTAGGGTACGGTAGTCGGCGATCATCGCCGACTGCGTGGTTGCCCGAGGCGGCCAGATCGAATTGGCTGCCAGGCTTTGACTCAGTTGCAGGCTGGCGCAAAGGCCCAGGGCCAGTACGCTCCAGGTCTTCACAGACATAGTCGAGTTTCCACCTGGGTGGCGGCAGTGCCGGGTTTGGTTGGCTCCATGAACACCGAGAGCAGGTTGGCACCGGCAAATTCCTTGGCGCGGCTCAACTCCAAGTAGTACTGGCCGCCGGTAACCACCGCTTCGCGGCGGAACCAGACCTTGTCCCGAGCACCGTTGTCGTAATAGACGATCACGTAGAAATCCTTGACGTTCTTGTCGCTGATGCGGATATCCAGGAAGCCGCCATTGACGGTCTTGCGCGCTTCGCCTGCGTTGCTGAGCAGCTCGATACGGTCGTTGACCTTCAGCGCAGGACGCTGCAGGCGGTTGGCCATAACTTCGGTGGACACCGGGCAGCCGCCCTTGATCGCCGGAATCAGCTGGCGATACATCAGGTCGGACTCCAACTGATAGTTGGCCGGCAGCTCCCAGATAATCAGCTTGGGCGGCGCCTTGGGCTTGTAGTTCTCCGACAACAGGTATTCGAGCAACGAGCCATCCTGGCCAACGCCCGGCAGGGCGTAGTTGAGGATGTCGACGTCCAGGTATTGCTTGAGGTAGCCGTCGAAGTTGAACTGCTTGCTTTCGTCTTCTCGAGCGGCGGCGTTACTGTCACCAACGAGGATTACCTGCGGATCCGGAGCATCGTCGAACAAGGCATCGGCGCCCTGGTCTTCGGGGATCGTCTGGAAGCCGCGCACGTACTGGAAACCGTAGTTGTTGCCACAGATGTAGCTCAGTGCCAGGTTCAAGGTGCCGTCCTTGGGCAGCATCACCCCAGGCTCGGTGCGATAGTGCTTCTTGTCCAGCGCGGCATAGAACGGCTGGCGCCGGACTTCTTCGGCCAGAAGACGTGCGGTGGCCTCGGCGCCAGCCGGTGTCCAGTGGTGATCGCGGCGAAAGAAAAACTCACCCTCAGGTGGGTTCTGCACCAGTTGCATCATCGGTGCGACCACCGCGCCGCCACTGCGCAGTTGCTGCAGGTAGTTGCCCAAGTTGCCACTGGCGCGATTGAAGTCGAAGCCATGCAGTTTGTCGGCATACAGCTTGTCGCGGTGCATCAGCCCGCGCGTTGGCTGGATGGCCATGGCCACCTGGATGCCCTGACGATGGAAGGTGTCCATCAGGCGGGCGAACTCTGGGCGCATAGGCGCCGGGATGCCGAAATCGTTGGTCAGGTCCACGGCTGAACGAAACAGCCAGCGGTCCTTGCCCGGAACGATTTCCCGCATCAACTTCATGCGGCCTTCGGCGTAGTGCTGGGGGTTGCTCAAACCGGGGCAAACCAGGCACTCCAGGCCTTTGCAGGTGGCCTGGTTACTGTCGGCGGCGACACCCTGCACGCTGAACAGGGCACCTGCGGCGGCGAGGCCAAGGGCGTATAGGCTTTTCATGGCGCCACTCACTCGCTCGCGTCGATGCTGTTGGCCATGCTCATGCTCCGATAGCCAGTACCCTGAGGCAGCAGTACGTAGCTGTAGGAGCGGCCCTTTTTCAGGAACAGCTCGTCGAACTGGGCAACTTTCTGCTGATCGTCATAGGCGGCAAAACCGATCTTGATTTCGTTGACCATACGGCTGCCGGTTTGGTCCTGGCCCAGGGTGTCGACCACGACGCTTTTGCCGTCGACGGTCTTGAGCGCCACTTTGGTCGGGGTCAGGTTATAGAACGCGATTTGCGCTTTTTTCGGCTCGTTGACGTATTTGTCGGCGATCAGGGTCAACTTGCTGCCGTCATAGACCACGGTGCTGGCGGCGTTGGCCTTGAGCTGCGGTTCGATAGCCTTGTTCCCTACGGCGATCTTGTGGCTGCCGGCGGGCGTGAAGCGGTAGCCACTGAGTTGCCCGGCGGCAACGCGCTGAGGGGTGAGTTTGCCGCTCAGGGTCACGTCGATGTTGCTGTCGGACAAGTTGAGGACGCGCACGAAGGCCGAGTCGGCAGGGGCCACGGCGTCGTACAGGTCAGCATTGCCCTCTGCGGCGATGCCCTGGCTGCTGATCAATACGAGGGTAGTGGCGGTGAGCAATTGCTTGAGCGAACGATTCATGATGATCTCCTTGAAAGTCTCAGAAATGTTGGGTCTGGCCGGGTCGGCTCAATGAGCCAAGACGGTGGGCAAGCAGGGTGCGCAGGGGGAACTCCCAGACCACTGTGTCGATCTGTGGGTTGTTCAGGTCGTCGCTGGCCAGGAACTGGTTCATGGCTTCGAACGGCCCGCGGGCTTCCACCGCGACACTGAGCAGGTCGCGGTTGAGGGCTTCTTTGAGAAAGCCTGTGAAGTTCCAGTCGTCGATCTTGCTGTAGCTGGTGCCGACCAGCAGCAGGCTCTGTTGTTCGTCGGCGAACAAGGCGTCACTGTCCTGTTCGGCCTTGAGGGTTTCGTACAGGGCAATCTGATTGGGACCGAACTGCGGGGCCAGTTGTGCATGATTGAACTGCACATAGTTCATCAGGTCGCCCTTGACCGCTTTCTGCGCAACCTTGTGCGACACGTAGCGCTCATCACCCAACAGCTCGGGGCGCTGACGGGCCAGCTCATAGGCGGTCAGACGCGCGCCTTCCGGGCTCCAATGGGTATCGGACTTGAGAAAAAGCTCCGGGCCACCGAGGTTGCTCAAGAACGCTGAACGCACCGGCGTGACGTCGATCTTGTTTGCCTGCAGGCCTGCGACGAAGCGGTCGTACAGACTGATCGCGCGTGGGTCGACAGCACGCTCGGCGTGGCTGGAGTAGATGTCTACTTTCATCGGCAGGGGAAGCACGATCAGGCGCTTGTTGTGTGCCTTGAGCTTTTCTTCCACCTCGGCGATCTGCGCCAACTGACCATCAAGGTTGGCTTGCAGGTTGTTCGGCACACGGTACTCCTGGTTGGTGAACAACCAGCCGTCCTTGCCCAGCACCACACCTTTGGTGCCCTCGCCAAACAGGCGATATTGGGCGTTGGCCCACAGTTCTACCGACGGTTCGCGCAGGAAGAAGCGTTTGTCGTAGACCTGCTCGAATTTGCGCAGCAATTTGCCATCGACAAACAGGTTCCAGGCATCGCTCTGGTTCTTGGCGAAACTGAACACCGGTGGCAGGGAGTAGATGAACATCCCTGCCAGCGCCACGGCAAAAAGAATGCCGTTGACCTTGCTCGCCGAATTCATGACCGGGTACATGGCGGTCTCCTAAAACTGAAAATACAGGAAGGGTGAAAAGGAGTTCGCCGCCAGGCTGCTCAGGGCCAGGGCGAAGCCGGCCCACAGCAGCACGGCCTTGAGGCCACCGACATGACGCATGAAGTAGTGCTCTTTGTTGCCGGCGTAGTAACGCACGTTGTTGCTACCGGCCAGCACCAGCCAGCAGAGCGCGACGACCGCAAATGACATGGCCATTTTCGAGGCACCAAATACATAGAGGTCCAGCGACCCCAGGCCATTGAGACCGAACAGCGCCTGGTAGATATCCAGGCTGTGGCGCAGGTCGTTGGTGAAGAACAGCGGCATACTCAGGATGATCAGCACGAAGGTGCGCAGGTTGCGCCCCAGGTGATAAGGCGTGGTGATCTTGGTTGCCAGGTTGTACTTGCGTTCGATGACCATGCCCAGGCCAAAGAACAGACCCCAGCAGATAAAGGCAAAACTCGCACCGTGCCACAGTCCCGACAGCAACATGGTGTAGACCAGCGCTGGCAATGCGCCGGCAACGCGCTTGCGCACCAGCGGCATGTACACGTAATCGCGCAGGAAATGCGCCAGGGTCATGTGCCAGCGTGCCCAGAACTCGGTGATGCTCTGGGACACGTACGGCTGGTTGAAGTTTTCCGGGAAGCGGAACCCCATCATCAATGCCAGGCCCAAGGCCATATGACTGTAGCCAGCGAAGTCGAAGTACAGCTGCAGGGTCGAGACCATCAGGCCGAACCAGGCGTCACTGAGCTGCAATGTGCCTTCGCTGATGAACAGCACGTTGATCGGCGCCAGTTGGTCGGCAATCAGTACCTTCATGATAAAGCCGAGCATGAAGCGACAAACCCCGAGGGAAAACAGCTCCAGAGAGTGAGTACGTTGGCGCAGCTGCGGAGCCAGTTGGCTGTAACGCAGGATCGGGCCGGCAACCAGGTGCGGGAACAACGCCACGAAGGCGGCGAAGTCGATGAAGTTGTTCGTTGGCGTGGCATCTTTGCGGTAGATGTCGACGATGTAGCTCAGGGCGTGGAACACATAGAAGGAAATGCCCAACGGCAGGAAGATCGTTTCCAGGGTCCAGGTGTTGATGCCCAGTGGCGCGAGCAGGGCGGCAAGTACTTCAGCGCCGAAGTTGGCGTACTTGAAGTAACCCAGGGTCGACAGGTTGCCGATGATGCCGATCCACAGCAGGCGTAATGCCCAGCGTTTGTCACCTGCGTCCAGGCGCGCCTTGATACGCAGGCCGAACCAGTAGTTCCAGTAGGTGATGGCAACGAACAGCAGCAAAAAGTCAGGTCGCCACCAGGCATAAAAGATGTAGCTGGCAGCGACAATGACGGTCGAGCGCCACTGCGGGCGCGACAGGAAGTACACCGCCAGGAACAAAGGCAGGTACAGGAACAGAAAGACGTTGGAGGCGAAGATCATCGAAGGGTCCGTCCTTAGTAGCTGACTACGACGCCGAGGCTCAACTGGTAATCGTCACCGGTTTTCAATGCACTACCGGCATTGAGGTAACTGGCGCTGACCAACGCGTTGACATCCAGGTGCTTGCCGTCGAGTGCCACCGGAAACATCTTCCAGTAGTAGTTGAGGTCGAGCATTTGCCCGACGTTGTCGCCCTTCCCGTACTGGCCATTGTCGAGTTGCCTCTGGCGCTTGCTGCGGCTGTCGCTGGCCATGCGGATCGGCACCACGCCATCGTCGTCGCGCATGTTCAGTTGGGTAAGACGCAGGTCCAGGGCGCTGCGCGGGGTGGGTTGGGTTTCCAGGGCGATGCCGTAGTAACTCAGGTTCTGCAGATCAATGCTGACAAAGGAGCTGGTCAGGCGCGTGCTGTACGAGCCTTGGCGCGTGATGCGGTCGGACTGGATGGTGTTGAGGCGGAAACCGTCGTTGTCGTCGCTGGGCTTGTCGGTGAGGCCGCCGCGCAGGGCCACGCGCGGGGTCCACGGCAGGGTATCGAAGCGCTTGCCGACTTCACCCAAAGCGACCCAACCCTTGCTGCTATGGCCAGTGCTGGTCACACCAGTGCCATTGGTGTTGTCCATCTTGCCATCGAGCGCGGCAAGTTCCACGTGGTAGTCGCTGATGACCGCCGACGGCAGATTGTCGCCCTTGAAGAACAGTCCGTAGCGCATGCCCTTGAAGTCGTAGCGGTCGTCGACATCATGGTCGCTGCGGTCGTTCTCGTACATCATGCGCACGCCGGCTCGGTTGTTCTCGCTCCAGCGGTAGGCGTATTCGCCCATCACATAGAGCGTGCGTTCTTCGCTGGCCGGGAGGCTGTTGACGTCGGTGTTGTAGTTATGGAATTTCTGGCCCACGGCGAGGAAGGCGTCGGAAAAGGTGTCCTTGTAGTTGAAACGCACAGACTCAAGGCTGTCGTCCCACCACAGGCCGTAGTCATCGAAGAAACGCTGACGGCCGAATGACATCGAGTAGCGCGGATCGTCGCCGATCAGGTTGCGCTTCACATACAGCTCGCGCAGCTCGGCATACCAGCCTTGCGGTTGCTCACGAACGTTATTGTTGTTGGTAGATTCGTTCTGCAGGTTGCCCGACTGGCTGGAGTCGTAGTTCAGCCACATGCGGCCGTAGACCATCCACTTGGCCCAGCGTTTTTCCGGCGAATACCAGGCGAACGAAGGCTCATAGCGCAGGCTGTAGAACTTCTCGCGGTCGCGGTCGACCTGTGAGTCTTCCGGACCGTAGCCGGTCTGTACCGTAAGCTTGTTGAAAAACTCCGAGGTGATGACAGGCGTGCTGCCATCGCTGGGCATCACTCGCACAGGTTCGGTGCTATCAGCTTCAGGGCCGGTGATTTCTTCTGCGGCCATGGCCGGGTATAGCGGGGTCAGGGCCAGCAGGGCACCGAACAATGAGTGATGCGCTTTCACAGGGTTGTCTCCTTCAACAGATCGGCGCGCGCCGCCAGGGCGCGGTCGATGTCATCCTTTTTGAGAGTTTTTTCCAGGCGCTTGATCAAGCTGCGCGCACCGTTTTCACCGAGTTCCATCGCCACCTGGGCGTAGGCGTAGGCTTTGACCGGGTCATGACAGATGGCGCGGCCGTAAGCATGCAAGGTCGCCA
This sequence comes from Pseudomonas sp. DG56-2, assembly GCF_004803755.1. Taxonomy (NCBI): domain Bacteria; kingdom Pseudomonadati; phylum Pseudomonadota; class Gammaproteobacteria; order Pseudomonadales; family Pseudomonadaceae; genus Pseudomonas; species Pseudomonas sp. DG56-2. Next base: position 2,229,819 of record NZ_CP032311.1, read on the forward strand.
TGCGGTACCAGGCGGTGGTGGAACCGGCGTCGGCCTGGGCCTGGAAAATTTGCAGGGCTTTTTCTTGATCCGGTTGATCTTCCACACCTTTGCTGTAGTACTCGGCCAGCAGCAGTTGAGCGTCGGGGTAATGGCTGGCGATCAGTTCATCGATCAGCGCCCGGGCCTTCTGCGGGTCGAGTGTCAGCCAGTTGTTGACCATGTAGAAAGACGCCTGCAGGACCTTGGCGCGGGTGGGTTCGCGGGCCTGCACCTGGTCGATCAGGGCCTGGGTTTCCTCGGCGTTGTGCTCGGTGGGCGTGGAAATCATGAAGTTGGCTCTGGACACCATGGCCGGTACGAAGCCACGGTCGGCGGCGTTGTCACGCCAGCGGTGGGCTTCGGCCAGGGCCGCATCGAGGACATCGCGTTGAGCCTTTTCCGCCGCCAGTTGCGCCGCATCGGGTTGCGTACCGGCAGGGCCCATGGCAGCGCTTTGGCGCGCGTAGCGGTCTGCTTCGAAATCAGCGCGCTGCACACTGCTGATGCTTTCGAGCAGTGAGCCAATGCGCTGCACAATCTCAACTGCAAGGGTAGAGCGCTGGGGCTCAAGGCTACGGGCGAAGACCGGAAACGCGCGGTCCTGATCGTCACCCAGGAAGCGGTAATAACGATCGATTGCGCGCACGTCCACACGCGCCGCCTGCTGGTACCAATGCTCTGCGCCCTGACGATCGCCTTGGCGTTCAGCCAGCACGGCACGGAAAAGCTCCGGGCGGCAGTTGAGCAGGCACGACTGCTGGTACAGCGCCAGCAGTTGCTCGGCATCGCCGGTGGAAACCAATTGCGGGTAGACCAGGAACACCTCAAGGGTGGTACTGGCGTTGCGCGGGTCCAGGGTAGCCGGGTAGCGCGTCAGGGCCTGGGCCATCCAGTCGCGTTGTTCCTGTTGCAGGCTGGGGGTGCGGTCGAGCAGGCGTGCCAGGGAAGTCAGCGCCGGAATCTGACCGTGGCCGTCCGCGAATGCCTCCTTGTACAGGCCGATGATTTCCATGCGGTTGGCACCATTGGTGCTGGCCAGGACATCGCCCAACAACAGCTTGGACGCCAGGTCGCCACGCTCCGACAGCAGGCGCAGATCGCCGCTGACATTAGCACTCGGGTCCTTGTACAGCGCGTAGCGGATCTGATCCAGACTCTGTCCGGCCGAGACGGCGCCGGCACAAGCCACGCACAGGCTGGCCAGCAACAGGCGGGAGGGCATCATCGCGTTCATCGCCAATTCTTCCTTTTTGCTCAGCGCGATGCCGTGAACGGCAGGCTCAGGAACAGATCAACAGCCACCGGCTTCTGATAAGCCTCGCGCGGCAATGGGGAGTCCGGGGCGATGGTCAGCGCCAGGTTTTTGTTGACCTCGTCGACACGGGAATCCACTACCTTGCCGGTGAAGTTTTCATCCAGACCAAACACCTTCATATCCACCGACTTCACTCGGGAGATATCGGCCAGCTTGTCGAAGGGCACGTTGGCGGTGACGAACAGGCCTTCATTGCGCGGTAGCAAGTGCATCAGCGGCGCCTGCTTGTAGCCATAACCATCGAGAGGCTTGGTGGGGAAGTAGACTTCGCAATCGCACGGGCTGTTGATCACCGTTTCGATAGTTGCGCGCCCAAGCAGGGTCTGCAGGTCGCCTGGCGACAGATCCGCCACGGCTTTCATGTCCGCAGGGCTGGTGAAGCTGGTAGCCAACTGGGTAGAGATATTGGCCAAGGGTTGACCGGCCTTCACATCCGCCTGGCCGGGCTTGAGGAGGAACTTGACGTAGCCGTTGTCGGGCATGCTGATGACTTGCGCGTTGGCTGAAACCTGCGCCTGTACGGCAGGAATGCGGAAGAACAGCATGTAGCTCTTGTAGGCCACGAAGCCCGCTGCGGCGAGGCCGGCAGCGGCATAGAGCAGGGTACCGGCCACGGCCTTGAGGCGATCGCTGCCGTTGCGCGCACTGGCGTGCTGTTGCTTGCGTTCCTTGATGTAGTTTTCTCGCTGCATCACGTTGAACAGACCGTTGATGTCGGCAATTTCGCCCGATAGGTAGGCACTGATGATGTAGCGCAAGATGTCGCGCTTTTGCGCATCCAGGTCGACGAACTGCGCACCTACTTCCTCACCGCGCTGGGAAACGATGCGCACTTTACTGTCCAGGCTCAGGTTCAACTGATTCAGGCGCAGGCGAATCGAGGCGTTGTACAGGCTGCCGATGGTCAGCGGCTTGTCGTGACGCAGGCCAATGCCGCCCAGGGAGATGTCCTGCACGTTGGTTTCGATGGTGGGCTGGCCGGCCGCTGTAAGGGTGATGTGGGCATTGATCCGGGTGCGCACGTGCTGGCGTTCGTCGATAGCTTCGTGAACGACATTGGCTGCAGCTTTAGCGGGAACTGTAGGTGTACTTGAGCTACTCATGGCAGGCGCCTTTCCTTAACGTTGCGTGAGTTCGAGAAGAACCGAGATAACCCCGAAGAAAATCGCGATGGAGGAGAACAACATCGCTTTCGAGGACCAGCGGTTCAGGGCTGCATCGAAGTCGACGCTGCCGTTGCTTAAAGTGGTTTTCTGTCGGGTCCAGCGCTGCTGGTCCATGTGGAACAGCGCATAGATCTTCATCACCGAGCCGACGATCTGGTTGTAATAAAGAACAAAGGGGTACATCGGGCTGACCGGGTGGCCGGCAAACAGGAACAGCACAGTGACAATGCTGCGCGACAACAACACCCAGAACAGGTACACCAGCAGGTACTGGATGCCAAACACGACGCCAGCCACTACCGAGGCGGTAAGGCCCATCAGGCAGGTCCACATCGATACCCGTTGATCGAGCAGTACATACAAGGTGAACAGGCCCAGGCGCGCACGACCGAGCAGGGCGGTGGCGCGAAAGTTCTGTCGCAACGAGTTGCCGTACCAGCGGAACATCAGCAGTCGCGTGGCCCGCCAGAAACTGTTGTCTGGTGGATGCTCGACGGTCAGGGTATTGCTGTCGGGCACGTAGAAGGTGTCCCAGCCGGCGCGCATCAAGCTCAGCCACGATGATTTGTCGTCACCGGTGAGGAACTGGAAGCGACCCAGGCGCCAGTGCTCGAGAAAGTCGGCCTCGACGTCGCGGATGAAGGCTGGGTCGGTCATGACGCTGGCGCGGAAGAACGACAAGCGTCCGGTCAGGGTCAGTACGCGGTGCGACAGGGCCATGGAACACATGTTGATGTGGCGCTGGACGAAACGCATCGAGTGCCACTGGCGCATCAGGTTGCTGCCTTCGACTTCGCAGAACTCGTTGGTGGTCAGGCCGCCGACCTTGGGCAAGTAGGCGAACAGTTTCACCGCACGTTCCACGCAGCCGGGCAGCATCATGGTGTCGCCATCGACCACACCGACAACCGAGTCTTCCAGTGGCATCTGCCGCGACAAAGCACGAAACGCATGGGCCAGGCCATCACGCTTGCCGGTGCCACGGGCGCGGACGATAACCAGCTTGATATCGTCGCGGCCCTTGACCTCGTTGCGCATGATTTCCTTGATGAACTGCTCGTCACCTTTTTCGACAATCGAAGCGATCACCGTGCAGGGCACATTGAGCCGTTGTATTTCCTGGAAAACCGACTGGTAGACCTTGAAGGTGGTATGGGTTGGAATGCGAAAGCTGGTCACCACCATGAACATATGTGCCGGCAGCGCGGCGTCACCCATGCGCTCCACAGCCTTGCGGATGCGTGGAAACTTCCAGTGCAGGAAGTACATGCCACGCAGGTAGTGCACGATGGCATTGCCATAGCGCCACATTCCCAAGGTGCCGATGATGAAGATGAAGCTGTGGTGGCTTGGGTCCAGATACGCCGGAGCGATCATTTCCGAGGCCAGGGCGATCAGGCCGAACAGGCAGGCCCAGGCGCAAAAGCTTGCGGCTCCCCGGCGTGCGCCTGAAGGCGGTTGTTGCTGTCGTTCCATCTAACCGTTGCTCCGTTCTACAGGCACATGGGCCTGACTGAAATGCGCACTTACCAGGCCCGGCCGCGAGGCGGCAGGCAGAAAACGGCAGGTGTTCGGTTCAGTCAGGCGCAAACCTGGATTGCTTGCCCGTTGCTCTCTACGTAGCTTGGGCGTTACCAGCAGATACCCTGTTGGCTGTCGTTGCTGCCATGGGGCATGAAGCCGACCAGGTCGATGACCTGTTTGTCACTTGCAACATCCAGTGCCTGGGCGAAGCTATCGTCGTTGTTACCGAGCACAATCACGTCGGCGCCGTTGATCACTGTGTTGAGGTCATTGCACAGCAGCGACGACACATGGGGGATCTTCGATTCGATGTAGTCGCGATTGGCACCGAAGACACGGGCGTATTCGACGTTGGCATCGTAAATGGTCAGCTCGTAGCCTTTGCCGATGAGCATTTCTGCCAGTTCCACCAATGGGCTTTCGCGCAGGTCGTCAGTGCCGGACTTGAAACTCAAGCCGAGAAGACCGATACGACGTTTGTCCTGGCGGGCAATCAGGTCGAAAGCGTTGCGCACCTGATTGCGGTTGCTGTCCATGATCGAGGCCAGTAGAGGGTGCTCGACGTCCAGTTGTCCGGCGCGGTAGGTGAGGGCGCGTACATCTTTGGGCAAGCAAGAGCCGCCAAAGGCAAAACCTGGACGCAGGTAGTAACGCGACAAGTTGAGTTTGTAGTCCTGGCAAACCACGTCCATTACTTCACGGCCATCGACGCCGGAGGCCTTGGCGATGTTGCCGATTTCGTTGGCAAAGCTGACCTTGGTCGCATGCCAGACGTTGCAGGTGTACTTGATCATTTCGGCGACTTCGATCGACTTGCGAATCACCGGCGCATCAAGGCCCTTGTACAACGATTCGAGAAGGTCGCCAGACTGAGCGTCCAGTTCCCCGATCACGGTCATTGCCGGGAAGTCGTAGTCTTGGATAGCGGTGCTTTCACGCAGGAACTCAGGGTTCACCGCAACCCCGAAGTCAATCCCGGCACGTTTGCCCGAAGCGGCTTCAAGCAGCGGGATGACCACGTTCTTGGCGGTGCCTGGCAGGACAGTACTGCGCACCACTACGGTGTGGCGACTGGCTTTGTCACGCAGCGCCATGCCAATTTCGCGGCACACCGCCTCCATGTAGACCAGATCCAGGTCACCGTTTTTCTTGCTCGGGGTGCCGACGCACAACAGCGACATTTCCGTAGCCAGTACCGCAGCTTGAACATCGGTGGTGCCACGCAGACGACCACGGTTGACGCCATCGAGCAACAGTTGCTCAAGCCCAGGCTCGACAATAGGAGACTTGCCCTGGTTGATCATGTCGATCTTGTCCTGGGAAATGTCGACCCCTAGCACCTGATGACCCCGGGAGGACAGGCATCCCGCACAGACTGCACCTACATAACCCAATCCAAAAATACTGATATTCATAGTTCCCTCTTGCGAGCACAGCCTGGCTGTCCCGGTTACTCAGTTTATCGGTGAAATCGATGCGGCGAGCGCGCGATATCGTATCGCGCGCTGGACAGGCGAAGGCCGTGTGTTCGTTCTCTTGTTTATATCCTAAGGGGAGTTTTTTTAGTTAGGCAAGCAATCTGTTGTTTGATATTGAATTCAAACTAATATTAATTCATTGCAAATTAAAAACTGTTTAAAATCAATGACTTAAAGTTGTCAATTAGTTGCGCGTCAAAAAATAGTTTCTTGTCAGTCGTCGACTAAATGGCGTCAAGAAATGAGTTTTTTGGGGTTTTGGCCAGATTTTGACGGTTTTGTGGCGGGCCTTTTGACGGGTTTGTCAGTTGGTTTTCTGATCTTGATGTTTTGCACTTAGTTGCCTGAGATAAATAGTAGTTGGGTAATTATCGAAATGGGCAAAGTGCCATCGCTTATGCGTGGAAAGTTCATCGGCCGGTAGTCAAGTCGAAGCAACTCAATAGAGAAGGTCATTGTTAAACCACTACTCTCGAGTATGTTGCTCGGCTTGTGCAGCGCTTGTCCTCCCGTGCATAGTGGCGCTTGAGTGGCCTATCTGGCAGGAATGCGTGGATAGCAGGCATGGACGATGGACCAAGGACATAGAACTGCAATGAACGGAATCGGACCCCGTCTACGGGAAGAAAGGGAGCGTCTGGGCCTTACCCAGCGCGTTTTCGGTGACATTGGCGGTGTCGAGCCCAACGCCCAAGGCAAATATGAGAGTGGTGAACGTACACCCAAGGCCGACTATATGGCCGCCGTGGCCGCCAGGGGCGTCGATGCCCTGTATGTACTGAGCGGTACACGTACGCCGGTAGCCCAGGGCACCCTTAGCTCCGAAGAGGTCAGTTTGCTCGGTGCATTTCGCGCCCTGCCCACGGCCGACCAGGCCGCGGTCCAGCATTTGCTCGGTAGTCTCGCCAGCGCTCTGCCACGCACATGTGCGCTGGTTTGCGAGGCGGACCCGGTAGTCTTTGACCGCGTGGCGGCAAAGGACAAACGGGTGTCGATTTGATGACCTGTTCCGTTAGCTCTGGCACTTGGTTTTTGCTAAGGTGGCGGCATCCAATTGCCGCCGCAGTGTGAGGTGTCTGCTTGATTAGGGTCCTGGTGGTCGATGATCACGATCTGGTACGTACAGGCATCACCCGTATGCTGGCCGATATCGATGGTTTGCAGGTAGTGGGCGAGGCTGACTCTGGCGAGGCATCCTTGAAGGTGGCACGTGAGCTCAAGCCTGACGTCGTCCTCATGGACGTGAAAATGCCCGGCATCGGAGGCCTTGAGGCGACGCGCAAATTGCTGCGCAGCCACCCCGATGTAAAAGTGGTGGCGGTGACTGTCTGTGAAGAAGACCCGTTTCCGACTCGGTTGCTACAGGCCGGCGCAGCTGGTTACCTGACCAAAGGGGCAGGGCTCGACGAAATGGTGCAGGCCATTCGCCTGGTCTTTGCAGGTCAGCGCTATATCAGCCCGCAAATTGCCCAGCAACTGGCACTGAAACCGTTCCAGCCGCAAGGCTCGCCATTCGATACGCTGTCAGAGCGAGAAATCCAGATCGCCCTGATGATCGTCGGTTGCCAGAAAGTACAGATCATCTCCGATAAGCTGTGCCTGTCCCCGAAAACGGTGAATACTTACCGGTATCGAATTTTCGAAAAACTCTCGGTCACCAGCGACGTCGAGCTGACGCTGTTGGCGGTCCGCCATGGCATGGTTGACGCCAATCTCTGAACTCATGATTCCTGTGTTTGATGCAAGTGCCTTTCTGGCGACCTGCAGTGGTCGCCCAGGCGTTTACCGGATGTTCGACGGTGAAGCCCGGCTGCTGTATGTCGGTAAGGCAAAAAACCTCAAGAAGCGCCTGGCCAGTTATTTTCGCAAAACTGGCCTGGCGCCGAAGACGGCTGCGCTGGTGGCGCGTATTGCCCAGGTCGAAACCACCATTACCGCCAACGAGACCGAAGCGCTGCTGCTCGAGCAGACGCTGATCAAGCAGTGGCGGCCGCCGTATAACATTCTGTTGCGCGACGACAAGTCATATCCCTATGTGTTTCTCTCCGATGGTCCGTTTCCGCGCCTCGGCATTCACCGCGGAGCCAAGAAACAGAAGGGCAAGTACTTCGGCCCCTATCCAAGTGCCGGGGCAATTCGCGAAAGCTTGAGCTTGTTGCAAAAGACCTTCTTTGTTCGCCAATGTGAAGACAGCTACTACAGCAACCGCACCCGCCCATGCCTGCAGTACCAGATCAAGCGCTGCAAGGCCCCCTGTGTCGGCTTGGTCGAGCCCGAGGAATATGCCATCGATGTACGCCACTCGGTGATGTTCCTCGAGGGGCGCAGTCACCAATTGACCAATGAACTCAATGCTGAGATGGAACAGGCGGCGATGGCCTTGGAATTTGAAAAGGCCGCCGAGCTGCGCGATCAGATCGGGCTGCTGCGCAGGGTCCAGGACCAGCAGAGTATGGAGGGCGGCAGTGGCGATGTGGATGTCGTCGCGGCGTTTACCAACCCTGGTGGCGCCTGTGTGCACTTGATCAGTGTGCGCGGTGGGCGTGTTTTGGGAAGCAAGAATTTCTTTCCGCAGGTTGGGATCGAAGAGGATGTGGCCGAGGTGATGGCCGCGTTTCTCTCGCAGTACTATATAGGTAACGCCGAGCGCGACCTGCCGGGCGAATTGATCGTTAACGTGGTGCATGAAGATTTCGCTGCGTTCACCGCGGCCATCGAAACCTTGCGCGGGCGCGAACTGACCATCAGCCATCGGGTGCGCGGTACCCGTGCGCGCTGGCAGCAGTTGGCGGTGACCAACGCCGAACAGGCCCTCGGCGCCCGCCTGGCGAACCGTCAGCACATGGCGTCACGCTTTGAAGCCTTGGCTCAGGTGCTGGCCCTCGATGAGGTGCCTCAACGCCTTGAGTGCTACGACATCAGTCACTCCAGTGGCGAGGCCACCGTAGCATCCTGCGTGGTGTTTGGGCCGGAGGGGCCGCTGAAATCGGACTACCGACGCTTCAACATCGAAGGCGTCACCCCGGGCGATGATTATGCGGCCATGCATCAGGCCCTGACTCGCCGCTTCGGGCGCATCAAGGACGGAGAGGGCAAGTTACCAGACGTGCTGTTGGTCGACGGCGGCAAGGGCCAGTTGAACATGGCCCGCGATGTGCTGCAGGAATTGGCGGTGCCAGACCTGATTCTGCTCGGCGTGGCCAAAGGCGTAACCCGCAAGGCGGGCTTTGAAACCTTGTACCTCAACGATGCGGCCCACGAGTTCACCCTCAAGGGCGACTCGCCAGCGTTGCACTTGATTCAGCAGATTCGTGACGAAGCGCACCGCTTTGCCATTACCGGCCACCGTGCCCGACGCGGTAAGGCCCGACGTACCTCCAGCCTTGAAGATGTAGCTGGGGTAGGACCAAAACGCCGTCGTGACCTGCTTAAACACTTCGGTGGCCTGCAGGAATTGACCCGTGCCAGCATCGAAGAAATCGCCAAAGCACCGGGAATCAGTAAAAAGCTTGCCGAGTCGATTTATGCGACCCTGCATAGCGAGTAGAATGCCCCCTCACTTTGCAGCCAGTTGTGCCGATGAATATCCCAAATCTACTTACAGTTCTTCGCGTCCTGCTCATTCCGATCTTCATTTTGCTGTTTTATGTTCCGTACCATTGGAGCTATATCGCAGCGAGCAGTGTCTTTGCTGTTGCAGCGGCCACCGACTGGCTTGACGGCTACCTGGCCCGCCGACTGCAGCAGAGCACACCCTTCGGAGCCTTCCTCGACCCCGTGGCGGACAAGTTGATGGTCGCTGTGGCCTTGGTGCTGTTGGTGCAGGTCCATGCAAACTTCTGGCTGACATTGCCAGCAGCGGTGATCATCGGTCGTGAGATCGTGGTATCGGCCCTGCGCGAATGGATGGCCGAGTTGGGCGCACGGGCACATGTCGCGGTGTCGAACCTGGGCAAGTGGAAAACCGCCGCACAAATGCTCGCGCTGGTGATTCTGTTGGCCAATCCGCCGGTGATGACCTTCTGGGTGATTTTGGGCTACGTCTTGCTGATGATTTCCGCAGGCCTGACCTTGTGGTCTATGGTGCACTACCTGCGCGCCGCCTGGCCGCACCTGCGCGAAGGTTCGGAACAAAAATAAAGCTTTTTTGAATCAAGGGCTTGACGGCGTTCCGTGAATCTATAGAATGGCCGTCACCAAATGCGGGAATAGCTCAGTTGGTAGAGCACGACCTTGCCAAGGTCGGGGTCGCGAGTTCGAGTCTCGTTTCCCGCTCCAAATATAGATCTGGGAATTTCATTAATTCTGTAGATCATCGAAAAAAGACGCTTCGGCGTCTTTTTTCGTTTCTGTGCAGCCCATTTGCGCCGACGGCAAACACTACCTGTCAGAAATGCCAGTTACTTCATTGCTCACTTCTGCGTACCTTCAAACCTATACCGCAATGGCGCATTCACGGAGGAAAGCCATGAGTAGGCCAATCAGGTCGTTCGCACTTAGTGGACTGATTTTTTACCACGTCAGCGCCTATGCCGCGCCTGGTGCGGCGACTGTAGACTCTATACAGCACCATTTCGCGCCCTGTTACGCGGCAGGTCAAAAGGTCAATTGTGAAGTCTCGGGCGTCGCTCGTATCGGCGAAGCCTTGTTGCTCGCCAATGACAAGCCTTTGCCCAACCCAGCTGATTCAGCTGTATTCACAATGGCGCTCAAGAACAACCAGATCATTGGCACTCCCAGCTACCTGGCAGTAGACGTGCTGCGCAGAGCAGACAAATATGAGGCGCTGACCACGACGTTGGATGGCAAGTTCGTCATCGCGAGCACTGCGTTCAACAAGGAGGGCAGCGAGCAGCAGGCTGCAGCAGATGCGCTCAGTACGCTGCTTTACTGGCCCGTCGATGCACCAGAAAAGGCGCAGGTCATTTCTCCTTCCACGCGTGGCAATGTCACAAGCTCACGCAGTTTGCGAGAACACATCAGCCACGCCATCGGTACTCCCTATTACCAGATCGAAGCCTTGACGACCGCTCCCGGCGACCGTCTGCTGGTAGGAATTCGTAAGCATGGACCTAGCAAAAAAGCAGCAGGTTTCTCATTCCTGCTGCTTTCTGTACCGTTCGCCATCACCGACAGCGGCTTCGTGTTGGGAGATAGTTTTGAGGTTGTCTGGAATCTCCCTGCCGACCAACTGATGCAGGCTCTTGATTTGCCTGCCGGCTCTCATCCCGAGTTAGGGATTTCCGCTATTGAATTCGATCGCTACAACCAGGACCGATTCTATGCTGCAACGAGCTTTGAACGCGGTAATACACTGGGTGGGTTTCTGTGGGTTCTGCCGCTGGAGGGCGATAAGCCGGGTAGACCACAAGCGGTGAGGCTCAAGGATGGCTCACCGCTCCAATTCACCAATAAGCCTGAAGGGGTTGAGGTGCTCGATAACAGCCATGTTCTGGTTGTACACGACGACGATCGGGTCAGGATGAACAACCCTGATACAGGCGTTGTGCGGCAACCGCACGAGTTTGCCTACAGCGTTATAACGTTTTCGCGTGACTAGGAGTTTGCGCGCTAACGTGCAATGTACGCCCCCGTGAGTGCATCTTTATAGACAGCAACAGATTCAACCCAACGTATCGGCAATCACAATGACTTCATCCAACAAGCGTTGATGGTGCGCTTGAGAGACATCGGCAAGCCCGCTGAGTGGGTCGCTCAGCACCACGTCGCCAGTGGAGGCGCGGACCATGAAATTACTGATTTCAAGGTCGATGGCAACGTCGGTGTTCCTGATGTACTCCGGCAGCAGGCGCTTCATGGCTTCGACAGCCTGTTGCGTGTACGGCTCGACAGGGGCGTCGTTCAGCTTCGTCAACAAGTTGCATTTGTCGGCCTGCGTACCTAACAGGTCGCCGTCGTCACAATCGGTCAGATGCACCAGCAGGTGCGCGACCGCGGCGCGCTGGGCAGGGTAGTCCTGCAGGCTCTCCAGACGTTCGAGATGGGCCAGCCACAGGTACTCGGCGCCGTAGTCACTCTCGTCGTACAGGGCGACGGCGCCGTAGTCTGCAAGCACTCCGACCACGCCAGGCAGGCCAAGCTGGCGCGCTTTTGCGGCGAAATCATGGGTGGCGTTGTCGGAAGACAAACGATGCACCGATGCCGCTGTTTCGCCCTCGAACAGCACGCTGAACGAACCTGTATTGATGATCTGTTTTCCCAAGAGGGGCGAGCGAGCGCGAACCGCTTCAAACATTGCACCCTCTAAAACCCGCTGATGCGAAAAATCCATCCTTGCCAACTCCTGTTGATTGACTACATCCGCTTGGCCTTGGACAACGTGCAAGGATCTCAAGGCAACTGCGGATCGGCTTCCAGCAAGTGGGGACTATACGAGTTGTGGCACGATTTTCGTAGGCCTTGTGTGCAGAAGAGGGCTGCTGGCGGCGCTTTCGCGCATAACAGCGACTGTGTACTATCGCGGCAGGCCGATGCTGCCTGCCGCTCGCTCCTCATTGGAAAGGTGAAAGCATCTCTGCTCCAAACCCTCTCGAGTCACTCTTGAACGTCGAGGTTTGGCAATGCGAGCACCAACATGCTTCGACGCCAGGAGGATTTATGCTGTCAATCGAGAAAGCCAAGCGCATGGCCAAGCGCCTGCGAAGCGCTTTGCAAGCGAGCGATCATGAAGTGTCTCACGCCAACGCGCTTGAGCTGGTCGCTCGGCAACTGGGTTACAAGGACTGGAACACCGCTGCGGCGCTGTTGCCGGCCGAGGCACCGCAACCGGTCATTACCTTTGACAAGGCCATCCCGATCTTGCGGATGTTCGACGAAACCAAGGCCCGCGAGTTCTACCTCGATTTCCTCGGTTTCAGCGTTGAATTCGAGCATCGATTCGAAGCGGATCTGCCGCTGTACCTTGGGCTCAACCGCGACGGGTTGCAGTTGCACCTGTCCGAGCACCATGGCGATGCCAGCCCTGGAACGACAATCTTTGTACCGATGCACAACATCGAGTTGCTTCGTGACGAGCTGCTTACCAAGCGCTATGGCTACGGGCGTCCAGACATCGTTGAACAGGGCTGGGGCAAACTGTTGGAGGTGTACGACCCATTCGGCAATCGGATCAGGTTCTGCGAAAGCTGATTGCACAACAGGCGTTTCACTTCAGGTGGGCGCCTTGCATCCACCGTTGCGAGTACATTTCATTGCACACCCCTTACCAATTACCCAACGCCATTGCCCGATTTATTGGCGGCAATCAACTTATTGCCGACGAGGTGGGCGAGTCGCCCTGCAACGTCTTCAGCTTCACTCGAGGCAATGAGCGTTTTTTCCTCAAGGCCTGCAATTCGATCTATTCGTCCACGACCTACAGCGTTGTACGTGAAGCGCAGGTGCTGCAATGGCTGGATGGCCGGCTGAATGTTCCCGAGGTCGCCGTGGTTGCTCAAAGCGATGCCGGGCAGTTCATGATCACGCGTTGCGTACCTGGCGAACCGATACAAACCCGTAGCGACGATCAGGACACAATACTGGCGTTGTTTCGCGAAGCACTTCGGCAGTTGCAGGCTGTGGAGATCAGCGATTGCCCATTCGACTCGAGTGTTTCGCTGCGGCTGAATGAACTGGAATACCTCGTCGCCCACGATTTGTGTGCGGACGATGTCGATCTGCAGCAATGGCCGAATCTTACCAGCCCCAACAGGTTTCTGGCCCACCTGTACGCTACGCGACCGCTTGAAGAAAAGGCGTTCAGTCATGGCGACCTCTGCGACACCAACGTTTTCGTCGACGCCCACGACCATTTGCATTTCATTGACTTGGGGCGCGGCGGTATCGCCGATCGTTGGCTGGACATCGCCTTTGCCCATCGAAACCTGCGCGAAGATGTTTCGGATATAGCAGCAAACAGTCTGCTTTTGGGAGTTGGCGAGCCGGACCAAGTGGCCAAGCGGGTGTTTTTCGAGCAGTTGGATGAGTTGTTTTAAGTGTTGAGCGAGGGCTGCGAAATGGCGCCTCGTCAGTCCACCTGAAAGCTCGGTACTGATTACCCGTTTGTACGGGAGGTGAGTAGCGAATGACGAGCGGGGAACGGTCCGAAGCTGTCCTTACACATTGCCAATCAACCCCAAAACAAATAATAATGCGATCAATTCCCATTTGAGATTCCCGTCATGTCGGCTGAGTCCGCTCCTCTGTCCGCCGCTGTAGCTGAACTTTACGTTGAACACAGTCCGTGGCTCCGCGGCTGGTTACGCAAACGCATGGGCGACTATAGCGATGCAGCCGACCTGGTACAGGACACCTTCGTCAAAGTCATCAAGGCAAACAGTGCACTGGAAATTCGCGAGCCTCGGGTTTACCTGACGACAATAGCCAAGGGCCTGATGATTGACCTGTTTCGCCGCCGCTCGTTGGAACAGGCATACCTCGAAACCCTGGCAAACCTACCCGCCGCTCTAGTCCCGAGCGCCGAGGCGCAAACGGTGCTGTTTGAAACATTGATGGAGCTGGATCGAATGCTCGCAGGGCTTGGCGCGCGGGTGCGCGAGGTCTTCATCCTGTCGCAACTCGACGGCATGACGTACGCTCAAATTGCTGAGCAACTCGGTATTTCCCTGCGTACGGTCAATAGCCACATGGCCAAAGCCATGGAGCACATCTGCCTGCTGCAGTGGGAGCCCAGTGAATGAGCTTGTCGCCTTCACCTGCCCAACGTGAGGCCATACGTGACGCAGCCCGCTGGTACGTGCAGTTGTCCTCGGGCATGGCCACCGCCGATGACCGTGCAAGTTGGCAATGCTGGCATGACAGCAACCCCTTGCATCAGCAGGCGTGGCAACGCATGCAGGCGGTCACCAATCCCCTGGAGTGTCTGCCTCGATCACTGGTCTCTTCAACGCTATTGAGCGCCGGGCGCACTCGCCGACAGGTGCTCTATGGTTTGGCGATGCTGCTGGGCGGCGGCACAATTGCGTCGCTGAGCTGGCGTAGCGATATGCGCCGGGAGCTGACCGCTGACCAGCGCACTGGCGTGGGCGAGCTGCGCACCCTGACATTGGCAGACGGCAGCCGGGTAATGCTCGACACCGACAGCGCTCTGGAGGTGCAGTTCGATGCTCAACAGCGACTGCTGGTGCTACGTCGTGGCCAGGTGTCGATCACCACTGCCGCCGACCCAGGCGCCCGGCCTTTTCTGGTCGATACCCGCTATGGCCGGATACGCGCCCTGGGCACCCGCTTCATCGTCAGTGTCGATGACCAGGGCAGCGAAGTGGCCGTTCTGGAGAAGGCTGTGCAACTGTCGTATGGCGCTACTCAGCACCTGCGCCTGGAGGCCGGTCAACGGGTGGCATTTGGAGCGTCGGGTATCGGTACCGTGCGTGCCAACGATGCTGCGGTTGGCGCTTGGCAGGACGGCAGTCTGATCGCCATCGACCAGCCTCTGGGCGAACTGCTTGCCCAGTTGTCCCGCTATCGTCCCGGTTTGCTGTTCTGCGATCCGCAGGTGGCGGCGATGAAGATCTCCGGCGCGTTCCCGATTACCGACACAGACCTGGCGCTGGCGGCACTGCAAAGCGCCTTTGCGCTCAACGTGCATCGCCGTAGTCGATATTGGGTAACGGTCACAGCGCGGCGCTGATTTTTTTGTTTGATGTTGCACTTTTTCGTAGCCCCGTTCGGCTCTTCCTTCCATCTGATCAACTGAATGTTTTGGGAAGGGAACATGAGCAGCAAGCAGCGGGCACAAACGGCATCAGCCCTGGCGATGTATCTTTCACTCGGTACAGTGATCGCCTGGCCAAGTATCTCGATTGCCGAGCAGGTGAGCAGCAGCCAGGCCCGGGTCTACAATATCGCCCCCGGCACCTTGACCGAAACGTTGAGCCGCTTTGCCAGTTTCTCCAGGGTGGCATTGTCATTTGATGGGGCCAGCATCCAGGTGCGGCGCTCGCCAGGACTGCAAGGCAGTTACAATGTCGATCAGGGTTTCGCAGTATTGCTGGCCGGCAGTGGGCTGCAAGCGGTCCGCCAGGCAAATGGTGTGTACCTGCTGACAGAACACCGCCCGCGCGACGGCTCGGTGGAGTTGGGTGCGACCACCATCAACGGCCTGGGATTGGAAGAGGGCGCCCAAAGCTATACCGCCAACACCGCGACTGTTGGCAGCAAGGTGGCGACCTCGGTGCGTGAGGTGCCGCATTCGGTTTCGGTCATTACTCGTCAGCGCATAGAGGACCAGAACCTCAATAGCCTGACCGATGTGATGTCCAAAATGACCGGTGTTTCCTTGCAGAAAGGCGGTGTATCCCAGGCGGCTATGGGAAACGAAAGCAACTTTTTTTCGCGCGGTTTCGCGGTCTCCAATACCACCATCGACGGCGGTGCGCCCTTGACCACCTCGATCGCCGGCTACGGGTCGTTGAGCCAACTCGATATGGCTCAATATGATCGTGTCGAGTTCTTGCGCGGCGTCGATGGCTTGTACTCCAGTACTGGCGATCCGGGCGGCACTGTCAACCTGGTACGCAAGCGCGCTTTGCGGGACAAGCAACTGTCGTTCTCCGCTTCGGCCGGTTCCTGGGACAACTACCGCAGCGAGCTTGACGTGACCGGCGCGCTGGTCGATAGCGGCGATATCCGCGGTCGCCTGGGGATGGCCTACCAGGATAGCAAGTCGTTCATGGACTACGTTGACACGCAGAATTCGCTGACCTACGGCTCACTGGAATTCGACCTGGATCCCGACACCACCCTGACCTTGGGCGGCAGCTTCCAGGACAACGACGGCGTGCCGTATTACGCTGGCCTGCCGCGCTACACCAACGGCGACGACCTGGCACTGCCACGGCACACCGCGTATACCGCCGACTGGAACACGGTACGGGAAAAAACCACCCAGCTGTACACCAAGCTCGAGCATGCCTTCAACGCCGAGTGGTCACTGACCACTGACTTGGCTTATGTCGACATCGATCGTGACTCTGCCGGCCTGTACTTCTTTGGTGGTGTCGATCCACTCACCGGTAGCGGTCCGACCTGGCACCAGTTCCCGAACAAAGGTGGCAGCGTGCGCAAGACCGTCAACAGCTATGTCAAAGGTGGTTTCGACGCTTTTGAACGACATCACGATGTGCTTTTCGGGGTTGACTACACCCATACCGTAGGCACTGTCATTCAGCGCACCGGTCTAATCCAGGGCCTTCCTGTGGACCTTGAGGGGCGTAATCCGCCGCAAAACCTGGGTAGCACGGCGAACAAGAAGCAGGACCTGCCCGAGATCCGCCGCTCGGCCTACGGCATGACCCGCCTGGCACTGAGCGAAGACCTGAAGATTATCTTCGGTGGTCGTCTTACCGACTACACCTATCAGAACAAGCAGGACTTCTACGACGGCGTCACGCCGCCATCGCGCCCGGCCACTCAGCACAAGCGGGGTGTTTTCACTCCTTATGCCGGCCTGACCTATGACCTGAACGACCAGTGGACCGCCTACACCAGTTTTGCCGAGACCTTTACCCCGCAAGCCGGTAATACCGATACCCAAGGTGCCCAGCTCGATCCGGCGACGTCGAAGAACTACGAGATTGGCCTTAAGGGGCAACTGTTCGATGGCCGGGTCAATACCTCGTTTGCCCTTTATCGCATTGAGCAGGACGATACTGCGGTCTACGACGATCTGGGCACCGGACCTATCGGTAGCGAAGCAACCTGCTGCTATTACAATGCGGGTAGGGTGATCAGCAAAGGCTTTGATGCCGAGATAAGCGGTGAAGTTGCCACAGGCCTGAACCTGATGGCCGGCTATACCTTCAACCGCCTCGAAGCCAAGGATGCCAACGAAGGTCGTAGCACCTTCGAAGGTGTCACGCCCAAACACCTGCTCAAGGTCTGGGGTACGTACCAACTGCCGGGCCAACTGCACGACTGGAAGGTTGGCCTGGGAGCGACCAGCCAAAGCGCAACCTCCAAGCAAGGGCAGGTGACGCCGTTCAACCCCGACACCGGCAAGTTTGACGGCACACCGGTTGAATACCAGTTCTTGCAGTCGGGTTATACCCTTTGGAGCGCGAGCCTGGACTACCAAATCGACAAGAACTGGTCAGCCACGCTCAATGCCAACAATCTCTTCGACAAGAAGTACTACTCGACAGTGGGCACCTCGGCTTACAACAACTTCTATGGCGATCCTCGCAACTTGATGGTGACCATTCGTAGTAAGTTCTGAGCGTCCCAGCCTCGGCGGGCACGCCCGCCGTCTGCCTAAATCCCGCTGAACATACCAATGATCACGGCGTTGACCAGGTCGATGAAAAAGCCGCACACCAGCGGCACGATCAGAAATGCCTGGTGCGCTGCGCCGTATTTTTGCGTAACGGTTGTCATGTTGACGATGGCCGTTGCCGTGGAGCCGAGGGTAATGCCGCCGAAGCCTGAGGCAATAACGCTGGCCTCGTAGTCGCGGCCCATGCAACGGAACACCACGAAGTAGGTGTAGAGAACCGTCAGCAGTACCTGCAAGGTCAAGGTGCACATAATGAACATCAGGGCCCCGCTGAGCTGCCACAGCTGCAGGCCCATCAAGGCCATGGTCAGGAACATGCCCAGGCAGATGTCGGAAATCAACGCCAGGCCGAGGCTGGCACCGCTCCAGCTTTTCAGTCGCTGTTCACCCAGCACCGCGAGCACCACATGGTGGATGATGATGCCCGCGAACAGGCAACTGACGAACTTCGGCAGGGTGATGCCGGCATCGACCAGCAACAGGTTGAGTCCATAGCCGAGCATCAATGTCAGGTTGAGCCACATCCATGCCCAGAGCACGTCGTAGTAGTTCACTGAATTGTTGGCTTGGTGCTCAAGAATGCCGACCTCCAGCGCTGCATCCCGGGAAGGTTTAAGTTGATGGCGGCGTATCAATTGGTTGGCGATCGGGCCGCCGATCACGCACGCGGCGATAAGCCCTACGGTGTTACTGGCGATGCCCAGTTCATGGGCGTTATTGATCCCCAGTTTTTCAACGAACAGTGGTGCCCAGGCCAGGGTGGTGCCCACACCACCTGTGAGGGAGATGGAACCGACCATCAAACCAGCCTTTGGATCGAGGCCGAACGCTTCGGCCATGCCCATACCCAGGGTGTTCTGCAGCACGATGAAGGCGCTGGCGAGAAACAGCAGGATGAGCAGTGGGCGCCCGCCCTTGACGAGTTGGCGCATGTCCGATTTCAAGCCGATGCCGGCGAAGAAATACAGCAGCAAGGTGTCGCGAACCTGCAAATCGAATTCGACCTGAACATTGAGGCCGAAATACAGAATACTGGTCACCGCCGCGCAAACGAAGCCGCCGACGACGGATTCGGGAATGCAGTACTGACGTAGCAGGGTACTGCGCTGGACCAGGGTCTTACCCAGGAACAGCAGAAGAATGGCCAGCGTGAAGCTCACGAGGCCGTGAATCGGGAAGAGCTGGGAGGTCATCGAGGCCTACCTAAAAATCCGGGAAAGTCATTATCAGGGCACCGCCATTTTGCGTTCTGATTGGCGTCAATGAACGGTGAAATGAGCATAGCAGCAAGGTTTGAAGCGTGGATTTGGTCGCAAAAACTTGAATTGCGCGGCCTCGCTCGACAGAATCGCGCCCCGATCCGGGCAAAGCTGCCGGGCGATTGTGGTGAAGAGAGGTTGCAGTTGAACGAACAGACATTGTCTGCGCGCCTGGAGCGTGTGGCGGCACATGTACCGGTGGGTGCACGCTTGGCCGATATCGGCTCGGATCATGCCTACCTACCTGTGGCACTGACGCGCCGTGGCGTCATCGCGGCAGCGGTAGCGGGGGAGGTGGCCTTGACGCCGTTTCACTCGGCCCAATGCACGGTGCGCGAGAATGCGCTGGAGCAACTGATTTCGGTACGCCTGGCCAACGGCCTGGGTGCAATCGAGGCGCAGGACGCAATCACTGCAATCAGCATCTGTGGCATGGGTGGCGAGACGATTCGCGACATTCTTGAAGCCGGCAAGTCACGCCTGAGCGGCGAGGAGCGACTGATCCTGCAACCCAACGGCGGCGAAGGGCCGTTGCGCCAATGGTTGATGGAAAATGGCTATCGGATTCTCTGTGAGGAAGTGCTGCGGGAAAACCGCTTTGACTACGAAATCATTGTTGCCGAGCGTGCTGATCCGGTGACCTACACCGCACGGGAGCTGTATTTCGGCCCGATGCAAATGCAGGTGCGCAGCCCCGCATTCATGCAAAAGTGGCAGCGCATGCTGCGCCAGAAGCAGCGCATTCTGAGGGACTTTACCCGGGCGCGGCAGGATGTTCCCGAGCAGAAAGTCGAAGATGTCACCCGCCAGGCACGGTGGATTGCCGAGTTGTTGGCTTAACAAAGGCTCAACCTGGTTTGAGCATGATTGGTTTGCCCATGTGCAATTCAGTCAGCAGATTTTGGCTTAGCGTCTTTGGCCTTGGCGATCATGTCACTTAGCTGGGCGAGAAACTCGTCGACATCGATCTCAACAAATTCCCCGCAGGAAGCCGCGATGATCTTTTCGGCAAATTCAGGGCTGTATTCCAGCGCTTGGTAGTCTGGACTGGTTTTATCCACGGTTTTGAAGAACCATTCACCTTGCGCTTCTTCCCCGACCAGGCACTCCAGCTCTTGAAGGCCCAGTAGCGTCGACTGGTACTGGGCTTCTTCCAGTGCTGGAAACTTGCTCGCAACGGCGCGCTTGAGGTCAATGGCACGCGTGCCCTCGGCGGCGAGTTCCACGATCAACGCCTGCAGCGGATTGAAGTCATTCATTGCTCACCTCGACTGTTCATTCAGATTGTTCAGCGAGCCCTCGTTGATGCTTCGAGGGCACGTGGCGCATTGATCAGGCTGCGACAGCGGCGCGTTGATTGCCCAGGTCATAGCCAATCATGAACAGTGCAGCTTCGAGCGCACGCAAGGGGGCGTACGGGGCCGCCACCGAGTGGAACGGACTGTCGTGTGCAGCGGGGTGGGCCAGTACCGCAGTCAACAGCCAGTTGGCGCGAAGATTCCACAGGGCGTGGTGAGATCCCGAGCGCAGGCCCTTGAACTGGAGGTTGCCAATGCCCGGGTTGCGACGTTTCGGGGCACTTGCGTTGGCTGCCTCCTTCGCACCCGCCCAGGGGAAGCTCAATGCTTGCGGTACGCTCGACAAACTGTGCGTCTGGCAGTACTTCACCACCAGCCATCCCAGCGCTGCGGCGACACGGCTGTCGTAGATGACAAAGTTCTTGCACAGCAGCGAGTAGACTTTGGTCATCCCCGAATTGAAACGCAGTTGCTTGGCGCGAAGCGTTGGCGCACGTTCATCGCCAGCGTCCATTGCGACTTGGACAGTTTTAAGGGCATTTGCCAAACCCGCCTTGTTCACGGTAAGCCAGTTGGCGTTGCCGGCACTCACGCCTCCCCAGCGCATAACATCCAGGGTCGCCTCAAGCGCGCGCCCGT
Organism: Pseudomonas sp. DG56-2; assembly: GCF_004803755.1. NCBI lineage: Bacteria > Pseudomonadati > Pseudomonadota > Gammaproteobacteria > Pseudomonadales > Pseudomonadaceae > Pseudomonas > Pseudomonas sp. DG56-2. The sequence continues at coordinate 2,250,811 of NZ_CP032311.1, forward strand.
CATCGTCATCGATGCCTTGCAGATCCTTGCACAATGCCGCCAGGGCGAGGCCGTTGCTGGCAGAACAGCTGCCGGGATTGAACCCCAGGCGGGCATTGCCCGGATGATTCCAGCGGTACTTGCAGAACGCGTCGAACAAGCTATTGCACGACCATTGCGTGGCACCGCGCCGATCAACATACTCGTGCTTGAAGCGCGACTGCGAGTCGAGCTCGGCCGCGAGCCAGTCAGTGAACTGGGCAACGTGGGGAAGAGCGAAATAAGTTTGCCGATTCATCAATACTCCTGTGGGCTGGCACTACGGTTGGCGAGATTGCCTGCCAGCCAGAGCATCAAAACATCAGATAGGGACAGATCCTGTCCGCAATGGGATGACTGTGGAAAATAAAGTGGATTTGTTCGATCGTCGCGATTGTCTGCGCAAAATTTTGCTTAGTTACAACGCGCCACAATCGACCCCGATTCTACATGAGCGTTTGTGTGCCGAGCTTAAGTTGGAGCACCACAACCCCAAGAACACGCAGCGCGACCTTGAAGCACTGGAGCGTATCGGCGAGGTCCGTCAAGTGCAGATGGACACCGACCTCAGGGCCAACTTTTGGGTAGGCGAAGGCGCAAGTCTCGACCTGACCCTGTTGCCCACCGAAGCCATGACCGTCACCGCCATCATCGACCACGCCGCCCGTTTCGGTCTGCAGGCGCCGCCGGCAATGCTGAAAAAACTGCGTGGCTACGTGGACCGGGTCATGAGTAAGGTGCCCATCCGCAAGCTGGAGTGGACCAAACGCATCACCACCGGCACACGTTTTACCGTGTTGCTACCCGGGCGGTCCAACCCCGGGCATGTCGCAAGGATTCAAGATGCGTTGTTATACGATGAGCCGCTGAAGGTCACCTACCTGCCCAGGGATGCAGGCGGCGTTGAGTGTGTCTATCACCTGAAGCCATTGGCGTTGTCTTACCAAGATTCCAACATCTACCTGTCCGCGTATGTACTGGAAGAGGAGTGGCCGCAAGGCTGCGAGCCCGAACCTGGGGCAAAACGCGGCAAGTACAGCAGCAACGGCCCGAACACAATGTGTGCGCTGATGCTGCACCGAGTTGTAGCGGTTACCGAAAGCAGTCGGCACATCTGCGAACCTGACGACTATGACGTCAACTCGGTGGAAGCACAAAAGCACCTCATGACCATCCATGGCGATGATCCTGTGCAGCTAACGTTGCGCTTGGGCGCCAACTTGCACAATCGGCTCGTTGAAAATCCGTTGGCCGAAAATCAGGTCATGGTTCTATCTGTCGACGGCAAGTGGGAGCTCAATTGCACCTTGCACGATACCCAAGGCCTGCGGTTGTTCCTGTTGAGTAATGCCGACGAAATCGAGGTGTTGGCGCCAGCGGTTGTTCGCGCGCATGTCAGGGATACGTTGCGCCGTGCGGTTGGTCTTTATGGTGATGACTGAAGGTAGCGCCGAGTGGGGCAGGAAGTAAGGTTTGAGTGCGCACTCACGGTGATCCATCAGTGTTTGCACTCCGGTCGCCCGCTGGAATGGCAGCCTGCCAGCCGGGTACCCCAAGTCGGATCTGCGTCGAAAAATCCGGTACGTCACCGGCCAATCGGGCACGGTCGGTGATCCGCCCCCGGCGGCGCAGTTCCTCCAGGGTGACTCCTTTTTGCAGACCGCCGATATCAAGCACATACTCAGGTAGGTAACCGGTCAGCAGCAGACGGTGGTCAACGGGTAGACCGCCGAGAATGCTCTGCACCATCTCGAAAACGATGGTCGTGCAGTTGGCGGTCAGGGTGTTGTAGAAACGAGGGCGTTCCGCCAGAGCATTGGCCTGTGCAACATAGGACAGCAATAGCTCGCGCATGGCCGGTACGGTCATGTCGATGCGATACAGATACATATCTTCGTCACGCACATTGGTGCGTACCCGCACAGCATCTCGCTCGTCTGTGGCGATTATGCTGAGTTCGTACTCCTTGAAAAAACCTCCCAGCTCAGAGTACCGCTCTCCTTCCTCCTTGCGCGTCTCTACGGTGAAGACCAGTTGGCGGCCATCCTGGAAACCGAAGGAGACCAAGATGTGAGCAATGGCTGGCATGCCCCAGTAGGACGTCAGCAAATCTACTGACTGCAGTTGACGTAGGTCGTATTGCCTATCTTCCCACGCGATATCGTAATCATCGTCGCTGCGCCAGTCGAAATTTCGCACGTTGATCAGCCATAGCAGATTGCCCTTCGTCCAACCCTGGGTCATTCGGGCAACATCGTCGCCCCAGGTTCGTTGGTTGGAGGGTTGCAGTGTCTGCCACCATCCCTGCAGCAACGCCAATACCAGTAGATAGGCGGCGACGGCCCATAGAACTGGCCGTCGCCAAAGTAGCAGCAGCGAGCCGACACCCAGCAGGCACCAGAGCACTATCAAGGCGGAGCTGGCTGGTAACGGCCACTCCAGCCGGTACAGCAGGGCAAAAGAGCCCCAGACTGTGGTCAACACAAAGACCGGTGTGAGCAGCAGGCGTAACGCGATGCGTAGGCGTGGGTGTAATTGTTTCATCGGCGCGCTAACTCGGTGAGGTGCTGACGCAGGATGCGGCGGATTTCCACGATCGCTTCCGGTGTCTCCTGAACGCTATGCCATGAAGGTACGACCATTTCCGATTGCGCACCGACAAGATGTGAGCTGGAGTAGGGGACAACGCCATCGCTGCTGTTCAGCAGTGTCAATTCAGGAGAGTGGTTGCCGATGATGCTGTGATAGGGCACTTGCGGTGATATTGGCAAGTCTGCCGTGCTGCGAATAAATGGATCACGAGCGCTCAGATTGTCGATACTGTTGAGCCCCCGATGGAGCGAGATCGGGGAGGCAGAGTTGGGATCAATCAGCGCCTGGGTAATTTCGCTGAATCGCCCAAGTACCGACACCGGAAGCCTGATCAAACTGGCAGCCCAGCGTGACAGGTGATTTTCTGCAAATGGCGTGCCCCGATGCGGGGCGGCGGCAAATACCGCACGGCCAACCTGGGGTAGAGGCTCGAACTGCAAGTATGGGTCGAGGGTGGTACGCGCTTTTTTCAGGCGCTTGCCGCTTAGGTTGTATTGAGCGAGCGTCGTTGCCAGCAGTTCGTCCCCGGTGGAAGACACCAGCAAGCGCGACAGCACGCCGCCCATGCTGTGGCCAATCAGTACTATTTCGCGGCTGGCAATTGCCCGACCCTGAGGGTCGAAGTGAGTCAGCGTCTGCTCGATGGTTCTACGGATAGCAATGTTGTTGAAAACAATCGGCTGGTTGGTGGGGTAATAGACTTGCCAGATCTGATAGTTATTGCGCAGAGCCTCGTCGCCAAGTACTTCGTTGGCGACGTTGATCCAGGCCTCGGGGCTGCTGGCCAAACCGTGGAGCATGATGACTATGCGTCGATCGGGATCATAGGGCTGCAGCAAATATAGATGGGGCGCTTCCAATACCTCGCCACGACCTACCAGCGTCGCCAGTGACTGGCGGGCGAAGCCGGAGCGGGCCAGCCAAAGGCCGTATCCGGAAGTGAAGTTGGCCGCGAGCGGTACCGTTTGGTTGGCGACATCGAAAGAAACGCTACGGTAAGGATCATAGCCAGTGATCTGGGCCGTGCGAGTGGCCAGCACCTGCTCCAGGTTTTCACCCGGGAAACGAATTACTGCGGTGATAGCCGGAAACGGAGTCTCGCTCCAAGCCTGTTGGTCGCTGTGGCTGTCAACGACTCGTTTGCTGGTCACAGCAACCAGTTCGGCTCCCAGGCCGTCACGACGGTACTGGTTGCGCAGGCCGGCGAAGGAAAGAGCGGCAGCGGGTATCAGCTCTTGAGGTAGTTGGCGTCCATCCGCCAGCCGCACATCCTGCATGGTACCGCTGAGGGTCCAATGGGCCAATTGCAGAGTGAAGCTTCCATCATTGTTGTTCGATTGCGGGGGTCTGCCGCGATACAGTTCAAAGGTAAGCGTCAGTGCTTCTTGCACAGCAATGTTGTAGTAGTCACGCACCTGCGTTTGACGATCCTCCAGCGCCCTTTGGCTGGTGGGACGGTTGGTGTAGAACAAGTAGGCGTAGGCATAACGGGCGCTTTCCAGATAGGCCGCTATGCGACTTTCCGGGTTGGTGTTCGTGGTGTCGCGCACGGCTTGGAGCAGCCACAGTTCGGCCAGTGTCGATAGTTTGCTCTCTTCAGTCAGTCCACCGTTGCCGGCGAGAAGTTGGCGGCACTTCGCCAGAACGCTCCAACATGCTTTCTCGTTGGTACCAATCACTTGCAGAGTGGTGCGACTGGAAAAGCTGAGTTTGCCTGTGGTTAGGACATCGCCGCGACGCTGCGCCAGGTAGTCATCATTTTTTATGGTGTTGACCTTAACGCCGGCGCAACCGGTCAGCATTAAAAGGCACACCGTGAATAGACAGGTTTGTGAGGGGGACAAAAGACGGTGGAGCACGGCGGATCTCGTTGTTGGTGATGACGTTGCGTTGCGCTGAGCTGGATGATCCGATGGCGCTGGCGGGCGCCAGGTCGCCATCGAAATGCATGCTTATAGGCTTTTTATGGTGTTCACCTGATCCTTGTTGACCCGCTGAAGCTTACCGTCAGGTTGCTTGAAGTTGTAGAAGCCGCTTTTGTTGTCGTACTCGGGAGTATCCAGCGTCTGGATTTCCCGCCCATCGTTGAGCACGATCAGCGATGGCGTGGAGCAACCGCTAAGCAAGGTTAAAACCAGGGCGGAAGTTGCAAGAATTACTTTTTTCATGATGGTGCTCCTTGACGGTTTAGGTGTATTTCGAGTTAGTTCAGTGATTTGCGAAGCCGGGCCAATGCGCAGAAAAAGAACAGGCTGCCGATGACGAACAAGGCCAGCAGTTGCGGCCAGACCACTATTGCGTTTGCTCCGCGAAAGAGAATGGCTTGGGCCAGTTCGACGAAGTGTGTAGTAGGTGCCGCAAGCATGATGTGCTGTACCTCCTGCGGCATGCTTTCACGAGGAGTTGTGCCGCCTGAGAGAATCTGCAATGGCATTAACACAAGGATGACCAGCAGGCCCAATTGCGGCATCGAACGCGCCAATGTGCCGAAAAAAATACCCATCGAGGTGGTGGCAAAAAGATGCAAGGTGACGCCGGTAAGAAACAGCGGAATCGAACCCGGAATCGGTACCGCCAGCCAACCTTGGATAACCAGGCGCATTGAGAGCGCGGTCGCTAATAGCACTATGATGCCCATCGACCAAACCTTGGCAGACATAATCTCAAACGGGGTTACAGGCATCACCAGAAGATGTTCAATGGTGCCATGCTCGCGTTCTCGAATCAGTGCGGCACCGGTGAGAATGATCGACAACATGGTAATTTGGTTGATGATGGCGCTAACGGAGCCGAACCAGGATTGCACCAGGTTGGGGTTGTAGGCCATGTGTATCACGGCCTCTACTAACAGCGCCTGAGCACCATGTTGGCGGGCGACAAAATCGCGTACTTCGTCATTGATGATCCGCTGGATATGGCCGGCTCCGGTGAAGGCTTGACTGACCTGAGTGGCATCGACGTTAAGCTGAATGGTTGGTCGGCGTCCGGCGAGCAAGTCTCGCTGAAAGTCGGGGGGGATATTTAAGGTAAAGGTATAGCGCCCGGTGTCCATGCCACTGTCCATTTCACCAAGGGTGATGTAGTCCGGCTGGAGAAAATAGGGCTTCTGAAAACTATCCACGAGACGATTGGAAATCTGTGATCGGTCTTCGTCGACAACAGCGATGCTCGCGTGAAAAGGCGATTCCGGTACACCAGTAGCCTGGGAATAGATGCTCAAGGTGAAGGAATAAACTATCAGCAGCAGTAACGCCGGGTCGCGATATAGACTGCGCAGTTCCTTTATGCCCAGTTGCAGGATATTGCTTAGTTTGCGCATGTCACTTCTCTTGCTTCTTCAGGCCGGCAACGCTGATCAAGGTCAGCACCGGGATGGTGAGCAGAAGGGGGACGAAGTAAAGATACAAGTCGGACATATCCAGCGATTTGGAAAATATCCCACGACTGATAGTGAGGAAGTGAGTAGTCGGGTACAGGTGACCGATCAGCGCGCTACTGCCCTCCATTGCCGAGACCGGATGGATCAGTCCAGAGAACTGTGTGGCTGGCACAAGAGTCGCGATAGCCGTGCCAAAAATCGCTGCAATCTGACTGTTGAGAATGGAGGAAATCAGCAGGCCCAGGCCAGTGGCGCAGGTAATGTAGAGCAGAGCACCAAGTGTCAGCGCAAACACGCTGCCTTTGACCGGGACATCGAAAACCAGAACCGAGAGCGCCACCAAGGTGAAAAAGTTGGCCATGCCTAGGGCGATATAGGGCAGCTGTTTGCCGAGCAAAAACTCCAGGCGAGTGACTGGGGTAACGTAAAAATTCGTGATAGAGCCGAGTTCCTTTTCCCGCACCACCCCTAGGGCGGTCAACATTGCCGGGATCATCATTAACAGGATCGGTATAACTGCCGGCACCATTGCTGGCAGGCTTCTTACATCAGGGTTGTAACGGTAGCGCAACTCAATGTTGGACACTTGGTCCACTGTGGCAATCACGGACTGCTGGGCAAACTCTTGTAAGTAGCTCTGGTGGATTCCCTGGATATAACCCTTGATTGTGTCGGCTCGAGATGGCATGGCACCGTCTACCCAGAAGCCGATTTGCGGAGCAGCCTCACGCTTAAGGTCGCGCCCGAAACCGGGCGGGATTTCCACTGCCAGGCTGATTTCACCGGTGCGCATGCGCTGGTCGAGTTCTTGGTAGTTGCGCAACGGTGCTTTTTCCACGAAATATCGAGAGCCGGAGATGTGCTCTGCGTAGGCGGCGCTAGTGGTGGTCTGGTCACGGTCAAGCACAGCGAAGCTGAGATCTTCGACATCCATGTTGATGCCATAGCCCATGATAAACATCAGCAGTACCGAGCCTACCAACGCCATGGTGGCGCGGATCGGATCGCGTCGCAGCTCCATAGCTTCGCGCTGGGCATAACTGTACATGCGCCTCAAACTGAAGCTCGACTCGCGGATTTTTGAAGTAGCCACCGGGTCAGGGATTGCAATTGCTGTTGAATCGGTATCGGTCGCATTGTCGTCTACGACGTCACGCAGGTAAGCGATGAAGGTCTGCTCCAATGTGGGCAAGCCGCGCTTCTCCATCAGTGCGCGAGGCGTGTCGCTATCGAGCACACGACCAGCGTGCATCATTGACATGCGGTCGCAGCGCAGGGCCTCGTTCATGAAGTGAGTGGAGATGAAAATAGTTACGCCATCCTTTCGGGATAACTTGACCAGCAATTCCCAGAAGTTATCCCGTGCAATCGGGTCGACTCCCGAGGTGGGTTCGTCAAGGATCAGTATTTCCGGCGAGTGAATCACCGCTACTGCCAGTGATAGGCGCTGGCGCACGCCCAAAGGCAGGTCCGTAGGCAATTGCTCGGCGACAACCCGCAGGCCAAATTGCTCGAGCATCTCTTCGATGCGGCTAGTGCGTTGTTTGGTCGGAATATGAAACAGGCGGGCGTGTAGATCGAGGTTCTGTCGTACGGTCAGTTCGCTGTAAAGTGAAAATGCCTGGGACATGTACCCAACCCGTCGACGGGTATCGATGTTGCGAGGATCGACTTCCTCGCCGAACAGTGCACAGGTGCCCTCGCTGGCTGGCTGCAGTCCGGTTAGCATTTTCATTGTGGTGGATTTGCCACACCCGTTGGAGCCGAGAAATCCGAAAATTTCTCCGCGTTCGATGCGAAAGTCCACGTGGTCGACTGCGACAAAATCGCCGAAACGGCAGGTCAGCCCATGGGCTTCGATGGCTATCGCGGCATCACCGGTCACGGGGGGGCGGGGCGGAATGACCAAGGCGTGGTGGCCACGTCGTTTATCCTCTGGCAGCAGCGCAATGAAGGCTTCCTCAAGGCTTGCGCTATTGGTGCGGCGCAGCAGGTCCTGCGGCGTACCAGTATCCAGCATCTTGCCATCGTCCATGGCTACCAACCAGTCGAAGCGCTGAGCTTCGTCCATGTAGGCGGTGGCGACGATCACGCTCATGCCTGGGCGGCGTTGTCGAATACGTTCAATCAGATCCCAGAACTGGCTGCGGGCCAGTGGGTCTACGCCAGTAGTGGGCTCGTCGAGGATCAACAGATCTGGGTCGTGGATCAGCGCACAGCACAACCCGAGTTTCTGTTTCATTCCTCCAGAAAGCTTGCCCGCCGGCCGGTTTACGAACGGTCCTAGACCGGTGCTTCGGGTTAGGTCGATGATTCGCGCTTTTCGTTCATTGGCGTCCTGCCGGAACAGGCGACCGAAGAAATCAAGGTTCTCGAACACGGTCAGGGTGGGGTACAGGTTTTTGCCCAGTCCCTGCGGCATGTAGGCAATTCGCGGGCATACAGCACGGCGGTGGCTGGCATCGGCAATGTTGCCCCCGAGTACCTCAATGGTGCCTTCCTGCATTCGACGAGCGCCGGCGATGAGTGCCAGCAGGCTGGACTTGCCGACACCGTCTGGGCCGATCAGTCCGACCATTTGCCTGGCGGGGATGTCGAGGGTGATGTCATTCAGCGCGCAAGTAGCTGCGTAACGCAGGCCGACGCCCTCCAGTTGTACTACTGCGGGTATGTTCGTCGTCATTGCCCGATCCGTACGTTCAGCTCTTCAGGCCACAGCGCCTCAGGGTCGAGTTTTAGGTAGGCCATGCCTGGAACTCCGGTCTTGACCTGTTCGAGGTTTTCCCTGAGCAACTGTGGATCGATGCGCGCCTTGACCCGGAACATCAGCTTTTCACGCTCAATGGCAGTTTCCACAGTTTTGGGCGTGAACTGGGCGACGTTGGCTACGAAGGTAACTTTGGCAGGGATGACAAATTGTGGCGCGGCATCGAGCACCAGTCGCACCTCTGCGCCCAAAGCGACACGGCCAACCTGCTGTGCAGGAAGGAATATGTTCATATAAACGTCGTTGAGATCGACTAGGTTGAGCACCTTCCCGCCTGCCGGCAGGACTTCCCCGGGCTGGCTGATGTGATACTGCACGCGCCCGGTTCGTGGCGCCTTGAGTTGGCTGTCCTCGATGTCGGCCATTAGGCTTTGGACGCTTGCTTGTTCTGCCTCCAGGGCGGATTGCGCTTCGATGACTTGCGACTGAGCCGCATCAATGCTTGCCTGGGCAGACAAAACCTGTGCACGTGCGGCACTGACCGCAGCCAGGGCGCTCTGGTGGCTGGCGAAGTCGTCATCTAGCTGCTGGCGAGCCATAGCGTTATGTGCCACTAACTTTTCCGTACGCTGATGGCGCTTCTGGGCAGCAACCAACTCTGCCTGACGCTGGCGCACAACTGCTTCGGCTGTAGACTTCTCACTGACGCGTAGCGCAACCTGGGCATTAGCCGTAAGAATGGCATTCTGCGCTTTGCGGACCCTGGCTTGGGCCTGATTCAAATTGGCTTCCAGCACCTGAGTGTCCATACGCGCTAGCGTCTGCCCAGACTTGACGAAATCGCCTTCGTCGACCAGAAGATCAAGGAGTCGACCCGGCAACTTGCTGGAGATGTCCACCTCGGTGGCTTCGATTCGGCCGTTGGAGCTTGCGAACCCATCACCGAGGCCATTTGGACGCAACTCCAGCCATGTGACTGCAGCCACGCCGGCCAAAATCATGGCTACTCCAAAAACATTCGCCAATTTCTTTCGTTTTTCTTTCACGGACATACTGATCACTTTCTCTAAGGGGCATCTGGTTTCGCCTGAACATGCGGCTGCGAAGCCGCGCGGCTACCCCTTGAGACAAGCCCGCAGCTAAGCTACTGATGAGATTTAGTCTGGTTCAAGCCATTGGCGTGGCGATCGGGTTGTAGCGGGGCATAGCGTGCTGGGCGTACCGTCCTTGTGGCTTCCCGGGGCAGCGTTGAGCAGTGCGAACCTGCTGTGTTTTCCCTATTCAATAGTTGTTCAATTGTCGGCCACCCTACTTAGCCCCGACAACGTCCTGCGGTGCGTTGAAACTGTCCGCAGGTACCTCCCAGGTGGTCCCAGTTCATTTTCAGGCAATGGATATGTGCACTTAGGGAATAAGTCGGGAACATGCTAGTTTTCCTGCTGATGCCGTTCAAAGGAGTTGGGATGTTCAGGGTTAGCAGCGGCTTCGTCGCTCAATTGATCAATACGCTGGAAGCGGAAGGTATCGACTCTGCACGTTTGTGTCGGGACGCGAATATCGATTCTGCTGTGCTGAGGCAGCCGGATAGTTTTGTGCGTCGGGCTGATGTCTATCGTTTAATGGCATTGGCGCAAGCTGAGTCGCAAGATTCGGATCTCGGCTTGCGAGCCTATCGGCATTTTTTGCCGGGAGGCTTTCAACTGGTGGGGTACACAATGATGTCGAGTCCGAATTTGAAAGGCGCATTAAATTCCCTGACGCGTTATCAATCCTTGCTCGGCAGCGGCGTACAGGTCGGGGTATCGCAGGAAGAGGAGGGAGAACGTCTCTGGGCGGTCGATGATATGGATTTGGTCCCCAAACCGAGGTCGTTCGAGGACGCTGGTTTGGCGGCAATGCTCGGCTATTGTCATTGGTTGACAGGAGGAAGCCTGCCGTGCCTGCGGGAGGTCGAGTTCACTTACCCTGAGCCCGCAGACACCTCAGAGCACCAACGCCTGTTCGGCTGCAAATTACGTTTCGGTAGCTCGCGACACAGTATTTTGTTCGACCAAGGTGCACTAATGCATCCGATGAGTACTGCCAACGAGGCGTTGGCCTTACTGCATGATCGACTCGCTGAACAGCGCATGGAGCAGTTGCGCAAGGCTACCTACACGGAGCGCACTCGGCTGTGGCTCATAGAGCACTTGAACCAAGGCGGGTATGACATGAGTGCTGTGGCAAGCGGGCTCAAGCTCAACCCTCGAACGCTACAGCGAGGGCTTGCCCGCGAAGCGACAAACTTTCGCGATGTGCTGGATAGAGCTCGGCGACAATTGGCCGAGTATTACTTGCGCAGCTCGACTTACAATCTTTCGCAGATAAGTGATCTGTTGGGCTTCAAGGAGGCGAGCAGCTTTCATAAGGCGTGCCTGCGTTGGTTTGACGCGCCGCCTGGGCGTTATCGAGTGCAACTGTGCAGTGAGCGCAACGCACTGACCTGATCTCCAGAGTCTGGGGCTTTGGTTAACTACTGAAGGAGAGCAGCGTTTGACTTTGCGCCAAGCATTCAAGATCTTTCCTGGGCATCTTGCTGTCGGGGCAATGGCTAACGCTGGTTCCAGGGCAAAGTGGAGGCCAGAGGGTGACCCGAATCCGCCTGGTCGGACCTCGAACAGCCTCGGTTGCGCAGCATGAACGATCATCATCAAGACGTGTCATCTCCCAATACCTGGATGTGGGTGGGCAAACTTGCGCCGCCACAAGTGCAGTTGGAAGCGGTGCCTCGTGATGAACTGCTGGAGAAGTTGCAGCGTAATCAACACAAACCATTGACGCTTGTCGTTTCTGCCCCAGGCTTCGGTAAGACGACACTGTTGGCGCAATGGCGTACGCGCCTGTTGCAACAGCAAGCGGACTCGCCGATTGCCTGGTTGTCGCTTGATGAGGCCGATGCCCAAGCAAACCGTTTTCTTGCCTACCTGATTTGGGCCCTGGATGCGGCAGGGCTGGATGTGGGCGGCCTGGCGACGCTGGCACAATCGCAGTCGCTGGATGTGCGTCCCCAGCGTACGGTGGCTGCCATACTCCAAGTGCTTGCGTGTGACGGGCGCCGCGTAACCTTGATGATGGACGACTATCATCGGGCGGCCAATAGCTGCGTCGATGAAGTCGTATTGACCTTGCTCGAGCGAGGTAGCCAATGGCTGAATATGATCGTTGCCAGCCGCACGCGTCCGTCCTGGCCGCTGGCGCGCCTTAAGTCACAAGGGTTGGTTCATGAGCTCGGCGCCAGCGACCTGACATTGTCACTCACTGAAGTTGCGCAAATTTTCGGGGTCGAGCTGGGCGAGCCGGCATTGACCAGCTTGCACGAGAAGACTGAAGGCTGGGCGGTTGCAGTTCAATTGGCCCACCACTGGCTGTCCGGTGCCAATGGTTCTCTGTTCGGCTTGCAGTCGTTTTCGGGTCGTGTCGTCGACGTGGCGGAGTATTTGACTGAGCAAATTTTCGAGGACCTGCCCGAGGAGTGCCGCGGCTTTTTGTTGGAAACGTCGCTGCTGGAGCGCTTCAACGCTGAACTGGCCGATGTAGTGCGAGGGCGCGAGGACAGCGCCGAATTGCTGGCACAGCTGTCGGCATTCGAAGCCTTATTGGTGCCGCTGGATTCCAGCCGCAGTTGGTTTCGCTACCACTTGTTGTTGGCCGACTTCCTGCGCCCACGTCTGGATGCAATACGGGCACAGCGCATTCATCGGGCGGCGGCGCAATGGTTGGCAGTGCAGGCCGACTGGGTGCTGGCTGTCGCTCATGCATTGCGTGCCAAGGATACTGCACTGGCGGTCAGCTTGGTGGTCAAGGCTGGCGGATGGGAGCTGGTGTTGCGCAAGGGGATCAGTTACGCGCAAAGCCTGGTGCAACAATTTGACGAGCAAGCCCGCAGTAGCGAGCCTGACCTGTTGTTGATGCAGGCGTATCTGCACGCCAAGTTGGGCAATCGGGCGCTTTCGACAGAGTTGCTGCGCCTGGCCCAGGTTGCCGTGCGGGGCGATGAGCGTCTTGAGCGAGATTTTGCTGTTATCCAGGCCTTGGCCAATGCCTACTTCGATCGGTTCGCGGGTGAACAAGATTGGATGGACAGCGAGGGGTGGTCTGGTAGTGCATTGGCCCTGGCGACATTGCAATGCGTCGGGGCGATGAGTGCTCTGCAACGAGGCAATCTGGCCCAAGCCATTCGCGTGGCTCGGGCTGCACGTCTGCATATGCGCATGGTGGCAAGTCCGTTGGGCGAAAACTACTGCCTCATCCATGAGGCACAAGCCTTGGCGCTGAGCGGAGAGGTCAGCGCCTCTGCACAACTGATCGATGAAGCCTTGAGCATGGCGCAGGAAAACTTTGGCAATGAAAGTTCGCTGAAAGCGGTCGTCGGCTGTTTCAAGGCCCAGCACTTGTACTGGCAAGGGGCGTGGGCTGAGGTGAAACCATGGATAGGCGAAGGCTGGGACTCGCTCGAACACACAGATGGCTGGCTGGATGTGTTTGCCGCCACCGCTGAAGTGTCCTGGCGCACAACACTGCGTGCTCGGGGTCTACAACCGGCGCTGGTTGAGCTGGAAAAGTTATCGCGAATTGCAAATGAAAGACAGCTCGAGCGTCTGGGACGACTGGTTCAGGTATGGCGAATTGACGTATTGGCGCAGTCGGGGCTCATTTCGCAGGCTCGTCAAGAAGTGCAGCTGTATGGCCTCGAGAGTGTTCCTGCCGACGGGCTGGATTGGCGCAATCGCGAGGCGCAGTCCTTGGCTCTGGCAAGGTTGCAGTTGGCTAGCGGCGCCTCGGCTACAGCGCTCGCGTGCCTGGAACGGGACATCGATATCGTGCAGCAACAAGGCCTGCTCTTGCCCGTATGGAGGTTGCGTCTTCTGGCACTGCTGGCCCGCCACAAGGCCCGTGGCGAATCGCGGGCTGAGGATATCAACGACACACTCTTGCCCATTGTTCGCCAAGGCCTGATGGGTCTTATTTTGGAAGCCGGGCCAGCGATTCTTCCTCTGCTCGAAGCGTTGCCAGACGCGTTTCCCGGCATGTCCACGGTGATCACGCGCTTGCGTGGCTGGCGTGCGCATCCGGTGCGACCCCGCGCGCACCTGAGTGCCAAGGAAACACAACTATTGGTGTTGTTGGCCGAAGGTCAATCGAACAAGGCCATCGCACAGGCGTTGGACGTTTCGGAAAATACCGTGAAGTTCCACCTGAAGCAGATATTCCGCAAACTTGAAGTCGAGAATCGCTCGGCGGCAGTCAGTGCCGCCTTGCGCCAAGGTCTGCTCGACCCTCGCAACTGACCCGCCTACCCATACGGGTAGGTGGCGTGACTACCCATCCAGGACCTACCCACCGCCAGCGTTGAAGGCTGCTCGACGGATTAATAGCATCGATTGCAACAGCGATTCATTGCCTTAGCGGCAAGGGGTCTCAGGCTCCTCCTGTTGCCAATAAAAACAATCATGCTAGGAGACGTACTGTGGGTATGAACGGCAAGACCGTGCGCGTAGCGACCGACGTCGGTGGAACTTTCACCGACCTGGTGTATTTCGAGACCGATCCGCTCAGTGGCAGGCAGACCATTCGCACGGCAAAGTCAGACACGACGCCGCCCAATTTCGAGCAGGGTATTCTCAACGTTTTGCGCAAGGCGGATGTACGCCTGGAAGAGATAGACTTCCTGGCCCATGGCACAACCGTGGTAATCAATGCCTTGACTGAGCGTCGTGGTGTTCGGACGGGTTTGATCACCACTGAAGGCTTTCGCGACATCCTTGAAATCGCTCGGGCCAATCGGCCAGATTTCTTCAATCTCAAATGGGTCAAACCGGCACCGTTTGTACCGCGCCATCTGCGCCGTGAGGTTTCTGGACGCATCCACTGCAACGGCCAGGAGCGCGAGCCGCTGGACTTGAGTGGTCTTGCGCAGGTGCTCGAAGATTTCCGCCGCGAAGACGTCGAAGCCATCGCCATATGCCTGCTGCATTCCTATGCCAATCCCGCCCACGAGCAGGCGGTGCTTGAGGAAGTGCGCCGTCTCTGGCCGGAGATATCGGTTGTCGCGTCTCATCAGATTACCCGCGAATGGCGAGAGTATGAGCGCACCAGTACGGCGGTGCTCTCGGCATACGTACAGCCAATCGCCGCTCGCTACCTGAGTGACCTTGAGAATGGGCTGCGTGCCGGAGGTTACAAGGCTCCGCTGTATGTGATGCAATCCAATTGCGGTGTGGACACCATTTCCCATGCCCGCCAGACGCCGATCACCATGGTCGAGTCCGGCCCTGCCAGTGGCTTCTGGGCCGCAGCCGAGTTAGGTCGGTTGATCGGTGAGCCTAATCTGCTTGCCTTGGATATCGGTGGCACGACGGCTAAATGCTCATTGATCTGCGACGGCCAGGTAACGATCAAGACTGATTACTGGATTGAGCGCGATCGTATCAGCGCTGGTTATCCGATCATGGTTCCAGTCGTGGATCTGGTGGAAATCGGCAATGGCGGTGGCTCCATCGCTTGGGTCGACGAGTTCGACAAGCTTCATGTCGGCCCGCAGTCAGCAGGCGCTCAACCTGGCCCTGCAGCTTACGGCCATGGCGGCACCCATGCGACCACAACCGATGCCAACCTGGTGCTCGGTCGCATCAATAAAGACTATTTCTGTGGCGGTGAGCTTCAGGCCGACATGCCAGCGGTGGAGCGTGCGCTCGGTGCCCTGGGGGAGTCGCTGGAGTTGTCGAGCGTCGAAGTCGCCCGTGGAATCGTGCGCATTGCCAACGACAACATGGTCAATGCGCTGAAACTGGTTTCACTCAACCGCGGCTATGACCCTCGAGAGTTCACCCTGATCGCGTTTGGCGGTGGTGGTGCAATGCACGCTGTGGCGTTGGGGCAGGAGCTGGGAGTCAAGAAGGTGATCATTCCACGCGGTGCCTCGGTTTTCTCTGCCTGGGGCATGACAATGTCGGATCTGCGTCGCGACATGTTCGTCAATCGCTTCTTCGAGTGCAGTCGGGACGGGGCACTGCCTGAGGCGCAGAAGTTCCTCGATGAGTTACTGCTGTCGGCGCGTGAGCAGTTCGACGAACAGGCGCTTGAACCTGACCAGGTCGAACTCAGCGTCCACTGCAAGTTGCGCTACCAGAATCAGGAGCATTCGGTCGAAGTGCCCTTGCAAGTGGGCGAACGTGTCGCTGTGCACTGGCAGGATATTGCACAACGCTTCCACGCCTTGTACGAGCAGCAGTACAGCTATCGTCTAGCCGCACCTCTGGAAATCGTCGGCTTCCATATTGTCGCCGTTGCGCAGATCGGCAAGCTCGACCTGGACGACCTCCCGGTAACCGGTGCAACGCTGCAAGCAGCGCTCAAGGGCCGGCGTTTAGTGGATTACGCGCTGGAAGGCCGCCACGAGGCAACTGTCTATGACAACGCCAAACTTGAACCTGGCATGACCTTCAATGGTCCGGCGGTGATCGAGGATAGCGGCACGACGATTGTCGTTCACCCATGCAACAGCGTGCGTGTCGACAACCTCGGCAACATTCACATCACTATCGGCAATTGAGGGAGCAGGGCATGAGCAGCGTTGATATTTTTACCCTGGAAATCATCCAGAACTCGCTTCAGGCGATTGCCGATGAAATGTTTGCGGCAATGCGCAAGGCAGCCATGAGCCCGGTGATTTATGAGGTGCTCGACATGGGCACCGGGATTACCGACGCCTATGGCAATATCGCCAGCTCCGGCGCCGGCATCCCGGCATTCGTCGGCGTGCTCGACAAGGCAGTGCGGCAGATTCTGCTGGAGCACCCGGCACTGGGTGACATCGAAGATGGTGACCTGTTCATCACCAACGATCCGCATAGCGGTGGCGTGACGCACCTGAACGATGTGGTACTGGCGATGCCGGTTTTCGTCGACGGCCGTATCGTCGCCTGGACAGCGAACATTGCGCATTGGAACGATGTCGGCGGCATGGTACCTGGATCGTTGTCCACTGAGGCAACCGAGATTTTCCAGGAAGGCTTGCGCCTTGCTTCGGTCAAGCTGATTTCCAGGGGCAAACCCATCCGCTCGGTCATGCAGATCCTGCAGGCCAACACACGCATGCCGGACTTTATGCAAGGCGACCTGTGGGCAGCCATCGCGGCAGCGCGCAGCGGCGCTGCGCGGATTGTCGAATTGAGCAAGAAGTACGGCACTGAGCTGTTCCTCAACGCCGTTGACGATTTCATGGCGTTGGGCGAGAAAGTTTCGCTCAAGGCGTTGCAGAGCGCGCCGCGTGGTCGCTTCAGCATGGAAGAGGTGCAGGATGACGGTCAGTTGTTCAAGATCGTAGTTGAAATAACCGAGACGCAGATGATCGTCGATCTGCGCGACAATCCTGATCAGGCGGTAGGGCCTACCAACCTCAGTCGTGATGGCGCGGTGGTTGCGGCGCAAATGGCGTTCAAAGCAGTCACATCACCGCAAGGCGTTACCAATGGCGGTACGTTCCGGCCCTTGCAGGTCCTGACCCGAGCAGGATCATTGTTCGATGCGCAAGCCCCGGCCGCCGAGGGTTTCTATTTCGAGAACCTGATCCGCGTTCATGACTTGATCTTGCGCTGCCTGGCTCGGCATATGCCAGAGCGCTTGTCGGCGGGCAACTTCGCCTCGGTTTGCGCCACCATCATCGGTGGTGTGCATCCCGATACCGGACGCATGTTTACATTGGTCGAGCCGGAAATCGGCGGGTGGGGCGCGGAGCACGGGCGTGACGGCAATAACGCTGTGTACTCGGGCCTCCACGGCGAGACCTATAACTGCCCGGTAGAGGTGTGTGAGGCACGATACGGCTTGTATGTCGAACGCATGGCGCTAAACGACGAACCGGGAGGGCATGGTCAATATCGTGGTGGGCAGGGTATCCGTATCGATTACCGCGTGCGTTCCGACGCAACCTTTCTGACCTGTGGTTACACCCGATCGGTGGTTGCCCCGTGGGGGCTGGAAGGCGGTGCTGACGGCTCGCCCAACTACATCGAGGTTGTCCGTGCAAGCGGTGAAACCGAGCGGCACGCGATAGCGAGCGGGGTGAACTTGAACGCGGGTGACATCGTTCGTGTACGTACCGGCGCCGGAGGTGGCTATGGCAATCCGGCTTTGCGTAGCCGTGAAACGGTTATCGAAGACTTGAAAAACGGCTATGTCGATGCCGAGACAGCTCGTGCCGTTTATGGCGTATGGGCTTGAACAGGCTGGAACCAGGAGACGTGAATCATGTTTTCGAAAGATACCTATCTACAGCGTCGGCGAGCCTTGCGCGAGCAATTGGGGGATGGCCTGGTCTTGGTGCCCGGCAATCTTGATGCGCCTGTCAACTTTGCTCATAACGTGTACCCGTTTCGCCAGGATGCCAGCTTCGCTTATTTTTTTGGGCTGAACAGACCAGGGCTCAACGGCCTCTTTGACCTTGATACGGGAGATGAAAGCGTATTTGGCGACGACGTCAGTCTCGATGATCGTATCTGGGTGGGAGAGGGCATTGAGTTGGCCCAGCAGTGTGCGGCTGTCGGCTGCACAGCAAGGTCCTCGGCAGAACTGCCCGTCGTCATCGCCCAAGCGCTGGGTCAGGGGCGCAAGGTTCATTACCTGCCCCCTTATCGTGCCGACACGACACAATTGTTAGCCGAGCTTCTGCAGTTGCATGTAAGCAACGTTCGTGAACAGGCATCAGCTGCATTGATCGCCGCGGTTGTGGGGCTGCGCGAGATCAAGGATGCGGGGGAAATCGAGCAGATCGAACAGGCCTTGCTGGTAGCCAACGAAATGCATTTGGTCGCAATGAGCGCGACCCGTCCTGGCGTGATGGAGCGTGAGGTCGTCGCGGCAATGCGTGGCGTGCTTGGTCGCCATGGTTTGCAGGAGGCCTACCAGCCTGTGTTCAGCCGGCATGGAGAGATCCTCCATAACATCGAGTACGGGTCACGTCTGGAGGCGGGTGATCTGGTGGTCAATGACGCAGGTGCCTCGAGTGTGCTGGGCTATGCCAGCGATGTGACCCGTACGCTGCCTGTGGGCGGACGCTTTCTGCCACACCAGCGCGACTTGTACGAGCTTCTGGTGAGGGTCCAGGAGCAGGCTATCGCAGCGATGCGTCCGGGGTTGCGCTTTGCCGAAGTGCACCGATTGGCCGCCCTGCGCATGGTCGAAGGCATGACAGAGCTGGGTTTCTTCAAGGGCAGTGCCGAGCAGGTTGTCGAGTCTGGCGCCTATGCCCTCTGCTTTCCTCATGGACTGGGGCATCAGTTGGGTCTGGATGTTCATGACATGGAGGCACTGGGTGAAGATAACGTGGGTTACAACGAGGAGGTTTCGCGTAGCCGGCTGTTCGGCCTGTGCAACCTGCGCATGGGCAAGCGCTTGCAGGCGGGGATGGTGCTGACGGTCGAGCCCGGCATCTACTTCATTCCCGCTTTGATCGAGCAGTGGCAGGCAGAACAGCGACATGCCGAGTTGATCTGTTTTGAGCGCTTCAACGCCTTCAACGGATTTGGAGGCATGCGCGTCGAAGACGTGGTGCTGGTCGGCGAAAGCTCGGCCAGGGTGCTTGGCCCACATACGCCTAAACGGGTGGACGAGGTCGAATCCGCCATGTGCTGAGTGAAGGCGGTCTGCACGGCCGCCCATTACTACTACAACAACAAGAGAAACAGTGATGAAACTTCGCAATTTGTCGTGCTCAGGCGCGCTGGTTCCGTTCGGCCTGACGTTGGCACTGGCTGTACCGGCGCACGCCGATCAGTTTATTGGCTTTGCCCAACCTGGCGTTCCGGGATCCTGGGCCCTGGAGTCCTTTCCGGTCATTAACCGAACCGCCGAAGGCGATGTTCGGGTGTCCTCCAACACCGTCTTGGCGTACTTCACCGAAACCGGAGTCACCGGTACTCAAAGGGATCAGTGGGAGTTCTGGATAGGTGCCATACCTGGCTACACCGATACCGACGCGGGTGCAGGGAAAAGCGGTTGGGACATCGCTGCACCCAACATCGGTATCGAGTATTACTACAACATTGTCGAACCCACCGGAACCTATGGATCTTCGGATTATGTGACGTTCTGGACCAGTCCGACGCTGATGATCGAGTTCCCTAACGGCAATCACGACACCCAGGGTTATGGCGCAGGCTACAACCGCTACGCCTACAGCTTCAGCATTGCCAACTATCTGCAGATCGGAAAATTTGGCGTCACCTTCACTCCGCTGGGCATCTACTACGCCGAAAAAAACCGTAACGCTACCGACTTCGGCGAAGGTGATCCCAAGCACCTTCGAGGCGGGGTAAGCCTGTGGCTGGCCGACATTGCCGCTGGCTATTTGGTAACCGACAACCTGTGGCTTGGGTTGCACCATATCTACAACATCAACAACCGCTCAGCTTCCGATTTCGAAGAGTCGCGGGAAGGCAAGATCGGTCCGTCCATGACTTACACCGGTTGGGCCAATCAAGGCGTTTTTGTTTCGGCCAACCTGAACTTCGACTACTACCACACCGACAACCTGCCTTACTCCAACTCGCTGACCATGGCTTTGGTCAAGAGCTTCTAGCCCTCTGAAGGAATCAAAGAAATGAGCACATTCTTGACCTCTGCCGAGCCGCAGGACGTTCCGGTTTCCGTGCGTTGGCTGAACCCGATTGGCAGCGCCACATTCGATGAACCTATCGCGCAACTGCTGCGTTCGATCAAGCAACCTTCAACCCAGGTAGAAGTGATTTCCCTGGATATGCAGCCCAGTCCCACGCACTTGGAATATCGCAGTTACGAAGCCTTGATCTATGAACGAAGCGTGCGGATCGCCAGAGACTGCGCCCAGCGTGATGTCGATGCATTGGTATTGGGCTGTTTCTACGATCCGGTGCTGGACGACGCTCGGGAAATCTCCGGGCGAACCATCGTCGTTGGTCCGTGTCAGGCCAGCTTGCAAGTGGCAGCCAATCTGGCCAATCGGTACTCGATTATTGTTGGGCGTAACAAGTGGATCGAACAGATGAGTGCGCGCGTCAGGGCCTGCGGTGCCGGTGAAAGGCTCGCCTCCATGCGTCCCTTGGGAATGGGTGTCGATGAATTCCAGTGCGACCACGCGCTGACTCGGCGGCGGATCATTGAACAGGCCCGGCGCGCCGTCGAGGAAGATGGTGCCGAGGCGATCATTCTGGGTTGCACCATCGAATTTGGCTTCTTCGAACACGTACAGGCAGAGATCGGCGTGCCGGTCATCGACCCTGTGGTGGCTGCGTTCAAGATGGCTGAGTCGCTGGCCAGCATGAAACGTCGCTTTGGTTGGGTACCCAGCCGGGTGGGCAGTTGTGAACCGCCGCCGGAAGCCGAGATTGAAGCGTTCGGGCTGTTCCAGGGCGCGGTACCCATCGGCAATTGCGTCAAGGCTTGATTCATTAGCGTGAGCAGAGCCTGCGCATAGCGGGCTCTGCCGACTTCCAAGGTGACCTTCATGAGCCAACTTTCATCCGCTATTGCTGCAGACTCAAGCACGCCTCGCGACACTGCCCCGTCAAGGGGATTGTCTGTCGGCCAGGTGTTCGAGAACTTCCCGCTGACCCGGGAGCATTTGAAAAGCTGCCTGGGATTGTTTTTCGTGTTTGCTATCGAAGCGTGGGAGATGATGATCATCGTCTACACAGCCCCTTTGATCGGCAAGGACTTTCAACTCGATTCACTGGCGCTCGGAAACCTCATTGGTGCAATCTTCGTCGGTATGCTCATTGGTTCGCTGGTATGGGGCAAGGTTTCGGAACGGCTTGGTCGCAAGCGTTCGATTATCTTGAGCATGGTGTTA
This sequence comes from Pseudomonas sp. DG56-2, assembly GCF_004803755.1. Taxonomy (NCBI): domain Bacteria; kingdom Pseudomonadati; phylum Pseudomonadota; class Gammaproteobacteria; order Pseudomonadales; family Pseudomonadaceae; genus Pseudomonas; species Pseudomonas sp. DG56-2. Next base: position 2,272,372 of record NZ_CP032311.1, read on the forward strand.
TACGGCGCCATTTCCCTGATGAGTGCGTTCGCACCCAATTACGCGCTGTTCTACCTGCTGCGTTTGCTCAGTGGCGTGGCAGCCGTCGGCATGCTGGTAGTGACTTTTGCCCATTTTGAAGAGCTATTGCCCGTCAAGGTTCGCGGTGCCTGTACCGTGTACCTGGCTTCGGGTTGGCCCATTGGTGTGCTATTGGCACTGGGCGCCACTGTGTGGCTGATGCCCTTGGGCTGGCGCACGATCATTGCGGTTAGTTCATTGGGAAGTCTGTGGGCGATAGCTGTCGCCTATTGGGTTCCGGAGTCACCTTACTGGCTAGCCTCGGTCGGCCGGCAGGCCGAGGCGCGGACGGTCATTGCCAGGCTTAGTCGTGGTGCCGTGCAGGTGCCCATGGACTGCGCACTGCTGACTGAAAAAGCACTGCGGGGCACCCATCGCGAAATATTTTCTGCAAGCATGAGTAAAGTGAGTCTCCTGCAAATTGCAGTGAACTTTACCTTCTCCTGGGGCTACTGGGGACTGCAGACCTGGTTGCCGACATTACTTCAGCAACGTGGGCTGAGCTTGCCGCAAAGCTATGGGTTCATTGCGCTTTCGGCGCTGTGCATGATTCCTGGCTACATGCTGGCGTCGTACCTCACCAGCCGCATGGGGCGCAAGCAGGTGGTCGTCTCATTCATCGCAGCATCGGTGCTGGCCGGATATGGCTTCGCCAATGCGCAGTCCATGGAAATGCTCTATTTCAGCAACTTTGCCCTGGCGTTCTTCAGCATGGGTGCGTGGGGGGTGTGGGATACCTGGATCGGTGAGTTGTATCCCACTCGCCTGCGATTGCTGGGTTATAGCTGGGCGGTGTTCTCACAGCGTGTGGCGAACATTCTAGCTCCAAGCCTGATTGGTGTACTGGTAGCGCTAGGCACCTCCTTCAACATGACCACGTCCCTGATCAACGGCTTCATGTTGGCAAGTGTGCTGTTGGCGCTGTTGATACCCGAGACTGAAGGCAAGCCATTGCATTGATGTCACGGTGTGCAACCTAAAGGGTCGCTGTCAGCGGCAGCGACCGTTTGATATCCAAGGAGAGATAAATGTCCGCAGCAGGTACCTGGATAAACGAATATGGCTCAATCATGACGCTCGTGGATGAAGGCAATATTCTCCGAGGCGTATATCGGTCGTCCACCGGCTCGGTGGGTACTTATGAAGTGCTCGGTGTACAGATCGCTGATGCCGCGACCGACACCCGAGGGCAAGCGCTGGCCTTGGCGATCTCCTGGCGGTCCAAGGATGACGCACTGCCTGATCCAAGCTGGCATTGGACTTCAGGCTTGTGTGGTCAGATCAGCTATCAAAAGGGGCAGGAAGTACTCGTGCTGGCGCATGTGTTGGTCGCGTCAAGTGAGTTCCCCGGTCTGGCGGGGGCCGGAAGCTACATCGACAAATTGACCTATAGACGCTTAGCCAATCAGGGCGTCGAGCCGTCGCGACATTATCAGAATGACGTCCCAGCCAATTCCCTGACTGGCGATTGGTTGGCAAAAAATGGTACCCGACTCACGCTAGGTGTGAGCGCGGGGCATTGCCAAAAGCTTGGTATCGTTTCCGGCACTATTGCCTTGCAATCCGAAAGCTTCGAGGTTAGAGGCTTCACCGACCTGCGTGCGGATCCTGTTGATCAGCCCCTTCAATCCGTCGCATTGGTAGCAGCTATCGGCACATCGGAGGTTCTATCCTTGTCGGGGATGTTCGACACATCGTCAGGCCAAATGACATTGCTGGAAATGACGGGTGTCTCTACGGCGCCAGGTACCAGTTACTGTCAGACCCGAATGACATCAACGTCCTATCGCCATAACAGCCGGCACTGACTTCAAGCACTAAACGGCGTAAGCAATGCCAACGCTATATACTCGAAGCCCTTTGCTATCGCTCGAGAGACGTTCATGCGGCAGGTTTTGCTTATCGTTGATGTGCAGTCCACCTTCAGTCCTCCCGAGTGGCTGGTCGATGGTGTGCGGGCGCTGTCAGAGAGAATCCTTACCATCGCGTCGGTCGAGCTGCATGACGAGGGGATAACCCCGTTCCAAAAGCAACTCGGTTGGCATCCTGCCGCCGAGGATGAAAGCCTGGTCGAGGCTGACCGAGTGTTTGTAAAGCATGGCTACGGGCAGACCGGTGAAACGATCGAGTACATCAAGCAGTTAGGCGTCGAACGCGTGCTGGTGTGTGGGATCCAGACCGAAACCTGCGTACTTGCCGCCGGTTTCGCACTCTTTGATGCGGGGCTGTCGCCGACGCTGGTGACTGACCTGACGGTGGGCTCCTCCCTGGATCGCTCGGGGCAGTTGGGGATCAAACTGTGGGAACACCACTTCCGTCAGGTCACCACTCGAGCCGAAATTCTGGCCGAGCTCGACGCTTAGCAGGCAGGCGGCTCCAGCGCCTGCAGAGTACTTGATCAGCTTTCAGGTGCCACAGTTGGTTCCTGGCTGGATTCGGCTTCCAGTTTCAGTCGGTCAGCTTTGCTGATGTATTTAGGTTTGCTCTTCGGAGCCAGTTTGGCGCTGGCTTTTTTGGCGTGAGCCGTCAGCAGTTGCTTGATTTTCTTGCGGCGATTCATTTTTTCTACTCAGCTCTGCGTCAATACCCCGAAGTCTGTCATATCTGTTGCGCCACGCAAATGAAACGCCGCCTTAGCGTGTGTTCCAGGACGCGCTACGTCCGGGATTGCTATTGAACGACTGTTCAGCTATAAACCCTTCGATCCTGCTTCCTCATACGTTCTCATCGAGTCGGAGGTCCCCCTGATGCGCAGCCCCCTGTTCAAAACGCCAATTACCGAAATGCTCGGCATCGCTCACCCCATTCTGTGCGGCGGCATGGGCCCGGGGGTGTCTGATGCCGACTATGTTGCGGCGGTAGTCAATGCCGGCGGCATGGGTTTTATAGTGGCTGCGGGCTTCGCTGATCCCGATGAATTCCGTGAGCAACTGCGCCGCTGCAAGCAGCTGACTGCGGGCAAGGGCTTTGGCGTCAACCTGTACCTGTCTCGTCAAGCGCAAGGCCTTGAGCGTATGCATGAACAGTTGGCGATCGTCGCTGAGGAGGGTGTGTTGTGCGTGGAGACGTCGGGTGCAAGTCCCGAGGGCATCCTGCCGATTCTGCGTGAAGCGGGGATCAAAGTGCTGCACAAGGTGGCCGCGGCGCGTTATGCCCGCTCGGCCGCAAGGCTTGGGGTAGATGCGGTGATTGTTGTCGGTAACGACTGTGGTGGCCATCCGGGCGTCTATGGCATCAGCAGTATGGTTCAGGCGGCGCAGGTGCCTAACGAAGTCAGTGTCCCAGTGGTTATTGGTGGCGGCATCGGCACGGGGCGGCAATTGGCAGCAACGTTGACCATGGGCGCGGACGCCGTATTGATGGGATCGCGCATGCTGGTCGCCGAGGAGTTGTGGATACACCGCAATTACAAGGATTTGCTGGTGCGCAGCGACGGCACCGAAAGCGTGATCGTGAAGACCGGGTTGCGCGATCATCACCGGGTTTACAACAACCAAAGCGCCAAGGCCGTTGCTGCCCTGGATGCTGCCGGTGCAAGCGACTTCGAGCAGTACCGGGCTCATGTAATGGGCTCGCTGAGCACTCAAGCATATCAGACTGGCGACAGCGCCCTGGGCATGCTCGACTTCGGCCCATCGGTTGTGTTCGCCGACGCCGTAAAGCCTGTAGAGGCCATCTTCGATGAAATACTCGACGATGCCAAAAAAGCACTTCAGCGTCTTGGGCAGCTACACGACGCCGCCTAGGTGACGACATTGCAATCCCAGCGGCGTCGGAGCGCCGCTGGGAAGGGCATTTAACATTAGTTAGAACAATCGCTATTCCCCCATCGCCAATTCTCTGTTTTGCCCTGCCGTTGACAATTGTCATGGGTTCTCAGCCTTTAACTCCCTAAAAATAATGATTCTCATTTATCGGTATTGCCATCAGGCCTACCCGATCATCTGGAGTCGCCCGGGGAGGGGTTGTGATGTTGTTTACGCCAAAGAAGCTGTCGCTGCTGATATCGAGTCTGTGCTGGTTAAGTCCTTACGCGCAGACGGCACAAGCGGCGGAGTCAGTGACAAACGTGGACGGTCAGGTCGAGTTGCTGCCCACCACGGTCGAGGGCAAGCACGACAAAGACGCAGAAGGGCGCAACAAGGTCTATGCAGAGAACGTAACCAACCTCTATCTGGGCCGCGAAGAGCTGGAGCGGTACCAGAACAGTAATCCGGCCGATGTGTTCAAGGGACTCAACGGCGTCTACAGCATGGACTCGCGCAACGGCACTGCGCTGTCACCGAATATCCGGGGCTTGTCTGGTGAAGGTCGGGTGCCGTTGACCGTCGATGGCACCGAACAGTCGACCAACGTTTGGTTGCAAGTCTACGGCGCGGGTAACCGCAACTATGTCGACCCGGCACTGTTTCGCAGCATTTCGGTGGAGAAGGGGCCTTCCCTGACCCGTGGGGTAAAAAGTGGCGTGGGCGGAGCGGTGAGTGTGCGCACCATCGATGCCGATGACATCATTGCGGGCGGTGACACCTTCGGTTTCGACCTCAAGCTGGAAACTTCCGGCAGCACGGTCAAGCCCCGCGTCGATGCCAACGACTACTTCGGACGTGATTACCGTGACATCCCTGGCGCGGTATTGGGGGCGGACAAAAACGTCAACATTCCACAACCGGTGCCGCGCACCCGTGGCCATAACGACACGCTCAATTTCGACGACAACGCGGTGATGTTCGCCGTTGCCGGGCGTACGGATTTCAGTGATCTACTGGTCTCTTATAGCGAGCGCAAGAAGGGCAACTACTTCGCCGGCAAACAGGGCGCTGGCGCCTATAGCAACAATGACGCCTATGCCCGCGACAGCGCCGCCTATTTCCCCAACCTGACCAAACTCTACAAGCCAGGTAACGAGATTCTCAGCACCTCCAGTGATACCAGTACGCTGCTGGCCAAGAACAACTGGTACCTGGCGGACAACCACAAGATTGGCCTGAGTTTCATGCGTACCGATCTGGAGTTTGCCGAGACCAGTCCCGGTCAGGCGGTGGTGATGCTCGGTTTTGCCGAAGAGCTGGAAAAGCAGGCGTTTCGTGATCAACTGGTGGCCGAATACCCCAAGTCCGAAATTCGTCTCGATACCTACAAACTCAGCCATGAGTGGAAGCCGGAGGGCTCGCGCTGGATCGATCTGCAAAGCAACTTGTGGATGACCAAGACCGATGGCGAGCGCCATCAGACCGGTAGCGGTGCTTACTACGTCAAGGAGTACGACACATTGCTGGAGGACTGGAAGGCCTGCAAAGCTGGCAAGCCGCCAGTCAGCACGCCTGATGCTCTGTGGAACTGCTACATCCGCCCGGAGCTCAATCCATTCCTCAATGCGCCCAAGCCTGAACCCGACCCTAATGTCGATGCGCGTGTGTTCGCCGGTAGCGCACAGTGGACCAGTCATGACCGCACCGGTTTTGATTTCAGCAACATGATTGTGCTGCGTGACAACCTGCACCTGACGATGGCTGGCGAGTTTCAACGCGAGAAGCTTGACGAGCGTGTGACCGAACTCGACCTCAGTGGCGGTATCGGTATCGGCATCGGTGGCTCGAACTTTCACTACGCCACGGCCAACTATGGCCCGCGCTCGGGCGATCGTCGTGAGTACGCCGGCAGCATGAACCTGGAATGGCAGGCCTTGCCATGGCTGACGCTTACCGCCGGCACTCGCTACAACCGTTACTCGGCCTTCGATGAGGGACTGGCTGATCGGCGCCGCAATCGGGTCGCCGGATCGAAAATCAACCAGCAGAAAACTGGTGTGCAGCTTGATTACGGCCAACTGATGACTGACGCCGAGGCCATCCGCCTCAAGACGCTGGATGCCGCCGCGATTCAGGCGCTCAGCCAGGTAACGCCTGCCGACTCGGAAAAATGGGCTAACGAGAAAATAGCCACGCCGGCCATGGCCGCGCACCTAGCTGCGCAAAAGGCTTTTCTCGACTTTTCCGGCAAGGGCACGCACTTGGCCAACAATGGCGCCTACTACTGGCTGCGAAGCGTGGCGGTGCCTTTGGTTGACGGCAAAGTGGACGCCTCGCAGAGCCCATTTGCCAATGGCTCCCTGGACGCCTCGGCAGTGGTCCAGGACGCCCAGGGCAACAGCGGCGAGTACGCGGTTATCACCCCGATCAGCTCGCCGCGCGGTTCCAATATCTATGCGCTGCCTGCTGCCGGTGATGAATGGGCCGAGCCGGAGAAACAATCGGGGCATGCCTGGTCGCCGGTATTTTCGGCTACCGCGCGGGTGACCGAGTACGGCAGTCTGTTTGGGCGTTATGCCCAAGTCACGCGGTTTCCGAGCATCTTTGAGGTGGCGTCGACGTCGGTAGGGATGGATGGTGGCAGTCTCGCAACCCGCGGTGCAACCAAGCCTGAGCGCAGCACCAACTGGGAGATTGGCTATGCCCACGACTTGACGCAGTTCTTCCCTGACCTGCAATTGGCCGATGCGCGCCTGAGCTATTTCGACACCACCATCGAAGACTTCATCGAGCGCGATATCTACCTCAACGTCATTCAGTTCGACGAGAAAAAAACCACCGGCATCGAGTTCCAGTCACGTTTTGACAGCGGACGTTTCTTCGGTGGCGTCGGGGCGACTTACCGGCTCAAGCAGGAGCTGTGTGACAAGGATTACGCCTACAGCTTCGACGTGTTCAAAAATCGTATGCCCGAATGCATGACCGGCGGGTTCCCCGACACCTTGACCGCCAGCAGCCTGCAACCGCGCTACTCGATCAATACCGATCTGGGCACGCGACTGTTCAACGAGCGGCTGGAGTTGGGCATGCGTTCGGTCTACCACGCCAAGGCAGAAAACAAAGACCTCGATGACCTGCTCAATACCGATTATGGCCATGACATCTGGGTGCAGAACAGCGCCAGCCCACTGTACTGGAAGTCGGTTTTGCTGCACGACGCCTACGCCAGGGTGCGGGTCGATAAACATCTCGACCTGAACATGGGCATTACCAACCTCACCGACCGCTATTACATGGACCCGATGTCGAAAATTCCTGTTCCAGGCCCAGGGCGCACCCTCACGGTGGGCATGCGCGCACGGTTCTGATCCCGGCCATTCGCTTTTGCCGGTTTATCAAAACCGGCGCCAACGCTGTACCCAACCCTCAAGGAGTCAACCGATGAACAAGCATGTTGTGATCGTTGCCATGGCTGCCGCCCTGGCGAGTGTTTCCGCTGTCGGTGCCGTAAAAGGCGGGTCTACTGATGAAACCAAGGTCAAGGCAGCACCTTCGACCTTGTTTGGCTCCGGCAATGCCGGATTGCAGTTTGGCTCTTCGGCAGCGATTGACCTGTTGGGCGGGCCGATCACCCAGGCAAACAATGCACTGGCCCGTGCTGCCGAAAGCAATGGCAAACATTATCTCAAGGGCAGTGATATCAACTTCCTTGCCGGGGTGATGCTGGGCAATACCAAGATCGCTCAGGTGTGGCGCAATGACGTGGCATTCAATGGCGACACCACCACGATCAACAGCACCCGCCAGATGATCGTGCCGCCCCTGCCGTTCATGCCGGACTTTGGCGGTCTGGTCATCGGCAAGGTGGAGGGCTCTCCCGTGTACTTCGGCGAGTGGGCTCCGAAGGGCGCCAACTATGCCGCTGTAGCCAGCACCGATCTGAACCTCAACAGTGCCCAGCATACCGCCTGGTATTCGGGTGAAAACCCCACCACCAACATGCCGACCCTGGCCAACGCCAAGTACAACGTTGTGGGTATCAACCAGCACAATCCGGAAAACCCCAACGTTTACACCGGTGTGCTCAGCGCCACCTATAGCACGGGCGCAGGGTCGCTGACCGGCACGTTGGCGCGTAGCGGTTCGACTTCATTGAACTTCGCCAACACCAATATCAGCAGCAACGGCAGCTTCGCCAACGCCGGCAATGTGATCACCGGGCAGTTCTACGGTGCTCAAGCCAATGCCCTGGCCGGCATTCACAAGGGCGGTGCGGGTACTCAGGACGACGTCGCCTTCGGTGGCGCACGGCAGTAACCATCAGCACCAGTGACGATCGTGGCGCGGTCCGGCCACGTTCACGGGAGGGGCGCAACAGGCGCTCCTCCCGTTTCTTCTTCCCTCACAAGACGCTGCGCCTATGACGATTCCACGCATTACCCCGTTGGCCCTGCTGCTGTTGGCCGGCGCTGCCAGCGTCTGGGCAGACGAGGAAGATACTCGTCTGCTGCTCGACCGCGAACGTGCCGAACGAACCCTGCGCCAGCAACAACGTCCGCAGTGGCAAGTGGCAGCCCCTACGGGCGAGCTCTCTGTCGAGGTCAACGGTCAGCGCTATCGTGTGCAAAGATCCCTAGCCGACTTGGAGCCTGCGCTCTACGTCGCTATCAATACCGGACAATGGAACAACGCGGGTGAGCTGGCGGCAGCCTACCGCGAGCTACCCGGGCACAAAGAGCACCTGGCCCTGATGGCTGAAGGCCTCAGTGCACGCCACAGCGGTGATTACCACAGCGCTGTGAGGTTATTGGAACACGCCAACGCCGCAGCCCCGGATGATCTGCGCGTGCAGATGGAACTGGCGCGTATCTACGCCGAAGACCAACAGGACCGCGAGTCGGTGCAAATGCTCGAACGCACGCTCGGCAGCAGCCTGCCAGCCGAAACGCGTGAGTTGTTGCACAACTATGTGAGTGCCGTGCAACAACGCAGTGACTGGCAGGGCTCGCTGGCCCTGGGTGTTGGTTACAACAGCAATATCAATCAGGGCAATGGCTACGAGCGGTGTTCGCAGCAGTTTGCGGGCTATTGCCTGTCGCAGATGAAGTTACCCGACCCCATCGCATCGTCGCTGTTGAGCTACGACCTGGTACTGAGCAAGCGCATTGCCTTGAGCGGGCATCACAATGTGCTTATACGTCCGGTCAGCTACGGTACCTACTATCACAAGCGGGACGAGCAAAGCACGACGCTTACGGATTACAGCGACAGCACTAACATTCTGTACCTCGGTTACCAGTACGCCAGCGCCCGCCAAAGCCTCACCGTGCTGCCCTTACTGGAAAACTATCACCGCGACGGCAACACTAGTTATCGCGCCCCCGGTGTGCAGGCAGACTGGAGTTACTTTCTTTCGCCACGTGTGAAACTGGGCCTGCAAGCTGGAGCCAAGCGCTACAAATACCAGGGGCCTGACAGCCGCTATTACGCCGACTACACCCAGCGTGGGGCGGGGGTTAGCCTGACCTATTACCCTGAGCCCAACACCAGCATTTACGGCGGGGTGGACTATTACCGCAAAAGCTACGCGTTGTCTGTCAATAGTAGCCAAGAGCAGGTGTGGCGGGCTGGCGTATTTCATCAGTTTGAAACGGCAGGCTTGTTTGCCAATTTGATGGTGCTACAGCGCGACTTCAGCAACGACGACGAATCCTACTTTTATGGCGTTCAGCGCGAAGATCAGCAGCGCATGCTCATCGCCACCCTGGGCGCCAGCAAGCTGGCGATCCACGGGGCTTACCCGGAGTTGCGCTTCAAGCGCACCCTCAACGACAGCAATTCGGTCTTCAACGGCTACCAGCAAAGTGAGATTACCTTGCAGGTGCGCAAGCATTTCTGATTTTAAAATGATGTCAAATGGAGTAACTTTGCGCCTCGAGAATAATTCTCATTACCGTCGCCGTCGGTCTTCACTGATGTGCAACGCTTCCGATATGTACGATGAGTAAGCCATGAAGGCGTTAAGTCTTATCCATATGCTGGCTCGCTCGCCGGTGTTTTCCAAGGTGGGCAAGGAAGGGCTGGCCTCGCTGCTCGAGGGTGTTTCGCTGATCCGCCTGGAGCGTGGCCAGCATCTGTTTCGCATGGGCGATGCAGCGGCCTATTTCTATCTGGTGCAGTCGGGCAGCCTGGAGCTCTATCGCCCCAGCTATTCGGGAGAGCACAAAATATTTCGGAGCATGGAAGCGGGCGACCTGTTGGCAGAAACCGCCATGTTTGTCGAACCTTGCCGCTACCCGTTGTCGGCCCGTGCTGGTCTTGCCTCCAGTGTCTACCGCCTGCCGCGGGCACGCCTGTTGGCGCTTTGCCGGGCCTCACCGGACTTCAGCATTGCCATGCTTGAAGGCATGGCCGTGCGTATCGCCCAGTCGCTCAACCGCATCGACCTGTTGACCATTGGCAACTCGGCGCAACGCCTGGTGGCCTACCTGATGGATCTCTATGTTCAGCAGCGCAGTGCCTGGCTGACCTTCCCCAGCAGCCATAACGTGTTGGCCCGGCAATTGAACATCACCCCGGAAACCTTTTCGCGTCAATTGAGTTCGTTCCGCAAGGCGGGGTTTGTCGGTGGGCACAGTCCTGAATTGGTACTGCTGGATATCGAAGGTTTGTGTCAGTCGGTAGAGCTGCCGGTGCCGGATACCAATTTCGATAACGCCGAACCCATGGCGCATTTGGGCAGCAGCTTGTTCGATTGCTGTAACTATGCGCGCCAGACGTTGGGTAAAGGCTGAACCGTCACGTCAACAGCTGTGATCACTTTTCAGCTGTGGGCCGGAGCCGTCATGGCGACCATCTGCCCGCGGGCCGGTCAGGGTGTTCCAGGTCGCAATCAGGTAGATGGCGAAGCAACTCGCCCACAGCAGGCCTGCGATGTTCATCAGAGCCAGACTGCTGCTTGCGGTGAGTGGTAGCCCGGCCAATGTCCTGAGCAGCGCAGCAAGTACCAGAGTGCTTGCACAGAGCATCGGCCACGGTCGTCGATCAAGCCAGAGCCCGGCATGGATGCGACCGACCATGGCCATTACCGCAAAGATAGCCAACGATACCGCGCCACTGGTCAACAGATGTCGACCGGATGAAGAACTGATGGGGGCGCCAAGCCAGGCCGCACCGAGCGCCAGATAACCGAGGCCGATCAACCAGTAGCAGGTGTACAGCATCAGCGCCCAGCGTTGGAACAAGGGGCGCCCCACATGCCAATCGTTGAGGAGATTGAACATGGCAGCAGCAGCGGCCAGGGCGACCCAGCCACTGACAGGCTGCCCACCGATGACGAACTCGCTGGCGCTGCACAGTACTACGCAGACAATCGCGAGGTTGCGCCGTGGAGGCCGAGCCAGGTATGAATCGTTGGGTAATGGGGCGTCAGGACGGCCTTCTTCGATTCGGCCGTTGACCACACTCATGGAAATCCGGCTGGTGGCAATCACTATCAATACGCTCAAGGCACCTGTTGCCGCCCGAGCCCAGGCCAGTGCATCAGCGACCATTAGCTGGGCGGCAAAGAAGCCCACTTGCAGCAGGCACAGGCTGAGGATCACCCAGGCAAAACTCAGGTGCGCCCGCCCATCGGCTTGCCATAGGCGTGGAACCAGCAAACGCAGCAGCGTCAGCCAGAATGCCAGGTTGCACAATGCTGCCGGCCATAGGCCCAGCGCGGCCGGCCATAACGCGGCGAGCAAATAGGCCAGACGCGCCAAGAGCCATAGGCCCACGACCGGCAGCAGCGTTTTGCCAAGAATTTCCGGGGTTTTGCTGAACTCCGGAATCGCCGTCAGGGTGAACCCTGCGGTGGCTGCAGCGGCAAAGCCGAATATCAGTTCATGGGCGTGCCATAGCACCAGGCCACCGGGAGGATTCCACCCCGGCAGCCAGCCATTGATCACCAGCAGCCAGGTCAGCATCAGCAGTGTGGCACTGGCTGCAGTCAGGACAAAGAAGGGGCGAAAGCCGCACATCAACACCGGCAAGCTTCGGCTCATAGCTCGCAACCTGTATGGGCTCGAACAGGTGCTACCCAGTCGAAGGCTTCCTGGCTCAAGCCAAAGCCGATGCGCACTTCGCGGGTTTGCATCAGCTCGCCCGTGGTTCGATAGATCCAGGCTTCCGAGCGCTCGTGATGCGGCACTGGCATGACAAACTCATGCACCATGCGTCCGGGGTTGGCCACCATCAACAGGATGCGGTCGGCCAGGCGTACCGCTTCCATAAGGTCGTGGGTGATCAACAGCGCGGCATTGCCACGCTGGGTCAGGTGTTCGCGCAGCAAGGTATAAAGTTCCAGTTTCAGGCCGATGTCCAGCGCCGAGAAGGGTTCGTCGAGCAGCAGCAGGTCGGGGCACACGGCCAGGGCACGGCCAAGGGATACGCGGCTTTGCATGCCACCGGAGAGTTCGTGGGGATATTTGTCCAGGTCTTGTGTTGTCAGCCCCAGGCGCTGGGCCATATTGGCTGCCTGCTTGCGACGGGCAGACCTGGGTACGCCGAGGGCCTTGAGGCCCAGGGCAATATTGTCGCGCCCGGTCATCCAAGGCATCAGGTTTGGTTGCTGAAACACATAACCGATGCCGCGAAAGTCGCAGTGCATGATCATTTCCGTTGGCACAAGCAGGCCGGCTAACACCTGTAGCAGAGTACTCTTGCCGCAACCGGAAGGGCCGACCAGCGCCAGAGTTTCACCGGCGTGCAGATCCAGACCGACATCGGCCAGCACTTCTGTGGGGCCATAGCGATGATAGAGATGACGAACGTGCAGGGCGTTCATGCGTGCTCCGACGTTCGCCAGCGTTCGACGCGGCGCTTGAGGGGTTCGAGCAGCAAATATTCGGTGCCCAGCAGCAGTGCCAGAACGGCGAGAATCCAAGCCAGTGAGCTGGCTGTATCCAGCTGCGCACGCGACACCGCCAGCGCCGCGCCGACGCCATCATTGGTACTGAGCAGTTCAGCCATTACCACGACTTTCCATGAGGTACCCAGCGCGGTGATCCAGGCGGGGAACAAGTACGATGCCACGTGCGGCAGGTACAGGTCGGTAAGGCGCATGAGCGCAGGCAGGCGGTAAGCACAGGCCACTTTGTGCAGTTGATTGTCCAGGGTACGCGCGCCTTGCATGGCCGCAGCGAAGACAATCGGCAGGCAGGCGATGAATACCGTGAACATTGGCGTGGCATCACTCATGCCGAACCACAGCATCGCCAGCACCAGCCAGGCAATCGGCGGCATGCCCAACAACAGTGTGACCAACGGCCGTGACAACATGCTGGTGGTAAGCGAGCGGCCAGCCAGCAGTCCCAGAAAACTGCCAAGCAACAATGCAGCGGCCAAACCATACAGGGTTCGGCGTGCCGAGATGGTCAATTGCGGCAGGGCGCTGCCATCACTGATCATTGCGCGCAACTGGTCGATGGTTGCCAGTGGCCCAGGCAGTACCAGCGGCCCGTTTAGCTCGCCAGCCAACTCCCAGGCGGCGCAGAATAGCAACAGGCTGGCAACCGCGCCCCAACCGCTCCACAGGTAGATGAGCGTCGCTCGCACACTGCGTTGCACGATTTTTTCCACGTCACTCATTTATTCGCGTTCACTTGCATAGAAGCCGACAGTGGGCAGCTTGCCGCCAATGCTGGCAGGCTGACGTTGCAGGAGAATTTGAAACAAAGCCTCCAGTTCCGGGCGAGCCTGGGCGGCGCTGGCGTAGTCGCGTGGCAGCACGCGAAGCGAATCGGCGACGGCTTCGGCGCTGAGTAGCGGAATATGGCGGGCGACCATTTGCGCACACGCTTGAGGGTGGTCGAAACACCAGGCGTTGGATTGCTCATAAGCCTGGGCGACGCGCTGGGTCAGTTGCGCATCGAGACGGACGTTGCCCAGCGCGGCCAGCCCGGCCTGCGGGATGCGTGCCTGGTTGCCGTGCAAGGCGCCCCATTGTTGTTGCAGGTTGACGCTGCGATACAACTCCGGTGCGACCACCGACAAAGGAAAGGAGCGCGTCTTGCGTAGCGCCATGGACACGGCGGGTTCCACCAGCAGTGCATGGTCAACCTGACGCAGGACCAACAGCTGCAAGGCATCCAGGGGCGTGGCGGTGTAGCGCAGGCGCATATCCTTTTGCGGGTTCAGACCCTGTTGCTCGGCCAGGTAGCTGAACAGGATGTCTGGCATGTCGGCGCGAAACGGCAGAGCCACCTCCTGGCCCTTGAAGTCAGCCAGCGAGCGCATGCCAGGATTGCGTGAGACCATCCACAGCGAACCCCAGGTGGACACGTTGAGCAGTTGGATGGCCGCCCCCCGGTTGTATAAGTTGGCAGCCACATTACTGGGGGCAGCAATGAAGTCGGCCTGCTTGCCAATCACCTGCGCACGCAATTGGTCGGGGTTGCTCCAGAGGACGAATTCGACACGTTGCGCCAGGTCGTTCAAGGCGCCGCTTTCGAGCATGTGAATCAACGGATAGGAAACCGAAGCGGGTGGCCCCGCCAATACCAATTGGGGGCGCAAGACAGGCGCGGTTTCGGCGGTCACCGCTTGCCAGGGTTGCAGGCAGAACACCCATGCGACCAGTATTGAGCCAAGGTGTCGCGATCGGGAAAAAATGTCCGGCATCGATAGAGGATCCACTCGAAAGCGTACAGGTCCCGACAATAGGGGCCAAAGCGTTCAAGCTTATCTATCGCAGACTCAGGTGCGAATGATAATTATCAAGTGACGATGTAAAAACCTTGATGCCTCTGTGGCTTTCGCGAGCAAACCACAAAATAGGTTCCGGCGGCGTATGGCGTAAACATCTCGCAGTATCACCGCCTTGAACGATCCCACTCACTTGATCGACGCCCGCACCTTCACCATCTGACCCTGACCCCAAGGTTGCCAATCAAACCATTGAGATCGTTGTCGTCCACATCGGTGCTGTAGTCGGCACTGACGAACAACGCCACTTTAGGCGTTACCCTGGCCACCAGCCCCAAGCCCACTTCAACCGTGGCGGAGTTGCGCCCGCTGCTGATCTTGTCGACCTTGTCCAGCGACACGGTGTCGGCATTGGTAAAGTCGTACCAGACATTCGTGCGCAGGAAGGGCTCTATGGGCATACCCCGCAGGTTGTAGCGTGCGGACAACTTGGCGCCGACCCGGCCGGTCCAGTTAGGTTGTTGGTCGAAGGCTTGTTGCGTGTCGGTTTGGGTCTGGCTGCCGGGGAAATACTGTTGGTTGATCAGTTGCGCCTGGGGTTCGATTGTCCAGTTGGCGCCAAGGCTGATGGGGTAGCCACCTTCAACCGACAAGGTCAGGGCATGACCATCGCCATCCAGACGCTGGCCGTTTTCGCTGCGGCCGTTGACGTCGAAACGGGTGCCCATGGCCACCGCATCCACGTGCCAGCCCTGATCGTGGGTCATGCTCCAGTACATACCCAGGCTTTCACCTTCAAGATTGACGTTGGACTTCTTGTCACCGACCTGCGGTTTGCGCATACCATCGAAGCCGCTTTGCAGGCTGCTGTGCCCGACGAAGAAACCGATGCGATGGATGTTACCGGCGCTGGTTTCGCGAACGAACAAGTCCGGGCTGATCTGCAGGCTCTGGTTGGCAGCATCCAGTCGGGTCGCAGCGGGGGCACTGGTTCTCAACGGCACCGGAAAAAACTGCGCCCACTGACTGGTCATGAGCTCGGGGGCGGCTGGTGTATTGCGTTCAGCCATGCGCTCGGAGAACGCGCTCAGGGTCGCAAGGCCTACGCCGCTGACACTCACGGGGGTCAATGACAGTATTGGTAGGGACTGTGCCTGCACCTGTACCAGTGAATTGAAGGGATCGTCATTCTGGAGTTCGAACGCAAATGTTTCCAACGGGCCTGCGATCAGCAGCGACGTGGAAATCGCGTAGAAAGCGTACTCACAGCGTGCGCGATTCAGCGTTTTTTTCATGGCGGATCTCCTCTGTTGTAACAGCCAAGGTTCTGGCCTGATGTCACGAGCTGTAAGGCAAAACCAGAGGGCGACCCAAACCAGCAAAACGTGTCTCCGCCGCGCGCCGAAAGGCGCGAGCTAGAGGCTCGCAATGGAGTTATGCAATGCTGCATTACATGTAGCTAAGGAGAGGAGACGGCGGGCGTCAAGAAAGCGTGAAGTGCATGTTGTCAAGAAGTTAAGCAGGGTAGTGTGCTGAAATTAAACAATTATTTACGTTAGATAGACGTGATGGATCTTTGCATACCCGCGTCTAATGCCGAATCATTGCTAAAGCTGCACCTCGACTGCCAGCGGCAGATGATCGGAGAGGTGGCTCCACGGCTTGTTGCCGAGGATGCGTGGCGCATGACTGTTGGCATTGCGCAGGTAGATTCGGTCCAGGCGCAACAGCGGCAAGCGAGCGGGGTAGGTGCGCGCCAACAAGCCATGATGGCGCTCGAACGCCTCGTGCAGGCCACGGTGCAAGCCCAACGTGCGGTTGCCTTGCAGCTTCCAGTCATTGAAGTCGCCAGCGATGATCACCGGCGCTTCAGCGGGTAGCGAGTCGAGTAATCGGCGTAGCAACTGCAGCTGCTTTTGCCTGTGGCTTTCCAGCAGCGACAAATGCACGCACACGGCGTGAACCTGATGCTGACCGGGCACGTCGAGTATGCAGTGCAGCAGCCCGCGTCGTTCCGGGCCGGTAATCGAGACATCCAGATTGCGGTGTTCGATGATCGGGTACTTGGACAATAAGGCATTGCCATGATGGCCATCGGGATAGACGGCGTTGCGGCCATAGGCGAAATCGGTCCACATGCTGTCGGCAAGAAACTCGTACTGAGACGTCTGCGGCCAGCCGGCGTGGCGCGCGGCATGCCGGTCGTGACTACCGAGCACTTCCTGGAGGAAGACGATGTCGGCTTCGGTACTGCGCACTGCCTCGCGCAACTCCGGCAGGATGAAGCGGCGATTGAAGGCTGTGAAGCCTTTGTGGGTGTTGACGGTCAACACCTTCAGGCGCCGCACGGCGGGCGCCTGTTGGGTAGTGGTAATCAGCGTGGGGTCCGGTTCGGGATTCACGGTTGCTCCTGATCTTCAAGCCTACTGCTTAGGACTGATACCCAAGGTGTCAGTTCCCCGCCTCACGTTTCATCCTCACGTTGCAGTTCCAGCAGCATCAGCGATCGCCCCGTCACCTCCAGGGTACTTTCGAACTCATGGCGTTCGCCCTTGCGCAATTGCGGTCGATCGGTATCGATCAGGCAGTTCCAGTGCTCGCCTTCAGGCACCTGCGGCAACGTGAAGGTGACATTGTCGTGATGGGCGTTGACGATCAGCAACAAGGTGGCATCCTCACCGGGTCGTTGTATGCCGCTCACTTGTGCGCGGCCATCCATCAGCATGCCCAGGCAGCGTCCCTGGCTGTCCTCCCATTGCTCGACACTCATCTCGCTGGCGTCAGGCGCGAGCCACGTCACATCCTTGACCCCGATGGCCTCATTGTAGTCACCCACCAGAAAGCGCGAGCGGCGCAGCACCGGATAGTTTAGGCGCAGCTTGGTCAGGCGTTTGACGAACTTGAGCAACGCAGTGCCTTCGTCATCGAGCTCCCAATTGATCCAGCCGATCTCGCTGTCCTGGCAATAGGCATTGTTGTTGCCATGTTGAGTGCGACTGAATTCGTCTCCTGCAACGATCATGGGCGTGCCCTGGGCGAGCAGCAGGGTGGCGAAAAAGTTGCGCATCTGGCGCAGGCGCAATGCATTGATTTCCGGGTCATCGGTGGCACCTTCGGCACCGTGGTTCCAGGACAGGTTGTTGTTGCTGCCATCTTGGTTGTCTTCGTCGTTGTCCTCGTTGTGCTTGTCGTTGTACGAGACCAGGTCGCGCAGGGTGAAGCCGTCGTGGGCGGTGATGAAGTTCACCGAGGCGTAGGCGCGACGACCACGGCGGTTGAACAGCTCGCCGGAGGCGGTCATGCGTGCGGCAAAGTCGGCCAACTGACCTTCATCGCCTTTCCAGAAAGCCCGCACGGTGTCGCGAAAACGATCGTTCCACTCCGCCCAGCCTGGAGCAAAGTTGCCCACCTGATAGCCACCCGGGCCGCAATCCCAAGGCTCGGCAATTAGCTTGACCTGCCGCAGCAGCGGGTCCTGGCGACAGGCAACGAGAAAGCTGTGACGTTCATTGAAACCGTCGTGGTAGCGGCCGAGGATGGTGGCCAGGTCGAAGCGAAAGCCGTCCACATGCATCTCGCCGGCCCAGTAGCGCAGCGAATCGGTCACCAGTTGTAGTACGCAAGGGTGACTCAAGTCCAGGGTGTTGCCGGTGCCGGAATCGTTGATGTAGAAACGCTTGTCGTCGGGCATCAGCCGGTAATACGAGGCGTTGTCGATACCGCGCATGGACAGGGTCGGGCCCAGTTCATTGCCTTCTGCAGTGTGGTTGTAGACCACGTCGAGAATCACCTCCAGACCGGCGTCGTGCAAGTGCGCGACCATTTCCTTGAACTCGGCGATCTTGCCGTTGGCCAGGTAGCGTGGATGCGGGGCGAAGAAGGCGATGCTGTTGTAGCCCCAGTAGTTGTCCAGGCCCTTGTGCAGCAAGTGCTGGTCGCTGACGAAGGCATGGATCGGCAGCAGCTCGATGGAGGTGACGCCCAGTTGCTTTATATGGTTGAGCAACTCGTCGCACATCAGGCCTGCAAAGGTGCCGCGATTGTCCTCGGGCACTGCCGGGTGACGCATGCTAATGCCGCGCACATGGGCTTCATAGATGATGGTGCGGTCCCAAGGCACGCCGACACGCTGATCGCGACCCCAGGTGTAGGCCGGGTCGATGACCTTGCACTTGGGTACGAATGGGGCGCTGTCGCGCTCATCGAAACTGAGGTCGCCATCGGGGTGACCAATGGTGTAGCCGAACAACGCCTCGGACCATTTCAGACTGCCCACCAGTTGCTTGGCGTAAGGGTCGATCAATAATTTGTTGGGGTTGAAGCGATGGCCGTTCTGCGGCTCGTACGGACCGTGCACACGGTAGCCGTAGATCTGCCCCGGGTGGGCATCGGGCAAGTAGCCGTGAAAGATCTCGTCGGTGTATTCCGGCAGCTCGATACGTTCAAGTTCAACCTCACCGCTGGCGTCGAACAGGCACAGCTCGACCTTGGTGGCATGGGCAGAGAACAGGGCGAAGTTGACCCCCAAGCCGTCCCAGCTTGCGCCAAGCGGAAATGGCAGGCCTTCGCGAATGCGCGAGGGGTCGACAGCTTGCGTGGGTGTTTTCATAAGTCTCCTTGACTGATTCGGTTCATTACGGGGCAAGCCCGCTCCTTGAAGAACGGGACTGCCCCGCAATACGGATCATGCAACGGTTGGTTTTTTCGGCGGCCGGGGTTTTTTCGCTGCCGGCGCGGGCTTCTTGCTCGGCGCCGCTACCTCAGCTGTAGATGCAGGCGCAGGCTTGGCCTTGGCTTTTCGCGGCGTGGCCTTGGGCGCCAGGGATTCAGCCTCGGCGAGCTTGCGTGCCATCTCCCAATGTCGCGACTCCTGGCCTTCGGGTTTACCTTCCGACTCCCAGATCTGGTAGGCAAACTCGCTAATACGTTTGTCATCAATACTCATCTCGACGCTCCTGAGGTTTAGGCATGATTAATCAACAGGTTGACCGGGAACTCCTTGAGTACAACGCTGAGTGACAGCTCCCTTGAGGCTGTGACTGCACTGCTGGCAAAAAGTCCCGAGCAATTGGCAGGTGACAGGGCAAACGGCAAAATCAGCCGGGTGTCGTCCCAGTTCTGCGCCGGGATCAACGGGATCGGGGTATCACCAAGCAAGCCACAGGCCAGGCGCGGCACCACGACTATCGCTTGGGCTTCATCGCTTACTCGGGCGAACGCCAATACCTGCTCGGCGTGTCTACCTTGTACTTGCAGCGGCAGGTAGCGGCCTTGGGCAAACAGCGCCTGGTACTGTTGGCGTCGCTCCAGCACCTGGTTGATCAGCGCTTGCTTGACCTGGCCGCCGCGCCATTGCTGGAGTAACTGCGCCATGCTGGTGCTTTCATCCAGGGCCTGGCGGCGCGCGTGGTAATCCACCGGGCGACGGTTATCGGGATCGACCAGGCTGAAGTCCCAGAACTCATTGCCCTGGTACAAGTCGGGCACTCCGGGAACGCTCATGCGCAGCAGGCATTGCCCCAGGCTGTTGACCGCCCCGGCGCAGGCTATCGACTGCGTGGCCTGGGCCAGTGAGTGGCGCAGTTGCTGGTTTTCCGGGGCCAGCAGCAAGTTCTCGATGAAGCTCAGACAGGCGTGTTCATAGTCCTCGTTTGGTGCGTTCCAGCTGCTGCGCAGCTTGGCTTCGCGCAAGGCCTTGCGTTGCCATTGCTGCAAGCGCTCCACGTAGGCGTGCACTGCCAGCTCGTCGCCTTCGTCCAGCTCCAACGGCCAACTGCCAAGCAGGGTTTGGTAGAGCATCCACTCATCACCCGGTTCCGGGGCGATGCCGTCGGCAAGGTTGCTGCGTAGTGGTGCAGCGAGCTCGCGCCAGTGCTCGACGCGACTCACGAACCATTCACTGCGTTCGCTTAAAACCGCCAAGCGTGCGCGCAGGTCTTCACCACGTTTGTGATCATGGGTGGCAGTACACAACAGATTGTGCGGAAACTGCTGTAAACGCTGTGCGCAGGCCTGATGAAAAGCCTGCGCCGGGGCGCTGAATCGCTCGGCGTCAAAGCCGACATCGTTGCGCGAAAGCAGCAGGGCTGAGCGATAGAATGCAGTGTCTTCCACCGCCTTGGCTGCGGTCGGCGCAGTCAATTGTTGAAAACGGATGCAGGCGTGGCGCAAGTGCTTGCGCCGCCGCCCTGGCGGCAGGCTGCGCCAGGGTTGGCCGCCAAGCCAGTATTGCAGGTAGTCGAGCACCGGCCAGTCGCCTTCGCCCAGGCTTTGCCGGGCACCGGCCAGGGCATGGTCGAAGAACGGTGCATCCTGTTGCGAACGGCCACCGGCATGCAGGTAGGTGCGATACACCGGGTAGTGTTCGACCAGCGCCTGCAGCACCCGGCGAATGGCACCCAGGGTCAGGTCGCGGCTCATCAGGTCATCGCGAGCCACTTGCAGCAGTGCCTGGGCGACAGACTCAAAATCACCGGCAAGGCCGGTGTTGAGTACTTGTTGGCGGGCCAGGCGCACCTCTTCACCGAATGCTGGGCGTTCGCTCAGGGTGCTCCAGGCTTCACTGAGGATCGCTTCGCCTGCGGGGTCATGTTGCAGCAGGCTGATCTGGTTCATGAACTCATAACCCGTGGTGCCATCCACCCCCCAGTCACGGTGCAACTGTTCGCCGGCGCCGAGGATCTTCTCGACATAGATCGGCAGGTGTTCCAATGCGGTACTCAGCGGTCGCTCGGCCAGCAGAGCATCGACACGGCGCCGCAGTTTGCGGCAGTAGCTGCGTGGATCGGCCAGGCCATCGATATGGTCGATACGCAGGGCGTCGACCAGACCTGCGCGGATCAAGTCGAAGATCTTCTGATGGGTGGCTTCGAACACTTCATTGCGCTCCACCCGCAGGCCGGCCAGTTCGTTGACATCGAAAAAGCGCCGCCAATTGATGTCATCGGCGGCGGTACGCCAGCTGGCCAGTCGATAAGCCTGATGTTCGAGTAAACCATGCAGGCGCTCGGCGCCCGGGCCGGTGCGGCCATCGAAAGCGGTGAGCAACTGTTCAATGTGCAACGGATCGGCCATCGCCACCAGCTCCTGGCGCAACAGTACAGCCTTGTCGGCTGCCTGGGTCGCACTGTGCAAGGCAGCAAAGCGCATGCCCAGACCCTGCAACGCAGTGTTTTCACTCAGGCACAGGATTTGCCCGTAATCGGTGGGGCTGATGGGAAAACGGTGTTCGTGGTGGCGGATATGAAAGCTGCCGTCCTGCGCCTGGAAGCACAGAGGGATCTCTCCGGCATGCAGGGTTGCGCCGTAGTCACTGGCTAAAAAGGGCAGCAGCAACTGGCCTTGCAGCAAGGGGTCGGAGGAGTGCCACTGGACGTCGAAAAAGCCGCCATAGCGGCTGCGTCGCCCCCACGTCAGCAGATCCTGCCACCAGGGGTTCTCGCAGCCCACAGCCATGTGGTTGGAGACAATGTCGAGGATCAGGCCCATGCCATGTTGGCGCAACGCTGAAACCAGCCTGACCAGCGCGGCTTCGCCACCCAGCTCCGGGTTGACGCGGGTAGGGTCGATGACGTCATAGCCATGCATTGAGCCGGGACGAGCGCTGAGCAGTGGTGAAGCATACAGATGGCTGATCCCCAGGCGGGCAAAGTAGGGCACCAGTGGCAGTGCATCGTCGAGGGTGAAACCGGCATGAAATTGCAGGCGCAAGGTGGCATTCAAAGCTTTCAAAGGTCGCGCTCCCAGGCTTGCTCGCGGGCCTGGGCCAGTAGCTCCAGGCGGCGAGCGGCGTCGGTATCGTCCAGTAGCTCGCTGGCCGGCTGGGCAAGGCGCCGTCGCCAGTTGGGGTGTGTGTCGATGGTACCTGGCAGATTGGGCTGCTCGTCGATACCCAACAGGTCTTCCAGAGGCAGCAGCACCAGCGGCGCCCGGGTATGCCCCAGAAAGCGGATGCAGGCGTCGATCCTGGCCTCGTCGTCTGCATGCACGGCGTAGTTGTTCTCAAGGATTTTCTGCAAGCCCTGGCGCTCGTGTTCGCGGGTGATCCGCCATTGGCGTTCGGTGTCGGCATCGATCAGCGAAAGGCGTTGGCTCCAGTCAATGTCGCGGGCCTGCAGCCAGCCGGCCAAGGTCGGCAGATCGTGGGTACTGGTGGTCGCCAGGGCGTTGTCCGGCCAGTCGAGTATGGGGGTGAAGTGACCGGGTGGGTCTTGCTCGAACTGCAACACGCGCATGCCGAGAATTGCCCGCTTAGCGAGTTTTTCACGTAGGCCTTCAGGGACGGTGCCCAGGTCTTCGCCGAGGACGATGGCCTGGTGGCGCACGGACTCCAGGCACAATATGCGCAGCAGGTCGTCGAGCGGATAATTCAGGTAGGCCCCTTCGCTGGCCTGCGCGCCCAGGGGAATCAGCCATAGACGTTGCAGGCCCATGATATGGTCGATGCGCAAGCCGCCGGCATGGGCAAAGTTGGCCCGCAGCATTTCAATGAAGGCGCGGTAGCCATTGCGCCGCAAACCTTCGGGTGAGAACGCACAGATCCCCCAATTTTGCCCTGCGCGATTGAGAATGTCTGGCGGGGCACCGACGTTGAGCCCGGCCAACAGTTCATCCTGACGGCTCCAGGCTTGACTGCCGGCACCATCGGCACCCACCGCCAGGTCAGCGATCAGGCCGATGGCCATGCCGTTGCTGCGGGCGGCATCCTGGGCGCGTTGCAGGCAGCGCTCGATCAACCATTGGCAGAAGGCGTGAAACTGGATCTGCTCTGGATGTTGCGCGGCGAACGCCGCCACCTCCGGGCTGTGTGGGTCATGCCAGGCCTCAGGCCATTGACGCCAGTCGGGGGCAAGCCCGCGTGCCTTGGCTTCGAGCTGCAGCGCCTCGAACCGGCAGTGTTGCTCCAAGGCATCACCGGCCTGCGCTCGATAGCTGTCGAAGTCGACGCGCAGCGGATGGTCACCATCGATGAAGTCTTCGTACAGGCAACGCAGCACCTGGTAGCGGCTGGCAGTCGCTTCGGGCCAGTCGATCAGGTTCAGTTGTTCGAGCGCTTGCAGCTTGTCTTCCAGGCCCAGGGTTTCCACGGCAAGACGCACCACTCGCTCGCCTAGAATCGCCGAGGGGCTTGCGTACAAGCTGTTCAGAAACAAGCGACTTGAAGGCGAGTAGGGGCTGTAGCGATGGCTGTCACTGGCGAACATGGCATGCATCGGGCTGATCGCCAATGCGTCAGCACCACGCTCGGCGGCACTGCGCGCCAGCGCTTCGAGCGCCAGGCAATCGCCGAAACCACCGTCACCTTCGCGGCGCAGGCTGTAGAGCTGGGCACTGATGCCCCAGCAGCGCGGCGTGGGCGTGTTCAGGGCATCGTCAAGGCCGAAGGCGCGGGTGGGAGCCACCGCCAGGCAAAAGTGTTGTTGGCTGATTTGCACCTGGTGATAGCCAATCGGCAACCCGGCTGGCAGCGCACTACGATCATTCAGTTGCAGTTGTTGCTCGCTGCCGTCCTCCAGATGGATCCGGCAGGGACTGCCCACGGGGAAAAAGGCCGACAGGTCGAGTTCCTGCTGCACATCTACGGTAAACAATGGTGGCAAGTGCCGGCTATCATGGGCAGTCTTGAGCGCTTGTAGGCTGGTGGCTATCTGCACGTCATCGTTCGCTGGATGGCCCAATCCGGCCAGTACCTGGCGCAAGGCGCTGTCGCTGACGCGTTGCGGGCGGCCGTTGGCGTCAATCCACTCCACAGAAATACCGGCCAACAGCGCCAGTTGCTGCAGATGTGCATCACTCATGGGCAGGCTCCGAGGTTTGAGGGGGTAGCAGGCTCACCAAGGTGCTGTAGGGCGGCAATTCATCGCCGCCCAGCGCATCGGCTGCACTGCAGAAAAGATGGGTGCGCGCTGCGGGCACTGTGTACGGGACGGCAGTGCTGCCCAGATTCATGTCGATGCGCAATATGCGTTTATCAGCCAACTGCCATGAGGCCGTGAGTGCTTTCTCGGCGATGACCTCGGCACCGAGGGCGCGACAACCAGGCAGGCGCGGGGTGAGGTGCTGGTGGCGCAAGTGCAACAGCTGTTGGTAGAACGCTTGCCCGCCGGATTGGACTTCATCGGGAATACTAAGCACAGAGGCCGCGAACGTATCCAAGGCGTTGGGATCGGGGATGGTCGCCCGTTGTTCGGGGTGGGTGAAGGCTTGGAAACCGGCGAACTCTGCACGTCGGCCTTCCCGTACGGCATCGGCCAACTCGTCATGGTGATCGGTAAAGAACAAGAAGGGTTGTTCGCTTTGCCATTCTTCACCCATGAACAGCAGCGGCACCATGGGGGACAGCAACAGCAGGGTAGTGGCGGCGCGCAATGCCTGGGGCGAACAGAGCTGGGTCAGGCGCTCGCCTTTGGCGCGATTGCCTACCTGGTCGTGGTTCTGCAAGAACAGCACGAAGGCGCCTGGGGGTAAATGAGCACTGGGTTCGCCGCGCAGGCGTCCGTTACGGTCCGGCTCACCTTGGAAGACAAAACCCTGGCCCAAGCATCTGGTCAGCTTGGGCAGGGTGGCCTGGCAATAGTCGGCATAGTAGCCCTCATCTTCGCCGGTCAGCAGTACGTGCAAGGCGTTGTGGCCGTCGTCGTTCCACTGCCCGTCGAAGTCCTTCTCCAGCAGGCTCGCCTGGTTGTGTTCATTCTCCAGGACCAGCCACACGTGTCTGTCGGCAGGGATGGTATGGCGCACACGCTGGCTGAACACCCGGAGGAAATCCGGATCATCGATGGCGTGGACTGCATCCAGGCGCAAGCCATCGAAGCGGTAGTCGTGCAGCCACATCAAGGCATTTTCAATGTAGAAGTCGCGCACCTGGCGGCGACGAAAATCAATGGCAGCACCCCAGGGCGTATGGCGGTCCTGGCGAAAGAACCCGCTCGCATAGTGATTGAGGTAGTTGCCGTCTGGACCAAAGTGGTTGTAAACCACGTCCAGCAATACCATCAGGCCATGAGCATGGGCCTGATCGATCAATTGGCACAGTTGTTCAGGCGTACCGTAGGTGTGTTGCGGGGCAAACGGCAAAACCCCGTCATAGCCCCAGTTGCGCTCACCAGGGAACTGCGCGATGGGCATCAGTTCGATGGCCGTCACACCCAATGTCGCCAGACGCGGCAGCTGTGCGATCACGCCGTTGTAGCCTCCTGCCAGGCCGACGTGTATTTCGTAAATCACCGCCTCATGCCATGGGCGGCCTTGCCAGCTTTTGTGTTTCCAGCAATACGCCGCGGGGTCGATCACCTGGCTTGGGCCATGCACACCCTCAGGTTGGAAGCGCGAGGCGGGGTCGGCAACCTGTTGATCGCCATTGATGCAAAATTGGTACAGGGTGCCGGGCACCGCAGGCCAGCGCGCGCGGAACCATCCTTCAGTTCCGCGCTGCAAGGGCAAGCGCTGACCGGTGTCCAGGCACACTTCGACGCTGTGGGCATCGGGTGCCCACAACGCAAAGCGTACTGTTTCGTTATCAAGCATTACGGCCCCGTGGGTCGCAAACTGATCTGACCTTAAGGGCATGTGTGCCACCTCGCACTCAGCGTCCAGCTACAAAAGCCCGCTCCACCAACTCCTCATACAGTCGCGCATAGGGTTCCACCGCCTGGCACCAGTTGAATGGTTGGGTCATGGCCAGGCAGCGCATAGCGCCAAGCAGATCTTTTTTGTCATAGACATAGAAGGCCCGGCTGATGGCCTCGCGGTAGCTTTCAACGGTGGACTCATCGAACAGAAAACCGGTAACACCGTTTTCAATGGTGTCGGCCAGGCCGCCGGTATTGCGTGCCACCGGAAGCGATCCGAAGCGCTGCGCATACATCTGGCTCAGACCGCAGGGTTCGTAGCGTGATGGCATCAACAGAAAGTCACTGCCAGCAAACATGCGCCGGGCATCGGTTTCGTTGAAGCCGATGCGCACACCGACCTGACCGGGATAGCGCAGGGCCAGTTCGCGCATGGCTTGTTCTTCTTCCGGCTCACCGCGCCCGATGATCGCGATCTGGCCGCCCTGGCTGACAATGTAGTCGGCGACGCCCAGAGTCAGGTCCAGGCCCTTCTGGTACACCAGCCGAGAAACCACGGCGAACAACGGGCCGCTAGAAGGCTTGAGCTGGAACAGGTCGCGCACCTGCTGGCTGTTGTCGGCCTTGCCGTCCCAGTCGTTGAGGCTGAAGGGATGATCCAGGTGCGGGTCGCTGGCCGAGTCCCAGCTTTCATCGATGCCGTTGGGGATGCCACTGAGCAGGCCTTGCTGGGCCTTGCTGCCAAGAAAGCCGTCGAGGCCGCAGCCGAAGTCCGGCGTGGTGATCTCCCGCGCATAGGTGGCGCTGACGGTGGTGATGTGGCTGGAGTAGGCAAGGCCCGCTTTGAGGAACGACAGCTTGCCATAGAACTCCATGCCTTCCTGTTGCAGGGCATGGTCGGGAATTGCCAGTTCCGGGCAGCAGGCGCGGCTCACCACACCTTGATAAGCCAGGTTGTGGATGGTGAACAAGGTGGGTGTTTGCAAGCCGCGCCAATGCATGTAAGCGGGCGCCAGGCCCGCTGGCCAGTCATGGGCGTGAACCAGGTCGGGCTTCCAGTGAACCATGCCTTCACCCGCGGCAATCTCGGCGGCGGCCAGGCCCAGACGGGCGAAACGGATGTGGTTATCCGGCCAATCGCGGCCGTTGTTGGCACCATAGGGAGTGCCTTCGCGCTGATACAACTCGGGGCAGATGAGCACATAAATGACCAAGCCATCGGTCAAATCCATGCGCCCGATCTTGCAGGGTGGCAAGGCAGCATGGCCGCCCAGTTCACCGACCAGGTGAATGGGGTTGTCGCTCTCCAACACCTGTGGGTAGCCGGGAATGAGTACACGCACATCATGCAGGTGTCGCATCGCCCGCGGTAGGGCGGCAGAAACGTCGCCCAAGCCGCCGGTCTTGACCAGGTCGGCGATTTCCGAAGTGACGAACAAGACTTTGCGCTTGTTCGGATTGTGCCGGGAATCGCCGCCAGGTGCCTTGGCTGTCGTGTTGAAGTCCGTGGTCAGAGACGCACGGTTATCCGGGGTGAAATGCTCTACATGAGGTTCGACAGCGGCACTGATCATACTTCTTTCCGTCCCTATGTGCGGGTGTGGTCACCCGTTGTTGTGTGTTTGCTAAAGCTCTCTCTGTGTGTGGTATTGCTGAATGCGATCCTTCGCCCCGAAACCGTGCGCACAAGCGCAACGCGTAGTGGCCGTCATGCCGACAACGTGGTGACTATCAGGGGTGGCTGGGCTGCGTCTGGTTTTCCAGAAACGATGGCCTACTTCAAGTGCTGACCTACGGCCAAATCAGAAAGTTCTACTTTTTTTAATCGACTTTTCCGGACAATCTCGTGGCCGAATACTGAGTGTAGGAGAGATAACGCGAAAAATGTGACCCGCTGGTCACTTTGCTTACCTTTGTGCGTTTGTCGCGCAAGCGTAAGCCTTTTGTGTTGCAATTTCGGGATGGGGAAGGAAGTGTTTCTTACTGACTGATGGGAGCGAATTCGTCCCCGATTGGCTGCGCAGGAGTGCCGTCGCCGGCAATTCCAACTCCCACGCATCACAGATGTTGCTGCGCGATCGGCCTGTCAGGGGCTGTAGCAGAGGCCGATCGCAGGCGGTTCAAGCATGTGTAGCGGCGGTGCCTGCCTGGGTTTGCTGTAATTTCTGATTCAGTTGCGCAACCTGTTGCAGCAACTGGTCGCGTTCTTCGCGTAAACGGCGCAATTCATCCCTGTGAACGGTTACGTAAAGGGTTTGCGGCGGCATTTTCGGTAGAAGGGTTCCCATTACACACCTCGCGAATGGCTGATTACTGTTACAAGCGTAGCCGCTCGACGGGACGGGATTCTGAATTCTTTTTTCTGTCATGGGAACTTTTTTATTTGGCGCTGTCTTGCCGTTCGTCGCTGAACCTGGCAGTCCAAGGCTGGACTAATCTTGAAGGCTTGAAAGTCTGTTTTCATCAATTGGGAGCATCGGCACATGCAACTGGGAATCGTGGGGCTGGGCCGCATGGGCGGTAACATTGCACGGCGCTTGATGCGCGAAGGCCACCGGATGGTGGTGCATGACCGCGACCACAGCGCAGTTAAGACCTTGATGGGCGAAGGGGCGAATGGCGCGCACGACTTGGGCGCACTGGTCGCCAAGCTGGAAAAGCCGCGCGCGGTCTGGGTGATGCTTCCGGCTGGTGAGGCGACCGAGCAGACCATTAGCCAACTGGCTGATTTGCTCGACGCGGACGATGTGATCATCGATGGTGGCAACACGTTCTACAAGGATGACATCCGCCGCGCCACGGAGCTGGCCAAGCGTCAGCTGCATTATGTCGATGTCGGCACTTCAGGCGGGGTCTGGGGGCTGGAACGCGGCTATTGCATGATGATCGGGGGTGAGCAAGCGGTGGTCGAGCGCCTCGATCCGCTGTTCGCCACACTGGCGCCTGGCGTTGGCAGCATTCCTCGCACGCGGGGTCGCAGCGGGCCGGCCGGGCGTGCCGAGCAGGGCTATATCCATGCCGGTCCGGCAGGTGCCGGGCACTATGTGAAAATGATTCACAACGGCATCGAGTACGGCCTGATGCAGGCCTATGCCGAGGGGTTCGATATTCTCAAAAGCAAAGGCAGCGAGGCCTTGCCGGTCGAGCAGCGCTTTGACCTGGATGTGGCCGAGATTGCCGAAGTCTGGCGGCGCGGCAGCGTGGTGACCTCATGGTTGCTGGACCTGACCGCCGATGCGTTGGTGGCTGATCCGCAGTTGGGTGGTTACAGCGGTGCTGTGGCCGACAGTGGCGAGGGACGCTGGACCATTGATGCGGCCGTCGAGCAGGCGGTGCCGGTGCCGGTGTTGTCCAGTGCCCTGTTCGCACGTTTTCGCTCGCGCCAGCAACAAGGCACCTACGCCGACCGCATGCTGTCGGCGATGCGCTTCGGATTCGGTGGTCACGTCGAGAAAAAAGTCGAATGAGCATTACACCTATCGAAGCGGCACCCCCGTGCACCTTGTTCCTGTTTGGCGCCAATGGCGATCTGGTAAAGCGTTTGCTCATGCCGGCGCTGTACAACCTCAGTCGGGACGGCTTGCTGGATAAAAACCTGCGAATCGTCGGGGTTGACCACAATGCTGCCAGCGACACGGAGTTCGCCCAGCGCCTGCAAGCATTCATGCATGAACGCGACAAGGCCAGTTCGGGCGCCCCCTGCCTGGATGAAAAGCTCTGGAACCGTCTGGCAAAGCGTATTGGCTACCAGACAGGCGACTTTCTCGACGAGGCGACCTATCAGGCTATCGCCCGGCGTATAGAAAAGAACCCCAGTGCCAATGCGGTGTTTTACCTCGCCACGTCCCCACGCTTTTTCAGCGAGGTGGTGCAGCGTCTTGGCGCCGCTGGGCTACTTGATGAAAGCGAGGGCTTCCGCCGGGTGGTAGTGGAAAAGCCCTTCGGCTCGGACCTGGCCAGCGCCGAGGCGCTCAATGCTTGCTTGCTCAAGGTCATGAGTGAAAAGCAGATTTACCGCATCGATCATTACCTGGGCAAGGAAACCGTGCAGAACATCCTTGTCAGCCGCTTCTCCAACGGTATTTTCGAAGCCTTCTGGAATAACCATTACATCGACCATGTGCAGATTACCGCTGCCGAAACCGTTGGCGTGGAAAGCCGTGGCGGCTTTTACGATAGCACCGGGGCCTTGCGCGACATGGTCCCCAACCATCTGTTCCAACTCTTGGCCATGGTGGCCATGGAGCCGCCAGCGGCCTTCGGTGCAGATGCAGTGCGCAGCGAAAAAGCCAAGGTGATTGGGGCGATCCGACCCTGGTCCAAGACCATGGCACTGAAGAACTCTGTACGCGGCCAGTACACCGCAGGCAAGCAAGGACGCAAAAAGGTCGCCGGTTACCGTCAAGAGCCGCGGGTCGATCCGCAGAGCGAGACTGAAACCTTCGTGGCCTTGAAGGTGATGATCGACAACTGGCGCTGGGTCGGCGTGCCGTTCTACCTGCGTACAGGTAAACGCATGAGTGTGCGCGACACGGAAATCGCCATTTGCTTCAAACCTGCGCCTTACGCGCAGTTTCGCGACACCGAGGTCGAGCGGCTGCAGCCCAATTACCTGCGCATACAGATCCAGCCCAACGAAGGCATGTGGTTCGACTTGCAGGCCAAGCGTCCGGGGCCAGCACTGGCGATGGAGAACATCGAGCTGGGGTTTGCCTACAAGGACTTCTTCAAGATGCAGCCCTCCACGGGGTATGAAACCTTGATCTACGACTGCCTGACCGGGGACCAGACCCTGTTTCAACGCGCTGACAACATCGAGAACGGCTGGCGTGCGGTGCAGCCGTTTCTCGATGCCTGGAAGCAGGGGGGGGAGGTGCAGCCCTATGCGGCTGGCGAGGATGGCCCGGCGGCAGCTGAGGAACTGCTGAGCCGGGACCGACGGGTTTGGCATCCGATCGGTTGAATCTCGCGCCCACCGACCTGTGTATTGCGCTGGGGCTGTTACAGCCAGTAAGTGACTGCCCACCAACCCAGGCCACCCATGACCACGGTATACGGCAGTGCCATCCACACCATCCGTCCGTAGGACAGGCGAATCAAGGGGGCAATCGCCGAGGTCAGCAGGAACAGGAAGGCGGCCTGGCCATTGGGTGTGGCGACGCTTGGCAGGTTGGTGCCGGTGTTGATCGCCACTGCCAGGGTTTCGAAGTGTTCGCGGCTCATATGACCGTCAAGGAACGCCTGTTTGACTTCGGTGATGTAGATGGTGGCCACGAACACGTTGTCGCTGATTGCCGACAGCAGGCCATTGGCAATGAACAACATGCCCGGCTGTTGCTCGGTCGGTAGTGCCAGCACCCACTGGATCAGCGGAGTAAACAGTTGCTGATCATGAATCACCGCAACCACCGCAAAGAACACCACCAGCAACGCGGTAAACGGCATTGCGTCCTGGAAGGCGCGGCCCAAGCGATGTTCATCGGTGATGCCGGTGAATGCCGTGATCAAGACAATCACCAGCAGACCAATCAAGCCCACTTCGGCAATGTGCAAACCCAGGCCGACAATCAGGATCAGCGCGGCCAGGCCTTGTACCCACAGGGCAGCGCGTTGTTGCGTGGTGCGCTGGGCGTCGTCTTCGGCCGCGTAACTGGCCAGCACCTGGCGCACGCTATCGGGCAGCAGGGTGCCGTAGCCGAACCAGCGCAGCTTTTCCAGCAATACGCAGGTCACCAGGCCCGCGACCAGCACCGGCAGGGACACCGGCGCGACCTTGAGGAAAAAGTCCGCAAAGTGCCAGCCCATTTCATGGCCGATAAGCAGGTTCTGCGGTTCGCCCACCAGCGTGCAGACCCCACCCAAGGCGGTACCGACTGCGCCATGCATCAGCAGGCTGCGCAGGAAGGCGCGAAACTGCTGAAGGTCGTCGCGTTGCATCTGAGCGATGTCATGGTCGCTGTCCAGGTTCGACTCTTCCCGTGGATTGAACCCCGAGGCCACCCGGTGATAGACCGAGTAGAAGCCGACAGCTGCGCTGATGATCACTGCGGTAACGGTCAGCGCATCGAGAAAGGCCGACAGGAAGGCCGAGAGAAAGCAGAACAGCAAGGCCAGGACTGCTTTGGAGCGGACCCCGAGCAGAATCCGCGAGAACAGAAACAACAGCAGGTCCTTCATGAAGTAGATACCGGCGACCATGAACATCAGCAGCAGGATCACCGGAAAGTTGTGCTGCAGCTCGTTGTAAAGCGCCTCGGGCGTACTCATGCCCAGTATCAACGCTTCTAATACCAGCAAGCCGCCGGGCATCAGTGGATAGCACTTGAGCGCCATCCCCAGGGTGAAGATGAACTCGATCACCAGCGCCCAGCCGGTGACGACCGGCCCCAGGGTAAACAGCAGCAGCGGATTGAGGATCAGGAACAGGCACAGGGTGGCCTTGTACCAACGGGGCGACTGCCCAAGGAAATTGTGGGCCAGGGCGCCGGCCAGAGAGCGGGACATGAAAATGTATCCTAATAATTCTACAGGAGCGCAAAGTGCCGGATACAGGCCGCCAGATCAAGGTAAAAGTCCCGGTTTTGGCACAACCGCTGCCTCGGTCCCGTTGCCAGCCTTGATATAGTCGGCAAATTGATCCAGCCCCTCTCAAGGAATGCAATTGTGAGCGACTACCAGGCACTCGAAGTAGAACTGACCGAATTTAAGGCATTCAAGGTCGAGCTGAAGAACAGCATCGCCCACGTGCAGATCAACCGCCCGGAAAAGTACAACGCCATGAACGCGGCGTTCTGGAGCGAGATCGTCGAAGTCTTCAAGTGGATCGATGAAACCGACGCTGTGCGTGCGGTGGTGATCAGCGGGGCAGGTAAGCACTTCTCTTCTGGCATCGACCTGATGATGCTGGCGTCGGTGGCCAACGAGCTGGGCAAGGACGTGGGGCGCAACGCCCGTTTGCTACGCCGCACGATCTTGCGCATGCAAGCCTCGTTCAACGCCGTGGACAACTGCCGCAAGCCGGTGCTGGCGGCGATCCAGGGTTACTGCATTGGCGGCGCCATCGACCTGGTTTCGGCCTGCGACATGCGTTACTGCAGCCAGGACGCGCAGTTCTCGATCAAGGAAATCGATATGGGTATGGCTGCCGACGTCGGCACCTTGCAGCGTCTGCCGCGCATCATTGGCGATGGCATCATGCGTGAGCTGGCCTATACCGGGCGTACTGTCGAGGCTGACGAAGCCCTGCGTATCGGCTTGGTCAATCGCGTCTACGATGACCATGAGGCATTGCTTGAAGGAGTCTTTGCCATTGCCGCTGAAATTGCGGGAAAATCACCGATTGCCGTGGCCGGCACCAAGGAAATGCTCAGCTATATGCGCGATCACCGTATCGACGATGGCCTGGAGTACATTGCCACCTGGAACGCTGCCATGCTGCAATCCGCCGATCTACGGGTAGCCATGGCTGCCCATATGAGCAAACAGAAACCCGAGTTCGCCGACTGATTGCAGCGGCGGGCCCGCGCAAGGAACCGGAACATGGCTGTGCGTTGGACCACCGCAGTACTGGATACGAACCTCGCAGGCGGCTGGGCAGTCGCTCGCTGTCGCGAGGGCTTCCTGGTTGATGACAACGGCGCGCTGTTTCCGCGCGACTGGCTCAAGCGTCAAGAACTCGATGTAGCGTTCGAGCACGGTGTCGGCCATTTTGATGGCCAGCCGGTGTACTTGCTCGAACTCAACAGCGCCCAGACGGTCGCCGGCTGCAGTTGGCGCGGGCTGCGCCAGTTCATGCTCGAGGGTGATTTCGACACCTACAAAATCCTCGGCTATGCCGCCCAGATCGGCACTTGGGCCCGTGAACATCGCTTTTGCGGCAGCTGTGGCCAAGCCATGACCCAGGTTCATCTGGAGCGGGCAATGTATTGCCAGCCTTGTGACCTACGCAGCTATCCGCGTATTTCGCCCAGCATGATCGTACTCATCACCCGTGGCGACGAAATTCTCCTGGCCCGCTCACCGCGTTTTGTCACCGGGGTCTACAGCACCCTGGCAGGCTTTGCCGAACCCGGCGAGTCGGCCGAAGATTGCCTGGTGCGAGAGGTGCGCGAAGAAGTAGCCATCGAGGTGCAGAACATTCAGTACGTGGGCAGCCAGTGCTGGCCGTTCCCGCACTCGATGATGCTTGGTTTTCATGCCGAATATGCCAGCGGCGAGATCGTCATGCAGGCGGACGAGATTGAAGATGCGCAGTGGTTCCGGGTCGATGCGCTACCGCCGTTGCCAGCGGGGCGCTCGATTGCCCGTTACCTCATCGATCTGTATGTGGCGCGCCGCTTAGGCCTGCCCGAACCAGTGTTGCCACGCTAGACGTACGGTCAGGGCCAGTACCACGGTAATGAAGACCGGGCGAATGAACTTGCTGCCGCCGCTGATGGCGGTACGCGCGCCGAAGAAGGCCCCGACCATCAGCGCCGAGCCCATCGACAAGCCCACCAGCCAGTCGACCTGACCGGAAAAGATGAACACCGACAGGGCCGCAGCGTTACTGACGAAGTTCATGCTGCGTGCCACGCCACTGGCTTTCACCAGGTCGATGGGGTAGAGCAGCAGCGTGCTGACGGTCCAGAACGCCCCGGTGCCGGGGCCTGCGACGCCATCATAGAAGCCCAGGGTCAGTCCCTGGGGCAGTTGCCACTTCTTCTTCACGGGTACATCGGCGTCCAGCGGCGCCTTTGGCGTACCGCCGAACAGCAGGTACACCCCGCAGAGAAACACGATGACCGGCAGCATCTTGTTCAGCCACTCGGCTGGAAGGTAATGCGCAACGACAGCGCCGATCAATGCACCGACGAAGGTGCCGGCCAATGCATGGCGCCACTGCGCCGGGTGAAACAGCTTGCGGCGGTAATAGGTGAATCCGGCGGTGGCCGAGCCGAAGGTCGAGCTCAGCTTGTTGGTGCCCAGCACCAGGTGCGGGGGCATGCCGGCGGTGAGCAGGGCAGGGGTGGTCAGCAGACCGCCGCCGCCGGCGATGGCATCGATGAATCCGGCAACAAAGGCAACGGCGGCGAGAATGGCGAGGGTGGTCAGATCTACGCTAAGTTCGAAAGGCATGGCATGGGCTTAATCGGTTGGGCACAGAAGGAGCTGCGCCTGACGGTCGGCATGTTAAAGGAGATCAAGGCAGTCTGTCAGGGAATCAGATCCTGGCACCTTCTGCGACAACCGGCCGCACCCCGAAAATAAAGGGATACAGACGTACGGGGCAATAGAGGCTGGAACCCCGGCTGGGCAACATGACAAAATGTCGCGCTTTCTCGACAGGCCTCGACCATGAGGCACAACACCCTCCCAAAAGGATGGTTACATGACTGATTTACTGACCCGGCGCCAGGTCATGGCCGGGATCAGCCTGCTGAGCCTTGGCGTTCTGGCAGGTTGCGACCCCCGCTCTGGTGGTGCGCTCGACTTCAAGTATGGCAAGGACATGAGCAACAAGATCCTTGGTCGCTCTTTCAAACTCAAGGACACCCAAGGAAACCCGCGTACGTTGTCGAGCTTTTGGGGCTCCATGCCGATGGTATTCTTCGGCTTTACCCAGTGTCCGGCCGTGTGTCCGACCACGTTGGCGCGTGCTGCGCAAATCAAGAAGTTGATGGGCCGCGATGGCGGTTTCCTGCAGGTGGTATTCATCAGCCTTGACCCTGAGCGCGACACGCCAGAGGTGCTCGATGCCTACGTCAAGGCTTTCGACCCTTCCTTCGTAGCACTGACCGGTACGCTCGAAGAGACTGCCGCGGCCGCCAAGGAATTCGGTGTGTTCTACGAAAAGGTGCCCAGTGGCGACACCTACACCATCTCGCACACCTCTACCAGCTACGTCTTCGATTCCCGTGGCCAACTGCGCCTGGGACTGTCTCATTCACTGACCGCCAAAGAGTGTACGGAAGATTTGCTCACGGTCATGGAGGTATGTTGATGCGTTACACTGCCCAACCTTTCAAACGCACCCTGGCCGCCCTGGCCCTGATTGGCCTGGCATTGCCGGCCATGGCCGAAACCAGCGTCAAGGACGCCTGGGTTCGCGCAACCGTGCCGCACCAGCAATCGACCGGTGCTTTCATGGTGTTGACCGCCAGCACCGACAGCAAATTGGTGGATGTGCAGTCGCCGGTGGCCGAAATTGTCCAGGTGCACCAGATGACCATGGACAACGATGTCATGGGCATGAAGCAAGTGCACAGCGTTCATCTGCCGGCCGGCAAGGCTGTGAGTCTGGACCCGAACGGTTATCACGTCATGCTCATGAAGCTCAAGCAGCAGGTCAAGGAAGGCGAGCAGGTGCCGCTGACGCTTGTGGTCGAAGATGCCAAGGGCCAGAAGCAGACCCTTGAGATCCAGGCGCCGGTTCGTGCGTTGAACGCCGAAGCCATGCATGGCGGTCACGACCACATGCATTGATCGCCTGTTACGGGCTTACAAAAGCCAGGCTGCTGTCAAGGACGGTAGCCTGGTTTTTTTGTGCCAACGACTACGTACCGGGTCTGCCAGGGGTGAGCACAGGATTGTGGCGCAAGTGGCGATGGGCATATCCGTTTGATGCAGTGGCACCACTGGCTGGTTTCGCCTTTACGGCGACCCACTTTTGTTGGGGCAAAAGTGGGCAAAACCCCCTGTCCCTGCATCCGGCCCTACGCTGCGCTCCGGGTACCCTCATTCCACCCTTGCTCCCGTGGGGACCGCGCCGAAGGGCCGTCCCTGGCCCTGCGGCGCTCGCCGGCCATCCATGGCCGTCGCCCCACTACGCAAGGGTTCCATTCGGCCTGCTGAAGGGACGACTTGTGGCGTCTGCACGATTTGTGTAGGTAGAAGCACAGCAACTGCAACTGCAACTGCAACTGCAACTGCAACTGCAACTGCAACTGCAAGGCGCTGGTGTTCAGCTTTTGATGTTGATCTAGCTCTTCGTACATCGCCAGCCCAGACACCCTGGATCGTCCCTTCAGTAGGCTGAGTGTAGGTATTGCGTAGTCGGGTGCAGGCCATGGATGGCCTGCGAGCACCGTAGGGCCAGGACGGCCCTTCGGTGCGGTCCCGACGGGAGCAATGCCGGAGCGAAGGGACCCGGAGCGCAGCTTAGGGCCGGATGCAGGGACACACGGTTTTGATTCCTTTTGCCAAGACAAAAGGGATGCGCCGTAAGGGCGCAAAGGTGACTCCAAACCGCCCATGCCAATGGATCAGCGTCTGGCTGTATGCGTCACTGACTACGCATCGGGCCTGTTAGCGGGTGAGCACCGAAAATGTGGCTCGAGTGGCGATGGGCATATCCGTTTGATGCAGTGGCACCACTGGCTGGTTTCGCCTTTACGGCGACCCACTTTTGTTGGGGCAAAAGTGGGCAAAACCCCCTGTCCCTGCATCCGGCCCTACGCTGCGCTCCGGGTACCCTCATTCCACCCTTGCTCCCGTGGGGACCGCGCCGAAGGGCCGTCCCTGGCCCTGCGGCGCTCGCCGGCCATCCATGGCCGTCGCCCCACTACGCAAGGGTTACATTCGGCCTACTGAAGGGACGATGTGTGGCGTCTGTACGATTTGTGCAGGTAGAAGCACAGCAACAGCAACAGCAACAGCAACAGCAACAGCGAGACGCTGCTGTGCTGCTTTTGATTTTGAACCGCCCACGCCAATGGATCATCCCCCGGCTGTAGGTGGCGTCACTCACTTACAAGCAGGGTTACAGCTTGCGGCGCCTGCCGGTGATCATCGACAGTGGCAGGTTTTCCTTCATTCGCAGGCTTTCGAATACAGCAGCGGCGATATGCACACCCACCAGCGCCAATAAGGTGTTGGCCATGTACTCATGGATATCGCGCGGCAGCTCTTCGCCCCAGAAGTAGTCCACTTCTTCCATCAGAAAACCGCTGACGCCCAAGCCCAACATCAATGCCAGCATCAGCACCATGACCAGTGCACCGAGCGGTGAATGGCCCAGGCGGTGGTAGTCTTCGCCGCTGAACAGCGCATGCACGTGCCATTTGAGCCGCGCTGGGGTTGGCCAGAAATCCCGCCAGCGCGCGGCCGGTGTGCCGACAACCCCCCACACAGCACGAATCAGCACGATGGCCACAGCGTAATAGCCCAGCCATCGGTGCCAGTCGTCGCCTTCTTCGGTAAAGAAGTAGCCACCCACGAAAGCCAGCACCAGCGACCAGTGGCAGAATCTAACCAACGGGTCCCATAGGCGCAGTGTTTCGTCGTGCACTTCAGTCGATCTCTTCTTTCACCTTCTTGCCGGTGACCGGATCGAAGTAGATTTCGACTTTGCGCTTGTCTTTGTCCCAGCCGTAGATCTCATAACAGTTGCCATCGGTGATCTTGAACTTCTTGATCTCGTAGCCCTGTTTTTTCAGCTCTTGCTGGAAGTTGTCCGGGTCTTGCCACTGGACCTTGTCCGCTTTGGAACACTCGGTCTTGGCGAGGGTCAGCGGGCTGGACAACAGCAGTGCAACGAGCAGAAGAGTACGCATGAGAAGCCCTCGTGATGATGAAAACACGTGGCAGCACAGCTATGGGGCCTGCCTCGGTAACGGCGTCAGTTCAGCGAAAACGCGGCAGGGGTCGGTCGACCCTCAGCGAGGTCAGGGTTTTTTTGACCAGTGCGTCGTCAGCTTCCACTGCCTTGAGGCTGGCGCGGATTCTGCCGGCGACCGGTACGTCACCTTGGCGGTCTATCCAGTCGGCAATTTCCTTGCAGGCCGAGGCCAATGTGGCTTGCCGATGATCGATCAAGGTCAACAGAGTGGTGATGTCTTTATCGGACATGATTCATTCCTCCTATCACGGCATTGAGTGTAGCAGTGGCCATGGAAACTGCCCTCGCCAATCAGACCGGCAGCGCTGTTGTGACAGGCCGGGTCCTGACGTACTATCCTTGCCAGCAAGCGATACTCCGCATACTTATAACCAATTCCTCAGCGCACACGCTTCCACTCATGCCCGATGGGCCTGGGTGCTTCATGCTGGGCGCAATTTCGCGCCCGGCGTCTGCAATCGATCTGGAGTAACACCCCCACCGATGAATACACCCGTGGATGCGCGATCCGGCAGCTGGCTCAGTGTGATAGCCCTGGCCCTGGCGGCGTTTATTTTCAATACCACCGAGTTTGTGCCGGTGGCGCTGCTCAGCGACATTGGTACAAGTTTTCAGATGTCCACCGCCCAGGTCGGCTTGATGCTGACGATCTATGCCTGGGTGGTAGCGCTGGCGTCACTGCCGATGATGTTGCTGACGCGCAATATCGAGCGGCGCAAGCTGCTGATCATTGTTTTTGTACTGTTTATTGTCAGCCATATGCTGTCGTGGTTGGCGCAGAGCTTCAGTATTCTGTTGCTCAGTCGAATTGGCATCGCTTTGGCGCATGCCGTGTTCTGGGCCATTACCGCATCCCTTGCGGTACGGGTCGCGCCACCGGGGCAACAGGCCAAGGCGCTGGGCTTGCTGGCAACCGGCACGACGCTGGCGATGGTCATGGGCATTCCGTTGGGTCGGGTAGTAGGGGAGGCCTTGGGCTGGCGCATCACCTTCCTGGCGATTGCCGGGGTGGCGTTGGCGACCTTGATTTGCCTGGTCAAGTCGCTGCCGCTGTTGCCGAGCCAGAACTCGGGCTCTTTACGCAGCGTGCCGGTTCTGTTCAAGCGTCCGGCGCTGGTGACCGTGTATGTGCTGGTGGCCCTGGTGATTGCCGCGCAGT
Source organism: Pseudomonas sp. DG56-2 (assembly GCF_004803755.1). Classification (NCBI taxonomy): domain Bacteria; kingdom Pseudomonadati; phylum Pseudomonadota; class Gammaproteobacteria; order Pseudomonadales; family Pseudomonadaceae; genus Pseudomonas; species Pseudomonas sp. DG56-2. The sequence continues at coordinate 2,312,194 of NZ_CP032311.1, forward strand.
TCACCGCGTACAGTTATATCGAACCGTTCGCCTTGAACGTGGCGCAGGTTGGCGGCGAGAGAACCACGCTGCTGTTGTTGCTGTTCGGTGGTGCAGGCGTATTCGGGTCGGTACTGTTCAGCCGTTACAGTGAACGCTTCCCCAGCGGTTTCCTGCTGGCCGCTATTGGCATTCTGGCGATCTGCTTGCTGCTATTGCTGCCTTTGTCAGAGAACTTCGGCCTGCTCGGCACCTTGAGTATGTTCTGGGGCGTGGCGATCATGTGCTTCAGCCTGGCGCTGCAGTCCAAGGTGTTGCTGCTGGCGTCGGATGCTACCGACGTCGCCATGGCGATGTTTTCCGGCATTTACAACATAGGCATTGGTGCCGGAGCCTTGATCGGTAGCCTGGTCAGCGTGCACATGGGTTTGGCCAATATTGGCCTGGTCGGTGGATCGCTGGCGCTGATCGGTTTGTTGTTGTGCGGGGTGACGACTTATCGCTTTAGCCGTGGCGCCTGAGCGCCTCCCCGCACTGTTGTACAGTGGCGTGAATCAGTGAACTGAATCGAGCGCCTTGATGAACAGCACATTGTTTTCCAGGTGAATGTGCTGCATCAGGTCATCGCGAAACTCCAGCAGGCCACGGTACAGGGCCCGCCAGGTGTTGCAGGCGTCCGCAGGCGGGGTGATGTTGTTGGTCAGCGTCAACAGGATGTCCAGCGCTTCACCGTGCTGGTCGTGCTCCAGGCGCAATACTCTGATAGGCGGTGCGGCGCGCTCACCTACGCCTTGTTGCAGCATAGGGAAGAGTATTTGTTCTTCCTTGAGCATGTGCCCCTCAAGTTCCTGCTGCATGTCCTGAAGATGGTTGGCCAAGCCGTTGGGGCAGGAGTTGCGTGCGCCATGAACCTGTTCTACACGTCGCGCCAGGCGGATCAGCTCCGGCAACTGTTGACGGTGACGGTCGTGGTAGCGCGAGAGAATGTGCGCGATCAACTCCGCTTCCGGCAATTGGCGCCAGTCTTGTGCGCTGGCACCGCTGTCTTGCAATTTGCCAAGGGCTTCGGCGATCAGTGTTGGGTCCAGTTGTTTGCCCAAGGCAGCTTCGCGCAGGGTTTTCTGTCCGCCGCAACAGAAATCCAGGTTGAAACTGTGAAAAATTCGGGTAGCGCCGGGGATGTCGCAGGCCAGTTGACCGAGGCTTTTTTCGAGAAGTATCTGGCTCATCAGGGTTCCTTGGTAGGGATTGCAAAAGTCCCCTTGCTGATTGCATTGCCTGTGCCACTTTTAACTGATTGAAATCATGGCGTTTATTTTTTCCAGTGGTAAAAATCACCTTGATAAGCCAGGGTAGATACAACCACATGAGGTCATTAACACCATGCAACGTGAAAGCCTAACCGCCGATCTGGTTGTTGAGTTGCCCAATGCCGTGCGCCTGCAACGGCTGGTGCAGACACTGCGCGAATACTTCAAATGCGGTGCCGTCGGCCTGTTGCGACTCGATGACGACAGCTTGCGCCCAGTGGCAACCGTCGGCCTGGCGCACGAGGCACTTGGGCGGCGCTTTGTCATTGCCCAGCATCCGCGCCTGGCAGCGATCATGGCCTCGCGTGAGCCGACCTGGTTCGAGCCGGACAGCCGCTTGCCCGATCCATACGACGGTTTGCTCGACACGGCACTTCATGAACCCCTGGCGGTACATGACTGCATGGGCGTGAGCCTGTATGTGGAAGGGCAGGTCTGGGGCGCGATTACCCTTGATGCGCTTGAGGCCGGGACCTTCGACGATGCTTCGCGGATCGAACTCAAATGCTGCACGTTGCAGATCGAAGCGGCATTGAGGGTTACCCGGCTGGAACAGGAAAACCGCAGCCTGCGCCTGTCACGAAGCGAGCCCGCCGACCTGCGCATGCCCGTGCAGGAGGGCGAGATACTTGGTCAGAGTCAGGTCATGCATCAGCTGTTGAATGAACTGGACGTGCTGGCGGACTCGGAGTTACCGGTATTACTCCTGGGTGAAACCGGCGTGGGCAAGGAGCTGTTCGCCCGGCGCCTGCACCGTATTTCCCGGCGCAGCCACAAGCCACTAGTGCAGGTCAATTGCGCCGCATTGCCGGAGTCGCTGGCTGAAAGCGAGCTGTTCGGTCACGTTAAAGGCGCGTTTTCCGGTGCCAACAGTGACCGCGCCGGGCGCTTCGATGCGGCCAATGGCGGCACACTGTTTCTCGATGAGGTTGGTGAGTTGCCGTTGAGCGTTCAGGCCAAGCTGCTGCGCACGTTGCAGAATGGCGAGATCCAGCGTCTGGGCGCAGACAAACCGCTGCATGTGAATGTGCGCATCATTGCCGCCACCAATCGCCATCTGCCCGACAGTATTCGCGATGGCCTGTTCCGCGCCGACCTGTACCACCGCCTGTCGGTCTACCCGGTGCCGATTCCGCCGTTGCGCGAGCGTGACAACGATGTCCTGATACTTGCCGGCCAATTTCTCGAACTCAACCGTACCCGTCTGGGCCTGCGTGGCTTGCGCCTTTCGCCGGCCGCCGAGCGGGCGCTGTTGGCCTACCACTGGCCGGGCAATGTGCGTGAGCTCGAGCACGTGATCAGCCGCGCCGCCCTCAAGCAGCTCAGTCGCGGTGGCAGCCGCAGCCTGATCATTACCCTGGAGCCAGAAGTGCTCGACCTCGACACCAGCGTGCCCGCTGCAGCCAATACTGAGCTGCCAGAGCAAGGGCATGTGTCAGGTATGCCGCCGCCGTCGTTGAGCGAGGCGGTCGATGCCTGCCAGCGCCGTACCATCATTCAGGCGCTGGAACTGAGCGAGAATAATTGGGCGAGCGCCGCACGGTTACTCCAGGTCGATCCGAGCAACCTGCATAAGCTGGCCAAGCGACTGCGCTTGAAGTAAGCGCGACGTTGATGGCGGTCAAGGTGAGCAACGGGGCAAGCCAACAGACTGCGCACTCCATCCACCGGAGATCACCGTCATGCCCTTGCCCCTGTCCCTGGCACAGATGCGCCGCAACTACACCCTTGGAGGCCTGCAGGAAGACGCCGCGGCGCACGATCCTTTGCAGATGTTCGAGCAATGGCTGATACAGGCACGGGAAACCGAGTGCGCTCCGGTGGAGGCCAACAGTATGCACCTGGCGACCGTCGACAGTCAGGGGCGGCCCCATGGCCGCGTGCTGTTGCTCAAGGGCTTGAGCGCGGAGGGCTTTACCTTCTTCGGCAATTACCAGAGCGCCAAGGGTCAGGAGCTGGATGCCAACCCATGGGCGGCCATGACCTTCTTCTGGCCGGGCCTTGAGCGTCAGGTGCGCATCGAAGGGCAGGTTGGACGGCTTTCAGCCCAGCTCAGCGATGAATATTTCGACTCCCGCCCTGTTGCCAGTCGCCTCGGCGCCTGGGCGTCGCCACAAAGTCAGGTGCTCGCCAACCGGGCGGCGCTGGAGGAATTGCTGGCGCAAACCATTCGCCGCTTCGTCGACCAACCGCTGCAGCGTCCGCAGCACTGGGGCGGCTACTGCTTGCGGCCTGAGCGCATGGAGTTCTGGCAGGGCCGCGCCGATCGCTTGCATGACCGCCTGGACTACCGCCTGCAGGATGGGGTGTGGCAGCGCAGTCGGCTGGCCCCTTGAACGGAGCGGCCGCTAGAGGTACCTCCTTGGAGGAATAGGTTCGCTGACGGTTTCGGTTCAGGCTTTGGCGCATTCACACTAAGGGAGGGTCCGCACATGGCCCATCTGGCGCAACACACCTTTCAGCCGCTGAACATTGCGGTACTGACCATCAGCGATACGCGCAGCTTTGACAACGACACCTCGGGACAGACGCTGTGCGACTTGTTGCAGGCAGCCGGGCATCAGTTGATCGATCGCGACCTGGTCAAGGACGATATCTACCAGATTCGGGCCACGATCTCGCGCTGGATTGCCGACCCCAAGGTGCAGGTCGTGCTGACCACCGGCGGCACCGGATTTACCGCGCGCGACAACACGCCGCAGGCGGTCGAGCCACTGCTCGATAAACACGTGGAAGGCTTTGGTGAGTTGTTCCGTCAGGTCTCGCTGGCGGAAATCGGCATGTCCAGCCTGCAGTCGCGGGCGCTGGCCGGAATGAGCAACGGCGTGCTGGTGTGCTGTGTTCCAGGTTCACCTGGGGCCTGTCGCACCGCCTGGAATCAGATCCTGCTTGGACAACTCGACAGCCGCACCGGGCCGTGCAATTTCGCCCCGCATCTGAAGGTCCAGGCTGACCAGGTAATCGAGGCCTGTGGGGGCCGCCCATGAGCCACAAAGTATGTGACAGCGGCAAGTTGATGCCGGTCGATCAAGCAATTGGTCACTTGCTCGAACAGGTGCCGCCACCGCCGGCGGCGCAAAGCGTGTTGTTGGAGAAGGCCTTGGGCCGGGTACTGGCAGCGGATATCCATTCGCCGCTCGATCTTCCAGGCTGGGACAACAGCGCGATGGATGGCTTCGCCTTTCGCGCAGTTGATCTTCCTGCCGCCGGCGGCTGCCTGAAACTGGCCGGGCGTATCGCCGCCGGGCAGGCAGCTACAACGCCGTTGCTCGAAGGGCAGGCAGTTCGCATTTTTACCGGAGCGCCGTTGCCCCCGGGGGCCGACACCGTCGTGCCGCAGGAGCTTTGCCGGGTCGAAGACGATCAGGTCTGGCTACCGCCCGCCAACCTTGGGGATCACGTGCGCAAGGCCGGCGAGGAGATGCGCAAGGGCTACCTGCTACTCCAGGCTGGAAAGCGCCTGCGTGCCCAGGAGTTGGGCCTGTTGGCTGCTGTCGGGGTGCGCTGGGTGGACGTCTATCGACCCTTGCGTGTGTGCCTGCTCAGTAGCGGCGATGAACTGCGTGAACCCGGCCAACCCCTGGCGCCGGGGCAGATCTACAACAGCAACCGCTATTGCCTGACGGCGCTCTTGCAAGGCTGGGGTGTCGAGGTTCATGACTATGGGGTAATGGCTGATGACCTTTCCGCTAGCTGTCATGCCTTGAGCCTGGCGGCCTCCGAGTGCGACCTGATGCTCAGCTCCGGCGGTGTTTCGGTTGGCGAGGAAGATCACCTCAAACACGCCATCGAGACCCTGGGTAGCCTGGATCTCTGGCGCCTGGCGATTCAACCGGGCAAGCCACTGGCCTTTGGTCAAGTGGCGGGCAAGCCTTGGATCGGTATGCCTGGCAACCCTGCCGCGGCATTGATCACCGCCCTGATAGTCGTACGCCCGTTCTTGCTCCGCGCCCAGGGTGTGCGTGATGTAGCGCCGCGGCCGATGGCCATGCCGGCAGGCTTCGACTGGTTGCAGCGCAACAAGCGTCGGCAGTACCTGCGCGCCCGCTTGACGCTGCAGGAGAATGGTCAGCCGAGTATCCAACTGCACCCGCAGCAGAGCTCGGCGATGCTCGCGGCAGCCTGTTGGGCCGATGGTCTGGCAGTGGTGGAGTGTGAGCAATTGGTACACGAGAACGACAGTGTGACCTTCCTGTCTTTCGCTGAACTCATGCAGTAATGAGCCTTGATTGTCGTCAAGGCCTGCGTCGTCGGTCTGGCTAGACTGGCGGCGCATTTTCGATTGCACCGGGCCTGCTCGCGTTACGCATCGGAGGCGGGGTCGAGACAAGTTCTTTGATGAGGAGTACCCATGCAACTGGTCTGCCCGGCAGGGAATCTGCCTGCGCTCAAAGCGGCGGTGCGCCAAGGCGCCGATGCTGTCTACGTCGGCTTTCGCGATGACACCAACGCCCGGCACTTCGCTGGACTGAACATGGACGACAAGCAGTTTGACGCCGCCGTCGCCCATATCCGCCATCACCAACGCAAGCTCTATGTCGCGGTCAATACCTACCCGCAGCCACAAGGCTGGGAACGATGGCAGCGGGCAGTGGATCGCGCCGCCGATTATGGCGTCGATGCGCTGATCGCTGCCGACCCCGGCGTGCTGGGTTATGCCAGCCAACGCCATCCTAATCTGAACCTGCACCTGTCGGTTCAGGGCTCGGCAACCAACGCCAGTGCCCTGGCGTTCTATGCCCAGCATTACAACATTCGCCGGGCGGTGTTGCCGCGTGTGCTGTCGCTGGCGCAGGTGCGTCAGGTCGCGGCCAACAGCACGGTACCCATTGAAGTTTTTGCGTTTGGCAGCTTGTGCATCATGGCTGAAGGCCGTTGCCACTTATCGTCGTATATCACCGGAGAGTCGCCGAACCTGTGTGGTGTGTGCTCGCCGGCCAAGGCCGTGCGCTGGAGTGAGGACAGCGACGGCTTGAGTGCTCGCCTGAGTGAAGTGCTCATCGATCGTTACAGCCCAGAAGAACCTGCCGGTTATCCGACCTTGTGCAAAGGCCGTTTCCTGGTGGGGGGCAAACGCTTCCATGCCCTTGAAGAGCCCACCAGCCTGGATACCCTTGATCTGCTGCCGGAGTTGGTGGCCATGGGGGTAGAGGCCGTCAAGATCGAGGGTCGCCAGCGCAGCCCTGCCTACGTCGAGCAGGTCACCCAGGTTTGGCGTGCGGCCCTTGATTCTCATCGCCAGGCGCCCGAGCGCTTCGCAGTCAAAGACCAGTGGCGCAAAGTGCTGGCCGGCCTGTCCGAAGGCAGCCAGACCACCTTGGGCGCCTACCATCGATCATGGCAATGAGGGACTGGACATGAAACTCAGCCTGGGACCTGTTCTGTACTACTGGGACAAAGAGCAATTAGGACGTTTCTATTCCGAGATGGCCGGCTTGCCGCTGGACGTCATCTACCTGGGTGAAACTGTCTGTTCGAAACGCCGGGCCATGAGCCTGGATCATTGGTTGGGCCTGGCGCGTGAACTGCAAAGCGTCAGCCAGGCGCAGATCGTCTTGTCGAGCCTGACCCTGGTCGAAGCCGCCTCTGAGCTTTCCAGCCTGCGGCGCTTGTGCGACAACGGCCAGTTGCTGGTGGAAGCCAACGATATGGGCGCGGTGCAGTTTTTGGCCGAGCGCAAGTTGTCCTTCGTCGGTGGCCCCGCGCTCAACCTGTACAACGGTCACGCCCTGGCGCAGATGCAGTCTTGCGGCCTGATCCGTTGGGTGCCACCTGTGGAGTGTTCGGCTGCGCTGATTCGCTCGATACTCGATCAGCTCAAGGGCTTGGGGCGCGACTTGCCGGAGGTCGAAGTCTTTGCCTATGGGCACTTGCCGCTGGCGTATTCGGCGCGCTGCTTCACTGCGCGTGCCGAGAATCGGCCCAAGGACGACTGCCAGTTCTGCTGCCTGAACTATCCCGATGGCCTGGCCCTGAGTAGCCAGGAAGGTCAGCCACTGTTCACCCTCAACGGCATCCAGACCATGTCGGCCGAGGTCACTAACCTGTTGGCCGACTACGCCGGGCTCACGGCCAGCGGCGCGGACATGTTGCGTTTGAGCCCGCGCGCCGAGGGTATGGTCGAGGTGGTCGAAGCCTTCGATCGTGTGCGCCAGGGTGAAATGCCGCCGCTGCACGTAGAGGGCTGCAATGGTTACTGGCATGGACAGGCAGGGATGCTGCGAGTAGAGGAGGTGGGCCTGTGTTGAATCGAAAGGAATGGCTGCTGCGTGGCGCCGACCGGGTGCTTCCACTGATCCGTCGGGTGCCTTTTGTGCTGCAGCGCGTAGCATTGCAGCAGGCGCTTAATCGTTGCCTGGCCGAGCCACTGAAGAACGGCGATTTCGATCTGCTGCGTGGGCGCTGGTTGTGCCTGCGAATTCCCGATCTGAATCTGAGCTGGTACGTGACCCGCACCGTCTATGGTTTGCAGATAGCCGCTCAGGCCAAGGCCGATGTGACCATCCGCGGCAACTGGCGTGAATTCCTGCTGTTGGCCAGCCGTCAGGAAGATCCCGATACGCTGTTTTTCAGGCGGCGTTTGGTGATTGAAGGGGACACCGAGCTGGGACTGACCCTGAAAAACCTGATCGACAGCCTCGACCCGGACGTGTTGCCAGTATGGCTATGGCGCAATCTGGAGCGGGCTGGCAAGGGCTTGGCCGCAGGCTAAGCCGTTCGCGGTCAGGCCATGTGATCCGCCAGCAACTGGCGGATCTCGGCGAACACCTCATCGGCCTGCGCCGGGCTGCAATCCTCCCCGTAACGCTTGCGCAGGCCCATTTGGCTGAGGATCACGTGCTGGTCGGCCTGCAGGTCGTGCAGGTGCAGGCAACTGGCGACGCATTCCAGTGGGCAGCCATCGAGCGCCAGAATCGGCCGTCCTGAACGGGCCAGATTGACCAGCGCCGGCACCTGTCCACCCACCCCGACAATGCAGGACATCTGTGCCAGGCCTTCGCGATCCAGGCGCAGTGCCACGTCATTGGCCAGTTGCGCAACGTTGGAACAACCGGAGCAGGAGTACACCAAGGGCAGGGTAGTGCGAGACATGAAGGCTCTCCAGTGGTAGGCCGATCAGACCTGATAGTCGGCCAGCGCGTCGTTTGCCAGGATGCGAATGTCGCGACGCTCCATGGCAATCAGGCCGTTCTCCACCAGGCGATGGAGGATGCGTGAAAAGGTTTCCGGCTGGATGCCCAGTTTCGAGGCAACCAGGCGTTTTGACACCTGCAGCAGCACGCGGCCATCCTCGGGATCCTGTTCCTGCAGCAAGAAGTTGATAACCCGTTGGCTGGCGCTGGCCAGGGTCAAGGTGTCGATGTCCTTGAGCCGCTGATGCAGGTGGATGCTCATGCTGGCCAGGATCGCCAGGCACACTTGTGGCTGGTCCTCCAGGGCATTGCGGTAGTGGCTGCCTTCGATGCTGACCACCACGCTGTCCTTGAGCGCTGTGGCGCTGACCGGGTAATAACGGGTCTGGCTGAACAGCAGGGCTTCGGCAAAGGATTGTCCGGGCTGGATGATCTCGACGAGATTCTCCTGACCCTGTGCGGTGATGCGATACAACTTGATCTGGCCACTGACCAGAAGAAAGAAACGTTTGGCCGGGTCACCCTGGTGCATGAGGGTGTCGTGGCAACTCAGGCGACGCTGCAAGGCCAGGCCGCAGACCTGTTCGAAAACGCGTTCGGGCAGGTTGCTGAATAGGTGGTGGCGGCGCAAGAACAGTACAAGGGAAGGATTGGTCAGCATGGAGTACCTCCTGCCGGTATGGTAGACCTGCGGGGACTTGCGGCCTATGCCTCCGCCGGCCTACCTCCAAAGGGGCAGTCAGCCTTGGCGCAGGTGCTCCATGGCCCACACCGCGGCCTCGACCCGCGAGCGCAGGCCCAGCTTGTGCAGCAGATTCTTCACATGAACTTTGACTGTGCCTTCAGTGATGCCCAGCTTGTGGCCAATGACTTTGTTGCTGTAGCCGCTGGCGATGGTCTTGAGCACCTGGCGCTCGCGCTCGGTGAGTTCTACCTCCGGTTGACGCGGCGGTGAACGCAGAGCCTGGGCCATCACTTGGGTAAGCCCCGGGCTGATTACCAAGGATCCATTCATGGCATCGCGGATGTACTGGATCAGCAGTTCCGGCTCCATGTCCTTGAGCAAGTAGCCGTCGGCATCCAGGCGCAGTGCGTCACGGATGTCGTCTTCGGCATCGGAGACGGTGAACAGCAGGACCTTGCCGGTATAGGCCTGGGCGCGCAGGTGGCGCAGGGTCTCGATGCCGTTCATCTGCGGCATGTTGTTGTCCAGCAGGACCAGATCCGGTTGCAGCGGCTCGATCATGGCCAGCGCTTCTTCGCCGTGATTGGCTTCGCCAACGATGTCGAAGTCGTCTTCAAGTTCCAGCATCTGACGGATGCCGCGACGCATCATGGGGTGGTCATCGACCAGGAGAATACGGCAGCGCACGGGCATGTTCATGAGATATTTCCTTGTAAGGGTTGCCCGAGAAATTCCGGACGGAATTCCATCTGGACGAGGGTGCCTTGCGGATCCCTGGGGAGTATTTGCAGTTGGCCGTGCAGGCTGCGAGCGCGTTCATCCATGATGTGCAGGCCATGATGCTCACGTGGGTCACAACTGCCAACGAAGCCGCGGCCGTCGTCCTCGATGGACAGGCGCACGGTCTCTCCCTCCTGGCGCAATTCCAGCCAGGCGTTCTGGGCGTGGGCGTGGCGCAGGCAATTGGAAAGCGCCTCACGGGTGATCTGAAGGATGTGGATCTGCTCGCTGGCTGACAGCTCGAAGGCCAGGTTGTCGACCTTCAGGTGCACCTGGAAATCGCCGCGACGGCTGAATTCCTGGGTGGTGTCCTTGAGGCCCTGGACCAGGCCTGCGTCCTGGATTTGCAGACGGAAGGTGGTCAGCAGTTCGCGCAACTGGCGGTAGGCATTGTTCAGGCCTTCGCGCAGCTCGGCAGTCACGCTCTCCAGGGTCTCTACCGATTCGCCACGGCGCATCAGGGTTTGCATGCGGCTGACCTGCAGCTTCATGTACGACAGGGCCTGGGCCAGCGAATCATGCAGCTCGCGGGCAATGATGGCGCGCTCTTCGAGCAGCAGCAAGCGGTGGTCTTGCTCGCGCTGGCGCTTGAGCGACAGCGAAGTGCCGATCAGGTTGGCCAAGGCCTGGATAAGTTGGGTTTCCCAGGCCTGCGGAGCGTGGCCATCGATGAAGTGCGCCTTGAGCTCACCCAGCGTGCTGCCCTGGTTGCTGATGCTGTAGATGTGTGGTTTGAGTTGCACATGGCGCTGGCAGGTGGCGCAGTCGGTGCTGGCACAGATTCTGCGGCTGTCGGCGCCATGCAGGGCGAGCAATTGTTGGGCAGGCGCTTGCAATTGGCCCTGCAGGCACAATGACAGGCGCAGGCCGGGCAGGCGTTGCTGGAAGCGCCGGATCAGTTCATCCAGGCCTTCGGCGTTGGCCAGGCGCGTGGCCAGGCTGGAGCTGCTCTGGTACAGCAACTCCAAGGCGGCGTTTGCCTGTTGCAGGTTCAAGGTTTTTTGCTGGACCTGGGATTCCAGTGTGCGATGGGACTGTTCGATGGTTTCGGCCATGGCGTTGAAACTGGTGGCCAGTTGACCCAATTCATCCTCGGATTGGTGATTGACCCGAGCCTGGAACTCGCCACGGCGAAAGCGCTGGGTCGCATCCACCAATTCCTGCAGTGGGCTGATCACGCTGCTCTGCAATTCATAGAGGCCAATCAGCAGGACGATCATGGTGATGAACAAGGCAGCGCCCTGGATCATCTGTTGCCAGGTTTGCTTATGTTCGCTCTGGCGCTGCAGCAGGTTGACGAACTGGTTGAGCTGTTCGATGAAGGGCAGGGCGTTGGCCTGGAATGCCATGGCATCACCGCGTTCCAGTGCCGGATTCAAGGTGTCGCGCCAGTACGCCTGCAGTTGTTGATAGCTGGCGTCCACGGCCTTATTGCTGCCGTCTTCCAGCACGGCTTTCAGGGTCTGGCTATTGAGACGCTGTTGCAAGCTTTGGCTGACGTGGGCGATTTCGTCGGCGTTGGCGCCGGAGGCCAGTTTCCAGCTCAGGCGGTATGTCTCCATGCGCACCGAGCCTGCGGTATTGATCGCCGCCGCATCGCCCTGGCTGAACCAGGCGATCAGACCGGCGCTCAACGAGCTCGCCAGCGCCAGCACCGCGATCAGGATAACGGCGAGACCGGCTCGGGCGGGCAACGAGCTACGCAGCCAACGGATCATGTCCGCAGGCCGACGAAAAAATGATGGAAAACACGCATGCAGGGCTCCGTTGTTATGACTGCCGATGTTTCTGCAGCCCGTCCCTGGCGTTCTACCTCTAAAGAGTTCTTATCCTTCGACCCGGCCCGAATCCATCGGCTAAAAACGCCAAAACACTGATAAACAAAGGGTTTTGAGGTTTTTACTGTCTACCTCGTTGGAGGTAGATGGGTAAAGCATAGCCCTGATTCGCTTTTGGGTTCGTTGATCCGTATCAAGTTTTTACCGGGTCCGCCTCTCTAGTCTGCCGCCATTGCTTTTAAACGGGAGACGCAACATGAACCCACCGCGTGTAAAACAAGGCCTGGTTTTAGGCATGAGCACGCTGGCCTTCACCGTCTGTTTCATGGTCTGGATGATGTTTGCCGTGCTGGGCGTGCCGATCAAGGAACTGCTCCAGCTCAATGAGACCCAGTTTGGTCTGTTAGCCGCTACTCCCGTATTGACTGGTTCACTGGTGCGCTTGCCATTGGGGATTCTGACCGACCGTTTTGGCGGTCGCATCGTGTTCTTCCTGCTGATGTTGTCCTGTGTATTGCCGCTGTACTTGATCAGCCACGCCACAGCCTATTGGCAGTTTCTGGTACTGGGGCTGTTTGTCGGCCTTGCCGGTGGCTCCTTCTCGGTGGGTATCGCTTACGTCGCCAAATGGTTCGAAAAGGAAAACCAGGGTTTCGCCATGGGCGTGTTCGGTGCCGGTAACGCCGGCTCGGCGCTGACCAAGTTCCTCGCTCCTGCGTTGATTGCAGCCGGTAGCTGGCAACTGGTACCGAAAGTCTTCAGCGCCATCCTGTTCATTACCGCGCTGTTGTTCTGGTTCCTTACCTCTGACAACAAAGCGCACCGCAGTGCCAACGGCGCGACCCTCGGCGAGCAACTCAAGTCGCTGAAAGATCCTGCAGTGTGGCGCTACTGCCAGTACTACTCGATTGTCTTCGGCGGCTATGTAGCGCTGGCACTGTGGATGACCAAGTACTACGTCGAGGAATACGGTTTCACCCTGCAAAGTGCGGCCCTGCTGGCTGCCTGCTTCTCACTGCCAGGTGGCGTGCTGCGTGCGGTCGGCGGCTGGATGTCGGATCGCTGGGGCGCTCAGAGCGTGACTTGGTGGGTGCTGTGGGTCAGCTGGATCTGCCTGTTCCTGCTTTCCTACCCACAGACTCAATTGCAAGTGCAGACCCTCAACGGCCCGCTGGATTTCCATATCGGCCTGAATCCGGTGCTGTTCACTGTACTGCTGTTCATTATCGGCATTGCCTTCGCCTTCGGCAAAGCCTCGGTATTCAAGTACATCGCCAATGACTACCCGCAGAACATGGGTGCGGTATCGGGCATCGTCGGTCTCGCCGGCGGCCTGGGTGGCTTTGTCCTGCCCATCATGTTTGGCGCCCTGGTCGATCTGACCGGCGTGCGCTCCTCGGCTTTCATGCTGCTGTACGGCGTGGTCTGGGTGTCGCTGATCTGGATGTACTTCAGCGAAATCCGCAAACGCCCGCTGCTCGGTAAACAGCCGCAGACGACTTCGAATTCGTTTTCAAGCATTGCCCAAGGAGAAGACCATGTCGGTTCTTAAGAAGCCTGACTCAGGCCCGGTCATACATGACTGGCGCCCTGAAGACCCCGCATTCTGGGGGCGTAGCGGCAAAAAGACTGCAACCCGCAACCTGTGGATTTCCATTCCCGCGCTGCTGTTGGCCTTTGCCGTATGGATGGTCTGGAGCACGGTGATCGTGCGCCTCAACGCCATCGGCTTCACCTTCACCACTGACCAGTTGTTCTGGTTGGCAGCCTTGCCGGGCCTGTCTGGCGCAACCTTGCGGGTGTTCTACTCGTTCATGGTGCCGATTTTCGGCGGCCGTCGCTGGACTGCAATCAGTACCGCTTCGTTGCTGGTACCAACTTTGTGGATGGGCTTTGCTGTACAGGACCCAAGCACCCCTTACAGCGTGTTCGTGATCATCGCCTTGCTGTGTGGGTTCGGTGGCGGCAACTTCGCCTCGAGCATGTCCAACATCAGCTTCTTCTATCCAAAGTCGCAGCAGGGCACTGCCCTGGGGCTTAACGCCGGCCTGGGCAACCTGGGTGTCTCGGTCATGCAGTTCGCCGTGCCCATGGTGATTACCTTCGGCGTGTTCGGTGTGCTCGGCGGCCAACCGCAGGTACTCGCCGATGGCACTCAATTGTGGCTGCAGAACGCGGGCTTCCTGTGGGTGCCGTTCATTGTCGCGGTGACGCTGCTGGCCTGGTTCTGCATGAATGATCTGTCCAGCGCCAAAGCCTCGTTCAGCGAGCAGGCGGTGATTTTCAAGCGCAAGCACAACTGGCTGATGTGCTGGCTGTACCTGGCCACCTTTGGCTCGTTCATTGGCTTCTCTGCCGCCTTCCCGATGCTGATCAAAACCTCGTTCCCGGAAGTCAACGCCTTGGCTTTCGCGTTCCTTGGCCCGCTGGTTGGCGCCCTGGTGCGTCCGCTGGGTGGCTGGTTGGCGGACAAGCTTGGCGGCGCGCGGGTCACCCTGTGGAACTTCGTGCTGATGATCGTGATGGTCTTTGGCGTGCTGCACTTCATTCCGCAACCGGGTGTTGCCGGCAACTTCTACGGCTTCCTGGGCATGTTCATGCTGCTGTTCTTCACCACCGGCATTGGCAACGGTTCGACCTTCCGCATGATCCCGGTGATCTTCCGCACCCAGCATGAAAAAGCCGCTGCCGGCAAAGGCGCCAAGGCGCACGAACAGGCATTGAAAGACGCGGGCAAGGAATCGGCTGCGGTGCTCGGTTTCAGCTCGGCGATCGGCGCCTTCGGTGCCTTCTTTATTCCCAAGACCTTCGGCTCGTCGATGGCCATGACCGGTAGCCCGGCGATGGCGTTCTACATGTTCGTCGGTTTTTACCTGAGTTGCATTGTCGTGACCTGGTGGTGGTACGCCCGCAAAGGCGCCGCAACCCCCTGCTGACACGATCTGAATTCAACCTTTGCGTGGGTGGGGCATAGACCCCACAGCAAGCCTGAGAGGAAAGCATCATGAGCCATCTGCTCGATCAACTGCGGTTCTTCAACCGCAAGCAAGGCGAGTTCTCCGAAGGTCACGGAGAAACTCGCAAAGAGTCGCGCGACTGGGAGAACGTCTACCGTTCGCGTTGGCAGTACGACAAGATCGTGCGCTCCACCCATGGGGTGAACTGCACCGGCTCCTGCTCGTGGAAGATCTACGTGAAAAACGGCCTGATCACCTGGGAAACCCAGCAGACCGACTACCCGCGCACCCGTAACGATCTGCCCAACCACGAACCACGCGGCTGCCCACGGGGTGCCAGCTACAGCTGGTACATCTACAGTGCCAACCGTCTGAAATACCCGAAAATCCGCAAGCCTCTGCTCAAACTGTGGCGCGAAGCGCGTCAGAGCATGGCACCGGTCGAGGCCTGGGCGAGCATCGTCGAGAACAAGGCCAAGGCTGATTCGTACAAGAGCAAGCGCGGCATGGGTGGTTTTATCCGCTCCAGCTGGGACGAAGTCACCGAGATCATCGCTGCCGCCAACGTTTACACCGTCAAGCAGTACGGCCCTGACCGGGTAGTGGGCTTCTCGCCGATCCCGGCGATGTCGATGGTCAGCTACGCTGCCGGCGCGCGCTACCTGTCGCTGATCGGCGGCACCTGCCTGAGCTTCTATGACTGGTACTGCGACCTGCCTCCAGCATCACCGATGGTCTGGGGCGAGCAGACCGACGTGCCGGAATCGGCCGACTGGTACAACTCCAACTACATCATCGCCTGGGGCTCCAACGTTCCGCAGACCCGTACCCCGGATGCGCACTTCTTCACCGAAGTTCGCTACAAGGGCACCAAGACTGTGGCAATCACTCCCGACTACTCGGAGGTGGCCAAGCTCACCGACCTGTGGCTGAACCCGAAACAGGGTACCGATGCGGCCCTGGCCCAAGCGTTCAACCACGTCATTTTCAAAGAGTTCCACCTCGACAAGCCAAGCGCCTACTTCACTGAGTACGCCAAGCGCTACACCGACTTGCCAGTACTGGTGCTGCTCAAGCCGATGCTTGGCACCGCACCGGGCGCGGGCTACCAGCCTGACCGCTTCCTGCGCGCCTCGGACCTGGCTGACAATCTGGGCCAGGACAACAACCCCGAGTGGAAAACCATCGCGCAGAATGCTGACGGTGAGCTGGTTTCACCGCAAGGCTCGATCGGCTATCGCTGGGGCGAGCAGGGCAAGTGGAACATTCTGGCCCGTGAAGGCGGCGCCGGCCGCGAAATCGACCTGACCCTGAGCCTGATCGGTGGCGACGTCGCCGAAGTAGCGTTCCCGTACTTCGCCGGTGAATCCCATGAGCACTTCCAGCATGTGGCCGGTGATGCCGTGCAGTACCGCCGTGTACCGGTGCGCAGCCTGACCCTGGCTGATGGCAGCCAGGTCAAGGTAGCCACTGTGTTCGACCTGTCGGCGGCTAACCTGGCAATCGACCGTGGCCTGGGTGGCGCCAACGTTGCGCGTGACTACGACGACGCCAATGTACCGGGCACTCCCGCCTGGCAAGAGCAGATCACTGGCGTGAGCCGTGAGAAAGCTATCCAGATTGCGCGCGAATTTGCCGACAACGCCGACAAGACCCGTGGACGCTCGATGATCATCGTCGGTGCGGCGATGAACCACTGGTACCACATGGACATGAACTACCGCGGGCTGATCAACATGCTCATGCTCTGCGGTTGTGTCGGTCAGACCGGTGGTGGCTGGGCTCACTATGTAGGCCAGGAAAAACTGCGCCCACAATGCGGTTGGCTGCCATTGGCCTTTGGCCTGGACTGGAGCCGTCCGCCTCGGCAGATGAACGGCACCAGCTTCTTCTATGCCCACAGCTCGCAGTGGCGCCATGAAAAAATGAACATGCACGACGTGCTCTCGCCCCTGGCTGACAAGAGCCAGTTCCCCGAGCATGCGCTGGACTACAACATCCGCGCCGAACGTGCCGGCTGGCTGCCTAGCTCGCCACAGTTCAATACCAACCCGCTGAAAATCGCTCGCGACGCGGCCGCCGCCGGCATGACGCCCAAGGACTATGTAGTCAAGGGCTGGCAGGACGGTAGCGTGCGCTTTGCCTGCGAACAGCCGGACAACCCGGTCAACTTCCCGCGCAACATGTTCGTCTGGCGTTCCAACCTGCTGGGTTCGTCCGGCAAGGGCCACGAGTACATGCTCAAGTACCTGCTGGGTACTCGCAACGGTGTGATGAACGAAGACATCGGCCAGGTCGGCGACTGCAAGCCGATGGAAGCCGAATGGGTCGACGATGGTGCCATCGGCAAGCTCGACCTGGTGACTACCCTGGACTTCCGCATGTCCTCCACTTGCGTGTATTCCGACATCGTTCTGCCGACCGCTACCTGGTACGAGAAGGACGACATGAACACCTCGGACATGCACCCCTTCATTCACCCGCTGTCGGCCGCCATTGATCCGGCGTGGGAATCACGTTCGGACTGGGAGATCTACAAAGGTATCGCCAAAGCCTTCTCGCGTATGGCCGAAGGGCATCTGGGCATTGAGCAGGACGTGGTCAGCGTACCGCTGATGCACGACAGTGTTGGCGAGCTGGCCCAGCCGTTCGGTGGCACTGACTGGAAAACCGCCGGTGTTGCACCTGAGCCGGGCAAGAACGCGCCGAACCTGCAAGTGGTCGAGCGCAACTACCCGAACATCTACAAACAGTTCACCTCCCTTGGTCCACTGCTGGACAAGCTTGGCAACGGTGGTAAAGGCATCAACTGGGAAACCCAGGAAGAAGTCGATTTCCTCGGCGAACTGAACTACCGCGAGAAAGAAGAAGGTATCAGCCAGGGTCGGCCGAAAATCGATACAGCAATCGATGCTGCTGAAGTCATTCTTTCGTTGGCGCCGGAAACCAACGGTCATGTGGCGGTCAAGGCCTGGGCAGCATTGTCCGAGTTCACCGGTATCGACCACAGCCACCTGGCGTTGCCAAAGGCTCACGAGGCCATCCGCTTCCGCGACATCCAGGCGCAGCCACGCAAGATCATCTCCAGCCCGACCTGGTCGGGTCTTGAAGACGAACATGTCAGCTACAACGCCGGCTACACCAACGTTCACGAGAACATCCCATGGCGCACCATCACCGGCCGCCAGCAGTTCTATCAGGACCACCCATGGATGCAGGCCTTCGGCGAGCAGTTGATGAGCTACCGTCCGCCGGTCAACACCCGCACCATCGCCGGTGTGAAGGGCAAGCGCAGCAACGGTGAAACCGAGATCGTTCTGAACTGGATCACTCCGCACCAGAAGTGGGGCATCCACAGTACGTACACCGACAACCTGCTGATGCTCACCCTGAGCCGCGGTGGCCCGATTATCTGGCTCTCGGAGATCGACGCCAAACGCGCCGGTATCGAAGACAACGACTGGGTCGAATGCTTCAACGTCAACGGTGCGTTGACCGCCCGTGCGGTGGTCAGCCAGCGGGTCAAGGAAGGCATGGTGATGATGTACCACGCCCAGGAACGGATCGTGAACGTCCCCGGTTCGGAAACCACCAAGACCCGCGGCGGCCACCACAACTCGGTTACCCGTGTGGTGCTCAAGCCCACCCATATGATCGGCGGCTATGCCCAGCAGGCCTATGGGTTCAACTACTACGGCACGGTCGGTTGCAACCGCGATGAATTCGTCGTGGTGCGCAAAATGGCCAAGGTCGATTGGCTCGATGGTTCGCGTGGCGATGAGCTGCCACGTCCTCTGCCAACCGATATTGAATAAGGAGTGCTGTCATGAAGATTCGTTCACAAGTTGGCATGGTCCTGAACCTGGACAAATGCATTGGCTGCCACACCTGTTCAATCACCTGCAAAAACGTCTGGACTAGCCGTGAAGGCATGGAATACGCATGGTTCAACAACGTTGAGACCAAGCCAGGTATCGGCTACCCCAAAGAGTGGGAAAACCAGGATAAATGGAAGGGCGGCTGGGTACGCAACAGCAACGGCTCGATCTCGCCGCGTATTGGCGGCAAGTTCCGCGTGCTGGCGAACATTTTTGCCAACCCGGACCTGCCTGGGCTTGACGACTACTACGAGCCGTTCGACTTCGACTACCAGCACCTGCACACCGCACCGCTGGGCGATCACCAACCTACCGCGCGGCCACGCTCGGTGGTGTCTGGCAAGCGTATGGAAAAAATCGAATGGGGCCCGAACTGGGAAGAAATTCTCGGTACCGAGTTTGCCAAGCGCCGCAAGGACAAGAACTTCGACAAGATCCAGGCGGACATCTACGGAGAGTACGAAAACACCTTCATGATGTACCTGCCGCGTCTGTGCGAGCACTGCTTGAACCCGGCCTGTGCAGCATCGTGCCCGAGCGGTGCGATCTACAAGCGTGAGGAAGATGGCATTGTCTTGATCGACCAGGAAAAATGCCGTGGCTGGCGGATGTGCATCAGCGGCTGCCCGTACAAGAAGATCTACTTCAACTGGAAAAGTGGCAAATCCGAGAAGTGCATTTTCTGCTACCCACGTATCGAAGCCGGGATGCCGACGGTTTGCGCCGAAACCTGCGTTGGCCGTATTCGCTACCTGGGTGTGCTGTTGTACGACGCCGACCGCATCAGCGAAGTGGCCAGCACGGCCAACGAGCATGACCTGTACGAAAAACAGCTGGAGATTTTCCTCGACCCCAACGACCCGGCAGTCATTCGCCAGGCCCTGAAGGATGGCGTGCCGCAATCGGTGATCGACGCTGCACAGCGCTCGCCAGTTTACAAAATGGCGGTTGACTGGAAGCTGGCCTTGCCACTGCACCCTGAGTACCGCACGCTGCCGATGGTGTGGTACGTACCGCCACTGTCGCCAATTCAGAACGCCGCAGCCGCTGGCACCGTGGGCATGAACGGGGTTATCCCGGATGTCGACAGCCTGCGTATTCCACTGCGCTACCTGGCCAACCTGCTCACCGCCGGTGACGAGAAGCCGGTGAAACGTGCCCTCAAGCGTTTGCTGGCCATGCGTGCCTACAAGCGTTCCGAGCAGGTTGAAGGTGTGCAGGACCTGCAAGTGCTCAAAGACGTTGGCTTGAGCGTGAATCAGGTCGAGGAAATGTACCGCTACCTGGCCATCGCCAACTACGAAGACCGCTATGTAGTACCTAGCGCTCACCGTGAAGAAGCAATGAGCGATGCGTTTGCCGAGCGTTCCGGTTGTGGCTTCAGCTTCGGCAGTGGTTGCAGTGGTAGCTCCGACACCAACATGTTCGGTGCCAAGAAAGCCAACCGCCGCGACATCCTCAAAACCGTGCAGTTGTGGGAGGACTGAGTATGCGCATTCTTAAAGTGATTTCGTTGCTGCTCGATTATCCAACCGAAAGTCTGGTGGCCGGGCGCGATGAGCTGGAACTGGCCATTCATCAGTCGCGGGAAATCAGCCCGAACCAGCGCGGCGCGCTGTTCGAACTGCTCGAACTGATCTGTAACAACGACCTGATGGATGGCCAGGAGCACTACGGCGCACTGTTCGGTCGTGGTCGCTCGCTGTCACTGTTGTTGTTCGAGCACGTGCATGGCGAATCGCGCGACCGTGGCCAGGCCATGGTCGACATGCTCGCCCAGTATGAAGACGCCGGCTTTGCCATCGGCGTCAAGGAGCTGCCGGACTACATTCCGCTGTACCTGGAATACCTCTCGACCCGCGACGACCTGGAGGCCCGCGAGGGCCTCGCAGATATCGCCCATCTGCTGGCGCTGCTCGCTGCACGCCTGGAAGAGCGCGAGAGCGGATATGCCAGTTGCTTCCGTGCGCTGCTGCAAATCGCCGGTTCCGAGCCGCATCAAGCGGTGGCTGATCTGCGCGAACAAGTAGCGGCCGAGCAGCGTGATGACTCACTCGAAGCCCTGGACAAAATCTGGGAAGAAGAGGCAGTGGACTTCCTCAAGGCCGAGCAGCAGGAGCGCTGCAGCTCGCTGCCAAGCGCCCCTGGCAAGGCACGGGAGGAAAGTGCGGTACCGCTGCATTGGGTCGATTTTCAGCAACAAGGGCAGGCCAGCGCGCCGGCCGGGGAGGTAAACAATGTCTAAATGGAATCTGTTGGCGTTCGGGGTCTATCCCTATGTAGCACTGGCTATCTGCCTGCTGGGCAGTTGGGCGCGTTTCGACCTGTCCCAGTACACCTGGAAGGCCAGCTCGAGCCAGATGTTGTCGAGCAGTGGCATGCGTGCGGCCAGCAACCTTTTCCATGTCGGTGTGCTGTTTGTACTGGCGGGGCACTTTGTGGGCCTGTTGACCCCGGCGTCGGTCTATCACCATGTGATCAGCACTGAGAACAAGCAACTGCTGGCAATGGTCTCCGGCGGCTTTTTCGGCCTGCTGTGCCTGATCGGCCTGATCATGCTGATTCACCGTCGCCTGACCAACCCACGGGTTCGCGCCACTTCAAACACCTCGGACATCCTGATCCTGGTGGTGTTGCTGGCGCAGTTGGTGCTTGGCCTGCTGACCATTGTTGCTTCGACCGGCCACATGGACGGCTCGGTAATGGTGATGCTGGCGGATTGGGCACAGAACACCGTGATGTTGCGTCCAGTGGAAGCGGCAGCAGCCATTGCCCCGGTCAGCCTGGTGTACAAGCTGCATGTGTTCCTGGGCCTGACCCTGTTCGTACTGTTCCCCTTCACCCGTCTGGTGCACATCGTCAGCGCACCGATCTGGTACCTGGGACGTCGTTATCAAATCGTTCGGCAGAAAATCTGAGGAGACAGTCATGTCAAGCGGATGTGGATGTGGCGGCGGTAGTGGCGGTGGCGGTGGTTGTGCCTCTTCATCGGTGCAAGAACCGGTGCCGAGCGTGGAGCCGGTGGTGGTTGAGGCCGAGGCCCCGGCCCAACTGATCGCCAGCAGCGAGCAGGAATGGCCGATCATCAGCGTCAATGAGGTGCCGATCAGTGCCCAGGCTATGGCCCAGGAACTGCAGTATCACCCGGCGCCCGACCGCGAGGAAGCGGTGTTCATGGCCGCCCGCGCACTGGTGATCCGCGAGCTGTTGCAACAGCGGATCGCCGAGCTGGGTTTGACTTTGCAGGTTGGCCCTGGCGATAACGAAGAAGAGGCGGCCACGCGATTGCTGTTGGAGCGCGAGGTGCAGGTGCCTGAGTGTGACGAGGCGACCTGTCAGCGTTACTACGAAAGCAACCGTGGGCGCTTCCACAGCGCACCGTTGCTGGCGGTTCGGCACATTCTGCTGGAATGTGCGCCGGACGATGCCGAGGGACGCAGCGAGGCACTGGCTCAGGCTGAAATCCTTCAGCAACGCCTGGCGCAGTTTCCCGAGCAGTTTGGTGAACTCGCACTGAAGTACTCTGCCTGCCCGTCGAAGGCTCAGGGGGGGGAACTGGGGCAGATCAGCAAGGGTCAGACCGTGCCTGAACTGGAGCGCCAGTTGTTCACCCTGGCTCAGGGGCTGGCTGACAAGCCGTTGGAAAGTCGTTATGGCTGGCACGTGCTCAGCGTCGACCAGCGTATCGAAGGACAGCAGTTGCCCTATGAGGCGGTAGCAACAGCCATCCGTACTCAGTTGCAACAAGGCGTCTGGCAAAAAGCGGTGGTGCAATACCTGCAAACGCTGATCGGTGCTGCGGACATCCGCGGTATTCAGCTGCAGGGTGCCGATTCGCCGCTGGTGCAGTAACCGGTTCGACAAGGGGAATGTGATGAGCACTGTGATGCAGGATGGATTCGGGCGGCAGATCGATTATTTGCGGATGTCGGTGACCGATCGTTGTGATTTTCGCTGTGTGTACTGCATGGCCAAGAACATGACTTTCTTGCCGCGTCAGCAGGTGTTGACCCTGGAGGAATTGCAGCGTCTGGCAACGCTGTTTGTCGGCCAGGGGGTTCGCAAGATTCGCCTGACCGGGGGGGAGCCGTTGATTCGTCCGGGTATCGTCGATCTGTGCCGTCACATTGCCGCCTTGCCGGGTTTGCGTGAGTTGGTGATGACCAGCAATGGTTCACAGTTGCAGCGTTTGTCGCGGCCGTTGGTCGAGGCCGGGGTCAAGCGCATGAATATCAGTCTCGACAGTCTGGATGCCGAGCGGTTTCGGGCGATTACCCGTAACGGTGATCTTGATCAGGTGCTGCGTGGTATCGAGACTGCCAGTCGCGCCGGGTTCGAACGGGTCAAGCTCAATTGCGTGGTGATGAAGGGGCGCAATTTCGATGAGGTGCTGCCGTTGGTGCAGTTCGCCATTGATCAGGGTATCGATATTACCTTTATCGAAGAGATGCCTTTGGGCGAGGTGGGTCGTTCACGGGGTGAGTCGTTCTGCTCCAGTGAGGAGGTTCGCGGGCTGGTTGCCAGTCGTTATGCCTTGCTCGACAGTGCCGAGAACAGTGGTGGGCCGGCACGTTATGTGCGGTTGGTTGAACATTCTGATACGCGTATCGGCTTCATTTCGCCTAACAGCCATAATTTCTGCGCCAGTTGCAATCGGGTGCGGATGACGGTGGAGGGGCGGTTGTTGTTGTGCCTGGGCCAGGAGGATTCGTTGGATCTGCGAGGGTTGTTGCGGCGCTATCCATTGGATGATCAGCCGATTGTCAGTGCGGTGCAGCAGGCGTTGCGGGGGAAGCCGTTGCGCCACGACTTCAATCCTGATGGAGAGGTACAGATTTTGCGGTTCATGAATATGAGTGGCGGGTGAGGGCGTGCGCTTGGCCGGGGTGAAGGACCTGCCCCACCAGGGGCCCTGCGCTGCGCTTCGGGTCCCCTCGCTGCAGATTGAGATCAAGAGCACAACTGACTGTGCTCTTTTTTTTTGTGTGCGTGGGGAATGGTTTTTTGCTTTCCCCTGGTCTTGACGTCGGTCAATTTTGCGCGGTGCGTTTGCACGTAATCTCCACTGCATATTGTGTTTTTTGGTTTATAAACATCTATATGTAGTGTTTGGAGGGTAAATGCACAGCACGCTGATCAGGGTGGGGAATAACCAGCTGTATAAGCGCGACGGCAGTTTGGTTGCTTTTGATGCCGATAAGATTCGTCAGGCTCTGATTGCTGCCGGGAAGGCTACCGGTGAGTACGCTGAGGTTGAGGTTGATGGGTTGTTGGCGGCGGTGCTGGCGCATCTTGAAAATTTTGCGCAGTTGCATGTAGAGCAAGTACAGGATCGGGTCGAGCGGGTGTTGATGGACGCCGGTTATTTTCTGTCGTTGCGCGCGTACATCGTTTATCGCGAACAGCACGGGCGTTTGCGTCGTGATCGCAAGACGCTGGTCGAAGTCGCAACATCGATGAACGAGTACCTCAACCGCGAGGACTGGCGGGTGCAGGCCAATGCCAATCAGGGCTATTCCCTTGGCGGGCTGGTACTTAATGTGTCCGGCAAGGTCACGGCCAATTACTGGCTCGATGAGGTCTACAGCGAAGCCATAGGCCGCGCGCACCGTGAAGCCGACTTGCATGTGCACGACCTGGATATGCTCGCCGGTTATTGCGCGGGCTGGTCGCTGCGTACGCTGTTGCACGAAGGCCTCAATGGTGTGCCCGGGCGCGTCGAGGCTGGTCCGCCCAAGCACTTGAGCAGCGCCCTGGGGCAGATGGTCAATTTTCTCGGTACCTTGCAGAACGAGTGGGCCGGGGCGCAGGCGTTCAGTTCCTTCGATACTTACCTGGCACCCTACGTGCGCAAGGATCGACTCGGCTACGAAGAGATCCGCCAGGCCATTCAGGAGTTCATCTACAACCTCAACGTGCCATCGCGTTGGGGCACGCAAACACCGTTTACCAACCTGACGTTCGACTGGGTTTGCCCGGAAGATTTGCGCGAGCAGATTCCGGTGATTGGCGGTGAGGAAATGCCGTTCGCCTACGGTGAGCTACAAGCCGAAATGGACCTGCTCAACCGCGCCTATATCGAAGTGATGCAGGCCGGTGATGCCAAGGGTCGGGTGTTCACCTTTCCTATTCCGACCTACAACATTACCCATGATTTTCCCTGGGACAGCGAGAACGCCGAGCGCTTGTTCGAGATGACTGCGCGCTACGGTTTGCCATATTTCCAGAACTTCCTCAATTCCGACATGCTGCCAAACCAGGTGCGTTCGATGTGCTGCCGCCTGCAACTGGATGTGCGCGAGTTGCTCAAGCGCGGTGGGGGGTTGTTCGGGTCGGCGGAGCAGACCGGTTCGTTGGGGGTGGTGACGATAAATTGCGCGCGTCTGGGCTACTTGTTCAAGGGTGATATCAAGGGGCTGCTGGAGCGTCTCGATACCTTGATGGAATTGGCCATGGAAAGCCTGGAGGTCAAGCGCAAGGTGATCCAGCACCACATGGACGCAGGTCTATACCCCTATACCAAGCGTTACCTGGGCACGTTGCGCAATCACTTCTCTACCATCGGCGTTAACGGCCTGCACGAAATGCTGCGCAACTACAGCGATGACCAGATGGGCCTGCATACCGAGCAAGGTCGGCGATTTGCCCTGAATCTGCTGGACCATGTGCGCGCTACCCTCGTGCGGTTCCAGGAGGAGAGTGGCCACCTTTACAACCTTGAAGCGACCCCGGCTGAAGGCACGACCTACCGCTTCGCCAAAGAAGACTTCAAGCGTTTTCCCGGCATTCTCCAGGCCGGCAGCCCACAGGCGCCGTACTACACCAACTCCTCGCAACTGCCGGTGGGCTATACCGACGATCCGTTCGAGGCGCTTGAATTGCAGGACGAGTTGCAGTGCAAGTACACCGGCGGCACGGTGCTGCACTTGTACATGGCCGAACGTATTTCATCAGCCCAGGCCTGCAAGCAATTGGTTCGCAATGCACTGGGACGCTTCCGCTTGCCGTACCTGACCATTACCCCGACGTTCTCCATCTGCCCGGTGCATGGCTACCTTGATGGCGAACACGAATTTTGCCCCAAGTGTGACGAGGCACTGTTGCTCGCGCAGCAGGACGGCACTGTTCACTGATCCGATCAATTCAACGCAAGGAGCTTCACCATGACTGCACTGCAAACCCTACCTGTGGCACAACGTCAACGCTGCGAAGTCTGGACCCGCGTGATGGGCTATCACCGCCCGGTGTCGGCCTTCAATCCAGGTAAACAGTCCGAGCATCGCGAACGCCAGCACTTTACCGAGTGCTCGGCATCGGCCGGGCGTCAATGACCCGAGCGTTACGGGTCGGGGGCATGGTGCCCCTGACCACCCTCGATTATCCGGGCAAGTTGTCCTGCGTCTTGTTCTGCCAGGGTTGCGCCTGGCGTTGTCGTTACTGCCATAATCCTCAACTGATTGGGCCGCGTGGCGCCGAGGAAGTCCCTTGGCACCAGGTATTGGCGTTCTTGCAGCGCCGCCAGGGCCTGCTCGATGCGGTGGTCTTCAGTGGTGGCGAGGCAACGTTGCAGGACAGCCTGCCGGAGGCAATGGCGCAGGTGCGGCACATGGGCTTTGGGGTTGGCCTGCACAGTGCAGGTATCAAGCCGCAGGCCTTTGCCCGGGCGCTGTCGGGGGCCGATTGGGTTGGCTTCGACGTCAAGGCGCTGGCCGAAGAGTGCGCATTGATAACCCGAGTGCGCGGCAGTGGTGTGGCCAACTGGCGCAGCCTGGATATGCTCCTGGACAGTGGCGTGGATTACGAATGCCGGACTACGGTGCATTGGGATCTGATCGATCCGGCTCGGTTGTTGACCCTGGCCCAGCGCTTGAAAGAGCGTGGGGTAGAACACTTCGTCGTTCAGCAGGTACGCACCGCGCAGATGCTCGATATGAGCCTGCCGAAGGTATCCATGCACGCCGCATTACCTGCGTTATGGGACACCCTCGGCGAGTTGTTTGCGCAGTTCGAGGTGCGCGGCTAAGGCTTAGAGCCAACCCCAGAATTGCAGCCACCAGCCATAACCGACGACGCTAATGGCTGCCAGTAAACAGGCGCCTGCTACACCGCGTCGGAACAGGGAGGTTTTCTGGCCTGCCAGAAGCTTCCCTCCCAACCAGGCACTCCAGAGCATGGCCGCAATCAACAGCGCGGCCCTGGCAGGTTGCACCCACTCCAGCAACAAGCCTTCATAGCGCAGCAGCTTTACCGTGGTTGCCGACAGGCCGAGAAACAGCCCGGCGCCGCCGAGCGGCGTGAGTGCCAGGCTCAGGGGGCCAAACATTTCAGCTTGGCCGACAAGTCGGGCCGCCAGGCGCAGCAAGAGCCATAGGCCCGTGCCCAGTATCAGCGCACTGGCGCTCAGGTACAGCAGAATGCTGAAGCCATCGAGCCAACTGAAGCTGTCGTTGAGTTGTGGGTAATGGGTCAGCAGCCACCAAGGCGCGTTGTCGTGCAGGGGCCAGAGAATATCGTGCTCCACCAGCCACTGCGCCAGGTATTGCTTGAGCGCGATGAACCACGGGCTGACGGTCCACTGGAATGCACCCATGGCCAGGCCAATGACGCCGAACAGCAACAAGCGGCTGTCCCAGGGAGACGGCGTGTGTGTGATGGAATGAAGAATTTCTTCGTTGCTGGAGCGGGCAATCAGTTGCACCGCACCGCGTTGCCCGCTGCATCGGCCGCAGGCGTGGCAGTCGCTGGCGCCCTGCATCCGGCGAATATCCAGGAGCGGGGCACAGTTGGGCGGGGGCAGGCGTGCGGCGGTGTTCTCCTTCCAGCGTTGTTCATCGACGTGAAAGTGTACGGGCGCCAGGCGGGCGAGCAGGGCAAAGACACCACTGACCGGGCACAAGTAGCGGCACCACACCCGTTTGCCGCGTGCAAACAGCAAGCCGACGACAACGGCGGCTACGGTCGATCCTCCGAGTATCAGCAGGGCCGCCTGGGCGTAGTCGTAAACGCTGATGAGTTGGCCATACACGGTGGTCAGGCAGAAGGCCAGGGCGGGCCAACCGCCCCAGCGCACCCAGCGGGGTACACCCATGCCCTTGCCATACTGGCTGGCCCATTCGCTCAAGGAACCTTCCGGGCACAGCACGCCGCACCACAGGCGTCCGAAGAGCACAATCGACAGCAGCACGAATGGCCACCAGATGCCCCAGAACAGGAACTGGGCGAACAGGGTGAGGTTGTCGAGCATTCGTGCCTGGCTATCAGGCAAGGGCAGCAGCGCTGGTAGCACCAGCAGCAGCGCGTAGAACAGCACCACCGCCCATTGCATGACCCGAATCAGCCCGGCATGCCGACGCATGCCATCACCCAGTTGTTGCAACAAGCGATTGCGCAAACTCAGGCTGGACATGGGCTGGCGCCTGTTCTGCGCTGTACCAGCCAGCAACCTACACACAGCCAATAACCTGCCATTACCAGCAAGGTCAGGGCGCTCGGGCTTGCGCGGTAGCCGGCAAAGCCTGCGAGAAATGCGCCAAAGCCTTGGCTATCGCTGAGAAACCTACTGGTGTCCCAAAGCGCATCGCCAACCAGGGCGTAAGCCATTTCGGGTAAATCCATGGCCAGCAATTGACCGCTGATGCGCTCGACTGCACTGACCAGCAAAGCTGCAGCGAGCAACAGCAATACAGCCTCGCTCAAGGCAAAGAAGCGCCGCCAGGAAATGATCCTGCGACTGCTGTGCAACAACACGATGGTCAACCCCGACAGCACCAGTCCGGCAACACCGCCGAGGGCAAATTGGCCCAATTGTGCGCCTTGCAGGCGGGCGGCGGCACCGTAGAGAAAGACCACCGTCTCACTGCCTTCGCGGCTCACTGCCAGCATCGCGAGCAGCAATAGTCCGATACCGCCCTGGCGGGCCAGTTGCTGGTCGGCATGCCGTCGCAGGTTGTCGTTGAGGGAGTGCGCATTGCGGCGCATCCAGGCGACCATTTGTACCATCAGCACGCTGGCAACCAGCGCCAGGCCGGCCTGGAACCACTCACTGGCGGCGCCGCTCATGGCATCACCGGCGAACAGGATCAACAGCGCCAGCATGCCCGAGAGCAGCAGGCCCAGCGCGACTCCGGTCCAGAGAAACTTGAGCAGACGCTGGCCGCGTTCCTGCTGGCTGACCCAGGCCTGAAGGATGCCGATCACCAGCAGCGCCTCCACGCTTTCGCGCCAGACAATAAACAGTGCTTGATTCATGATGACTCCCTGCACCCAGGCTATTGCGCCTGGATTGCGCCCTCGGGCAGTTGCGGATTGAATTCATCGAAGAAGGGGTAGCGGCCGGGCCTCAACGGGTGAATGACGACAAAAGTCGTCACCCCGGGCGAGAGAACTTTCTCTACCCGTAAGGGCGTGCTTTCAAATTCGGCCGGACCTTCACCCTGGTTTTTCAGGATGATCTTGAATCGCTGTCCGGCCGGTACTTCCAGCACCGCAGGGGTGAAGTAGCCGTCTCGCAATATCAGCTCATAGGTAGGCAGCGGCGCCGCTGCCAGCGAAGTGGTCGCACCGGCCAGAATCAAGCAGGCCAGGCGTCGGTGTACGCGGGCCAGCCTACTGGGTGCAGGGTGGTCTGAGGATAGGGTGTTCATTCAATAGCCACCTTTCTTGCCTATGCCGGCGTAGACAAAGGTGTAGTGCAGCTCACAGCGCTCGAACCACGGCTCGACTCCGGTTTCCTTGTCGGTATGACGACCGAGCGAGCCGTGGCCGCTGGGCGGTAACACGGTAAAGGTCAGTTCGTACTTGCCTGGACCCTGTAGTTTGACGTTGTCGCCGTAGTGCGGGCCGTCATTGGCGACCATGGCATGGAAATCACCGCTGATGGGGGTATCGCTGCCTTGCTTTTTCAAGCTGAAGGAGACGTTCAGGTAAGGCACGAAACTGCCTTCCTGAAAGCCTTGGCGGTTATCGGCGGTGGCGCGGATGTCGGCTTCCAGGTGCACATCGGATTCGGCGGTAGGGCGCATCATGCCCGCCGGGGCCATTTCGATAGGCTGCAGATACACCGCGCCGACCTCCAGGCCTGGGCACATTTGTGGTTCCCCGATTGGGTATTCCTTGGCCTGGGCCAGTGGGGCGAT
This sequence comes from Pseudomonas sp. DG56-2, assembly GCF_004803755.1. Lineage (NCBI taxonomy): Bacteria > Pseudomonadati > Pseudomonadota > Gammaproteobacteria > Pseudomonadales > Pseudomonadaceae > Pseudomonas > Pseudomonas sp. DG56-2. Next base: position 2,341,829 of record NZ_CP032311.1, read on the forward strand.
CAGAAGCAAGGCGAGTGACAGCGAGAAAGGGGTGCGCATGACGACTTCCTGGGTACTGATAAAAGAGGAAGCCAGTCTAGGAAGCTTGCACGTGAATAATAATGATTATTATCAATTTTCCGCGAAATGGCTGATCAAACTTGATCTACATCAAGGGCAAAACTGCCGCGCAGCCCTAACGTAGAAGCTCGCCCATCGCCTGTCTGGGGAATCACATGGCTAAGCCCTTTCCTGTCAGTCCGAAGCATCCCGAACGGATCTGTTGGGGATGTGATCGTTACTGCGCAGCCAACGCCCTGGCCTGCGGCAACGGCGCCGATCGGACCATGCATCCGGTAGAGATGTTTGGCGAAGACTGGAACGAGCAGGGTGATTTTGGCTTGGGCTTGCCTGGCAGTGACAGCGATGCTGTGCAATCGCCAGGCAAACCGGTGGTGCTGCAGGGGCATTGATGGCTGGGGTGACATACTGCTAGCCCGTAAATGGTGCTCAGAACACCTGCTGGCGTCTGTCCAACTGCTGATCAACCAACCACTTGCCATGGGCAAGTGAGGCGTGTTGAGCGTTTTCCAGGTCTGCCAGATAGGCCATTTTTATCGGAAGCGGCAGACGCCGACTGGTATGGCCTTCAGGGTCGGTAATCAGGCAGCCGCCAGCGAAGGGCGTAGGAATGCCTTCGTGGGTTTCGACACTGGCGGTAATGGTGTGATTGCGGTGCACGCATTGAAGGGTTTTCATCGTCCTGACCTCGCTGCTGGGTATCGATAGCTCGTCGTGATTAAACGCTCCTCGTTCAAGATGCAGGCTAGGCTGCTCTTTCGGGTATACCACAGTAGCGGCCCAGCATGATCTGGGCCGACGAACGTAAGGCTTCAGCGAAAAACCGGTACCACTTCGTTGATGAACAGCGCCAGGGACTTTTTCTTCTCGGCATGCGGCAGGCTGTTGTCGCACCAGAAACTGAACTCATCCACGCCCAGCTCCTGGTAGTAGCGGATGCGTGCAATAATTTCCTCAGGCGTGCCGATCATGGTGTTCTTGCGGATGTTTTCCAGCTCGAACTCTGGACGCTCCTTGAATTTCTCCTCAGGGCTCGGCGCCAGGAAGCCATTGACCGGCACCTGCTTATTGCCAAACCAGGCATCGAAGGTACGGTAGAAACGGGAAATTGCCTGGGCGCCGACTTTCCAGCCATCGCTATCGTCCGCACTGTGGACGTGAGTGTGACGCAGCACCATCAGTTGCGGGCGCGGGACATCGGGATTATTGGCCAGTGCGGCTTCAAATTTGTTTTTCAGGTCCAGTACTTCTTCGTCACCCTTCATCAGCGGGGTGACCATCACATTGCAGCCGTTCTTGACCGCAAAGTTGTGCGAGTCCGGGTCGCGGGCGGCAATCCACATCGGTGGCATGGGTTTCTGGATCGGCTTGGGCACACAGGTGGAGGTCGGGAACTTCCAGATGTCACCGTCGTGGGCATAGTCCCCCTGCCACAAGGCACGCACCACCGGCACCATTTCGCGCAGCGCTTGCCCACCCTCGGAGGCCGGCATACCGGCGGCCATGCGATCGAACTCGAACTGATAGGCGCCGCGCGCCAGACCCACTTCCATGCGACCGTTGCTGATCACATCCAGCAGGGCGCATTCGCCGGCCACCCGCAGGGGGTGCCAGAACGGCGCGATGATCGTTCCCGCGCCCAGGTGAATCGTGGTTGTACGCGCTGCCAGGTAGGACAGCAGCGGCATCGGGCTTGGCGAGATAGTGTATTCCATGGCGTGGTGTTCGCCGATCCACACGGTACTGAAACCGCCGTCTTCGGCCATCAGGGTCAGTTCGGTCAGGTCTTCGAACAGCTGGCGATGGCTGACCTGTTCATCCCAACGTTCCATGTGTACGAACAACGAAAATTTCATGACGCATTCCTCGGATCTTGTTGTAGGTCGCCTGTCGGATCAGGCGGCATGACTCTCGACCTGCGCCGGGCGCCTGTCGTAAGAATAGTGTCAGGCAAACGCGGGCAGCGCCGCCATCTTGCCGCGGCAGTACACCAGGGGGCTGGGTGCCCGTTCGGGAACGATGAGGTTCTTGACCGCGCCTACCATGATGGCGTGATCACCACCTTCATATTCGCGCCATAGTTCGCATTCGATGATTGCCGTGGCGTTTGCCAGCAGGGGGTTGCCCAGCGCACTGAGGGTCCATTCGATACCTTCGGCTTTATCTTTGCCCTTGCGCGCGAAGGCATAGGCTTCGGCTTGTTGGGCGCCCGAGAGCAGATGAATGGCAAAGCGCTTGTTGCGGATCAGCACCGGGTAGGAGTCGGAACTGTAGTTGGGGCAGAACAGCACCAGTGGTGGATCCATGGACAGCGAACTGAAGGCGCTTGCAGTTAGACCGACGATTTGGCCGTCGTTATCCAGGGTGGTGATGACGGTGACGCCGGAGGGAAAGGAGCCCAGGACGTTTTTATAGACAGTTGCGTCGATCATGGTGTGTTCCTCGGAGTGCGGCGTCGGGCCGCTGTTCTTGTCTTGTGTGTCTGATGGTATACCGTAATATCTAGATTGCAAGGGGAATTTTTGCGCGGTGCATCCACCCGATGAATGGGTTAAACCGCCGAATTTGCTGGGCTAAACGCTATATGGGGCAGTTTTTAGCTAGCAGGAAAGCAGATCAGTTGCAGGTAAAAGAAGCGGCTCAGTCTTGTGCAAATGTTGGAATACCATAATATGGTCTTCAGCTGAGAGGCCGCTTCGAGCACTCCGCGCGGTTTCCTACAAAGATAAAAACAGAACCTTTCGAGCCTATTGCCCATGTCCCAGCCGTCTTCGCAACACCAGTTGATCGAAAACCATACGGTCGATTACGTACCGCCTGCCGAACGCCATGGGAAGGCGCGAGACTTGTTCACCTTGTGGTTCAGCACCAACATCGCGCCTCTGCCAATTGTCACCGGTGCCATGGTGGTACAGGTGTTCCACCTGAATCTGTTCTGGGGAATGCTGGCGATTGCCCTCGGGCACTTGCTTGGAGGCGTGGTGATTGCCCTGGCATCGGCACAGGGGCCGCAAATGGGCATTCCGCAGATGGTCCAGAGCCGCGGCCAGTTCGGTCGCTACGGTGCACTGTTGATTGTGTTCTTTGCCGCGATCATCTACGTCGGCTTCTTCATTTCCAACATCGTCCTGGCCGGCAAGTCGATCCACGGCATTGCGCCGAGTGTGCCGATGCCGGCGGCGATCATCCTCGGCGCCTTGAGCGCCACGGCAATCGGCGTGATCGGTTATCGCTTCATCCACACCCTCAACCGCATCGGTACCTGGGTGATGGGCAGTGCATTGCTGGCGGGATTTGTGATGATGTTCGCCCAGGAGCTGCCTGCTGACTTCTACACCCGCGGCGGATTTAACCTGTCCGGTTGGATTGCCACCCTGTCATTGGGGGTTATCTGGCAGATCAGCTTTTCGCCTTACGTTTCCGACTACTCGCGCTATCTGCCTCGGGAAGTCGGGATTGCCCGGCCATTCTGGGCGACTTACTTTGGCGCTACGCTGGGGACCATCCTGTCATTCAGCTTTGGCGCTGTAGCGGTGCTGGCGGTACCGGAAGGTACTGAGGCAATGGTTGCGGTCGAGCAGGCCACCGGTTGGCTGGGGCCGGTGTTGATGGTGTTGTTCTTGCTCAACATCATCAGTCATAACGCCCTGAACCTTTATGGTGCTGTGCTTTCGATCGTTACCTCGATCCAGACCTTTGCCAGCGCCTGGACACCCAGTATCAACGTGCGAGTGGTGTTGGCCAGTGTGATTCTGCTCGGCTGCTGCCTGGTGGCCTTGAGCGCCTCGGCAGACTTCATTTCCCACTTCATCGGCCTGATTCTGGCGTTGCTGCTGGTGCTCGTGCCGTGGGCGTCGATCAACCTGATCGATTTCTACCTGATCAAACGTGGTTGCTACGACATTGCCTCGATATTCAGTGCTGATGGCGGCATCTATGGGCGTTTCAATGCCCACGCGATCATCGCTTACGCGTGCGGCATTCTTGTGCAGTTGCCGTTTGCCAACACTTCCTTGTATGTGGGGCCTTACGCCAATCTTGTCGACGGGGCGGACCTGTCCTGGCTGGTAGGATTGTTGGTGACGTGTCCGCTGTATTATTGCCTGGCCACCCGCGAGCAGACGCGGGGCCTCAGTGGCCTTTGGACGGGCAGCGGTCGGTAGTGGGGTGGATGTAGGCAAGAAGTGCAAGGAGGGCGGCTTTGCAGCCAATCGCGGAGCAAGCTGCTCCGCGATCGACTCCGCACCGGCTAACCACTGATCAGTGGTTCAGAACTCGGTAGGCTGGATGATCTCGACCCAGTAGTCGTCCGGGTCCTTGATGAACGCCAGGTGCTTCATACGACCGTCGCTCAAGCGCTTCTGGAAGGTGACGCCCAGTTGCTCGAAGCGCTCGCAGGCTGCGCGGATGTCCGGCACTGAGATACAGATATGGCCAAAGCCACGTGGATCGGTGTTGCCGTTGTGGTAGGCAAAATCAGGATCGTTTTCGCTACCGTGGTTATGGGTCAGCTCAAGGATCCCGGGGATCGACTTCATCCACTCTGTGCGCTTGCCAGCATCGGCAGGGATCTGTGCCTTATCGACCAGGGCGAGGAAGTACAGGCTGAACTCGGCTTCAGGGAAGTCACGTTTTTCCACCAGGCTGAAACCCAGGACGCGTGTGTAGAAGTCCAGGGATTTGGCAACGTCCTTGACGCGCAGCATGGTGTGGTTGAAAACGAAATTCTGGGTCGCGGCATCCGGTTGCGCGGTAACGCCCGCAAGGGTGTCGAGATGGTTCAGGCTCATGGGTTCTCCGCTTGAAGAGGCTGGCAGCGTTTGTGCCAGCAAAACAGTCAGGGCCACATGATACGGAAGTGAAGCGATTGCGCAAACCAATTGCGCCCCGCCTTCAGGGGGCGGGGCGCAAGAATTAGAAGCCCGCCGAGGCGGGCGTATGGGGCGCTAGTCCGTTAGCAGTCTTCATCCTGAGTCAATGGATGTGAAAAAAGTGTGAAGGACGCTTTCACGAACGCAACCAACTGTCGACGGTCTGCGCGCCGTACTGTTCCTTCCACGCTTTGAGGCCGCGGTGGTTACCACCTTTGGTTTCGATCAGTTCGCCGGTGTGCGGGTTTTCGTACACTTTAACCACCCGCGCACGACGTGTTCTAGGAGCGACTACCGCACTTTTTGCCCCAGCCTTTGGGTCTAGAATGGAAATGATGTCGCGCAGGTTTTTACCGTAGCTACCCATCAGGTCGACAAGTTTGCGCTCAAACTCGATTTCGCGTTTGAGGCCAGCATCCTTTTTCAGTGCTTCCAGTTGCGCCATCTGTTCTTTTAGCGCTTTTTCGGCTGCACGGAACTCTGCAAGTCTGGACACAATCATTACTCCTTTATGTCTGCAGTGGCGCGGCATGGGCAAAATCAAGAAATAATCTTAATGAGGCCGCCTGCACTGGGGTGGGGAATCATCACACTAATAATGAGTGTAGTAGTCCCTTGGCGGCGGGTAAACAAGGGAAATATTCTGAAGCCGGCGTGGAACTTTCTTACTTGTGTGCACGGTAATACCAAATAACTAGTCAATTGCCTCTCGCTGACTTGGACAAAGGTCCAATGGCGCGTGCTAGAGCGGTTTGAGATTATTCGTGATTGGCCTCGACCTGTAAGGCAGCGGATCTAGTACTGCTGCCCACAAGGCCTGCAGTTGATTTGTCATCCATTCTTTCGGATTTTGCATTCCATGTTTGCCCCCTTTCCCCTAGCACCCGGACGCGGCCTTGCTGGCCTGCTCGCAATGTTGACTGCCGCTTCCACTCAGGCAGCCGGCTTTCTTGAAGACAGCAGTGCCAAAATCGAAGCGCGCAATGTCTATTTCAATCGAGACTTTCGCGATGGACATGTCAGTTCCAGCCAGGGCGCCTCGAAACGCGAAGAGTGGGCGCAGGGATTCATTCTTAATGTGCAGTCCGGTTATACCCAGGGACCTGTGGGCTTCGGTGTCGATGCCCTGGGGATGCTGGGGATCAAACTCGACTCCAGTCCGGCTGACAGCAACAGTGGCTTGATGCCGTCCAGCGGCAATGACCCGCGCGGGTCGGTGGACCAATACGCAAAACTCGGTGTCGCCGGCAAAATGCGCTATTCCAGGACGGTGCTCAAATACGGCTCGATGCTGCCCGATATGCCGCTGCTCAAGTACAACGATGGCCGCTTGCTGCCAACCATGTTCCAGGGCGCGATGCTCACCTCCGAGGAAATCAACAATCTCAAGTTCAGTGTCGCGCGCCTGGACAAGTACACCGCACGGGACTCAACCGACCGCCAGGACATTCGTGTCCACTGCAAGAACAAGCGTTATGCCTGTAACACCAGCGCTGATCATTTCGATATGGCCGGCGTCGAGTACACTTTCAACGAACGGTTAAGCGCGCAGTATCAGGTTTCCAAACTGGAAAACATCTACCGCCAGCATTTTCTGGGTGTGCTCGCCAGTCAGCCATTGAGCGTCGGTACGGTGTCGGCCGATATGCGCCTGATCAAAAGTGATGACATTGGCAATGCCCGCGCAGGAGAGATCGAACATCGCGCCTTCAGCGGCATGCTTGGCTACAGCCTGGGTGGGCACAAGATCAGCGCCGGCTGGCAGCGCATGTATGGCGAAAATGCCATGCCTTATCTTGATGGCAGCAACCCTTACCTGGTCAACTATGCCCAGGTCAACGACTTTGCCGCTGCCCAGGAACGCTCCTGGCAGTTGCGTTATGACTATGACTTCAAGGCCATCGGTGTGCCGGGCTTGAGCTTCCTGACCCGTTACATCAACGGTGATCATATCAAGGTGCCGGGCAGCCAGGCCGAGGGCAAGGAGTGGGAGCGCGACAGCGAACTCAAGTATCAAGTGCAAAGCGGCACCTTCAAGGATGTCAGCGTTCGCCTGCGCAACTCCACCTATCGCAGTAACTATGAGAAGTGGGCCCGGGATATGGATGAAACGCGGGTCATCGTCAGCTACAACTTCTCCATCTGGTAAGCGGCGCATTGCCACTGCCTCTCGGTCAGTCGACAATGGCGATTGGCCGAGCCGTGGAAGGCATTGTAATGAAAACGCTGCTGTTGATTGGAATCGGGCCGGGCAATCCGCGCCAGATAACCCTGGAAGCTATCGACGCACTGAACCGGGCGCAGGTGTTTTTCGTGCTCGACAAGGGCCAGGTGAAAGACGAGTTGCTGCAAATGCGCAAGGAGATCCTTGAACGCTACGTGGAGCATGCGGATTATCGTCTGGTGCAAGTCGAGGATCCCCAGCGCGATGGCAGCGCCAGCGACTACGTCGGTGCCGTGCAGGACTGGCACCACAAGCGCGCCGCGCTTTATGCGCAGTTGATCGACAACGAGCTGGCCGAGAGTGAGTGCGGGGCATTCCTGCTTTGGGGCGAACCGACGCTGTATGACAGTACGCTGCGCATTCTTGACCTGGTACAGGAGCGCGGCGTCGACATCGAACTGCATGTCATCCCCGGTATCAGTAGTGTGCAGGCCCTGGCCGCAGCCCATCGAATTGCCCTAAATCGTATTGGCGAGCCGCTGACCGTACTGCCTGGCCGGCGTCTTGCCGAACAGGCGCAGATCGACAACCTGGTGGTGATGCTCGATGGTCAATGCGCATTCGCCGCATTGGATGATCCGCACGTGCTTATCTATTGGGGCGCTTACCTCGGAACGGACGACCAGATGTTGATCTCTGGGCCGTTGCGCGAGGTTCGCGAGCAGATTCTTGCGCAGCGCGAGCAGGCGCGCGCGCGCAAGGGTTGGATCATGGACACTTATCTGCTGCGTCGACCGCTGTAGCAAGACGGTTCTTCGCCTCGATCCATTGCGCCATGTACTGGGTACTTTTGTGCTGGTGGTGACGCAGCATGGCGCCGGTGAAGTTGAACAAGCGGTGCTGGTCCAGATCGTCCAGGGCGTATTCGATACGTTCGACCAGGGCGGTGCTGTGCTGGCGGCGATCATAACGAGCCTTGAGCAGTTGCAGCCCCTGTTGCTGTGCCTGTTGCCAGCGGGCTTCGTCGTTGTAAAGTTGCACGGCGGCTTCGGCCAGGCCTTCGCCGGTGCCGGCCACGGCACCTGGCCAGGGCAGGGCGCCGTGCATGGCTTCGGCGCCGATGGGGGTGGTCACGCTGGGCGTGCCGCAGAGCATGGCGTCAGTCAGTTTACCTTTGATGCCGGCACCAAAGCGCAGCGGCGCCAGGCAGATACGCGCATTGCCCATTACTTCCAGGGCGTCTTCGGCCCAGTTCATGATGTGAAAACCTTCGCCAGGTTTGTGCAGCGCTGTGGCTTTGGGCGGCGTGTAGGCGCCGTAGATGCGCAATTGCGCCTTGGGCAGGTGGCGGCGGATGATCGGCCACAGGGTATTCTTCATCCACAGTACGGCATCCCAGTTAGGGGCGTGGCGGAAGTTGCCAATGGTGAGGAAGTCGGCACGCTCGGCATAAGGTTTGAAGGGTTCGCTGGGCACATCGACCATAAGCGGACACCAGTGCAAGAGATGCTCGGGAACACCAAAGCCATTGATGAGCAGGTCGATTTCGACATCGGAGATCATCAGGCTCAAGTCGCTACGGTAGATGGCCGCCAGTTCCCGCAGTGTCAGGTCAGCGCCAGCCATCTGTCGATACAGGTCGGGGCCGGAGGTGGCGAACAGTTCGCGAAAGTCGTTGGGGTCCAGCCCTTCGATCAGACGGCGGCGCAACAGTTGCTGGCGGGCATCGCGCAGACTTTGCAGATCTGAGGTTTCCAGCACGCGCAAGGCATTGGGGCAGTGCTTTTCCACACGCCAGCCGAATTGCTCTTCCATCATGAAACGATCGAACAGCACGACATCCGGGGCCAGTTCACTGACGAAGTGGTCGAAACTGCTGTCATTGAGCGTGATGGCCTGCTCGGCGATACCCAGCTCGACAAGGTTCGCCTTGTGCTCGCCGATTGCTGCCGGGCTGCTGAACGTCACCTGCCAGCCACGCTGCACAAAACTTTCGAGGATTTGCATCATGTGCCCGCCGGCAGCCGAAGAGCGCGGTTCGGGCCAGACGTAGCCGATGACCAGGACGTTGAGCGTGGGCTTGAGCATGAGCGAGGGTAGCCTTGGAAAAAGCACCCATTCTACAACGAATCGTCGGTTTCCACGGCCGCCAGGATATGTTTTACCTTGTCACGCAACGTATCGATGCCGAAGGGTTTGCTGATCATGTACATGCCATTCGGTATCTCGCTGGAATCCCCTAGGCCGCTGGCGAAAAGAATGGGCAGCAGGGGCCTGGCTTCTCGCGCCTTGCTCGCCAGTTCATTGCCGCTCATGCCTGGCAGGCCGATGTCAGTCATTATCAGGGCCAGTGCCTGGTTTGGGTCCTGAAGAATTTTCAGGGCCGCTTCACCATCCTGGGCGACGATGACGGTGTAATCCAGAGCCTCCAGCACATCGGCGATCAACGCGCGCACGGTTGGATCATCCTCTACAACCAGCAGGGGTGGGGCAGATGGGGGCATGATCAAGGTCCTGTATAAGTGTTTGTTTCTATTCTGTATGCCGGGTTCGGGGATAAGTTCCCGATTTGTTGTGCAGAATAGCGATTTGCGAAAAAAACAGGGAACGATTGCTACAGAGCACTCTCAAATGCTGGCTAAATGCCCTGTCGAAAATGACAAAGCTGTTTAGACTTGGGGTGGAAAGTAGACTATTTACTCGGATAATCCGCCGTACTCTTTCGTTTGATTCACTTGCTCGGGCCCTTTCAGATGATTCCGCCAGCCTCGATAGATCAGCAAAGCTTTCGTAAGCTGCTGAGCCGTAACATCGGTCTACCGTTGGGGGTCGGTTTGCTCAGCGCTGTAGTGTTTGTGGTAGTGATCAGCTATCTGCTATCGGCCATCCAGTGGCTGCAGCATTCCGACCGGGTGATCAACAACACCAACGAGACGGTAAAGCTTTCTATTGATATGGAAACCGGTATGCGCGGGTTCCTGATCACCGGGGATGAACAGTTTCTTGCCCCCTACGAGCTGGCCAAGCCGCAAGTGTTGTCGGCGCTCAAGGACTTGCAGCAACTGGTCAAGGACAACCCGCAGCAAGTAGACCGTCTGGGCCGACTCATCGGCCTGCAACAGGAGTGGAACGCCTTCGGCAGCGAGATGATCGACCTGCGACGCAATGCCGGGGACTACAGTCAGCCGATTCGCAGTGGCCGTGGCAAACGCATCACCGACGAGATGCGCCAGGAATTTGATTCGTTCATCGACATGGAGCAGCAACTACGGGCGGCGCGTAGTGATCAAGTCAGCACCGTTACCGTGGTGGCCATTTCGGTGTACCTGGTGTTCATTATTCTGCTAAGTGCCTTGCTGGCGTTCTTGGGGCGGCGGGACTTGATGGCGCTGTCGTCGAGCTACACCAGCAACCTGCAAGCCCAACAACGCGCCACCCAGCGTCTGGAGCAGCAAGCATGGATGCGTACCGGCCAGACGAAGCTGGCCGAGCAGGTATTGGGTCAATTGACGTTGCCGATGCTGGGTAACAATATCCTGCGTTTTTTTGCCAATTACGTCGGTTGTGTCGTGGCTGCGCTGTATGTGCGGGACGAGCATGGCGGCCTACGACGCGTTGCCGGTTACGGTTTGTCGGGTGAACAACAGGCCCGGGAACAGGTGGTCGGTTCTCATGAAGGCTTGTTGGCGCAAGCAGTAAACCAGGGGCAGCTGTTGCGCCTTGATGAAGTACCCGACGACTACTTCAAGGTCAGCTCCGGCCTGGGTGAAGGTTTACCACGTAGCGTCGTGCTGGTGCCCGCCAGCAACGATGGCCAGGTCAACGGTGTTGTTGAACTTGGCTTCTTGCGCACGCTGACTGACCGCGATATCGAGCTGTTCGAACTGGTTGCCGACAATCTTGGCACCTCCATCGAGAGCGCTCGCTACCGCCAGCGTCTACAGGAGGTGTTGGCGGAAACCCAGCAGCTCAACGAAGAGCTGCAGGTGCAGCAGGAAGAGCTGAAAACCGCCAACGAAGAGCTTGAGGAACAGTCGCGGGTGCTCAAGGAATCCCAGGCGCACCTTGAGACGCAGCAGGCGGAACTGGAGCAGACCAACGAACAATTGGCCGAGCGTACTGATGCGCTGGCTGAACAGCGCGATGCCCTGAACCGCAAGAACGGCGAGCTGAATCAGGCCCAGGCCGAATTGCAGACCCGCGCCGAAGCGTTGCAGCGCTCCAGCAAGTACAAGTCGGAATTCCTTGCCAACATGTCCCACGAGCTGCGCACACCGCTCAACAGCTCGCTGATTCTGGCCAAGTTGTTGGCAGAGAATCCCCAGGAAAACCTCAGTGAAGATCAAGTCAAGTTCGCCGAGTCGATCTACTCGGCTGGCAACGATCTACTCAATTTGATCAACGATATTCTCGACATTGCCAAGGTCGAGGCGGGCAAGCTTGAAGTGCGTCCGGAAACCACCCATGTAACGCGCCTGACCGAAGGCCTGCAAGCGATGTTCGAGCCGCTGGCCAAGGACAAACAGTTGAGTTTCAGCGTGGTCGTTGAGCCTGAAGTACCCGCTACGTTGTACACCGATCGCCAGCGTCTGGAGCAGATCCTCAAGAATCTGCTGTCCAATGCCGTGAAATTCACCGACGCCGGGCAAGTCAGCCTTAATGTCGGCTGGCAGGCCGATATGGGGGTAGTGTTCTCGGTACGTGACAGCGGCATCGGTATCGCCGCCGATCAGCAGCAAAGTATTTTCGAAGCGTTCCACCAGGCCGATGGCACAACCAATCGACGATATGGCGGCACAGGGCTTGGCTTGTCTATTTCGCGCGACCTCGCTGAGTTGCTCGGCGGCCAGATTACGGTGGCCAGCGATCTGGGCAAGGGCAGTGTATTCAGTCTGATCCTGCCGCTGCGTTATGAACCTGGGGTTATCCAGGCGCCAGCAGCGATAATCAACCCGCCCGTTGCAGTGGCTGCCCAGCCTGTACCCGCGCCGCAAGCAGCACTTGATGCTGTTGTGGTTCCCCGCAGCACATTAGCCTTTGCCGATGATCGTGAGTTGGCACCGTTCAGCAATCGTTGCATTCTGGTCGTCGAGGACGAGCCGAATTTCGCCCGTATTCTTTTCGATTTGGCTCATGAGCTTGGGTACAGCTGTCTGGTTGCACAGGCCGCCGACGAGGGCTATGAGCTGGCCGCAGGGTTCATTCCGGACGCCATTCTGCTCGACATGCGCCTGCCGGATCACTCTGGCTTGACCGTGTTGCAACGACTCAAGGAGCAGGCCAGTACCCGTCATATTCCGGTGCACATCATTTCCGTCGAAGACCGCGTGGAAGCCGCCATGCACATGGGCGCTGTCGGCTACGCGGTCAAACCGGCCAGCCGCGAAGAGCTCAAGGCGGTGTTCGCGCGCCTGGAAGACAAACTGACGCAAAAGCTCAAGCACATTCTGCTGGTAGAAGACGATGATCTGCAGCGCGAGAGCATCGCCCGCTTGATCGGTGACGATGACATTGAAATAACCGCTGTCGGCATGGCGCAGGAAGCGCTGGACTTACTGCGCGAGAATATCTATGACTGCATGATCATCGATCTGAAGTTGCCCGACATGCTCGGCAATGAACTGCTCAAGCGCATGTCGGACGAGGATATCCGTTCGTTCCCGCCTGTGATCGTCTATACCGGGCGCAACCTGACGCGTGACGAAGAGGCTGATCTGCTCAAGTACTCACGCTCGATCATCATCAAGGGCGCACGTTCTCCAGAACGCCTGCTCGATGAAGTGACACTGTTCCTGCACAAAGTCGAATCGACACTGTCCCATGAACGGCAACGCATGTTGAAGACCGCGCGCAGCCGCGACAAGGTCTTCGAAGGGCGCAAATTGCTGTTGGTGGACGATGATGTGCGCAACATTTTTGCTTTGACCAGTGCGCTTGAGCATAAGGGGGCGATCGTCGAAATCGCCCGCAACGGACGCGAAGCTATCGAGCAACTGGAGCTAAACAGCGATATCGATCTGGTACTGATGGATGTGATGATGCCAGAGATGGATGGCTACGAAGCGACCCGTTTGATCCGTCAGCAGCCGCGCTGGCGCAAGCTGCCGATTATCGCCGTGACTGCCAAGGCCATGAAAGATGATCAGCATCGATGCCTGGAAGCCGGTGCCAATGATTATTTGGCCAAGCCGATCGATCTGGATCGCCTGTTCTCGTTGATTCGTGTATGGCTGCCACAACTGGAGCGAATTTGAGCATCGAACGTAATACCGACATAGAAATACGGCTGTTGATCGAGGCGATCTACCTCAAGTACAGCTATGACTTTCGCGATTACTCCGGCGCTTCGATCAAGCGCCGGATCCAGCATGCGTTGCGCCAGTTTGACTGCAAGACGGTATCCGCGCTGCAGGAGCGGGTACTGCATGACCCTGGCATGTTCATGCAGCTGCTGCAGTTTCTCACCATTCCAGTCAGCGAGATGTTTCGCGACCCGGAACACTTTCTGGCCCTGCGCCAGGAGGTGGTACCGCTACTGCGTACCTGGCCTTCGCTGAAAATCTGGATCGCGGGCTGCAGCACGGGCGAGGAAGTCTACTCAATGGCCATTCTGCTGCGTGAGGAAGGCCTGCTCGACCGCACCATCATCTACGCCACCGATATCAACCCCAGCTCCCTGGAGAAAGCCAAGCAGGGTATCTATTCGGTGCAGAACATGCGCGAGTATGCCCAGAACTATCGCAAGGCCGGAGGCCGTCGGGACTTCAGCGATTACTACACCTGCGCCTATGGCAACGCCATTGTCGACAGCAGCCTGCGTGACAACGTGACCTTTGCCGACCATAGCCTTGCTACCGACAGCGTTTTTTCCGAAACCCAGTTGGTTTCCTGCCGTAACGTACTGATTTATTTCAATAAGACGCTGCAGGACCGAGCATTCGGGCTATTTCATGAGTCGCTTTGTCATCGCGGCTTCCTGGTATTGGGCAGTAAGGAAACCTTGGACTTTTCCTCCTACGCTGATCAGTTCCAGGCCTTTGTTAAACCAGAACGGATCTACCGCAAGTCATGAAAGACATACAGGCGATTGTCGTCGGTGCCTCGGCCGGAGGTGTCAGTGCCTTGTTGAGTCTGTTCCATGCCTTGCCGAAGGATTTTTCCATCCCGATTGTGTGCGTGCTGCACCTGCCGGATGACCGTCACAGCCAGTTGGCGCAGGTGTTCAAGCGCAGGCTCGGGCGCGAGGTGTGCGAGGCCCAGGATAAACAGACAATAGCCGCGGGCACGATTTACTTTGCCGGTCCCGGTTATCACCTGTCGTTGGAGCAGGACCTCAGCTTTTCCTTGAGTCAGGAAGAACGGGTGCACTTTTCCCGGCCTTCAATCGATATTTTGTTTGAGTCGGCTGCTGATGCCTATGGGCCGACGTTGGTGGGCGTGTTGCTGACGGGGGCCAATGAAGACGGCGCCCGTGGTCTTGCATACATCAAGCAGTTGGGCGGCTACACCTTTGTCCAGGATCCGAGCGAAGCTCATGTTGCGACAATGCCCGAAGCGGCATTGGCTTTGCACCGACCTGACTACACACTGCCGTTGAGCGGCATCGGGCAATTGCTCGCCAAGTTGGAACCCCCCAAATGCTAAGCCACATCCAAGCCAAACTGCTGATTGTCGATGACCTGCCAGAAAACCTGCTGGCACTGGATGCGCTGGTCAAGGGCGACGACCGGGATGTCTACCAGGCCCAGTCTGCTGACCAGGCGCTTTCATTGTTGCTTGAGCACGAGTTCGCCCTGGCCATTCTCGATGTGCAGATGCCGGGGATGAATGGATTCGAGCTGGCCGAGTTGATGCGCGGTACAGAGAAAACCAAGAACATCCCCATCGTTTTTGTCAGCGCTGCTGGGCGTGAAATGAACTATGCCTTCAAGGGCTACGAAAGCGGAGCAGTGGACTTTCTGCACAAGCCACTGGATAACCAGGCGGTGAAAAGCAAGGTGGCAGTGTTCGTCGATCTGTTCCGCCAGCGCAAGGCGCTGGGCCAGCAGTTGGAGGCTATCGAGCGCAGCCGTGCAGAGCAGGAGCAATTGCTGACGCAACTGCAAGCGGCACGCACGGAGCTGGAACACGCCGTGCGCATGCGCGACGACTTCATGTCGATTGTGTCCCACGAGTTGCGCACCCCACTGAACGGTCTGATTCTGGAAACCCAACTGCGCAAGCTGCATTTGGCGCGCGACAATGCCGACGCTTTTGCCCTGGACAAGATGCGCGCGATGGTCGATCGCGATGAGCGTCAGATCAACAGCTTGATCCGCTTGATCGAAGATATGCTCGATGTGTCCCGGATTCGCACTGGCAAACTGTCCATCCGGCCCAGCCAATTTGACCTTACGCGCCTGGTCGGTGGCTTGATCGAGAACTTTGCCGCTCAGGCCGCAGCAGCGCAATCAACCATAGAACTGAAAATCGATGCGCCGCTAGTCGGAGTCTGGGATGAGTTTCGCATTGAGCAGGTGATTGCCAATCTGTTGACCAACGCCCTGCGCTACGGCGCCAAGCATCCTGTCACTGTGCGCGCCTTCGAGCAGCAACAGTGGGCGTGCATCGAGGTGAGCGACCAGGGCATCGGGATCAGTGAGGAAAACCAGCAGCGGATTTTCCAGCAGTTCGAGCGTGTTGACTCAAATCAGGGCAGTGCGGGCTTGGGTTTGGGTTTGTACATTTCCGAGCAGATTGTGCTGGCTCATGGCGGCCGCCTCGAGGTACGAAGCGCCGAGGGGCAGGGGGCGACTTTTACGCTGCGCCTGCCGCTGGCCTGAACGCGGCGCAGCGTTTGACGTCAACGCTTTACCTCAGGCGCGCGCAGACGGTTCCGACGAGATCTGCTGCGCCTAGCTGATATTCCCGCTGCCTGTGAAGGCGTGTGATGACTTCCCGGTATTCATCACAGGGAGTATTCACATGCCTATTAGTGCGGCAAAGGAAAGCACTGTTCTGTGTCTACGCGTAGGCGTATTTTTTGACGGCACGGGTAATAATCTGCACAACAGCGAGCTGGTAGCAGCCTGCATGGGGCCTGATAGCAATTTGGCAAGCGCGCCGCTTGCGTTACGCGAGCACTGCGCAAAATATGGCTACGATGGTCGCGGGAGTGTACCGACCGACAGCTATGGCACTGCTAAAACCAATATCGCCAAGTTGTATGAACTGTATCGGGACCAGGCCGCTGAGCAGGTGAAAGACAGTCAGACAACCGCGAGCCTGAAGGTGTACGTCGAGGGAATCGGCACACAGGCGGGTGAGAAGGACTCGAGCCTGAGCATGATGACCGGGCGCTACGGCTCTGGTGTGATTGCCCGAGCGCAACAGGCGCCGGCCGCGGTCATTGAGCAAGTAAGGCGCTGGTCGGCCAGTAACCCCGGGGCAAGCGCTCAACGCATCGAATTCGACATCTTCGGTTTCAGCCGTGGAGCAGCAGCGGCTCGGCATTTTGCCAATGACTTGGGTAAAGGCGCCGGCAGTGCGTTGGCGCAGCTCTGGCCGAGGTCAGAGGCGTTGCTGCCAGAGAATTTCGACTGGCAGTCGACACAATTCCTGGCAATCAATTTCATCGGTTTGTACGACTCTGTCGCAGCGATCATCTCGGTACTGGAAGGTAATCTCAGCCCAGCCAATGCTCAATACTCTGGCGTCGAAATGAAGCTCAGGCCGACTGCTGCCCGAAAGATCGTGCAACTGGTGGCACGGGACGAACAGCGCAAAAACTTTCCGTTGACCCAGACAGACAACGATATCGTGGTGCCAGGCGCGCACTCCGATGTTGGCGGCGGTTATTTACCTGAAGCTTTGGAGACCGTGGTACTGACGCGGCCTATCAGCAGCACCGAGCCTGCCAGCCTGGAAAATGGAAAAAGTCAGGCCTGCAAGAAGGCCCAGCTTTGTCTGGAACGTGATCAGCACACCTGGCAGTCGCTGAATCTACAGTTGGAGGTCTGTACTCAGGTGGACGCATTGCAACCTGCCAAACGTGATACACCTGCCGAGAAACGTGTGATTGCGTTTGTGCAAGGCAAGCGCCGAGTGGCTGGTGATCTGGCACTGATTTACCTGCGAATCATGCACAGGCTGAGTGTTGATCAGAATGTGCCGTTCGAAGCACTGGACGAGCAGCGCATGGCATTGCCACCCGCATTGCAGGTAATCGCCGACAAGCTGATGCAGCACGCGCAGGGGCAGCAGGCGACTTCTCCGTTGAATGAATGTGAAGAAGCGCTGTTGCGCAAACGCTACATACATCTGTCCAGCCATTGGGGCACGCAAGGTGCAGCGCGTGAGGCCATTGATGCGTTTACCTCAACCGCCCCCATGAAAATGGCCAGCGCAGCATCTATCCCAATGAGTAGACACTCAAACCATCGACGTGAGGCTTTCACCGCGCAGCGTACGCTCGATCCCACCCAACACCATGCTTTCCATCAGCGCCAGCCCTTGGGCCTGGGGCAGCTGTGAAGCCTGCAACCAACTGGGTACGCTGTTGAGCAGATTGGCAATGACATGGGCCGTTGCCACCAGCGCCTGGCCACCCAAGGTAGCCTTGGGCACGATCATGCGCAGCAGAGCCGTTTCATACTGTTGGCGCAGTTGACCGATGCGCGCCTGCTGATCCGGGCTCAGGCAGCATTGGTCGCGTTCAGCGAGGCGAAACTGCAAGGGGCGCTCGGCGTGTAGCGCCCAGTGTGCAGCGATTACTTCAGAGAGCGTCTGCTGATGAGCACGACGCCCCTTTTTGAGGGTCGCAAGCAATTCCTCATACAGCTCTTCGATCAGATCGTAGAGCAGGTCCTGCTTGCTGGGGAAGTGGTGGTACAGCGACCCCGCCGTCAAGCCCAGGTGGCTGGCCAGTTCGCGCATGCTCACCTGGCCAAAACCCTTCTCGGCGAACAGCGCCAGAGCCCGGTCACGCCGCTCTTCGAAATTCGTACAACGCAAAGCGGCGTCCATCGACTTGCTCCTCAGTAGGTGAAGAAACCACGACCGCTCTTGCGCCCCAGGTAGCCGGCGGCAACCATTTCCTTGAGCAGGGGTGCAGGGCGGTATTTGCTGTCGCTATAGCCTTCGTGAAAGGCCTCGAGAATGGCCAGCAGGGTGTCCAGGCCGATCAGATCCGCCAGGGCCAGTGGGCCAATTGGCTGGTTGCAGCCAAGGCGCATGCCGATGTCGATGTCTTCGGCACTGGCCAGGCCTTCCTGCAGCACGAAGATCGCCTCATTGATCATCGGCACCAGGATACGGTTGACCACGAAGCCTGGACGGTTGCCGGCGCTGATAGGCGTCTTGCCGACCCGCTCGGTCAGGGCCATGGCCGTGGCGTGGGTGGCATCGTTGGTTTGCAGGCCGCGAATAATCTCGACCAAGGCCATCATCGGCACCGGGTTGAAGAAATGCACACCGATAAAGCGCTCGGGATGGCTGACCGCCGCGCCCAACTGAGTGATCGACAGCGACGACGTGTTGGTTGCAATCACGCACTCACTGCTGACGCTAGTGGCAATCTGCTGGAGAATGCGCACTTTCAGTTCGAGGTTCTCGGTGGCCGCCTCGATCACCATTTGTGCCTGCTGCAACTGGGTGTAGTCGGTGCTGGTGCGGATCCGCGCGACAGCCGCCTCGGCGAGGTCGGCGGCCAGAACCTGCTTGCTGACCTGACGCTCCAGGTTTTTACGCAAGGTGGCCAGGCCGCGCTCCAGCGCGGCGTCGGAAACATCGATCAAGGTAACCTGGTAACCGGCCACTGCACAGACTTGGGCAATGCCATTGCCCATGGTGCCAGCGCCGATCACCGCAATATGTTCAATACTCACGTTCAGAGCTCCTTGTTCAGACGCGCTCGAAGACCACGGCGATGCCTTGGCCGCCTCCGATGCACATGGTTGCCAGTGCATAGCGGCCTTCGATGCGTTGCAGTTCGTGGATGGCCTTGGTCGCGATGATTGCGCCGGTAGCACCTACTGGGTGGCCCAGGGAAATGCCGGAACCGTTGGGGTTGACCTTCTCGGGATCAAAGCCCAGCTCTGCCGCCACGGCGCAGGCTTGGGCAGCAAAGGCTTCGTTGGATTCGATCACGTCCAGGTCGGCGATTTGCAGGCCGGCTTTTTCCAGGGCCTTGCGCGTGGCTGGGACCGGGCCAAGGCCCATCAGCTCAGGTTCTACGCCAGCGTGGGCATAGCTGACCAGGCGGGCGAGGGGCTTGAGGCCGTGGCGTTTGACGAAGTCGCCAGTGGCCAGGACCAGGGCGCCGGCGCCGTCGTTCAGGCCGCTGGCGTTGCCGGCGGTGACCGTGCCGTCCTTCTTGAAGGCTGCCTTCATGCCGGCCAGCTGTTCAGCGGTGACTTCGCCGCGCACGTGCTCGTCGATTTCAAAACGCACGGTGCCTTTACGGCCAGGAATGTCGATAGGCACGATCTGGCTGTCGAAACGGCCTTCGGCAATGGCGCGGGCGGCGCGTTGCTGGCTGACCAATGCCAGGTCGTCCTGCATCTGGCGGGTGATGCCGTTACGCTCGGCAACGTTTTCGGCAGTGATGCCCATATGGAAACCGGCGAAAGGATCGTGGAGAACACCGAGCATGTAGTCCACGCCCTTCAGATCACCCATGCGCGCACCCCAGCGAGCTTGTGGCAGCAGGTAAGGGCCACGGCTCATGGATTCGGCACCGGCAGCCACCACCGCCTCGGCGTCACCGAGCAGCAGGCTTTGGGCAGCCGATACAATGGCCTGCAGACCCGAACCACACAGGCGGTTGACGTTGAAGGCCGGGGTTTCCTTGGGAATGCCGGCATTCATCGCCGCAACGCGGGCCAGATAGGCATCGCGTGCCTCGGTTGGAATCACCGTACCCATTACCACGTGGCCGATTTGCTCAGGTGCCACACCGGCGCGCTCGATGGCCGCGCGAGTTACGCTGCTGGCCAGGTCAGCCAGGGGAAGGTCCTTGAGGGAACCGCCAAAACTGCCAATGGCTGAACGAACGGCGCTGACTACGTAGATTTCCGGGGTGTTCATGATCGACTCCAGTATGCGAATACATGGCGGGACGGTGGCAGGCTCTGACAGAATGCACATCACGCCAGGTTCAGGTTGCCATTGAGTCTAGGCAAAGCCTTTCACCGGGCCTATGCCATAACTGTTCACTGAAACTGGTATTTTTTGCCATACCTTGCGGAATCCGCCATGCGGGAAAACGATACAGTCGCGGTTTACTTCGTCCATAGCATGTTGCACGCCCTGCGCGACCAACCGCAGCGCGCGTCAGCTTTGCTGCGCGAGGCCGGCATCGATCCGGGCGTGCTCGAGGTCGCCGGTGCGCGCGTTTCGGCCACGGCTTTCACCCGGCTCTGGCTGATTCTGATCCAGGCCCTGGACGATGAGTTCTTCAGCCTCGATAGCCATGGCATGCCGATGGGCAGTTTCGCCCTGATCTGTCGCGGCCTGATCCAGGAGCCCAACCTGGAAAAGGCCCTGCGTCAGTGCCTGGTGTACTTCGGTCTGTTTTTGCGCGATGTGAGCGCGAGCCTGTCGATCAAGGGCGGGCGGGCGGTAATAAGCCTACAGTCACGCATCGAAGACCCATCGACTCGGGTGTATGCCGAGGAAACCTTCTTCGCCCTGGTAATCAGCTTGATGTGCTGGTTGGGCGGACAACGCCTGGTCATCGACCGCACTGCGCTGACGGATAAAAGGCCGTCCCAGGACGACGATCTGTTGCTTTGGGGCCCCAATCTGCAATTGGGGGCAGGGGTAAGTGAAATCGAGTTTGCCGCTGACTACCTGCGTTTGCCGGTCATTCAGGACCTGGCCGGGCTCAAGACGTTTTTACGCAGTGCGCCACAATGGCTGGTAATTCGCTATCGCAACCAGAATGGTCAGGTGGCTCAGGTCTACCGTTACTTGCGCGAGCGCGATCAGGGGCAGTGGCCCACCCTGGTGGCCATGGCCAAACGCCAGGGGCTGAGTGCCAGCAGCTTCCGCCGGCAGTTGGAACGCGAGGGGCGTTCGTTCCAGCAGATAAAGGATGAAGTACGTCGGGCAATGGCCTTTGAGTGCTTGCGTGAAACCGATATGAGCATTGCCGAAATAGCCGTACGCACCGGGTTCCAGGAGCCCAGTGCGTTTCATCGTGCGTTCAAGAAGTGGACCGGTGAAAGTCCCGGGAGCTATCGCTTACGCATGGCGGTCAGGGGTTAGCAGGTTGGCCATAAGCTGGCGCAGGTGATCCTTACCGGCCTGGTTAAGGGCGAACACCGGACGACGAGGTTCGCCTACTGGCAAACCGTCGATGGCCAACCCGGCTTTGACGGTGGCAGGCAGGCCGGCCTTGAGGATGAAGTCCAGCAGCGGCAATTGACGGTAGAACACCGTTTTGGCGGTTTCCAGGTCGTTGGCCACCACCGCTTTGTACAGCGACTGGTTGAGTTCGGGAATCAGGTTGGCCGCCGCTGTACACCAGCCGCTGGCACCGGCAATGAATGCTTCCAGGGCCATAGGGTTGCAACCGTTGTAGAACGGCACTTTACCTTCACCGAGCAATTGCAGCTTGTGCATACGCTGAATGTCGCCGGTACTCTCCTTGACCATGGTTACATTCTCGACCTCCCGCACGATGCGCAAGATCAGCTCAACCGACATGTCGGTACCGCTGGTGGCAGGGTTGTTGTAGAGCATGATTGGAATGTTGATGCTGGCACCGATGGCCTGATAGTGCGCGAAGATCTCCGCCTCGCTGAGTTTCCAGTAGGCCGTTGGCAAGACCATGACCGCATCGGCGCCATGAGCCTGGGCGAAGCGCGCACGGCGGATGGCGCCAGCGGTGGTGAGGTCGGAGACGCTGACAATGGTCGGCACTCTGCCGGCAATGTGCGCAAGGCTGAATTCGGTGGCCTGGTCCCATTCCTGATCGCTCAGGTAGGCGCCTTCACCGGTGCTGCCCAGGGGCGCGATGGCATGCACGCCACCTGCGATCAAGCGATCGATGGACAGCCCCAGGGCCGCGAGGTCAAGGTGCTGACCGTCGCTGGTGAAAGGCGTAATGGTGTAGCCGATAATGCCGTGGAATTGAGTAGTCATGAACAGTGCTCCGCAAGAAAGGCAAAAGGACAAGCAATCAGCTCAGGCAGTCGGCATGTGCCCGCAGGCACTGCCGCGCATAATAGTTAAAGGCTGCGCTGTGGCGTTTCGGGCGTGAGATCCAGTCATGGGCTTCACGGCCCAGGGCTGGCTCGATGGGTTTGACTTCACCAGCGGCCATCGCCAGCAATTGCAGCTTGGCCGCACGCTCGATCAACTGGGCGATGACACAAGCTTCCTCGATACTTGCCCCGGTCGATAATTGACCGTGGTGCGAAAGCACAATGGCGCGCTTGTCACCCAGTGCGGCGCTGATGATTTCACCTTCCTCGTTACCCACCGGCACCCCGGGCCAGGCCTGAAGAAAAGCGCAGTCTTCGTAGAGCGGGCACAGATCCATGTGCGAAACCTGCAGCGGCACCTCGAGCATCGATAAGGCAGCCACATGAGTGGGGTGGGTGTGAATGATGCAGTTCACATCGGGGCGCGCGCGGTACACCCAGCTGTGAAAGCGGTTGGCCGGGTTAGGCATCCCGTGGCCTTCGAGTACTTCCAGGTCTTCATTGACCAGCAGCAAGTTGCTGGCGGTGATCTCGTCGAAGCCGAGTCCCAGTTGCTGGGTGTAGAACGTGCCAGGCTGTGGTCCGCGGGTGCTGATTTGCCCGGCCAGGCCCGAGTCATGACCGTTGTCGAAGAGAATTCGACACGTCAGGGCCAGCTTTTCCCGTGCAGTCCACGTATTATCGGCAAGCGAGCCTTGCATCTGTGTAAGGGCCTGCTTTATCAGCTGGTCCTTGGGCAGTGCCAAAGTCTTGGCCATAGGGATATCCTCGATGGTGTAGAGAAAATGTCAGGCTGGCCCGCCCCGGCTACTTGGAAGGTGAAGGGGCGGTTAAGTGCATGACACAAAAAAGGATAAATGACACAATGTGTCATTAGCAAGTAAAAGCTTGCCCGTGGCATTGGGAAAATTGCAGCGCATGTCTATCCGATTGAAATTGTTGAGAAAAAAATTGGGAATTACCTTGGAGGTGTTGGCCGAAAAGTCCGGCATGACCAAGAGCTATTTGTCCAAGGTTGAGCGTGGCCTGAATACGCCCTCCATTGCCGCAGCCTTGAAGTTGGCGCGGGCGCTGAGTGTCAATGTCGAAGAATTGTTTGCCGAAGATTCGCCTGGGCAGGCGCGTTTCAGCCTGGTTCGTAGCGGCGAGCGTCAAGCGCTGTCAGGAAGTGCCCAGGGGCCAGGTTACGCAGTGCTGGCCAACCATATTGGTAGCCGCAGTTTGCTGCCTTTCATCATCAGCCCGCCGTCTGATTTCAGCGATTCCACCTTCAAGGAGCACCTTGGGGAAGAATTCCTGTTTGTTCACGAAGGCCAGGTTGAAGTGGATTTCATGAGCGAGCGGGTCATCCTCGAACGTGGTGACGCGCTTTATTTCAATGCCCAGACACCGCATCGGCTGCGCTCGCTAGGCGAGGTACAGGCACAGTTGCTGGTGGTTGTGCATGACGCTGAAGGTTGATACCGATGGGCAGTCATTCGCGATTCTGGCGTGACCCGGCGCTGCCATTCATCGAAGCGCGCAGCGTCGATGATGGGCGCAAAGTCTGCTATGCGCCGCATTCCCACCAGAGCTTTTCCATCGGCGCGATCACCCGTGGCCGCAGCACCTATGTGAACGGTGACGGCCGTCAGCAGGTAGCTGAAGGCACCGTTGTACTGATGAACCCCGGAGCAGTACACGCGTGCAACCCGATTGATGGTGAGCCATGGTCCTACCTCATGCTGTACGTGGACCTGCCATGGTTGCAGGCATTGGGCTTCCAGCCGTTGGAAGTGTCTAGCAGTGACTCGCCACGGCTGTTCCAGAACCTCTGCGAACTTCACGCGCTGTTGGAAGACGAACAAGTAAGCAGCACCAGCAAGCTTGCGGCCTTGCGTATTTTCTTCAGTGAGTTGATCGAGCGGTTGCCTTGCGGGCATCGTGCTGATCATCAGGTCAACAAGCGCTTGCTGGCGGCTGCAGCCTTCGTTCGCGAACATTGCACTGAGCCGCTTCGACTGCAGGACATCGGTGATGCCGTCGGCCTGTCCAGCTCGTACTTGATTCGGGCGTTCAAGCAACACTTTGGCTTGACGCCACACGGTTACCTGCTCGATCAGCGGGTCCAGTATGCCCGGGCACGGTTACGCTGCGGCGCCGTCATTGCTGAAGTAGCCCTGGAAGCCGGCTTTGCCGATCAGGCACACCTGCAACGGGCCTTCAAGCGCCACCTGGCGGCAACGCCCGGTCACTACCGATCAGCCCACCAGTAGATACACGGCACTGGCCAGCAACAGCGCTGCCAGCACGCGGTTGAACACGCGTACCCTGCCTGGATTGCCCAGGTACTGGCTGATTACACTTCCAGCCCAGGCCCAACTGGCAATGGATGCGTAGCAAATTGCAAAGTAGATCCCGGTGAACTGCCAGAGCAGGCCGGTTTCGCCTTCGCCGACAAACGCCCCGACACCCGCTACACAGGCCAGCCAGGCCTTGGGATTGAGCCATTGCAAGGTGGCGCCGGCGAGCATCGAAGGTGCCGCAGCTGCGTCACTGTCGGCCAACTCGCCACGGTCGCTGGCCAGTTTCCAGGCCATGTACAGCAAAAACACTACGCCGCCTGCATGCAGCACCTGGGTCAACGCTGGCCAGTGGCGCAGCAACTGATGCAGGCCCAGGCCAATCAGCAACAGCAGCAGGCTGAACCCCAGGGTGGCCCCGGTGACATGTCGCAGACTGGCGCGTAAACCATGGCGGGCGCCACTGCCTAGGGCGACAATGTTGACCGGGCCAGGGGAGATGGAGGAGGCCAGCGCAAAAGCGGCCATGGATAGCATCAGGCTCATTAGTGTGTCTTCCGCAAATAAGGTCGACGCAGTGTGCAGGCTTGGTCGTCGCGGATATTGAAGAAAACTACCCTCGTGGAGGCATCGATGATGCGCGCGGGAAAGTTTTACAGAATTTGAAATAGTTTTGCACTGTGAGAAAACCCTGCTGGAATTGTAGGATCTCCTCCCCAATTGATATCAGGTTGTTATGACTTCGTTTTCGGAGCCCCCCAGTACCTGGCCATCTCGGCCATCCTTCCGTCCTTGTGACGTTTCTTCCCTGTTCACCTCGATGAGTACCTACCCATGGAATGGCTAGCCGACCCCACGGCCTGGCTGGGCCTTGCCACGCTGATTGTGCTGGAACTGGTACTGGGTATCGACAACCTGGTGTTCATTGCCATCCTTGCCGACAAGCTGCCACCGCATCAGCGCGACCGTGCGCGGGTCATTGGCCTGTCGCTGGCGTTGATCATGCGCCTGGGCCTGCTGGCCAGTATTTCCTGGATGGTAACCCTGACCGCGCCGCTGTTCGAGGTGTTCGACAAGAGCTTCTCGGGCCGTGACCTGATCATGCTCTTCGGTGGTGTGTTCCTGTTGTTCAAGGCCACCATGGAGTTGCATGAGCGTCTCGAAGGTCATGTGGCGCAGAGCAATGGCAGTACACGTCACTCTGCTTTCTGGCCGATCGTGGCGCAGATTGTGGTGCTGGACGCGGTGTTCTCGCTGGACGCTGTGATCACTGCCGTGGGCATGGTTGAACACTTGTCGATCATGATGATCGCGGTGATCTTCTCCATTGGTATCATGATCGTCGCCAGCAAGCCGTTGACGCGCTTTGTCAACAGTCACCCGACCGTGATCATGCTGTGTTTGGGCTTTCTGATGATGATCGGCTTCAGCCTTACCGCTGAAGGCCTGGGCTTCCACATTCCTAAGGGCTACTTGTACGCGGCGATCGGTTTCTCGATTGCGGTGGAGGTGTTCAACCAGTTGGCTCGTGCTGGTCGCAAGCGCAGCCTGCAGCGACACCAGCCGCTGCGTGAGCGCACAGCCCATGCTGTGCTGCGCTTGTTGGGCGGGCGGCGCGTCGAGGCGGACGAAGTGGGTGAGGATATCGCCGATCTGGTCGGCGACGGTGAAGAGCACGTGCTGTTCGATCGTCGCGAGCGGGTCATGATCAGCGGTGTACTGAACCTTGCCGAGCGTCCGATCAAGACCGTGATGACCGTGCGGGCCGAGGTCGATACGGTTGATCTGGCGCAATCGGCCGAGGAGATTCGCAAAGCGCTGATGCATTCGTCCTACTCGCGCCTGCCGCTGATTCGCGACGGCCGCATAGATGAACCGCTGGGCTTTGTGCACAAGAAGGAACTGCTCAAGGAACTGCTGGCCGGTAACGAGCCCGATCTGGAGAGCCTGGTGCGTGCTCCGTTGAACCTGCTGGAAAGCTTCAGCATTCTCAACGCCTTGGAGCAGATGCGCAGCAAGTCGACCCATATTGCGTTCGTGGTCAATGAATTCGGTGACTTCACCGGCATCCTGACCATGACCGATATCCTTGAGTCGATCGCCGGTGAGTTGCCCGATGCCAGCGAGGTGGAGGGACCTGGAATTGTCGAGGACGGGCAGGGCTTTGTCGTCAGTGGCGCCTTGAACCTCAGTCAGATCCAGGCGCGCACCGGTTTCGTTGCCAAACCCACCGAGGACTACCAGACCCTTGCGGGCTTGGTGATGAGTCTGTTGGACCGTTTGCCTGTGGTAGGCGACCGCCTGGAGTGGAACGGCTGGCAGATGACCGTTGTTGCGGTTGAGGAACGCCGGGTTCGCGAGGTGCGCCTCACGCCGAACGACGCTGCTGGCGCAGCAAGTGCTTGATGCCTTCAAGGATCAGCACCAGCACCGCCAGCCAGATCGGCAGGTAAGTCAGCCACTGGTCGGGACCGATGGTCTCGCCCAGTAGCAACGCCACAGCGACCAGCAACACCGGCTCGACATAACTGAGCAAGCCGAACAAGCTGAACGCCAGCATTCGGCTTGCCAGTACGTAGCAGATCAGCGCCATCGCACTGATCACTCCCAAGAGCGGAATCAGCCAATACAATCCAGGGTGCTCGATCAGGTCCCGGGCACTCAGCGGGCCTTGGACGACGAAGTACAGTGCCGCTGGCAGTAGTAGAAACATGTCCGCCCAGAGGCCACCCAGATGGTCGGTACGGCATTTGCGCCGCAAGACGAAATACAACGGGTAGCCGATGGCGACCAACAGGGTTTCCCAAGCGAAACTACCATGCTGGTACAGTTCGTGACCCACCCCGGTTGCAGCGCATGCCACGGCCAGTTTTTGCAGGCGCGACAGGCGCTCGCCGTAGACCACTCGACCGGTCAGGACCATGGTCAGCGGCAAGAGGAAATACCCCAGCGACACTTCCAGGCTACGCCCGTGCAGCGGTGCCCAGAGAAACAGCCACAGCTGCACCCCCACCAACGCTGACGTACCTATTTGCCCCAGTAACAGCAGCGGTTTTTCCCGCATGCGCTTGAGCAGCCCGGTCACCAGTTGCCAGTCTTTGCTCAACAGCAGGAACAGGGTCAGGCAGGGAAGGGTCAGCAATGTGCGCCAGCCAAAGACTTCTTCACCGTCAAGCGGCGTCAGCAGGGATGTGTAGAAATACATCACGGCGAACAAACAAGACGCCATGACTGATGAAACGATGCCTTTGAACACGAGGGCCTCTGAAGTAGGAAAAAGAAAGGCGCTTAACTATCCAGCGTCAGCGTCCGGTTGTCCGTGACTGACCCCAGGTCTTGTGCCTGCAAGGCCTGGATGAACGCCTCGGCCGACATGGGTCGGGCAAACAGGTAGCCTTGCTGGAAGTCGACGTTGTGCCGGGCCAGGTAGTCACGTTGCGCTTCGGTCTCAACGCCCTCAGCAACAATCCCCAGGCCCAGTTTGCTCGAGAGCTCAATGATACTGTCGAGGATATGCAGCGACAGCGCATCGCCGCCGATCATGGCCACAAAGCTCTGGTCGATCTTCAGGTAGTCAACCTGGAACTGACGCAAATAGGCCAGGCTGGATTGACCGGTGCCAAAGTCATCCACCGCGATCATTACTCCCAGGTCGTGAAGCCCGGCGAACAAGGCATGGGTGACGTCGCTTGGGGCAACCAGCTTGCGTTCTGTCAGTTCCAGGGTCAGGCGCACCCGATCGTTGGGAAACGCCGCAAGGAACTGACGGCAATCGTCCAGCAGCGCCATGTCCTGGCAATGGTCGGCGGTGATGTTGATACCAATGTGAAAGCCGTCCTCCATGAGTTCAGCATGCGGCGCCAGCAGTTGGGCCGTGCGCTGGAACAGTTGACGAGTCATGGGCACGATCTGCCCGCTGTGTTCTGCATAGGGAATGAACAGGTCCGGACGCACCAGGCCTTCATGAGGGTGCTGCCAGCGCATCAGTACCTCGACACCGGCCCAGCGGTAGTCGCCGCTGCGCACCACCGGCTGAAAGAAAGGCACGAACTCATTGGCTTCAATGGCGCGTTGCAATTCGGCACGAGGCGAACTGGCCCGGCGCAGTTGCCAGTAACAGGTTGCACCGGCTATGGCGCCGAGTATTACCAGCAGCAGGAACATGGCCAGGTACTCGCTGCGCATCTGTCGAGCAACCTTGCCCTCGCTGAATCCGCTATGAATAGAGAAGGGGTAGCGCGTTGAGACAAACTCGGTGGCTGCGACCTCTGGCTGTGGAACGACGCCGGACTGAACCTTTCCAGCGCGGTCCAGCCAGTGTTGGCCGACTTGCAGAATGAGGTAGTTGTCATTGCCAAGCAGATAAAGCGCCCCGATCAGATGATCACCATCGACGGTAACAACAGCTGCCCGCTCGCCTTCAGTCATGCGGTACACCAGTAGGGGGTGTCCAGGGGTTACCGAGTTTCCGTCCATCAGCCAGAGTTTGCCGGCTACGTAGTCGCTGGGGTCGACCCGTTCACTGTGAGGGCCGAACAGTGAACTGCAGTACAGTTCACCGCGGTATTCAAGGTTGGTGGAGCGAACAAAGGCGCGCCGGGTTACCTGGTCGCGCAGGGCGAGCTTCTCATTGACGCAAGGTTGCCCCGCCAATGGCAGCAGGTCGTTAGCGGCCTTGGCTAGATTATCGAGAATGCGCTCTATCTGATTGCCGACTCGTTGCGCCGTGGCTTGGCTATGGTTGTGCAGTTCCCGCTCGGATTGCCACTGCATGATTAATAGGCCGCAGAGGACAGGCATCAACCCCACCAGCCATGGCAGCACATGGCGCCAGAAGCGTAGGGGGTGATGTTTTACCGAAAAGGGCATGGCGACTAACCTTAAAAGATGGAGCTGTGCAGAGGATAGCCGTCCGTCGGCGCTTCGTGTGCCTGGATGTTTAAGTTAAAGTGCGACAAATTTGATTACGCACTGTAGAATCTCCTTACGCATACAATAATAAGATTTCTCATCATCGAGGAATCAGCCCGCCGAGAATGGGTCCATATGAAGTGTCATGGGTTCAAGCTGATTTATGGTGACTACCTCGCACGCAGTGTGAGGGGTGTCTCCTGCGCGCCGCCATCATCGCTCCACATCGATAGCAAGCAATCACCGTTTTTAGCGCTTTGATGATGAGGTAATGAGCATGGCCGACATTTTTGAAAACCCGATGGGCCTGATGGGCTTCGAGTTCATTGAGTTCGCATCGCCGGCACCGGGTGTGCTGGAGCCGATTTTCCAGATCATGGGTTTCACCAAGGTGGCAAGCCACCGCTCCAAGGATGTACACCTGTACCGTCAGGGCGACATCAATCTTATCCTGAACAACGAACCGAAAAGCATCGCGTCCTACTTCGCTGCCGAGCACGGTCCTTCCGTTTGCGGTATGGCGTTCCGTGTCCGCAATGCCCACGAAGCCTACGCCCGCGCCCTGGAGCTGGGGGCTCAGCCGGTGGAAATCGAAACCGGTCCGATGGAGCTTCGTTTGCCTGCAATCAAGGGTATCGGTGGCGCGCCGCTGTACCTGATCGACCGATTTGAAGAAGGCAGCTCGATTTATGACATCGACTTCAACTTCATCGAAGGTGTCGACCGCCATCCGGTAGGCGCTGGCCTGAAGATCATCGACCACCTGACCCACAACGTTTATCGCGGCCGCATGGCCTATTGGGCGGCGTTCTACGAGAAGCTGTTCAATTTCCGTGAAATTCGTTACTTCGACATCAAGGGCGAGTACACCGGTCTGACCTCCAAGGCCATGACCGCGCCAGATGGCATGATCCGCATTCCCTTGAACGAGGAATCGTCCAAGGGGGCCGGTCAGATCGAGGAGTTCCTGATGCAGTTCAATGGCGAGGGCATTCAGCATGTGGCCTTCCTGACCGACGATCTGCTGCAGAGCTGGGATGCGCTGAAAAAGCTGGGCATGCGCTTCATGACTGCTCCGCCGCAAACCTACTACGAAATGCTCGAAGGGCGTTTGCCAGGTCACGGCGAGCCGGTGGACCAATTGCAGGCGCGGGGAATTCTGCTCGATGGTTCTTCACAACCTGACGACAAACGTCTGCTGTTGCAGATTTTCTCCGAAACCTTGATGGGCCCGGTGTTTTTCGAGTTCATCCAGCGCAAGGGCGATGACGGCTTCGGTGAAGGCAACTTCAAGGCATTGTTCGAGTCCATCGAGCGCGACCAGGTGCGTCGTGGCGTGCTGAACGCCGAGTAATCCGCTGCAAGTAAAAAAGGCCATTGAGCAGGTGTTCAATGGCCTTTTTGCGTTAACGGGCATGCTTTTGTGTCTGACGACCTTTTGCTCTTCTGTATAGGCCCCAGTACCCAGCCGCAGAGGTCATGATGCCTACCAGCAACAGTGAAGGGAAAGTTGAATTCATTGCCTGGCGCATCGCCCGCCAGGTCTGACCTTCGGGGTAACCGGCGTGCACGGTATAGCCAAATTGTTCTGAGGTGAGCTTCAAGCTGTTCTGCGCTTGGTTGGGTACGCGGCTGGCGTCCCCGTGGCCTGTCGCCCAAATGTACTGGGTACCGAACTGCAGACTCAGGACCACTGCGTTCTGGAATCCGAGCAACTCCGCCTGCAGGACTCGCAAGTCGGCCACCGCAACCACTGCATAAGGGCTGGTCTGCTTGCGGTAGCGCAGGATGGCCGAATTTGGGGTTGCCCGGTTGCCAGCGGCCACACGAAGACGCTCGTTGACATCGCTGCCCTCGTCAATCATGTAGTCGGTGGAGCCATACAGGGTACTGCAAAAAACCCGATGGTCCTTTTCCAGAGCCATCGAACGGACATTGGGTTGTTTGATCACTTCTTTGCGTAGCTCGGGCAAAATGTCGTCGCACGGGTTACCGGTGAACTTCAATGCTTGAGTACTGGATTCATGCAGGGTTTCGATCACTCTATCGATGGCGTAAATCGCTTCGTTTGCCGTGACGGCAATGGTTTCTTCCTGCTTACGGTCGACTTGCAAGGCTAGTACTAGCAGGCCGCAAGCGACTGGCGCCAATCCGATCAGAAGGGTGACCAGAAACTCGATCAGGCTACGCCCTGCGTTTGAGTATGGAACCATGGTGGGTTGCCTCTATGCTGAACCGAAGCCTAGCATAGAGAAATGCCCCAGACGCGCCTGTAGGGTTGCATTGTTGGCATCTGTAGTCCTATTCAGCTTGAGACTTGAGTCAAGCGCGCTTGTGTCCTGCCAGCGCCTTCACGACCAAATCTGCTACCGCGCTGCCGGAAGCGGGGTTTTGCCCGGTGATCAAACGGCCTTCTTTCTGGTCGGCGATGGCAAATGCTTTCCAGGGATCCTCGCTCTTGCGGTAGAGACCACCGCGGGCGCCCAATTCGTTCTCGGTGAGGTAGGGCACCACTTTGTCCAGCTCCGCCAGTTGTTCCTCCACATTGGAAAAGCCGGTCACTTCACGATCCTTGACCAGAAGTGTGTTGTCGCTCAGTTTTATATTGAGCAGGCCTACGGCACCATGGCAGACCGAGGAAACCACGCCGCCTGCTTCAAAAATGTGGCGTGCCAGTTCCTGCAGTCCGGTATTGTCCGGGAAGTCCCAGATCACACCGTGGCCGCCAGCGTAGTAGATCGCGGCATAGTCCTGGGCTTTGACCTGGCCGGGGCTCAAGGTAGTGCCCAGGCGGTTCATGAAGGCTTTGTCGTTGTACCACTGCCAATCGATGTCCGCAGCCATTGCCAAACTGTGCGGGTCGATCGGTACATAGCCGCCGGTAGGACTGATGTAATCGACCTTGAAACCGGCTTTTTCGACCTTTTCTACAAAGTGAACCGCCTCACCCAGCCAAAGCCCGGTGGCCCGCTTGAGTGTCGGGTATTTGGCTGTGTTAGTCAGGACCACCAGGATTTTCTTGCTCATCTTCAGGCTCCCTTCACAGGTTCGACCCGGTCCGTCCGGATCGCCAAGGAAAACCCCTACAGCATAGTTGGGGTTGGCCGGGATGCCATTGCGCACGTGTGCTAGCCTTGCGACAACCACTGATTTTGACATTGGAGTCAATAAACTCATGAGCACCCCATCGGTCCACCCGGATGAATTCATGCAGGCTGCCATTGATGAGGCCAGAAAGGGCCTGGATGAAGGAGGTATTCCCATCGGTTCAGTGCTGGTGCACGAGGGCAAGGTTATTGGACGGGGGCACAATCGGCGGGTGCAATCGGGTAGCGCTATTTTGCATGGCGAGATGGACGCGCTGGAAAACGCCGGCCGACAACCGGCAAAGGTGTATGCGCAATCGACGCTCTACACCACTTTGTCGCCCTGCGCGATGTGCAGTGGTGCGATCCTGTTGTACGGGATCAAGCGCGTGATTGTCGGTGAAAACCAGACATTCCTTGGCGAAGAGGCGTTGCTGGCCTCTCGTGGCGTAACCTTGCAAGTACAACACAACCAGGCCTGTATCAGCATGATGAAAGACTTCATTGCCGCCCGGCCCGACCTTTGGAACGAAGACATCGGCCGCTGATCCGTCCCGACAACGGCGCTGGCGTTCGTTAGCCGGCGCTGCCTGATCTGGACTCGCTGGTTCGTTGACTGGCCAGGCGCTCAAGCAGTAAATAGACCAGGCCGGCAACCAGCAACGGCAGCAGAAAGTACACCACCCGGTAGCCGATCAAGGCCGCGAGCAACGTACCTTTGCCGTAGGTTGCCTGCAGCAGGGTCAGGAATACCGTCTCCAGTACCCCCAGGCCTGCCGGAATATGGGTGATGACGCCTGCGATACTGCTGATCATCAACACCGCCAGAATCGTCGGGTAACCGACCTTGTCGGGTAGCAGGCTGAACACGACCAGCGCCATCAGCGCCCAGTTGCTGGCGCCCATTACCAACTGCAGCGCTGCCATGGGCAAGCTTGGCAAGGTGATTCGGTGGTCACGAATACGAAAGGTCCGGCGGCGCGAAAAGCGACAGGCCGCCAGGTATGCCAGCGCCGCCAGCAGCAACAGCAGACCGATCAGGCGCAGGCCAGTGCTGCCGATCTCGAACCCCGCCGGTAACCCTGGGAAGCCACAGAGGAACAATGTTCCTGCCAAAAAAAAGTAACCTAGCCAATTGGTCAGCAAGCCCAGACTGAGGATTCGGGTGATGGTCGCCACGGACAGTCCCAGGCGCGTGTAAAGCCGATACCGGAGGGCAATAGCACCGACCCATGCACTCAGGTTGAGGTTGAAGGCATAGCAGACAAACGCCAATGGCAGGACCTGGCGTGCGGGGAGGTCATGGCCGGTATAGCGCCGCCCGACCAGATCGTAACAGCTGAATAGGGCAAAGCTGCAGGC
Source organism: Pseudomonas sp. DG56-2 (assembly GCF_004803755.1). NCBI lineage: Bacteria > Pseudomonadati > Pseudomonadota > Gammaproteobacteria > Pseudomonadales > Pseudomonadaceae > Pseudomonas > Pseudomonas sp. DG56-2. The sequence continues at coordinate 2,375,753 of NZ_CP032311.1, forward strand.
ACTGATCAGCCCGGCCAGGGCCAAAGTCTGCCAGCGGTATGACGCAAGTGCATGGCGTACCTCCTGCCAATCCAGGTTCTTCAACAAGGTGTACAGCAGTACAGGCACGAGGATGAAGAAAGCCAGTGTGAGTAATTGCCGGGCTCGACGCCAATGGTTGGAGGATGTGGTCATATGGTCTTGCCTGTGGACGGATGGTCACGCAGCAGCGGCTGCAGGCGCGGAACATGGGCAGGAAGCCAGCCGACAATGGCTGGGAAATGACGAATGAAGTGAAAGCTGAGAAATATCAGCGGCGCACGCCACCAGTAGCCGCGCAGCACGCGTTGCAGGTTCACAGACTTGCAGCGCTGGTCGCTCAGCTCTTGCAGGTGCTCGTGCAAGCGCTCGTTGAGTGCGGTGTCGTGGATCACCAGATTGGCTTCCAGATTCAATGACAGGCTCAAGGGATCCAGATTGCTTGAGCCCACGGTCGACCAGTGGCGGTCAACCAAGGCCACCTTGCCGTGCAGGGGGCGCTCGCAATATTCGAAGATCTGCACACCGTCACGTAACAGATAGTTGTAGAGCAAGCGCGAACACAGGCGTACCAGCGGCATGTCCGGCATACCCTGCAGTATCAAGGTCACTTTTACGCCACGGCGCGCGGCGTTGCGCAGGGTGCGCAGTAACCGATAGCCGGGGAAAAAATAGGCGTTGGCAATAATGATTCGCTCTTTGGCGCACTCCAGCGCCTTGAGGTAGTGCCGTTCAATGTCATTGGGGTGATCCTGGTTGTCTCGAATGCACAGGATCATGCTGGCCTGATCGCTGTCGGCCGCTAGCGGCAGTGCACGTTGCCACCAACGGCGGCTGCGTGGGTGCAGCCTGGCGGATTCGTCGAGGAGGGTGAGAGTCGAATTACGCAGATCGGAAACGATCGGCCCGCGCACCTGTACGGCATAGTCCTGTTTGGCCATGGGGCCAAAGTCGTCGAGGTGATCGGCGCTGTAATTGATGCCGCCGACAAAGCCGACTTCGCCATCGATCACCAGGATCTTGCGGTGTAATCGGCGAAAGAGATTGGTACGCATCCCCAGGCGCTTGGGTCGGGGATCGAAAGCCTGCAAATGCACGCCGGCATCGCTCAACGCTTTGAGGTAGTCGTAACTCAGGTCTGCGGTGCCGTAGCCGTCGACCAGCATTTTTACCCGCACCCCGCGTTGAGCAGCGTCGATCAACAGTTGTTGCAACTGCCGACCCACCTTGTCTTCGAAAATGATGAAGGTTTCCAGCAGGATCTCCTCGCGCGCCTGCTCGATGGCGGCAAAGACGCTGGGGAAATACGCCTCACCATTGATCAATAGTTGAACCTGATTGTCTTTGCGCCATTGGCCGTTCACCAACGCACCTCCACAGCCAGGGGCAAGTGATCGGACAAATGTGTCCAGGGCTTGCGCGACATGACTTTAGGTCGATGGGCCCGGGCGTTGCGCAAGTAGATACGATCAAGGCACAGCAATGGCCAGCGTGCGGGAAAGCTGCGCGCCGGTTTGCCGTGGGCCTCGGTGAACACCTCGTGCAGCCCACATCCGGCCAGTTGCGCATCCGCGCGGCAACGCCAGTCGTTGAAATCGCCCGCAACGATGACCGGGGCGTTGCTTGGCAGGCTTTCGAGCAGCCGGCACAGCAGTTGTATCTGTTGGCGACGTTGGCGTTCATCCAGACCCAGGTGCACACAGATGGCGTGCAGCTCTATAGCCTCTGGCAAGGCCAGGATCGAATGCAGCAAGCCCCGCTGTTCGCTGCCTTTGATGCTGATATCGAGATTTTCATGGCGAACAATGGGGTACTTAGAGAGCAGAGCGTTGCCGTGCTCGCCATCGGGGTACACCGCATTGCGGCCATACGCGAACACCGGCCAGAGTGAGTCGGCGAGAAACTCGTATTGCGGCACCTCTGACCAATTCGGGTGGCGTCGGCCGTGATGGCGATGGCTACCGAGAACCTCTTGGAGAAACACCAGGTCAGCATCTTCGCTGCGCACTGCTTCGCGCAGTTCGGGCAGTACATAATGACGATTGAGCGGGCTGAAACCCTTGTGCGCGTTGACGGTTAAAATCCGCACATGATCCACTGCAGGTGCCTTGGCCAGGTGATCTGCCGTGCGTTCCAGGTGCTCTGTACCATTGCCTTGTCGAGCGTGCGACGAATCGACCACGTGGAGTCTCCATTGATAGAAGCACGCAGTTTGCGCCGGGGGCGGTCACTGCCAGTGCACTATCACTGGACCACGGTGCGCAGGAGGGGGTTCAACTGTAATGCCCAATGGTCAGGTGTCGGCTACAAACCTTGTTGCACCAGAGGGTCGTCGGGGTTGAGCTGTTCAAGCTGGGCCAGCAGCACCTGTACATTCTGCATTTGCCCGGTCTCTTTCCAGTACTCGATCAGCAGCACCCTGGCTTTGCGATTGGCAGGGTCCCGAGACAGCAACGCTTCGAGCTGTTTCTGCGCCGGTTCCACTTGCTCCAGCTGGTGCAGGCTGGTGGCCAGTGTATAGCGGTAGGCGTTATTGTCCGGATCAAGCTCCAGGGCTCGGGCAAAGGCCAGCAAAGCATATTCGTCCTGACCGTGGCGCAGTAGCCATTTGCCCAATTCATGTTGCAGGAAGGCCGAGTCGGGTCGCTGTTGCAGCGCCGTTGCCAGGACCTGGCGCGAGGCATCGGTTCGACCCTGGCGTTCCAGCAACTGCACCTGCACGGCCAAGGCCTCAAGGTTTTCCGGGTCAAGTTTCAGCGTTTGCTCCAAGGCTGCTGCGGCTTCCTTGAAGCTGTTCTCGTGTAGATAGAGCCTGGCCAAGTGCAACTGAGCGGCCGGGTCGTCAGTCTGTTGCGCAAGCACTTGTTGGTACTGCTCGAGCGCGTGCTGCAAGGGGCCGAAGTACAGACCTATGTCATCCGGACCAAGGCCCAACAGCGCATCGACGACGGCAAAGCGCACTCGTTGCTCTTCATCGTCGAGCAAAGGGCCTAATACCAGGCTGCGCTGAGCGTCGGGCAACATTTCGCCGATACTCGCAATAGCGGCGCGGCGTACCAGCGGATCGTCGTGCTGCAGGTCGCGAGTGGCCAGTTTCAGTGCCAACGGCGAAGGATAATTGGGCAGTTCCTGGTACAAGCCTGCGCGGCGAATGGCGGAAAGATCGGTGCGTGCCAACTGTTGGTATAGCACCCGCGCTGCACCCGGCTGGCCGTTGTGGGCCATGGCCAGGGATTTGGCATAGGAATGCTTTAGAGCCGGCGCTGGCGCCGGGCTGTTATCGCGCCAAAGGTACCCGCCAAGACCGAGGATGATAATCAGGGTCAGGCTGATAAAGGTGTATTGACGCTGCTTCGACATGGGTGAATCCGCAACACGCGACTGGCAAAGGCGTCAGCTTGGGTGAGTGAGCGGCTGACGTCAAATCGCAGACCACCGTCAGCAGGCCTTGCATAACTCCGTAGGCGGCGGCCTTGCTTGCGATCGGTCGCAATCCCAGCTTCATGTACTGTTCATGGCGCCCATAAAAAAGGTTCTTCACGCAATCCCGGAGATTACAACCCTCCGGGATTGCGTGAAGAACCATAAAAAAGCCCCGCGAGCGGCAGCAAGCGGGGCAAAAGGCCGGTCAGAAACCAACCAAAGGAGAGGTTGAATCAGTTGATCGCAGCGACGTTCTCGGTCTGCCAGCCGCCACCCAGGGCTTTGTAGATGGCAACGATGCCCCGGTACAGGTCGACTTCACCCTGGGCCTGGGCGTCTTCAGCGCTCAGGCGTTCACGTTCGGCATCGAGCAGGACCAGATAGTCCACGGTGCCTTCGCGGTAACGAATCGAGGCGAGGTCAGCAGCCTTGCGGCTGGCTTCGCTCTGGCGCAGCAGGGCGAGCAGGCGTTGTTGGCGCTTGCTGTAGTCACTGAAGGCGTTTTCCGACTCTTCCAGTGCCAGCAGGACCTGCTGCTCATAATTGGCCAGTGCACCTTCAGCCTCGGCATTCGCGCCGCGCAGACGTGCGCGCACGCTGCCCAGGTCGAACGCCGCCCAAGTGATACTCGGGCCCAGGGCCCAGGCTTGTGCTGCCGAAGACCCCAATTGCGAGCCGCGTGCTGCAGTAAAGCCGAGAAAACCGCTGAGGCTGACCCGTGGGAACAGGTCGGCGGTGGCCACACCAATGTTCGCCGTCGCTGCAGCCAACTGCCGTTCGGCACTGCGGATATCCGGACGACGCTTGAGCAGTTCACCTGGGTCGCCGACCGGCAAGGCCTTGGCAATCGCTGGCAGTTGGGCTGGCGACAAGTCGATAGCCAGTGCATCGGGGCGTTGCCCGAGCAAGGTGGCAATGCGGTTGCGTGCGCGTACTTGCTCCGCTTGCAACTGCGGAACGCTGGCCTCGACCTCTGCCAGGCGCGCATCGGCACGGACCACATCCAGGTCGTTGCCAACCCCGGCATCGCGCAGTGTTTCAGTAATGCCACGCGAGTCTTGCTGGGTCTTGAGGTTGGCCAGGGCGATTTTCTCGCGCAACTGCGCACCACGCAGTTGGCCGTAGGCATCGACCAGCTCGGCAATCAGGCTCACTTGCAGCTGTTGCAGATCGGCTTTCGCGGCGTCCTGCTGCGCCTCACTGGCTTCGAGTTGGCGCTGGATACGGCCAAACAGATCCAGTTCCCAGGCCATGTCCAGGCCGAGGTCGTAGCGTTCGCTGTTGACTCGGTCCTCGCTCTGCCCTGGAATCTGCCCTTTGCCCAGGTCGCTGCTGGCGCGACTGGTCACCGTTGGCAGGGCGTCGTTGCTGACATCGTCACGAATTGCCCGTGCGGCCTTGAGGCGAGCGAATGCTATACGCAATTCACGGTTGCCTTGCAGCGACTGACTGACCAACTGGTTGAGCACCGGATCGTCGAATTGCTTCCACCAGACGCTTTCAAAACGGCTGGGGTCGAATGCGCTTTTGGCATTGGCTTCATTGGCGGCGCTCAGTTGCGCTGTTGCAGTGGCTGGTGCCTTGTAGTCAGGGCCGACCGCACAGGCGGCCAGGGCCAGCACCAGCAAGCTGGGCATCCATAGTTTCAAGGTGTTCATGCATGGCTCTCCAGCTTCAGCGCATGGGCGGCTTTGCGAGCCTGGCTGCGTTCAACGTAACGGCGGATCAGAACAAAGAACACTGGCGTCAGTAGCAGCCCGAAGAAGGTCACCCCGATCATTCCGGAGAACACCGCTACACCCATGGCATGGCGCATCTCCGCACCGGCACCGGAGGAGAACACCAGCGGTACTACACCCATGATGAAGGCGATCGAGGTCATCAGAATCGGCCGCAGACGCAGGCGGCAGGCTTCCAGTACAGCGGCCAACGGATCGAGACCTTCAGCCTGTTTGTCCTTGGCAAACTCGACAATCAGGATGGCGTTCTTGCATGCAAGCCCCACCAGTACAATCAAGCCGATCTGGGTAAAGATGTTGTTGTCGCCACCGGAAAGAATCACTCCGGTAATCGCCGACAGCAGGGTCATTGGCACAATCAGAATCACCGCCAGTGGCAGGCTCCAGCTTTCGTATTGGGCCGCCAGTACCAGGAAGGCCAGCAATACGCAGAGCGGGAAGACGAACAGCGCGGTGTTACCAGAAAGTATCTGCTGGTAGGTCAGCTCGGTCCATTCGTAGGTCATGCCATTGGGCAATTCTTCCTTGAGCAGCTTTTCGATGGCCTTTTCCGCTTGACCGGAGCTGTAGCCAGGGGCTGCACCACCGTTGATTTCGGCGGTAATGAAGCCGTTGTAGTGCATGACGCGGTCTGGCCCGGAGGTATCGCTGACCTTGATAAAGGTCGCCAGCGGGATCATTTCACCCTGGTTGTTACGTACCTTCAATTGGCCGATCTGCTCGGCTTCCAGACGGAACTGTTGCTCAGCCTGAACGTTGACCTGATAGGTGCGGCCAAAGCGGTTGAAGTCGTTGGCATACAGCGAACCCAGGTAGATCTGCAGCGTATCGAAAATATCGCTGATGGCTACACCGTGGGTCTTGGCCTTTTCACGGTCGATGGCAGCGTCGACCTGGGGCACGTTGACCTGGTAGCTGGTGAACAGTCCCGCCAACTCCGGCACGTTGTGGCTCTTGGCGATAACATTCTGTACTTCCTTGTACAGTGCTTCGTATCCAAGGTTGCCACGGTCTTCAACTTGCAGGCGGAAACCGCCAATGGTGCCCAACCCCTGTACCGGTGGCGGTGGGAAAATCGCGATATAGGCATCTTCGATATCGGCAAATTGCGCGTTCAGCGAAGCAGCAATGGCGGCGGCCGACTGGCTAGGATCCTTGCGTTCATCAAATGGCTTGAGCGGAGTGAAGACGATGCCGCTGTTCGGGCTGTTGGTAAAACCGTTGATCGACAGGCCCGGGAACGCCACCGAGTCGGCAACGCCAGGTTGCTTGAGGGCGATCTCGCTCATCTTCTTGATCACAGCTTCGGTACGATCGAGGCTGGCCGCGTCCGGTAGTTGCGCGAAGGCCACCAGGTACTGTTTGTCCTGCGCCGGTACAAAGCCGGTCGGCGTAGAGGAGAAGCCCAGCCAAGTCATGACAATCAGGCCGCCGTAGACGAACAGGGCAATGCCGCTGCTGCGGATAACCCGGCCGACTGCACCGACATAGCTGTGGCTGGCACGGTCGAAGAAACGGTTGAACGGGTTGAACAGCCAACCGCCCAGCAAACGCTCGAGCATCCGCGAAAAGCGGTCCTTGGGCGCGTGATGTTCTTTGAGCAATACCGCCGCCAATGCAGGCGACAGGGTCAGGGAGTTGAACGCCGAGATGACGGTAGAAATAGCAATGGTCAGTGCAAATTGCTTGTAGAACTGACCGGTAAGGCCCGAGATAAACGCAGCAGGAACGAACACCGCGCACAGTACCAGTGCCGTGGCGATAATTGGCCCGGTCACTTCTCCCATGGCCTTTTGCGTGGCCTCCAGGGGTTTGAGGCCCAGGCCGATATTACGCTCGACGTTTTCCACCACAACGATGGCGTCATCGACCACGATGCCGATTGCCAGCACCAGACCGAACAGCGACAGGGCGTTGAGCGAGAAGCCGAACAGATGCATGACTGCAAAGGTACCGATCAACGATACCGGGACTGCCACCAGCGGAATGATCGAGGCGCGCCAGGTTTGCAGGAACAGAATCACCACCAGCACGACCAGCACCAGGGCTTCGAACAGTGTATGCACCACCGCTTCGATAGAGCCGCGTACGAACACAGTAGGGTCGTAGACGATGCTGTAGTCCATGCCCTCAGGGAAGTCTTTCTTCAGTTCGGCCATTTTCGACCGCACTTCATCGGAGATATCGATAGCGTTGGAGCCCGGGCGCTGGAAGATCGGGATGGCTACCGCCGGTTGGTTGTTGAGCAATGAACGCAGTGCATACTGGCTTGAGCCCAGCTCGACGCGCGCGATGTCCTTGAGACGGGTGATTTCACCATCGGCACCCGAGCGGATGATGATGTTCTCGAACTCTTCTTCGTTGACCAAGCGGCCCTGAGTGTTGACCGAGAGCTGGAAGCTGGTGCTGCCAGGCGCAGGCGGCGCGCCGAGTTGGCCAGCGGCCACCTGACGGTTCTGCTCGCGAATCGCAGCAACCACGTCGCTGGCAGTCAGGTTGCGTGAGGCGGTCTTGTTCGGGTCCAGCCACACCCGCAGGGAGTAGTCGCCCATACCGAACAGTTGCACGTCACCGACACCGCCCAGGCGCGCCAGTTCGTCCTTGATATTAAGGATGGCGTAGTTGGACAGGTAAAGCATGTCGTAGCGGTTGTCCGGCGAGGTCAGGTGCACAACCATGGTCAGGTCGGGCGATGCCTTGTCGACGGTAATGCCGATGCGGGTCACTTCCTCGGGCAGCTTGGGCTGGGTGCGGGTAACACGGTTCTGGACCTGAACCTGGGCATTGTCCAGATCGGTGCCCAGGGCGAACGTAATGGTCAGGGTCAGCTTGCCATCGGCGGTGGACTGCGAGGACATATACAACATGTTCTCTACCCCGGTGATCGCCTGCTCCAAGGGCGCAGCAACGGTGTCACCGATTACTTTCGGGTTGGCACCGGGGAAATTGGCGCGCACCACCACGGTCGGTGGAACCACTTCGGGGTATTCGCTGATCGGCAGTTGGAACAGCGAGATGCTGCCGGCAATCAGGATCAATAGCGACAGCACCGCGGCGAAAATCGGACGGGTAATGAAAAACTTGGAAAAATTCATCGGACCGATTCCTTAACCGCGCGGTGCCGAGGCACTGACGATTTTCACAGTTGCAGAGGCGGCAGACTTGCCTGGGATGCTAGCTTGAAGAGCCTGGCGTTGCTGGGCGAGGGCGGCCATGGTCGCCTCGCTGGCCATCGGTGTGTCCTGAGGATTGACCTCTGAGCCAGGACGCACGCGTTGCAGGCCCTTGACCACAATGCGGTCTTCCTTGCTCAAGCCACTGCGCACGATGCGCAGGCCTTCGAGCTTGGGCCCCAATTCAACGGCGCGATAGGCGGCCTTGTTGTCCTTGTCCATGACCAGTACGAATTTTTTGCCAAGGTCGGTGCCTACGGCTTCGTCATTGATCAACACCGCCGAGTAGGTCGCGCTGCCGACCAGTTTCAGACGTGCATACAAGCCTGGGGTGAATTGCCCATCGGCGTTGTCGAACACGGCACGACCGCGAATGGTGCCAGTCTTGGGGTTAACCTGGTTGTCGACGAAGTTCATCTGCCCCAGGTGCGGGTTGCCTTGCTCGTTGGAAAGGCCCAGGTACACCGGCGTGCTCTGGCCGCGCTGACCGTCTCGGGCCAACTGGGTGTACTTGAGGTACACGCGCTCGTCGGCATCGAAGTAGGCATAGACCTTGTCGGTGGAAACCACGCTAGTCAGTGGTGTCACATCGGCGCTGACGATGTTGCCCGCGGTGAACTGCGCGCGACTGACCTGGCCGCTGATTGGCGCGGTCACGCGGGTAAAACTCAGGTTCAGGCGGGCCAGGTCCAGTTGCGCCTGGATGGCTGCAACCCCAGCACGGGCTTCGGCGGCGGCGCTGGTGCGTGATTCAGCCAGCTCTGCCGAAATTGCATTGCTGCTGCGCAGGCGCTCACCACGGCGCGCTTCGTTGTCACTGCGAGCGGCGGTGGCACGGGCTTGCTGCAACTGCGCTTCAAGGCGACGGACTTCGGCCTGGAACGGCCGTGGGTCGATCTGGAACAGCAAGTCGCCTTTCTTGACCTGGGCCCCTTCGGTAAACGCTACCTGATCAATCTGGCCGGAGACGCGCGGGCGCACTTCTACTGTTTCGGGCGCTTCCAGGCGTCCGGTGAACTCGTCCCACTCATTAATGGGTTGTTCCAATACCTTGGCCACGCTGACCTTGGCCGCAGCCGGTGCCTGAACGGCTTCCGGGGTACGGCCGCAGGCACTCATCACCAATACTGCAAGTAGAGCCAAGGGGTAACGCAAAGGTTTGAGTGACTGTTCCATGGTGTGTCCGCCAATTTATTAAGAATGGGCGGATTCTGCGATTTGTAACTATTAACAACGAATCGAACGGGACGAAGATAACTATCACTGGGAATGATAGGTACGGGTAAGCCCGAGGCATTGCGACACCTCAACAAAGGCTCTGGCGCGTGCCTCGCGCCTGGGGTATTGCGCTATTTGCAGTCGGCCAGCACGACTTTGCAGGTGTTAGGCGTACCGCCGGAGCGCCCGGCGTAGCGCATGCAGTTGTGCAAGGATTTTTGCCGCGCTATCTGCAGCGTCGACCCCCAGGCCAGGCCGCCTTCACCCACCGTCGGCAGGGCTTTGGCGTGACAGGCCGAGCCTGCGTTCGAGGCCAGGTAGCGTGGCTGGGCTGTTTTACTGGAGCAACCAGACGCCAGCGCCAGGCTCAAGGCGAGGAGGGAAAGCAGGGTTACTGAAGCGCTTCTGCACATCGATGTATCGCTCAAATTACGTCTGGGGCGCCTGCGGGCTTGCTCCAGTGTAGTTGCTTAACAACCAACAGGGGAGGCCTGCATTCGGGCCTGGAAAGAGTGGAGTGGATTGCTGACAGGGAAAACACCGTGATATAAATGAGACTCACTATCAAATGGGCGCTGTCATGGCTTCGACCGAAAACGATCTGCTGCGGGCCTTGGCCCTGCACTATGACGATCTGGTCGAACATATTCGCCGTCGTTTTGCCAATCAGCACTTCGCCCGTGACGTTGTTCACGATGTCTGCTTGCAGATTCTGGAGAAGCCGCCCCTCACTGGGATAAAACTGCCCATCGCGTTTTTGCGCCGGGCCACGGTCAACCGAGCCATCGACCGGCGGCGCGCCGAAAGCACCCGCACGCTTTATGTGCAGAGCCAGATAGGCCTGGCCGAGCAGCATTGCGATAACGTCGACGGCGCCATGGCTCTGGAATTTGAACAACGGCTACGGGCATTGCTGGCCGTGGTTGAGTCGATGCCTGCACGTCAACGCCAGGTGTTTCTGTTGCATCGTATCCACGGTATGGCACAGTTAGACATCGCCCGTGAGCTGGAAATCTCATTGAATATGGTTGCCCAGCACTTCATGAAGGCCATGCGCACTCTTGAGCAACGCTGGCGACCGCAGCTATGACCCCTATGCATCAACGACGCGCGCAGAACCCGTCCGATCCCCTGGAACCCTATGCCGAAGCGCTGCGTGCCCTTGTGCCCAGCCGCGAGGCGCTGTTGGCCGAAGCCAAGGCACAGAGCGCGCGCCAGGCTAACCGTCGGCGCAAGGCTGCAGGCACAGCGTTGATAATGGCGCTGGTCGGATGGACCTGGTTGGCAGACCCAAGCCTGGGTTACCGGGAAGTGAAAGTTGCCAGCAGTGCCCGAGAAGTGCTGCAGCTGGAAGATGGTAGCGTGGTCGAACTGGATGCTGGCAGCGTTTTGCGGATCGAATACCGCTTGCGCAGTCGTCAGTTCGAGCTGCTCGAGGGTGAAGGACTGTTTAGCGTCGCGCACCAGAAGGCGCCGTTCATTGTGCGTAGCCACGGTGTCATCGTCCGCGATATTGGTACCGTATTCGATGTGCTCAGTGATACGCGCGGGGTGCGAGTAGCGGTGCTGGAAGGTGCGGTGCAAGTCAGCAATGGGCAGGCACGTCAGCACCTGGTCGCTCAGCAACAGTTGCGGGCTAGCCGCCAGGCGTTGGGGGCTGTCGAAACAAGCAATCCGGCGCAACTGCAAGCCTGGCGGCAAGACCTGTTTCATTTCGACGCCACGCCGTTGGATGCGGTTGTGGCGCAGGTGCAGCGCCATCGTGTAGCACCGATTCGGTTGACAGGCGCGGGTGCTCAGCAACATCGGCTCAGCGGCCAATACCCGGCAGGCAACGTCGAGCAGTTGATCGACAGCCTGGCGCAACTCGCACCGGTCATCGTGCATCGCGAAGCCGACGGTTCAGTGACGCTGGAGGTGCAGCGCTGAAAAATAATTTCAGCACCACATCAATATCGCTGCACGACAAACGCCATTCCCTATGAAACGCACCTCTTACTGGTTTCAATAGGGATCCCATGACGTTAACTTTCAATCCTTTGTACCGTCCGCTGCTGGTGGCGAGCGTCAGCCTTGTTGTCGCCGCACCGCTGCATGCCGAACAGGCGCAATACCGTTTCGACCTACCGGCGCAGGCACTGGACCAGTCGATTAGCGCGCTGGCCAGGCAGACGGGGGCGCGCATTCTGTTCAACACCGATGCCACCCATGCGGTCCAGGCACCGGCACTCAATCAACGCCTGAGCGTAGCGCAGGCACTGGGTTACCTGATCGCTAACAGCAGTCTGATCCTGAGTGTCACCGCCGACGGCCAATACCTGATTGCGCTGCCTGCCGAACCCAGCAATGGTGCGTTGGAGTTGGAAACCTCAAGCATCATCGGTCGCCAGCCGCTGGCCACCACCGAGGGCAGTCACTCCTATACCTCGGGTGCCGTGACCCTGGGCAAAGGCGTGCAGAAGCTCAAGGACATACCGCAGTCTGTGACGGTAATGACCCGTAAGCAAATGGACGATCAGAACACCGAGACCATCGCCGATCTGATCGCCCGCACCCCAGGTCTTACCCCAGCCAAGTCGCCTGGCTCGGGATTGTTCATCTATTCCCGTGGCTTCAGCATCGACACCATCCAGTACGACGGCGTGCCGATTCCACGCAACACCTACTCCTTGGGTAGCTACCTGACCGAAGACTTGAGCATCTACGACCGCGCCGAAATTCTCCGCGGCCCGGCAGCGTTGCTCCAGGGCGGTGACAGCCCAGGTGGGGCAATGAACCTGGTGCGCAAGCGCGGTCAGCAGAAGGCAACTGTCAGCCTCACCGGCAAGGCCGGTTCCTGGGACCGCTATGGCCTGCAATTGGATGCTGGCGGACCGCTGAATGAGAGCGGCACCCTGCGCGGCCGCACCGTAGTCAACCAGAGCGACAGCGGTTCGTTCGTCGACTATGTTCGCGGCTGGAACCAGACGGTGTACGGCGCTATCGACTACGACTTCAGCCCGGACCTGACCGTGGGCATCGGCATGACCAATCAAAAAGGGCACTCGCGACCGGCCATGCTCGGCATACCGCGCTTCGCCGACGGCGGTAACCCCGATTGGCCGCGTTCATCCTATGTGGGCGCCGACTGGAACCGGGCCAACAACGATCAGAACAGTGTGTTTCTCGACGCCAGCTATCGCCTTGATGACAACTGGCGGGTCAAGGCTGCCGGCGTATACATGAGCGAACACAATGGCGCGACCTACCAGGCGCTGTGGGATGCCTTGCCAACCAATGGCTCGACCAAGAACAACTACATCGACTGGAGCACCGACTTCACCACCCATAGCAAAGGCCTTGACCTGTACCTGGACGGCCAGTTCACCGGCTTTGGCTTTGAACAGACCTTCTTGCTCGGCGCCAACTACTCCCATATCGAAACCGACGACCGCTGGGCGCGTGCGCCCACTCCATTGGCGGATTCTTCCAATGTCGATCATCACCGTCCGATGCCCGACATCTACGAGTTGGCGCGTCGGGGTCTCGGTCAGCTCACGGCGTACGAGGTCGAGCAAAAGGGCTTGTACACGCGCTGGTCGGTCAACCTGACCGAGCCACTGAAACTGATCCTTGGGGGCCGCACCAGCTGGTTTGACTACACCTATTCCGGTGAAGGTTTCGACCATACCGGTTATAGCGAGTCGACTACCTCCACCAGCGGCAAGGTTTCGCCTTACGCAGGCCTTGTGTACGACCTCAATGATCAGTGGTCGGTCTACACCAGTTACACCGATGTATTCCAGCCGCAGACTGCACGTACTGCCTCAGGTTCGGTGGTCGAACCGGTCACAGGCAGCAACTACGAGTTGGGCTTGAAGGGCGAGTTGTACGACGGCGCGGTGAATACTTCGATCGCGCTGTTTCGCTACGATCAGGAAAACCGCGCCATGCTCGATCGCAACGGCGATATGGACTGTGACGGTTGGTATTGCTCGAAAGCCTCGGGCAAGGTACGCAGCCAGGGGCTGGAGGCGCAGATCAGCGGTGAAGTGCTCAATGGCCTGCAAATGATGGCAGGGTATGTCTACAACACCACCAAGTACCTTGAGGACGCCGACTACAAAGGCAAGGTGTTCAGCACCTGGACGCCCAAGCACCAACTGAAACTGTGGGGTGAGTACACCTTGCCGGGCGACTGGAACCGCACGTCGGTCGGCCTCGGTACAACCGCCGTTACCGGTACCACGTCGTATGACCATAAATTCGACCTGCCAGGTTACGCAGTGTGGGATGCGCGCATTGCCTACAGGATCAATGATGAAGTCAGCGTGGCGGCAAACCTGAACAACCTGTTCGACAAGAAGTACTACCTGCCGGCGTACAGCACCATTGACTACAACAACTACTATGGCGACCCCCGCAACGTGATGTTCAGCGTCAAATACACACCGGTGTTTTGACGTTGCGCCCAGCCGCTGAAGGACCAGCGGCCAGACACCCCCTTCCACGTCATCGCCAATCCGACTCGATCATTGCCAATCCGCCAGATGGATTGAACTCAAGTGCCCCGGTGCGAATCGCACAGTCAGTGGCCATCGCAGTGAAACAGACAAGTGCACTACGCCCACTAACGCAGCGCTTATCCCACAAGAGCGAATGCTGGGGTGCCTGGTGCCTGTTCGGATAATAAAGGTGAAACCTGATGACGCAGAGTAAGGGTGCAGACGAACACGAACCTCCAACAGACACCGGGCGACCCGACGTCGAGCCTTCACGGCGTAATTTCCTCAAGTTCGGCGTTTCGGGAATCGCCGCCGCTACCGTGGCGACCTGGATACCGGAAGGCATGGGTGCTGCCCAGTCGGCGCCAGAAGTGATCGAGGAGGCAGGTGCGCCCAAAGCGGGTGAGCAACGCCTTGAGCTCAACGTCAACGGCCAGTTGTACACGCTCAATGTTCCGGCCAACGCGATACTGCTGGATGTCGTGCGTGACCGCCTGCAGCTCACCGGTACCAAGAAGGGCTGTGACCATGGCCAGTGCGGCGCCTGTACCTTGTTGGTCAACGGCGTGGCGATAAATTCCTGTCTTTCAATTGCCCTGCAGCACGACGGGGATAGCATCACCACCATTGAGGGCCTGGCCAAGGGTGATGCGTTGCATCCGGTTCAGCAGGCCTTCTGGGACCACGACGCGTACCAGTGCGGATACTGCACCAGCGGTCAGATCATGAGTGCCGTGGCGCTGCTCAATGACCCCGGCATTGGCGCTGACGATGCCAGCGTCAAGGAAGCCATGAGCGGCAATATCTGCCGTTGCGGTGCCTACAAGAACATCCTCGCGGCCATTCAATCGGCACGCGGCAAGATGGGAGGGGTAGCCTGATGCGTACTTTCGACTACACCCGCGCGCAATCGCCTGCTCAGGCCATCAGCAGTCACCTCGCGCCAGGCCAGCCATTGTACTTGGCCGGGGGGACCACGTTGTTGGACCTGGTGAAGCTGGATGTCATGCAAACCGACCGTCTGGTGGACATCAATCACCTCGCGCTCAAACAAATCGAACGCCTTGGCGACGGGCGCCTGCGCATTGGCGCGCTGGTCAGCAACACCGAGCTGGCCAATCATGCGTTGATCCGCGAGCAGTATGCGGTGCTGTCCGAGGCGATTCTGGCGGGTGCTTCTACGCAATTGCGCAACAAGGCCACCACCGCCGGCAATCTCATGCAACGGGTGCGCTGCAACTACTTTCGCGATGGTGTTTCACCCTGCAACAAGCGCCAGCCAGGCTCGGGCTGTGCGGCCATCGATGGCCATAATCGCAGCGTCCATGCCGTGCTGGGTACCAGCGAGCACTGTATCGCGTGCCATCCTTCGGACATGTGCGTGGCCATCGCCGCCATTGGTGCGCAGGTAACGGTGCAGGGCCCGAACGGGATACGCGAGATAGCCTTTGCCGACTTCCACAAGCTGCCGGGGCAGACACCCTGGGAAGAGCACGCACTCCAGCCCCATGAACTAATCACCTATGTGACCCTGGATGCGCCCCTGGCGAATAGCCGCTCTGCCTACCTGAAACTGCGCGACCGGGATTCCTACCAATTTGCCCTGGCTTCGAGTGCAGTCATTGTGGTGATGGACGGTCAGCGCATTACCCAGGCGCGAATTGCCCTTGGCGGTGTGGGCACCAAGCCCTGGCGTGCCCCTGAAGCCGAGCGTGCCCTGGCCGGCAAGCAAGCCGGCCTCGAACTCTTCACTCAGGTAGGAGAGCTGGCCATGCAAGGCGCCCAGGCCTACCAACACAACGCGTTCAAGATTCCGTTGGGCCAGCAGGTGGTGACGCGCAATCTGCGCGATCTTGCCGCCAGGAGCACACGCTGATGAGTCAGTCCATAATTGGCACCCCCCACAAGCGTATCGACGGCGGTTTGAAGGTGACGGGCGCCGCGCGCTACGCGGCCGATCATCCGCTCGCAGACATGACTTATGCCTATGGTGTGTTCAGCACTGTCGCCAATGGCCGCATCGTCGCCATCGATGACACCCATGCACGGGCCATGCCGGGGGTGGTTGCTGTGCTACACCACGGTAACTTTCCGAAGTTGCACCGCACCCCGAATGTGGCCATGAGCTTCAAGGATATTCTCAGTGCTGCCAAGGTCGATGAACGCCGCTTACCCTTTGAAGACGATGTGGTCTCTTATCCGGGGCAATTCGTGGCGCTGGTCGTTGCGCAAACCTTCGAGCAAGCCCGTGCTGCCTCGTTTGAAGTCAAGGTCGAGTACGTGCAAAAGCCGGCGATCAGCAACCTCAGCGACGCACTGCGCCAGCACGGCGCGCGGGAAGGCGGGGGCGGACACAGCCGAGGCGATCCGGATGCAGCCTGGCACACGGCAGCCACGCAGCTGGATGAGACTTACACCACGCCGGTGGAAGTCCACAACCCGATGGAGATGCATGCCACCACGGCCTATTGGCGCGACGGCAAGCTGTATGTCTATGAGGGCACCCAGGGGGTGGTCAATCACCGCAACGTACTGGCCAATGTCTTCGACCTGCCGCCAGATCGGGTCGAAGTGCATGCGCCCTTCATCGGTTCGGGTTTTGGCAGCAAATTGTGGCCCTGGCCGCACGCCATTGCCGCCTGCGGCGCCGCCAAGGTGGTGCAGCGGCCGGTGCAATTGGTGCTGCCCAGGGCGCAGATGTTTACCACCAGCGGACATCGCCCGGAAACCTCGCAGCGCATTCGCCTTGCCACCGATAAAGACGGCAGGCTCGTGTCGATTCGGCATGAATCGGTGAACAGCACATCGCCTACCGATGCCTATGTCGAAACCTGCGGCAGTGTCACCCGCAGTTTGTATGCCTGTGCAAACGTATTGGTCAGTCACAAAAGCAGTCCACTCAATCGAGGCACACCGACATCTATGCGTGCCCCTGGCGCTGCGCCGGGCCTGTTTGCCCTGGAGTCGGCAATCGACGAGTTGGCGCTGTCGCGGGGGGCAGATCCGCTGGCGTTTCGCAAGCTCAACCTGGCCAGCCGCGATGAAAGCCTGGATTTGCCCTGGTCGAGCAACCATCTTCCCGAGGCAATCGATACCGCCGCCGAGCGATTTGGCTGGCATAAACGCAACGCCGATGTTGGCTCCATGCGCGACGGCGATGAGTTGATTGGTTATGGCATGGGTGCCTGCAATTGGGAGGCTTTTCAGGTACCCACCGATGCCCGTGTGATCATTCGTGCGGATGGCACTGTGCTTGCCCAGTGCGGGCAGCAGGACATCGGCACCGGCACCTATACGGTGGTCGCGCAGACGGTGGCACAGCTTACGGGCCTGCCGTTCGAGCGTATCGGCGTTGAGCTGGGCAGCTCGACGTTTCCGCCGGGCGCGTTGGCGGGCGGATCCTGGGCCACAGCCAGCATCTTGCCGGCCATCGCCGGTGCAACCCGGGCGGCATTGGCAACCTTGCGGCAGTACGCGGTCATGGACGGTGGGTTGCTCGCCGGCGCCAAGGCCGATGACCTGAAGGTAGAGAACGGCCAACTGGTCAACGGTAGCCAGCGGGTCGACTTTGCCGATGTGCTGGTCCATCAGCGTTTGGGCCGCGCCGAAGGCAGTTTCAAGAGCGGCGCAAAGGATGGCGACTTCTCCTATCGCTCGTTCGGTGTGCACTTTGTCGAGGTACGCTGGGATCCGGGTATTTCGCGCCTGCGTGTAGCGCGCGTGGTCAGCGCCATTGATGTTGGCAAAGTGGTCAACCCGTTGGCGGCGCGCAATCAGGTCGAAGGCGCGATCATCATGGGCCTGGGCATGGCGCTGTTCGAGGCCGGTGAAAATGATCCGCGCAGCGGCTTGCCGGTGAACAATAATTACGCGGAGTACGTGGTGCCGGTGCATGCCGACTTACCCGATATCGATGTCACCTTGCTGGATTATCCGGACTACAACCTCAGTGAGTTCGGGGCGCGTGGTATTGGTGAAATCGGCGTGACCGGCCTGGCTGCGGCGGTGGCAAACGCGGTTTACCACGCCACTGGAAAACGCATTCGCAACTTGCCGATCACCAAGGAAAAGCTGATGACGCTTTGAGCGGCGGGAAGCTCTTCAGGCGAGTCCGGGCGGGTGCATGCAGGCGTTCAGGTCTTCGAGAAAAGCCTGCAGGATTGGCGGTGGCGATACACCGCGTCGGGTGATGACATCGAACGGCGAGGTGAGATCCAGCGTGCTCGCGCCCAGTCGGCGCATTTCGCCGCTCTTGACCCAGGGTTCGGCGAAATGCACAGGTAAAAAGCCGACATAGGCCCCAGAGATGATGAGGATCGCCGCAGCCTCGATGTTTTCTACGGTTGCGGCAGCCTTGGTAATACCCAGTTGTTCCAGGTCGTACTGTTGCATATAGCCGCGCACGACGATATGGCAGGCGCGCACTTCTTCGAGCAGGCGACCATTGGCAGCTTTGCTGGCATACAGCGGATGGCGACGGCCACAGTACAGACCCAGGGCTTCGTCGTACAGGGACAGGTACGACAGCCCCGGTACATGCAGGGGGAAATGGCCTACGGCCAAGTGCAATCGACCGTCCAGCACGCGCTCTTCCAGCTCTGCGGGGGCACCGATGTAAATGTGCAGGTGTGCATCGTGACCTCGCGAGACAAAGCGCTGGGTGGTGCGCGGTAGCGGTGAGCTGGGGTCGGTCAGGGTGGAGTCGATAATGCCCAGGTTGAGCTTGCCGCTGATGTGCTGTTTGAGCACGTCGGCATCCATGCAAAAACTTTCTACGGCGCTTAGCAGACGCAAGGTGGCTTCATGAATGGCCGCGCCTTGCTCGGTAAGGCGAAAGCCGCTGCGTCCGCGCTGACAAAGCTTGACCCCCAGGCGGGTCTCCAGGTGTGTCATTTGCTCGCTGATAGTCGACTGGCCGGCGTTCAGTGCGGCCTGCGCCGCAGAAAAGCCGCCGCATTTGACGATGGTGGTGAATACCCGAAGAAGCTTCAGATCGATATCGTGGAGCTGGATCACCGTGGCCTCCCTTCCGGTCGTCACATCGTAGTGGCTGATATGAACGCCCGGGCCATGTTTTTTTTCTAAAGCTAACCCTGCGCGTATGCCGTCCGCAATGCCTGGCGTTGAGAAATATCGGTGGGCGCATGGGCTGGGTTGGATATCGGTCGGTACAGGTGCGCACACTTCGTGTTTACCGATGTATGCATCTGCACTTGCGCATTTTTCCATGCCTGGGCTGACGCCATAGTGGCTGCAACGGTGGTCGAGCAGTCGCCCCGTCTCCTGACCAGAACAATAACGTGGAGAAACTCGAACATGGCAAAGCACGGTTATGAATCCGGCCGTCTCAACCTGCCCTTTGTGGGGCATTGCACCTTCGCCAAATCACCCATCTGCACCGACTGGGCAGCCATCGATGCAGACGTTGCGATCCTGGGCGCACCCAACGATATGGGCACCCAATGGCGTTCTGGGGCACGTTTTGGGCCCCGAGGCATCCGCGAAGCATCGACGCTGTTCTCTTTCGGCCATTCGGGGGCATACGATTTCGAAGATGACGCCACCTACCTGACTGAAGAGCATCTGCGCATGGTCGATGTGGGTGATGCTGATATCGTGCATACCGACATGGCCACCAGCAACGCCAACATCGAGTGGGCCGTGCGCCAGATCCTCGATGCCGGTGCAATGCCCGTGGTACTTGGCGGTGACCATTCGATTCATGCGCCGGTCATCAAGGCGTTTGAAGGCCGCGGACCGATTCATATCGTGCACTTCGACGCCCACCTGGACTTCGTCGACGAGCGCCACGGCGTGCGCTACGGTCACGGCAGCCCACTGCGTCGCGCCTCGGAGCTTGAGCACATTGTCGGCATGACCCAAATGGGCATCCGCAACGTGTCTTCCTCCAACCGCGACGACTACGACGCAGCACGTGAAGCCGGCTCGCAGATTCTCTCGGTACGCGATGTACGCCGCCTGGGCTGCGAGGGTGTCATGGCGATGATCCCTGAAGGTCGCGACTACTACATCACCATCGACATCGACGGCTTCGATCCTTCAATCGCACCAGGCACCGGTACCCCGAGTCACGGCGGCTTCCAGTACTACGAAGTGCTGGAAATCATTCAGGCGCTGGCCCGACGCAGCAAGGGCCGGATCGTCGGCATGGACCTGGTCGAAGTGGCCCCGGCCTACGACCCTGCGGGCGTCACCTCGATCCTCGCCGCGCAGTTGCTGATGAACAGCATCGGCTTCATCTTCCATGCACGCGCCAACGCGCGCTGATTCGGGGACTCTCCAGTGGACAACAAGGTAAAAGCCTACCTGCAGGCCTTCGGCGTTTGCGAGGCCACCCAGGCATTTCTTTCCAAACCACAGCGCATGTTCATTGGCGGTGCCTGGCTCGAGGCCAGCGATGGTGCCAGCGCCGAGGTGATCGAGCCGTCGACCGAAGGCGTGCTCACACGTATCCCGATGGCGACCCGGGAGGATCTGGACCGTGCCGTACGCGCCGCCCGCGAACAATTCGATGGCGGCGCCTGGAGCCAGCTCAAGCCCCTCGAACGCGAGCGCCTGATCCATCGCCTGGCTGATCTGATCGAAACCAATGCCCAGGAGTTGGCGCAAATCGAGTCCATCGACATGGGCAAATCGGTCGTCCAAGCCCGCGCAGTGGATATTCAGGGCACAGTCGATACCCTGCGGTATTTCGCCGGATGGGCGAGCAAGATCCACGGCCGTACCGTCGAGCCGTCGCTGCCAGGCAATTACCTGGCCTACACCCGCAAGGAAGCGGTGGGGGTGGTCGGGGTCATCGTGCCGTGGAACTTCCCGCTGCAGACCATGGCCTGGAAGCTGGGTGCAGCACTGGCCACAGGCTGTACCGTGGTAGTCAAGCCTGCGGAGCTGACCTCGCTGTCGGCCCTGCGCTTTGCCGAGCTGGTCCAGGCTTCGGGCATACCTGACGGTGTGCTGAACATTGTTACCGGGCGCGGCAGCGTGGTGGGCGCGGCGATGTCCAGTCATCCTGGCATCGACAAGCTGAGCTTCACCGGTTCCACCCCGGTCGGGTGCTCGGTGGGCAAAGCCGCAATGGACCAGATGAAACGCCTGACCCTTGAGCTGGGTGGCAAGTCGCCGGTGATTGTGTTCGCCGATGCCGATATCGACGCAGCAGCCGAGGCGGTCGCCAATGGCGTGTTCTTCAACTCCGGGCAGGTGTGCGATGCCGGCACCCGTGCCTACATCGAACGCAGTATCTACCCGGCGTTCCTCGAAGCGCTGGCCCGTTACACCGCCACCCTCAAAATTGCCCCGGGCCTGGATCCGGACTGTTTCATCAGCCCCATGGTGTCACGTCAGCAACAGCAGCGCGTGCTCGAGTACATTGCCGTGGGCAAAGGCGAAGGCGCGCAGGTGTACTACGGCGGCGAGCCGGTCGAAGGTCCAGGCTTCTACGTGCAGCCTACGATCTTCGCCCACTGCAACAACGACATGCGCATCGTGCGCGAAGAAATCTTCGGCCCGGTACTGGTCACCCTGCCGTTCGATACCCAGGAGCAGGCCCTGGCCCTGGCCAACGATTCGGTGTTCGGCCTGGCGGCGGCGATCTACTCCAACGACCTGGGCAAGGTTCATGGCCTGATTCCACGCCTGCGTGCCGGCACCGTGTACGTCAATGCCCACAGCACCCTGGACCCATCCATGCCATTCGGTGGCTACAAACAGTCTGGCTATGGCAAGGACATGGGCGCAGAGCAACTGGAGTTCTTGCTGGAGACCAAGGCGGTCTGGATCACCTTGCCCTGAGGTAACGGGGCCGGCCTGCGTCGCTGAAAGTTGGCGAGCGACGCAGGTTTATCGAATGCATCGAATTTCAAGAACAAGAACCTGTCGAGGTGATGCCGATGAACAGCCAAGTGGATGTCGAGCGAGCGCAAGATCTGGAAAGGCGCCTGTGCGCCTATGAAGAGCTGGAGGGTAGGCGTGAGCGGCCGGGGGCATTGAGTGTCCTTGATGTTGTCGCACTGGTTGCGCTGATGTTGGTGATGGTCATCGGCGCGTATGTCCTGGGAGGCCGGCCATGAAGTCCGCTCGAGAGCAGGAATTTCGCCTCAGTGCCGAACGTGGCGATACGCCTTTGCTGCCCAATGAACGAGTCTGGGGTTTCTGGGGCTTTGCCTACGCCAATTCGGCGCTGGCGGTAGCCACTTGGGTATTCCTGATAGGCGGCGCTACGGCGCTGTTTGTCGGGCCTTTGCAAGGGATTGCCGCGATCATTATCGGCAATATTGTCGGGGTGGTTCTGGCGGCATCCTCGACCTGCTTGCCGTGTGGCAAGTATGGCGTCGAGCAGTTCACCTTCCTGCGCAGCATGTTCGGCCTCAATGGCAGTCGCCTGGTCTACTTCCTGTCGGTGGTGGTGCTGACCATGGGCTGGCTGGCGGTGCTGGGGCTGATGTGCGGGCGGGCACTGGACAACCTGGAAACCCTGGTGCAGCAAGGCCAGCCTGATGGTGACGGCTGGATTGTGACGGCAGGTGCCTTGCTGGCGATTGTACTCGCGGCGTTGGTGGCCATGCGTGGACCGGACATGATCCGCCGCTTGAGCGCGGTGATCGCGCCGAGCCTGATCCTGATCATGCTGGCGCTGATGTACTTCATTTCCCGTCGTTACAGTTTCGCCGAACTGCTGGCCATGCCGGCGCTGCAACCACCGTTCGAAAATCCCCATGTCAACTTCATGATCGCGGTGGAAATCAACATTGCCGCGGGCTTTTCCTGGTGGCCCTACATTGGCAACCTGTCACGTCTGTGCAGCAATCAACGCACGGCGTTCTGGCCGAATCTGGTCGGGATCTTCGGCGCCGCTGCGCTGGGGGAGTCGGTCAGCCTGTTCGCCGCCACCACCTTGGGCAGCAGCGATCCTACGACCTGGATGCGCCTGGCCGGTGGCCTGGGCTTCGGGGTGATAGCGCTGAGCTTTCTGGCACTTGCCAACCTGACCGGTATGGTCAACATCCTCTACACCGCGGTGATCGGCTTGCGTCAGTTGGCCGGGGAGCGGCTGCGCAGTATGGGCTGGGGCGTGCTGATCGGGCTGTTCTGCATCATTCCGGTGGTGATCGTGGTGTTTCTTCCAGGCATCTACGACGGCTTTTTCATTTTCCTGGTGTGGACCTCCGCGCTCAACAGTGCCCTGGCTGGTATTGGCATTGCCGATTACTTCTTCCTACGCAAGCAGCGTTTGAACCTGCGTCATCTCTACGCTGAACAAAGCGCGTCGCCGCTGCGCTACTGCAAGGGCTTCAATCCCATCGCACTGGTCGCGCTGGCGGCGGGCTTTGCCATTTACGTGGTGATATTCAACCCGCAAACCCTGGCGCATACCGATTTCTTCACCTTGGCCACGGCCTCGCTGCCGTCCTGCCTGCTGGCCGGGCTTGTGCACTACAGCCTGACCCGACTGCTGGCCGTGCGCCTGGGCTGGGGCGGCTACCCCAAAGGCAATGAACGCAACATCAAGGCCGCAGGCCTTCGAGTACAGGACTAGAACCATGAACAAGAAATATGACTACATCATCATCGGTGCAGGCTCTGCTGGCTGCGTTCTGGCCAACCGCTTGAGCGAAGACCCGGCCACCTCGGTGCTGGTCCTGGAGTTCGGCGGTAGCGACCGTAGTGTGCTGATCCAGATGCCCAGTGCGTTCTCGTTGCCGATGAACACCAAGAAGTACAACTGGCGCTACGAGACAGTCGCCGAGCCGCACCTGGATGGCCGACGCTTGCATTGCCCACGGGGCAAGGTGTTGGGCGGTTCGTCCTCGATCAACGGCCTGGTCTACATCCGCGGTCATGCCTGCGACTTCGATGAATGGGAAAGTCTGGGCGCGAAAAACTGGAGCTATCGCAATTGCCTGCCGTACTTCAAGCGCGCCGAGCACTATAAATTCGGTGGCGATGATTACCGCGGCGGCGCCGGACCGTTGTCCACCAACAATGGCAACAACATGCAGAACCCGCTGTATGGCGCCTGGGTGGAAGCCGGTGGCGAGGCTGGCTACATCAAGACCGATGATTGCAATGGTTACATGCAGGAAGGCTTCGGGGCCATGCACATGACCGTCAAGGACGGCGTGCGTTGGTCCACCGCCAATGCGTACCTGCGCCCGGCCATGACCCGGCCGAACCTTACGGTGATCACCCACGCGATGACCCGGCGCATTCTACTTGAAGGCTCGCGTGCGGTGGGTGTGGAGTACGACGAGGGCGGCCAGACCCACAAGGTGTATTGCAATCGCGAGGTGCTGATGTCGTCCGGTCCGATCGGCTCGCCGCATCTGTTGCAACGTTCGGGTATCGGCCCACGGGACGTCCTGAAAAAAGCCGGGATCGAGGTGCTCCATCACTTGCCCGGAGTGGGTGAAAACCTTCAGGACCATTCGGAGATCTACATTCAGTACGCCTGCAAGGAACCGGTGACGCTCAATGGCAAGATGAGCCTGCTGGGCAAGGCGATGATCGGCTTGCGTTGGCTGCTGTTCAAGGACGGCCTGGGCGCCAGCAACCACTTCGAGGCCGGTGGTTTTATCCGTTCGTCCAAAGGCCTGCGTTGGCCGGACATCCAGTTTCACTTCCTGCCGGCGGCGATGCGCTACGACGGCGACAAGCCGTTCAAGGGGCATGGTTTCATGGTGCTGACCGGGCCGAACAAGCCCAAGAGCCGAGGCCACGTGCGGGCGCTGTCGGCCGATCCGTACCAGCATCCGCAAATTCGCTTCAACTACCTGGAGAGCGAAGCGGATCGCGAGGGTTTTCGTCGCTGCGTACGCCTGACCCGGGAAATCATTGCCCAGCCGGCGATGGACCGCTTCCGCGGCGAAGAACTGGCGCCGGGTCCTCAGGTGCAGACCGACGAAGAAATTGACGCCTTCGTGCGCGCCAACATGGAGAGCACCATGCACCCTTGTGGTTCGTGCCGCATGGGCGAGGACGACATGGCGGTAGTCGACTCGGCGCTGCGTGTACATGGCTTGCAGGGGCTGAGGGTGATCGACTCGTCGGTGTTCCCGAGCGAGCCCAACGGCAACCTCAATGCCCCGACTATCATGCTCGCCGAGCGCGCCAGCGACCTGGTACGCGGACGCGAGACCCTGGCAGCGGTTGATGTGCCAGTTGGTCTGGTGGAGGGCTGGGAAGAAGAGCAGCGCAGCCGGGTGCCGCGGCGCAAGGTGCGTGCATGATGTAGGTCGCTAACAGGGGCAAGGCCTGGCGAATGAGCTTGGCGTTGACGCAGGGCAGTCCGCAGATGATCCGCGCTGCCCTTTTTGGGGACAATTATGTTGTGATCAAACGATCTTGGTTATTGTCCTGAGCTGCGCAGTGGCTCGCGTTGAGTGATCAGCCAGGTCGTGGTGGGTCTCGACAAACGACCGATGGCGACCGCTTCGCACTGTTCCAGGATCGGAAGGATATACGTGATGACAACGGTGCCGAGGTCGCCATTGGGCAGCTCGCGTGCAGCTTTGCACAGAGGCCCGGCCAACTCGTCGTTATGATTGGATTCGATTTTGATCGCGTTGCTTTCACCGACGTGTTCATGTTTCACGAGATAGTCCAGGGTTTGCTGGAAGGCTTCTCGTCTCAAGGCGACAGCGCTACCGCCTTCGCCTGTGCGTATCACAACGGCGTTTGCATTGACGGATTCTACTTGGAAGTATTTGTTGCTCGGCGTGTACGGCGTCTGTATCTCAGCGCCTTGCAGGCGGCCGATCAATGCCCAGAGCGTGCTGTCGACTTGGGTGATGCAGGTCATGCGAAAATTCCTTGATGAAGGGGGCTCGAAGCCTGTCCATGCTCTCTATTCGCCTGGGGTGATGTCAATATGCCCTTATCTGGCTGCCGGGCATGGAGGTGTCAACGATGTTTTTCACCGCGCCGGCAGAGGCGTCGGATGCTGGCGTGTCTGGCGGCAGCGCTTGCAGCGCACAGGCGAGAAAATCCACGAACACCCTGACTTTCTGCGACACATGCCGATGGCTGGCATACAGCGCATAGATCGAGCGTCGCGGCATCGATTGTTCGGGAAGCAATTGCATTAACTGGCCGCTGTCGAGCAAGGGCTGGGCGATAAAAGAGGGTAGGGCGCCGATGCCCAGGCCGGCCAGGAGCATCTCGCTCAACATCAGACTGTTGTCTACCGCAAGGCGTACGGGTAGCTCCAGGCGGCTGTTGCCTTGCGGGCCTTGTAACTGCCAACTGCCGGGATGCTCGGCCAGGCGATAGGCCAGGCAACTGTGCTCGCGCAACGCCTCGACGCTGTGTGGCGTACCGTTTGCCTTCAGGTAGGCCGGTGCAGCGCAGATCACCTGCGCCACTTCACCCAGGCGCCGGGCGACCAGCGAAGAGTCGGGCAAATGGCTGCGAATTCGCAACGATACATCAAAGCCTTCACTGACAACGTCCAGCAGACGGTCGTCGAGGGTCAGCTCTACCTTGAGATCCGGGTAGCGCTGCATAAACGCTACCAGAATCGGTGACAGCACCTTGAGTCCAAACGAAAGCGGTGCGTTGACCCGCAGACGGCCGCTGGGCTCGCTGGAACCGCTTTGGGTCGCCCGTTCGAGGGCGTCCAGTTCCTCGAGCAGGTGGCAGCACTCGCTGAAATAGGCTTGGCCGGATTCGGACAGGCTCATGCGCCGGGTAGTGCGCAGCAGCAACAGGCTGCCCAGGTGCTTTTCCAACTGGCGCACCTGCTTGCTTACCGCCGCCGTGGATTGTCCCAGGTCGACTGCCGCCTGGCTGAAGCTGCCGCGCTCGACCACGCGGCGAAAAGTGCGCATGGCCAGCAACACATCCATATTTTTTCCTCCTGGTTGAATATCAATTAACCTTACGCCTGATTATCTTTGAATTTTCTACTAATAACATGAGCGCTCCCCTTTGAGGAGTTCTCTCATGTTGCAGCGTTCGTGGATCAAAACCCTTACCGGTCTGGCCGTCTTGTCGATGTTCAGCTCACTGTGCAGCGCTGGTGCGCTGGCCAAGCCCGAGGTGGGCATCAGTCCCTGGGGGGAGAAAGACGAGATCGGTCGCCTGAACCTCATGACGCCGCAGTCGCAGGCAGCGATTCTGGCGCGGGTCAATGGCGCCCAGGCCTACGACCTGGCGGTGGAATACTTCGTCGGCATGCCCAGTTGGCAAGCCGCAGGTGATCCGCCGTATCAGATGTGGATGACCCACACCCCCCATGGCAATGTGGTCGCCGATCCGATGCAGGTCGGCGAACCGATGAACCAGCATGTCAGCTACAGTGGTTCGGCGGTGTCGATGTATGCACACATGGGTACCCATATCGATGCACTCAACCACTTTGGCCTCAACGGCAAGATCTGGAACGGGTTTCGCGCCGATGAGCACTTGGGTGATCGCGGCTGGAACGTCACTGGCGCGGAAAAGCTGCCGCCGATCATTGCTCGGGGAGTGATGATTGATGTCGCCATGGCCAAGGGCCTGGAGCAACTGGCGGATAACTACCGCATCACCCGCAGCGATTTGCAACAAGCGTTGGCCAAGCAACGTGTGGCGCTGGAGAAGGGCGACGTGGTGCTGATCCGTACCGGACGCATGCGCGACTATGAACATGCCCAGGCCTACATGGCCAACCCGCCGGGCCTGAGTCTGGATGCAGCGAAATTTCTGGTAGAAGACAGCGGTGCAATGGTGGTCGGTGCCGATAATCTGAGTTTCGAGACCTTCCCTTCGGAGGTCGAGGGCAATTACCTGCCGCTGCACACCTATCTGTTGGCGATGCAGGGCGCACCGATTATCGAACTGGTGAATCTGGAAGGCTTGTCCAAGGATCGCGTTTACCAATTTGCCTTCGTGGGCGCCTCGTTGAAGCTGCGCGGCGCCGATGCAGCGCCGATGCGACCGATGGCCTTACCGGTACATTGAGGGTTGGTGGTGCCCACTCAACCAGCTGGACACCACCATGACGCACTAGAAGTCGTATTTCAGACCGACCGTGGCATTACGTGGGGTACCGTAGTAACTGCTACCGGCGGTGTTGGTGTAATACTCCTTGTCGAACAGGTTGTTGACGTTGGCGGTCGCACTCAACTGACGGGTGATCGGGTAACGCGCCATCAGGTCGACCACTGCGTAGTCACCCTGGGTGAAGCGCACGCGGTTCGGGCCCTGATTGTTGCTGTAGATCTCGCTCTGCCAGTTCGCGCCTCCGCCCACGGCCAGGCCGTTGCCGATACCGCGCATGGTGTAGGTGGTGAACAGTTTGAAGGTGTTTTGCGGAACGTTGGTGTTGAGCTTGCTGCCCGCGGCGTCCTGCACGATGTTGCGGCTGAAGCTGGCGCTGGCTTGCCAGTCCGGAGCCAGCTCGCCGCTCATTTCCAGTTCGAAGCCACGGGTCTTGGTGCCGGATTCGGCGCGGTAGGCGAAGCCACCGCCGGGAACCGGGACGTTAGGCTCGATGAGGACGGCGAGGTTGTCCTGCTTGATTTCATACAACGCCAGGCCAAGGTTCAGGCGGTCGTCGAAGAATGCGGCTTTGCTGCCCACCTCATAACCGTCGCCTTCGAGCGGATCGATGTACTGACCGTTGATGTCCTTGTTGCTCTGCGGTTTGAAAATGCTGGTATAGCTGGCATACACCGACCAATGTTCATCCAGGTCATAGACCACCCCGGCAAACGGCGTGACCACGCCGGTTTCCTTGCGGCGTTCGTCAGTGTCTGGCGTAGTGTCGTAGTAGTCGGTTTTGACCGTGTTTTTCCAGTCGTTGACGCGTGCACCGAGAACCAGCGAGAGATCATTGGTAAGGCGCAGGCGCGTGCTGCCGTAGGTGGCAGTCTGGTCTTCCTGATAGTCGATGCGGCTGGTGGCTGGCAGTGGCGGCTTGCCAGGGGTATCACCGTTCCAGGTGTAGATGTTAGGGATGGCGTTGCTCCAACCATCGAACCACCACAGCGGATAGCCGTTGGTACGGTACTCAGTGTGCTGGCGGGTATAGCCTACGACGGCGTCGTGCTCCAGGCCCCAGAGGTCGAAGCTACCGGCGATGTTCAGGTCGACACTGGTCTGCACCGGTTTGGCTTCCCAACGCCCGGCCCACAGATTGACCCCGGCCCCGGTGGCTGGATTGGGGTTGCCGCCAGCGGCATAGCCGAGCACTTCATCATATTCGTAGCGATCGCGGTTCAGCGTCAGTTTGGCTTTCCAGCGCTCGGTGAGGTTTTGCTCGAGGGTGGCGAAAGCGGTCGTGAAGTTGCGGTCGGAGTAGGCCCAACTGGCGGCCGCCGAATCCGAACGGGACCATTTGGCCCGCGAGCCGTCGCTGTTGAATAACGGACGACCGCTGCGGGCATGGTCATCGGCCTCGTGGGACTGCGAGTCCATACCGAAGGTCAGCAAGGTGTCGGGTGTGAGGTCGGCTTCGACCACGCCGTAGAACACCTTCTTGCGCTCGTTGAATCGGTCGATGTAAGACTCGTTGTCCTGGTAGGCACCGACCACGCGGGCGCGCAGGGTGCCGCTGTCATTCAGCGGACCGCCCACGTCGACTTCATTGCGCTGGTAATTCCACGAGCCGGTCGCGACCGAGACGCTGCTTTTGAAGTCTGCGGTCGGGCGTTTGCGGATCAAGTTCACGGTGGCCCCGGGGGTACCCACGCCATTGGTCAAACCGGTGGCCCCGCGGATGATCTCGACGCGGTCGTAGAGGATCATGTCGTTGCTCTGAGCCACGGACTTGTAGTTGCTGTCCAGGCGTTGCAAACCATCGATCTGATAGTTCTCTACCTGGAAGCCGCGCGAGTAAATGTTGCTGGAATCCGAGCCGGCGTTGCCACCCTGGTTGACGTTAAGCCCCGGGGCCTGCTTGACCACGTCCAGGAGCTGGGTGAGGTTCTGGTCTTCCATGCGCTGGCGGGTCATGACACTGACTGCCTGAGGCGTCTCGCGGATCGACAAGGGAAGCTTGGTTGCGGTAGCGGTGGAACCGCTGGTGTAGGAGCCGGTGCCCTCGGTGGTGGCACCGAGACCAACACTGTTGATGCTGGTGGCGCTAAGCTCAAGGGCATCTGCGCTCGGCTGGCTGACGATCAATGTGTTTCCGCTTTGTTGGTAACTCAGGCCGCTGCCGGCCAGCAGTCGCGACAGGGCGTCATGCGCCTCCAGTTGGCCGCTGACCGCCGGAGCCTGACGACCCTGCACCAGCGCACTGTCGACGGCGATGGTCAACCCTGCGGCTTCGCCCAGCTGACGAAGCGAGGTAGCCAGCGGCTGTGCTGGCAGGTCGAGATCGATCGGCGCGGCCAGCACCTGGGTGGCCAGCGTCATGGCCACTGCGGCCGAGAGGGCGCGCAGGGTCGGTTGCATCAACATGCAGAGTTTCCTTCTTGTGTTTGGTTGCTGTAGCACTAACGCGCGAAGGGCGATTTACCCTGATGTCGAAATGAAAATTATTTGCAAAGCCGACAAGTGGTATTTCACTCGACTGACTTTAGGGCCTAGCGGGGCAGAAGAACGGTAGTGCCCGCGTCGTCGCGCAAGCGCACCGGTACGACCTGCGGCAGCGATTGCAGGAAGCCTTCGACATTGGCGAGTTGCACCACAGCGCTGACGCGCGGGCTGGTGCCAGGCGCAGCGCGCACGGGCGACTGCCGGTAGCGCGACAGGCTGGCGGCAACCTCGGTCAAATCGGCCTGGTCGAACACCAGGCTGCCGGATTGGAACGTGAAGGCATCGTTGGCGGCGCGGGGCAAACGCTGCAGGTGGCCATCGGCGCCCACTTCGGCAACTTCACCGTCGCCCAGCACCAGGCTTTCGCCGCTGCTGGCAAGGCTCTCCACCTGCACTCGACCCTCTTCGACACTGACCCGCAGCCGGTCGGGCAGACGATTGACCACGAAACGGGTGCCCAGTACCCGCACCCGTGCCAAACCGCTGTCAATGACGAAGGGCCGTTGCGGCTGGCGGGCGACATGGAAGATTGCCTCACCATGCACCAGTTCTGCCTGGCGCTGGCCAGGCTCGTAGCGCAGGTGCAGGTGAGTGTCGGCATCGAGGATGATTTCGGTTCCGTCTCGCAGATGCTGCGTCTGTTGTTCGCCAATGCCCGTGTGCAAATCAAGCTCCAGCGGGCCGTATCGATGGGCGTGCCAGCCCAGCGTGCAGCCCACTCCCAACAACACGGCCAGCATGCCACCTTGCAGCAAGCGGCGGCGCTGACGTTGAGCATTGCTGCGCTCCATGGCTTTGGCCAGCGCCTCGGTACGTTTGGTAGAGGCGAAGTCGCCCCAGAGTTCGGCAAGGGCACGGTATTCAGCCACATGGCGCGGGTCGGCCGCGAGCCAGTTGTCAAAATCGGCGTGTTCAGGATGCGCGGCATCGGCGTTGTACATGCGCGCAAACCACAACGCTGCCTGTTCGCGAATCGAATTCATGCGCGCAGCAAGTCGCGGGCGTCGCGTAAGGTGACCAAGGCGCGGGCCATATGGCGCTCGACCATGTTCAGGGAAATTTCCAGCTTTAGCGCGATTTCCTTCTGAGCATAGCCCTCGATGCGCGCCAGCCAGAAAACCTCGCGACAGCGCGGTGGCAAGCAGTCGAGGATACGATGCAGAGCGGTCAGCCGTTGCTGGATGTCGAGCAGGTGTTCTGCCGAAGGCGCAACGTGCTCATCGCGGGCTTCCTCGTAATCAGGCAGCGGCTGTAGGCGGTCATTGCGCCTGTAGTGGTCGATCAACACCGATTGCGCGACTTGCCTGAGGTACGCATTGGGTTGAGTCACAGGCTGGGAATGCTGGGCCAGTGCAAAGCGCAACAGGGCGTCATGCAGCACGTCGTAAGCGCGGTGCACGCAACGGGTCTGGCGACTCAGGCTCAGCAGCAGGTCGTTGTACGCCCAGCGCAGGTCGATACCTTGCCAATTCAGCGACGGGCTCCGGGGAATTGTCGGGGAGGGAAGGGCAAATGGCACGGTCGGCTGCTCTGTGACACGACCGGGATGGCCGCCTACGGAGCTTAAGCTTTTGTCAAATCCAAGTAAATAAGAAGTATTGCTATTAGCGTTCTTTCTAGGTGAGTGGTGTTTAGCGCGCGACAGATCGCACCTGGCTTCAACGATCCGGACAACCATCAGGTATTGATAGGCTCGCCAAGCAACATCATCATCGGCGGGTCGTACTCTGCAATGGTCATCGCAGTTTTAATCATGATGCAGCCAGGATTATGAAGCTCAAGTGTGCTTTGCAGGTCCGAGTAGTGAGCCAGTGAGAGATCTACTGGTCCTGCAACGCAACTGTAAAGCGTCCGGTAGCCCGCCCCCGTGTGTTTGTCGTATGGAACAGTGGCGTGGTCATCGTAGGGGATTTTCTCAAATCGAAAACGCTTGGAGCTTGAGAAATGAATAACGGTCAAAAGGTCTGCAAAATCGACACTGACCATCCCTAACCTGAACAGCATCAGGCGCATGAACTCAACCAGTGACATCGCCCATTGCACAAAGGCCTCTTTCAATGGGCCGCCTGCGTCATAGAGCACCTGAACTTCGTTTTCGCTCAGGTTGCGCTTCATCGGTTCTGAATCAACGTAGAATGTCACCACTCTATTGGTATCTAGCGAGCTGTGCTCTCGAGGCGCGCCAATTAAGAAGAGAACATTGGCAAAATGGTCAGCCACTGCATCAACCGGCGCATCCATGGATGACAATGTGGTTGTTGGTCCATAAGGGAATTGTCTAACAATTATGCGGTGATACACGGTTTTGAACGTAAGCGTCATCTAAAACCCTGAAAAACCGAGAATGGATTAAGTTGCGAATGTATCACTAGGTTGTCGGATATTCGATCACCTACTTCTAGCCAATAGGGCGTTCGACGCCGCAACGACTTTATCATTAGCCAGCGCCTGGACTGACTGGATTGCGCTCGTCCGCGACCCATTTCGTCGCACGTGCATGCAACATGCTGTTGGCGAACCACTGCTCAAACCTACTAACGCAGACTGCACTTATGTCCTTTGTACCTTCATTTTTTGATTTCCTGATTACTCATCTCCAGCAGGAGGAGCGCCGACGCATGCTGATGTCCATTGCCGTCACGGCGGCCCCTGAACATTGGTTGAGTCTGGAAGCTGCAGCGCTCCTGGACGTTAATCGCGCCCGGTTTGGCTTGGGCGAACCTCTGGATGAGCGACACAATGTGCCCCGCTGGCTGATCGCTGCCGAGCGCAAGAAAGTAGATGTGTGGATCGAGGATCAGACAGGCGATCAGCCCCCCCATGCTATGGAGTTCAAAGTCGTCCACAATAATAAAAATGCCTACCAGAAAATATGGGAAATCCGCCGAGACCTGCAAAAGGTAATACCCAATACCGAATCAAATGACCACGTCATTCGCTGGGGGGTGGTCTTTCTAGTGTTTCATCGATTCTACCAAGATCAAGCCGGCGGTTACGCTGTGAATCCTCAGTTCAAGGATTGCCCGGGAATGCTTCAGGCCTTCGAACATGCGCTGCATAACGACGAAGAATGGTATGCAGATGCGCCCAAACTGGAGCTTGCGTTAGAGCCCGTGCATCTCTGCGACATGTCCACGGCAAACTATATAGACCCGGCGAGTGGACAGTCCGCTATCTATGCTGCATTGGTAAAAAGAAAACACTGAGGAGGCCTGCCGTGGAAATTGATCAGGGCGTGCTTGATGTACTACAAAGCGCCAAACATGTCCTTGTCTTTACTGGCGCTGGAGTTTCTGCGGAAAGTGGAATTCCGACGTTCCGTGACGCGCAGGCAGGATTGTGGGCACGCTTCGACCCCGCCGCCCTAGCTACCCGTGAAGCCTTTAGACGAGATCCCACATTCGTATGGGGCTGGTATGAGTGGCGGCGAATGCAGGTGTACAAAGCGCACCCAAATCTGGCACATCGGGCGATTGCGGAACTATCCGCCATCGTTCCGAAGCTGACACTGGTCACACAGAATGTAGATGACCTGCATGAGCGCGCTGGCAGTACTGAGGTTATCCATCTGCATGGAAGTTTAAGCAAACCACGTTGTTTTGCCTGCGCCAGGTTCGCTATCGATCCTCTGCCACCGCCTGATGAGCCCATAGAGGGGCGGCACGTGGAGCCGCCGCGTTGCAGTCATTGCGGTGGCAAGCTACGCCCTGGCGTAGTGTGGTTTGGAGAAAGTCTCCCTACGCAGGCATTGGCGCAGTCTTTTGCCGCTGCGAAAGACTGTGACGTACTCCTATCCGTGGGTACATCGGGCGTTGTCAAACCTGCAGCACAAATACCAGATATTGCCTGGCGGGCGGGCGCTACCGTGGTGCATATCAATCCTGACACCAAGTGTGTCCGTAGCGCGCGGGAGTTTTGGCTAGAGGGGCGAGCAAGTGAGGTATTGCCACAATTGCTGAAAAAAAGATTGCAGTCTGATGATGTGTCATGACGAATGTAACAGCCAACATGGACCTCTCTAAGTTGCAATGCTTCGGACATTCAATGTCTCGCTTTTCGATGTGACGTTGAAGACTGCAAGCGCCGCCCACTTGAATTGCCCACTCGCACAAAAGGAGCAGCTTGACCACCCTCGCGTCGCCCTACAGCGATTCAAGAAACGCCCGAATCGCCCGTCGTTCCTTCGCAGCCAATGCAACATACCGTTGTCGAGCAATTTCTGCCTCACCACCATGCCAGACAATGGCTTCTTCCAAGGTGCGTGCGCGACCGTCGTGCAAGTATCCACTGCCGGGGTTGATGCGCTCTCCCAGGCCAAGTCCCCACAGCGCAGGTGTGCGCCATTGTCGGCCATTGGCGAGGTAGTCTTCACGCCCGTCGGCCAGGCCTGCGCCCATGTCGTGCAGCAACAGGTCGGTATACGGCGCAATGCGTTGCTCGGTCAGCGCCGGGTAAAGTGGATGCTTGCCGGTGATCAGTGCGGGGCGGTGACAGGCGCTGCAGCCAAGTGCAGCGAAGAGCTTTTCGCCCTCGATGACCGTGGGGTCGGCCTGTTGTCGACGGGCCGGTACGGCCAGGTGGGCGAGGTAAAAATGCAGATCGCCCAGTTGCATGGCGTTCAGTTCCGGCTCGCCGCCGTGTGGCGCCCGAGCGCAGTCCTGCTGCGCGGGAGTGCAGTTTTGCACGGGGGCTAACGTGGAGGTTATGCCAAGGTCACCCAGCATGGCGTGGGCGATTTGTTGGCGCAGGTCGGGTTGGTTGGCCTTGAGGCCAAAACGGCCTGCCTCGGCACGTTGTCGCTCGACGCTCCACACTTGGTTGACACGCCCTGACACGCCGTCCGGTTTGGCTTCGGCGGCCATGGCGTGGAGGGTGGCCTCGTCAATGGCCTCCAGCAGACCGAGGCCGAATACCGGCGAGCCGACCCGTGCCGAGGTCATGACCCCGTCCAGCGGCCCATAGGCCAGCTCCCGTAACTGCACACGCGGCGTGCGCAGCATGACGGTTTCGCCATCACCGAGGGCTAGTGCATGCTCTTGCCAGTGGACATGGGCCCGGCCTTCACCCGGCACACCGGGCACAGCCAGTTCATTGAGCTGATCGCCATAGACAAGGTGAGGCTTTGGCCCTCCATGAGCGTCGTGCCCCGGTACGGACAAACGCAGCAGCATGCTGCGCATTGCCTCACCCTGCAGGGGCGCCTGGCCGCGGCCATTTTTGGGGTGACAGGCGATGCAGGAAATCCGGTTGTACAACGGCCCGAGGCCATCCACTGCTGCGTCTCTGGACGGTGCCACCACCCAGGCCTGCCGGAACAGGCTGCGCCCGCGGAAGAAGCGTTCCAGTTGGTCATCGTCCAGCTTGGCAAACGGTTGGGCATATGCTTCACGGTTGGCCGCGGTGTGAGTGACATCGGCGCTGGCAAGCCCGCTCACCAGCAAGCCGATCAACAATCCAACAGCGCGGAGGGCGTTCACAGACCCAAACCATCCAGCAATCGGGCAGCTTCTGCCCGTTGACGTGCGGCCTGGAACTGCCAGGTGATTTCCCTGCGGCCGAGCTCGTCCAGGTCGCTTGCCGGTTCGTGCGTCATGCCGCTGTCCTGACGGGCCGCGTATAGGGCCAGTAACGCTTTTTCCTCCACTTGCTCAGCAGCCAGTGGCGGCGTGATCAGTAGCTGGCGTATCGCGCTGACGTCATGTCCTGCTGCTTCGGCAGCATGCAGTCGAGCCCACAGCGTGTTCAAGGCGTCGTGGGGCAGGCTTAGCCACTGGGTAAACAGGGAACTGATCAGCGCGAGGCGCTCGCGCGAGCTACCGTTGCCGTAGTCATAAGCGCCTCGGCCCGCTGCAACGAACGGGTCGTGATAATGCTCCGGCAACTGCGCGTAGACGCTGGGTCGCACCGGCAGCTTGCGGATGTCTGCATCAGCCAGCAGCGCCTGTCCCGTTTCAGACAGCACGTACTGTGCGAACGCTCTGGCGCCATCAGGCGCCTTGCTATGGGCGGTTATGGCAATGAACGCCGGGTTGAGGCCGCCATGGGCCGGATACACGAAGTCTACCGGTTCGCCATTGGCCTTGGCCGAGGCGACAAAGAAATCAATCGACAACCCTACTGCGGCACGCCCACTGGTGACTTCATCGCTGACCAAGGTACCCCCACGCGTAACCAGGCGTGCATTGGCGCTCAGTTCGCTCCAGATGGCCCAGCCACGTTCCCAGCCGTAGGCACGCAAGACGATATCCAGTAGCACCGGCGCGAAGCCGACACGGCTCGGGTCGGGTAGCGCGACGCGCCCGTGCAACCGGGGGTCGAGCAGGTCGGGCCAATCCCTGGGCGTAGCGACCCCCAGTTCGTTCAGCGTCGTGGCATTGATGGCAAAGCCGTAACCAGCCAGCTCGGTCGCCTGGTACAGCGCTTGTTCGTCCCGCAGTGACAGGCCACCGATCTGTGCCGGCAAGCCCTCCAGGCTGATACCCAGCGGTTGCCAACTGCCTGCTTTTGCCAGTCGGGTGAAGTTGCCCGGTGACGGTGCCCAATACACATCGACACCGCCCTGTCGGGGCTGCATCAGGTACGGCAGGGCATCGAAGCCCTGGCGCCAGAGGATGTGCAGGCGATACTCCGGGTGAGCCTGGGCAAAACCCTCCTCAACCCGCGTCATCATTTCTTCGGGGTAGCTGGTCATCACCACTACAGTTTGCGGCGCTGCGTTCAGCAGTGAGCTGAACGTCAGCAGCAGGCCCGCCAGCCAGCGATTACAGCGGCACATTGAATTGCACGAAATATTGACGGCCAATTTCTGGATAACCCTCGCTGTATTCATACAACCGATCGAACAGGTTGCGAACACCCCCCTCGATCAACACGTCATTGCTGAATCGGTAACCGGTCTTGAGGTTGTACACGGCGTAGCCTGCTGCCATTTGTGTGGCATCGGAGGTGTTGTAGCGACGCGAGGCGGCCTCCACGCTGGCGGTGTGCTTCCAGGCGTCGAGATTCAAGGACGCCGAGCCAAACAGGCTATGGCGAGGTGTGTCGGTGGGATGCAGGTCGTGGTCGCTGAGGTTTTCCCGGTCAAGCCATGTGTAGTTGGCTGCCAACTCCCACTGGCCCAGGTCGCCGTTGATGCCCAGTTCGACGCCCTGATTACGCGCCTTGGCGATGTTCTGGAACTGGCCGCAGGGCTCGGCACAGTTAGTTTGCGCGGGCACCGTGACCTTTTGGATGGAGTCTTCGATATTTGCCACGAACAGCGCCGCGTCGAGCTGCCATTGCGCTGCCACCTGGCCGCTGTAACCGAACTCATAATGAGTCGCTCGTTCGGACTTGAGATCAGGACTGGGAATGACGGTGCCAAAGCGCGTCGAGTAGCGATCCTTGATAGTGGCGAAGCGGCTTTTGCGCGACACGGTCAGGCGCAATTGGCCGTTGTCGTTGGTGCCCAATAGCGGGTTGGTATTGGCAAACAAACCGAGCTGCGCGTTGACTGCGTCGTTGCTCCCGGTAGGTTCGTCGTAGAGTACGGCCTGCGTTGGTGAGTTGGCGTTAGTGCCGTAGTTCTGCGCATCGAGGCTCTTGCGATAGTTGTAGGAGACGCCACCCACCACGCTGAATATCTCGTTCAAGCGCAGCGTGTCTTCCAGGGCTATCGATTGGGTCTGATCACGGAAGTGGGTCTGCGGGCTTGAACCATCACGGGAGCGGTGCACGTCGTCTTTGAAGTGATAGGCAATGCCGAGGCGGTTGGCCTCGCTCAAGGCCAGGTCGCCTTCTATCGAGAAGCCGGTGCTCTCGTCATCGTATTTGCTCGGGAAGCCTTTTTGTAAAGCACCGACGACCCCGTTGCGGTAGGCGTAACTCTCCAGCGAGTTCTTGAAGGTGTCGTGGTAAACGCGGGTTTTTAGCGCGTGCTCGCCAAACGCGGTTTTAGTGGCGATGAAGACACTGGTGTTGTCTGAGCGTGGCCACTCCCACCAACGTGCGCGCTGGCCGGTAGCCGGGAGGTCGCCGGCATACGGCGGTTGGCCTTTACTCCCTTGTTGATCAACGTAGCCGAGCACGTATTCATCGGTTTCATTAGGAGTGAAACCAAGCTTGAAACTGAACTTGGTGTCACGGTGGTCACTGTTCTCGCGACGACCCGTTCCCTGCTGGTTGTTGGTGGGCTTGAAGTCATCAGGCAGCAGGGTGTAATCGTAATCGACATACGACACGCCGCCCTGCATCCACCAGGCGCCCTGATTGGAGCCGACGTTGGCGTAGCTCCGGTAGGCGTTGACGTTGCCATGATCGGTGAGCTCCAAGCCGCCGCCCACTTCGCCTTCGAACACTTCAGTGGGCCGACGGGTCACCAGGTTGATTGCACCGCCTAACGTGTTGGGACCATACAGCAGCGAGGCGAAACCCTTGTCCACCTGGATGCGCGACAGATCGTAGGTAGTGAAACGTCCCAGGTCGATGTTGCCGTCGTATGGCACGTAGGTAGGGATGCCGTCGATATACACCGGCACCTGCAAGCGATCGAAACCACGCACAAAAACCACCTGCTCGGCGCGACCGCCGATATAGCCAAGGTTGACGCCAGGGGCCAGGGTCAGCGCGCTGGCGACGGTCTCACGATCGTGCAGGCGAATGTCTTTCAGGTCGATGACGCTAGCGCCGGTGGACAATGTTTCGTCCTGCGGTGCAGAGATCTGGATTTCGCCGAGGGTGAAGGTATTTTTCTGTTCCGCGACGGCGGTCTGGGCACTGATGGCTGCGACGGCAACCATCAGGGCGCGTGGTGTTAACGGCTTCATTACTGCTCCTGCGTCGGCCATGACAGAGGCGCTGCCTGGCTCGTTATATATTTTGTTATATAGCGATAGATGGATTTTCCCTGACCACGACCTCCCCAGGAGGTGATCAGCCATCGTTCGCGATAGGGGAAAACAGGATGGCGCAATGCCAACCGCGAGGAATCCTAGCGCTGTTCGGATGGGGTGACAACGGTGTATATAAAAATATATAGCGATAGGGTTTGCAGGGATATTGCAAGGTTCATCATTACCTGTCTGGTTTGCACCGCTACCATTAGGGTATTTGCCCGATGGCGAATATTCCGCTTAAGCTCGCATCATCGTGCTATGAGGATGGATTCGATGTTGCACATACCGCTCGGAATGGGTCTTTTGCTTGCCGCCGCGTTGATTGAGGCCGCTCCGCTGCAGGTGCCGAGCCCGGCCGAGCTCAGGAACCAACTCGAAAGTCTCAAACCCGGTCAGTTTCTCTGGTACCCGCAGGTCTCGCCGGTGGGGCCGGTAACTGTGGTAGTCAGCCTCACCGAGCAACGTGCCTACGTTTATCGCAATGGCATCGCCATCGGCGTCAGTACCGTGAGCAGCGGCAAGGCAGGGCGAGAAACCCCCACTGGGGTCTTCAGCATTCTGCAGAAAAAGGTCGAGCATAAATCCAGTCTCTACAACAGCGCACCGATGCCGTACATGGAGCGCCTGACATGGGACGGCATCGCCCTGCACGCAGGCCATTTACCGGGTTATCCCGCGTCGCACGGCTGCGTGCGCTTGCCGTTGGAATTTGCCAAGAAGCTGTATGAAGTCACCGGTTTCAGTTCGACCACCGTCATCGTTTCCGACACCCATAGTGCACCGGTGGAGGTCTATCATCCCGGTGTGCTGGCGCCTACGGTCAGCGAAGGTAAAGCCCAAGGTCCGCTGGTGTTGAACAACCAACAGTTCTGGAACGATCCAGACCCGACGGCGGGGCCTCTGTCGATCCTGATCAGTCGCGCCGACTTGCGCGCCTATGTGTTTCGCGGCGGTCAGTTGATTGGCTCGGCGCCAGCACTGTCACCTGAAAACAGTCGACCTCGCAGTGGAATGGCGGTGTACTCCCTGCTGCAAAAGCCCACCGCCCTGGCGCTCGACGCCGCGTTACCCTTACGCTGGTCGGTGGTTGCTTTAAGCAACCCGGAGTACGGGAATACACCCTATGAACAATTGGGGCAATTGAACATGAACCCGGAATTTCGCCGTCATCTACATGCGGCGATGGACGTCGGCACCATGTTGGTGATCACCGATTGGGCGTCCACTCGGGATACCCGCAGCGAAGGAAAATTCACAGTGATCAGCACCGAAGACAGCGAAGAACTTAAACCGTTGGTCAAGAAATGATCGGAAATCCCGCAAAAATCAAGCATGGTAGCGGGCTTTGAGCGGGCTTTGCTGGCAAATAAGCTGAGCCAGCAGACAGGTTTTTAAAAAGGATAATCAATGTCGATGTTCGAACCATTGCGGGGAGCCATCCGGCTCTCAGTGGCCAGTGTTGGCCTGTTACTCCTCAGCGCTTGGCATACCGCCTTCGCGCAGGCCCTGCCTAGCGCCGCCGAGCTGCAGCAATTGGCGCCGAACGCCAGTCTTTCCACCCTGGCCCTGGCACTCACCGCTTATTCGTGCGCCAGTCACAGCGATGCGGACAAGTTGCTGACGGTGATCGATTACTCCAAGGCCTCACGTGACAAGCGCTTGTGGGTGTTTGACTTGCGCGCCAGGAAACTGTTGTTCGAGGAGTGGGTGGCCCATGGCAAGAACAGCGGCGCAGAT
Organism: Pseudomonas sp. DG56-2; assembly: GCF_004803755.1. Lineage (NCBI taxonomy): Bacteria > Pseudomonadati > Pseudomonadota > Gammaproteobacteria > Pseudomonadales > Pseudomonadaceae > Pseudomonas > Pseudomonas sp. DG56-2. The sequence goes on from NZ_CP032311.1 coordinate 2,416,900, forward strand.
GTGCCGACCACGTTTTCCAACGTCCCGAACAGCTACCAATCCTCCATCGGCCTGTATGAGACCGGTAAAACCTATAGCGGGAAACACGGCCGTTCGTTGCGTCTGCAAGGGCTGGAGCCGGGGTTCAACGACAACAGCATGTCGCGGGCGATTGTCATGCATGCTGCCGCGTATGCCGATCCCAAGGTCGTTCCTGGTCTCGGTCGTCTGGGTCGCAGCCAAGGATGTCCTGCCGTTCGGCCAGCCATTGCCGGCAAGCTGATCGATACACTGCAACGCGGTAGCTACGTGTTCGCCTACTATCCGCAAAAAGACTGGCTGAAAAAATCGCGCTACCTCAACGACCAGAGCTGCCCGCTGGCTGATCACACACTTGCCAGCATCGGTCAATAGCACGTTCTGCAGCTCGGCATCTGAGCCTACGGGCGCAAGGCTTACTGGACCTGGGCGCAATCGCTCTGCTGAGTGATTGCGTCAAACAATTGGTGTCAATTTGCTATCATGGTCACCATCGTCCAAGTAAGGAACTGCATCATGAGCTCGCGTGCGAGAAATACGTTCTGTTTGCCTTTTTTTCTGCTGCTTGCAGCGTTTTCTTCTAATGCTGACGCTGGCCAGTTTGTTATCGACATGCATACCGATGAAGGTCGAAAACTGGCGAAAACCATGGGGACCGATAGATACCGCTATGCGTTGTTTAACGAGTTCAGCAAGGACAAGCCTTATAGCGCCATTGCGCTTAGCAATTCGGAGGGTTTCAAGGGCGAGACGGTGGTCTACAACGCGGTTGTCAATGCCACTGACCAGGGGGCGCAAATGATCTTCACGCAGTTTGCCGATTGCGGAAAGTTGCAAACCAACGAGAGCTTTATCGAGGTTAGTGACCAACCGATCAAGGTGCTGTATGAGTGCCGTGAGGACAAGCCAGGCACTAAAGTTTCGATCTTTCTGCCATTCTCCGATGCAGCCCAGAAATTCATCTACGACGCCTTCGCGCAAGGCGTTCCGGTGAAAGTCCGAATGGGCGCGCACCCCGTGGTATTCCCGGCGGACGGCTTTTTGGACGCATGGAGCGTGAGAAACAAGAAGGTGCTTTGACTGGATCGCTCAGGAAGGCACTGCGCGGGGGGCGTGCGGCAAACCAAGGGAGGGGTGGTTTAAGGCCGCCACGCCCTCCGTGGCGGATGATGGTGCAACCTAGGTTTACTTCATCGTGATTGCCCACGTGATAAAGCCCGCAATTCCTGTGGTGCAGGTCAGTGCGGTGAGAAACAGGCCGTCGATCAATTTTTCCAACACGTGATTTCGGTTCAACTTTCGGGTGCGTAGGGCCCAGTACGACAACAGTGTTGTGATCAAGTACAAAATGGCATTGATCGCAAGAAAGTCATCGCCCAGGGAGTCCTCACTTCTCAATGTGCTGACCACTTGAAAAATACCGATAACCGTAATGCAGACGCCCACCATCGCAGCGGAGGCGGTAAAAATATGAACACAAACGTCTTCATTCAGGCTGACAGGAGACTTTGTTTCACTCATGGCATTTTCCCTCGCAAGGGTTAATAACCGGATCGGTATACGGACAACCGCGCAACATTGTGCAGTGTAGAACAGGCATGGGGCACGCAAAAACTGGGCCCCTGTCCAAACAGTATCTCTGTTCCCAGAAAGAAAACGGGACTGAAGCGAGATATTTCTATTATGTTGTTCGTATTTCAATCGAGATCACCATGACAACTCCCATCTTCCGAAATGCGACGGCACAAGATACCGATCGCTGCTTCCAGATCGAGACCGCGGCTTACGAAGGCGATGAGGCGGCGACGAGGGAAAAAATCGCAATTCGAATCGAGCAATACCCCCAAGGCTTCCAGGTCATGGAGCTTGGCGGCCAAGTCATTGGTTTCATCAACTGTGGTTGCGCTCACAAGGTCGTGATGTCCGACGAAGCTTTCAAGGAATTGATTGGGCACGATAGCGAGGCACCCAACGTGGTCATCATGTCGGTTGTGATAGACCCGGCTTACCAAGGTAAAGGCTACGCGTCATTAATGATGCGCACCTTTATTCAAAGTATGCGGGCCAAGGGCAAACGATCCATCCATTTGATGTGCAAGGAGCGTCACGTGGCGCTTTACACGCGTATGGGATACCAGTATGTGCAGCCTTCGACTTCCGATCACGGGGGTATGTCGTGGCATGAAATGGTGATGGACATTCAATGATTTCAAGGAGGCAGTTCCAGGCCTCAGTGGCATTTGCAGCCGAAGCGGCAGGCCACAAAACCTTTACGCCACGTGCACAGGAATGAATGCTATGGATTGCCTTCCAACGTTGCTCACCGATCGCCTGATTCTCACGCCCTTGCAACTAGACGATGCAGCTGAAATACAGGAGCTGTTTGCGCAATGGGAGGTTGTTCGTTATCTCGATAGTCGTGTGCCTTGGCCGTATCCGGATAACGGAGCGCTCGTGTATGTGCGTGATGTTGCCCTGCCAGCGATGGCTGCGGGCCGTGAGTGGCATTGGATGATCCGTACCAGAAGCCAACCCGGGCGTTGTATTGGAAGTATCAGTCTGTATGAGCAGTCTGGGAACAACAGAGGCTTCTGGCTTGCACCACAGTGGTGGGGCAATGGCTACATGCGGGAGGCGTGCAAGATCATTAACGCTTACTGGTTCGAAACACTGTCGCGTCCGCTTATGCAGGTGCCCAAGGCCGTCGCCAACATCGCCTCACGAAAAGTATCGGAGCACGAGGGAATGCGCATGGTAGGGGGGCGAGAGGGTCATTTTGTCTCTGGGCCCATGCAGGTGGAAATATGGGAAATCACACGAAATGAATGGCTCGAACGGGCTCATAACGGCCTTTAGCCAGTAGACAATGGGGGCGGCGTCTCGTACCGTGTAGAGCGCAAGCTTGGTGTCAGTCTTTTCTTACGCCTCGACTGCCAGCGATTAGTAAACACCTGAAGAGTGGAACTCATAAGCGGGCCGCAAGGAAGCAAATGACATGCAAGCAATGCATTCAAAAAGCCCTTATAAAGTCGACGCTCGTCCCGGGTTTTGGCAACTTTCAATGCGCTGCTGCTTATTGGCGGGGAGCGTTGATGTCGCGTTTTTCTTTATTTTTCTTACACTTGACTCCCCCATTCTGGCCTGGATAAACGTGATCAGCGTGGCCATGTATGTGAGCGCCTATCGTGCGCTCATCCAGCGGCGCAACCGGCTTGGCTTTGTGTTGATTCAAACGGAAGTGCTGGTGCATGCAGGGCTGGGAACGGTGCTGATTGGTTGGGACAGTGGCTTTCATTATTATTTGCTGATGTTCATTCCCGCACTGTTCGTCAGCACGCGCGCCCGCATCGCATGGATCCTCGCTGGATGTTTGTGGATCTACTACGCAGGGCTGCATGTGCTTATGTGGTATGTGCAGCCTCTGCAACCCATCCCCTCAAACGCCTTGTTGGGTGTGAATATTTTCAACCTGACCGTGGTGTTCTTCATGTTCAGCTATCTTGCGCTGTTTTATGTGATCACGGTAACCCGTGCGCACACAGAACTGTCGCGAATGGCAACGACAGACTCGTTGACCGGCCTGCTCAATCGCCGGCAGATCATTGCCCTGACCGAGAAGGTACTGGCACGCCACCATAGGCATCCCACAGACCTCACCTTGATGTTGATGGATATAGATCACTTCAAGCAGATCAATGATGAGCACGGACATGATGTTGGTGATCGGGTGCTCATCGCGGTAAGCCAACACTTGCAAAACGCAATGCGCGAACAGGACTTTATTGGTCGCTGGGGCGGTGAAGAATTTCTTGGGGTGCTGCCGGACACCGATTTTGGGCAGGCGGCGCAAAGCGCTGAGCGCCTGCGCCTGGCAATCCAGGCGCTGGAGATTGACAGCCACGGCAAGAAAATCTCCGTGACTCTGTCCATCGGCATCACCCAATACCGTGCAGACGAGGCGTTGAGCAATACCATCGCACGGGCCGATCACGCGCTTTACAAAGGCAAGTCATCGGGGCGCAACAGGGTAGAAGCCATTCATGTTTGAGCGCCCACTTACTGATATGGACCTGAGGGCTATTGTGTATGTCCGATATGAGCGAGTTTGTGAATGACAGTGAGGTGTACAAAACCTTACTGGAGTCGACCAAGGCGATTCCTTGGAAGATAGATTGGGCCTCGATGAAATTCGCCTATATCGGCCCTCAAATCGAGGCGTTGCTGGGCTGGAGTCCTGAAAGTTGGGTGAGCGTCGAAGACTGGGCTATGCGCATGCATCCAGAAGATCGCGAATATGTGGTGAATTTCTGCGTGACACAATCCCAGGCTGGCGTTGACCATGAGGCGGACTACCGAGCGCTGACCAAGGACAATGGCTATGTGTGGATTCGCGACGTGGTGCACGTGGTGCGCAATGACAAGGGTGAGGTCGAAGCACTGATCGGTTTCATGTTCGACATCAGCGAACGCAAGAAGACCGAGGACCAATTGCTGAACTTGCAGAAAGAGCTAGAGGTACTTTCGTTCAAGGACGGGTTGACGAACATTGCCAACCGCCGCCGCTTCGATAGCTGTTTCGAATTGGAGTGGGGGCGGGCGCGCCGCGAGCGCCAGCCACTGTCTCTGCTGTTGTTGGACGTCGATTTTTTCAAGCAGTACAACGATTTGTACGGACATATTCAAGGCGACAAATGTTTGATAGCGATTGCCCAGACGCTGAGTTTGGCATTGGACGGCCCTCGCGATTTGGTGGCTCGCTTTGGCGGCGAAGAGTTTATCGTGCTGCTGCCCGAAGCCGATGCCGAGGTGGCGCGTAAAGTGGCTGACCGCTGCCAGCGGTTGATTCAGAAGCAGTCCATCGTGCATGCGCTATCGCCACATGGCCACCGCGTCACTGTCAGCATAGGCGCGGGCTCGGTCGTGCCAGGAGAGCGGGAAAAGCCTACAGACTTCATCAAAGCCGTAGACCAGCAGCTTTATGCCGCTAAAAACAATGGACGGCACCGCATTGAATATGTGGAATTGGAGGGGTTGGCGGGTCTGCAGTTGTAATATGAGATTAAGTTATAACGTTATTGTGCACTGATTGTAATAAAGTTAAATTTAAAAATATGCGTTGGATTGATTCATGAAAAGTATTTTGATTGCAGTTGTCTTGTTTGGTTCTGCGCTTTCCTTGAAGGTTTCCGCGAACGCATTGGAAGTCGAGCATACGCTAATTGAGCAGCGCTGGTATGCTTTCAGTGAAGTGGTAGAAAAGCGAAATAAATATGAGCGGGTAGATCTTTCCCGCGGGTACATCGAATATTACTTCGAGGGTGATAAGTACGACCGAAAATACCCAGAAGAGAACGTGTCGTCGCGTGCAAAGTTTTATGCTAATCATGGGGCCGTTGGAACCTATGCGGCTGCTGATTATGAGACTGCATTAGACAAGGCGTGCGTAGATGTTGTCTCTGGCTCTCTAGAATCATTTAGAGGTAGCTACGAAAACTCCAAAAGATCTGACAGGCAACAATATAAGCGTATGGTTGTGGGTATAAGATCTTTAACGTATAAAGGCCCTGAATATAATTTCAAGAGCCCTTCGTCTTGGTCGCCCGTAGCGTTACCCAAGGACAAAAGAAGCCTTCTGTGTGAGATTTATGAAGTCAAGAGTGAAGCGAGCGATGTGAAATACATTGTTTATGCGGCTTCAGTAGCAACCGCTATGTTTGACGAGATTAATACGGCGCCACTGCCCGATAAAAAGCTCAAGTAATAAATGTTTTTTGCGCTGCTGCTGCGGCAATCATTGCTGTGGCATTAGCTGAATCAACCCTGAGGCTGTGAGCTGCATAGTGGAAGCCTTTCTGGCGATAGCCCTTGGCGCTGATCCTTCCTTCGATCATGAACGCGTCTAATGTTCCGTTGAAATCAATTCGTTTTTGTTCATGCAGGTACACCCCATAAAATACGGGCTGCTCTTCACGATAGGTAACCTAAAGGCTGCCACGGGAGAAAACAGAACGTTGGCCACATCTGAAATGCAACCTGCTCATTCAGATCTGGCACGAAGAATAGGGTGGCGCACACGATGAACAAGGAATTCACCTTCTCTATCAAGAGCATCTGCTTTGATGAGAACTACGCTCCCTCGGACAATACCCGAATCACGACTAACTTTGCCAATTTGGCCAGAGGGGCGAGCCGTGAAAATAATCTGCGCAATACGCTGAAGATGATAGACAACCGCTTCAATGCTCTGGCGCACTGGGACAACCCCAAAGGTGATCGTTACACGGTCGAGCTGGACATCATTTCCGCTGAAATGAAAATCGATGCGCAAAGCCGAGGCCATGCTATCCCTCTGATCGAAGTGTTGAAGACAACGGTTGTTGATCGAAAAACCGGGGAGCGTATCAACGGCATCGTTGGTAATAATTTCTCTTCCTACGTACGAGACTATGATTTCAGTGTGCGGTTGATGGAGCACAACAAGAACCAGGCCGGGTTCAGCACGCCAGACGACTTTGGCGAGTTGCACGGGAAGCTATTCAAGTGCTTTGTCAACTCAAGTGCCTACAAGGCGCACTTTAACAAACCGCCTGTTATCTGCCTGAGCGTTTCGAGCGCCAGAACTTACCATCGAACCGAGAATCAGCATCCTGTGTTGGGCTTTGAGTACCAGCAGGACGCGTACTCGCTGACGGATGAGTATTTCAAGAAGATGGGTTTGAAGGTTCGCTATTTCATGCCGCCGAACAGCGCTGCGCCGCTGGCCTTTTATTTTTCAGGCGATCTGCTGGGTGACTACACCAACCTAGAGCTGATTGGCACCATCAGCACGATGGATACCTTCCAGAAAATCTACCGGCCGGAGATCTATAACGCTAACTCGGCGGCTGGAAAAGTCTATCAGCCGAGCTTAAAGAACCAGGACTACTCGTTGACGCTAATCGTGTATGACCGAGAGGAGCGTAGTCGGCTGGCTACAGAGCAAGGAAAGTTTGCGGAAGAACAATTTATTAAGCCCTATCAAGCCGCACTTGAGCAGTGGTCTGTTAGCTGCGCTCATTGATTAATTGAAAGCTAAGGTCATCCTTCATGAAGAAACTGTTGCCCACTTCTACCGCTGGCAGCTTGCCCAAGCCGTCCTGGCTTGCTCAACCTGAGACCCTTTGGTCACCTTGGAAATTACAAGGTGATGAGCTGGTTGAGGGCAAGCAAGATGCGCTGCGCCTGTCGCTGCATGAACAACAGCTGGCCGGAATCGATATCGTCAGCGATGGCGAGCAGACTCGTCAGCATTTCGTAACGACCTTTATCGAGCACCTGGACGGCGTTGATTTCGAAAAACGTGAGACGGTAAGGATTCGTGATCGTTACGATGCGAGCGTGCCGACTGTCGTGGGTGCCGTCGCTCGGAAAAAGTCGGTCTTCGTTGAAGACGCCAAATTTTTGCGTCAGCAAACCGGGCAACCTATCAAGTGGGCCTTGCCAGGGCCAATGACGATGATCGATACCCTTTACGATGCGCATTACAAGAGCCGTGAAAAACTGGCCTGGGAGTTTGCCAAGATTCTCAACCAGGAAGCCAAAGAGCTGGAGGCTGCCGGTGTCGACATCATTCAGTTCGATGAGCCTGCATTTAACGTGTTTTTCGATGAGGTCAATGACTGGGGTGTTGCCACGCTGGAAAGAGCGATTGAAGGGCTTAAATGCGAAACTGCTGTGCATATCTGTTACGGCTATGGCATCAAAGCCAATACCGACTGGAAGAAGTCGCTGGGCTCGGAGTGGCGGCAGTATGAAGAAGCCTTTCCCAAGCTGCAAAAATCCAACATCGACATCGTCTCGCTGGAGTGTCACAACTCCCATGTTCCCATGGATCTGATCGAACTCATTCGAGGTAAGAAGGTGATGGTCGGTGCCATTGACGTGGCCAACCATGCCATCGAAACGCCCGAAGAAGTCGCCAATACCCTGCGAAAAGCACTTCAGTTCGTGGACGCCGACAAGCTCTACCCATGCACCAACTGCGGTATGGCGCCTCTGCCTCGTCGAGTCGCCAGCGGCAAGCTGAACGCCTTGAGTGCCGGCGCAGAGATCATTCGCAAAGAGCTTGTGATCGGGTGCTGAGCCGCTTCCACAATTTAAGATGGCTGCAGGCAGCCAGATTGAATATTGGGCGGCCTCCAGCCTTCGTTCATACGACCCAGGCTGTGTGAAAACGCAGCAAATACATCGAAGACTGAGAGTCACGCGGGTTGTCTGTGGAATGTGGGTAAGCATCATTTTTTTGCTGACGCGGATTGTTATGCTGCCAGGCACACCCGCATCAACAAGGACGTTTCATAATGACCACAACCCTGCGCCTGGCTTCACCCAGCGATATCGAGTTGCTGTTTGACATTCGTACCAGCGTGATGCAGAACCATTTATCCCGTGTCCAATTGCACGAGATGGGCATTACTGCAGATGCACTCAGCGAGGCTATGCACAAAGCACCCTGCGCCTGGATTGCCGAATGGCAGCAGCAGGCTGCGGGTTTCGTCATGGTTGATCACGACGAAGGAGAGTTGTTCGCGCTGTTTGTGCGCCCGCAGCATGAAGGCAAGGGCATCGGCCAGCTATTGCTACAGCAGGCCGAAGCAGTGCTGTTCCAGCGACATGAAGTGATTCACCTGATCACCGATGGCGATGAAGCGATACGTGCGAATGGCTTTTATCGGCGATTCGGATGGACTGTGACCGGGGCTGTCGACGCCCGGGATGTGCGCTTTGAAAAGCGCCGCGCACGGAGTTGACCGCAATGGACATACCCTCTCGCTTCAAATTGCACGAAACCCGCCATTGCTGACACTGTTTGTATGGCGAGAGTTTTGCGAACGGCTAGAACCGCCAGCGATGAACAGGGCTTTTTTGTGCCCTTGTGTCGCTGGCTCAAACGCAAGGAGATGCCCCCATGTACGCCCTGTTGATACTCGATGTTCAAGTCGGGCTTGTTCACGGCCCGGAAAAACCATGGCGCTGCGACGCGTTGCTGGAAACAGTGAATGCCCTGATGGACAAGGCACGCAGCGCTGGCGCTTCGATATTTATCGCGCGCCACGTCGGGCCCGTTGGATCGCCCATCGAACCAGGCAGCCCGTTGACCAGGGTTGCGCAGGAGTTGAAGCTTCTGGGTGGCGAGGTGGTATTCGAAAAACGGCGGCTCAACGCCTTCGAAAAAACCGACCTGGCGGAGAATTTGCGCAATTGCGGGGCTACCGGTGTGGTAATCACTGGCATGAAGACTCAATACTGCATCGACAGTACCTGCAGGGCTGCCCGTGATCTGGGCTTCGATGCAGTCCTTGTCGCCGATGGTCATACCTGTTCGGACACGCCAGTGATGAACGCTGAGAACATCATCGCGCATCACAATGCAACGCTTGACGGGCCGTTCTGCCAGCTCGTCAAGGCTGCGCAATGGCGCTTCTAGCAGGGCCCGAAACGACGGGAATGCGCATGGCTTGCGGTAAGCAAAACATCAAAGCGCTTTTTGCCGACAGTGGAGTAGGGCCTCGCTGATCATGGCGTGGGCCAGTGCTGGAGAAACGCCGAGGATCCTGGCGATTTCATTCTGTTTCATGCCGTGAATGCGGCACATTTCGAATGCATAACGCGTGCGCTCAGGCAAATCGGCAAGAACTTCGGACACCCTTTCCAACACCTGTTGATCCGACACCAGTGTTTCGGGTGTTTTGGTCCGTGGACCGGACACCTCGCTGCTGTCCTCTTCGTTTCTTGGAGCGAGAAGATCGACGCAGCGTTGAGCTGATGTGGTTGACTGGGTGTTTGATGCCGGATTTCAAGACCATCGCCAACTTCCGAAAACACAACGGTACGGGAATCGTCGGCTACAGCGTGTAGATAGCCGTCGATTCTCAGCACCATTACGCCAGAGAAAAACCCAATATGAATTTGAACATCCGCAATGAGCTACCTGAAGACACCAAACGCATATCCAAACTAACTGCTGCGGCGTTTGAGCAGGAGCAACATTCCAGCCACACCGAGCATTTCATTGTCGATGCACTACGCCAAGCCGGACGACTAGCAGTTTCGCTGGTTGCAATGAAGAATGATGACATCGTTGGGCACGTCGCAATCTCTCCAGTCACCGTGTCTTCCGGTGCTGCGGGTTGGTATGGGCTCGGGCCAATATCCGTGTTGCCGGACTGCCAAGGCCAGGGTATTGGTTCATCCCTGATAAAAGCCGCTCTTGCCAAGCTACAAAGCAAAGGGGCAGATGGTTGCGTCGTATTGGGCGATCCTGACTACTACGGTCGCTTTGGCTTCAAGCCTCACGCTGGCTTGGAGCTGCCTGGAGTTCCCCAAGAGTATTTCCAAGCGCTGTCTTTTGGCGGTGACTTGCCAACAGGCACTGTGCAATATCATGAGTCCTTTGACGCCACGGAGTGAGTCTTGAGGCGTGAGAGAGTCATTAAAAATTTCATAATTCGATAGAAATTCCATTGCCATGTCAGACGGTTTTCCCCAATTGCCATCGCTTAACGCGCTGCGTGTTTTTGAAGTGGTGGCTCGCCATTTGAACTTCCGTTTAGCGGCCGAGGAGCTGGGCGTGACCCAGGCAGCGGTTGCTCAGCAGGTACGCGGGCTGGAGGCGAGTCTGGATCTTCGTTTGTTCGACCGTATGCCTCGAGGCCTTGCGTTGACCGATGCAGGTCTGGGCTACAGCGGCAGCATTCGCAGTGCGTTGGCCATGATCGATGAGGCTACACGCCTGCTCAGGCCTCAGTCTGCTCACCTGACGGTCAGCGTTACACCGACCTTTGCCTCTAAGTGGCTCATTCCCAGGCTTGGTAGCTTTGCACTGAGTTATCCGGATATCGACTTGCGTGTGCTGGCAACCGATCGGCTTTCCCACTTCAGTACCGATGGCGTGGATATCGCTGTCCGCTATGGTAAGTCAGAATTCGGGGCCGGTCTGAACAGCGAACTGCTGATGGAGCAGCGCATCGTTGCGGTAGCCAGCCCAACGTTGTTTGACGGAATCGTAGCCACCGTCAGCTTTGAGCAGCTTCAAGACTTCATCATGCTTCATGATGCCCATAACTTCTGGCCGCAGTTCCTTGCAGAACTGTTCCCGCAGCATGCGCAACCGACGGCCAAAAACCTGCGATTCAACCAGACCTCGTTAGCCATCGAGGCGGCTATCAGCGGTCAGGGCATCGCGTTGGCGAGTATGGCCTTCGTCCACGACGATATCGTCGCCGGCAGGCTGGTGCAGGTTTTTGCTCAGCAACTCACGGTCGAGAAGTCGTTTTATCTGGTCTGGCCACGGAAGATGAAGCAGCCCGAGTCATTGAGTATCGTGAAAGATTGGCTCAAAGCTCAGGTTGGTGATAGTTAATCTACTGGAAGCGTAAAGTTTCGCTGGCTCCCTCCTGGTGAAAGCTGCTGCTAAGGTTAAGGCACTCAAGCAATCAGCTTGGCAGCATCTGGAGGCAGTGTGTCAGTAGAAAAAGTTGCGATTATCACCGCCGGTGGCAGCGGTATGGGTGCGGCAGCAGCACGACGCTTGGCTGCCGATGGTTTCAAGGTAGGCATCCTGTCTTCTTCGGGCAAGGGCGAGGCATTGGCTGCCGAACTTGGCGGCATCGGTGTAACCGGCAGCAACCAGTCGGTTGAAGACTTGCAACGTCTGGTCGATGCTGTGGTGGAGAAGTGGGGCCGTATAGACGTGCTGGTCAACAGCGCCGGCCATGGCCCGCGCGCACCGATTCTGGAGATCAGCGACGTAGACTGGCACAAGGGCATGGACACTTATCTGCTCAATGTCATTCGTCCAACGCGTTTGGTGACCCCCTACATGCAACGTCAGCAGGGCGGAGTGATCATCAACATTTCCACCGCCTGGGCGCTCGAACCCAGTGAGCTGTTTCCGACATCCGCTGTATTACGCGCAGGCTTGGCTGCGTTCAGCAAAATTTTCGCGGATAGCTTCGCTGCGGATAACGTACGTATCAACAATGTGCTCCCTGGATGGATCGATAGCCTGCCGGGCACTGAGCAACGTCGCGACAGCGTGCCGCTCAAGCGCTATGGCACCAGCGAGGAAATCGCGGCCACCATCGCGTTTCTCGCCAGTGACGGCGCGGCCTACATCACTGGGCAGAACATCAAGGTCGATGGCGGCGTGACCCGCAGCGTTTGATCCGCCGTGGCCGCAGCACGTCCCGCAGCCAAGTTACAAGGCCGGTTACAAGGGGTATAACTAGCAGAACATAAGGTGGGCCAGCCGGCATGGGCCATCCCAAGACAGCCCCCGGGCGTGGTGCCCAGGGCTGAGCACCACCTGCGGCGTGGAGCGATGTGATGAGTTGCAGGGCATGGCGATGGGTTCGCAAGAGCGTTGTGGGCTGCATCCAGCTGACATTGCTGGTTGCTCCACTCTGCGCCAGCGCCATGTTCAAGTGCCAAACCACGGAAGGCGCCATTCACTACACCCGCCAAGCCATTGCCAGCGCTGACTGTACCCACGTCAATGATGGGGCACGCGCCAGCGCTAAGGTCTCGGTCTTGCCACGCCAGGTGCGGGCCGACGACACCGGCGCGGTGCGGGTCAGGGTGTTCACCTTCATCCACAGGGGCGTTCGACAATATGTGAGCCGGCGCCCTGTCGGGATCTCCGCACGGGTCGATGTTCTTGAGCTTTATTACATCAAGGACTGCTATCTGTGCATGGCGCCGAAGGACTTCAAGGTGGCTTCACTGCGCCTGGACACCCAATCCTATCGGCGGGAAATCGAAGCTGCTGCGGGTCAGTATGGGGTCGACACGGCGCTGGTCCGCGCAGTGATACACGCCGAGTCAGCGTTTCGCCCCAACGCCATTTCAGTCGCTGGCGCTCAGGGATTGATGCAATTGATGCCCGCTACCGCTACGCGTTTCGCCGTGGATGATCCGTTCGATGCACGACAGAATATTCACGGCGGCGTGCGCTATCTGGCCTGGTTGCTCAAGCGCTTCAACGGCAACCAGATGCTTGCACTGGCGGGTTACAACGCAGGCGAGGCCTCCGTGGTCGAACACAACGGGGTACCGCCTTATGCCGAAACACAATCTTACGTCACCCTCGTGCAGTCCTTGGCCGAACGCTACCGCCAGCGGCACTAGCAGCGTAAGGCGGGTTCAGGCCATGGAGCACAAGTCTATCTCCTCATTTCCGCCTCGCTGCGGCACTGTGAAAAGGTCGCGTCCACGCAGTGGCCATATGACTGGTAGGGTCCTGCGAGGCGGTCGCACCGCTATATGCGCAACTGGCTGACATTGTCTTGCCTGGTTGATGTGCGTGCGATCCAGCGCGCTTTGGTGACAATGACTCCTATGGACATGTAACAACGTTGTCTACAACGCGTACTGTGAGTCGCCGGTCTCGGCGTTGTCGGTCGAGCAGGGCACCCTGGACATTGCCAACAGCCCTGTGGACGCACCGGGGGGCTGGCGCAGACCGTGCAAACCCTCGCTCATTTGCGCAACTCATGCTTTGGGCTCGCCCCAGTCGCTACGCGTCGCAGCAGTCAGCGCATCCCAGTCATCAGGAGGGTTGCCGCGGCCCAGCATCTTCTCGAATACGGCGTAGGGATCGGATTTGCTGCCTGTGGACCGTAGGGTGTTTTCGTCGTTGACCCATGCATAGACGATGACCTTGGATCTTGAGTCGTAGCGAAAAAACAGCCGAAAGCGCCTGCCGATTTTTGCGCGGCGCCAATGTCTGTAAGCGGTGCCCAGCGTGTTGTCTTGGCGGAACTCATCACGGCCTGGGTCGGCAGGCACAGCCTCCATGATCAGATGGCTCAATGCCCGAAACAGTTTGACGTTGGCGTTGCTCTCAAAACCTTGCGGATCGTTCTGCTCGGCTCGGGCGGCGGCTTCTTGCAATTTGCGTAGCTGTAAAGTCACACCTTCATGGAACAACAGTGTCCAGCCATGTCGCAGCATCAGATTGCGACCTCACCTTCGATATCTTCGTCCAGGTTTACGCAGTGGTTTGCGTTGGCGAGCATGGTTTGCGCCAAGTCTACCGGTAGAGTGGTGAGGTTGCGGCCGCCTCGGATATCAGCCTCCAGCAAACCCAGGAACGCACCGATGGCAGGGTCTTCGTGGGTGGTTTCTACGCGGCTGACCACGATTTCACCGCCGCGTACGTCGAATGCAATCTTGCCACCTGTGTCAATGCCCAGTAGCTGGCGAACGGATTTGGGCAGTGTGACCTGCCCCTTCGAGGTCAACGTGGCGATTTCGTGGATGGCAGGCATGAGTGTTCTCCCGGATATGCTGAATGAATGGTAAGGAATAATCCTTACCCGCTCAATCTGGGTTCTTCTATCAAGCATAAGCAGCAATCCACTGGAAGTGAATGGAGCTCCATGGTTTGTGGAAAGGCAGAAATGATCAGATGAACAGCCAGCCCGGCGAAAACTAGAGACTATCCGGATCGCCAAAAAACATCTGAATCCTCGACCGCAACCAGCGCTCACCTGGATCATTATCCTGAGACCCACGCCACGCCATGTGCAGCTCAAAGCTCTGCACCTCAAGTGGCGGATCCTCCGCTCTTAGCCCACCCGCTGCAGTCAGCGCTTCGGCGGTGTAGTCGGGTACGGTGGCGAGGATGTCGGTGCCTGACAGCAGGCTGCCCAGGCCATTGAATTGGGGCACGGCCAGCACGACATGGCGCTTGCGGCCGAGTTTTTCCAGGATTTCGTCCATGAAGCCACCCAGGTCGCCCGCGAACGACACCAAGGCGTGGGGACGGGCACAGAAGTCGTCCAGGCTCAGGCTGCCAGGCATGCTGTCGGCGCGCAGTACTTTTGGTTTGCTGCGGCGCAGTACTTTGCGCTTGGCGTTGGCAGGCAAGTCGTTGGTCCAGCTGACGCCCACCGAAATTTCACCGCTGGCAAGCAAGGCCGGCATCAGCAGGTAATTGACCCTGCGTACCACCAGAACGATGCCCGGGGCTTCGGCACGTATGCGTTTGAGCAACTGCGGCAGCAGGGCGAACTCGGCGTCGTCCGACAGACCGATGCGAAACACAGTGGTGCTGGTGGCTGGGTCGAAGTCGGCCGCGCGGCTGACGGCTGTAGAGATCGAGTCCAGGGCGGGCGAGAGCAGGGCGAAGATTTCTACCGCGCGCGCCGATGGTTCCATGCTGCGACCGGTGCGCACGAACAATGGGTCGTCGAACAGGCTGCGCAAGCGTGACAATGCTGCACTGATCGCCGGCTGGCCGAGAAACAGTTTTTCGGCTGCGCGGGTTACGCTGCGTTCATGCATCAGCGTCTCGAAGACGATCAGCAGGTTCAGGTCGACGCGACGCAAGTCGTTACGGTTCATCGGCTCGGCTTCACTGGACGGTTGGGGCAGGGGTGAATCTTAAGGGTAAAGGCTGTTACCCTGCACCGCATAATTTGCCCAGAGCGGCATATCCTTAATCAATGACAAGCATGTCGACTATTAATGGCCACAGATGGTCTAACCGTGAAAGCCCGGATAGAGTTCAGGGTATTAGAGGTTCACTAGGCGAGGTTTGCGATGTCCCGCATGATCCGTTTCCACAAGTTCGGCCCGGCCGAGGTGCTCAAGATCGAAGAGCAGGTCGCGGCGCAGCCGGCTGCCGGTGAGGTGCAGATCCGCGTTGAAGCGATCGGTATCAGTTGGTACGACGTGCTCTGGCGGCAGAACCTGGCGCCGTCCCAGGCACGCTTGCCCGCCGGTATCGGGCATGAAATGGCGGGTGTGGTCGTGGCCGTGGGCGAAGGCGTCGATGACCTGGCAGTGGGCGACAAGGTCGCCAGCTTTCCGGCCTGCAGTGCCAACGAGCATCCGGTGTACGGCGAGGTCATTGTGCTGCCACGTACGGCATTGACCCGCTACCCAGAGATACTTTCGCCGATCGAGGCCAGTGTCCATTACACGCCGTTGCTGATGGCCTATTTTGCCTATGTCGATCTGGCCCGGGCCAAGGCCGGGCAAACCGCGTTGGTCACCGATGCCAGCCATTGTGCCGGTCCTGCCTTTGTGCAACTGGGCAAGGCGCTGGGGCTCAAGGTATTTGCCGCCACCAAGGATGCCGATCAGCGCGACAATCTGATCAAGCTGGGTGCCGACAAAGTGATCGTCACCGAAGAGCAAGACCTGCTCATGCAGATCAATAAGTACACCGACAACCGCGGTGTCGACATGGTTCTCGATGGCCTTGGTGGCCCGCAGATGTCGTTGCTGGGTGATGTCCTGGCGCCGCGCGGCAGCCTGGTGCTTTACGGCTTGCAGGGTGGCAACCAGACGCCTTTCCCGGCCTGCGCCGCGTTTCAGAAGAACATTCAGTTCTTTGTGCATTGCATCGGCAATTTCACGGGCAAGCCGGAACTTGGCATTACACAGGACCAGGTGGCGCTGCAGCGGGCGCTGCGTGACATCAACCAGTTCACCGCTGACAAGCTGCTGACGCCGCAGATCATCAAGGTTTACCCCTTCGAGCGGGTTGTCGAGGCCCATCGCTACATGGACGAATGCCCATGTGGGGGACGCCTGGTGCTGGAGATAGCTGACGCCTGACACCTTGCTCGAGGTGTTTATCAGTGAAAAGCCCGAGCGTTGCTCGGGTTTTTTTATCGGCATTCAATGTTGGGTTTCGCCGTTGTCCACAAATACACCCACGAATTAGTTAAGTCGCTCAGTTGGGGTGTTGCTGGACGCATGTTCCATGGTTTGTCACCTTATTGTAATAAAATAGCTGTTCTGCGCTGAACGGCTTTTTTTGCTTATTCTGTATCTTTTATTCGTTGGCCAACCCCCGATAATGAGCTGTACTTATTACGCTCAGGGAGTGAGTCGATATGAACGAGAATCCCATGATAGAGGTGGTTTTACAGGCTGCGGCGGGCGCTGCAGTCTGGGTTGATTGGCGCGTGTTTAGATTGCTGTAAATTCTTGTAGGAACTTGTGGGAAGTTTCCTAGGAAGTTGGATGGCTTTTTGTTTCTGCTGATTGTAAATGTTTGCGGAAGCGCACTTTAAATGGCCGGAATCGATATTCAGGTGGGCGTAATGGGCAGTATTCACGATCAAGCCATGCAGTATATATATCAGCAAGTATTGCAGCGTGTGCTTGAGCATTTGTCGCAAGCGCAAAAGGCATCGCTGCAATTATTGGTTCAGCGATTGATTGTGGCGGCCGGTGGCCTTGAACGGATCAAGGGATTGCGCTTGATGTTCGTATTTGATGCCAGTTTGCGCTGCGCCCAGGCCCTGGCCTGTGTGCGAGCTGCGCAGTTGAGCATTGCTGCTCGCGCACCTCACACCTTTCACTTGCGTATTGCCACGGCGTGGCAAGCCGGGATGAGCACCACAACACAAGCGAACATCGATAGCACGTTCTCGAGATTGTTCATGCACGATGACCCGCGCATCGAGTTGCTGGTGCTCGATGCCGACGAACTGCTGTCCTACGATAATCGTCGCGCTCCATCTGACGCGCAACAACTGGCAGAGCGTCAGGAGTGGCTGTTGTGTGGTCACCTTGGCGGCGGTTCGCCGCTGTTGGCCAACTTTGCCAGCCACGGTTATTTGCACCTGGCTGAGCTGGCTCGCCAGGCTATTACCTGGCAGGGTCGCGTCGACGCGGTGATCAATGCGGACTCACTGGCCGATCGCAAGCGTTACCTGGCCTGGAGTAGACGCTCGCTGCGTAACGCCGAATTGCTTGGTGCACGGCCTATTCATAGCTGCGCCGCAGCGCTGCTCGAAGGAATGGGTGAGCTGCACAGGCGCTACTTGGACTTGCTGCAAGGGCACGAGTCAGCTTTCGTACCAGCAGGTGCCGAACCCGAATTTGGCGAGCAGCCGGCATTGCGCTTTATCACAATCGACGATCTGGTGGCTGACCATGAAACGCTCCTTGCCAAGCGACTGAGTCGCTTTCTGGGCTACAACTTCGACCAGCAGGCCGACCCCAGTGGTCACAGCGGAATCGCCAACCCATTGTTGTTAGCGCATCTGCAGGGGTTAAAAGCCGAGTTCATCGACAACACTCATTACGGTGATGGCATTGACCTGTATCTGCAGCAAACCCGACAGCGAATGCAGCGCAACGATGACTTTGCCACGGTTGAAACGTGCATTTTCGACTATTGGCAGACTGGCGAGCTGGAGCAACGACGTGGCGAGGCTAATGATTTTGCCTCGCAGGCTTATGGCCTGAGCGAAGCGCAATTGGTTTGCCAGTTGTTCAGTCCGTTCGTGGGGCGGGGTGCGCAGCTTGAAACATTCCTGTGCCGCTGCCATCCCGGCATGCTGGTGGCCATGCCTTACTTGCACAAGGCATTGCAGGGGCAGTCGGCACCGGAGCCGGTGGTGCAGTGGTTGGTGGACACCAGTGGTTTGCCACTGCCTATGCTGCAGAAGCTGTATAGCCGTGATGCGTTGGCTGGCGGCTCGCAGTGCTTGTTGTCCCGCTTGCGCGTGCGCGGTGCCAACCTGCGACATCTGAAGTACCGCGCTGCCAATAGCGTGTTGAGCGATGGCGAGCAGGCCGGCATTTGCTGATGAAGGACAAGACAAAACACAACAGGTTTGCCTATCAGGCGGTACACCGCTACTTGACTGAACTGATTTCCCAGTTGGCGCCAGGTACCTGTAACAAGTTGCCGTCGTTGCGAGATTTGGCGCGCCGATTGGATGTTTCCATCTCGACCATCCAGCATGCCTACTCGATGCTCGAACACGAAGGGCGTGTGCAGTCGGTGCCCAAGTCCGGTTACTTTGCCCGAGGCAGAGAGATCATCGTCCAGGCACAAAGTGGCGAGGATCTGTTGCACGACTTGCAGGCGCACGCCAGTCGTTCGCAAATGCTGGTGTTCAATGGTGCGCAGTCGCTGTCATCGCTCGAGACCAATCTGCTGGGTATCGAGCGCCAGTTGCTTCGTCAACATCCAAGGTTCACCGGGCTCGTTCACAGCAATGGCGACCTGGAACTGCGAACCGCACTGGCGGCGCACTACACCCAGTCGGTGCAGCTGTATTGGAGTGCTGACGATGTCTATCTATCGTCGGACCTGTACTCGCTATTCGAAACCTTGCTGGCCGCATTGGAATTGCAGGGCAGTACGATACTGGTGACATCACCCTGTTCCTGGCGTTTGCTGCGGATTCTGCAAGCGTGCGGGCTACGAGTAATCGAAATGCCGCTGAACAGTGATGGCGGCCTGAACCTTGAGCACTTCGCCTACCTGCTCCAGCGAGAGCCGGTGCGCATTGTCATGTTGGCTTCACGCTTGAACAGCCCGCATGGCAGCCTGTTGCCCCACGTGCAGTACCAGGCCATCAGTGAACTGCTGGATCTACACGGGGTGTGGTTACTGGAAAACGACCTGGATGCCGAGTACTGCTTCGCCGCACATCCTCAGGTTTGTCTGCGAGAGATGGTCGATCCGCAGCGCCTGCTGGTGTTTTCCTCGCTGGAGCGCACGGTGGGAGCCGAAGCGCCATTCGCCTATCTGTTGTCGCGCCATTGCCCGCAGCAGCTCCAGCGCCAGTTCCTGGCCAGGGGCTTTCATTTGCCGCCCTTGCGCCAGCAAGCTGTGGCACGGCTGTATGGCAAGGGGCGCATCGATATCCATCTGGAGAAGGTACGCCTGCGTCTGTTCGAGCGGGTTACCCATCTTTATCAGCAAATGCAGGTTTACCTGGGCGCGCACATGCAGTTCAAGATGCCTGCCGGCGGCACGACGATCTGGGCGCATACCCGGACGCTGGTGGACATGCGGGTGTTGTTTCAGCGCCTGCTCGAGCAGGGCCTGGTCATCGTCCCAGGTGAATTGTTCAGCTTGCAGGGTGACTACCGCCAGCACCTGCGCCTGGGCTGTCCATCCAGACAGTCACATGACCTGCAGATTGGGCTGAAGGTATTGCGCGAGGAGCTGCAGCGGGCTCAAAAGGCCAAAAGGTAGCGAACGCTCAGTTGATCGCCCTCGCTTCGATTGCGAGCCCCGGATTCGCTGTAGTAGTTGATGAACACGCTGTGGCCACCTGTGCTGTAACGCACACCCGGTCCGAAGCCGAATACCTGCTCCTTGGAGTCCTTCTGGCGATGGCCGTCTATTTTGTCGGTACTTATCTGCTTGAGGTGATAGCCGGCCACGCCCACGCGCCAATGATCGTCCAGTGCGTATGAAGCGGCAAAGTTGCTGTGCAGCGCTTCGCCGGGTTGTATGTCGCCGGCTTGCAGTTGCTGTGCCGGACTGTCATTGCGACTGTTCCAGGCATAGTGCAGCCGCCCGCTGAACTCCAGGCGTTCGCTTGCCATCCAGGTAAAGGCGTAGTGAGGATTGAAGGTCCAGACATTGCTTCCAGTGTTGATCTGCGCGCGCTTGTCATAGTCACCGGTTGGCAAGGTGAAGACGAAATTCAAGCGTTGCCAGAAGGGCCGCCCGAACAACATCACCGGATCCCATTGCAATAGCAGTGGGCTGACTATCAGATCGCCTTGACGGGTGCGGGTACCTTGCGGACCGCCGTCGATATCCAGATCCAGGTGTACCAGCGGTAACAGTACTTCGGCGCCGTAATAGGCTCCGGCGATGCGCTGCTTGCTGATGTAGGCGAAGTGCGGCAGTACGGTGGTGCTTCGTATCCGCTGGCGCCCTGGCACCGAATGGCCGCTGGCATCCACGGCCTGGTTACTGCGGTTGTACTGGACGGGTAGCTCAAAAAGCATTCCCGGTTGTGTGATGCCATCCAGAAAACTAGTGTTGCCCAAAGGCAGGGGCGGCAGGCTGACACTATCGGCCTGGGCTTCCAGGCACAGCAGCGGCCAAAGCAGGCCAAGGGCGGGCAGGTGAGGGGCACGCATGCATAAGTCTCTCTAATTATGTGTTTGTCAAAGCGGCTTGGCGGCGCAGTAAGCATCGATGTGCAAAAGTGTCGTCGTATATCGTTGCTGTTCCGAAATTGATACAGCTCTTGGCGCAATATGTCGTCTACGCAGCCTTGAATTGCGCAAACTGCAACTGTAGCGGCTTTGATTGGGTTGAGTAGCCGGCAACTTGGTCTTCTGCGTTCTTTTTGTAGAACGATGCGGATTCCTGATTTGCTTTTTAACCGAGGGGAATAGATTTGTGGCTCTCTGCGCAACTGCCGATCGACACCCCTTGCCGATCAGTGGTGCTCCAGCAGGTTGCCAAAAGTGGTGATCTGTATGTATAACCAGCGTCATTGAGCCTGCCAGTAGCCTTGCCGTGATTGCCCATTCTGTCGACGACCCGTTTTACTACCTGTACAACTTCCAGCAAGTGCTGAACTGGATCGGGCAGCGCTATGCCGATCTGCTGGACGAAAACGAGCAAACCTTTATCGAACGATTCGCCGAGCAACCGCGTGCTTCCCAGGCGTTGCTGGTGCGTATGGTGATGCGCAAGGGTGAACTGTTTCGTCCAAGCAAGCTCATCTACGCAGAAATCGGAGCACCCTTGGCGGCATTGCAACCTTTGCTGGAACACGGCTGGGTTACCGATGACAGCCCCTTGAGTCTCGAACAGCTGTTTCAAGTGTTGCGCAAGGATGAAATCGCCAGCGGGTTTAGCGCCCACCTGATTCGTCCTCGGGCGGCCAAGGCTGAGCTTTTTACCCAATTGCAGGCGCTGGAACTGACACCGCGACCTTTGCACGACTGGATGCCCGACTTTGCCGAGCCCATCCTCACGCTGCAGTTGCAAGCGCTGTGCGATCGTTTTCGCCTGCTGTTCTTCGGCAATCTCTATCAGGATTGGTCGGAATTCGTCCTCGCGGACCTGGGGCTGTTGCGCTATGAACAAGTGGCTTTCAGTGAGCAATCAAGGGCATTGAAACACCGTGGGGACGTTGATCTGGCCCTGGCCTTGCACCGCTGCGCCGAGAGGCTGGAGCAGGGAGCTACGGCGCAAGAGGTGCTGACTCAACTGGAAGCGTTGCAAAGCGACAATCCATGGTTGTTACGGCGACGTTCGCGGCTGCTGTACCAGTTGGGTCAACACAGCGAGCGCCTGGGCGACTGGAACCTGGCTTTGCAGATCTACCCGCGCAGCCAACACCCACAGGCGCGGATTCGCCGCATCCGAGTACTCGAGCGCAGCGAGCAATGGTCAGCGGCGCATGCCTTGGCCACGCAAGTTGCCGCGCATCCGGCCGGGCCAATAGAGGCTCAAGCGCTGGCGCGAATTCTGCCGCGCTTGCAGCGCAAGCTTAGTGGTCCCCCTCAGCCGCGACGAGCAAAGCCCTCAACCGCTGTGATCGAGCTGCAATTGCCGATCGAGCAGGCATTGCTGGGGGTCGAGCGGGCAGTGCAGGTGCACCTGGAACAGGAGGGCGGCCAGGTACATTACGTCGAGAACACGCTGTTCAACAGCCTGTTCGGCCTGCTGTGCTGGGACGCCATCTTCGCGCCGCTGCCCGGCGCCTTCTTTCACCCATTCCAGAGTGCGCCGCAAGACTTGCACGATCCGGAATTCCAGGCGCGTCGCATTGCTTTGTTCGACGATTGCCTGGAACAACTGGACGACGACCGCTACCAGCACACCATCGGCCGGAACTTTATTGCCAAACAGGGCCTGCAGTCGCCTTTTGTCTTTTGGCAGGGACTCGATCAGGCTTTGCTCGATCAAGCGCTGGCTTGCCTGCCGGCAGTGCATCTCAAGCGCTGTTTCGAGCGCTTGCTGGAGGATATTCAGGCCAATCGTGCCGGCATGCCCGATCTGATCCAGTTTTGGCCCGAGCAGCAGCGCTACCGCATGATCGAGGTCAAAGGGCCGGGTGATCGCCTTCAGGACAACCAACTGCGCTGGATCGATTTCTGTACTGAACACGGTTTGCCTATCGAGGTATGCCATGTGCGCTGGATAGCGCAGGCAACATGAGTTATCGCGTGGCGGTGCGGGCGCTGTGTGAGTTCAGCGCCAAGGTTGGCGACCTTGACCTGCGCTTCACCCCTTCGCCGACCGCGCAGGAGGGAATCAGCGGCCATCAACGGGTAGTGGCTCGACGCGGCCCGCACTATGAGGCTGAGGTCAGTCTTGAAGGGCAATTCGGTGCGTTGCAGGTACGCGGCAGGGCAGATGGCTATGACCCACAGCTCAACCGTCTGGAGGAAATAAAAACCTACCGCGGTGACCTGGCGCGCCAGCCGGAGAACCATCGTCAGTTGCATTGGGCCCAGGCAAAAATCTATGCCTGGTTGCTCTGTCAGCAACGTCAGCTTGCCGCAATCAACCTGGCCCTGGTGTACCTGAATGTCGATAGCGACAGTCAGACACTGATCGAGCAGCATTGTACGGCCCCTGAACTTGAACAGTTCTTCAATGCCCAGTGCGGGCTGTTCGTGCAATGGGCCGAGCAACAACTGCAGCGTGTGGCGCTGCGCGATACTGGCTTGCACAACCTGAGGTTTCCCCATGGCCAGTTCCGTCGTGGTCAGCGTGAGCTCGCCGAAACCGTCTATAAGGCAGTCAGTACTGGACGCTGTTTGATGGCACAGGCGACCACGGGCATCGGCAAGACCCTTGGCACCTTGTTTCCGTTACTCAAGGCCGTGGTCCCGCAGCAGTTAGACAAGGTTTTCTTCCTGACCGCCAAGACTCCCGGTCGCGCCCTCGCCCTGGAAGCCTTGCATCAGGTCCATCACAGCGCGCCCGGCATTGCCCTGCGTAGCCTGGAACTGGTCGCTCGCGACAAGGCCTGCGAGTACCCAGGCACTGCCTGCCACGGCGAAGCCTGCCCGCTGGCCAAGGGTTTCTACGATCGCTTGCCGGCTGCTCGACAGGCCGCCCAGGCGCTGGCCATTCTCGATAAGGCTGCACTTCGCGAAATTGCCTTGGCGCATCAGGTCTGCCCCTATTATCTGGGGCAGGAAATGGCACGATGGGTTGACGTGGTGGTGGCTGACTATAACTACTACTTCGACCAGAGCGCCTTGCTGCATGGCCTCGCTCAGGTGAATCAGTGGCGTGTGGCATTGCTGGTGGATGAAGCGCACAACCTGGTGGAGCGTGCGCGGCAGATGTACAGCGCCAGCTTTGACCAGTGGCAATTGCAGGCACTGCGTAAAAGCAAACCCGCCGGCATGGGCAGCGCCCTGGACCGCCTCAATCGTCAATGGAATGCCCTGCACAAGACTCAACTGATGCCGTATCGGGTTGTCGAGGAACTGCCGGAAGCGTTCCTCAAGGCGTTGCAGCACTGTGTGGGTCTGATCCAGGAGCAACTGAATCAGCAACCTACGGGCATCGATCCGGCGCTGTTGCAGTTTCTCTTCGATGCCTTGCAGTTCATCCGCATCAGCGAGTTGTTCGACGGCCATTTCATTTTTGATATCAGTAAGCGCGAAGGGCCGGGCAGGCGCAGCCTTTCGACCTTGTGCCTGCGCAATGTGGTCCCCGCTGCACAGATAGGCCCGCGCATGGCCAGCACCCGTAGCGCAACTCTGTTTTCCGCAACCTTGAGCCCCAGGCATTACTACACCGACTTGCTCGGCATGCCCGCAGACACCGCCTGGCTGGACGTGACGTCGCCCTTTGCCGCCGAGCAACTGCGCGTGCAGGTGGTCAGTAATGTCTCTACCCGTTATCAGCATCGTGCTGCCTCGATTGCACCTATCGTCGAGCTGATTGCGGCGCAATATGCGCTGGAACCCGGCAATTACCTGGCGTTTTTCAGCAGTTTCGAATACCTGCAACAGGTGGCCGGGCGGCTCGCTGCCGAGCATCCGCAGATTGTCCAGTGGCGTCAGGCACCGGGTATGGATGAAGGCCAGCGCCAAGAATTCCTGCAACGTTTCGAGGCCCAAGGGCGTGGTGTCGGCTTTGCCGTGCTCGGCGGCGCCTTCGCTGAGGGAGTCGACTTGCCTGGTACGCGGTTGATCGGGGCGTTTGTCGCGACCCTTGGATTGCCCCAGGTGAATCCAGTCAATGAGCAAATCAAACAGCGTATGGCGCGATTGTTCGATGCAGGCTTTGACTACACGTATCTGTATCCCGGCGTACAGAAAGTCATTCAGGCGGCAGGTCGGGTGATTCGTGGCACCGACGACAAGGGCATGGTCATGCTCATCGATGACCGCTTCGCCGAGCCTCGGGTGCAAGGCATGTTTCCCACTTGGTGGGCGCCGCAACAGAAATAATCAGGGGGCCGGGGAGCATTGCCATCGCGTGCTTGTCAAAGTGCCAGTAAACTCTGCATTTTTGACCCCCGAACATCTTTCTTGAGGTTTTGCATGAAGCTCAGTCCTTTGGCAGGCAAACCGGCTCCAGCGTCCGTGCTGGTAGATATCCCGCGCCTGTTGACCGCCTACTACACCGGCCAACCCGATCCCAGCATCGCCGCTCAGCGCGTTGCATTCGGCACCTCCGGGCACCGGGGCAGTTCGTTGGACCTGAGCTTCAACGAACACCATGTATTGGCCATCAGCCAGGCTATTTGCCTGTATCGTCAAGCCAAGGGTATCGATGGTCCATTGTTTGTAGGCGCGGACACGCACGCGCTGTCGACCCCGGCAACGGCCAGTGCCTTGCAGGTGCTGGCAGCCAATGGCGTTGAAGTCATGTTGTCCAAGGATGACGAGTACACCCCGACCCCGGCAGTGTCCCACGCCATCATCTGCTACAACCGTGGGCGCAGCAGCGGCTTGGCCGATGGTATCGTCATCACGCCTTCGCACAACCCGCCACAAAGCGGTGGTTTCAAATACAACCCACCCAACGGTGGCCCGGCCGACAGCGACGTGACCAAATGGATTGAATCCAAGGCCAACGAGTTGCTCGTCGCGGGCCTGAAAGACATCAAGTGCATCGAGCACGATCAAGCGCTGCGGGCGAGCACCACGCATCGCCACGACTATGTCAGCAGCTACGTCGCCGACCTGGAAAACGTGATCGATTTCGACGTTATCCGCAGCGCCAACCTGCGGCTGGGTGTCGATCCTCTGGGCGGTGCTGGTGTGCGCTACTGGTCGGCGATTGCCGAGCACTACAAGTTGAATCTGGAAGTGGTCAACACTGAGGTCGATCCAACCTTCCGCTTCATGTGCGTGGATTGGGATGGCCAGATTCGCATGGACCCTTCCTCGCCTCACGCCATGCAAGGCCTGATCGGCCTGCGTGAGCGTTTTGACGTGGCGTTTGCCTGTGACCCGGACCATGACCGCCACGGTATCGTGACGCCGAACGGCCTGTTGGCGCCGAACAATTACCTGGCGGTGGCCATCGATTACCTGTATCAGCATCGCCCGCAGTGGCGCCAGGACGCAGCGGTCGGCAAGACTGTCGTGAGCAGCGGCCTTATCGATCGTGTGACTGCACGCCTGGGCCGTCACTTGTACGAAGTGCCTGTAGGGTTCAAGTTCTTTGCCGACGGCTTGTTCGACGGCAGCCTGGGCTTTGGCGGTGAAGAAAGTGCGGGTGCCTCGTTCCTGCGCAAAGACGGGAGTGTCTGGACCACCGACAAGGACGGCTTGATCCCGGCACTGCTGGCGGCGGAAATCACCGCACGTACCGGGCGCGATCCGAGTCAGGCCTATGCCGAGCTGACCGCTGAATTGGGTGAGCCTTTTGCTACCCGTGTTGAAGCCAAGGCCAATCCGCAGCAGAAGGCGCTGTTGAGCAAACTGGCACCGGAGCAGGTGAAGTCGACAGCGCTTGCCGGTGAGCCGATCGAGCAGATTCTCAGCCATGCACCAGGCAACAGCCAGGCTATCGGTGGCTTGAAGGTCATGACCGCCAATGGCTGGTTTGCGGCGCGCCCATCGGGTACTGAAGACATCTACAAGATCTATGCAGAAAGCTTCATTGACGAAGCGCATCTGCAGCGCTTGGTAGCCGAGGCTCAGGAACTGGTTGACACTGCTATCGCTTGATATCTGCTCCCATTCGATTGACGGGGCGGGTAGATCAAGATTAACAGCCGATCAAAAGCCGACTGAAATCTCGCTCCAGGGGGCTTGGCCCGCGTAAACGCTACTGCAACTCAAGCTGCAGTTGCAAGCCGCCATCATCACACTGTCGATGGTAGTGGACGATCCCGCGGTATGTGCGCCCCTCCCAGACGAACGCGACGCTGTGCGAGCGTTCGAGCTTGGCCGGGACTGGGGCGCGCACCTGCATTTGCAAGCCGGGTTGACCATTGAGGTTCAGTGGCGCCAGTTGCACTTCGCACTCGGCGCTGTGGGCGATGGGGCCGAACAGCGTATCCTGGACGAAATCGATCTGCAGGCAGGTCGGGCACGCCCGGCTTACGTTTCTCATGCCGAAGCTCTCCGTGTAACTAAAACAATGTTGGGTGATTAGTTTTTCGAGGAGAAATCGCCAACAGAGTTCAGCTTTTTTGCACGCAGGACCACTGGTCGGACATCGCCGAAGATTTAGCAAACCTTGGCGCTGGAGTTACTTCCAAAGATAAGCAGCGCCACGCTGGCGCTGGATGCAATTTGGGAGTTAAACAATGGCCAGCGACAAGTCCCGCAACCAGTACCAGATGCAGAATCCGCTCACCCAGTACCCGCAACCACCGTTTCCGGCGCAGTCGCAAGCAGCGCCGGGCCTGGACCAGCAGATGAAGCCCAAGCCCGACCACGGTGAGCAAAGCTATCAGGGCTTCGGGCGACTCAAGGGGCGCAAGGCTTTGATCACTGGCGCCGACTCCGGTATCGGCCGCGCGGTAGCAATCGCTTTTGCCCGCGAGGGTGCTGATATCGTCCTCAATTACCTCCCGGTCGAACAACCGGACGCTCGCGAAGTGATTACGCTCATCGAGGCCGAGGGCCGCCGCGCGATTGCCCTGCCAGGTGATTTGAAAGACGAGGCGTTTTGCCGGGATCTGGTCGATAAGGCCCATGAACAGCTTGGCGGACTGGATATTCTGGTAAACGTCGCTGGCAAACAGGTCGCTCGCAAGGAAGTAGGCCGCATCAGTAGCGAGCAATTTGATGCAACCATGAAGACCAACGTTTATGCGCTGTTCTGGTTGTGCCAGGCGGCAGTGCCGCTGATGCCGGCGGGGGCGACCATTATTAATACCGCTTCGATCCAGTCCTACGATCCTTCGGCTACCTTGCTCGACTACGCCACCACCAAAGCGGCCATCGTTGCCTTTACCAAAGCGTTGGCCAAGCAGGTTATCGAGCGGGGAATTCGTGTCAACGCCGTAGCCCCAGGGCCGATCTGGACGGTGCTGCAGCCCAGTGGTGGTCAGCCCGACGAGAAGATCCCGCAGTTCGGCGGACATACACCGATGAAGCGTCCAGGCCAGCCCGCGGAATGCGCACCGCTCTATGTGCTGTTGGCCTGCCAGGAGTCGAGCTACATTACCGGTGAGATATTCGGGGTTACCGGGGGCAATCCATTGCCCTGATCGTCGGCACCGAAAACCTTCACGCAGCGTTGTAGTCAGACAGACAAGTGCTTTTCAATCGCCCGAGGGAGAACATCATGGCCAGAGCTATCTGGAAAGGTGCCATCAGTTTTGGTTTGGTGCATATCCCGGTGTCATTGAGCACGGCAATCAGTAGCGACCGGGTCGATTTCGACTGGCTCGACGAGCGCAGCATGGACCCGGTTGGCTATAAACGCGTAAATAAGGTGACCGGCAAGGAAATTTCCCGCGAGCATATCGTCAAAGGCGTGGAGTACGAAAAAGGGCGCTATGTGGTGATCAGTGAAGAAGAGATCCGCAAGGCTCGCCCGGAGGCGACTCAGACCATTGATATCTTCTCGTTTGTCGACAGTGCCGAGATTCCCTTGCAGCAGTTCGATACACCTTACTACCTGAGCCCGGATCGGCGCGGTGGCAAGGTGTATGCCTTGTTGCGCGAAACCTTGCAGAGCACCAGTAAAGTGGCCTTGGCCAAGGTCGTTCTGCACACTCAGCAGCACCTGGCGCTTTTGCGCCCGCTTGAAGATGCGTTGGTAATGATCACGCTGCGTTGGCCACAGGAAGTGCGTAGCCTGGACAGCCTGGAGTTGGACGCCAGCGTGCGCGATTCGAGCATCGACAAACGCGAGTTGCAGATGGCTAAACGCTTGGTCGAGGATATGAGCGGTACCTGGAGCCCGGATGAATACCGCAACGACTTCAAGGAAACCATCATGGCCCTGGTCGAAGAAAAAGCCCGTCAGGGCAAGATCGCCACGGTGGCCCCAGTGGAAGGTGAAGGCGAGCAGAAAAGCGCAGACATCATCGACCTTACCGAACTGCTCAAACGCAGCTTGGGCGGGCGCAAGGCTGCGGCAAAAAAAGCCCCGACCAGTAAAAAGACCTCCCCACCCAGCAAGCCTCGGAAAAAAGCCTGATCAGTTGGCCACCGCTGTCTGATACAGATGCCACCAGCGCAGGACGTCAGTGGCGTCGGTGAACACTGTTTCATCAAAGCCTGGCTGGCTACACCGCCGACGCATCGCCCAGGCTGTTGAGAAAGTCGCCAAAGCCACCGCGTACTTTGCAATCGCGCCGGCTACTGGTGGACACGCTGTTGCGGGCGGTCCAGACAATGTGCGCGCCGCATTGCTGCAGGTCGCTGACCAGTTGCACATCCTCATCGAGTGCCAGGGCTTGAAAGCCGCCCACTTGCTGGTAGGCCCGGGCGCAGATACCGAGGTTGGCACCGTGGATATGACGATGATCCTCGCGCGCCTGATAATGAGCCAGATAGCGCTCGCGCAGCCGCGAGTCCTGGTGTGGCTGCCAGGTCTCGACATGCACGGTGCCACATACAGCATCGGCGGCAAATGCCAACTGACACAGCAACCAATGCGCGGGCACACAGCTATCGGCATCGGTAAAGGCCAGCCAACGGGCACCTCTTTCCAGCATCAATGCCGCCCCTGCGCGGCGAGCGTGACCGACATTGCGCGCAGTTACCTTGAGGCTTTCCACACCATGGTTGAGTGCGATGATTTCACTGGCGTCGCTGCAATCGTCCAGCACTACCAGTATCTGCACAGGCTCTCCCAGCGCCGACACTGCCCGAGCGGCGTCGGTCAGCGCTTGCAGGCAGGCGCCGAGCAGTTGTTCTTCGTTATGGGCAGGAACGATCACGGCTATCATGGGCAAGGCTCGTCGAGGTCGATGATCTGGGGGGTCACGCACCAGTATTCGAGGAGAAAGTCTGCCTCTTCGTGGCGCAGCTGACGGTGCAGGGTCAGGTGTGCTGCCAACAGTTCATGCGCCTGCTGACCGGTTTGAGGACAGCCCTCGATCGGGTGTAGCCAGTGGCAGAGCAACAGGGCTCCGTCGCTGCTCAAGCTCGCCCGCGCTCGTTGCAATACTTCCAGCCACTGACGCGGATCGAGGTAGTAACCGATCTCGCTGAGCACGATCAGATCGAATTCGCCGCTCGGCCAGTCCTGTGGCAGGCAGCCTTTTTCCACGTGTGCATGGTGCCACGGGCGCAAGCGCTCCCTCGCCAGATGGACGGCGGTGTTATCAAGGTCTTGGCACACCAGGTTTGCCGTGCGCTCGGCCAGTCCAGCACTGAGTTCACCATTGGCGCATGCCGGTTCGAATATTCTTGCGTAATGCTGGCGCGGCAGGCTTGTGAGCAGCACCTCGCGTTTGCGCTTCTCGTACCAGCGGGTGCGAAATGCCCATGGATCATCGTTGCCAGCAAATAGTTGTTCGAAATAGCTCGCGGGTACACTCATGTAAACACCAGTTCAAAAGGTTGCAGAAGACGCGCCAACGCTTCGCGATCCAATACGGGGGGACGTTCTCCATCGGCTTGCAGTTGGCTGGTGTGGGCGGTGATGGCCTGGCGCTTGAGCGCCAGCACAGCCGAGTCGAGAAACAGCTTTTGTGCACGCTGCCAGGGTAGGCGTGGGTCGTCTGGTCGTGCCCAGTGCCAAGCCCAGATCGGCACTTCAATCAGTTGCGCCCCGACGCGCTCGCAGGCCCTGGCACAGGCCCGTCCCACTGCTTCGTGATCGCAGTGGCCATCAAGGCGCCAAGTGGTCAGCACCCGGTCGCCGGGGCGTAACAGGTGAACCAGTCGTTCAGTCAGGCCCCGTTCATGATTGGCTATGGCGCTGTCTGCCAGTCCCAGGCGTAGCCAGGTCAGGTTTTCCATGACCAGTCCGAGGCGCCGCAACGCTTCGGCGCTCTCTCGAGGGCGTTGCTGGCGCAAGCGCTCGCTGGTCCAGTGCCGGGAGTACGGGTGACTGGCTTCGCCATCGCTGACCGATACCACTATCAAGTCATGTTCCCGACCTTGCAGGCTCGCCAGCAGGCCACCACAACCCAGTACTTCATCGTCCGGGTGCGGCGCTACTACCACCAGGCGCGAGCCTTCAGGAACCAGTTGGTCGAGATGAATTGCCGGGACCGCCTGAAGGGTCGGCGATGCTTGCCAGTGTGACAGCGGGGTGCCGGGTGCCTGGATCGGGTTTTCGGGGGGACGCAAGGTCATAGGTGCCATCCTCCGTCGGCAGCGTTGCCGAGTTGACGGCCTAACTCGGCCAGGTCGCGTTCAGCATGACTTTGACGTAGGAACACCGGTAGATCGGCGCTCAAGCGGGCAAAGTGACTGTCGCGGCAGAACGGTGTGGCGCCGAGTGCGCGACCGACGTGATTCAATACCACGGTCGCGGCTGACTCGACCTGGGCACGCAGACGCCGCACCTCACGTTCGGCATTGCTGCCAGGGTGGCTGTCGATCCAGTGAGCAGTTTCGCGCAGCGCCGCCCGTGCGCCCATGAGTGCGGCGTCGATCGCGCCCAGGTGGGCCTGGGCGTGAGGGTCGTTGCGGCTGTTGCAGTGCTCCAGCAAGAATCCGCCAAGGGCCTGGGCGGCACCGTACCAACAGGCTGCAATACCGCCACCGCCGTGCCAGAAGCCCGGGCGTGAAAGGTACTGGCCGCTGCTGCCGACCTGTTGCGCCGGGGTATCGGTGAATTCAACATCGACACTGGCCGTGTTAGCCATGCCTACCGCCTGCCAGCCCTCGTTGAAGATCCTCAATGAGGGTTGATTCAACGCTACCGCCACCAGGTAGGGTCGCTGCTGCTCATCCCATGCCGTGAGCAGGGCATGGTCAATCTGCAGTGCCCCGGAACACCACGCTTTGCGGCCATGCAAGCGTACTTCGTTGCCGTTGCGCGCACTTATCTGCACGCGCGCCGTCGGCGGCTCGGCCGCCCAGACGCCCCAAGTGCCAGAAGTGTCCAGGTGACTGGCGCCGCACTCATGGATGATTGCCAGCGCGTCGGTGTGGCCTTCGAACAACTTGGCCAGGCTCAAGTCGGCGCCGGCAACCTGAGCCAGGACTTGCCAGCGTTGCAGGGTGCGGCCATGGCCGGGCAGAGGCAGTTGGTCCAGGGCATTTTCGCGGCATTGCTGCAGACAGTGCTGCAGTTGGCGGTCGATGCTCAAGGCCAGCGGCCGCTGGGCGAACTGCTGCAGAAAAGCGGCAGGGACGGGTGTGTTCATCTGGTCGACTCCCGTGCAGCGTGGTGGTTATCTGCGCTGTTCTTTTTCAGGCCGCGCAGATTCATTGCGCAGAGACAGAACTGCAGCACGATCAGGGCCCAGGCCTGGGTGTGCCAGCCCCAGATCGCCCATAAAAGGTTACTGGCAATAAAACAGACGAAACCGACTCGACGCCGTCGCGGCTGCTGCGAACCAATCCACCAGGCGGCGAGGACTGTCGCCAGCATTGCCGGCCATTGCAGCCAGTCGATCACATCCAGGTCGGTCATCAGTCAAGTCCCAGACGGCGACGCAGGTTTTTGCTGATCGACTGACGGACCTGGCCATAGTCGGCCCACGGATCTGTGCCTTCTGCCAGACGCTCGCCGAGGTTAAGCAGATTCCACTGGTTAGCGCCTTTGAGTTCGGTCAGTTCAGCTCGGGCAATGGGTACGGACACCGGCAAACCTTCGCGTGCGCGGATCGAGTAGGCGCACACGGTGGTAGCGCCTTTGCTGTTGCGCAGGTAGTCAATGAAGATCCGTCCGACGCGATTCTTTGGCCCGGACACCGCCGACAGCCGTTCCGGGAACAGTCCGGCCAAGTGCTGGACAATGGCCTGGCTGAAGCTTTTCACCTCATCCCAGTCTGCGCGACGCGTCAACGGTACGACAATGTGCATACCCTTGCCGCCACTGGTTTTGAGGAACGATTGCAGGCCCAATTCATCAAGCAGCGCCAGTGTCAGCTGGGTGGCCTCAAGCATGGCTTTCCACGGCAGGGCCGGATCTGGGTCCAGATCGAGCACGAAACGGTCAGGCTTGTCGAAGTTCTTTGCCGTGGCGTTCCAGGTGTGCAACTCAAGGGTGTTCATCTGTACCGCACCGAGCAGAGTCTGTGCCTTGTCGATGATCATCAGTGCTTGGCCGGCTTCGGCCTTGTCGTGGCTTTCCAGGTCGGGAATGTTCAGTTGCGCTGCATTTTTCTGAAAGAACAGTTCGCCGGACAAACCATCCGGGGCACGCACCAGTGCTACTGGCCTGCGCTGCAGATGCGGCAGTATCCAGGGCGCTACCTGCGCGTAGTACTCCGCCACTTGGCGCTTGGTAATCCCCGTGCTGGCATCAATGATGCGCTCAGGGTGGGTGAGGTGCAGGTTGCTGGGCAAGGCGGGGTGTTTCGACGGGTGTTTCGACTGATTTTTCACAGGTTGCTCCAGGGCAATGTCGCGCGCTGGTTTGTCATCGCGCAGGCCATGGAATACCGAATGGCGAACCACGCCGTCGCGGGTCATTTGCGCGAAGGCCACTTCGGCCAGCAACTGTGGCTTGAGCCAGTGCACGCCCTTGGCCTCGGCGCCGGTGGGCGCTCTGACGAATTGCGCCTTGCTGGTGTGCAGCGGTACCAGGCGCTGGTGAATGTGTTCGAGGGTCTGGCTGTTGAACCCGGTGCCGACTTTACCGGCGTAGCGCAGCTCGCCGCTGTCTGCATCGTGTAGAGCCAGCAGCAGGGCGCCAAAGGCCTGGCGTGAGCCTTTCGGATCGGTATAACCCACAACCACGAACTCCTGGCGCTGCTTGCACTTGAGTTTGATCCAATCGCTGCTGCGGCGGCTCACGTAGGTACTGCCAAGACGTTTGCCGATCAAGCCTTCGATCTCCATTTTGCAAGCGCTGTCGAGGAGCGATTGCACCGCTTGGGTGAAGTCGGCGCTAAAGCGCAGGCGCTGTTCGTCGGCATCTTCCAGCGCTGCGGCCAGGACCTCACGGCGTTGCTCCAATGGGCATTGACGCAAGTCCATGCCATTGAGAAAAGGCGCATCGAACAGGTAGTAGATGATCTGCTCGTCCTGAGCCTCGTCGAAGGCATTCTGCAAGGCCTGAAAGTCGGCAATACCTTCGGCGTTGTTCACCACCATTTCGCCATCGAGCCAGGCTGATTGCAGGCCGAGTTTGGCCAGCGCCTTGGCTTGCCTGGGCAGTTTGCGGGTCCAGTCGTGGCCGTTACGGGTAAACAGACGCACCTCGTCGCCGTCGAGACGGGCGAGGATACGGTAGCCGTCGAATTTCACCTCGTAGCACCAGTCACCTTCCGGGGGGGACTCAACCAGCGTCGCCAGTTGAGGCTTGAGCTCGGCGGGCAGGGGGCTTGCCTTTGCGGCTGTGAGTGCTCGATTGGCAGGCTTGGCCTGTGCTTTTTTTGGGGTCTTGGTCTTGGTGACTGACTTGGCCTTGTGATCGATCAGGGTGCGCTCACTGAGCACACTGTCCGGTTCAGCGGCGAGAATGTCATAGTCGGCTTGCGGGCGGGCCTGGGCGTCATCGGACTTGACCAACAGCCACTGCTCTTTCTTGCCGGCCAGATGAGTACGAAACAGATTCCAGATGCCGGAGAGCTTTTCACCTTGCAGGCGAAAGCGCAGCTTGCCTTTGGCATAGGCCTTGTGCGGATCTTCTTCAGGGATCCACACCCCGCGATCCCAGACGATGACATCACCGGCACCGTAGTGGCCTTCGGGGATGTTGCCCTCGAAGTCGGCATAGTCCAGCGGATGGTCTTCGACGTGTACCGCCAGGCGCCGGACCTTGGGGTCCAGCGACGGGCCCTTGGGAATGGCCCAGCTTTTCAGGGTGCCGTCCAATTCCAGGCGAAAGTCGTAGTGCAGATGGCTGGCGTCGTGTTTTTGAATGCAGTACTGCAAGGCATGCGCAGGCGTTTTACCCGCAACGTGCTTGCCTGCGGGTTCCGGGGTGGCGTCGAAATTGCGCTTGCGCGCGTACTCCTGCAGCGGCTTGGCCATGGTGATGTCCTGCGACTTTTGTGCGTTCACATAGCATTGGGAAAGGCCGCGGGGATGGGAGTTCAATCGACTTGCACGCGCTGGCGTAACCTTGGGCGACTCCTCTTGGCGCCGCCGCGCCGTCGCTCTGCTTTAATGGGTCAGACCTTTGATGCCGTCTCACGGAGTACGCGCCCATGGAACGTCTTAGTGCCAAAGACTTTGCCCCTGAACTGCTGGAACTTTACGATTACTACGCCCATGGCCAGATCAACCGCCGTGAGTTTCTCGACCGTGCGGCGGCGTTTACCCTGGCCGGGATGACAGCCAGTGCGCTGCTGGCATCCCTGAGTCCGAACTACGCGCTGGCCGACCAGGTTTCTTTCACCGACCCGGAAATCGTCGCCGAGTACGTCAGCTACCCGTCGCCCAAAGGCCATGGCCAGGTGCGTGGATATCTGGTACGCCCCGCCAACGCCAAGGGCAAGGTGCCCGGCGTTGTCGTGGTGCATGAAAATCGCGGCTTGAACCCCTATATCGAGGACGTCGCCAGACGCTTGGCCAAGGCCGGCTTCATCGCCCTGGCACCCGACGGCCTGAGCTCTGTGGGTGGCTACCCGGGGAATGACGACAAGGGGCGCGAGCTGCAAGCCAAGGTCGACCCGGAAAAGCTCATGAACGACTTCTTTGCGGCTATCGACTGGCTGATGGGTAACGACAGCACCACCGGTAAGGTCGGCATCACCGGCTTTTGCTATGGCGGGGGCGTGGCGAACGCTGCGGCCGTGGCGTATCCGGAACTGGGTGCGGCCGTACCGTTCTACGGCCGTCAGGCCGATGCCAAGGATGTGCCGAAAATCAAGGCGCCATTGCTCCTGCACTATGGAGAGCTCGATGCCCGCATCAATGAGGGATGGCCGGCTTACGAACAAGCCTTGAAGGCGGCCGGAAAGACCTACGAAGCGTATTTTTATCCCGGCGCCAATCACGGTTTTCACAACGACACGACCCCGCGTTACGACGAGGCAGCCGCCAATCTGGCGTGGGATCGGACACTGGCGTGGTTCCGGCGCTACTTGGTTTAGCGGCTACGGCTGGTGCATACACATTTGGACATGGCTGGCCATTTGCCAACCCTGAAACTATCTGTTGCCATGCGCCTCTCAGACCATTAGCCATGTCAGGAGACCGGCAATGAGAACCATGGTAATAGGGGCCAGCAAGGGCTTGGGCAGGGCCTTGATCGAGGGATTGGGCGAGGCCGGCGACACGCTCATTGGCGTGTCACGCAGCAGGCCCGAGGGGCTGATTGCGCAAGCCGGCGTCGAGGTGCAATGGTTTGAGGCCGATCTGGCGAAACCGCGCGACGCCGCCAGGCAACTTGAGTGGGCGGTGGAGGAGCAGGGACTCGATACTCTGATCTACAACCTGGGCATCTGGGAGTCGCGCGCGTTCACACCCGAGTACAACTTTATCGAGGATGACGATGATCAGATCGAAGCCATCGTCAGCTGTAACATCAGCGCCACCCTTCTAGTCATCAAGCGCCTGCTGCCGACGCTACTGAAAAGTGCGCGACCGCGCATCATCCTCACCGGTTCGACATCGGGGCTTACCCAGAGCGGGCGTCCTGAGGTAGCTTTTGGCGCGTCAAAATTCGCCTTGCGCGGCATCGCCGATGCCCTGCGCGAAGGCTATCGTCAGCAGCACCTGGGCGTTACCTGCCTGAACCTGGGCTACTTGAACACCGACGATACCCTGGGTACCGCTCGTGAGGTAGCGGCACAACACGGTGAGGGGCAACTGATCCCGGTCCATGATGTTGTTCAAGTAGTGCGCATGGCCTTAAGCCTGTCGTGCGCAAGTTTCGTCAGGGAGCTGACGTTGCCGGCAATACTCGACGAACGCTTCTGATCGGTCGCAGGCCCTGGCGCGGGGCCTGCTCGCCTGAGCTACCGCTGATCTACAGCGGCGCCTTGTGTTTCGATGATGGCATAGACTCAACGGTTGCAATGTAACCGCCGAGCAGGCCGAAATCCGCCCGATGTTGCCGTCTTCCGTAGGCGTCTGACCCGCTCATCGCCCCCCCCTATTCGGGAGACTCAGTCATGAAAGTCGTCGTGATCGGTGGTACGGGCCTGATCGGTGCACAACTGTGTGCGATCTTGCGAAACAAGGGCTATAAGGTGCTCGCCGCCTCGCCAAGCACCGGGGTCAATGCTCTGACCGGCGAAGGCTTGGAGCAGGCACTGGACGGTGCGGCGGTGGTCGTCGATGTAGCGAACTCGCCATCCTTTGAAGACGCCGCAGCGCTGGCATTCTTTCAAACCAGTGGACGCAATGTGTTTGCTGTCGAGAAAGCCTGTGGTGTGAGTCATCACATTGCGCTTTCGGTGGTGGGTACCGAGCGCATGCTCGAAAGCGGCTACTTTCGCGCCAAGATGGCGCAGGAGCATCTGATCAAGCAATCAGGCGTGCCCTACACCATATTGCGCGCCACCCAGTTTTACGAATTCATGGGCGCCATTGCCTATTCAGGCATCGACGGCAACCGTGTGTGCCTGACCACTGCCGCGTTGCAGCCGGTCGCTTCGGCCGATGTCGCGCAGGCGCTGGCTGACCTGGTCGAGCAGGCCCCTGGCAACCGCACGGTGGAAGTCGCCGGCCCCGAGCGCAAACCGTTGGTGGAGTTTGTGCGCAGCTACCTGGAACACAACCGCGATGCGCGTGAAGTGATCGTCGACCCCCAGGCCACCTACTTCGGGGCGCCGATCGATGATCGCTCGTTGACCCCAGAGGACGGCGCACGAATCGGTGTCATCCGCTTCCAGTCATGGCTGCAGAGTGTGCCTGTTGAAGGCTGAACCACGCGTTGAGGAGACCAGCATGCGCACCGGCTCGCTATTTTTCTTTGTAACCCTGGCGTGCACCACAGCTGTTCACGCCCAGTCCCCGGGTGCAAGCGCACCGCCGCCCAGTGTTACGCCAGTCATGACCCAGACGTTGCCTGAGTACCCTGGCAAGGAGGTATTGATTCTGGAGGTGCAGTATCCTCCTGGAGGCGCTGACCCGGTACATCGCCATGACGCCCACGGCTTTGTCTATGTGCTCGAAGGCTCGGTGGTGATGGGGGTGAAGGGCGGGAAGGAAGTGACACTCATGCCTGGCCAGAGCTTTTATGAAGGGCCACAGGATGTGCATACGGTTGGCCGCAATGCGAGCCAGGAAAAGCCGGCCAAATTTGTGGTGTTCCTGCTCAAGGATGCCGATAAACCAGCGCTGTTGCCTGCGCAGTGAAGCGGTCGGGCAGTTGCTGGCGATAGACACGCAGCAACTGCTCGGTGAAACCGCCTGGCGGTCAGGACAGGAAGCCACCGTCCACGTTCAGCGCTACGCCTGTGGTGTAGCTTGAAGCATCGCTGGCCAGGTACAACACGGCGCCGGCCATTTCTTTCGGGTCAGCGACGCGCTTGAGCGGTATCTGCTGCAGGGCGGTGTTGAGAATGGCATCGTTCTTGACCAGTGCCGAAGCGAACTTGGTATCGGTCAGGCCCGGCAACAAGGCGTTGCAGCGAATACCAAAGGGCGCGCACTCTTTGGCGAACACTTTGGTCATGTTGATCACCGCCGCCTTGGTCACCGAATAGATCCCCTGGAATACGCCAGGCGACACACCATTGATCGACGCTACGTTGATAATGCTGCCGCCGCCGTTTTCACGCATCAACTTGCCAGCCTCGACCGACATGAAGAAATACCCGCGAATGTTTACATCGACGGTTTTCTGGAAGGCGCCAAGGTCGGTGTCCAGTACGTTGCAGAATTGCGGGTTGGTCGCGGCGTTGTTGACCAGGATATCCAGGCGACCGAACTGCTCGCGAATGCCGCTGAACACCGCGTTGATCTGTTCCATTTCACCAATATGGCAAGCCACAGCAGTGGCTTTGCCCCCAGCTGCCACGATGGCATCGGCGACTTGCTGGCAGCCGTCGAGCTTGCGGCTGGAAACAATCACATGGGCGCCTTGCTGGGCCAGCAGATGGGCAATCGCTTCGCCGATGCCACGGCTGGCGCCGGACACAAACGCAATCTTGCCGTCGAGGTCGAACAGTTGAGTCTTGGACATGGTTTTTTCCTTGTTGTAGTCGTCAAAGGCTGGACTTGGCAATGACCTGCAGGCTCATGTGCTCCAGTAGCGTGTTCATGTGGATGAACTGGGCAAAGCGCTTGTCCTGGGTCTGGCCATGGTAGAAGCGGAAGTAGATCTGCTGGACGATGCCGGCGAGGCGGAACAGTCCGTAGGTGTAGTAGAAGTCGTAATTGTCGATGCTGATGCCGGCGCGCTGGGCATAGTAGTCGACAAACTGCTGGCGAGTGAGCATGCCTGGCGCGTTGCTTGGCTGGCGTCGCATCAGTTGCACAGGTGCCGGATCATCGGCTTCGATCCAGTAGGCCAGGGTGTTGCCCAGATCCATCAGAGGGTCACCGAGGGTGGTCATTTCCCAGTCGAGCACACCAATGATGCGCATGGGGTTTTCAGCGTCGAGAATGACGTTATCGAAGCGGTAGTCGTTATGCACGATGGCCGGCTTGGGATGATCAGCCGGCATCTTCTCGCGCAGCCAGGCGATGACTTTCTCCCAGCGGGGCGCATCCGGGGTCAGGGCCTTTTCGTAACGGCTGCTCCAGCCTTCGATCTGACGTTGCACGTAGCCTTCGGGCTTGCCCAGATCGCCCAGTCCGCAAGCGTTGTAGTCCACCTGATGCAGTTCGACCAGACGATCAATGAAACTCTTGCACAGCATTGCAGTGTGCTCGGCATCAAGCCCCAACTCCGGCGGCAGGTCTGAGCGCAGAATGATGCCCTTGACCCGGTCCATGACGTAGAACTCGCCGCCAATCAACGCTTCGTCGGTGCAATGCACGTAGGCTTTGGGGCAGTAGGGAAAACCGCTGTTGAGCTGATTGAGGATGCGAAATTCACGGCCCATGTCGTGGGCCGATTTGGCCTTGTGACCGAACGGCGGACGACGCAGGACGAACTCGCGCTCGGGGTATCGCACCAGGTAGGTCAGGTTCGAGGCGCCGCCGGGGAACTGGCTGACCTGCGGCGTGCCGGTCAAACCCGCAATGTGCGCCTTCAGATAAGGGTCGATGATTGCACCATCGAGTTCTTCGCCGGGGCGGACCTGGGTGGACTGGTCGGTGAGCGTCATACTTTTCCCTTATGATTGAAGCCGGTGACTATTGGCTAATCTAATTCTCGCGCCGGGCCCGAACAAGCCTGGCGCGGCGTTATAGGTCAGCGTGTTGCTGGTCGATCAACGCCCCTGATGGCAGCGGTGAAACCATCAGGCGAAAAAAAACCGAAGCCATTCAAGGCTTCGGTTCGCTTGGCATCAGCGCAGGGCTCAGGCCGGGAACAGCTCGCTCAGCTTCATCGACAGCATCATGTCGCCTTCGACGCGCAGCTTGCCGCCCATGAACGCTTGCATGCCGTCGGTTTCACCGCTGACGATGTCTTTGAGGGTTTCGCTATCCAGCACCAGGGTGCAGTTGGCGTCGGCATTCTCGCCTTCCTGGATTTCGCAGGTGCCATCCTTGACGATCAGGGCGTAGTGCTTGTCTTCGTCGGTGATATTGAAACCGAACACCAGGTCAAGACCGGCAGCAGCGGCTGGGTTGAACTTGGCTTTCATCGCTTCGACGGCTTTTGCTACATCGCTCATGGTGCGTTCCTTATTAAGTGATTACGGCAACCCGTAAAGATTGCCACGGGCCGGGGCTCAACGGTAGGTAATGAGCTCCGGCACCTTCAACAGCTGCACGTGGGCTTGGCTATTGAAGGAAGCCAGGGCCACCTCGCTGCCACGAAACTTCAATTGGCTGAGCGAGGTGTTGATGATCTGCCAGTTCAGCTCGAAAGCCTGGCTGGCAGTAATACGGATAACCCGGTGGAGCAGGGCAGTGATGGTGCCGCCAGAGGTAAAAATTGCAATGTTGTCGCCATGGCTGGCCTGATCCAGTACCCGGTGCAGGCCGGCTTCGACACGCTCGACGAAAACGTGCCAGGACTCACAGCCTTCGCAGGCGTGTTCGCCACCGTGCCAGCGCTGGATCAGCAGTGCAAACAAGCGCTGGAACTCTCTACGATTCTGCGCACCGTTGCGCAGAATGTGGCGTGCTTCAGGTTCGTCCGGCAACAGGCCCGGCAGCAGGCTGCGAATGACCGCGTCGGCGTCGAACTCATTGAAGGCGTCGTCAGTTTCCAACTGTGGTACCTGAACGCCGCTATCATGCATGCTCTGCAGGGCCAGGCGAGCGGTGTCCTGTTGACGACGCAAGTTGCCGGCCAGGCAGCGATCAAGGCGTATACCCAACTGGGCCAAATGCTGACCAAGTGCTTCGCTCTGGCGCATGCCCACGGGAGAGAGGACGTCATAGTCGTCTGCACCGAAGGAGGCCTGGCCATGTCGAATAAGGTAAATACTGCCCACGTCGTACGCCTGCGGTAAGAATGAGCCCGAGGTTAGGTTGCCTCCGGCAGACTGTCAACGAAAAAACATACAAGCGTTTGAAAAGAGCGTTTGAACTGCGTTGCTGGACGTTTCCTACGCTGGTAGGGGCAAGGCGGCGCCGGTATGCTTGACTATCGGTTCGCGCCGTTCGGGCGCTGGCATGTTAAGGAGTTACTGTGGAGTTTCTTGCAGAGTACGCAAGCTTTCTCGCCAAAACCGCGACCTTGGTGATCGCGATTTTAATTGTCCTCTCGGCGATTGCCGGGCTGCGCGGCAAAGGCCGGCGCAAAGCTGGCGGGCAATTGCAGGTCAACAAGCTCAACGAGTTCTACAAGGACTTGCGTGATCGCCTGGAAAGCAGCTTGTTGGATAAAGCCCAGCTCAAGGCGCTGCGCAAGCAGCAAGCCAAGGCGCAAAAACAGCAGAAGAAAACACCGGAAGATAAACCGCGGGTGTTCGTGCTGGATTTTGATGGTGATATCAAGGCATCGGCCACTGAGAGCCTGCGTCATGAAATCACCGCCGTGCTCAGTCTTGCCACCCCGCGCGACGAGGTGGTGGTACGCCTGGAAAGCGGTGGCGGCATGGTTCACAGCTACGGTCTGGCCTCTTCGCAACTGGCGCGTATTCGCCAGGCAGGCGTGCCGTTGACGATTTGTATCGACAAGGTCGCTGCCAGTGGCGGCTACATGATGGCGTGTATTGGTGACAAGATCATCAGTGCCCCGTTTGCCATCCTCGGCTCGATTGGTGTGGTTGCACAGCTACCCAACGTCAATCGCCTGTTGAAAAAACACGATGTCGATTTCGAGGTGTTTACGGCAGGTGAATACAAACGCACGGTGACGGTGTTTGGTGAAAACACCGAAAAGGGCCGGGAGAAGTTCCAGGAAGATCTGGACGTCACCCACCAACTGTTCAAGGACTTCGTATCGCGCTATCGCCCGCAGTTGCACATTGATGATGTGGCCACTGGCGAAGTCTGGCTGGGTGTGGCTGCGCTCAACAAGCAACTTGTCGACGAGCTCAAAACCAGTGATGAATACCTGGGTGAACGTGCGCGTGATTCGAGTCTCTACCATCTGCATTATGCCGAGCGCAAAAGCCTGCAGGAGCGGGTCGGCCTGGCAGCGAGTGGTTCGATCGAGAACACCCTGCTGGGGCTGTGGAGCAAGCTTGGGCAATGGCGCTGAGCAATATGTAACGCCAATGCATGAGTAGTTTGGCTTTTCCTGTGGCTTCACCCTCCACAGGAAAAGCAAGCATGGCCACCTCTCCAAATCTTTCCATTCCAGGCCTCAATGGCCGCTTTTTGAAAGAGCATCTACCT
Source organism: Pseudomonas sp. DG56-2 (assembly GCF_004803755.1). Classification (NCBI taxonomy): domain Bacteria; kingdom Pseudomonadati; phylum Pseudomonadota; class Gammaproteobacteria; order Pseudomonadales; family Pseudomonadaceae; genus Pseudomonas; species Pseudomonas sp. DG56-2. The sequence goes on from NZ_CP032311.1 coordinate 2,460,013, forward strand.
GACTGGCTCAAGCACGCCACGCCTGCCGACTTAAAGCGCTGGCGCGAAGGACTGCTCCCAGCTCAATTTACCTCGGATGGTCAGGCAGACTGGTTCACACAAGCCAGTGAGGCGGACCGTGAAGCGCTGAACAACGCGCAAAAACGCAGCCGAACCTCCAGCCAGGCCCTGGCCCGTGCACTGAAGAACCTTCAGCCGTTGAGCGCTTTCGCTGAGCCTTTGCTGATGGACAAGCTGACCGCGGAGTTGGACGAGGTGTTTGATGTAAACACCACGCAGTTGGTGGAGATCCACTACGAGGCTGTCCTGCTCGGATCCATGCTTCGACTCCAACCGCGCCGACAAACCCTCATGCAAGCTGCCTTGCAGAACTTTGCCGCCGATACCGCGTTTGAAAAAGGCAGTGCATTGGCACCCCAAGGGGCCTTCGAACTGGAGCTAAAGTCCGACTCCACAGCTGCCAGGCCGCAATTTCAGTACCGTTACACCCGCAAACTGAAAACCAGACCAGAGTCTTTTGCCAAGTGGTGCCATGAGCTGGATCTGGGGGGCAAGTACCAAGCACATCTGAGCGAAGTGTTCGAGGCCCCAGAGACTGCGGATGAAGTGCGAACCCTGTCGATGAATGCCTACAAGGACAATTTGCGTCTTCTCGCCCAGACGGCGTTCATGAAGGGCGAGATTACGTCCTCGGCGCGACAGATGTTCAACCAATTGCTCGAAGGAAATCAGGCAGCGCTTTTCCATGGCAAACCTGTCAGCTGTCAAACGCTGACGATGTACCAATCGCCCCTGGGTGGTGTGCTGACGTTCAGTGCCAATCGCATTACCAGCAATGAGCAAGAGCCTATTGTCGCGTATTTCCCTGGAGCACCGTTGTACCCGCTCAAGGAATATCCTTCGGTGAAGGCGCTCAAGCAAGACCTGCGGGTAAACCTGCTGTCGCCAACCTATCGACAGTTGTTTCGCAGTTATGTACCTCAGCATGAGCAAGCCCATTTCTTCAAATTGCTCGATGAAAAGCTGCTCGACAACAGCGCAGAACTCGATCCAGGTGCCAACCTTCACCTCCGTGATGAGGTGATCGAAGGTGAGCTGTTTGATTATGTCCATGACCAGCAATTGGCGCGCCTCAAGGCCAGCGCCCTTGCGTTGGCCGTGCCCAGTGCACAGGTCGACGAGGAGGCCAGGAACAAACGTGTAGCGTACTGGGAAAGTATTGGCTTCAATGCGCTCAACGCTGCTGCGTTCATTGTCCCGGCTCTGGGTGGGGTAATGGCTGTTGTCGCCGGCTATCAGCTGCTCAACGAGGTCGTCGATGGCGCTCATGCTTGGGAGGCAGGTGATATCGATGAAGCCGTAGGCCATTTCGAGTCGGCTGCATTGAACCTCACATTGGCGATCGCAGGAGGTGTTGCTGGCAGCTCGGGCAGGCCGATAAACGCCAGTGAGCGTGTGGATGGACTGCTGCGCGTAACGCTGCCGGGGGGAGAGGAGCGATTATGGAAGCCTGACCTTGAACCCTACGCGCGCGATGTCGTGTTGACTGGCAGAGCTGCCGATGCCGAGGGTGTCTATCATCTTTCCGGCAAGCAATATATTCGCATCGATGAGCGCGTGTTTGAAGTGGCCAAGGACGCAGAGGGCGAATGGTCGATACGCCACCCTGAAGATGATCAGGCCTATCAGCCCGCGCTCACGCACAACGGCGAGGGCACCTGGCAGGCGATTGGCGAGCAACCCTTGCAATGGTCCCACGAGCAGTTGCTCAAACGTATCGGCGTCGCTGCGCATGGCCTGACTGAGGAAGAGCTTGAACAGGCTGTAAAAATCAGCGGCGTTGATGATGATGTGCTACGACGTATGCATCAGGATCACATGAAGATTCCGCCGCTGCTCAAGGAAGCCTTGCGTCGCTATCAGGTCGATCGCCGGGTAAGCAGGCTGATCACATGTCTGCGGGAAGGGGCACCCAATGCGCAGGGGCTGGGATTCGAGCCGACCCTGGCCCAGGACCTGACGCGCTGGCCACAGCTAGTCTTTGAGGTCTATGACGAAACCAACTTGAATCGCGAGCCTATACGCTACGGGGCACACCGCTGGCCCAGTGGACGCGTCATTCGATTATCCGTGCAAGAAATTTTTGCCAATAAACTGGCCGAGAAGGTACTCGCAGACCTGACGGATAGCGAAGCGATTGACCTGTTCGGTACAAGTGTCGAAGCCGACAAGCGCTTGGACGTGCTGCGTGCCCGGGTTGCCGAGCGAGCGTCAGCGCGCCGAGGCGAAATTTTCAAGGTGATGTACGAGGATGGCGGGCAGTCGCATTCCCCTGAACAGTTACGCCTTATGCGCGACTTCCCAACGCTGACCGATGCCGCTGCACTGGAAATAGCAGACGCCGCCGACGCTGCCGAGCTTAAGCAGTTGCAGGCAAATGAAGGTCGCGTCCCGATGCGCCTGGCTGAAGAGGCGCGTATCTATCAACGCCAGATTGTCCTGGGTCGAGCGATACAAGGGTTGCATCGCCCAACGCTGGCCAGCTTAGACAGCGACCGGCTGGCATTGGGCTTATTGGGCACGTTGCCAGGCTGGTCCGATACGGTACGTGTGGAAATGCGTGAGAACGGCTTGTCTGGTCGCTTGCTGGCCAGCGTAGGCAGCGCCGGGGGCGAACTCAAGTCGTTGGTGCGTCAAGAGGGGCTTTTTAGCGTGTTTGATGCCCAGGGGTTGGAGCTGGCCAAAGGCGAAGAGATTGGCGCTTCATTACTCAAGGCCTTACCCGACAGTGAGCGCCAAGCCATGGGCCTGGAAGTAAATGATAGCCACAGACTGTGTCGAGCTTTGTATGCGCAGGCAATCGGCGACCAGGCGGTGGCGGCAAAATTGCTTGGTCAGCAATCGATAAAACCTTGGTTTCGTGCACCTATGCGCCTTGCCGATGGCCGCGTCGGTTATCCCCTTGGCGGAACCGTAGGTAGTCTGGCAGTCAACGCCAAGCTCCAGGCGCTGTATCCAGAGTTGACCGCTGGCGAGCTTGAGGCGATGAAAGCGCGGCTGTTGGTCGAGAATCAGACCATGGGCGATGCGCTGTTCAAATTGGACGCCGAGCGTACAGCGTTAAACCAAACGCTTGCGCAGTGGGTTCAAGCGAGCACTAGCGACTTTCAACGCAGTGCGCGAGTGCGACTAAGAGAGCGGCTGATAAACGCCTGGCATCGAAAAGGCAGGCGTCGTCGCGCAGAGCTGATACTCGATGAACCGGATGCCGGCGCTCTACCTGCGCTATCGGCGCGCTACGAACATATTCGAAGGTTGATCGTGCAGCCTATGCATCTGCAGCAACTACCAGTCGGCTTTTTGCGCTGTTTCCCCAAGCTCCAGATGTTGTCGTTGACGGGCAACCCACTGGGCGTCATTCCTGCGGATGTCGCGGCATTGACCGATTTACGTCAATTGACCCTGACAGAGGCCTGGTTGGAAAGTAGCGACGACATGTTCGAGGTGCTCAGGCCTTTGGTGAGGCTGCAGTCGCTGGAACTGCAGAACAATCATCTAGAGAGCATCCCCGCCTCAGCAGCGCAAGCCCTGGCATCATTGCCTGTTCTGGGGCGACTGAACCTGAGTGGCAACGCGATGGCCTTGAGCAGTACAGCGTTAGAAGTACTGAATGCTTTACCCCTGCGCTTTCTGGACTTGAGCAACACTGAGCTGGTGCTCGACGAAGTCGGCGCCCACGCTTTCGCAGGTTTTACCCACCTGCAGCGCCTGAATTTGAACGGTAATCCGCTGGGCAGCGTGGTGGAACTTGCGGGCTTGTCGCAATTGCAGCATCTGGGCCTTAGGAATTGCCAGTTGACGCAGTGGCCGGAGGGACTGCTCGCGCTGATGAACCAGGATGCCTATGCGTTGCGAACGGTGGACTTGAGTCACAACCAGCTGACGCAAGTGCCCGATCTGGCGGGCACGCATTTTGGCGCGGGCCTGGCGCGCAACGCTGATGGCCTGCATGAGCTGGATATGTATTTCAATCCGCTCGATGCACAGAGTATTGCGCATTTGAACACCGTTGCTGCGGCGTTTCACTCTGAGGTGGAAGTGCGTATGCAGCCAGATTTCTCCTGGGTTGAAGGGGCAAGCCAGAGCCAGCGCAACCTGTGGCACGAGCTGTTTCAGCAGCAGCGCCACAGGGCGCTGAACGATGTGCTTTCCCGACTTGCCTTGTCCAGTGAGTTCGAGCGCAACGCCGCCGACCTACGTGCCCGGGTCTGGTCTATGCTGCAACTGGCCTCTGAGCACACTCAGCTCAGGGAGGATCTGGTCGATATTGCCGGGACGTTCCCTGTTACTTGCGGCGATGCTGGTGCCGACGCCTTCAGCGCCTTGGAAATTGCGGTGCTGGTATTTCAGCGCAGTCTCGAGGCCAATACCGGCGAGCGGGCAGGGGCGTTGATCAAACTCTACGCTCAGCTGTTTCGCCGCCATGAAGTAGAGCGAATGGCAGATGCTCTATCGCTGGCGCGGACGTTGCGACGCCAGGCGCTGGTTGCCCAGGGCGCACTCCCGGCGCTGGATCCGCTGGATGATATCAGCGATAGCGTACTCGTTCGTCAAGGTGTCGATGACATCGAAATACGATTGCTGCTGCGCCAGGGGCTGGCAGAGGCGCTGGATTATCCGGAACCTTCGAACGGCATGCTGTTCGAGGCCACCGCCAACGTTTCGTCACAGACGATCACCAGGGTGGCTGGCGCGGTCAGGGCGCGCGATACGCTTGCCAATCGCCAGGCATGGATGGTGGATGAAAGCAGTTGGCAGCGTTACCTCAAACAGCGCTATGGCGATCAATTTGATCAGGTGTCGACGGTCTGGGCTGAAGGCCTGGAATACTTGAGTTACTGCGACGAATCGTCCGAGGAGGTGCCCGATTTGCTCGATAGTGAGGTTCTGGCGGTGCTGCGTACCGTGCTCGAGGGAGAACCGCTGGATGAGGCTGGTGCGTTGCGTCGACTGCGTATCCGTGATGGATACCTGGCGGCGGTCGATACTTTGGCAAGCGCGCGTAACCGTGCCGAGGTGGCCCTTATGAAGCGTTTGACCCAGGCCTTGTCTGCCTCGTAACAAACCGATGATGCAAGAAAAAGGGCAGTGGATTCGTTTGCCAATGAATCCACTGCCCCTGATCAGCATCGAGACTTAACGGCGACGGAACAACGGTTGCGGCTCGTCAGTGGACGCCTGGTAGGTCACGGAGAAGTCCTTGAGGCTTTCCAGTGCTTCTACCGGGTCCTTGTCGGCACGCAGGGCGAAGGCGTCGAAGCCGCAGCGCTTCATGTAGAACAATTGGTCGCGCAGCACATCGCCGATGGCGCGCAGCTCGCCAGTGAACTTGTAGCGATCACGCAGCAGGCGCGCATTGGAGTAGTTGCGCCCGTCAGTGAACGCCGGGAAATTCAGCGCGATGACCTGGAAGTTGCCGACGAACTCGCCGATTTCCTCTGCTTCTTCGTCCGCGTCCAGCCACACACCCAGACCGCCATCGCGGGCTTTGAGGGCATGACCGTGGTCGCGCCACAACTGCAGCGGAACAATGTAGTCGTCGCAGTTGGTCAACTCGTCGAAATTAGCGTCCTTGGGCAGCAGGTGCCAGGTTTCGTCGACGATCTCGTTGTTCTTAATTATTCGCTGCATAGACGCGCTCCTTGAAAGGGTCGATGCCAATACGTTGGTAGGTGTCGATGAAGCGCTCGTCTTCGGTACGTTTTTCAACATAGACGTCGATCAGCTTCTCGATCACATCCGGCATGGCGTCCTGGGCGAAAGAAGGGCCGAGAATCTTGCCCAGGCTAGCGTCGCGACTGGCGCTGCCACCGAGGGAAACCTGATAGAACTCTTCGCCTTTCTTGTCTACCCCAAGAATGCCGATGTGGCCGACGTGGTGGTGACCACAGGCGTTCATGCAGCCAGAGATGTTCAGGTCCAGTTCGCCGATATCGAACAGATAGTCCAGATCGTCGAAGCGGCGCTGGATGGACTCGGCAATCGGAATCGATTTGGCGTTGGCCAGCGAGCAGAAGTCACCACCGGGGCAGCAGATGATGTCGGTGAGCAAACCAATGTTCGGTGTGGCGAAGCCGCCTTCACGCAGTTCCAGCCACAGGGCGTGCAGTTGGCTCTGCTCGACATCGGCAAGAATGATGTTCTGCTCGTGGGAGGTGCGCAACTGGCCGAAGCTGTAGCGATCGGCCAGATCGGCAACCGCATCGAGCTGCTTGTCGGTCAGGTCGCCAGGCGCTACACCGGTGGGCTTTAGCGACAAGGTCACGGCAACGTAGCCCGGCTTCTTGTGCGCCAGCACGTTGCGAGTGCGCCAGCGCGCAAAGCCTGGGTTCTGCAGTTCGAGTTCGCTGAAGTCGAGGTTGTCGAGCAGCTTGTAGTCCGGGTCGACGAAGTGCTTGGCCACACGGTGCACTTCGGCTTCGGTCAGCGTGGTGCTGCCGCCGCGCAGGTGAACCATTTCGGCATCGACTTTCTCGGCAAAGACTTCAGGGGTCAGTGCTTTGACCAGGATCTTGATCCGCGCCTTGTACTTGTTGTCGCGACGGCCGTAGCGGTTGTAGACCCGCAGGATCGCATCCAGGTAGCTGAGCAGGTCCTGCCACGGCAGGAACTCATTGATGAAGGCGCCAACTACCGGAGTACGGCCCAGGCCGCCACCCACCAATACGCGGAAGCCCAGCTCACCGGCAGCGTTGTACACCGGCTCCAGGCCGATGTCGTGCACTTCGATGGCGGCGCGGTCGCTGCTCGAGCCGTTGATCGCGATTTTGAACTTGCGCGGCAGGTAGGCGAACTCGGGGTGGAACGTGGTCCATTGACGGACGATTTCACACCATGGGCGTGGATCGATCACTTCGTCGGCGGCGACACCTGCGAACTGGTCGGTGGTGACGTTGCGCAGGCAGTTGCCGCTGGTCTGGATCGCGTGCATCTGCACGGTAGCCAGTTCAGCCAGGATCTCCGGGATGTCTTCCAGGGCTGGCCAGTTGTACTGCACGTTCTGCCGGGTGCTGATGTGGGCATAGCCCTTGTCGTAGTCGCGCGCGATTTTCGCCAGCATCCGCGTTTGTCGCGACGTCAGCTGGCCATAAGGCACGGCGACTCGCAACATCGGGGCAAAACGTTGAATATAGAGGCCATTTTGCAGGCGCAATGGGCGGAACTCTTCTTCGCTCAGCTCTCCGGCCAGGTAGCGGCGGGTCTGATCACGGAACTGCTTGACGCGGTCCTCGATGATCCGCTGATCGTACTCGTCATATACGTACATAGGGGTCCTGTTCTCAAGCTGCTTGCAGCTAATCGCGCGCACGGCCGCGCACTCCCAAAGCGGAGCGGGAGGAACGATAGCAGTTTGCGGTTATACGCAAAAGTGATGTTTTAGCATATGAAAAGAACCATTTGGACTAAGTGAGATTGACTGCCATTTGGCCGTTTGACCCGTCACGGTGTTTATAATTGACGGTTTTGAATAGCAGGAGAGCTCCACATGCTCAAGGCCTTGTGCCAAAGCCTTTGCCTGAGTCTGCCGCTGGCAGCCGGGGCACAGGCTGCATCGGTGGTTTTTCTCAATCCGGGCTATTCCAATGAAACCTTTTGGCTCAGCTATTCGAACTTCATGCAGGCTGCGGCAAAAGACCTGGGCATGCAGTTGCGCATCGAATACAGCGAGCGGCAATCGGAATTGGCCCTTGTTCAGGCACGCCAGGTGCTTGAGGGCAATCCGCGTCCAGACTATCTGGTGTTAGTCAATGAACAGTATGTGGCCCCAGAAATCATCCGCCTTTCGCGCGACAGTGGGGTCAAGCTGTTCCTGGTCAACAATGGTCTGACCGCCGACCAGGCGCGATTGATTGAGCAGAACCCGGACAAGTACCCGCCACTGCTGGGCACACTGGTGAGCAATGATGAGCAGGCCGGGTACCAGATGCTCAAGGAACTGATAGCCCTGCACACGCACAAGGCTGGTAATCAGCCTGTGGAGTTGCTGGCGTTTTCCGGCCTGAAGACGACCCCGGCCGCGTATCTGCGCGAGCAGGGTATGCGCCGGGCCTTGGCCGAACACCCGGAGATTCGCTTGCGTCATGTGGTGCGCAGTGGTTGGGGCCAGCAGCGCGCTTACGAGCAGGCGCAGCAACTGCTCAAGCGCTATCCGAATATTGATCTGGTCTGGTCGGCGAATGACGAAATGGCCTTTGGTGTCATGCAGGCATTTGTCGAAACAGGTCGCACGCCAGGCAAGGACGTCTTGTTCAGTGCCGTCAATAGCTCCGTGGAAGCGTTGCAGGCGCGCATTGACGGCACCCTCAGCGTGTTGATGGGCGGGCACTTTTCCATGGGCGGTTGGGCAATGGTATTACTGCACGATGATGCGCTGAATCTGCCAATCGATCGAGACGGCAAAAGGTTTCACCAAGTGCCAGTGTTGCAGATGATCGACCCCATGCAGGCCAGGCGTTGGCTGAAATTGCAGGGCCAGGCCGACTACGGGCTGGACTTCAATCGCTTCAGTGCCCAGGGCCGCCCCCAAGACTATAGGTATCCGTTCCTCAACGCGCCGGTCAACTATTGAAAAGTCCCTGCTTGAGCAAAGGTCATTACTGAACTTAACTGCTACGGGTGACATGCATTCCCATAACCACTACAAGAGGCGATGCAATGGGAAACTCGACCAAAGCGGGTAAGGCAGACAGTAGTGTGGATGCCTGGGCAATTCTCTGTCTGATCATCCTGGTTGTTGTGACCGCCGTGTATTGGGTCAGCCACCAGTGACAACACGCCAAGCGTAAGCACTGACCGCCCGCAGAATGGACATCTGTGGGCGGATTGCATTGTCAGCGGGTCAGCGCGCGGTCAAGTGCATGGCCAGTTGTACCAACCCCACCAATACCAGAATGAAGATCAAGGTGAAGACGGTGCCCAGCGCAATAAAATGGCTGGCCTTGCCGTAGGTAAAATCGCGGGCGCGATTCTTGCCGCTCTGCACGCCGAACGCCGCTGCCAGAATGCTCTGCAGCATCTGCCAGAGGGTGGGTGGTTTGCCTTGCACTGGATCGTCCATGAGAGGCTCCTTGGAATAGGCATCCCCCTCATTGTAGGTGACAGTTGCGCGCTTTCAATTGCAAGCTGCAAGAAGGCACCGGGCCTTTTGCAGCTTGCAGCTTGCAGCTTTTAGTTTTCATATCCCAGGTTAGGTGCCAGCCAGCGCTCGGTTACGCTCAGGTCCTGGGCTTTGCGGGCGGTGTAGCTCTCGATCTGGTCCTTGTCGACTTTGCCCACTGCGAAGTATTGCGCCTGTGGGTGGGCGAAGTACCAGCCGCTCACCGCAGCTGCCGGGAACATGGCGAAGTGTTCGGTAAGGAACACGCCGCTAGGGCCTGTCTCGCCAATGGCGGTGCCGTCGAGCAGCTTGAACAGGGTTTCCTTTTCGGTGTGATCCGGGCAGGCTGGGTAGCCGGGGGCAGGGCGGATACCGGAGTACTGTTCCTTGATCAGCGCTTCGTTGTCCAGGTGCTCGTCTTTAGCGTAACCCCAATAGTCTTTGCGCACTTGCTCGTGTAGCCACTCGGCACAGGCTTCGGCCAGGCGGTCGGCAAGGGCCTTGACCATGATCGAATTGTAGTCGTCGCCTTTGTCCTGATATGCCTTGGCCACTTCCTCGGCACCGATACCTGCGGTGGTGATGAAGCCGCCGACGTAGTCGGTAATGCCGGATTCTTTCGGCGCGACGAAGTCGGCCAAGGAGAAGTTCGGCTTGTTATCCGGCTTGATGGTCTGCTGGCGCAAATGGTGGAGTTTGGCCAATGGTTGGCCGTCTTCGCCATACACTTCGATGTCGTCGTGATCGACCTGGTTGGCCGGCCAGAAGCCGAACACCGCACGGGCGCTGATCAGCTTCTCGTCGATCAGCTTGGTGAGCATCTCCTTGGCATCCTTGAACAGCGCGGTGGCCGCTTCACCGACCACTTCGTCGGTAAGAATACGTGGGTACTTGCCTGCCAGGTCCCAGGAAATGAAGAACGGCGTCCAGTCGATGTACTCGGCGAGCACGTTGAGATCGATATTCTCCAGCACTTTGACACCGGTGAAGCTTGGCTTCGCGGGTCTGTAGCCTGCCCAGTCGTATGCCGGCTTGGCGGCGATCGATTTCTCGTAGCTCAAGCGTTCGGTGCGGGCACTGCGATTGGCAGTACGCTCGCGTACTTCGATGTAGTCCAGGCGGGTCTTTTCGACGAAGCCGGGCTTGAGTTCCTTGGACAGCAGTTGCGTGGCAACCCCCACGGCACGCGAGGCGTCGGTCACGTAGACCACCGCATCGTTGCTGTATTTGGGTTCGATCTTCACCGCCGTGTGCGCCTTGGAGGTGGTCGCACCACCGATCATCAGCGGCAGGTGGAAGTCCTGGCGCTGCATTTCCCGGGCGACATGAACCATTTCGTCCAGCGACGGGGTGATCAAGCCGGACAGACCGATGATGTCGCACTTCTGCTCACGGGCAGTCTGCAGGATTTTTTCGGCCGGAACCATTACACCCAGATCTACGATGTCGTAGCCGTTGCAGCCGAGCACCACGCCGACGATGTTCTTGCCGATGTCGTGCACGTCACCCTTGACCGTGGCCATGAGGATCTTGCCCTTGGCTTCAGGCTTGTCGCCTTTTTCCAATTCAATGAACGGGATCAGGTGGGCTACCGCCTGTTTCATCACGCGCGCAGATTTAACGACCTGCGGCAGGAACATCTTGCCTGCGCCGAACAAGTCCCCCACCACGTTCATGCCGCTCATCAGAGGGCCTTCGATGACCTCGATAGGTCGCGCGCATTGCTGACGGCACAGCTCGGTGTCTTCGACGATAAAGGCAGTGATGCCTTTGACCAGGGCGTGTTCCAGGCGCTTGTCAACGGGTAGCGAACGCCACTCTTCGTTTTCGATTTCCTTGACGGCGCCGCCACCTTTGTAGTCGTCGGCGATGGCCAGCAGGGCGTCGGTGCCTTCCGGGGTGCGGTTGAGCACCACGTCTTCGACTTTCTCGCGCAGCACCGCCGGGATCTCGTCGTAGATCTCCAACTGGCCGGCGTTGACGATACCCATGGTCAGGCCGTTCTGGATCGCATGGTAGAGGAACACCGAGTGGATCGCCTCGCGCACCGGGTTGTTGCCGCGGAACGAGAACGATACGTTGGATACCCCGCCGCTGGTCAGGGCGTAGGGCAGGTGATCGCGAATGTAGGCGCAGGCTTCAATGAAGTCGACGGCATAGTTGTTGTGCTCTTCGATGCCGGTGGCCACGGCAAAAATGTTCGGGTCGAAGATAATGTCTTCTGGGGGAAAGCCCACTTCATTGACCAGGATGTCGTAGCTGCGTTTACAGATTTCACGCTTGCGTTCGGCGGTATCGGCCTGACCAACCTCGTCGAAGGCCATCACTACCACGGCTGCGCCGTAGCGTTTGCAAAGCTTGGCGTGATGCTTGAAGGCTTCGACGCCTTCTTTCATCGAGATCGAGTTGACGATCCCCTTGCCCTGGATGCACTTGAGACCCGCCTCGATCACCTCCCACTTGGAGGAGTCGATCATGATCGGTACACGGGAAATGTCGGGTTCGCCGGCGATCAGGTTGAGGAACTTGACCATGGCCGCCTGGGAATCAAGCATCCCTTCGTCCATGTTGATGTCAATCACCTGGGCACCTGCTTCGACCTGCTGCAGGGCGACTTCCAGGGCTTCGGTGTAGTTCTCTTCACGAATCAGGCGGGCGAACTTGGCAGAACCGGTGATGTTGGTCCGCTCGCCGACGTTGACGAACAGCGAGCTGCGATCAATGGTGAACGGCTCCAGTCCCGACAGGCGACAAGCCTTGGGAATGTCTGGAATGACGCGAGGTGGGTACTTGGCCACCGCCTCGGCAATCGCCTGGATATGGCCTGGTGTCGTGCCGCAGCAACCGCCAATGATGTTGAGGAAACCGCTAGCAGCGAATTCTTCGACCACTGCGGCCATTTCAGCCGGGGTTTCGTCGTACTCACCAAAAGCGTTGGGCAGGCCGGCGTTAGGGTGCGCAGACACATGGGTGCCAGCTTTGGTCGACAGCTCTTCCAGGTATGGACGCAGGTCCTTGGCACCCAGTGCGCAGTTCAGGCCTACCGAGATCGGGTTGGCATGGCGCACCGAGTTCCAGAAGGCTTCGGTGGTCTGCCCCGACAGCGTACGCCCAGACGCGTCGGTAATGGTTCCGGAAATCATGATCGGCAATTCCAGGCCGTCTTCTTCGAACACCTGCTGCACGGCGAAGATTGCCGCCTTGGCGTTAAGGGTGTCGAAGATCGTCTCGATCAGGATCAGATCGGCGCCGCCTTCGATCAGGCCACGGGTCGCTTCGGTGTAGTTTTCTACCAACAGGTCGAAAGTAACGTTGCGATAACCTGGGTCGTTGACGTCTGGGGAAATCGAGCAGGTGCGGCTGGTCGGGCCGAGCACACCGGCAACGAAGCGCGGCTTTTCCGGCGTTTCCAGTGTTTTCGCATCGGCAACCTGCCGTGCGATGCGAGCACCCTCGACGTTCAATTCGTAGACCAGCGATTCCATGCCGTAGTCAGCTTGGGAAACCTGCGTGGCGTTGAAGGTGTTGGTCTCGAGAATATCGGCACCTGCGTCCAGGTAGGCCTTCTCGATCGCTGCGATCACATCGGGGCGCGAGAGCAACAGCAGGTCGTTGTTGCCTTTGACATCGCTTGGCCAATCAGCGAAGCGCGTGCCACGATAGTCGTGTTCCTCCAGGCGGTAGCTTTGGATCATAGTACCCATACCGCCATCGAGAATCAGAATGCGCTCTTTGAGTGCTTGCTGAAGTGCTTGGAGACGAGCGCTGCGGTCAGACATTAGGACTACCTGGTCGGGCAAAGACAAAAGTTGCGGAATAATAACAAAGCTGCGCGGTTTTTAGACGTGTCGAGGATTTACATGAATTTCATTCATGTTGGCGCGCCGCCAGCACCGGTAGAATCGTGAAGCTTTCAATACCCAGGACTCTTGGCACATGGTGCATCGTTTACTTGCCGGCGCATTCGCTCTGCTCATCAGCGGCGCAGCGTTTGGGCAAGCCCCCCAATCGAGCTCGGCTATTTCGTATACCCGGGATGTTCAACCGATCTTCACCCAGAAGTGCGTGGCCTGCCACGCCTGCAACGACGCTGCCTGCCAGTTGAATCTGGGCAGTGCTGAAGGCGCTTCGCGCGGCGCTTCAAAAGTGCCGGTCTATCAAGGCGACCGCAGTACAGCCGTCGCGCCAACCCGGCTGTTCTACGACGCCCACAGCACCGAGGCCTGGCAACGCAAGGGTTTCTATTCGGTGCTGGATAATCAGGGCAGCCAGGCTGCGCTGATGGCGCGAATGCTCGAATTGGGCCACAAGACCCCGTTGACGCCCAATGCCAAGCTGCCCGAAGACATTGTGTTAGGCCTTAACCGCAACAATATGTGCCCGCAGCCCGGTGAATTCGACGCTTATGCTGGCGCCCATCCAAAAGAAGGTATGCCGTTGGCCGTCACAGGCCTCACCGAAGCCGAGTACCAGACCCTGCAGCGTTGGCTGGCAGCCGGTGCACCAGTGGAGAGCAACCCGATTCAAGCCAGTAGCACGGAAGCTGCGCAGATCGCCGATTGGGAAGCGCTGCTCAACCGTCCGGGGTCTACCGAGGCACTGGTGGGGCGGTGGTTATACGAACATTTGTTCCTCGCCCACATCTATTTCGTGGGTGGGGAGCCAGGGCATTTCTTCCAGTGGGTGCGTTCGCGAACGCCCAGTGGCCAGCCGATCGACTTGATTGCAACGCGTCGTCCCAATGATCCGCCGGGCACCGATTTTTATTATCGGCTGATGCCGGTACAGGGTGTGATTGTGCACAAGACTCACATCACTTACCCGATGGGCCCGCAAAAGCTCAAACGCGTCAAACAGCTGTTCTATAGCGGCGACTGGCATGCCAATGCGTTGCCAGGCTACGGCCCGCGTCACCGCGCCAACCCGTTTGAAACCTTCGAAGCAATCCCGGCCGTGGCGCGCTACCAGTTCATGCTGGATAACGCCGAGTATTTCGTCCGTACCTTCATTCGCGGCCCGGTTTGCCGTGGCCAGATTGCCACCGACGTTATTCGCGACCAGTTCTGGGCGCTGTTCCAGGAACCGGTGCATGATCGCTACGTGACTGATGCCGAGTACCGGGGCCAGGCGACACCTTTGTTGGCCATGCCGGGCCAGATCGACGACGTAGGCAGCATCATCAGTCTGTGGCACGCCTATCGCGACAAGCGCAACGAGTACGAGAAGTTGCGCCGCGATACCTACGCGGAGATGCCAGCGCCGAGCTGGTCAACGTTGTGGGCCGGTAATGACAATGCCTTGTTGACGATTTTCCGCCACTTCGACAGCGCTTCGGTAACCAAGGGCTTGATTGGCGATGTGCCGAAGACTATCTGGCTGTTCGACTATCCATTGCTTGAGCGCACCTACTATCAGCTGGCGGTCAATTTCGACGTTTATGGCAATGTCTCGCATCAAGCGCAGACGCGCTTGTACTTCGACTTGATCCGCAACGGTGCCGAGGTCAACTTCCTGCGCCTGATGCCAGCCGATGCGCGTAGCGCGATCCTTGGCGATTGGTACCAGAACAGTGGCAAGGTCAAGATGTGGCTGGACTATGAGGACATCGATACCGACACCCCGACTGCACTGAAACTCGACGCATCTGACCCCAAACGTGATTTCGGCTTAAAGCTGATCCAGCGCACCGGCAGCCTCAACGCCGCGCCTGATCCAATCAACCGTTGCCAGGGTGCGTACTGCTCGCGACCACAGATGAACGAAGAGTTTCGTGGCGTCGAGCAGACCTTGAGTCGCCTGGTGTCGCGTCCGGCAGCCGGGCTCAAGGTTATCGGTCAATTGCCCGAGGCGACCCTGTTGCGCATCGAAGACAAGAATGGCCAGCGTCTGGTCTACAGCCTGCTGCGCAACCGTGCTCACAGCAACGTTGCGTTCATGTTGGGTGAGGCTTACCGCTACCAACCGGGGCTGGATACCTTGACGCTGTACCCCGGAGTGCTTAGCAGCTATCCGAATTTTATGTTCAACGTGCCAGCAGCCGACGTGCCGGAGTTTGTCGAGGACCTGGAAGCAGCCCGTGACGACACTGGCAAATTCGAGCGCGTGGTCATGCGCTGGGGTGTGCGTCGTAGCCACCCGCAGTTCTGGCAGTACTTTCACGACCTCAGCCGCTATATCCAAGAGACTGAACCGGTGGAAGAGGGGGTTCTGGATATGAACCGCTACGAAAACCTCTGAAAGCGACCGCCGGGAAGGTCATCTGACCTTTCCCGGCCACCTGCGGTCCGAGTCCTTGACATGGCCCCGCCTGCAAGCGGGGCTTGAGTAGGATTCAGGCGCAGGTATCCGGATGTTGTTTTCGCTTCAGGCTTTAAGGGCACTTGCTGCCTGGGTGGTGGTTTGCCATCACTTCATGCAAATCTTTTTCGACTTCCACGCCAGTGGGCCGATCGGCCGCTTTCTGGTTGAGCGCGGCGCGGTGGGGGTGGATGTTTTCTTTGTTATCAGCGGGCTGGTGATCTACCTCTCGACCTGCGACAAGGTCATTGAACCCAAGCGCTTTTTGCTCAATAGAGCATTGCGCATTGTACCGGCCTATTGGTTTTACACGGCATTGATGGGCCTGCTGTTGCTGACTGCCCGACAGTGGATGCCGCACCAGGCTTTCGACCTTGAGCATTTCCTCTTGTCCCTGCTGTTCATCCCCGCGGAAAATCCCGGGGGGTATGGGCAGTACCCGACCTTGAACGTCGGCTGGACGCTGAACTACGAGATGTTTTTCTACCTGCTGTTCTCATTGGTGTTTCTGGTGCGTCAGCAGCACCGGTTGTTGCTGGTGGCAGCTGCGCTGTTGCTGGTCAGCGAAGTGCTGACCCGTGTCGGTTTGCTCAATCACTTCTACCGTAACAACATTGTCTATGAGTTTGTGCTGGGCATCGGCGTTGGCGTGCTTTATCGCCGGGGCTGGATTGCCCAGGGGGTGTGGCTGCCACTGGCAATCCTGTTGGCGGCGGGCGTGGCTATTCACTTTCTCGACGCCTCGCAGCGCTTGCTGCATTGGGGCTTGCCGAGTGCGTTGATAGTGCTGGCGTGTGTATCGCTGGAACCTTATTTCAAGGACAACCGCGTGCTCAAAGCCCTGGGCGATTGCTCGTATTCGGTGTACCTGGTGCATGTACTGGTGCTTTACGCCGGTTGGTTTGCCAGCCAACGGTTGCACTTGAATCCCTATGCGGTATTCAGCGTGTGCGTGCCGTTGATTGCGCTGTTGTCCTGGGCCAGCTATCAGTTGCTGGAAAAGCGTCTTTACCGGCGTATGCGCGACTGGTTTGCGCCGCCGGCGGGGGCGCAGGTACCCGCAATGCTTTCCCGACATAATTACTAGGACTTTGTTCGGCGGCCAGGTTGGCGTAAACTGCCGGCAAGTCTGTGAGGAACTTCCATGAGCGCCATAACTATTACCGACGCCGCGCATGATTACCTGGCCGATCTGCTCTCAAAGCAGAACACCCCAGGTATTGGCATTCGCATTTTTATCACCCAGCCAGGCACCACTTACGCGGAAACTTGCATTGCCTACTGCAAGCCAGGCGAAGAAAAGCCAGAAGATACCGCCGTGGGTCTGGCCAGTTTTACGGCTTACCTCGATGCGGTCAGCGTACCGTTTCTTGAAGATGCAGTAGTCGACTACGCCACTGATCGCATGGGTGGCCAACTGACCATCAAGGCGCCAAACGCCAAGGTGCCGATGGTCAACGAAGACAGCCCGATCAACGAGCGCATCAACTACTACCTGCAAACCGAGATCAATCCGGGGCTGGCCAGTCACGGCGGTCAGGTGAGTCTGATCGAAGTGGTTGAAGACGGCATTGCCGTGCTGCAGTTTGGCGGCGGCTGCCAGGGTTGTGGCCAGGCTGATGTGACCTTGAAGGAAGGCATAGAGCGTACCTTGCTTGAGCGTATTCCAGAGCTCAAGGGCGTACGTGACGTCACCGACCACAGCCAGAAAGAGAACGCCTACTACTAAGGCTGTCTGTCTCTGCTCCTACCGCGAAGATGCACTCCCCGGTAGGAGCGGGCTAACGGCAGGCGCGCCAGGGTGCACCATTGGCAAATTTGCTCTCGATCCATTGCTTGAATGCAGTGGTTACGGCAGTGTTGAAGCGTGCACCAGGGCGAACCAGATAGACGCCAGCGTCATTGTCCAGTTGCCACTGCGGCAGTACCCGCTGCAGCGTGCCCCTATCCAGATCCTTCTTCATCAGCCAGTCGCCACCGGCGAAAATCCCGACCCCTGCTCGCGCCACGCCAAGCAGCGCTTCGTTGTCGTTGCTGTGCATCGAGCCCTGCACTTTTACGCTTTGCAATTCACCCCGGCGATAAAGGTGCCACTGTGGGTAGGAGCGTAGTTCGGTGAATCCCAGACAGTTGTGGCTCACCAGATCAGCGGGTGACTGCGGCTGCCCGTAGCGCTCCAGGTAGGCGGGTGAGGCGCAGAGGATGCGCTGGTGATCGCAGAGCTTGCGGGCCACCAGTCGGCTGTCAGTCAGCTCGCCAATGCGAATCGCTGCATCAAAACCTTCGCCGATCAGATCGACAAAACGCTCCGAGTAGAGGGTTTCGACGGTGACCTGAGGAAAGGCCAGGGCAAACTCGGCCAGCATTGGACTGAGCCAGATTCTGCCCATGGATGACGGCAGTGCCAGGCGCAAGCGTCCTCTGACTTCGGTTGCACCCTTGGCGGCTTCTCGTTCAGCATCACTGATCAGGCTGGCTGCGTGTTGCAAGCGCTCCACCAGTCGCAAACCTTCGTCGGTAAAGCGCAACTGGCGGGTGGTGCGCTCCACCAGGCGTATTCCCAGGCGCTGTTCCATCGCACCCAGGCGTTTGGACAACACCGAAGGGTGGCGCTGCAGTAGTCGGCCAGCGGCCGCGAAGGAGCCTTGGGCAAAGAGCGCCAGAAGCGTACTTAGCTCGTCGGCGTGGCGGCTGTCGAACGGGTCCATGTCGGTGCTGTGCCTCGCTCGGTTTACGCTCAGGTAGTAAGGATGATCGCGCCTTGGCTGCGCCCCTGCTGCAGGTCGTCGTGAGCCGCGGCCACGTCGGCCAGCGGGTAGCGCTTCCAGATCCGCGGCTTGATGATACCTGCGGCCACCGCTGCCAGCACGTCTTGCGCACGGTCTTGATATTCCTGCGCCGTAGCGGTGTGCGCAGCCAGGGAAGGGCGGGTTACGTACAGCGAGCCCTTGCTGTTCAGCGTACTCATGGCCAGCGGCTCTGGGGCACCAGAAGTCGCGCCGAACGACACCAGTACACCGCGTGGGCGCAGGCTGTCGAGCGAAGCTTGAAGCGATGCCCGGCCAACCGAGTCGTAGACAACGTCGACCTTATGTCCGTGGGTCAGGTCCAGTACCTGCGCGGCCAGTGTCGGGGCGTCGAATACTAGCACTTCGTCACATCCAGCAGCCTTGGCCCTGTCGAGGCTTTGAGCCTTGGACACCACGCCTATGACAAAGGCCCCGAGATGCTTGGCCCATGGCACCAGCAATTGGCCCAGTGCTCCAGCCGCACCATAGACCAACACCCGTGTGCCGGGGCCTACCGGGTAAGTGCTTTTGAGCAGGTATTGGGCGGTAATCCCTTTGAATAATACGGCTGCGGCCTCTTCGAAACTTATGTTGTCCGCCAGCTTGACCAGGCGCTCGGCTGGAAACAACCGAGCGCTGGCGTAGGCGCCGACTGGACCGGTGGCATAGCCCACGCGGTCACCGACTTGTAGCGTGCTCACGCCGGGACCCAGTGCGGTTACCGTTCCTGCGCCTTCCAGGCCCAGACCCGAGGGCAGGACAAGCGGGGCGTCGCCTTTGCGCTGGAGCAGGTCCAGAGGGTTGACGCCGATAGCTGCCTGTTCCAGCCAGACCTCTCCGGCGCCTGGTGCTTGCGCTGGCGATGAACGCAGCTGCATCACCTGTGGGGCGCCCGGTTGTTCAAGATAAACGTGCATGACCATGACTCAGTTCCTCGCGGTAGTAAGTGCTGCGTACGAGGATATTTATTGATTGGATCATCAGCAATTATATGAAAAAGCATTTCAATGCTGCATGACATGCAGCAATCGGGGCCGTTTTCACGCACTCTGCGCTCGAGCCACCAGGTGCAGGAACGACGAAATGATCTGGCTGTTACAGCGTTCGGCGAGGCAGTACAGATAGGTTTCGGTATTCACTGGATTGCCACGAAAACGGATCGCCTTGAGCCGTGGGTCGGCAATGAACTCAGCCTCCGACACCACGCCAACACCGATCCCGCGTATCACCGCTTCGCGCAATGCCTCGCGGCTGCCTATCTCCATGACCACCCGCGGCGTGACATCGTCTGCGTGCAAGGCTTTCTCCAACGCCAGACGGGTGGTGGAGCCGCTCTCGCGGTGCAGCAGGGGCTGGCCTTGCAGGGCCTGCAGTGGGATTTCATCGAAGCGTGCCAAGGGATGGTCGGCGTGCGCGAACAGTAGTACGGGATGACGTGCATACAACTGTGCGCTGAAGGCTGGATCGTCGTGCAGGCCGGCGAGTACGCCAACATCGGTAACGTAGTTTTCAAGGTCCGCCAACACCGAGGCTGAGTTGCCGACCTTGATCGACAGGTCGATCTGTGGGTACTGCTGACGATAGGCATCGACCATTTCAATGACATGGAAGGGCCCCACCGCGCCAATCTTCAATTGCCCGCGATTGAGCTTGCCGGAATCGCGCAGCAGGTTGAACGCTTCAAGCTCCAGCACACCCAGTTGCTGGGCAATCGGCAGCAATTGGCGGCCGACCACTGTCAATTCGATGCGCCGTCCGCGGCGATGAAACAGTTCGACGTTGTAGTCGCGCTCCAGGGCCTGGATCTGCGTGGTCACGGTCGGCTGGCTCAGACCCAGGGCGCGAGCGCCGGCGCTGAAACTGCCCTGGCGGGCGACAGCAAGGAAGGTGCGCAATTTGGTGGTAGACATCCATAGCTTCCATCAATGGTTTTGCAGGAAAACGCATAGTGATTTGAAGCTGTGACTGTCACGTGACAGCCCTAGTGTGGAGCGACCTAAACAACACCTGCAGGAAGTCCTCCATGAACCCGTTTGCCAAACTGTTGCGTTTGACCGGCTTTGGTCTTTTGCCCTTGTTGGCCTGTACCCAGGTTTCTGCACAGTCGTCACTGAGCATCGGCCTGATTCCCTCCGAAGACTCCCAGGCCATGATCGAGAGCAGCAAGCAGGTGCTGGCAGATCTGGAGCGTCAGTTGGGCATGCCGGTCAAGCCGTTCGTGGCTACTGACTACAACGGTGTGATCGAAGCATTGCGCGCCGGCAAACTTGATGTCGCTTACCTGGGGCCGTTCTCCTATGTGCTTGCCCATCAAGTGGCGGGTGTCGACGCTTTCGCCGTGGCCGTCACCAAAAAGGCCGGCAAGAGCGCCTATCGCAGTCAGATCGTGGCGCGCAAAGACAGTGGTATCGAGCAACTGAGCGACCTCAAGGGACATACCTTCGCCTTTGTCGACCCAAGTTCGGCCTCTGGCCATTTGTTCCCCAAGGCAGGCCTGGAAGCCGCCGGCTACCAGCCGGAAAAGTTGTTTTCACGGGTGATTTTCTCCGGCTCCCACGATGCCAGTATTCTTGCCGTCGCCAATCGCAAGGTGGACGCCGCAGCGGTAGCCGACCGTATCTACGCTTCTGCTGTGGCCCAGGGACAGGTCAAGGCGGACGACCTGCAGATTGTCTGGTCGTCGGCCGATATTCCCGAATCACCCATGGTCTGGCGCCAGAACCTGGACCCGGCATTGAAGCAAAAGCTGGCGGCCGCCATGGCCAATATCAAAGATGTGCCTTGGGGCGATCAGGGGCTGCTCAATGGCTTTCAACCCACCACCGACGCCGCTTATGACGTGGTGCGCGATACCGCCAAAGTGCTCGATCTCGACTTGCGGAGCATGAAATGATCCGCATCCGCGCACTACGCAAAGACTACGGCGACAACCCGGTGCTCAAGGGCATCGACCTGGACATCGGGGCGGGCGAGTTCGTCGTGGTGCTGGGTCAGTCCGGTGCTGGCAAGTCGACCTTGCTGCGGTGCATGAATCGCTTGGTGCAGGCAGACAGTGGTGAGTTGCAGATTGGCGCAATCGACGCCATGGGCGGCGAACGTCCGCGCGAGCTGCGCCGGCAGGTGGCAATGATCTTTCAGCATCACAATGTGGTGCCGCGCTTGTCGGTGCTCAAGAACGTATTGACCGGGCGCCTGGGGTCACTGTCGACCCTGGCTTCGGTGTTGCAGTTGTTCAGTCGCAGCGACGTGGCTCTGGCGCTGAACTGCCTGCAACACGTCGACCTGCAGCACAAGGCCGAGGCACGTACCGATTCGCTTTCGGGTGGTCAGCGTCAGCGCGTGGGGATTGCCCGAGCGCTGGCACAACGGCCAAAGGTGATTCTCGCCGATGAGCCGGTTGCCAGCCTCGACCCCAAGACGGCTCGCAGGGTGATGCAGTACTTGCGCGATGCGACGCGAGAGTTGGGCATTACCGTGGTGTGCAATCTCCATCAAGTGGACCTGGCCGAGGAATTTGCTGATCGCATTGTCGGCTTGGCGCATGGCCGATTGGTGTTCGACAGCCATCATGAACGCCTCGATGAGGCCAGCCTGCAGCGAATCTACCCGCAACTCGAACGTCTCGACGATGAGCAGGTTGTACCGGCAATGGCGCGGTTGCAACTGCAAGGAGGGCTTGCACGATGAACAATCTGCCGTCGACATACCGTTGGCTGGTCAGCACCCCCGATACCGCACGCGGCTGGTTGGTCACCGGCGCCTGGGTGCTGCTGGCGGTGCTGGTGCTGCACTGGAGTGCCCAAGGTACACAATTGAGCTGGTCGGAATTGAGCAGCGGCTTGCCGCAGATCGGCGACTTTCTGGCGCGCTCCATGCCACCGGACCTGAGCATTCTGCCGCGCCTGTGGCAGCCCGCGGTAGAGACGTTGCAAATCGCCTTGTGGGGAACACTGTTGGGGATTGTCTTCGCCATACCCCTGGCATTTCTCGCCGCGCGCAATCTGCAAGGCAATCGTTGGCTGTATGCCGGTACCCGGCAACTGCTCAATGTGATTCGCAGCATCAACGAGTTGATCCTGGCCCTGGTGTTCGTTTCGGCAGTAGGCCTTGGGCCGTTTCCCGGTGTATTGGCGTTGGCGCTCCACGGGGTCGGCATGCTCGGCAAGTTCTTCGCCGACAGCATCGAAGAGATCGACCAGGGGCCAATTGAAGCGCTGCAGGCCACCGGTGCCAGACCGCTGCAGGTGATCGTCTTCGGCGTCATCCCGCAAGTGATCACCGCCTGGATTGCGGTGGTGCTGTACCGCTTCGAAGTCAATCTGCGTTCGGCAACGGTGCTGGGCATGGTCGGGGCAGGGGGGCTGGGGTTCGAGTTGGTCAGCAGCCTGAAATTGTTCAAATACCAGGAAACCGCCACCTGCATCATTGTCATCACCCTGATGGTCGTGGCTGCTGATCTGCTTTCCAGTCGCCTGCGCCGCCGTATCCAGGGCGATAACCGTCACTAGCCCTGCGCCGTTATCGGTTCAACCAATGCAAGCCTTAAACCAATCGATTTGAGCGAATGTTGTTAGGCCACGACTATGTCCCCAGCCAGAACAACAATAAAGGAAACCGCTATGCCTGCCTTTTTCCATAACCCGGTGGCGACCTGCTTCGGCAGCGGCAGCCTCGACCAGATCTGCACCTTGAGTGAAAACCACAACGTCGCCCTGGTGACGTTTCCGGAGGCGCGCGGACTGGGTTTGATTGACCGCGTCCAGGCGCTGCTGGGCGAGCGTCTGGTGTACATCGTCGAAGACGTGCAACCCAATCCGGATGTGGCTCAACTGCGCAGTACCTACGAACGCTTCTGGGTAGAAGCAGAACATTGCCAGACGGTGATCGCGCTGGGGGGTGGCAGTGCCATCGACACCGCCAAGGCGTTGATCGTCGGCACCGAATCCGGGCAGTTCGATGAGTTGCTCGGTCTTCTGGCCCTGGGCAAACCCTTCACTCCGGCACGCAGCAAAGCGCTGATTGCCGCTCCTACCACTGCCGGCACCGGCAGCGAGGTAACGCCCTGGGCGACGATCTGGGATAGTGCTGCGCAGAAGAAGTATTCGTTGCACCTGGACTGCACCTGGCCGAAGGCGGCGATTGTCGACCCGGAACTAATGCTCACCGTGCCCGCCGGTGTCACGGTGTCTACCGGGCTCGATGCGCTGTCTCACGCGTTGGAAGCGATCTGGAACGTCAATGCCAACCCACTCTCCGATACCTTCGCGGTATCGGCAATCGAAGACATCCTCGACTGCCTGCCGCAACTGCAACGTGACCTGGGCAACCGTGACCTGCGCGCCCGCATGGCGCTGGCAGCACTCAAGGCCGGCATGGCGTTTTCCAATACCAAGACGGCGCTGGCACACTCGATTTCCTACGAGATGACCTTGCGTCATGGCGTGCCCCACGGCATCGCCTGTTCGTTCTCATTGCCGCTGGTACTGGGTTTGGCCTGGGGCCGTGACAGTGCCCGCGACTGCACCTTGCAGCGCATCTTCGGGCCGAATCTGGACCAGGCCAGTACCCGCCTGCGCGCGTTCCTCCATAACCTTGGGGTCATGACCGACTTCGCCGACTACGGCGTCGATGCCGACGAGGCCCAGGCCATGATCGCCCATGCCTTGCAGGGCGCCCGGGGCAAGAACTTTATCGGCGCCTCCGCCGCCTGACGTTCGCTGCTGTTTCCTGTTGCACCAATCAAGAGGGATTGCCTGCGTCAGCTGGTTTAACGTGATTGCGCGCGGCCAGGGAGGGCCGCGCGACAACTTCTGGCCCGTTATGTGCTTTGTCCCCTGCATCGATTGCTGATCGATTGGTCAAGCCTGCAACCTGGCAACTGCGCCGGTTGGAGTAAGACCTGTCCTTGAAAGCGTCGGAATTGGCATATACAGGGATCAGACTCATGACGCTTGCCCAACCCCTCGACCTCGCAGCGTGCGCTACCGGCTGGAGTGCCGAGTTGTCGCTGCGCTTCGTTCGACGCGGGGAAAAGACCTGTATTGGTGCGCGACGTCATTTTGGTCCTCTTTTGGTGCAACGACCGTTCTACCCCGAGGGCGCGCCGTGCCACGTCTACGTGTTGCACCCTCCCGGCGGCGTGGTGGGCGGCGACAAACTGGTGCTCGATGTGCACCTGGAGGCGGGCAGCCATGCGCTGATGACCATGCCCGGGGCAACCAAGTTTTACCGCAGCAACGGCAATACCTCGACCCTCAACCAGCATTTTCATTTGGCACCCGACAGCGTGCTGGAGTGGTTGCCGCAGGGCAATATCTGTTTTTCCGGTGCCCGTGTGCGCCTGGAAAATCGCTTTAGTCTCTCTCCAGGGGCACGTCTTTTGGCGTGGGAAACCCTGTGCCTGGGCCGACCGGTGATGCACGAGACGTTCAGCCACGGTGCACTGGACAACCGCCTACAGATCGATGTACCCGACGACCCCGGCCTGCACGAGCGCCTGCGTATTGAAGGTGGTCAATTGCACAAGCTTGGCGGCTACCCCTTGCAGGCAACCTTTTGCGCCTTTCCGGCCGACGAGAACCTGCTTGAACAGTGCCGCACCCTCATCAATGACCTGAACGTACCTGCTGGCGCAACGTTGCTCGGCCAACTGCTGGTAGTGCGCCTGCTCGATCACGACAACCAATCCCTACAACTCACCCTGCAACGCCTGTGGCATGCCTTGCGGCCCGCCGTGGTCGGCCTGCAGCCATGCCCGCCACGTATCTGGGCCACTTGAGAGAATGCCATGGAGCTGACCCCGCGAGAGAAAGACAAATTGCTGCTGTTCACCGCGGCGCTGCTTGCCGAGCGCCGGCTGGCCCGTGGTCTGAAACTCAACTACCCGGAAGCGGTAGCGTTGATTAGCGCCACGGTGATGGAAGGCGCTCGTGATGGACGCACGGTCGCCGAGTTGATGAACCTGGGGCGTGATGTGCTCAACCGTGAGCAGGTAATGGAGGGCGTGAGCGAAATGATTACCGACGTGCAGGTCGAGGCGACGTTCTCCGACGGCACCAAGCTTGTGACCGTGCATGACCCGATTGTCTAGGAGCGCAGGATGATTCCCGGAGAAGTACAGGTCGCCCAGGGCGACATTGAACTCAACCTTGGCTGCCAGACCGTTAGTGTGACGGTGGCCAACCATGGGGACCGGCCGGTGCAGGTCGGCTCGCATTACCACTTTTATGAGGTTAACAACGCCCTGGTCTTCGAGCGCGAGCCCACCCGTGGTTTTCGCCTGGACATCGCCGCAGGCACCGCCGTGCGCTTTGAGCCGGGGCAGGCGCGCACGGTGACACTGGTGCCCTACGCTGGAAAACGCGAGGTCTACGGTTTTCAAGGGCGGGTAATGGGCAAACTGGAGGCACTGGCATGAGCCGAATCTCGCGTCGTGCCTACGCCGACATGTTTGGCCCGACCGTCGGTGACCGGGTACGCCTGGCCGACACCGAATTGTGGGTCGAGGTGGAGAAGGACTTCACCACCTACGGTGAAGAGGTCAAGTTTGGCGGTGGCAAGGTCATCCGTGACGGCATGGGCCAGGGCCAGATGCTCGCCAACGAGGCCATGGACCTGGTGCTGACCAACGCCTTGATTATTGACCACTGGGGCATCGTCAAAGCTGACATTGGTGTGAAGAACGGACGCATCTTCGGCGTCGGCAAGGCCGGCAACCCGGATGTGCAGCCCGGGGTTACCTTGCCGATCGGTGCAGGCACCGAAGTGATTGCCGCCGAAGGCAAGATCGTCACCGCAGGCGGCATCGACTCACACATCCACTTCATCTGCCCGCAGCAGGTGGAAGAGGCGCTCACCTCGGGCATCACCACGTTTATTGGCGGCGGCACCGGGCCGGCCACGGGCACCAATGCCACCACCTGCACCTCCGGGCCCTGGTACCTGGCGCGCATGCTTCAGGCAGCCGATGAGCTGCCGATCAATATCGGCCTGCTCGGCAAGGGCAATGCCTCGCAGCCTGAGGCGTTGCGCGAGCAGATTCACGCCGGGGCGGTGGGTTTGAAACTGCATGAGGATTGGGGCTCGACTCCGGCCGCCATCGACTGTTGTTTGAACGTGGCTGAAGAACTGGATGTGCAGGTGGCCATTCACACCGACACCCTCAATGAATCCGGCTGTGTCGAAGACACCCTGGCGGCAATCGGTGATCGCACCATCCACACCTTTCACACCGAAGGGGCCGGTGGTGGTCATGCGCCGGATATCATCCGCGCGGCGGCGTTTGCCAATGTGCTGCCGTCCTCGACTAATCCAACCTTGCCCTACACGATCAATACCGTGGACGAGCACCTGGACATGCTGATGGTCTGCCATCACCTGGACCCGAGCATTGCCGAGGACGTGGCGTTCGCCGAGTCGCGCATTCGTCGCGAAACCATTGCCGCCGAAGACATTCTGCATGACATCGGCGCGTTTTCGATGACCTCATCCGACTCCCAGGCCATGGGCCGGGTAGGGGAAGTGGTGTTGCGTACCTGGCAGGTCGCCGACCAGATGAAGCGTCGTCGCGGACCCCTTGCTCCAGACAGCAGCCACAGCGACAACGCTCGGGTGAAGCGCTACATCGCCAAGTACACGATCAATCCGGCACTCACCCATGGCATCGCCCATGAGGTGGGCTCAGTGGAGGCGGGCAAGCTGGCTGACCTGGTGCTCTGGGCACCGGCCTTCTTCGGGGTGAAACCTGCGTTGGTGATCAAGGGCGGGATGATTGCCATGGCGCCGATGGGCGATATAAACGGCTCGATTCCCACGCCGCAACCGGTGCACTACCGGCCAATGTTCGGTGCCCTGGGCGCTGCACGCAACGCTACCCGAATGACCTTCCTATCGCGCTCGGCGCATGAGCGTGGTGTCCATCAGCAACTGGGTTTACGCAGCCTGATTGGCGTCGTCAATGGCTGCCGGACTGTGCGCAAGGGCGACATGGTGCACAACGGCCTGCTGCCGCTGATTGAAGTGGACTCACAAACCTACGAGGTGCGCGCCAACGGTGAATTGCTGGTGTGTGAGCCGGCCACAGTATTGCCGATGGCGCAACGTTATTTTCTGTTTTGAAGGAGCACGCATGATTCTGCTGACACGACGGCTCAAAGAAGCCGACCAGGTAAGCGCCACGGTAACCCTCACCCTGGACACCCGCATCAAGAGCCGGGTACGGGTCACCCTCGACGATGGGCGCGAGGCTGGACTGATGCTTGAACGCGGCCAACTGCTGCGCGGTGGCCAATTGTTGAGCGATGAGCAGGGCATCGAGGCGATACGTGTGGTCGCGGCAGCAGAGCCGGTATCCACGGTGCGTTGCGCCGATCCTTTGTTGCTGGCACGTGCCAGCTATCACCTGGGCAACCGACATGTACCGCTGCAGATTGATGGTGGCCTGCTGCGCTATCAACACGACCACGTCCTCGACGAGATGGTTCGCGGCCTGGGCTTGCAGGTGACGCTGGAGCAGGCGCCGTTCGAACCTGAAGCCGGGGCCTATCAGAGCGCACCGCACAGCCACTCCCATAACGATCACCCCTTTGTTCGCGTTGCTCACCACTGAAGTCGATAAGGAATACCCATGAACAAGACTGTTGCACTCGCGTTGCTGCTGGTGGCCGTACCGGCCTTCGCTCACCCAGGTCATGACGCCAACCCCCTGCAGGATGGCCTGCTGCACCCGCTGACCGGCCTTGATCACTTACTCATGCTGCTCGGTACCGGCGTGCTCGCGGCATTGACCGGCCGTAACCTGGCACTGCCGCTGCTGACGCTCTGTGCCATGTTTGGTGGTGCCTTGTTGGGGCAGTTGTTCGGCGGTGTTATTGGCATGGAAACGATGATCATCGGTTCGTTGCTGGTGGCTGCTGCCGCCATGTTGCTGCCTGGCCGGCAAATGGTTCTGGCCTTGGCAATGCCGGTGTTCGCCTTGTTCCATGGTTGGGCCCACGGCGTTGAAGCCAGCCCAGGGGCATTCTGGTTGTTCAGTGCAGGCTTTGTCGCGGTCAGCGGCGTGCTGTTGCTCGCAGGCTTTGCCGGCGGGTGCCTGCTGCGCCGCCACAGCGCCTTGCAGAAAGCCTTCGGTGGAGGCTTGCTGGCGGGCGCTGCAGTGGTGCTGGCTGGCTGATGAGTACCGAGCTGAAGCTGCTGCGACTGCTGCAGTTGGCCAGTCCAAGCCTGCCAGTAGGCGGATTTACCTATTCCCAAGGGCTGGAGTGGGCGGTGGAGGCCGGCTGGGTGCAAGGCGCCGACGGTTTTCGCAGTTGGCAACGCCAGCAGTTGCACGACACCCTGGGCTATCTCGACTGGCCGCTACTTTCGCGCCTGTATCACGCCTGTTGCGACGACGACGCCGGGGCATTCCTGCACTGGAGTCAGTTCTTGCTGGCCAATCGTGAAACGGCCGAGTTACGCCTGGAAGAGCGCCAGCGGGGGATGGCCTTTGCCCGCCTGCTCGACGGCTGGGAGCTGTGCCAGGCGGAGCAATGGCGACCGAGCGTGGCGTTGAGCCAGTTGGGTGGGATGGCCTGGCTGGGCGCGCACTGGGACATTCCTTTGCCCGATCTGGCCTTGGGTCATGGCTTTGCCTGGCTCGAAGGTGCAGTGATGGCGGGCGTCAAGCTGGTGCCCTTTGGCCAACAGGCAGCACAAAGTCTGCTGCGTGACCTGTGTGAAGAACTGCCTGGCGTGCTCGAGCATGCCCTGCAGGTGCCCGATGATCAGTTGGGTGGCGGATTGCCATTGCTGGCGATTGCTTCGGCCCGACATGAAACCCAATACACCCGATTATTTCGTTCTTGAGGACAACCCATGCAAAGTTATCAGCAACCCCTGCGCGTCGGTGTCGGCGGTCCGGTCGGTTCAGGCAAGACCGCGCTGCTTGAGGCCTTGTGCAAGGCCATGCGCGATCACTATGAGATTGCTGTGGTGACCAACGATATCTATACCAAGGAAGACCAGCGAATTCTCACCGAAGCTGGCGCACTGGCACCGGAGCGTATTGTCGGGGTGGAAACCGGTGGTTGCCCGCACACCGCCATTCGCGAAGATGCTTCGATGAATTTGGCCGCGGTGGAGGAACTGGCACGTAGATTCGGTAATCTTGAAGTGATTTTTGTCGAGAGTGGTGGCGACAATCTCAGTGCAACCTTCAGTCCGGAGCTGGCCGATCTGACGGTCTATGTGATTGACGTTGCTGAAGGTGAAAAGATCCCGCGCAAGGGCGGACCGGGGATTACCAAGTCGGATTTTCTGGTGATCAACAAAATCGACCTGGCGCCTTATGTAGGTGCTTCGCTGGAGGTGATGGAGAAGGATACGCAACGGATGCGGCCCGAGCGGCCGTGGGCGTTCACCAATCTCAAGACCGGGCAGGGCTTGCAGCAGGTTATCGACTTTATCGTTGAGCGAGGGATGCTTGGCGCTGCGCGAGCGCCCCACTCGATGGCTTGAACCGCGGACCTGGATAACACGGTCCGATGCTTCAGGTCCTGGGCGCGGCGGTGTGCACGTAGATCCATTTTCCAGGGCGGCGCTGTCATCATTGCCTCCCTTGAACGGATAGGCGCATCGCGCCCAGGGCTACCCAGGCGCGGAAAGGTTCTACCTGTGGGCTCAGCCTTTGAGCGTTGCCATGTCAATTACAAAACGGTATTTCACATCGCCGGCAATCATTCGGCTGTAAGCCTCGTTGATATGACGGATATCCAGCATTTCGATATCGCAGCGAATACCGTGCTCGGCACAGTATTCCAGCACTTCCTGGGTTTCTGCGATGCCGCCGATCAACGAGCCACCCAATACCCGCCGTTTCAACACCAGGTTGGCAGCATGCAGGGCAGGGTCCACGGGTTCGATCAGGCCGACGAGAATGTGTACACCGTCGAACTTGAGGGTCTGCAGGTAAGGGTTCAGGTCATGCTGAACCGGGATGGTGTCGAGAAGGAAGTCGAAATGTTCGCTGGCAGCCTGCATTTGCGCAGGGTCGGTGGACACGATGACATGGTCGGCGCCCTGTTTGCGGGCTTCTTCGGCCTTGCTCGGGGAGCGCGTGAATAGGGTCACTTCTGCGCCCATGGCTTTGGCGAATTTGATGCCCATGTGGCCCAGGCCACCCATGCCAAGAATGCCGACACGGTCACCGGCCTTGACCCCATAGTGCTTGAGCGGCGAGTAGGTGGTGATTCCCGCGCACAGGATCGGCGCCGCGCCTGGTAGGTCGAGGCTGGCCGGAATGCGCAGAACGAACCGTTCGCTGACGACAATGCTGTTGGAGTAACCGCCCATGGTGTTGCTGCCGTCGATTCTGTCTGCAGTGGCGTAGGTCATGGTCGGGCCTTCCTGACAGTACTGCTCCAAGTCGCTACGGCATGCTTCGCAGTGCTGGCAGGAATCGACCATGCAACCGACACCGACATGATCGCCCACGTTGTAACGGCTGACATTGGCACCCACTGCAGTCACACGGCCGACGATCTCGTGTCCAGGCATCAATGGGTAGACGGCAATGCCCCATTCGTTACGGGCCTGATGGATGTCCGAGTGGCAAACGCCGCAGTAGAGAATCTCGATGGCCACATCGTCAGGGCGCAGGGCGCGTCGCTCGAAGGTCATGGGCGCAAGTGGCGCGGTGGCAGACTGGGCGGCGTATCCGATGGCTGTGTACATGGCTGACCTCTGTAAATCGATGAACAGTAATGGCCGCCATTGTCCGCAGTGGCCGGCAGGCTGCCCATTGTCATTCCTCCGCCTGTCATGCCTAAAACTCCGGATCTGCACCTGATCAGCACACACCAGGCTGCCAAGCTGCGATGATGGCAGTGTCTATTCCTCCGTCCTGGTCCCCCATGCAACTGACACGTCACGTTGATGCCAATGCCACGCTGTGTTCCCTGATACGCGCCCTGGCGGTGCGGCCCGGGTTTGTCGATACGCATCTGGCTCAGGTGCAGGTACTGTCGGCGTATAACTATGTGGCGAGCAGCCCGCAGATCTATGAGCCGAGCCTGATGATTCTCGCCCAGGGCAGCAAACTGGCGCGTCTTGGTGCACGAACCCTGGAGTACGGTGCCGGGCATTACTTGGTTCAGGCGTTGTCGGTGCCTTTCATGTGCGAGACTTTTGCCACCGCGGACGAGCCATTGCTGGGGGTGTCGGTGGCCATCGACCGCGTGGTAGTGGGGGAGTTGGTACAGAATATGGGGTTGCCAGCCAACGATCCCATCAAGGCGCAAACACCTGAATCGATGGCCTCGGCTGCACTTGACGATGCCATGCGCGACAGTGTCGAACGCCTGTTACGTTGCCTGCAGGACCCAATGGACAGTCAGGTGATGGGTGCCGCCCGTGTGCGCGAGGTGTTGTATGTGGCGTTGCGCGGACCGCAAGCTGGCGTCTTGCGCGCGCTGGTTGAGCAACAAGGGCATTTTTCGCGTATTGCATCGGCACTCAGCCATTTGCGCGACCACTATGCCGAACCCTTGAGTGTCGAGGCGTTGGCAAGCTGCGCCAACATGAGCGCCTCGACCTTTCACGAACACTTCAAACGCAGCACGCTGCTTTCGCCAATGCAGTACCTCAAGCGCCTGCGGTTGCTCAAGGCTCAACAAATGCTGATCGGCGAAGGCCAGGGGGTGGCGCAGGTGGCGCATCGGGTCGGCTATCAGAGCACCTCGCAGTTCAGTCGCGAATACAAACGTCACTTTCAGCGTAGCCCTGGGGAAGAGCAGCCATACGGGTGAGTCACCACGTGGGGCAAGCTCGATAACTGCGCTCAAATATCGCCAAAATGCACCGCCAGCCACACGGTGGCACGCGTGCTGTCGGTCCACTCCACACGGTGTCGGCTATGAGCAGGAATCTCGACAAAGTCGCCTGGTTTCAGTGCCCGGGCACTAGATTCGTGCTCCAGCCGCAAGCCCGCTGAACCGGCCAGGAGCAACACCCATTCACTCTGCGGCTGGTCGTACCAGAAGCCCGCGGGACTTGCCTGGCCATTGGAGACGATGCGTTCAATGCGCAAGCCCGGGCGGGCCAGCAGTTCATCGAAGTGTTCCTGCTCGGTGGCAGGGGGGAGGGGGTTGAGCAGATTGTCGAGCATCGTTGCAAGGCCCTCGTCTGGCACCACATTGTGGTTTAAGGTGGCATCTGCCACTCATGATAGGGAATCATCATGAAACACTCGCTTTTGCAGCCGTTCAGTGTCGCAATGCTGTTGAGCACTTGCCTGCCTGCGCTGGCGGCTCTGCCTGGCGCGCCTGCCTACATAGACGATAGCGTCTATCCCGACGCAGCCAAGCAACGCATTTTGCCACCGATGTTCGAGCAGACCCTGGCCAGTACACGCTACATCGCCAGCGCAGACAACCCGCTGGTGACCACGGCCGAAGCCAGTGGTTTCAATCAGACCAGCGATTACACCGAGACACGCGCTTACCTGAACAAACTGGTGGCGGCCTCCGGGGGCAGTATCGTGCTGCACGATTTGCCGGAAAAAAGCGCAGAAGGCCATCCGATGGTCATGGCGATCGCTTCATTGGAGGTCGACAAATCGCCAGCCGGGCTGAACGAGTCCGGCAAGCCGACAGTTTTCGTCGAAGCCGAGATTCACCCCGGCGAGGCCAACGGCAAGGACGCCATGTTCATGCTCTTGCGGGACATGACTACCGGTGACAAGCCGCTGGCAAGCGTGCTGGAAAAGGTCAATATTCTCTTCATTCCCACCGTCAATATCGACGGTGACTTGCGTCGCAGCGCCTACGGTCGGATCAACCAGAACGGCCCGCAAGAAACCGGCTGGCGGGTCAATGGCTTGAACTACAACCTCAATCGCGACTTCACCAAGCTCGACAGTGCCGAAATTCGCAACGTCGCCTGGGTATTCAATACCTACGACTTGAGCTTTTTCGCCGACACGCATTCCACCGACGGCGCCATGTACCCCTATGACAGCTCTTACTGTCACAACGGCAATGGCTGGTCGCCGGCAAGCAGCGCGTGGATGGACAACGTCATGCGTGCGCCGGTGTACAAGGCCCTGGAAGCAGACGGGCATGTGGTACATGAGTGCATCAGCCTCAATGACAATCAGGACCCGACCCAGGGCTATTACCCGTACCGAAGCGACTATGCGCGGTTCTCCAATCAGTACGGAGATATTCGCAACGTCCCTTCGATCCTGATCGAACAGCACGCCCTGCACCCCTATCAGACTCAAGTACTGGGTAACTATGTGATGCTCAAGCGCATGCTTGAGGTCATTGGCGAGCAATCGGCGTCGCTCAAGGAAGCCATCCGCCAGGACCGCGAGCGACTCGAGGCACAGCAGGACGTCATTCTCACCTGGAAACCGGGCAAGGCCGAAACTACCCCGTTCACGGTCGGCGACTATCGCTACGAGCAGTCACCGATCACGGGCGCCAAGACCATCGTCTGGAGCAACAAGCCCAAGCAACTGACGGTGCCGGTAACCGGCAACACCGAGCCGGACCTGGTGACCAAGCGGCCACGCCAGTACGTGGTACCGGTGCAGTGGCGCGAGGTGATCGTTCGCCTCAAGGCCCAT
Source organism: Pseudomonas sp. DG56-2 (assembly GCF_004803755.1). Taxonomy (NCBI): domain Bacteria; kingdom Pseudomonadati; phylum Pseudomonadota; class Gammaproteobacteria; order Pseudomonadales; family Pseudomonadaceae; genus Pseudomonas; species Pseudomonas sp. DG56-2. The sequence goes on from NZ_CP032311.1 coordinate 2,493,863, forward strand.
GGCATTCAGATGACTACGCTGGACAAACCCACGGCAATACCGGTCACCCTGTATCGCATGGACGAGGTCAAGATAGCCGGAGGCTTCGAGCCCGATCGCGCCCAGGTCAACCAGATTCCGGGTTATGAGGGGCGTCTGCCGGTCAGCGGCGTGGCCAAGCCCTTCGAGCGTTTGCAGACATTCGCGCCGGGATCGGTGGTGATCGATCTCGACCAGCCACTGGGCGTGCTGGCGGTCAACTTGCTGTACCCGCAAAGCCCCGACTCGTTCTGGGCCTGGGGCTTCTTCAACTCGACGCTGGTCGTGGCCGAAGAGCCCGAGGAGTACGTGATGGAGCCCATGGCGCGCAAGATGCTGGCACAGGACCCGGCGCTCAAGGCCGAGTTCGACAAGAAACTCAAGAGCGACAAGGCCTTCGCCGCCAGCCCCAGTGCACGGTTGCAATGGTTTTATCAGCGTACGCCGTTTTATGACGTAAATGCCTTCGTCTATCCCGTGGGTGCGGTGTTCTGAGGAGCATCGCCGGGCAGACAGGAGAGTGCCTGCTCGGCGATGGCGATAATAATTAGAGAGGAAATGATGGTGGCGGTCCAAGCAAGTGCTTTCCCGTTGTCGATGGCAACCCTGGAAGCGTTCAACCGGTGTGTTCTGCAATTGGCCAGTCTTGCCCGCGAGGAGGGCGGTTCGCATTTCATTGCCGACGGCCTGCAGGCCTTTCGCCAATTGGTACCGTTTGCCTCGGCATGGTGGGGAGAGATGTCCGCGGACAGCAGTGCCCCGATCCAGAGCTGGATGCATGGGCGTATCGATCTGCCGGCCTCGTTTGCCAGTGAGTGGCATGACGTGGCCGGCTTGGACAGCTTTGCCATCGACACCTTGTCCAGTCTCGGTCGGGTGGTACGCGACAGTGAGTTCACCGATCCTGTCGAGGCGGTCAACGACTTTGCCCGCCGTTACGACCTCTACCATTTGATGAACATCACCTTCGAGCTGCCTGAGAGCGGACTGAATTTCTTTGTCTGCTTGTATCGAGGCGTAGAAGAGCAGGCATTCAACGCTACCGAAGACGGCTTGTTTGCCGCGTTCTGCGCGCACTTGCTGCAACAGTGGCGTTTTCAGGTCCAGGACATGATTCGTATCGACACCGGTAACGGTGCCAGTGATTTCGGCGTGGCGCGCCTGGACGGCAGCCTGCTGTATATCGGTGCACGCGTGTGTGCAGCGGTTCAGCGCGAGGTGCCTGGCTGGGACGGATCGGTGCTGCCGGCACAAGTCATTGCGCAGTTGCACAAAGTGCCCTGTGTGATGCGTCTGGGGCGGTGCACACTGACCCTGAGCCCAAATGCCGATCATGTCATTTTGTCACTTGAAGCCCCGGCCCCTGGCGTGGTGCTGGCCCCCCGTGAACGTACCGCAGCCATGCTTTTCGCCGCTGGCCACTCCTACAAGGAAATTGCCCGTATCCTCTCGCTGAGCCCGGCGACCGTGCGCACCTACTTGCGCAATTGCTATGTGCAGTTGGGAGTCAAGAGCAAGGTGGAACTGGGGTCTGCCTTGCGTTTGGCCACACCGCTTGCGGAAAAAATCGCCTGACCCTCCTCATTTGCAGAGGTCCGCTCTTTTGTCTCGCGCTATAGGGTGTACGCATAGCCGTTAAAACAAGAGAGCGTTCCAATGCAACGACTGATTCCCAACCTGATGGCCGCAACCCTGGCCTTTTCATCACTTCAGGCAATGGCCGCCGCTGACCTTGTATTGGTCAACGGCAAGGTGTACACCGCAGAGCCCGGACAAGCACTGATGCAAGCGGTGGCAGTCAAGGACGGCAAGATCCTGCAAGTGGGCAGCGATGCCCAGATCAACGCGTTGGCCGACGCCAATACCCAGCGCATCGATTTGGCCGGCAAGGTACTGATGCCGGGCATGATCGACACCCACAGTCATCCGATTGCAGGAGGTTCTGCGAGCCTGGGCGCGAACCTTGAAGATGAAGTCAAGCCGTTGCCCGAGCTTGAGCAATGGATACTTGCCGAGGTCAAGGCAGGCCGCGGGCGAGCGGGGGATGTCATCAGTGTTGCCGGCACCAGTTCAGCCTACTGGGAAAAAAGCCGCGAACTGGGCCAAGTGTTCAATCAGGGGCGCTGGGCCGATCAACCCCTGGTGCTCAACGGCATCGACGGCCACACCGGCTGGGCTAACAATGCCATGCTCAAGCGCCTGAAGATCGATGCGGCACTGGTCAAGGGAATGTCCGAGCAGGACCGCAGCTATGTGGGGCACGACGCGGACTTTACCCCTAACGGATACTTCTCCGAATCGCGCTGGGACCAGGTACGCAGTCAGATTCCTGCCGCCGACGAAGCCTTCATGCTCAAGGCTGCCCGTGAAGCGGTGCGGATCAACAACCAGTATGGCGTTACTGCCTGGATGGATGCTGCGGCCAACGCTGGCAGCGACGACTCGTTGTTTGACTTCAAGGCGACCGAACAGAGCTACGGTGTATTGCCGCTGTACCGCACGCTGGCAGAGAAGGGCGAACTCAGTGCCCATGTCGCGGCCCTGATGATTGCCAACCCGAAAAGCCGACCTGCCGACCTTGAGGTATTGGCCAAGGTGGCGAAGAAGTTCGAAGGCGTGCCCAACCTGAGCTTCCCGGGAATCAAGGTGTTCGTGGATGGGGTGCTGGAGTATCCAGGGCAGACCGCGGCGATGCTTGAACCTTACAAGAACAGCAACAAGAACGGCCAGTTGTTGATCGAGCCCGACCGTTTCGGCGAGCTGGTCGCCGCCGCAGAAAAACGCGACTGGATCGTACATATGCACGCTGTAGGCGACCGAGCAGTGCGCAAGTCGCTCAATGGCGTCGAGTATGCGCGCAAGGTCAGCACCACGCCCAAGACCCACAGCATCAGCCACCTGCAAGTGGTCGACCCGAAGGACTTCCCGCGCTTCAAGCAACTGGGCGTGATCGCCTCGATGCAACTGCTCTGGGCAACTGGCGAGAGCTACACCGTGGAGTTGGTGAAACCTTACATTACCCCTTCAGCCTATAGCCATCAGTACCCGGCCAAATCCCTGCAACAGGCTGGAGCGACAATTTCCGGTGCCAGCGATTGGCCGGTGTCCAGCCCCAACCCATGGAACGCTATCGCCCAGGCTGCCACCCGAAAAGGGCCGCTAGGGGTACTCAACGCCCAGGAAAGCGTCGATCGCCAACTCATGTTCCAGGCCTACACCCTCAATGCCGCCAAGACCCTGCGCCTTGAGCAGCAGATCGGTTCATTGGCACCCGGCAAGCAGGCTGACCTGATCGTGCTGGACCGTGATGTTTTCAAGGTCAGCGACGATGAACTGTTCGAGACTCAAGTACTGAAGACCTTCTTCGCCGGCAAGCAGGTCTACGCCCCCGCCTCCTGAGGTCCCCCGCTGACGATGCCTTGGCTCCTTGCCTTGCGAGGGGCTTGGCTTCGCCTGCAGGAATCTGCCCGCACACAATAAAAACAAGGGTTTCTGTATGAACGCACGTACCGTTTTCTCTCTCGCCGGCTTGCTGCTGGCGCCACTGACCAGCCAAGCGCTGACTTTGAGTGACGATTTCCTCTTGGAGGTAGAGCTCACCGCTGCCAGCGATTATCGCAGCCGTGGGGTTTCGCAAACCCTCGGCGACCCTGCACTGCAGGGCGGGGCGACGCTGATCCACAGCAGTGGCCTGTACCTTGGGGCCTGGACCTCGAACGTTGACTTCGGCAGCGAATTCAAGACGCGCCAGGAGCTGGAGTACTACGCCGGTTGGTACTGGCAAGCCACCGATTCGATTAGCCTCGACCTTGGCTACATCAAGTACGACTATCCCAAAGAAGCGCAATTCAATTTGAGCGAGGTGTACGCGATTCTCGATGTGTATGGAGTGAAACTCGGCGCCTATTACTCCGATGACACACCGAATTTCTTCGGCGAAGACCAGGACACGCTTTACACCTATCTTGGCTATAGCTTTGCCTTGCCCGGTGAGGTTGGCCTGGAGCTGCGCGCCGGTCGTAACGATGTGAAAGACCCCGCGTTCTGGTCTGCCAGCGGCGATGACCGAAACACTTACTATGAATGGGAAGTGAAATTCACCCGTGAGTTTGGTGGAGTCACCTGGGGTTTGAGCTACATCGATACCGACTTGTCGAAAAGCGAATGCATCGGTTGGTACGGATTTGACGACCTGTGCTCGGCCACCGTTGTTGCAAGCGCCAACAAAACCTTCTAATACCCGTAATTCGGTCACAGGTCGAGCAGGCGCTCGATCTGGGCCAGCTCCCAGGTGCTCAACAGGCTGACCGGGTCGGTGCCGTAGCGCTGCCAGGTGTCCAGTGAGCCATGGCGACCATCAGGATGCTGGCAGTGCTCGCAGTGGTGCAGGCGCTTGCCTTCAACGTCCAGCGCCAGTTGCCAGCCTTCTATCTCTACCCATGTCAGATTGTTCGAAAGGGCAGGTTTCAGACGCGTCATCGGGCGGATCCCGAGGGCGGCGTCACGCAGTTGCTGGTAAACCTCACGCGCGGTCAGGGCAAGCATTGGTCATGTGTTCCTACGAAGGGATTGTATATTCACGGTGCTATCACGATAATGATAGTAATTACCATTAGCGTGTGATTCCCGTCAGTGACCCGTTCTGTCGACACCAAGGCAATCGTGGCCGATCTCTACAGCGACCATCATCGCTGGCTGCGCGCCTGGCTGTATCGCCGGTTGAACTGCCCTGATGATGCTGCGGATCTGGCGCAGGATACCTTTGTCCGGGCCATGGGCAGTAGTGCCCTGCCAGCCCTGGAAGAACCTCGTGCCTTTTTGGCTACAGTTGCCCGGCGCCTGTTGAGCAACCTGTTTCGCCGTCGGGCCCTGGAGCAGGCCTACCTGGAAGAGCTTGGGCGGCTACCGGAGTGCTGCATGCCTTCGGCCGAGGATGTGTTGCTGGTGCGTGAAGCGCTGGCACAGATCGACCGGTTGCTCGACGGCCTGCCCGAGCGAGCGCGCCACGCCTTTATCTTGCATCGTCTCGAAGGCCTGAGCCAGCCCATGATCGCAGAGCAGTTGGGCGTTTCGCTGGCAACGGTGGAGCGGGATTTGCGGCGAGCGTTCCTGCATTGCCTGAGCGTGGAGGCCGAATGAGCCACGCTTCGGTAGATCGCGCTATCCATGAGGCTGTGGACTGGCTACTGACACTCGAAAATGCCCCAGCGCAAGACAAGACGCATCAGGCTTTCGAGTCTTGGTTAAAGCACTGCCCGACGCACCAAGCTGCCTGGCAGCGGGTCAATGCGCTGTTGCAAGAACCTTTGGCCGGTCTGCATCAAGCTGAACAACGCTCACCTGGGCAACTGGCAATTGCCAGCCGCAGCCTACGCGTGCAACCTCCACTATCGCGACGCAAGGTGCTCGGTGGTGGTCTGGCCATGGTGTTGCTGGGGTTGGGCTGTGCCGGTCTGGCGCACCGGCGAACGCCATTGGGCGATTTGTTCGCCGACGTGCACACCGCAACCGGTGAGCGTCGCAGTCTGACCCTCAGCGATGGCTCGCGCTTGCGCCTTAATGCGCGTACGGCAGTTGACCTACAGTTCAATGCCAGTCAACGCCTGGTGCTGCTGCGCGAGGGTGAGTTACAGGTGGAGGTTGCTGTCGAGGCAGATCGTCCGTTCATTGTCGCCACGCGCCAAGGCCAGGTTCAGGCGCAAGGTACGCGCTTTACCGTGCGCCAGGACGATCAACAAAGCCTGGTTGCGGTGCAGGAACATGCGGTCTTGCTGACCACCGGCAATGCCGCTGCACAGCGTGTCGAGGAAGGACAGGCTTATGCGTTCGATGGTCTGCGCAGCGTTGCCCTGGCGCCTTCGCTACGGACCCGGGCGGGTTGGACTGATGGTCGCGTGGATGTGCGCGACGAACCTCTGGGTGATCTGATCGAGGCCTTGCGACCGTATCGAGCAGGGTTGCTCCGCATTAGCCCGGCAGCAGCGCAAATCCGCGTGTATGGCAGTTTCCCCCTGGATGACAGTGACCGCACTTTGCTTTCGCTCAGCGAAACCCTGCCGATCAGCGTTGACAGCTTCGGCGGCTGGCTGACGCGCATCGATGTGAGCTGAGGGGCAAAAAAAATCTTCGGCCGTGAGGGGATCCGGTCACTGGTGTGTCCTGGTTATGGACAACAACTTCAAACGAGCCCCTACACACAATGTCAGATTCCATGATCCGCCCCAGCCTGCTGGCCCTTGCCATTGCCTTGGGCAGCAGTGCGCCGTTGTACGCGTTGGCGCAGAACGGTAGCAGCGTCAGCGCCACCCAGACGTTCGACATCCCGGCCGGTGATCTGGGTGAAAGCCTCAGTCGCATCGCCCGCCAGTCCGGACGTGTGTTGTCGGTCAGCCCCGCGTTGGTGCAGGGCAAGCAGGCAGCCCGGGTCAGTGGCCAGCTCACACCCGAGCAAGCGGCCATGCAAGCACTGCGCGGCAGCGGTCTGGACCTGAACATCACGGCAGGCGGAACCTGGAACCTGGTACCGACGGTGCAGAGCGATGCGCTGGAACTGGGCGCCACGCAGATCACCGGGCAAGGGACCGAGGACGCCTGGGGTCCGGTGGTGGGTTATGTGGCCAAGCGCACCGGCACGGCGACCAAGACCGATACCTCGGTGCTTGAAGTGCCGCAGACCATCAACATTATTACCCAGGACGAAATCAAGGCCCTGGGGTCGCAAACGGTCACTCAAGCCCTGCGCTACACCCCCGGCATCACCGGAGGTGGCTTCTCCGACCGGGTCGGCATCTTTGACGAACCCACTTCTCGCGGTTTCAGTCCTACACCGTTGTACCTGGACGGCCTGCACTTGCCTTACGGCGGCGGCAGCACCGGCGGCGCACTGCAGATTGACCCGTATCTGCTGGAGCGGATTGAAGTCATGAAGGGCCCCGCCTCGGTGCTCTACGGGCAGAACCAGCCGGGAGGCCTGATCAACATGGTTTCCAAACGCCCGACCGCTACGCCGCAGCGTGAACTGGTACTGGGTGGCGGCAGCCAGGATCGGCGCTATGCGGCCTTAGATTTCGCCGGGCCCATGGATGATCAAGGTGAGTTCCTGTACCGCCTGACGGGCAATGGCCTGGATAAAAACGGCGAGATCGATTACGTCGAACAGCAGCGCTTCATGCTTGCACCGAGCATGACTTGGGTGCCTAACGAGAAAACCCGTCTGACGATTTATGGCCATTACCAGAAAGACAACGGTGTCCCGGAAGCTCAAGGCTTGCCCTCCATCGGAACGGTATTTTCCAGCCCCAATGGCCGGATCAAACGCAGCCGGTTTATCGGTGAGCCCGATATCAACGCCTATGACCGCGAGCAGTACACGTTCGGTTATGAGTTAAGTCACGAACTGAACGATGTCTGGACCTTTAAGCAGAATGCCCGCTATGCCTATGTCGACGATCGCTTTCGCGCGCCGTTGCACGGCTACACGTTTGTCACCAACCCGCAGACGGGTGTTGACGACCAGCGCTACATGACCCGCTTCGGAGTCGATTGGAAACAGCGCAATAAAGTGTTTGGCGTCGATAACATTGCCCAGGCCAAGTTCAATACGTTCGAGGTGGCGCACACGCTGCTGGTGGGGGTGGACTACTACCACTCCAATTCCAAGTTCCTTGGCCTGTACGACCGAAATCCACCGATCATCGACCTGTACTCGCCGGTCTACGGTCAGGCGCTGAACTTCGGCCAACCGTTCAACTGGGATAACACAGTGACCCAGACGGGCCTGTATGTGCAGGACCAACTCAAATGGAACAACTGGTTCCTGACCCTGGGCGGTCGTTACGACTGGGCCGAAACCGAAACCCGGGAACCTATCGCCCAGAACTTCGCCACCCTCAAGGATGAAAAGTTCACCGGTCGTGCAGGCATCGGCTACAGCTTCGAAAGCGGTGTTACGCCTTACATCAGCTACACCGAGTCGTTCCTGCCGGTGACGGGGGCGGACATCCACCACAAGCCGTTCGAGCCGTCCACCGGCAAGCAGGTTGAAGCGGGGGTCAAATACCAGCCGCCTGGGCAGGAGAGTTTTGTGCAGCTGTCGGTGTATGAGATCAAGCAGCAGAACATCCTCACCACCGATCCTAGCGATTGGACCCGCAGCGTCCAGGTCGGCGCATTGCGCTCGCGCGGCGTGGAACTTGAGGGCAAGGCAAGTCTGGGTGACAACCTCGACGTGATTGCCTCGGTTTCGCGTAACGATGTGGTCTACACCAAGGACAACGATGGTCGTGAAGGCCGGCACCCATCAGGGACGCCACCGATGACAGCGTCGCTGTGGCTGGACTACCACTTTACCGGCGATACGCTGTTGGCTGGTCTGGGCATGGGCCTGGGCGCGCGGTATGTGCGTGGCAGTGACGGAAGTGATTTTGCTTATGATCACTTCAGCATCCCGTCGTACACCGTCTACGACGGCATGCTCTCCTATGACTTCCAGCAGTCGCCGCTGCGTCTGAAAGGGGTCAAGTTGCAGGTCAACCTGCAAAACCTCGAAGACAAAGTCTATGTCAGCCGTTGTACCAGTGATGTCGATTGCTATTACGGTGAAGGCCGCACGCTGACCACCGATCTTACTTACAACTGGTAGGTTTCAGGCGTCACGCAACAAGTCCTGGGCGTCCAGCAGCCGGTAGGCAATCTCCGGTTGACGCTCCAGGGCGCGGCGAATGGCAGCGGGGATGCTCTGGCGAGTCTTGCGGCACAGCCCGGGTAGTTCAGCAATCTGGATGTTGAAGCCGCGCATGGTGCGCACTTCGTTGTCGCTGGGACTGATCTGCAAGCGAATGCCCAGGTTGTCGTAGAGCTTGCGTTGCATGTGTTCGAGGTCGGCGAGGCTCTGCAGGTTTTCCAGGCGTTCGATCAGGCGCTTTTCCTCCTGGCGCGTCAGCAGCAGGATGCGCAGGTCCTGCAGCGTTTCACGGCCGCAATCACAGGCGCCAGGCGGGCAGGGGGTGCGGGTTGGCAAAGTGGCATTCATGACCTCCAGCATAGCGATGAGTGCAGGCTTTTGCCCAGAGGCGAGCCGCTGTCTGTCGTCGGGCGGCTCGTCTGGGGCTGTTGCTCAATTCTGCTTGAGCTTCCAGGTGCCCGGCAGCGACAGGTCACCTGAGCTGATATCCCACACGCTGCTGACGCACAGCAACGGGTTGTGCAGATCGGCATTGACCTTCAGTGCCGCGGTTACTCCGTCGTAGTTGAAGCTTTCTGGGAAGCCTACGGCGGCCAGGGGCACACTGATCTGCGCCGCGTTCTTGTCGATGCTGAGATCGTAACCGGGAGAATCGATGTAGATCGGCGCCCCTGGCCAAGTGGCGGGCAGCTTGGGCTTGGCGCCTTTGGGGATATCGCGCACCTTCAGCCCACCGGGTCCGCAGCTTTCATCCTTGCTCAACACTACCCAGTGGGAGTGCCACAGGCCGCCGTCGTTATCGGTCTTGCCGTCGCGGTTTTCATCGAGTTGCGGCGTGTCATCAAAATCTGGATGCGAGGTCAGCGCCAGGGCCAGGATCCCGGCCTTGGCTTCAAAGCCGACACTGCTGCTGTCCAGGCTGGTAGGCCATACGTAGCTATACACCTCGGCACCCGCGAAGGCGCCTTTGGCGCTGGGCAGGCGACTGCCAGCCTTGCCGTCGACCAGTTGTTCGAACACCAGGTTTTCACCTTGTTTGAAAACCCGGGTCTGAACCAGGTCGAAAGCGGCGTCTGCGTTGCCCTTGGCGCTTTTGATGCCAGAGTTGTCATGGGCCCAGACTTGGGTGGCAAGCAGGCTTAAAGCGAAGGCGAGGGTAGGTTTCATGGGGTGGCTCCTGGGTGGGGTCTGGTTTCGAATCGATACCAAATAGCCTAAGCTGAAATGCACCTTTGTCAATATAGTATTTATTCGATACTATTTATCGATGCCATCAATTGGGACTGCCCACCGTGCTATTCGACCTGCTGGAAAGGTTATCGAGCCTCACGCGTGTCTGGTTCCGCCAGCACCCGCTGCTGGCCGACATCCAGCCGATTCAACTGAGTGCACTGCTTTATCTGGCGCGCTGCAACCGTTACTCCAATACACCGCTGGCGGTGACCGAATACCTGGGCCTGACCAAGGGCACGGTTTCGCAGTCGCTCAAGGCGTTGGAAGGCAAAGGCCTGATCGTCAAAACCCAGGATGCTGCAGACAAGCGCAGCGTACATCTGAGCCTCACCGCGCCAGCGCGAGGCTTGCTGGCAGCGGTGATGCCCCCGGATTTTCTACTGGCGGCGACTGAGCGCATGGGCGCGCGGGCTGATGACTTGCAAGCTTTGCTTGCTGATTTACTGCGCAATATCCAACAACACGAAAACGTACCGGGCTTTGGCTTGTGCAAGACCTGCCGCTTTCATCGCAAGACGACCTCCGGTGGTTTTTGCGAGCTGACCCAGGAGCCACTGGCGTCGGCCGAGCGTGAACTGATTTGCCGCGAGCACCAACTCGCGGAACTTACGGAGTAATGCCGATGAAGCTTGATACCGTCCTGACCGGCAAGGCTGTGGCCTTCACCCGGCCAGGCTCTTGCAGTGCGATCGCCAAGCAGGCCCGTAGCGGCGAGCTGGCAGTGACCGAGTTGGGGCTTGCGGGTGACGAGCAGGGCGACTTGCGCGTTCATGGCGGCAAGGACAAAGCCATTCATCATTACCCGCGCGAGCACTACGCGACATGGGCCGCTGAGCTCGGTGAGCACCCATTGCTGCAGGCTGCAGGGGCCTTTGGTGAAAACCTCAGCACCTATGGTTGGACCGAGCAGACAGTCTGTCTTGGGGATCGCGTGCGAGTGGGTAGTGCGGTACTGGAAGTCTCACAGGGGCGTATGCCGTGCTGGAAGCTCAATGATCGCTTTGGGGTAAAGGACATGTCCCTGCGGGTCCAGCAGAGCGGTCGTACTGGATGGTACTACCGAGTGCTGGAGGAGGGTGTGCTGGCTGCGGGCGATACACTGCAGGTGATCGAACGGCCCCATCCACATTGGTCGGTGGCGCGGTTGTCGTCGGTGCTGTTTGACAAGCAGGTGGACGCCGATGTGATTCGCCAGTGCCTGGCGTTACCGCTGGCGCCTTCCTGGCGGCGTACCCTGGATCGGCGTCTGGAGCGGGCCGAGGTCGAAGACTGGGCCCCGCGGTTGCAGGGGCCACAGATCTAAGGCTCGCTCAGGGCAAACTTCAAGGCGTGATGGCGACTTTCATCACGCCATCGCGTTGATGCGCAAACAACTCGTAGGCGGCTTCAATATCGTCGAGCTTGTAGCGGTGGGTGACCAGGGGCTTGAGATCAACAGCGCCGCTGCCGACCACTTCCATCAGCCTGCGCATGCGCTCCTTGCCGCCGGGGCAAAGGGTGCTGACAATGCTGTAGTCGCCTAACCCGGCGCCAAATGCCGCCAACGGGATTGTCAGGTCGGATGAGTACACACCCAGGCTAGACAAGGTGCCACCCGGGCGCAGAATACGCAGCGCCGACTCGAACGTGGACTGGGTGCCCAGTGCTTCGATGGCGACATCCACGCCGCGGCCATTGGTCAGGGCCATGATTTGTTCTACGACATTGCCTTGCTTGAAATCCACCACATGGGTGGCGCCCAATTGTCGCGCAACGGTCAGGCGAGCGGCGACGGTGTCGACGCCGATAATAGTGGTAGCGCCCATCAAGCGTGCACCCGCTACCGCGCATAGGCCAATTGGGCCAAGGGCAAACACGGCGACTGTGTCGCCGATTCGCACGCCACCGCGTTCGGCGCCGGAGAAACCGGTGGACATGATGTCCGGGCACATCAGCACCTGTTCATCGCTCAGGCCGTCAGGGATGGGCGAGAGGTTGGCCATGGCATCGGGCACCAGTACATATTCGGCCTGGCAGCCGTCGATGGTATTGCCGAACTTCCAGCCGCCTGCGGGGCGAAAGCCATGGGGTGTGCCAGGACCGTCCTGGGAGGCGCAGCCGCATAGACAGGCGTAACTGTGGCCGCTGGGTGTGATAGCACCGGCGATGACGCGCTGGCCTTCGCTGAAGCCCTGGACCTGACTGCCGAGTTTTTCGATGATGCCCACCGGCTCATGACCGATGGTCAGGCCTTTGGCCACGGGGTACTCGCCACGCAGGATGTGCACATCAGTTCCGCACAGCGTAGTAGTGGTGATACGCAGCAGCGCATCGGAAGGGCCCACTTCGGGGATGGGTTTCTCATCCAGAACAATGCGATTCTTTTCGACGAAGATTGCCGCTTTCATGCGGGACATGGCCAATTCTCCTGAACAGGTTTACGGGCGTGGGTCGTGCAGTCTTCGTTCAGGGTGCGCGTTTGCGCCGCGTATGGCTATGATCGGGATCAATGGGGGAGGGGAAATGCATCGCGGGGCAAGCCTGCCCCCACAGGTTCATCCCTGTAGGAGCGGGCTTGCCCCGCGATTGCTCAATCAGGCAGCTGAGCTAAGTTTGCCGCTGCCTTGAGCCTTTACCACTTGCTTGCGGCAGGCGTCGCCAAAGGCCTGGAACATCTTGATCGAGTCCGGGTTCTTGGCCGCTTGCCATTCCGGGTGCCATTGCACGGCAAACAGGAACGGAGACAAGCTAGGTGCGTGGATAGCTTCTACCAGGCCATCTTCGGCGCGAGCCAGAGGCTCGATACCTTTGCCGAGGTTTTTCAGACCCTGGCCGTGCAGCGAGTTGACGCGGATCTCGTCGCTTTGCAGGAGTTTTTGCAACCAGCTGCCTTGCTCCAGACGCACGCTGTGAACAGCGCTGTACTGCACGTCGACAGGATCGTCCGAGTTTTCCCGGTGATCGTTGAAGCCGGCTTCTGCGTAGACCTTCTGGTAGATGTCACCACCCAGCGCTACGTTGATTTCCTGCATGCCACGGCAGATACCGAAAATCGGCAAGCCACGGGCAATTGCAGCCTTGACCAGCGGCATGTCGAACAGGTCGCGGTCACGGTCCTGGGCTTTGCCTGGGGTTTCGTTTTCCTGGCCGTAGAGCGCTGGGTCGATGTTGCTGCCAGCACCGGTCAGGTAAACGCCATCGGCCATGTCCAGGTAGGATTCAAGGTCTTCGGTGCCGCAGCAGGTCGGAACCAGAACAGGTATGCAACCTGAGTGTTCAACCAGTGGCACGATGTACTTATGAGTCATGACTTGATAATCGTGACCTTTGCGCTCCTGGGCGCCCATGGTCATCAGCACGACGGGTTTACGAAGGGTTTGTTTCTTATTGCCAATGTTGCTGTTGGGCATATGTCACCTTTGGACAGGCGCAGCCTGTCATTATTGTGCAGGCGCGCTGCTGAAACCTTTGCGCTACCTGAGGTTTCGAGCACTGCCGGAAGGGCGCAGAGGGCCAATATTTCCGGTCGAAACCTGTGATACAGCTTGCCAGAGCCGTTTAATATGTCAAACGACTTCAGATTGCGCGGCCGAAGGCTATCATTGCCTTGGTGCAATTATGAGTACGCAAGCCTTGCCGGCCGGCGCCGCGAGCGATTATCGCGGTTAATTATATTTAACAGTTTGTTGCAAGTCGCTGGGTGACGCGGGGCACGGCCCCGCGTTTGTCTCAGTGCAGGATCTGGGCAAGAAAGCCCTTGGCTCGCGCGGACTGCGGATTGTTGAAGAATGCTTCCGGGCTGGCGTCTTCGATTATCTGCCCGCCATCGAGAAACAGCACCCGTTCGGCGACCTGGCGGGCAAAGCCCATCTCGTGGGTGACACACAGCATGGTCATGCCGGTGTCTGCCAATTTCACCAGCACGTCCAGCACTTCAGCGACCATTTCCGGGTCGAGTGCCGAGGTGGGTTCGTCGAACAGCATGATTTTCGGCTTCATGCACAGTGCCCTGGCAATGGCCACGCGTTGCTGTTGGCCACCCGAGAGCTGACTGGGGTATTTGTTGGCCTGGCTCTCGATACCCACCTTGTTCAAATAAAAGCGTGCACGCTCTTGCGCTTCCTCGCGTGACAAGCCACGCACGCTCATCGGGGCCAGGGTGCAGTTGTCCAGCACGCTCATGTGCGGGAACAGGTTGAAGTGCTGGAACACCATGCCAATTTCACTGCGAACATCGGCGGCCTGGCGAGTGGTCAGGGCAAGGTCGGTATCGTTGACACGAATGTGACCTTTCTCGGCGATTTCCAGGCGGTTGATGCAGCGGATCAAGGTCGACTTGCCCGAGCCCGAAGGCCCGCACAGAACAATGCGCTCGCCCTCGCGCACGCTCAGGTTGATATCGCGCAACACATGGTAGGCGCCGTAGTGTTTGTTCAAACCCTCTATGCTCACCACCACATTGCGTGAGTCGGTTTGAGGGGCGGTGGCTGCAAGGCTTAGTGAAGCGGTCATATTGTTATTCTCCCGCGATCAATTGAAGCGTGTCGCGCTGTACGGCGCAGGGTCGGTAAAGGTGGCTTCGCCGGTGATCATTTCGGCCAGCAAGCGACCGCTTACCGGGCCAAGAGTCAGGCCGTGATGAGCGTGACCGAAGTTGAACCACAGGCCTTTGTGCCGGGCTGCCGGGCCAATCACCGGGCGCATGTCCGGTAGGCACGGACGCCGCCCCAGCCAAGGCTGGGCATCAAGGCGCTGGCCGAGGGGGAAGATCTTGCGCGCGAGGACTTCACAGCGCTTGAGCTGGATCTCGTTGGCCGCATCGCTGCTGTCAGCGAATTCGATGCCGGTGGTCAGGCGAATGCCTTGGGCCATCGGGGCCAGAACGTAACCACCCTGGCCATCGCAGATCGAGTGCTTGAGTTCGGCGCCGTCGCGGCCCTGATAATGCATGTGGTAGCCGCGTTTGATTTCCAGGGGTATGCGATAACCCAGCGGCTTGAACAGCTCCGCCGATTGCGGACCAAGGGCGATGACCACCTCGGATGCAGTGATCGGCCCCTGGCGGCTATCTACCTGCCACTCACTGTCGATCTGGCGCAGGGTGCGCGCATCGCCATGAATGAATTGGCCGCCGCGCTGCACGAACAAGGCGGCGTAACCTCGGGTCAGGCCGCCGGGATTGGTAACGGTCTTGGGGTCGAGCCAGTGGATGCCACCGACCACGTTTTCGCTCAGATCCGCTTCTCGGGCATGCAGTTGCTGACGGTCAAGAACTTCGTAACTCAAACCGTAGGGTGCAAGCGCCTGGGCATCGTCCTTGGCCTTGTTGAAGGCGGCGTTGTTGCGAAACACCTCGATCCAGCCGTTGGCCTTGACCAGATCGCCAAGGCCGGCGGCGTCGATCAGGGCGTCGTGTTCTTCGACGCAGCGTTGCACCAGTGGCAGCATGGCGCGGGTGGCAACGCTCAGGCCGGCAACCGAAGAGTTCTGCCAATACTTGAACAGCCAGGGCGCTACTTTAGGGATATGGGTCAGGCTGTAGCGCACATCCGACTGGCGGTTCAGGCCATAGCGCAGCAGGCTCGACAGCTCCCGCGGGAAGGCATAGGGGATGACGCTGGAGCGCTCGATCAGGCCAGCGTTGCCATGGCTGGTACCGCTGCCGGGCTCCTCGCGATCAATAAGAATCACCTTGCGCCCGCGAGCCTGCAAGTGAAGGGCCGTGCTGACGCCGACGATACCGGCGCCCAGAACGATGGTTTGACAATGCATTGGAGCGGTCCTCACAGCAGGCTATCAGTGCAGATGGCGGCCCAGTCGGGCTTCTATATGTTTCAGGCTGCGCCGCACGATTTCGACGATCAGCAGGTAGAGCACGGCGGCCCACAGGTAGATCTGGAAGTCGAAACTGCGCGAGAAGGCCAGTTTGGTCACACCCATCAGGTCGTAGATGGTCACCAGCGATGCGATGGCGCTGGCCTTGATCATCAGAATCAACTCGTTGCCCAGCGGGCCGATGGCGACAATCATCGATTGCGGCAGGATGACCTTGAAGAAGGTGGTCGAGCGCTTCAGGCTCAGCGCCTTGGCTGCTTCATATTGTCCCGGCGCGACGGCCAGCAGGGCGCCGCGGAAGATTTCCGCCTGGTAGGCGGCGGTGTTCAGGACGAAGGCCAGCAAGGTGCAATACCAGGCTTCGCGGAAGAACCACCACATCCCCACGTCTTGCCAGAAGCCTTTTAGCGACCCCAGGCCGTAGTACAGCAAGAACAGTTGCGCCAGCAGCGGCGAGCCACGGAAGAAGTAGATGTAGCCGGCACTCAAGCGCTGCAACAGCAAGCTGTTGGAAAGCCGTGCCAACGCCAGCAGCATGCCGAGCACGGCGCCGAGGGTGAAGGAAATCGCCACCAGCTTGCCGGTGACCAGTAGCCCGTCGACAAAGCGTGGGCCGTAGCGCTCCAGCAGGTCCGGGTCGAGCACCGTGGCCAGCAGTTGTTCGAAACTCATGTCCGGGCACTCCGCAGGTGGCGACTGAAGTATTGCTCGATGAACACAAACACCCGTCCCGACAAGGCCGAGAACAGCAGGTAGCCAAGACAGGCCACGCCGTAGAAGAACATCGGCTCCTTGGTCACACTCACGGCCAGGTTGGTCTGGCGCATCAGGTCGACCAGGGAAATGGTCGATACCAGTGAAGTGTCCTTGAGCAGCGATAGCCAGTTGTTCGATAGGCCCGGCATGGCGATGCGCACCAGTTGCGGGAAAATCACCTTGCGAAAGGTGGTGGCCTTGCTCAGGCCCAGCGCCTGGGACGCTTCGTACTGTCCTTTGGCAACCGTCTTGAAGGCGCCGAGCCAGATCTCACTGGAGAACGCGGCAAATACCAGGCTGAAGGCGATCATGGCGGCGAGGAAGGTGTTGATCAGCACCTCGCCTTCGTAGCCCATGGCGGCGAGAATTTTCTGCGCGGCGATCTGGCAGCCGTAGTAAATGATCAGCAGCGTGAGCAGCTCCGGCAAACCGCGAAACACGGTGGAGAAGACGGTAGCCACGGCACGTGGGAAGCGCTTGGGCGATCGTGCCATCAGCGCTACACCCAGGCCCAGCGGCAGCCCGATGGGCAGGCAGGCCAACGCCAGGGAAATGGTCACCAGGGCGCCGGCGAGCAGGGCTTGGCCCCAGCCGCCGCTGGCGAAAGATAACAGCGAAAGTTGTTCGAGCATGGGCGAACCCTCTCGGGAATAGAGTGTGGGTGCTTGGCAGGTGTATCGCGGGGCAAGTCCGCCCCCACAACATCAATGGATTGCTGGGGGCGCGGACAGCCGTGCGATCAATTACTGATAGATATCGAAGTCGAAGTAACGACTGGCGATCTTCTGGTAGGTGCCGTTGGCGACGATTTCATCGAGGGCCTTGTTCAGGCGCTCGCGCAAGGCCTGGTCTTCCTTGCGCACGGCAATTGAGGCGTCGGCCTTGGTGCCATTGACGTCGCCAAGAATCTTGCAGCAGTCCTTGCCGGCCTTGCCGAGCCACTCGGTCAGCGGGAATTTATCGGCGATCACGCCATCCAGGCGCCCGGCGGCCAGGTCTGCGTTGGCTTCATCGAGGGTTGGGTAGAGCTTGACGTCGGCACCGGCCTTGCCATAGACATCTTCGGCGTAAATGGCCTGGGTCGAGGAGGATTGCGCGCCGACGGTGTAGCCTTTGAAGCTGGTTTGGGCATCGGTAATCTCGCTGTCCTTGGGCACAGCGACCGACAACGGCGTCTTGTAGTAGTGGTTGGTGAAGGCGATTTTCTTGCGCCGCTCTTCGGTGTTGATCATCGACGCCACTACTGCATCATATTTCTTGGCCATCAGTGCCGGAATAATGCCTTCCCAATCCTGGGCGACGATGGTGCAGTCAACCTTCATCTGCTCGCACAACGCCTTGGTGATGTCGACGTCAAAACCGTGCAGTTGATTGTTTGAATCCACATAGTTGAACGGCGGGTAGGCGCCTTCGGTAGCAATTTTCAGGGTTTCGGCCTGAGCCATGGTTGCGCCAGCGAGCAGCAGGGCGCACGCGCCTGCAAAGCGGATAACGGGTTTCATGTAACACCTCGATCTGTTGTTTGCACTCTTGCTATTGTTTGCTCGCTGACGTGTAGCCAACGAATTCATTGTGTAGAGCGGCAGTTGCTTCCAAGCGTTTTTCAACATCCGGTCCGAGCTTCTTGCAGACCTCGTTGACCATCAGGTGTACCCACGACAACATCGTCGCAGTGGACTCCCAGAACAGATTGAACTCGGTGGGAATGCGAAACACCTCATCGGCGTTGGCATCGGCCCAGTCACAAAAGGTGTCGGTAACCAGGGTTACCGGGATGCCTGCCTTGTGCGCTTTGCGACACAGGTTCAGAGCATGGCGTGAATAGCGGCGCGCCTCGAACACCACCAGGGCGCAATCGGCCGGGTCGCTCAGCAACACCTCACCGAAATGCCCAGCGCTGCCATCGACGACCTGCACGCCGTCACGCAGGTATTGCAGTAAGTGGGCCATGCATTGGGCGATACCGCGCTCGGTCTGAAACCCTGCGATAAAAACCTTGCGGCGCTGTGCCAGGCGTTGGCTGACCGTTTCCCAGGCGGGGGTACGGCTGTATTCGTAGACCCGTACCAGGGCCCCGACTTCTTGTTCGAGACTGCGGGCAAGGCCGGCATCATCCTTGCCGTGCTGTTGGCGAAATTCTTGCAACCGATCACCGACCAGCCAGGGACCATCGCCCAGGTCGTCCTTGAGATCGTGCTTGAGCGCCTTGAGGTGCTCGTAGCCCAGGGCCCGGCAAAAGCGCCCGACACTGGATTCACTGACGCCGATTTTCGTCGCCAGGCTTGCGGAGGTTTCGAACGGCAGGTCGTTGAGGTTGGCGAGCATGTAGCTGGCGATCTTGCGACCTGAAGCCGCTGCACTGTGCAGGCTGTGTTCCAGGCGTTGCTTGATCGGTTGGCTCATGGATGATTCTCAAGGACGGTGGCACGTGGAAACAGAAAATGAATGTTTTCTGTCATCAAGTCAACATTTGACAGTTTGCTGTCACAAGAGGAAAGTTTCGTCATTGCTCATCGCGGTCGCCCATTCCAAATCCAATAAGGGAGCTTCAGATGCCCGCACGTCCCGACACTGCTGTCGCGCAGATTCAATTTGCCGATCTGCAGGCCTTGTTGCAGCGCGTATTTGTTCGTCATGGCACCAGTGAGGCGGTCGCTCGCGCACTGGCCTTCAATTGCGCCAGCGCCCAGCGCGACGGTGCTCACAGCCATGGTGTGTTCCGCATTCCCGGCTATGTTTCAACCTTGGCCAGCGGCTGGGTCGATGGTCAGGCCGTGCCTGAAGTGACAGACGTCGCCAGCGCCTTTGTCCGTGTCGATGCCAAGGGGGGCTTCGCCCAGCCGGCGCTGGCAGCGGCGCGTGAGTTGCTGTTGGAAAAGGCGCGTAGCGCCGGCATCGCCGTATTGGCAATCCATAACTCGCACCATTTCGCTGCACTGTGGCCGGATGTCGAACCCTTCGCCGATGAAGGTCTGGTTGCCCTCAGCGTGGTCAACAGCATGACCTGCGTGGTGCCTCACGGTGCGCGTCGGCCGTTGTTTGGTACCAACCCGATTGCCTTTGCCGCACCCTGCGCTGGCAGTGACCCGATTGTCTTCGACATGGCCACCAGCGCCATGGCCCATGGCGATGTACAGATCGCCGCGCGTAAAGGTGAGCAACTACCGTATGGCATCGGCGTGGACAGCGAAGGACAACCGACCCGCGACCCGCAGAAAATCCTCGAAGGGGGGGCCTTGTTACCCTTCGGCGAGCACAAGGGTTCGGCCCTGTCGATGATGGTCGAGCTGCTGGCCGCAGCACTGACCGGTGGGAACTTTTCCTGGGAGTTCGACTGGTCGCAGCACCCGGGGGCAAAAACACCGTGGACCGGGCAGTTGATTATCGTGATCGACCCGAGCAAGGCCGAAGGTAATCAGTTTGCCGTGCGCAGCCGCCAGTTGGTGGAGCAGATGCAGGCTGTCGGGGTTAGCCGGATGCCTGGCGAGCGGCGTTTTCGTGAGCGTGAAGCTTCGGCGCGCGAGGGTGTCAGCCTCACCGCGCAGGAGCTGGAACAACTGCAGGCGCTGGCACAGGGCTAAAGATGCCGCGCCAAGGCATGCATGGCTGCACAGATAAGTTGCATCAAGGGACATGTTGCTTCGGCGCGGCTACAGGTATCCTCGGCAGATACTTGTTGTATTTGCCCAGACCCAAGGAGCTGCACGCTGTGTTCAAACATGTCGATGCCTATGCCGGCGATCCGATTCTGTCCCTGATGGAGACCTTCAAGGCCGACCCGCGCGCCAACAAGGTCAACCTCAGTATCGGTCTTTACTACGATGCCGCAGGCGTGGTGCCGCAACTGGCTGCTGTTGGCGAAGCGGAAAAGCGCATGGCCGACCAGCCGCATGAAGCTTCTCTGTATTTGCCGATGGAAGGCCTGAGCAGCTATCGCCAGGCCATCCAGGCGTTGTTGTTTGGCGCGGATCACCCTGCCGTGCAGGGGGCGCGCGTTGCTACCGTGCAAACCGTCGGCGGCTCCGGTGCGTTGAAAGTCGGTGCCGACTTCCTCAAGCGCTATTTCCCGGACTCGCAGGTGTGGGTCAGCAATCCAACCTGGGACAACCACCGGGCTATCTTTGAAGGCGCAGGTTTCAAGGTCAATACCTACCCGTACTTCGACGCTGACACCCGCGGTCTCGATTTCGCCGGCATGCTCACAGCGCTGCAGGGCCTGGCCACCAACAGCATCGTGCTGCTGCACCCCTGCTGCCACAACCCAACTGGCGTCGATTTGAGCCAGGCGCAATGGCAACAGGTCATTGAAGTGGTCAAGACGCGCAACCTGATTCCATTCCTTGATATCGCTTACCAGGGCTTCGGCGAAGGTCTGGTCGAAGACGCCTATGCCATCCGCGAGTTCGCCCGTGCTGGCGTACCTTGCCTGGTGAGCAACTCGTTCTCGAAGATTTTTTCGCTGTACGGCGAGCGGGTAGGAGGCTTGTCGGTGGTCTGCGACGATGCCGACACTGCGCAAAGCGTATTGGGCCAACTCAAGGCCACTGTGCGCCGCAACTACTCCAGCCCTCCGAACTTCGGTGCGCAACTGGTGGCCGCCGTGCTTGCGGACCCTTCGCTCAATGCGACGTGGGCTGCTGAAGTGGAACACATGCGCCTGCGGATCCTGGACATGCGCCAAGGGCTGGTCGATGCCTTGGCAGTATTGTTGCCGGGTCAGGACTTCCAGTTTTTCCTCAGCCAGCGCGGTATGTTCAGCTACACCGGCCTGAGCGTCGAACAGGTGCGCCGCTTGCGCGACGAGTTTGGCGTGTACTTGATCGACAGCGGCCGGGTCTGCATGTCGGGTCTGCGTCCAGACAACCTGCAGCAAGTCGCTGAGGCTATTGCGGCGGTTCAGTAACATCCACTGATCGCGGGGCACGTCAGTTTGCGCAGGGGTGATACCTGTGCGTAAGGGCTTGCTCCGCGATGTTGTAAAAGGTGCAACCGCTCCTCGGTCGGGGCTTTGCAAGTGCAACCAATGCGCGCACAATCGCGCCCCTCTTTGTATGGTTGAGGGGCGGTGATGCCTCAGCTTCGCCACTCTCAGCCCTGTTGCAGTTTGCGAGTGGAGTTGCACCCGGATGAACGAGCAGGCCCAAAGCGTTGATCAACGCTTCGAATCGACCCCAGTTGCCCTCAGCAGTTGGTCCCGTCAGGACACCACCTGGATGCTGGGCCTGTTTGGCACAGCCATCGGCGCCGGAACCTTGTTCCTGCCGATCAACGCCGGGGTAGGGGGCTTCTGGCCTCTGTTGATCCTGGCGTTGCTGGCGTTCCCGATGACCTATTACGCTCACCGTGGCCTGACCCGCTTCGTGTTGTCCGGACGCGATGGCACCGACATCACCGATGTTGTCGAAGAGCACTTCGGCCTGAGTGCAGGTGCTTTGATCACCTTGCTGTACTTCCTGGCAATCTTCCCGATTCTGCTGATCTACAGCGTGGCCCTGACCAACACGGTCGGCAGCTTTCTGGAGCACCAGCTGCATATCGAGCCACCGCCACGCATCGTTCTGTCATTTGTGCTGATCCTCGGCTTGCTGGCCATTGTGCGCTGCGGTGAACAGGCCACCGTCAAGGTCATGAGCCTGCTGGTCTATCCCTTCATTGTCGCCCTGGCGTTTCTCGCGGTATTTCTGATTCCGCACTGGAATGGTGGCATCTTGAGCACCGCCAGCGAGCTGCCGTCAGGCTCAGCGTTCCTGCATACCTTGTGGCTGGCCATTCCGGTGATGGTGTTCTCTTTCAACCACTCGCCGATCATTTCAGCCTTTGCGGTTGATCAGAAGCGTCGCTATGGCGTCCATGCCGATGAGCGCAGCGGGCAGATCCTGTGCCGCGCACACCTGCTGATGGTGGCAATGGTGATGTTCTTCGTGTTCAGTTGCGTGCTGACCCTGACCCCTGCGCAGTTGGCTGAAGCCAAGCAACAGAACCTGTCGATTCTTTCCTACCTGGCCAACCATTTCAGCAATCCGACCATCGCCTTTGCCGCGCCGATCATTGCTTTTATCGCCATTGCCAAGTCGTTCCTGGGGCATTACATCGGCGCCAGTGAAGGGCTCAAGGGGCTGGTAGCGAAAACCGGCAAGCGCCCGGGTGCCAAGGCGCTGGATCGTGTTACTGCTGCTTTCATGCTGGTGATCTGCTGGATCGTTGCCACGCTCAACCCGAGCATCCTGGGCATGATCGAGAGCTTCGGTGGCCCGGTCATTGCGGCGATTCTGTTCCTGATGCCGATGTACGCTATCCGTAAGGTGCCGGCCATGCGCAAGTACAGTGGTCACATCTCCAACGTATTTGTGACAGTTGTAGGTCTGGTGGCCATCTCGGCCCTGGTCTACTCGTTGATGGGTTGAGCCACGGGTGCCTGGGCGCTGGATTGTCAGCGCCCAGGTAAATATTTTGTCCACAATATGTGCGTGGAAATAAAACAATTTATTGCTCGACCATAGGTGGCGAGCCACTTTCATGATTAACTCTGGTCCCTTACCCATCCCGCATAAGGACTCAGCTCATGGCTCAAGTGACTCTCAAAGGCAACCCGGTTCAAGTCAAGGGCGACCTGCCGAAGGTTGGTTCCCAGGCGCCAGCATTTTCCCTGGTTGGTGCAGGTCTGGCTGACGTGACCCTGGCCAGCCTGGCCGGCAAGCGCAAAGTGCTGAACATCTTCCCAAGCGTTGACACCCCTACCTGCGCCACTTCGGTTCGCACCTTCAACAAGAAAGCCGGTGAGCTGAACAATACCGTGGTGCTGTGCATCTCGGCTGACCTGCCGTTCGCTCAGGCACGCTTCTGCGGCGCTGAAGGCCTGGAAAATGTCCAGAACCTGTCGACCCTGCGTGGCCGTGAATTCATCGAAAACTATGGTGTTGCTATCGCCGATGGCCCACTGGCCGGCCTGACTGCTCGTGCCGTCGTAGTACTGGACGAGAACGACAAAGTGCTGCATGCCGAACTGGTGGGCGAAATCGCTGACGAGCCGAACTATGATGCAGCGTTGGCAGTGTTGAAGTGATCTGATTGCAGCGGCAGGAACGAGTTCACCCGCTCCTGCAGGTGTGAATAATTGTTACGGCCTGGTCCTCGACCAGGCCGTTTTTATTTATAGTTCATCGTCTTAGCAACGTAAGCGCTAGGTAAATTGCCGGTAAAGGCGCTTTGCTTATCCTGCTGCAGTGCTTATCGTTCAGCCTCCTCAAAAGAATTCTTTCCAGTCCAATGGTCGATCAACCGATGCTTTCTCGTTCCCGTTCCTCCCGTCGCTGGCTCGTTGGCCTGCTGATCCTGCTGCTGGTTGCCAGTCTTTGCTGGTGGCTGTGGCCGTCTCCAGCGGCGGACAAGGCGGCCGGCGCCCCCGGCGGCAAGGGCGGGCGACCTGGTTTCGGTGCCTTCGGTGGGCCGGTTCCGGTGCGCGTCGAGCCTGCCACCGTGGGCAATTTCCCGGTCTACCTCAAGGCTCTGGGGACGGTGACCGCGACCAATACGGTCAACGTGCGCAGCCGGGTAGGCGGTGAGTTGGTCAAGATCAACTTCCAGGAAGGGCAGCAGGTCAGGGCTGGCGACCTGCTCGCAGAAATTGACCCGCGCAGTTACCAGATCGCCCTGCAGCAGGCCGAGGGCACCCTGGCCCAGAATCAGGCGCAACTGAAAAACGCCCAGATCGACCTGGAGCGCTACAAAGGTTTGTACGCCGAGGACAGTATTGCCAAGCAGACCCTCGACACGCAGGTGGCGTTGGTCGGTCAGTACCAAGGTACCATCAAGACCAATATGGCCGCTGTCGGCGATGCCAAGCTGAACCTTGAATTCACCCGTATTCGCGCACCGATCAGCGGGCGCCTTGGCCTGCGCCAACTCGATGTCGGCAACCTGGTTGCCGCTAACGACACCACGGCATTGGTAGTGATTACCCAGACCCATCCAATAACCGTCGCCTTCACCTTGCCCGAGTCGGAATTGAACACCGTGCTTGCGCGCTATCGCAGTGGTGCCAAGCTGCCGGTCGAAGCCTGGGACAGGGGTGACCTCAAGCAGCAGGCGGTGGGCGTATTGCGCAGCCTCGACAACCAGATTGACACAACCACGGGCACCCTGAAATTCAAAGCCTTCTTCGAAAACCAGGATGAAGCGCTGTTCCCTAACCAGTTCGTCAATGTGCGCCTGCTCGCCGACACCTTGCAGAATGTAGTGCTGGCCCCCTCGGCGGCCATTCAGTTCGGTATTGACGGGTCTTTCGTGTATGTCATGGAGGGCGACAAAAAGGTCCGGATCCGAAAGCTGACTCTGGGCGCCAGTGACGGCGATCACACGGTTATCACCGAAGGCCTGGCCAAGGGCGAGCGGGTCGTGCTCGAAGGCACCGATCGTCTGCGTGACGGTAGCGAGGTGGAGGTTGTCAACGACAGCTCCGAGGTACCGGTTACGCCCGGTCAGCATCTGCAGGGCCAGGACAGCAAAGATGCCTCGGCTGCTACGGATCGCAAGAACAAGGCTGGCGCATGAACATCTCGCGGCTGTTCATCCTGCGCCCGGTGGCCACCACCCTGAGCATGCTGGCCATCGTCCTGGCCGGCCTGATCGCCTACACCATGCTGCCGGTAGCAGCGCTACCCCAGGTCGATTATCCGACCATCAGGGTCATGACCCTGTACCCGGGTGCCAGCCCGCAAGTGATGACCAGCGCGGTTACGGCGCCTTTGGAGCGTCAGTTCGGGCAAATGCCGGGGCTGACCCAGATGGCCTCGACCAGCTCTGGCGGGGCCTCGGTACTGACCCTGCGCTTTAGCCTCGACATGAACATGGACGTTGCCGAACAGCAGGTGCAGGCAGCGATCAACGCCGCCAGCAATCTACTGCCGAGCGATCTGCCGGCGCCGCCGGTGTACAACAAGGTCAACCCAGCGGATACCCCGGTGCTGACCCTGGCCATCTCCTCGAAAACCATGCCGTTGCCCAAGCTCAACGACCTGGTCGATACCCGCGTAGCGCAGAAAATTGCCCAGATAGGCGGAGTTGGCATGGTCAGCATCGCGGGTGGCCAGCGTCAGGCGGTGCGAATCAAGGTCAATCCCGATGCCCTGGCCGCGGCCGGGCTCAACCTTGCAGACGTGCGCACGTTGATCGGTGCTTCCAACGTCAACCAGCCCAAAGGCAACTTCGATGGCCCAACCCGTGTATCGATGCTCGATGCCAATGATCAACTGCGCTCGCCCGAGGAATACGCCAACCTGATCCTGGCCTACAACAATGGCGCTCCGTTACGCTTGAAAGACGTTGCCGAAATCGTCGACGGTGCCGAGAACGAGCGCCTCGCCGCTTGGGCCAACCAGAACCAGGCGGTGTTGCTGAACATTCAGCGCCAGCCCGGTGCCAACGTTATCGAGGTGGTCGACCGTATCAAGACCTTGCTGCCATCGATTACCGACAACCTGCCAGCCGGCCTCGATGTCAGCGTGCTCACCGATCGTACCCAGACCATCCGCGCCTCGGTCAAGGATGTGCAGCACGAACTGCTGCTGGCCATCGCCCTGGTGGTGATGGTGACCTTCGTGTTCCTGCGCCGCTTCAGCGCCACGATCATCCCTTCGGTGGCGGTGCCACTGTCGTTGATCGGCACCTTTGCGGTCATGCACCTGGCGGGCTTCTCGATCAACAACCTGACCTTGATGGCGCTGACCATCGCAACCGGCTTCGTGGTGGACGATGCGATTGTCATGCTGGAGAACATTTCCCGGCACATCGAGGAGGGTGAAACACCTATGCAGGCGGCGCTCAAGGGCGCCCGGCAGATTGGTTTCACGCTGATCTCGCTGACCTTCTCATTGATTGCGGTACTGATCCCCTTGCTGTTCATGGCTGATGTAGTCGGTCGTCTGTTCCGCGAGTTCGCCATTACCCTGGCGGTGGCGATCCTGATTTCCCTTGTGGTGTCCCTGACCTTGACGCCGATGATGTGCGCGCGGTTGCTCAAGCGTGAACCAACGGAGGACGAGCAGGGGCGCTTCTATCGCGCCAGTGGCGCCTCGATCGACTGGATGATCGCCTGGTACGGACGAGGCCTGCAGTGGGTGCTCAAGCACCAGCCGCTGACCTTGCTGGTGGCCGTGGCGACCCTGGGCCTGACTGTGCTGTTGTACTTGGTGGTGCCCAAGGGCTTCTTCCCGCTGCAGGACACCGGGGTTATCCAAGGGATTTCCGAAGCGCCGCAGTCGGTGTCCTTCGCCGCCATGAGCGAGCGCCAGCAGCAGCTCAGCGCGTTGATCCTCAAGGATCCAGCAGTCCAGAGCCTGTCGTCCTATATCGGTGTCGATGGTGACAACGCCACGCTCAACAGTGGCCGCTTGCTGATCAACCTCAAGCCTCACGGCGAGCGTGACCTTACGGCCGCCCAGGTCATTGCTCGGCTTCAACCCGAGGTCGATAAACTGGCTGGTATCCGTCTGTTCATGCAGCCGGTGCAAGATTTGAGTATCGAAGACCGGGTCAGTCGTACCCAGTATCAGTTCAGCCTGTCGTCGCCGGATGCCGATTTGCTCGCGCTGTGGAGCGGCAAGCTGGTCGATGCGCTGCAACAACGCCCCGAGCTTACAGATGTTGCCAGTGACCTGCAGGACAAGGGCCTGCAGGTGTTTCTGGTGATCGACCGTGATGCTGCCAGTCGCCTGGGCATCAATGTCGCCGACATCACCAATGCCTTGTACGACGCTTTTGGCCAGCGCCAGATCTCGACCATTTACACTCAGGCCAGCCAGTACCGCGTAGTGCTGCAGGCTGAAGCCGCTTCCAGCCTGGGCCCGCAGGTACTTGAACAGATCCACGTCAAGGCCACCGACGGTGGCCAGGTACGCCTGTCGAGCCTGGCCCGTATCGAACAGCGTCAGGCGCAACTGGCGATCGCCCATATCGGTCAGTTCCCGGCGGTGATGATGTCGTTCAACCTCGCCCAAGGCGTGGCGCTGGGGGATGCGGTCAAGGCGATCGAGCAGGTGCAACAGGACATCGGTATGCCCGTGGGCGTGCAAACCCGCTTCCAAGGCGCAGCGGAGGCATTCCAGGCGTCGTTGTCGAGCACCTTGCTACTGATTCTGGCTGCTGTGGTGACCATGTACATCGTGCTCGGCGTGCTCTACGAGAGCTACATTCACCCGGTGACCATTCTTTCGACCCTGCCTTCGGCAGCGGTGGGTGCGTTGTTGGCGCTGATTCTGTCCGGTAACGACCTGGGCATGATCGCCATCATTGGCATCATCTTGCTGATTGGCATCGTCAAGAAAAACGCGATCATGATGATCGACTTCGCCCTGGAGGCTGAGCGCAATCAGGGCATGCCCCCGCAAGCGGCGATTTATCAGGCGGCGTTGCTGCGCTTCAGGCCGATTCTGATGACCACGCTGGCCGCCTTGTTCGGCGCTATTCCATTGATGCTTGCCAGCGGTTCCGGAGCAGAACTGCGTCAGCCCCTGGGCCTGGTGATGGTCGGAGGGCTGCTGGTCAGCCAGGTGCTGACGTTGTTTACCACGCCTGTCATCTATTTGTACTTCGACCGACTGGCACGGCGCTTTCGCCAGCCGCGCCTGGCCGGAGAATCGGTATGACCGGGGGCGCCAGCACGTGGCAGACGCCGATAGCGGTGGCTGAGAACAGAGTTTGCCAGGTGATGCTCCACGTTTGGAGCAGCCGCCCATGAACCTGTCGGCCCCCTTTATTCGCCGCCCGGTGGCGACCATGTTGCTGAGCCTGGCGATCATGTTGCTCGGTGGTGTCAGTTTCGGCCTCTTGCCGGTGGCGCCACTGCCGCAGATCGAGTTTCCAGTGATTGTGGTGCAGGCCAATCTGCCTGGTGCCAGCCCCGAGGTCATGGCTGCCACGGTGGCTACGCCGTTGGAGCGCTCCATGGGTGCTATCTCCGGGGTTACCACGCTGACCAGCAATTCCAGTCAGGGTGCGACCCGGGTGATTCTGGGTTTTGACCAGGGGCGCGATATCGATGCGGCTGCCCGGGAAGTGCAGGCGGCCATCAACGCGTCACGCAATCTGTTGCCCAGCGGTATGCGCAGCATGCCGACCTACAAGAAGTACAACCCTTCCCAGGCGCCAATTATGGTGCTCGCGCTGACCTCCAACGTGCTGCAGAAGGGCCAGCTCTATGACCTGGCCTCGACCATCCTGTCCCAGAGCCTGTCCCAGGTTCCGGGGGTAGGGGAGGTGCAGATTGGTGGTAGTTCGTTGCCAGCAGTACGGGTGGAGCTTGAGCCACACTTGCTCAATCAGTACGGCGTTGCCCTGGATGAGGTGCGCGAGACGATCGCCAACGCCAACCAGCGTCGGCCCAAGGGCTTTATCGAAGATGGCCAGCGCAGTTGGCAGGTGCAAGCCAACGACCAGTTGGAGAAAGCCAAGGACTACGAGCCGCTGGTGATTCGTTACCAGGACGGTGCGGTGCTGCGCCTTGGACATGTAGCCAAGGTTACCGATGCAGTGGAGAACCGCTACAACAGTGGTTTCTTCAATGATCAGGATGCCGTGCTACTGGTGATCAACCGCCAGACTGGCGCCAACATCATCGAAACCGTGAACAAGATCAAGGAGCAACTGCCGGTACTGGAGTCGCTGATGCCTGCCAGTGTGAAGCTGGATGTGGCAATGGACCGTTCACCGGTCATCAAGGCAACCCTGAGTGAAGCCGAGCACACCCTGATCATTGCGGTGGTGTTGGTGATTCTGGTGGTGTTTCTGTTCCTGGGTAACCTGCGCGCCTCGTTGATTCCGACCTTGGCCGTGCCGGTGTCGCTGGTCGGCACGTTTGCGGCGATGTATCTGTTCGGATTTTCGCTGAACAATATGTCGCTGATGGCCTTGATTCTTGCCACCGGCCTTGTGGTGGACGATGCCATTGTGGTGCTGGAAAACATCTCGCGGCATATCGACGACGGCGTCCCGCCCATGCGCGCCGCCTATCTGGGGTCCAAGGAAGTCGGTTTCACCCTGCTGTCGATGAACCTGTCGTTGGTGGTGGTGTTTGTGTCGATCCTGTTCATGGGCGGCATTGTCGGCTCGTTGTTCCGGGAGTTTTCCATCACCCTGGCGGTGGCGATCATTGTTTCGCTGGTGGTTTCCCTGACCCTGACGCCGATGCTCTGTGCTCGTTGGCTCAAGCCCCAGGCGCACGAGGGGCAGACGCGCCTGCAGCGCTGGAGCGAGCAGATTCATCAACGTATGATGGCAAGTTACGGGCGCAGCCTTGACTGGGTGCTGCGTCACCGCCGCCTGACGCTGTTCAGCCTGCTGGTCACCATTGCGGTGAATATCGCCTTGTACGTGGTGGTACCGAAGACCTTCCTGCCGCAACAGGATACTGGCCAATTGATGGGCTTTGTTCGCGGCGATGATGGTCTGTCGTTCCAGGTTATGCAGCCGAAAATGGAAATCTACCGCCAGGCATTGCTCAAGGATCCTGCTGTGGAGAGCGTTGCCGGCTTTATTGGCGGCAACAGCGGCACCAACAATGCCATGGTCCTGGTGCGCCTCAAGCCGATCAGCGAACGCAAGGTGTCGGCGCAGAAAATCATCGAGCGGATGCGCAAGGAAATGCCGAAAGTGCCGGGCGGGCGCTTGTTCCTCATGGCCGACCAGGACCTGCAGTTCGGCGGTGGCCGCGATCAGAGTTCCTCGCAGTTTCTCTATACCCTGCAGAGCAGCGAGCTGTCAGCCTTGCGTGAGTGGTATCCGAAAGTAGTGGCGGCCTTCAAGGCTTTGCCAGAGCTGACCGCCATCGACGCACGAGAAGGCGGAGGCACTCAACAGATAACCCTGATCGTCGACCGTGAACAGGCCAAACGTCTGGGCATCGACATGAACATGGTTACCTCGGTGCTCAACAACGCCTACAGCCAGCGGCAGATCTCGACTATCTATGACAGCCTTAACCAGTACCAGGTGGTGATGGAGATCAACCCCAAGTACGCCCAGGATCCCCGCAGCCTGGAGCAAGTACAGGTGATCACGGCTGACGGCGCCCGGGTGCCACTGGCAACCTTCGCCCATTACGAGAACAGCTTGGCCGACGATCGTGTCAGCCACGAAGGCCAGTTTGCCGCCGACAGCATCAACTTCGACATCGCCGAAGGCTACAGCCAGGATCAGGCTATGGCTGCTGTCGAGAGAGCTGTGGCCAAGGTTGGTTTGCCCGAAGATGTGATTGCCAAGGTTGGGGGTACCGGTGATGCCTTTGCCGAAAGTCAGAAAGGGCAGCCTTTCATGATTCTCGGTGCGTTGCTGGCGGTGTATCTGGTGCTGGGAATTCTCTATGAAAGCTACATCCACCCGCTGACGATTTTGTCCACCTTGCCGTCGGCCGGGGTAGGGGCCTTGCTTACCCTGTATGTGGTGGGCAGCGAGTTCAGTCTGATCTCGCTGCTGGGCCTGTTCCTGTTGATTGGCGTGGTGAAGAAGAACGCCATCATGATGATCGACCTGGCCTTGCAACTGGAGCGCCATGAACACTTGAGCCCGGAGCAGTCCATTCGCCGCGCTTGCCTGCTGCGCCTGCGGCCCATCCTGATGACCACCGTGGCCGCGATCCTCGGCGCCTTGCCGCTGTTGCTCAGTCATGCCGAAGGTTCGGAAATGCGCCAGCCGTTGGGACTGACCATTATTGGCGGCCTGGTCTTCAGCCAGGTGCTTACGCTTTACACCACCCCGGTGGTTTACCTCTATCTGGACCGCTTGCGCCATCGATTCAACCACTGGCGTGGCGTGCGCACCGATGCTGCTTTGGAAACTCCGCTATGACTCGACGTCCGCTTCTCTCCAACCGTCCCCTGCAGTTGCTTCTCGGTGCCCGTGGCTCGCGTCTGCTGGCCTCTGGCTTGTGCCTGGCGATGCTTAGCGCCTGCACCCTGAGCCCGGACTATCACCGCCCCGAAGCCGCTGCACCGATGGCGTTCAAGCATGCAAAGGGCTGGACCCAGGCCAATCCTTCTGATGCGCTCGCGCGCGGCGCCTGGTGGGAGCTGTATGGCGACGCCCAGCTCAACGGCCTGGTCGAGCAGCTCAATGCCGCCAACCAGACTGTAGCCCAGTACGAAGCCCAGTACCGCCAGGCTCAGGCACTGGTGCGCAGCTCGCGCGGCGCGTTGTTTCCAAGCCTCGATCTGAAGGCCGGCAAGACCCGCTCAAGTCAGGGTACGGGCAGCTCCAGTTCCAGCTTGAGCAATAACAGCAGTGGCATCCGCGACACCTACAGCACCACTTTGGGCGTCAGTTGGGAAGCGGACTTGTGGGGCAAATTGCGTGACGGCCTGGCCGCTAACCAAGCCAGTGCCCAGGCAAGTCTGGCAGACATGGCCGCGATTCGTCTGAGCCTACAGTCGGAGCTGGTGCAGAACTACCTGCAACTGCGGGTGATGGATGAACAGAAGCGCCTGCTTGAGGCTACCGTCCAGGCCTATCAGCGCTCGCTGACCATGACCGAGAATCAATACCGCGCCGGTGTGTCGGGCAAGGATGCAGTGGCCCAGGCACAAACCCAGCTCAAAAGTACTCAGGCCGACCTGATCGATCTGGTCTGGCAGCGTGCCCAGCTGGAAAATGCCATCGCCGTATTGTTGGGCAAGGCGCCCGCAGACTTTGCCCTGGCAGACAGCAAGGATATTCCGGCGCTACCGCAGGTGCCGGTGGCATTGCCCTCGCAATTGCTTGAGCGTCGTCCGGACATCGCGTCGGCGGAGCGCAAGGTGATGTCCGCCAATGCCAGTATCGGCGTCGCCAGGGCTGCGTATTTCCCCGATCTGACCCTGAGCATGAGCGGTGGCTACAGCAGCAGTAGCTTTAGCGACTGGATTAGCCTGCCTAACCGTTTCTGGTCGGTGGGCCCACAGTTGGCGATGACACTGTTCGATGGCGGTCAGCGTTCTGCCGAGGTCGACCGTACCGAAGCGGTCTACGACCAGACCGTGGCCCAGTATCGTCAGTCTGTGCTCGATGGCTTCAAGGAAGTGGAAAATTACCTGGTACAGCTCGATGTCTATGAAGACGAAGCGATCGTGCGCGGCGAGGCCCTCGATGCCGCGCGCGAGTCGCTGCGACTGACGAGCAATCAATACAAGGCCGGGCTGATTGCCTACCTGGACGTGGTCAATGTGCAGACCACGGCGCTGAGCAACGAACGTAGTGTGCTGACGCTGTTGCAGGGCCGGCTGGTAGCCAGTGTACAGCTCATCGCGGCGCTCGGGGGTGGCTGGGATGCTCAGGCCGCGCTTGCTGAGTGATCATGACATTATTTTCAATAAAATCATTGAATTATATGAATTTGTTCAAGTATGTAGTTAAGTGAACGCCTTTCGTTGCATTTTGCCCGACCGCGTCTCAAATGAGTTTAATTAAGCAACATAACCTATTGATTTTTAACATGTAAATATAACGAAAGGCTGCGAAATCGACACGACTCAGGTCATTGCAAAATGCCAGCGAAAACTCCGTGCGTTTCGCTAAAGGTTGAGTACAATCATCGGATTTTTCCGGGCCATTCAGTGCCTGTTCCCAAGGGTTGTGAAAGGCCAAATGCTGATCGGTAGTTACTCTTCTTCGCTGGTGTTGATTTCGCTTTGCGTTGCCATTCTTGCCTCCTATACAGCACTCGATTTGACCGGACGCATTGCCACTGCCAAGGGGCGAGCGGTGTACTTGTGGATCGGGGGCGGTGCGTTTGCGATGGGCTTCGGTATCTGGTCCATGCATTTTATCGGCATGCTCGCCTTCAGCCTGCCGGTTGCACTGGGCTACGATCTGACCCTGACCTTGCTCTCGCTGTTGATCGCCGGACTGTCTTCGGGCTTTGCCCTGTGGCTGGTCAGCCAACCGACCTTACCGTGGTCGCAGCTCGGCCTGGGAGCCCTGATAATGGGCGCCGGTATCAGCAGCATGCATTACACCGGCATGGCCGCGCTGCTGATGCAGCCTGGCATCGACTACGACCCGGCACTGTTCGCGCTGTCCTTGTTGATCGCGGTAGGGGCTTCGGCGGCGGCGTTGTGGATTGCCTTTCGGCTGCGTCATCAAACCTTGTACGTCCGCCAGTTCCGTGGCGCTGCTGCAGTGGTCATGGGGTTGGCCATCGTCGGCATGCATTACACCGGCATGGCTGCGGCAAACTTTGCCGATGGCAGTTTCTGTGGCGCATTGGGCGCCGGCCTCAGTGGCAATGGTCTGGATTACCTGGTGCTGATCACCACCCTGGCAGTGCTGGCTGTGGCTTTGCTGACCTCTGTGCTCGATGCTCGCCTTGAGGCGCGAACCGCGGAACTGGCGCGCTCCTTGACTCGGGCCAACCAGGAGCTGACCCAGCTCGCTCTGCACGATACCCTGACCGGCTTGCCCAATCGCACCTTGCTGGCCGACCGCATCGAGCTGGCAATCAGCAAGGTCAGCGAGCAAGGAGGGTGCTTTGCCCTGATGTTCATTGACCTGGATGGTTTCAAGCCGGTCAACGACGCCTTTGGCCACCACACAGGTGACTTGCTACTCAAGGAAGTTGCCTTGCGCCTACGCGGCCATTTGCACAGCCAGGATACCTTGGCACGCATCGGCGGCGACGAATTCGTCTTGCTCGTGGATCTGCAGGAGCCTGACGACGCCATGGGTGTTGCCTCCAAGCAGGTCAACCTGATCTCCCGTAGCTTCCGTGTTGCCGAGCAGAATCTGCAGATTTCCGCGAGTATCGGCATCGTTCTCTACCCCGGCAACGGCGTCGATCAGCATGAGTTGCTGCGCAACGCCGATGCGGCGATGTATCACGCCAAAAGCGCGGGCAAAAATGGCTACAGCTTCTTTGACGTATCGATGAACAGCAATGCACGTCTGCAACTGCAACTGCTCCAGGATTTGCGCTTGGCCCTGGAGCACAAGCAGTTCCGCCTGTTCTATCAGCCCAAGTTCGATGCCCAGGCTTGCCAACCGATTGGAGCCGAGGCGCTGCTGCGCTGGGAACACCCGGAGCAGGGCCTGATGCTGCCTGATCGCTTTATCGCGCTGGCAGAGAAGACTGGCCTGATCATTCCGATCGGTGAATGGGTGCTTGATGAAGCCTGTCGCCAGATGCGCGAGTGGATTGACCAGGGCTACGTAGACTGGCGCATCGCCGTGAACCTCTCGGCGATCCAGTTCTGTCATACCGGCTTGGTCGACAGTGTCGCCAACGTGCTCGCACGTCACCAATTGCCAGCCAACAGCCTGACCCTGGAAATCACCGAAACCACTGCCATGCACGATGCCGATGCAAGCATGGCGGTGTTGCAGAAGCTTGCGGACATGGGTGTGGATTTATCCATCGATGACTTTGGTACCGGCTACTCGAGCTTGATGTACCTCAAGCGCTTGCCCGCCAATGAGTTGAAGATTGATCGCGGCTTTGTCCGTGATCTGGAACAAGATAGCGATGACGCCGCGATCGTCTCGGCAATCGTGGCGTTGGGACAAGCCCTGGGGTTGAGGATTGTCGCCGAAGGCGTAGAAACCGATCGCCAACAGAACTTCCTTACCCGCCTTGGCTGCGATTCGTTACAGGGTTACCTGCTTGGCCAGCCGCTTCCTCCCGAGCGTTTCATTGCCGACATCGAACGTGCTGGCCATGCATTGGCTAGCCACTGAGATCAGCCAGTAGCCCGCAGGTTGCAAGAAGGTTCGAAGGCGTCCATCTCGGCTTCGACCGCCTCGATGATGCGCTCGACATCGGCGGCCGCCATCAGTGTGGCGCAGGGAATACCGGCAATGGCCAGCAAGGTTTCGCCCGTAGCCCGGTCAAACAGGCGGGCGACCATGCTGCGCGGTGCATCCATACTGGCTTCGAAGCCCAGTGGATGAAAATACCAGCGCATCACCTGACAGGCGTTTGGAAACGTCAGTTTGTTCATTCCGGCCTCCGTGTAGGGGTGAACAACAGGGTGAGCGGATCGACGTGCGTTTCAGGTCCTGGCGACCTGGCAAGAACCTAAACATAGCACTGCTGACGCCAGTGTCTGCCCATCGCCATGACCGTTTTGTGGCTTTTATGAAGCACGTCTGAGCCACCCTCAAAATCCTTATGAACAGCGGCCTTCGCGGCAAACGTTTGCCTTGAATCTTTCACCATTGCGGGCATTACTGTTCTGCTATTTTTACCGACAGTCGGCTGGGATGCTTGCCTGGGGTTTTCAGACCAATGGCACCCCTAGGTTGAGTCAAGGAGACTGTCATGCGTTATTCAACGCTCACCCATCGCATTGCTGGTGACGGTGCTGCAGCCTGGAATATTCACTATCGCGCGGTCGAGCTGCAGGCGCAGGGACGAGAAATTTTCCTGCTGTCGATCGGCGATCCGGATTTCGACACCCCACTGCCGATCGTTCAGGCCGCCGTAGACAGTTTGCGCGCAGGCAATACTCATTACTCCGATGTGCGCGGCAGCCTTGGGTTGCGCCAAGCCATTGCCCGCTGGCAGATGCGCCACAGTGGCCAATCGGTCGATCCGCTGGACGTTGTCGTGCTCGCCGGTGCTCAATGTGCGCTGTACGGGGTTGCGCAGTGCCTGTTTGATGCGGGTGACGAGGTGATCGTCGCCGAACCCATGTACGTTACCTACGAGGCGGTGTTCGGGGCTTGCGCTGCCAAGATCGTGCCGGTGCCGGTGCGGCCTGAACAAGGATTTCGTGTCGATCCGGCCGATATAGCCGTGCGGGTGACACCGCGCACCCGTGCCTTGTTATTGAACAGTCCGCATAACCCTTCAGGCGCCAGTTTGCCGCCAAGCACCTGGGCGCATCTGTCGCGCCTGTGTCGAGAGCACGATCTATGGTTGATCAGCGATGAGGTCTACAGCGAACTGTTGTATGAAGGCGAGCACTTCAGCCCGGCCAGCCTGCCAGGCATGGCAGAGCGCTGCGTAACCATCAACAGCCTGTCCAAATCCCACGCCATGACCGGCTGGCGGGTGGGCTGGGCCATCGGCCCGCGGATGCTCTGTGAACATTTGAGCAACCTTGCATTGTGCATGCTCTACGGCCTGCCGGACTTTATCCTCGACGCCGCGCAAGTGGCCCTGGAGCAAGAGTGGCCGCAAATCGCTCAAATGCGCGATACCTACCGCGAGCGTCGTGATCGGGTTTGTGCATGTCTTGCCAATTGTCCTGGTATTCAGGTGCACAAGCCTGACGGCGGCATGTTCGTGATGATCGATATTCGTGCAACTGGCGTGTGCGCGCAGGTATTTGCCGAACATCTGCTGCAAGAACATGGCGTTGCCGTGCTTGCCGGGGATGCCTTCGGGCCGAGTGCGGCAGGGCACGTGCGTATTGGCCTGGTACTGGACAGTGAGCGCCTGGCGCTGGCCTGCCATCGTATCGCGCAGTGCGCGGCCCAGCTGCTCGAAGCGCAACCTTCAGTTGATCAGCGCCGCTGCCATGTTGATGGTGAAACCCAGAATGGCGGTGTTGAAGACAAACGCCACCAGTGAATGAGCCAGCACCACCCGACGCATTTCGCGACCGGCCACGCCGACATCCGAGGTTTGTACTGCCACACTTAAGGTGAAGGAGAAATAGTGGAAGTCCCAATAGTCGGGGCTACGCTCACCGTCGGTAAAGCGCAGCAGGGGCGTGTGTTCGTGGGCGGTGTAGAACAAGTGGGCGTAGTGCAGGCTGAAGATGGCACCGACCAGCAGCCATGACCCTGCGACGGTAAAGCCAGTGAAAGCCAGTTGCAGGGCGGTAGGGCCATCGGCAAGTTTGGCTCCGACGGCCAGTTGCAGGATCACCGCTGCCAGGCTTGCGATGGCAGCGATGCTTACGGTGAACAGCACCAGGCCCGCGTTTTCGTCCTCGATGCCCGCGACTTTGCGTACTTTCTCGGTACTGGCTCCCAGGGTCAGGCACAGGATCAGCACCAGGTAGAGCCAGACGCCGGCATTCCAGCCGATCAACACGTGCTCGACCCAGCCGTTGGCCGGCACCAGCCAGCCGCACAGGACGCCGACAAGGGCTGCAATACTCAGGCGGGGGTGGCTGCGGGTGAGTCGATGGAAAGCCATGCTACCTCGGGCTTGAAGGGACTTGGGCTACTGTAGCGGTAAAAGCCGCTGCCGGTCAGGTGATTAGCGCTGCCATTCTGTCTGGACAACATGGCCATGATATTGCCCTCAATCGATTCCGGCTGCAGTGATGAGGTACTATCAGCGACTTTGGTGAGCATAATTCGCTTACCAATCAATGGCCTGGTGATGATCTGGGTCATCTGCCACTGCGCTGGCACGCCGCACAATGACAGGGTGCGATCATTCTGACCGCAACTTAGCTCTACAGGATTTCTGGTTTGTCCGATTCACTGCAAAATCCGTTGCTGCAATACCTCGCTCGCCTGGCGCCTTCCAGTCAATTGACCATGAAGTACATTCTTCAGGATGCCGCTGATCGTCTGGGCTTTGAGGATTGCGACATCAGCGATGTGCCTTGGTACCAGCTCGAACCGGGGCATGTCATGGCACTGGTAGCAGCTTTGCGTGCCGATGGCTACGCCCCCAATACCTCATCGTTGTATGTCAATGCGGTGCGTGGGGTGATGAACGAAGCCTGGCGCCTGGGACTGATCAGTCAGGACCAGCTGTTGCGCATTCGTACTGTCAAGCCGGCGCAAGGCGTGCGTCTGCCCAGCGGGCGCAACCTCAAGCGCAGCCTGATTCGAGAATTGATGGATGCCTGTGCGGCAGACCCACGACCGCAAGGGCTGCGCGATGCGGCGGTAATCGCTTTGCTTTATGGCACCGGCATGCGCAAGTCCGAGTCAGTGAACCTGGATTTGAATCAGGTAGATTTCAACGAACGCAGCCTGCAGGTGCTGGGCAAGGGCAACAAACAGCTGATCAAATATGCACCAACCTGGGCGTTCGAGAAACTCAATGCCTGGCTGGCCTTTCGTCGTGATCATCTACCTGAAGGCCAGGCTGACGATGACTTCCTGTTCAATCGCATCCGCCGGGGCAGTCACATCACCCGCGAGCGTATCACCAAGCATGCGATCTACTACATTGCCCGCCAGCGTGGCACCCAGGTCGGGGTGAAGATCATGCCGCACGATTTTCGACGCTCCTTCATCACTCGGGTCATCGAAGAACATGACCTGTCGATTGCGCAGAAGCTCGCGCATCACACCAACATCCAGACCACCGCCAACTACGACATGCGTGACGACAACGAGCGGCGCCGAGCGGTCGATCGGTACGATTACTGAGCGGTCCCACCCGCTCGGACCCTCCAGTGTCACTACAGAGCATTGCGATCCACACGTTTAATGCAGATCAAAAGCAGGCTGGCTTGGTTCTTTTACTCGCGGCCGCGCATGAAGAAACCGGCTACGTATTTGCGGAAGGTGTCGAGGCTTTTGAAGTCGGCGTAGCGTTTGAAGGTTTCTCCTTCAGGCTCCGGGCCTGAAGGGCGGTCGGTCAGCGATATCGATAGTACGCGGTCCTGGTCGGAGCTCAGGACCAATGCGTCCATCCCTTGGCCACCAATCACCGGACGGCGCATGATCACTCGCACGTTCTTGCTGGCCATCCAATCGATCAGCGAGATGATCATCTTCAACGGTTCACGCTCTTCATCGCGATACACCGGGAACAGGTGTGCGCGCGAAAGCACAGGCACGCTGGCGATGTGAATCAATTCGTAGAAGTGGCTGCCCGCGCTGGCAGGGGAGTAAATAGCCAGGGCCAGTAGCGGCCCGGGCGTCTTGCTCCCACCCCATAACAAGTGATGCCCTTGAAAATCGAAGCCGTCTTCGCTGCGTTCGTTGTAGACCTTGCGCGCTTTTATCTGGCTGACGCAGTCGAGGATCAGCCCATAGCGACGATGGTTGCCGAAGACCTTGGAGTCTCGCAGGCGCGCCTTGAGCATCATCATGTGTTTCATGTCCAGGCGCGTTTCCAGGTAGTTACTGGCCGGTACGCGCTCGATCAGCGGGTAGCGGCTGGCAACGCTGCGCAATTCGGCGAATTGTCCGGTGAGGTCCTTTTTCAGGTGGGTGGCGTAGACATTCAAGCCACCAGCCTCGATCAGCGTCAGTAGCAATGACAGCAATCGATGCTGCTCGCGTTTGTCGTTGCTCTCGCTACTTTCGCCCGTACCGCCGGAGGTCGCACGGCGAAAATCGCCGATCAGGCGCAGCGCTGTATCAGGCGGCAACCAGGTCGCCGGAAACACGTCAGGGTCCTGCTCGCGGCTAGCGTCACGCTCATCCTTGATGAATGCACAGTCGAGGGCATGTTCGGCAGTGCCGGGGTTGTTCTTGAGAAACAATGTGCCGGTATTGCCGTTGAGGTTGACGTTGAGAATCGGCATTGAACGCGCCTGGCAGTCACATGCCAGCCAGTGGCCTGCAGCGCGAATCTTGAGCAGCAATTGGTTGGCCTGAAGCAGGCGCGGACCGCTCAGGTTGCCCTCAGCGAAATCGCTCAGCAGTTCATCTTCGCCAGGGGTAAGAGTGCGCACCAGCGCAGCGCTTTTTTCGATGATTCGCATAACATTCCTTGGTCAGCGGCGACAAGTTACAAGCTATAAGCTGCAAGTAAAAGCGCGGCGCGCTTTTGCTTGCAGCTTGATGTTGCTCACTTGCAACGACTGACTATGCCCCGAACAGCTTGGCGGCGCGGGCACGGATCTCCTCCACCGAGACATCCTCGACGTGGGAGGATACGAACCAGAGATTGCCAAACGGGTCTTTCAAGGTGCCGCTGCGGTCACCGTAAAACTGGTTTTCCACGGCTCTGACTTGTGTGGCACCGACGTTGATGGCTTGAGCAAAACGGGCATCGACATCCTCGACGTACAGGTGCAGGCCAATCGCTGCGCCATTGAGCGATTGACTGCTGGTCAAGCCACCTTCCATGTCGCAAGGGTCGGCCAGCATCAGCGATGAATCGCCGATCTTGAGTTCCGCATGACCGATGCGGCCATCCGGGCCTTCCAGGCGAAACATTTCGACCG
Source organism: Pseudomonas sp. DG56-2 (assembly GCF_004803755.1). Classification (NCBI taxonomy): domain Bacteria; kingdom Pseudomonadati; phylum Pseudomonadota; class Gammaproteobacteria; order Pseudomonadales; family Pseudomonadaceae; genus Pseudomonas; species Pseudomonas sp. DG56-2. The sequence continues at coordinate 2,534,420 of NZ_CP032311.1, forward strand.
CACCGAATGCAGCCTTGTAGAACTCGATGGCCTTGCCGGCATCCTTGATGCCCAGGTAAGGGGTGATGCTGTGTTGTCCTTCGGGGATTGGTTTGACGGCCATTGTGTAGATCCTCCTTAGCGCGCCACAGGATGGATGCGCGAAACTGTATATTTGTACAGTTTCGTGCATTCGGCAAATCGAAACCTGCTGCGCTGGACGGACGGCTATCAGAAAATGTAATCGGTGGTCAGAAAGCTCGAATCACGGTTGCGGATAATGTCGCTGATCAACTGCTTGTTACTCTCCTGGAACTTGGTCGCAACCAGGGTCCGGATCGAAAACACCCGCAGGGCATCATGTACCGAAAGCGTCCCTTCGGCAGAATTCTTGCGTCCGTTGAACGGGTAGGTATCGGGACCGCGCTGACATTGGGCATTGAGGTTGATGCGTCCGACCTGGTTGGCGAAAGTGTCTACCAGGCGCCCGACTTCATGCGGGTTGGTACCAAAAATGCTCAGTTGCTGACCAAAGTCCGAATCGAGCACGTAGTCGATCACGGTCTGCATATCCCGGTAAGGCACAACCGGCACTACAGGGCCGAACTGCTCCTCCTGGTACACCCGCATCTGCGCACTGACCGGGTACAGCAAGGCGGGATAAAAGAATGAACCGCGGCTGGCACCGCCCCCCTGATTGATGACGTTCGCACCTTTTTCCACCGCATCGGCCACCAAGCCATTGAGGTAGTCGATTTTGCCCGCTTCCGGCAGTGGCGTCAGGCTCACGCCTGGCTCCCACGGCATGCCTGGCCTGAGTGCGGCCAGCTTGTACTGGAACTTCTCGAGGAAGCTCTCCACTACGTTCTCGTGTACGAACAGAATTTTCAGCGCCGTGCAACGTTGGCCATTGAACGACAGCGCGCCGGTAACGGCTTCGTTCACCGCGTTGTCCAGGTCAACTTCAGGCAGCACAATGCCTGGGTTCTTGGCGTCCAGACCCAGGGCTGCCCGCAGACGGTGCGGGCGAGGGTGAAGCTTTTTCAGGTCACTGGCGGCCTTGTTGGTACCAATGAAGGCAAATATATCGATCTTGCCGCTGGCCATCAGGGCGCTGACGGTTTCACGGCCGCGGCCGTAGATGACGTTGATCACCCCAGCCGGGAAACTGTCGCGGAAGGCTTCGAGCAGCGGGCGAATCAACAGCACGCCAAACTTTGCCGGCTTGAACACCACGGTGTTGCCCATGATCAGAGCCGGAATCAGCGTGGTAAAGGTTTCATTCAGTGGATAGTTATAGGGACCCATGCACAGTGCCACGCCCAGTGGCGCACGACGGATCTGACCAAGGGTGTCCTGTTCCAGCTCAAAGCGGCTGGAGCGGCGATCCAGTTCCTTGAGTGCGTTGATGGTATCGACGATGTAGTCGCAGGTACGGTCGAACTCTTTCTCCGAGTCCTTGAGGTTCTTGCCGATTTCCCACATCAGCAGTTTGACCACCGCCTCGCGTTGCGCGCGCATCTTGCCCAGGAAGGTCTCGACGTGCTGGATTCGCTCGGCCACACGCAAGGTAGGCCAAGTTCCGCGGCCCTTATCGTAAGCGCGAACAGCGGCGTCCAGGGCGGTGAGGGCGGTGTCGGCGTCCAGCAGCGGCGCGCTGCCGAGGATCACTTGCTGCTCTTGATCGTCTTGCTTGAGCCACACTGGGCTTCGTACCGTCGCCAAGGGACCGTCCCAGCGTTGCAACTGACCATCGACCAGGTACTCGCGTTGTACCAGCGGCTCACCCAGGCGATAAGCTTCGGGGATCTCATTGGCGGCGGGAAACAGCGAATCGAGCAGACGGTCCATGGGCGCAGCACCTCTTTTTCTGGGATGGGTGAAACGTTTCAGTTCGAGCATAACGCCAGCGCATGAAAAAAAGCCAGCCTTGCTCAATATTGAGCGCAAAGCGCCGATAAAGTATTAATCCGATATGAATAACGGACCTATGAGCACAAGAATCCTAGCCCTTGATGACACCGTGGTCCTGCCAGCCAGCCTGGGGAAAACCCTCAACCGCTTGCTGCCTATCGGCTTTGCGCTGATTGGTATCAGTCTGTCTATAGCGTTAGGTCATTTGGATGTGCAGCGCCAGGAAAGTGAACTGGTGGCCAATGCCGGTGCGCGTCTCTCCGGAGTTCGCGCCGCCCTGGAAGCCCAGCTGCGCTCGGCTTTTGGTGAGACCGAGGGCATTGCGCAACTGATCAGTGCCGATGGAGCGATCAGCCCCGAGCACTTTCGCGACATGGCTCGCCAGGCGATTGCCTCGGTACCGCACATTCGTCATATCTCCGTTGCCCCCAACGATGTAGTTGCCGATGTCTATCCGCTCAAGGGCAACATGAGCATTATTGGCGTCGACTATCGGCGTTTGCCGGATCAGTACCCGATGCTGCAACGTGCCCGTGATCACTACAGTCCAGTGCTGGCCGGCCCGGTGCAGCTGTATCAGGGAGGACGAGGGCTGATCTACCGGCGCCCGGTGTTTATCAAGGGGCATAAGGGTGTAAAGATCTACTGGGGCAACGTTTCGATCGTGGCCGACATCGATCGCTTGCTCAGTGCTGCAGGGCTGGACCTTGATCCAGGTTTTGAGCTGGCCCTGCGTGGAGCCGATGGTCAGGGTTCAGCGGGCGGCATGATCTGGGGCGACCCGTCGCTGTTCGACCAGCACGCGGTGACGGTCAATGTCGATGTGCCAGGTGGCCTCTGGCAATTGGCGGCGAGCCCTTTGGGTGGCTGGCCGTCGATGAGCCTGTTTTCTTCACCTTTATTTCTGTTCGCGTTGACCTGTACGGGACTGTTCAGCGTGTTCGTCGCCCAGCTCAACCGCAGCAACTATCTGATCAACCTGCGCAATCAAGAGCTCAAGCAATCCCAGGCACAACTGGAACGCCTGGCCCACTATGACGCTATTACCGGTTTGCCCAACCGGGTGCTGTTCAACAAGCGCCTGCACGAGACGATCGATCAGGGTGAACGTCTGGCCGTGCTGGTGCTGGATATAGATGGCTTCAAGCAGGTCAATGACAGCCTTGGGCACCCGATGGGGGACCTGTTGTTGCAACAGGCAACTGCACGCTTCGCCCAGATCGTCGATGGTCAGGGCTGTCTTTGTCGTCTGGGAGGAGATGAGTTCGCATTTTTCCTGCTAGACACCGAGCAAGCGTGCGTCGAACGGGTGCAAGCATTGTTGCAAACCCTGCAGCAGCCTTTTGATCTGAACGGTAACGCTGCGCTGGTCACCGGGAGTATCGGCCTGGCCTGGTGTCCGGAGCATGGACAGAGCAGCAACCGTCTGCTGCGCCATGCTGACACCGCCATGTACGCAGCCAAGGAGGCCGGTCGTAATGCCTGGCGACTGTATCACCAGGGTATGACCGAACGCCTGCAGGAACGCCTGTGCCTGGAGCGCAACCTGCGCAGAGCCATGAAGAACAATGAGTTCGAGCTTTGGTATCAACCCAAGATCGACCTGTTCAGCGGCCGTATCAAAGGTGCCGAAGCGCTGTTGCGCTGGCGCGATCCAGAGCATGGCCTGGTGTCGCCTGCGCAATTCATTCCGTTGGCCGAGCGCACGGGTCTGATCATTCCGCTGGGTGAGAAGGTGCTGGAGCTTGCCTGCGCGCAGATCGCCGCCTGGCGTGCGGCCGATTGCCTGCCAGGGCCGCTGGCGATCAACGTTGCTGCGCTGCAGATCGAACGCAGCGACTATGTGGCCAGCCTATCGCGCATTCTCAAACGCTACGACTTGCCGCCGACGCTTCTGGAGGTGGAAATCACTGAAAGCCTGTTGATGGAAAGCCAGCAGCAGGCTTGCGATGTTCTGGCCGAACTCCAGGCCATGGGCGTGGCGACAGCGGTTGATGACTTTGGCACCGGCTATTCGTCCCTGGCGTACCTCAAGTCCCTGCCGATCGATCATCTTAAAATCGACCGCGCTTTCATCAAGGACTTGCCCATGGATGATGATGCGGTGGCGATCACCCGAGCGATCATCGACCTGGGCCATGCCCTGGGTTTTCGCATCACCGCAGAGGGCATCGAAACTCAAGCCCAATACCAGTTTCTGCGCAATGCCGGCTGTGACCAGGGCCAGGGTTTCCTGATGGCCCGGCCAATGCCGGCAGCGGCACTGCAGACATGGCTTGCAGATCACCCCACCTGGCAACACCAGCCTTGTAGCTGAGTGCTGGCAGGTGGTGTTGGCTACAGAGGCAGTTGCAGCAGGTGTTCAGCGCCAAGCTCAATGGCCAGGCGGCTGTATTGAGGGTCCTGATCCATGCGCTCCAGGCGTGCCCATATCCCCAGGTGAGTGCCCTGCGGATCGGCCATGTGAGCATCCTCCTGCAATATCAGGCGCAGGTCGCGTCGAAAGTCCAGGGGCACGCGCGCCCATAGCGCGCGTTCATCGGCGCTGATGTTGTCCAGCAGATCGTCGTAGTCACCGTCGGTCAGCAACAGGTCGATGCCATGTTGCTGGTAATACGTTCTTATCTGGTCCTCCAACGTGTCACTTAACGCATCGCTTTCCAGGCGCATGGCTGCCGCATGGGCAGGGGGCAGATTGAAACCCTCGGGGAGCGACTCGAACTGATTGTCCTCCAGATCGATAATCATCGGTTGCTCCATCGCCTGCAGGCCTTCCGGCAGTTGGGTAAGGCTGCAGTTGGCGAGGTGAACGGCACGTAGATTCCTCATTTCGTGGAAGCTGGGTGCGTCGAGCAGCGGATTCTCCGAAAGGTCGAGCATGTCCATTGCTTGCAATCTGTCCAGGGCGGCCTGGGCCTGCACGTCCCAGGTGATGCGATTGGCTTCGAGGTCCAGCCAGTTGAGCATCAATGGATTGGCGATGCGTGGAATGGTTGAAAAACGACAGCCGCGCAAGGACAGCGAGCGCAGTCTGGGGAAGCGCTCGAGGAACTCGGCTGGCAGCTCGCTGAGCATGCGATTGCCGCCCAGGTCGATGACTTGTACATGGGTGAATGTATCCGGCAGGGCGAGTTCGGCGATGTCCAGGTTTTCCAGGTCAAGGCAACCCAGTTCGAGCACCGGCATTGACTCGCCATTGAACACCGCGCGGTTGGAGAGACGCCGCCACGCGTTGATGATCGGCCTGATTGCCCGTTGTCGATTAGGTAGGTCGTTGGCCCATCGACGTAGGTCGTTGTGAAGTTCGGCCAGGCGGTCTTCCAATCTCTGTAGTTCTACCGAGGCAAAGCGCCTTTGGCTTTGCCAGCGAGCCAGTGTCTGTTCGACTTCATGCTCGCTGGCCACCGGAAATAGCCGCCGGTAGCGCGCCGCAAGGGTACTGCGCAGCCGTGGCGATGGTACGTAGAGCTCTGTCGGGTCCAGTGGCGTGCCACCACGCAAGGCGATATTCCTGGGCCAGCCCTCGGTTGCTTTCCATAATCTGCGGGTCCAACGTGTACGCTGCTGATTGACGGTATCGAGCAGGCGAGCCCGCAGCGCATCGCCGGTGACGTGTTCGAGTGCCATGGCTTGGCGAAGTGATGCGGGCAGGGATCGAACGATTGCAGTGCAAAGGTCGGTAGGTGTTCCGGGGCGAGGCGTGTCGTGGACGAAGGCTTCATAGCCATCGGCGCTTTTGATTAGCACGCGGCGCAGCGGCGCGTCTTCAGCGCCGGCCGTGGCCAGCAGCATGCCGTCGGCACTGCCAGCACGCAGCTCCAGGCGTAGGTCGCTTGTCCAGCCAGGCAAGCGCTGCAAAGCGAGGAGAGCGAGTCGCTCGCTGTCAGCGCTACTCAGGCGTGCACTGTACAAGCCCTCGAGTGCACGCGTCATGGGCAGGTCGGCGGAGGTCTGTTCGGCGGCCCGTTGCAAACATGCCGGAAGTGTTGCTCCGCTTTGCAGAGCCTGCGCTTCGCTGGGCTGCAAAGGTGCAAGCAGCCGTCTAGCTAGCGGCGGACTGATGCGTGGGTACTGTTCGATCAGTCGCGCTTGCGTCGGACTGGCTGTTGAGCCGTGGTACAGCTGCTCGAACAGCGCTTGTGGAGTGCGTTCAGGGTCGACATGTTGTTGCTGCGCCAACTGATCGTCGATGGACAGGCGCGCGAGGGTGTCCGTCAGGAGCACGGGTGGGCGCTCACCTGCCAGGTGCACTTTGCGCAGTTGGCCTGCGTCGACACCCGCGATGCGTGCTGCTTGCTCCAGGCGCTCGTCACTGAGTGCCTGCAATCGCGCATCCAGGCGCCGCACCAGGGTTGCCAGTGACCAATGCCGGGGTTGTTCGTGTTCAGCGAGCCACGCGCCCTCGCCGTTATGCTCCAGGCGTGGTTGGTACGCTTTTGCGTCGCTGGGATGAGCGATTCGCCAGCATTGCTGATCGGGATCCAGCACGTGTTCGTAGAGTTGGCCATCCATGCGGATGTAGTGCCTGCCTCGATAGGCATATTGGCCCATAGCGTTCGGCTGGAGAGTTTCCGGCAACTGCTCGGTGCTGCGGTAGGTGGTCAAGTCCGGCTGCCACAAGCGCGGAGTTCCGTCTGCCAGGGTGACCGCATCGAGGCTCTCCATAAGCGGGCTGTTGAACAGTTTCGGCACCCATTTTCCGGCTACATGCAACCCGCCGATCAAGGCCAGGTTCAAGCTCACTGCCTGTAGATGACGCACGGCCAGGTCGCGATCACCCACACACCACGACTGGTAGCCCTCATACACTTCGTCGAGAAGTTGATAGACCATGACTGCCGTCATCAGGCTACCGACTCCGGGCACTACAAAGCCTGCCAGCATCAAGGTATTCATGCCGAGCGCTTCCCATTGCGCAAGGCGTCGCTGGCGTGCCTGTTCGTCGGCATCGGCGGTAGGCACCGCGATCTGACGCGCCTCGGATTTGAGACGGGTGACATGTGCCTGGTAGAGAAAGCCGAACAGTTCTGCGTCGACAGCAATGCGCTCGACATGCAGATCAGCATCTTCCCGCAATGGCCAGGTCTGGTCGTTCCTCGAACGACCGGTTGCGTCGAGGTTCTGTCGCAAGCGACTGAGGAAAAGCGATTGTTGATCGCGTTCGACATAATCGAGAAAACGTTGCCGAAAGTCCGATTGCAGCAAAGCGTCACGCAAATGGTCATGTAACGCTGCCATGGTCTGGAATTGCTGCAAGGTGTCGTTATGACCGGGCAGGTACAGCAGCAGGCCTAGGTTATCCAGGTCGTAAATCAGTACTTCGTGAACGGTGATGCCAAACATCCGCAGTTGGCTGCAGGCCAGCGTTGCATTCTGATCGAGGAATGCCCGCACGCTATCCAGTGCTGTACCGTTCATGCGGTGACGTAAAAAAGCCAGGTCAGCAGCCAGGCGCAGGCGGTCCCGATAGACCCTGATGGCCTGGGTGACGACGCGATCAGGCGCGTACAGGCTTGTCAGGTGTTCCTGGTACAGACGGCCAAGATCCAGGGAGCGGCAGGTGTCGGCGAATGCTGCTGGCGTCACAGCGAGTGATTCGATGCGGTAGCTTTCGGAGGCTAGTTCGATATCGACCAGTGTTTCGCTATCGCCCAACGTGGTCTTGCCAATGACCAGGATGTTCTCGATGTGGGTATTACCTGCCAGGGCCAAGGCACTTTCGCGGCTGAATGCGACCCCGTCCTCGAAATTGTGCAAGGCCGCTTCAAGCAAGCTTCGGCGTTCGTGTTGGCTGACGTAGGCCTCCCAGGTGAAGAGGTGGCGGATGTGGACCAACTCGGTGGTATCCACAGGCACCTGCAGTTGAAACTGGGTCAGCAGTTGTTGCGCCAGCAGGGGTGTTGTGAACTCGCTGATATTCTTCAACCCTTTGAGCTCGCCGGCCATGGCTTGTTGCGATCGTGCCAGCCGGGCCTGGCTGGCCTGTACAGCTTCGCGCAGATCTGGGGGCGCATTGGCGAACCAGTCTGCCGGGTTGTCTGGCAGGCCTTGTGCTGGCAGAAGTGATTGCTGCAGGGCGTGCCATTGATCGGCAGTGGAGGCCCGACTCCAGCTGGGCAGTTGATTCTGAATAAGAAGGTAGTGAGGGTTTTCCTGCGGTACCGAGGCCATGATTGCTGCTCCTGTTTGTGAGGGACACAGCAGGCCGCAGGGGATGGAGAGAATGGTGGTAAATATTGTTATGCGTCGAACGCGGGGCAAACCCGCTCCCAGGGCATGCAGGGGAATCTGCGGCGGGTGGGAGGGGCTTGCCGACTAATGGGTTATTGAATGGACATGATGTTGACGGTCCTGTTGGGCCCTGCGATCGCTACCACGCGTGCAGTGACTGTCAGGCCCGTGGTGATGTCGTGGGTATTGTGGTTGGTGTTGAGCGCCCAACCGTTTGCGGCACCGGTCACCCAGTTGTTGGTGTGATTGATTACAAAGGTCTGACCGGCTTGGGTCAAATGCAACGCGTGCAGTTGCGTCAGCGCGTGCGGGGTCCAGGCGACATGGGGGAACATGAGGTTCTCGGCCGTCTGGTAATGATTGACTGCTGCAGCGGCTCCAAACGCCAGTACCAAGACGTGTACGTAGGAAGCCGTGACACCTTTTTCGCGGCATCGGGTAATCAACGAGGTTAGCGCCTGGTCAATTTCGGCATCGCCCGAGAAGGCCAGGAAGCCGGCATTGTGCAGACCGTTCTGGCCCGTACTGATACCGTCCAGGAGCAAGTCGAGGTTGCGTGGATTGTTGTTGACCAACAGATCGACCAAGCGAAACTCAATGCTGTCCAGCTCGCCGAAAGCCCATTCCACTTCCTCGGCGCTAAAGCCGCTGCTGTGTAGAGACTGCTTCAACTGATCGCGCAAAGCACCCGGTTTACTGGCTTGAGCCAGGAAATCGTCAAGAGGCGTGCCCAGCGTCGGCAGTAAATCGTGCATGATCGATCGTAAGCTGGAAACGAGGTTCTTGGCCTTCGCCGCAACGTTGGCGCTGGCCTGCGCATCGACGCTGGTCTGGCCCGCTTGCAGCGGCTGACGCAAGGCCATGATGCTTGCTACGCCTTTGCCGATATTGTCGAGCCTGGCGCTGAGGTTACCGGCATCGAGTGTGGTGGCCTGGCTGCCGAACGGCATGAGAATGGCGTGAGCCAGGTGCTCCTGGCTACTGACTGTTGCGTTCATGTCGACTTCCTTGAGTGTGAGTGAAGTATCAACGTGATGCATAAACGCGTGGGCTGGGCTTAATAATCTGTCCAGACGGTCACGGGGTTGAAACCGGTATTGGACACAGTCATAAGTGCCCCGGCGCCCTCAGAAACGTCAATGGTCGTGGGCTGGCCCGCTTCAAGGGATACATCATGGTTGCTCTGGCAACACAGCTCGATGTGCCAACTTATTTTCGAATCGCCCACATCACTGCATTTGGCTGATAGTTGTGTGCGCAAGCCAACCGGACGAGTGGAGTAAACAACAGAGCCGCCGGGATTGAGTGTGGTTTGCTGGGTCATGGCTAATGCTCCTTGCGTGGCAGTTAGAGTGAGGGGGGCGGGGCAGGCTTCATCAGTACGCGGTCGTTGTAAGTGGTAGCGGTATTGGCTGGGACTGAACTCACTAGTTGCTTTTTGATGTCACCGCTTACAGGCACGCGATATAGTTCAATTGCTTCGCAAATCTGCCAGTTCAAATATTGGTAATCCGCCAGGAAGTCAGTTGTAGTCATCACGTCGTGGCGGAACTCGTAGGAACTGGTGTCCTCCTGGCGATACTCCAGAGTGCGGGACAGTTCGGCACTCAGATTGAAGGTCGAAGCACCCAGTGGCACAGTGGCCAAGGGGCCTTGCGTGGCCATCACCGGCGGTATCGGTGGCACGTCCCCTCCTGCGAACAGGTCGCCGCCAGACAGATCCAGGCCAAGGTCCATGCTGATTCGCTGGGTGATCGAGCTGGTGTGGCCGACCGAGTGCGAATAGGTGGCACCGACGGTGTTGGTGACCTGCTCCGTGACGTTATTAGCGTAGGTCTTGCGGCTGACGCGGTGCCAGTAGCGGGTCCTCGACACCAGGTAATGGTCGACGTTGGCTTGTTTGTCGGCTTTGGTTTGTTTCCACTTTTCCCAATCGGACGGAGAATTATGATTCATCGTTTGCCAAGGGTAGAGCGGGTCTGTAACCAGGTCGAAATGATCCTTGGTTATCGAATAACTGCCGACAACAAAAGCACCGGAGTTGTCCGGCGGCAGAATATCAGGATCGGTCATCAAAGGAGGGTGCGCCGGGTTGAAGGCGCTGTCATTATCATTCATTGATAGTGATTCCTTTAACGTGCAGTAGAGGACTGAGCGGCTGTAAAAGTCGTTCGTTAGTGTATTTATCAGCGCGCGGCATAACGGCCTGTCTGTGACACGCACTAATAAGCGGAGTAGGGTGGCGCAGGAGAGAGTTAGTCTGCTTCTTAATGGCCTCCTTGGTTTAAATCTGAATGTTTGCCGTTGCCGATAATATGTCAGCAGAATCCTCGGGGTTATAATTTTTTGAAGTTAAAGAACTAGGCGTTACCGCGGATGAAATGCAGGGGTTGTAAATTTGCCAGCGATCAGCGCCAGTGCCACAGCCGTGCCCAGCGTTTTCGCAGCTCAAAGGGATGCTGGCGCGGTGCCAAACCTGCGCTGCGAAATATCTCTGGCAGGCGCCGATGTGGCCTTGCGAAATGCTGACCTTGGATCTTTAATTGTTTCTGAATGTGAGATAACTGTTTCGTTAGTTATTGATTCAATTACGTTTAAGAATAGTTATACGTTTGCAGCAGTATTTTTCGATCTGCCATTGGACAACAACGCACAGGAAGTCGGAAAGGATATGAAAGAGAGAATGGTGGCAGTCGCTCGAAAATTCGTATCTCCTTCAATGCGCTACGCGTTGCGATCGTCGTTGAGCCGGTTCAAAGACATTCTTGGGCGTGCCTGTCTGTGGCGTTGGGAGGTGGCCCGGTTCAGGCTGCAGCAGCAAAGCCCGTACGAAATCCTCTACATCGGCAGGAAGCAGCGCCGAGAGATGGCCAAGCTGTTGATCGGGGGCAAGAATCCAGGCGCTTCTGCGCTGCGGGATGTAGCCCCAGGGGCCGGCGTGTCGAACCATGTGGTAGTGGTCAGCGAGATGCCGACTGCAGGGGCGCTCAATGTTCCCCACTACCTCAGCGCGGTGGTGCCGCTGGGGCGTTCACTTGAAGAAATCACCGCGCGTTACGACAGTGAGTTGCGCCGAAGTATCCGCAAGAATCGTCCTCTGTATCGGATCAAGCAGGCTGTGACGGATGCCGAGATCGCCATGGCTGACCAAGAAATGCTTAGACCCTACGCCACGGCAAGACAGGGTATTCATGCTGCGCAGTTTCCTACCGAGGAAGTTTTTCGCATTGCCAAGACAGTTGGCCGGCTGGACCTGATCATGCTCGACGACGAGGTGGTGGCGTGTCACCTTGGCTGCGAGATTACCCGAGACACGAAGCGTTACTGGAGTACCCTGCGGTTCGGCTATCGCGAAGCGATTTTTTCCGATGCGAAAAAACTCAGGGACGTTAATTCGATTACCACTTACATGGCACTTGAGTGGGCCATTGAGCAAGGATTTGATTATTACGACATCGGGCTCTGTCTGGCGCGCCCAGATGATGGGCTGTTGAAATGGAAGAGAAGACGTGGCGGGGATATCGATGCTCTAGGTAACCACGCGTACATGTTTATTCGCTTGCCCAAAACCGGGACCGCCCAGTTTCTCTGGGATACTCCGCTGTTTGCTGTCGAAGGAAACAAGTTGACCCTCCACCTTGGACTGCCAGAGGGAGCAAGTGCTGACGAAGTTGCCAGCCGTTATCACGAGATGGTTTTCGGCGGGCTACACAAGATTTATCTCTATGGTGCGAAAAGTTCTGCCGACGCGTTCCTTGAGACTTTGCGAAGTCGCTACGCCACTCTGCATGCGCCGCCCTTGATGGAAACAGTGCCGGCCAACTGAATCAGTAACCCGCTTAAACAAATTCAGCGTCTGCGTCTGGGAATTGATGCCAGGTTTCCGCTGGTTACCTAGGTCCCGGCGTGTTCATTCTTCGCGGTGGTGATGGAGACTTGGGTTTGTTGCGCGACGAGCTCGAGCTCGCCGAGCAATAGATCAAGTAGAGCGAACACAGGATCTGTTTCCGGGCTAAACACACAATAAATCGATTCTTAAGCTAAAAGATTCGTATTTAACTTCTCACCGATGAAACACTGCAGTCGCTTGGAAGGGCCGGTGAGGCGACCATTCGTCGACGTTAGGGCCGAAGAAGTGAAGTAATTTACGCCGCGATCGAGCTTCGACAGTTAGCCGTCGCCGTTTGCGGGCACTTCGTTCTATCCAGGCGGCTAAGGCAAACCCGCGAGTTTGAGCGTTTGTCTGTAATTGATCGGGTCAGTTTTAATTTGCTGACGGCAATTTGACGCGGCCGGCCGGCTCCCATTGAGATTTATTATGGTGTCGGATCGTTGACGTGATGTCATTGTGCTCATAAGCTCAATTTACAAACAGAGAGTCTTCCTGCCCGCACGCTGTATATCTTTTCTCTGCCGGTTTTTTTGCTGGAGGGGTTATGCGTTCGACATTGTTGATAAAGTCCATTTTTTTGTTGGTGCTCATGAGCGGTGCGGCAGGGGCGGCAGATTCTTATATGAATGATACAAGTGTGGTGCCGGTGGCGACGGCGGGGTGGATTTTTTGTTTCGCAGTGATTGGTTTTATTGCCGTCGCCAATCGACAAAAAATTTAAAACGTGGTGGCTGGCAGATGCTGCAGTTGTTGCGATAAAGCAAGTCGAACGTCTGGAACTGATACGCGGTATTCAATATAGCGGGGACCTCGAATAGCACCTTGTGTATTCCCGGACCATTGCTATATTCCATTGGTCAACCGCCTTCGGGCAGCCTGTGAAGCGCGGTTGTGCAGCGTCGCAGTACCGGACCTCGGAGTAGGTCGACGCTTTCGCGGCAGTTGTGTCGCTGCGAAGAGAGCGAGAGATTCTATGTTGTTCTCATTCAGTGCTCATTGCATGGCCATACGGCCGGAGGGATCCTCATGGTGCGTTTGATGTCTTCCGTACTCTGCGTGCTGGTGGTGTGGTCTGGCCCTGGCATGGCTGTCGAAAGAAGCGCCACTTACTTGCTCAACCCAGGTGATGTGGTGGAGGTTTCCGTCTGGCAGGAAGATAACCTGCGCAGGGAAGTCAGTGTTCTACCCGATGGCAGCATTACGTTCCCCTTGGTCGGTCAAATCCAGGTCGCAGGATTGGACACGGCTGAAGTCGAGAAAAAAGTCGCGAACAAGCTCGAACAATTCCTCCCCGATCCGAATGTCAGCGTGGTTGTCAAAAGCACGACCGGCAACCTTCTCTATGTCCAAGGCAAGGTGATCAAACCTGGCCCGGTGCAGATGGCAGGCCCGACGGCAGTGCTACAGGCCCTGAGTATGTCTGGGGGGCTGGACAAGTTCGCAGATGAAAGCGCCATTAAGGTGATCCGTCTCAAGGGCGATTCGCAACAGGTATTGCCCGTGCACTACAAGGATTTGATTTCCGGCCGTGACATGTCTACCAATATCCAACTCCAGGCCGGCGATACGCTGGTCGTGCCTTAACTTGCCAGGCCTGAAAAGACCTCTAGTGCCTCTACTGCGAACAACCGGCGTTGCTACGGCAATTCTTGTCTTGCCGGTTCCGGGCATGGTCCAAGCCGCAATATGGCAGTCCTCTGCAGTACTGCCGACAACTGTCGAGTACGACAGCAACCCATTACTCTTGACGTCTGAGGAGAAGGGTGTGACGCGTACCTACATCGCACCCACTTACAGTCTCGTCGGTACCTTCGACCAGGATCAGTTGCGCATGGATCTTGGCGTGAACGTATTACGTTCCTCCGACACATCGATAGTCGACAACCGTGAAGACCCCAATGTCAGCCTGGGCTGGCAGCGAGAAACCGAACGTGGTGGGTATGGCCTGGTTGCGCAATACAGTGAGAGCTCGACATTGTCGGGCGCTGTCCAGGACACCGGGGTGGTCACCACCGATGGTACGCAGAAGCTGTATTCGCTGGCGGCGAACTGGAACAGGGCCATTACCGAGCGCAACACGCTGTCCAATGAAACCCGCTACAGCAACGCGCGTTACGATATCAATTCGCTGACCGGTTACGACGAGATTGCCAACGTCGTGACCTGGACTTACGCCTGGAGTGAACGTACCCAACTGTTCACTGACTTCGGTGCCAGGCGCTACGAGCCCGAAGACGACACCAGTGCGTCGGCCTCGAACAGTTATACCCCAAGCGTCGGGGTGAAGTACCAGCTAACCGAACGCCTTGAAAGCACGGTGCACGTGGGTGTCAACAAGGTCTCTGGATCCGATGGCGGTCGCCGAGGGGAAGGGGGGCTTTTACTTCGCTACACGGGGGAGCGATCTGATGCGAGCCTTAACGCTGAACGGACTACGTTCGCCAGTGCAGAAGGGGGGTTCACCGAACAGGATTCGGTGCGCGGGGTGTGGAGCTACGCCATTGATGACCTCAGCCGCGTGGGCCTCGATGCTGCCTGGCAAGACAGCAAGGGACAGACCCCCAATACCCTGCAGACCTATGGCGCCTGGGCCAGTCGCGAGCTTTCACCATTTTGCGATCTGCGCCTATCGTTGATGTACAAGGAACGCCAGCAAGACGACTTGCCAGATGCTACAGGTACGATCATTGGATTGACTCTGACCTATAGATTTCCCGACCTCTGAACTTCGGCAGCGTGGCCACTATGAAATCTGAATACGAGATGTCTCTTAACGATTACATAGCCATTATCAAAGACCGGGCCTTGCTGCTGGGGGTGAGCATTGTGGTCATTCTGGCAGTGACGGTGGCGGTCGCCCTCACGGTTCCTCCCATCTATCAATCGACGGGCACCATCCTGGTGGAGTCGCAGCAGATTTCGCCGGAACTGGTCTCTGCGAACAACAACAGTTTTGCTGACGAGCGCATCGAAGTCATTCGCCAACGGGTGATGACCCGCGACAACCTGCTGCGGATCATCAACAAGTACGATCTGTATGCCGACAAGGGCCGCCAGTTCAGCGACAACGACAAGATCGACCTGATGCGCAACTCGATTGTCGTCGCCAGTTTGAGTACCTACATAAAAGGGCGGGGCGAGGCGACTGTCGCCTTCAACGTTTCGTTTGAGCACAAGCGTCCGGAAGTTGCCAAGGAAGTGGCCAGCGAATTGGTCACGCTGTTTCTTGACGAGAACATGAAGCAGCGTACCGAACGTGCCAATGAAACAACCGTGTTCCTGACGCAGGAAGCGAACAAGCTCGGTGCCGAGCTCGCCAGCCTGGAAAACCAGTTGGCCGACTTCAAACAGGCGCATGCCAATGCCTTGCCTGAGCACCAGGCATTGCGCATGAGCATGTTGTCGCGCGCCGAACTGGAGTTCAGGGAAGTGGATCGCGATTACAAGACGGCCCAGGAAGAATTGCGTTACCTGGAGCTGGAATTGTCAGCCGCCAATGCCGGGCTGACCACCAAGGCCGAGAGCGCCCGAGGTGCAGTGGAGCAGCCACAGGATTTGCCTAGTCTCAAGGCCGAGTACGCCAGGCTGCAGAGCAAATATAAGGATGCGCATCCGGATGTGATCGCTGTGAAACGTAAGATCGAAGCGCTACAGGCATCCGGTGGCCGGGGTGCCGCCAATGCCTCGGTAAGCCTGGATGTCGCTCGGGTGCGTACCCGCATCGGTGCTGCCCAGGAGCGTATTGCTTCGCTGGCCGAGCAAAAACGCCAGTTGGTGAAGAAAATGGAAGGCTACGAGGCGGAGATTCTTGAGACGCCACAAGTCGAGCGCGGCCTGGTCACCCTCATGCGCGACCATGACAACGCGCGCAAGAAGTACGAAGAAATTCGTGCCAAGGAAATGGGCGCGAAAATTACTGAAAGTCTCGAGCAGGAGAACAAGGCCGAACGCTTCGTGCTTCTCGAGCCTCCGCTGATGCCGGAGAAACCCATCAAACCGAACCGAAAGAAAATTGCCGCCTTGGGCCTTGTGTTGGCACCGGCGGGTGGCGCTGCATTGGTCATGCTCCTGGAGTTGTTGAACCAGCGTGTTCGCGGTATGGGGGCATTGGAGAGTGTGGTGGGCAGGCGCGTGTTGGTCGCGATTCCCTACATTCCTACTCAGGCGGACACGGCGCGGCGCAAGCAGTTGCTGAAGTGGTTGGTCATCGCCGCGGCTGCGTTGATGGCTATCATGTTATTGATCGTGCATGTGTTCTATATGCCTCTGGATGCACTGCTATTTAAAGCTATGGCTCGGTTTGAATAGGGAAAAGCAGCGATGGATAGGATTACGCCAGCTTTTGGAAAAAATATTCTTCAGGTCGCCCCCGGCTCTGGCGAGGCGCCGCAGGCAGCGCCAGTGGCCGAACAGCCTGAAGCCCTCGGTCAGTTCGATTATGTGCAAACCAAGGTGGTGCCGCTGCGCGCAGATCACCTTGAGCGCAATCGTATTGTGGCGTTCAACAAGAACTCGAACATGAGTTCATCGTTTGACTTGCTGCGAACGCAAGTACTGCAGGCCATGGAGGAGAATGGCTGGCGCACCCTTGCCATTACCTCGCCAACGCCGGAGGCGGGTAAGACGGTATTGGCAATCAACCTGGCGATGAGCATTGCCCACCACACCACCAAGACCGCCTTGCTGGTGGACTTCGACCTACGCCGTCCCCGGGTGGGGGCGAGCCTGGGGCTGCCGATGGAAAAGTCGCTCAATGAGCTGCTTGCTCATGAAGCGTGGTTGGAAGAGGTGATGGTCAATCCGACATTGCCACGCTTTGTGGTGCTGCCGACGCGTGAGCCCATTGCGCATTCCACCGAGATGTTGTCATCGCCCAAGGTGAGCAATCTGATCAGCGAACTGCGTGACCGCTACGAGTCACGTATTTGCATTTTCGATCTGCCCCCGCTGTTGAGCTCCGATGATGCGATCACCATTTTGCCCAAGTTCGACTGTGTGCTGCTAGTGGTTGCCAACGGTGACAACAACAAGAAAGAGATCGAGGACTGCATGTACCATCTGGCGACGGCCAATCTGATTGGTGCGGTCCTGAACAAGGCTGACACTCAGGTTCGTTCCTATTACTGAGGCCTGAGCCGCCTTGGCACTGACACTGTCAGTGCCAAGGGTACTTCTGTTCCCAGGTCCAGGCGTGGCTGACGATTTGCTCAAGCGCCGCGTATTGCGGCTGCCAGCCGAGGATCTCCTTGGCTTTGCTGGCGTCGGCCACCAACCGCGGCGGGTCGCCCGCCCGACGTGGTGCATCGCTGACTGTGATCGTGCGGCCGGTTACGGCACGTGCAGTGTCGATGACTTCCTGCACCGAGAAGCCCAGGCCATTGCCAAGGTTGAACGCCGTGCTGGCACCGCCGGCCAACAGGTAATCCACCGCCAGCGAATGTGCTGATACCAAGTCGGCAACGTGAACATAGTCACGAATGCACGTGCCGTCTGGCGTGCTGTAATCCCGACCAAAGACGGTTATCGCCGATCGCCGCCCGGCAGCTGCCTGGAGGATGAGAGGGATCAGGTGGGTTTCTGGTTCATGGCATTCGCCAATTTGCGCTTCGGGGTCTGCACCCGCGGCGTTGAAGTAGCGTAGGCAGACCGACTTCAATCCATAGGCATGGTCGAAGTCTTCGAGTATCTGCTCCACCATCCATTTGCTGCGACCATAGGGGTTGATGGATGCCTTGGGGTGCGCCTCGTCGATTGGCACGTATTGTGGGTCGCCATAGACGGCGGCAGTCGAGGAAAACACCAGCTTGCTGATGCCGGCTCGGACCATGGCCTGGAGCAGTGTCAGCGTTGCCGCTACGTTGTTCTGGTAATACTTGCCAGGGTCGGTAACCGATTCACCCACCTGGATGAACGAGGCGAAGTGGAAGACCGCCTCAAATTGATACTCGGCAAACAGTGCATCCAGGGCTCGCACATCGGCGATGTCCAGTTCCACCCATTTGATTCCGGGGCCCGCGTGGGCGACGTCAGCTACCACGACTTCATGGCCTGCCAACAGCAGGTGCTTGACCATGTGCGAACCGATATACCCTGCGCCGCCGACAACTAAAAACTTCATCCAAGCCTCCTGGAATCTGTTGTTGCACAGACGCAGAGAGTGGTATCTGCGTATTCACCGCCGGAAACAAACGCGAGGCATGTCCGCTCGCCAACCTGCTTGAAGAGGCGCCCGTGGTGAAAGTCTCCTCAGACTGTAGAAGGCCAAATGGGCTATTTCAAGAACAGCCAGTTAGACATTTCCTTACCGTCGAATTTGATGCTGTAGCGCCCGTTCTCGTAGGTCGCTGGCAGTTCTTTCAGGGGCGCCTGGGCCTGATAGCTGAACAGCTTCAGGCCGGCAGGAGCCTTGATCGATAACGTGCCCTCCAGGGGTTCGACGTAGAACGGTGTGCGCTCGTTGTCCTTGGGCACCGCACGTGTTCCCAGGGATATCATCAGCTGCCGTGACTGGTTGAACGGCCTGGCATCAAGGCTTTGCACCACGACACTGGCGTACAGCGTTTTTACCCTGACCTGAATATCGGCAAGGTCGACGTGGGTGCCACCGAGCCAACCGGTCGCGGCTTGGGTCAGGGGCGTGTCGATGGTGTAGATGCCCTGCTGCCAATCGCGCTTGAGCTCACCGGTGTCGGTAGTCGCCTCAGTGGCGTTGGCGTCGAGCAGCGACTGCTCAGGATCGCTCAGTACCTTGGCGCCGTCGGCAATTATGCTGGGCTTAAGCCATGGCAACGCCGGGGTTTGCGGCATCGCGATCTGTAGTTTGCCTTTCTCCATGGCGGTGCGCAGGGCAACCGCGTTGCTCGGTGTGATCGACTGATTGAACAGGGTGGCTGGGGTCGGGGCGAAGACATACGTAGTCGTTGCCTCGCGGACATCGGCGCGACGATAGAGCAGGGCCGCGGCAGGCAGAGTGGCGAGCATCGCCGGGTCGTTATAAGCGTGCCAGTTGCCGGCCGACACCCACTCGCGCAACAGCCCTTCTTGGCTGTAGGCATATTGCATCATTGCATCCCAGCCCTGATGACTGGCGGTGCCTGCAACATAGAGTGGCAACGAATGACGGTCAGGGGTGGGAAAGGGCTCGGCGTTCCACTCGGTGACGGTCAAGGGCATGCCCGCCACTTGCCCTGCTGCGAGCCAGTTCACCATGTTGTCGCTGGTCAGCGGGCTTTTCTCCAACTGGCCGATGTCGCCGTAGCTGTGCACATCGATTACATCGCCGGCGGTAAGGGCCGGCAAGGAACTCAGGCCATTGCCTCCCCAGGTGCTGGTGGTGGCGATGGGTACTTGTACCCCTAGCGCGCGCAGGTGGTTGATCATATCGACGTTGAATCGGCGCTCCAGGTCATTGAGAAACAGCTTCGACGGACCATGCTCCCAGGCGCGCCAGGTTCGATCGGCTGGCAAGTTGTGGCGCAGGGCAAATGCCTTGGCTTCATCCATGTACAGGCGGCTGTGCTTGGGTACATTTTTGTCCGGTAGCAAGGCATTGCCGTAGTGGTGGGTGATGTCGTTTTCATTGGTGATCAGTACCGCAGCAATTGCCGGGTCGTCTTTATAGGCTAGCCCGGTATAGGGGTTCACATGGTTCATGTAACTTTCGGTAAAGCGCTTCATTGCCTGGGCAATGGTGACGTTGACATAGGCGTAGCCCTTGAGGTCGGCTCTGCCTCGATCTTCGGGCAGCTCGTCGAAGGCATAGATATTGTCGTTGGCGGTAAGGATGCGCTGCACATGCATGTCCAGCCATACATAGATACCTTCGTCCTTCAGGCACTTGATCCACCAGTCGATCTTGCGCAAGGATTCGGCGCTTAGCTGCTGGGTGTCGCGCACCACGGTGCCATCGCCAAAAATATTCGGGAATACCCACGGCGAATCATGATGGTGAATCCGCACCAGATTGAAACCCAGCTTCGACAGGCGCTTGGCTTGTCGCTTGATCTCATCGTCTGGCGTCTTGAATATCGCGTACGCCGACATATTGGTACCCCAGAAGCGCGCCGGGGTGTTGTCGGCAAACAGCAACTGTTCGCCAGAAGCCTTGACGAAGCCGCGCTTGCCTGCTGGCTTTTCCGCGGCGTTGAGAAACGACAGATCGACCGGTGAGGTTTGCCAGTCGACCTGGTCCTTGGGCCAGGTGCTGGGGTCGGCGAGGCCGAAACGCTCACTGGCGGTTTGCCCCAGCGAAACATCACCAGACACCTTCAGCACTGCTTTTACCTGCAGGCTGCCGGGGGCGATCGTGTCCTTGTAGAAAAACGCCCGTACTTCGGAAGTATCGCCGCGCTCGAAGTACACCTTGGCCAGCGCTGGTTCGAAACGCATCTCGATATAGGGGCCTTGTCCGTCCTTGCCCCAGGACCAGCCGCGATTATCTCCAAGCAGCACCGGGTCGCCCATTTCCCCGGCGATCAGGGTCGGGTCAAAGAGAAACATCATGCCGCCGCCCTCGACGTTCCTCTGCTTGCTGTGTGCTTGCAGATCGAAGGTCCAGGTCAAGGTCTGCGCGGATGGTTTCTGGATTGCGGCCGTCAGGTCGAAGTCCAGGGCTTTGTTGTTGGCGGTGAGGCTGTAGCGATAGGGCCCGTCTACCTTGAACGAGCCGCTAAGCCCGGTCCACGACCAGTCTGGCCCCCAGAAATTGAATTTGGACTTCATTGCCGGGCCGCCGCCCCGGGTGAGGGTTGGCAAGCCATTCTGTTCGTCTACGGTGACGGTCCAGGCCGCAGCGTGGCTGGCCAGCGGCAGTATTGCCAGGCCAATGAGTACCGCAGCCCGAATGACGGGGCGCAAGGAAAATGAGGTCATCGACATTACCTGGGTTGAAGGCGAACACTGGCACCGGCAATGCCTGCGGTCTGGGTATGTTGGAGCCTGCGCACCATCTGCACGTATGCCACGCCCAGGCCTGCGACGGTCCAGTAGACCACGGGTATCAAGGTGATACTGCTGACGGTAAAAATGATCACCAGGATCCCTGTCAGCGTCGCAAACAGCGCTCGCCCGAGCCGTCGTTGCTCACTGTCGCGGTCGGGAAACAGGCGCATGGCCTTGCGTAGACTCAACAGCACCGCGGCGAAAAACGCCACGAAAAGTCCCAGGCCAACCAGGCCGGTCCGCAGCGCTAGTCCCAGGTAGGTGTTGACGACGTCGATGATGCCGTCGCCCTGGATCATTTCCTGCATTTCAGGCGTGTTGCGAAAGTCGTAGGTGCCGAACAGCGGATTGCGCTGGATGACGATCCACGAGTTGTCGATCAAGCGCTCCCTGTAGGTGATGTTCTCTTTCTCCAGGTTGCCAATGAAGGGCAGCATGTCGACGATCTTTTCCCCTCCCGGCATCACGCTCAGCAGTGGCAGGGCCAGTACACCTGCCAGCGCTAGCAGCGTCAGGCGCCTGACTGCGCCCCGGCCGGTGGCGATGAATACGCCGATGATAATTGCCGCGCCGATCCAAGGGCCGCGTGATAGTGGCGCAAACAACCCGGCAGCCAGGAGCAGGGCGCCGAGGCACCGCTGCAGCTTACTCGCGACATAGCGCTGCACGAAGAGGAACAAGCCGATCCCGACGCTGATGACGTAACCCAGCACGATTGCTTGTCCCGTGGTGGCGCTGGCGCGCAACGAACCACCTCGGCTCAAGTAGCTGGACATTTCCCATTGCGTGCCCAGGGCATCGAGCAACGCGTTGTACAGCAGCCAATGACGGGCCGTTTCAGCGACGCCGATCAGTGCCAGCAAGAAAGCTGCGAGCACGAAGGCCAGCATGGCGTCCTTGAAGTCGCTCAGGTCTTTGAGCGCGCGGCTGGCGACGTAATAGGGCAGGAACATATCGATGTACAGGTAAAACGCCTGGCGCAAGGCGTCGGTAAACGTGGTTTCGCGCAGGTTCAGTGCAGTGATCAGCACGAGGCTGGCGGCCAGGAATCGATCCGGCCAGGTGCGACCGAAGGAAAGGGTATCGCTCTGTTTGCTCAAGGCCAGGGCGACCGGCAGCAGTAGGCACAGTGACAGCAGGCGCGCGTGGTTCAAGTCGAACAGGTAGTTGACCGCGCCAAATGCGGGAACTCTAACCGCCGCCTGGGGCATTAAAAACAGCAGCAGGAAGAACAATGCCATGGGATTGCGTTCGCGACGTCTGGCCAGTGTCAGGACAATCGCCGCCACGCCGGCATACACCCAAAAACTATGGGAAAAAAACGCCAACAGGGTCAGGGCGAACCATAAATTACGGCGCCGCTTGAAGTCGGCAACAGGAATCAGGTCTGACGCTGGCCGGCGCGCGAGGGTAAAGACAACGACTGCCAGAAACAGAATGACGATCAGCGCGCGAAAATGTTCAGGCATTGGCTATGGCACCTATCCCTTGGTGGACGACGGCTAGCATCATGGCTAAATGAAACTATAGTGACTTCTAGCGATTCAGTCAGAGATTGATGTCATGCCGTCGATTGATTTGTCTGCACCCCTGAGCTTTATTTATTGCACGGCGTGGGTCCAGATCTGGAACGGGCTGGAAATGACCGCCGCGTCGGCAATCATCTGCGCATACCAATCGACAAAGATAGATGCCGCGGCACCGACTTTCCAATGATGAGCCGGTGTCAGCCGTCGGCAGTTGTATTGAGCTCGAATAAAAAAATGCTGAAAACTTCAATGGCATAGGTCTTTGAATCATGGGGAAGCTTCAGTTTTGTACGCCGTTGTGGGGTCGCCGGGGCTTTCTGGGCAATTGTGTGCTGCTGGGGGTTGGTGCAGCGGTGTTCGGCGTGCCAACCCAGGCGGCGCGCAAACCTGTTGAAAAAGGCGGGTTCGTGCTGGTCAATGGCTGGGTGTTGCCTTCGCAACTCTTCAGGGACGAGCAAGCATGATCAAGGACTATGAGACGCAAAAGACCCTGCGCGAGGCCTATGATTTTTGCATCGTTGGCGCTGGCCCTGCCGGTATCACCCTGGCGTTGCAACTGGCGGGCGCCGGTTGGAGCGTGGTGCTTATCGAGGGTGGCGGACACGAGTTTTCAACGCGCTCGCAGGACTTCTACCAGTGCACTTCGACCGGGCTTGAGCTGTACCCCGACGGAACGCGATTGCGCTATTTAGGTGGCACCTCCAACCACTGGGCAGGGCGATGCCGTCCTTTCGAACCTTCCGATTTTGTTGTCCCACCGGCGGGTGGGTTGCCGGGCTGGCCGATCCCCTTTGCGCAGATCGACCGCTACCTGCCCGCGGCCATGAGCATCGTCGACCTTCCCCCAGGGGCACAGTTTCGGGCCGAAAATATGGGCTTGAAAGGCGGCGAGTTCGACGCTGATCGCTTCCTGCTCAGCCCACCGACGCGCTTTGCGCAAAAATATGCGCAGGCGCTCAATGAAACCGAAGGGCTGGATGTCTTCATCAACTGCAACTGCGTAGACCTGGAGTTCGACCAGGACTCGGGGCGCCTGGCAGCGGTGCTGGTGTCTGATTACGAACTCAATCGTGAACGCCTGGCGGCGAGCAACTTTGTCCTGGCAATGGGCGCCATCGAAAACGCCCGACAGTTGCTCAACAGCGAGTCACTGTCGGCTGCGAGTGTGGTGAAGAAAGGCGGGCTGGTGGGCCGGTGCTTCATGGAACACCTGAACATCGACATGGGCACCTTCATCCTGAAAGAGGGACAAGGCACCGAGCCTCGTGAGTACTACACCACCGATGCTTTCATTGCTGAATATCATTCTGGCAAGGGCAATGTCTCCACGACGGTTCTGTCGGAAGTCAGAACCTACGGTCGAACCGCCGAAGTGAAAAGCTTTCTCGAAACGCTCGCCTGTGAAATGGGGGTTGCCAGCAAAATTGAATTCATTGCCAAGTTCAGTTGCCCTGGGGACGGCGTGATCACCACGATGATCGAACAGTTTCCCAATGCCCAGAGCCGTATCTCGCTGCTCGACGAAAGAGACCGATTGGGCGTGGCCAAGGTCAATGTCAATTGGGTGCTGAGCGACGATGACCGACGCACCATCAAGTGTATTGGCGGTGAAATGGCCAAGAAGTTTGCCGAGGTAGGGCTCGGTTTCGTCAAGCTCAACAGCTATGTATACGACACCGCCGAGGCTCTGAAATTGTCACCGCATGCCCACCATATGGGCACCACGCGAATGGCAGCGACGCCGGAATTTGGTGTGGTCGATGAAAACTGCAAGGTCTTTGGCACCGACAATCTGTACGTCGCAGGAAGCAGCATTTTTGCAACCGGTGGCGCTTCCAACCCGACCATGCCGCTGCTGCAATTTGCGCTCAGGCTGGCGGATCACCTGAATGACAAAATGAGGTTGGCGGGCAGTGGGGTTTCTTGAACGAGGGCAAATCAGCTAGGGCTGAAGGCAACAAAGCAGTAGCAAGTAGGTGAGCGCAGTTCGGTCAGTACCAACAAGAACGAGACCGAATTCGTCTCAGGGACGGTCCAAAATCGCTTCATTTGCGAGGGTCGCAGAATGTTCAGATGGGTAAGGAAGGCTTTGACGCATTATGTCATTTCAACCGGGCGAGGAGGCTCAACGTACAAAAAGTTCTGCAAACCGAATGGGCGAGAATGGGGAGAGTTCCTGACGCGATGGGGGAAATTTCACTCAGTCGGCACCAACGTACATATCAATTGTGGCTGCAACGTGACCGACCCGACGCTTGTGCGAATTGGCAGTAACGTCGGCCTCTCGGACTGCACCCTGATCGGCCACGACGGTGTCGTTGCACTGATTGAGGTCTGCTACGGCAAGCAACTCGATTCGGTCGGCTATATTGATATTCATGACAACTGCTTTATCGGGCACGGTGCGATTGTCATGCCACGGGTGACCATCGGGCCTGATTCAATCGTTGCAGCAGGCGCCGTGGTTACCAAGGATGTGCCACCGGGCACGGTCGTTGGCGGCAACCCGGCAAAGGTCATCTGCTCGACCGAGGAACTGATCAGGCGGGTCGAAGAACGCTGCGCTGCCTATCCGTGGATCGATCTGGTGAAGCAACGCCAAGGTGCCTACGACCCAGCGCTTGAACCGACACTGGCGGCTCAGCGCAGGCAGTACTTTTTCGGGGAAGGTAGTAATGGATAAAAAGCCCGTCGATGTGCTGGTGGTCAACTTCAATACCGCGGGGTTGCTGCAGCCCATGTTTGACGCGCTGCGCCAGGCTGATAGCGAACAACTGGCGAGTTATCTGGTAGTGGACAACGCCTCGGTCGACAACTCGCTTGAGTGCCTGGCCAGGGTATGCCCAGAGGCATTGGTGCTCAGCAATGAGAAAAATGTCGGTTTCGGGCGTGCCAACAACCAACTGCTCGAGCATCTGCAGGGCAAATATGCCTTGCTGCTCAACACCGATGCTTTCGTTGCATCCGACACACTGCGCAAAACCGTCGAGTACATGGACGCCCACCCAGAGTGCGGCGTTCTTGGCGTGCGCCTGGAGGGGCGCGAAGGCGACCTGCAGCCCAGCTGTCGCTACTTTCCAACGCCGTTGAACATCTTCGTCTCGCGGACCGGCCTCGGTCGCTTTTTCCCGGGGCTGAAGATGGTCGATGAGATGAGCTGGGAGCATGATGCGGTCCGTGAATGCGACTGGCTGCCTGGCTGTTTTTACCTGGTTCGTCGAGAAGTGCTTGAGCAGGTGGGCTTGTTCGATCCTCGCTACTTTCTGTACTTCGAGGAAGTCGACCACTGCAAGCGAGTCAAGGAAGCGGGTTGGAAGGTGGTGTTCTACCCGCATACCACGGTCGTGCACATTGGCGGTGAAAGCTCAAAATCGGTTGCTGAACTCGAGACTGCCAGTCGCCAGTTATCGACCTATCAGATCGAAAGCGAGCTTCTGTATTTTCGCAAGCATCACGGCGTGCTCGGGCTGGCCTTGCACATGTTCCTGGTAATCCTGGGCGATCTGCTCCTGGCGCTCAAGGCGTTGTTGAAAGGACGTGGTTGGGCGGCCATCAAGTCGTGCTGGCGGCATACTCGCGCCACCTGGTCGCTGCTGTTCGATACCCGCTTCGCGAGTCAACCCACACGGTAGGTGAAGTCATGTTTGAAAATGTACGTGCGGACTTGCGAGCCCATGGAGGTGACTGGGGGGCTCAGGGGTTCTGGGTGCTGTTGGTGTACCGGTTTGGACGCTGGCGCTACAGCCTGCGGCCGGCATTGCTTAGAAAGCTCTGCTCCTTTGTCTACAAGGTGCTGTTCAAACTGGTGCAGATCATTACCGGGGTAGAGTTGCCGTGCGAAGCGGTCATTGGGCGCAATTTTGTCATCGACCATTTTGGCGGAATCATCATCAGCGGCTATGCCCAATTTGGCGATGACTGCCGGATTCGAAACGGTGTGGTGGTCGGTTTGAAAAATGTAAACGAGCCGACGGCGCCGGTATTCGGAAACAACGTGGATATCGGTGCGGGTGCCAAGGTGCTCGGCAATATACGTATTGGCAACAATGTGGTGATCGGCTCGAACGCGGTAGTGTTGATCGATGTGCCGGATAACTCCCTGGCTGTCGGAGTGCCGGCCACTATAAAAAGTAGAAAGTTCGCAGAAAACATGGAGTACACATGATTCAACCGATGTGCGGCAGGCTAAATCGGTTGTTTTGTTGAAGTCCTTAGGTGGGGCGCATGGTGACAGGTATCGGTGTTGTGGTTATCGGTCGCAACGAAGGCCAGCGGCTTGAACGTTGTCTGGCGTCGTTGCGGGGAGGGGCGGACAAAATTGTTTATGTTGACTCCGGTTCGACTGATGGCTCAGTGCAAATGGCGTTGGCGCGTGGGGTGCAGGTGCTGGCGCTGGACCTGAGCGTTCCTTTCACTGCCGCACGCGCTCGCAACGAAGGATTTGCCTGTTTGCAACGGCTGTTGCCAGCGATGCGCCATGTGCAATTTGTCGATGGCGATTGCGAAGTCGATGCTGGCTGGCTGGCCAAGGCCCAGGCCTTTCTCGATGCTCACCCCGAGGTAGCGGTGGTGTGTGGACGTCGTCGCGAGCGCTTTCCGCAACGCTCGGTGTATAACTTGCTGTGCGATCTAGAATGGGACACGCCCACCGGCCAGGCCAAGGCCTGCGGTGGTGACGCGCTGATGCGTGCCGATGCCTTCGCCGCGATAGGTGGGTATCGTCCGGACCTGATCGCCGGCGAAGAGCCGGAGTTGTGCGTACGCCTGCGCGCAAACGGCTGGAAAATCTGGCGGCTGGCCGATGAGATGACGTTGCACGATGCCGCCATGACCCGTTTCAGCCAGTGGTGGCGACGTAGCATGCGCACCGGCTATGCCTTTGCCGAGGGCACTTTCCTGCATGGGGCGGCGCCAGAATTGCATTGGCAGCGCGAATCACGTCGCGCCTGGATCTGGGGCCTTGGTGTACCGCTGGGCATTGTCTTGGCGAGTGTCCTGCTCGGCGGCTGGGGGCTCCTTCTAGGGTTGATCTACCCACTGCAGGCGGTGCGGTTGGCACGCCGTGGTAGTCGATCTGCACGGGAAAACTGGCTGCAGGCGGTGTTCCTGGTGCTTGGAAAGTTTCCCGAGATGCTCGGCCAGCTCAAGTTTCTGTTGAACCGATACGGTAGCGGCAAGGCGGCATTGATTGAGTACAAGTGAGTTCTGTCCCTAACGCGAGCATTTATTCGGGTACCTAATGCGCATTGCATATTTCATCAATCAGTATCCCAAGGTCAGTCACAGCTTCATTCGACGCGAAATCCTGGCGTTGGAACGCCTGGGGGTCGAGGTTCAACGCATTGCCTTGCGTGGTTGGGACGCTGACCTGCAGGATGCAGAAGATATCAATGAGCGAGATAGAACCCGTTACGTCCTCCAAGAAGGGGTCAAAGGGCTGCTAAAGCCGGTAATGCAGGTGCTGCGCAGTCGACCGCAACGATTTTTTTCGACCTTGTGGCTGGCCCTGCGCATGGGCCTGCGAGCCGATCGCGCCTGGCCTTATCATCTGGTCTACCTGGCCGAGGCGTGTCGCCTGCTGCAATGGTTGCAGGCTGATGGCGCGGAACACGTGCATGCGCATTTCGGCACCAACTCCACCGAGGTGGTCATGTTGGCAAACGCACTAGGCGGGCCTGCCTACAGTTTTACCGTGCATGGGCCGGAGGAATTCGACAAACCGCAGTTCCTCCATCTGGGCGAAAAGGTTCGACGCGCAGCATTTGTAGCCGCCGTCAGCTCATTTGGGCGCAGCCAGCTGTTTCGCTGGGTAGCGCACGGGCACTGGGAGAAAGTGAAGGTGGTGCACTGCGGTCTTGAGCCCGCGTTTCACCAGATTGCTGCGGTGGCAGCGCCTTCGGTACCGCGTCTGGTGTGCGTAGGCCGCTTGTGCGAGCAGAAGGGCCAGCTTTTTCTACTTGAGGCTGCGCGGGTACTGGCCGCGCAGTCGTTGACATTCGAGATCGTTCTGGCTGGCGATGGGGAAATGCGCGAACAGATCGAAGCGCTGATCGCTGAACATGGTTTGCAGGCGCAGGTGCGCATAACGGGCTGGATCAGTAGCGCTCAGGTCCGCGAAGAAATCCTTGCCGCCCGTGCCTTGGTGTTGCCCAGCTTCGCCGAGGGCTTGCCGGTGGTGATCATGGAGGCCATGGCGTTACGCCGGCCAGTGCTCACGACCTTTGTCGCCGGGATTCCCGAACTGGTTCGCCAGGGCGAGAATGGCTGGCTGTTTCCTGCGGGCGCTGTAGACGAATTGGCTGCTGCGATGGCGGACTGCATTGCGCAACCTGTCGAGGTTTTGCAACGAATGGGTGACGCGGCTTATCAGCGCGTGCTGCAGCGGCATGATATCGATACCGAAGCGGCAAAGTTGCTCAGTTACTTCAAGGCTTATGCATGATTACGTTATTGACTGGGTTAGTCGGCTGGTTCCTGGGGGCATTGGCGGTTCTTGCCTTGTTACCGGTGCTGGTGCTGTTCGCGCAGGTTCTGCTCGCCTGTCTGCCTGGGCGGCCTGCGGTGCAATTGAGCAGTTCACGGCCGCGTGTAGCGGTGCTGATGCCTGCGCACAACGAGTCGCCAATCATACTCAAGGCACTTGAAAGTATTCACGGTCAGTTGCAGGAAGGCGATCAGTTGCTGGTGGTTGCCGACAATTGCACGGATGACACCGCCGCGCTGGCCCGTTCGGCGGGAGCGCAGGTGGTGGAGCGTCAGGACGCACTGCGTCGGGGCAAGGGGTATGCCTTGGATTTTGGCGTGCGCCATCTGGCCGATACGCCGCCGCAGGTGGTGATCATTGTCGATGCCGATTGTCAGGTCGGCGAAGGGGCCATCGATCTTCTGGCCCGCAGCTGCGCCGGCACCGGCCGGCCCGCTCAGGCGTTGTATCTGACCCGTGCTCCGGCAGGCGCCGGTCTTAAGGTGCAGGTTGCCGAGTTCGCCTGGCGGGTAAAGAACCTGGTACGGCCGCGAGGCTCTGCGCGTGTCGGCTTGCCCTGCCAACTGATGGGCGCGGGAATGGCGATTGCCTGGGAGGATCTGGCATTGATCGACTTGGCCAACGGTCACCTGGTAGAGGACATAAAAATGGGCGTGGATTTTTGCCAAAATGGCAAGCCGCCGGTGTTCTGTCCTGCCGCGCAGGTAACCAGTTACTTTCCAAGCAGTGATGAAGGCCTGACCTCCCAACGTACCCGATGGGAACATGGCCATCTGGGTATGCTCCTGGGCGATGCGCCAAGATTGGTCCTGCAGTCCATTGCCCGACGCAATTGGAACCTGCTGGCCATGACCATCGACCTGATGGTGCCGCCACTGGCGTTGTTGGTGCTGACGTTGGTGGCGATCTTCAGCGTCTCGTGGGTGGCATTCGCGCTTTTCGATGTACTGGCTCCGGCGCTGATCGCGTCGGGCGCGATGGTCATGTTGGGTGCTGCGGTTCTATTGGCCTGGAGCCAGTTTTCTCGCGAAGTCATCGCCTTTTCAGTGCTGTTGTATGCGCCGTTCTATGCGGCAAGGAAAATACCGTTGTACCTGGGCTTTCTGATCAAGCGCCAAGTTGAATGGGTGCGCTCAAAGCGAGATGACAGCTAATGACCGAGACCGCGCAGACAAGCTGGAAGAGGATTATCGGTAAACTTCGAGTGGTCAGTGACCCTGGGGACAAGCAAGGTTTGCTTCAGGCCTTGGCCGATCCCGAGGTGCCGACAGTGCTTGGCTTCGTCAATGCCCATGCCATGAACCTGGTAGCAGATCATGCCGATTACACCAACGTTCTTTCGGCCGCGGATGTGTTATTACGCGATGGTATCGGTATGGCGATTCTGTTCAGGCGCCTAGGCCTGGACCCTGGCCTGAACATGAACGGCACCGACTTCATTCCAGAATTACTCACCGCGTTCAAAGGCCGACGTGTCGCGTTCTGGGGCACGGAAGAACCATTTTTGAACCAGGCAGTGCAGCGCAGCGAAAGTCAATTCGGCGTGGAGGTTGTATCGGTTCATCATGGCTTTGCCGAGGTGGACACCTACATCTATCTGGCGCGGCACCTGCAGCCGGAATTGATTGTGTTGGGCATGGGCATGCCCCGGCAGGAAGTCGTTGCGGCGCGGTTGACGGCGGTAGGTGTGCCTTGCCTGATCGTGTGTGGAGGCGCGATTCTGGATTTTCTTGGCGGCAAGGTCACCCGGGCCCCGCTTTGGCTACGTAAAGTGGGTGGCGAGTGGATATTCCGCTTGTTACGCGAGCCCAAGCGCTTGTTCATGCGCTATGTGGTCGGCAACCCTCTGTTCCTGCTGCGTATGCTTTTTTGCACCAAAGCGGCGATGAAGGATGATCGACGAACGCCCAGGCTTTTCTAGAGCGGCTGGTTATCGACGATGGTGGCAATGGTTGAAAACCCGTGGCAAGGCAGAATCAAGCCACCAGATCAGCAATGTGCTGCTACAGTGATATCAAGCGCTCCCTTATGGCCGAGAAATATTTGGCGGCGAAAGAGCAGCTTCATACTTATTAATTTTCCTTATAAAACCGTACTTGGTTTTTAGTATTTCTTTGGTTGTTGAAAAGCGTTAGGCATCTCACGTCAATGAGGTTTGATAATGGTTTTCGAGCCCAGAAGTAGCCGCTCATTGCTCCAGCGAAGAAGCAGTGTCAGTAACGCCATTCAAGCAGGCCTCGACGGCGTGGCTGTGACCGGAGTGGCCTGGTACCTGATCTACGACCAGATCGGATATATAACCTCCGATTACGTCATCATGCTGCTGTTATTGATTGGCGCATTGGCCGTCATCTATGACCATTACGCCATTTACCGCAGCAATGTCGGGCTTTCCATCAAAGCGTTCAGGCTGTTCAAGGCGTGGTCGGCAACCTTTTGCTTTCTTGTGGTCATGGCCTTCCTCACCAAGCAAAGTGAGAAGTATTCACGCATGCTGGTGGGTGAGTTATTTGTCATTGGTTATTTCGTACAATTGTTTTTACACTTTGTTGTACGTGAGGTGCAAAAGAAATTTCTCGAACACTCCTACCGGTTGGAAAATGCGCTAATTATTGGCGCTGGTGATTTGGCGAACTTTCTGTACTTGAAAATAAGTAATAATCCCTGGTTCGGTGAGCGCGTTGTTGGCTGTGTGCTGGTGGGGGAGGGCGACGACAATGCAAAGATGAGCGCGGAGGGAAAGCAGCGATTATCGGTATTGGGACATATCGATGATCTTGATGACATTGTCGTCCAGCATGCAATTAGAACGGTGTACCTGGTAACGCCGTTAAGTGGCTCGGAAGTTATCAATGACGTCTATCTGAAACTGCTCGACAAATGCATCGCAGTCAATTGGGTGCCCGATATCTTTTCACTGCGCTTGATCAATCATAGCGTGCGTGAAATTTCCGGAATACCGGTGCTGACGTTGTCCGAGACACCGCTGACGGGCACCAGCCTGTTTTTGAAGAACCTCGAAGACAAAGTACTGGCGGCACTCATCCTTCTGATGGCATCGCCTGTACTGTTGGCCATTGCCGCGTGTATCAAACTCGATAGCCCGGGGCCGGTGTTCTTTCGTCAGGAACGCATGGGCTGGACAGGGGAATCCTTCCGTATCTGGAAGTTCAGAAGCATGTTTGTTCATCAGGAAAATGGAGAGGTCAAACAGGCGCAGAAGAATGATTCTCGACTGACCAGGGTTGGGGCGTTTATTCGCCGCACAAGCCTTGACGAGTTGCCCCAGCTGTTCAACGTATTGATGGGTGAAATGTCATTAGTAGGGCCGCGCCCCCACGCGCTGCAGCACGACACCCAGTACTCCCAGGACATCGTTGACTACTTTGCCCGGCACAACATCAAGCCGGGCATGACCGGGCTCGCCCAGGTACGTGGGTTCAGAGGCGAAACCAAGGAAATCGAGCAGATGATCCAGCGGGTCGACTCGGATATCGAGTACATCAATAACTGGTCGTTGTGGCTGGATTTCGTGATTCTGGTACGGACCCTGAACGCCTTTACCGGCAAGCAGGCTTACTAGTGCGTCGATGATTCCTACCGGCCCTCTGCGCGTCCAGGCGCAGGGCCT
Organism: Pseudomonas sp. DG56-2; assembly: GCF_004803755.1. Taxonomy (NCBI): domain Bacteria; kingdom Pseudomonadati; phylum Pseudomonadota; class Gammaproteobacteria; order Pseudomonadales; family Pseudomonadaceae; genus Pseudomonas; species Pseudomonas sp. DG56-2. The sequence continues at coordinate 2,567,020 of NZ_CP032311.1, forward strand.
GGATAAGATCCACAATGGGGTGGACCTTATCGTCACAGTGCAGCGCCATGTCATTCAGGTTGCTCAGGCGCCTTTTCAAACATGGATTTCTGGTACAGGTTGTACGATAGCAAGCGGTTTTTGATTGCGGTGAACTCGTCGCCTACCACCGGGTGTGGGACCTTTTCGTGCGGATCGACTTCGATGTTGTATTTGGTGATGGTGTCTGAGCTGTACTCGTAGATGTATTTGTACGGATGTTCGACCAGCGCGGATGACAGCTGGTCGAAGAACGTGGACATGAAGTACGCGCGCTTCTCTTGCGCCCTCAGCAAGCTGACGCCCTGGACATTGATAGCAGCATCGGTCAGGCCAAAAAAGTCGGCAATGGTCGGGGCGATATCCACCTGGTGACTGGTGCTCGAGGTGTTCTTAGGCAGGACATTGCCTTTGGCCCAGAAGATCAACGGTACGGTAACTTCTTCTTCATGCATCGAAGAGTTGTGGATGAATACCCCGTGTTCGCCAAACGACTCGCCGTGGTCACCGACCAGTACGAACAGGGTCGAGTCGAGAATGCCAGCCTGATCGAAGGTCTCCAGCATGTCACCCAGCAGGGTGTCTGTTTTCGCTATGCAGGCTTCGTATTGGCCAATCGCTGCCTGAGGTGTTGGATCGTTGCTGCAGTTGTACGGGTAGTGCGCTGCCATCGGGAAATAGAGTGCGACAAAACCTTTGCCTTGTTTGTTGATGCCCGCCAGGTGCGAAGCACTGGGAGAGAACAAGTGCTCGTCACTTTCGCCGAAGCTGTTGTTGTTTTGTGCATTGGTTGTGTTCGGAATCATATCAGCGACCGCATGAGCGTTCGGTACACCGATCGATGACAGAAAACCATCCATGTTCTCAAATTGAAGAAACAGTGAGCTGAACGCAACGGACTCCATGTTTTTTCGCTTTTTCAGCTCGTGGATGATGCTCGGTTGATAGAGGTGCATCGCCTCTTTGATCTCAATGTCCGGGTATGCGTGAAGCCCGGTGAAAATCGAGTAGTAGCCCTTGGAGGAGTGAGGCACTGATACGTACGACTTGAACAGCATTCCTTCCTGAGCGAGCTTTTCAAAGGTCGGGTATTGCTCAGCAGTTTTCACGCCCGGACCAAAAATACTGTTCCAGCGAACTGACTCCAGAACGATATATACCAGGTTCTTGAATTCTGGCAGGGGCTGGGTATGCAGTTTTTGCACCGTATTGATTGCGGATAACGGGTACGCGGGCTGTTCGAACCCGGGCAGGGCTTTATGCGGGTTGGCGGTCAGGGATATGCTGCTTCTGAGTGTCGCAACCAACGGGTTGACGAGAATATTCTTGTTCAGATCGTAGCGCACGTCACCGGCATAGATTGACCACAAGAACAGGCTGACCAGAAGCGCTGCAAAAGCAGTCGCGTAGTTACCTTTCTTCGCGGGGGCGACGCTCGAATTCCGCGGCAGCTTATACGTCGCAAGGCCGACGAGACTCCAGGTGCCGAGGTAGGCAAGAAAAACAACGAACAGGATGAATCGGAAGGTATAGCCAAAGCCTGAAGATTGTTTGAAGAATATTTCAGCGCCCGAGAGTAGGTTGCTCGAGTTTTCCAGACTGTATTGTATGAGCTGCAGGTCCAGAGGTTTAAGCCAAAGCTGGCGCACGCGCATGTCCACTAACAGGCCCAGGAGTACGACACCTGTGAAGAAACTGACTGCAAAGAAATAGTATTTGTTTCTTTTTATCAAGGCGACGGCGGCAAGGTAAATGACTGCTGCCAGCAGCACATCTTGCAATAGGAATAAAAAAACACTGGCCGCCCCGGTATCTATCCAGCGATAAGAGAAAAATTCTATCAGGATGATTTTTGGTACAAGTAAAAGCGAAACAGCAAGAAGGAGAGTGATATTTAATAAGTATGGTCTCTTCCACATCGTGTTCAGCCCCTGGATTCTTAGAGTAAGTGCGGCAGTCGAGACGCGAGACGAGCACGCGCCCTCGATCGACAGCGCCTCGACTTAGTCAACTTAAGCATCCACTCTTTGTTTGGGCAAGCACACTCAGGGCTTGAGTGAGCAGGGTAGAGCTCACGACTGGCTACAGCACCTGAGCATGCAGGGCACGGAAGTTTGCGGACTCCTCAACCAGCCAGTCATGTACCGCCCGGGCGCTTGGATGGGCCAGGCCACCGGGCGGATACAGCAGTACGTAGCGCTTGTGATTGGCCACCGGCAGGCCGAACGGTACGATCAATGTGCCGCGCTCCAGTTCGTCATTGAGCAGCGTACGCCGGGCGATGGCCACGCCGATTCCGGCAATGGCGGCTTCAATGGTCAGGTGATTACGGTTGAATGTATGTCCACGGCGCACGTCCAGGCCACTTGCGCCAATGCCCTCCAGGTAAAATTCCCACTCGGCGTACTCCGAACTGCCACGCCAGGCGGTGATGTCGTGAAGCAATGGGTAATGCACCAGATCGTTCGGGCCATGCAGGGGCGGGCGTCCCCGCAGCAGTGCCGGCGAGCACACCGGGAAGATCTGTTCATCGAGCAGCGGCGTTGAATGCATACCGGGGTAGCTGCCGTCATTGAGGTCGATGGCCAGGTCAAAGTCGCCTTCATGCAAGGCCTGGCTACTGTCCTCGGCAACCAGGCGCAATTGAATATCCGGATAGCGTTGTTGCAGGCGCGGCAGGCGTGGGGTCAGCCACTTGGCCAGAAACGATGGGATCGAACGCAGGCGCAAAGTGCCACGGATTTCGCCAGCGTCCAGGCGCACCAGTTCGGCGTCGATGCTGCCATAGGCTTCGCGGACCGTCAGTGCCAGGCGCTGGCCTTCGGCACTTAGCTCAACACCGCGGGCACGACGCAGAAACAAACGAAAGCCCAGGCGCTCTTCCAGTTGACGAATCTGCTGGCTGACCGCCCCTGGGGTGATGTGCAGCTCTTCGGCACAGCGGGTGAATGACAGGTGGCGGGCCGCACAGGAAAACACGTGCAGCCAGACATACACCTGGCCATTCATTTGTCGTCTCATCGTTTAGTTCTGCTAAAGGCTTGCTTAGGAATTTTCGTTGGTCAATGCCATCGAGGCCGGGCAGTATCGCGCAACTTCGCGACACCCTTCAATTTTTTCACACCACCTCAACATGGCATTCGTCGCTTGAGTGTGCAGGCATTAGTATGGCTATCAGTGTTTTCGATCTTTTCAAAGTGGGCATCGGGCCATCGAGCTCTCATACCGTGGGCCCGATGCGGGCGGCTGCGACCTTTGCACAAACGTTGCGCGAGCAGGGGTTATTGGAGCAAGTCAGTCGTGTAGAGGTGCGTCTGTATGGCTCGCTTTCGGCAACCGGGGTGGGCCATGCCACCGACCGCGCTACTTTGCTTGGCTTGATGGGTGAGTGGCCCGACCAGATCGAACCGCAGCGCATTGAGCCGCTGATCAAGCAGTTGCTCGACACTCAGGTACTGCAACTCGATGGCCGTCACCCGGTTGCCTTCGCGTGTGATCGCGACTTGTTGCTGCTCGATGAGAGCCTGCCGTACCACCCCAACGCCATGACTCTTGAGGCCAGCAACGCTAGTACGTTGTTGCTGCAGCAAACCTATTACTCGGTGGGCGGTGGATTTATTGTCGAAGCGGAGCAGTTGGCTCGCGTTGATGGCAACGTAGATCAGCCGGTGCAACTGCCCTATGACTTCAGCAGCGCCGCACAACTGCTCGCGTTGTGCAAACAGCACAACCTGCGCGTCAGTGAATTGATGATGGCTAACGAACGGGCTTGGCGTGCGGAGGCTGAAGTTCGCAGCGGCCTGCTTCAACTCTGGCGAGTCATGCGCGAGTGCGTCGACAATGGCCTGCGCAACGAGGGCATTCTACCGGGCGGGCTCAAGGTCAAGCGTCGCGCCGCCAAGCTTCACCGTAGCTTGCAGGAGTTGGACCAGCCGAATGTCATCGGTTCGACATTGGGCGCGCTGGAGTGGGTCAACCTGTTTGCCCTGGCGGTCAACGAAGAAAATGCTGCTGGCGGGCGGATGGTGACTGCACCTACCAATGGTGCGGCCGGGATCATTCCGGCGGTGCTGCACTATTACATGAAGTTCAACCCCGATGCGGCTGACAGCGACGTGGTCGACTTCCTGCTCAGTGCTGCTGCCGTGGGGATTCTGTGCAAGAAAAATGCATCGATATCCGGCGCTGAAGTGGGTTGTCAGGGGGAGGTGGGGTCTGCGTGTTCCATGGCGGCGGCAGGGCTTGCCGAGGTGCTGGGGGCCACGCCGATGCAGCTGGAAAACGCGGCTGAAATCGCCCTGGAGCATAATTTGGGGCTGACCTGTGACCCGGTGGGCGGGCTGGTTCAGGTACCGTGTATCGAGCGTAATGCGATTGCTGCGGTCAAGGCGATCAACGCAGTGCAGATGGCGTTGCGCGGTGATGGTGAGCACTTTATTTCCCTCGACCGGGTTATTCGAACCATGCGTGACACAGGGGCGGATATGCATGCCAACTACAAGGAAACCTCGCGTGGTGGCTTGGCTGTGGCTTTTGTCGAGTGCTGAAGTCAGTCAGCGCCGCGATTGGTCAGGGCCTGTTCCAGGTCATGTGTTGACTGACGCGGGCCTTCCCATGCGTACGCTGCGGCGCTAGTGTTAACACTCTCGCGCCAGGCCGTTTTGGCTTGGGCATCGCAAAGGAAACTGCTGCAGATGAGCGATTCGACCGTCCACGCCGAGCTGGGTGAGATTCCCTACACCGTCAACCTGTCCGCTGGTGTCCATCAGTGGTTGGCGGATGAAAATCAGGCGCTTGGTGGCCACGATACTGGCCCCAACCCTCATCAGTTGCTCCTCTCGGCGCTGGGCGCATGCACTGCGATTACACTGTCGATGTATGCCAAGCGCAAGGAGTGGCCGCTGCAGCATGTGCATGTGCAACTGGATATTACCAAAGAAGAGAAAACCTCGCCCATGCGCTCCGAAATCAAACGTGTCATTGAATTACACGGTGATCTCGATGCGGCGCAGCGTGAGCGTTTGCTGGGTATTGCCAATGCCTGTCCGGTGCACAAGTTGCTCAGTGGCAGCATTGTCATTGACAGTCAATTGAGTGACTAACGCGCTTCATTCTTGAACTTGACGAAGCTGTGGCGCATGTCGGTGGCCCAGCTATCGAGTACCGGCTTGACGTCTTCCATGGTCAGTTTGGTAGTGTCGTTTTCCAGCTCCCTGCCAGCGCCTTTGCGTACCACTTGGGCGACCACGGTGTTGCTACCACCGTCGAGAAACGCCGCTTCGGTGGCGATTTCCACATCTTGGTCGCGGCCCCCAGCTGCGGTATTGACTGCCGCCGCTACCAGGGCAATCGGGATCACCTCATAAGGCTTGAGCCCTTCGGTATGAGTGGCCACGGCGGTGATCGCCGGACGTACCACCAGGACATTCGGGCCCGCTTTGCTCGCCAGTGGTACCACCGCCCCCAATTCACGCTTGAGTGCCGTGTCGTAGTAGCGGGTGATGTCTTGCAGTGTTTGCGTCGAGATTACCGCCGTAGGCTGTGGTTTGGGATAGAACTGGCTCGGTTCTATGTACACCTGGCTGAAGTGTGCAGTTTTCAGGTTGGGGTCTATCCAGCGCATGACCGGCGCACCGGAGAGGCTTTCGGCCTCTTGCAAGCGACTGTAGTCCTTGAGAAATCCGGAATATTGGCTGGGGTCGACCCTGGAGCTGCTACAACCGGCCAGAGCAATCAGGGCAGCACATAAAAAAGTGGAACACAGGGTTTGCTTCATCGCTGTGAAACCTCGACAGTTGGTTTGCTGTCAACGCTAGCAGTTAGATATCGATTAGCCACTTAGCTAGGACAATTCAGTACTTGAATCCCTCGCTTCAACCCGAAAACACGCATCAGTGAACACTGCCCCAGAAAAGTGCGCCGAAGTGTCTAGCCTGCAGCTTATACGGCTTGTTGCAATCAGCTGGCGGTGACGCGCTTGAGTCGGTAACTTGGTCTCAGGATGACATCACCGCTCATGGAAGAGATTCGCCATTGACCTGAAAGTAAGTGAGTATGGACACCAAGAGACCGTCAACCTTTACCTATCAAGCGGTGTATCGCTACCTCGTCGAGCTGATAGAGGCCAGCGATCCGCAAATCGAGCAGCGATTACCCTCGTTGCGGCAGCTTGCATTGCGACTGAATGTTTCTGTTTCTTCCACTAAATACGCCTATTCCCTGCTCGAAGACGAGGGGAGGATCTACGCCCGGCCCAAGTACGGCTACTTCACTCGGACCATGCCCGGCACCCTCGTTGGGGAAGAGTCGCCTAACCTGCTGGACAATGTCTTCACCAATGCCCGTCAGCCGGGAATGCTTGCCTTGAGCAGTGACGCTCCGGCCATGCTGTTATCGCTGGAAAAGCCGCTGCTGATGATAGAGCGGGAGTTGGCGCGCCAGTACCCGCGCTCCCATGCACCGCTCTATCAACCGTTCGGAGAGCCGGAGCTGCGCAGTGTCCTGGCCGATCGGTACACCTGTTCGACCCAGAGTTACTGGCAGGCTGAACACGTCTATATCGGTTCGGACCTGCGTAGTGTGTTGGACACCGCCCTCTGTGCATTGCAGCTCGAAGGAAGCGTGGCGCTGGTCGAGTCGCCCTGTTCGTGGGCAGTGTTACGTCAATTGCAGGCGGCCAGAATTCGCGTGATCGAAGTAGCGCTGGGGGAAGATGGCCGTTTCGATCTGGCAGCCCTTGAGCAAACCCTGCGCAAGGAGCCAGTGCGCCTTGCCGTCTTTTCTTCGACCATGAGTATCCCACATGGCGGTTTGATGCCAGCGCAGGACAAGCAACAGATCTGCCGTTGGCTGGCGGAGCGAGACATCTGGCTGTTTGAAAATGACAGCTATGGCGAGTTTTGTTTCACCCCCGGCGCAAGCCGCTTTCGCGACTTCGCCGACCCGCAGAGGCTCTTGGTATTTTCCACGATCGACAAGATCGTCGGCTCCGAGGCGCCATTCGGTTACTTGCTCTGCCGAAGGTACGTTCCGCAATTGCATCGCTTGTTTCTGGATCGCGCATTTCGCTTGTCACCGATTCGCCAGAAGGCCATTGCCAAGTTGTACAGTTCGCGACGTATCGACCAACATCTGATCGCTTTGCGGGCGCTGCTGCATGAGCGTATGCGCTGCATGAAGGCGCTGTTGCACGAGCATGTCCAAGAGCAATTTCGCATTGTCGAACCGCATGGGGGTGCGACCTTCTGGCTCGAGGCCGCACGCCCGGTGGACATGCGGCACGTGTTCGATAGCTTGCTGGCGCAGCGCGTGGTCATTGCGCCTGGGGAAATCTTCAGCCTGCAGGGCGCCTGGCGGCATCATCTGCGGTTGAGCTACACCTTGGACTGGTCCAAGGATATTCCCCAGGCACTGCAGCGCCTGGCCCAAGCGACCGATCAGGTGTGTCAGACACCATAGCAATGACGAATTTCCGGGAAGCGGCTGTCGCGTACTTCTTCGGCATACTGATTACACGCATCACGAATGATGGCGCCGACATCGGCGTAGCGTTTGACGAATCGCGGTACAGGATCCGCACTCAGGCCCAACAGGTCTTCGGTTACCAGTACCTGACCATCACAAGCCGGTGACGCTCCGATACCGATAGTGGGCACCTTGCTGTCCAGGGTGATCTGGCGCGCGATGCCTTCGGCGACCCCCTCCAGCAGCAGGCTGAAAGCACCAGCCTCGACGTTGGCGCGGGCATCCTCGGCGATGATCGCCGCGGCTTCGGGCGTCATTCCCTGGGCTTTGAAACCACCCATGGTATTGACGAACTGTGGCATCAAACCGACGTGGGCCATTACTGGAATGCCGCGCTGGACGAGGAATTCGATGGTGCCAGCCAGGGCCTTGTTGGCTTCTAGCTTGACTGCGTCACATCCAGTACGCGAAAGCACTTGGGCACAGTTGCGAAAGGCTTGCTCGCTGGATTCCTGATAACTGCCGAACGGCATATCAGCTATCACACAGGCAAGCTTGGTGCAGTCGACTACCGCCCGGGTATGGGCGATGGTCTCCTCCAACTGCATGCTCAGCGTCGAGGTGCGGCCATAGGCGACCATCGCCGTGGAGTCACCGACCAGGATGAAATCGACGATAGGGTCGATCAGCCTGGCAATCGAGCTGGTGTATGCCGTCAACGACACGATTTTTTCCTGGCCTTTCATTGCGACCAGCTGTGGAACCGTCATGCGTTTGCTACGGGTAAGTGTGCTCATCAGTGGTTTCCTGTGATGTGGTTGAGCCCCTCAGGACGGGGACATCCGGGCGTTACAGCCAGTCTTGCTCCCATGTACGCCAGGCGTGATGGTCCTGGTTAATGCAGTCGGCGCTCGGGTGCAGCAGGAACACCGCGCCCGGCGAACTGTTAAGGTCGATGGTCGGGGTTGTCTGACGGCCATCGGCGAAACGAAAACGTGCGCTGTGGAAACTGGCCAGGGTGCTCAGTTGCTCCTGTACGCAGGCCAGGTCGAACGGCGCGGAGCGCCGAGTGATCAGGTTCAACGTGCAGCAATGGTTGAGCAGGCGATATCGGCGGGGTACGGCCGCAAGTGCATGGGGTGTCAAGTACTTGCGGCATGTCAGGCTGACTTGATCATTACCGGTGGCCGCTTGCAGGGCGTCGGGGTTGGCCAGGCCGGAAACACGTGCGCCGGTTTCCAGCAGGCGCGGCCCATTGGCGGTGAGGATGACCTCGGTATGGGCGGGTCCATGAGCAATGGCCAGGGCGTCGAGCACGCCTTCGACGTAATCGATCAACCCATCCAGTTGTTCGGCATCAGCGGGCAGCAAGTGTTCGCGGTCGTAGATCTTGCGCCCGTCGGCACTCAGGGTCTTGGTGCTTTTCCAGGCATCTGTAATCCAGTGCCTACCCTCATGGCTGACAGTGTTGATGATGTACTCGTCACCTTCCAGGTACTCCTGCAGCAACAACGCCTGGTTGGCGCACATCATCAGGTTGGTGGTGCCAAGAATGCAGGCGACTGCGTGTTGCAACTGCGTCATGTCGTGGCAGATGAACACGTTGTCGGAGCCCGCGCTGTCCAGTGGCTTGACCACCACCGGCTTGCTTGCTCGCGCCAGGAACCACGCGGCGGCTTGTGCGGGGCTATCGGTGCGTAGCTGCTCTGCTACCGGCAGGCCGACACGGGCAACCTGTTCGGCCATCAGTGATTTGTCTCGACGGGCTGCAGAGTGTTCGGGGTCGTTGCCGGGCAACCCCAGTCTTGCCGCCAGATAGTCTGCCAGTTCGACGCCAAACTCACTGCCGGTGAGCACTGCCGCCGGTTGCTGGGCAGCCAATTGCTCGACCAGCGCTTCAATACCGAGCGCCTGGATACTGTAGTGGACCTGGAAGCATTCCTGCGGGCAGCTTGCCGCGAAGGCGTCGGGCATATCGCTGCGCGAGGTGACGTGCAACAGCGGGCGCTGCGCGGCCAGGATGCGCGCCAACATGGCACCGGTCGAGTACGCGTCGACCAACACCAAAGGCGCCAGGTCGGGGTCAATGCAAGGGTTGGTCATAACGATTTACCGTGTAGTGCAGCATTGCAAACAATTCGTCGGAACGGATGCCTGGCCCGGTCACGGACAAGCCGCTGCTGCGCGGCAGCGGCAAATTGCCGACATTGGCCCAGCGCAGTGCGCCGGCGGCATCGATGCGCGTGGTGGCGCGTCCGAGGTTGTCGGGGTGCAGGCAGTAGGGAATGTCCAGCAGGCCCCTGGTGAAAGCCAGGACCAGGGCAACACCGAGGTCGTTGTGCAAGTTGCGTACTTGCTCCACCAGTTGCCGGGCTTCAAACAAGACTTCCTGGTAATAACCTGCACTGGCCGGGTCGTGCGCCAGAGGTGGTTCTGCAGCCACGCCGGACGCCATGCTCAAGGCGTCGAGGTTGTCCTGCACCGACGGGATTTGCCTGGATTCGGCGACGGTCTTGACGATCAAGCGTTCGCAGCCAGCCATGCTGGCCAGGCGCGCGCTGTCACAGATCAGGCGTCGGGCACCATGGTCGGAAGTCGGGAACACGCCCATGTACGAATACACCACCACGTGCCAGTGAATGCCGTCCAGGTAGTCATCCGCCAGTTCACGCAGTGCCTGCAGGGCGCCCAGGTCTTGCGCCATGCTCGTGCCCTGAGCGTAACTGAGTGACACGCTGCGAATGCCGTGTTGGCGGAAGAACAAGGCCTCAAGCAAGCTCATGGCGATGAGCAGGGAAGGCGGGCACAGTTGCCCGAGCAAACAGCCACCGAAGCTCTCGATATGTCCATGCGCGCTGGCATCGGCCAGCAGTTGGCAGCTCTCGGCCCAGGCCGCCACCGCTTGAACCAGCGGCAGGCGGCTGTAGGGCATGCAATAGGACACCGGCCCGCCTTCGGTTGCGTCAAGCCCCAGTGCTGCCATGCGCTTGAAGATAGTTTGTGGTTGCGCCGTACCGTGGCGAACCTGGATCGGGAAGCGTGGGCCATACAGCCCGCGCAGAAGCGCCTGCACGGCAGGCAACGAATGGCTGACAATCGGAAAACCATTCAAGGCGCTGCCGCTGTTCAAACACTGCGCAGCGCTGTGGTAATCACCGACGCGGGTGTAGCTGTCCAGGGTGATCGTGCCCAGGGTCGGGCATGAGAGCTCGGCTACCGCGCTGAGGCCGGCACGCATCTGCTCAATCTCAGCGAAGCCCATGCGCGGCTGTACGACAAGTTGGCCTTCAGCGCTGGCCTGTTCGATGAAGGTCTGGAAGTAACCGCCAGTTGGCTGGTGCATGAATCAGCGCCCCGAAACCAATTCGACCACTTCTACACCGGTAACCGGATCGATACGGGCGATTCGTCCCTTGTGCGGGTCACCGGCGCGCACCCGAGCGATCAGGCTACAGTCGCTGTCAAAATCGATCAGTCCATGGTTATAGAGACTGTGCAGAGCGCTCAAAGGCAGGCCACTGACTTCGCTCAGCCACACAGCCAAGTCATTTTGTTGGCGGCTTGCAGCGAGTACTTCATGCAGCGCCTGCAGGTCACCCAGACGGTGCGGGTGGCACAAGGTGAGGAACTGCGAGAGGGTACGACCACGGTCGACGAAGGGCGCGAACTGCATACACACCAGCTGGCTTTCATTCAGGCCAAAGGCGTCACTGGCGAATCGGTTAGCCAATGCCCGGCGCGCGTCCTTGCCCTGAGGTGTGGCATAGGGGGCGAGCGCCAGTTGCAGCAGGCGTTCGGGCATTTCCTTCTTGCGCATCAACGCCTGGGCCAGATCCAGGTATTCGTCGATGCCCTGGTGGTACTCTCGGCCGTGGACATACTGCGCCTTGAGCCCACGCAGGTGCGCCATGAGCATGGGGTTGGCACAGTCCGATTCGGTGAAGCTGAAGGCCAGTTCCTCAAAGCGGAAGTCGAGAAACTCGGTGATAAGTTCCCAATGATCATCAACCCGATAGCTGACCAGATCATAGATGCTGATGAACGCCGGATCGGCGCTGGCGCTACCACTGGCGACGCGACGTTCGGCACGCTGCTGGTCGAAGCCCTCGCCGAACAGTTCGTCGAAATAGTGCTGGGCGACGCCGTCGAGCGCCTGTAGCAACCCGCGAAAGCCTTCGCGCCGACAGGCAGCCACGTCCAACCCCAAACGCTCGGCCAGGCGCATGATCCAGGTGAAGTAATGTTTCTGTTCTTTGCGCGAGTCGCCGGTGACCACGGCGTTGACCCCACCTTGCCACCAGGCGGCACGGCCATAGAAGTCAGCCACCGCCAGGTTGCAGCTGTTGCAAAAGGTCGGGCGTCCATCCCCCGCCGTGCGGTGGCCGTTCATCAACACATCGAAGCGGTTGATGTCGCGTACCGCATCGGGAAATGGCAGGTGACGCGCAAACGGACGGATCTGCTGATGGTCGACAACCAGCATTTCCACTCTGGCGTCGTTATACAGGCCCAAGGCCTGGTAGACCCGGTCGATGTTGGCCATGACCGCGTCGGGTACCCCGGCGTGACGCATGTTGGCGATGCGCAGGTGGAAGGTCTGGCCGTGCAATACATTCAGGTGCAGTTGCACCGCGCGAATCAGAGACACTGTATAAGAGCTGTCTTTGCCGCCGCCGTAGGCAACCATCAGCTTGTAGGCGGGCAGGGCAGCAACGCTGCCGGCAGCGGCGATCAGGCGCTCGCCGAGGGTGACTACTGCGGCCCGATCGACCGGACTCAGGTAGCCGTTGAGTGTTTCCAGCATTGGCACATCGAGTGTGCTCGGGCTCAGAGCGATGTTCATAACGGTTCAGCCTGGAATTGAAAGTGTGTGATGACGTGCTGGATGTCGCGCTCGATATCCGTTTCGTTGGCGCCGGTGAAGATAAAACGCCCGCTGTGCAGTGCGTCGTAGCCACCGCCGGCCTCCAGTACCTCGCCAGGCGCGGGTAGCAGTGAGCGCCACAGGCTGGGCACTTCAGGTCCTTGCGCGTTGATCACCCGGCATGGCAACTGCGCAGGTTTTGGAATGATCAACCAGCCGCCGCTGGGGTCCTGTGCATTCGCGACCACCTGGGGTGGCAGGCCGATCAGGCGTTTGAGCCAGTGTTCATAAAGGTTCACACCGAAAATCTCGTTGATCAGGTGCGGCACCTCACTGCCGCCCACCCGGCCGCCGACTTCAAGGAACACCAGTTCGCCATCGTCATTGACGAAGATCTCCAGATGAAAGGCGCTGCTGTGCAGGTCCAGGGCCTGAAGGCAGCGTTGGCTGAACGATTCGATCCGTGTGCGCAAAGGCGAGTCCTGGACGATCACCGAGCCCAGTGGCTGGTTGCTGGCAAAGTCCAGGCAACTGTTGATGTAGCGCGACACCACCTGGAACGGCACACAACCCTGTTCGTCGGTGAAGCCGTCGATGTGATAGACCTGGCCCTGGATGAAGGCTTCGACTTCATAGCGTTGCAGCTCGACACCACTGAGCAGCGCTATGAGCGATGGCTCGTCGGTTGCCTTGCCGACACCAATGCTTGCGGCGCCGTCCACGGGTTTGACGATCACCGGGTAGCCAATTTCTGCCGCGAACGCCAGGGTTTGTTCCAGTGACTGGCAGCGGGTGAACGTCGGCACCGCCAGGCCATGGTCTTGAAGGATTTCCTTCATGCGCGCCTTGTCGCGGTAGACCGCAACCTGCGCAGGGCCGTGGCCAGGAATATTCAAGGTCTGACGAACCCGGGCAGCGATCTCCAGAGTGAACTCGGAAAGGGCAATCAGCAGATCCACTGGGCCGACCTTGGCCACAATCTCGCTCACCGCTGCCAGCAGTTGTTCGTACTGATTGACGTCCTGGACTTGCACCAGGTGCGCAATGTCCTCTCGAGGCGTGAGCACCCCTTCGGCGCCAGGGCCGTCGACCACGTAGCTGATGCGGTGCAGGTGATGATCGAAGAAATGTTCGTATTGGGTCAGCTCGTTGTCCCAGCGTTCACTGTCGACGAAGCGAGGCCAGCGGTTGACGATGACGATATGCATGAAGGTAATCCTTTGAAAGGGAGTGTGGCTGGCCTCAGGTCCAACTTAGCGCAGTGTCTGTCCCGAGCACGAAGGGCGGCCTCGCGCGCTTTTTGAAGGTGTCCAGGTAGCATTCGAAGGCTGCAATCGCATCGGCCTCGATGAACACCTGGTCGAAGCCGGCCGTGAGCAGTTGCTGGCGAACCGCTCGTGTCTGGTCCTGTGAAGTCGTGAGTTTGCCGCCGATAACGCAGGGCAGGTTGGGGTAGCGCCGACGGATCTCTTCGATCAGCGCCAAACCCTGGTAATGGCCATGGCCGTTGACGCTACTGATCACCAGCAACTGCGTGCGCCCTTGAGCCAGTACCTGCAGAATGTCTTCCACCGGCGTGCAGCTCCCCAGGTTCTTCACCGACACGCCGTGCTCGCTCAGCCATAACTGCAGGTAGACCAGGTTCCACATATGGGCGTCGGATTCGACGGTAGCCAGTAGACAGGTGTGTTCTCCGTTCATGCATATGCCTCCATGGCGCAAGGGGAAATATCCAGTGCCGCGCGAACGCGGCGGATCGTCGATTGCAACAACGTGCCGGGCACGTTCAACGGTCAATACACCGAAGCCAACTGCGGTCATGCATGCTGTTGTTCCAGTTGCGCCTCCAGGGCTCGCAGGCGCGGCAATACATGACGGCAAAAACCTCGCATTTCGTCGCGGGTCGGCCAGCCGGAGAAAATGAACTCGCTGACCCCGACTTTCTTGTACTCGATCAGGTATTGGGCAACCTCCTCGTAGCTGCCTACCACACACAGTGCCGGCCCCCCACGGTAGGCCACGGCGCCTGACCAGAGCATCGGTGAAAGCCAGTCATGTTCAGCGCCTTCGGCAAGGCGGAAAGAGGTTTTGACTGCCTCTGAGTCGCAGCGGGCGACAAACTGGCGAACCCATTCGCGGTGTTGGTCGTCGGGGTTCTGCATCATCTGTTCGACGGCGGCCAGCGCCTCTTCGCGGGTTTCCCGGGCGAGGATGTGCATACGAATACCCACCGCGCAACCCGCCTCAAGCACGTTGCCGCTGGCGGCGGCGATGCCTTCCGGGGTGTCGCCATAGCGCAGCCAACAATCACTGTGCGAGACGGCAATGTGCTGAGCGATGTCTGAAGCACCACTGATGTAGATGCGCGGGCGTTCATTGTCTTTGAAGGGCAACCCCAGTTGCGCCTGCTCGATGCGGTAGTGGGTACCTTGGTGGCTGAGTGGACTTTCGCCTTTCCAGAACCGATGAAGAATGTCGAGAAATTCGCGGGTGCGCTCGTAGCGACCGTCGTGGGCGACAAAATCGCCGTAGAAGGCTTGCTCATCAGGGGAAATTCCGGCCACCAGGTTCAGCGCGATGCGCTTGTCCGACATCCACGATACGGTGTTGACGATCTGGGTGAACAGCGTCGGCGGCAGCAGACCGGGACGGTAGGCAAGGATGAAATTGACGCGGCTGGTCTCGCGCACGAGCGCGCCGATCATCGGTAGTGGGTCGGGCATGTGGTAGCTGATACCCATCAACAATGAGTCGATCCCCAGTTCGTCAGCTTCCTGGGCAAAATCAACGATGCCAGCGAAGTCCAGTGCGCCGGTGTTGTATTTGTCGCTGGCCTTCTGCTGGCCGCTGTCGAGGGGGGAGCACCAGTGAATTTTCAGGTCGGGCATGGGCTTTCTCCAGGCGATACCCATCATCTGCCATGCAAGGCCGATGAGGTAAGAGAGAGGGAAGAGAGAATTAGAACAGGAAGTTGCTGGCGACCGTGCGATCGAACAGGGCGACATCGCGTATATGGCGTTTGCCACAGATGAACTTCAGCAAACGCTCGATACCCAGGCCACCACCGGCACTTGGGTGTAGCAGCCCGCGCTTTGCGAACTCCAGGTAATTGGCGAAGGGTGCGAGATCCATCGACAGTTCTTCCATGCGATGGAGGATCTGCTCGTACTCGAATTCGCGCTCGGCACCCGACAAGGCTTCGCCGTAGCTGTCCGGATAGATCAGGTCGTAGTTGTTGTAATGACCACGTTTGCCCGGGGTTTCCCGGTCGTAGAATTCGCGCTTGTAGTTAGTGACGAAGAAAGGCGTGTTGGCCTTGGCCGACATAATTTTCTCGAAGTCATCACCGTGTTCGGCGCGCAACTCATCGGAGCTGTACACCGCAAAGGCCGTTTCAAAGTGCGGCAGTTGGCGCCCTAACTGTGTCAATTGTTCCCCACAGTGCTCGCGAATCTCGGCCAGTGTGTGCTTGACCAGCCCTTCGATCAGGGCCATCGCCTGCTGCATGTTGCCATTGCGTATTTCGAAGTCGAACTGCGAAAACTCCAACAGATGGTTGACCGAGTCCTTTATCTCCGGCTTCTCCAGGCGAATGTTAGGCGCGACGATAAAAATTCGCTCATGGCCCTTGGCGGTCAATGCCAGCTGTTTGTGAAATATCATGCTGGCCGTCAGTTTCAGGCGACGATCCTGATACTGGATTTCGGCTGGAAAGACCGCATGGTTCAGCGGATCTGTGATCGGAGACATCAGAATCGGCAGCAACTGTTTAAAGTCGCGATCGAGCAGATACTGCTGCAGCGCCTGCAGCATACGACCTCGAATCACCGCGATCGCCTCTACGTCAGGGTGCGAAAAATCGTCGAATTTACGCTGAACTTCTTCCATGTTGCGCTCAATAGTCGGCAGGTGGAGCACCCGATTATTGGTGAAAGCAACAAAAACTCAATGTACAGATTTTCCCTAAAAAGCAACCCAGCGGACGCTCTGTATTGCCCCCCGAAGTGATTGCGCAGAGCATTACCTGCTTCCAAGGCTTGTACCGAGAACCGCCATGACTGCCGCTGATGACTTGCGCCGATTTTCCCGCTCCGACTACAAAACGCTGGGTCTGGCTGCGTTGGGTGGCGCCTTGGAAATCTACGATTTCATCATCTTCGTGTTCTTTGCACTGACATTGAGTGAGCTGTTCTTTCCACCGCAGATGCCAGAGTGGCTGCGGTTGTTGCAGAGCTTCGGAATCTTCGTTACTGGATATTTGGCGCGCCCCTTGGGCGGTATCCTCATGGCGCATTTCGCCGACCG
This sequence comes from Pseudomonas sp. DG56-2, assembly GCF_004803755.1. Taxonomy (NCBI): domain Bacteria; kingdom Pseudomonadati; phylum Pseudomonadota; class Gammaproteobacteria; order Pseudomonadales; family Pseudomonadaceae; genus Pseudomonas; species Pseudomonas sp. DG56-2. The sequence continues at coordinate 2,583,671 of NZ_CP032311.1, forward strand.
CCTGGGACGCAAGCGGGTGTTCACCTTGAGCATCCTGATGATGGCGTTGCCATGCCTGCTGATCGGAATAATGCCAACTTACGCCCAGATTGGTTACCTGGCGCCGTTGCTGCTGCTTTTGCTCCGGATTCTGCAGGGGGCTGCCGTGGGCGGCGAGGTGCCCAGCGCCTGGGTATTTGTCGCCGAACATGCGCCACCGGCGCATCGGGGCTATGCCCTTGGGGTGCTGCAGGCCGGGTTGACCTTTGGCTACCTGTTAGGGGCCTTGATGGCCACCTGGTTGGCCCGCGCCTACAGCACCGCAGAAATTCTCGAATTTGCCTGGCGGATTCCTTTCCTGGTGGGTGGCGTGTTCGGCGTTATCGGTGTCTGGCTGCGACGCTGGTTGAGTGAAACACCGGTTTTCGTTGCCCTGCAGCAGCGTCGGGGTGTAGATGACCAATTGCCACTGGGCAGGGTATGGCGTGAGCATCGCGACGCGATCGTGCCGGCCATGTTGCTCACCTGTGTGCTGACCTCGGCTGTGGTCGTGCTGGTGGTGGTAACGCCAACGGTAATGCAGAAGAGCTTCGCTATCAGCGCCAGTCAAACCTTCGCGCTCAGTAGCCTGGGCATTGTGTTTCTCAACATTGGCTGCGTACTGGCGGGGCTGCTTGCCGATCGCATTGGCGCCTGGCGCGCCCTGATGCTTTACAGCGTGTCGCTGCCCTTTGGCGTGATTGTGTTGTACAGCGCCCTGATCAACGACAGCCAGCTGATCGCGCTGGCTTATGCCTTGGCCGGCTTGAGCTGCGGCGTGGTCGGTGTGGTGCCATCGCTGATGGTTGGTTTGTTCCCCCCGCGGGTGCGGGTATCGGGCATATCGCTGACCTACAACATTGCCTACGCGCTCTGGGCAAGCACTACGCCGTTGATGCTGATCGCGCTCATGCCTATCAGTGCCTGGGCCAGTGTTGGCTACAGCCTGGCCATGGGTGGTGTTGGCATCTGCACCGCTTTTTTCTACGGCTTTGGTCATCGGGCACAACGACGCGCCGCACTTGCTGCCCGGGGTTGACCCGCTGGTTGCCCAAAGGATCTGGAGACGCCATGAACACCCTTCGTGAGAATGCTGTCAGCGACCTGCACGATGTGTCTGCTGTAAGACTGCTTGCCCTGTTCGCCAACAAAGCGTTGTCCCCCCTGGAATACCATGAGCATTTGATTGCCCATATCCAGCGCTGGGAGCCTTACCTGCATGCGTTGTACACCTTCGATGCGCAGCAGGTTCATGAGCAGGCAGCAGCCTCCACTCGGCGCTGGAGCCAAGGGCGTCCTCTGGGTATGCTCGATGGTTTGCCGGTTACCATCAAGGAACTGATCAACACGAAGGGCGATTGCAATAACCTTGGTTGCGCGGCCATCGAACCGGTACCCGAACGTGTTGACGCACCTCCGGCGGCACGCATGCGCGAGGCGGGCGCGATCATTCTCGGCAAGACCACCGTGCCTGACTTCGGCATGTTGTCGTCCGGGCTGTCGAGTCTGCATGGGTTGACGCGCAACCCGTGGGACCTGAGCTGCAATCCCGGAGGTTCAAGTGCTGGCGCTGCGGCCGCTGCAGCCGCCGGTTACGGCCCGATGCACATCGGTACCGACATCGGTGGTTCAATACGACTGCCCGCCGCCTGGTGCGGGTTGGTGGGTTTCAAACCCACCTTGGGGCGCGTTCCTATCGACCCTTACTATACTGGCCGCTGCGCCGGTCCGATGACCCGTACCCTGGACGACTGCGCATTGATGATGCGCTATCTGAGCCGCCCCGATGCACGAGACGCCACCAGCCTGCCGTTCCAGGCCTGCGACTGGTCGTTGGCGACGCAATCGGTGCAAGGCTTGAAAGTCGGCCTGATGCTTGATCCCGGTGTCGGTCTTGAACCCTGTGATCAAGTGCTAGGCGCAGTTCGTGAGGCCGCGCGGTTTTTTGAACGCCATGGCGCGCAGGTGCGAGAGGTGGCACCGGTGATGAACCGGGCGTTGCTGCAAGGGGTCGACAATTTCTGGCGGGCGCGGCAATGGAGCCAGTTGCAGTCACTGGTGCCGCAACGAATGGAGCGGATGTTGCCGTACATTCGCGAATGGGCCGAAAGCGCGCAGACCCTGAATGCGCAGCAGGCTGTCGAAGGTTTTAACCAGACCTTTGAAATTCGCCGTCGCGCCGCTGCATTGTTTGCCGAGTTCGACCTGCTGTTGTCGCCCACCAATCAGGTCAGCGCTTTCCCGGCTTATTGGGCATCGCCAACCAATGATCCGGCGCAGCCGTTCGAGCACATCGCCTTTACCCTGCCATGGAACATGGGCGAGCAACCGGCGCTGTCGATCAATTGCGGATTCACCGCCCTGGGTATGCCTATCGGCCTGCAACTGGTTGGACCACGCTTTGCTGATCATTGGTTGCTGCAAATAGCCAAGACCTATGAAAACTGGCGGGGGCCGATCATCAATTGGCCAGCACCGCCAATGTCGTAAGCCGCAACGCAGGAAGCGATGCCCTCTCTACAGGTTTGTTTGAAATGGATGTTCGTTTATTGCTGCTGGGACTGGCCAGCGGTTGGGCATGGCAAAGTAGCCTGGCACATGGCGTGGAGGCCGGTGGTTTGCTTGCCGACAGTCAACTGGATCTTGATCTGCGCCACTATTACGCCTATCAGCACACCCAGCGCTCGACTTACCTGGGGATTCAGAAACCCGGCCGGTTGCAGCCCACCCGGGTACGTGAAACCTGGGTGCAGAGCGCCATGCTGGGCTGGCGCTCGGGCTATACCGCGGGTGTCGTCGGCTTTGGATTGGACGCCAGCGTGTTTGGCGCGGCGAATCTTGAGCGTGGGCACGGCAAGGTCGCCAACGGCGCTGATCGGGTGCTGGTTGATAGCGCCGGTGATGCGCTATCCACCTGGAGTCGATTGGCTGTGGCCGATGTGAAGGTGCGCCTGCGTGATACAGAGCTCAAGGTGGGCCGGGTGATGACCGAAAACCCGATCCTGCGTTACAAGGACAACCGCGCCCTGCCTTCGAGCTTTCAAGGCGTGGCGCTGTACAGTCAGGAGGTGGAAGGTGTGTCACTGCAGGCGGGCAGCTTCCAGCGCGCAATACCGCGCACCGGTACGGGCAGTGAGCGCCTGACGACCACCTTCGGTAACCGCCAGTACTCGGGCGAGCGCATCAGTTATCTCGGCGGCCAACTGAAACTGGCCCAAGGTGCGCAGATGAGTTTGTACGCTTCGCGCTTCGAAGATATGTGGCAGCAGACCTACCTCGGAGTCGGCCTGCAGGTCGGTGATCGCGCAACCCTGGCGCTGAAAACCGCGTTCAATTACTACCACACCGAGGATCAGGGGGCGCAGCACCTGGGCTATATCGACAACGACGCTTACAGCCTGGCCCTTGGCGTGGCCCACCAGGCGCATAGCTTGACCCTGGCTTGGCAACAGATCTTCGGTGACGAGTACTTCGACTACGTCTGGGAGTCGACGGGCAACTACATGGCCAATTCGCTGTACTCGGATTACAACGGACCGAACGAAAAGTCCTGGCAGGTGCGCTATGACCTGGACTTCGCACCACTCGGGGTACCGGGGCTGAGCATGAGCCTCTGGCATGCCAAGGGCTGGAGCATTGATGGCAGTCACTACCGCGGCGATCGCAAGGGCCGTAATACCGGCTATAACGTGCGCGGGTTGGATAACGCCAGCCATGCCGAGAATGGTTTGATGCTGGCGTATGTAGCGCAATCAGGGTGGCTTGAACGCTCGGTGTTTCGCACCATCGTCTATAACCACCGTGCCGAGGGGGGGCAGGTTGATGGCAGTTATGACGAGGTACGGTTGGTGATCAATGTACCGGTGAAAATATTCTGAGCGCGGGGCAAGCCCGCTTTCACAGTTAATCCGGCAGGTTCAGTCCTTGACCAGCGCGCGCAGTGCAGCCTGGGCTTGCGGGGTGTGCAAACGCTCGATGAACAGCAGGCCTTCGCGGCGCACGCAAGCGTCCAGCTCTTGGCGGTGTGTGTCTTTGAGCAGGCGCTTGCTGATCCGCAATGCCTCTTGCGGCAGGCTTTGCAGGCGTTGGGCCAATTGCACAGCAGCGTTCAGGCACTGCTCGCCATCGTCATGCAGTTCGTTGGCCAACCCCCATTGCAGCGCCTGTTCACCATTGAGTAACTCGTTACACAACAACAACCGCGCAGCACGTGCATGGCCAAGCAGCCGTGGCAGCAACAGGCTGGAACCGAATTCCGGGCATAACCCCAGGGGAACGAATGGCATGCGCAATTTGGCTGTACGGCTGACCAGCACCTGGTCGCAATGCAGTAGCAGGGTAGTGCCGATACCAATGGCAGCGCCCGAAACCGCAGCAATCAACGGCTTTTCCAGCGCCATGACAATGCGCATCAGGCGAAACACCGGGCTGTCCATGTCGCAGGGTGGATTGTCGAGAAAGTCCTTGAGGTCATTGCCGGCGCTGAAGCACTGGGCACCGCCGGTGATGATGATGACGTCTACCCGTGCGTCCCCATCGGCCGCCAATAGCAGGTCGGCCAGTTGGGTATACATGGCACTGTTCATGGCATTGAGCTTGTCTGGCCGATTGAAGGTCAGGGTCAGCAAGCCGTTGTTCAGGTCGTGAATTATCAGGTTGATCATGGCAAGCCTTTGTTGTTCTTGTCGTTGGATTCAGAAAGTGGGTGGTGTGATCACCCAGATCACTACGGCATCGACTTCACCTGGGTTGCCGTAACGGTGCGGCTCCTGGCTGGAGTAGCTGAAACTGTCGCCTTCGTTGAGCTGGAAGTAACGTTCGCCCACCCAAAGCTCGAAGCTGCCGGACAACAGATAGCCGGCTTCTTCGCCATCGTGGCTGTAGCTTTGTTGGCTGTAGGTGCCAGGCGGGAAGCGTGAGTGGAGCATCTCCAGCTCGCGGTTGGGCGGCGGGGTCAGCAACTGATCAACGATGCCATCTTCATAATGCACACTCAGGCGGCTGTTCTTGCGCACGACATAGCCGTTGTCCTGCGGGTCGGTGCTGGTCTCGCTGGCAAAAAACCACTGAATGGTCACGCCCAGGCTGCGGGCGATGTTGAACAGCGCCGGAATCGAAGGGTAGGACAAATTGCGTTCTAGCTGGCTGATGTAGCCAGCGGTCAGCTCGCTCTGCCGGGCCAACTCCGCCAGGGTCATGCCCCGGCGTTTACGCAGGCCGCGAATGCGGGTGCCGAGAAACTGCGGGGCACCAGTGCCATCCTGCTGGGGGACGGCGCTGGCGTGCGGCATCTTGCTGCTGTTGCTCATGGGGTGCTCCGAACCGCACGCTGCAAAGCCCCGGAGTATAAACAGGCTCAGAGCGTCCAGGCGACCTTCAATCCTTCGTAGATGGCCTCTTCGGCGGTGCGCGGGGCCAGGCAGTCACCGATGCGCTTCACTTCTACCAGGCCTGCAAGCTCATCGACCAAGGTATCGACCGGCTGATGGCCCTGGCACAGCACCAGGGTATCGATGTTCTCGACGATCATCGGCTCGCCGCTGGCGGTGTGTTGCAGGTACACGGTGTTGTCATCGCAACCGTAAAGACGGGCGTAAGGGGTAATGTCGATGCCAAGTTTATGTAGCTCTCCGGCCATCTGGTCGCGCACGTACAGCGGCAGGCTTTCGCCGCAGTGCGTGCCGTTGACGGCCAACTGTACCCGATGCCCGGCACGTACCAGGCGTTCGGCAATGCCAGGGCCGATCCAATCGCAGCGCCAGTCCACCACCAACACCGAGCGGCCAAGGCTGACTTCTTCACGCAGCACCTGCCAGGCGTCGACCACCTGCAGCTCCCCACCGCGTTCGAAGGCTGGCCAGTAGGGTTCGGCACCGGTAGCTACGATTACCACATCCGGTTTTTCACGTTCGACCAGGGCACGATCCACGCGAGCGTTGCGTACCACTTCGACGCCGGCCAGTTGCATCTCCCGTTGCAGATTGGTGCTGGCGCCGCCGAATTCGGCGCGTCGCGGCAGCAATTGCGCCAATTGCACCTGGCCGCCCAATTGCGCACGGGCTTCGTACAGGGTGACTGCATGCCCGCGCGCGGCGGCCACCGCGGCGGCCTTCATACCCGCCGGGCCGCCCCCGGCAACCATTACGCGTTTGCGCACCGGCGCTGCTTGCAGCTCGCCGAATTGCTGTTCCCGCCCGGTTTCCGGGTGCTGAATGCAGGAGATCGGCAGGCCGCGGTGAAAGTGGCCGATACACGCCTGGTTGCAGGCAATGCAGGCGCGAACATCCTCGGCATGACCACTGTCGGTCTTGTTCGGCATCTGCGGATCGCAGATGAGTGCACGGGTCATGCCGCAGACATCGGCCTGGCCACGGGCAAGAATCAGTTCAGCCTCCTGGGGCTGGTTGATACGCCCGGTGACGAACAGCGGAATTGCCAGGCTGGCCTTGAAGGTGCCGGCTTCACGGGCCAGGTACGCAGCTTCGATGGCCATCGGCGGGACGATATGCACGGCGCCGCCGAGCGAGGCCGAGGTGCCCGCGACGATATGCACATAGTCCAACGCTGCTTGCAGCGCCTGCACCGCGGACAAGGATTCGTCTTCACTAAGGCCTTCGGCATCGCGCTCGTCGGCGCTGATACGCAGGCCGATGATAAAGTCAGGCGCGGTCGCGGCGCGCACTGCAGCAATCACTTCACGGACAAAGCGCAAGCGCTGCTCAAGCCCGCCGTTGTAGCCATCGGTGCGCCGGTTGACCCGCGGGTTGATGAACTGCGCGGGCAGATAGCCGTGGCTGGCGACCACTTCTACGCCATCGAGCCCGGCCTGGTGCAGGCGGCGGGCGGCATCGGCGTAGCCTTGGACGATTTCGTCGATCATCGCCTGGTCCAGGGCGCGCGGCATGACCCGGAAGCGTTCATTGGGCACCGCCGAGGCTGAGTACGCCACCGCCAGCAGGCCATCGCTGGATTCCATGATTTCCCGCCCGGGGTGAAAAATCTGCGATAGCACCACGGTGCCATGGGCATGGCAGGTGTCGGCCAGGCGCCGGTAACCCTCGATGCAGGCGTCGTCGGTGGCCATCAGCACGTGGGAGGTGTAGCGCGCACTGTCGTGCACCCCGGCCACTTGCAGCACGATAAGGCCGACACCGCCTTCAGCGCGGGCCTTGTGGTAGGCAATCAGACGTTCATTGACCAGGTTGTCGGTGGGGATCGAGGTGTCGTGCCCGCTGGACATGATGCGGTTCTTCAGGCGTTTGCCACGGATGTGCAGCGGTTCGAACAGGTGCTTGAAGGTCGACATGGGGTACAGGCTCCAGCGGTTTGTAGTTTTTATTTTTCTATAAAAGTGTACCGTAAGTAAAAAATCAACTTGTTTTTTTACTAGCCATTGACTAGTTTTCGATTCACCCCGAGTCCTGGGGCGTACCTCACCAACAACAAGAAAAAGGACCGCCTCCCACGCGGTACCAGCATGAGGAATCACCGATGACATCGAATCTGCTCAAACTCTCACCCTGGCTGCTTGCCCTTGGTCTTGGCAACGTCCAGGCGGCGCCGGACATGGTCGTGGTCGCTTACGGCGGTGCCGGCCAGAAAGCTCAGGATGCGGCGATCTTCCAGCCATTCAGTGCCCAGGACGGCAGTAAACTGATTCAGAGTGAGTACAACGGTGAAATGGCCCGGATCAAAGTGATGGTCGATACTGGCAACGTCGACTGGGACCTGGTGCAGATCGAGGGTCCGGACCTGATGCGCGGCTGCGAGGAAGGCATGTACGAACATCTCGACTGGGCAAAGATGGGGCATGCCGAACAACTGATTCCCGATGCCGCGCAGGAGTGTGGCTCGGCGGTGCTGGTGTGGAGCGTGGCGATTGCCTACGACCGCAATAAGCTGGCTCAGGCGCCCACCTCATGGGCCGACTTCTGGGATGTCCAGAAAACCCCCGGCAAGCGCGGTCTGCGCAAGCGTGCGGTGTACAACCTGGAATTTGCCCTGATGGCCGACGGGGTCAAGGTCGAGGATGTCTACAAAGTGCTGGCGACCAAGCAAGGTGTCGATCGGGCCTTTGCCAAACTCACTGAGCTCAAGCCCTATATCCAGTGGTGGGAAGCCGGTGCGCAGCCGGCGCAGTGGCTCAGCGCCGGTGACGTGGTAATGACCTCGACCTACAGCGGTCGGGTTGCGGTCGCGGCGCAGCAGGGCAGCCCTATGGCGCTGGTCTGGCCAGGTAGCCTGTATGGCATGGACTACTGGGCGATCATCAAGGGGTCCAAGCATGTCGATCAAGCCAAGCGCTTGATTGCCTTCGCCAACCAGCCTGATACCCAGGTGCGTTATGTGAATGAAATTCCCTATGGGCCGACCAATACGGTAGCAGCCGCGAAGCTGGATTCGACCCTGGCCAATTGGGTACCTACCTCCAAGCAAAACCTTGAGGGGGCCTTGGCGATGAACGTCGAGTTCTGGGTCGACCACGGTGACGAACTGGAAGAACGCTTCAACGCCTGGGCCAGCAAGTAAATGCCGATGGCTGGACACCAGCCGGTGTCCAGCCCTATTGTCTGGCCAGCCCTTTGCCTGAGAACAACAACAATGAATCCGACTGAAACTGAATTGCGCTTGCGCGAAGAACTGGCGGCCTGTTACCGGCTGATCGCGCACTTTCGCATGACCGATTTGATCTTCACCCATATCTCGGTGCGTATTCCCGGCCCCGAGCATCACTTCCTGATCAACCCCTATGGCTTGATGTTCGATGAAATCAGTGCCTCCAACCTGGTCAAGATCGACCTGCAAGGCAATGCCGTAGAGCCCTCGGCTTATCCGGTAAATCCGGCAGGCTTCGTCATCCACAGCGCCATTCATGGTGCCCGGGAAGATGCCCAGTGCGTGTTGCATACGCACACCAAGGCCGGTTGCGCGGTAGCGGCGCTCCAATGCGGGCTGTTGCCGGTCAACCAGATTTCCATGGAGTTCTACGGCAGGGTCGCGTATCACGACTATGAGGGCGTAGCCTTGGACATGGACGAGCAGCAGCGTCTGGTACACGACCTTGGCGACAAATCGGTACTGATGCTGCGCAACCACGGCCTACTGACCGTGGGGGAGAGCGTCAGCCAGGCGTTCCTGCGTATGTACTATCTGGAAAAAGCCTGCGAGATCCAGCTCGCGGCGCAAGCTGCGGGAGAGATCGTGTTGCCGTCGGACGCGGTCTGCGCCCATACCGAGCGCCAGTTCAACGAGCCAGCCCGGGTGCTGAAGCAAGGGGAGTTGAGCGATCCGGATGGCATGCAACTGGCGTGGGCGGCGTTGCTCAGGCTGCTCGATAGAGTGGCACCGGGCTATCGCGACTGAGTGAGAGTTGTTGTACAGTTGTTCAACAGTGTCGAGGGGCTTGCGCCGGAGCGGGCCTGCCTCACGATCACCCCCATTCCCCACGAGACCTGCCGATGTCCCAGGAAGCCCGTTACAGCCGTATGGTGCCGGAGTTGCGCAAGGCCAACCTGGTCGAAGCCACCTTGGTATGTTTGAAACGCCATGGTTTTCAGGGCGCCTCCATTCGCAAGATCTCGGCCGAGGCGGGCGTGTCGGTGGGGCTGATCAGCCACCACTATTCGGGTAAGGATGAGTTGGTAGCGGAAGCCTATATGGCCGTTACCGCCCGGGTCATGGGGCTGATCCGTGAAGCAATGGCCCAAGCCGCACCCAACGCACGCGAGCGCCTGTCGGCGTTCTTTCGCGCATCGTTCTGTGCCGAATTGCTCGACCCGCAACTGCTCGATGCATGGTTGGCATTCTGGGGCGCGGTGAAGACCGCCGAGGCCATCAATCAGGTGCACGATCACTCCTACGGTGAGTACCGCAACGAGCTCGGTCGCTTGCTGGCAGACCTTGCCAGACAGGAAAACTGGCAGGCTTTCAATGCCGATCTGGCTGCTATCAGCCTGAGCGCCTTGCTCGACGGTCTATGGCTGGAGTCCGGGCTCAATCCCGGCACCTTCACGCCCGAACAAGGTGTGCAGATTTGCGAGGCATGGGTCGACGGTCTGCAAGCGGGGGGGCGTAAGCGTTTTACCCTGACCGAGGGCTGTTGATCGATTGTTCAGTAATGGGTACGCTGCTGTCGCGAGTTAAATAACAACGACTATAAAAGAGACAACACGCAATGACGCCTCGGGTACTGATCGTCGACGACGATCCGCTTATTCGCGACTTGCTGCACGCCTACCTGTCTCAGGAAGGCTACGACGTTCACTGCGCCGACACCGCCGAGCAAGCCGACAGTTTTCTCGCCAGCCACAGTGTTGACCTGGTTATGCTCGATATCCGCCTGCCGGGTAAAGATGGCCTGACCTTGACCCGCGAGCTGCGGGTGCGTTCGGAAGTCGGCATCATCCTCATCACCGGACGCAACGACGACATCGACCGCATTGTCGGCCTGGAATGTGGTGCCGATGACTATGTGATCAAGCCGCTGAACCCCCGTGAACTGGTATCACGGGCCAAGAACCTGGTGCGCCGCGTTCGCCATGCCCAGGCTTCGAAACCGCTGGCTGCCAGCAGCCATGCGCTGAAACAGTTCGCCGATTGGGCACTGGACACCGACCGCCGCCGGTTGATCGACCCCCAGGGTGGCGAAACGCTGCTGACCCATGGCGAATTCCAATTGCTCAGCGTGTTCCTGCGCAACAGCGGCCACACCCTGAGCCGCGACCAATTGATGGACCAGATCCGCAACCGTGAATGGGTGCCCAACGACCGCTCCATCGACGTGCTGGTCGGTCGCCTGCGGCGCAAGCTGCATGATGATCCGGCTGAGCCACACCTGATCATTACCATTCACGGCGCCGGCTACCTGTTCACCGCCAGCGTCGCGGCCTGACCAGCATGCTGCGCTGGTGGGGCCTGGTAGTCCTGTTGCTGGCACCGTTGCTGCAGGCTGGCGAACGTATTCGCTATTGCGACTACCCAGTGTATCCACCGATTTCCTGGAGTGACGGCAAGCATGTGCGTGGGCTGGCGCCAACGGTGGTGCGCGAGTTGTTCGGGCGCCTGGGCTACGAGGTCGAGATGGTCGTGCTGGGCAATTGGAAGCGCTGTCTACTCGACGCCGCCGAGGGCCGCGTGGACGTGGTGCTGGCCTACAACAGTGACCAGCGTGATCAGAACATGCGCTTTTCCAGGGTGCCGGTGCTGCGCGAAGAAGTCGCGGTGTTCGTCAACCGTCAGCGGCCGGTGAAATTCGAACGGCTGCAGGACCTGGCGGGCTACCGCGGGGGCTTGTTGTTCGGTGAAAGCTACGGCGCACAGTTCGACCAGTTCGTTGCCAGGCAGCAGAACATCGAATGGGTGTCGTCGAGCCAACAGAATTTCGGCAAATTGATTCGCGGGCGGATCGACTTTGTCATTCAGGAACGTCGCACCGGGCAGTTGTTCATCGAACACCTGCCGGGTGCCGAAAATATTCAGGCGCTGCCAGCCGCCCTGAGCGTGGATTACCTGCGCGTTGCAGTTTCGCGTCACTCACCCTTGAGTCAGCATATGGCACAGATCGATGAGCAATTGCAGCGCATGACCGACGCGGGCGAGATCGAACGCTGGCTGCATCAGAGCGAAGTAACCTACCGTGACATGACCAACTTGCCGGCAGATGCGCGATGATCCGCCTGCAGCCTGATGGCCTGTTGCGTCGGCTCCTGCTGTTTATCCTCTTGTTCAGTTTATGCTTTACCGTCGTGGCCAGTACGGTTCAATTGTATTTTGAGTACCGCCGTGAGATGCGTGACATCGATGCCCGCATGGCGTTGATCCGCGTCGGCTACCTGGCCAGCCTGGAACGTAGCTTGTGGGACCTCAATCAGGAGCAGATCAGTGTGCAATTGCGTGGCCTGGTGGACTTCTCCGACGTGGCCCGGGTGCGTCTGATAAGCAGCGATTTCAACCTGCTCCAAGGCGAGGCCAACCCGCCGGGACCGCTGCGTATTGAGCGATTCCCGCTCGACTTCCAGCCGCCCTCGGGGCCTGTGCGTCACCTGGGTGAGCTTGAAGTCAGCATCGACCTGGGCGCTGTGCATCGACGCTTGTTCGCCACCGGACTCACCAGCCTGTTATGGATGAGTGTGTTTCTGTGCGGCCTGGCGGTGGCCTTGTCGGGGCTGTTCTATCGGTTGGTCACCCGTCACCTGCAGGTCATGGCCGAGTTTGCCCGCCGCGTCGGGGCCGGTGACTGGCAGGAGCCGTTGCGCCTGGACAAGCGGCGCTCGGCGCGTTTCGATGAAATCGACACCGTAGCGCATGCTCTGGACGACATGCGTCGGGCCATTCTCAGTGATATCGAACGGCGCGAAGTCGATCGTCTGGCGTTGCAGGACAAGCGCGATGAACTGCAGAAAATGGTCGAGCGGCGTACTGCCAGTCTCATGCGCGCCAAAAACGAGGCAGAAGCCGCGAACCTCGCCAAGTCGCGCTTTCTGGCGACCATGAGCCACGAACTGCGCACCCCTCTCAATGGCATTCTGGGCATGGCCGAGCTGTTGCGTGGTGCCGAGCTGGAGGGGCAGGACAGCAAACGTCTGGATGCTTTGTACAAGGCCGGCGAAGGGTTGCTCACCATTCTCAACGAAGTGCTGTACTTCGCGCGTCTGGAGGAAGGCGAAAGCCATCCTGAATCTGTCGATTTCTCTCTGCGTCAGCTGTGCGACGAGGTCATGACCTTGCTCGAACCCAGGGCGCTTGCCAACACCAGTACGCTTGGATGTGACATCGATACGAGGCTGGCGGCACGCCAACATGGCGCCGAGCAATTCCTGCGTCAGGTATTGAGTAACCTGCTGGTCAATGCGATCAAGTTCACCGAGCAAGGCCAGGTCAACCTTGAGGTGCAGGTGCTCGGCGAGCAAGACGGCGAGCAACAGCTGCGGGTGAGTGTCACCGACAACGGTATCGGGATTGCCGAGGCCATGCAGGCGAAGATCTTCGACCGCTTTACCCAAGCCAGCGAAGCCGTGGCGCGGCGCTACGGCGGTACCGGCCTGGGTCTGGCGATCAGCAAGCACCTGGTGGAGCAACTGGGCGGTAAGATCGGCTTGCACAGCGTAGAGGGGCAGGGCAGTTGCTTTTGGTTCGAACTTAGCCTTGCCCCCGGACAGCAACAGGCGCTGGCACTGCCAGTGGCGCCTGTAGTTGCTGCCCTGGATGTGCTGGTCGTCGAAGATGTGGCGTTGAACCGAGATGTGGTTCAGGGATTGCTCAAGCGCGATGGCCATCAGGTCTGGCTGGCAGCGGATGCGGAGCAGGGCATGGCATTGTGCCGTCAGCAGCGATTCGATCTGATCCTGCTCGATGTGCATTTACCCGGTATCAGCGGTGTCGAACTGTGTCGCCGGCTACGTGCAACGCCGGGGCTGAACCGTCATTCACGTATACTGGCGCTGACTGCCAGTGTACAACCGGCGTTGGTGCAGGGGTTCCTTGAGGCGGGTATGCAAGGGGTGCTGAGCAAACCACTGAAACTGGAAAATCTGCGCCAGGCACTGGCCGCCGAGGGGCCTCTGCCTGAAGCGGATGTCGAGGACCAGGACCTCGACCAGTCGCTGTTACAGACCCACCGAGAACTGCTCGGGGAACAAAAACTGCAAGGGTTGCTGGCGGTGTTGCAGGGCTTGATAACCCAGCACCAAGGCGTGCTGGCCGAGGCGCTGGCAGCGCAGGACTGCACCGAGGTTGCGCACTTGGCCCATCGCCTGGCGGGCAGTAGCGACTCGCTGGGGTTCTGTGGCCTGGCGCGGATGTTGCGCGCCCTGGAAGAGGCGGCAATGGCACGTGACATAATAGCGCTCGAGCGTTTGCATGAACCGCTACTCGCGCAGATTCAGCGAGCCCTGCAGTTGTTGGAGCAGTTGCTTCGACGCTGATGTACAAAAAACTTACGACTTTTTACATCTTCGATCTTTACGTACAACCGCACCTTACATTGCTTTCCAATAATCGACGCTAACCGCTGCACGCGGTCTTCGAAGCTTATTGGAGATAATAATAATGAACTGCCGTATAGCTGATCCGTCCCCGCGCCACCGTATTTCCCTTTCGCTTTTGCGCCACTGCTGAGGTGCCGACATGAGCGAATCAACCGATCGTAAAGGCATACACCTGACGCGGGCTCTTAAGAGCCGACACATTTTCATGCTGTCGCTGGGCGGTGTGATTGGCACCGGCCTGTTCATGGGCTCGGGGGTGACCATTAACCAGGGCGGGCCTGTGGGGGCGATCCTGGCCTACCTGGTGGCAGGTTTCCTCATGTATCTGGTGATGGTCTGCCTCGGCGAATTATCGGTGCAGATGCCGGTATCTGGCTCATTCCAGGCCCACGCCACCAAATACATCGGTCCGGCCACCGGCTTCATGATCGGCTGGGTCTACTGGATGAGCTGGGCGACCACGGTCGGCCTGGAGTTCACCGCCGCTGGCATGTTGATGGTGCGCTGGTTCCCCGAGGTCCCGATCTGGTACTGGTCGGCATTGTTCGTGGTGGTGCTGTTCGGCCTCAACGCCCTGGCTACGCGCGCCTTTGGTGAGGCGGAGTACTGGTTCTCGGGCATCAAGGTCGCGGCGATCCTGGGCTTCATCATCGTCGGTGTACTGGTGATTTTCGGTGCTATCCCGCTGACCAGTGGTGAGCCGGCACCGATGATGAACAATCTGATTGGTGATTCACTGTTCCCCAACGGCTTATCGGCAGTATTCGCCGTGATGATGACCGTGGTCTATGCCTTCCAGGGGTGCGAGATCATGGGCGTGGCGGCCGGTGAAACCGACCAACCGGAAAAAAGCATTCCACGTGCGGTACGCAACGTGGTGTTTCGCGTGTTGATCTTCTATGTGTTGGCCATTGTGGTGCTCTCGGCCATCGTTCCGTGGCAGCAGGCCGGTCTGATGGAAAGCCCGTTCGTGCAGGTGTTCGACATGGTCGGCATCCCTTACGCGGCTGACTTGATGAACTTCGTGATCCTCACGGCGATTCTCTCGGTGGGCAACTCCGGGTTGTATGCCTCGACGCGTATTCTCTGGGCGATGTCCAAGACGGGCATGGCGCCCAAGAGCTTGTCGCCGCTGAGTAAGCGAGGTGTGCCGTTGCGGGCGTTGAGCATTACCCTGTGCTTTGCCCTGGTGTCGCTGATGACCAGCTTCATCGCGGCCGACACGCTGTTCATGGTGTTGATGGCGGTAAGCGGAATGTCGGGTACCGTGACCTGGATTGTCATTGCCCTGGCGCAATACCGGTTCCGCCGTGCCTTTCTGGCTGAGGGTGGCAAACTGAGCGACCTCAAGTACCGAGCGCCGCTGTACCCGCTGGTACCATTGCTGTGCATCACGTTGTGCAGTTCGCTGTTCGTGTTCCTGGCACTGGATGAGACACAGCGGCCGTCGCTGTACTGGGGTTTTGGCTTCATCGCCGTGTGCTACGCGGCGTATTTCGTCATTAACCGCAAACGGCAGGTGGTGTTGGCGCCTTCGGTATAACGCCGGTATGACGGCGGTGTTCGATCAAACGGGCTCCGCCGTCGCCGTTGTCTTGGGTAACTGTCATCCTTGTTTCTGGTCTTCTGTCAGCCCGTTGAACCAGTCCACATAGGGTGTGTTCTCGATCTTGTAACGGTTGTAGTCGGGGGCGCCGTCAGTCCACCACACGGGGCCTCGCTCTCCCAGGGCAACCTTGGCGGCCTGCACTTGTTTGCGCGCGTTGGTGAGCAATGGAGCGTCATGGGTTGCCTTGGCTTGTCTGATCTGGCGGCGGGCGCTCATCAGGCTGTCGACGAGTCGTTGGCGCTGCTCCTGGGACAAGCCGGGGTTGCTGCATCGCCACAACTGTCCCTGGATGACGAGGTAGCGACGGTCGGGAGTGATTGGAAACATCGCAGGATACTCGCAATGGGCTATCTATCATCAGAACGGATTAGCCGATGATTAATTCCATTTCTGATAGCGAACCACCCGTTCGAGCATTGGCGTAACGACCGTGGCAAGGTGATGTTCGAGTAAGGGCAAGTGCTGAACAAGCAGGCCGGTCCACTACGACCGGCCTCTTTAGTCACCTTCAGTTAGCCTGTTCGCCCACTGTGCCGAGCGTGCGCACGCGTGATACGCGCAATGCCACCAGGCTGCCCACCACGATCAAGGCGGCCAGCGAATACAGCGCTGCATCGGTTGAACCGGTTTGGTCCTTGATGAAACCAACCAGGTACGGGCTGAGGAAGCCTGCCATCTGCCCGACCGAGTTGATGATTGCCAGCCCTGCCACCGCAGTGCCGGCACTGAGCAAGGCGGTCGGCATCGGCCAGAACATGGGCAGGCCGGTGAGGGCGCCCATGGTGGCAATGCTCAGGCCGATAATGGCAATCACCGGGTTATGCGCGAAGTTCACCGCAATCAGCAGCCCCAGCGCGCCCATCAACATGGGCACGACCAAGTGCCAGCGTCGCTCGTTGCGCAGGTCTGCCGAACGGCCCACCAGCAGCATGAAGACCCCCGCCAGCAAGTAAGGAATCGCGCTCAGCCAGCCAATTAGCAAGGCGTCGCTGAAACCCAGGCTCTTGATGATCGATGGCAGCCAGAAGTTGATCGCATACACGCCGCTCTGGATGCAGAAGTAGACAAAGCCGAAAGTCCAGATGATCGGGTTGCTGAACACCGACAACAGGCTGTCGCTGGTGGTCACTGGTTTGCTTGCCGCATCGGCGTCAAGGTCGCTTTTGATGAGCTGACGCTCGGCCGGGTTCAGCCACTTGGCGGTGGCGTAACCGTCGCTGAGCAGGAAGATCGCAAGGAAACCAAGCAGTACGGTGGGCAGCCCCTGGATCAGGAACATCCATTGCCAGCCGGCCATGCCATGTTGGCCGGCGGCGAAGTGGTTGAGGATCCAGCCGGAAAACGGACCGCCCAGCAAGCCGGAAACCGGGATCGCCGACATGAACAGAGCCATGATCCGACCACGGCGCGTGGCCGGGAACCAGCGCGAGAGATACAACACGATGCCGGGGAAGAAGCCTGCTTCAGCCGCACCGGTAAACAGGCGCAGGGCATAGAATTCCATCGGTGTAGTTACAAACAGCAGGCAGGTCGATAACGTGCCCCAGACAATCATCATCAACGCAATCCAGCGTCGTGGACCAAAGCGGTTGAGCGCCAGGTTGCTGGGCAGGCCGCATGCCACATAGCCGATGAAGAAGATCCCGGCGCCGAGGCCGTAGATGGTTTCGCTGAACTTCAGCGCATCAAGCATCTGCAACTTGGCAAAACCGACGTTCACCCGGTCCAGGTAGTTGAACAGATAGCAGATGAAGATGAAGGGAATCAGTCGCCAGGTAATGCGCCGGTAAAGGGCATTGCGGGCGACGTCTTGGCCTTGGTCAGGGGCAGAGCTGTATGACATGATTCTCTCTCTGTTTTTATGTTTATCGCCGCAGTCAGCGTCAATGTGGCTGCTGCGACGAGTCTCAGTGAGCGGGCCGTGGCTGTCTTTGTGCTTTTGCACAGCAAATCGACTGACCTGCTGTGCCCCGGACCAACTGTTGCGATAACAAGGATCCTCTCATGTTCGAACTGGACCATGATCTGGCGCAGGATATCGTCGATCGGGCGATGGCCATTCTGCCGTGTAACGTCAACGTCATGGACAGTCAGGGCCTGATCCTCGGCAGCGGCGAGCCGGAGCGCATCAACACCCGCCACGAGGGCGCGCAGCTGGTGTTGGCCAATGGTCGCATCGTCGAACTTGATGTCGAGGCCGCCAAATGCCTGAAAGGGGTGCAGCCGGGAATCAATGTCCCCTTGTTGCTCGACGGACGCTTGATGGGGGTGCTGGGGCTTACCGGTGACCCGCAGCACCTGCGAACCTACGCGCAACTGGTGTGCATGACCGCGGAAATGCTCCTGGCTCAGCGCCACCTGCAGGTGGAGCAGCAATGGCGACGACAACGCTGTGACGATCTGCTCGCGTTGTTACTGGGCGGTTCGGGCGATTCGCCGCGTCTGCTCGACGAGGCCCGCCAGTTGGGGCTCAAGCCGCAACTGGCGCGCGTTCCATGCCTGTTCGAACTGGACAACGGGCCTGCAGCCGAAGAGTTGGCCAGCTGGTTGATGAGCCGTTACCCCGACAGTTGGTGTGTGAGCCCGGCGCGTCACTCATTGCTATGGTGCCGCCCGGCCAATGTTGCCATGGACGAGTCGCGGCTGCTGGAACGGTTGCAGCGTCATGGCTGGCAGGTGCAGCGCCTGGCAACAGGTCTGCCCGCCCAAAGCATCGAACAATTGCGCCGCGGCTATCGACGCGTGCGAGACCTGCTGGCCTATGGTTGCGAAGTGGTGCCGGGCGAGCAAACGCTCACGCTGCAGCGTTACCGGCTGCCGGCATTGCTGTGGCGCCACCGCAACGATGATGCCCTGGATGAGCTGCTCGAACCCCTGCAACGCATCCGCGCCAAGGACAACAGTGGTCAGCTACTGGCGACACTGCGCGCCTGGTGCGCCCATGACGGGCAAAGCCAGGCCTGTGCCGACGCCCTGGGAATTCACCGCAACAGTTTGCGTTATCGCCTGGAGCGTATTGCCGAACTGAGCGAGGTCGATCCGCTGCGCCTGGACGGCATGCTGAGTTTGTACTTGGGCTTGCAACTGCTGCCGGTAAACGCCTGATTGGCAAACTGCCCAATGCACACATGCAGATTTTGTGCATCCGCCAGAAGCCCGCGCACGCGCTAGCTGTCAGCATGCAACGAACTGGAGCAGGAGAACCCCCATGAAAATCGTCATCGCCCCCGACTCGTTCAAGGACAGTCTCAGCGCTGAAGGTGTGGCAGATGCCATCGCCTTGGGTCTGGCCCAGGTCTGGCCTGACGCGCAGTTGCTCAAGCGGCCGATGGCCGATGGTGGTGAAGGCACCATGGAGGCAATTATTGCGGCCTGTAGTGGTGAACTGCGTCGTCAGCACGTACAAGGCCCGCTGGGCGAGACAGTGCAAGCCGGCTGGGGCTGGTTGGCCGACAGCCACACGGCGATTATCGAAATGGCCCAGGCCAGCGGCCTGCAGTTACTCGGCCTTGGACAGCGTGACGCGTGCCGCAGCAGCACCTTTGGCACCGGCCAGTTGATCAGCGCTGCCCTCGATGCCGGTGCGCAGCGGATCATTCTGGCGATCGGCGGCAGCGCCACCAACGACGGTGGCAGCGGCATGCTCAGGGCCTTGGGCGTGCGCCTGTTCGACGCGCAGGATCAGGCGCTGGCCGAGGGTGGCCTGGCGTTGAGCCAACTGGCGCGCCTTGATGCCAGCGCGCTGGACCCGCGCTTGGCCCGGGTGCAGTTGGAAGTTGCCGCCGACGTTGATAACCCGCTGTGCGGCAGCAATGGCGCGTCGGCTATCTTCGGCCCCCAGAAAGGCGCCAGTCCTGATCAGGTGCTGATGCTGGACAAAGCCTTGGGGCACTTTGCCGATCACTGCGCAGCGTGGCTCAACGAAGACGTGCGTGACTTTCCAGGCTGCGGTGCCGCTGGCGGCATGGGCTTTGCGGCAAAGGCGTTCCTGCAGGCGACCTTCCGGCCGGGTATCGACGTGGTCGCAGAGTTGGCCGGCCTGGAATCGGCCGTGCAAGGCGCTGATCTGGTGATTACCGGGGAAGGGCGCTTCGATGCGCAAACATTGCGGGGCAAAACACCCTTCGGTGTCGCTCGGGTTGCCAAGCGCCACGGTGTACCGGTGCTGGTCATCGCCGGAACCCTGGGAGAAGGTTACCAGCAATTGTACGGCCACGGCATTGACGCTGCGTTCGCTGTGACCAGCGGGCCGATGAGCCTCGAACAGGCGTGTGGTAATGCCGCAGAGTTATTGCGGGATCGTGCTGGCGATGTTGCGCGCTTGTGGTCGTGTGCCCATCAATCAGCGCCTAACCGATGATTGCAGGCTGCTCGAGTGGCTTGTCGAGCACAGCCAGTTCGCCGAAAGAGGCCGAGGCATCGATGTAGCGCAACGCCGACTTGGCGTCTTTCCAGCCGACGTAGCTCATCAATGCCTTGATCTCCCAGCCGTTGCTGGTAGCCCAGGTGGCAAAGCCGCGGCGCAACGAGTGGCTGGTATATGAAGAAGCCGAGATCCCGCTGCGTTCCAGGATGCGCCGCAACAAGGCGATCAGGCTGTTGCTGTTGAGCGCAGCCTCATTCAGGTTGCCCCAGCGATCGAGTTTGCGGAACACCGGGCCGTGCGCGATGCCTGCCACTTCGATCCATTGCAGGTAGGCCTGCACTGGACACAGCACTTTCAGTGCTGGCGCCTGATGGCGAGTGCCGAGTGCCTGGCGGTCAGCTTTGCTTCGTGGCAAGTAAATGTGCATGCCTTTGCCGGCCTGAGCTTGAATATGTTCGACGTGCAGACGAGCCAGTTCATCGCCGCGAAAACCACGCCAGAAGCCGATCAGCAATAACGCCACATCGCGTCGAGCCCGCAACAGCTCGGGCAGGTGGTGACGCTCGCGGGCCTGGCGGGCTTCTTGCTCCAGGAACGCAATGGCTTGCTGCAAGTGCTGGATTTGCAATGGCGCCGCTTGCCGGGGTTCGGCCGGGTGCAGGGTTCGAATACCCTTTAGCACCTGGCGTACCACCGGTGCCTTGGTCGGATCGGGAAAACCCTGGCTGACATGCCACTGCCCAAGCGCCGCCAGGCGCTGTTTGAGGGTACTGATTGCATGGGTGTCAGCGTGGTCGGCCAGGTAGCGGGCAATACTGTCGGCGGTGGCGGGAAGAAAGCCACCCCAGCTTACTTCGAAGTGCTGGACCGCCGCTTGGTAACTGCGTCGGGTGTTGTCGCGGGTGGCCGCCTGAAGATAGCGCTCGATGGTGTTCATTACCCGCCTCGGTGCTCGAGGCTGAAAATGAGAGGCCTCGAGCGCCATGCATTGTAAAACAGTTGCGGGCCAAGCGGTGAGTGCGCGTCAGCGCGGCGCCCACAAGTCGGGCAGACCTGGGTCGCTGACCACGATCAGACGCTTGAGCAACACCTTCAACGCCTGAGCGTCAGCCGGGCCCAATTTAACTGACAAATCCTCCTCGACCAGCTTGGCCAGGGCCAATTGTTGCAGCGATGCTTCGCGGCCGTTGGCGGTAAGCACAAAGCGCTGTTGGCCTGGACCCCCTTCAATGGCTACCAGATTCTGTCGCTCAAGGAAGCGCATGCTTGGCAGTGTCACTTCGTGACCGGTGTAGTTCACGAAGGTGTTGATCTCTTCCAGACTGAGGTTGTCGCGGATGCACAGCACCGAGAGAATGAAAAACGCCTGTTCATCCAATTGTTGGTTGTTCAACAACAGGCGCAAAGCGTTGAGCAACTGATAGTGCGCGCGTCCCAGCAAATAGCCAAGCAGGTCTTCGGTGTAGCTGCACTCGGGCGGCGGTGGGGTGGTAGCCAGGCGCAGTTCGCTGCGCGGTTTGCGCATGGCCAGGGCGTACTGGCCGCTTTGGAACGCCAGCGGCGCACGCTCACTGTGATCGAATGCCAGCACCTCGCCGACAAAAATCACGTGATCGCCGCCTTCGTACTGGAACGCGGTGCGGCACTGAAAGCGCGCGGTGCAGTCCTGTAGCAAGGGGGCTTCGCTGATGCCGCTGTCGAACTGGATTTCGGCGAACTTGTCCTCGCCCTGAGTGGCAAAACGGCCAGACAGCGACTCTTGTTCGGTAGACAGCACGTGCACGTTCCAGTGTTTGCCGGTGCTGAATACCGGCAAACTGCGGGCTTTTTTCGACAAACTCCAGAGCACTAGCGGCGGATTGAGCGATACCGAGTTGAAACTGTTGGCGGTGATTCCCACTGGCGAGCCGTCTTCGGCCTGGGTGGTGATGATAGTGACCCCGGTGGTGAACGTGCCCAGCGCATTGCGGAAGGCTTGAGGGTCGAAACCGATGTTTGGCGTAGCCATGACATGTCCTCATGGGGTGGGATTTCGTGGTGCCAGTATTGGGCGCGGGTCTTGTCTACACATCGTCTTAATGGACTAACGCTTTTTACCGTTGAGGCCAGCCCTGCGCGGCGTTGCATCTAGTCCGCTTTGACGATGAGCACGGTCTGCGCCGGGTCGATGATCCACACTGAATTTCAGCCAATGGCATAACAACAATGACTGCTCAAGTTCAGGCTCCAACTGTCTATGACGTGATTGTGGTCGGCTCAGGCGCTGGGTCGATGGCCTCGGCGGTGTTTCTCGCCGACCAGGGGTTCAGCGTGCTGATCGTGGAAAAGAGCGACAAGTACGGCGGCACTTCGGCGATTTCTGGCGGCGGGATCTGGATTCCCAACAATCATTACTTCGCCCGCAAGGGTGGGGCCGACAGTGCCGAACAGGCCTTGACCTATTTGCAGGCGGCCGCCGGTGAACAGGTGGGCGAGGAGCGCTTGCGCGCCTATCTCGACAACGCGCCGAAGATGATTGAAACCCTCACCCGTACCAGCCGTGTGCGCTACGCGGTGGCCGACAAGTACCCGGATTACTACCCGCACCTTCCGGGTGCCTTGCCAGGTGGCCGCACCTTGGACCCTGAACCGTTCGACACCAGTGAACTGGGCGATGAACTGAACAATCTGCGCAAGCCTTCACCCACCACCTTGCTCATGGGGCGCATTGCCTGGACCGCACGCGACGCCCACAAGGCCATGGCCCGTGGTTTTGGTTGGCAGTTGCTGATTCTCGGTTTGATGCTGCGCTACAAACTGGACTTCAAATGGCGGCGCAAAAGCAAGTACGACCGTCGCGCGGCGCTGGGCAGTTCGCTGGTCGCTGCGCTGCGGCGCTCGTTGATGGACCGCAATGTGCCGCTGTGGTTGAACACCGATTTCACCGGTTTGCTTAGCGATTGCGAGCGCATTGCTGGCGTCAACGTGATGCGAGACGGGCAGCCGCTTACGCTTCGGGCACGTCTCGGGGTCATCCTCGGCTCCGGTGGCTTCGAACAGAACCAGGCATTGCGCGAACAGTACCTGCCGCAGCCTACGCGCATGGCCTGGAGTGCAACCCCGCCGGGCAACAATACCGGCGCAGCGCTGCAGGCCGGGATCGCCCAGGGCGCGGCAACAGCGCTGATGGACTGGGCATGGTGGGCGCCAACCATTGCCGTACCGGGTGAGGACAAACCACGTGGCATCTTTGCCGAACGGGCATTCCCCGGTGCCATTGTGGTCAATGGCCACGGCCAGCGTTTCGTCAACGAGGCCGCGCCGTACCTTGAGTTCGTCGACGCTATGTACCGCGACAACCAGGTAACCGGTGGCCACAGCGTGCCAGCCTGGGTGATTTTTGACGGCCACTTTCGCCAGCACTATGCCATGGGCCCGCTGATGCCGGCACAGGTGATGCCCGACAGCCGCTTGCCCAAGGAGTGGCGCAACACCCTGTACTTCAAGGCCGAGACCTTGGCCGAGCTTGCTCGGTCGATCGGTGTAGACGCTGATGGCCTGGAGAATACCGTGGCCAAGGTCAACGACTATGCGCGCAACGGTACAGACCCGGACTTTGGCCGCGGCGGCAATGTCTTCGACCGCTATTACGGCGACAGCAATATCAAACCCAACCCGTGCTTGGCGCCGCTGCGCAAAGGGCCTTTCTACGCCATGCGCATGGATGCTGGTGACATTGGCACCAAGGGTGGCCTGTTGACCAACGCCGACGCCCAGGTGGTACGCGAAGACGGCCAGCCGATTGACGGCTTGTATGCCATTGGCAACTGCTCGGCCTCGGTGATGGGCACCAGCTATCCCGGTGCCGGCGGCACCCTGGGGCCGGCGCTGACCTTCGCCTTTATCGCCGCCAACCACCTCGCCAGCCAACGTTAGGAGCCACCATGCAGCCAATAAACAAGGATTCAACCTGCAGCACCATCCTGGCACCCTTGCGAGTGAGCGACAGCAAGCTGTTGAAGTGGGACGATCTGTGCGATGTGCTGGTGATTGGCTGGGGCGCTTCGGGAGCCTGCGCGGCCCTTGAGGCGCGGGCCAATGGCGCCGACGTGTTGATCGCCGACCGTTTCACCGGTGGTGGCGCCAGCGCTAAAAGCGGTGGCGTTGTCTACGCCGGGGGAGGCACCCGCCAGCAGCAGGCCGCCGGCATCAGCGACAGTCCACAAGCGATGTTCGATTACCTCAAGCACGAAACCTGCGGGGTGGTCAGCGACAGCACGCTGCGCCGATTCTGCGAACAGAGTGTGGCCAACCTGGAATGGCTGCAAAGCCACGGTGCGCCGTTCGGTCACCAGATGCCGCCCGGCGGGAAGACCTCCTATCCTGCAGATGGCTATTTTCTCTATTACTCCGGCAATGAGTTGGTGCCGTCGCATACCGGTACGCTGGCCCCGGCAGCCCGCGGTCATCGTACAGTGGGCAAAGGGCAGTGCGGCGCTGTGCTGTACAGCCATCTGCAGTCAGCCTGCCTGAAAGCGGGTGTCCGTCCGCTGTTGCAATCGGCGGCGCGGCGCCTGGTGCAGGACGGCGAAGGCCGGGTGATCGGTGCCGAGTTGTGGCGCTTGCTGCCGGGTAGCGAGGCGGCCAAGGCCCATACGCGGCTGATGGCACGCGCCGAACGCTGGCAAAACCTCGCACCCGGCTACTGTGACAAGTTACGCCAGCGCGCCACTCGCCTGGAGCGAGAGCACGCCCAGGCATACCGGGTGCGCGCACGGCAGGGCGTGGTGCTCAGTACTGGGGGCTTTATCTTCAACCGAGAGTTGATGCGCGAGCATGCACCCGCCTATCGCCGCAACTTCAAGGTCGGCGCCACCGGTTGCGATGGCAGCGGCCTGCGCCTGGGGCAAAGCGCTGGTGCCGCCAGTGCCGGGCTTGAGCGTGTTTCGGCATGGCGCTTTATCAACCCACCGCATTGTTGGCCCGAAGGCATCGTGGTCAATCGCGATGGTAAGCGCTTCTGCAACGAGGAAGTCTATGGGGCCACGCTTGGCCAGCCGCTGATGGAAGAGCAGGGTGGGCGCGCCTGGTTGGTGCTCGATGCGCGACTGCGGACCAAGGCGATCAGGCAGGCGCTGTTCGGTGGCTATTGGTGGTTCCAGGCTTTACCGGCACTGGCCTTGATGTTGTTCAAGCCGCGCAAGGGCAAGACCCCGGCGCAACTGGCCAAGGCTGCCGGTATGCAGGTCGATGCCTTGAACCAGGCGCTGGCGCGCAACAACAGCGCCGCCCGAGGCGAGTGTGAGGACGAGTTCGGCAAGTCCACCGGCTGTCGCGAGGTGCTCGATCAGGGGCCGTTCTATGCCTGTGATATTTCCGTTGGCAATCCGATTTTCCCCCTCGGGGCGTTGACCCTCGGCGGCTTGAAAGTGGACGAAGACACCGGCGCGGCGCTGGACAGCAACGGTCAGCCGATTGCCGGTCTGTACGCCGCCGGACGCACGGCGCTGGGCATTCCGTCGCACCTGTACATCAGTGGCCTGTCCTTGGCGGACTGCGTGTTTTCCGGGCGCCGGGCCGGTTGCGCCGCCGCTTCAGTGAGGGTTTCAGAGGCGGGCCTGCCCCGCGATACGGCGCAAGCAATTCCAACGAGGACCGGTATATGAGTGGACGAGTACAGGGCAAAGTTGCCTTGGTCACAGGCGGCGCAAACGGTATTGGCCGCGCTTGCGCACGGTTGCTGGCGGCAGAAGGCGCGCAGGTGGTGATCAGCGACATTGATGAACAAGCAGGCCAGGCCCTTGCCGCCGAGATAGGCCCGGCCGCCGCCTTTGTTCGTCACGATGCCAGCAGTGAAAGCGACTGGCAGCAGGTGATGGCCTATTTGCGTGATCGGCATGGGCGCCTGGATATTCTGTTCAATAACGCGGGCATCCTGCGCAGCGGCTCGATTGAAGATACGTTGCTGGATGACTGGCATCGGGTACTGCAGGTGAACAGCGACAGCGTGTTTCTCGGCTGCCGTGAGGGCATTGCGCTGATGAAGGCAACGGGTGGCTCGATCATCAATATGTCATCTATTGCAGCGTTGGGTGGGCGCGGTGATTACCTGGCCTATAGCGCTTCCAAAGGCGCAGTGGCGGCTTTGTCGCGTTCGGTGGCGGTGCATTGTCGCCAGCGCAAGTACCGTATTCGTTGCAATACCTTGCACCCGGACAGTGTACTCACCGCTATGACGCGCGGTAGTTGGCCGGCAGGTTTGGCCCCTGAGCGGATGACTATCGACAGCGATCCGATGCAGCGCATGTGTCTACCAGAGGATGTCGCTGCCAGTGTGTTGTTCTTGGCCAGTGATGAGTCGCGGGCGATCAATGGGGTTGAGTTGCGGGTCGACAGCGGGCAGTTGCTGATGAGTATTTAGGGCCGTGCCTGGTCTCTGTTGTGGCTTGGCGACGCCTTGCTTTGGCAGTCGCCCCATAAGCGAAGGGTTTGGCCCTCCAGGACCCTTCGCTGCGCTGTGGGGCTCCTGTGGGGCCTTGTGCTTGAAGAGACGGGTAGCGATCAAGCGCAGATCAAGGTTTTTCCTCGATGGCGGCAGGCTCGCTCAGCGGTTGGGCAACCCAGCTCATGAACAGTTCATACCCCACTGCCAGTAATACCGGACCTATGAATAGGCCGATGATGCCGTTGGTGAGCATACCGCCTAAGGCGCCGATGAGGACCACTGGCATGGGAACCGCTACGCCTCGGCCCAACAGCAGGGGTTTGAGGACGTTGTCGGAGAGGCCGGCGAGGATGGTCCAGATGGCGAAAAGGACGGTGCTGACACCGACGCCGTCGTGGGCGAATACGTAGATGACCACCGGCAGGGTGATCAGCAGGGTTGGCAATTGGGTAATGCCCAGCAGCAGTACCAGCAAGGCCAGTACGCCGGCTGCCGGTACGCCCATCACGACCAGGCCGATGCCCACCAGCAGCATCTGGATAAAGGCAATGCCGACCACACCTTGGGCGACGGCGCGGATGGTGGCGGTGCACAGGGCTGCCAGTTGCGGGCCACGCTGCGGGCCGGAGATACGCGTGGCGATGGCAACACCGGTGCGGTGACCGGTTTCGCCCTTGGCCATTATTATGCCGCCAACGATCAGGGCCAGTACGAACACCAGGATGCCCGAGCCGACACCCGCCAGTTGAGTCAGCACCGTCTTGCTCACGCCTTTGAGGTGCGGGGCCACCTGCGACAACGCCCAGCTCAGGTCGCCGCTGGCATGCTCCCAGATGCGGTATAGCGGCGCACCGATCAGTGGCCAGTCGCGGACATTCAAGGGCGGTGGCGGAATTTCGATGACTTGGTCTTCGAAGCCCTGAATGCCCAGCCTGACCGATTCGGCCACTGAGGTGCCGAGTAGGCTCAACGGGCCGATCAGGCACGCCAGGCCGATGATCACCAGAATAATCGCCGACCAGCCGGGGCGGTTGCCGAGGATGCTGGCCAGCCGCTGGTTCAAGGGGTAGAGGGTGATCGCGAGGATTACCGCCCAGAGCATCAGGCTCAGGAATGGCTTGAAGATCTCGAAGCAGAACATCACCAGTACCGCGATCAATCCTGCTCTGATCAGAACGTCCAGCAGTTCTCTGCCGTTTCCAAACTGTATCGGGCGTTGCTCAGTCATGGCAGCTTCCTTGGGTAGGCAATGTTAGCGTACGGACGGGCAGCGGTTGGCGCCGGTGCTGGCAGCCTGGCTTACCAGTTCGGTGAAGCGTTTGATGTTCTGTTGATGGGCAACTACCAGCTCTTCGATGCTGGCGCCGGCCGGGGTCTGGATGACGCTGCGACAGTTGAGCGCGCTGGCTTCCGTTCCACCTGCCGTGCGCAGCCGCCAGCGCGCGTCGAATAGCGCGTACTGGCCCGGTACCGAATCAAAACGCTGCACATCCACGCGCAAGCCCAGGCGTGGCTGACTGCTGCCGGTGAACTGGTTGGTCAGGGCGTTTTGCAACTCGTCGGCAAGGCTTGCGCCCCACCATTCGGTCTCAAGGATTGCCAGGCTGCTGTTGCTTTGGCGCACCACCACTTGTGGTCGGTCGACCTGCGGCGGCACGCTGATGCGCTCTAACTGGATGTCGGCGTTGCTGGCCGATGCTGGTTGTTGCGGGGTCAGGGTGTGGTAGTGAATGGGGTCGCTGCGACAGGCAGACAGCAGCACAATCAGACCCAGCACTGCGAATTTTGTGGCGTTCGCCATGATCGGTGCTCCTGCGTCAGTTGCTGGATGAGGGTTTCAGGTGGTCAGCCGGGGCATCCTTGGGTCTGCCGCGCAGCAAGGACTCGGGGTTGCGCCCCAGGTAATCAGCCAGCTCGCGCATCGAGCGCGACATACGGCCCAGTTCATCGAGGGTCTGGGTCAGTTGTTCGCGCTGCGGCGAGTCGTCGGCCAAGGTCGAGTTGGCCGACTGCAGGGTTTTGCTGACCTCCTGCAAGGTGCCCTGGACCCCTGGCAAGGTGCGCGAGTTGAACTGTGCAAGGCCCTTGCGCAGTTCCACCAGGTTGGCATCGAGGTTGTTGGCGATACGCTCGATGGGCAGGCGGTTGATGCGTTCGACCATGGCCTGGAACTGCTCCTGAAGCTGCTCAAGACTGCCCGGCACCGTAGGGATGGTGATTGGCCGCGCCGTCGGGTCGAACGCCACTTTCGCAGCCTTGGGGTCGAAATCCAGGGCGATATACAACTGCCCGGTGAGCAGGTTGCCGCTACGCGCCTGGGCGCGCAGGCCGTTCTCGACAAAGGTGCCCAGCACCTGCGCGGCGGCTTTTTCATCATCAGGGTCATGATGCAGCGCCTTGAGCAGTTTGGTGTGCGCTCTTCCCAGGCGTTGCGGATAAATCACGATACCGACGTTGACCGGAAAGGAGCGCTGCTCGACATCAAAGTCCAGGTTCACCGAGACTACTCGGCCGATCTCTACACCGAGGAACTCCACCGGCGCACCCACTCTCAAGCCGCGCAGGGCCTGGTCGAAACGCAGGGCCAAGTATTGCGGTTTACCGTTGGGTGGGGCGAGCGCGGTCTTTTCATCCTCGAACAGCTCGAACACCTTGTCTTCGGCGGCTACCTGGTCTTCGGGGTTGTACTGCGGGGCACGGAAGGCGATCCCGCCCACCAGCAGCGACGACAGCGACTCCGTACGTACCGCAAAACCGTTGGCGCCAGCTTCTACATCGATGCCACTGGCGTTCCAGAAGCGGGTGTTGTCAGTAATGAATGTATCGTTGGGGGAGTGGACGAAAACTTCTATGTCGACGCCTTTGCCGTCCTTGGACAGTTCATAGGCCACCACCTGGCCTACGGGAATCTTGCGGTAGTACACCGGTGAGCCCACCCCCAGCGAGCCCAGGTCGTCGGTATGCAGGGTAAAACGCTTGCCAGGCTCGCCGTAGGTAATCGGCGGTGGCATCTCCAGGCCCTTGAATGCCTTGGCGCGGGTGCTGGACTGGCCGAAGTCGGCACCAATGAAATCGCCGGAAAACAGCGTGTCGATCCCGGAAACGCCGCCGGCACCAATGCGTGGGCGCACCACCCAGAACTTGGAGTCTTCGCGGGTGAAGTTGTCAGCCTGCTTGACCAGGCTGACGGTGGCGGTAACGCTTTTCTGATCCTGACTCAGCTCCACCGTGGTGACATGACCGATGACCACATTGCGGTACTTGACCTCGGTCTTGTTGGCGGTCAGCCCTTCGCCGGTCTTGAAGGTAATCTGGATAGTCGGCCCTTGTTGCAGCCAGTTGTGTACAACCAGTGAAATGCCGATCAACACGGCAATGATCGGCACGATCCATACCAGCGACACACTGAAGCGTCGGGTCTTAACCGTCGATGAGCCCGGCACTGGCGGCTCCTCAGTGACTGCTGACTTCATCCGTGTGCTCCTCAGGTTGGCGGCTTTCCCAGATCATTCGGGGATCGAAACTCATGGCGGCGAGCATGGTGAACACCACCACGAGGCCGAAAAACAGAATGCCCGGGCGCGGTTCTATGTCGCCCAACGCCTGGAATTTCACCAGCGCTGCAACCAGCGCCACGACGATAACGTCGAGCATTGACCAGTAACCGATCAACTCGACGAAGCGATAAAGCTTGGAGCGCTCTTTCTGCGCCCAATTGCTGCCGCGTTGCACGGTTATCAGCAGCAAGCCGAGGGCGACGAACTTGGTCGCTGGCACGGCGATACTGGCGATAAAAATGATCAGGGCGATATCCCAGGCACCATGGGACCAGAATTCGATAACCCCGCTCATGATGGTGCTGTCCTCACCACTGCCGAGCATTTTGGTGTTCATCACCGGTAGTAGGTTGGCGGGTACATAGAACACCAGCGCCGCGATCAGGTACGCCCAGGTGCGGGTCAGCGAATTAGGCTTGCGCGCATGTACCGGCGCGCCGCAGCGCTCGCAGTGGTGCATAGAGCGATCCGTATCGCAGGCCTTGCCGCAGGCGTGGCACAGCACCAGCTTCAGCTCGCAGGCGAGCGGCGGGCGGCTCATGGCAGGGTATCCCACAGTTCGCGGATATCACGCCCAGCAATGCGGATCATCAACAGGCTCAGCGCCGCCAGCGCAATCAGGCCGATACCGGGTAGCACATCGAGCAACCCGGCCAGCTTGAAGACCGCGACCAAGGCACCCAACAGACAGACCTCGAGCATGCTCCATGGGCGCAGGGTTTCCAGCCAGCGCATGCACAGGTGAAAGGCCGGCGAGCGTTGCCCGGCCATGGCAAAGCACAGCACCCAGATCAGCAGCAGCAACTGGAACATGGGCGCGATGATGATCGAGATGGCCGCCACCAGGGCAATAAAGGTAATGGGGCCGGTGGCCAGGGCGCGCACCGAATCCCACAGCGTCGCACTGTTGGAAAAACCCTGCAGGCTGATACTCATCACCGGGTAGAAGTTGGCCAGCACCCACAGCACCCCGGCGGTGACGCTCAAGGCCAGACGCTGTTGCAGGGTCAGGCCGTTATAGCGCTGCAGGACCGCGCCGCAACGCAGGCACAAGGCCTTCTGGTGCTTGCCGAGGGGGACCTTGTGATAAACGCAATCGCAATGTTCGCAGATGATCAGGTGATCGGTATCGAGCATAGTGCGCGCTCAGGCTACGGGCGGGGACAAGCTCAATATAGTCGGCGTATGCGCAAGGTCGCGGTTTTTTGCGCAATCAGCCACTTTGAGAGTGGGCATTGAGGAAAACGCTGGTGTGGGCGCCATGCCTGTCAATGCGCAAGAGTACAAATGTACTCCAATCGAAAACAACACATACGGTAACGATTGAGGGGGCGGGGTAAATTTCACAAGGCTAAGCTTTTCCTTTGGCCCAGCCATTAGCCAGGAAGCCCGCCATGCCCAGCCGTCGTGATTTTCTAGCCGCCAGCGCCACGCTTGCCGTGGGCCTTAGTTGCCTGGGGCTGTCGGGCCCAGGTTTTGCCAGCAGCCATCTGATGCTTACGCGCAAGGTCCCCGCCAGTGGCGAGGCGCTGGCGGTGATTGGAGCGGGTACCTCCGGCAGTTTCGAAGTCGAGGCGGATTCGGCGCAGTACCAGCAGCTCAAGCAGGTTCTGAAGGTGTTTTTCGACGGCGGTGGCCAGGTTATCGATACCTCGCCCAACTACGGTGGCGCCGATGCAGTGCTGGGCCAGTTGCTTGAGGAAGGTGGCTGGCGCGGCCAAACCTTTCTGGCCACCAAGATAGCCGCAGACAGTCGCGCTGCGGCCGAGGCGCAGTGGGCCGCCACCTTGCGAAACCTGCGCACCGACAAGGTCGATCTGCTGCAAATCCATAACCTGCGCGACTGGCAGCGCCAGCTGCCATATGCCCGCGAGCTGAAGGCGCAGGGCCTCACCCGCTATGTGGGTGTAACCCATTATGTAGACAGTGGCCTGGATGCACTTGAAGGCATCCTGCGCAACGAGCAGTTGGATTTCATTCAGATTCACTATTCGGTCAATTCCCCGGCGGCTGCCCGTACCGTGCTGCCACTGGCACAGGACAAAGGCGTAGCAGTATTGATCAATCGCGCCTTCGATGACGGCCGACTGTTTGCCAAGGTCAAGGGCCAGGCGTTGCCGGCCTGGGCGCAGGAGGCGGGCATCGGCAGTTGGGCGCAGCTGTTTCTCAAGTTTGCCATCAGCCATCCGGCGGTGACGGCAGTGATTCCGGCCACCGGTCGTCCAGACCGCCAACTCGATCAGCTCAAGGCCGGTAGTGGCCCTTTACTGAGTGACGCACAGCGCAAGCAACTGATCGAACAGTTCGGCTGAACGCCATGGTCGTATCGAAAACGGGCCTGTTCAATGTGCGCAAAGGCGAAGGCCCCCTCGTAGTTGCCGGGTTGAGCCTGTTTTTCCTGTTGTTTGTCGGTTATTTCATGCTGCGCCCGGTGCGCGAAACCATGGGGGTGGCCGGTGGCGTGGAGAATCTGCAGTGGTTGTTCACCGGCACCTTTGTACTGACCCTGATCGCATTGCCGCTATTCGGCTGGCTGGCCACGAAAGTACAGCGACGGCGCATCCTGCCCTGGACCTACAGCTTTCTGGCCAGCAACCTGCTGGTATTTGCGGCGCTGTTCGCCCAGCAGCCAGACAACCTGTGGAGTGCGCGGGCGTTCTACATCTGGTTGTCGATGTTCAACCTGGTGAGTATTTCCCTGGCCTGGAGTGTGCTGGCCGATGTCTTGTCCAGTGAGCAGGCCAAGCGCTTGTTCGGCCTGCTGGCCGGCGGCGCCAGCGTTGGCGGGTTGGTCGGGCCGTTACTGGGTACACTGCTGGTCGGGGTCATCGGCCACAGTGGGCTGGTAGTGCTGGCCACTGCCTGCCTGCTGGGGTGCATAGTCGCCGCAGCCTATCTACACCAGTACCGAGATCGCCATCCGCTGCCCGCTGACGCCGAATTGCCGCGCTCCCGGCCGCTTGGCGGCAATCCCTTCGCCGGTGCCAGCGAGGTGTTGCGTTCGCCGTATTTGTTGGCGATCGCGTTGTTTGTGGTGTTGCTGGCGAGCGTCAGCACCTTCCTTTACTTCGAACAGGCACGCCTGGTGGCTGAGCATTTCACCAGCCGAACCGAACAGACACAGGTATTTGGCCTGATCGACAGCGCCGTGCAGTTCTTGTCTATCCTTACCCAGGTGTTTGTTACCGGGCACCTGGCGCGCAAGCTGGGGGTGGGTATTTTGCTGGTCGCAGTACCGCTGGTAATGGTCGTCGGTTTTCTCTGGTTGGCGATGGCGCCGTTGTTTGCGGTGTTTGTGGTGGTGATGGTGGTGCGGCGTGTAGGGGAGTATGCGCTGGTCAGGCCCGGGCGGGAGATGCTCTATACCGTGGTGGCGCCGGAGCACAAGTACAAGGCCAAGAACTTCACCGATACCGTGGTCTATCGGGGTGGTGATGCACTGAGCGGCTGGGTCAAGCGAGGGCTGGACCTGCTCGGCGAGCATCCCGGGTTGGCGATGCTTATCGGCGCAGCAATAGCGTTGATCTGGGCGCTTACCGGTGGGTGGCTTGGGCGTGAGCAGCGTCGGCGCGAAACTGAGCAATAGAAGGGCGTCAATGGCTCGAAAAGGCCTCTTTAAAGTGCGCGACGAAGGCAGCCACCAGTGGCGATGCGTGCTCCCGGTATGCAAGCACCACTTCGCTTTCACAACCCTCGTCGGTGATTTCAATTGCATGCAGGGAAGAGGCGCGAGCGGTTGAGGCGGGGAGTAGTGCAATGCCAAAACCTGCCTGAACCAGCAATGACTGTGTGCGCTTAACCGAATAGACCTGCGCAGGCTTGGGTGAAAATCCGGCTTTGGCGCAAAGCTCGAACGACAGATAGCTGAGCCCACCACGTTGCGGGTGGGGCACTGACACGAAAGACTCGTCACGAAGCTGCGCAAGCGCAATCCTGGATTCGCTCGCCAGGTGATGAGTGGGGCCCACGGCAACCACCACTTGCTCCCTGAACAACGGAAGCAAGGTCAGGTCATCGGGCTGGTGCAGTACCGGCAGACGCAGCAAGCCGATATCCATACGATGGTGCAGTAGATCCTGCAGTTGGATTGCCGACGACTCTACACAAACCTCTACGCTCACCGCCGGAGCCAGGCTCAGGTAATGGCTGAGCACCTCTTGCAACTTGCCAACCAGTGGCACCGTACTGGCATGACACAAGCGCAGGGTGCCGCTTTGACCCTGGCCAACCGAGCTGGCCAAACGTCCCGCGCTGTCCACATCAATCAGAATAGCTTTGGCTCTGGGTAGAAAAGCCAAACCGGCCTGGGTCAGGTTTGGTTGACGCGCCGTGCGCTCGAACAGCGTTGTACCCAGATGGCTTTCCAGCTCTTTGATCTGTCGGCTCAAGGCCGATTGCGCAACGAACAGTCTTTGCGCCGCGCCACTGAAACTCCCGCTTTCAGCAATTTCGACAAAGTAACGCAGTTGTTTCATTGAAATCATTTGTGTCATGCCGAAATGTGATCGCTTAAGTGTATTTTTCATATTAGTCGGATTTCACCGGCCTCGGCTACGATGTGCCGCACATGCCACGGAGGCGATGAAATGCTTGAGGTTCTACTCCAACCACCGGTTGCCGGCGCAAGCCTTTTGGTGATGCTACTGACTATTAGCGCGGCCTATGTCATTTTCGGCATCGCCGGGTTTGGTACTGCGCTGGTGGCCGGGCCAGTGCTGTTGCGCTACATGCCTTTATCCCAGGTCATCCCGTTATTGGTGGTGCTCGATCTGCTTGCGTCGTCTGCAAAGTTGCTGCGCGGCCACCGACACGTAGTGGGTGTTGAACTGCTTCGACTGCTGCCGTTCATGGCTATCGGCAGCGTACTGGGCATTACGGTGTTGCTCAAGACCAATGCCGACGCGTTATTGCTGATGATGGGCTGTTTCGTCAGCGCTTATGCGCTGTACATGTTGATCAGGCCGTTGCGCATGCTCGACTTGTCGGCTGGCTGGGCCATGCC
Source organism: Pseudomonas sp. DG56-2 (assembly GCF_004803755.1). Taxonomy (NCBI): domain Bacteria; kingdom Pseudomonadati; phylum Pseudomonadota; class Gammaproteobacteria; order Pseudomonadales; family Pseudomonadaceae; genus Pseudomonas; species Pseudomonas sp. DG56-2. The sequence goes on from NZ_CP032311.1 coordinate 2,618,632, forward strand.
GCTGGGGATTTTTGGTGGATTGTTTGGCTCATTGTTCGGCAGTGGTGGATTCCTCTATGCGATTTACTTGAACGGGCGAATTGTCGCCAAGGAACAGGTCAGCGCCACGCAAAGCACGCTGATCGGTATCAGCACGGTACTGCGCCTGAGTTTGCTGGTAATTGCCGGAGCCTATGCAGATGCTTCGTTGCTGGTGATGGCAATCTACTTGTTCCCTGCCATGGTGGTCGGGCTCTGGGTGGGCGGTCATATCAATCTGAGGATGTCTCGTGAGGCCTTCGTCAGGTTGATCAACATCATCATTCTGGTAAGCGGCGTAACCCTGGTCAGTCGCGCTTTGTTGAGTTGAGTCACCCGACGCCACCAAGGCAATCCGTTGATTCGGCCTTGGCCGCTGAATAATTGGAACGTTTGCGCCCTGCAGCTTTTCTACTGAGAACAGGTATTGCAGGGGAGCTGCGCATGATGAAGCAGAGCAAGCAGTCAGCCTTGGCCCAATGGCGGCAGGATCTGCAGTTGGCCTATCAGCAGCTGGAACCCGAGGAGCGCTATGACAAGGCGCTCAAGGCTGCCGATACTTTGCTCGACGCGCAGATGATCGACAGCCGTGAATGGCGGGATCTGGTCAAGGCCGCCAACGCCTATCTGTTCCACTGAAGCGAACCGCGAGGCGTTCGACCATGTCCATAGAACGTTCGATTCCGGAACTTGAAGCCTGGTATGCCCAGTACGACGATGAAAGCTATCGGCGTGAATCCCCTGATTTGTATCACAAGGCCTTGATTCGCACAGCCGAGGCGTTGCGCGATGACGGGGCCATCGACTGGGATGACTGGCTGGCATTGCAGGCATTGGCTGATGGCGCTCAGGTCAACGCCTTGGAAAGGGCAGTAGAGGAAAAACTGGCCGACCCCGATACCTGAAAGCTGTGGGCGATTTAGCGTGCGCCTTCATAGCGAGCGAGTAAGGGTTGGGTGCTAAACCCGTGCACGACGATGCTCAGGGCCACCACCGAAAGCGTGAGGTCGATGCAGGCGCTAGAGAGCTCAGGCCCGATGCCCTTGTTTAGACTGTAGAACAGGTAGTAAAGGCTGCCGATTCCACGAATGCCGAACCAGCCCACCAGCAGCCGTTGCTGGCGATCGAGCAAAGTGCCCCAGGGGATTGCCAGCGCACCGGCCGGGCGCAGGAGTACAAACAGCATAAGACCCACCCCCAGTGCGTGCCAGTCCCAATGGGCGGCCAGCACGACCCCGAGCAGGGTCACCACGAAAACCTCCATCGCCCGCTCGACCAGACCGCCAAACGCCAGCATATCGCCCATCATCACCCCGGCCGCCACCTGTTGGTCTTGCAGTTGCGAGGTGTCGCCATGCACCAGCCGTCCGGCCTGGGCCTGCTGAATATCGAGCCCTGGCTGTACCAGGTGCTCGGCCGGTACCGATGTTTGCGCTGCCGAGGTCATTTCGGCACGGCGCAGGCCAAGCCCGGCGGAAAATACGGCGAGAAAACCATAGGCGCTGATGAGCTCGGCCCCGACATACGCCAGGGCGATCAGCGCCAATGCCAGGTAATCATTAGGTGACATCAGCGAGTCTGTATTGCCACTGCGCAAGGCGAGGATCAAACGCCCGACACCGTGGCCCATGACGTAGCCCAGGGCCAGCCCAGCCAGCACTGCCCAGACCAGCTCCTGCAGGCTCCACAACAGTAACCCGTGGCCGGAGAGTGTGGGGTTGCGGATCAACAGCAAACCGAGCAATACAAACGGGAAGGCCACGCCATCGTTCAGCCCAGCTTCACCTGAAAGCCCGAAGCGCACCGCATCCTGGTCCTGGGCATCGTTGACCTGTACCAGGGAGGCCAACACCGGATCGGTGGGCGCCAGTATTGCCGCAACCAACAGCGACAGTCCCCATGACCACTGCAACCACAGGTGCAACACCAGGCACAGGCCGGCGATGCTGATCAGCATCAGCGGCCCCGCCAGCCCCAGAACCACCCGCCACATGCGGCGGCTGAAGGCCAGACGCAGTTTGAGACCGCAGACAAACAGCGAAAACAACAGGGCAATTTGCGTCAGGTGTTCCAACCATGGCGCTGCCTGGACGACGTTCAGTTGCAACACACCCAACCCCGCAGGGCCGATGGCGACACCCAGGATCAGGCACACCGCAGACGTGGTGACCGGCATCCAGCGCAAATAGGAGGAGGTCAGTGCCAGCACCAGCAGTACCGCACCCAGTACCGCCATCCAGAGTAAAAAACTCATCACGCCACCCCACGTGGCCGGGTACAGGTATTTGTCTATTCGAGCCGGTGGGGTGAATGGGGTTCAACGTATTGGGCAGGTCGGTGTGAAAAAAGCTGAACCTATGCGGATCGACGTGGCTCAGAACTGATAGCGGTAACCGAAGTGTTTCAGGAATCCCTTCAATGAGGAACGTTTCATGATGAATACTTGCTTGCGTACCGGGGCCTTTGCATTGGCCCTCACCCTGGCTGGCGCCGTGCATGCAGCCCAGGATGCCGACGACTTTGTCGAGGATGCCTCGGCCAAAGGCGTTGCCGAAGTCGAAGCTGGCAAACTGGCCCAGGAAAAGGGCACCACCAGTGACGTCAAAGCGTTCGCGGACATGATGGTCAAGGACCACAGCGCCGCCAACGAGAAACTCAGGAAGCTGGCCACCAGCAAGGATATCGAGGTTTCTACCGAGGCTGACCTGATCGACAAGGCCAAGGCCATGATCCTTGAGCTGCGCGGTGCCAAGTCGTTCGATCAGGCGTACGCCAATAACCAGGTCAAGGCGCACGAATCGGCCGTCGAATTGTTCCAGGAATACGCCAAGGACGGTAAGGATGCAGAACTGAAGGCCTTCGCAACCGAGGCCTTGCCAACCTTGCAGGCCCACCTGCAAAAAGCCAAGGCCCTGGCAGCCGCGCATGGCGGTGATGCAGCCAAGCCATAACGTGCTCTGAGAGTGGGTCGTCCGCTGGGCGGCCCGTTTCAGCGCACCCTGCTTGCAGGTACACCGTGATGAATAGCCAAGCTATCTTTTTGAGTGCCCTGATGTTGGTCAGTGGTGCAAGTTTTGGTTCAGCCTGCGAGGTACGCACCCGCTCGCAAAGCGAGGCGATCCCCAGCATTGAATCGCATACCTGTTACCGGTTCACCAAGGTTGCCGATGATGCCATTGATTGGTCGTGCAGCAACGAAAGCAAGGAGATGCTCACCAGTGACAAGCGTCGGGTAGAGCAATGCGCGAATCATTCCGTTGCCACCTGCACCGCGACCCTAACCCAGGAAAGCCTGGCCAATCCCCATGCCACCAGCAAGGCGCCGGGGCACGATAGCCCAGCGATACCGCAGGGGGCGCAGGTGGTGACCTACTACTACGACTCGACCCAGTTAAAGCAGCTGCGCAAGGACTGCGAGAGTGCGGGTGGGCGCTGGCAAGCGCCATGAGCGGCACTTTTCAGAATCTGCGGGCTCTATTCATCCCAAGGCGGTGCTGATTCCCGACGCTGCCAGAGAGTCCGGGCCCGGTGCCGATGGTTGAGAGTTACCCCGATCGATCCACGCCATTATGGCGTCAAGCGCTACTGTTTGCGCTGCTGGCAGGTTGTGCCAGTGGTTGCAGTCAGCAGCAGGGGCGCGATATTGCCGCCCAGTTCAGTCAAGGCTCGCCCCGGGAGTTGTTTCAGACGAGCGTAGACCGCATGGCCACCCTGAGCATGCGTGACAACCTGCAAAGTCTCTATCTGTTGATGAACAAGCTCTATCGGCGTAACCCCAGCCAGTGGCGTCTGTCCGGCTATGTCGATGCCTCCACGGCCGAGCGCCAGATTCGCCAGGCCATCGAGCAGCGTCAGGCGCTGCCGCAATTGGGTGAGCGCCGCGACCTTGCCGCCCTGAGCTATGCCTTGGGTCCTGAGTTCAAGGGCGACCGCGTCGGTGCATTCATTTATGCCATCGGCAGCATGCTGGTGACCGCGCACGGTGGCCGCACCGAATTCTTCATCACTGACACCATCGACCCGCTGTTTGTGAACAACGCCGCGCGCAACATCGAGAAAGCCACCTGGATGCTCAGCCAGCGCCAGGACGCCAACGGCGTGTTATTGCTGTTTTCCAATGAGATATCCGAGGAGGGCAGCAACCTGAGTTTCGCCGTGGAGTTTGGCAAGGTCGTCGCGCGCCTGGACCTTTTAGCGCAAATGTTGGATGAACGGTATCGGAGAATTGGCCTCAACTACGCGCAAAGCTTGCTGTTGATGAACTTTCTGCCAGTGCAGTGACAGGGAACTCCAAGGTCGTAGCGAGCATCCTACTTGTTGTAGGAACCCATAACCGGAGGCACCATCATGCGCCGTTTACTGATCGCTTCTTCGCTCATTCTTTGCTTGCCGCTGGGCAGTGCCCTGGCCGGTGTCGACGCCGGTGATGTAGCCACCTCGGCGGGCGTTTCTGCATCGTTGTATTCGACCTTCAAGGATGACAAACGCATCATCCCGGCGCGTGACGATGCTTCCTCGTTCATTGCCAGTGGCGGCACCATTCGGGGCGTGTACCTGGAGTCGATGATGCAGCGCGTTCGTCAGGAAAACCCCGATTTACGCGCCAGTGACGAGGAAATTGCCCGGGCAATCCTGCTTCAGGATGAACCTGGCGGCGAGCGCTGAACTATTCTTGTATGAGCCGCCGTTCACCCAGGAATCGGAGCTCATCATGTACAGAATATCGCCGCTCGGCCTTTGCTTGGTCGCCTCCCTTGTCAGCCTCCAGGCATCGGCCGAAACCGTTGTTCCCCTCAACGGCCAAAGCTCACAGCAGATCCAGATGGACACCAGTGAATGCCAGAACAGCGCCAATAGTGCCTCGACCTCGGCCCCTGTTACCGGGGGGCGGGTGAAAGGCGCAGCAGTGGGGGCTGCTGCCGGAGCGGTGGGGGCTCAGGTGCGGGGCAACCAGCATGACGAGGTCTACGACCGCGTCGACGATGACGTTAAGCAGGACTACCGGCAAAACCGCGCCAAAGAAACCGCCGCAGCCGGCATGGTGGTCGGTGGCTCGCGGCAACGCCAGGAGCGCCGGGCCCAGCGCAACAGCAGTGAGTCAACCCATGCCTCGGCATACACTAGCTGCCTGCAGGGTAAAGGCTACCAAGTCACACCCTGATTGATACTGGCGCGTTGCGTTACCAGCCTTTTACCCCGTGCATATCGGGCAATTTGTGGGCGATGCCTTTGTGGCAGTCGATACACGTGGCTTCGCCCTTGGCCAGAGAGGTAGAGTGCATGGCGGCGGCACGCTTGCTCTGGCGCGTGAAGTCCATGAACTCGAAGTTGTGGCAGTTGCGGCATTCGCGCGAGTCGTTGGCCTTGAGCCTGGCCCATTCGTGCTCGGCCAGCTCACGGCGCATGGCAACGAATTTGTCACGGGTATCGATGGTGCCGAAGATTTTCCCCCACACTTCCTTGGACGCCTGCATCTTGCGCGCGATTTTATGTGTCCACTCATGGGGCACATGGCAGTCCGGGCAACTGGCGCGAACGCCGGAGCGGTTGCTGTAGTGAATGGTGTCCTTGAGCTCGACAAACACGTTGTCGCGCATTTCATGACATGACACGCAGAATTTTTCGGTGTTGGTCAATTCCAGCGCAGTGTTGAAACCTCCCCAGAAAATGATCCCGGCAATAAAGCCACCCAAGGTCAGGAAACCCAGGCTGAAATACACGCTGGGTCGACAAAGGATACCCCAGTACTCCTTAAGCAGGGCGAAGAGTGCTTTCATGGCGCCTCCTTAAGGTTTTTTAGCGGCGTTGGCGTCGTCTTGCAGAATTTTATCTATGTTTTCGAAGCTATTGCCTACCAGCGGCTGTATCTCTTTCTGCGGTACATGGCACTGGTTACAGAAGTAGCGCCGAGGCGACACGGCTGCCAGCGGCTGGCCATCGCGGTCCATGTAATGGGTGATGCTGATCATCGTCGCCTGACTCTTGGCACTGTTGGCGCGGCTGTGGCACGACAGACACTTGTTGCTGTTCTTATCGATCTGATAGCCGCGAATGGTGTGCGGAATGGTCGGCGGTTGGTCCGGGTAGTTGCGCTCGCGCTTGAGGTCCTTGTTTTCATCATTGGCAATCGCTGCTGCCGGCATGCTTTGGGTCAGCGTGCCGCCTGGGCGACGGCCGTCCGGCCCGGGTGCATCGAGCGGGTAGTCGATATCGCCAGCGATGGCCACGCCAATCACGGCAAGCAGGCACAACGGCAAGATTCGAAAGGTCATGACGATGCTCCTCAGGCCACGCTGATCAACTCGATTCGTATGGCGCATTTCTTGTAGTCGGTCTGCTTGGAGATCGGATCGGTGGCATCGAGCGTGACCTTGTTGATCAGCTTGTTGGCATCGAAGAACGGCACGAACACCAGCCCTTGTGGCGGCTTGTTGCGCCCGCGGGTTTCGATCCGCGCGCGGATTTCGCCGCGCCGACTGATCAGCTTCACTTCACTGCCGCGTCGTGCATTCAAGGCCTTGGCGTCATCCGGGTGCATGTACACCAAAGCCGCTGGAACGGCCCTGTACAACTCTTCTACCCGTTGGGTCATGCTGCCGGTATGCCAATGCTCGAGCACACGGCCGGTACTGAGCCAGAACGGGTATTCGGCGTCCGGGACTTCGGCGGGTGGCTCGTAGGGCAGGGCAAATATGATCGCTTTTTTGTCCGGGTAGCCGTAGAACTGCACGCCGCTGCCCGCTTCGACGTAAGGGTCGGTGCCCTCGCGGTAGCGCCAGCGCGTTTCCTTGCCATCCACCACCGGCCAGCGCAGGCCGCGCTCGCGGTGATAAAGGTCGAACGGTGCCAGGTCATGACCATGGCCACGGCCAAACTGTGCGTATTCTTCAAACAGACCCTTTTGCAGGTAAAAGCCGAAGGCCTTGGCTTCATCGTTCTTGTACCCGGCTTCAAGTTGCTCGACGGGGAACTGGTCTACCTGCCCGTTCTTGTACAGCACCTCATACAGGGTCTTGCCTTTGTACGCCGGTGCCTTGGCCAGCAGCTCGGCAGGCCAGACTTCATCGGTGGTGAAGCGTTTGGAGAACTCGACCAGTTGCCACAAGTCGGATTTGGCCTCACCGGGTGCGCTGACCAATTGGTGCCAGAACTGGGTACGGCGCTCGGCATTGCCAAAAGCACCTTCCTTTTCCACCCACATGGCGCTGGGCAGAATGAGGTCGGCGGCCTGGGCCGATACCGTGGGGTATACATCGGAGACGATGACGAAGTTCTCCGGCTTGCGCCAACCGGGCAGTACCTCCTGCATGATGTTCGGGCCGGCGTGCATATTGTTGCTGCACTGGGTCCAGTACACGTTGAGCACCCCATCCTTGAGCATGCGGCTCTGCTGCACGGCATGAAAGCCAATTTTTTCCTCAATGGTGCCGGCAGGCAGCTTCCAGATTTTCTCCGCGCTTGCCCGGTGCTTGGGGTTGGTGACAACAAGGTCGGCAGGCAAACGGTGGGAGAACGTGCCGACTTCGCGCGCAGTGCCGCAGGCAGAGGGTTGGCCGGTCAGCGAGAAGGGACTGTTGCCCGGCTCGCTGATCTTGCCGGTGAGCAGGTGGATGTTATAGATCAGGTTGTTGGCCCAAACCCCACGGGTATGCTGGTTGAAACCCATGGTCCAGAACGACACTACTTTGCGTTTGGGGTCGGCGTACAACTCGGCCAGGGCCTTGAGCCGTTCAGCGGGTACGCCGGACTCCTGGGCAGTGCGCTCAAGGGTATAGGGGCGAACGAAGGCGGCGAACTGTTCGAAGTCGATATCACTCCAGGTATTGGCCTTGTCGGCGTTCTTGGCTTTGGTCTCCAGAGGGTTGTCGGGGCGCAGGCCGTAGCCGATGTCATCGGCGCCCTTGGCGAAGCGCGTATGCTTGCTGACGAAGTCCTTGTTGACCGCGCCGCTTTCAATGATGTGGTTGGCGATGTAGTTGAGAATCAGCAGGTCGGTCTGCGGCTTGAACACCATGGGAATGTCGGCCAGTTCGAAACTGCGGTGCTCGAAGGTAGACAGCACCGCGACTTTTACCTGCGGCTGGCTCAAGCGCCGGTCGGTTACCCGACTCCACAGAATCGGGTGCATCTCGGCCATGTTCGAGCCCCACAGTACAAACGCATCAGTGGCCTCGATATCGTCGTAACAGCCCATCGGCTCATCCATGCCGAAGGTGCGCATGAAGCCCATGACGGCCGAGGCCATGCAGTGACGTGCATTGGGGTCGATGTTGTTGCTGCGAAAGCCCGCTTTCATCAGCTTGTTGGCCGCGTAGCCTTCCCACACCGTCCATTGCCCCGAGCCGAACATGCCGACCGAGCTTGGGCCTTTGTTTTTCAGGGCTTCCTTGAACTTTGCCGCCATGATGTCGAAGGCTTTTTCCCAACTGATCGGCTGAAATTCGCCCTGTTTGTCGTACTGCCCGTCCTTCATGCGCAGCAGCGGTTGGGTCAGGCGATCATTGCCATACATGATCTTCGACAGGAAGTAGCCTTTGACGCAGTTCAACCCACGGTTGACCTCGGCTTTGACATCACCGTGGGTAGCGACCACGCGGTTGTCACGGGTGGCGACCATTACGCTGCAGCCGGTGCCGCAGAAGCGGCAGGGCGCCTTGTTCCACTCCAGGGTGACCATATCGGCTTCGGTGATCAGGTTGCTGGCGGTGCTGTAGATGGGCAGGCCAGCCGCTGCTGCAGCAATGGCTGCGGCCTGGGCCTTGGCGAACTCACGGCGGGTCATGCTCATTCGGCTTCTCCTGCAGGGTCGAGGAGTTCGTGATAGATCAACGCCGCATTCAGCACGCCGGGCAAATTGTTGATCTGGTCAATGCGTTGCAGAATCTGATGTTCATTCGCTGTTTCAAGTACCACCACCAATTTTCCGGCGGCACTTTCCTGATGCAATTCCAGGCCGTCAAGCAGGCGCAAGTTAACTTTTACCACTTCCAGCAATTGCGGACGGGCAAGTACCACAAGGCTGGCAATATGTAGCGTTTCGTCCATGCACTGGCTCCAACAGACACTAAAAAATGCCAATCAATTAGGCGGCCCGGGTGGTCCGTAGAGCATTTGTAAAAACCAGATGATGAAGCCGTAGCCACCGACGATAGCCACCGATAGCAAGGGGAACAGGCAGGCGACGAGGAAGATGAACAGCAACGCCTCTTTGCGACGCACAGGTTTTTGTTCTTCAGCCGATGGCATGGAACGCTCTCCAGGCAGACCTGGATTTAGAGTAGACCTACTCACCTGACGCGGCTAACCGCAGCCCTTTAAATAGACAAAAGGCTTTAAGCACCGAGCCAGGAAGTTTGGATAACAGGCGGCGCCTTAATAATGTAAATACTAGTTATTTGTATCAGCGTTGGCTTTCAAGAAAATACATCAGGCGTGAGAAATGCACAGGGCCCGAACAAGTCGGGCCCTGGCATGAGGATAAACAGGACATGAGTCAGAACTTGACCTTGATGCCAAGGATGCCTTCATAGCCATGGCTGTCGCTGTCCAAACCTTTCTCGTAACCGCCAGATACATGGATGGTGGTTGTTTCGCTGACCTGATAGTCCACGCCCAGGTTCAGCTCGGTCCAGGTTCCGCCCATGTCGGTAGTGAAGGGGATAAAACCATCGTTTGATGAGAACTCGGTTTTCGGCTGGCTCTTGAACTCGTGCCAGACGCTGGGGCGTATCCACAGATTGGTACGGTGCAATTTACCCTTGCCGTCTTCACGGAACAGGTCCTTGTCGATGCGCACCCCGAGGCGCCCGGTCAGGGAATCGACGTCTTCAAAGCGCACATCGGCGGCGGCGTCGTGGCTGTCGTTGATTTTGATCTTGCTGACAATCACCTGGGCTTGTGGCTCGATCTTCAGCGATTCGTCCTTGTTCAGCTTGAACGGGTAACCGGCCTCCAGCGAGGCGGTAATGCCCTTGCCCTTGGTTTTCAACCGCGGCAGGTCATCAGGGTGGGCCTGGATATCGAAGTGGTTGAATTGCAACACGCCATCCAGGTACCAACCTGCAGCACCGTAGTGGGTCCAGTAACCACCGAGGCCAGTGGCGCGCACCTTGGCATCGCCTGCGGCACTGCCGTCGGTGTGTTCGACATCTCCGGCGATCTTGCCAGCAGACAGCGACAGGCCGGCCTGATTGGAGCTGCCGTCGGTGTCTTCACTGTGGTACAGGTCGATACCCACCTGAAAAGCTTGCTGGCTGTAGTCGACGCTACTGCCATTGCCCAGGCTCTGATCGCCCTGGCCATAGATCAATCGGCCCCAGCCCAGCGATGGGCCGTAGTCGCTTTGCGCCTCGTTTGGCAACGGATCGACGGCGTTGCGCACCTCTTCGCCCATACGCTCATGCAGGGTATCGACCAGCATGCGGCTGTAGCGCAGGGTCATGCCGGGAATGGCGCTGTACAACGAGGTTTCCGGGCGGTAGTTGGGCACCTGGCGTGCGGGTTGTGGGGTAGGGGGGACTACCACGGGCGGCACCACGACGGGAGGCACTATCACTGGAGGAACTACCACGGGGGGCTTATCCACGGGCTTGTCGATGGGGTCCACAGGTTTCGGATCGTCATCGTCATCATCGTCGGGGTCAGGTTGCGGTTTTGGATCGACAGGCACCGCGTCCTGGGTCGAGCGCAGATACCATGCCTGAGCGTTGCTGTCATCGAGGCTGGCGCGATGCAAGGTGTATTCATAGGGGCCTGCCTTGACCCGACTGAGCAATCTGAACGCTTGCGCCTGAGTGGTGCCGCCATTGATTGCATCGACGACCTGAATACCATTGCCGCGGGTCAAAGCACCGGGGCCGCCGGTGTTCTTGATCTGCAGATTGCTGCTGCCGCTGGCCTGGCCGCCATCGATCACCAGTTTGTCCGACGGCGACTGGTCGTCGTAGAGATAAGTATTGAGGGCAATGGTGCCGTTATTGCCTTGGTAGCGGTTAACAGTGAGGGTTTTGTAACCGCTGCCGACCGGGGCGCTGAAGTCGATCAGGCTGTTGTCGTTGCCAAGGCTGCTGAGGTTCGAGTTGCCGGTGAGCTTCCACAAGCTGGTATCGCTCATGCTCAGGGTCGAGGTGCTGTCCTGGGCGGTGGTAGCGGCACCGTTGACCTGGGAACTGCTCAGGTTGATGGTGGCAAGGCCCGGCGCTGTTGCACCGGCGTCGACATGCAGCCAATGGCCGCTGCCGCCAGCGATTACATCCTCCAGATCAGCCTCGGCAACGCCGTCAATCGCCAGGGTTGCGCCTTGCTGGTTGTGCAGTACGCTGCTGCGCACATCGGCCTTGCTCACGGCAACGTCGCTGCCTTGCAGGTACAGCGCCGATGCATCGCTACCGGCGGCGCTGACGGTGGTTTGCTCGGCGCTCAACTGGCCACCCTCTTTGACCAGCATCCCGTGCGCATCCGCACCCTGGGTAATGATGCTGGCCTGCGACAGGATCGCTGCGCTGGGTGAGCTGTTCACCAGAACACCGTGAGCGCCCGAACCGCTGGTGCTGGCGACTGTGTTCGCGGCATGTAACTGGCCACCGCGCTCAGCGTGCAGGGCTGCCGAATTGTCACCCAAGGTACGGATGCTGGAATCCCTCAGGTCCAGGGTTGCGGTCTGGCTGTCCTTGAAGTTGCGGCTCACTCGAGCACCGCTGGCATTGGCACCCAGGGTCTGGACGGTGACGCTGTTGGCTTCGAGTACAACGTTGCCGGGTTTGATCCCGCCGACACCCGCGTACAGGCCAATGGAGCGGTCGCCTTCGGTTTTTACCGACACGCCATTGAGCTGCATACTGCCGCCGTCATCCACGGCGGCCCCATAGGCTTGCGAGCCTTGGGTGAGCAAGTGAGTGCCGTTGGCAATCAGCATGGCCCCTTCATTGCGCGAAACCAGGGCATGGGGAAAGGTCAGGTTCGATTGCACTGGCGAGCCATTGCCGCGGGTGGTCACCGTGCCGCCGTTCAGCGTCACCTTGGCGTTCTGGTTAGCGACCACACCGATGGCATTGTCGTCGCCGGAGGTATAAACGTTGACGTTATCAGCGTTGACCGTGGCGTTGCCTGCGCTGATCCCGGTGGCATAGTTGCCCTGGGTGCTGACGCTGGCGTTGCTGATCTGGATGTCCGCGCCGTCGCCTGCGCTAATGCCAAAACTGGATTTCGGCGTGGTGCGTATCTGGCTGCCGCTGAGCACCAGGCGCGATCCCGCGCCCTCGACCAGGACACCGGGAGCCCAGGGACCGTTGGCATTGAGCGCATCCACGGTAATTTTGCTGTTGTCTACCTGTGCCTGGGCGCCAGCAACAATGTTCAGGCCGATGGAACGCGCACCGAACACCGATAGGTCGCTGTTGGAGATCTGTGCCTGGCTGCCGGAGCCTTCGACTGACACCCCATGACCAAAGGTGCCCTGCGTGTGCAGTACGCTGTCATCGATAGTCAGATCGCCACCGGCCATCGCCCTGGCTGCTGCGCTGGGGTTACCGGTGTTGCCGCCACCGGTGACAATGATGTGGCTGTCTTTGAGCGAAATGCTGCTGGCCTCGGCACGGGCGCCGGCGACGTTGGCACCGCTGGAACTGATCTCAAGACCGCTCCCGTTGATCCGTGAGCCGCCCAGAGCGTGCAATACAGCCGTTGTAGTCGTGGTGGTTGCGGCGTTGGTGGCGTTGAAGGTGCTGTCGCTGAGTACAATTTCGCTGTTGCCCTCGGCCCGGGCACCACTGGCTGCCGTAGCGCTGGTGTTGACGGTGATATCGCTGGCGCTGATACGGCTGCCGGATTCGGCCTTCAGGCCATGACTGATGTTGGTACCGAGCACGGCACCGCTGCTTGTTATCGTGGTGCCTTTGCTCAGCGTGATGCTGCTGCCATCCTGGGCCAGGACTGCGGTGGAGCCTTTGGCTATCGTGCTGATCGAGCCGCCGCTGAAGTCAATGGCGCTGCTCACACCGTTGGCCAGCAGTGCCACGTTATTGCTGCCGGTGGTGCTGCCCATGCTCACCTGACTGTTGTCGAGGCTGATCACGCCGCCGTTCTGCACCGTGACGCCGGTCATGTTGCTGGCGGTAAACGGCACGCCCAAGGCGGTTTGCGGGAGCATTTCGATACGTACACCAGTGCCGCTGATCTTGCCGCCATCCACGGCCACCAGGGCTTTCTGGCCATTGGCAGTGGCGCCGGTTACCGCACTGTTGATGACGCTGCCTTGCTCGAAGCTGATCTGTATCGCGGCGCCAGCCTTCACGCCGGTAGCATTGGCTGCGCGCAGGTAGACACTGGAACTGTCGACGGCGCCGCTGACGATGCCCACACCGTTGGCCACGGTTACCGTTATCGGGACTGGTACGCCCAGCAGCCCAAGCACGGGTCCGAGTTGCAGTGCAGCAACCGAAGGCGGGTGGTCGTCCAGACGTTCGATGCTGACCACGGCATCTTCGGCCTCAACGTCTTTTATCGACAGGTAACACATGCTCCCCAGGATGAGGCTGATCGCCATGGCCAGGCGGTTGTGCGCCAGGTGGTCCAGTGGCAGTGCAATTTCGCTGACGTGTTTCATGACGATCTCCCAAAATTCATGGATGCAAGTCTCTGCCTAGGCAGGAAGCTGCTCTGTAGGAGTCGCCTTAGTTGCACGTAGGATTTTCGCTGAAGGTAGTGCTGGACTAGGCTTGTTCTTCTGGCCTTGGGTGGCCGGGAAGGAGTCGTCTGATGAGTCGGGTGATGATTGTCGAGCCTTTACCGCTGCTGCGCCTGGCGTTGGGCCAAGTGCTTGAGCGGCTGGGGCATCAGGTCGTCGCCCAGACGGACAACGGTCAGGATGCGCTGCTGCAGGCGCGTAGCGAATCACCGCAGTTGGTGGTGTTGGAACTGGCGATTACCGGGCTCGGCGGTCTGGATCTGACTCGCCGCTTGAAGTTGCGTGATCCGAGTTTGCAGGTGTTGGTGTACACCACACAAAGCACCAGTCAGTTTGCCCGTTTGTGTGGGCAGGCCGGAGCCGATGGTTTTGTCAGCAAGCACGATGAGCTGCTCGAGCTTGAACGCGCCTTGGGCGCCGTGTCCCACGGGCGGCGTTATTTTCCTCGAGACGCTCGGGGCGCAGCGGTTGTGGTGGGAGGCAACGAGCTGGACGCCCTGTCAGCACGGGAATTGACCGTGCTGGAGCTGATCGGCGAAGGCTGCTCGAACCAGGCGATCGCCGAGCAATTGGCGATCAGCTACAAGACGGTCAGTACTTACAAAACCCGCTTGCAGGAGAAACTTCAGGTCGACTCGCGCCTGGCCCTGGCCAACATAGCGCAACGCAACGGTATCGGTACACCCAACATGCCGGCGCTGAATGTTGCCGACGAGCCGGTCAACCACGACCCTGACGCAAGCCAGCAAGCCTTGTTACGGGCCATGCTCGAAGCATCGGCAAAGCCAATGTTCGTGCGTGACCGAGAAGGTCGCTTGCTGATGTGCAACCAACCATTTCTGGCCTTGCACCACACTTCGTTGGAACGAGTGCTGGGACAGCGGTTGGGCGATGCGTTCTGGTTTACACCGGAGCAAGGGCGTTGGTACCAGTCGCGTTATGAAGCTTGCATCGAAAAGGGCGAGTCGTTCAGCGCGCAGAATGTCTTCGAATTCCTGGGCGAACCGCACTATTTACAGTATTGGGCCGAGCCCTGGGTCGATGGCACTGGCGTGGTTCAAGGCATGGTTGGCAGTTTCGAGGACTTGACCGACCGGCATGTTCTGCTGGGTCAACTGCGTGATGCCCATGAACAGGCCGAGTCGCGCTACCGCGAGGTCACCCGTTTTGCCCGTGTGGTCTATGAGGACCTGAATGAACCGCTGCAGCGTTTGCAAACGGGCCTTGGCAAAGCGAGTCTGCCGGCAGCAGGTCTGGCTGCTCTGCATAAACTCAATCGCCGTCTCCATCAACTGGAGCAACTGCTTCGCCTGGAACAACTGCATCCGCCGCTGGTGCCGACTCAGCTGGATATCGTCGAGTGGCTGCAGGAGCAGTTGGCCACTCTCGCTGTGGCGCCATCACTGGACTGCAAAAGCGTGAGCGCACGGCAGCTGTGGATCGATGGCGATCGCTTTGGCGAACTGCTCGGCACATTGTTGCAGTACCTGAATGAAGCGGCGCCACAAACACCGCTCACTATCAGCCTGGCCACTCGCATGCAACTCAGCGGTGTGGTCACGCTGAACCTGGCCGTTTCGCTGTGCCAGCCGCTGGTGCATCGCCAGGGGCTGGCCTTGCAGTTGTGTCGACACCTGAGCCAGTCGATGGAGGGCAGCTTTCGTGATGTGCGTGAAAACGGCGAAACCACATTTCTCATCGAACTCGAGTCGCCTGCGGCATTGGCTGGTTCCCTGCACGGCTATTGATTTGAGACAGAGGCCCGTGGCGCAAGCGCATTAGACTCCTCGCGGTTGCTTGATAATTTTGAGCATAAATGACCCGTCTCTCTCACCACTGGCGCTACGCTAGGTTGGTCACGGTGCGATCCGCGAGCTGATGGCGTCCTTGGCAGGTTTGGTCTATCAGTAGTCAGTTACTTACTTGTGTGAGGTCTTGACATGGCAAAAGAGAAAAAGCACGCCCCCAAGGGCAATCCCGAGGCGCGCGGGAAGTTGAAAAACAAGGACTACCTCGAACAGTTGCGCCAATTGCATGTCGAGCTGGTCAAGATGCAGGAGTGGGTGAAAGAGAAGGGCATCAAGGTCTGCGTCATTTTCGAAGGCCGTGACGGGGCAGGTAAAGGCGGCACGATCAAAGCACTTACCGAACGGGTCAGCCCGCGGGTGTTCCGAGTCGTGGCATTGCCGGCGCCTAACGACCGAGAAAAGAGCCAGATGTACCTGCAGCGTTATCTGCCGCACCTGCCTGCTGCGGGTGAAGTGGTGATTTTCGACCGCAGTTGGTACAACCGCGCAGGTGTCGAGCGGGTGATGGGGTTCTGCAGTCAGGAACAGGTTGAAGGGTTCCTTGACGCCGTGCCTGCCGTGGAGCGGGCGATCATCGATTCCGGGGTCATTCTGCTCAAGTACTGGCTGGAAGTCAGCGAAGAGGAACAGACCCGTCGCCTTGAGGCGCGCATAGAAGACGGGCGTAAAATCTGGAAACTGTCACCGATGGACCTCAAGTCGTACAGCCGCTGGTATGACTATTCCCGGGCACGCGACGACATGTTCAAGGCTACCGACACCGGCCACGCGCCTTGGTTTGTGGCTGATTCGAACGACAAGCGCCGTGCGCGGCTGAACATCATTTCCGACCTGCTCAGTCGCATCCCCTACAAGGAAGTGCCGCGCGAGAAGGTCAAGCTGCCTAAACGCCAGAAGAAAGGCGACTATCGGGAGCCGAACTATCAGTTCAAGCGCGTTACCGAACGCTTCTAATCTCCTCGGAACACTGCCTTCTGTGGGCGCCGGCCTTAGCGACGATGGGACTGCTGAACGGTTCCATCGCGGCTTGTTTTATCCTCGCGCAAAAATCGATACCACCCTTCACGGGAGGGGTGCGGTCGACCTTCATTGCATAAGCTGGTCTGACCCAGCGCTTGCCAGGACATTTGGCAATGCGTGCATGCAGAGAGGTTACCGAGGTGTATCGAAAGCTGTTTTCAGTGGCCGGCAGGCCCCGCAGGCTCGATGGTGGGGCGTTGTTTGGCACGACACCGCGCAGCATCTGGAGTGAGTGGCTGAGCGCTGACGTTGAGAATCAGGTCGAGACCGCATCGCGGGCATTATTAGTCCAGCAGGACGGTCGGAACATCCTGGTCATGGCTGGTTCTGATGCTTTGCTGGCGCCGCTGCCGCCCACCTGCCGCTGCCAACGTCCAGCCCCAGGCCTACTCGATAGCTTGGCGAGGTTGGGCGTGACAGAAGAGCAAATTCACGCTGTGGTGCTTACACATCTTCACGCGATGCTCGCGCCGGAGGTACGTCGGGCCGTTAGCGACGGCGACACCCCGCGCTTGCTATTTCCGTCTGCCCGCTACTTGGTCAGCCGCCAGCACTGGAAGCGGGCCAGTCACCCACACCCCCGTGATCGTGTGCTGTTTGTCGGGCAGATCGTCAGCCAGTTGCAAAGTAGTGGCCGTCTAGTCCTGCTGGACGATCAGGCCAATGAACTGTTGGGTGTAGGCTGGCGCTTCCACGTCAGCGATGGCTACACCCCGGGACAGCTACTGCCGGAAATAGATATGCCAGGCGGCCCGGTGATCTTTGGCGGTGACCTGGTGCCCGCCGCGCACTGGCTTGCGCTCGATCTGACTACCGCATTCGACCGCAATCCAGAAGGCCTGATCGATGAAAGGGAAAGTCTGCTGGATCACCTGATTGCCAGCGGCGCAAGGTTGTTTCTGCCCCGTGATCCACAGACTGCGATGATCAAGGTCAACCGCGACCGGCAATCGCGCTATCAACCTTACGACCACCATGACCAAGTCCATCGGCTGGACCTATAAAAATCGCTCAACAGGAGTGCTTTATGAAAGTAATGGCTGCGGTAAAGCGCGTGGTCGACTACAACGTCAAGGTCCGCGTCAAGGCGGATGGCTCAGGCGTCGACCTCGCCAACGTGAAAATGGCGCTCAACCCTTTCTGCGAAATTGCTGTGGAAGAAGCGGTGCGGCTCAAGGAGCAGGGTATTGCTACAGAAGTTGTGGTGGTGACTGTGGGCCCGACCTCGGCGCAGGAGCAATTGCGCACGGCCCTGGCACTGGGTGCCGATCGCGCTGTTCTGATCGACTCCAGCGAAGAACTCAGTTCCCTGGCCGTGGCCAAGTTGCTCAAAGCGGTGGTCGATAGAGAGCAGCCGCAGTTGGTCATCCTTGGCAAACAAGCCATCGACAGCGACAACAACCAGACTGGGCAGATGCTGGCCGCATTGAGCGGTTATGCCCAAGGCACCTTCGCATCCAAGGTTGAAGTGTTGAATGACAAGCTCAACGTCACCCGCGAAATCGACGGTGGGTTGCAGACCGTTGCCTTGAGTCTGCCGGCAATCGTTACCACTGACCTGCGCTTGAACGAGCCACGCTATGCGTCGTTGCCGAACATCATGAAGGCCAAGAAAAAACCGTTGGAAACCCTCACCCCAGAGGCACTCGGCGTGTCTACTGCCTCCACCAACAAACTTTTGAAGGTCGAAGCGCCGGCTGCTCGTAGCGCTGGCATCAAGGTCAAGTCGGTGGCTGAGCTGGTCGAAAAACTCAAGAACGAGGCGAAGGTGATCTAAATGACAATTCTGGTTATCGCAGAGCACAACAACCAGCAGCTCGGTGCTGCAACCCTGAACACAGTCGCGGCAGCGCAACAGTTGGGCGGCGACGTTCACCTCCTGGTAGCCGGTGCCGAGACCGACGCTGTTGTTGCGGCAGCGCGAATCGTCACGGGCATCAGCAAGGTCCTGGTCGCCAATCACGCCGCCTATGCCCACCAGTTGCCAGAGAACGTCGCAGCGCTCGTTACGGGGCTGGTGATCGACCAAAGCGTGATCTACAGCCATGTCCTGGCTGCGGCCACCGTCAATGGCAAGAACATCCTGCCCCGGGTGGCGGCAACCCTGGACGTCGACCAGATCTCCGAGATTATCGCGGTGGAGTCGGCCGATACCTTCAAACGCCCGATCTACGCGGGAAATGCAATCGCCACTGTGCAATCGAATGCTGCCGTCAAGGTGATCACCGTTCGCACCACTGGTTTCGACGCGGTTGCTGGCGAAGGTGGTTCGGCTGTTGTCGAAACCTTGGCGTCGGTTTTTGACACGGGTACTTCGGCGTTCGTCAGCGAGGCGCTGGCCAAGTCGGATCGTCCTGAACTAACAGCGGCGAAGATTATTGTGTCCGGCGGACGTGGCCTGCAAAACGGTGACAACTTCAAGCATTTGTACAGCTTGGCCAACAAGTTGGGTGCGGGCGTCGGCGCTTCGCGTGCAGCGGTTGACGCCGGTTTCGTCGCCAATGATATGCAGGTCGGCCAGACTGGCAAGATCGTCGCACCGCAACTGTACATCGCTGTTGGCATTTCCGGTGCGATCCAGCATCTGGCGGGGATGAAGGACTCCAAAGTCATCGTTGCGATCAACAAGGATGAGGAGGCACCGATTTTCCAGGTCGCCGATTATGGCCTGGTAGCAGATCTGTTCGAAGCCGTGCCCGAGCTGGAACAACGGGTGTCCTGAACCTGCCAATCTGCCTGCGCGGTCTTGCCTCGCGACGTGCTTGACCCTCACCCCCCACACAAAACGCGGCAGGCAACTGCCGTGTTTTTTGTCTGTCCGCAGTTGTGCAAAGTTGTAACAGGCCCGCTTGGAGCCTGTCTTTAACTTTGATTTAAATATTAATAATCAACTAGATAGATAACTTATGTGATCTGTTACATCACGCACAGTGCCCGATTGTCTCCTTGCTGAACACTCGTTTAGTATGGCCTCAAGTCCTTCCCCCTCACGCCAACCACAATAATTCGAGGCCTCCCATGACTATACCTTCGTCGCTGCTGAGCAAAGTCGAAGCCGGCGTTGCCTGGATCACCCTGAATCGCCCCGAGCAACGCAACGCCCTGGATATCCCCAGCCTGAAAAAGCTGCATGCCTTGCTTGATGAGCACAATGCCGACCCTGCCGTGCGCGTGGTCGTGCTGACCGGCAGTGGCCGCAGCTTCTGTGCCGGCGCGGACCTGGCCGAATGGGCCGAGGCCGAAGCCCGCGGTGCGCTGGAAAGCTATGGCTGGACCGAAACCGCCCATGCCTTGATGCAACGCCTGCACAGCCTCGACAAACCCACCATCGCCGCAATCAACGGTACCGCCGTGGGTGCCGGGATGGACCTGACCCTGTGCTGCGACATGCGCGTGGCAGCAGCATCGGCCCGTTTCAAGGCCGGCTATACCAGCATGGCCTATAGCCCTGACGCGGGCGCCAGCTGGCATTTGCCCAGGTTGATCGGCACCGAACAGGCCAAGCGCCTGTTGTTTCTAGACGAGCTTTGGGGCGCTGAGCGGGCGTTGGCGGCCGGCTTGGTCGGTGAGGTCTGCGCAGATGCCCAGTTGCTGGCCGTCAGCGCCGAACTGGCCGGGCGCCTGGCGGTCGGTCCGACATTCGCTTTTGCCCAGACCAAGCGCCTGATCCGTGAGGGCGCCCAGCGCACCCTCGCAGAACAGCTGCAGGCCGAACTTGGCGCAGGCCTGCTGTGTGGACGCAGCGAGGATGGCGCCGAAGCGTTACGTGCAAGTGTCGAGAGGCGCGCAGCAAAATTCGTTGGCAAATAATCACTTACAACACCTTCTTCAGGAACATTCCATGAATTTCCAACTGACCCAAGAACAAGAAATGTTGGTGGAAGCCGTACGCAGTTTTGTTGCCAAAGAGTTGTTGCCGCACGAGGAAGCAGTCGATCGCGCCGACGAGGTCTCGCCGGAGTTGGCCGCGCAAATTCGTGGCAAAGCGATTGCTGCCGGCTTCTATGCCTTCAACATGCCCGAGGAAGTGGGTGGCGGCGGTCTGGATTACGTCTCCCAGGCCCTGATCGAACGCGAATTGTCCAAAGTGTCGTGGGCGGTGCATGTGTTTGTCGCGCGCCCGTCGAAAATCCTCATGGCCTGCAAGGACGAGCAGATCAACGACTACCTGTTGCCTTGCATTCAAGGTGAGAAGGTCGACTGCTTTGCCTTGACCGAGCCGGGCGCAGGCTCCGACGCCAACGCCATCAAGACCCGTGCGGTGCGTGAGGGCGACGATTTCGTCCTCAACGGTAGCAAGCATTTCATCAGCCATGCCGGGCATGCCGATTTCGCCATTGTCTTCGCCGTGACCGACACCTACGAACACAATGGCCGCAAACGCAACGCGGTCACCGCCTTCCTGGTCGACCGTGGCACCCCCGGCATGACCATTCGCCGCGGTCCCAAGTGCGTAAGCAACCGCGGATATCACACCTACGAGATGTTCTTTGACGATTGTCGCGTACCCGCCAACAAGGTGCTGGGCGAAGTAGGCAAAGGCTGGGAAGTGGCCAATGCCTGGCTGACCGCGGGGCGGGTGATGGTCGCCGCCAACTGCGTCGGCCAAGCTCAGCGGGCCCTGGATGTGTCGTTGCAATGGGCCGCGGATCGCAAGCAGTTCGGCCAGCCAATCGGTACTTATCAGGGGGTGTCGTTCAAGCTTGCCGACATGGCCACGCAAATCCGCGCCGCTGAGCTGCTGACCTTGCACACGGCCTGGAAGATGGATCAGGGCAGCATGACCGATGGTGAGGCCGGCATGGCCAAGCTGTTTGCCAGTGAGGTACTGGGCAAGGTCGCTGACGAAGCCGTGCAAATCTTCGGCGGCATGGGTCTGATGGACGAAGGACCGGTAGAGCGGATCTGGCGCAACGCGCGGATCGAGCGGATATGGGAGGGAACTTCGGAGATCCAGCGGCACATCATTTCCCGTGAACTGTTGCGCCCCCTGTTGCGTTGATCGGGCCGGAGAACTCCTATGTCGCAGTCGATTCGTGACAACCTCAAGCGTTTGCTCGCACCGCGTCACCTGGCATTCGTGGGTGGCCGCAGCATGGCTCGGGCGCTCAAGCGCTGTGCTGAAGGCGGTTATCAGGGCCAGATGTGGCTGGTCAATCCGCAACACGAACACCTTGAGGGCGTCCCCTGTGTTCGCAGCGTGTCCGAGCTGCCGTGCGGCCCGGACGCCGTATTCATCGCCACCAATCGCGAACTGACGCTCAGTTGCGTGGCCGAACTGGCGGCTATCGATGCCGGCGGGGCTATCTGTTACGCCTCGGGTTTCGCCGAGGCGGGGGCCGAAGGCCAGGCGTTGCAACAGCAACTGCTCAAGGCCGCGGGAACCATGGCGCTGCTCGGCCCCAACTGTTATGGCCTGCTTGATTACCTGCACAGCAGTGCGCTGTGGCCGGTCGCGCACGGCGGCAAGACGGTAGAGAAAGGCGTAGCGATCCTGACCCAGAGTGGCAACTTCGCTTACAACCTGTCCATGAGTGACCGTTCCTTGCCGGTGGCCTATATGGCATCGGTGGGCAATCAGGCGCAACTGGGCATTGCCGAACTGATGGACGTTTTACTCGATGAGCCTCGGGTTACTGCTATTGGTCTGCATCTGGAGGGGCTGAAAAACGTTCCTGGTTTCGCTCGTGCAGCCCACAAGGCGCTGGAAAAAGGTATTCCGATCATCGCCTTGAAAACCGGTGTGTCACGAATCGGCGCCGAGCTGGCCCTGAGTCATACCAGCTCGCTGTCTGGCTCTGACGCTCTGTATGACAGCTTGTTCCAGCGATTGGGGGTTATTCGTGTCAGTGGCCCGGTGAGCTTCGCCGAAACGCTGAAGGCCGCTGCCTGTGGGACGCTGCCTGAAGGTCGCAGCCTGATCGCCCTGGCCTGCTCCGGTGGTGACGCCGGCTTGATCGCCGACTATGCCGAACGCAACGAGCTGACCTTGCCCAAGCTCGCCAACAGCCAGGTCGACGAGTTGGCCGGGGTACTGCCGGCCTATGCCAACCTGGTCAACCCGCTGGACTTCACCACCGCGATCTGGGGCGATGGCGCCGCGCTTGAGCGCATGCTCGATAGCGCCCTTTGCAGCGAGGCCGACGCGGCCATGCTGGTGCTCGATTATCCTGTGGAATTTACCGGCGAGCGCAAGGAGTGCGACCTGTTGCTGGAACTCTACAGCGCCGCGCTCAAGCGCCACGGAAAAATCGGCTTCGTCACCTCGGCCTTCCCTGAGTTGCTGCCGGCCAGTGCCCGCGAGCGTTTGCATGGCTACGGTATTGCCGCGCTGCAAGGCGTCGAAGACGGTTTGGCAGCCTGGGGACGAATTGCCGCCTATCGATGCCGCCGCCAGGCCTTGCTCGAGCTGGGCGAGTCAGCGCTGGTGCCGTTGTGCCCGCAAGCGTTGAGCGCAGACGGCCAACTGCTCAATGAATGGGATTCCAAACAGGCCCTACACGCGTTCGGCCTGCCCATTCCCGCCGGCGTGTTGAGTGGCGTGGATCAAGCGCTCAAGGCTGGCGCAACGGTTGGCTACCCATTGGTGCTCAAGGCCGTTAGCGCGCAATTGCCGCACAAGACCGAAGCGGGCGCCGTAGCACTCAACCTGACGGATGATCAAGCCTTGGCTGCCGCGCTGCAGAAGATGCGCGAAAGCATTGCCGCCTATGCCCCCACCGTGCCATTCGATCAGGTCCTGCTTGAGCCGATGGCACGCGCACCCTTGGCCGAGTTGATCGTCGGCATCAAGCGCGAAGACGACTTCGGTCTGGCCTTGGTGATCGGCGCCGGCGGCATTCTGGTGGAGCTGCTCAAAGACAGTAGAACCTTGTTGCTGCCAACCACCGACGGCGCCATTCGCGCTGCCGTGCTCGGGCTTCGCAGCGCCAGCCTGCTGCAGGGCTTTCGCGGTCGCCAAAGCGCAGATCTGGATGCGCTGGTTGCGGCGATCCGCGCCGTGGCGGATTACGCCTGCGAGAACGCCGGCCAATTGCTGGAGCTGGATGTGAACCCATTAATGGTCGGTGCTCAGGGCACTACCGCGGTCGATGCGTTGATTCGCCTCGGCCAGGCGTAAGGAGAACAACATGCACAATAGCCCATTGACCGGTGGCCAGGCCCTGGTCCGCTTGTTGGCCAACTATGGCGTCGACACCGTGTTCGGCATTCCCGGCGTGCACACGCTTGAGCTGTATCGCGGCCTGCCCGGAAGCGGTATCCGCCATGTGCTTACCCGCCATGAGCAGGGGGCAGGGTTCATGGCCGACGGCTATGCCCGGGTCAGCGGCAAGCCGGGGGTGTGTTTTGTCATTACCGGCCCCGGTGTCACCAACGCTGCCACCGCCATCGGCCAAGCGTATGCCGATTCCATCGCGATGCTGGTGATATCCAGCGTCAACCACAGCGCAAGTCTGGGCAAGGGCTGGGGCTGCCTGCACGAAACCCAGGATCAGCGTGCGATGACTGCGCCGATTACGGCGTTTTCCGCCGTAGCGCTGAGTGCCGAGGACTTGCCTGAGCTGATTGCCCGAGCCTATGCAGTGTTTGACAGTGAACGGCCGCGCCCGGTGCACATTTCGGTGCCATTGGATGTGTTGTCGGCACCGGTCAAGCGTGACTGGAGCGCTGAGGTGGTCCGCCGCCCTGGCCGTGGCCTGCCTGCTGGCAGTGTGCTGGAGCAGGCCGCAGCCACGCTTGCCGCGGCCAAACGGCCGATGATCATTGCCGGCGGCGGCGCGCTGCAGGCCGCCGAAGTGCTGCAGCAGTTAAGCTCCAGGCTGGCAGCCCCGCTGTTCACCAGCGTCGCCGGCAAAGGCCTGCTGGCCCCGGACGCACCGCTCAATGCCGGTGCAAGCCTATGTGTAGAGCCGGGTTGGACGCTGATCGGCGAAGCCGATGTGGTGCTGGCGGTGGGCACCGAGATGGCCGACACCGATTTCTGGCGCGAGCGCCTGCCGCTCAATGGCCAGTTGCTACGGGTCGACATCGATGCACGCAAGTTCAACGATTTCTATCCTTGTGCCCTGGCCCTGCAGGGGGATGCGCAACAAACCGTTGCCGCCTTGCTGGAGCACCTGCCAGGCCTCGATCGCAATCCCGAGGCCGCCATTGCTTCGGTCGCGGCGCTGCGCCAGGCGGTGAAGGCCGAGCATGGCCCGCTGCAGGCGATTCATCAGGCGATTCTTGATCGGATAGCTGCCGAGCTACCCGACAATGCCTTTATCAGTACCGACATGACGCAACTGGCGTACACCGGCAATTACGCGTTCAGCAGCCGCGCGCCGCGTAGTTGGTTGCATCCAACCGGCTACGGCACCTTGGGTTACGGCCTGCCCGCAGGCATCGGCGCCATGTTTGCCAGCAATGATCGCCCTGGCCTGGTGCTGGTGGGTGATGGCGGTTTCCTCTACACCGCCCAGGAATTGGCCACGGCCGTCGAAGAGCTGGATCGCCCGCTGGTGGTGCTGCTGTGGAACAACGACGCCCTGGGGCAGATCCGCGACGACATGCTCAGCCTCGATATCGAGCCCATTGGCGTACTGCCGCGCAACCCGGACTTTGTCGGACTGGGCCGTGCGTTCGGTTGCACCGTGGCCCAGCCACGCAGCCTCGACGAACTGCAGCAGGAACTGCGCGCAGGGTTCGCCCGCAATGCAGTGACCCTGATTGAACTCAAACACGCCTGCGCTCGCTGACGTCCAACCCTACTCAGGAAGATTGCCATGCGCTTTTCCGATCTGACTCAACGTATTGCTGGTGACGGTGCCGCCGCCTGGGACATTCACTACCGCGCCTTGGACCTGCAGGCCCAGGGTCAGGACATTCTCTTGCTGTCGGTGGGCGACCCGGATTTCGACACCCCGACGCCGATCGTGCAGGCTGCCATCGACAGTTTGCGCAGCGGCCACACCCATTATGCCGACGTACGCGGCAAACTTGCCCTGCGCCAGGCCATCGCCAATCGCCATCAACAGCGCAGCGGCCAAACGGTGCACGCCGACCAGGTGACCGTGCTGGCCGGTGCGCAGTGCGCCTTGTTCTGTGTCGCCCAGTGTGTGCTCAATCCCGGTGACGAGGTGATTGTAGCCGAACCGATGTATGTCACCTATGAGGCGGTATTCGGCGCTTGCGGCGCGACGGTGATACCGGTGCCGGTGCGACCGGAAAACGGCTTTCGGGTGTGCCCCGAGGATGTTGCCGCGCGCATCACTCCACGCACCCGTGCGCTGGCGCTGAACAGCCCGCACAATCCGTCAGGTGCGAGCCTGCCACGCTCGACCTGGCAGGCCCTGGCCGAGCTGTGCATTGGCCATGACCTGTGGCTGATCTCCGATGAGGTCTACAGCGAGCTGCTGTATGAAGGCGAGCACATCAGTCCGAGTAGCCTGCCTGGCATGGCTGAGCGTACGGCAACCTTGAACAGCTTGTCCAAGTCCCATGCCATGACCGGGTGGCGGGTGGGATGGGTGGTCGGTTCGCAGGCCCTGGCCACGCACCTGGAAAACCTCGCCTTGTGCATGCTCTACGGCTCCCCGGAATTCATCCAGGACGCTGCCGTGGTGGCCCTGGAGCAACCACTGCCACAGCTTGAGGCGATGCGTGAAGCCTACCGCCAGCGACGCGACCTGGTGTGCCAGACCCTTGCCGGTTGCCCGGGCCTGAAGGCGCTCAAGCCTGACGGTGGCATGTTCGTGATGGTCGACATTCGCGAAACAGGCCTCAGCGCCCAGGCGTTTTCCAACCGCCTGCTGGATCGCCATGGTGTCTCGGTGCTTGCGGGGGAAGCCTTTGGGCCGAGCGCTGCCGGCCATATCCGCCTGGGCCTGGTGCTCGCGGACGCAACGCTGCTGGACGCTTGCCAGCGTATCGCCTGCTGCGCCGCGCAATTGATGGAGAGCAAGGATAATGCGTGAATATTCCCGCTTGTTTATCGATGGCAGCTGGCAGGTGCCATCGGGGCGAGGCCTGGCCGAGGTGATCGATCCGGCCAGCGAAACCATCGCCGGCCGCGTGCCATTGGGTGATGAGCACGACGTCAATCGCGCCGTGGCTGCAGCGCGGCAGGCCTTT
Source organism: Pseudomonas sp. DG56-2 (assembly GCF_004803755.1). Classification (NCBI taxonomy): domain Bacteria; kingdom Pseudomonadati; phylum Pseudomonadota; class Gammaproteobacteria; order Pseudomonadales; family Pseudomonadaceae; genus Pseudomonas; species Pseudomonas sp. DG56-2. The sequence goes on from NZ_CP032311.1 coordinate 2,645,275, forward strand.
GCCGACTGGTCACGTTCGCCGTCGAGTGTGCGCGCTACTTTCATTCAGGCCTTGGTTGCACAACTGAAAATGCGCGCCGAGGAAATGGCCAGCGTCATTACCACCGAGCTGGGAATGCCGGTTCAATGGTGCCGTAGCGTACAGGTAGACGGGCCGATTGCCGGCCTTGAACAGTACATCGAACTGGCCGGCTTGATGGACGAGGTACGCGAGGTCGGCAATTCCCTGGTATATCGCGAGGCCGTCGGTGTCTGTGCGTTCATCAACCCCTGGAACTACCCGCTGCACCAATTGATCGGCAAATTGGCCCCGGCGCTGGCCGCAGGCTGTACGGTGGTGGTCAAGCCAAGCCAGGAAACCCCGCTGCATGCCTTCCTCCTGGCAGAAATGATTGAAGCGATCGGCTTGCCGCCAGGGGTGTTCAACCTGGTCAGCGGGCCCGGCGCCAAGGTTGGCGAAGCGCTGGCCCGGCATCCACAGGTCGACATGGTGTCATTCACCGGCTCGACCGGTGCCGGTGTACGCGTAGCCCAGGCCGCTGCGCCGACGGTAAAGCGTGTATGCCTGGAACTGGGTGGCAAGTCGCCGCTGCTGATTAGCGCTGACGCTGATCTGCAAGCCGCTGTGCGCTACGGCGTGCAGGACGTGATGATCAACTCGGGACAAACCTGCACCGCGTTGACGCGTATGCTGCTGCCCACCAGTCGCTATGCCGAAGCAGTGGAGATCGCCCTGGCCGAAACCCGTAGCCTGACCATGGGCGACCCGCTGGACCCGGCGAGTTTTCTGGGCCCGATGTGTTCGGCGAGTCAACGGCGCACCGTGCTGGACTATGTACGTGTTGGCCAGGAGGAGGGCGCACGCTTGCTCTGTGGTGGCCAGGCGCCGACCGACCTTGAACGCGGCTTTTACGTGCAGCCGACGCTGTTCGCAGACGTCGACAATCGCATGCGTATCGCCCAGGAAGAAATCTTCGGCCCGGTGCTGTGCCTGATTCCCTACCAGGACGAAGCCCAGGCGATTGCCTTGGCCAACGATTCGCCGTTTGGCTTGTCCAGCGCCGTGTGGGCGGCAGATCGCCAACACGCCATGGCACTGGCCCGGCAACTGCGCGCCGGGCAGTGTTTCCTCAACGGTGCTGCGTTCAACTACCAGGCACCGTTTGGTGGTTACAAACAGTCAGGCAATGGCCGCGAATGGGGCGAGGAAGGCTTGGCCGAGTTTGTCGAGATCAAGGCGGTCCAGCTTTAAGGAGGTATGCGCTAGGTGTCATGTGCGAGGCGCCAGTGGCAATAACAGGTGCAAGGTGGTTGTCACGCTGTACTCGGCACCGCGGGTAATGTGAAGTTCAGCGCCCAGTTGCAGGGCCAAGTGGCGGGCGATGTTCAAGTCCAGGCTGTTACGCTTGGCCCCTGCAGCGTCGGATTCGTGGGTCAGCTCCGACAGCGAATAGGAGCGCCGGGATTGCACATTGTTCAGGGGGATCCCTTCAATGCTGAGCCTGGCACCCAGGTTCATGTCTTTGACCGTGGCCACGACTTTCCAACGGACTTCGCCATCGCAGGTCAAATCAATGACATAGCGGCCGAGATGAAGCAGCAGATCGAACAAGCGTTTCCTGTGTACCGTGACACGCAAGCGCGATGGCTCGTTGACTTCAATGTACTGCTTCAGGCGCTTTGTATCGGCAGAGGTGCGCAGTTGGCCGGTTACCACGGGCAGCACCTCGGCGATATCTATCGGGCCTATCTGCGCATCATCATCGCTTGGCTGGGTCAACGCATCGTGCAAGCAGTTCAAGTGCTGTTGCAATTGCTGCACCTGGCGTCGCGCGGCCACCTGTGCAGCATCTTCAGCCACCAGGGTATCTGCCAGGGAAGTCAGCCCGTCACCCAGTTGCTGGCTGATGCTGGCCAGCAGTTCGGTCAGTTGTTGCTGGGCCAACTCGGCTTTTTCGGCACGCACGCGCAGGCTATCGAGTTGTTCATAGCGCTGGGTAATATCCGTGCTGCAACAGATCATGCCAAGCAGATTGCCTTCCTGGTCACGGTAGGGCGTTCCCCAGTGATGGAGGACGCGACGATTGCCGTGGATGTTCAGCTCGATATCCTTGTCGAATGAACGTTGTTCCGCAATTTCCCGTTGCAGGAACACCAACATGTTGGTTGCGTCTTTGGGCGTGTACCAGTCCACTTCGGTGGTGCGGGTGCCCAAAACGCTTTCCAGGTTGGCGTTATACATCTGCAGATGCGCGGGGTTGGCGTACAACAACCGGGCTTGGGTGTCGCGCACATAGAAGGCCCCAGGCAGGCTTTCGACCATTGAACGCCACATGGAGCTTTGCGCGTCGGTTTCGTTGGTTGGCGCCGCGAGCAATTTGGTCGACGATACAAGACGGTTGCGTCGGGCAAAATCGATCAACTCGATCATGCTGTGCAGATTGAGCTTTACCCGCATTCGCGCGCGGTATGTGCTTACCGATTTCTCACTGATGGTCAGCTCGCTGGCAATCTCCTGGTTACTATGACCACTGGCGAGCAAGCCAAGCACGCTCAGTTCACGGTTGGAAAGCGCGGCGATTCGCTCGGCATCGTTTTCCTTCAAAGTGCCTTTGTTAACGCTACCCAACATCGTGCTTGGGAAGTAGGTTTGTCCGCGTAGCAGCACGGCGACGGCCTCTTTGAGTACCTCGCTTTCCTGGTGCTTGCTGACGAAGCCAGAGGCGCCTGCCTGCAGGAAGCGGCTAACCAGGTGCTCTGAGTCCTGGGTGCTGAAGCCAAGAATCGGCTGGGTGACGCCCCTTGCCCGCAGGCGCCTGATGACGTCCAGGCCGGTAACCCGGGAAAGATCGACATCAATGATCAGCAGGTCGGGCCTGAGGCTGGTGACCATGCCCAGTGCTTCCAGGCCATCCACTGCCTCGCCAATGATGCTATGGCGTTCTTCCTCTAGCAGCAGTCGAACCGCATGCCGGGTTATCGGATGCTCATCGGCGATGAGAACGCGTGACATGCTGAAATTCCTCGGTGCTTTGACCTACTGTAGGGCACGGTTGAGTCGAGCGTGTAGTCATTTTCCTACAGAGTGTGACTGACTTTCTTATCCTCGTCATGACGGCCTTTGAGAAGAATGCTGCCAATAGCAACTACTTCTCCAGGATGAAAGCCATGAACACCCACGTTGGCGCTTCGATCAGCAACAAAGATCGCTGTCCGCCATTCCATCCTTTGCCCATCGCCACGTTAATCGCTGCATTGTTTACTGGACCTGCGCTCGCTGCCGACTACAACTTCCCGCTGCTTTTCATTAATTCCAGCCCGCTGGTCGCCAGCCTCGTTCAGAAACAGGTGGACGTTTCCAGCCCGACTTCCGCGGTAACCCTGCAGCACGTGGATTTCTCCTTGCGCGACGTGGTTTTGCGCAATTCCGTGGGTGGCGGCGCCGATGTGCTGTCGGGCGCCAGGCTACTCGCCCAGGGGGTGGACGCGGTGACCTCGGGTACGGCGCTGCAGGTCAATTCCCAATCGCTGGCCGACCTGAGTGGCCCCGGTGCCTTGTACACGACCGGTGCGAAAAGCCCGGCTGCCTCAGTGACCAACGCAGAACTGCGCCTTCACGACGTCAGCTTGCAGACCACCGGTATCCTCAGTCCGGGTATCGACGTCGGCGCCAATGCGCTGCTGCAGGTTGAACGCAGCCAGATCGTAACCTTTGACATGAGCAGTGCTGGCATTCGAGAGCAAGGAAATCTGTTGGCCAATGTGGTACGTGATAGTCAAATTCACACCCACCAGGCCGAAAGTGCAGGGGTACAGGTTTCGGCTTCTGCTGGGCAACTCTCCCTGATCAATACCCAGATCATCACCGACGCCGCCGCCAGTGATGGCGTTTCTGCACGTCAAGGCAGTAACGTCATCCTCAGCCGCGCCAGCAGCGTGCACACCCTGGGCGCCTCAGCCTCGGCGGTACGTGCTGACCTGGGTTCTAACATCGATATTGTCGACAGCGCGCTGCTGACCGAAGGCACAGGTGCTTTTGGCGCCACAGCCAGCAGGTTGAGCAACATCAACCTTGTGCGTAGTCAGGTACTGACAACGGGGGCCCAGGCTGCGGCACTGGCTATTCATGGCGAAGCGCACATCAGCGCGAGCGACAGCGCTGTTTCCAACGTCGACGCAAGCACTGTGGTATTTAGCGCGTTCTCGCCGCTTGGCAGTACGGGGACGCTGACACTGTTGCGCACCCGGCTTAGCGGCCTAAGTGCGTTGATCGAGGCGCAGCCAGGCAGTCATGGAGTTGCCAGCATCACTGACAGTCAATGGGTGGCGCCGACGGCGACTGCCTTTTTGGCGGCAGCAGGCAGCTCGCTGAAAGTTGACCTGGAATCGAGTCAGGTAAGCGTCGCAGACTTTGCCCAGACCAACGGCGATGGCCAGCTCGCAATCACCACCGTTGCCAGTCAAGTAACAGGCGATACCAGATTATTGTCCCCTGCCAGCGGCCGCCTGGACCTTGATCTGCACAACAGCAGTTGGGTTTTCAGCGGCAATTCGTCTGCAAGCAACCTTAACCTGAGCGATTCGAAGGTCATGTTCGGTGGGCACGGCTTCCAGGTACTGACCTTGAATGGCGACTTGAGTGGCACTGGGCGCTTTCAAATGAAATCCGACCTTGCTTCTTCGCAGGGTGACCTTCTCTCGGTTACAGGACAGGTGAGCGGTCAGCACGAACTTCTTGTCGCTGACAGTGGCCATGCCGCAACGGGCCAACCGCTTAAATTGGTAGGAAGTGGAGGGGGGGCAGGGCAATTCACACTGTACGGCGGACACGTCGACGCCGGCGCCTTTCGCTATGCCCTGACACGCCAGGGTAATGATTGGTATCTGGCACAAACAGGCCAAGTAGCGCCAATGCAGACGCTGGTGCCGCCGCTTCAAAAGCCCGCGATTCCAACACCACTTGCCAGCAATGTTGCAATGACCCCGCTTAACCCTGCGATGAAGCCGCAAGCGATACCGCAGCCTATTACCAGCAACGTTGCGATGACCCCGCTTAACCCTGCGATGAAGCCGCAAGCGATACCGCAGCCTATTACCAGCAACGTTGCGATGACCCCGCTTAACCCTGCGATGAAGCCGCAAGCGATACCGCAGCCTATTACCAGCAACGTTGCGATGACCCCGCTTAACCCTGCGATGAAGCCGCAGGCGATACCGCAGCCTATTACCAGCAACGTTGCGATGACCCCGCTTAACCCTGCGATGAAGCCGCAGGCGATACCGCAGCCCATTACCAGCAATGTTGCGATGACCCCGCTTGATCCTGCGACGAAGCCGCAAGCCATACCTAAACCTGTTGTCAGTAATGTGGCGATGACCACGCTGACGCCAGCGCAACCCCCTCAGCCGCGCGTTTCCCGAGCTTTGCCGGCCCGATTGCCGCAAGCCCAGCGTCTGTCCAAGGGCGCCAATGCCGCCCTGGGCATGCAGACTGCCGCCGCCAACCTGTGGCAGAACGAGATGGGCACCTTGAGCCGACGCTTGGGTGAGTTGCGTTTGGGCAAGGACCAAGGAGGGCTCTGGACCCGGGCCATGGACGCAAGGCTGAACGTCGACAGCGGTGACAGCCGTGCGTTCGACCAACGGCTTAGCGGTATCGAAGTGGGCGCTGACCGCGCCATTGAATTCAATGATGCAACGCTCTACCTCGGCGGCATGTTGGGCATCGGCCACGCCGACCAGGACTTTGCCGAGCACAGCAGCGGTGATATCGACAGCCGTTCAGTGGGGCTATACGCCACGTACCTGCAAGACAACGGCGTCTATCTGGACACCGTGGTGAAATACGATCACTTCAAAGGCGATGTGAAGGTGTCGCAAAACCTCGGGGATCAAGTGAGTGGCCATTATGACGCAAACGCTTACGGGGCCAGTGTTGAACTTGGCCGCCAGATTGCGCTGGCAGATGGTTGGTTCATAGAGCCCCAGGCGCAACTGTCCGCTGCCCATCTGCAAGGGCCTCGCTACACCAGCAGCGACTCGCTGCAAGTGAAAGCACAGGACCAGGACTCGGTCCTGGCCCGGGTAGGGGCGCGCGCAGGCCGCAACTTCATGCTGGCTTCAGGTACCCAGGTACAGGGATACCTCAGCGTTTCGCAAATTGAAGAGCTGGCCGGTGACAGCCACGTATCGGTGGATGGGCATACCCTGGACAATTCACTGCCAGGCACGCGCACCGACTATGGCGCAGGCACCGCTTTGCAACTCAGCGCCCGGCAAAAGCTGATGGTCGAGACCCACTACGTGCACGGAAGTGAAATCGAACAACCTCTGCAAGTTACCGTCGGCTATCGAATCCTCTGGTGACAGCAGGCTGCAAGCAGCTACCCAGCGATAAAACAAAGAATCAATGCTGTTGGAGGTTTCATGAAACGCTCACGGATACGTGTATTCGGAGTCTTGGCCGGTGCTTTGTGTGTAGTGGTGTGCTTAACCAGCAGCGCGTACCTCGGCTGGTTGCTGGTGCTGCATGACACGGAGGCGCAGTTGGACGATCTGGCCGAACTGGCGGTACGCAGGGCGGATAGCACCCTGGCCCAGGCAGGCGAGGCACTCAGGCAACTGGCGGACTCAGGGTTGCCGGCCTGTTCGCCGTCGGGCATTGAACAGATGCGCCTGATTGCATTGAACACCTTGTTCGTAAAATCGGTCGGCTATACCGAAGAAGATGTCTACGCCTGTAGCTCCAGCGGAGCATGGGCGCCGGAGGGGCCAACCTTCGCGGAAGATTTCCAGACATCCGAAGGGGTCTACGTATCGTTGAACGGGCATACAGACGTTAATGCCGTTAATGGCAAGCTTACCCTGCAGTACGCCGCGTTTCGGCTACTGGTAGACCCCGAACCGCTCCAGGACACCTCGTTGAAACCGGGTTTTCGCCTGGCGTTGGGTGCCGGTTCCGGTCGTTGGATGGAGCAGCGCCACGCCGACGGTTTCACCCAGTTGCTGACACTGGTTCATGAGGGCCGTCGGCCGATGTTGGTCGGCGACTATATCTACAAGTGGGTGACGCACGGCAATTGGCAGGCAGTGGTGGCCCTGTCCAGGGAGGCGCTACTTGCCAATCTATGGCGCAAGCAACTTATCGCGCTGCCGATCGGAGTGGCAGTGGCACTCTACGGATTGCGGGAAATAGCACGCTATACCAACGCTCGTCTGTCACCGATGGCCGAACTGCGAGGCGCTATTGAACAAGGCAATATTCATGCGTTTTATCAACCCATCATTGACCTGCATAGCGGTCGTTGCGTGGGGGCTGAAGCGTTGGTGCGATTGAAACAAAGCGATGGCACCTGGGCGACGCCCGAACGCTTCCTGACGCTGGCAGAAGAGAGTGACTTGATCGAGGACATCACCGAGAACGTCCTCCTCGCTGTGTGTGACGACTTAGGCGAGTACCTGCGTTCGGACCCTTGCAAGCATGTCTCGATAAACCTTGCGGCCAGGGATATCTGCAGCGGTCGATACCTTGACGTGCTGAGTAACGCGATTGCCCGCGCAGGCATCAATGCGCAGCAGGTCTGGCTGGAAGTTACCGAGAGCAGCCTGTTGGACTTTGAACCTGCGTGTGAGCACCTGACAGTCAGCCGCCAGCGCGGCCACCCGATAGCCCTGGATGACTTCGGCACCGGTTATTCCAGCTTGCAGTACGTGCAGCATCTGCCCATCGACCTGCTGAAAATCGACCGCACCTTCGTGGCGCGAATTGACGACGACAAAGCGTGCCCAGTGCTGGAACTGACTATCGCCCTGGCTCAGGAAATGGGGCTGGTCATGGTAGCCGAGGGCATAGAGACACAGCAGCAAGTGGCCTTTTTGCGCACCCGAGGCATTGAATTTGGCCAGGGCTGGCTATTTGGCAAACCCATGCCGGTCGCTGAGTTCATCGCCTACAGCGAACACAGGGCGGCTACTCGGCAACTAATCAACGTTTAAACCCACCGAAAATGCTCGTCGATAAGACGAGTCAGGAGAGCAGTATGAAAACGGCACTACTACCACTGGTTCTGCTTGCAGCATCCGGCATTGCCAACGCGGGCATCCCGCAATTGAACGCCACCTGCCCAGGCAATCTGGACATCCATGCCGATCAAGGTGGACCTGTCTACATAAATGGCAAGGAAGGAAAGCTGAAAAAAATCAATGACGAGAACTTTGAAATCAAAGGTGCTGGCGTAACCATCAGCCTGGGCATCAACCCGGACGGTACGCCGTGGATGTCCTATACGGGCAAACACAGGGCCAATGGTATTTGCACGATAAAGAACAGCTGAGTTCAGGGCATCTGGATGCTTGGGCCGTGTCGGTCACGACTCGCAAGAAGGCGAGGCTGCATGGCCCGAAGCAGGTGAGGTTGGGGCTTGAGAGAGCGGTAGCTCATTGCACCATGCTGGGGGCGTGCTTTGAGGTTCACTACAGCGACTCAATATCAAAACTGTAGGGCTGACCCGGTACGTATCCGCCAACGATAGAGGCAATTGCCGCATCATCGTCGGCAGCAGACTGGGGAATCATTGCCAAGGGGGCCGGTGCGAGGTTTTCAAGGTGTTCACGCCAGCGCAGAAGAACCTGCGCGAGTAGCTCAGGCTGGGAGGCAAACTGGCCATAAACATCGGCCTGCGTTATGGTCTTTTCGAGTAACGTGCGCAGTCGGGTTTGGGTCATGTACAGCTTACGGATCTCCCGATCCAGTTTACTTATCTGTGTATTCTTTACTTGAACATCGCCTCGCAGGCGCGGGCCAGATTCTGCCTTCAAGGTGTTCAACTGTCTGATCACGCTGTTTAAAGCGCCGCTGACGCGGTCAAACTCGGTGTCTGTAATGCGCTTGAGGTTGTCTTCACGTGCCTTTTGCCAGCGTCGAAGGGTTGCCCAGCAATTGGGGATATAGCTACCGGTCATTGAGTGGTTGGCGTTGTCGAGCAACTGCTGCCAGAAAGACCCTCGTACAGGTAACCCATCAATTTCCTGTAGCACGCGTGCACAGCCACGATCAGTGATAGTGCGACATCCCGGTTCCCAGAGAATGGATGACTGCCCCACCAGTCCCAAATCCACCGCCATGAAGTGACGCAGCTTGCCGTGGTGTGTGTAAGATTCCCCGGTCAAGTTGGTGTTGCCCGTGATCAAGAACAGCGTTCCGATTGCCGTACTGAGTGGAAGGACCTCAAAACCCTTCGCAATTCTTGCCATTGAAAAATACATCCATGGGGCCGGCAAGCTTGGCACCGGATCGTTGTGATTAACGATGCGGTGATGGACCAATGCGCTTGCACCTTCAACAAATGTAGCGTCGCCTGCTCGTGGGGCACCGTAGGTGTAGAGCAGAATATTGAGCTCAAAACGGTCGTCACGTCGTAGTATTTCCGCCAGTATCAGTGCTATTGCACCGCCTAGACTATGCCCGGTAATGACTAGTTTTTGTCCGCTATGGAATCTTTTCAGGTATTCAAACACAAACTTAGCGACGACCCGAGCTGCCTCATAGAAGCCGTTATGTACGTTGCCCACCCCTTCATCGAAAAGTACTTGGCGTGCGTCAGCATCACGTAAGCCGTCTGGTAGTACTTCGCTCGTTCCGCGTACGGAGATTAAAATCAACTCGTCGTGATGGGTAATAAATGCTTGCGTGTCAGTATCTTCGTTTATATTTCGGTCATCGAACCAGTGGAGTTTCGCCGGATTCTCTTGTGCACGTCCGAGGTTGGGGTTGTTAACATCTGGGTACAGTTGCGGATCGAACGGCACCACTTCCAGGCGCTTGGAATAGGGTACTTCTTCATACAGGGGGTAAAACGCCTTACCTTCGTGCTGGGCAGCATCTACTTGCCACAGCTCGTCAAACTGCGCCAAGGCATGGCCGAACCAGTTTCCGCTGCTAGGTTGCGTCGGAAAACTCACGGTTTCGGTCTCAACCGGGTGGGTGGCGGGGTTCTGACTGAAGTCGGTGTAGCTCAGGGTCGCCATCAGCGCCAGTTGATACATGTTTAGCGCACAGAACTCGTCGGCTGTCGACAAAATTGGCCGCAGTGCCCGCAAAGGCCGAACCTCGAGCACGTAGTGTCGGTTGGGTAGCAGGGCAATTCCTCTCGCGGTAGGCGGTGACGGAGCCACCCCCCGCTGAGTTGCAGGGGTATCTCCATTGAGGATGTGTTCGGATACGTGATTGACCTGTTCATGGCTGCCCACAGCCGTTTCAGCGGGCTGACGGAACAGCGCATGTACATACTTGTCAGGTGGGAAGGTTCGGCTGACGAGGGGTGGCAGGTGCGCGATGTGCTCCACCAGTTCACTGACTTCAACCTGGTAGAACACACTTGCGCTCTCTTGGGCGGGGTTTGAGCTTGTTCTTACGCCGGTTGTGTTGAAAAAGCGAGTTTGTTCTGCGCGTACTTGTAGTTCTGTGATGGGAAGAGGGTAATGGTCTCTGTTTTGTAACCGCTCGTAGAGCTTTTCATTTCCTGTATACGGTTGGGTCAACATGAGCCATACAGGGCCGGCGTAATGTTTGTGTACCTTGCTGGCGCCTTTTTTGTTTAATCTTCCAGTGTAAGTGGCTCCTTCATAATCGACTAACTTGTATGATAAGAATGCATAACTCAGTTCGTCACCGAATTCGTCAACTAACTGAAAGCTGGTCGTGTGGTCGCGAGTAGGGCAAGCGTGAACCAGGCCTGAAAAAGATTTTCTTTCAGCTTCCAAGGTTGAAATAAGTTTCATGGGGTTACATCCTTGCTTTCAGTGCAGTCGGGATAGATTGTGCAGATGCGTCCATCTATCATTCTGAATGTGCTAAAGTTATTGAGGTTGCCGCGACAGAAGGCATCTTGGTCTTCGAAGCTTTCACCCATGCAGCGCTTCCAGCCACCGGGAACCTTGACCCACGTATCTTTCATATAGGGGCGTTCTGCATCAGTTAATTTAATTTTCAGCCTTACAGCCTTTCCCGGAAGTTGATCCAATGTATAAGCCGAGAAAGGCTTGCCGATGGCAATCTCTCCCAATTCATCTGTTTTTCGGCAGGTAAGGATTTTGGTGATGTATCTATTGGCGCCGATGGTGCGGAATAACCACTGGCACTCCCCATAAAACTCACTTAATCCAATGTCATTGAATGTGCGTATAAAGCGAGTCGGTAGTTCGGGATGTACCGAAAACTGGGCGCGGTCAAAGCTGGAGTAGGCACGTTTTGCGTTTCTGCTATGTATGCCAAAAATCTTTACCTCCGCATGATTCAACATGAGTGCGCATCCGCTCACGGTTCTGAACAGTTGAACCTCAGAGATAGGTTTGTATTCTTTACCTAGACGATTGAAAACGACTTTTGTATTTCTCCCGCCCGGCACACTGCAGGTTTCTCCGGTGGCAGGTACGTACGCAGCGGTTAACCTGTAGGTGAAGTCGGGTGGTAGGTCTGCAGTAAAAGTAAAACTTTTCGAGGGTGTTAGTAGCCAGTAGGTTGAGACTGAAATTAGGAATATGCCAACGACCATAAATATAAAAATAGCCTTCCTGCGACTACCAGATCTTTCTTTGCAAGCTATAGGTGGAGAGGTGGCCGTCATGGAGTTATCTCCTTGCTCTCGGTGCAGCCGGGGTAGATTGTGCAGATGCGTCCATCTATCATTCTGAATGTGCTAAAGTTATTGAAGTTGCCGCGACAGAAGGCATCTTGGTCTTCGAAGCTTTCACCCATACAGCGCTTCCAGCCACCGGGAACCTTGATCCACGTATCTTTCATATAGGGGCGTTCTGCATCAGCTAGTTTAATTATCAGATTTACAGTTTTGCCCGGAAGTTGATCCAATGTATAACCTGCGAAAGGCTTGCCGTTGTCAATTTTTCCCAGTTTATTCGTTTTCCGACAGGAAAGAATTCTTACTATGTTTCGCTTGCGGCTAACGGTGCGAAATAGCCATTGGCACTGCCCATAAAACTCACTCAAGCCAGTATCATTGAAGGTGCCTATTACACGTTTTGGCAGATCATCACCTACCGCCAGCTTGGCGTAATCAGAAGAGGTGTATGCGCGCTTTTGACTCACGCTGCTAATTCCGATTATGTCGATTTCTAAATCATACAACATCAACGAACAACCGCTCACCGTTCTGAATAGCAGCACCTCAGAGATCGGTTTGTATTCTTTACCCAGACGATTGAAAGCTACTTTTGTATTTCTTCCGCCCGGCACACTACAGGTTTCTCCGGTGGCAGGTACGTACGTAGCGATTAAGCTGTAGGTAAAGTCGGGTGGTAGGTCTGCGGTAAAAGTAAAGCTTTTCGAGGGTGTTAGTGGCCAGTAAGTTAAAATTAGGGATATGCCCAAGGCCATAAATATAAAAGCAGCCTTCCTGTAACTACCAGATTTTTCTTTGCAAGCTACAGGTGGAGAGGTGGCCATCATGGCGTTACTTTCTTGCTTTCAGTACAACCTGGATAGATAGTGCATACGCGACCATCTACCATGCGAAACGTGCTGAAGTTTTCATGGTTGCCATTACAAAATGCGTGTTGATCTGCAAAGCTTTTACCCATGCAGCGCTTCCAACCACCGGGAACTTTAATCCAGGTATCTTTCATGTAGGGTAACTCCACATCGGCCATCTGTATGTTCAGTTTTATCGTATTCCCTCTAAGTTGTTCCAGGTTGTACGCCGAAAATGGTCGGCCGTTTGCTATGTTTCCATGCGCATCTGTTTTTCGGCAGAACAGGATTTTTGTAATGTAACGCTCAGGACCGATGGTGCGAAAAAACCATTGGCACTGCCCGTAAAACTCATTTAGTGAAGAATTATTGAATTTGTGTTCAAGGTGTTTTGGTAGTTTCGCCGTGACCGAAAATTGGGCGCGGTCAAAGCTGGAGTAGGCACGTTTTGCGTTTCTGCTATGTATGCCAATAATCTTTACCTCCGCATGATTCAACATGAGCGCGCATCCGCTCACGGTTCTGAACAGTTGAACCTCGGAGATGGGGTTGTATTCTTTGCCTAGACGATTGAAAACCACCTTTGTATTTCTCCCGCCCGGCACGCTGCAGGTTTCTCCGGTGGCAGGCACGTACGCAGCGGTTAACCTGTAGGTAAAGTCGGGGGGTAGGTCTGCGGTAAAAGTAAAGCTTTTCGCTGGTTCTGATAGCGCCCAAATCAGGGCCAAGGTTATGCAGGCTCCCAAGCCCAAGGCTTTAGTAAGTGGCCTCACAGCGGTAATTTCCCTTGCCAATACAGGACTTCCGTTCGCATACGTTCAAAGTGAGCTTGTGGCGCTTCGTTGGGCTGAGGCTTCCAGGCCGTTGGTAGGGTGAAGTTTTGTGCTTGTAAGCTCTGGATTAACAAGAAATGGATATGTTCAGGGGCGTGCAAGCCCCAGGTGTGCGCCAAGGCCAGTACTTCGCGCAGCCATGAGTCGAGATCGCGTTGCTTGGCCACCTTGACCAGGGTGTCGGTATGTTCGCGCATCAGGAAGCGGCGGCAGTTGTCGAACAATATTTGCGCGTAGGTGGTTTCGGGCGTGGGTGTCGCCAACCACGCAGGGGTCACGGGAAGTGGGTGCTCAGCGGGATCGAGGTTATCGGTAACTTTCCAGCCATCGGTCTGCCAATAGCATACGCTCGCCATGGGGCCGAGGTATTCGGGGAGCTGTTCCGGTTGCAGGTGTGCCAAGGCGCGACCCAACACACGGTTATCGTGCATGCGGTAGATCGCCTGGTTTGGACGCTCTCCGGTTACCAGACGATTGCGCCAATGGCGGGTCAGTACGTCAATCGGGATATCACCAGCGCTGGCCAGCCAGCCCCAGTGCAGCTGGGGTGTAGCGAGGAGTGCTTGCAACGCGGGATGTTCTGCCGACTCCAGGTGAAAGAGGTAGGGCGCGACGTTGACCAGCGATTGCGCCGCTGTGGCTACGTAAAAGTTGCGGTACCGGTTGGGCCCGAGCGAATTGATCAGTGCGTTGCGCTCATCAAGGTGACCCACGGAGTCCAGCACCAGGTACAGGTTCCGTTCGAGGGATGCTTGGGTATCGAGCCATTTTTCAGGCGTGGTCATACGCGATCTCCGATGCTGCACAGGCCATCGCGACAGGCTTCGCAAAGCGGGCAGTAGTCCGCTGCGTTTTGCTTGGCACTGGTAATGATGGACATGGGGCAGGCAAGGCTGGCGACTGCGTCCTGGGCGGCCTGTGATGGCGAAAGTGCGACGACTGGAGCCCCACCGAGCTCGATTGCAGTGGTGCTGAAAATTCCTCCGGGCGTTATAACGATATGCTGGCCTGCAGCTTTCAAGCTGATGCTGACCCCAGCCTCAAGGATCAGTTGGGCGCCAGCCTTGAGATGAGCTTGTTGTCCTGCTTCAATTGCGAGCGTTTGACCGATGCGGGTGTGGCTGCTGTTTGCCACCTGCAGGTTGTCGTTGGCCTTGAGCTCGACTTTGCGATCAGCCATGACAGTCTGCTGGTCTTCCGCCTCCAGCACCGCAATACTGTTGCCCTTGATGGTTTCCAGGCGCTGGTTGCCGACCTCCAGGCGACTGTCGTTCTCGATCTTTTGTTCCAGGTCGCGCTGGGCGCGCAGGTAGATCAGCTCTGTGCCACTACGGTCTTCGATCGATAATTCGTTGTAGCCACCACTGTGCGGTGAGCTTTGGCTGCGCAGCACGGTCCTGGTTTTGTTGGCAGGTAAGGGGTAGGGCACGGCCTTCGCCTTGTTGGCCACACAGCCGGTAATCAGTGGGTGATCGGGGTTGCCCTCCAGGTAGGTGACCACCACTTCCATGCCGATGCGTGGAAGGACCACCGCACCAAAGCCCGCGCCGGCCCACGCGGAGGATACGCGCAACCAGCAACTGCTCTGGTCGCTGTTCAGCTCGGTGCGGTCCCAATGGAACTCGACGTGGACCCGGCCGTATTCATCGCAATGGATTTCTTCTCCAGGCGGTCCTGTAACCCGAGCAGTCTGGCTAACCAGAACCGATGGGCGCTCGACAAGCGCAGGTCGATAGAACACGTCCCAGGGAATCGCCCTGAAGCGGTTGCGGTAGCCCTGGTTGAATCCGTCCTGGGCTTGGCTGTCGTGGCTAGCCGACTCTTCCAGCACCTGCGGCTGTTTGCCCTGATGGGTCACGCTGAGCAGCAGCCACAACGCGTTGCAGCGCGCGCGCGGGTGTTCGCTCAAGGTGAAGAAGTGACCACTGCGCAGTGCTGGCTGATCACTTTCGCCTTCGCTCAGTTGGGCGTCGTGGCGATGCTGTTCCAGGGCTTGACGGGCAAGTTGTTGGCCGCGTGCTTCGGTGTCACGCTGCTGCGGGTAGCGATAGTCTTCAAGGGTGGGGCTCGACCCGCTGCGCCAGCGGCTTTCCAGCAAGCGGCTTGGCCGTTGCAGGTCGTAATCGCGGCGGCTGACGCTGCCGGTTCGGGTGCTCAAACGCTGGGAAAACTGGTGAACCACCGGATGCTCGGCGACCATGCCGCTGCCTTGCAGATAGGGCGTGGTTCCCAGGCGCGGGAAATAGGTCTGATCAGCGCTGAACACCAGCTTGTGGCCATCGATGCTGTGCTGGTAGTGCCAGGCAATGCCTTCTTCGCTGCATAGCCGCTGGATGAAACCAAAGTCGCTTTCGAAATACTGCGTGCAATATTCGCGCTTGGGGCAGGTGCTGACATGCATGCTGAACGCGTCGGCAAGAATGCCATGGCCCTTGAGCACTTCGGCAACAATCTCAGGCACGCTCAGCGCCTGGAAAATCCGCTGGTTGTGGCTGAACTGCAGATAGTGCAGGGCGGGCACCAGGGTCAGTTGGTAATGGGTCAGGCGCTTGCCGACTTCGCCGACCTGGACCTCTTCGATCAGTCCATGCAGCCCTTCGCCGTTGAGGTCAAAGCGCAAAAAGGCCGGCTGCCCGAGCAGGCGCTCGAGATCGAAATTGGCATGCTCGCTGACCAGTTCGATGCGAATCGCGTACAAGCTGCTGATGGCTTCGGTGCCCTCGAATGCCCGCACCTTGAAGTCGTTGCGAACAGAGGGAATGAGCAGTTCAAACTGCGCGGTGTTGGCCGAGGCGAACATAGGCTAGTCCTTAAGCGGGGCGTGCAGGTCATCGACGCCCACCCTGGGAAGCGCCATACCCGCAGCACCCTAATAAGGACTGCAATAAAATGATGTAGGACCGCTCCTAAAGCCAGATCAGAAGTTTCAATTTCTCCATGAACTGGCTGAAAACCAGCACCGAAAACCGACGTAAACGCGCCCCAGAGGCAACTTCAAGCCTGCTCGGTTTTTTCCAATGGCGGGTCGAAGGCAACGAACAGCTGGTCGGCGCTGATTGCACCGAGGTCCAGCCGCATGTTGGCTTCGAGCATGGCAAACAGGCGGGTGAACACCTCGAACACCTTGCAGTGGTCTTCCATGCCGGAGAATGGGTTGTCGATTTTCTCGGCGATCAACGAGCTTTCCTGCACGGCGTCATACACCTCGCGCAGGGTGATTTCGCTCGCCGGACGCGCCAGGGTCAAGCCGCCGTGCGCGCCGCGCCAGGATCTGAGGATGTTGGCCTTGACCATCAGCGAGACCAGGCTGCGCACGCGGGTAGGGTGAGTCTTGACCCATTTGGCAATGGTCTCGGTACGCAGTTTCTGCGGGGCGTTGGCGGCCACGAACGACAGAATGTACGAGGCGGTTATCAAGCGGGTCGACTGGCTCATGGCTTGCTCAATCCTGTGAAAGTGTTCACTCAAACTCAGTAGCAACGGGGTGTAGCTGGCCGCATTAGGCCCCTGCAAAAAGGTGCTTGGCAACCGTGTGCTGATGAGTCTAATGTAATTGTCACGATGACAAATACAAATATTTGCAGCATCGATGCGTGCGAGGTCGGCAAAATCCTTTTCTCTGCGGTTCAACAGGGGCAATGCCATGAGCGATAACAACAACAAAATTACTCAAGCGATGCACGACAGCGGCTTGCCGCGTCGCGATTTTCTGAAATACAGCGCCGCTGCGGCGGCCGTGGCCGGGGCGTTTTCCCTGGGGTTGCCGATGCAAGGCTGGGCCGAGGAGGCCACACCCAAGGCCGGTGGTGTACTGCGCATGGGCTTGGCCGGTGGCAGCACCACCGATTCGCGCGATCCCGGCACCTGGAGCGATACCTTCACCTTTGTCGGTTTTTCTGCGGTGTACAACACCCTCAGTGAAATCGACGTGGACGGTAGCGTCATTCCTGAGCTGGCCGAGCGCTGGGCGTTGAGTCCCGACGCGCGGATCTGGACGTTCACCCTGCGCAAGGGCGTTACCTTTCACAACGGCAAAACCCTCGATGCCGATGACGTGGTGGCTTCTATCCAGCATCACTTGGGCGACACATCTACCTCGGCGGCCAAGACCGTGCTGGGTGACGTCGCCCAGGTGCGTGCCGAAGGTACCGATACTGTGGTGTTCGAATTGCATTCGGGCAACGTCGACTTTGCCTATGTGGTTGCCGACTATCACTTGGCGATCATGCCGGCCAAGGACGGTGTGGTTGACTGGCAGTCTGGCGTTGGAACCGGCGGCTATCGTCTCAAGGGCTTCGAGCCCGGTGTGCGCATGGACCTGGAGCGCAGCCCGGATTACTGGAAAGCAGGCAGGGCGCATTTCGCCAGTGCCGAACTGCTGGCCATTGCCGACGGCGCTGCGCGGGTCAACGCGCTGGTTACCGGCCAGGTCGACGTGATCAACAAGGTCGACCTGAAGACCGTGGCCCTGCTCAAGCGCAACCCGAACCTGGCCATCGAGGAAACCAAAGGCGCCCAGCACTACACCTTTCCGATGCTCACCGACAGTGCGCAGTTTCAGGACAACAACGTTCGCCTTGCGCTCAAGCATGCGATCAACCGTGAAACCTTGCTGGCCTCGGTGCTCTATGGTTATGGCCAGATCGGCAACGATCACCCGATCCAGCCCGGCAGTCGTTTTATCAATACTGCCCTGGAACAGCGCAGCTATGACCCGGACAAGGCGCGTTTCTACCTGCGTCAGGCGGGGCTCGACTCGCTCAAGGTACGCCTGCAGGCCTCCGATGCCGCTTATACCGGCGCAGTAGACGCTTCAGTGTTGTTCAAGGAACAGGCACGCCAGGCCGGTATCGACATCGATGTCGTGCGCGAACCGGCTGACGGTTTTTTCACCAACGTCTGGATGAAGCAACCGTTCACTACCTCATTCTTCTACAGCAGCCTGACCGCCGACCGCATGTTCAGCATCGGCTACGCCAAAGGCGCGGCGTGGAACGAGACACACTGGGACAACCCGCGTTTCAACCAACTGCTCAATGCCGCCCGTGGCGAGATGAACGCGCCACTGCGCCAGGAAATGTACAACGAAATGCAGGCACTGTGCCGCGATGACGGCGGCGCCATCGTGCCGCTGTTCGCAAGCTCAGTGGCGGCACGCTCCAAGCGTGTGGCCCATGGCGGGCTTACTGCGCCCTATGGCGAGCTCGATGGCCTGCGCTTGATCGAGCGTTGGTGGCAGGCCTGAGTTCGGGCCCGAGCCATCACCTTTCGTTGTGCCTGTTGGAGGAGCTGTTCGGTGAATAGTCTTTATAAACTGCTTGTGCAGCGCCTGGCCCTGGGGTTGTTGTCGCTGTTTGCGGTATCGGTAATCATCTTTCTCGCTGTGGGGATGCTGCCCGGCGATGTCGCCCAGGCCATGCTTGGCCAGGCCGCGACGCCAGAAACCGTGGCAGCGCTGCGCGCACAACTGGGCATGGATGTACCGGCGTTGACCCGCTTCGGCCATTGGGCCTGGCAATTGCTGCAGGGCGATCTGGGCGTGTCGCTTGCCAACCAGCGGCCGATTGCCGATCTGATCGGTGCGCGCCTGGCCAATACCTTCAGCCTCGCCGCGCTTGCCGCTTTGATTTCGGTGCCGCTGGCGTTGCTGCTGGGGATGCTTGCCGCGTTGTATCGCAACAGCTGGTTTGATCGGCTGCTCAATACCAGTGCCTTGAGTGCGGTGTCGTTTCCGGAATTCTTCGTTGCCTACATCCTGATCCTGGTCTTTGCAGTCAAGCTCAACTGGTTGCCGAGCATCTCCAATTTGAGTCCAGGGGCGAGCTTCGCCGAGGTCCTGGAACGCTCGCTACTGCCGGTGCTGACCCTGAGCCTGGTGGTGGTCGCGCAGATGATGCGCATGACCCGTGCGGCACTCATCAACCTGTTGGCCAGCCCGTACATCGAGATGGCCCGGCTCAAGGGCATCAGCCCGGCACGCATCATCTTCTACCACGCCTTGCCCAACGCCCTGGCACCGATCATCAACGTCGTCGCCCTGAACCTTGCTTACCTGGTGGTTGGCGTGGTGGTGGTCGAAGTGGTGTTCGTTTACCCAGGCCTGGGCCAGTTGCTGGTCGATTCGGTGGCCAAGCGCGATATTCCGGTGGTGCAGGCCTGCAGCCTGATCTTTGCCGCCACCTACATCTTGCTCAATACCACGGCCGATGTGCTGTCGATTGCCAGCAATCCACGCCTGATGCATCCGAAGGGGTAACGCATGAGCATGATCAAACAACTGTCGCGTGCGCCCTTGAGCGCCAAGTTCGGCCTGCTGGTGATTGTCGTGTATGTGCTGGTGGCCGTGTTTGCCCCGGTACTGGCGCCCTATGGCGAAACCCAAGTGGTGGGCGAGGGCTTTGCGCCTTGGGGCGGTGAATTCCTGCTGGGCACCGATAACCTCGGGCGAGATATGTTCAGCCGCCTGGTCTACGGCGCACGCAATACCTTGGGCATCGCCTTTCTGACCACGGTGCTGGCTTTTGCTCTCGGTGGCTTTTGCGGCCTGGTGGCCGCGATCAAAGGCGGCTGGATCGATCAGGGCCTGTCGCGGGTGGTGGATATTCTGATGGCCATCCCGCAACTGATTTTTGCCTTGCTGATTCTCAGTGTGGTGGGCACCACGGCCACCTCGCTGGTTCTGGTGATTGCGCTGCTCGATGCCACCCGCGTGTTTCGCCTTTCGCGGGCGGTGGCCATGAACGTGGTGGTACAGGACTTTGTCGAGGCCGCACGCCTGCGGGGTGAAGGGCTGTGGTGGCTGGTGAGCCGCGAGGTGCTGCCCAATGCTGCAGCGCCGCTGATTGCCGAGTTCGGCCTGCGTTTTTGCTTTGTGTTTTTGTTCATCAGTGCGCTGTCGTTCCTGGGCCTGGGCATTCAGCCGCCAACGGCCGACTGGGGCAGCATGGTGCGTGACAACGCGGTGTTGATCACCTTTGGGGACATTAGCCCGCTGTTGCCAGCGCTGGCGGTGGCGTTGATCACAGTCAGCGTCAACTTTGTCGTGGATTGGGTCCTGCACGCATCCAGCGGCCTCAAGGAGTGCTGAAAATGACTGGCATTACGAACCAAGCGCCGTTGCTGGAAATCCGCGATCTGCGTATCGAGGGTCACTACGAAGATGCCTGGCATCCGTTGATCAAGGGCATCGACCTGACCCTGCAACGGGGTGAGGTATTGGGCCTGATCGGCGAGTCGGGGGCGGGCAAGTCGACCCTGGGCCTGGCCGCGATGGGGTATGTGCGTGACGGCTGCCGGATCACGGGCGGCTCGGTACGTTTCGATGGTATGGAGTTAGTCGGCGCCCGTGCCGAAACCTTGCGTGGGCTGCGCGGTCTGCGCATCGCCTACGTCGCGCAAAGCGCTGCTGCCTCATTCAACCCGGCCCATCGCCTGATTGACCAGCATGTCGAGAGCGCAGTGAAAAATGGCGGAATAAGCCGCACCCAGGCCGAGGCCGAAGCGGTGCAGCTGTACCGGGTGTTGGGGCTGCCTAACCCCGAGCAGATCGGCCAGCGCTACCCGCATCAGGTGTCTGGCGGTCAGTTACAGCGGGTGATGACCGCCATGGCCATGGCCTGCCACCCCGATCTGATTGTATTTGATGAGCCCACCACGGCACTCGACGTCACCACCCAGATTGAAGTGCTGGCGGCGATTCGAGATGCGGTCAAGACCTACGGCAGTGCTGCGCTGTACATCAGTCATGATCTGGCCGTTGTCGCGCAGATGGCCGACCGCATCATGGTGCTGCGCCACGGCAAACTGGTCGAAGAAGCCGACACCCGCAGCATGCTCGACGCACCCACGCAGGAATACACCAAGTCGTTGTGGGCGGTACGCAGCTTCCACACCGAGCCAAAACCAAGCCCCGCGCAGGGCGAGCCCTTGCTTGAGGTTCGCCAGGCCTGTGCCAGTTACGGCCAACAGCCGGTGCTGCATGATGTGTCATTGAAACTGCACCGGGGCCAGACGCTGGCGGTGATCGGCGAGTCGGGCAGCGGCAAAAGCTCAACGGCCCGCTTGATCACTGGCCTGTTGCCGCCCAGCGCTGGACAGGTGTTGTACGCAGGCCAGGCATTGCCGGCTGACTTTCGTCAACGGAGCAAGGAGCAATTGCGCCGCGTGCAGATGATCTATCAGATTCCCGACACCGCGCTCAATCCGCGCCAGCGCATCGTCGACATCATCGGCCGGCCACTGACGTTCTACCTGGGACTCAAGGGCCAGGCCATGCGCAAGCGGGTCGCCGAGTTGCTGGAGATGATCGAACTTGACCCGGCGCTGTACATGGAGCGGCAGCCGCGAGAGCTGTCTGGCGGACAAAAGCAGCGAATTTGCATTGCCCGGGCGCTGGCTGCCGAGCCTGAGCTGATCATTTGCGATGAAGTGACCTCGGCCCTGGATCAGTTGGTCGCCGAGGGCGTGTTGAAGTTGCTCAACCGTATCCAGCAGCAGTTGGGCGTTGCGTATCTGTTCATAACCCACGATGTTGCCACGGTGCGTGCCATCGCCGATGAAGTGCTGGTCATGCAGCGCGGACGGGTGGTCGATCATGGCAGCCGCGAACACATCTTTACTCCACCTCATCAGGACTACACCGGCCTGCTGTTCTCTTCCGAGCCAGAAATGGATCCGGACTGGTTGGACCGACTGTTGGCTTCACGTGCAGCACCTTCTACCGTGCAACCTGCTTAAAGGAATGTTTTCATGAAAGTATTGATCGTCCATGCCCATCCAGAACCGCAATCGTTCACTGCTGCCTTGCGCGATCAGGCGGTGCAGACGCTCGAGGCCCAGGGGCATCAGGTTCAGGTCAGTGATCTGTATGCGATGAACTGGAACCCGGTGGCCAGTGCCGAAGACTTCAGCGCTCGAGAAAACCCCGAGTACCTGGTCTATGCCCTGGAACAGCGCCTTGGGGTTAAAAGTGGATCGATTGCCGCTGATATCCAGCAAGAACTGGACAAGTTGCTCTGGGCCGATCTTGTCGTGTTCAACTTTCCGATCTTCTGGTTCTCGACGCCGGCGATCCTCAAGGGCTGGTTCGATCGGGTACTGGTGTCCGGGGTTTGCTATGGCGGCAAGCGCTTCTATGACCAGGGTGGCCTGGTGGGCAAAAAAGCCCTGGTGACCGTCACCCTTGGCGGGCGCGAGCACATGTTTGGCGAAGGTGCGATTCACGGTCCGCTGGAAGACCTGTTGCGCCCGCTGTTGCGCGGCACCCTGGCGTATGTCGGCTTTGAGGTACTCGAGCCGTTCGTGGCCTGGCACGTGCCGTACATCAGTGAAGACGCCCGCACGGCGTTCTTGCACAGCTACCAGCAGCGCCTGGAGCATTTGTCGGATGACCTGCCGCTGACGTTCCCGCGCCTGTCGCAATTCGATGAGGCGCTGTACCCCTTGGCCTGACGCGTTTTCAGGCACTTTCGCGGGGCAGCGTCCGCTCGCCCCCAGCACTCTTACCCTTATCTACTGCCGCAACTGCGTTACGCGTTGCGGCACGCTCATGATCAGAGTTGGCAAACAATCGCCACAGGACAAAAGCGACTTTTTGTAAGCCATATGGACGATGCTGCCAGGCTATCCAGGCGTGATTATTCAGTGCAGGCAATGCCCCCTTTACGTTTCGCGCAACCCGCGTGAAGCGCAGCAGAACAAGAGGATTGGCCGCATGAATGTCCTTGTGTACCTGAGTCATGCCACAACGGAGCGACCACTATGCGCTCGTTGATCGGATATCTGGTTTGCCTGGTGGTGGCGGCAACCATCGTCTTCGCTTTCGCCCCAAGGTCGGCGCCGGAACCCGGGGACGATCCCTTGCGCACTGATCGCATGCAAATCAACGCGCTGCTCAAGCTGAACGATCGGGTGCTGGCGGTAGGCGAGCGTGGCAGCATTTTGTTCAGCGATGACCAGGGCATCAGTTGGCACGCCGCTGAGCTTACGCCACAACGCAATGTCGCCCTCACCGGGTTGGTCGACCTGGGCCAGCAACGGCTGTTGGCGGTGGGGCATGACGGCTGGATTCTGCGCTCTACCGACGGCGGTAGCCATTGGCAGGAAGTACGCCATGACCAAAACCTTGGCGAGCCGCTGCTGGGCGCCTGGGCTGCAGGTGCTGAGCGGGTGTTGGCCTATGGCAGCTTTGGCAAGTTCTACCAGTCCGACGACGCCGGCCTGAGTTGGCGCACCTTGGAACTGGAAGTCGACAACGCGCATTTGAACAGCATGGATGGCGGCGCAGACGGGCGGCGCATGCTGGTTGGCGAGCAGGGCCTGGTATTGCGCAGCAACGATGCCGGCCAGCATTGGCAGGCGCTGCCGGCGTTCTACAACGGCTCGCTGTTTGGCGTGGTGCGGTTGAGTGCCGATCGCTGGGTCAGCTACGGCATGCGCGGCCACGTGTTTGTCAGTCAAGACTTTGGCAGCAGTTGGACGCAGCTCAAAGTGGGCAACACCTTGCCGCTGTATGGCCATGTGCGCCTGCCCGAACAGGGTGGCTTGCTGATCGTCGGCGCCGGGGGTTCGTTGGTGCGCCTTGATGAGCGCGGCCAGTTGGTCGGTGTCGGTCGCCTGGCCGGGCTTGGCACCTTGACCTCTGCGGTAATGCTCGGCTCGCGCTTGTTGGTCGGCGGCGAGCGTGGCGTATTCCAGGATTCCGGTGGCAGCGTTGCCGCCCTTGGCAAGTGAGAGGCGGCAATGAATCAAGCTAAAAGCTGGGTAGCGCGCGGAGTCGAACGTATTGCCGACTACCTGATGGCATGGCGCAAGGGCCTTCTGCTGCTGTTCGTGTTATTGACCCTGGGCCTGGGTTACAGCGCCACGCACACCCATCTGGATCCAGGCTTCAGCAAGCAGATTCCAGTGCGCCATGAGTTCATGGTCAACTTTCTGCGCTTCAGCCAGTATTTTACCGGCGCCAACCGCTTTCTGGTCAGTGTGCGTTGGAAGGGTGAAGGCGACATTTACAATGCGCAGTTTCTCGATACCTTGCGCAAGGTCAGCGACGAGGTGTTCTTCATTTCTGGGGTCAACCGCGCCAGCGTGACGTCGCTGTTTACCGCTAACGTGCGCTACATCGAAATCACCGAAGAGGGGTTCTTTGGTGATGTGGTGGTACCGCCACGCTTCGACGGCTCCCCCCAGGACCTGGCCCAGGTGCGCAGCAACGCCGCAGCCTCCGGGCAGATCGGACGGCTGGTGGCCAATGACCTGAAGTCGGCGATGGTCCGTGCCGACCTGCAGGACCTGGATCCTCAGACCGGTAAACCGGTGGATTACGCCCAGGTTGCGCAGCACCTGGAGGACATTCGCGCCAAGTACGGCAACGAGCAGATTGAAATCAACATCGTCGGCTTTGCCAAGCTGGTCGGTGATGTCGTGGAAGGGCTGAACACGGTCATCGGCTTCTTTGTCATTGCCTTTCTGATCACCGGCGCCTTGCTGTGGCTGTACTCCCGCTCCTGGCGCCTGACCGTGGTAGCGCTGGTGGTGGCACTGCTGCCGGTGGTCTGGTTACTGGGCCTGCTGCCGTTGCTGGGCCTGGGCATCGACCCAATGTCGATTCTGGTGCCGTTCCTGATTTTCTCCATTGGTGTATCCCATGCGGTGCAAATGACCAACGCGTGGAAGCAGGAGGTGCTGGCCGGCCGCAGTTCAGTGCAGGCCGCCCACGGTGCATTCTGCAAAATCTTCATTCCCGGCTCCCTGGCGCTGTTGATGAATGCCCTGGGGTTTGCCGTGATCATGCTCATTGATATTCCCATCGTGCACGAGCTGGGGGTCACCGCCTGTATCGGCGTGATGCTGATGATCATCACCAACAAATTGATGTTGCCGGTGATCATCGCCGACCTGCGTCTGGAGCCGTCGGTGTTGCGCCGTGCCAAGGCCGACAGTGGCAGCCGCCATCGATTGTGGTGGAAGTTGTCGGCGCTGGCCGAGCCCAAGCCTGCGTTGAGCGTGTTTGCCTTGAGCCTGTTGCTGCTGGCAGCGGGGGCCTACAAGGCACGCGACCTGGCGGTGGGTGATATCGGCGCCGGTGCGCCGGAACTGCGCGCCGATTCACGCTACAACCTCGATAACGAGAAGATCGTCGGCAGCTACTCCATCGGCCTGGATGTGCTCTCGGTGTTCGTCGAGGTCAAGGGTATTGAGGAAGGCTGTCTGTCGCCTGAGGTGATGCGCGCGGTTGAAGCCTTCGACTTTCGCATGCGCGCGGTCAAAGGCGTGCAGTCGGTACAGAGCGTGGCAGGCATGGGCAAGGTGATCATTGCCGGCAACAACGAAGGCAACCCGCGCTGGGCAGCCATTCCGGGTTCGGCCCGAGGCTTGAGCCAGGGCGCCCGCGCCTACATGCCGGACGACGGATTGGTCACGGACGGCTGTCAGCAGATGCAGATTCTGGTGTTTCTCGCCGATCACGAGGGTGCCACGGTCAGCCATGTGCTTGCCGAGGCGCGGCGTATTATCGACCAGGTCGGCACGCCTGAGTTGACGTTCTACCTGGCCGGCGGCAACGTCGGGGTTATGGCAGCCTCCAACGAGGCGGTCAAACATGCCGAGATTTTCATGCTCGCGGCATTGTTTGGCTCGGTCGCGCTATTCTGCTGGCTGACGTTCCGCTCCATTCGCGCGGTGTTGTGCATCCTCGTGCCGCTGGCAATTGTCGCCATCCTCTGCAATGCGCTGATGGCGCTGCTGGGCATCGGTCTGAAAGTGGCCACTTTGCCGGTGATGGCGTTGGGGGTTGGGGTTGGGGTCGACTACGGCATCTACTTGTACGAACGTATCCAGCATGAAATGGCTGCCGGTGCGAGTCTGCGTGAAGCCTTTTACCAAGCGATGTGCCAGCGTGGTACGGCGGCTGTGTTCACGGCCCTGACCATGTCCATCGGGGTCATCACCTGGGCCTTCGCACCGTTGAAATTCCAGGCCGACATGGGCGTGCTGCTGTCGTTCATGTTCCTGGTCAACGTACTTGGGGCAATTTTTCTTTTGCCGGCGCTGGCCGCCTGGTTCAACCGTGGCCGCCGACTGGTGGCCAGCAAGCCCGCAGCACCTGCGCCACAAGGGGAATACCCGTTGAAATCGAGCCCGGCTGCACGTGATTCACAGTGACCTGAAAATAAACTTGCGCGGCATATTGTCGCGGCAAGCGCCAACGTGCAATTTGTACACGCGTTACCGCGGGCTTGCCCCGCTGCCAAAACAATAAAAATAACAAGGGGAGGCCAGTGGGCCTTACCCGAGCAAGGAGACGACAGTGGAAAATTCTGTGTTGACTCACGATGCACTGGCCCAATTGGGCCTGGACCTTGCTGGCTACGACCGTCTGGTTGGCGACATCTACGATGGCGCACTCGATCCCAAGCCGATGGCCCGTACCCTGGAAAACCTGCGTACAGCATTCAAGGCCAACTACGTCACCTTGATTCTGCGGGTTCCCGATCAGCCCGACATGGGTGTGATGATCATCGCCGGAGATATCGAAGGCGAGGGCGAAGTCATCTACATGGCCTACCCGCAAACCCATACACCCTTTACCAACCAGGCGCCGGACCAGGTGTTCA
Organism: Pseudomonas sp. DG56-2; assembly: GCF_004803755.1. Taxonomy (NCBI): domain Bacteria; kingdom Pseudomonadati; phylum Pseudomonadota; class Gammaproteobacteria; order Pseudomonadales; family Pseudomonadaceae; genus Pseudomonas; species Pseudomonas sp. DG56-2. Next base: position 2,672,204 of record NZ_CP032311.1, read on the forward strand.
CCGTCGATGACATCATGTCCTCGGCGCAGTGGGAGCAAAACGCCTACTTCAAGATGTATTGCAGCCAGCAGAATGTCTATCACGTGATGGGCGCTGACATTTCCACGCCAGATGGCGGCAAGTTGCGCTTTCGTATCACCCGGCCCAAGTCCTCGCCCAACTTCTGCGTCAAGGAGCGTGCCCTGTGCAGCATGTTCGTGCCGCACCTGCGCCGAGCCCTGAACATTCACAACCTGCTCGATCGCAGCGAGTCGCTCAGCGAACTGTACGCCCAGGCTATCAGTCGTCTGTCGGTGGCTACACTGGTGCTGGATGAATGCGGCAGTGTGCTGCGGGTCAACCCGGTGGCGCAGAGCATTCTTGCCAGTGGCGATGGCCTGAAACTGGTAGGCGGGCGCCTGGAGGCGACGTACCCAAGCGATAATCGCGAGCTGCAGCGTCTGATTCGTGCCGCCTTTGCCGAGGGCACTGCAAAAAGTGCCGATGCGATGTCGGTGAGCCGCCCATCCGGGCAAGTCAATCTGGGGCTGGTGGTCGAGCCGATACCCTCACTGGATTGGGCTGACGAGAAGGGCAAGCCGGCTGCTCTGGTGTACATCCGCGATGCGGCGAGCAAATCCCTGGCCAGCGATGTGGTGACCAAGCAACTGTTCAACCTGACCAAGGCCGAGACGGCCCTGGCGATGGAACTGGCCAACGGTTTGTCGCTGGAAGAGGCTGCCGAGTCGTTGAATATCCGGCGCAACACGGCACGGGCGCACCTGCGTTCGATCTTCTCCAAGACGGGCGTACGCCGCCAAACCGAGCTGGTGCGCATTCTGCTCAACAGTGTGGTGGCCCTGGGTAAGCCGCAGGCGACCCTCAAGGTCGCGGCTAAAGCCACGCTTCAAGTACCCCCCTTGACCTTGGCAACGCGCCGACAGGCCTAGGTGGCACCTACGATTCGCAACGTTTCTAGAAGGAAGCCCCATGAACAAAGTGGCATTCATCACCGGCGCCAGCCGTGGCATCGGCCGTGAGGCGGCGCTGGCATTTGCCCGCGCCGGTTTCGATGTGGCGATCAGCGCTCGTACTGTCGATGAAGGCGAGCAGCACGAGCATGCCTTGCGTGATGCATCGGGCGCGCCGCTGACCGGCAGTTTGAACAGCACCGCCGCCGAAATCCGGGCCCTGGGTCGCAAAGTGCTGGTGGTGCCGATGGACCTGCTTGACAGTGCTTCTGCACTGGATGCTTGTGCGCGCGTGATCGCCGAATTTGGCCGCATCGATGTGCTGGTCAACAACGCAATCTATCAGGGCCGCGACCTCAACAGCGGCTTTCTGACGTTGCAAGCCGAGACGCTTGAGCGCGTTTTCCACGGCTACCTGCTCACGCCCTTCCTGCTGACCCGGGCGGTGGCGGAGCAAATGTTGCAGCAAGGTGGCGGAGTGGTTATCAACGTGACCTCCGGCGCCGGCGAGAGCGACCCTCCGGTGGCGGCAGACAAAGGTGGTTGGGGCTATGCCTATGGCGCTGGCAAGGCTGCGGTGTCGCGGTTGGCAGGCGTACTGGCGACGGAGTTGGGCGATCGCGGTATTCGCGCCTATACCCTCAACCCCGGTGTGGTGAGTACCGAGGCGCTCAAGGCGACTATCGGTGACCAGGGCGTGATTGCCTTGCGCGCGGGCATTGCCCCGCCAGAAGTACCGGCCCAAGTCATGCTGTGGCTGGCCACTGCACCCGAGGCACCCAACTATCAACGCCGCACCATCGCCGCGCAGTCGCTGGCGTTGGAGCAGGGGATTGTTGCGGATTGGCGCTGATCGGCCAGCGCACATTACAGTTGATGTAAAAACGCCGGCTGTCATCAGCCGGCGTTTTTGTCGAAGGGGCAGCAGGTTAAGCCCGCAGCCGCGCCAATGTCATCGCGGTATCCTCGATCATGTCCTCTTGTCCACCAACCATTCCGCGGCGTCCCATCTCCACCAGAATCTCCCGCGCCGGCACGCCGTATTTCTGCTCGGCACGCTTGGCAAACAGCAGGAACGATCCATAAACCCCGGCGTAGCCCATGGTCAATGCATCGCGGTCGCTGCGAATCGGGAAGTCCATGATCGGCACCACCAGATCTTCGGCCACGTCCTGAATGCCAAACACGCTGACGCCGGTCTCGATGCCCATGCGGTCACACACCGCCACCAGCACTTCCATCGGTGTATTGCCCGCACCGGCACCCAGCCCGGCACAGGCAGCGTCGATTCGCCGAGCGCCTGCTGCAATCGCTGCGATGGAGTTGGCGACGCCCATGGACAGGTTATGGTGACCATGAAAACCGATCTCGGTCTGCGGTTTGAGCGCTGCGCGCATGGCGGCTACCCGTGAGCTGACATCATCGGGCAGCAGGTAGCCGGCGGAGTCGGTGAGGTAGATGCAGTTGGCGCCGTAGCTTTCCATCAGCAACCCTTGCTTGACCAGGCCTTCGGGGCTGTTCATGTGCGCCATCATGAGAAAGCCGACGGTATCCATGCCCAGCTTGCGGGCATGGGAAATGTGCTGCTCGCTGACATCCGCCTCGGTACAGTGGGTGGCCACACGGATGGTGTTGACGCCCAGTTCGTAGGCCATTTTCAAGTGATCGACGGTGCCGATACCGGGCAGAAGCAGCGCCGACACCTTGGCGTTCTTCATCAACGGAATCACCGCTGAGAGGTACTCTTCATCGCTGTGCGCCGGAAACCCGTAGTTCACCGAGCTGCCACCCAGGCCGTCGCCATGGGTCACTTCAATCAGGGGCACTCCGGCCTGGTCCAGACCGCAGGCGATGTCTTTCATCTGCTGCAAACTGATGCGGTGACGTTTGGGGTGCATGCCGTCACGCAGGCACATGTCATGAACGGTGATTTGCTTGCCGCTAAGTTCCATGAACGTTTTCCTTATGCAGTGGCGGGTTCGGTGCTGGCGCGCAGCACCAGTTCACCCTTGATGATTTCTTCTGCAAACATCTCGGCCGTGCGTGCCGCTGCGGCGGTCATGATGTCGAGGTTGCCGGCATACTTGGGCAGGTAGTCGCCCAAGCCCTCGACTTCCATGAAGATCGATACCCGGTTGCCATCGAACACCGGGCCGTTGACCAGCTTGTAGCCAGGCACATAGCACTGAACCTGTTCGATCATTGCCGCGATAGCGGCGCGAATGGCTGCCTCGTCCGGGGTGTCGGCGGTCAGGCAATGCACGGTGTCGCGCATGATCAGTGGCGGCTCGGCCGGGTTGACGATGATGATTGCCTTGCCCTGTTTCGCCCCGCCAACCTGCTCGACGGCACGCGCGGTGGTGCGGGTGAACTCATCGATGTTCTTGCGCGTGCCAGGGCCCACCGATTTAGAGGCAGCGGTGGCGATGATTTCGGCATAGTCCACCGGCTGCACACTCGACACCGCCGCGACCAGCGGAATCGTCGCCTGGCCACCACAGGTGACCATGTTGACGTTCATCTCGCCACGGGCAAGGTTGGCCTTGAGGTTGACCGGCGGTACGCAGTAGGGGCCGATGGCGCACGGGGTCAGGTCGATCATCAACACGCCGAGCGCATTGAGCTTGCGCGAGTTTTCGGCATGGACGTAGGCGGAGGTGGCATCGAAGGCAATCTGCACCTGGTCTTCCAGCACATGGGGCAAAAGCCCGTCGACGCCATCGGCGGTGGTTTTCAGGCCCAGCTCACGAGCGCGCTGCAGGCCTTCCGATCCGGCTTCGATACCCACCATCCACACCGGTTCCAGCACGTCGCTGCGCATCAGTTTGTAGAGCAGGTCGGTGCCGATATTGCCCGGCCCGATCAGCGCACATTTGATCTTTTTGCTCATGGTTTATCGCTCCTGGAATGAGGAAAGGAGGGTTGCCTGTCAGGCGACAAAGCGCAGGCTGGCGTTACCCAGGCCGCTCATCGACAGGTTGATGCGATCACCGGGGATCAACGGCACCAGGGGTGCCAAAGCGCCGGAGAGAATGATTTCGCCTTTGCGAAATGGAATGCCCAGCTCGCCAAGGGTATTGGCGAGCCACGCCACGGCCTCGCATGGGTGCCCCTGGACTGCCGAACCGAGGCCGCTACCGGCAGGTTGACCGTTCTTGAGCATGTGCATCTCGACCCGCGCCAAGTCCAGGCCACGCGGGTCGATGCGCTGTTCACCCAGTGCGAACACGCCGCACGAGGCGTTATCGGCCACGGTGTCCTGGATGCGGATCTGCCAGTTGTCGATGCGTGAATCAACAATCTCGAAGCACGGCGCCACCGACTGGCTTGCGGCCAACACGTCCGCGGCGCGAATGCCGGGGCCTTTGAGGTCTTCGCCGAGAATGAACGCTATCTCACCTTCGGCTCTTGGCTGGATCAGCTGATAGCGGGCAAAACTGATTTCGCTGCCATCGTCCACTTGCATGGCATCGGTAAGAAAGCCGAAGTCGGGTTGGTGCACATCGAGCATCTGTTGCACGGCGCGGCTGGTAACGCCGATTTTTTTGCCGATAACCCGTTCACCCAGGGCTTCACGCCGCTGCAGAAAACGCAGCGAAATGCGATAGGCCTGGTCCAGGCTGATGGCCGGGTGGCGCTGAGTAAGCGGCGCGAGGGTGGTGCGCCCACGCAAGGCATTGAACAGTTCATCGCCCAGGGCGGTGATCAGGGAGGCATCCATGGCGGCTTCGCTCTGTGGAAGGAATAAAAAAGCCGGTCCCAAGGGGCCAGGGTACCGGCACAAAAAGGGCTCTCAGGCAGGCCAGACGCTACTGTCGGCGCCGCCATCGACATCGATGATCTTGCCGGTGACCCAGGCTGAAGCCGGGCTGGCCAGGTAGAGGGCAGCGGCAGCGATATCTTCCGGGCTACCCAGGCATTTGAGCGGCGTGTTGGTTTCCATCGCCTCACGCATGGCTGCCGGCATGACCTTGTTCAAGGCTTCAGTCATGGTTGGCCCCGGGGCAACGGCGTTGACGCGCACCTGGGGGGCGAAATCCTGGGCCAGCAGGCGGGTCAGGTGGCTCAAAGCTGCTTTGGCAGTGCCATAGGCGCTGAACTGGCGTTGGGCATAGCGCGCCGCCACCGAGCTTACGTTGATGATGTTGCCGCCCCCGGCTTCACGCATCAGCGGCACACACAGTTGGCACAAGGCATAGGTACTGGTGACGTTGAAGCGCAGGATCTGCTCGAACTGCTCCGGGCTCATCTGCAGGGCATCGTTGGGGCCACCGCCGCCGGCATTGTTCACCAGGTGGGTGATGCGCCCGAACTGTTCCTGGCTCTGACGCACCAAGGCCAGGCGTTGCTCGCTGTCGTTGACGTCGCAAGCAATGGCCAGGGCGCGGCGTCCAAGGCTGCGCACCTCGTCGGCAACCCGCTCGATGTCCTCGGCGCTTCGCGCACTGCAGATCACATCGGCGCCGGCTTCGGCATACGCCAGGGCAATGGCGCGACCGATACCGCGACCACTGCCGGTGACAATGGCAACACTGCCGGGCAGTTGAAAGCGTTGCAGGATACTCATGGACTGTTCTCCCCTTGGACGATGACGGGAGTATTCCCCGCGCCTCGGGCAGGCGGCATCGTCTCAACGGACTAACGCCAGGCGGGTCGAAGGGTCAGTTGGCCTAGGCCAAATGGATGATGCTCACCCCGATACGGCGTTTCACTCTGCGCAGGTCACCCTAAAACAACAAAAAAGGATTGTTGCATGTCTAGGTACAACGCAACGCATGGTGGGCTGCTGCTGACATTGACCGTAGCCTGTTGCCAGGCCAATGCCGGGCCACGCCTGGAGCTGGGTGAAAACACCACCCTGGACACATCGCTGACGGTCAACTACACGGCGTCAATGCGTACCGCCAAGCCCGCCCACGAATATCTCAACGACCTCAACAATGATGACGGTACACGCAACTTCGACCGTGGTGCGCTGATCACCAACCGCGTCAGCCTGTTCGGTGAGCTGCTGCTCAAGCACGACAACCTCGGTGCGGTGCTGCGCGGTAGTCATTTCTACGATGACGTTTATCACAACCGCAACGACAACGACTCGCCCGACACCGTGAACAAGATCGGTCGACATGACGGCTTTGTCGAAGACACCCGGCGCCTTAGCGGCAGCAAGGCTCGCCTGCTCGATGCTTATGTGTACGGCAACTTCGATGTGGCCCAGAACCAGTACCTGTCGATCAAGGCCGGGCGTCATCTGGTGGCCTGGGGCGAGAGCCTGTTCTGGGCCAACATCAGCCAGGGCCAGGCACCGGTTGATGCGACCAAGTTCAACGTACCCGGCACCGAGGCCAAGGACGCGTACCTGCCCGTCGGGCAAATCTCGGCGTCCTGGTCGCTCAACGAAGACCTCGCGCTGGTGGGCTTCTACCAGTACGAATGGGAAAAAACCCAACTCAACCCGGTTGGCGATTATTTTGGCAGCGATACGTTCGGGCCAGGCGCCGAGTTCTACCGGCTTGGCGCCGGGGTGATCAACAACTTGCCAGACACCAGCTTCACGGCAGTCAATTACGCTGGCGATGTCGAACCGCGCGACAGCGGCCAATGGGGCCTGGGTGTGCGGTATCGGTTAACCGAGAACACCGAGGTCGGGCTGTTTCACTACCGTTATCACGAGCGCGTCGGGGCGCTGTTCTTCGACTTCAGCGGCCAGACGCAATATTCCTCGCTCAGCGGTGTCGGCAAGTATGCCCGTGCCGGCAGCGGCCCGGCCTATCGCATCGGCTACTTCGACGACGTCGAACTGACCGGCGTGAGCTTCAGCTCCAAGGTCGGTGACTCGGTGCAGTTTGCCGGCGACCTGAGCTACCGCGATGGCGCTGCGGTGTACCTGGATAACGGCGCGCCGGCCCGTGGCCAGTTGTGGCAGGGCAACCTCAATGGCAGCTACATCCTTGGCCCCAGCCTTCTTGCGCAGCAGACCACGGTCATGGCCGAGGTGGTGCACCAGCGTATCGATGGCGTCGACACCCTGCACATCAGCGGTGGCGGAGCGGGTGTCGATGGCAGTTTCGACAACTTCGAGTCGAAAACCCAAACCCGCGGCCAGACCCTGCTCGGTATAGGTACTTATATGGATTACCTGGGCATTGCCGATGGCCTGGACCTGACCACGCGCCTGGTGTGGACGCAAAACATCGATGGCAGTGCCTATCAGGGCCTGGGTCGAGATGAAAAGCGCCTCACCGTCGGTGGCGACTTCAAGTACCTGGGCAACTTCCAGGTTGGCCTGACCTACGTCGCCTACCTCAGCTCACCCGACATCGCCCAAGGCCGAATGCTGGCTGACCGCGACTACCTGTCGTTCAACGCTAAATACACTTTCTGAGGAAACGGCCCGCCATGCACACTTCACCCTTCAGCCCGATCGATATCGGGCCGCTGACGTTGAAAAACCGCTTCATCAAGGCGGCGACCAACGAAGGCATGAGTACCCAGGGTCTGCCTTCCAAGCTGCTGGTCAAGCTACATGCTGGGCTTGCTCGCGGCGCGGTGGCAATGACGACTGTGGCCTATTGTGCGGTCAGCAAGGATGGGCGCACCTTGCCCAATCAGCTGACGTTGACGCGTGAAAGCCTTCCTCACTTCAAGGCGCTGACCGATGCCGTGCACCAGCAGGGTGGCCTGGTCAGTGCGCAGATCACCCACGGTGGCTGCTTCACCTTCCTGCGCGAGCGCAGCAGCCGTTACCCGCTGTCAGCCAGCGGTGGCTTCAACAAGATCGGCATGATGAGCGGCATGTTCTTCAAGCAGGCCATGACCGAGACCGACATGCGCGAGGTGATAGAAGACTTTGCCAACGGTGCGCGCCTGGCCCGGGAAGCCGGTTTTGACGCCGTGGAAATCCATATGGGCCATGGCTACTTGCTCAGCCAGTTCATCTCGCCGATGTACAACAAGCGCCGGGACCATTACGGCGGCTGCCTGGAAAACCGCCTGCGCTTTCCCTGTCGAGTGCTACGGGCGGTACTCGACGCGGTCGGACGTGACCTTGCGGTTATCTGCAAATACAGCGTTACCGAAGGCGTACGGGCCGGCAACAGCGCCGAGGACGGGGCACAGATAGCGCGGATGCTGGAGCGCGAGGGCGCCCACCTGTTGGTACTCAGTGCCGGAATGAACGCCGAGTCGATCACCACCATGTTTGGTTCTTCGTTCCCCAAGGAGAATCGAGTGCAGCAGAAGAACCCGCTGATCGCCCTGGCCATGAAGATTCAGCGCCTGCGCGACCCCACGGTGGAGTTTCGCGAACTGTACCTGCTTGAACATGCACGCAAGGTGCGCGCGGCGGTGAGGATGCCCTTGGCCTACCTGGGCGGCGCCAAGAGTCTTGCCAGTATCGAACAGATCATGGCCGAAGGTTTCGATCTGGTGGCCATGGGGCGGGTGCTGCTGGCCGAGCCGGACTATGTCGAGAAGCTTGCTACCGGCGCCAGCAAAAACTCGATCTGTACCGCCTGCAACCGCTGCGTGGCAATGATGTACACGCCGGGGGGTACGTCCTGTGTGTTGGGCCAACCTGGCGATGCCGAGCTCAACCGCCAGCCGGCTTGAGCAGTAGGTGCGGTGTTGGGTGTTGGTTGTGTGCGGGCGCTAGTCCTATCGGACGATGTTTGCAGCGAGTCGGCACTCAATCATGCAGGTGACCGGCCTGCTGGATGTTCAGCGGGCCTCTATGCACGGTACTGCAGGAGAACGTTATGAAGTTGCTGAACAAAGTCGCCTTTGTCACAGGCGCGGGACAAGGAATGGGCCAGGCCATGGTCCGCCGTTTTGTCGCCGAAGGCGCCAAGGTGGTTGCGGTAGACCTGAATCAGGCGGCGCTGCTCGACAGCCTGGCGGATTTGAGCGACCTCGATGACCGCGTTTTGGCCCTGGCGTGCAACGTGGCTGACGCAGCTTCGGTAGCCGATGCCATGGGCCAGGTCGAGGCCCGGTTCGGCGGTCTCGATATCCTTGTCAATAATGCCGGTGTCGGCGCCTTCGACAGCTTCCTCGACACCCCGGACGAGAGCTGGGCTCGCGTGATCGGGGTGAACCTCGGCGGGACATTCCTGTGCTGCCGCGAGGGCGCGAAGCTGATGGTCAAGGGCGCGCGCAAAGGGGTGATCATCAACCTTTCCAGCACCGCCGCACTTACCGGTGAGGGACCCAGCCACTACTGCGCTTCCAAGGCCGGCGTCATGGGCCTGACCCGTTCGATCGCGCGCGAACTGGCGCCCAGTGGTATCCGCGTCAACAGCCTGGTGCCGGGTCCAACCAACACACCGATGATGGCCGGTGTCGCTGAAGAACACATGCAGGCGATGCTGGAAAACGTGCCATTGGGGCGTTTGTGCGAAACCGACGAGATCGCCGGGGTTGCGGTATTCCTGGCGGGTGACGATGCCAGCTTCATTACCGGCCAGAACATTGCGGTCAACGGTGGCATGGCCTTTATCTGAGGGGATATCAATGAACAAACGACTAGCAGGCAAAATCGCGTTCATCACCGGTGCCGGTTCCGGTATCGGTCAGGCCACAGCGTTGCGCTTTGCCGAAGAAGGCGCCACGGTTGTGCTGTGTGGGCGTCGTGAGCAACCATTGCAAGACGTGCTGGAACAGATCCAGGCTGCGGGCGGGCAGGGCGATATCGCCGTGGCTGATGTCAGTGACGAACACGCCTATGTCGGCGCCCTGGAAGCTGCAGCCCGGCGCCACGGGCGCCTGGATATCCTCGTTAACAACGCCATGGCCTACACCTGGGGCGGCGTTGATACGCTGTCGACCGCCGACTGGCATGCCAATTTCAGCACCACGGTTGATGGCACCTTCTGGGGTACCCGCACGGCCATGCGCCTGATGAAGGACCAGGGTGGCGGCGCTATCGTCAATATCGCCTCGATCTGCGGTCTGTTCGGCACCGCCTGGATGGCAGGCTACTCGGCCGCCAAGGCGGCGGTGATCAACTTCAGTCGCGCAGTGGCCAGCGAAGGTGCAGCGCACAACATTCGTTGCAACGTGGTTATCCCCGGGGTTGTCGATACCCCGGCCACCGCCGGCATGCTGACGGATGAAAAAACGCGCCGCAATACCGAGAAAGTCATTCCGATGAAGCGCGTCGGGCTGCCGCTGGAGCTGGCCAATGCGATCCTGTTCCTGGCCAGTGATGAGGCGTCCTACGTTACCGGTGCCAGCCTTGCGGTGGATGGCGGGCGCAGTTCGGACCTGTACACGGTGCTGGATTGATGACTATGGACACGACCTCGCTGCACGAGCGCATTGACCGCCTGGAGTCGCTGGATGCGATCCGCCAACTGGCCGGCAAGTATGCCCTGGCCCTGGACATGCGCGACATGGACGCCATGGCTAACTGTTTTGTCCCGGACGTCAAGGTTGGTCGCGACAAGCAGGGCCGTGGGCACTTCAAGGCCTGGCTGGACGAAACCATGCGCCGCCAGTTTCACGGCACTTCGCATCATTTGGGCCAGCACATTATCGAGTTCAGCGATGCCGACCATGCCACGGGTGTGGTCTATTCCAAGAATGAGCATGAGACCGGGGCTGAGTGGGTGATCATGCAGATGTTGTACTGGGATGATTACGAGCGGGTAGACGGGCGTTGGTGTTTTCGTCGTCGCTTGCCGTGCTACTGGTACGCTACCGATCTCAACAAGCCGCCGATTGGGGGGATGAAAATGCGTTGGCCAGGGCGGGAGCCCTATGCCGGTAGTTTTCATGAGTTGTTTCCGTCCTGGGATGCGTTCTGGGCTCAGCGGCCGGACAAGGATGCTTTGCCGCAAGTTGCCGAACCTGCTCCGTTGGAGGCGTTTCTGCTGACGATGCGGCGTGACGCTTCGGAGCCGAAGATTCGGGTGAGGTAGTTGGGGTCGCCTGCGGTTTTGATTTTTTTCGCTCTGGCTTTTTAGCAGGGCGAATTTAATTTGGGGAGGCGGGTTTGTTTCGCGATGTGGCTCTTCAATTGGGGGCTGATCCATTTGCGTTGGCGGCGCTGAGTCACCTTTGCGCCCTTACGGCGCCTTACTTTGGCAGTCGCCCCAAAGTAAGCAAAGGGCTTGCCCCACCAGGGGCCCTACGCTGCGCTTCGGGTCCCCTCGCTACGGTGTCGCTACAGGGCATTGCGATCTACGCGTTGCAAGCAACACTACGATTCGCAACTTCGGCTGGGGCCGAAGGCGCTACGCGCTCGCCCTTTCGCAACACCTTCACTCGGCCCTTCTGGTTAACGGGGCGGGTAGATCAAGGTCAAAAGCAGATCAAAAGCAGATCAGGCGCACATCTGAAGTGGGTTGAGATGTCCCTCTCCGGGGGGAGAGGGCTGCGCGGGGTTCAGGCTCGGGGTTCGCGGGGCATGTTCAGGGCGCGTTCGGCGATGATGTTGCGCTGGATTTCGTTGCTGCCGCCATACACGGTGTCGGCCCGGCTGAACAGAAACAGGGCCTGCAATCGGCTCAGTTGATACGGTGCCCCTTCAAGCACTTCGGCTTCTTCGCCCAGTACATCCATTGCCAGTTTGCCCAGCGCTGCATGCCAGTTGGACCAAGCCAGTTTGTAGATCATCGCTTCGCGCCGCAGGCTGCCGTCCTGGGCTCCGGAAAGCATGCGCAACGAGTTGTAGCGCAGTACTTTCAATCCGGCCCAGGCCTGGGCGATACGCTGGCGCATCAGCGGGTCTTGCGCTGCGCCATTGCGTTTGGCCACGGCGATGATTTCTTCCAGTTCGTTGTGAAACTGCATTTGCTGGCCCAGCGTCGAAGCGCCACGCTCGAAACCCAGCAGGGCCATGGCTATCTTCCAGCCTTCGCCCGGCAGGCCAATCATGTTGTCGCTGGCGGTGCGCGCCTGGTCGAAGAACACTTCGTTGAACTCACTGGTACCGGTCAGTTGCTGGATTGGCTGGACGCGAATCTGCGCCTGATCCATCGGTACCAGCAAGAACGACAACCCGTGATGACCCTGGCTACCCGCTTGGGTACGGGCCAATACGAAGCACCAATCGGCTTCGTGAGCGAGTGAGGTCCAGACTTTTTGCCCGCTGATCAGCCAATGCTCGCCACTGTCATCCAGCCGTGCACGGGTTTGAACGTTGGCCAGGTCCGAGCCCGCACCCGGTTCCGAATAGCCCTGGCACCAGAACTGCGTACCACTGAGGATGCCTGGCAGAAAACGCTGTTTTTGCGCTGCGCTGCCAAATGCCGCCAGGGTTGGGCCAACCAGACCTTCACCTATGTGGCCCATGCGTCCTGGTCCGCCAGCACGGGCGTACTCTTCGTGGAAGATTACCTGACGGCTCAGGCTTAACCCGCGACCACCGTCGGCCTCGGTCCAACCCACGCCGATCCAGCCACCGGCTGCCAACGCACGCTCCCAGGTTTTGCGTTGTTCGGGAAAACTGTGCTCATCCCCCGGTCCGCCGCGAAAGCGCAGGGCGGCAAATTCGCCTTGCAGGTGTTCGGCCAGCCACTGGGCGACCTCTGTGCGGAACGCTTCATCAGCGGCGCTGAATGCGATCTTCATTGCAATTCTCCCAATAACTGCGCCGCCAGGCGTTCACGGTGCAAGGCAGGGCTGCCCAGCAACTGCTCGCTGGCGCGGGCGCGTTTGAAATACAGGTGCGGGTCGTATTCCCAGGTAAAGCCGACACCGCCGTGTAGCTGGATCGACTCGGCCGCACAGTTGAAGAAGGCTTCACTGGCGTGTATCTGTGCGGTGGCCGCGGCTTCCAGAAGTTCACTGGCAACGCTGCTATCGCCATTGCGGTCAAGACGTTCCTGGGCGACGCAGGCGGCATACCACGCCGCAGATCGGGCGCATTCAAGCTGCAGCATGAGATTGGCGCAGCGGTGCTTGATGGCCTGAAAACTGGCGATGGTCCGACCGAACTGGCGCCGTTCGCCGATGTATTCCAGGGTCAGTTCCAGCACCCGCTGTGCGCCACCGCTCTGCTCGGCGGCCAGACCGATTGCGCCGATCTGCAGTACGTCACGCAACAGCGGCCAGCCTTGGCCAGCATCGCTGAGCAGATGCGCAGGACTGACGCTGACGTCGTGCAGCTCGATGCGCGCCAGGCGGCGGGTCTGGTCGAGGGTTGGAAGCGCGTGACGTTGAACGCCAGTGCTGTCGGCGGGCAGGGCAAATAAGCTGATGCCAGCTTCGCCCGCGCTGCCGGGGGTGCGCGCCGCAACGATCAGTAGCTGAGCCTGGTTGCCGTCGATGACCTGCAGGTAGCTGCCGTTCAAACGGTACCCCTGCACATCGGCAACGGCCTGCACCTGCACGCTGTCGGCACCGAGACCAGGCGTACTGGCGAACGCCAGGGTGGCACTGGCGCCCGCGGCAATCGCGCCGAGCCAGCGATCTTGCAACGCCGGGTTGCTGGCCAGCAGCAGCGCGGGCGTCGCCAGGCAGGTAGTCGCCAGCAAGGGTGCGCACAGCAGGTGACGACCGCTCTGTTCCAGCAGGATCGCCAGCTCGGCAAAGCCCAGCCCTAAACCACCGAAGCGCTCGGGAATGATCAACGCAGGCCAGTAGAGCTCTTCGCCAATGCGCTGCCATAACGCGGGGTCATAACCTTCAGGCCGGGACATGGCGGCGCGCACCGCATGGGAGTCGCTGACCTGGGCGAGAAAGCGCGCAGCGCTGTCCTGAATCATCAGTTGTTCTTGGTTGAATGCGAACTCCATGGGTGTCGACTCGGTGCGGCGGATAGAAGCTTGAGTCTAGGAGCGGCGCTTTTAGTGGCGAATCATTGAAACGGACTAGTCTGGGCAACGACACGGCAAGTAGTCTCAACGGACGATGAGCGGCCACTGCCGCGCTTCGCAGAATGACCGCCACTACCGAATTTGCCCTTTAAGGAGCAGCGGCATGATCGAGATTCGCGGTTTGAGCTATTTCGTCGCCATGAGCAACAACCTCAGTCAGTGGCAACGCTATGCCGAGGACGTCCTCGGCATGCAGGTCAGCGAGGCGCCAGCAGGTGGCCTGTACGTGAAAATGGACGAGCGTCCGTTTCGTATGCTGGTGGTCGAGGGCAGCGAAGCACGCTACGTGGCTTCAGGTTGGGAGCTGGCCTCGGAATCGGCTTATATGGCTGCCTTGGCGCATCTCGATGCGCAGGGTATCGAGTGGCAACCCGGTAGCGCCGAGCAGATCGAGCAACGGGGTGTCCAGGCGCTGGTCAGCCTTAGCGACCCTTCGGGCAATTACCATGAATTGAGTTGGGGACACCGCTCCGACTGTCAGCCCTTTGTCTCACCTCAAGGCGTGCCGCGTTTTGTTACTGGCAACATGGGCCTGGGCCATACCGTGCTTCCGGCGCCGAATTTTGACGCAACCCTGGCCTTTGCCAAGCAGGTACTGGGCTTTGAACTGTCGGATATTTTCAACTTCCGCCCAGACCCTTCGGCGCCGCCGATCCGAATCCACTTTCTGCATTGTCGCAACGCCCGTCACCACAGTCTGGCATTGGCCGAGTACCCGGTGCCGTCTGGCTGCGTGCATGTGATGGTCGAAGTCGACTCGATGACCGAGGTCGGGCGTGCCCACGACCGCTTGCTGGCCCACGCCGTACCGCTGTCGGCGACGCTCGGCCAGCACCTGAACGACCACATGACCAGCTTCTATATGAAAACGCCGTCGGGCTTTGACCTGGAGTATGGCTGTGGGGGCCTGCAGGTTGACTGGGCGGAGCATGCGGCGTTCGAGTTCACCCGCGTGAGCATCTGGGGGCATGACTTCTCGGTCGGACAACAGTAATAGCGCGCACAACATCCTTCAATCACCGCCGCCAGGCCCTGGCCGGCTAAGCCGTTTGGACGATGTAGGGCCGGCGGGGCGAGCTGATGATCCTGGTAACAATAACAACAGGATCGACGCTCCATGTGCCTACTTCCACGACGCTCCCGGAGGACTGCGCAATGCGCCAGCTGATTGGATACGCCGTCAGCGGCGTGGTGTTGGCAGCAGTGGCTTTCGCCTTCGCTCCGCGCAACCCGGCACCGCTACTGGCCACGCAGTTGCAGGTGGACCGCGTGCAGGTCAACACCTTGCTGGTCAATGGCCAGCAGCTATTGGCCGCAGGTGAGCGCGGCACCTTGCTGACCAGCCTCGACAGTGGACGCTCCTGGCATTCGACGCGAGTCTCCCTTGAGCGTGAGGCGACACTCACCGGCCTGATTGCCTTGAACCCGCAGACGTTGATAGCCGTCGGCCACGACGGCTTGATTGCGCGCTCGCAAGACCGTGGCGTCACCTGGCAGGAAGCCCATTATGACGCCGACCTCGGCGAGCCCTTGCTCGGTGTGTGGAGCGGGGATGGTCAGCAGGTGGCGGCTTACGGCAGCTACGGCAAGTACCTGGAGTCCAGCGACGCCGGCGAGCATTGGCACGCACGGGAGTTGCCCGGTGATGGTGCGCATTTCAACGGCATGGATGGTGATCGCCAGGGCCGGCGCATGCTGGTTGGCGAGCAAGGCCTGGTGCTGCGCTCGGATGACGCGGGCCGCAACTGGCAACAGCTTGCGCCGTTCTATAACGGCTCGTTGTTCGGTGTGGTCAGCCTCTCGGCCTCGCACTGGCTGGCCTACGGCATGCGCGGACAGGTGTTTCGCAGCGTGGACTTCGGCGACAGCTGGCAGCGTGTTGCCCTCGACAGCAGTCAGCCCATTTATGGGCATGCGCGGTTGCCGGGCGAAGCAGGCGTTGTATTGGTGGGCGCGGGCAGTCAGCTGATTCATCTCGATGGACACGGGCAGCTTGTTGAACGTAGCCGGCGCAGTGGCCTGGGCACGCTGACCTCAGCGGTGGCCCTCAATGCCAGGCATTTGCTCGTGGCCGGTGAGCGCGGTGTTTCCCAGGGACCGGACAGCGGCTTGGCCGCCCATGCACAGTGAGTTTCTCATGACCTCGAACCTTACTTGGCTGCAACGCTGCGTACGCGGCTGCGCCGACCTTTTGCTCGATAACCGCCGCCGCTGGCTGGCGTTGTTTCTGTTGCTGAGCCTGGGCCTTGGTTACAACGCTACCCAGGTGCGCCTGGACCCTGGTTTCAATAAGCAGATTCCGGTGCGGCATGAGTACATGCTCAATTTCCTCGATTTCAGCCGCGTGTTCACCGGGGCCAATCGGTTGTTGGTGAACGTGCACTGGAAAGGTGAGGGCGACATTTACAACCCGCAGTTTCTCGAGGTGCTGCAGAAGGTCACTGACGATGTTTTTTTCATCTCCGGGGTCAGCCGCCCGAGCGTGACGTCGCTGTTCACCCCCAACGTGCGCTACGTGGAGATCACCGAGGAGGGCTATGTCGGTGATCTGGTGGTGCCGCCACAATATGCCGGTACTGCAGAAGATCTGGCCAAGGTCCGCAGCAATGCGGCCCGCGCCGGGCAGATCGGTCGACTGCTGGCCAATGATCAACGCTCGGCTCTGGTACGTGCCGACCTGCAGGACACCGACCCGAAGACCGGCAAGCCGGTGTCGTATGTCGACATTGCCCAGCGTCTGGAAGACATTCGCAGCCGGTACAGCAATGACGATATCGAAATCAACGTCGTGGGTTTTGCCAAGCTGGTCGGCGATGTAGTCGAGGGGTTGAACACGGTGCTGATGTTCTTTGCCGTGGCGTTCGCGATCACCGCCTTGCTGCTGTGGCTGTACACCCGCTCGCTGGTGTTGACGCTGGTGGCGTTGCTGGTGGCCTTGTTGCCGGTAGTCTGGCTACTGGGGTTGTTGCCGCTGCTGGGGCTGGGTATCGATCCGATGTCGGTGCTGGTGCCGTTTTTGATTTTCTCCATTGGCGTGTCGCACGCGGTGCAGATGAGCAACGCCTGGCGCCAGGAAGTGCTGGCTGGCGCGGATGCACGTCAGGCTGCGCACTCAGCCTTCTGTGCGATCTTCATTCCCGGGGCCTTGGCGTTGCTGATGAATGCCCTGGGTTTCGCCGTGATCATGCTCATCGACATCCCCATCGTTCATGAGCTGGGCGTAACGGCCTGTATTGGGGTGATGCTGATGATCATCACCAATAAAATGTTGCTGCCGCTGATTCTGGCCGGTTTGGCGCTTCCCAGGCGGGCTGCGCTGCCGGAAGCGCGAGCCACACGGCATCGATTGTGGTGGCGCCTATCCGCCCTGGCTGAGCCGGGCCCGGCACTGGCAGTGTTTGCCATCAGCCTGGCGCTGCTGGGCGCCGGCGTGCTCAAGGCGCGGCAGTTGCAGGTCGGTGATATCGGCGTCGGTGCGCCAGAGTTGCGTGCCGACTCGCGCTACAACCAGGACAACCAGCGCATCACCGACAGCTATTCCATCGGCCTGGACGTGCTCGCGGTGTTCCTGCAAACCCGGGCGGGAGACGAAGCCTGCCTGAGCCCCAAGGTTATGCGTGCGGTCGAGTCATTCGACTTTCAGATGCGCGCAGTGGCGGGCGTGCAATCGGTGCAAAGCGTGGCGGGCATGGGCAAGGAGATGATTGCCGGGAACAACGAAGGCAACCCGCGCTGGGCGGCCATTCCGGGTTCTTCCCGGGGGTTGCAACAGGGCTCGCTGGCGTACTCGGCAGACTCAGGCCTGGTGACCGAAGGCTGCAAGCGCATGCAGATCCTGGTGTTTCTCAACGATCACGAAGGCGCGACAGTCTTTCATGTGGTTAACGAGGCCAAGCGCATCATCGACTCCATTCACGCCTCTGAAGTGGAATTCAAACTGGCGGGCGGCAACGTCGGCGTCATGGCCGCCTCGAACGAGGCTGTGAAGCATGCCGAAGTGATCATGCTCGCAGCGTTGTTCTGTTCGGTGGCCTTGTTTTGCCTGCTGACGTTCCGCTCACTGCGCGCGGTGCTGTGCATACTGGTGCCGTTGGGCGTGGTGGCGATTCTGTGCAACGCATTGATGGCGATGCTCGGTATTGGCCTGAAGGTTGCCACGCTGCCGGTGATGGCGCTGGGGGTCGGGGTGGGTGTCGACTACGGCATTTACCTGTACGAACGCATCCAGCACGAGATGGCCGCGGGTGTAGATCTGCGCGAAGCGTTTTACCGCGCCATGTGCCAACGCGGCACGGCTGCTGTGTTTACTGCACTGACCATGGCCATCGGGGTTGGGACCTGGGCTTTTGCTCCGCTCAAATTGCAGGCCGACATGGGCATCCTGCTGGCGTTCATGTTCCTGGTTAACGTGCTCGGTGCGATTTTCTTGCTGCCGGCTCTGGCGGCGTGGTTCAACCAGGGTCGGCCACTTATAGCGCAGGCAAAGCTAGCGACGGCCTGAAGCCAGGGGTGGGCCTGGCCCGGCCCGTGATGTGGGTGGCAAACCCCATCGATGCCACTGAGAATATCACCGGGGGTTTTTATGCAGCATTCACAGGTTCTGGCGCAGATGGGGCTGGAGGTCGAAGACTATGGACAGCTTATCGGCAACCTCTACGACGGCGCATTGGACACCCGTCGCGTGGCCGAATCATTGCGTCAGCTGCAAGGGGTTTTCCAGGCCAACATCGTTACTTTGATCCTGCGAGCAGTGGAGGAGCCCTACTTGTCGCCGATGCTTGCCGTGGGCGATGTCAACGGTGCTGGCGAGATCCAGCACTATGCCTATTACAGTAAATCCACGCCGTTCAACAGCCTGCCGCTGGATCAGGTGTTCACCATTGAAGACCTGATGAGCGAAAGCGAGTGGCTGGGTTCATCGTTCTACCTGTTGTACTGCCAGCCATACGGTTGCCATCAGATGCTCGGTGCTGATATCAGCATGCCGGATGGCGGCAAGTTGCGTATTCGCATCAACCGCCGTCGTGACCAGCCGATGTTCAACGCAACTGAGCGCGCGCTGTGCGCCATGCTCGTGCCGCATTTGCGTCGTGCCCTGCACCTGCACGCATTGCTCGATCGCAGTGAGTCGTTGGGCAGCCTGTATTTCCAGGCCATCAGCCGGTTGTCGGTCGCCACCATCGTGCTCGATGAAAGTGCCAACGTGCTGCAATTGAACCCGGTGGCCCGCGAAATCCTCGACAGCAATGACGGCCTGAAGCTGGTGGGTGGACGGCTGGAGGCCACTTACCCCAGCGATAACCGTGAGTTGTCGCGGCTGGTGCGCGATGCGTTCCAGCGTGCGCGCCAGGGCAGCAATGACCCAGGCCATGCGGCTGCGTTGTCGGTTTCACGACCCTCCGGGCAGGTCAATCTGGGGGTAGTGGTGGAACTGATCCCGTTCCAGGACCGGGTCGAGGGTAAAGGCCAGCCAACCGTAGTGGTGTATGTACGCGATGCAGTGGGCAAGTCGCTGGTCAGCAATCTTGCTACTGCGCAGTTGTACAACCTGACCCCGGCTGAAAGTGCGCTGGCGTTGGAGTTGGCCAACGGCTTGTCGCTTGAGGAAGCCTCGGAGGCCCTGAACATTCGCCGCAACACGGCCCGGGCGCATTTGCGTGCGATCTTTTCCAAGACCGGGGTGCGGCGCCAGACCGAGCTGGTGCGCATTCTGCTCAACAGCGTGGTTGCCCTTGGGCCGCCGACGATGACGCGGGTAACGGGGTAAAAAATGCGCTAGTCCGAGCAGACGATGCTCGGGCTTTGTCGCGCTGTCGATACTGGGCCACCGCCATCGGAAACCAAGGAGAACAACAATGACCGAGCGTAATTCCTTCGCCCCCAAGGCACTGGCCGAGCGCCGCGCCTGGCTGCTACTCCTGCTGCTGGGGTGCGCCGCTGCGAGCCCTGTGTACGCCGCTCCCGAGGATGCCGTGCGGCTGGGCAGTGAGCTGACCTGTGTGGGCGCAGACAAGAGCGGCAACGCCGACGGCAGTATTCCGCCCTTCAGTGGGCAGTGGCTGGGGGTGCCGCCGCATGTCCAGTTCAAGGGCACCGGCAACCATCCGGTCGACCCCTATGCTGATGAGAAGCCGCTGTTCGTGATAACGGCAGAAAACCTTGGTCAGTACAACGACTACCTGTCTGACGGGCAGAAAGCCTTGTTCAAGTTGTATCCGACCAGCTACAAGATCCCGGTCTATCCCACCCACCGCGACTTTCGCTTCGCCGACTCGGTTTGCGCGGCAACGCGCGAAAACGCCAACGTGGCGCGCCTGGTGGACGATGGCGAAGGGGTCGTGGGCAAGACCGGTGGCACACCGTTTCCGGTGCCGCGCAGTGGCTTGGAGCTGCTGAAAAATGCCTCGACCTTTACCTTGCGCGCCTGGACCGAGGAATACGTGTCCGACAACGCCTATGTGCTCAAGGACGGCAATATCAACTGGGGCCGGGTGCACTCTCGCAACCTCGCGCCCGCGCTGCAGCCGGGCAAAATCGGCGAAACCGTGGGCAACTCATCGTTCTACCTCAACGAAACCCTGCTGCCACAGCGTGACAAAGGTGAAATCAATACCGGCACCGAGTTCTGGAACGACAAGACCGAGCCGCGTCAAAGCTGGCGCTACGATCCTGGTACCCGCCGGGTGCGTCAGTCGCCAGGCTACGGTTTCGACATGGCCTTCCCGGGCTCCGGCGGCTCGATCACGGTGGATGAAGTGCGGCTTTTCAACGGCTCCGGGCAGCGCTATGACTGGAAGATCGTCGGCAAACGCGAAATGTTCATCCCCTACAACACCTACCGTTTGCACGCAGCCAACCTCAAGTACGCCGACCTGCTGACACCAGGGCACATCAATCCTGATGCCATGCGCTACGAGCGCCATCGTGTCTGGGAGCTCGAGGGCACGCTGAAACCGGGTTATCGCCATCTGTACGGCAAGCGCAAGCTGTACATCGATGAAGACACCTGGTTCCCGATGCTGGCCGATAACTACGACAACCGTGGCGAGCTGTGGCGCACCTCGATGGTCAACTATTTCTATGCCTATGAATCTCAAGTGCCGCAGGCCGGGGTTGGCCTTTATCACGACCTCAACGCTGGCAGCTACCTGGCGTTCAACCTGATCAATGAACAGCGTAATGGTTACGTGCTCAATAAAGGCGGCTTCAGCCCGCGTGATTTCGGCCCGGAAGCGGCGCGCAGGGCAGGGCAGTAACGCCCGCTCATCGATCTAGTCCGTTTGAACGATGAGCAGCCTGCGAAGGCTGCTCAATGATGTCGGGTAGGGGGCGAACCGGCTGAACGCCTGGGCCATGCTCGACCCGGAGTTTCCACCAGAGGAAGAATAAGAACATGACGAAACTCGCTGAACTCAGCATCGAAAACAGCCAGCGCACCCATCGTTATGCGCGTGGCTGGCACTGCCTGGGCGATGCCGCCGACTACCGTGACGGCAAACTGCACACGCTGAACATCTTCGGCACCCGTCTGGTGGCGTTCGCCAACAGCCAGGGCGCAATCAGCATTCTCGATGCCCATTGCCCGCACATGGGCGCCGATCTGTCCCAGGGCACCATTGAAAACGACACCGTGGTTTGCCCGTTCCACCACTGGAAGTACGACAGCAGCGGCAAATGCGTGGACATTCCCTACTGCAAGCGGATTCCCCCCAAGGCCAAGACGCGCAGCTGGTTGACCTGCGAAGAAAACAACCTGCTGTTCATCTGGAACAACCCGGAAGGCCGGCCGCCGAAAGAGGGCGTGGTGATACCGCACCTGGAGGAAATGGACGACAGCGAGTGGATTCATGAGTGGAACATCGACACCATGCTCATCGAAACCAACCCGCGCGAACTGGTCGACAACCTGGTCGATGCTCAGCACTTCGGCCCTGTCCATGGCACCCCAACCAAATACTTCGCCAACGTCTTCGAAGGCCATATCGGCCGGCAGATTTTCCATGGCGACTCCGAGCGCCTCGGGGGCGACTTGATTGCGCCGTCAGCCTACTACGGCCCGGCTACGCACTTTACTCACCTGAGTTCGATGTTCGGAGAGGCGCGGGTACACGCCATTCTACTCAACAGCCACGTACCGGTATCGCCCGACAGTTTCCAACTGCGCTTTGGTTGCATGGTCAAGCGTGTGCCAGGCTGGAGCGAGGAGCAGAACCGCGAAGTGGCGCAGGCCTATGTCATGGGCAACCGCGCTTCGTTCTATCAGGACGTGGATATCTGGAAGCACAAGATTCGTATCGACAAACCGGTACTGGCTGAAAACGACGGTCCGGTTTACCAGTTGCGCGAGTGGTACGAGCAGTTTTTCACCGATGAAGACCTGGTGCCGGCAAGCATGGCCGAGCGTCGCGAGATTGTAACCGTCGACGAGCGTTGAACGAGTAACGACAACCGGCCCGGAAAACGGGCCGGTTAATCGCAGTTCACTGGTTGAGGAGAGCAGACAATGAAAATAAAAAGCCTTCGAGCCTATGCAATACCGGTATTGACGTTGGCTGTCCTGGCCTACGCCGGTCTGGCTCCAGTACCACCCAAACCGGCTATTGTCGCGGCCTGCATTCAGTTCCCGGGATGCGTGGTACAGGTCGCCAGCTTTCAGAAGTTGCCAAGTTTGCGCTGAGCCTGGGCAACCCCCACTGCTGCTGATCGCTGTCGCGTTCGCTAAACATCGTCTGTGGCGGCCAGATAAGGCTGGATATCCACCTCGTCGAGTTGGTCGCGGTGGAGGAATTTTTCGCCATACGTGCGGTACACGCCACTGGTGAGGAACAAGCGGAACAGCTGTGCGTCGATATGCTGGTCGCGGGCCATGAAGCCTAGAATCTTTATTGACTCGGACAATGTCTTGGCGGGTTTGTAAGGGCGATCGGCGGCGCTCAGGGCCTCGAAAATGTCGGCAATCGCCATCACCCGTTCAGCAATGCTCATGTCGTCCCGGTTCAACCGACGTGGGTAGCCGCTGCCATCCATCTTTTCATGGTGATTGCCGGCAATGGTTGGCACGCGCTTGAGATGACGGGGTAAGGGCAGCGTGTTGAGCATGATGATCGTCTGCACGATGTGCTCGTTGATTTTGAAACGCTCTTCCTCGGTCAGGGTGCCACGACGAATGCTCAGGTTGTACAGCTCGCCATAGTTGTAGGCTTGCGCCGGCAGGCGCATGTCGAACCCCCAGATGTTGCGCGGATCGTGTTTGTCCACCGGTGGCTTGCGCTCACCCCAGGGCACGATGTGCTCGGGACGGTCGTCCAGCAGCTGTTCCGGTGCTGGCAAGCTAGAAAGCGGCGCTGATTTCAGCCGTTCGGCTTCATCACGAGAGACACCCAGGCGGTTATCGAAATGCCGCAGCCATTGGCGACTGCCGATTTGCTCGAGGCGTTGAATGTCTTCATCGCTCATGAACTCGCCACCGATGTTGGCGTTGGCAACGAAGGCAAACTCCTGCTGCAGCTCGGCCCTGCGGTTGTCGAGCGAGAGTTGCAGGCTTTGTTTATCACCGCCAGCGGCCAGGGCTTGCCAATAATCCAGCTCGGCGTCGCGCCAGAGTACTTCAAAGCGTGTGCGAATCTCGTGGATACGGTTGTACAAGGTTTCCAGCTTGGTGGCTTTATCGACCACGTACTCGGGGCTGGTGACCTTGCCGCAGTCATGGAGCCAGGCCGCGATCTTGAACTCGTAGCGCTCCAGTTCATTCATGTGAAACTGCGCATAAGGGCCGCTGCGAGCCGCGATAACCTCGTTCATGAGCATTTCTGCCAGTTGCGGCACACGTTCGCAGTGACCGCCGGTGTAGGGGCTCTTGGCATCGGTGGCGTCGGCCAGAAGCTTGATGATGGCGTCGAGCAGGCGTTGCTGGTTTTCGATCAACTGGCGCGTTTCAATGGCCACCGCAGCGGCGCCTGAGGATTCCTCGACGAATCGGCGAAAGGCCTGGGGCACGCCACCGGGTTGTTGCTGCGCAGCGGCGAGTTGCAGTACCAGAATGCCCAGCAAACGCTCGCCGCGATCGTTCAGTACCACAGTCAGGTACTCAGCCTGGCTGCGCAGCGCCAGCGCCACGGCGGCGCTCAGGTCTTCCTGGCCATGCACACGCAAGCTCAGTTCAGGCGGATACTGATCGCCTCGGCAATGCGCTGCTAGGCGTAAATTGTCGGAGTCATCGTCAAGCAGATAGATCGCCCCTCCCTCGACAGCGGTGGCTTGCACCAATTGCCTGAGTACACCGTTGAGCATGTTATCCAGGTCGGTTTCGCGGCTGAGGGTGAGGTTGATCGCCTGGAAGTTGTTAATGGTGCGCGACATGTTGCCCAGCACATGGCTAAGTTCACTTACTTCGCTGATCTTCGACTTCACCCCTACGGCCTGGCTGAAATCAAAACTGTCCAGTGCACGTACTTGCCGGGTCAATGCGCGCAAAGGCTTACCGATGCGTCGCGCCAGCGCCCAGCCAACCAGTAGTAACAGGGCGATCAACGCAGTCGCCCATGCGGCTTGCTTGATCAGCAGATGGCGCGCTTCGCCGAGCAGCTCGGACGCTGGGATCGCGATCAGCAAGCGCAGATCGTGTTGGGTAAAGGAAGACAGCGGGACTTGAAAACCGTACCAACGCTTGCCTGCGACCTGGAAAGGGCGCGCATCGACACCTTTGTAGTCGCTGGCGAACAACCAGTTAAGGCTTTCCTCCCCCAATTCGTGAAGGCGTGACAAGCGCAGTTGGTTACCGTCCTTGACGACCACGCGTTGCGGGTCTTGATAAATGATCACGCTGCCCGAACTGTCTACCACGGCCATTTCGGTGCCGGGGGTCATGCGCAAATCCTCGACCTCACCACCGAGGTCATTCACCGATGCATCCATGCCCAGCACGGTTGAACCGTCGATACTGCGCTGGGCCACGGTCAGGCCTATTTCGCGGGTGGTAAAGAACACATAGGGCTTGGTCAGCACCGAGCTTGACGTACCCATGCCTGCGATAAACCAGGAGCGTGTGCGTGGATCGAAGTGGTAGTCAGGTTTAACTGTAGTATCGAGCAGGGCCAGTTGCCGATCATAGAATCGCCACTCGCCGACGAGCTGGCCCGCGTCGTCCAGGCTGATGCTCTGCACCAGATAGGAGGCACCTGGGGGCGCTTGCAGGTCTTGCTGGACTTGCTCGTTGCGCAGTTCCCGCACCAACAGGAACTCACCGTTTGGATAGCCCACATACACCGCGCTGAGCATCTTGTTGGTTTCCAGACTTGCTACCAGCAAAGGCAAACGCTCAAGGCGCTCTGGCAGCGTGCTGGCTTGTGAGATCGGGTCGTACGCCAGCAAGTGAATCGAACTGATCACCGGATCGATCAAGCGCTGGGCGCGCTCATTGATGGTCAGGCCAAGCTGGTGGGTGGCATTGGCCGAGGCCACCAGCGACGCCTGCTCTATACCCCGATAACCCTGGTAGGCGAGCACACTCCCCAATACCAGGGTACTCAACATGATTGCCAGGCCGATGAGCACCTGCAGGGGGAACCCGCGACTGTGGGGGCTGTTCAAGGCTTTGATCCTTCATCGGCACGCGTTGGGGTATCTGCTGTTTATAGCTTGCCCGCCAAGGGGGCGGCTTGCGTACGTGAATGCTAGACCAGCTCCAGTACACACGCCAAAAGGCCTTTTCTGGCTGAAAATACTCATTCAAATGCGATAAGCCGTGATTATTTCATCTTATATTCAAGATTTTTAAGCGGTATTTTATCGGGTCAGATACCATGTAAATACGTAGTACATACCACAATACGAAATAGTAGGAGTACCCATGGCCCGTGGCGGTATAAACAAGGCGGTAGTGCAAAAGGCCCGCCAGACATTGCTGGCCCGTGGTGTACACCCCAGTATCGATGCGGTACGCATCGAACTCGGCAATACCGGCTCGAAAACCACGATTCACCGCTATTTGAAGGAGCTGGACAGCCAATACCCAGCGGCACCGGCCAGTACACCTGACCTGAGTGACGCACTGGCAAAGCTGGTCGAGCAATTGGCCGAGCAGCTGCGCGAGGAAGGGGAAGCGCGCATCGTGCAGGCGCAGGCTGCGTTCGAGAGTGAGCGAGAAAAACTCTTGGCCCAGGTGCAGATCAGCCAGCAGGCGCGGGTAGCGCTGCAACAGCAGCATCAGATCCAAGCAGCCGCCCTGGCGGCAGAGTCTGCCGAGCTGGCCACTACGCGCAGTACCTTGCAAACCGAACAGACCCGAAATGCCACGCTGAATCAATCAGTGGGAGAGTTGCAGCTGCGTCTGGCCGACAAGGACGAACAGATCGCCTCCCTTGAAGACAAGCACCAGCACGCTCGCGATGCGCTCGAGCACTACCGCAGTGCCAGCCGCGAACAACGCGAGCAGGAGCAGCGCCGGCATGAAGGGCAGGTGCAGCAGCTTCAAGTCGAGTTGCGCCAGTTGCAGCAGACGCTGATCGTCAAGCAGGACGAGTTGACACGTTTGAACCGCGACAACGAAGGCCTGCTGGTACAGATCCGTACCCTCAAAGAGGGTCAGCGTACGCTCAAGACCCAGGCTGAACGGCGCCAGGCGCAGTTCCAGGGGCTGGAGATAAATCTGGCACAGCTCAATGGCTCGCGGGATGAACTTGAAAAACAGAATCAGAACCTGGCCCTGAGCCTGGCGGAGCGGGTCACTGAACTGCGTCAGCAATTGCAATTGATCGGCAAGCTGGAGGCGCAGTTGCGTCAGGCCGAAAAGCTTGCCCAGCCAGTCAGCGCTGAAGATTCAAGCGCATAGCGCAGCGGTCGTTGAGGCCATGGCGCTGCTCGGCAGCCAACTGTTGTTGCAGAAAGCCGCCAAGGCTGTGCTCGTCAAGCTGGACGAATCCCAGGCGCGTGTAGAAAGGCGCATTCCACGGCACCTTGCTGAAGGTGGTCAAGGTAAGTCCGCTGTAGCCTTGCTGCTGTGCCCAGCGCCGGACCTCTGCAATCAAGCGCCGACCCAAGCCTTCCCCCTGGACCGCCTGCGCCACTGACAACTCGACAATATGCCAATCTTCACCGCAGTCCTGGCCGCAGAGAAAACCCCAGGGCTGATCTTGCTCATCAACCACTACCCAGGCATGGCCATTGCCAATAAAAGTCTGATGCTGCGAGGCATTGAGCACGTCGCCACTGGCGAGCCACTGCAAACCTTCGTAGGCGGTAAAAGCCTGAGCAGCAGAGCGTTCGACCGCCGCCAGCAAGTGCGCATCTTGGTCACGGGCCATACGGATGGCGAGAGGCATAGAGACAGCGTCCAATAGAAAACCGCAGCTATTCAAGGTCATGGAGCACTACGCGTCAAGGCTTCGCACCGCCACCCAGCGGCAATCAAGACCCGCAAAGCTTTTTGCTCTCTAGCAACTACAAAAATCATAATTTCGCCTTTTCAAGCCATTGCACAGAATGCGCCCTACACCCACCCACGGCCATCCGCGTGGGAAACCTCAGTAGGGCGCAGAGATGACAAATAATAAGACAGCAGTAGACACGCTTGTGGTTGGCGCCGGCCAAGCCGGTATTGCCATGAGCGAACATTTGAGCCGCCTCGGCGTGTCGCACCTGGTCCTTGAACGTAATCGCATTGCCGAAGCCTGGCGTACTGGACGCTGGGACTCTTTGGTTGCCAACGGTCCTGCCTGGCACGATCGCTTCCCTGGCCTTGAGTTCGAGGGGCTGGATCCTGATGCCTTCGCCCCCAAGGATCAGGTCGCTGATTACTTCGAAGCCTATGCGCGCAAATTCGATGCGCCGGTGCGTACCGGCGTGGAAGTGACCAAGGTCGAACGTAACGTCGGGCGTCCGGGCTTTACTATTGAAACCTCCGACGGTGTGATCGAGGCCAACAATGTAGTGGTCGCCACCGGGCCATTTCAGCGTCCGGTGATTCCCGCTATCGCGCCAGTCGACAGCAAGGTCGCGCAGATCCATTCCGCCGAATACCGCAACCCGCAGCAATTGGCCGACGGCGCCGTATTGGTGGTAGGTGCCGGTTCTTCTGGGGTGCAGATCGCCGATGAACTGCAGCGTGCCGGCAAGCAGGTCTACCTTTCGGTGGGTGCCCATGATCGTCCACCACGCGCTTACCGCAACCGCGACTTCTGCTGGTGGCTGGGGGTGCTCGGCTTGTGGGATGCCGAAGGTGTACAGCCGGGCAAAGAGCACGTCACCATTGCTGTGAGCGGTGCGCGCGGCGGCCATACCGTGGATTTTCGTCGCCTGGCCCAGCAAGGCATGATCCTGGTCGGCCTGACCAAGGCCTTCGACAACGGTGTGGTGAGCTTCGAGGCGAACCTGGCCGAGAATATTGCCCGCGGTGACGAAAACTACCTGGCCTTGCTTGATGCCGCCGACGCCTACATCGACGCCAATGGCCTGGATCTGCCGCAGGAGCCGGAAGCGCGAATCATGCTGCCTGATCCAGCCTGCCTGACTCAGCCGATTCTGGAGCTAGACCTGGCCAAGACTGGGGTGACCACCGTTATCTGGGCCACGGGTTATTCGGTCGACTACGACTGGCTGAAGGTCGATGCCTTCAAGGCGGATGGCAAGCCGCAGCACCAGCGCGGCGTTTCCAGCGAACCGGGCATCTACTTCGTCGGCTTGCCGTGGCTGGCCCGTCGTGGCTCGGCCTTTATCTGGGGTGTGTGGCACGACGCCCGGCACATCGGCGAGCACATCATCAAGCAGCGCGCCTATTTCGACTATCGGGATGCCTCGCAACGCCAGGCCGCAAGCCCTGAGTCCACCCTTCAATCCGCCCGCCTTATGGAAGTCCGTTGATGCCTACTCATACCCGCATTCGCATGTTCAACACCAAAGACACTTACCCGAACCAGACCCTGGACAACGACCTGTGCCAGGCAGTGCGTGCCGGCAACACTGTGTACGTGCGCGGCCAGGTTGGCACCGATTTCAACGGGCAACTGGTAGGCCTGGGTGATCCTCGGGCGCAGGCCGAGCAAGCCATGCGCAACGTCAAGCAACTGCTCGAAGAAGCGGGCAGCGACCTCAGCCACATCGTCAAGACCACCACTTACCTGATCGATCCACGCTACCGCGAGCCGGTGTACCAGGAGGTTGGCAAGTGGCTCAAGGGTGTCTTTCCGATCTCCACCGGTCTGGTGGTCAGTGCCCTCGGCCAGCCGCAGTGGTTGATGGAAATCGATGTGATTGCAGTCATTCCCGAATAAGGAGCGTGCACCATGACCTTTTCCATCGTCGGCCGCTGTGCTGAAACAGGCCAGCTCGGCATCGCGATCAGTTCATCGAGCATTGCCGTGGGCGCGCGTTGTCCCTGGATGCGCTCGGGGGTAGGCGCGGTCTCGAGCCAGAACATCACCCTGCCTGCCCTTGGGCCCCAAGTATTGGACGCTCTGGGCGAAGGCTTGACGCCTCAGCAGGCGCTCGATCATGCGCTGACTCGCAACGGCTATAGCCAGTATCGTCAGGTTGCGGTTATCGATGCCCAGGGGCGCACTGCGGTATTCAGCGGCAACCACACCCTGGGCACCCACAATGCCTTGGCCGGTGAGCAATGTGTTGCAGCCGGCAACTTGCTGGCCAATCGTGGCGTGATCGAGCGTATGGTCGCGGTGTTCGAAAGCAGTGAAGGCTGTTTGGCGGCGCGCTTGCTCGCCGCGTTGCAAGCTGGTCAAGACGCCGGTGGTGAAGCCGGTGCGGTGCATTCGGCGGCCATGTCGGTGGTGGACGAGCTGGTGTGGCCCATCGTCGATCTGCGCGTGGACTGGGCTGAGGAAAATCCCATTGGCGAACTGCATACACTCTGGGCTGCCTATCAACCGCAATTGCAGGACTACCTGACCCGCGCCCTCAATCCAACCCTGGCACCGAGTTACGGAGTACCGGGCGATGAGTGAGCTGCGCAGCCGCGCCTTGCTGGCCAAGCTCATCGGTTTTGCCACGGTCAGCCGCGACTCGAACCTTGCGTTGATCGAGTTCGTGCGTGACTACCTGCAAGGCCTGGGAGTCAGCTGCGAGCTGATCTACAACGCCGAACGCAGTAAAGCCAACCTACTGGCCAGCATCGGCCCGGCCGTGGAGGGTGGTGTGGTGCTGTCAGGACACACCGATGTGGTGCCGGTGGAGGGGCAGGCCTGGACGGTCGAGCCGTTCGCCATGACTGAACAACACGGCAACCTCTACGGCCGTGGTGCGGCAGACATGAAAGGCTATCTCGCCTCGGTGCTGGCTGCCGTACCGGTGTTTCTGGCCAGCCCTCTGCGCCGACCGGTGCACCTGGCGTTCTCCTATGACGAAGAAGTGGGTTGCCTGGGCGTGCGTAGCCTGCTGGAGGTGTTGCCACAGCGAATCCCGCAACCGGCGCTGTGCCTGATCGGCGAACCCACCGAGTTGAAGCCGGTACTGGGGCACAAGGGCAAGCTGGCAATGCGTTGCCACGTGCATGGCGCACCGTGCCATTCGGCATACGCGCCGTACGGCGTCAATGCCATCGAGCAGGCTGCGCGGCTGATCGGGCGCCTGGGCGAAATCGGTCAGCGCCTGGCTGCGCCAGAACACCACGATGACCGTTTCGACCCGGCGTACTCCACGGTCCAGGTCGGAGTGATCCAGGGCGGTACAGCCTTGAACATCGTTCCGGCTGATTGCCGCTTCGACTTCGAAGTACGCGCCTTGCCCGCCTTCGAGCCGCAAGGGGTGCTGGATGAGCTGCAAACCTATGCCGAGCAGACGCTATTGCCTGCCATGCAGGCTGTCAATGTCGACACCTCCATCCGTTTTGAAGCCATCTCGGCCTATCCGGGCCTGGCGACCGCGCCGAAAAGTGCCGCAGCCCAGCTCATTGCCCACCTGTGCGGCAGCGATGCCTTCAGCACCGTGGCCTTTGGTACGGAGGGCGGCTTGTTCGATCAGGCCGGAATTCCTGCCGTGGTGTGCGGTCCCGGCAGCATGGAGCAAGGACACAAGCCCGACGAATTTGTCAGTGTCGAGCAAATGGCAGCCTGCGACCGGCTGATGGACCGATTGGCAGCCTACCTCTGCAACACCCGATAACGATAAGGAGTTTGCGGTGAACGATTTCAATCAATGGACAACGCTGGCGGGACAACAACGTTTGATCGACACAGCGTTGATCGACGGCCAGCCTTGTCAGGCGCAAAGCGGCGAGCGCTTCGAGGTCATCAACCCGGCTACGAACGCGGTGCTGGCGCACGTGGTTGCCTGTGGACAGGCGGAAGTGGACCTGGCGGTTTCATGTGCTCGTCGAGCGTTCGAGCAGGGACCCTGGGCAAGAATGGCTCCCGGAGAGCGCAAGGCGATATTGCTCAAGCTGTCGCAACTGATGCTCGAACACCGTGACGAACTGGCCTTGCTCGACTCATTGAGCATGGGCAAGCCGGTAATGGATGCCTGGAACATCGACGTACCCGGTGCCGCCCATGTATTCGCCTGGTACGGCGAAAGCCTCGACAAGCTGTACGACCAGGTCGCACCGACTGCGAGCAATGCCCTGGCGACCATCACTCGCGTACCGCTGGGCGTGATCGGTGCGGTGGTGCCGTGGAACTTCCCGCTGGACATGGCCGCCTGGAAGCTAGCCCCAGCCTTGGCTGCTGGCAACAGTGTGGTGCTCAAGCCGGCAGAACAATCGCCGTTCTCGGCCTTGCGCCTGGCCGAACTGGCGCTTGAGGCGGGTATACCGGCGGGTGTACTCAACGTCATACCCGGTTTGGGCGAGGAGGCCGGTCGCGCCCTTGGCTTGCACATGGATGTCGATGCGCTGGTGTTTACCGGATCGACCGAAGTCGGCAAGTACTTCATGCAGTATGCCGCGCAGTCGAACCTCAAGCAGGTCTGGCTGGAGTGCGGTGGCAAAAGTGCAAACCTGGTGTTTGCCGATTGCCAGGACCTGGATCTGGCGGCTGAGAAGGCGGCATTCGGGATATTTTTCAACCAGGGTGAAGTGTGTTCGGCCAACTCGCGCTTGCTGGTGCAACGCTCGATTGCCGATGAGTTCATCCAGCGCTTGATCGACAAAGCTGGCAAGTGGCAACCCGGCAACCCATTGAACCCGGCCAGCAGCGCGGGGGCGATTGTCGATGTCAAGCAGGCGCAACGCATCATGCAGTACATCGAGCAGGCTCAAGGAGAGGGCGCGCAACTGGTCTGCGGCGGCCACCAGTTGAGCGTTGACGGCTCGGACAACTTCATCGCGCCAACGATCTTCACCGGCGTGACGGCCGACATGACCCTGGCCCGCGAAGAGGTGTTTGGCCCGGTACTGGCGGTTAGCGTGTTTGACGACGAAGACCAGGCCGTCGCCCTGGCCAACGACCACATCTATGCCCTGGCAGCCTCGGTGTGGAGCGATGACCTTAACCGCGCACTTCGCGTAGCGCGGCGTTTGAATGCCGGCACAGTCTCGGTCAATACCGTCGATGCCCTGGATGTGACCGTGCCCTTCGGTGGCGGCAAGCAGTCGGGCTTTGGCCGCGACCTGTCACTGCATTCATTCGACAAGTACACC
This sequence comes from Pseudomonas sp. DG56-2, assembly GCF_004803755.1. Classification (NCBI taxonomy): domain Bacteria; kingdom Pseudomonadati; phylum Pseudomonadota; class Gammaproteobacteria; order Pseudomonadales; family Pseudomonadaceae; genus Pseudomonas; species Pseudomonas sp. DG56-2. Next base: position 2,704,558 of record NZ_CP032311.1, read on the forward strand.
CAATTGAAAACCACCTGGATCCAACTGCGCGGCTGAGGACCTGTGCGAGCCGCCTTGCCCTGCGAAATATCTCCAAATAAAACTAAAAACGGAGCAATCGATGAATACCGATGCAAGCGTGTCCGCAAGCGCCCTGGCGCCGCCTGCGAGTAGAAAGAAACTGGGCCTGAGCGCCTTGTTGGCCGTCGCCATCGGCCTGGTCGTTTCGCAAGGGGTGATGGTGCTGATGCTGCAGGGCGTCGGCATCGCCGGGGCGGGCTTCATCATCCCCCTGGCGCTGGCCTGGCTGTTGGCCTTGAGCTACGCCTGCTCGTTCTCGGAGCTGGCCTTGATGATTCCCCGCGCAGGCAGCCTGAGTAGCTACACAGAAGTCGCCATCGGCCAGTTTCCGGCAATCCTCGCGACGTTTTCGGGGTACGTGGTGGTGGCAATGTTCGCGCTGTCGGCAGAGCTGCTGCTGATGGAGTTCATCATCGACAAGGTCTATCCGCACTCGATGCCACCGCTGACCGTAGCCCTTGGCGTGCTGGCGCTGTTCACCGTGCTCAACCTGTTCAACATCGATATCTTCGCCCGGCTGCAAACAGTGTTGGCGGTGGTGATGGTCGTGGTGTTGCTGGTCATGGGCCTGAGCGCGATGAACAGCGACATCGTTTCGCCCAACCCGAGCCTGTTCGAGAGTGCCGGTTGGAACCCGATGGGCCTGGGTGTGATCGCCTTGACAGCGATGGCCGTGTGGGGGTTTGTCGGCGCCGAGTTCGTCTGCCCGCTGGTGGAGGAAACACGTCGCCCGGAGCGCAATATTCCCGGATCGATGATGCTCGGCCTGACCGTTATCTTCGTGATCATTGCCCTGTATGCATTGGGCGCTTTGCTCACCGTGCCGCAGCAAGAGCTTGCCAGCAACGGCCTGCCTCACTACCTGTTCGCCACCACTGTGTTCGGTGAAACCGGCAAGGTATTCCTGGTCACCGCAGCCATCACTGCTACCTGCAGCACGTTGAACAGCTCACTGGCAGCCATTCCGCGGATGCTGTTCGGCATGGCGTGCAACGGCCAGGCCTTCGGCATTCTCAAGCGCCAGGGCAAACGTACCGGTGCGCCTTGGGTCGCGGTGCTGTTCGTCGCAGCTATCACCGGTTTGCCACTGTTGCTGATGCACGACCATCCAGACGCGATCAACCAGTTGCTGCTGGCCGCTGCCCTGGCGTGGTTGTTGGCCTACATCGTTACCCACATCAACGTCATCGCCTTGCGTCGCCGCTATCCGCAGGTGCACCGGCCGTTCCGTACACCGTTCTACCCATTGCCACAGTTGTTCGGTATCGCCGGCATGCTCTTTGCGATCTGGAACGTTTCGCCTAGCCCGGAAATGACCTTCTCGATCTTCGCGTACGCCGGCCTGGTGCTGCTGATCGTTTCGATCATCGCGGTGCTGTGGATCAAGTGTGTGATGGGCAAACCCCTGTTCAAGCCAGAACCGCTGCAAAGCGCGCTTGTGGCTGGCAACGACAACAATCAATAAGGAGACACGCAATGACCACTCAAGTCAAAACCGACCGTAGCACCAGCGACTACCAGGCCCTGGATGCGGCGCACCACATTCATGCGTTTCTCGACCAGAAAGCCCTGAACGAAGAAGGTCCGCGCGTAATCGTTCGCGGCGAAGGCCTGGCGCTTTGGGACAACGACGGCAAGCGTTACCTGGACGGCATGTCGGGCCTGTGGTGCACCAACCTCGGCTATGGCCGCAAGGACCTGGCTGCCGCGGCCAGCCAGCAGCTTGAACAACTGCCGTACTACAACATGTTCTTCCACACCACACACCCGGCGGTGGTCGAACTGTCGGAGCTGTTGTTCAGCCTGTTGCCGGACCACTACAGCCATGCGATCTACACCAACTCCGGCTCTGAGGCCAACGAGGTATTGATCCGTACCGTACGCCGCTACTGGCAGATTCTCGACAAGCCGCAGAAGAAAATCATGATTGGCCGCTGGAACGGCTACCACGGCTCGACCCTGGGCGCCACGGCACTGGGTGGGATGAAATTCATGCACGACATGGGCGGGGTAATCCCGGATGTCGCGCACATCGACGAGCCGTATTGGTTCGCCCATGAAGGCAACCTGACCCCAGCCGAATTCGGCCTGCGTGCAGCGCGCCAGCTGGAAGAGAAGATTCTTGAACTGGGTGCCGAAAACGTGGCCGCCTTTGTCGCGGAACCCTTCCAGGGTGCAGGCGGGATGATCTTTCCGCCAGAAAGCTACTGGCCGGAAATCCAACGCATCTGCCGTCAGTACGACGTGCTGCTGTGCGCCGACGAAGTGATCGGTGGTTTTGGCCGCACCGGTGAGTGGTTCGCCCATGAATACTTCGGATTCGAGCCCGACACCCTGTCGATCGCCAAAGGCTTGACCAGCGGCTACATCCCAATGGGTGGCCTGATCCTGTCCAAGCGCATGGCCCAGGTACTGGTAGAGCAGGGCGGGGTATTCGCCCACGGCCTGACCTATTCCGGGCACCCGGTGGCTGCGGCGGTAGCGATCGCCAACCTCAAGGCCCTGCGCGACGAGGGCATTGTTACCCGGGTCAAGCAGGAAACTGGTCCGTACCTGCAGAGCTGCCTGCGCGAAGTGTTCGGTAATCACCCGATGATTGGCGAAGTTCAGGGCGCCGGCCTGGTGGCGGCGCTGCAGTTCGCCGAAGACAAAGCCAGCCGCAAGCGCTTTGCCAACGAGAACGACATGGCCTGGCGCTGCCGCACCATCGGCTTCGAAGAGGGCCTGATCATTCGCTCGACCCTGGGGCGCATGATCATGGCCCCGGCGCTGGTCGCTGGCAAAGCCGAGATCGATGAGCTGGTCGATAAAACCCGAATAGCCGTAGACCGCACCGCACGCGAATACGGTTTGCTGTAAAGCCCCGTACACCGGCTCGTACGGGCGAGCCGGCATCTAATAAGAGGAACAGATCCATGTCCAGATCCTTGCGTTGCAGTGTTCCCTTTGCCTTGGTCCTGCTGTGCGGTGCTGTCCAAGCCGCGCCACAGAACCTGACGGTGATTTCTTTTGGTGGTGCTACCAAACAGGCCCAGGACAAAGCCTATTTCCAACCCTTCAACGCCAGCGGTGCAGGACGCGTCGTAGCGGGTGAATACAACGGTGAGCTGTCGAAAATCAAAGCCATGGTCGATGTTGGCCATATCAGTTGGGACGTGGTCGAGGTGGAGAGTCCGGAGTTGCTACGCGGCTGCGACGAAGGACTGTTCGAGCGCTTGGACCCGGCACGCTTTGGCGATGCCGCGCAGTTCGTACCGGGTACCCTGAGCGAGTGTGGAGTGGCCACCTACGTGTGGTCGATGGTGATGGCCTACGATCATGACAAACTGGCAAAGGCACCGACATCCTGGGCGGATTTCTGGAATATCAGTGAATTTCCCGGCAAGCGCGGTTTGCGCAAGGGCGCCAAATACACGCTGGAAATCGCCTTGCTTGCTGATGGGGTCAAGCGCGAGCAGCTATATGAAGTGCTGGCAACGCCTGAAGGGGTAAGCCGCGCTTTTGCCAAACTCGACCAGATCAAAGGCAACATTCAGTGGTGGGAGGCGGGCGCGCAACCTGCGCAGTGGTTGATCGCCGGCGACGTCATCATGAGTGCGGCCTACAACGGGCGTATCGCCTCTGCGCAGAAGGAAGGCATGAAACTCGGCATCGTCTGGCCGCAAAGCCTTTACGATCCAGAATATTGGGCAGTGGTAAAGGGCACACCGAACAAGGCGTTGGCCGAAGACTTCATTGCCTTCGCCAGTCAGCCGCAGGCACAGAAGGTGTTCTCGCAAGAGATACCGTATGGGCCGGTACATCGCGATGCACTGAAACTGTTGCCGGAGGCTGTCCAGCAACAGCTACCTACGGCCCAGGCCAACCTGGCCCAGGCGCAGGCGGTAGATGCAGCGTTTTGGGTCGACCATGGCGAGGAACTGGAACAGCGTTTCAATGCCTGGGCGGCGCGCTGATTTCAGCTCAGCCAGGCAGCGAACTGTTCCTTGCAGTAATCGACAAACAACTGCGCAGGCTTGGTCAGCTGCGCACGTTTCAACCAGCCGGCTACCAGTCCGGAGCCGGTGACCTCCTCAACCAGTTCCACACAGACCAGCGCTTGCCCGTCGTAAGTGCTGGTCGTGTGCGGGCGGGTTACCAACACTGCAAAGCCGAAGCCCTGGCCGACCATGCCCCGGACCATTTCAATCGAGGGTGAGCTGAAGACGATGTTCGGACTCAGGCCCAACTCTTCGAAGATGCTGACGAAATAGGTTCGGCTGGGCTGGACATCCAAAAGAATCATGGGTTCCAGTGCCAAGTCGCGTAGTGACACCTGCGTCTGTTCGGCGAAGCGGTGGCCGACCGGCAGCAGCGCGTAGGGGCGTTGCGGCGCCATCAATGCCTCGGTTTCGATGGTGCTGTCCAGGTCATGGTCATAGAAGATCGCCAGGTCGAAGCGCCCCCCGGTCAGACCTTGTACCAATTCCTGTTGCTCGCCGTCCTGCAAACGGATCTCGACGCCGGGGAAGCGTTCGCGAAAGCCTTTGATCAAGCGCGGCAGGTAGAGCGGGGCGACTGTCTCGAAACAGCCAATGTCGATTTGGCCGCAGACCACATCGTTGTCGGCCAGGGCGTTTTGCTCGAACTCCCGGGCCATGCGCAGCAGTTCCTGGGCCTTGCGGTAGAAGCGCGCGCCACCGGGTGTAAGCGAAACACCCTGGGCATGATGGCGGATGAACAACTGCACACCAAAGCTGTCTTCCAGGCCTTTGACTGCCGTTGAAATCGACGGTTGCGCGATGTAAAGCTTGCGCGATGCTTCAGCAACGCTGCCGCACTCCACGGTAGTGACGAAATACTTCAACTGACGCAAGGTATAGGACGCCACAGTGCACCTCTGGCTGATTATTTTGCTACAGGGTAGCGCGTTGGGCCCGGGCCTCTGCAGCGGATTTTACTGGGCATTGAGGATATTTTCGCTGGGCAACCGTTGATCGCCTCGAAGGCACGCGGTGGTGCGGGCATCCTCGAAAGCATACGGCTCGGTTTTTCTCCGGGCCGTATTCAAGAGGTATCTGCCATGAGCCAGCAACGCCCTGAAGATGATCCACTCTGGAAGGATCCGCTGAACAATCCACAACGGGAACACGACCCGGTGACAGACCCTAACGTCGAGGGTGATCGCCAGCGCGAGGAGCATCCACAAGACATCGAGCGTCTGCCCGATGCCCCGGATGGTGAAACCAATCTGCCGGACCCTGATCAGCCCACGCCGCTGTCGGATGAACGTCGCTAATCGGCCGTCAGCTCTTGCACCTGCCAGCGCACAGAGCTGACACCTTTTTCCAGGCTGACCCGGCTGACCAGACGTTCCAGCTGGGTCGGCGCATCAGGGCTGCCCAGCAGCTGCGCGCGTACCTCCAACTTGGCCGGATTGGCCAGGTCTTCACTGTGCAAGGACTGCAACCGCAGACCGTCGCTGCCGAAGCTGTGCAGCATCAGGCTGCGCACCTGGATCTCGTCTTCGGCGCGGCAGGTAATGCGCACTTCATAACGCTGCTCGGCTTCATTGGCCGGCAGCACTTGCTGATGATTGAGACGTTGGGAGATGTCACGCAGCAAGATGTTGGCACAAAGCACTACGCAACTGCCGAGTGCTGCCTCCAATAACAGACCCATGCTGCAGAGCACGCCAATCGCCGCGGTACACCACAGGGTTGCAGCGGTATTGAGGCCGTGCACGTTCAGGCCATCACGCATGATCACCCCACCCCCCAGAAAGCCGATACCCGACACCACGTAGGCAGCAATGCGCGAGGCATCGGTTGCGGCCATGCCCGGCACGGCCTGGGTCATCAATACGAATAGACAGGCACCGGTACTGACCAGGGCGTTGGTGCGCAGGCCGGTGAGGCGCTGGCGCAGTTGCCGTTCAGCGCCGATCAAGGCGCCCAGTACGAGCGCGACGGATACGCGCAGAAGAAATACTTTCCAATCCATAACAAACCTCGAATCCAGGGCACAACGCCGCAAAGCATCGAATTCTTACGACGCAGGTGTGAACGAATGGATTGCGAAGGGTCACTAACCACTGCCACGCTTTAGCGGGCGAGTAAGCAGGGAGGGAGAATGAAGCGTCGCATCCACATAGGAAGCGAGGCACCACTGACCACCATGTACGGCAGGGCAGTGGCAGAAAGAGTCTGCTGAACTAGCGCGCCGTATGAACCTGTCGCAATCGACCAGGGCAACTGTCCAATGCAGGACTCCTGTATAGGCATGCAAAAATGCGGGCGAGAAACTAACGTTCAAAAGGGGTGGGGTCAAGGCTGTTTTCATGACAATTGTTTTAGAGCGCCCGGCGTGTCGCTGTTCCAGATTTGCAACTCTGCAACGTGCCATTGTGTCTTTTCCCGGCCCGCGGCAGTGGCTAAGGTATCCAGCACGGCGAGGCGAGGGCGCGGTATGCAGCCACTGATCAACTATTTCAAGATGGTGCTGCACCCAAGCGCGGAGACCTTCCGCTTTGCGTTGCGAACCATCGTAGCCTGCCTGCTGACGCTATACCTGGCCTTCATTTTCGACCTCGACCAACCCAAATGGTCGATCATGGCGGTGTTCATCGTCAGCCAGCCGCTGGGTGGCATGACCTTGCAACGCAGTTTTGCCCAGGTGGTGGGCACCACCGTAGGAGCGGTCGTCGCGGTGTTGATCATGGCGCTGTTCCCCCAGGCGCCGCTGCCATTCATAGTGACCCTGGCGCTGTGGCTGGCACTGTGTACGGCTGGCGGTACATTGCTGCGCTATACAAGCTCCCATGCCTTTGTACTCAGCGGTTTCACTGCCGTGGTGGTAGCCATGTTGGCTATCCCCGAGCAGGACAACACCTTGATGCTGGCAATTACCAGGGTCACCGAAACCTTGCTTGCGGTGGCTTGCGTGTGTGTGGTCAGCCTGCTCAGTGCCCGCCCCCAAGCGGTCACCACCGGCTATTTCGCCAAGGTCGACAATTTGATCAAGTTGATGGCCGCACATGCCGCAGCAGCCATTCGTGGCGAAGAAGGCGCTGAAGCGTTCAGCCGACGACAAATGCAGATCCTCGGTGAAATCAGCGCCCTGGAAGGGCTGCGTCGGCACCTCTATTTCGATGCGCCGCACCTGCGTGGTGCCAATGGCTTGGTGCAGTTACTCGGCAACCAACTGGTACTGCTCAGTTCGCGCTTGACGGTGTTGCGCAACCAGAAACTGATGATCGCCGAACGCTGGCAGGGCGCCTATCCCGAGTTCATCAACCAGTTGCTCAATGACGAACTGGCCTTCCTCGATCAGTTGGCACATCAGGGCAGGGCCATGCCGGCCAGCCTCCGTCAGCACTTCAGCGCGCTGCAACGGCGTTTTGACCATGCCGCCCTGCAAGCCGAGCAGTTGCAGCATGACCTGCCGGCGACGTTGCGTTCCCTGGCCTGGGCGCTGCGCTGGGAGCAGGCGCGTCTGCTCGAGCAGTTGGGCGAAATGCTTGAGCTAAGTGACGCGATCCAGGAAGGGCGCACGGGCGATTGCCTGTACCGCCAGCCGCGGACCAATCCTTTGCACCTGGACTTTCGCCTGGCGGCAATGAACGCCAGCCGCGCCTTTTGCGCGCTGGTCGTCGCCGGATTGATCTGGATCGAAACGGCATGGGACGGGGCGCGCGCCGGAATGATTCTGGTCGGTATTCTCTGCTCGTTGATGGCGACGTTCCCACGGCCGTTGATGGCTGCGCAAAACTACATGCGCGGCCTGGGCCTGGCACTGCTGGTGTCGGCGTTGTACCAGTTCTGGCTGATACCGCAGGTGGTCGATTTCGAGATGCTTGCGCTGTTGCTGCTGCCATTGCTGTACGTAGTCGCGGTGGGGCTGTCGACGCCGATGACGGCGGGAATCGGCATGGGCCTGGGCTTGTCGAGTTTTCTCCTGTTCGGCCCGCAGAATATCGGGGTCTGGCAGAACACCGCCATTCAGTGGTTCGAGTTTGCCGGTGCCTATATCTGTGGTGGCGTGCTGTCGTTGCTGGTCTATGCCTGGTTGTTCCCGTTCAATCCTACTTTGCGTATCGAACGGCTGTTTCGCGAAACCCGCGAGCAGGTTTACGGCCTGCTCAAGGGACCTAACTCCGACGAGCGCCAATTTGCCTTTGAAAGCCGCATGGTCGACCGCCTGACGCTTATTCTTGGACTGTTGCCGGCAACGCAAGACGCCCGTTCCAAGGCATTGTTCGAGGTCAACCTGGCTTGCATGGCCCTGGGGGTTGCCCTGCGTCAGCTACAGGAGCAAGGCCAGGCCAACCTGCTGCTAGCGGACGACACCCGTGAGCGTCTGGCGCAGGTGTTGCGCAATACCGGTCGCTACGTTGCCGGAAGAACCCAGGGGCAGTTGTCGGAACTGCTCGATAACCTGCAGGCGCTCGGAGAAGAATTGGATACCCTGCACAACGAGCAGTTTCACGCAGCCGCCGAGCAGTTGCGCTCACTGTTTCGCATACGGGTCGCCCTTCTGGTGATCGGCGGATTCCTGCTCCACTACAGCACCTATCTGGATCCGGCTGCCGAAGGAGAGCCTGCTCTTGCCCATTGACTTCGAAGTGGGTGGCGTCTATCTGCCACCGATCGCTCAGGCTCTGATTCTGGCCATGCCGTTGTTGTTCGCTTTGCTGTGGCTATTGCAGCGTCTTGGCGTAATGCAGCGTGTGTGGCATCCGGCGTTATTCGAGGGTGCGTTGTACAGCTGTATTTGTGCCTTGATCATTCTGTTCATGGGGAGCTGAACCAGTGAAAAAACGTGTGGCCCAGGCGTCGACCCTGGCAATCGTGGTGCTGGCGCTGGTATTGGGCTGGTTCGCCTGGGAGCACTATACCCGCGCACCCTGGACCCGCGATGCACGGGTGCGGGCCGATGTTGTGACGCTCTCGGCCGATGTTTCCGGGCGCATCGTCGCGCTGCGGGTGGCAGATAACCAGCATGTGGAACAAGGCCAGTTGCTACTGGAGATCGATCCAGAGCGTTATGCCTTGGCTGTGGAACATGCTCGCCGCGCCATCGAGGTGAATCGGGCCAGCGAGGGCTTGGCCCAGGCAGCGATCATCGCCAACCAGGCCTTGCTCAAGCAGCGCCAGAGCGAGGAACTGCGTCGACGCACCTTGAAACAGACCGCGGCCATCTCTGGCGAAGAGTGGGAGAAGGCCAGTACCGACGTTGCCGTCGCCCAGGCTGAACTGATGCGCGGCCAGGCCAACTTGAGTCTGGCCAGCGCCAACGTGCAGCTGGCTACGGCGGCATTGACCCAGGCCGAGCTGGACTTGCAGCGCACCCGAATCTATGCGCCAGTCAGTGGCTACGTCACCAACCTGTTGACCCGCCAGGGTGACTACGCCAGTGCCGGGAGCCCCTTGCTGGCACTGGTGGACAGCGGTTCGTTCTACGTCAGCGGTTATTTCGAGGAAACCAAGCTGCCGCGTATCCAGATTGGCAGTGCGGTGCAGATTGCCCTGATGAGTGGCGAACAGTTCGACGGCAAGGTGCAGAGCATTGCCTATGCCATCACAGATCGAGAGAATGCCCCCGGTAGCCGCTTGCTGGCCAACGTCAACCCGAGCTACACCTGGGTCAAATTGGCACAGCGGATTCCGGTGCGAATCGAGATCGACCCCGGCTATGTCGGCAAGGGCAACCTGCGGGCCGGTACCACGGCCACCGTGACCGTTCGCCAATAGCATCACGAAAAGCCTGCTGTCGGGTTGGGCAAAATGGTAGGCTGCTCGCCGTTTGTGCCAACCCGCCGATAGATATACCCATGATCCTCAACCTCGCTGTTTTTCTCTGCACCCTGACGGCCATGGAAGCTATCGGTTACCTGGCGCATCGCTACATCATGCATGGCTGGGGTTGGTTCCTGCATCGTTCGCACCACGAGCCCCATCTTGGTGCGCTGGAAACCAACGACATCTACTTGCTGGGATTGGCGCTGATCGCCTTCGCCCTGGTGGCCGTGGGCCGGGCCGGGCATGCACCGTTGCAGTGGGTAGGGGCTGGGGTGGCGGCGTTCGGGGTGATCTATGTGATCGTTCATGACGGCATCGTGCATCGGCACTGGCCATTCAAGCCATTGCCGCGCAACCGTTACCTCAAGCGCCTGTACAAGGCGCACTTGCTACACCATGCGCTCAAGGGACGGGACAACAGCGTCTCGTTCGGCTTCCTCTATGCACCGCCCATGCACAGACTCAAGCGTCAGTTGCGCAAGCGCCGCAACGCTGTACAAGACTACCCTGCGCCTTCAGCGTAGGCTGGAACTGTTCCCTACATGGAGTAAGTGCATGAGCCTGCATATCGAAACCCCGCTGCTGGCATCGCGGCCACTGAGCCTGGCCAGCGGGCTGGACATCTGGCTGAAATTGGATGCCTTGCAGCCCAGCGGCTCGTTCAAGTTGCGCGGCATTGGCCTGGCCTGCGAGACCTATGCCAGTCAAGGCAAGCGCCGTTTCGTTTCCTCATCGGGCGGCAACGCCGGTATCGCCGTAGCTTACGCCGGCCGCAGCCTGGGCCTTGCTGTTACCGTGGTTGTCCCGGAAACCACCACCGAGCGGGCCAAACAGCTGATTCGCCAGGAGCAGGCTGAGGTCATCGTCCATGGCAAGGCCTGGCATGAGGCCAACGCGTTGGCGTTGTCGCTGCTGGGTGACGACGATGCCTACATCCATCCTTTCGATGATCCGCTGCTGTGGCAAGGTCATGCGAGCATGATCGATGAAGTCGCCATCAGCGGCTTCAAGCCCGATGCCGTAGTGGTTGCGGTCGGCGGTGGAGGTCTACTCTCCGGGGTGTGCGAAGGCCTGGCCCGCAATGGTTGGAATCAAGTGCCGGTATTTGCGGTGGAAACCGCAGGGGCCGCATCGCTGGCCGCGGCAATGGCGCAGAAAGCCTGGGTAGCGTTGGACAGTGTGCAGACCGTCGCCACTTCGCTTGCGGCCAAGCAGGTGTGTAAGCGCGCATTCGAATGGAGCCAGGAGCGCGTGGTGTATAGCCATGTGGTCAGTGACCAGGATGCGCTTGATGCGTGCGAACGTTTCCTTTCAGACCAGCGCATTCTGGTCGAGCCCGCCTGTGGCGCGGCACTGGCACTGGCCTATGCGCCGAGCGAAACACTCAAGCGCTATAGCCGGGTGTTGGTGGTGGTGTGCGGGGGCGTGACCGCGACAATCGACCAGATCCGCCAGTGGCGGACGACCGCGTAGTTTCGCGGTACGGCGAACCGACGCTGGAAAGTAGCGGGTTTCAGTCCCGGGACATATCCGCCACTACCGTCGGTTCCGGACTGCGGCTGACCCACCAGCCAAACACTGCTGCCGTGAAGAACATGATCAAGCTGTAGATCGCCGCCGGGATAGCCATGGTTGAGTTGTTGAGCAGGGAAGGAGCCAGCGCCAGGGCGATGGCCAAGGTCCCGTTGTGAATGCCGATCTCCATGCCGATGGCTATCGCCTGGCGCTTGGGGATTTTCAGCACACGCGGCAGCCAGTAACCGATGCCCAGGCTCAAGACGTTGAACAGCAAGGCTGCGCCACCCACTACGGGGGCGTAGTCGAGGACTGTTTGCCAGTCCTTGACCAGCGCCAGAATCACGGTGAACAGCAGGAACAAGGCGGCAATGATCTTCATGGGGCGTTCCATGCGTGCCGCAAACCCGGGTGCCAGGCGACGAATCAGCATACCCAGGGCTACCGGCACCAGCACGATGGCAAACACCTGCAGCACCTTGGCAAATTGCAGGGGGATGGCCTGGTCTGCCGTCATGAAGTGCGCCAGTGCCAGGTTGACCAACAGTGGCATAGTCAGAATCGCAATCAGTGAGTTGACCGCGGTCAGGGTCACATTCAAGGCGACATCACCATGGGCCAGATGGCTGAACAGGTTGGCGGTGGTGCCGCCGGGTGAGGCGGCCAACAGCATCAGGCCCACTGCCAGGGCCGGGGCCAAGCCAAAACCTTTGGCAATCAAAAAACAGATAAAAGGCAACAGCAAGATCTGGCAGGCCAGGCCGATCACCACGGGTTTAGGGAATTTAACCACCCGAGCGAAGTCGGCCAGGGTCAAGGTCAGGCCCAAACCCAGCATGATGAAGCCCAGGGCAAGCGGTAGAAATGCACTGAGCAATGGCGATGCAGTCATATCGAAGACTCGAAAAAAGGGGATGAACGGCAGTGTAGGCAAGGAATCTGGCCTGTGTTGTTTACCCTGTCCTGCGTCAAGCCGCCGCGCTTGTGGACCCCGCGCCCAAGCAGTAGCATTCGCGCTTTACTCAAGGATCATATCTGCGATGCAGTTTCAGCCAGGCATTCTTGCCGCCCCCGTTCCCGCTCAAGCCCGTCATCTGTTTTTCACACTGCACACACCGGCCGCATTGGGGGGCGCCCTCGATGCGCTGCAGCAACATGTGGATGGCAGCCGTGTGGTGGCGGGTTTTGGTGCGCCGCTGGTGCAAGCGCTGGGCCGCTCCATCGATGGCCTGCGTCCATTTCCGCAATTGGCCGCAGCAGTAGACAACCCGTGCACCCAGCATGACCTGTGGCTGTGGGTGCGTGGCGAAGATCGCGGTGAACTGTGGTTGCTCAGCCAGGCACTGGAAAAGCTGCTGGCAGCGGCCTTCACGCTGGTCGAGGCTACAGATGCCTTCCGCCACAAGACCGGCTTTGACTTGACCGGTTATGAGGACGGTACCGAAAACCCGGTAGAAGACGCTGCGGTCGATGCGGCCATCCTGGCGACGGATATTCCCGGTATGAGCGGATCGAGCTTTGCTGCCTTTCAGCTGTGGCGCCATGACTTGGATTGCTTCAAGGCGCTGCCACAAACCGAGCAGGACGACATTATTGGCCGCCGCAAGGCCGACAACGAAGAATTGGAAGAAGCGCCGGAATCGGCACACGTCAAACGTACAGCCCAGGAAAGCTTTGATCCCGAGGCGTTTATCGTACGTCGTTCGATGCCATGGGCAGATGAGCGTGGAGCGGGCCTGGCGTTTCTTGCCTTTGGTTATTCCTTCGACGCTTTTGAAGTTCAATTGCGGCGTATGAGCGGCTTGGAAGATGGCGTGGTCGATGCCTTGTACCGCTTCAGTCGTCCACTCACTGGCGGCTACTACTGGTGCCCGCCACTGGCTGCGCACGGGCTCGACCTCAGCGCCTTGCTCAGCTAATCCGCCACTGCGGTCGCGGAGGCCAGCAGTCAGTTTGTAAGAAAATTTTACGGACTTTTTACGAAGCGCCTGCGCCGGTGTAGCGATACTGGCCGGGTACTTCGTTCGAGACGTCCTGCCGTGAGCCAAGCCGTATCTTCCGCAACAGCCCATTCCTCCGTAAAAACCTCGTCACTTAGTCTACTGGTCGCCGCTGTCGGTGTGGTCTATGGCGATATCGGCACTAGCCCGTTGTACACCCTCAAAGAGGTGTTCGCCGGTCATTACGGTGTGCAGGCCAACCATGACGGTGTGCTGGGCGTTCTGTCACTGGTGTTCTGGTCGCTGATCTGGGTGGTGACCATCAAGTATGTGTTGTTCGTGTTGCGCGCCGACAACCAGGGTGAGGGCGGCATCATGGCGCTGACCGCGCTGGCCCGGCGTGCGGCGGCACCTTACCCGCGTTTGAGTCGGGTGTTGGTGCTGCTCGGTTTGTTCGGTGCTGCGTTATTTTACGGCGACAGCATGATCACCCCCGCGATTTCGGTGCTCTCGGCAGTCGAAGGTTTGCAACTGGCCTTCGAGGGTATCGAGCATTGGGTGGTGCCCATTGCTCTAGTGGTACTGGTCGGCCTGTTTCTGATCCAGAAGCACGGGACCGCGCGCTTGGGCATATTGTTCGGGCCGATTATGGTGCTGTGGTTCAGTGTGCTGGGCGCATTGGGTATCTATGGCATTGTCCAGCGCCCGGAAGTGCTGTTGGCCCTCAATCCCGCCTGGGCGGTGCATTTTTTCGTGGTGCATCCGGGTATCGGCGTGGCCATACTTGGGGCCGTGGTTCTGGCCTTGACCGGGGCCGAGGCGCTTTACGCCGACATGGGCCACTTTGGCCGCAAGCCTATTGCCCGTGCCTGGATACTGCTGGTGTTGCCCGGGCTGGTGCTCAACTACTTCGGTCAGGGCGCACTCATTCTTGGCAATCCAGACGCGGTGCGTAACCCGTTTTATCTACTGGCGCCGAGCTGGGCCTTGCTACCCATGGTCGGTCTCGCCACTCTGGCGACCATCATTGCCTCCCAGGCGGTTATCTCCGGGGCATTCTCGCTGACCCGCCAGGCCATCCAGCTCGGCTACGTGCCGCGCATGTTCATCCAGCACACTTCAAGCCAGGAGCAAGGGCAGATCTACATCGGCACGGTTAACTGGGCGTTGATGGTCGGTGTGGTGCTGTTGGTCATCGGTTTCGAGTCTTCCGGTGCTCTGGCCGCGGCTTATGGAGTCGCAGTGACCGGAACCATGCTGATCACCACGTTGCTCTCGGCCTCGGTGGTGCTGTTGTTGTGGAAAGCGCCGCGCTGGCTGGCGGTGCCGCTGCTGTTGAGTTTCCTTGTGGTCGACAGCCTGTACTTCGCCGCCAACGCACCGAAAATCTTCCAGGGTGGTGCGTTCCCGGTCATCGCCGGTATTGCCTTGTTCATCCTCATGACCACCTGGAAACGTGGACGCAAGATCATCGTCGAGCGCCTGGACGAGTCTGCCTTGCCGCTGCCGCTGTTTATCAGCAGCATCCGCTCGCAGCCGCCGTACCGGGTGCAGGGTACTGCTGTGTTCCTCACTGCCCGTGCCGATGCGGTGCCGCATGCCTTGTTGCACAACTTGCTGCATAACCAGGTGCTGCATGAACGGGTGGTGCTGTTGACGGTGGTGTCGCAGGATCGTCCGCGCGTGCCGGTCTCGGAGCGTTTCGAGGTGCAGGACTTTGGTGATGGATTCTACCGGGTCAACCTCAACTTCGGTTTTATCGAGGAGCCCGATGTACCGGCCGCACTACAACTGTGCCATGTGCCTGAGCTGGATTTCAGCCCGATGGGGACCACCTATTTCCTCAGCCGCGAAACGGTGATACCGACCAAACGCATGGGCATGGCGCGTTGGCGTGAGGGGCTGTTCGCGTTCTTGTTGAAAAATGCCAACAGCAATCTGAAGTACTTCAACCTGCCACTCAACCGCGTGATTGAGTTGGGGACGCAGGTGGAGATGTGATTTACCGCGGGGCAAGCCGCGCCTGCAACGGTAGAAGCGGCATGCCCCGCGATCGCTTACACCACAGCTTGTGCCTGCACGCCGACACGTTGTGCATTGCTGCGCACCAATCGGTGCATCAAACCGGCAACCACGAAGCCCACTGCCGCCAGGCCCATCATGGTCATGAACACGTAGTTGTAACCCTGCTGCCCGGGAAAATGATCAAGAATGGCGCCGTAACCCACGTAGGCAAACATGCCGGGGGCGTAGCCGATCAGGCAGCCAATACCGAAGGCCGATCCGGTAATGTGCGAAGGGATCCCCACCTCGCCCATGGGGGCCCAGAACACGCCACGCATCGAAAAAACGATAAAGGCAAAGGACAGCGTCGCGGCCATGCCTGCGTAGATGTAGCCGGGGCTCTTGGGCACTATGAGAATGATCGCCATCATTGGCAGCAGCGCCAGGAAGGCCCATTTCAGATAGCGGCTAGGGCTTCTGAACTGTTTGTCGGCAAGAAAACCACCCGCTGGCCCGCCAAGAATCTTCAGCATGTACTGGTTGATGATGCCGTAGGCACCGACTAGCGCTACCGGCAACCCGTAGACTTCCTTGAGGTAGGGAATGAAGTAGGTCAGGCCGCAATAAACGATGTAGACCATGAACACGTTGCAACTGACCAACCAGATCGCCGGCACCTTGATGGCTTCAAGCAGATTGGACAGCGGGTTTTTCTTTGCAACGACCGGGGTTGTGCTCTGCGTGCCTTTGAGCAAGAACCAGGTGAGCGCGCCAGCACCGATGTCGATCAGCGAATAGAAGACAATGGCCGCTTTCAGGCCCGCTTCAGCCGCGCCCATGGCAATGAACACACCCAGCGCCGAAAACGCTACGAGGGTATCTACCACGCCGCGCCCGCCTTCAAGAAGACCGAACAGTCGCCCCTGTTCCTTGTCATTGCCCAGGCCACGAATGGCCTTAAGCAACGCCGGCCAATAGATGCAGTCGGCGCACACCGCCAGCAGGCAAAACACAATCATCAAACTGCTGAACGGCGGGAACGTCGCCAGGTACAGGCCCAGCGCGCCGGTACCGAGCAGGCCTACCGGGATCAGTTTACGGGTGTCGAAACGGTCGGCCAGTAGGCCACCTACCACAAACAGGCCAGTGGCGATGACAGCGTTGGCACTGAGCAGCAAGCCAATTTCTGTATGGGACAAACCCATGAAGGTTTGCATCGGAACGTAGAACGCGTCCTTAAGGTTGGCGAGCTTGTAAATGGTGCCGCCACCGAGGATCAGGATGAGGAATTTGAACCATTTGGCCTTGTCTTGCGCAGTCATTGTTATTCTCCAGGCGTAGTGGGGGCGCGGTGTCAGGCACGCGTGTCCAGGCTCAGTTCGGCCAGGGTGCGCAGTTCAGCGAGCAGGCCCTTGACGTAACTGACCTGGTTGTTGGCCCAGCGCTGTTCACCAGCCAGCATCTGCTCGAGGGTGAAGCCGGCGGGCAGGGGCGTATCGCTCATTTCGCGGTAGGCAATGAAGGGGTCGGTAGGTTCGTTGGCGTGGCGGAACGCCGGAGCGATGTAGTGGTTTTCCTGCTCGAGAATGAAGGCGATCACCTGGGGGTGCTGTGCACCGAGCATCAACAGTTCGAACACCATGCGCGGGCTGGGCAGGTCGTCTTCGGCGCTGCCCTGGAGCACCCCGTAGTGGCCAAAGCCGTTCACTTCAGGGACCACGCGCACGCCTTTGAGGTGCACTTGGCGAATGTACGGGGCCAGGTTTGCCAGGGCCTGCAGCGGTTGTTCGCACGCATTGATCATGTTGCCGAAGTCGAACAATGCATGCAGGCGCGGGTGGTTGGCCTGCTTGAGCAAGCGGGCGATCTCATCGCTCTTGAGTTCTTCATGTTGTTCGAAGTCGAAATACAGGTCGTGGGCATCAGCCTGTTGGCCAAGGTAGTGCAGGTCCCCGGCGATGGTGTCCATGACCTGCGACAGCGCGCCCTCGTAGCGTGAGTACACGCGAATGTTGCGGGTGCCGATAGCGTTGGCGACGGCGATCACCGCATCGACCTCCGCTTTCAAAGTGCTGCTGATTTCCACATGGACCTCAAGGTCGAGCTGGCGAGCCTTGTCGGCGAAAGCGCGCAGTTGCTCGGTGTTCATCTGCGAGAGGCTGTTGTGCTCGCCATCGAGCATGTGCAGGCTCAAGCCCTTGAGTTCATGGCGGTAGGCAAAATCGAGCAGGTCAAAGGGCGTCAGGCGCCCGTGGGTGAGGTTGGTAAGCAAGGGGTAGGCATGGGCGAACAGACGAACCTGATCGATTCGCTCGATCAGCCGCAGGCAAAGGTTACGGGTTAACAGCACCGGCGCTGCAGCGCCATTAGTCTTGTTATCGAGCAACCGGGTGAAGCGTTCTTGGATAGCATTCATTCGAGTCGTTCCTGGTGCGGGCACCGGTTCTACCGGCGCGTTCTTTATCGCGCCGGTGGGGAACACTCGATAGATCCATTAAAAAGTAATTGTTAAGACCACTGGCCGTGGATCACAGCGGCTGGCCCACGGCTTTGAGCGCGTTTACCAGCGCATCGACCTTGGCTTGTGCCTGGTCTTGCGCGGTACCGGCAAAACCGATCAAAAGGGCAGGGGGAAGGTAGCGCTGCACGCAGTAGTCGCTCAGGGCGTAGGTATGCACCCCTTGCTGGGCCAGTTGACGGGCGATTTCCTGGTCATCCAGATGCTCCGGCAACCAGGCAATCAAATGCATGCCGGCGTCCACCGGCGCGATCTTGAAGAACTGTCCGAGCCTGCGCTCAAGCTCGGCAATCAGGCATTGCTGACGCGCGTGATAGAGGGCACGCATGCGCCGGATATGACCGATGAAGTGGCCTTCGCTCATGAAGTCGGCCGTCACGGCCTGCAGCAAGGTGGGTGGGCTGCGATCCATCACCGCGCGAATGGTGCAGAACGGCTCGACCAGCGCCTGGGGGAGAATCACGTAACCCAGGCGCAACGACGGAAACAGCACTTTACTGAACGTGCCGACGTAGATCACCCGATCGCTGTGGTCCATGGCGAACAGCGCCGGTAACTGCCGACCGCTGTAGCGCAGCTCGCTGTCACAATCGTCTTCGATGACCCAGCGCTGGTTGCGCGCGGCCCAATCGATCAGCTCTACCCGCCGATTGTGGCTGAGGTTCACCCCCAACGGATGTTGGCGCGAGGGCGTGGTGAACACAAGGCGCGCATCGGGGCCATCAGCGATGCCCTGTTGCACATCGATTCCCTGCTCATCGATACGTACCGGCACCACCTGGCACCCTTGGGCCTGGAAGGCGATGCGCGCAGCGATATGCCCCGGGTCCTCCATCCACACCGGGTCATTGGGGTTGAGCAAGAGCATCGCCAACAGATTGAAGGCTTGCTGCGCGCCGGAGACGATGACCACCTGTTGCGCGCTGCAGTCGATACCGCGGGCATCGAACACATACTCGGCAATGGCTTGGCGCAACCCCTCAAGGCCCAGCAGCTCACCGTAGCCGAGCAAGGCCTTGCTCGGTTTTTGCAAATGACGGTTGATCAGGCGCTTCCAAATATGCTGCGGGAAGGCTTCGAATGCACCGTGACTGGGCAGGAACGAAGTGGGTGTATCTGAGCTGTAGTGGGCATACGAAACGCCGCGAAAATGGTGGCTGCGTAACGACAGCATTGACTGGCTGAGGTCGGACAGCTGCGGCGCCGACGGTGGTTGTGGCGTGTCGGCCTGCCCCGAGCGATCCCATTCATTGCCGACATAGGTTCCGGCACCGGTGCGCGAAACCAGGAAACCCTCTGCGATCAGTTGATCGAAGGCATTGAGCAGGGTAATGCGCGAAAGACCCAGTTCCTGGCTCAGGGTACGCGTCGACGGTAAGCGAATGCCCCCCTGCAGGCGTCCGGTGAGAATCTGTTTGCGTATCTGCAGGTAGAGCTGGCGGTAAAGCGGGGTGGTGCTTTCCCGATCCAGTTCAATACCCGACAGCAGTAAACCGGCAGGGGACTTCATTCGACGCTCACAGGCAAGGTGACAGGGGGCAGGGTGACAGGCACACTCCTGGCCATCCTACGAGAAAGCCCCGTAAGCGGCCAGCGGTGCAGGCCGTGTCATGAAATGAAAAACCCTTGTCGCCGGATGAGAAGCACCCTGCAGACGTTGCGCATAGAGTCCAATCAACAAGAATTGACGCACTGCGTCCAGATCGATGATTGGAGTGACAAGAATGTCCAAAGTCGTACGCTTCTATGAGCCCGGCGGTCCCGAAGTATTGCGCTACGAGGATGCCGAGGTTGGCGAACCTGGTCCGGGCGAAGTCCGCCTGCGTCAGGTCGCTGTTGGCCTCAACTACGCAGACACCTATTTTCGCAATGGCACTTACCCGATCCCGATGCCTAACGGCATGGGTGTGGAGGCAGCCGGCGTGGTACAAGCAGTCGGTGAGGGTGTCAGCAACGTAGCGGTGGGCGACCGTGTGACTTACACCGGTTTTCTCAATACCCTCGGCGCCTATTGCACCGAACGCCTGATCGGCGCCGCGGCACTGATTAAACTGCCAGAAACCATCGCCTTCGAAACCGCAGCGGCCATGACCATGCGGGGCCTGACGTCGGCCTACTTGATGCGCCGCATGTATGACTTCAAGCCAGGTGACACGATTTTGCTGCACGCTGCCGCCGGTGGCGTCGGCTTGATCGTTTCGCAGTGGGCACGCCTGCTCGGCATCAACGTGATCGGTACGGTGTCTACTGATGCCAAAGCCGAAGTGGCCAAGGCCCACGGTTGCACCCACACCATCAACTACAGCCATGAAGACGTCGCCAAGCGCGTGCGTGAGCTGACCGACGGGGTTGGCGCCAATGTGGTGTTCGATAGCGTCGGCAAAACCACCTTCGAAGCTTCCCTGGACTCGCTCAAGCGTCGCGGCCTGATGGTGTGCGTGGGGACGGCGTCTGGCCCGATTCCACCGTTCAACCCGCAGATTCTGGCGATGAAGGGCTCGTTGCACCTGACCCGTCCGGCATTGGCCGACTACATCGCCGACCCGGCGGAAAAAGCCGACCTTGCCGGTGAGCTGTTCGATCATGTCAGCAGCGGCCGGATCAAGATCGAGATCAACCAGCACTATGCATTGCAGGATGCCGTCCAGGCCCACCGTGACCTGGAAGCGCGCAAGACCACCGGTTCGTCGATCTTCGTCATCTGAAGAGGGCAGCAGCATGCACATCGAACAACTGACCTGCGCCATCGGCGCAGAAGTATCCGGGGTCAACCTGGCTGATGCGGTGCACGATGACGACCTCTTCGAGCAACTGCGTGCGCAGTTGCTCAAGCACCGGGTGCTATTCCTGCGTGATCAGAACATCAGCCGTGCCGAGCATGTGGCCTTCGCCCGGCGCTTCGGCGACCTGGAAGACCATCCGGTGGCCGGCAGCGACCCGGAGCACCCGGGCCTGGTGCAGATCTACAAGCGTCCGGACCAGCCTGCCGACCGCTACGAGAACGCCTGGCACACCGATGCCACTTGGCGCGAAGCGCCGCCCATGGGCTGTGTATTGCGCTGTGTTGAGTGCCCACCCGTAGGCGGCGACACCATGTGGGCAAACATGGTTCTGGCTTACCAGAATCTGCCCGAGGACGTGAAGCAGAAGATCGAAGGCCTGCGCGCACGCCACAGTATTGAATCGAGTTTCGGCGCGGCAATGCCACTGGAAAAGCGCCTGGCGCTCAAGGCGCAATTCCCTGACGCCGAACACCCGGTGGTGCGGACCCACCCGGAAACCGGCGAGCAGGTGTTGTTCGTCAACGCGTTCACCACGCACTTCAGTAACTACCACACCCCGCAGCGGGTGCGCTTTGGTCAGGACGCCAACCCTGGTGCCTCCGATCTGCTGCGTTACCTGATCAGCCAGGCGTATCTGCCCGAGTATCAGGTTCGCTGGCGCTGGAAGCCCAACAGCGTGGCGATCTGGGACAACCGCAGCACCCAGCACTACGCGGTCATGGACTACCCCGCTTGCCACCGCAAGATGGAACGCGCCGGGATCAAGGGCGACCGCACTTTCTAAGCACTACCGATCCGCTGCACAGCGGGCACAAGACAATAACAAGACCGAGGACTACAGCATGCAATTCTTCGACGATTCGTTGCACCCGGAAAACATGGAAAAGGTGGTTATCACCGTCGCCCCCTATGGCCCGGAATGGATGCCAGAGGACTTTCCCGAAGACATTCCGCTGACCATGGACGAACAAGTCCAAAAGGCCGTCGACTGCTATGAAGCCGGTGCCACCGTGCTCCATCTGCATGTGCGCGAACTCGATGGCAAAGGCTCCAAGCGCCTGTCGAAATTCAACGAACTGATTGCCGGTGTACGTGAAGCCGTGCCGGATATGATCATCCAGGTGGGCGGCTCGATTTCCTTCGCACCGGAAAGCGATGGCGAAGCGGCCAAATGGTTGTCCGACGATACCCGCCACATGCTCGCCGACCTGACGCCCAAGCCCGACCAGGTCACCGTGGCGATCAACACCACGCAAATGAACATCATGGAGCTGCTGTATCCGGAATACCTGGAAGGCACCTCCCTGGCGCACCCTGCGATTCAGGCCGCGTACAGCGAAATGACTGTGCCCGCCGGACCTGCCTGGGTTCGTGAACACCTGCGCCGCCTGCAGGCAAGCAATATTCAGCCGCACTTCCAGTTGACCGGCATGCATGCCCTGGAAACCCTCGAGCGCATCGTGCGTCGTGGTGATTACATGGGCCCGATGAACCTGACCTGGATCGGCATCGGCGGCGGTTTCGACGGCCCTAATCCGTTCAACTTCTTCAACTTCATTCACCGCGCGCCCGATGGTTGCACCTTGACTGCCGAATCGCTGCTCAAAAACGTGCTGCCATTCAACACCATGGCCTTGGCTATGGGGCTGCACCCGCGTTGCGGCAACGAAGACACCATCATCGATCACCAGGGCAAGCGCTTCACATCAGTGCAGCAGATCCAGCAAACCGTGCGCGTTGCCCATGAGCTGGGCCGCGAAATCGCGACCGGTAAAGAAGCCCGTGCCATTTATCGCATCGGCCAGCAGTACAGCAGCATCGAAGAAACACTCAAAGCTAACGGAATGGCGCCAAACCGCCTGCCGGGTCACAAGGGTGTGCCACAGCGCGGCTGACCGGAGAGGGTCGGCCCGCCACCCCGGCGCCGACCCGCCACAGTCCACAGCGCTGTTAGTCAGGCTTCCATAACAACAAGACTTAGCCCAGACAACAGAGGAGCCAGCATGGCCGCCTATATCGCCAGCACCACAGATGATGGTGCCGACACTTCACGTGGCATTCCACGGCGCTATGCCTGGATTGTCTTTGCCTTGACCTTTGGCCTGCTGATTTCCGACTACATGTCGCGCCAAGTGCTCAACGCCGTATTTCCGCTGCTCAAGGGCGAATGGGCCCTGAGCGATAGCCAGCTCGGATTGCTCAGTGGCATCGTCGCCCTGATGGTCGGGCTGCTGACTTTCCCGTTGTCATTGATGGCCGACCGCTTCGGGCGGGTGAAAAGCCTGGTGTTGATGGCCGTGCTATGGAGCCTGGCGACCCTGGGGTGCGCCCTGGCAGAAAACTACCAGCAAATGTTCATCGCTCGTTTTCTGGTCGGTGTCGGTGAAGCCGCCTATGGCAGCGTCGGTATCGCTGTTGTCGTCGCGGTATTTCCCCGTGATATGCGCGCAACTCTGGCCGGCGCCTTCATGGCCGGCGGCATGTTCGGCTCGGTGCTGGGCATGGCACTGGGTGGGGTGATGGCCCAGCATTTCGGCTGGCGGTGGGCGTTCGCCGGCATGGCGCTATTTGGCCTGTTGCTGGCGTTGCTGTATCCGTTGATTGTCAAAGAAGCAAAAATTGCCCCGAAACGCGCCAATGCCACGCCATGCAAGATCGCTCGGCCATTGCACACTCTCTACGGTAGTCGTTCGGTGATTGCAGCCTACGTTGCCAGCGGCCTGCAACTGTTCGTCGGTGGTACGGTTATCGTGTGGATGCCCAGCTATCTGAACCGCTATTACGAAATGGGCACGGATAAAGCCGGTGTAGTGGCGGCCATCATCGTCCTCTGCAGCGGTATCGGCATGATCCTCTGCGCCATGCTGTGTGACCGCCTGGGCCGGCAGCGTCCGGATCGCAAGATCAGCCTGGCAATCGGCTACTGCCTGGGCAGTTGCTTGTTGTTGTCGCTGGCGTTTGCCTTGCCTTCGGGCACCGCGCAACTGGTGCTGATCTGCCTGGGCATGATGATTGCGGCAGGCACCAACGGGCCATCCAGTGCCATGGTTGCCAACCTTACGCATTACTCGGTTCACGGTACAGCCTTTGCCACCTTGACCCTGGCCAACAACCTGCTGGGGCTGGCCACCGGGCCTCTGATTACCGGGCGGGTTTCCGACGTGATCGGCTTGCACGCTGCCTTCCAGCTCGTGCCTCTGATCAGCATCGGTGCTGCTGCGGTGTTCTTTATTGCCAAGCGTCACTATCACAGCGACATGGCCCGTCTGGAGGGGCTGCAACAGACAGCGCCTGACGCGGCGCAGATTCAGGAGGTAAAACCGTGAAGCAAGCGTTGTCCATTGAAGTATTTATCGACTTTATTTGTCCCTGGTGCCTGATTGGTCAACGTAACCTGCAGGTTGCGCTTGAACAATTGCGCCTGGAACAGCCAGACGTTGATGTCACCTTGCACTGGCGAGGCGTGCAATTGCTGCCTGACATGGCCAGGACCGGTCAACCGTTCGAGGCGTTTTACCGCAAGCGCCTGGGAAGCGATGAGGCTGTGCGTCAGCGTCAGGCGCAGGTGCGTGCGGCGGCCGAGGCCGTCGGCGTCAATATTGATTTTTCCCGTATTTGCCGCATGCCCAACACGGGTGATGCACACCGCTTGTTGCAGCGCGCCGTAGCGCTGGGGCAACCGCAACGTGCCGAGCAACTTCTGGCGCAGCTGTTCGCAGCCTATTTCCAGCATGGCAAGGACCTGGGTGATCCGATTACTTTGCTCAAGATTGCACGCAGCTGTGACCTGGAACCGGGTCAGGTTGCTGACTGCTTGCGCGGGGACGCCAGTCCGTTCATGAGTAGCAACCACCGTGCCAGTGCTGGTGTTCCATTTTTTCGTTTCAACCAGCTGTTGGAAGTGAGTGGTGCGCAACCTGCCGAAGTCTTGTTTGACGTCATGCTTGAAGCACTGGCAGTGGATCAGGTGGCGCTGGCATGAGCTACCGATATCCTGTGCCATCGGCCAAGGTACCCGCGCGGGGTGGCCGAGCGTTGCTGACGTTCGAAGACAAAAGCCTGGCGCTGTTCAACGTCGCTGACCATTTTTATGCCATCGATGACAGTTGCCCACACCAAGGCGCTTCGCTCTGTGGTGGACGCCTGGACGGACGGGTCATTCAGTGTTGCGCCCATGGCCTGCGCTTCGATCTGGCCAGCGGCTACCTGCTCAACTCCACGCAACTCAAAGTCGCCAGCTACCCGGTGGAGTGCGAAGGCGAACAGCTGTTCATCGTTGTCGACACCGAGGAGGCCGGCCAATGACCGCTGTCGCAATTGCCGCCGTTAACCATCGCGTGCGCGAGCTTGCACCGGGTTTTGTTGTGAGCCTGATCGCCGCTGCCGCCGCCAGCTTTCTCAGTGAACACTATGGCGCGCCCGTCATGCTGTTTGCCCTGTTGCTGGGTATGGCGTTGAATTTTCTCTCTGCCGATGGACGTTGCAAGGCAGGGATTGAATTTACCGCGCGCACCGTGTTGCGCGTCGGGGTGGCGTTGCTGGGCATGCGCATTACGCTCGAGCAGATTGCCAGCCTTGGCTGGAAGCCGGTGGCATTGGTGGTGATCATTGTGGGGGTGACTATCGGTGTGTCGATGCTGGTGGCCAAGGCAATGGGCTTCAATCGCTTGTTCGGCATGCTTACCGGTGGCGCTACGGCGATTTGTGGTGCGTCGGCCGCACTGGCTCTGGCTGCTGCCTTGCCTGCGCACAAACAGAAAGAACACGCGACGCTGTTCACCGTGATCGGTGTGTCGGCGCTGTCGACCCTGGCGATGATTGTCTACCCGATGATTGCAGGCTGGCTGCAGTTGTCGCCGTCTCAGGCTGGAGTGTTTCTCGGTGCCACCATCCATGACGTGGCGCAGGTGGTCGGCGCGGGCTATAGCATGTCCACCGAAACCGGCGACATTGCCACTGTGGTCAAGCTGATGCGGGTTGCGATGCTGCTGCCGGTCATTGTCGTGGCGGCAATGATCACCCGCCGCGCAGGTGACGCCGACACCGGCAAGCGGCCGCCGCTGTTGCCATGGTTTGCCGTAGGTTTTGTCTTGCTGGCCTGCGTTAACAGCACCGGCTGGATTTCTACCGCAGTACAGGGCGGGGTCAACGAACTGTCACGCTGGTGCCTGGTGATCGCAATCAGCGCCCTGGGCATGAAGACCCAGCTCAAGGAGCTTGCCTCTGTGGGTATCAAGCCCATCGCATTGATGGTGGGTGAAACGGTATTCCTCGTGCTTCTGGTACTCGCACTGATGCACTGGGGCCTGTAACGGGCTCAGCGCTGCTGCACGCCATGTTGTGAACGCCAAGAAGCCGGTGGCATGCCGAACTGGGCAATGAACCAGCGGGTAAATGAGCTGGGCATCGAATAGCCAAGCATGTCGGCGATCCGCCCCAATGAATAATTGGGGTTTTCCAGGTACCGGATCACCAGGTCGCGGCGCACGCCGTTGATCAAGTCGCTGAAGGTCACGCCACATTCCTCAAGGCGCCTTTGCAGGGTGCGCACATTCATACCCTGGGTCTGGGCAACCTGCTCGATGGTTGCCCGTCCCATTGGCAGCAGCAAGTAGATGGTCTTGCGCATCTCCAGCTCCAACGACAGCTTGCCGCCAGCCAACGTATCCAGGTAACGCTGGGCCAGGCGGGCCATCGCTTCGTTGGCCAACGGATTGGCAGTGTCCAGGTCGGCCGCCGGGCAAACGATGCCGTTGAACTCGCTGCCAAACAGCAGCTTGCAACCAAAAATCCTGCGGTGAATGGCCAGGTCGGCGGGCGCTGCGTGGGTGAAGTTGGCGCTGATCGGGCGCCAGTGCGCGCCGAGCAGCGCCGCACATAGGCGCAGCATTACACCAATGGCAAGCTCCGTGGCCTGACGACCGCGATGGGGCAAATCACTGACCACTTCCTCACGGATGATCACGGTTTTTCCCGCTTCTTCGATGTGGATGGCCAAAGCGTCATTGAGCAGATGTCGATACTGCACAATCACCTGCAAGGCATCGCGCAGGGTGCGTTGGTGACTGAGCAACAGGCTGATCTCGCCAAAGTCCGACAGTTGCCGAAGTTCGGCCATACGCAGACCAAAGGTTTCACAGCCGCTGACCCGGGCAGACTCTTCCAGCAAGGTGATCACGCTGGTGACTGCCAAGCGCTGGTTGGGGTCATCGAGCAAGGCGGCACTCAGGCCAACCTGGGCCAACAGCGCATGGGGGTTGAGCCCCAAGTGACGGGACACTTCAAGGTAGTTGGTAAGGCTTGCGGCACGAACAAGGGCTGTCATTTTATTGTTTTCCACGCATTGTCATCAGACGACCCGCTTCTGCGGCGGATTACCTTTTATAGCCTGTGTGTCGCCAATTGAGAAGTCGTTTACCACCAAGGCTAAAGCCTTGAAACCCCGGCAGGCCGGCGCTTCGGTCGCCTGGGCAAAACCCTGTCATCAAATGAAAAGTCACTGACGCTCAATGTAAAGCGCCCGGGAGGAGGGGTGATTACTGTGACACTCGAACCGTTCGGGGATATCTGCGAGCGGACTGTCATGAGCATAGGTGTCGACGTGGAAAAACTGCATACCGCCGCTACTGTCCTGATCGTTCCCGGCTTGCGTGATCATGTTGCCGAACATTGGCAGACGTTGCTGCAAAACCGCCTGGCCAACGTTCGCTCGGTGCCACCGTTGCAGGTAAATGGCCTTGACTGCCAGGCGCGGGTCGAGGCGATCCAGCGCGAACTCGAACAGATCGATGGCGACGTTGTGCTGGTAGCCCACAGCGCCGGTGTGCTCATGGTGGCGCACTGGGCCGCACGCTATCAGCGACCGATCAAGGGCGCGCTGTTGGCTGCACCACCCGACCTTGAGGCGCAGTGGCCTGCGGCTTACCCAAGCCCGGACAGCCTGCGTGCCAATGGCTGGGCGCCGCTGCCGATCACCGAGTTGCCGTTCCCAAGCATCGTTGCTGCCAGCAGCAACGACCACCTGGCCAGCCTTGAGGCAGTAAGCGCAATGGCCCGCGGTTGGGGCAGCGAACTGGTCGAACTGGGCGCCGTCGGTCATCTCAACCCCGCGGCAGGATTCGGCCACTGGCCGCAGGCCGAAACTTTCATTCAGACGCTGGACCGCTGAGCCCGCTGTACCGCAGGGACGCTTGACCAACGCTCGCAAACGACGAGCGGTAAAAAACAATAACAATAACCGGAGTCATCGTAATGCCGAACCATCGCACTCACTGTGCTGTGTACCCACAGCGCTGCCTGCTGGCCTGCGCCATCAGTCTGCTCGCTTTGCCTGGCGCCCAGGCCTTTGAACTCGACACCGGCAGCGAAGACTGGGCCGTGCGTCTGGATAACACCGTCAAGTACAACTACGGCGTACGCACAGAAAGTGCCGATAAACGTATGTTGGCAACCCCCAACAACAACGACGGCGACTACAACTTCCGCAAGGCCGGCACCAACATCACCAACCGTGTTGACCTGCTCACCGAGCTCGACGTGATCTACCAGGGCAACATGGGCTTTCGGGTCAGCGCCGCCAGTTGGTATGACAAGGCTTACGACAACACCGGCTCCAACTCCAACCCGTTTGTCAACGGCAATGGCGACACCTCCGGCATCAACCCAAGCCTCAATGGCCTGCCCGGCACCGGCACGCCCTTGGGCAGCCCGCATCTGAGCAACTACGCCCAGCGCTACTACAGTGGCCCGTCGGGTGAAGTGCTGGATGCTTTCGTGTTCATGCGCACCGAAATCGGCGAAAGCTCGGAGCTGAGCGGCAAACTGGGCCAGCACAACCTGTTCTGGGGTGAAACCCTGCTCAACCCGGTGCACTCGCTGAGCTACGGCCAGTCGGGCCTGGACCTGGCGAAACTGGCCGCGTCGCCCGGAACCGAAGCCAAAGAACTGTTCGTGCCACGTAACCAGCTCTCGGGCTCCTTCCTGGTAAACCCGGAACTGACTATCGGCGCCCAGTATTTCCTCGATTGGGATGCTGCCAGGCTGCCGGAAGCCGGCACCTATTACGGCGGCTCGGACCTGGTGGGTGAGGGCGCCCAGAGCTTCCTGCTCGGCCACACCGGCACTCCAGGCCTGATTCCTGTCCAAGGAGCGTTGACCAGCATTCGACGTGGTCACGACCTGACCCCGGACAAGCGCGGTGATTGGGGTGTCATGGCCAAGTGGTCTCCGGAGTGGTTGGGCGGCACCCTGGGCTTCTACTACCGCAAGACCTCGGAAATTCTGCCACAGGCCTGGTTGGACGCCCGTGGCCTGACCGTATCCCGTGGCCCATTCGGTACGCCACCGGCAAGCCTGCAGGGCGCCGTCGGCAACCTCTACAACTCGCTGCAAACCCCGACCTACCAGTTCGCCTACGCCGACAACATCGACG
This sequence comes from Pseudomonas sp. DG56-2, assembly GCF_004803755.1. Lineage (NCBI taxonomy): Bacteria > Pseudomonadati > Pseudomonadota > Gammaproteobacteria > Pseudomonadales > Pseudomonadaceae > Pseudomonas > Pseudomonas sp. DG56-2. Next base: position 2,733,588 of record NZ_CP032311.1, read on the forward strand.
TCTATGGCCTGAGCTTGTCCAAGGACGTAGGCGGCATCAGTGTCGGTAGCGACCTGAACATCCGCCACAACATGCCGCTGGCCAGCATTCCGGCAATCGTCAGCGCACCCGGACAGGGTGGCCTGGGGGGCGGTTTCGGTTTGTTGCCACCACGTTCGCCAAGCAGCGGTGTGGTCTATGACGTGCCCAGCGACGGCGATGGCTTGAGCGCTACCGGCCAGACGCTGCACTGGACCCTCAACGGTCTGATGAGCATCGGTGACACACCATTTTTCGACAGCGCCAGCCTGTTGGGCGAACTGTTCTACAGCAATCTGCTCAAGCTCGATGGCCACAACGAAGCCTTGTACAAGGGCAAGAGCAGCTACCGCGGTATCGACAAACCCACCCGCGACAACTGGGGCATTGCTGTCAACTTCACCCCGACCTGGTACCAGGTCATGCCGGGTGTCGACATGAGCATGCCGTTGTCGATCAACGTCGGTATCGACGGCGTATCGCCGGTACAAGGTGGCGGCGCCGAGGACACCGGCAACTACGCAGTCGGCGTGGGTGCTGCGATCTACAACCAGTATTTCGTCGACCTCAAGTACGTCGACAGCTTCGGCAAGTCCCAGTCGTGCAAAAACGGCCAGACCGATGGCACGACACCCAATGCCCTGGACGGTGAGCAGGATTACACCTGCTACGGCGGTGGTTACGCCTCTTTCTCTGGCGGCGGTGCAACCACCGAGGACCGTGGTGCGCTTTACCTCACCGTCAAAACCACCTTTTAAGTTACCTCTTGCTCCAGACATCACGCAGGAAAACATCATCATGAACTACGTGCATACGCTTTTAGCCACGTGCCTGTCACTGGCCGCCATCAACTCGGCACAGGCAGCTGTCTCCACCGAACAAGCTGCGCAACTGGGCACCAGCCTGACCCACATCGGCGCACAAACCGCCGCCAACGCCGACGGTTCGATCCCTGCTTACAAAGGCGGCCTGGTCACGCCACCGGCCAGCTACAAGAGCGGCGACAGCATGCGTCCGGACCCGTTCGCCGGTGAAAAGCCGCTGCTGGTCATCGACGGCAAGAACGCCGATCAATTCAAAGGCCAGTTGACCGCGACCACCCAGGAACTGCTCAAGCGCTTCCCGACCTTCCGTGTCGATGTGTATCCGACCCACCGTACCGTGGCGCTGCCGCAGCCGGTGCTGGACAACACCGTCAAGAACGCCGTGGGCGCACAAAGCAAGGAGGGTGGCACCGCAGTCGAGAACGTGCTGCCTGGCATTCCATTCCCGATCCCGCAGAGCGGCGCCGAGGCCATGTGGAACTTCCTCCTGCGCTATCAGGGCGTGAGCATGGCGGCCAAGTATGACTCGTGGAACGTGGACTCCGCTGGTGTGCCAACCCTGTCGACCACAGGCCAGGCGAACATCAGCTACCCGATCTACGAGGACATGAACAAGCCAATCGGCTCCAAAGACACCTACTACCAGATGAAGCTGATGTACACCGCACCTGCTCGCCGTGCCGGTGAAGCGATGATGCTGCGTGACGCCGCCAACCCGCTGGTGCAGCCACGCAGCGCCTGGGTGTACCTGCCAGGTCAACGACGGGTCAAGCTGGCGCCGAACCTTGCCTATGACACGCCGAACCCAGGCACCTCGGGTTCTGGCACCTATGACGATGTATTCGTCTTCAACGGCGCCCTGGACCGCTACGACTGGACCCTGGTCGGCAAGCAGGAAATGTATGTGCCGTACAACACCTACCAACTGACCTACAACACCGACATCAAGAGCCTGACCACGCCTAACCACCTCGCACCGCAGTTCGTGCGCTGGGAAAAACACCGCGTGTGGGTGGTCGAGGGCAAGCTCAAGGATGGCGCTCGCCACATCTATCACAAACGCCGTTTCTACCTGGACGAGGACAGCTGGATCGCTCTGGCCTCCGACCAGTATGACGCCCGTGGTCAGCTATACCGTGGCTCGTTTGCCTTCCTCAGCCAGAGTTACGACAAACAGACCCCGGATGCAACGCCGTTCATGATCTATGACCTGATTGGCGGCACCTACAACCTCAACGGTGTGGTGGGTGCCTATGGCGGCATTCGCTACATCGAGCCGCTGACCCGTACCCAGTGGTCGCCCGAGTCCCTGGCCGGTGCTGGTATTCGTTAAGCCGGCATGAATGACCGGGCGCCATAGATCGGCGCCCGGTCCCTGGTTGAGCTATCCGGAGGATCGGGTATGTATTGTTTCAAGCGATGGACGACGCTGACCCTGGCGCTGCTCGCCCTGCAAGGCACTGCGCAGGCAGCACCCTATGTCGATGTGCTGGACTTGCCGGCCATGCCTAGCGCATTGGCGATGAAAAGCGCCTTGCGCGACGTCACTTCGGCGGGCGCCCGGCAAATCGCCGTGGGCCCACGTGGGCACATCCTCTACTCCGATGACCGCGGCATCCACTGGCAACAGGCACAGGTGCCGGTCAGTGCCGATCTCAATGCGGTGAGTTTTCCAACGCCGGAGCTTGGCTGGGCGGTGGGCAATGACGGCGTGATCCTGCACAGCCGTGATGGCGGCAAAAGCTGGGAGAAGCAGCTCGACGGCCGCATGCTTGGCGAACAAGTGCTGACCTGGTACCGCAGTCAGGCACAGGCAGCTCCGGATGATCAGCGCTGGGCCGCGCTGGTGGCAGAGGGCGAGCGCCTGCAAGCCGAAGGCGCCGACAAGCCGTTTCTGGATGTGCTGTTCACCGATGCCAGCCACGGCTATGCCGTAGGTGTCTTCAACTTGCTGCTGTACACCGCCGATGGCGGCCAGCATTGGACACCGTGGCTTGAGCGCAGCGACAACCCCCAGGCCCTGCACCTGACCAGCCTGGCACGGGTCGACAACACCTTGTACATCACCGGTGAACAAGGCCTGTTGCTCAAGCTCAGTGCCGACGGTCAGCAGTTCACTCGGGTAAACACGCCCTATAGCGGCACCTTTTTCGGCGCAATCGGTAAACCGGGTGTGCTGCTGGTGTATGGGCTGCGCGGGCATGTGTACCGCAGTGTCGATGGTGGCCAGCAATGGCAACAAGTCAGCACCGCCTTGACCACCAGTATTACTGCCGCAAGTCAGGACAACCGTGGCCAGCTATGGCTGTTGAGCCAGGCCGGAGACCTGCTAATGAGCAAGGACGACGGCGCCAGTTTTGTCGCGGTCAAGCAAACCTCGCGCACGCCGGTCAGTGCGGCGACATTCGACGCCGGTACCGACCTGGTGCTGGTAGGGGACCGTGGTGTGCGTACGCAGTCCTTCGACCAACCGCTGCAGCCATAATAAGAGAACAACCTGATGGCCAATATCCAACAAGACACCTTGCCGGTGGTCCGTAACCTTGGCGACTTCGATGCCCGCTCCGGCAATATGCTCGAACGTCTGGTGTTCAATCATCGTCTGCCGTTTATGGTGTGCATGCTGCTGGCTACCCTGGTGCTGGGGTACATGGCCGTGACGCGCCTGGAATTGCGCCCAAGTTTCGAAAAGATGATTCCCCAGAGTCATCCGTACATTCAGAACTACCTGGAAAATCGCCAGTCACTGCGCGGTCTGGGCAACTCGCTGCGCGTGGTGGTGGAAAACACCCAGGGCGACATCTTTGACCCGGCGTATCTGCAGACCCTGCGCCATATCAACGATGAACTGTTCCTCAGCCAGGGCGTGGACCGCGCCTGGATGAAGTCACTGTGGAGCCCGGCGGTGCGCTGGACCGAAGTGACTGAAGAAGGCTTCCAGGGCGGCCCGGTGATGCCCGACGGCTACCAGGGCTCGCAAGCCGACATCGAACAGCTGCGACAGAACATCGAACGCGCAAACATCGTCGGCAGCCTGGTTGCCCGCGACTTCAAGTCGAGCATGTTGATCGTGCCGCTGCTCGACCAGGACTCGGCCACCGGCCGTGGCGTCGACTACCATGCGTTCTCGCAGAAACTTGAGCAATTGCGCAGCCAGTACGAGGCGCAAGGCACCTACAAGATCCATGTGATCGGCTTCGCCAAGCTTATGGGCGACCTCATCGACGGTTTGATCCAGGTGATGTTGTTCTTTGCCCTGGCGGTGGTGACCACCCTGGTGATCATCTACCTCTATACCCGGTGTGTGCGCAGTACCTTGCTGGTAGTGCTGTGTTCATTGACCGCGGTGGTCTGGCAACTGGGCATTGTTGCCTGGCTGGGGTATGCCATCGACCCTTACTCGATTCTGGTGCCGTTCCTGATTTTCGCCATTGGCGTGTCGCATGCCGCGCAGAAAATGAACGGCATCATGCAGGACATTGGCCGCGGTACCCACCGCCAGGTTGCCGCACGCTATACCTTCCGCCGCCTGTTTGTTGCCGGTGTTACCGCACTGCTGGCCGATGCGGTGGGCTTTGCCGTGCTGATGCTGATTGACATTCCGGTCATTCAAGACCTGGCGATCACTGCCAGTATCGGTGTGGCGGTATTGATCTTTACCTCGCTGCTGCTGATGCCGGTGGCACTGTCGTACATCGGCGTGGGGCGCAAGGCCGCCGAGCGCGCCCTGCGTATCGATTCGCGGGCTGCAGAGCATCGTGGCTTCGGCAAGCTCTGGGACCTGCTAGATCGCTTTACCACCCGCAAATGGGCGACGGCCGCCTTGTTGGTCGCCGGCGTATTGGGAGCAGGGGGCTTTGCCCTGAGCCTGCAGCTGAAAATCGGCGACCTCGACAGCGGTGCGCCCGAGCTGCACGCCGACTCACGCTACAACCGTGACAACGCCTACATCACCGATCATTACGCGCTTTCCAGCGATACGTTCGCAGTGATGATCAAGACCGCCCCGGAAGGCTGCCTGCGGTACCAGACGCTGGTACTCGCCGATCGTCTGGCCTGGGAGCTGCAACAGCACGCCGGGGTACAGACCACCTTGTCGTTGACCAACGCGGTACGCCAGATAACGGCCGGCACCTATGAAGGCAACCCCAAGCTCAACAGCATTCAGCGCAACCAGGACGTGCTCAACTACGCCGCCCAACAGGCCTCGGTCAATGCCCCCGAACTGTTCAACAACGACTGCTCGCTGATGCCGGTGATTGCCTACCTGACGGATCACAAAGCCGACACTCTGGATGAAGTGGTGGCCGTTGCCGAGCGCTTTGCCCAGGCCAACAGCAGTGACGATCGCCAATTCCTCCTGGCTGCCGGCAGTGCCGGGATCGAAGCGGCAACCAACATTGTCGTGCGCGATGCCAACCGCACCATGCTGCTGCTGGTGTACCTGGCGGTCACGCTGTTCTGCCTGATCACTTTCCGCAGTTGGCGGGCCACGTTGGTCGCCGTGCTGCCGCTGATTCTCACCTCGGTGCTGTGTGAGGCGCTGATGGTGATGATGGGGATTGGCGTGAAAGTCGCGACCTTGCCGGTAATTGCCCTGGGCGTGGGCATTGGCGTGGACTACGCGCTGTACCTGCTCAGCGTGCAACTGCACTACCAGCGCAAGGGCCTGCCGTTGTCCGAGGCGTATCAAAATGCCGTGGCCTTCACCGGTCGAGTGGTCGGCCTGGTCGGCATCACTTTGGCTGCCGGCGTGGTCGCCTGGGCTTGGTCACCGATCAAGTTCCAGGCCGACATGGGCATCCTGCTGACCTTCATGTTCCTCTGGAACATGCTCGGCGCGCTGATCCTGATTCCGGCGCTGTCGTATTTCCTTCTGCCTGGCAACAAGGCCCAGGCACCCGCTTCCAGCACCGTCGCTGCCGACGGGCTGCAACAAACAACCAAAGAAGTCGAGTGCTCGCATCATGTCTGATTACCTTCCACCGCTGCGCGACATGGATTTTCTGTTCAACGAGGTGTTCGACCTCCCGGCCGTATGGTCACGGATACCAGCGCTGGCCGAGCATATTGATGTCGATACCGCCAAGGCCATCCTTGAACAGGCGGGCAAGGTCATTGCCCAGGTCATCGCGCCGCTCAATCGCAGTGGCGATGAACAGGGTTGCCGCTGGGAAGACGGTCGAGTCATCACCCCGGACGGTTTCGCCGAGGCTTATCGCGCCTACGCCGAAGATGGCTGGGTCGGCGTTGCAGGTGCGACGCAATACGGCGGCATGGGCATGCCCAAGGTTATAGGCGCCCAGGTCGAGGAAATGCTCAACGCTGCCAACCTGTCGTTCGGCTTGTACCCGATGCTCACCGCTGGCGCCTGCCTGTCGCTGCTCAATCACGCCAGCGACGCACTCAAGGCCCAGTATCTACCCGCCATGTACGAAGGGCGCTGGACCGGTTCGATGTGCCTGACCGAACCGCATGCCGGTACCGACCTTGGTTTGATTCGTACCCGCGCCGAACCTCAGGCCGACGGCAGCTACCGGATCAGCGGCACCAAGATCTTCATTACGGGGGGGGAGCAGGACCTCAGCGAGAACATCATTCACCTGGTACTGGCGAAGTTGCCGGATGCACCTGCAGGGGCCAGGGGCATTTCGCTGTTCCTGGTGCCCAAGGTGATGGTCAACGACGACGGTTCGCTGGGGGATGCCAACGCCCTGGGGTGTGGCTCGATCGAGCACAAGATGGGCATCAAGGCATCGGCCACCTGCGTAATGAACTTCGACGGTGCCACTGGCTATCTGGTGGGCGACCTGAACAAAGGCTTGAATGCCATGTTCACCATGATGAACTACGAACGTCTGGGCGTAGGCATTCAGGGCCTGGCCCTGGGTGAGCGCTCTTATCAGAACGCCATCGAATATGCCCGCGAGCGGTTACAGAGCCGCGCCCCGACCGGGCCTGTGGCCAGCGAACAAGCTGCCGACCCGATCATCGTCCACCCTGACGTACGCCGCATGCTGTTGACCATGAAAGCCTTGAACGAAGGCGGGCGGGCGTTTTCCACCTATGTGGCCCTGCAACTGGACCTGGCCAAGTACAGCGAAGACGAGCAAGAACGCAATCGCGCGCAGGCCCAGGTGGCGCTGCTGACCCCGGTGGCCAAAGCCTTCCTTACCGACATGGGGCTGGAAACCACGGTACATGGTCAGCAAGTGTTCGGCGGCCATGGCTACATTCGCGAATGGGGCCAGGAGCAATTGATCCGCGATTGCCGGATTACCCAGATCTACGAAGGCACCAACGGTATCCAGGCCATGGACCTGGTGGGGCGCAAGCTGGTTGCCGATGGTGGCAAGGCCTACAGCCAGTTGTCTGCGCAAATGAAAGCATTCGCCCAGCGTCTGGACCCATCGCGGAGCGAGTTCAGTGAGCCGCTGCTGGCGGCCATCGACAATCTGGATGAATTGACCGCGTGGCTGCTCGACCGTGCCCAGGGCAACCCCCGCGAAATCGGCGCGGCGGCAGTGGAGTATCTGCATGTGTTCGGCTACACGCTGTATGCCTACATGTGGGCGCAAATGGCCGATGTGGCTCAGGCACGCGATGAGCAGGGTACGTTCTACACCAGTAAATTGGGAACGGCGCGCTTCTACTTCGCACGCCTGCTGCCGCGCATCCAGTCGCTCAGCGCCACCGTCAAGGCCGGCAGCGCCAGCCTGTACCTGCTCGACGCCGAACAACTGTGAAGGATCCCGCAATGATCGAAACTCGCGTGATTGCCCCGGCGCCCGGGGCCTATAGCTATCCGCTGCTGATCAAGCGCCTGCTGCTTTCCGGTGTGCGCTACCAGCCTGGCCAGGAAATCGTCTACGCCGATAAGCTGCGTTACAACTACATCACCTTGCAGGAGCGCATCCAGCGGCTGGCCAACATGCTGGTCGCGGCAGGGGTGAAAGCGGGTGATACTGTGGCCTTGCTCGATTGGGACAGTCATCGTGCGCTCGAATGCTTCTTCGCCGTGCCAATGCTGGGCGCAGTACTGCACACGGTGAACGTGCGCCTGTCGGCTGAACAGATCCGCTACACCATGAACCACGCCGAAGATAAGCTGGTGCTGGTTCACGATGACTTCCTGCCATTGATGGAGCAACTGCAGGACGAACTGGAGACAGTCGAAGGTTTCATTCGCTTGGGCGATGCACAACCCTGCACCAGCGCACTTCCGGTACTGGGCGAGTACGAAGCGCTGCTGGCTGCGGCGGCTACGGCGTACGAATTCCCGGACTTTGACGAGAATTCGCTGGCAACCCTGTTCTACACCACCGGCACCACGGGCAACCCCAAGGGCGTCTACTTCACCCACCGCCAATTGGTGCTGCACACCCTTAATGAACTGGGGACGTTGGCGGCCTGTGGTGCCGAGCCGTTGCTGCGTTCCGGCGATGTGTACATGCCCATCACGCCGATGTTCCATGTACACGCCTGGGGCGTGCCTTATGTGGCTACCGCCCTGGGTATCAAGCAGGTGTACCCTGGGCGCTACGAACCCAACCAGCTTGTGCGCCTGTTCCGCGAAGAGCAGGTGACCTTTTCGCACTGCGTCCCGACCCTGCTGCAGATGATGCTCGACAGCGAGGAGGGCCGTAATACCGACCTTACCGGCTGGAAAATGCTACTCGGCGGCAGCGCCTTGACCCAAGGCCTGGCAACACGGGCGAGCAACCGCGGCATTCGTGTGCACTGTGGCTACGGCATGTCCGAAACTTGCCCGCTGCTGAGCCTGACCAACCTTACCCCGCAAGACCTGGCGCTGCCCATGGACCAGCAGATACCCCTGCGCATCAACGCTGGCGTGCCCATTCCACTGGTGGACTTGCGTATCGTCGATGAGCAAGGCAATCAGGTCGCACACGACGGTGAAAGCCTCGGCGAGATCGTGGTACGCGCGCCCTGGCTGACCCAGGGCTACCTGAAAGAACCTGAGCAAGGCGCAGCATTGTGGGCTGATGGCTGGATGCACACCGGTGACATGGCCTGCATCAATGCACGCGGCGTGGTGCAGATTCGCGACCGGATCAAGGACGTGATCAAAACCGGCGGTGAGTGGATAAGCTCGGTAGCGCTGGAAAGCCTGATCAGCCAACACCCTGGCGTCGACTCAGTGGCAGTTGTTGGCATTGCCGATGCGCAATGGGGGGAACAGCCCCTGGCACTGGTGGTTTGTGTGGCAGGTATGCATCTGGATCAACAATCGCTGGCACAGCACCTGCAACAGTTCGTCGACAGCGGCAGCCTGAACAAATGGGCCGTGCCACGGCAGGTGCGATTTGTCGATGAAATTCCGAAAACCAGTGTCGGCAAGATCAACAAGAAGCTGATTCGCGAGCTGCATGCCTGCCAGGCGTAGGTTTGGGTCGCGAGGCAAGCCAGCACCTACCGGAAGGTAGGCGCTGGCGCAATCTGGTAAAGTCTGCGCCGAACCCTACAGCAGACCTTGCCAGGAGCGCACATGACAATCGATTGGGCCCATTTCACACCGTGGTCGGCGTTGCTCGGCGGCGCCCTGATTGGTCTGGGCGTGAGTATGTTCGCCCTGCTGAACGGCCGTGTCGCAGGCATCAGTGGCCTGCTGGGTAGCCTGTTGCAAAAGCATGATGAGGGCAGACGCGAGAAGGGGTTGTTCGTTCTCGGGATTTTAGTAGCGCCCTTGCTCTGGTGGGTGTTTGCCGGGCGACCGCTTGCCGAGTTCGAGGCCGGACCATTGACCTTGATTGTTGCAGGTTTGCTGGTAGGCCTGGGCGCCCGCTATGGCTCGGGATGCACCAGCGGCCATGGCGTGTGTGGCCTGGCCCGGCTATCGCCGCGTTCGCTGGTGGCCACCCTGTCGTTCATGGCCAGCGGCATCGGCGTGGTCTTCATTGCCCGTCACCTGATGGGGGGCTGAGCATGAGGGCAATAGTCGCTTTGCTGGCAGGTCTGGTATTCGGTCTTGGCCTTTTGCTGGCCGGCATGGCCAATCCGGCCAAAGTCCTTGGTTTTCTCGATCTGGCCGGGCTTTGGGACCCATCACTGGCGCTGGTCATGGTCGCTGCAATCGCGGTTGCGTTCGTACCGCTGCAATGGAGTCGCAAACAGTCGCGCTCACTGCTGGGTTCCCCCATGCGTATGCCCGCAGCCCGCGATGTGGACTCCAGGCTGATTCTCGGCAGCCTGGTATTTGGTGCGGGCTGGGGCTTAGCCGGTATCTGCCCTGGCCCTGGCCTGGTGCTGTTATTGACCGGCTACTGGCAAAGTATTCTCTTCGTTGCCGCCATGTTGCTGGGCATGGCCTTGTTCAGCGCTATCGAGCGCTGGCGTGGCCGCTGAGATCACGCCGCCTGTAAAGCCTGGGCAATTGCCTTGTTGAACGCCGGCAGATCGTCTGGATTGCGCGATGTGATCAAGCGCCAGCCTTTGGCGGTGCACTCCTTGACTTCGGCGTCCACCCATTCGGCCTTGGCGTTGACCAGGTCGGTACGAACGCTGGGGTAAGAGGTCAATGTCTTGCCGGCGATCACCTTGGCATCGATCAGCGCCCAGGGACCATGGCAAATTGCGGCTATAGTTTTACCGCAGAGGCTGAATGCCTGGATTAGCCGCGCTGCATCGGCATCTTGACGCAGGGTGTCGGCGTTGACCGTACCGCCTGGGATGATCAGGACATCGAAGTCGTCGCCGTTGAGGTCTGCAAGCCTGGCGTTGGATTCGACCGTACGGTCCTTGTCGGTGTCATGCAAGAAGGTCTGCACGGTGCCGCCTTTGATCGACCCATGGGTAATGCCCGCGCCTTGCTCGCGCAGGGCTTGCAGGGGACTGAGTAGTTCATCACGTTCGATGCCCGTGTTGGCGGTGATGATCAGGACGCGTTTGCCGTTAAGTGGTGTGCTCATGGTTTCTCCGCAATCAGTGGCCCACCATCCGATGGCCGGACGTGAGGGTGATTTTTCAAGAAGGTGCCTTGTTGGCGCGACACCGACTCCGCCCACTGTTGAGCCTGGCGCCAAGCAAAAGGTTTAGATTTTTTTCCAGGCTCCGGGCTTTGCAACTGCTGCAGGACCGCCATCCGATGAAAACCTTGAAGATCGCTACCTTCAACGTCAATGGCATTCGCGCCCGGCTGCCGAACCTGCTGGCCTGGCTCGAACGTGAACGCCCTGATATCGCTTGTTTGCAGGAACTCAAGGCAGTAGACCGGTACTTCCCCAAGGCCGACCTCGAGGCAATCGGTTATGCCAGCCTGTTCATGGGCCAGGCTTCCTGGAATGGCGTGGCCATCCTCGTTCGCGATGCCGAGCCGCTGGAAGTACGGCGCGGCTTACCCGGCACCGAAGGCGATCCGCAAAGCCGCTATCTGGCGGCAGCAGCGCACGGGGTACTGGTCGGCTGCTTGTATCTACCCAACGGCAATCCGCAACCGGGCCCGAAATTCGATTACAAACTGGCCTGGTTCGAACGATTGATCGAGCATGCTGCTACCTTGCAAGGCAGCGATCATCCTGTGGTACTGGCCGGCGATTACAACGTAGTGCCGACCGACTTCGACATCTACAACACCCGTTCATGGCTCAAGGATGCCTTGCTGCAACCGCAGAGCCGCGAATGCTACCAGCGCCTGTTGCAGCAGGGCTGGACCGATGCGCTGCGCCATCTTTACCCCAACGACAGGATCTACACTTTCTGGGACTACTTCCGCCAGCATTGGCAGAAGAACGCAGGCTTGCGCATTGATCACTTGCTGCTCAATCCAACGCTCAAACCTTGCCTGAAAAACGCCGGCGTAGATGCCTGGGTGCGTAATGAGGCACATGCCAGCGACCATGCACCGACCTGGATAGAACTGGACACGCGCAAACTCAAATAGATCGCAATACGCTGCAGACTACCGTTCGTCCGCTGCCCGGCACCTTGGCCTGCTTATAGCTTTCCACATGGCTATGGGGCGTGGTGATGCGCCTTTTGCCTGCGGAGAACTCCATGACCTTGCTGAAACCCATGAGCGGCGATCTTGCCGAATTACACCGTCATGGTTCACTGCGTGAGCTGTATCAGCACCTGCTGTCCAGCGAGAAAGAGGAGGCCGCGCAAGCGGCGGCCACGTTTTTGCAGCAACAACTGGCCGCAGTCGAAGACGTGGCCACCGGGCTACCGCCAGATGCGCAACAACTGGCCCATTGGGTCGAGCAAAACTGTGTGGCGGTGGCGGCCGAATACGCCGACTATCTGGAGCAGCGCAAGCAAGGGGCCGTGCGCAGATATTTTCACAACAAGGCGCACGCGCTGCACACATTGCGCAGCGTGGCGCCAACCAAACTGGTCGATGGTGCCTGGTTGTACGGTGTGCTGGAGCACTGGCGCGACTATCGCTATAACGGCTTGATAACCACGTACCTTGAAGAGCTCGGTGATGGACAGGGTGCCCAGAACCATGTCGCCATCTACCGACGCCTGTTGGCCGAACATGATTGCGAGAGCGACCAGGGGCTTGCCGACGAACACTTTCACCAAGGCGCGATCCAGTTGGCGCTAGGCTGTTGCGCCAGTGACTTCATGCCCGAAGTGCTGGGCTATAACCTTGGTTACGAGCAATTGCCATTGCATTTGCTGGTCTGCGCCTACGAACTCATTGAACTGGGCATCGACCCTTATTATTTCAGCCTTCACGTCACCATCGACAACGCCAGCACCGGGCATGCCCGCCGGGCAGTAGTGGCCGTACGCGAATTGATGCCGGTGGGCATGGACCCGCAGTTGTACTGGAAGCGTGTCGCACGGGGTTACGCGCTCAATGATCTGGGCACAAGCACCACTGCGGTCATCCAAGCTTTCGATCTGGAGCAGGAGTTGTTGGCGATGCTCGAACGCAAGCGTCCGTTTGGCCAGCACATGCACTCCGACTACGCCAGTTTCGAGGGCAAGACCGTCAACCAATGGCTCAGTGAATCTGGGCAAATGCCCGACTTCCTACGCGCCCTCCAAGGCAAGGGCTGGATCCAGCGTCATCAGGACCCGGCAAACAGCCGTTTCTGGCAGTTGATCGACGGGGCTGGAGCGGTGATGTTTGGCGTGTTCAGCGGCTTCGAAAAGCAGCTGATACACGATTGGATTGCTGGCGACTGGCAGGATGGTCGTCGTCGTTGTGCGCGACGACGTATTTCCAACGTGGCCGCTCAAGAGTTACCCGAGGATGCGGAAACCGAAGCGCTCAGTGCATCGCTCAAAGGCCAGCCCGCTGATGCACAGATTGCGCTGTTGATGCCTTGGCTCGGCCCACAGCGTCACAGCCGTCCTGCCGGCTTGTTCGCTACGCGCCGCTTTATCGAGCTACGTACCCGTTTGCGCTGACCCGCCAAGGATGCCGCCATGGTTGATTTCGTCAAATGTCCAGAACGCCCGCTATACCCACATCAGCCTTTGGCCGACCGTGCTTTGCTTGGACTGGGTCGACGCTTGCAGGCTGATGGCTACCGCTTCATCACCCCAACACCCTTGACCCACCAACGCGTCAACAATCGCCCCAACAACCCTCGCAACGAAGACCTGCGCGGTGTTTTTGGCTGGTCGAGGCCATTTGAAGCCAACCTGTTCAAGGCAAACGACCTGGCCATGCTGGAGGAGGCCGGTATTGTTCAGAGGTGCGCCGGGCTGTATCGCAGCACCGTCCGTTGGTCCAGCCTTGGACCCTTGTTGCTGGCGCATTCGGCGTTTCCCACGACTGAGGCCGACGCGGTATTTTTCGGGCCTGACAGCTATCGCTTCGCCAGTTTGATCGAAGCACACCTGCTACAGCATTTCACACCCGTTCACCGGGCGGTGGACATTGGCTGCGGTGCCGGCGCGGGCGCCCTGGTGCTGGCGCGGGCGCGCCAGGACGCTGAGGTACTGGCGTTGGATATCAATCCGCGGGCCCTGCGCCTGTGCGCAGTCAATGCCGAACTGGCCGGGGCCACTAACGTCAGCATCTACCACAGCGATGTGCTCAACAGTGTCGAAGGATGCTTCGATCTGATTCTGGCTAACCCGCCTTACATGAACGACGTGCAACAACGGGCTTACCGGCATGGCGGCGGTGCCCTGGGTGAACACTTGTCGTTACGCATCCTCGAGGAGTCACTACCGCGACTGCAAGTTCATGGCACGTTGCTGTTGTACACCGGCGTGGCGATGGTGGCAGGCAGCGACCCGTTCCTGGCTGCTACACAGCGCCTGCTGACCGACGCCAATTTCGCCTGGACTTACCGCGAACTCGACCCCGATGTCTTCGGAGAAGAGTTGGAAAAGCCCGGCTACGAGCAGGTCGAGCGGATTGCGGTAGTAGCCCTGACCGTGTCGCGGTTGCGCTGATGAGCGCCAAGGGTGTTGTTCAACGCTTTGGAATCGAGGAGGAATACTTCATCACCGACCTCAAGACCCGACGCATGCTGGCAGCACCGGATGAACCTGTGCTTGCAGCTTGCCGGGAAGCTTTGGAGGGCGGTTTTGCCTACGAAATGTTCCAGGGCCAAGTCGAGCTGGCTTCGCCGGTGTTCACCCAAACCGATCAAGCCGCCGAATACATGAGCAAGGCGCGCGCGCGGCTCGATCAAGCATTGGCCGAGCATGGCCTGGGGTTCATCTGCGCCGGCGCCCATCCGCTTGCCGACTGGCGTGAACAACAGCAAACACCGCAAAGCCACTTTCGTGAACTGTTTGCCGAGTTTGCCCTGGTTGCACGGCGCAGCGTGTTGTCTGGTCTGCATGTTCACGCCGAAATCCCCGCAGGGGTCGACCGTATCGCGGTAATGAACGAAGTACTGCCCTGGACGCCGCTGTTGCTGGCCCTGAGCACGTCTTCACCGTTCTGGGACGGCGTGAACAGCGGCTACATGAGCTATCGCCAGGCGCTCTGCGATGAATGGCCACGCATGGGCATCCCAGAACATCTGGCCAATGAAACGGCATTCGCTCAGTACCTCGACACACTCCGGCAAGCGGGCGCCATCGCCGCCAAGGCCAATGTGTGGTGGGCGATCAGACCTTCTTTGAGCTTTCCCACCCTGGAACTGCGCATGACCGATGCTTGTCCACGGTTGGCTGACGCGCTACTGCTGGCAGGGCTGTTTCGGGTAATGGTCCACCACGCCTGTTGTCAGGCGCAACCGGGTAGTGGCTACACCGCGCCGATAGGTTGGTTACTCAAAGAAAATCGTGCCCAGGCTCGCCGCTGGGGACGCCATGGACGCTATGTGCTCGCACCTGCCAGCGATGCGCTGACACTCGAGCAGTGGCTGGATCAGGCCAGCGATACCTTCGATTCGAGCGCTCAAGCGTTGGGCGAGGAGGGGTTGTTCGACCAAGCCCGACGGCTGTTGCGCGCAGGGACCAGCGCCGAGCGGCAACTGCGTTGCTTTGATGTTGCTGCCCACACCCCGTCGCCGTTAATGGCAGTGGCCGAGCAATTACTTGAGGAAAGTCGCCAAGCCCTTTGATGCCAGCGATCGCCCTGGCCTCCGGGGCAGAGGAGGGTGGGGCGATCGCCTGACGCTTTTGAGCGTTACAGCGATACCAGCACGTCGCCTTGGGATTCACTGAGTACGTGCTTGGTGATGCTGCCTACCAACAGCTCTTCCAGTGCACTTTCACCTTGCTTGCCTATCACGATCAGGTCGCAGTCCAACTCCTGTTCCTGCTCGACGATTCGCCAGGCAGCGTCACCATGCACCACCACCTGCCGCGCATCGGGCACCCCAGCCGCTTCGCTCAAAGCAGCAAGCTGCTGTATCGCGTCCTTCTTGATCACGTTGCGGTAGTGGGTGAGGGTGTCATGGTCTACATGGGCGAAACGCATACTGCCCTCGAAGGGTGCTTCGAACACGTGCAACAGAATGATTTCGGCCTGTGGCGCAATGGCCTTGGCCAGCTTGATCGCACGTAGGGACGACGGCGAGAAATCAACCGGAACCAACAAGGTACGGTACTCCCGACGTGGCGCCTGTTTGACTACCAGTAGCGGGCAAAGCATGCGGTTGAGCATGCGCTGGACAGTCGAGCCCAGCAACAAGTGACGAACCACGCTCTGGCCCTTGGCGCCACAGACCAGCAGGTTGATGCGTTTGTCCTGCACCACACGGGTAATTTCGGTGATGACCGAACCTGGCACAACATGGCTGCCCGCGCTGACGTCGTAGCGCTGGAACAGGCTGTCAGCCTGCTCGTGGGCTTTTTCTTTGGCACTGGAAAGGGCCTTGGCCAGCAGGTCGTCATCAGGCGCAACAATCTGCTTGAGACGCTCGAACGGGGCAGGATTGGCAACATAGAGCAAATCCAGCGAAGCCGCCAACTCCTTGCTCAATAATGCCGCGCGCTCTGCCGCGTGACGGGCCGAGGCGGACAGGTCGGTGGCAACCAGTATATGGCTCAACTGGGACATTTCGGTCTCCTTATGCAGTACTGCGTTCCTGAATCCACGAAGTCGCCTTCGCTGACGCGTTGGCTGGAGTTCGCTGCGATTCGTGCTTGCAGCCATCCTCGCGCGATTGGCGCTCGACGTCGTGACCTGCGTCAACGATAGGACAGCGACGTCGCAGACAAGTAAAGCCGATCTCCACAATTGCGCCTGAGCAGGGGAACTCGAAGCACCGCTTACGGTGACTGTACAAGGGCCTTCAACGGAATATGTTTTGCCAGGCAATCAACACCGTACAGACCACCGCAAGCGCCGCAATGGCAGTGAAGTATTCGATCCCCACCAGATAACTGATTTGCTGGTTAACTTGTTGGCCGACATAAATCAGAGCCATTTTCCCGGCCTGTGCACTCTCGTGGTTTTGGCCAAAATGCCGGGCCAGGGTATCGACATAGCTGCCAAAGGCCGCATCGGCATGGGTCAGGCGCAGGTTGAGCAGGTTATATTGCTCAGTGCTTCGCCATTGGGAAAACAACGTGGCCAGGCAGGTGCCCAGGGCCGTGAAGATTTCGCGCAGCATGTTCTTGACCTGCTGCGCATGGGCAAACAACTTGTCGTCGTGGGCCACGTCGGCGAAGGCCTGGATTGCTGTAGTGGGAATCACCAACATAATGAAACAGCCGTTAAGCGCCAGTGCCGGCAGAATGTGTCCGACGAGATCGGTGTCGGGCGCGACATGCGCCAATAGCCACGCGAAGCTGCCCAGAGCGATGAAGCCGGCAATGTGGAATTTCTTCGACCCGGGATGGGTATTGATGATGCGTAGCATCACTGCCCACGTTACTACCGTCATCGCCAGGCCCAACGACTGCTGCTTGCCGATAGTTTCCCAGGCATAGCCCATGCCGGTTTGCAGGAAGGCCGGCAGTATGAAGTTGTTCGCACCTTGCACGACATAGGCGAAGCTGAATACAGCCACACCGAACACAAACCGAGGCTTCTGCCACAGCTCCCGCACCATAAGCAGTGGCTTTTCATTGCGGTGCTCGGCATGAAAATAGCTGTAAAGGGCAAAACCCGCTAAAGCGCAAAAGATCCCGAATATCGCGCGGTCGTCATAAAAGTTGTAATACGAACGCTGGAGTAGATACAGCAGAAAGAACGACGCCACCGCCAACAACAAGATGCGCCCAAGATTAGATGGGCTGCGCGCGTCGTCGGCATGGGCATCTGCTGGCAAACACCGGCAAGCCAATATTGCCACCGTAACGGTAACCGCAATTAGCAGCCAGAACATTGTTTGCCAATGGTCCTCGGTGACTGCCAGAGACGCCAGCAACGGCGCCAATCCGGTGCCTACGGCGAGCCCTGCGAAGAACGCCTTGACCCCACCAAAGCGCACCGATCCAGCGGGCAACTGGTGTACCAGCACTCTAGCAGTAGTCATGAATGCTGCGCCGCCCAGGGCCATGATCACCCGCCCCGCGGTGAACATCCCAAGGTCATGACTTGCCGCACACATCAGGCAGCCCGCGATGTGCACCACAATCGAAGCGTGAACATAATGGCGCAGCCCCATGCGTTCGATGAACCAGTGCTTCTTGGCAATCATGACCACGGCAACGCACGCATACAGGGCAGCAATGAAGCTGTACTCCTCGGGACTGGCATCGATTTCGCCACGAATCGGCGCAGCAGCGAATGACACCATACCGATCTGCAGAAACTCGACAAGGTTGAGCAAAAAGATGATCGCTAACAAGGCGTACCGAAGGCTCATAACATTACCGGCCCGCCAAAGCGGCCTGAGTGGTGGTGTTGGCATGAATGACCTGCGCGACGCGGCGATCGGCCTCACGCATTTCTTGGTCAAAGACATGGGTCTGATAAGAGTCGTCCAAGGCAATTGCGCTGCTCACTTGCGTACCCCGGTGATCGCGGGTATCGACCTTGGCGTGCATGGTCATGCCAATGCGTAGCGGCTGCCGCAGCAGTTCGGCGCCTTGCAGGGTAATACGCACCGGTACGCGCTGGGTGACCTTGATCCAATTCCCTGTCGCATTCTGTGCAGGCAGCAGCGAGAAAGCACTGCCGGTACCAGCATCGAGGCCGGCAACGCTGCCGTGATATTCAACATTGGTGCCGTAGACTTCTGACGTCAGTATTACCGGCTGGCCAATGCGCAGGTGTTCAAGCTGCGACTCCTTGAAGTTGGCGTTGACCCACAATGAATCCAGTGGAACCACCGACATCAAGGCCAAACCCGGGCTGATGTGCTGGCCTGCCTGCACCCCGCGCTGGGTTACTGTGCCCGCGACCGGCGCGGCTATGGTCGTGCGCAACAGGGCGATATAGGCGTCGCGCAAGTCGGCAGCTGCCGCGAGCACTTCGGGGTGGCTTTCCAAGTGGGTGCCATCGACCAGAGCACGGCGCTGGGCCAGTACCTGCTGAGAAACAACCAGGGCAGACCGAGCGTTCTGGGCGATGACCTCGGCATGACGGATCTCTTCCTTTGAAACGGCGCCAATGGCTACCAGCTGTTGACGCCGGGCGAGGTCAGCGCGGGCCTTGGCCAGGTCATTGCGGCGCTGATCAAGCTCCGCATCGAGTTGCTGCACCTGCAGGTACTGAGTTCGGGCCTGGCGGGTGGCACGCGCCAATGCAGCTTCAGCACGCTTGTAGCGGATCTGGGCATCCACGGGATTAAGGCGTACCAACACCCGGCCAGATTCGACATGGTCGGTGGTATCGGCTTCGATCCCGATCACCGTACCGCCAACCTGACTGGTTACCTGTACCACGTTACCCTGCACATAGGCATCCTCGGTACTTACAACGTCGGAGTCCAATACGATCCACGATAACGCAGCGATCAGCAGCACAAGGGCGGCAACGAAAATGGATAGGTCGTGTCTGTTGAGCGACAGGGAAAGCTTGGGCATAAATGCACTCGGCAATTAGCAAGGAAAGAAGAGGGCGGGGCAACTTCGCAGCGGGGATTTCAACCACGGGGAGGCGAGTCCAAATCACGACACAGGAACGCATGTAGTGCGGTAAGCGACTGAATCTCCGGCCATTTTGCGACCAGCTGCAGCACCTTCACCAATTCAAATTAATGCGCATTGCCTGCACTTTTTTTGATATCAGTGTGACTTCACTCATATTGATAAGAGAGTTCAATAATTTGCATTTAATCTATTTCCGGCATCGGCCTACCATGCCCTCTGCATCGCATTGACTGCGAAAAGGAGTTGGTCATGTCTTACCCGTCGCTGCAAACCCCGCTGGCAAAATCCCTCGGTTGCCGCTACCCGCTCATTTGCCTGGCAGGGCCGCAGGTCGACCAAGCCGAGTTTGCAGCTGCCATCGGCAATGCCGGTGGTTTGGGCTGCATACAGACGGCGAGGGTAACGAGCGCTCAGCTACAGCAGCAGGTTCTTGCCTACCAAGCCCTCAGCCAACGTCCATTTGCGGCGATCCTCGACTGCACGTGTACCGCACGATCGCTACATAACGAACAGATCCAGGCGTGCCTAACGTTGCAGGTACCCATCGTGATACTCGCGCCAACTGTGCAGAGCAGTGTGATCGAGCAGTTCAAACGCGCAGGCGTGCAGGTACTGCAGCAGGTCAAGCAATCCAGACAAGCCATACATGCGATGGAGGCGGGTGCCGATGCGCTTATTGCCCAAGCAGATCGAAGCAGTCCCAACCTCGCTTATGAACTGGCCCTGTTGAATAACGCTCCGGTCATCGCCGCAGGCGGAATACGGACCGGCAACGCAGTGGTCGCGGCATTGGGCCGTGGCGCGCAAGGGGTGCTGTGCCAGTTGACCGGATACGCCATCGACAACTTCCAGGCGCGAGAGCATTACGCGGGGCGGCTGGCGCAACTGGTGGATGAAGCGAAGGTGTGCATGGCGCTGGAGGGCGGAGAGTGTGATGGCCGCTTCAATCGATCGATGGAAATGGCGATGGCGTACCGTGCGCGCAAGGGGTCGGTGGCGGCGCAGGTGGGGCTGGGAGAGGGTGGAATTGTGTAAACGTGCGAGACCTTCTTCGGATTGGTGCGCATGTAAAGCAACCACCCGTTGAACAGCCGAGGCTTGCAATTGCTTGCGAATTAAACATAACTCAACTAAATAGTCATTTAGTTGAGTTATGTTCTAAGCCTAGTACCGAGCAGGGCAGTAGCGTACTTTCAGCCTCAGTTATATTCAATGGCAGCTTGGGGAAATTCCTCACGCAAGGCCTCATTCAACCACTCAATAAACCATTCAGCATCTTCCGAAAGCGGCTGTGGTGGAGTGAGCACTTGATAGGTTTCGAGTACGACTGCTGCCTCGGTAATACGCACCAAGGCGCCGTCTGCCAACTCATCCTTGACCAATACTTCGGTTGCTAAGGCAATTCCATGACCGCGCGAGGCTAAATTCAATGCAATATCGTTGCTCATGTGTGAGGCATTTGAACTGACCTTTAGCGGAAACTGCTGCGCCGCAAACCAGCTGTTCCACCAAGAACCGTCGTCGACGTGAATCAGGTTACAGCTCGGCAAGTCCTGTACTTGCGGTGATTTGCACGACAACGTTGCCAGGTACGCCGGCGAACAGACCGGGAAAACCTGCGGCTTGATCATGGTCAGAAACACTCCGACGTGCTCTCCCGGCAAGCCATAGCCGATGCCCAAGTCTGCCTGGCGAGCGTCTACCGAAGTGAATGATGCATTGGGCTCGATGGCAAGCTTCAGGCCGGGACGTAAGCGGCGCAATGCATCGATATGCGGAGTCAGCCATCGCGAAGCAAACGCTGGCACACACAGAATACGTAGCCAGCGCTCTTGCTGCCGGCGTGCGACTCGCGAGCCAGCATCGGCGAGAAGTTTCAACGCTTGGGACGCAGCCTGATGGAACTCAAGCCCGGCTGCAGTGAGAGTGACGCCGCGTGGCGTGCGCTCGAGCAGTTGCACTCCCAGCCAGTCCTCAAGGTTTTTCACATGCCGGCCAATGGCTGGCTGAGTGACGTGCAGGGCTCGAGACGCGGAGACATAACTGCCCAGCCGGGCGGCTGCCTCGAAGGCACGAATCGCATTGAGTGGGGGAAGCCGGTCGCTGGGCATGACGATCACTATTGTTAGTTTTTTTAATATCTAGCCGGACTTTATTGTTCTTTTCCCGTTCCGGCAAGTTGATAAGCTCGAACGTGAATGGCGGAATAACATTGATAGTCGAGGAAGTACTGATGTTACCAAGAACAATAAAAAGGCAATCCACCCACGCTGTATCGGTATTGGCACTGAGCATCGCTGCATTGGGATTAACACACAGTGGTCTCAGCCTGGCTGACGGACAAACCGCACATTGCGGCGTTCCGGGACTGAAAGTTTGCCCACAACCTTTCGACAAAACGCTACCCGACCCGCACAACATGCTGACCTGGGATCAACCCACACGGGTAGTGGGTTTTCGCAACACTTACCGCTTGTACGAAGGCGATGTATTCAGCAATCAAGGCGCCAAACCTTCGCCTTTATCAGCGTCCAACACCCCATTACCAGCCATTAGCTACGCAATGGATGGCACTACCTACAACATCAATAACTACATCACTAACCAGAACGTCACCGGGCTATTGATTCTCAAGGATGGAAAGGTCGCCTACGAGTATTACGGTAAGGGCAATACCGAAAACACCCTGTGGACCTCGCGTTCAGTTGCTAAATCGGTGGTCAGCGTGTTGGTGGGTGTGGCGATAAAGGAAGGCAAAATCAAGTCGGTAAACGACAAAATCACCCTTTATATCCCTGAACTTAAAGGAACAGCTTGGCAAGATGTGACGTTGCACCAACTGCTACAGCACACCTCAGGCGTGGTCTGGGATGAAAACTACGCGTCACCTGACTCCGATTTCTCCCATATGACTCAGTGTGAAGCCAAGCCTGCGCCATACGATTGCGTATTCAACTTGGTCAAATCAGTGAAACGCAAACCAGGGGTACAGCCGGGCGAAATCTGGTCCTACAACACCGGCGGCGCCTGGCTGGTGGGCCGTGTACTGGAAAACGCTACAGGCATGACTATCGCCAAATACCTTGAAAGCCGCGTATGGAGCCGTTATGGCATGCAGCAAGATGGCGTCTGGCATGCGTTGGTCAAGGACAAAGTCGACATGGGTGGCCACGGTTTCAACGCAGCACTGCGTGACTGGGGCCGCTTTGGCCAGTTCGTGCTCAGCGGCGGCCAGTTACCGTCAGGTGAGAAGATTTTGCCTGCAGACTGGATTGCACGTTCGACGCACTGGACGACTGCCAAGGGTTCGGTAACACCATCAGCGCCCAAGGGTCAGTACGGATACCAATGGTGGTACTCCGCACCGACACCTGACGCCAATGCCGAGCCAAAGAAAACCGCCACCAGCGAACAAACGTTTTGGGCATTGGGGATTTATGGCCAGACCATCGCGATCAATCCAGCGGAGAAATTGGTCATGGTGCAATGGTCGACGTGGAAGCATGCAGAAACACCGAGTTCGCTGTACGACGAGCAGGCGCTGTTTGTGAACGCTGTGAGTGAAGCGTTGGACTCAAAGCAGTGATGAGGTAGGAAGCGGAAAATGGGTGGCGCCAGGATTGAAATCTGTCCTGTCACTGCCCGCGTGCTGCTATGGGTTGCTACGCATAATGTATATTATGTTAAACGAGGTGCTATGTTAGAAATGTTCATGAAGCTCATAAGGCGCTGATTCGACAAATCCGTGTCTGGTATCCGCTCTCTCAACGCACCATGTACTCCGTGTTCATGGCGCGTTATTGAATCAGACGTTTTTGCTCGGCCTGGGCCGATCATACGAAGCGTTCAAACCGATACGGCGCCGGATCGATGATTGGCTGATTGCCTGAGACGATATCCGCCGCCAGTTGCCCCGCTGCTGGCGAGGTGCCGAAGCCGTGGCCCGAAAAACCGGTGGCTAATGTCAGCCCTGGGATCTTGGCGACCGGCCCGATCACGGGGATCGAGTCCGGGGTAACGTCGATAGTGCCCGCCCAGGCTTGCTCGATCTGCGCGTGTTCAAAGATCGGCCAAGCGGCTTTGAGGTTGTTCATCGCATCATTGTTCAGCGACAGATTGGCTTTAGGGTCCTGCACCCTGACGCGCTCGAACGGTGAAACGTTCGCCGCCTTCCAGCGCCGTGCCAGGGCAAGGTCCTTGAAGAACGGCTTTCCGAACGAGATCTCCAGATAATCGCGCTGGGCACGAAACGCCGGCAAGTAACGTGTGCCCAGCAACAAGTGATCCAGGGTCAGGAAAGCATCGAGCTTGCCGCGCTGGGTAATGATGAAGCCACCGTCTTTGTGCTTGCGGAACGAGAAGTCTGGCGCACCGACGGCGATATCGGTTGGCCCCTCCATCGGCTTGGTGCGCAGCACCGAGCACACCAACGGCAAGGTCGGTAGCTCAACCCCGTGGTTACCTAAAAAGCGGCGCGACCAGGCACCGCCTGCGAGCAATACTTGGTCACAGCTGATCTCGCCTTTCTCGGTTACCACACCGCTGACCTTGCCAGCGGCAGTCACCAGCGTGCGCACGGCACACTGTTCAAAAATCAGGGCCCCTTTAGCCATTGCCGCTTTGGCAATTGCACTGGAGGCCAATGTTGGCTCGGCACGGCCGTCGGAAGGCGTGTAAATGCCGCCCGCCCAGTTGCCTTTGCCGCCTGGTACCAGGGTTTCGATTTCGCGCTTGCTGAGCAAGTGCGAGTCAAGCTCCAGCGCACTAACCGACTTCAACCAGCCTTCATGCATGGCCATTTGAGTTTCGTTGCGGCCAACGAACATGATGCCCGCCTGGCGGTAACCAACATCGGCACCGACCCGCTCCGGCATTTGCGCCCACAAACGATCCGAGGCCTGCGCCAAAGGAATATCTTCGGCGTGGCGGCTGGTTTTACGCACCCAGCCTAAGTTGCGCGAAGATTGCTCTCCCGCCAGACGGCCTTTTTCCAGGACAACCACTGGAATGTTGCGCTCAGCCAGTGCTAATGCAGCGGTCAAACCAATGATGCCACCGCCGATAATCACAACTGACGTGGACGAAGGAAACTCGCTTGAAGTGTGCACTGAGGCAATAGTAGGTGCCATGACAAAGACTCGACTAACGCTGTTTAAGACAAGGTATGCGGGAGAGCACTCGTATCCATCTGCTATTTCGCTAGATTGATTTCCACTACATTGGCACGTGATGCATTGCGGTAGGCAGTAACTTCCAACTCGACTTTGTAAACCGTGGAACCCAACGGTGGGCACGTCACGGTGCTGGCCGGGTTGATTCCCTTGAACTTTTCGCCTATCAGGGTCATGACCGTCGCCACGTCTGCAGGATCTTGAATAAACACACGCGAGCAGATCACGTCGGCGAGGCTGGAATCCACAGCCTTGAGCGCCGCTTCGATGTTGTTGAACACCTGACGAGTCTGTTCAACCACGTCTTCGGAGATCAGCTTGGTTTCGGGGTGTCGACCTGCGGTGTTAGACACGTAGATCCAGTTATCGACTGCGACCAGGCGCGAATAACTGCCCATTTCTTCGTACTTGGAGCCGGTTTTAACCTTGATGATTTCGGTCATGCGTCATACCTCTTCAATTCACTAAAACTGTATTAGCTAAGTACTGGGGTTTCCCACAAATTCAACTTGACGCCAATACCTTTTGCGATGGCATTGCGGTACACAACTGTGCCCCAGGCAACGTCTTCAACCGGCATACCGCCTACCGACATAATGATGATTTCTTTATCATTTTTACGGCCTGGCGCTTCGCCGACAATAATCTTACCGATGTCTTCAAGTTCGTCAGCGGTTAACTTTCCTTCCGCCAACATATCCATGAAGCGCACGCCAATAACAGGCACACAGTTATGCGCAGGTTTTGGCAATTCTTCGAACCAGGCGTGATAAAGACCGGTGTTATCGAGCACTTTGCGGATATCCGGTAGTTCCATTCCTTCATCCAGACGGCAACTTGCAGGCATGGCCATGAAGGCACCTGGCTTGACCCATTCGCGTTTGACTTCTGGATAAGCCAACGGGTCGCCCGTTGCACCAGAACTGCAGTAAGTGACCAGATCAGAGTCCCGCACTACTTCTTCCAGGGTTTGCACAACATGGATGTTAACGATTTGTGGGTACGTTTCTTCAACCCACGAAATAAAGTCGTTAAGGCTTTTTTCTCCACGTCCTTTAATCTTGATGGTATCAATCAGTGGGCACACGGCAATAAAGGCTGCCAGGGTGGTTTTACCCATGACGCCTGGGCCCAACAGGCCGACTACCTTGGAGTCTTTACGGGCCAAATGGCGAGCGCCAACCCCCGGAATTGCCCCGGTACGGTAGGCCGAAAGCAAGTTTGCCGACATATGCGCAAGCGGCGCACCGGTGTCCGGATCATTAAGAGTGAACATCAGAATCGAGCGGGGCAGGCCTTTTTCGCGGTTAGCGATGTTTGAGCCGTACCACTTGACGCCTGCGGTGCAAAAATTACCGCCTAAATAGGCAGGCATGGCCATCAAACGACGATCAGCGGTCGGTTTTGGCATCTTCGGAAATGGCGAGCTTTCAGGGAAAGTGACCATTGCGCCGTGCGAGTCATTATTAGGTCCGGCCATACGATAGTCGCCTTCGTATAGCAAACCAAACATCTCTTCCATTGTATCGACACAGCCGGCCATATCGGTTACACCGGCGCGGATCATGTCTTGCTCAGAAAGGTAGATAAAATCAATATTTGTATTATTAGACATAATTTTTCTCAGACTGAAATGATACAATTCCGAGAAAGCGCACGGACACGCCCTCCCCTCAGGTTTTCCAACCTGGTTGCTCCTTCAACATAAGGGTTAAGTATACGGAGCCCATTATCTGGGTATTGTATATTTCGGACATGAGCGAACGGCCTGTCATATTTTTATGGTACGGCCATTGCATAACAATAAGATCGTTTGTGGTAGGTCCACTGTATGAAAAAAGCGCATAGCCAAACAGTTGCTTTAAATACCTTTGAGCAGCCGTGGTTCGTATTGAATTCCTCTCACTATTCGGCAATAGCGTCCGTTCATCCGGCTATTTCTCATTTCTATTCATTGGATATTGCGCAGTCGAGCAATCTAATGTTTGCCGTGCCCGATGGCTGCGTGGATATAGTCGTCGATTGCGACAGTACCCGCCCCACTGCCCGCGTGTGTGGCACGCCGTTGGAAGCCAGGCAGGTGGAACTGCTGGAAAACCATCATTATTTCGGCGTGCGTTTTACCCCAGGGGTCATCCCTGGGTTTATCAATGCGCTGGCGCAAGAACTGACAGAACAGGAGTTGAACCTGCTGGACGTGACCCCGCGGGCGCAGGGCTTTTTCGACGAAGTGATAAACACTGAGTTGCTCAGCGAACAAATCGACGCCTTCAACCGGTTTTTGGTACCCGATGCGTTGTGCAAGACATCCGTATTGACCGCCTCGGTCATTCGCACGGTGTTGCAACACAAGGGTGATATCCGTATTCAGCAACTGGAAGAATTGAGCGGCTACACCACCCGCACCATTCATCGCCAATTCAGCCAGGACACCGGGATGACGCCCAAAGCGTTCTGCCGAATCATTCGCTGCCAAGCGGCGCTGAACGCCATCAACAGTGAAGAAGACCTTTCATTTTCGGAACTGGCGATGGAGCTTGGATTTACCGATCAATCGCATTTTTTGCGTGATTTCAAAAAGCTGGTCAGTACTACGCCCCATGTCTATCAACAGCGCATCACGCAAGGGGCGTATAACCAACGGATCATGCAGTCCCGTCATTCGTCGCCGGCAAGATCAGCTCCCACTGGGTTCGATTGCAGCCACTAGAATTCCCCGCAGCGTTTAACATCAGTGGCGAAAATCAATGACGGGGTGTGTCAGATGGGTGCTCGCCAAACAGCATTTTGTAATACCCGGAAAAATGCCCCAAATGGGTGAAGCCGAAATCACTGGCAATCCTTGCTACGGTCACCTCATTGGCGCAGGTCATGCGCAGTCGCCGACGCGCCGCGTTGAGCCTTACCGAGCGCAAGTACTCAACCGGACGCAAGCCGGTCACACTTTGAAAACTGCGTTGTAGCGTGCGCCGACTGACGTTCAGTCGTTCGCACAACTCCAACACTGAAATAGGCTCATCGTTATAGGCCAAGGCCATTTCCTGACTTTGCTTGACCAGATAGGCGCTAACCACATGATTGCCCGCACGCCCTTCTTCGCATTCAACCCGGTGGTCGAGCAAATCGAGCATGCACTCCAGGGTTAGATCTTCCAGCAAGTTTTCCGGCAGCGCATCGTTTTGCAGTGCAGCGGTGACCACATCCTCAAGTCGCTTACGCACGGTTTGCAGCACTTGCTTGCGCAATTCCAAACGCGAAACCCGCGCCAGACGGCGCATTTCACTGTCTGAAAATTCTCTGGCAGCCAGGTTTTCCAGACGAGAGGCTTCCACGGTGATCGCCAACAGGTCCATCCCATCGGCCGCCTGCACGAAAAACTCCTGACCACTGTGAAGAAGCGTGACACTTTCGGTTCCCAGGCTTTTGCCCTGAAACACGGCCGGCTCCCCGGAACACATGGCCATCGCCAGGCACAGTCGGCCCGGCGGCGCCAAGCCGCGCTGGACTACACGCTTATTCAACGACTCCTGAAATATCTGAAAGCGCTCTCCGGTCACGTGCTTGAGCACCGTTTGCACCGGTCCCGTGCTCAATTGATCGTAGGTTTGTTGCCAACCCACGATCGCACCAGCGTGCAAATGGACATCGTCAAAGCTTTTCATTTGGGCAAACATCGCCATCGGTAACACCTGTTATTGACCTGTAACAGAATGTAAGCAAGCTGCAGGCCAACACAGATGACCCAGCGCTGCCGCCCATCTATATTTAGAACGGCACCGCGACGGTCAGTTGGCTGTAGACGTTGGTACCGTTGCCATTGGACTGGTTGCCGCCGGTGCCCAGCGCACGATCTGGCTGATACAGACCCACCAGAGGGGTGATGATCAGGTTTGGCGAAACCACCCATTCGGCGTACAGATCGAGTTCGTCAGCATCCTGGTTCAGCTGGTCGCGACCACCAATGGTGTTGAAGTTGAAATACAGCACACCCAGGGTCAGGGTTTCGATCGGGTTGACCTTGAGAGCCAGGTGCTTGATTTCGGTATTGCTGTTGAACGGGCCGGCATAGTTGGCCGCCACTTCACCCTGGAACCAGGTGCCGTAGCCGGTGCTGTAGCCGGTGAACAGTGGGTCCCAGTTCTGCGAGTAACGGGTGTAGCGCGCAGTCAGGCTTGGGGTCCAGAACACATCGGCAAAGCGGTAGCCTGCTTCGGCGTACCAGCCGGTTTCTTTGTCGCCCTTGGCGTCTTCAACTGCGTATTCGAAGGCGAAGTTGGCGTTTTCAATCCCGGCGTTGCCATCGCCACGGATGCTGTAGACATCCATGCCGTCGCGGCGCTGCTGGAACTCACTGGCCCACTGATCGACCACGTCCAGGCCGTGGATGTAGGTCAGGCCAAGCGTGCCGATGTCCTGGGTGTATTCCAGGGTACCGACTGCAAGCTCGGTTTCGGCTTGTGCACGGTTGTCCGATTTGAGCCAGGCGGCGCTGCCGTGCAGGCCTTCGCTGCCGCCCAAACGAACCACTGCGGTGCAATCAAAGGAGTGACGCGCACCCAAGTAGTACGCACCACCCCGGTTTAATTGGCCGTCTGCTAGGCCCTTGCCCAGGTTCGGGCCATCATCGTTGATCAAGAAGCCTTGGCCGGCCTTGAAGATCTGGCGCCCGAAAGACAGATCGACGCCATCTTTGCCCAGCGCCGAGAACACATCTCCCGAACGCCAGCCGAGCGATGCATCTTCGATCTTGGTGGTGCGCTCGCTGCCATCGGTGAAACCTCCGGCGTCGCCATCGCCCCAGGTGCCGGAAGACACCAGACCAAAGGCGCCATAGGCGGTGCCCGCAGTGCCCAGTGCGGTATCTGCCTTGACGCCGTATTTGATGAAGCCTTCTTGCCAGTGCGAACCGCCCTCGGTTCCATCATAGTTTTTACGGCTATTGAACAGGCCGTAGGCTGCCAGACCTTCGAAGCTGACGTGGGTGTCCGGGGTGTCGATCAGCGGGATGGCCTGAGCATTTTGACAAACAGCGGACACAGCAATACTTGCGGCGATGCCGCACAAAGCGAAGCGCGAAGACATGGTCGAATTCCTTAACTACAGATTTTTGCTTTTGTTGGTTGGCAGTCAAGCGAGGCGCCCTGCGCAATCTGCGTTGCGCGAGGGCTTTTTGAGCGCATCGGCCACGGTGATGGGCCGATGCGTGTGGCCAGGTCAGGCGGCGTTGTTGCCCAGGCCGCTGAACCTCAAGGGCGCCGTGCTGCGCAAGCGTGCAGCCAAGAGGATGCCCGCCAGTGCGGCAATCGGCACCACGGTGCACAGTGCCAGCGACATGGTGGTGCTCGCCCCGGTCAGCACATCGAAGTGGATGATCGCGGTGATCAGCACCGCCAGCAGCGCCACACCCGAGAGCGCTGGCAAAATGAAGCACTTGAGCCTGCTGTCGGCCAGCTGCGGGTTGGCCTTGAAGAAGCCGATGACCGCAAGCGAGGTCAGCACCATCAACAGGATCAGGCACAGGGTGGCGACGTTGGAGAACCAGGAGAACAGTTGCAGCACCGGGTCTGCACCTGCCAGGGCAAACACCGCCAGGATGCTGGCCGCGATCAGCGACTGCAGGCCGGACCCCAGGTGCGGGCTTTGGTGTTTTCTGTGGGTAGTACCGAGTTTCTCCGGCAGCAAACCATCGCGGCCAATGGCGAAGAAATAGCGTGCAGCGGCGTTGTGGAAGGCCAACAGCCCGGCAAACATACTGGCCACGAAGAGGATGCGGATGGTGCCCGTCAAGGCAGGGCCTACATAGTGATCAGACAGCGAGTACAGGAACGTGGTCGGATCTTGCAGGGACTGCAGCGCTGACACGATGTCATTAGCGCCTGCGCCCACCACCATGGCCCACAGCGACAGGGTGTAGAAACCGCCAATCAACAGGACCGATAGGTAGGTAGCAAGCGGGATAGTGCGCTTGGCATTCTTGGCTTCTTCACTATACAGCGTTGTCGCCTCAAAACCGATGAAGGCTGCGAAGCAGAACAACAGGCCAATGGACGGGTTGCCGCTGGTGACATGGGTCGGGGTGAAGGAGTCGAGGTTAACGCCATGGGCGCCGCCGCTGCTCAGAATCGCCACATCGAGAATGATCATTGCAATGTATTCGGCGATCACGGTGATCGACAGCACGCGAGCCGACAGGTCAATGTTGCGGTAGCCAAGGCAGGCAATCAGGCCCAGCGCTGTGGCCGAACACAACCACCATGGCACCTGGATGCCGAACACTTCTGCCAGGCTCCCGGCGACGATGGCGCCGAACAAGCCGTACATGCCCGCTTGCAGAATGTTGTAGGCAACCATGGCCAACACCCCTGCCGCGCCGCCCGCCATGCCACCCAAGCCACGGGAGATCAACGCGTAGAAGCCTCCAGCGTGGGTGATGTGGCTGGCCATACGGGTGTAGCCCGCCGCGAAGCACAACAACACAAGCAGAGTAAGGATCAGTAAAGCAGGCGTACCCGCGCCATTGCCAAGCATGATGCCGATGGGGAAACCGCCGGCCAATACGCTGAGCGGGCTTGCCGCTGACAACACAAAGAAGATGATCATGGCAACACCTAGGCTGCCACGCCGCAGTTCCTTCGAGGAACTATCGCGCAGGGATTCGCTCATGTTTTTATACCTTATTTTATGAGGCAGTCTTTGCGGGGGTTGAAAGCCGCGTCGCTCTTGCACACAGAGCGGGCGGCGAATAATTGTTTTGGGCCTTCAGGTTAAGGTCGATGCTAGGCTGCGCGCCGCGTGGCGGCTATCCCAAATTGGCCGCATTTAGCCTTACAACAGGGGTTCGAACAACAATCGACGGAAGGTAATCGACCAAGCGGTGCGCACTGTGTCGGTGTTGAGAACCACTGTGATCTGGCGCCCTACCCGCTTGTCTTTCAATCTCAATCAGTACCGGATCATCACCGACTTCAATTCGGTAAACGCATCGATGAATGCGCTGCCAAATTCACGCCCCACACCCGACGATTTACTGCCGCCGAACGGTACCGCCGGGTCGAGGAAGGTATGCATATTGACCCACACCATGCCCGACTCGATGCGCGGGATCATGCGCAGGGCCTTGGACAAATCGTTGGTCCAGATACTGGCGCCCAGACCATAGGGCGTGTCGTTGAGCAACTCGATTAGCTCTTCGTCGCTGTCGAACGGCAACAGGCAGACGATGGGGCCGAAGGTTTCTTCGGTGAGGAACAGGTCTTTCGGGTTACAGGCGCGCAACAAGGTCGGCTCGACAAAGTAGCCCGTGCCGCCCACGGTTCGCCCGCCGGTGATAATTTCCTGGCCGTCGCCCAGGCGCTCGAAGTAGCTGACGATTTTGTCGTAGTGGGCTTTGTTGGCCAGCGGGCCGAACTGCACGCTTTCATCCAGTGGCGAGCCGATTTTCAACGACGCCAGGGCCGCGCCCAGTTTTGCCGACAGCTCGTCAATGCGCGAGCGATGCACGTAGATGCGCTCGGGCGAGGCACAAATCTGGCCCTGGTGGGTAAAGGCGGTCATCAACAGCCCCGGCACGACTTCATCAAGGTTGACGTCGGCCAACAGCGCCGCCGGGTTTTTGCCGCCCAGCTCCAGGGTAACGCGGGTCAGCTTGGCCTTCATCGCTGCAGCGCCCACGGCGATGCCGGTCGGCACGGAGCCGGTGAATGACACCTTGCGCACGTCGCCATGCTCGGTCAGCTGTTGGCCAATCCGGCCAGCACCGGTTACCACGTTGACGGCGCCATCGGGGATGCCGACATCTTTGGTCAATTCGACAAGGCGCAAAAGGCTCAGTGGTGAGAATTCGCTGGGCTTTAGGACAATGGTGCAACCGGTAGCCAACGCCGAGCCGAGTTTCCACACGGCGATCATCAGCGGGAAATTCCACGGCACGATACCGGCCACTACGCCCAACGGCTCGCGACGGGTGAACGCGGTGTACTGCTCACCGTTCATCGAAGGCAATGACGGGGTGATGCTTTCACCGGTGATTTTGGTGGTCCAGCCAGCGAAGTAACGCAGAAACACCGCCGATTGCGCCACTTCCAAGCCTCGGGCGACGTTGATTGACTTGCCCGAGTTCAAGGCTTCAAGCTGCGCCAGTTCTTCTCCATGCAGCTCAATCGTATCCGCCAGCTTGTTCAGCAACACGCCACGTTGATACGGCGAGGTCTGCGCCCAACTGCCCTTGAACGCCCGCGATGCTGCCGCAACGGCCGCATCGACTTGCGCTGGGGTCGCATCAGAAACCCGAGCAATCGGCTGCTCGGTGGTCGGGTTGATAACTTCGGTGACAGCGGCCTGCTTGTCCACGGTGGTCACACCGTCGATGAAGCTGCCCAGGGGCTTGGCTAAAAACGTCACCACGCTATCAAGAAGCGCTACTTCGCTCATCAGAATTCACCTTGTTATTGTTGGGTATTAGCCGCTGGCACCGGCAAAGGCGCCTCGCTGTTCCACGCACTTACAGGACGGCCGAACAAGTTTTCGGTTTGAAAATGCGCCATGCGCCATTGGCCGTCTTCGCGTGCGAAGCGCACGCTCAGCCGGGCCGCATTGAGGTGCGAGGTTTGGCTTGTGAAAGTGCTGGTTTGCAACATCACCCAGCTGCCATTGGCCTGGTCACCGTCAACGTCAATCAGTTCACTGGTAAGAAAATGCACATTCAGAGCGAAGTGCGCCGGCGGTTTCATGTAGGTGGCGAACATGTCGCGGATTGCCTGGCGCCCACGGTAGCCGCCAAAGCTTTTTGCATACTTGACGCCCTTGCCTTCCCAGATCGCCGCGCGGGTAAACAGCCCCGCCAGTTCGTCGAGCGGTGTGTTGGCGTCCAGGGCGTCACACAGCGCCATGTAACGATTCATGCAGGCACGCACGGCCTGTTGCGACTCGAAAACGTGCAGACGTTGTTCCAATGCCAGGACATCGCTCATCGCTGTGCCCCGGCGCAGATGCGCTGCAGCAACAGCGTAGCGGCCGCCAACAAGGCCTCGTCATCCCCTTTTGCCCCGATCAGTTGCAGACCGACCGGCAAACCTTCGGGGCTGGCCAGTGGCAAGGTAACGGCTGGGTGGCCGGACAAATTGAACGGGCGCACCAGCGAGGTCATGCCCAACACCGCGCGAGTGTCGGCGGCATCTTCAACTCGCAGCGGGAAGTCCGGCATGGTTGGCAACACCAGTACATCGAATTGTTGTAGTGCCGCATCGACTTGCGCGGTAAAGCGGTCGCGCACCTGCTCGGCATCGGCAATGGCTGCATCGGTCATGGTACCGGCAGCTTGCAGACGACCGGCGATGTCTGCACCGACTTTGCCAGCGGCAAGCAGATGGCCGCAGGCGACGTGGGTTTCACGGTTGATAATGACCATGCCGGCGCTGTAGGCCGCTTCAAAGTCTGCGCATTCAACCATCTCAGTATGTTGGCCACTGGCGCTCAAGGCGGCCTGAACCACTGCGCTCACCGCTTTGCTCGCCGGTACTTGCAACACGCCGATGTTCAGGCTGGCAGGTGTAGTGGCAGGGCTGAAGCTGGGGTCAATGATTGCCATCGCCGTGATCAGCATCGGCAACGAGGCGGCGAAAGGACCAACACAATCGAGTGTTGTCGCAGCCGGTATGACGCCCTGGCGACTGACCCGGCCAAAGCTTGGCTTGAAGCCGAACACACCGCAGCAACAGGCCGGAACGCGCACCGAACCTCCGGTATCGGTGCCCAAGCTGAAATCCGCCAGCCCCGCTGCCACTGCCGCCGCCGAACCACTGGACGAGCCACCAGGGATCAGCGCTGGGAAACGCGGATTGATCGCGGTGCCAGTGTAATGGTTGATCCCTGTAGTACCAAAGGCCAACTCGTGCAGGTTGGTTTTGCCGGTAATGCGGCAACCGGCGTCCAGCAGACGCTGCACCACATCGGCATGCTTCACAGCGGGTGTGGCCTGTTCCAGCGCGCGGCTCGACGCGCGGGTGGGCGAGCCTGCAATGTCGATGGTGTCCTTCACCATCACGCTGGGGCCAGCGCCACCCATGTTCAAAGACTCAACCACGATTGTCATTGCAAAGACCTCGTCTGCGGGAGGACGCACGCGCGTCAGTAGCGGCTAAAATTGCTTATTTATACGTGAATAGTCAACTGAATATTCACGTATAAAATTCAGTTTATTTTGCTTGAAAATCACGCAAGCCCTCAGCGCAGCGGCATGCGCGCTTAGGTCGCAGGCAACAACAGGGTGTGCTTATTACGGGAAAAGTCTATTATTAGCCCTCACTCATCGAAGCCAGTCATTTATGAGCCCGACGAAAAAGCGCCACAGCCGCTACGACCCCTCCAGCGAAGGTTTTCGCAAAGAGGATTTCCCGTTTTATTGGCTAGCGCGCGTACATGGTCAGTACACCCAAAACATGGAACGTCTGCTCAAGAAGGTCGACCTCGACGTCGCCAGATGGCGCGTGTTGTGGATCCTCAATCAGAACGGCCAATCGAGCATTTCCGAGATATCGACCCACGCCATTGCCAAGCTGTCGACCATCACCAAGATCGTCTACCGCATGAAGGACGACGGCCTGGTCAATACCGCGCAAAGCCCTGAAGACGGCCGCGTCACCCAGGTGTGCATTACCCCGCAAGGCCTGGCGATGATCGAGCGCATGCAAGGCGCTACCAGCGAGCTGTTCAAACGCAGCTTTGCCGGCCTGAGCGAAAGCCAGGTCGAACGCCTGAACAAGACCCTTGAGACCGTGTTCCACAACCTGGAAAGCTTCTGAGCCCAAGGTTCTTCATCCATCGGGGCGCCTACAGACTGCAGTGAAGAAGAAAAATGCCCAGGGAGCAGCTGGGCAAAGAGGTAACCTAGTCTCTGTCAGCAGGCCTTTGAGGCTTCACCGAGGCGGTGGTAGGCGCGGTTGAAGTACACCAGTCCCTCGTCTGAACCGCCGTGGCGAATCGCTTCAACCTCGCAATAGAAGATGCTGTGCGAGCCTACTTCATGCACTTGGGCAATCCGGCAGTCAAAGTTCACCAGTGCGTCGAGCATCACCGGTGCACCGCTTTCAAGGGTTGTCCAGCTGGTCGTGGCAAAGCGCTCATCCATGGACATTGCTTTATTGGCGAACGCCCCGGACTGCGCTTGATGCGCCCCCGACAGCACGTTCACACAGACCACGGCGTTGGCCTGGAACTGCGCATTTGACTGTGAGGCGCGGTTCATACACACCAGCAAGGTGGGCGGCGAGTCGGTGACGCTGCACACGGCGGATGCGGTGAAGCCAAAACGTCCGGCATGACCGTCGGTGGTAATTACCGAGACAGCGCCACCGAGCAGTGCCATTGCATTGCGAAAGCTGGTTAGATCAACCATGAGTGTTCTCCTCAAATGTCCAACACGAGTTTTTTTGACTTGGCACGTGAGCAACACACCAGAATCTGGTCATTGCCGGCCTTTTCTTCGTCGGTCAGGTACACGTCACGGTGATCCGGTTCACCTTCCAGCACGTCGCACAGACAGGTACCGCACACGCCTTGCTCGCACGAGATCTCGATCTTGATGCCGACCTGGGCCAATGCATCAAGAATCGATTGTCCCTCTGCCACTTCAACGGTTTTACCGCTGCGGGCGGCAACCACTTCGAAGCGGGCGCCGCTGGTGTCTACTTCGACCTGGAAGTATTCCTTGTGGATGTGGTCTTCGGTGTAGCCCTGTTGGCGGGCACCGCTCATCACCCAGTCCATGAAACCCGATGGTCCGCAGGTGTACATGTGCACCCCGGCTGCGCCCTGGCCTAGCACACTTACCAGGTCGAGCTTTTGCTCAGCGCCTTCATCGTCGAAGTGAGTAAACACACGCTCGGCGAACGGCGCGTTTTGCAGCTCATGCAAGAACGCACTGCTGCTACGGGCACGGCCACAGTAGTGCAGCTCGAAATGCTCACCACGCTGATGCAGGGCGTAGGCCATGGCGATCATCGGCGTGATGCCGATACCGCCACCGAGTAGAAGGGTGCGCTGGGCATCTTCGACCAGTGGGAACAAGTTGCGCGGCGTGCTGATCTGCACTTCGCGTCCTTCCAGCAGGGTCTCATGTACACCCTGCGAACCGCCGCGTGAGGCGGGATCTTTCAAAACGCCCAAACGGTAGCTGCTGACGTCTTGCGGGTTGCTGCAAAGCGAGTACTGGCGAACCAGGCCAGGGGCGACATGGATGTCGACATGGGCGCCGGCTTCGAAGGCAGGCAACAGCGCGCCGTCGGCACGGGTCAGGTCGAGGACCACCACGCCGTCCCCTTGCAGCTCGCGCTTGCTCACCACTACATCCAAAAGTGCTTCATTCATGGCTAATGCTCCATGTATTCGAAAGGGCCACCGAGGTGGCCCGGTATTGGCTCAGCGCATGAACAGGCCGCCGTTCACATCCCAGGTCGCCCCGGTTGTAAAGTAGGCTTCAGGGCGCGCCAACTGAACGATCAAGTCACCGAGAAAATCCGCATCGCCAAGGCGCCGCACCGGAATATTGGCCAACAAGCCGTCAAGCTTCTCGGCGGGTACCGCCGCGCGCACTGCCGGGGACTCAATCGGTCCCGGGGCAATGGCGTTGACGGTGACGCCACGGCTGGCGAACTCTTTGGCAAAGATTTTGGTCAGGGTCACGATTGCCCCCTTGCTTGCCGCATAGTGCGCCCCGGTGGCGGTGCCGCCGTTCTGCCCGGCGAGCGAGGCCATGTTGATAATTCGCCCGTAGCCAACCTCGGCCAGGTACGCACCGAGCACCTGGCAGGCAAGGAAGATGCTGCGCAGGTTCAAGCCCACCACGGCATCGAACTCCTCGGGGCTGATCTGCATCAGCGGCGTGGTCTTGGTCACGGCGGCGTTGTTGATCACAGCGTGCAGAGCGCCAAAGCGCTCCAGCACCTGACTCAACGCATGCTCAAAATCAGCCTTGATGCCGACATCCAACCGCACCGCCAGCGTGCGTTCACCGCTCGGGTCGAGCAGTTTGGCGCTGGCGTGCGCGGCCTCAAGGCTGCGGTCAGTGACCACCACCTGATAACCCGCTTGCAGCAACCTTGCGCAGAACGTTTGACCCAGGCCCTGCCCTGCGCCGGTCACCAATGCAACGTGGCTCATGGGGTGTCTCCTTTAGAGGATGTAGCCGATACCGGCGAGGTAATCGTCACTGTTGATCAGGCTGATCAACTTGCGCTGGATCTTGAAGCCACCCTCGGCCCGTACCAGCTCGTACGTCAGGTCGGCGGTGTAGTGCTTGAGGCTTTCCTTACGAAACTCGCGCACGTTCTGTGCACAGCGCACGGTTAGATTCATGCCGTCGTCGACCAACACGCGAAAGCGCGACAAGCTGCGCACAGTGCGCGGTTGCGGGCTGGTGGAGATCGACTCGCCGCCAATCAAGCGTTGCACACGCAGCTTGCGCATGTGGTGATCGTCATAGGCGTAGTTCAGGGTGTTCTCGTAGTCAGTTTCTTTCGGGTTGATCGGGATGATGTACGTCCCTTTTTCCGTCCACAGGTTCAGCCAGGTGTCGTACTCGCCGTGGTCGAGCATGTCGCCTTCCTGCCAGATGAAAGCGGTCACTTCTTGCAATAGTTGCAGGTTCATAAGGTTCTCCACACTCAAGCCGACATCATCTTTTTCCACTGCTGGTAGGCCGCACGCATGCCGGTTTCGGCACTCACGTCGGACACCAGGCCGTCTTCGCTAGGCTTCTCGCCCGGCAACCCGCGGTTGAGCATGATCCACAGGTCTTCACCGGCGTTGGCACCCTTCTGTACGCGCTCCCACGCTTCGGAGTCGTCCGGTGTGCCAAAGCCCATCGGGCCCTGGAAGTGCTCATGTAGGCGCAGGCGATAGCGGTTAGCGACGGCCGGGCCGCCGTCCATGGTGATTACCGAGTGGTGAATTTCGGTTTCGTTGACCGAAATCGGTTGCAGCACGCGGAAAAACGCCATCGAGCAGGCGACGTTGGGGAACAGGTTGAGGTTGAAGCCCGAACCGCCGACCGCACGCACGATGCGCCGCACTTGTTGTTCTTCGATGCCTTCGTCACGCAGCTCGGCGGCCAGCGACTCAAAGCGCTCAGGAATGGGTTTGTCCAAGTCGGCCTCTAGGTCGACCAGGTCAGGGATCATGACCATGACGCTGTGACCGTTGCCCAAATCTTCGACGTAGCCCGGGCCTTTGACGAAGTCGAACAGCTCCAGGGTTTGTTCATCGACCGAGGACAGGAAGCTCTTGTGCACCAACGGGAAGTGGTATGCATCGGTGGTGTTTTCCAGCTGGATCTTCCAGTTGCCCGGGAAGCGGAAACGGTGTTCACCCGGTACTTTGATGCCGTAACCGGCACCCTGCTTCATGAACAGGTCGATCCACTTTTTCGCTGCACCGAGGAAGTCACTGAGCGGCTCGATGTCATCTTTGAAGGTGGCGAAAATCATCCCGTTGTAGGTTTCGACGCGCAGGCTCACCAGCGGCAGTTCGGCCTTGTCGATGCAGTCGCCGTAGCTTTCCGGGTGCGGAATGCCGCGCAGCGAACCGTCCAGGGCGTAGCCCCAGCCGTGGTACGGGCAGACGAAGCTAGCGGTTTTACCCTTCTTGTGTTCGCATACGGTGGCACCACGGTGGCGGCACCGGTTGAGCAGCACGTTGATGTTCTTCTTGCGGTCACGCACCACGATCACCGGCTGTTTGCCGACGTAGGTGGTTTTGTAGTTGCCGGCTTCCGGCACTTCACTTTCGTGAGCGACCCACACCCAGGTGCTGTAGAAGATTTTGTCCAGTTCGGCATCAAACAGTGCCGGGTCGGTGTACAGCGAAGTGTGGACACGGTCAGCCTGCACCAGATCGGCAGGGTCGACCGCCAGGTTTACAGCGGGGATCAAATTGCTCACGGTATCTCCTTGCCGGATCAAATTCCGGCAACACGGCGCCTGCGGCTGCAATAAGAATCGCAACTGTGGCGTTAATTTTTTAAATGCAGTGTTACTCAGTGCGCGGCGAAGTTGCCGTCAATCAAGCGCGTTGAATAATCAACTCGCGCCCGACGCGGGCTTCAACTTTTGCATAGCGCCACAACTTGTATGTGCCCTCGCCCACCGCGGTTACGCGGAACAGATTGCAGGCGGCATGAACCGTCTCGATGTTCGGTACATCGGCCAGCAGGTAGGTGGTCCAAGGAAAGCCATCGGAGGGGCCAACCATGCCTTTGTCGTCATCCATGTTGCCCAGCACGTTCACGCCTGGCAGGTCATGAATGCCGTTCCACATTTCGCTGAAGGCGGCCCACACTTGCAGTTGTTCTTCGCGCGGGGCATCAAAGAAGTTTTGGTTGATACCCATGCAAAACAACACACGCAATGCTTTGTAGTCACTCATGATAAGTTCTCGTTAATTAGATATAGCCAGGAAGCGGTTGTTTGCCGAAGAAGATTGCGCCGGCGTTCTGATAAGTAACGTCGCCCATGAACGCATGCTGGGTAACTACTTGCGCATCATTGACGCAGCGGGCCAGCGGGCTTTCGTTGTACACCCCGGTCATCCCCGAGAGCATTTGCGCGGTACGGGCAACATCGGCAGCAACGCGGGTGGCGTGGGTCGAAGATAATCGCAGCAAGTTGGTGGCGGCCGCTGGCACCGGGTCGCCGGCGAGCACATGGCTCCAGGCCTGATCAATCGACTCGTAGAAGAACGCCCGTGCCGAACGCAATGCCGCTTCTGCCTTGGCGATGTCTACCTGGGCCAAGGGGCGATCGGCCAATGCCGGGGCGCCGGTCACCGAGATGCGACCACTGGCCATGCCGGCCAACTCGTCCAGTGCGGCGCGGGCAACACCCAAGCCCACCACCGACAGCACTTGAGTGGCAAACGACAACGACGGGTAACGGAAGAACGGCTCATCAAGATTGGACGGGCCGCCGCGCACGAAGGTCCATTGCTCAGGCACCACTACGTCATCGATCACCAGATCGTGACTGCCGGTGCCCAACAAGCCCACGGTGTCCCAGGTCTGGTCAATGCGCACTTGCGATTGCGGCATGACGGCAATACGAGGCAGGTCGAACTTGTCACCATTTTTCGGCGCGATACCGACGCCAACAATATCAGCACCCATGGAGCCGCTGGAGTACTTCCAGCGACCCTTGACCTGGAAGCCGCCAGGCACCACTTCAGCCGGTTGCGGTGGGAAGATGCCGCCGGCAAATACCACGTCCGGGCCGTTGGCGTACACCTGAGCAATGGTTTCCAGGGGCAGCGCCGCCAGGTACACCGGGCTCATGCCGAAGCTTGCCACCCAGCCTGCCGAGCCGTCGGCGTGGGAAATGCGTTCAATCATTTCGCAGAACTGCGCTGGCGAGCATTGGTTGCCGCCAAAGCGTTTTGG
This sequence comes from Pseudomonas sp. DG56-2, assembly GCF_004803755.1. NCBI lineage: Bacteria > Pseudomonadati > Pseudomonadota > Gammaproteobacteria > Pseudomonadales > Pseudomonadaceae > Pseudomonas > Pseudomonas sp. DG56-2. The sequence continues at coordinate 2,774,453 of NZ_CP032311.1, forward strand.
CACCAGAGCGCGGTATACGCCATGGACCTTGAAAGCATCGATGACGTCACGCGAGATGTGCCGCTGGCGATCAAACTCACTCAGCCGGGCACGCTCCCGAACACCGTCAAGCAAGGCTTCAAAGGCAGCACCACTGGCAAGCGCAGACGCAGGTGCAGCGTGCGAAACGCTAAGCGGATTCATAGAGAAACTCCGTCTTCAGTAACGGTTGTAAGGACGATGAGCAATGGGCAGTAGAGCGAGAATGCTCTTGGGGTAGCGCAGCAAGGCTGGCTAGGACAAGCAGGATGGGTCGGCATGATCGAGTACCTTTCTTGTTTTGGTGCCGTGGAGCGAATTTGCCTCCAATTACGTGAATAGTCAATGGAATATTCATGCTTACCGGCGGCGGTAACCCACGCATAAAACGGCCAATCGATTCATATAAAATCAATATAAATATATGATTAATAACGTTTTTTATGTTCATGCTCGAGCTGCAGCCACATGAGTTACCTGAAGAATATTGGAAAAATATTTTTGTAATTTTTACGGCCCGCTGACCAGCGGTGCTACCGTGTCCCCACAGCCGAGCACCTGCTGCGAGACGTTAGCCATGCCTGCAAATGCCCTATCGGAACTGACCTTTCAGGACAGCCGTTTAAAGTACCTCTACATCAGCCACCAGAGAGGCTCGATGCGCGCCGCAGCGGATGAATTCGGCGTAGCGGCCTCATCCATCAGCCGCCATATCGCCAAGCTTGAGCAGGAGCTGAACATCGAGTTGGTCAAGCAAGGTGCGCACCGCGTTGAGCTGACCGACGCAGGCAAGGTCGTGGTCGAGTACTACCAGACCCGCCTGGCGCACCAGCAGGACTTGTTCAGCAAGATGGACGATTTACGTGGCCAGCAGCAGAACTTAGCGGTCATAGCCGTGGGTGAAGGCTTACTGGACGCTCACGCGATCAGCAGCCTCAATCACTTTTTGCGCGAGCACAGAACGCTGCGCACCGAGATCATCAGTGCGCCTTCCTATGAAGTGCAGCGGATGGTTGCGCAAGACCAAGCGCACCTGGCGGTGATCTTCTCGCCGTGCCCGGCCGCTCAGTTTTCAAAGCTGTTCTCACTGGCGCAACCGTTGTGCCTGATCGTCGATCGCAATCACCCGCTGGCCGGACGTACACGCGTGAGCCTTGAAGACTTGAGCAAAACGTCGCTGATTCTGCCGGGCCCCAAGTTTCGCGTACGGGAACTGCTCGATCTGGCCTGTGCCAACATTGACTTGAAGATCGAGCCGGCCATTATCACCAACTCGCTGTCGGTGATTCTCGACTTTGTGCGCACTGGCGCCGGTGCGACCTTGCTACCCGAAAGGCCAGTGCGGGAGGAACTGAAATCCGGTGCACTCAGAGCTATCCCCATCGACTGTCCGCTTATGGAGCACACCGAGATACAGATCGTTACCCGCCGCTCACGACGCTTGCCCGAGGTCACTCAGGCGTTGGCACTGGCACTTGCCAAAGCCCTGCGTACTTCGCCGGTACGCTGAGCACTGCTGCGCAGCACATCGCCGGCAAGGCGCTATGTAAGGGAACTGTTGCACAAAGCGCAACGACATCGTCGCCCTCTGTCATTGAGCCCTCCCCCCCCGCACCCGTAGCTTCTGCGCATCCAGCGACGTTGCTCGCAGGTCACTGTGTGGCGTTCGCGTCGCACAGCATACAAAAACAGCAGCCAACGACCTTGAGGCGTATCCATGAGCCATCAACTGTATGAGTTGATCCGTTTGACCCTGCGCGTTCGCACCCCGTCGCACGCCTTGCCCAAGCTGCAAGCCGCCCTCGGCCAAGCCCTTGAAGGCGTTGAATTGGTGGGCTGCTGGGTGTCTGAAATTGGCCCGCAGAACACCATTGCAGTTATGCGCAGCTTTGCCTCAAGCGAAATCAAGGACGCCGAACGCACGCGCCTGTTGCTCGCAGCCGATGGCCTGGGCATCGGCGAGTACCTGTTGCACCAGCACATTGACGACTATTGCAGGTTCCCATTTCTGCAGCCGCTGCCAGCGGGAGAGCACGGCCCTTTCTACGAACTGCGCGAGTACAACCTGGTGCCTTCTGGCCTTGAACCCACCTTGCAAGGTTGGGAAAAAGCCGTTGGTCCACGCACCGGCGATGACTACTCCCAGGTGTACGCCGCCTTCTATGCCACCAGTGGCCGCGTACCGCGCTACCTGCATATCTGGCCTTACTCAAGCCTGGAGCAGCGCCTCGACGTGCGTACACGCGCGGTCAAAAACGGCGTTTGGCCACCCGAAAACTCGGCACCGCAACTGCAAGAAATGAACTCAGTGGTGTACCTGCCCGCCGCGTTTTCTCCTCTTTGTTAAGGCACCGCGATGAAAAACAGCTTGAGCATCCAGAGCAAAATCATTTGGCTCGCCAGTTTGTGCCTGATTACCGTGGTCGGCCTGCTGGTCAGCTTGTCCTTGCAGCAAACCCGCACCAGCACCGAAAACGCCAAGGACTTTGCCAGCCAGATACTGGCGCAAGCCGCTCAACGTACCCTGCAAGACAAAGCCCAGATACAAGCCCTGCAAGTACAGAACGGATTCAACAGTGCCTATCAATTGGCTGCTGGGCTCGGACGCCAGGTGCTGTTTCTACGTGAGCGCGCACAATCAGGTGAGCAAGCCGTCGCCACGCGTCAATCGCTGAGCACCGAGCTGCGCAAGGCCGCTGAAGATCACCCGGAGGTCCTCGGACTGTTTTTGATCTTCCAACCCAACGCACTGGACGGCATCGACGCCGCGTTCAAAGGCAACACCGACCTTGGCAGCAACGATGCCGGACGCTTTGCCGTCTACTGGTTGCAACCCAACCCCGGCGTATTACAAGCGGTACCGGGCGACGAAAAGCTGCTGGCAGACACCTCGAAAGGCCCCAGCGGCGCGGCTTTCAACACTTTCTTTACCTGCCCTGTCGAGAGCGCCAAATCCTGCCTTCTCGAACCGTACTTTGATGAATCCACCGGCACCAAGCGGTTGGTCACAAGCATTGCCCTGCCGCTGATCGTCGAGGGCAAGGTCATTGCCGTCATCGGCCTGGACATCAACCTGCAAGTCCTGCAGAAGGATGCCCAGGCGCAAGCGCAAAGACTCTATGACGGACGAGCCGGTATCTCCATCATCAGCCCCTCCGGCGTGCTTGCCGCGCACACCGAGTCGCCTGCCCAATTGGGCAGCGCCCTGCAGCAGGTTATGCCGACACAAGCCGCGCAGATCCTCGCATTGCAGAATCAAAACCGTATTCAGGCGTTGGACAGTGCCGATCAAATGCAACTGCTGGCACCGATCCAACCCATCGCTGGAGCCGAGCCTTGGGGGGTGTTGGTCAATGTACCGCGCAGCATCCTGGTCGCCCCTGCCGAGTCGATGAAAAGCTGGATGGACGGCCAACGCTGGAAGTCGTCCGGAATTGAACTGTCGCTCGGTTTGACGGCAGCGTTGCTGGGCATTGTGATGATGTGGTTTGCCGCCAAAAGCATCACCCGCCCACTGCTGCGCGTCAGCGAAATGCTCGATGACATCGCCGAGGGTGAAGGTGACCTGACCAAACGCCTGTCCTATGCCAAGAGTGACGAACTCGGTCGCTTGGCCCGCGCCTTCAATCGCTTCCTCGACAAACTGCAACCGGTGATTGTCCAGGTGCAACAAACGCTGGGAGGGGCGCGCACCACTGCCAATCAATCGGCGCTGATCGCTGAACAAACCAGCATCGGCATGCAGCAGCAGTTCCGCGAGATCGATCTGGTGGCCACCGCACTGCACGAAATGACCGTGGCAGCGCAATCGTCGGCACAAAGTGCAGCCTATGCCGCCGACGCCGCCCGCCGCGCCGATGAAGCGACCCAGGAGGGCTTGGCAGTGGTCTCCCTGACATCCGGCGCGATCCAAACCCAAGCCCACGCGATGACTAGCGGCATGGCGCAGTTGCAGTCACTCGGAGACAGCAGCCAGCGAATCGGCTCGGTACTGGAAGTAATCCTGTCCATCGCCGGGCAAACCAACCTGCTGGCCCTCAATGCGGCCATCGAGGCGGCCCGCGCTGGCGAGGCAGGCCGCGGCTTTGCTGTGGTAGCTGATGAGGTACGTGGGTTGGCGCAACGCACCCAACACTCGGTGGAAGAAATCCGCCAGGTGATCCATGACCTGCAGGACGGCACCCGCGATGTCACCGAATCGATGCACGCCAACCATGAACTGGCCCAGCAGAACGTCGCGCAAGTGCAGCAAGCGGTACGCACCCTGGAGCAGATCGGCCAGGCGGTGAACGAAATCACCGATATGAACCTGCAGATCGCCAGTGCCGCTGAAGAGCAAAGCAGCGTTGCCGAAGAGATCAATCGTAACGTTCAGGCCATCCGCAATGTGACCGAATCGCTGTCTGGGCAGGCGGAGCAGTCGGCGCTGATCAGCCAGCGGTTGACTGCGCAGGCGGATCATCAGCAAGTGCTGATTCAGCTGTTTAAGGCGTAAATGATTGGGTAGTTTTGAGCGTCATTTGCGTATCCAGTTGCGGCCGGCGAATTTGCAGACATAGGCCAAATGAACGATTCGCCAGTGCGCCCTTTACGCTGCACTGACTGCTGTTGATGTCGCCACCATCAGGAGAGCAGCATGCCGCAGATTCTAGCGAACAAGATCGCCATCATCACCGGTGCCAGCCGAGGCATCGGTGCCGCGATCGCCAAGCGCTTTGCCGCCGAAGGCGCTCGGGTTGTGATTACTGCCCGTACCGGCGAGCCAGGCGGCAGGCTACCCGGCTCATTGCAGGAAACCGCCGATTACATCTGCAGCCGGGGTGGAAAATGCTTGAGCATCACCGGCGATCTATCCAAGGAAGAAGACCGCGAACGCATCATGGCGCAAACGCTCGAGCACTGGGGTGGTGTCGACATTCTGGTCAATAACGCAGCCTTTGCACGCTTCGCCCCAACCCAGGAGCAGCGGGCCAGGCATGTGCAGCTGTCGCTGGGAATCAACTTCATTGCACCGCTGCACCTGAGCCAACTGGCTGTACCAGTGATGGTTGAACGCGGTGGCGGCTGGATCCTCAATCTGTCCAGTGCAACTTCACAGCGACCTGGTTGTGGCCCTTACTACAGCGATGACCGCGCCTACCGTTTCCATAACACCGCCTCGCCAAGCCTGTACGGCGCCACCAAGGCGGCGTTGGAACGTTTGACAGCAGGCTGGGCCATGGAACTGGCCAGCCAGTCGATTGCCATCAATAGCCTCGCACCGGTCGAAGCGGTGGCCAGTGAAGGTGCGCTCGACACTGGCAGCATCGATGATCAGGCGATATTCGAGCCGATCGAAGCGATGGCCGAAGCCGCCCTGGCGCTCTGCTCAGGCCCCCGCCAGTCGCTGACCGGGCGTAATGCCTGCAGCCTGCCATTGCTGGAGGAACTAGGACTAAGCGTGCGCGCCCTGGATGGCCGGAGCGAACTCGCCCCACAGGCTAATCAATGACGTAGGAGCTAGCTTGCTGGCGATCGAGTGCACAGCGCTCGCAAAACCACGTTCCACGGCCAACCTGGCGCTGGCATTGCTGCCGCTGCGCGCCAGATAACGAACCAAAGCCCGCTCCCACAAGGTCATATGTGCGCTTGATCAGGCTTTTTGCAAGGCGCGTGGACGCTGGCTGCGTTCACCTGCGGTTTTATCCACTGCGGCCTGAAGCTGGAAGCTGAATTGCAGATCGGCAAAGTACGTTGCTTCCAGGCCGCGGTTTTTAGCCGCTTGTGCGTCGTCGATGAAGTTCAGTTGGCCAATCAGCCCGTCACGTGTGGCGTAGGCAAAGTCGTCCCAGAGGTATTGGTCACCCTCAAAGTTGATTTGCGTGGTCAGGTGACGATAACCAGGCGCCGAGATGAAGAAGTGAATATGCGCCGGGCGCTGGCCATGACGGCCCAGGTGGTTGAGCACTTCTTGCGTGGTGCCTGTCGGTGGGCAGCCGTAGCCGCACGGTACGATGCTGCGTACGCGGTAGCTACCTTGGGCATCGGTGAGGATGCGCCGGCGCAGGTTGTATTCGGACTGACTTGGGTCGAAGTACGAATAAGTACCCTTGGTGCTGGCATGCCACACGTCTACCGTAGCGCCCGGAACCGGCTGCCCTTCGGCGTCTACCACACGACCGTGCAGGTACATCGCGGTGCCAGGGTCGGTACCGTCATCCATGCGCGCCTCGCCCTCGGTCAACGGGGCCCCAGCTACGTACAGCGGGCCTTCGATAGTGCGCGGGGTGCCGCCACTGAGCCCGGCCTGGGCATCCTTGGCATCTTGCAGCAAGTCCAGAAAGTGCTCTATTCCCAGGCCTGCGACCAGCAATCCGGCTTCCTGGTTACTGCCCATGCGGTTGAGGTAGTCCACCGCTTTCCAGAACTCGTCGTCGGTGATTTCAAGGTCTTCGATCAGTTTGGCGCTGTCTTGCAGTACACGCAGGATGATTTGCTTGAAGCGTTTGCTGCCCTGGTCGTTATCAATACCGGATACTTCTTTGAAGAAGTTTTGAACATCAGCGGTGTGTGAGATTTTCACTGTCATTGTTATCACCTGTTATTTATTGTTTTAGCAACGGTTCAGCGATCGTCAGCGTGAATGGAAGACGGATGACGGCACAGGCCGTCAATCTCGATGTTCATGTACGGGAACAATGGCAACTGCGTTAACGTGTCATGCAATGCTTCAACACTGGGTAGATCAAATACGCTGTAGTTGGCGTAGTGCCCGGCAATACGCCACAGGTGGCGCCAGGTGCCTTCTTGTTGCAGGCGCAGGGCCAATTCCTTTTCATCGGCCTTGAGTTTGGCAGCGGTGTCCGGGGCCATATCGGTGGGCAGTTTTACCGTCATCTTTACGTGAAAAAGCATCGGTGGTTCCCTCTATCAGCGGCGAACGAAGCGCGCCACGCGCTCTTCATCCAAAGTCAGGCCCAAGCCCGGGGTGCGCGGTACATGCAGGTGGAAATCGCGATACAGCGGCGCTTCAGTGACGATTTCTTCGGTGAGCAACAACGGGCCAAAGAGCTCGGTGCCCCAGGTCAGTTGGTTCAACGTGATAAAGGCATGGGCCGAGGCCAGCGTGGCAACGCTGCCTTCGAGCATGGTGCCGCCGTACAGGGCGATGCCTGCGGCTTCGGCGATATGCGCGGTGCGCAACACGGCACGTGGCCCGCCGTTTTTGGCGATTTTCAAGGCGAAGATGCTGGCCGCGCCGTCGATGGCGAGGCTCAGCGCGTCCTCAACGCATTCGATGGATTCATCGGCCATGATCGGTGCCGGGCTGACGCGACTAAGGTGCACCTGCCCTGCTCTGTTGTTGCGTGAGATCGGTTGTTCGATCAAATCGATGCCGTTATCGCCGAGCACCCGGCAAGCACGTACTGCCTGAGATATGTTCCAGTACTGGTTGACGTCGACCCGCACGCTGGCGCGCTCGCCCAAGGCCTTTTTGATCGCAATGACATGAGCCAGATCGATGTCGACCGGGTTGGCGCCAATCTTCAGCTTGAAGATGCGATGACGACGCAGGTCGAGCATCTGCTCGGCTTCGGCAATGTCGCGGGCGGTGTCGCCAGAGGCCAACGTCCAAGCCACTTCGAGACTGTCACGCACACGGCCGCCGAGCAGTTCGCTGACCGGCAACCCAAGCCGCTTGCCTTGAGCGTCGAGCAACGCGCTTTCGATACCCGACTTGGCGAAGGTATTGCCCTTGGCGAGTTTGTCCAGTTTGAGCATGGCCGCATTGATGTTGTCTGCCGGCATGCCGACCAATGCCGGAGCTAGGTGTGCATCGATGTTGGTCTTGATGCTTTCCGGGCTTTCGTAGCCGTACGCCAGTCCGCCAATGGTGGTGGATTCACCAATGCCTTCGACCCCATCACTGCAGCGCAAACGCAGGATTACCAGGGTTTGCTGCTGCATGGTATGCATCGCCAGCTTGTGCGGGCGGATGGTCGGCAGGTCGACGATCAAAGCGTCAAGGCTTTCGATTATGGCGTTTGTCATTGTTCGAGTGTCCCGTCAATTGAGGCGCAGCTGGCTAGCTTAATACAATATATTTCACTTGATTATTCAAGCATTGCACGAGAACCTGACCGGCGTCCAATATCAAAAAAATCTGCCACCATACCCAGGAGGTCTGATGGAGCTTCGCCACCTTCGCTACTTCACGGTTTTGGCCGAAACCCTTAATTTCACCCGCGCCGCCGAACTTCTTCACATGGCTCAGCCGCCTCTGAGTCGACAGATCAGTCAACTGGAGGAACAAGTGGGGACGTTGTTGGTAGAGCGCGAACGGCCGCTACGTCTGACCGAAGCCGGGCGCTATTTGTACGAGCACACCTGCACCCTGCTTGGGCAACTGCAAACCATCAGCGATAACACCCGGCGCATTGGCGAACGCAAGCGCCAATGGCTGGGGATAGGCTTTGCGCCGTCCACGTTATATGCCGATTTGCCTGAGCTGATTCGTGCGCTGCGCAGCGACGAGGGCCTGGAATTGGGGCTGAGCGAGATGACCACCGTGCAACAGGTAGAGGCGCTGAAAAGCGGTCGGATCGACATCGCTTTTGGCCGTATTCGCATTGACGACCCAGCGATCTATCAGCAGGTACTGCGTGAAGATCCCCTAGTGGCGGTGCTTCCAAGTGGCCATGCGTTGGCAGGCAAGGCTCTAGCGCTGGAACAACTGGCTAAAGAGCCCTTCGTCCTTTACCCGGCCAACCCGCGGCCTAGCTACGCCGACCACGTACTGGCCTTGTTTGCGCAACATGGCATGAGCATCAAGGTCAGTCAGTGGGCCAATGAGTTGCAGACGGCGATCGGGCTGGTAGCGGCAGGCCTGGGGGTTACCTTGGTACCCTCCTCGGTTCAGCAGCACCGCACCGGGGTCGAATACGCCGCCCTGCTCGACCCCAGTGCTGTCAGCCCGATTATCCTCAGTCGCCGCACCGGTGATGTCAGCCCGATTGTTCAGCGCTGCTTGGCACTGGTGGAGCGAGAATCCAGCGCCTCCAGTTGACGACCAAGGCATTGTGATGCGTTTCGAACCCTCGCCCACCTTCGCATCAGTTAGCTTTAGCCACCCAGGCATTGAACCGCTGCTCAAGCTCTTCTCCATGATCAACCCAGAACTCATTGTTCATGGGGATTGCCTGCGCCAGGTTAGCGGGGGCCGAGTTCAGACGTGCTGCCATGGCTGGATCGAGAAGTGATGCGGTGTGCAGGTTGGTCGAGCCATAGCCAAGCTTTACGGTATGGATTTTCTGGTTTTCCGGGCGTAGGGAAAACTCGATGAACTGTTCGGCGACCGCCTTGTTCTTGCTGCCCTTTGGAATCGCCCAGGAGTCAATGGCATAGATGCTCCCCTTCCAGACGATCTGCACCGGCGCTCCTGATTCTTGGGCAGAGAACACACGACCATTGAACGCAGTGCTCATCACCACATCGCCACTGGCGAGGAATTGCATTGGCTGCGCGCCAGCCTCCCACCATTGAATGCTGGATTTGATCTGATCGAGTTTATTGAATGCGCGATCGACCCCTTCTTTGGTGCCCAACACCGTATAGATATCGGAATAGTCCACGCCATCGGCCATCAAGGCAATTTCCAGGGTGTATTTGGCGCCCTTGCGCAGACTGCGTTTACCGGGAAACTTCTGGGTATCCCAGAAATCATTCCAACCGGTCGGTGCAGCGCTCAACTTCTCGCTGTTGTAAGCCATCGCCATCGACCAGATCAACAAGCCAGCGCCACAGTCCGATAGTGTGCCGGGCACGAAGTCTTCCTCTTTACCCAGTTTCGCCATGTCCAGTTGCTCAAACATCCCTTCTTCGCAGCCGCGTATCAGTTCCGGCGCTTCGACCTGCACGATGTCCCAATTGACGCTGTTGGTATCGACCATGACTTTGATCCGGCCCATCTCGCCGTTGTACTCACCAGCGATCACCTTGTTGCCGGTGGCCTTCTCAAACGGTTTATAGAAAGCCTCCGATTGCACATCTTTACTTACGCCGCCGAACGAGATCACTGTTATCTCGTCGGCCATGGAACTCGACGCCATGGCGGCGAGCAACAAGGTTCCAATAGCTTTGTTTTTCATTTCTAGCCCTTAGGATTGTTAGTTTTGGCAGATATGCACGGCAAGGTAATAGCTTCGCGGTGATCGGTTGTCGCCTGTCAGCTGCGGTAATCTACGGGATCATTGGCGATCAGGCGCAGTGCTGAGTTCCAAGCAAGTTGATGCAGTTGTTGGTCGATCTCGTCATCGGACTGTTGGGCAGTCAATTCACAGACCGCCTCTGTCGGGAAGCGCAACGCTTGTCCGCCAGCGAGTGCCTGCACCTGAGCCTGGCAAGCGCGCTCAAGGAAGTAAATCTGATTGAAGGCTTCGGCGATGCTGCCGCCAGTTGCAAGCAACCCATGATTGCGCAGGATCATCGCCATGTGCGGGCCCAAGTCGGCAACCAAGCGGGCGCGCTCGTCGGGGTTTAACGAGATACCTTCATAGGTGTGGTAACCCAGGCGCCGGTAGAACTTCAGGGCATGCTGACTGATCGGCAATAGCCCTTGCTCTTGTGCAGATACGGCGATACCCGCTGAGGTATGGGTGTGCACCACGCAATCGATATCCGGACGCGCCGCATGAATCGCCGAGTGGATATTGAAACCGGCGCGGTTGACACTATCGGGACCGCGCCACGGGTCTACTACATTGCCCTCATGGTCAATTTTGATCAAATCCGAAGCACGCATTTCGTGGAACAGTACCCCATAGCAATTGATCAGGAAGTGTCCTTCCTCGCCTGGCACCCTGGCGGAAATGTGCGTGTCGATCAGGTCGGTCATGCGAAAGTGCGCGAGCAACCGATACAGTGCCGCCAGGTCACAGCGGGTTTTCCACTCTTCAGGGGAGATCTTGCTACGGTCTATTTTCAGGAGGGTATCGTGCATGGCGGATCCAGGTTCGTGATATGTTCTGCTGATAAATCGATCGGCTATGGCCCGATCTTGCCGCAGCACCCTACTGGCGGCCATACACAGGAAATGCCGTTGGCTGGCATCACTGTTATGGTCTTTTTACCGGTACACGTGCCTGCCCATGCCCTGCTTGAGCGAAAGTTTTATGATGTTCCTGAACCCCAGTTCCCAGGCGCCGCTGGTTAGCCAGATCGTTGCGGGCATAAGCTTGGCGATCAAACAACAACAGCTTCGCCCTGGCAGCAAGTTGCCCTCGATCCGCAGGCTCTCGCAATCGCACAATGTCAGCCACTTCACCGTGGTCGAGGCCTACGATCGACTGGTTGCGCTGGGTTTATTGAAAGCCGTACCCAATGCGGGTTTCTACGTACGGGAGCCGGCGGATAGCGTTATCGGCGAGGCGCCATGCGAGACAGCCGCCCCTGACTACGCGTTTGATTTCGACGCACATCTGCTATTGCAGCGAGTCTTCCAACCAATGGGTATGGAAGTCCGTCCTGGTGTTGGGCTGCTTCCTGAACAGTGGACGGACGACGATGGCCTGCAACGCAGCCTGCGGATCCTGGCTCGCAGCGCGCCCAGCAGTTTCTCCGGATACGGCATTGCCAAAGGCAGCGCAAAGCTGCGCAGCAAGCTGGCCGAGAAACTGGCGGATAGCCAGATTGCCGCCCACCCCGAACAAATCATGCTGACCAGCGGCGCCAGCCAAGCCCTGGACCTGGTAGTGCGCTATCTAGTGCACTGCGGCGACAGCGTGCTGGTCGACGAGCCGGGCTATCACAATCTTTTTCTAAACCTGCATCTACAAGGTGCCAAGCTCCTGGGCGTGCCGCGCACTCGTGATGGCATCGATCTGCTACAGCTTGAGCGATTGATCGTTCAGCATCGGCCAAAGGTGTTCTTCACCAACACCCGCCTGCAATGCCCGACCGGCACCAGCTTGTCGCTTGCGGTCGCCCATCGCCTGCTACAACTGGCAGAGAAGTATGATTTCCTGATCGTCGAGAACGATATCTATGCTGATCTTGACCCAAGCGGCCAGCAGGCGCTGGCCGGGATGGATCAGCTGTCGAGGGTGATTTACATTGCCAGCTTTTCCAAAGCCATAGCCCCGGCATTGCGAGTGGGCTTCATCGCTGCCCATCAGGAACTGATCGAAGAGTTACTGCCGTTAAAATTGGTCAGTGGCCTCACAAGCTCGGAAATAACAGAAGAGCTGGCCCTTGAAGTGTTGCTGCAAGGGCGCCATCGCAAACACGTCAAACAGCTGCAAAGCTATCTGGCCGAGGCCCATGACAGCGTCGCTCGACGCCTGCGCAGTGTGGGCATGGAGCTATTTGTCGAACCACGGGCAGGCCTGTTCTTGTGGGCGCGACACCCACAGGTCGTTGACTCCACGGCACTGGCCATGAAGGCCAAGGAAGAAAAAATCCTCCTCGCCCCTGGGCAATTGTTCATGCCGGATACCCGCGTACTGCCATGGATTCGCTTCAATGTGGCCCATTCGATGGATGAACGAATCTATCGCTTTCTTGGCAACATCTGACCAGTTTGGATCGATAAAGAGACCTCGAACAGTCCGCTCAAACGGTTTGCGGCCCGACCCGCGCAAAACTCCAACCGACACATGCAGTGCCGAGGAATCCCTTTGAGTCCCCAGCGACTTTTAGTCCTCGAAGCATTGAACTTTTAGTCTCTTGCACAGGCCATCTGCTCATGTAGGAGAAACCGTCATGAACCCATCGAAAGAGTTGCATGCGACCATTATCTGCTTGCAAGAAGGAAGGATTCTGTTCGTGCGCAAGGAGGCTCCCGAATGGTCTCTACCGGGTGGCAAAATTGAGTCACTAGCGGGCCTGCTTTACCCCGAATAGTTCTACCGCAGATGAGCTCAGCGCTGAGCGGCAAGAACTAGCAAAAGGGTGCGGTGAGTGGCTTCAGGATTTGCGCTGCCCGTCTTTTCTAGCCGTTTTCTGCGCAGTCGAATCATGCGCAGTTCCAGACGAACCATCCGGTCGATGAGCATCATTGTCACGCTCTTGTTCGCCATTCGTTGGGGGTGGTGCTCCTGTTTTCGCCTGACCTTCATTGTGCTTTTTCATTGTCTGCCCTACCCCTCTTCAGTGTTCCGCTGACAACGGAGGGAACCCATCCGCTTGTACTTACACAGATGTCCAGACGAGCAACAAAGTTCATATCAGCGACGTTCATATCGGCGACCAAGCTGAATGGGTTGAACCATTTGCCAACAAATTACGTCCACCGCAAAAGCTCCCTCGAGTCCATAACGAAATGGCATGCGATCCCGTAATGGCAGTGCTCGACTATCTCAAAGACCACCACCTGGTGCTCACCACTGCGGAGTCCTGTACAGCGGGGTGCATGGTTGCATTGCTGGCCGCCTGCCCGGGTACAGGAGAGGTATTGGAAAGCGGCTATGTCGTCTATTCCCCTTCTGCCAAGAAGCGTCTGCTAGGGGTAAATCCTGAGACAATCGAGCGTTATGGACTGACCAGCGAGGCGGTAGCCGGGGAAATGTCTGTAGGGGCGTTGATGGACAGCGATGCCAACGTCGCTGTTGCAACTACCGGGGTGGCCGGGCCTGCCCCTGAATCTGGAGTTTTGCCCGGCACCCTGTGTTTTGCCTGGGCGTTTGCCGGCGAGCCCATCGCAGTGTTTACGCATACTCAGCGTTTTTTCGGGGAACGCTCGGAGGTTATGCAGGCAGGTGCTCTCTATGGGCTGACCCAGCTGACTCACTATCACGAGCGCTGGCTCCGCGAGCGCACACCTGAGGGGAATGGCAATGACGGACGATGAGCACGTCTCCATGCACCATCCCGTTCAGGAAGACATGAATATGCAGCGACGCGTCTGGCGCTTCGAACGAGCAGGTTGGTATGTGCTCGTGATCATTTTACTGCTGGGTTTGGCCGGTCTGTTTGGCAACGGCCCCCTCAGCGATGCTCAGGTCATGAGCGAGGATGGCCGGCTGCTGGTGGAATATCAACGGCTCAGTCGCAGCGGAACCACTGACAGCTTGCGTATCACGGTACGTGGTAGGGCCCAAGAACCAATCATGCTGCAACTCGGTGGCTCCTTACTGCGTGAAGCCAGCATTGAGACCATTCAACCAGCGCCGCAAGTGTCGCGCTCTCAGGGCAAGGCCATCTTGCTCCAGCTGGGTTCCAGCGAGGATGGTAGTGCCACGCTCTACCTGACGTTACGCAGCGAATACGTGGGCACGCTTGAAGGCGTGGTCATGGCAGGCCCATCCAGCGTTGTCCGCTTCTCCACCTTTCTGTTCCCTTAGGAGCACGCAATGGATTCGATCCTCCGTGCAGCAGGAATGTACCTGGCATTGATGCTGCTGTTTCGCGTGGCTGGCAGGCGCTCACTTGCCGACCTTACCACCTTCGATTTCGTGCTGTTGCTGATCATCGGCGAGGCGACTCAGCAGGCGTTACTGGGCGACGACTTCTCGTTTATCAACGCGATGCTGGTGATCTCGACACTGATTGTCCTGGATGTCGGCCTGTCGCTCGCAAAACTTAACTCCAAGCGTTTGGCGCGGCTGCTAGACGGCCATGCGACCTTGGTCGTCGAGCATGGACGTTTTTTGCACCACCGTATGCGAAGAGCACGCCTGACGGAAGATGACATCCTTGAATCGGCGCGTGACAGCCAAGGAATCGAAAAAATAGAGCAGATCAAATTTGCCATTATCGAGCGTAACGGGAAGATCTCAGTGATAGCCGAAGAATAATCCCCGAATACCAATCATCGTCGCAATCGACCCCTATTCGCTAGGCTCTGTGTGAAAAGCCTTGATACTCGGTGATGCTGCGTTGAAAACAGCCTCGGAATGCTCATTTACAACCCGTAAACTCCGCTTCCTCGGCTGTTTTCGCCTTGCCTGACCTTCGTCTCAAGACTTTTCACACAGACCCTAAAGCGTTCACTCAACGCGCCATGTCCTTCATGTTCATGGCGCGTCATTCACTGAGTCAAGGGCGCATTACAAATGGAAGTCGCCCGCAGCCTCCGGCTGGTACAGCACTTTCCTGATTTCAATCCGGCGGGTTCGATCAGAAATCCGCCACTCGATGGCGTCTCCTTCCTGATAGCCCAGGATGGCGGCGCCGATGTCGGAACACACCGAATGCTTGCCGGCGCTGCTGTCTGCGTCTTCTGGGTAGACCAAGGCCACTTCCATCTCTTCGTCATCCAGTTGCAGCAAGGCCCTGGAATTCATCGTGACCACATTGCGCGCCACTTGCTGCGGTTTGACGACAATGGCGCGCTCAAGCTCATGTTCGAGTTCAACAACGGTCGGGCCTTGCTCCAGCACAATCAGACTCTCGAGCCTGGCCTTGTCGATTTCAGTGATGTAGATCCCCGTGGCGTCGCCAACGGCACCTTCGCGCAAGAACTGCAGGTAGCGTCCTGCGGTCATGGCAAATGACTTCAATGTCGGCGTTTCGCTTTCAAGCAGAAAGCCGCTGCGCACGAAGGCTTTCAGCGAGCGCGCGTTGTCCGGGTGGATCTTGGCGATGAGCTTCTCGGAGCGCATGTCGAGGAAGGCCAGTTTCATGCCTTCGCGGATCGTGCGGGCACCAAGGTTTCGGCCCCATTTGTCGCTGTCGCCAATGACCAGGACGATCTCGCAGTTCGCGCCGGTCTTGATGAGACGGACAAAGCCCACCGGGGCATCATGCCTATCATAGGCCATGAAGAAGCGGCCACCCCGGTTGAATAAATGGGTCAGGATCGGTAGTTGAGTCCGATCGATGACGTGCTCAATGGAGCGGGAAACATCACGCGAATCGCTCAGGTAACAGGTGACGCGTTCATCTTCCAACCAATCTTTCAACGTCAGCGCGTGTGCCCGAGTAATTTCAGGGCACAGCGAAATGAAAGGCTTGTTCATCTTCACCACACTTATTTGTAAAGGATGAAAGCCCTTCATGGCTGTGGCCATGACGGTTCTTTCGGCAACCGGCTATCTTAAGCCATAACGCCAGTAATGCCGAATATCAGGTGGAAAGGATTGAGACTCGGACTGTGTCAGCAGTCAATCGAGCCCTTGCACGGCGACATCGACGGCATCGATAAGAATTTGCGCGTGCTCCTGCGTAAACGCCAATAGCGGTCGTATCTTGAGTACGTTTTCGAGCGGGCCAGCGGCACTTATCAATACCCCTTGTTCACGCATCGAGTTGACGACCTTGCGGGCCTGTTCAGCTGCGGGTTTCTTCGTCGCACGGTCGGTGACCAGTTCAACACCGAGAAACATGCCAGCCCCCCTGACGTCACCGATCACTTCATGGCGCTGCGTAAGCTTGGTCAGGCCGTCCAGCAGGTAGATACCAATGTCATGTGATCGCTGCTGGAGCTGTTCGTCGCGAATGACGTCCAGGACAGCCTGGCCTGCCGCACACGAGACCGGGTTGCCTCCAAAGGTATTGAAATAACGCATGTTTTTTCCGAAGTGGTCGATTACCTCAGCGCGTCCAACGATACCGGCAATGGGTTGACCATTACCCATGGGCTTCCCGAGCGTGACAATGTCCGGACGCACGTTGTGCCTCGAATAACCCCACATGTTCAGACCGGTACGCGCAAAGCCTGGCTGCACCTCGTCGGCGATATACATCATTCCTTCTGCTTGGGCCAACGCCACACCTTCTGCAAGGAAGCCCGCCGGCCCTGGCAATACGCCGTCGCTGGCGAAGATGCCATCCAGCAAAATGGCTGCGGGACGGATACCGTGCGCTTTCAAGTC
The DNA here is from genome assembly GCF_004803755.1 of Pseudomonas sp. DG56-2. Taxonomy (NCBI): domain Bacteria; kingdom Pseudomonadati; phylum Pseudomonadota; class Gammaproteobacteria; order Pseudomonadales; family Pseudomonadaceae; genus Pseudomonas; species Pseudomonas sp. DG56-2. The sequence goes on from NZ_CP032311.1 coordinate 2,791,261, forward strand.
ATCGATCGCCGCACGTACATCCGCGGCGAAAGTCGCCGCCACGTTTTCAGCGCCCAAACGGTAAGCGTCCGGCGCGCGAACGGTCCGGACATGCGCCGGTAGCACCATGGCACTACCCAGCGACGGCGAAAGCTCGGCGATATCTCCAGTGACACCGTGGTAGGCAAATCGGGTAATGATGACGCCGGTACCGCCCGTGAACTGCTTGGCGATCCGAAGTGCGAGGTCATTCGCTTCACTGCCGGTACAGGTGAACATGACGCGGTCCAGATCGCCAGAGAATGTGCCCAGCAACTGCTCGGCATAATCGAGAATACCCTCCTGCAAGTAGCGGGTATGTGTATTCAACTGCAGCGACTGCTTGTACATAGCCTCGACCACCCGTGGATGGCAGTGACCAATGGACGCGACGTTGTTATAGGCATCCAGATAACGACGGCCCTGCTTGTCGTAGAGCCAAACGCCCTCCCCTCGAACGGTATGCAGCGGTCGCTCGTAGAAAAGACGGTACGCTGGGCCGAGCAGACGCTCGCGGCGTTCGATCAGGCGTCGTTCAGTGTCGCAAAGCCGGGTTGCGTCCTCTTTAGTAAAACCGTTGACCATGCTCATGCTTGGACCTCACGTAGACACGCTGAACAGATTCGATCTTCGATTTCAGATCGAGACAGCGACGCCATTGCATTCAAATTTGCCCACGCACGTTGGGCGTTTCGAAGGATGTATTCACGATTTTCCGGATGCAGTTCGGCGCGCCATGAATTGATGCACAGGGCCAATGCCAAGCGCGTGGCCAACAGTTCCGGCAGTAGTGCCATTTCTTCTTGAGCAAGCGGATTGTGTTGGTGGTAAGCGCCAATGACATCCAGCGCCGGCTCGAGAACATCGCCGACCGGTCCAAGGTGGTATGACGCGGCAACCGCTACTTCATTGACCAAGGGCGCGTACACCATATCGCCGAAATCAAGGATGCTGCGCAGGACATCAGGCTGCTCGGGATCAACGATGATATTGTGCGGGTTCATGTCATTGTGAATGACTTGCTTGCGCAGTCCGGGGACCTGCGGCAATACGACGAACGCGTACCGATCAAGACTCTGCTCGACCAAACTTCGCCCCTGACCCGGCTCGATGTGAGCCAGCAGCGGTCGAAGGTGCGCGGCATGCTGCATGTCCCAGAGCAGAGCATGCCCGGCGGCTGGATGAGTGAAACCTTCGAGCGCTACGTCTAGCCGGGCAATGGACTGCCCAATCACTCGGCGAAACGCCGTCGTGGTGCGATTCACGCGGTGAAGTGGCAGTCCCTCTTCAAAAGACATGAGTCGGGCCAGCATGTGCTGCCCATCAACCTCAACCAAGGTCGCATACTGGCCTCGAAGCGACGGATACACGCGTTGAACCGGAAGTTTCGGATCTCGAAGCGCGATTCTTCGCATTGCCTGGTTGTGAAAGTCGACCACGTCGGGGTTCTCAAGCGGATGAGAAAGCTTGAACAAACGAGAGGATCCGTCCTCGAGGAGCAGGCGAAAATTGAGGTCGCGCTCTCCTCCCAGTTTTTCCAGCTTGCCGCATAAGCCAAAGTGCTGCTCGAGCACTGCGCACGCCTGTGCGTCTGTGACCTGCGCTGGGGCAGCTTCTAGCAGGCTGTCATCGACAGCCAAATTTTCAAGTAGCATGACTCGCGTCCTCATCCGGCTTGCTAATGGCGCCCCGAGCTTGCGGGGCGCCATCTATCACTTATTGACCCACGCGTTGAATCGCTCCTCCAGATCTTCACCATGATCGATCCAGAACTCGGCGTCAGTAGCCCGGGCGTTTTTCAGGTTTTCGGGTGCAGTCGGAAGCTTTTCGCCCACTTGCTTATCTACCAGGCTCATCGCGTTTGTATTGCTGGGCCCATAGGGAATCGCTTCGACGAAATTCTTCTGTTGAACAGGCTCACTGGCAAATGCGATGAAGCGCTCTGCCAATTCCTTTTTATTTGAACCTTTCACGATCGCCCAGTGGTCGAGGTCGTAAAGGCTGCCATTCCATTGCATTGCAAATGACTGGCCTTCTTCTTGAGCAGAGGTAACACGACCGTTGTAGGCGGAGGTCATGACCACGTCACCGGCGACCAGCCATTGCAGGGGTTGCGCGCCGGAGTCCCACCATTGGATGTGGGGTTTGATTTCGTCGAGTTTTTTGAAAGCGCGTTGTACACCCGCTTCAGTGCCGAGAAGTTCATAGACATCCTGGTTGCTTACCCCGTCAGCGAGCAGCGCGAACTCCAAGGTGAATTTCGCTCCGCGGCGAAGACCGCGTTTTCCGGGATACTTCTTCATGTCCCAAAAGTCTGCCCAACCTTGCGGGCTGCTGGCGAGCTTTTTGGGATCATAGGTAAGTACCGTCGACCAAATGAATATGCCGACACCACAGTCGCTGACTGCGGCAGGAAGGAAATCCTCCTTGTTGCCTATCCGGCTCCAGTCCAATGGCTCGAACAAGCCTTCACTGCAACCGCGGATCAGCTCGGGAGATTCAACCTCGACAACATCCCAACTGGTTTTGCCGGTGTCGGCCATCACCTTGATCTTGGCCATTTCGCCATTGTAGTCATCCGCCGTGATGGTCGTGGCGCTCTTGGCCGCGAAGGGCTTGTAGAACGCTTTTTCCTGAGCCTGGCGATTATTCCCGCCAAAAGAAACCACGGTCAGCTTTTCAGCGGCATTCAGTGGTCCTGCAATTACGCCAAGCAAAAGTACAGCTGCGATTTTCTTATTCATGCGTCTCTCCAGGTCAGCTACGGGTCGTGGGCAGCTTTAAAGGGATGGCAGTTTTCTTGTAGTGGCAGCAATCGAATGAATGTACGGCTCCCCTGTTGGGGACAGAATCCATTAAAACACATAATAAATATGATGCATCATATTTTGATCTACACTCATCCCCACCAACGAAAGGGATCTCCTCATGACCGACCAACGTACTTTGCTTCTCACCGGTGCCAGCCGGGGCATTGGCCACGCAACCGTGAAATATTTCAGTGCCGCGGGTTGGCGAGTGTTTACCGCCTCGCGGCAAGATCTGGGCGAAGGCTGCCCGTGGGCTGAAGGCCTGGCCAACCATATTCACCTTGATCTGGGCAACGTCGAGGAGGTCCAGAACAGACTCGCAGAAATCAGGGAGAAGCTCGGTGGCCGACTGGATGCGTTGGTTAACAATGCCGGCATGTCACCCAAAGGAACAGAGGGCGAACGACTAGGGGTTTTGGAATCGGACTATGCGACCTGGCTGAACGTTTTCAATGTGAACATCTTCTCGACAGCACTGCTGGCCCGCGGGCTTTTCGAGGAGCTCAAGACAGCCAGAGGCTCGGTTATCAACGTAACCTCGATTGCGGGTTCGCGCGTTCATCCGTTTGCAGGTGTCGCTTACGCCTGCTCGAAAGCCGCGCTATCGGCCCTCACCCGGGAGATGGCACATGATTTCGGACCGCACGGTGTTCGTGTCAACGCGATCGCGCCCGGGGAAATCGATACCTCTATCTTGTCCGCCGGCACCGAACTGATCGTTGAGCGATCGATCCCTATGAAACGCATGGGCAAGCCCGAGGAAGTCGCCGCGCTGGTGCATTTTCTCTGCACCAACGGCGCTTCGTACATCAATGGTGCAGAAATCCACGTAAACGGTGGGCAACATGTTTGAGTTACTCGATAATCGCTGCCGGTAGCCTCCCCTATCCAGTCGGGCATGTGCCGCATACGAGTACGCGATGAATTACCCCATTGAGCACCTGAAACACTCATACCTTGGCAGCGGCATCTATGGCTTGCTTCGGGAAGCCTTGATTACCGGCCGCTTCCAGCCCAATGACCGGCTTCGCATACGTGACCTTGCTGAGCAATTGGGGACGAGTGTCACACCTGTACGGGACGCCATTCTTCAACTGGCGAAGGAGCAGGCGCTGGTTCTCAAGACACCGAGGGACATTCGCGTCCCGGTACTGACGTCCAAGCAGTACCTGGAGATCCGAAGCATCCGGCTTTCGCTCGAAGGATTGGCAGCCGAGACCGCCGCATCGTTAGCGACCCCGCAGCAATTGGTGCAGTTGGAAACCTGCATTCAAAACAATCTCGTAGCGATCAAAGACAATGACATGAAGGCAGCATTGACCTTCAATCACCAGTTTCACTTCAGCTTGACGGAAATCGCTGACATGCCGGTACTGACCAGCTTGCTGGACGGCTTATGGATGCGTACGGGGCCGCTCATTGCTCGCGCCTATGGGAGCTTCAATGAACGCATGGCAATTGATCATCACTGGGACGTACTCGATGCACTGAAAAAACGCGATGGCGCCGGCGCTCGCCAAGCGATCTGCAGCGACATTCTTGATGGAAGCCAGAAAATGCTGGAATACGTGCAACTGGAGCACGATTGAATTTCAAGCAGCAAGACCCGTGTGCGCCAACCATCCGTATGTCGAAGGCGACGCACACCACGGGTCTCGCAGCAGACGTATAAAACGTCAGCCTCGCTCAATCCCGGGCGAGCCCTGGGTCAGAATGCGCCCATGAAATCGCGCTTGCCGATTTCCACGCCGTTATGGCGCAGAATCGCGTAGGTGGTGGCGTGGAAGAAGAATTGCGGCAGGCCATAGGTCAGCAGGTAGCTCTGGCCGGTAAAGCGTTTTTCTTTCGGCGTGCCTGGACGGGTGATGATTTCACGGCCTTCCTGGCCATCGATCCGGGCCGGTTCAATACTGGCGATGAACGCCTGGACCTTACTTAGCAGCAGTTTCAGGTCGGCAAGTGCGTCTGCGACCAAACCGCTAAAAAAGCTCAACCGGCAAACTCAGAATCAATCGATTCTCGGTAAAGTCATTCAGGCCAAAATCTCGCCCCACTTCGGCGTTGATCCAACGCAGGCTAAGCCCCTTGAGTTGACGGAACTGAAAGGTGTACGTCAGCCCCACATCACGCTCCCACTCGCGGCCATTGGTTGTCTCGGCGCTGTTGATATGGTCGCCGTGGGTGTAGCGCATCAATAGCGTCAAGCCCGGTATGCCCAACGCGGCAAAGTTATAGTCATAACGCAGTTGCCAGGAGCGTTCGTTGGCGTAAACAAAGGTGTTGGCGAACATGTCGTTAGCCAGGGTGCTGCCCAGCGAGCGGTCAATGGTGATCCAGCCGTCCTCACCGTACATGCGCTGCAGTCCAAGGTAAAAACGGTGCCCACCATGGGCGGCAGACAACAATAGTGAGGCGGCCTGGTTGTCCAGCTTTCCGGCCAGCGAGCGACCTGTGTCGCGAGTATCGAATGCGCCCAGCACGCCGCCCACTGTCCAGGCGCCAAGCGGCTGGTAGTGAGCGAGGCTGTAATAGTTCTGACGGTAGACGTTCTCAAGCTCCGCCGTCCACAGTCCCAGCGCCGAATCCTTGCCAAGGCTGTATTCACCCCCTGCGTAGGTGAATCGGTCAGAGGTCGCGCTGGCAACGCTGCGGCCGCTGACCGACGGGTACAGGTCTTCGCTGTCTGCGGCACTGCGCGGGCTGAAGCTGTGGATGTGGCCAGCATGCAGGGTCAGGTGAGCAAACTCTTTGGAGCTCAACATAACGCCTTGAAAGGTCTGCGGCAGCAAACGGCCGTCGTTGAAACGCAGGATGGGTACCTCGGGTAATAGCTCCCCCAGACGCAGTTCGGTATGCGACAGGCGCAGCTTGGCGGTCAGGCCCAACCTTCCATAACTACCCGGCGCGCGGCCATCGTCATGGTCGTAGGGCAGCAGTTCGGTTGCGGTGCGGTCTGGACTGCTGTCCAGCTTCATGCCCACAAGACCCAGCACGTCCAGGCCCAGGCCCACAGGGCCCGGGGTGTAGCCGGAGGTGCCTTTGACGATAAAGCCCTGGGCCCATTCCCGGCGCTGGCTTTGCACCGCACCACTGTCACTGTAGTCGCGGTCGAAGTAATAGTTGCGCAGCAATACCGTGGCCTTGCTGTCATCAATCAAGCCAGCATCAACCACAGCGGACCAGGCAGACGTGCACAGCAGTGCCGCCCGGGTAATCGGGTTGTTCAAAGCAAACATGGCGAATTCCTTTTTTGTACTTGTTGTGGAATGCGATGGGGTGTTGCTTATTGCACCAGCAGAAGCGCCCCGGAGACGAAGGCGAAAATGAGCACGAAGCGGCGCAGCCTCGTCTCGTTGATCAGATGGCGAGCCCAGTGGCTGGCAACCACACCCAGCGCCAGAGGCACACACAAGGCCAACACGGGTGAGACCTGCTCGGTGTTCAAATGCCCGCCCATGGCCAATACCACCAGTGAGATCACCTCGCCCACTAAAAAACACAGGGCCACAGAACCTCGCAGCGTGGCGACTGGCGAGTGCTGGTACACCAGAGCGAGCGGCGGGCCGCCTACCCCGGTAGCTGTTTCAGTGATGCCGGTGATCACCCCGGTCGAGATCAACGCCCGGCGCCCGGGGATGAAAGACGGCGCCATCCAGGTGGCCAGGCAGGCGGCGATTGTCGACAGCCCGATAAGCAGGTTGAGCTGTGAAATCGGCAGTATCAACAGAATCCAGACACCGCCAAAAGTGCCGGCGAAACGCCCCAGGGTGATCCACGAGCTGCCTCTGAAATCGATAGCGCTACGCTCGCGCCAGGCAACCGCGGCGTTGAGCGGCAGCATCAAGATCAACAAGCTGACGGGCAAGGACTCCGGCGCCAGCAATCCCATTACCGGCGCCACGATCAGTGCGAAGCCCATGCCCGTCGTACCCTGGATAAGCGCACCGCAGGCCACGGCTACGGCAATGATATACAGCGGGTCGAATGGTAGATTCATCGTTATCGGGTTCCAGATCGTCATGCCACAATCGGCAAAGGGTGCACTTTATGGATGGGAGCCTGGTCGACGACGCTACGCGCCAAGGCATCGACCCGGCGCATCAGGTCACGTGCATCCCAGTCGGTGGGCCAGCCTTGCCAAAGGCGGACCTTACCCTGCACCACCACAGCCTGGATCTGATCGCGGTTGGCGAGCCTGACCAAGTCCCAGGGCAGGTTCCACGATGGCAGCAACTCGGGTACCGCCAGGTCCACCAGGAGAAAATCTGCGGCTTTTCCCACCGCGACGCGCCCGGTCACCTTGCTCAGCCCCACCACGTCAGCGGCGTTCTGGGTGCCCATGTCCAGCCATAGCTGGCCACCGCCGCATACCGAATCACCTACCGGCAAACCATGGGCAAAGCGTTGCGCGGCTTCGGCATAATCGAGCAGGCGAAAGCCGTCGCCGCGTGTGCCGTCGGTGCCCAGTCCAAGCGCAATTCCCAGGCAGTGCATCAAGTGCGCCTGGGCAACGGCATTGCCTTTCCAGGCGCTCGCTACCGGGTTGTAACTTACGGCCGCGCCGCTATCACGCAGCAGACAGAGTTCGTTCGAGGTCAGCAGGGTTGCGTGGGCCAGCAGCGATCCGGGCCCCAGCGCGCCCGCCCGGTGCAGTTGCTCAAGTGGTCTTACCCCATATCGTTCAAGGGAACGCTCGACCGCGACCAGGTGTTCGTTGACATGGCTCTGGAACACCCTGCCCGCCTCATGGCACAAGCGGTATGCAGCGCCCAGGGTGCGGTCGGTAGCAATCTCGGGAATCGGGATCGCCAGCGACGGGATGATCAACGGGTCGTTGTCCCACGCTGCCAGGTGCTGCTCAGCCCTCGACAACACCTGGCGAGCGTCGAGGACGCGCTCGCCTTCCAGGTCGTTGCAGGTCTTGGCCAGCACGCAGCGTATGCCCACCTCGTGAACCGCCTGGGCAATGGCCTCCACGCCTTCCTTGGAGCGGGTGCCGGCATCGCACACGGTGGTGAAGCCGCCACGCAGCGATTCGAAGGCGGCCAGTTTACTGGTCAGGTAAAGCAGGTTGGTGTCCAACGAACCTTCGAGGGGAATCCATACACGACGGAAAATCTCAGACGGCTCGCCGAATACCAGACCTTTGCCAAAACTCTGGCTCAGGTGGTGATGGGTATCGATGAAGCCTGGCATCAACAGCTGATGTTCGAGCCGCAGCACGCCATGGTCGGGATAGCGCCCTTGCAGTAACGCCAGCGGTCCGACATCGACAAAGTGGCCATCGACAATGCGTACTGCATGATCACGACGTGGTCCTTCCGGCAACAGTAGCCAGTCGGGGGCCAGCAGTTGAGCGGGCGCAGTAAGGTGTTCCGGCGAAACCGCCAGGTGATTGCTAACAGTGCAGTTCATAGAAAAAGCCTTAGTGTGCGGTCAGGAATTGATCAGCTTGGTCTTGCCATCAACGGCGCTGTGATGCTGGCCAAGACAATGGAAAAGAAAGTTCATGACGGCCGCGGTCAGCGCGCCCATGGCCACGCCATTGCCGAGCAACCCGGCGACGCCGCTGGGAAACTGGCTGTAAACGCCAGGCACGAGAATCGGCAGCAACCCGACGGCCATGGCGATGGACACCACATACATGTTGCCGTGGTTGCGCAGGTCTACTTTGCGCAGCATGTCGATGCCCATGGTGCCGACGATCGCAAACACAATCAGGCTGGTACCGCCGACCACGGCTTCAGGTACGCCTTCGATCAACCGTGCCAGCGGTGCGAGCAACGCGAAGACCAGCAGCAATACGCCGGAAACAGCCGTCACATAGCGTGAGCGCACATGGGTGGCGCGGATCACGCCGATGTTTTCGCCGCTGGTGATGATCAGTGACGTACCCATGAAACCGCCGAGTATCGAGGTCACAGCGTCGCCGCGAATGGTCCGTACCACGTCTTTATGCACGTCGAGGGGTTTGTCGACTGCTTCGCTGATGGCCACGGTCTGGCCGGTGGCCTCAACCATCGACACCAGACAAAACAGCATCAGTGGAATCGAGGCGAAGACATCGAAGTGCGGCACGCCAAAGGGCATGAAGGTCGGCAGGCTCAGCAACGGATAGACACTCAGGCCGGTGCTGTCGAATGCGCCGATGGCGACCGCAAGCAAACTGCCACCGAGCAAGCCCAGCAGAATCGACAGCTGGCCCAGCGTGCCGCGCATCAGCCGCGCACAGAGGACGGTAATGGCGATGGTGGCAAAGGCCAAAAGCAGTTGCTGGGGTGCAGCAAAGTGTACGCTGCCAGGCGCACCGACAATCAACTGGCCCGACAGCTTGACCAGGTTAACGGCGACCAGCAGCAACATGGTGCCCACCACCACCGAAGGAAAAAACCGCAGCAGGCGACGGAACACTGGCAGCACCAGAAAATAGAAAACCCCGGTGAGGATCACCGCGCCCGATGCCGTAGCTACCCCGTTTTGCTGGGCGATCAGAATGAACAGCATGATCGGTGCGCCACCGGGCAGCATGATGAATGGCAAGCGCGCGCCACAGCCGCGCAACCCCAGTGACTGCAACAGCGTACCCAACCCGCAGACCAGAAAGGTGGCGCTGAGCAGTTGCAACGTCAGCTCACTGGAAAAGCCCAGCGCCGTGGCCATCAGGAACACCGACGCAATCGGCGATGCCGCCATCACCAGCACATGCTGGGCTCCAAACATCAGTAACTGGCGCCACGGCAGGCGCTCATCAACAGGGCAAACAAGCTTCTTTTCGATATCCGGCATATCCCACCTCGACCTGGACCGTCGGCGACAGCCCATTGAATTATTGTTATTTGGATCTGGACGAGCCTCGGTTGGGAAAATGCTGCCATCTTCCCTACCAAATCGATTTGACGACTTACCCAAATCGATTTGGGTGGAATGTATTCCTGTTCCAATCGACTGTCAACGCATCCATTGCCGCAAGTGTGTCTGAGTAGCTGATAGCCTTCAGTCAGCGTATAACTGCCGCCATTGTTTAAAGAGCCAACCGTCTATGCCTAACAGCACTTCTCGCCGCCTGACTATTGCCGATGTTGCCAACGCCGCCGGGGTCTCGCGCACCACCGTGTCCCACGCGCTCAATGATCGTGGGCAAGTCGATCCGGTCACTCGGGCACTGGTGAAGGAAGTTGCTGAGCGCCTGGGCTACAGCCCCAACCTGCGCGCCCAGCGCCTGCGCACGGGGCGCGCCAACGCTATTGCCCTACTCTCCTCCATGCCGTTTGCCGTGGCAGGTGGTTCGTCGCGTCTGGGCTTTCTGATGGAAATTGCCGCCACCGCAACCGAAGCCGCGCTACGCCGGGGCGTGGCCCTGGTGCTGGTGCCGCCCATGGATGAGGCCAGGGAGCTGCTGGATACGTTGGATATCGACGGCGCGGTGATCATCGAGCCAGTCGCCAACGATCCCAATGTTGCGCGCCTGCGCAAACGCGGCGTGAAGCTGGTGTCTATCGGTCGCCAACCCGAGGCCCAGGCCTTGCCGTACATCGACATGCATGGCGAGGCAATCGGCAACCTGCTACTCGAGCACCTGCAGCAACAAGGCGCGCAGCGTATCGGACTGGTGATTGGCGTGCAGTCGCGGCATTCCTACCTGGACATGGAACAGGCTTACCGGGCCTATTGCGCGGCCAACAATCAGCAGCCCGCAATTGTTCGGGCCGACGAAGGGGGTGGCGAAGCTGCCGGAGCGGCTGCGTGTATGGAGTTGTTACACGCGCACCCAGGTATCGACGGCCTGTGTGTGCCGGTCGACGCCTTTGCCACCGGCGCCGTGCGCGCGTTGCGGGACAAAGGGCTGAAAATTCCCCAGGACCTGAAAGTGGTGACGCGCTACGACGGCTTGCGTGCACGCGAATGCAACCCACCGCTGACCGCGCTGAACATGCACCTGGAAGACGTTGCATCCCTGGCTATCGAACTGCTCTTCGAGCAAATCAATGATACCGGCACGCGCCAGCGCATCGACGCGCCGCTGGCGACCCTGATCCCACGCGAATCGACCCGAACGACGTAACCGCTAGCAGCGGGCGCACAGAGGAAAAAATTCCTGATGAAGAATGCTATTCACAAACTCGCAAAAAAACACCGCTCATAGCATGTGCCCCGCCCAGATCTTGCGTTCAACCAGATCGGAGGCGGTGGCAATAAAGGCTTCGCCTACGTACTTGGCCGCTGGACTCACCCGTCGATCTGCCGGAAACACTAGCACCAGCTTGCGCGTCGGCACCGGATCGACCAGCGGCGCGGCGCACAGGCTGCCGTTTTGCAGTTGCGCCCAGATTGAGGCCAGCGGCAAAACAGTCAGACCGAAACCGCTGCGTACCAGATCGATCATGGCCCCGAAAGAATCAGCCTCGACCTGTGTCCTCAAGCTGATGCCAACCTCTTGCGCGCAATTGTTGAGGATCAGCCTCAGGCCGTGACGGGCACTGGGCAACACCAGTTCCTGCTCGCCCAGGCTGCTGAAGGCTACAGGGGTATCCAGTTGCAAACCCGCACTCGGCGGCCCGACCAAGAGCAAGCGCTCCATCATCACCGGCACAATGCGCAAGGTGTGCAGCGGTGGCGGGTCATAGGAGATCGCCAGTTCCAGCTCGCCTCGCTGCAGCCAGTCAAGCAGGTAGCCACTGAACGCCGAGGAAAACCGAATCGATAGTTCCGGGTGTGCCTCACGGATCTTGCGCACCAGCGGCACCGTGACGATTTCTGCAATGGTCGGTGTGGTACCGATGATCACCGAGCCACGAAACGCTGCGCGACCACCGCCAACAGAACTTCGGATCGACTCCATCTCTTCCATGATCCGCGTGGCGTGCGCCAATACCTCGCGGCCGGCGTCGGTGATGTCCATTCCACGCCCATGGCGCTCGAACAGGTAGATGCCCAGCTCTTTCTCCAGCTGACGAATCTGTCGACTGAGCGCAGGCTGGGCAATGTGCAAGCGGTCGGAGGCCTTGCTGAGACTGCCGAGCTCGGCGACATGAATCAGGGTCTTGAGTTGAACAACGTCCATTCTTTTTCCCGTCGGATTGCTTGGGGCGGCGCGCACAGCCTATCGCCAATGCTCGAACGTTATCCAGGCTTTCCTTAAAGCTGGGCGGAGAAGCTATGCCGAATGGGCATATCTCAAAGAAAAAAATGGTAATCGTCGCGCTCCTTGCAGCCATCCAGAATGGGCAGACACACCCGCTCCATTCTGTGGGTTCTTCAAGGACAACAATAATGACAACACGCGATAACGAAGCACTCAATGTCATCCGTGAAGGCGTGCGCGCCTTGTGCGAGCAGTTCGATGCCACTTACTGGCGCAAAATCGACGAAGAGAAAGGCTTTCCCGAAGCCTTTGTCAGTGCCATGACCGCTGCAGGCTGGCTGTCGGCAATGATCCCGGAGCAATATGGTGGCTCTGGCCTGGGCCTTGCCGAGGCCTCGGTGATTCTTGAAGAGGTCAACCGCTGCGGTGGCAATTCGGGCACCATCCACGGGCAGATGTACAACATGTTCACCTTGCTGCGTAACGGTAGCGAAGCGCAGAAAAGCTACTATCTGCCGAAACTTGCCAGCGGCGAGTTGCGCCTGCAATCGATGGGGGTCACCGAGCCCACCACCGGCACCGACACCACCAAGATCAAGACCACCGCGGTGCGTAAGGGCGACCGCTATGTGATCAATGGCCAGAAGGTCTGGATCTCCCGCGTTCAGCACTCCGACCTGATGATTCTTCTGGCCCGCACTACCCCGCTGGCTGAGGTAAAGAAAAAATCCGAGGGCATGTCGATATTCCTCGTCGACTTGCGCGAAGCCATCGGCAACGGCCTGACCGTGCAGCCGATTGCCAACATGGTCAATCATGAAACCAACGAGCTGTTCTTCGACAACCTGGAAATTCCTGCCGACAGCTTGATCGGTGAAGAAGGCAAAGGCTTTCGCTACATCCTCGACGGCCTCAATGCCGAACGCACCCTGATTGCCGCCGAGTGCATCGGCGATGGCCGTTGGTTCATTGAAAAGTCCTCGCAGTATGCCCGCGATCGCGTGGTGTTCGGCCGACCTATCGGCCAGAACCAGGGCGTGCAGTTCCCGATTGCCGAAGCCCACATCGAAATCGAAGCCGCTGACTTGATGCGCTGGCAGGCTTGCGAAGCGTACGACAGCGGCAAGAACGCAGGCGCCAGCGCCAATATGGCCAAGTATCTGGCGGCCAAGGCGTCATGGGAAGCCGCTAATGCCTGCCTGCAGACTCACGGTGGCTTTGGCTTTGCCACGGAGTACGACGTGGAGCGCAAGTTCCGCGAAACGCGTCTGTATCAGGTCGCCCCTATCTCCACCAACCTGATTCTGTCCTACGTCGCCGAGCATCTGCTGGAGCTGCCACGTTCGTTCTGATGCCCGTATGCCTGCCTTGATGACAACAGAGAGAACAACATGAGCCAGCCTTCAGGTGTACGTCCACTGGACGGGATTACCATCGTAAGCCTCGAACATGCAATCGCTGCCCCCTTCTGTACTCGCCAACTTGCCGACCTTGGCGCACGTGTGATCAAGGTTGAACGTCCCGGCGTCGGCGACTTTGCCCGCGGTTACGACCAGCGCGTCAACGGTCTGGCCTCGCATTTCGTCTGGACCAACCGCTCAAAGCAAAGTTTGTCCCTGGACCTCAAGCACGACGCCGCCAGCGCGATACTCGACGACCTGCTAAGCAGCGCCGACGTGCTGGTGCAGAACCTTGCGCCTGGCGCCGCCGCACGCATGGGCCTGTCGTACGAAGCTTTGCACCCACGTTTTCCGCGGCTGATCGTTTGCGATATCTCCGGCTACGGCGTCGGTGGCCCCTATGAGAAAAAGAAAGCCTATGACTTGTTGATCCAGAGCGAAGGCGGCTTTCTTTCGGTTACCGGTGGCCCGGGCGATGAACAAATGGCCAAGGCCGGTTGCTCAATTGCCGATATCGCCGCAGGTATGTATGCCTACACCGGTATCCTCAGCGCACTGTTGCTGCGTGAGCGCACCGGTGAAGGCAGCCACCTTGATGTGTCGATGCTCGAAAGCCTGGTGGAGTGGATGAACTACCCCCTGTACTACGCCTATGAAGGCGCCCCGCCGCCACCCCGCGCTGGCGCTGCTCACGCAACCATCTACCCGTACGGGCCGTTTGCGATCGGCGATGGCAGCACGGTGATGCTCGGCTTACAGAATGAGCGCGAATGGCAGGCGTTCTGCGACAAAGTTCTGCAGCAACCTGAACTGAGCGCCGATGAGCGCTTCAACGCCAACTTCAAGCGTGTCGAGAACAGAGCGGCGCTGCGTCAACTGATCGTCGCTACCTTTGCAACCCTTACCTTCGATCAAGTGATCGAGCGCCTTGATCTGGCGCAGATTGCCAACGCCCGGGTCAACGACATGCAGGGTGTGTGGGACCACCCACAGCTCAAGGCGCGCAATCGCTGGCGTACCGTTTCGACGGCCGCTGGCAGCGTGCCTAGCCTGCTACCTCCGGCCAACAGCAACGCCTATATCCCACGTATGGCAGCGGTGCCCGCCCTGGGTGAGCACACCGGTGAAATTCTTTCGGGCCTGGGCATGTCTGCTGAACACATCGCGCTATTACGTGCCGACGGCGTCATTTGAAAAGGACACGACACCATGACCTCTCCTGATTATTCCAGCTGGGTGGGCCGCGTCGAAGAATGCCGCGACCAGATAAGTTACAACATGGTCAAGCGCATTGCCGCGACCCTGGGCGAAGTCGCGCCTCTGCCCGGCGAACCCCTGCCACCCCTCTGGCATTGGGCTTTTTTTGTCGATCCGGTAACTGAAGACGGCCTCGGTCAGGACGGCCACCCCGCACGGGGAGGTTTCCTGCCGCCGGCGAACAATCGCAATCGCATGTGGGCTGGCAGCCGCCTGACCTTCAATCGGCCGCTGCGAGTCGATGCACACATCGAACGTCTTTCCACCCTGCGCAAGGTTGAAGAAAAGCAGGGGCGTACCGGCTCGTTGTTGTTTGTCACGGTGCGTCACGAGTACTACCACGAAGGCGAATGCGCCCTGATCGATGAGCAAGACATCGTCTACCGCGAACCGACTCCGCCCAAGCAGGGCGGTACCGATCCCCTGCCCCAGGGCCAGTGGCGAGAACCGGTCGAGCCCAGCCCAACACTGTTGTTCCGCTACTCGGCGGTGACCTTCAATGGTCATCGCATTCACTACGACTGGCCGTATGTGACCACCACCGAGGGCTATTCAGGCTTGGTGGTGCACGGGCCGTTGATCGCAACCCTGGCCTTGCGTGCTTTCCTGCGAGCCCACCCAGGGGTGACACTCAAGCGCTTCAGTTTTCGCGGTGTGCGACCACTGATCTCGCCAAAAGCCTTCGAGGTTGGCGGCACAGTGACCTCGCCCGGCAAGGCTCAGGTCTGGGCGGGTAACGAAGAAGGCAGCGCCCAGTTGGGTGACGTCGAGTTCACTGAAGGAGCCAGCGCATGAGTAATTCAGTTGTTCGTAGCGCCCTGTTTGTACCGGCTACCCGCCCCGAGCGCATCCTCAAAGCACTGGCGAGCGGTGCCGACCGGGTGATTGTCGACCTGGAGGATGCCGTTGAAGAAAGCCTCAAGGAGCAAGCCCGTGACAACCTCGAGCAGTTTCTCTGTGCTCAGCCGGATGTGACGGTGCTGGTGCGCATCAACGCCCCCGAGCATTGGGCGCATGCAGCGGATCTGGCTCTGTGTAGACGTTTCGCCGGTGTCATCGGCATTGTGTTGCCAAAAGCGGAAAGTCACGATCAGGTACAGGCGGTACATGCTACCGGCAAACCGGTATGGCCAATCATCGAAAGCGCCCGAGGCCTGGCGGAGCTTGCGCGCATTGCCCAGGCGCCGGGCGTCGAACGCCTGTGCTTCGGCAGCCTGGATCTGGGGCTTGACCTTAACCTGCGTCAAAGCAGCCCCGCAGCCGAACAAATACTGACTCAGGCCCGCTATGCAGTATTGCTGCAGACCCGAGTCGCCGATCTGTCGCCAGCGCTGGATGGCGTGCACCCGGATATCAGCGACAGCAACGGCCTGCGCGACAGCGTCGGCTTTGCTCACGACATGGGTTTTGGCGGCGCCTTGTGCATTCATCCGAGCCAGGTTGCGGTCATACATGCAGCGCTGCACCCCAGCCGTGAAGAGCTGGAGTGGGCAAGACGGGTAATCGACGCGACGGCAACCGGGGGTGGGGTTTTCGTGCTTGACGGCCAGATGATCGATGCCCCCGTGATCGGTCGCGCGCGGTCGATCCTGCTACGGGCCGAGAAGCCTTCGTGAATCGTGCGTTGGGGAGAGCGTAATGCCTAGAGTTGCCCAGCTTGCGAGCACGCCACAGTGCGCAGACTTCATTCTTGAAGCGGCCCGGCATTTACTGGCCGAGGTCGGTTACGGCGCAATGTCCATGCGCCAATTGGCTACTCGGGCCGGCCTGTTGCCGGGTAGCCTTTACCACCATGTTGCAGGCAAGCAAGAGGTCTTGCTGCATGTGCTGACAGACATGCTCGAAACGCGCGATGCCGCGTGGCGCAAGCATTCGCGGCGCGCCGGCACACTCGGCGAATTGCGCAGCTTTATCGGCTTTTTGCTGAAATGGCAGGCTGCGCATCCCGATGAAATGAAAGTGCTCGCACATGAATATCGCCATCTCGACCTGCACTCGCAGCGTTGGCTGGAACAGCGGACCCACAGTTTGCCGGCGCATCTGCAGGGCCTGTTGCAGCGCGGTCGCCTGGAGGGGCTTTTCGCCGATATCGACGCTGCGTTTGCGACAAGCGCGATTCTGGCCTTGATTGGCAGTGCCACGGGGTTGCAGCACAGCCCTGAACCCTGGACGCCCGCCCGCCTGGAAACACACTACTACCACATGATCTCGCGCCTTCTCGATGTCAGGCCTGACTGCAGGTCATCGAGCAAGAAGCGCGTCACCGAATAACAATAAGCGAGGACTGACAATGACTTCCAGCAACCCTGTACTGAACGCTGTTTGTGACGACTCGGATGTCAACCATACCTGTGAACTGGCCGCGTTTTTGGCGCGCCTTTCTTATGCCGACCTTCCCGACGCGGTGCTGGCGCGCACCGAGGACTTGTTCCTGGATTGGTTAGGCTCGGCGTTGGCCAGCCAGGGCGCGCACCCGATTCCGTTGTTTGAGCGCTACGCGGCGAAAATGGGGCCGACCTCCGGGCCTGCAACTATTCTAGTAAGCGGCCAACGCAGCTCCGCCTACTTTGCCGCTCTGGTCAATGCTGCCTCCTCGCATCTGGTCGAGCAGGATGACCTGCACAACAGCTCCGTTCTCCACCCGGCTACCGTGGTATTCCCCGCCGTGCTTGCTGCGGCCCAGGACTTGGGCAAGAGCGGCCAGGCGTTACTTCTTGCAGCTGTCGCCGGCTATGAGGCAGGCATCAGAATCGGTGAGTTTCTGGGGCGCTCGCACTATCGCATCTTCCATACCACGGCAACGGTCGGTACCCTCGCCGCTGCGGTGGCCGTCGGCAAACTGATGGAGTTCGACCAAGAGGCCTTTATCAACCTGCTGGGCAGCGCGGGCACCCAGGCCGCCGGGCTCTGGGCATTCCTGCGCGACGCAGCCGATTCCAAGCAGTTGCACACGGCCAAGGCAGCTGCCGACGGGCTGCTGGCGGCCTACCTCACCGCAGACGGCCTGACCGGTGCTCGCGATATCCTTGAAGGTGAGCAAGGCATGGCGGCCGGGATGTCCAGCGATGCGCGCCCAGCCTGTTTGTCTGACCGACTCGGCAGCCGTTGGGCGCTGCTGGAAACCTCTTTCAAGTTCCATGCCTCTTGCCGCCATACCCACCCGGCTGCAGACGCACTGCTGCTGTTGATGCAGCGCGAAGGCCTCACCCACCAGCACATTGCCCGGGTGGTGACGCGCGTGCACCAAGGTGCTATCGATGTTCTGGGCCGAGTCAGCGTGCCGCAAACCGTGCACCAGGCCAAATTTTCCATGGGCACCGTGCTGGGCCTGCTCGCCGTGCATGGCAAAGCGGGACTGACCGAGTTTGATGAACTGGCGCTGACCGACTCAGCAGTCGCTGCGTTACGCGACAAAGTCAGTATGGAGCTGGACGCCGAAGTCGACAGTGCATACCCGCAGCGCTGGCTGGGCCGGGTTGAGGTACAGACTACCGACGGACGTGTGCTGCGTGCGGCGATCGACTCACCCAAAGGTGACCCCGACAATACACTGAGCCGCGAGGCGCTGGAAGACAAGTTCCGCCGCTTGCTGGCCTACGCCGGTGCGCTGAATGCCGATCAGGCTAACGTACTGATCCAGCGGGTATGGGGGTTGCGTCAGGCGCCAAGCCTAAACAACTTGATGGACTGACTCGCGGCCTTGCAAGACACACGTGATCGCCAACAGGGGGTGAGCGTCAAGCTGCGCCCCCTCGCACAATGGCACTTATGCCAGCTGGATATAGACCGAGTAACTGCCCAAAAGCACCCAGAAGCCAAGAAAGATCCACGGCGTACGCAGTGAAAAAAGCAGTGATTTGCGATGGCCCGCACGGGAGGTTTCCGCCTCACAGAACAAGGGTGACTCGTCATACACCAACCCCATCATTGGCTCGCTGCGCAAAAGGTGGCTCTGCTTCAACTGCCAGTGATCAATGATGCGGTAGGCGTCGCGAATGCCCGGCCAGGCATTCAGCGAACTCAGTACACCCAGCAATGCGAGAAACGCCGGTACGACCAGGGTGAACATCTCACCCCACCCCTGGTTCAGGTTGCCCATCGACGACACAAACGCAATGACCAGAAAAGACTGAGCAGCCAGGTACGCATCTGTGCGGTTGGCCAGAATACTGGTCTCGTACTGAATTTCCTTGCGGTAGAAATCCAGGCGCTCCTTCGGCGAGCCGAACATCCGCGCATTGTGCTCACTGATCTCTTCCTCAGGGGTTGTCGGCGTAATGATTCGTGGCACTCGCATGCTCCTGGAAGTGTTCAAGGCCTTACGTGGATGACTGCTATAGAACCACTGGCTCAAAGAAAATTTCATCGGATCGTTGCGAATACATGCGGCTCGGGTTCGAACCCAAAGATGAATATAAAAAAGATGGCAGTGCTGCGCTGTGGTCAGCGCCTATCGAACGAAAGGAGCAGCACCTGCCGAGCTGCCGTTCAACGCAACAGGGGACTTTGCCGAGCGCTCACACATCAGTTGAACCTGGCGCCATTAGATACAGCTCCGTACACTCGGCCCCTTCGCTAGGGGAATGAAATGAACAAGCTGATTTTACCGATCGCCATCTTTACCAGCGTGATACTCGTAGGAAAGGTTTGCGAGCATTACGAAATGAACTCGACATTGAAGATTGGCTTGCTCTGCCTGGTAGCGGCAGGCGTTCAGATTGGTATCAGTCGATACCAGCGTTCACGCCAGGCCAAAACGAACCGTTGATCAACGCCGGGCGCCACCGCTTCCGCTAACACCCTCCTTGCCGGCCCTGCCTTCAGCATAATGCGTAAATCCATAGCCCTCCCCGGCTATGGATCCATTAAGACCTCTCCGCCGTTCGATTATCGCCCAGAAAGGCGGGATAACTCACTGCAATCTGTTGACGCCCTCTCCACAAAGCACATTTAATGGATCCATTAAATAACAACAATGCTGACCGGAGAGCCTCCATGTACCCCAAGAACACTTGGTATGTCGCCTGCACCGCTGACGAAATTGCTGAAAAGCCATTAGGTCGGCAAATTTGCGGTGAGCGCATCGTTCTCTATCGAGGCCAGGCGAGCCGCGTCGCTGCGGTAGAAGATTTTTGTCCGCATCGCGGTGCGCCGTTGTCGCTGGGTTATGTCGAGAACGGCAATCTGGTGTGCGGCTACCACGGCCTGGTGATGGGTTGCGACGGCAAAACAGTCGAGATGCCCGGGCAAAGGGTGCGTGGCTTTCCGTGCAACAAGACCTTTGCCGTGGTCGAACGCTATGGCTTTGTCTGGGTCTGGCCCGGTGATCAGGCGCTGGCAGATGAGGGCCTGATCCCGCATTTAGAGTGGGCCGTGAGTGATGAGTGGGCCTACGGTGGCGGGCTGTTCCACATCGGCTGCGATTATCGACTGATGATCGACAACCTGATGGATTTGACCCACGAAACCTATGTTCACGCCTCCAGCATCGGCCAGAAGGAAATCGACGAAGCCCCTCCGGTGACGACGGTCAACGGTAACGAGGTGGTTACAGCCCGACACATGGAGAACATCATGGCCCCGCCGTTCTGGCGTATGGCCCTGCGCGGCAATGGCCTGGCCGACGATGTGCCAGTGGATCGCTGGCAGATCTGCCGCTTCACCCCACCCAGCCATGTGCTGATCGAAGTGGGCGTCGCCCATGCGGGCAAAGGTGGCTACCACGCCGATGTGCAGCACAAGGCATCGAGTATCGTCGTCGACTTCATTACCCCCGAAACCGATACCTCTATCTGGTACTTCTGGGGCATGGCGCGCAATTTCGCCGCACAGGACACCGCTCTGACCGCGAGCATCCGCGAGGGCCAAGGCAAGATTTTCAGCGAAGACCTGGAGATGCTCGAGCGTCAGCAACGCAACCTGCTCGACAACCCGCAGCGTAACCTGCTCAAGCTCAATATCGATGCCGGCGGCGTGCAGTCGCGCAAGATCCTCGATCAGTTGATCGCCCAGGAGCGCGCACCCGAGGCGCAATTGATTGCCAGCAGCGCCACACCGGCCTGAGCCACTTACTCCCAAGGAGCGAACATGATCGATGTCGTGGTGGTATCCCGTAACAACGAAGCGCAAGACATCTGCAGCTATGAACTGGCGGCTGTCGATGGCAGCCCGTTGCCGCCGTTCAGCGCCGGCGCGCACATTGATGTGCATTTGCCCGACGGCCTGATCCGTCAGTATTCCCTGTGCAACCATCCCGAGGAACGCCATCGCTACCTGATTGGCGTACTCAAGGACCCCGCCTCACGAGGCGGATCGCGCAGCCTGCATGAACACATCCACTGTGGTACACAACTGCGTATCAGCGAACCACGCAACCTGTTTGCGCTGGCCCACGGCGCCCGGCGCAGCCTGCTGTTTGCCGGCGGCATCGGCATCACCCCGATTCTGTGCATGGCTGAGCGTCTGGCTCACATCGGCGCGGACTTTGAATTGCACTACTGCGCCCGCTCCAGCGAGCGCGCAGCCTTTGTCGAACGGATCCGTACCGCAGCGTTTGCCGACCGCCTGTTCCTGCACCTCGACGAACAACCCGAAACCGCCATGGACACCAGTAAGGTCCTGGCCAACCCCCAGGACGACCTCCATCTGTACGTATGCGGACCCGGTGGTTTCATGCAGCATGTGCTCGACAGCGCCAAGGCGCAGGGTTGGCAGGACAGTTGTCTGCACCGCGAATATTTTGCCGCCGCGCCGGTGGACACCGACAACGACGGCAGCTTTTCAGTGCAGGTAGGCAGCACCGGCCAGGTCTTCGAGGTTCCCGCCGACCAGACGGTGGTGCAGGTGTTGGAGCGACACGGCATCGCGATCGCCATGTCTTGCGAGCAAGGTATTTGTGGCACCTGCCTGACCCGGGTGCTCGATGGCGTACCGGAGCATCGCGACCTATTCCTGACTGAAGAAGAACAGGCGCTGAACGATCAGTTCACGCCTTGCTGCTCGCGCGCTAAAACACCTTTGCTGGTGCTCGATATCTGAACGACGTCACGACGAGGGCAGGATCACCTTCATGCGCTCGTCGGTCGTTGCCGCGCCGAAGGTTTCGGCATAGCGCAAGGTGGCATTGGCATGCTCGCGCATGATTGCCTCGGCACGCGCGCCCTGGCCGTTGACCAATGCGTCGAACACCGAGTGATGTTGCATGTGCGCGTAGTTGAAGCGCCGGTACTCGCGCGCCAGGTCATGGCGGTCGACGGCTAGCGCGGTGACCGAGGCGAACGGCAGGTGGTCGTTGCGGGCCAGCGCATCGGCAATTGCCGGGTTGTGGCTGCCTTCGACGATGACCTGGTGAAAGCGCATGTTGAGGTCATGATAGGCCTCGAGGTCTTCCTCGGTGACAAAGCCCTTTGCAAACAATTGATCGCCTTCGTGCAGGCAGCGCTGCAGGGTTTCTCGTGCCGCCTGCGACAAACCGCGCTCAGCGGTCTGGCGTGCAGCCAGGCCTTCGAGCACACCGCGCACCTCGACGGCCCCGGCAATATCGTCGGCACTGACCGAGCGTACCTGAAACCCCCGCCCGCCGAAGCGCACCAACAGCCCTTCCTGCTCCAGGGTGCGAAACGCCATGCGCACCGGCATGCGTGAAACCCCGAACAATTCGGCGGTAGGGATTTCCATCAAACGTGCACCGGCCGCCAACTCGCCCGAAGCAATCATTTTGCGCAACGCAATCAGTACCAATTGACCGGGCTTACTCATCCAGGCGACTTCCACAACACATGGACCGTCATACTACCTTAAGGTGAGCAGCGTGGCAGCGGCCTCGTTACCGTCAAGACCGCTGCTCGGTGCACTGGGTGTTTCAGCCCTTGCCTAGAACGACAACGGGTAACTGACGATCAAGCGGGTCTGGTCAAAATCGCTATTGAAGCTGCGCCGGTTGGTGGCGTTGTTCACGCGGATGCTCAGGCGCTGAAAGGTCCCACTCTGGATGGTGTAGCCCACCTCGGTGTCGCGCTCCCATTCCTTGCCGTTGCTGCCCGCCGCCGTGGTCGCGTTTTCGCCATGTCCATAACGCACCATGGCCAGTAATCCGGGAATGCCCATGGCGGCGAAGTTGTAGTCGTAGCGCACCTGCCAGGAGCGCTCGTCGGCATTGCTGAAATTGCCGTTGAACATGTCGTTGCCCAGGGTCCGTCCACTGCTGCCGTACACCGACATCCACTGACTGTCGCCGCTGACTTTCTGCAACCCCAAATACAGCGTGTGGCCGCCGGTAGCGGCCGACAGCAAGGCATAACCAGTACGGCTCTGGATGTCGCCGATACGTGCCTGGCCATCGTCCTTGTCGATAAAGTAGCCCAGGTTGGCACCCAGTACCCAGTCGCCCACCGGCTGCTTGTGCAGCAGGTTGAAGTAGCTCTGCTGATAAATGTCTTCGAGCTGCGAATGCCACACGCCGACCAGCGTACGCTGCTCGTTGAAGCGATACTCGGCACCGGCGTAGTTGAAGCCGTCGGAGGTCACCCCAGGCGCGGCCCAGGCCGACAGGTCCTGCATGTCCGATGAGTTGCGCAAGCTTACTTCGCGGTACTGGCCAGCCTGCAGACTAAGGCCTTCGATCTCCCGCGAATCGAGCATCGCGCCGCGAAAGGTCTGTGGCAGCAAGCGGCCATCGTCGTAGCGCAACAGCGGGATGTCCGGCAACAATTCACCGACCTTGAGTTCGGTGGCCGAGATACGCATTTTCGCTGCCACGCCAGCGCGACCGTAGTCATCTGCCGCTCGACCATCGTCATGCACTGGCAGTAGTTCCGAGCCGCTGGTGTCTCGGCTGCTGTCTAGCTTCATGCCAAACATGGCGATGCCATCGAGGCCAAAGCCGACAACCCCCGGGGTGTAGCCTGAGGCGAACTTGAGGATAAAACCCTGGGCCCACTCGTCGACCTTGCTTTTAGCCGCCCCCGGATCACGAAAATCGCGGTTGAAGTAATAGTTACGCAGCAGCAGGTCGGTCTTGGCATCCTCGAAAAAGCCGCCGTCCTCGGCCCAGGCCGGCAGGCTCGCGCCCAGGATCAAGGAGGCGGTGGCAACCGCGCGCGACAAAGTGCAGGGAGTGTGGATCATTATTATTGTTCTCCGCTTTTCATGGGCACAGCCGCTCCCCGACAGGCCGTTCAGGGCCCGTCCATCAGTGGCTGCGTTAAATCCCGGCAAACGCCGGGCAGTACTCAGTGACTCAAGGCATCAGAAGGGATACTGGCGCGGCGAATGCTGGACGCTGATCCAGTGATCACGGGTGAACTCGTCAATCGCCCAATCGCCGTTGAAGCGTCCAAGCCCCGAGTTTTTCTCACCGCCAAAGGGCGCGTTGGCCTCATCATTCACCGGGATGTCGTTGATATGCGTCATGCCCGCCCGTACTTGCCGGGCAAAGCACACCGCGCGTTCCAGATTGGCACTGAACACCGCGCTGGAGAGCCCGAACTCGCTGGCGTTGGCCAACTCCAGGGCATGCGCTTGATCGCGTGCGCGGATAAGCCCTACTAGAGGTCCGAAGATTTCATTACGGGCCAGGTCCATGTCGATCGTGACTTCGCCGTACACGTGCGGCGCCAGCAGATTGCCGTCCACCCCGCCTTCGTACAGCGGTTCGGCACCTTCGTGACGCGCCAAGGCGATCTTTTCCTGCAAACCCTGCAGTTGGCGGGAATTGATCACCGGGCCGATCACCGTGTCTTGCGCGTTGGGGTCGCCGACCGCAAGGCCTTTGACCCGCTCGACGAAACGTTCGGCAAAGGCGTCGTACAGGCTGTTGTCGACGATAATGCGGTTGACCGCCATGCAGATCTGCCCCTGGTGCAGAAACTTGCCGAACACCGCAGCGTTCACTGCCTGTTCAAGGTCAGCGTCATCGAGCACCACGAATGGGCTGTTGCCGCCCAACTCCAGCGCAACGTGCTTGAGGTGCTCACCGCCGCTGGCGATTCGGCCGATGCCGCGCCCCACCGGGGTGGAGCCGGTGAAGGTGATCAATGAGGGCAGCTCATGCTCGACGAAGGCATCGCCAATCTTGCTGCCAGCTCCTACCACCACGCTGAGCACGCCCGCAGGCAATCCCGCTTCTTCAAAGATCCGCGCCAGCAGCAAGCCGCCGCACACCGGGGTGTCACTGGCGGGCTTGACCACCACAGCGTTACCGAGTGCCAAAGCCGGTGCAATCGAGCGCTGGGTCAGGTGCAGCGGGAAGTTCCACGGGCTGATCACCCCTACCACGCCAAGCGCGCTGCGGTACACCCGGCTCTCTTTGCCTGGGACATTGGACTCGACAATACGCCCGTGCACCCGCGCCGGGAACGACGCCGACTCCAGCGCAATGGCCCGCGCCGCCCCCCATTCCAGCTGGGCCTTGAGGCGAGTGCTGCCCGACTCGCGGATGATCCAGTCGATGATTTCGTCTCGGCGCCGGTCAAACACCGCCACCACTTCATGCAGCACCGCGGCGCGCGCCGCCGGGCCCAGCGCGGCCCAGTGCGGCTGCACCCGCCCGGCTTCGCGGTAGGCAGCATCGAGGTCATCGCGGTTGGCCTGCGGGATCTCCAGTAGCAGCGCATCATTATACGGATTGGTGACTCGCAGGCTTTTACCCGCAGCGCCAGTGCGCCACTGGCCCGCGATCGGTTGCAGGTGCAGGTCGCTGTAATGAGGGCACGTTTCGGTCATGGGAGGCTCCTTGGACAAGATAAGGGTCATGCAGTCGGCTTGCTGGCCGTTTCAGGCTCGCAAGCCTGCCGCGGCGCACGCACCTGGATAAAGACAATGGCCAGCGCGCCGATTACGCCCGGCAGGGCAAACGCGAGAAAGTTCTGTTGGAACGGCAGGTCCAGCGACAACAGGCTGCCGCCGAGCATGGGGCCTGCGATGGCGCCCAGCCGGCCGATACCGGCAGCCCAACCGACTCCGGTGGAGCGGATATGCGCAGGGTAGGCAATCGAGGCGTAGGCATGGATAACCGCCAGGGTGCCAATGGTCGTGGCACCGGCAATCAACAGCAGCAGGTTAAGTACTAGCGGGCCGGGCTTGAAGCCCAGTGCCGCCAACGACAGTGCCGCGAGCACAAAGAACAACGCCAGGGTGCGTTGCACGCCCAGCTTGTCGGCAAGCCAGCCGCCAAACAATGCGCCGACGGTGGCGCCGATGTTCAGGGTCACCAGGAATGCCAGGCTCGAACCCAGTGGGTAGCCCCCGTGTGCCATCAGCTTGGGCAACCAGGTGTTAAGCCCATAGCTCATCAGCATGCACATGGCGAATGCTACCCACAGCAGCAGCGTCGCCAGGGCCTGGCCTTTGCTGAACAACTGCGGCAGGCGTGCGCCCCGTACGTGCTTGTCATTGTCTGGCAGGCGCAACTCGGTGCCAGGACGAAAGCCTGGGTCAACCTTGACCAGCAACTGATCAAGCTCGGCGCGGCGTCCCTTGAGTTCGAGAAACGCGGCTGATTCCGGCAAGTAACGCAGCATGAACGGCACCGCGAGTACCGGCAGCACCGCCACGTAAAACACCGTCTGCCAGCCCCACTGCGGGATCACCGCAATCGCCAGCAGGGCCGAGAGCACGGCGCCCACCGAATAGAAGCTCGACATCACGGTAATCATGGTACTGCGCCGACCTTGCGGAGCGAACTCACTGATCAGGTTCACCGCGCTGGGCACCAGCGCCCCTAGTGCCAGGCCGGTGATCAGGCGACAGGCCCCCAGCTCGATCGGTGTCTGCGCATGGCCGGTCATGAACGCCGCAAGGCTGGCCAGCAACGTGGTGACGATAATCAGTTTGCGACGGCCAAAGCGGTCAGCCAGTGGCGCCAACAAGGTACCACCAAAGAGCATGCCGAACAGCGCACAGCTACCCAGGGTGCCGGCCTCTATGGCGGAGAGCTGCCACTCCTGCATCAGGCGTGGTACCACCGAGCCGTAGATCACCATGTCGTAGCCATCGAATAGCATGATGAAACAGCCCCACATCAGAATCAGCAGATGGGTGCGATTGAAGGGTGCAGCGTCGATCACTTCACTGACAGAAGTCGTTTTCATAGCCACCTCTTGTTTTTATTGTGGACATAGGCGCGCCCGCAAAGCCGCGGTTACACAAGCCTTGTCAGGGTTCGATGGTTTGCGTGGGTACCTCGATCAACACCGGACGGTTGCCCGCCAGCGCTTCGCTGAAAGCACTGGCAAAGGCCTCGGCGCTGGCTGCCTGTACCGCGTGCACCCCGTAACCCTGGGCAATGGCGCAAAAATCCAGGCCCGGTACATCCAGTCCCGGTGCATCGCTGACATTGAGCACATCGGCGAACCAGCGCAGCGCACCGTAGGTGCCGTTTTTCAGAATGATGAACACCACCGGGATGTTGTACTGGGCTGCAGTCCAGAGTGCCGTGATGCCGTAGTTCGCCGATCCATCGCCGATGATGCCGATCACGCGTCGATCTGTTTGCGCCAGTTGCACGCCCACCGCTGCAGGCAGGCCAAAGCCAAGTCCGCCGGCGGCCGGAAAGAAATAACTGCCCGGCTCACGCATCTCCACACGCTGCCAGAATGCACCGACAGTAGAAGTGGACTCCTTCACGTAGATAGCGTCCTTTGGCGCTAAGGCATTGATCAGGTCAAACACTGTTTCCGGACGCAGCAAACCACCGTCCTCGACCACCGGCTGTGCACGGGGCAAAGCTGTGGGCATGGGTCGATCCACCTGTGGCACGCTGTCGACCAGCGCCGCCAGGGTCAGGGCAATGTCGCCGACCAGCGCATCACCCATCGGCGCGCGGGCAGCCTCCCCGGCATCGCACGTGATGTGCAGCAGCTCGCAATCGGCAGGCAAGTAGTCGCCCGGTGCGTACTGGTGGTAACGGAACACCGGTGCACCGACGACCAGGATCAGGTCGTGGTCCGCCAGACAGCGGCTGATACCGGCAATTGCCGCTGGCAGTACGCCCCGGAAACACGCGTGGCGGGTCGGGAACGGGCAGCGCGAGGCCGACGGTGCTACCCAGGCCGGCATGCGCAATTTTTCGGCAAGCTGTACTGCGTGGTGGTTGGCACCGCTGCCGTCGACATCAGGCCCTAGTACCAGCACCGGATTGCGCGCCGCGGCCAAACGTTCGCACAGTTGCTCAAGCTGCGCCGGCGAAGGCAGGCCGGCGCTGGTCACCTGGCGTCGGGCCAGGTGCTCGACACCGGCAGGCGCTGCACAGGCCCAGTCGTCGTAGGGAATCGACACGTACACCGGGCCGCGAGGCGGCAAGCTGGCCATGTGAATCGCTTGGCTCAAGGTGCGCGGCACATCCTGCGCCGAGGCCGGCTCGTGGCTCCACTTGACCAGCGGCTTGGGCAACTGCGCGGCGTCGACGTTGGCCAACATCGCCTCGACGCCGATCATCGACCGCACCTGTTGCCCAGCGGTGATCACCAGCGGGCTGTGAGAGTACCAGGCGTTAGTCAACGCACCCATGCCATTGCCGGTTCCGGCGGCGGCATGCAGGTTGACGAAGGTTGGCTGACCGGTTGCCAGCGCGTAGCCATCGGCCATGCTCACCACCGCGCCTTCGTGGAGGCCGAGGATGTAGCGAAAATCTTCAGGAAAGCCCTGCAGAAACGGCAGCTCGTTGGAACCGGGATTACCAAAAATGGTGGTCAGGCCATGCTGGCGAAGAATGTCGTAGGAGGCGCGGTGAACCGTTTTCATAAAGACCCTTGCAGCTCGTTTTTAGAATGTGGGTTACTTTTGCAGCCACCAGTAGATTGATCAAATTGATACTATCTCTATCAAAAATAAAACCTATCTATATTTCAGCGCGTGCATCGAGACCCCATGAGCAACTTCGACCTGAACCTGATCCGCACCTTCGTCGTCCTCTTCGAGGCCCGTAGCGTGACCCTCGCCGCCGAGCGCCTGTTCGTCACCCAACCCTCGGTCAGCTATGGCCTGGCACGCTTGCGCGAACTGTTTGACGACCCGCTGTTCAGCCGTACCCGCGACGGCATCCAGCCGACCTTTGTCGCCGAACAGCTGTACACCACGTTGCGCGACTCGCTGACCCGCATCGAAAGCGCCGTGCAGAGCACGCGCCAGTTCGACCCCAGCAGCACCGAACGCCGGTTTCGCATCGCCCTTTCCGACCTTGGCGAAATGGGCTTCTTGCCGCTGATCCTGGCGCGTCTCAACCGCGAAGCGCCTCACGCTGAAGTGGAAGTACTGCCCCTGCAGGTGGACCAGGTCGGCGACTGGCTGGCCAGCGGCAAGATCGACGCGGCCATCTGCCGCCCAGCCGTGGCCGGGACCCGTAGCCAGGTGCTGATGCACGAGCGTTATGTGTGCCTACTGAGCCTCGACCATCCACGCATCAACCAAGCGCTGAGCCTTGAGCAATTCACTGCCGAGCGTCATATCACCGTTACCCGTACCACCGGCCACGGCAGCGTCGAGGACGTGTTGACGGCCATGAACGTGCAGCGCCGGATCAGCCTGCAGGTGCCGCACTTCTCGGTACTGCCGAAAATCCTCCCCGGCACCGACCTGCTTGCGGTACTGCCGGCGCAGATCGCCCGCTTGTTCATCCAGGAAGGCGGCATGAAGATGCTCGAGCTGCCGTTCCAGGTGCCCGCGTTCACGGTGTCACTGCACTGGCATCCCAACAGCGACAGTGCCGCAGCCCTGCAATGGTTCTGCGCCACCGTCGCCGAGGCGATCATCGACGGTCAGGCCTAGGCGCCGGCCATCACTGGCTGCGCCGGGGTGCGTGCTGGCTTGAGCAACAACAGGCAACCGGCGGCCAGCACAAAGACACTGGCGAACACCCCATATAGGTGCAGTGGTTGCCAGCCGCCATCAAGCAGTACCCCGGCCACGATCGGCGACAGGATCGCGCCGATCCGCCCGATGCCGATGCCCCAGCCCACCCCGGTGGCGCGCACCGAGGTGTCGTAGACCACCGGCGACAGCGCATACAGCCCGGCCACGCAACCGTTGGAGAACAACCCGATCAACAGGCCGAGCCCTAGCAGCGTGCTCACTGATGAACCACTGCCGACAAACAGCACCAGCAGCCCGGCGGTAATCAGCATGAACAACGCCAGCACCCGCACCAGCGGCCAGCGCGAAGAAAGCCCGCCGATCAGCGCCGCGCCAACGATCCCGCCGACACTGAGCAACACCCCGCCGGTAATGCCTTGCTCGGCCGACAAACCTGCGGCGACAAGCAGCTTGGGTGTCCAGCTCATCACGAAGTAGAAGCCGAACATCACCAGGAAGAACAACAACCAGATCAGTAAGGTGGTGCGGCGCAGAGCCGGGGTCAGCAACTGGCGGAACCCGGTAGCAGCACCCGCCACGCTTGCCTGGGCTGCCGGCAAATGCGTCAGTGCAGGCTGGCCCAGGCGCACGGCCAGGCGATTGACCCGCGCCAGGGCATTGGCTGGGCGGCGCGCCAGCAAGAAATCCAGGGATTCGGGTAGCCACAGCAGTACCAGGGGAATCACCAGCAAGGTGACAATGCCGCCAAACAGGAACACCGAGCGCCACCCCCAATGCCCTAGCAGCCATACCGCCAGCAGACCACCCAGGGTTGCGCCAAGGGCGTAACCGGTAGACTGCAGGCTGACTGCCAGGCCACGCCAGCGCTTACTGGCGTATTCGCTGGCGATCACGTTACTGCTGGCCAGAATGCCGCCGATACCTAGCCCCGTGAGCCCGCGCAACAGTGCCAATTGCAGGGGCGTCTGGCTTAACGCCGAGAGCAGCATGCCGGCACCTGAAAGCGCCAGGCACAATAGAATCAGCGGGCGCCGGCCAATGCGATCGGCCCAGGGCGCGATGAACAGCGAGCCTGCCGCCATGCCGAACAACCCGGCGCTGAGCAGCAGCCCGATCTGCGCCCCGCTCAAGCCCCACTCGGCAGAAACCGATGCCGCAGTGAAGGCCATCACCAACACATCGAAGCCATCGATCATGTTCAAGAGAATGCATATGCCGATGGCCAGGCATTGGAAACTGCCCATTGGACCGTGGTCGACCCGATGCTTGAGGTCAATGTTCATAGCGTCACCTGCCGGCCGGCGGCCACCAGCGTGAAGAGACGTGAGCACACACAAAGCGAGCGGCGCGACCCCTGGCAGGTGCGCACCCTTGGTAAGCCATTCATGACCGAACCTTTTTTGTAATTGTTATCGCCTACGTTCGGGAGGGCTCCCGACGCTGCCAGGGGCTAATCAATCAAATAATGGATCCATAAACAACGGGGCCTAGTTGCTGACGCTGAGTCTTTCGCTGGGTTTTCTTGTCTATATGCGCAAAGATTTTTAATATTTATTCATATATTTCAATGCTTTAGTTTGCATAATTAAACTAAATAATACCGTTCGATAATCGCCCATGTTCACCTGCGAACTTACGGGCTCAATGGATCCATAGGCGATAATCTCACCCGATATTCCACGAGCGGATTGGCCCTTGCTTACTTCTATGTCTGTGAGCCGATGAATGCCAGGGATGCCTGTGCTGCCTGTACGGCTGCCAGTTGACTATCAAATGCCGGCAGCAGGTAATCGAAGACAAAGTCGGCACTCTCCAGCTTTTCCTTACGCTGCGGGTTGCCAGGCTCCAGCGCCATCGCACAACGTGCCGCCCGTGCCCAGGCAAATGCCAGCAACGCAGTGGCGCACAGTTGGAGAAAATCGGCCGCAGCGCGATACGGGTACTCAGTGTCGTATGCTGCAACCCTTTGCACGTCCGTCAACGTTGCCTGAAGTGCAGTACATACCTGAAGCAACCTACCGGCATAGCGCTTAGCACCCTCGTCAACCAAACCTGCAACTGCCTCCTCTCGCAGTTCATCGAGCAGCAAGCCAAACGCTTTGCCGCCATCGCCCAGTATTTTGCGCAGCAGTAGGTCATTGGCCTGAATTTCGTTGCTGCCCTCGTAGATCATGGCAATGCGGCTGTCGCGCAGGGTCTGTTCGATGGCGAACTCCTCTGTGTAGCCATAGCCACCGAACACCTGCAGCGCCTTGCTGGCCAGGGTAAAGCCCTGCTCGGTAAAGCTTGCCTTGATAATCGGTGTCAGCAGTTGCGCCAGTTGCTTGGCCCGCTGCCTTTGCTCGGGCTGCGCGGCGGCATCGGCCAGGTCCAGCCAGTGTGCGACCCAGTAGCCAATCGCGCGCATGCCCTGGCTGCGCACGCGTAATTCCAGCAGTACCCTGCGCATGGCCGGATGCAGATGAATCGGGTCGGCGGCGCTGGCAAGGATGCTATCCGGGCGCTTCGGCGCGCGCATTTGTCGGCGCTCCAAAGCATAGTCACGAGCGCTTTGCCAGGCGGCCTCTGCGTGCCCCAGCCCCTGCAGGCCAACGTGCAGCCGCGCCGAGTTCATCATCACAAACATCGCCGCCAAACCGCGATGAGCCTCACCGATCAACCAGCCTTGCGCCTGCTCGAAGCGCAAGGCGCAGGTAGCGCTGCCTTTGATGCCCATCTTGTGTTCGATACCGTCGCAGTACACACCATTGCGTTCACCCTGCTCCAGCCACTTGGGCACCAGCATCAGAGAAATACCCCGACTGCCAACGGGTGCCTCGGGTAGCCGCACCAGTACCAGGTGGAGAATGTCGTGAGTCAGGTCGTGCTCACCGCCGGAGATGAACAGCTTGCTGCCGGTGATGCTGTAGCTGCCGTCGGTACGGGGAAGCGCAGCGCAGCGCAACAAGCCGACATCGCTGCCGGCCTGGGGCTCGGTCAGGCACATGCACGGCAGCACTTCTCCGCTGACGATGCCTGGCAGGTATAGCGCTTGCAACCATTGCGGTGCATGGTGCTTGAGGCACAGGTAGGCGCCATGGGCAATGCCGGTGTACATGGCCCAGGCATGGTTGCAGGCGTAGAGCATCTCTTGCAGCGCGGCATCGAGCACTTGAGGCAAGCCCTGCCCGCCCCAGGCCGGGTCACAGGCCAGCGCGGGCCAGCCGCCATCGACATAAGCCCGGTAGGCGGCAGCGAAGCCGTCGGGCGTGCGAACCCCGCCGTCGGCATAATGGCACCCCTGGCGGTCACCTGAGGTGTTGATTGGTGCCAGTACTTGCGTGCAAAACCGCCCCGCCTCTTCCAGTACCTGACGGGCCAGATCTGTGTCCAAATCCTGGAATGTCGGCATCTGCTGCCAGGTAGCAGGCGCCTGCAACCAGTGTTCGAGGACAAACTGAATATCGTCCAATGGGGCCTTGTAGTGATGCATGCCTATCCTCTACGACAAGGGTTGTCAATCCGCGTAATGCGGGTTCTCGATCAGCAACGCCATGCCCTGGCCGCCACCGATACAGGCAGCGGCAATCCCATAACGCAGGTTGCCTGCACGCAGTTGCCGGGCCAGGGTGTGCACCAGGCGCAGACCCGTTGCTGCCAACGGATGGCCCAGGGCGATGGCGCCGCCGTGCGGGTTCAAGCGTTCGGGATCGAGTTCCAATGCATGGGAGACGGCCAGCACTTGGGCAGCCTGGGCTTCGTTGATCTCGAAGCGATCGATCTCATCCAGATGCAGGCCACTGCGCTGCAGTAGCAGTTCAATGGCCGGAACGGGACCGATGCCCATGGTGTGGGGCGCCACGCCGACGGCCGTGGCCATCAACATGCGCGCCAAAGGCGGTCGGCTGCATCCCGAGTACCGGCACACCAGCGCTGCAGCTGCACCATCGACGACTGCGCAACTGTTGCCAGCGGTTTGCACGCCGCCCGCGTGCACCGCTGCAAGTCGTGACAGTGCGCTGGCATCGCTGGCGCGAGGGTGAGTGTCTTTACCCACCTGCTCCACCCCGCGTGGCAACTTGATGGCGCGCGCATGGTAGTGCTCGGGGGCGAAGGTTTCGTTATGTACTGCGACAATTTCTTCATCAAACCAGCCCTGCGTCTGGGCCATCAGCGCACGTTGATGACTGCGCAAGGCATAGGCATCGACGTCTTCGCGCGCCAGGCCGTACTGGCGGGCAAGATTCTCTGCCGTTGCGATCATGTCCAGGCCTGCCGCAGGATCGTAAAGGGCTTCCCAGAGAAAATCCTTGAACGATACCGGCGCACCGAGCTTGAAACCACCCCGATGGTCATACGCAGCAATTGGATTTCGTGACATCGACTCGCTGCCAACGCACAAGGCCAGCTCCACCCCGAGCGTCAACTGCTCACCGGCCTGGCGCAACAGCTCGAGTCCGGTGCCGCATATGCGTTGCACTGCCAGTGCTGGCACCGCCTTGGGCACCCCGCTGTACAATCCGATGTGGCGCGGCAGCATATAGGCATCAAAGCTGGCCTGAGCCATGCTGCCCGCCAGCACGCTATCCACTGTCTGCGAGTCCACTCCCGAACGTGCAATCACCTCACGCGCGACCTTGATCCCAAGATCGATGGGCGAAACACCGGCGAGCGCCGCGCCCAGGTCAGACCACGGCGTGCGCACCATCTCGATGATGGCGGCATCCTCAAATACGCTGCACAGCCCGGCAAGCTTCATGATGTGTGCACCGCATGCAACATGGCCGGGTCTTCGCCGCGATACAACGCCTCCACCCTCGCCGCCCGCCGCTGCAAGACCGCACGCTGGTTGATCGAGCCCTTGTCGGTGATTTCGCCCTGGTCAATCGAAGGCGATTCCTCCAACAACACCAGCCATTCGATTCGACTGGCGTTGCCTTGGGCGTCAATGTTCAAGCGCTGCAGCCAGCCGGCAAACCAATCACGCACCGCAGCGCTCGCCAACACTTGGGCATCGGTAGCATGCGGGTCGAGCCCGGCCAGTTGGCGACATTCGGGTAGGCGGGCAAACACCAGAATGCCCAGGCAGGCACGGTCCGGTGCGGCCACCACGATGTCCTGCACATAGGGCGAGCCTTCGAGCACGGCGCGGTTACGCAGAGGGCCGACACTGACAAACACCCCCGACGACAGCTTGAAGTCTTCGGCTATGCGGCCGTCGAACATCAGTCCAAATTGGCTGTTGCCAGGATCGGCAAGCTTCAGCGCATCACCCGAGCAGTAGTAGCCTTCAGCATCGAACACCTCGGCGGTCTGCTGCTCGGCGCGCCAGTAGCCGGGCATGATATGCGGCCCGCGAAAGCGCCCTTCGAGCTTGTCACCCACCGGCACCAGCTTTACTTCGCACCCAGGCGCCGGCAGGCCGATGTAGCCGGCCATCGACAACGGCCCGGTGGTGAAGGTGCATGAAGGTGCAGCCTCGGTCATGCCCAGGCCCGCCATCATGCGGATACGCTCGCCACAGTGCTGTTCGGCGACGCTGTCCAGGCGATCCCAGATGTTTTGCGAAAGGCCAGCAGCGGCGAAGAAGAACAGCGAGATGCGCGCAAAAAATCGCTCGCGCAACTCCGCGTCCTGTTCCAGCGCCTTGACCAGCTCTTCCCAGCCCTTGGGCACGGTCAGGTAGGCAGTGGGTGAAACCTCCTTGAGGTTACGCAGTGTTTCGGCGAACCCCTGAGCTGTCGGCTTGCCATTGTCCAGGTAGAAGCTGCCGCCGTTGTACAGGACGATACCTAGGTTATGGCTACCGCCAAAGGTATGATTCCACGGCAGCCAGTCCACCAGTACTGGCGGCTCTTGCCCGAACACGGGAAAAGTCTGCAGCAACATCTGCTGATTGGCACAGAGCATGCGCTGGGTTGTCACCACCGCCTTGGGCAGCTTGGTGGAGCCAGAGGTGAACAGGAACTTGGCGATGGTGTCCGGGCCGGTCTCGGCAAACGCGGCATCGGCGGCAGCAAGGTCGGGATCGCTGAGCAAGTCATTGAAGGCGATCCGCGTGCGCCCGGACACAGTCCCGCGAACAGTGATCAACGGCACATCGACGCTCAACACCGCCTCGATGGCCCGGGCGAAGGGCGCAGCATCATTGACGAAGACCAGTCCCGGCTGCAGCACTTCACATACATGACGCAGCTTGGCGAAATCCTGTGACAGCAACGCGTAGGCGGGCGATACCGGGCAATATGGAATGCCTGCGTACATCGCCCCCAAGGCTACCTGCAGGTGTTCTATATCGTTGCCCGACAGTATCGCCAGCGGGCGCTGCGCCGAAAGGCCGAAGCCAAGCAGGTTCGCGGCGATGGCACGGACACGCTCAAGCATCTGCGTGTAGCTGACTTCTCGCCAGGCGCCGCGCTCGTCACGCGCGGCAATAAAGGTGTGGTGCGGTTTTTCCCGGGCCCAGTGCTGCAAGCGCTCCAGCAGCCGGTCCGGCAAAGGTGCGAGTGACTCCTTGGCGCGCATGCGTAGGATGCCGTCTACTTCACTGACCTCGACTTCGGGATGGCCGATGCAAACCTTGCGGTAGCGCGGCGCTCTTAGGCTGTCGCTCGGGCGGGGGCTGATTGCGGTTTTCACGCAGGGTGCTCCTTGTTATTGTTTTTACATTCAACGGCCGCAAGGCCTGCCGATCAAATGGGGTAATGGCGGGGGCCATGCTGCAAAGTGATCCAACGCAGTTGAGTGAAGTGCTCGATGGCCGCCCGGCCGCCGAAGCTGCCGTAACCGCTGGCCTTCACCCCGCCAAATGGCATGTGCGCCTCATCGTGGACGGTCGGCCCGTTGATGTGGCAAATCCCCGTCTCCAGCCGCTGGGCCAACACCAGCGCCCGCGCGGTATCACGGCTGAAAATCGCTGCCGACAGACCGAACTCGGAGTCGTTGGCCATTGCCAGCAGCGCCTCGTCGCCCTCGGCGCGCAGCACCACCGCCACCGGACCAAAAGATTCTTCCCGATACAGACGCATGCTCGCATCGACGCCATCGAGCAAAGTCGGTTGCAGGATGCTGCCATCCAGTTGCCCACCACACACCAAGCGCGCGCCCTTGCCCAGCGCATCATCGATCAGCGCTTTGATACGCCCGCCGGCACCGGTATCGATCAGTGAACCCAGTACCGAAGCAGGGTCAGACGGATCGCCCGCGCGCAGGCGCGACACCTTGCCAGCAAGTTTCTCGACAAATTGATCGGCAATCCGGCTGTCGACCACCAAACGCTCGGTAGACATGCAGATCTGTCCCTGATTGAAGTAGGCCCCAAAGGCCGCCGCTTCGACAGCAGCGTCCAAGTCGGCATCTTCAAGTACCAGCAGCGGGGCCTTGCCGCCCAACTCCAGCAACGCAGGCTTTAAATGGCGCGCCGCCAGTTCACCGACAATTCGTCCGACGTGGGTGGAACCGGTGAAGTTGACCCGTCGCACCGCTGGGTTGGCAATCAGACGCTCGACAATAGCGGGGGCATCGTGCGGGGCGTTGCTGATGACATTCACTACGCCGTCACCCAGCCCCGCATCCTGCAGCACCTGACCGATCAGTTGGTGAACGGCCGAGCTCAGTTCCGAGGCCTTGAGTACCACGGTATTGCCGCAAGCCAGCGGCATAGCGATTGCGCGGGTGGCCAGAATGACCGGGGCGTTCCACGGCGCAATGCCAAGCACCACACCGCACGGTGCGCGCACGGCCATGGCGAAACTGCCAGGCACATCGGAGGGGATCACCTCCCCGCAGATCTGTGTGGTCATCGCTGCCGCTTCGCGCAGCATGCCGGCGGCCAGGCGCACATTGAAGGCGTACCAGTTGGGCATGGCCCCTGTTTCGCCGGCGGCATCGATAAATTCACTGCTGCGCGCCTGGAGCAACTCGGCCGCCCTAAGCAAACGCGTACGTCGCTCGTTGGGGCTCAGTGCCGACCAGCTTGGAAATGCCGCCTTGGCCGCTGCCACCGCAGCGTCGGCATCGTCGAGAGTGGCAGCGGCAACCTGCGAAACCACCTCACCACTGAGCGGGTTTCGCCGTTCGAACGTATTTCCATCGCTGGCAGGGCGCGACCGCCCGCCAATCAGCAACGGCACCTGTAACATCGTCATTCCTCTTTATTTTCGTTGTCAGGAATCTTCGCCATGGGCTGAAACAAGCAGGCTGCGCCGTGAGCTATCTACGCAGCCGCTGCGATCAGCGCTTGTAGGCTTGCAGGCCCGGCTTGATGCTCTTGTCGTCGAGGAACTGCTTCATGCCTTGCTCGCGACCGCCTTCGCTATCGAGCAGGCGCGACTGATCGAGCTTGGCGTACAGGTAGTCTTCGTTCTGCTCCCAGGTCAGTTCGCGGCAGCGCTTGAAGCCGTGCTTGGCTGCGCGCAGTACTACCGGGTTCTTCTCCAGCAGGTTCTGCGCCAGGGCTACCGTGGTTTCGCGCAATTGCGCCAGCGGCACGCTTTCATTTACCAGGCCCATCTGCGCAGCCTTCTGCCCGTCAAAGGTTTTGCCGGTCATGATGTAGTAAAGCGACTGACGATGCCCGACCGTATCGGCCATCGCCTTGCTGACCAGGTTGCCCGGTGGAATGCCCCAGTTGATTTCCGACAAGCCAAAGGTTGCCTCGTCGGCGCAGATGGCCAGGTCGCACGCCACCAGCGGACTGAAACCGCCACCGAAGCACCAGCCGTTGACCATGGCGATGGTTGGCTTGGCATACATGCGCAGCAACTTCCATTGCCATTGCGACGCTTCACGGCGAATTTTTTCCTGAAGGATTTCCGGGCCGGCATCGACCTCACGGAAATACTCCTTGAGGTCCATCCCCGCGGTCCAGGATTCACCGGCACCGGTAATGACCAGGACACCGGCTTCGGCGTCCTGCTCCAGCACTTCCAGTACCTCGACCATCTCGCGGTTAAGGGTCGGGCTCATGGCGTTGCGCTTTTGCGGACGATTGAGAATGACCCAGGCGATGCCCGACTCTAGTTCAACCTTGACGGTGCTCCAACGGCCTTCGTATTTGCTCATGGTCTCTGCTCTTGTTGTTCGATGGACGATGTGCAAAAGCTAACCTCGCAATATAGTTATGTCAATTAACTATTATTAAAATTAACTATTTCTTGGCTCGCTCGCGAA
Organism: Pseudomonas sp. DG56-2; assembly: GCF_004803755.1. Classification (NCBI taxonomy): domain Bacteria; kingdom Pseudomonadati; phylum Pseudomonadota; class Gammaproteobacteria; order Pseudomonadales; family Pseudomonadaceae; genus Pseudomonas; species Pseudomonas sp. DG56-2. The sequence continues at coordinate 2,829,786 of NZ_CP032311.1, forward strand.
GCCTTGATGTATCAAGGCGCTAGCCATGGCCTGCCTATCGAGGCAAACTAGGTAATATTCTTATCGACTCAAGGAAGCCCGCCTAATGGCAAGATCCGCCCAAAGCACTGCCGCCGCGCCCGAGGCTGACGTTCCGGCAGCGGCGCTGGACGCATCACTGGAGAACCTGATCGGTTATGCCTTGCGCCGTGCCCAGCTCAAGTGCTTCCAGAATTTGATCGGCAAGCTCTCGGCCCATGACCTGCGCCCGGCGCAGTTCTCGGCCCTTGCGATCATTGATCAGACGCCAGGGCTTATGCAGGCGGATCTCGCCCGCGCCCTGGCGATCGAACCGCCTCAGGTGGTGCCGTTGCTGAACAAGTTGGAGGAGCGCGCACTGGCAGTGCGCATCCGCTGCAAGCCAGACAAACGCTCCTATGGCATTTTCCTCAGCAAAAACGGCGAGAGCTTACTCAAGGAACTCAAGCAAATTGCCGCCGACAGCGATCTGGAGGCAACTGCGGCCCTGGACGATAACGAACGGGCCGAGTTACTCAGGTTACTGAAAAAGGTGTATCAGGACTGAGGCGCTTACCAGATAGGCAGGCTGTAGATCAGCTGGAAACGGGTCTGGTTTTCATCCCTGAACGCCGTCCCTGTCGGAAAGTCATTGCGGTAGATGGATTTGCGCGCCAATAGCCCGAGGTTTTTCAACGGTCCACTCTGGATCACGTAGCCCAGTTCCAGCTGCATTTCGCGCTCCTTGCGCCCATCAGCATTAAAGGCGGCCAGCTCGATATGGTCGCCGCGTACATAGCGCAGACGCCCTTTCAGACCGACCAGGCCGACGGCGGTGAAGTCATAGTCGTAGATAGCCTGCCAGGTTCGTTCACGGGCGTTGAGAAAGTCCGAACTCATGGTCAGCTCACTCATGCCCATCAGTTCAGTGCCGCCGATATAGGGTGTGGCAGTATCGCCACTGGCATGCATATAGCCGATGCCCAGGCGATGGCCGCCAAGACGATAACTGAACAAGGCCGACAGGTTGCGATTATCGACTTCTCCGGCCAGCCCCCGCCCCTCTTCACGACTGAAAAAACTACGCAGGTCCGCCGTCAGGGAGCCAGGGCCCATGCGCTGCTCATACAACGCCGCCAGGGTGTCCTGCTGGTAGAGATCATCCACTTCGGCATGGTAGAGGCGTACACCCAGTGCCGAAGTGATTTGATAATCACCCCCTGCATAAGCCAGGTGCGATGAGGTCGCCGCACCGTTGAAGCGTCGGTTGGGCGAAGCGATGCTCATGCGCTCGTAGCTGGTCGAGTCACGCTTGTTGACCCGGTCAATGTAGCCGGTATTCAGCACCAGACCAGCGAAATCCGATGAAGACAGTGTGGTGCCGCGGAACGTCTGCGGCAGCAGTCGCGAGGGGCTGGCGAAAGCAAAGGGCAGAAAAATCGACACATCACCACTTTTGACGATGGTTTTGCGCCAACGCATCTTCGCCGTGAGCGCCAGGCGCGAATAGTCATCTGCAGCTTCGCCATCGGACTTTGAAACTGGCAGCAGTTCGGTGCCACTGCGTGATGGTGCCGAATCCAGCTTGATCCCCATCAGGCCGCGGGCATCGAAACCAAATCCTACTGGCCCTTCGCTGTATCCCGATTCTAGATTGAGGATGAATCCCTGTGCCCATTCGCGGGCCGCTTGCTTGGCGCCATCGTCCTTATAGTCGCGGTCCAGGTAGTAATTGCGCAGGGTTAGCGTGGCATGGCTGTCTTCCAGCACACCCTGGGCCAGGGCCTGGTTGCTGCTCAGCGCGATGGCCAACCCTAAAAGCGTTGGCCTTGTTGCCAAGTGCAGCGTTGACGCAATGCGGGTGTCACGAACGCGATCATGCATGGCGGTATCCATTTCTTGTTGTTGTTTTCGGCAATTGCGCAGCGCCTTGGACGCCCCGCGATGCGCAGAATGGAAAGCCACCTTCTCCTAGTCAACCAAAAGTGTCCGATAATCGAACGTTATCTTTATTAACTATTTATCATGAAATTCATTTGTAGATGTCTAACTCGCTGATCAATCTGACGTTTTACCCTTCTTTCAGGCCAGGTAAAAAACCACTGCCAAACTAGTTATATTTGTTAATCTTATTCGCACGCCGGAACAGCTGGCGGATCAGAACAACAAAAAACGAGGCTCGTGCCAATGAACACTTCAACGCGTCGATCGACGCTTACCATTGCCCTTTGCTTTATCGTCGCCCTGATCGAAGGGTTCGACCTGCAGTCAGCCGGTACCGCAGCCGCCGGCTTACGCCAGAATTTCGACCTGGACCCGCGTATGTTGGGGTGGGTATTCAGTGCCAGCATCATAGGCCTGTTACCCGGGGCTTTCTTTGGTGGGTGGCTGGCCGATCGCGTCGGTCGCAAGAAGGTGCTGGTGGCGGCGGTGATCCTGTTCGGGGTGTTTTCGTTGTGGACGGCCTATGTCGACAGCTACCCGCAGTTACTGCTGGCACGGTTGATGACCGGCCTGGGCCTGGGCGCTGCCCTGCCTAACTTGATTGCCCTGTGCGCCGAAGCGGTCAGCGAACAACGGCGCAGCACCGCGATCAGCATCATGTATGCCGGTGTGCCGCTTGGTGGTGCGCTGGCGGCAGTCGTGGCTATGTTTTCCCATGACCACTGGCAGATCACGTTCATCATTGGCGGTCTGGCGCCATTGTTTGCGGTGCCGCTGATGTTGCTACTGCTGCCTGAGTCCATGGCGTTTGAACGCGGCGGCCGAACCGCCCTGCGTGTCTCCACCAGCACGGCACTGTTCGGTGAAAGGCGTGCGGGATCGACCCTGGCATTGTGGCTGAGTTACTTCTTCACCCTCACCGTCATGTACATGCTGCTCAACTGGTTGCCTTCGCTGTTGATCGGCCAAGGTTTCAGCAAGCCGGATGCCGGCATGGTACAGATGCTATTCAACATTGGCGGCGCGCTGGGTTCGTTGCTCGGTGGCGTTCTGCTGGACCGCTGCAACCCATTCAAAGTGGTGCTATGCATCTATGCCGGGTTGCTCGCGGCCTTGGCCGGGCTGGGCCTGTCGATAGGCTTGACAGCGATGGCGATGGCGGGTTTCGCCGCCGGGTTGTTCGTGATGGCCGCACAGCTGGTGTTGTATGCGCTTGCGCCGCCGCTGTATCCGGTCGCCGTGCGCGCCACTGGAGTCGGCGCGGCAGTAGCGATCGGTCGACTGGGTTCAGTCAGCGGGCCGCTGGCGGCCGGGCAGATTCTGGCGACTGGGGCGGGCACCGCTGGTGTATTGCTGGCAGCGTCGCCAGGCCTGGTGATCGCAGCGTTGGCAGTCATGCATGTGCTGCGCAAGGACGTGACCGCCGAGCAGGTGCCTCTGCAGGGCTGACGCAGGGGCAGATATGCCGGAGTCGGCAATGCGGGCTCCGGCACTTCATTCACTTGCAGGCGATCAAATCCCTTCGCTCAGATACAACCGGTGTACGTCACCAATGCGCTTGCTGGCTGTAGCGTTAACGCCGGCCACTTGAGCGAAATGCGGCCATTGCCGGACAGCTTCGACGACATCACGGATGATCTGCTTGGCGTCCATGCCGCGCACTTGGTTTGCCACGCTGAGCAAATCTTCAAGGGTGAAGTCATCACGCTTGCCATTGATGCTCATTTGGTGAGTGTCGACCCAGAAGCTACCGGGCAGGTACGAATAGGAAACGTCGTAGGCTGGAGTCAGGTACCAGCTTCCGTCGGTGTCCATCATGAAGGCGGTATTCTTGGTGTGGTCGTCCTGGTTGCGGGCCACCACATTGAAGACCATACGGCGATAGAATTCCTCGGCCCCATCGCGGGAAACGCCAAGCGCGCGCAGTACGGCGAATGCTTCGGCGTAAGAATATTGGCCGGGCTTGCGGAAATCTGCATGGTCCATCGCGCACAGCGTGGCAACGTGGATTTTCTCGCCATCGGCGGTACGGTCGAATCGCTTGGTCATGAAGTGCGCCCGACCACCCTCCTCCAACAACCGGCATTCGGTCATGGTGATACCCGCGGCCTTGGCCATGAGGTGATAGGCGTATTCGATCCGCCCATAGCCTTGCGAGTCAGCCAGGACTTTCGAATCCTTGGCGACATCGAATTTCAACAGCCAGTACTCGAATCCCGCTGGCGCCGGTACCTGGCCCGAGCGGATCTCACCCGCCGCGTTCAGGGCAATGACGGCTTTTGCCCGCGCGCCACCGGCACTGGTGCCAACCTGAATGAGGTGCTGCAGGGCAACGTCATCGACAGAGGGGTCGTGCGCAGTCAGCCTTTCGGCCAGCGATCCGCGTTCCGACAATACTTCGCTGGCCAGGCGCACGAGTGCATCGATCTGGATGCTCTCACCCTTGTTCTGCTCTGCAGCCAGTGCCGGCCGATACTCCAATGCACCCATACCGCGTGTCCCTTGGTACAGGAGGCGTTCCACCGGAGAGAAAGTGACCTTGTCGCGCCCTTGTTGAGCCAGCCAGGCGTCGATCAGCGCGTTACCGAAGTCATCCGGCAGCGAGTCGGCAAGGATTGAAGGCAAGCCCTTGAAGGTTTCCCGGTCCAGCCCCTGGAACACATAGGTGTAGTCCTCGCGTAAAGGCATGTGGATCGGTGAAATCTGCAATCCAGTCCTGACAAACTCAGGGGTATATTCGAATTCCGCAATCTGGGTGTCAGCGTTCCAGTTGAGTGCACCCACGTACACATCCCACAGGTAGATTCGAGCAATCACCAGCTACTGTCCTTTTTCGTATGGGTGCCACCAATGAGCGTCGGCTTGCCGATTGGGGTAGTTGCAGTCGGCTTTAATGAAGACTCGGCAGACGTCGCTCGCGCGGCCCGCAGTCGTCGCTTACCGTGCATTTTGGCTAACTGCAGTGGGCTTGACCTGACCTCCTCGATCAACGTCGCCAAGCGCCCCAACTCACCCAGTACGCGGAGCACTGCAATAACGTTCACTAACGTGCCTTTTCCTGCAGTGATTTTGCGGTACGTCTCACGCGAGATGCCGGCTTCGTGCGCAACGATGTCCTGGCCCAGATTTCGTTTCAAGCGAATGGCTTCGATGCGTTGGCCAATTTCACCGGCGATCGCTTCATCAGTCATCGATTCTGTTCGCATAATGCCTATATTCCTATGCAAAGAAGGCCTTTCGGCCGAGCTACGCCTAGAATTATAGGCTTTATATGAGCGCTATTAAAAGGTTTCTGAAAAGACAGAGTAACGCCTAGATTTTTAGGCGCAGAGCAAATTTACGTCTATTAACGCCTAATTTTATTGGCGCTGCATGAATAAATGCACATCTAGCGAAGACGACTGAGACGGAGATTAACTGGCTATATACACAATGATCGGGCCACACACGGCCAACAACACGTTGGAAATCGCGTAGCACACGGTAAAGCCAATCACTGGCGTGTTGCTCCCGGATTGTTCGATGATTTTGTTCATCGACGCCGCTTCAGTCTGCGCCCCGGCCAATGCACCAAACAGCACCATGGGGTGCAATCGCAGCACATAGCGTCCGAAATACAGCGAAACAAGCGGCGGCAACAACGTCACCACGATTCCTGAAATCAGCAGCGCCAGGCCCTCGTTCTGCATGGCGGCGATTGCCGGTGGGCCTGCCAGCAAGCCGACGACTGCGCCGAATGCGGTGAGACCAAACTCGGAAAACGCCCACTGGGCAGCCGGCGGTAAGCTGCCGAATTCCGGATGACGCGAGTTGTACCAGCCGATCAGCAGTGCAACCAACAGCACCCCGCCACCCACGCCCAGTTCAATGGGGATCATGCCGATATGCGTCGATAGCATACCCAGCAGCGCGCCCACCACCATGCCCAAGCCGTGGACGGCAATATCGGTTTTATAGCTGCGCTCGCGAATTCGTCCCAACTGTTCGGCCAGGGCGACAACACTGGCCGTACGCCCGGTGAGCGAGATCACATCACCTTTGTGCAGCACGGTATTGGGCAGCAGCGGCAAGTCCAGGTTTTGCCGGGTGATCGAATTGATGAAGCAGCCCATACGCTCAGAGCCCGTTAGCCGGGATTTGATCTCATGCACGGTCTTGCCAGCCAATGACCTGTTGGTCAGCACTATCTCGGCAGTACGGGTAGGAAACGACAACGCTTCGGGGTGGTCCAGCTCGGCGCCCAGCCATCCACTCAAATACCCGACGTCTTCGCGCAGGGCATAGATACCGACGATATCGCCCAACTGCAATTGCATCGCCGAGTCGCGCTCATGCACCACCCCTGCGCGCACTACCCGTTCGATGCTCATGCTCGGATGCTGGCGTTCCAATTCATGGATGGATAAGCCTAGTGTACTGGGTTCAGTCAAAGAGTGGGCGCGCACCACGATGCGCGTATAGGGGATGCTGATGATCTCTTCCTGGCTGGCGATGCCCAGCTCCAGCTCCAGCTCCCGCGCCGAGGCGCGCAGGTCCACGCCCAACAATTTCGGGGCGATGCTGCCGACAAACACCACCAACCCCACTGTGCCGAACACATAGGTAATGGCATAGGCAATTGCCATATGGCTGTACAACTGGTTCTTCGCCGCCTCATCCAACCCCAGTTGCGCAATGGCACTACTGGCCGTACCCATGATCGCCGTGTCAGTCAGGGCGCCTGCACCCAAGCCGGCGGTAAAGCCGGCATCGAAGTTGTAGATTTTGTTCATCAGCAAAATCGCGCCCAGAGCGGTGCTGCAAAGCACCACCGAAAAAAGCACCAGTTTAAGACTGCCACGGTTCAGGCAACCGAAAAACTCCGGGCCACTTTTGAAGCCAACGGCATAAATGAACAGCACAAAGAACACTGATTTGAGTTCGTGGGGCACCTCCAGGCCGACCTGGCCGATCACCAGCCCCATCAGCAGCGCACCGGCCACCGAACCCAGATGAAAGCTGCCAATTTGGATACGGCCGACCAGTACACCCAAGCCAATGGCCAGGAATACCGCGATCTCGGGGTTGGAACGCAAGGCATGCAGCACGAATTCGGTCATTGCGCGTCTCCCTGGTCATGTGGCGCCTGCGCGGGCGCGGCATACCAGCCCTCCTTGGGCACGCGTTTTTCATGTTCCGGATCGCCCAGGTAGTGCGGCGACATGATCTGCACGCCGTACTCGTTGAACACATCCTGCACATTGGCATGCAGTAACGACAGCAACTCGGCACGTGGTCGCGGCTCGCTCGGCACTGCCTGGGCGACCAGGCGGTACTCGGGATAGAAGTCCGAAAGCGCGGTTTGAAATACCTGCGGCCGCGGCGTCTGCAGAATACCGGCTGTGCGGCTTGCCGCCTCCAGCAGCATGGCCTCGACCTGGCGCCAGGGTGTGTCGTAGCCAATGGTGACAACCGTGTCCACCACATAACCAGCGCCCTGCACCACTCGCGAGTAGTTTTTCGTCACCGTGCCGGTAATCATCGAGTTAGGCAGGGTCAACACCTCCCCCAACCCGGTGCGAATACTGGTGGTGAACATGCCCAACTCGGTCACCGTGCCCTCATGCTCGCCAATTTTGACGAACTCGCCGGGGCGCAAGGTGCGGGTATAAGTCAAGATCAGACCGGCTGCCGCCTGGCCAACCACGCTCGAAGCCCCCAGCGAGATCATTAAGCCGATCAACACCGACAGACCTTTGAACGCATCAGTACCGGCACCGGGCAGGTAGGGGTACGCCATCGCCAGGGCAAACAGCCAGATCGCCAGGGCCGTCAGGCGCATCGTCGGGTGCAGGGTTTCTTCGTTGAGCCAGGAAATCGTGCCGGGACGCGCCAGCCGCTCAAGAATGCGTTTGCTGAAGGCGCTGGCCCCACGTGCGATGAAAAAGATCATCAGCGCAATCACCAGCCCCGGAATCGCGCTGACGATGGCATCCAGCAGATATCCCGCCAGGTTCAGCAGGTAGTTATCAAGGCTCTCACCCCAAGGTCGGGTGTAGGGAAAACGCCGCAACACGAAGGTCAACCATTCATACGTGAGCAGCAGCACCACAATCCAGTACAGCAACGCCAACAAGCGCCTGAACACGGGAAACAGATTGCTGGTATCGAACAGGGGCGTTTGGCCAACCTTCAGTACATCATGATGGCGACGAATTTTCTTCGGCAGCCACGACAACAGCTTGCGCTGTATATACGCAGCAAGGCGCAACAAGGCAAGGTACAGCAAGGTAGCAACCACACTGAAGCCGCCTGCGACCAGCAAAAATCGTACGCTGCGCGCCTGCTGTGATTCAGTCACAACCGTCTCGAGGCGCTTGGCAGCCTCAGTGGCAGCCTCGGCAACACTGATATCGGCGTCAGTATCCTTGGGTGTGACAATGAACGCTCGACGCTCACCGAGCAGCACCAGATAGCTGTCCTGGATGGCATCGATCCTGATGTCGAGATCTTCGGTACCGCCAATCATCTCGTTGATCACGGCTTCGGCACGTTGCATGCGAACCTTCGGGGTTTCGCCGAGCAAGGTGGCGCGAAAGGTCAGGATGCTGCGATTGAACACTTTCAGTTCGGCAGCCGGCGCGGTAACGACTGCAGTTTCCTGATCAGCGTAAGCGGGCTGGTAAAACGTCATCCACAGCAGTACAGCCGCCCCAAGGCACCCGCGTTTTACCCACTTTTCCATGGCCTTCGCTCCGGTTGAACATCGCCACCTCCCACGCACCCCCGTGGTAAGCGGCAAGGTCAGAATAGACCGCGTTCTGCCCTCCTACCTCCGGCGCGATCAATACTCTGCACGCATGGGCTTGCTGGCCGTCCAGACCGGCTGAAAGGCGCCTGGAGCGCATCCGTCAGGCAAATCACAGAATGTTTAAAATGCGTCTAGTCTGATTTTGTTGAGAATTATTCGACGGCCCGAAGGAATAACCGGCTGTCGCCAGCATCAGCGCTGCTCCCGTTGCCGACGGCCCGCCTTCGCAAGGAGCTTTCGTATTGAGGTGGACATGACGACCCGACTCCGTACTGCAATTCCAGCCGCATTCAAACCGCAACGCCAAGCCCTGGCGCTTGAGCCGCGAATACTGTTTGACGGGGCAGCGGCGGCAGCGACCGCGGATCAGCACCAGCAGGATGCCGGCGATACAGGCAAGAGCGACACGGCGCACGCCACGCCGTCCGACGCTCGCAGCGAGCCCGGCCAGCAACCGTCTGCGGCGCGTCACCTGTTAGTGCTCGACAGCCGTATCGAAGGCCGCGAGCAACTCGCCGCCAATCTGCCGGACAACGTTGACGTGCTGGTGGTGGAGGCTAATCAGGATGGACTGGCCGCGATTTCCAGCGCCCTGGCCAAGCTGGGCCAAGTCGACTCGATTCAAATTCTATCCCATGGTGCCGCCGGCGAGTTCACCCTGGGCAGCACCACCCTGACTGCCGAGAATGTTGGGCAATACGCGCAACCGTTGAGTCAATGGAGCCAGTCCCTGAACGAAGGCGCCGACATCCAGCTCTACGGCTGCAAGGTGGGCGAAGGCAAGGATGGGCGTACCCTGGTGGATGAACTGGCGCGCTGGACCGGCGCAGACGTGGGCGCCTCTGACGACAACACCGGTAGCGCTAAAGCGGGTGGCGATTGGAGCCTGGAAATCAGCAATGGCTTGATCGATAAGTCTATCGCGCTCTCCAGCGCGGCCATGAGCAGCTACGAGCGGTTGCTGGCTGCAGGTCCAAGCACTGGATTGTCCGGTGGTGCCGACGTCTTGTTGGGTGAGAACTTCACCTTCACGGTGACCTTCAGCAACAGCACTACCGATGCCGGTTATGCACCCTTTATCGATTTATTCTTCCCCGCCACCGGCAAGGATGGCGCCGGCGCAGAAATTGATGACGGTATCACCTTCAGTTCCGCCAGCTACCTGGGCCAGACGCTGACCGCCCACGTATTGACCTTCGATGCCAATGGCCAGGCCAGCCATCCCTTGGCCGTCGGCACCGATGGCAAGCCCCTGATCATAAACGCAGCCGACTTTGGAATGCGCGCGGGTGATCAGATGGTAGTCCTCGAACTGCCGTTCTCCAGCGTCAGCCAGGGCCAGCCGCCGATTGCCATTCAAGTGACCGCGACCTTAAGCAACCTGGCAGACACCGACTTCTCCTTCTCAGGCTCCACCCCTGACCTGACCATTCGTGCACGCAGTGGCTTTCAGTATGGCAACGATTCACTTAATAACCCGGCCACTGACCCGAGTATTCTTGAGCCTTCGGCCAACGCCGACAGCTACGTCGTGCACCCAACCGTCATTACGGTTGATCAGACGGTCAGCACACCGGAAGGTGAAACTGCCACCGGCCCGAACTTCGTTCGCACGCTGTCTGGCACCATTACCCCAGCCGACTCGCAGACCTTGACCAACGTGGTGATCACCCAGCCGGTGCCAGACAATGTCATTGTCAAAGGCATCACCCCGGCTGCCGGAGGCACAGTTGTATCCATAACCCTCTACGATGGTCGTGTGATTACCGACCCGGCCTTGATTCGGGTAACGCTCGCGCGCAATAACGACAGTAACCTTGGCAACGACGTGTACCTTCGCGAATTCAGCGTGCGGTACCCGACGATCAGTGGCCCGACGAGCACGAGCGTGCAGTTTTTTGTGCCCGATGAAGATGCCGATGGCGTTCCCGTCCTCAACCCGGTCACCGGCAATGATGTTGCCATCGTTTTCGATGGCCCTACTGCTACCGGCGACTGGGTGCCGTTGGATCCGCGCGACGCTGCGGGTGGGCAAATCGAGTTCAGTGGCACTGGGCAGGATGTCAGCTTTATTGCCAAGTCGATTACCTTGCAAAAGGAGGTCACGGTCGCGATTGACGGTGGCACCGCCGGGGTAAGCCCGGGTGACACCCTCAGCTACCGCCTCAACATCGCCCTCTCCGACTATTTTGCCTTTGGCAAAACCTTCCTCGGTAATGGCAGCTTCGTGGTTGCCGACAGCCTCGGTGATGGCCAAACCCTTGTGCCGGGCACGGCCACCTTGACCCTCACGGTCAACGGCATCACTCAGACCATCACCCTGATCAGCAGCGCTGTGGTGAATGCGGACGGTACGACGTCCATGCAGTTCGACGTTGCCGGCTCTATCAGCAATGCCTTTGCCGTACGTAACTGGCTCAATGGCGACCTGGCCTTCGACGATGTACTGCAAGGCGCGACCCTGGCGGTGATCAGCTACCAGGCGCGAATCGGACAGAGCTATACACCGCCGAGCGGCAACCCTCATCCTGAAATCAACGAAGGCGATCCGCTCGGCAACAACGCCACCGTTACCGCCACGGTACTGCTCGACCCTCTAAACCTCAGCGGCGACAACCAGAGCGACAGCTCCACTACCACCACCACCATCCCCACCAGCCAGGTTGAAATCAATCTGGCCGATCGCAACGGTGGTGGCGCGCCGGCACCTGGCACCGAGTTGCGCCCTGGTGACCGTGTCACTTTCCGCATCAGCTACGATTTGATCACCGGCGACTACGAAAACTTCAAGCTCACGGCATACCTGCCTCTGCCGCTATTCGACCTCAGCGGCCTGGACCTCAACACCATCTGGCGCCTGGCGACAGACAACACCAATCCAAATACTCCAACGTCCATTACCCTCGGGCCAGGCAACTCGCTGGTGTTCACCTTCGCCGACTATGTGAACAGCGGGGTCGAAGGCAGCCGTATTTCGATCGACTTCACCCTGACCGTCAGTGACCAGCCGTTCGCCGACCAACGCGCCTTCAACGTGCTGGGCGAATCCAGTCAGACCCGGACGCTGGATAAAAGCGCTCTGGTAACCACCGATGACGTTACCTTGATCGCCTCGGTCGCTGAACCTGTGCTCAACATCAGCCATGGCGTAGTCTCCAGCAGCCATGGCACGGTATCGGGTACAACCGGTAGCTGGACGTTACCGGGCACCGCTGGCACGCCGTTCGCCGGCAGTATCACCGATATCAGCGCGGTCAATGGCAATGTCAGCGGCATCGACGCCAGCGATCGCCTGCGCCTGGCCACCGCCATCGAGAACTCCGGTGGTGGCAGTGCATTCGATGTGCGCACCAGCATCACGCTGCCGCCGGGGCTGTCCTTTGTCGGTGGCAGCCTGTCTGCCGCCAACTTGCAAATCTATCGTGGCGACGGCACACGGCTCATCGCTGGCACGCACTACACCGTAATCAACGCCACCAACACTATTACCTTCATCGACGGTGCTGGGGTCGGCGGGCTACTGGCCGGGCGCCCCGGCAGTGCTGCCGACAGCAGCGGTGCCAACGTGGTGGTCATCACTTACGAGGTCAATGTCAGCGCCACCATCGCCGCCAGCTCTACGCTGCAAACCAGCGCCCAACTGCTCGGTTACGCCAGTGTCGAAGGTGGACAGAACTTCGTTGGCTCTACACCATTGAGCGACATTGCCGGCCAGCAGGTCGCTGCCCCGACCATCAGTAAGAACTATGCTGGCGGCAGTCTCGACAATAGCGACTCCAGCGCCACCCACACCACCGGCTCAAACCTGGTGGTCGGTGAAAGCATGCTTTACGACATCGTCGTGACCTTGCCTGAAGGGACTACCCAAAACCTGCGTATCGATGATCTGATACCGCCCGGCATGCGTCTGGACACCAGTTTCGAGGGGCGAGGCTATCTGGTGATCACCAGCGCTGGTGGCTTATTGGCGCAAAATTTTGCCGGTACAGTCACGATCGGCAGCTTGAGTGCACCCTCCGGCACCCTGGGCGCTGACGGTGCCGATGCGCGCTTCGTCTTTACAGTGTCCAGCGCCACCGGTGACAACAACACCGGCAACAACAGTTTCGTCATTCGTCTGCGCCTGGTTGCCAGTAACGTCATAGCCAACCAGACCAGCGCAGTCAGGCAAAACGACGCCACCCTCAACTACCGCGATCCCGACGGTGATACGCCAAATGGCACTACCGCAGTCAGCCGCGACGTGGCAGTGACCGGCGCCAAGCCCACCATCACCATTCAGGAACCAACCCTGCAACTCAACCAGCAACTGGTCACCCCGCCAGGGCTGGGTTTCGACCAAGGTGACAAGGTCGAATACCACATCACCCTCAGCAACGGTACTGCGTCGAGCGACAATAACGCCTTCGATATTAACTTCAGCAGCGAACTGCCCACTGAACTGGACGGTTTGACCTTGATCAGTGCGATTTACACGGTCAATGGCGTGAGCACCGATATCACTGGCAGTTTTACCCTCGACCCTACAGGTCGCACGCTGATCAACACCGGCAATGTCGATATCGCCAAAGGCGGCACCGTGGTCTTGCGCGTTTCCGGGGTGGTCAATGCCACCGGCGCGTCGGTGGCGCAGTTCGACAACCTGGCGCAAGTACGCTGGACCAGCCTTGACGGTACGGTTGCCGGTGAACGAACCGGCAACGACGGTACACTCAACAGCGGCGTACTCAATGATTACCGCCGTGACAGCGTGCTCATCATTCCGGTGGCGCAAGGCATAAAGTTCTCGCGCGTCGGCGGACTTACCGACACCGCAGCCCCCAACCCGACCAACGCTCTGGAAGAAAAGGTCGCAGTCGGAGAAGTGATTCGCTACCGGGCGACCGTATTGGTGCCTGAAGGTAACAACCCCAACTACCAGTTGGTGATTACCCTGGGTCGTGGCCTGACCCTGGGCGATTTGAGCACCCTGCGTATCGGCTTCGTCTCCGATGGTGGCCTGGTCACCAGCCTGAATGACCTGATCACCAGCGGCACGTTGCAGATTCTTGGCAACGAGGACAGTCCAGAGGCCCAATACATCACCCCGGATCTCTCCGGCGCAGCGCCGACCGGCGTGCTCAACCCGATTTATGTCCAACTTGGCACCGATGCCAACGGCAATCAGATCGTTACCCTAAATTTGGGTAACATCACCAACGGCGCGCATGGCGCGGGTGACGATGGCAACGATGATGACCTTGAGGGCATCGTCGTCGAGTTCAATGCCCGGGTCAGCAACATTGTCGAGAACCAGACCGGCGTGGCCCTCGACGCCATTGTTCAAGACCGTGTCAACGGCAACCTGCGGGCAACCAGTGATGTGCTGCGCGAGCGCATCGTCGAGTCCAGTTTCAGCGAGTTCAACAAGCAGGTCACCGACTTTACACCCAACCCTGCCGGCACCACGGGCAACGCCACGGTCACCGTCAATTTCACCGCCAGCGGCGGCTTGCCAGCCTATGACGTGCACCTGAGCGACGGTTTCCCGACCGGCAGCAACTACAACCTGATCAGCGTTACCATCGGCGGCACCCTCTATGGTCCGGGCAACCTGCCCGCGGGCGTGACCTTCAGCTCCACAGGTGGGCTGAGCGTTGATATCGCTCGAATCGACATAGGTACGCGGGTCAGCGTGGTGTATTCAGTCGACGTTCCCAATGGCACGACTATCGCCAATACCGACGCCAACCTGAGCTGGAGCAGCCTGCCCGAAACGTTCACCAGTTGGGGCGGTACCACGGTTGGCGCCGACGGCAGCGCATCGGGCGAGCGTAACGGAACAGACGGTCCCGGTGCGGACGCTACAACCTTGAACAACTATGTCCTGCGCGAAGGTGCCGGGCTGGGCATCATCAGCGGCACCCTCTGGAACGACACCGGCACCGCCGCCTCTTCACCCAATGACGTAGCCCCGGACGCAGACCCTGTTCCCGGCACCCCAGCCTACGAGCTGGCAATTGCCAACCAGACCATCAAGCTGATCTGGGCAGGCGTTGACGGAGTCTTCGGCAATGGCGACGACAAGACCTTCAGCACCACCACCGACAGCAATGGCCGCTTTATCTTCGGTGTTCTGCCCTCTGGTTTGTACCGTGTAGACGCACCGACCACCGTCAACAGCATCAGCCAGTTTGGCGAGCTGCGCATCCGCATCGATACCGACGGCAGCACCCTCGGCCAGGTCCGCGTGACCTTGGGTGAAGGGAGTGCCCAGCAAGCCAACTCCGGCTATGTCGAGGTCAACGACGCACCGGTCAACACCCTGCCCGGCTCTCAGTCTGGAAATGAGGACGCCCCACTGGCAATCCCCGGTATCAGCGTCAGCGACGTCGATGCCGAGCGCAACCCGAACGTCAACGGCCGGGCCATTCAGGTGACGCTGACGGTGACTCACGGCACCCTGTCGCTCACCGGTGCTGCCACCGGGGTGACCGTAAGCGGCACGGGCACCACGGCTTTGGTGCTGTTGGGACGGATTGCCGACATCAACGCGGCGTTGGCCAGCCTGAGCTATTTGGGCAACCTGAACTTCAATGGCGTCGACTCCCTTCAGGTTCAAACCACCGATTTAGGCAACTATGGCGATTTCGATGGCAACGGCATTCCCGGGCAACCGACCGACGCGCGCACCGACACCGACTTGCTGGTGATCAACCTCGATCCAGTCAACGATGCGCCCATTGCCAATCCAGACACTGCCACCGCCGTAGAGGCCGGCGGCACCAACAACCAGCTGGACGGTATCGACCCACGTGGCAACCTGCTGGATAACGACACCGATGTCGATATCGCCACCAACGGTGATGTGCTCAATGTGATTTCGGTGACATCCCCACTGGGTGTTACCCGGGCGCTTACTGGCATTGATGTGATAGAGATTGCCGGGCGTTACGGCAAGTTGGTGCTGTCGGCCAATGGCGCTTATGAGTACATCATCGACAACAACAATGCCCAGGTTCAAGCACTGCGCCTGGCCGGCGACCAACTGACCGAAGTGTTCAGCTATACCATTGCCGATATCGGCCTGGGTGGCCCGCCGCTGCAGTCCACTTCGAGCTTGACCGTGGTGATTCAAGGCACCAATGATGCACCGGTTGGAAACGCCGATTCGGCCACTGCCATTGAAAAAGGGGGGGTTGGTAACACCGATGTCGGCAAGCCTAACGATACCCCGCCCAGCAACTTCCCTATTCCTGGCACCGATGCCAGCGGCAATGTGCTGGACAACGATAATGATGTGGACGGCGGCGAAAAGCCGACAGACCCGATCGACTATGGCGAAACCATCCGTGTTTCCGGTATTCGCGCCACACCGGAAATCTCCCCTGCGCCACTGACCACTGTGCCGGCCAACGGCAGTGTCAGCCTCGCGGGAACCTACGGGACCTTGACCATCGCTTCCGATGGTACCTATAGCTATGTCATCGACAACAGCAATACCGCCGTACAACGCCTCGGGCCCAATGACAGCCTGACCGAAGTGTTCAGCTATCAAGTAACAGATGCCTTGGGCCTCAATGACTTGGCTGAACTGCGCATCACGGTCAAGGGCAACTTTGACAATCCACTCGCCAGCGACGATGCAGCCCAGGCGCAGGCAGGTTCTGACTCTACCAATGAAAGTAACCCCAGCGGCAACGTCATTCAGTTCCCCAGCCGCCCGGGCAACACCGGCCCAGGTGGCACTGGCATAGACGCCGACGTCGACGCGGCGGACCGGCCCAATACCGTGTTGCAGGTCAATGGCATTCGCAGTGGCATCGAGGCCGTCAATGGCATCGAACCGAGCAATGGCGCGCTGACGCCAGTCACCAGCGGACCGGTTTCCATCGCGGCGGTTTACGCCCGAGACAGCACGGGGGTGCCTATTGCCGTCGTTGCGGGCGACAACTTTGGCATGCTGACCATCAATCCCGATGGTTCCTTCACCTTCGACGTCAACAGCAACAACGCCGCGATTATCGCCCTACCCCGTGGGGTGTCGATGGAAGTGGTTTTTACCTATCAGGTTGTCGACTCGGCTGGACTGACCGACACCGCGCAACTGGTGATTGTGGTCACCGGTGCCAACAATCCACCTCATGCACAGGACACCGTAGTGCTGGCCACTGAAGCGGGCGGCGCCGGTAACGGCACACCAGGCCTTGACCCCGGCGTTCCGCCCGCGCCAATTCGGCAAGTTACCTTTGCCGACCCTGATGGCGATCCAATCAGCGTGACGGGTATACGCACAGGGCTGCAAAATGCAACCGACGGCACTGTCGGGGTGGTTGGCGACCCGCTGAACGGCAGATTCGGTACCCTGACCATTCAGCCCGACGGCACCTACACCTATGTGATCGACAACAACAATTCTGAAGTCCAGGCGCTGCGCGGGATCGACGATTTGCTGGTGGAAGTCTTCACTTATCGGGTCACCGATTCCGACGGCGAATTCGACGACGCCCAGATCGTCATCGTTATCCGAGGCCAGAACGATAACCCGGTTGCTGGCAATGACTCGGCAACCGCCGTAGAAGCCGGCGGGGTCAACAACAGCAGTGGCGGCGTCGACCCCACCGGTAACGTATTGACCAATGATAACGACGTCGATGGCGGTGTCGGCGACCCGACCGACTACGGCGAAACCAGCAGCGTGGCCTCGGTACGCACCGGCGCCACCGAGGGCGCTGGCAATGCCGGCACGCTGGGGAGCGAATTGCGCGGT
This sequence comes from Pseudomonas sp. DG56-2, assembly GCF_004803755.1. Classification (NCBI taxonomy): domain Bacteria; kingdom Pseudomonadati; phylum Pseudomonadota; class Gammaproteobacteria; order Pseudomonadales; family Pseudomonadaceae; genus Pseudomonas; species Pseudomonas sp. DG56-2. Next base: position 2,847,266 of record NZ_CP032311.1, read on the forward strand.
ACCTACGGCTGGCTGACCCTCAATGCCGATGGCAGCTACAGCTATCGCCTGGACAACAGCATGGCGGCCGTGCAAGCCCTGCGACCCGGCAACACACTGACTGATGCCTTCAACTACCACGTTATCGATACTGCAGGCGCTACCGATATAGCAGTGTTGAACATCACCATCCAGGGCAGCAACGACGCACCTGTCGCCAACCCCGACAGTGCATTGGCGGTCGAGGCTGGCGGCTTGAACAACGCCACCCCTGGCAGTAACCCCAGTGGCAACGTGCTCAGCAATGACACTGATGTCGACCAATTTGGCGAAAAACTGACAGTCACTGCGATTCGTCAAGGGCCCAACGCCGGCAGCGTCGGTAGTAGTTTTGCCGGCCAGTACGGCAGTCTGACCTTGAACGCCGATGGCAGCTACACCTATCTGGTCGACAACAATAATCCACAGGTGCAAGCGCTGCGCACTGCCGGCGACACTGTCAGTGAATTTTTCACCTACACCATCCGTGACCTTTCGGGCGCGCTCAGCGCCGCCAATCTGACCATCACGATCCGCGGCCAGAACGACAATCCGGTCGCGGTCAACGATACCGCCATTGCTGTCGAAGCCGGTGGCACCAATAACGGCACCGCAGGCCTCAACCCCACTGGAAACCTGTTAAGCAATGACACTGACGTCGATGCGGCTGACAGCAAGACCGTCAATGGCATTCGCGCGGGCAGCGAAGCGGCTGGTGGCACCTTCACAGCGGTCACCGGTCCTCAGACCATCACCGGGATCTACGGCACCTTGACGGTGTTTGCCAACGGCGATTATCGCTATCAAGTCAACAACGCACTGGCTGCCGTCCAGGCCCTGAAACCGGGCGATACCCTTCAGGAGGTGTTCACCTATCGCATGCGCGACACCGCCGGGGCCGAGGACATCGCCCAGTTCAGCCTGACCATTCAAGGCGCGTGGGATGCCCCGGTGGCCCGAGACAACGTCAATCTTGCCGTGGCCGATAATGGCGATGGCCTGACCATCAACCCCAGCGGCAATGTGCTGCCTAACGACAGCGATGTTGACCAAGGCGATGTACTTACAGTGACCGGCATTCGTACCGGTCCGGAAAGTGGCACGGGGGTGGCCGGCACGGTTGGCAATGTGTTGATCGGCCAATATGGCACACTGGTAATCAATGCCGACGGCAGCTACACCTACCACGTCGACAGCTCCAACCCGGCCGTTCTGGCGTTGGATTTGCTGCAGACAGTGGTCGATAAATTCACCTACCAAGTGACCGACCGAGGCGGTCTCACCGACCTCGCGCAACTGTCGATCATCGTCATCGGACGCAATGATGTGCCCGATGGCATTGATGATGCTGCCACTGCTGTCGAGGCAGGCGGATTGAACAATGCGACGCCTGGCTTCAACCCCAGCGGCAATGTGCTCAGCAACGACATCGACCTTGAAAACGATGTATTGACAGTCTCGGCAATCCGAACCGGCAGTGAAACCGGTACAGGCACCGATGGCACGGTAGGCACCACCCTCCGTGGGCTGTATGGCGACCTGGTGATGAACGCAGACGGCAGTTGGACCTACACCGTCGACAACAGCCTGGCAGCGGTGCAAGCGCTGCGCACCAGTGGCCAGGTACTGGTAGATGTATTCACCTATACAGTGGTCGACCCTCACCAGGCCGATGACACTGCACAGCTGACCATCACCATAGACGGTCGCAACGACACGCCAATTGCCGTCGACGACAACAGCATCGCTGTCGAGGCGGGAGGTGTGAGCAATGGCAAACCCGGTGTAGACCCACGCGGTAATGTGCTGGACAACGACACCGACGTCGACAGCAGCGCCTTGGGTGAAACCCGCCAAGTGCTATCGGTGACCAGTGAAACCGGTAACACCGCCCTCGCCGGCCAGACCATCGCCGGGCGCTACGGCCACCTGCTGCTCAATGCCGACGGCAGCTACCAGTACGTTTTGGACAACAACAATCCAATCGTGCAGGCCCTGCGCACGGCAGGTGAAACCCTGCGTGAAGTGTTTACTTACCGCATGCACGACACTGCCGGGGCCGAGTCGCAGGCGCGGCTCAATATCCTCATTCAAGGCGCCAACGACAGTCCGCTTGCCCGCGACGACAGCAACGTCGCCAGCGACCAGACCACAGCGCCGCAAAGCTCCGGTAAAGTCCTGCCCAATGACAGCGATGTCGACGGCGGCGACCAATTGAGCGTCAGCGCCATTCGTACCGGTGCTGAAACCGGCACCGGCACCCATGGGGTGCTCGGCCAACCGCTGGCCGGTCGCTACGGCACACTGGTGATAAACGCCGATGGCAGCTACACCTACACCATCGACATGAGCAATCCGCAAGTACTGGCCGCCGCCGGGCTGGGTCAAGTGCTCCAGGATGTCTTCACCTACACCCTTGTCGATCGAGCCGGCGCCACGGACCTTGCCCAGTTGACCATTTCGCTAGACATCACCGCCCCGTTCATCCCGGCCCCCGCCGGCCCGTTCTTCGGCCGCGATGCAGTGGACCCGCTGCACAACTTGCCGCTGCCCGATGTACAGCCGGCAGTGTTCGTCGGTCCCGTGGTTGAAGCGCAAAGCCGCGCGCTCGAGCTTTCCAGCTGGCAGGCCGACGGCAGCAACTTGAGCTATGGCCTGATCCCTGAAATTCGTAGCGAAACCCTGAACCAGCGCCTGGGCCTGGAACAAGGTCAGTTCGTTGCCAAGGCCGTGCACAACAGCAGTCGCGAAAGCAGCCTGGACATGGCCTGGATTCTCGGCCGCCAGTCACGCATCAACCTCAGCGCCGATGGCCTGCTGCCTGACCCTTCGGTTTTTGCCACCGACGCTGCGCACATGAACAAGGGCGATGCCCAGTTGCCACCGCCTTCCGAAGCCCGAATTGCCTCCGGTTTTCGCGCCCAACTGCGTGAAGCGGCCGAGCGCCTGCGGGCAATGGACAACGGTACCCGCGAATAAGCAAGGACCAAGGACAGACCATGCCAAAACTGCCTCAGACATTGTTCAGTACGGCCATTGCTTCCACCTTTTTGCTCGCCGCCTGTTCTGCGACCAAGCCTGTGGAATACACCGAGGATGAAACCCGGCAACGGATCATTCAGGACCAGGCGCAGATGTATGCAAACCAGGAGCCGGTAACCACACCCATCACCTTCTACGAGGCCGCTGCACGCGCCCTCAAGTACAACCTTGATTACCGCCTGAAACTGATGGAAGGCGCACTGGCCAGCGACCTGCGCGACGTGTCCAGCCACGAAATGCTGCCGCGCCTGGTAGCTTCGGCCGGGTACGCGGGGCGTAACAATGATTCCGGTGGTACCTCCATCGGTATCGAAGACCGCGAACAGAGCTTGCGTGCATCGACGTCTGAAGAGCGCTACCGGCAAATCTACGGGCTCGGTTTGAGTTGGAGCCTGTTGGACTTCGGCGTGGCCTATTACCGCACCCAGCAGAAAACCGACCAGATCCTCATGGCCGAAGAGCGCCGCCGCAAGGTGGCACAGAATGTTCTGCAAGACGTACGCAATGCTTACTGGCGGGCCCTCAGCGCGCAGCGGTTGATGCCGCAGGTGGACCGCTTGCTGGTACGCACCCATCAGGCGCTGCTTTCAGCACGTCAAGCCGAGACCAAGGGCCTGCTGCCGCGCCAGGAGGTATTGTCGTACCAGCGCGCGCTGCTCGATTCCATCTATCTGTTGACTGTGCGCCGCCAGGATCTGGAGTTTGCCCGCGCCGAGTTGTCGGCACTGATGTCGCTGCCACCCGGTTCTCGGTTGATCCTGGCTGATCAGGTCGAGCCAACCCTGCCGGAGGTGTCCCAGGACATCAACAAGCTCGAATTGCTGTCGTTGAACCACCGTCCCGAGATCATGGAAGAGTGGTACCGCAAGCGGGTCAACGAGAACGACCTGAAGATCGCCAAGACTCAACTGTGGCCGAACGTGAGCCTGGACTTCGGTTACAAGTACGACTCCAACAAATACCTCTATAACAACGACTGGAACGAGACCGGCCTGCAAGTCTCGATGAACCTGTTGCGCCTGTTGCAGTTACCTTCGCTCAATCGCGCCGCCGAGTCGCAGAGCAAAACCGATGACATGCGCCGGGTGGCGTTATCGATGGCGATCCTCACTCAAGTACGGGTGGGCACCTTGCGCTACCAACTGGCACGCCAGGAAGTTGAATTTGCCGATCAAAGTCTGCGCGTCGATCAGAGTTTACTGAGCTACGCTGAAGCTGCACGCACCACTGCCTATGGCTCGGAGCTGGAAGTGATACGTGCCGAAGGTCGCTACCTGCTCTCGCGCTACCAGCGTGAGGCGGCTTATTCCAGCGCCCAGGCGGCGTGGGGACGGTTGTACAACTCGGTCGGCCTGGACACGCTACCCCAACAGATCGAACAACACAGCATCAAAACCCTGGCGCAGGAAATCCAGCGCACCGTGGAAAATCAGGAACGCAGCAACCTTCTGGCCATGCAAGGAACGCCGAATGCCATACAGCCTTGAGCGCAGTCTGCTCGCAGTACTCCTGTCCTTGATTCTCAGCCCTGCAGTAGCCGATGAAACGGCACCACTGCCCAGCAGCAACGAGCCGAGTACGATTCGCGTGTTGCTGGTTGCCGGGCTTGAAACCACCCTCTCCAGCCAGATGGCCGGCACCCTTGGCGAGTTCAAGGCAGCGCTCGGCCAACATGTTGCCAAGGATGCGGTGTTGGCGCGCTTTGACTGCGCCGAAGCCCAGGCGCGCTCGCGAGTCGCTGCCGCCGAACTGACCATGGCCCGGCAAAACCTCGAAGCCAAACGCAACCTGCGCAAGCTCGACGCTGTGGGCGACCTAGAAGTGAATATGGCCAACACTGAAGTGCAGAAGGCCGATGGTGCACGCGCCATGGCGCAGGCCCAGAGCGGCTACTGCGTGGTACAGGCGCCTTTTGCCGGGCGCGTGGCCAAAGTGCATGCCAAACCTTTCCAAACCGTAGCCGCAGGCACACCGCTGTTTGACCTGGTCAGCGATGGCGCACTCAAGGTGCGCTTGAATGTGCCGTCCAGCCTGTTGCCTCAGCTCAAGGCAAACCAGGCGCTTGAGGTGAGCATTCTGGAAACTGGCAAAGCCTACCCAGCGCATGTCAGCGCCATCAACGCACGGGTAGACGCCGTTGCCCAAACCGTGGAGTTGGAGGCACGCCTGGACGCCGCACACCCGGACCTTATCGCTGGCATGAGCGGCACCGCACGCTTCCCTGGCGCCAATGACTGAGCCGCTACCGCACCCGCAGCTGCTGTTGGCGATCGCAGCCCTGCGTGACAAAGCCCTGGCTGCCGACTCGTTGAATGCGCTGGGATTCTCCATCGCCAACGATCCCTATCCCCTGCTGCAGTACCACCAGGCCCTGGTCTTCCAGCAGCAAGGGCAGATCCTCGAACTGTTGTGCGTATCGGGCCTGGCCCGACCGACTGAAGACTCGCCTTACCTGGTGTGGCTGCAACGTGCCGTACGCTGGGTTGCCAGCCAAGTGCAAGACAACAAGCCGCTGTGGCTTGCGCGTGATGCCGTTACCCCAACGCCTGACATCGAAGAAGGTTGGGCCGAGTGGTGGCCTGCAGGGCTGTGGTGTATCCCGTTGCTGGACCGCGAGGGTGAGCGTTTAGGCCTGGTGCTGTTTCTCTTGGACAATCCACCCACGCCTGCGCTTGAACCTCTGTTCGACGGCCTGTGGCTTACGTGGGCGCATTGCTGGGCGGGCTTTGGCAAAAAACGCCGGCTATCGCGCTGGCGGCCGAGCAAACGCCAATTGTTGCTGGGCCTGGCAGTAGCGGTGGCTTTGTTACTGGTCCCGGTTCGGCAAACTGCCTTGGCTCCTGCTGAAATCGTCTCGCGCCAAGCGATGATCATCAGCTCACCCATCGATGGTGTGATTCAGGGCATGCAGGTGCGTCCCAATCAGAGCGTAGAGAAAGACACGCTGTTGTTCAGCCTGGATGAAACCACCCTCAACAGCCGTGCCGATGTTCTGAGCAAGGAAGTCGCCGTAGCCGATGCCGAGTTGGCGGCGGCCAGCCAGCGGGCGTTTGACAACCCGCAAAGCAAAAGCGAGCTGACCCTGTTGAATGGCCGAGTGCAGCAGCGCCGGGCGGAGCTGGCGGCAGTCAAGGCGCAACTGCGGCGCACCCAGGTTCGCGCACCCCGGGCAGGCGTGGCGGTCTACAGCGATCCCAACGATTGGCTGGGCAAGCCGGTGTCCACTGGCGAGCGAATCCTGTTGATTGCCGAGCCCAAGCAACCGGCGATGCTTATCCAGTTACCGGTGGCCGATGCCATCGCCTTGGAGCCCGGCGCCGAAGTGACCTTGTTCCTCACCGCCTACCCGCTGACCCCACTCAACGGCAAAGTTCTCGAGACCAGCTACCAGGCACGCGCCAATGAAGAAGGCGTGGTGGCGTACCGCTTGCTCGCCAGCATCGACGGCAAACCTGAACACGCGCGACTTGGCCTGCACGGCACCGCCCGCTTGTACGGGGAACGCGTGGTGCTGGGTTATTACCTGCTGCGTCGGCCTTTCGCCGCGCTGCGGGCCTGGAGCGGCATGTGATTGGCGTCGACCCGGCGCAACTGCCGTCGCAGCCACTGCGCGAAGACCTGCGCCTGCTGGAAACCGCCCCGGACAGCAGCGGCGAACCGGCCTGGGTGATTCAGGACACAGTGGTCAACCGCTTCTACCGCATCGGCTGGCTGGAGTTTGAGTGCCTGTTGCGCTGGGACCGCACACCGAACGACATTTGCCAGGCCATTCACGCAGAAACCCCGCTGCGTCCGGACGTGGAGCAAATCGTGGAGTTTCGCCAGTTTCTGGAGCACCACCAACTGGTCCGCCCCGGCCGCGAGGCCCTCGCCCGCCTGGTGGCGCGCAGCAAGGACAATGCCTGGCTGAGCTGGAGCTGGTGGCTGCATCACTACCTGTTTTTCCGCATACCGCTGCTGCGCCCACAGCATCACCTGCAGTGGCTGGCAGAGAAACTCGACTGGCTGTTCAAACCGCTGACCGCGGTGCTGATCGTGTTGCTGGGCTTGACCGGCGTACTGTTGGTGCTGCAACAGTGGGATACCTTTACCTCGGCGGTGGTGGAGTCGTTTTCAGCTTCAGGCCTGGTCAGTTTTGCCATTGCTCTGGCGCTGGCCAAGACCCTGCATGAGCTGGGGCACGCGTTGGTCGCCACCCGCCTGGGCCTGCGCGTGGGTCATATGGGCATCGCCTTTGTGGTCATGTGGCCAATGCTCTACACCGACACGGGCGAAAGCTGGAAGCTGCGCAGTTCCAGGCAGCGCCTGGCCATTGCCTCCGCGGGCATCCTAACCGAGCTGGCCTTGGCCGGGCTTGCCACGTTGGGCTGGGCGTTGTCCGATCCTGGCCCATTGCGCAATGCCCTGCTGTACCTGGCAACCACCAGTTGGGTGCTGTCGCTGGCACTCAACGCAAGCCCGTTCATGCGCTTTGATGGCTATTTCATTCTTTCTGACTTGCTCGACTTCCCCAATTTGCACGAGCGCTCCTCGGCCTTGGCCCGAGTCACCCTGCGCCGTGTACTGCTGGGCTTGAATGAGGAATGGCCGGAACACTTTCACCCCGCTAAACGACGAGCGCTGGTGACCTTTGCCATAGTGACCTGGGTGTACCGCTTGGTACTTTTCCTGGGCATCGCCGTGGCGGTTTACCTGCTGTTCTTCAAGCTGCTGGGTATTTTTCTGTTCGCCGTGGAGTTGGCGTGGTTCATCGTCATGCCGGTATGGCGCGAGCTCAAATACTGGTGGAAGCATCGTGAAGGGGTAAACACCGGCCACCGGCGTGCCTGGTGGGCAATCGGCGCGCTGATCGTATTGCTGCTGGCGGTACCCTGGCGCTCGCAGGTTCAGGCCTTGGGTGTGGCCCGGGCCGAACATCAACTGCGGGTGTTCGCCCCTTACCCTGCACGTTTGCAGGCCTTGCATCGCGCTGGCCACGTCGCCGCCGGTACCGCTCTGGTCACCCTCGAAGAACCTGATATTGCCTCGCGTCTTTCGACCACCGAGGCCAGTGTCAAAAGTTATCAGGCTCGCCTCGGCGGCCTGATTGCCGACCCTTCTGGTGCCGACCAGGCCATCGCCACCCGCCAGCGCCTGGACGTCCAGTTCGAAGAAGCGCGCGCAGCACGGTCGGAAATTGCCCGGCTGACGTTGCAAGCCCCGTTCGAAGGTCAATGGCTCGACCTGGACCCTAACTGGCAAACCGGGCAATGGGTCAGCAGTCGCGAACCCATCGGCATCCTGGTCGACCCACGGCATTGGCAGGTTGACGCCTACGTCGACCAGGATGAAGTGCAGCGTCTTGTAGCGGGCGGCGCGGTGCGCTTTTACCCCGAAGGACAACCAACCCCCATCACTGGCAGCGTGCTCGCTATCGGCAGTACACGCGTCAGTCAACTGCACCACGAAATGCTCGCCTCGCGTTTCGGCGGACCGCTGACGGTCGCCAGCCGGGGCAAGGAACTATTGCCGACGCCGCCACTGTTCCATGTGTTGATCAAACTCGATGGTGCGCCAACCACCTTGCGCGAAACCCGCGGTCGGCTGCAGATCGCTGGTGAACGTCGCAGTTTGCTAGGCCAAGGATTTATCCATGTGGCGGCAGTGTTGCTGCGAGAGAGTGGGTTTTAACATCGTGTTAAAACCCATATTCAATCAACATCAAAATGCCACCAATCATCTAATCATTTCAGTGCTTCCATCACACTTGGGTTACCGAACGGTTAATTATCCTCTCGATACGAAAACAATAGCGTCACCATCACACTACAGCGCCCAAGTTTAAGTAGCCAATTTTCACCAATAGTAGGAAATCTCATCCATCACATTAAACGATTCAGGGGTTGAGAGACGCCGACATTTTCGCCTAAACCGCCGACTTTGTAGGCACGATCTGACAGATAAAGTAGCAAGTTGTTCATTTAAAAGTTGCTGCGCGACAGAAACCTTCTACGTTTATCTAAGCGCGCGTACAGCTTTGATAGTGCCTTTCCCGACCAGCAGGAGCATAGCGATGAGTTTGGAGATAACGTCTGGGCATTTTTTTTCCAGTAGTTCGAAAGCTCGCAGAGTAGCGGGTATGACATGTTCACTGGTCGTCGCCATCGCGCTAGCGACCCAAGCAATGGCCGCAGAGCAACCAAAAGCCGCGACTGAGGCCACGAAAGCTGCGAATAACGCCTTACTCAAAGAACTCCCGTTCAATGACAAGACATCCTTCGAGTTGGCCCACAAAGGCTTTATTGCCCCATTACCTTCAGAGGTCATCAAGGGCAAGGCCGGTAATGTAATCTGGGACCCGGCCAAATACGCCTTCATCAAAGAAGGCGAAGTAGCGCCGGATACCACCAACCCAAGCCTGTGGCGCCAATCACAACTGATCAACATCTCGGGCCTGTTCGAAGTTACCGATGGTATCTATCAGGTGCGTAACTACGATCTGTCGAACATGACCATCGTCGAAGGCAAGGAAGGCATCACCATCTTCGACCCGTTGATTTCCAGCGAAACCGCCAAGGCGGCACTTGACCTGTACTTCAAGCACCGTCCAAAGAAACCGGTAGTCGCGGTGATCTATACCCACAGCCATGTTGACCACTATGGCGGTGTGCGCGGGGTAATCAACGAAGACGACGTCAAGGCTGGCAAGGTCAAAGTTTATGCACCCAAGGGCTTCCTCGAACATGCGGTAGCCGAGAACGTCATGGCCGGTACTGCCATGAGCCGTCGGGCCAGCTACATGTACGGGAACCTGCTGCCGCCGAATGAAACGGGTCAGTTGGGTGCAGGCCTGGGTACCACCACCTCTGCCGGTACCGTGACCCTCATACCGCCGACCGACATCATCGAAAAAACCGGCGAGACCCGCGTTATCGATGGCTTGACCTATGAATTCCTCTACGCGCCGGGCAGCGAGGCGCCGGCGGAGATGCTGTATTACATCAAGGAGAAAAAGGCCCTGAACACGGCCGAAGACTCTACCCATACCTTGCACAATACCTACTCGCTACGTGGCGCGAAAATCCGCGAACCACTGCCATGGTCCAAATACCTCAACGAAGCGTTGAAGATGTGGGGCGATGATGTCCAGGTGATGTACGCCATGCACCACTGGCCGGTCTGGGGCAACAAGGAAGTAAAGGATCAGTTGTCCTCGCAACGTGACATGTACCGCTACATCAACGACGAAACCCTGCGTCTGGCCAACAAGGGTTACACCATGACCGAAATCGCCGAGCAGGTAAAACTGCCCAAGTCGATTGCCAACCGCTTTTCCAACCGTGGCTACTACGGTTCGCTGAATCACAACGTCAAAGCAACCTATGTCCTGCACCTGGGCTGGTTCATCGGTAACCCGGCCACATTGTGGGAATTGCCGCCTGAAGAAGAAGCCAAGCGTTTCGTCGACATGATGGGTGGTGCCGATACCGTACTGAAGAAGGCCAAGGAGTACTACGACAAGGGTGACTTCCGTTGGGTGGCCTCGGTGGTAAACAACGTGGTGTTTGCCGAGCCAGGCAATCAAGCGGCGAAAAACCTGCAGGCCGATGCCTTGGAACAACTGGGCTATCAGGCTGAGAGTGGTCCATGGCGCAACTTCTACCTGACCGGCGCCCAGGAACTTCGCAACGGCGTGCAGAAATTGCCAACTCCGGACACTGCAAGCCCGGACACGGTGAAGGCGATGGACCTGGACCTGTTCTTCGATTACCTGGCGATGCGCCTGAAAGGGCCCGAAGTCGAAGGCAAGCACATCACGCTCAATCTCGACTTCACCGATCTGAAGCAGAAGTACACGCTGGAGATGGTCAACGGTGTACTCAACCATACCGAGGGCATGCAATCGAAGGACGCAGACGCCACCATCACCCTGACCCGCGACACGCTTAACAATCTGATGCTCAAGCAAACCACGCTCAAAGACGCAAAGGGTTCGGGGGATATCAAGGTTGAAGGTAACGAAGGCAAGCTGGAGGAGTTGATGAGCTACATGGACAACTTCGACTTCTGGTTCAACATCGTCACGCCATAACGCGTCAACCTTGGGAGATGGCGGCAACTGGAAGGCAGCCGCCCTCTCCCCTGGTCGCTCAAAGTTGCCGTTTCAGGCTTCAACCAGTCAGTTAATTCGGAGCGTTACCATGCAGGCCAAATCACTTGCTGCAGCGTTGTGTGTGTGTTCTTTGGCGCTCTCAGGTTGCGCCAGTAAATATGTTGAACCCGACCAGTATTCCGGTTTTCTCAAGGACTACAGTGCCTTGAAGGAAGAAAAGTCACCGTCTGGTGCAGCGGTTATGCGCTGGATCGAACCAGGTTTGAACGTGAACAAGTTCAGCAGCGTTTATGTCGAGCCAAGCCAGCTTTATCCCAAACCTCAAGCCACTGAAAAAATTCCTGACTCGACCCTCCAAGGCATCACCCAATACTACAATCAGGCCCTACAAACACAATTCTCCAAAGTCCTGCCGCTGGCCAAAGGCCCAGGGCCGGGTGTATTGATCGTGCGCCCCGCGATCACGGCGGTATCTGCCAAGACCAAAGGGCTGCGCCCATACGAAGTGATCCCGATCGCACTGGTGGCTGCAGGCGTCAGTGCTGCAACCGGTATTCGAGACCAAGACACCAGCCTGTCGACTGAAGCCCAGTTCCTCGATGCCAGCAACAACAAGGTCGTTGCCCAAGTGGTACGCAAGGGCGCTGGGGCCGATCTGGACAACTCCGACCAAGTGATGACTGCCAAGGATGCCAGGGCGGTGCTCGATGGCTGGGCGATCGACATCGTCAAATCGTTCGAGCAACTCAAGAGCAAACACTAAGACATGGCCCAACGACCTGCCGACGTCAGCGGCAGGTCGAATTCAATGGATTGACCATGAGGAGGCTTAATGAAGTCAGCCACGTGTGATCTCGACCATGGTGTGCGCCTTACAGGCCTGGCGTTGAGCTTATGTCTGCTGAGCAGCGAAGCAGGGGCTGGAGGCATTCTTATCTACGAGGCAGGCCAGGAGAGCAATGGCCTCGCCAATGCCGGTTCTGCTGCGCTGGCAACCGACCCCAGCGTGTTGATGAGCAACCCTGCGGGCCTCACCGAGTTGCAGGGCACCCAGATCAGCGCCAACGCGCAGGTGATCCTCGGTGACATGCGTTTCTCTCGCGACAGTCGCAACCAGTTCGACGGTAACGAAGGCGGCAACGCGCTCCAGTACCTGCCCGGCGCCAGCCTGTTCATAAGCCACCAGATCGATGAACGCTCGGCAATCGGCTTTGGCATGTACGGCAATTTTGGCCTGGCATTGGATTACGATGATGACTGGGCCGGCCGCTACTTCAACCAGGAGGCGGCGATTATTGGCGTGTCATTGCAACCGACGCTGGCTTACAAGTTTACCGATGACCTGTCCATCGGTATTGGCCCGCGGATCATGGTCGCCTACTACCGTAACGAGATGGCCATCAACAACAACCTGCTGGGGCTGCTGGATCGCCCCGATGGCCAGCTTGAGTACAAGGACACCGACGTCGGCACCGGGGTCAACGTGGGGCTGTTGTACAAACTGAGCGAGCGCACCCAGATTGGCTTCGCCTATACCAGCAAGATCGACCTGGAATTCAAGGACAAGCCTGATGTGGACAAGGTCGACAACCTTATCCTCAATGGCGCACTTGGCCGCTTGGGTACCGACTCGCTGGAGCTGGATATGGCGGTGCCGCAAACCGCGCTGTTCAGTATCGCCCACGACCTCAATGCTCAATGGAAGCTATTGGGCAGTCTCGGCTGGCAGGACTGGAGCGAATTCGGCAACATCGGCGTCGAAGTGGATGCCGATGCCCTGGGCGCCAGTCGCACTGTCGATCGCGAGTACAAAGACACCTGGCATGCCTCTGTCGGTACGCAGTACCAGATCAATCCGCGCCTGCGCTTGAGTTTGGGCCTTGGTTACGACAGTTCTGCGGTGGACGACAAAGACCGCACGGTCGACAACCCTATGGGCGAAGCCTGGCGGTTGGCGACTGGGGTCAACTACCAGATTGACCAGGGCCTGGACTTACACGCCGCGTACACACTGGTCTGGCTTGGTGACATGGACGTGGAGCAAACCAAGGCGCGTTCAGGTACCACATTGTCTGGCACTTATCGCAATGCCGCCCTGCACATTCTCGGTGCCGGGGCTACTTGGCGATTCTAACGCTGACCCTCGTTACACTAGCGTGCAGGAGGCCTCATGTTCAGTTTCATCAAGACCACGATTGCCGGCGGGCTGCTGCTTATTCTGCCGTTGGTATTGATATTCGTCCTTATCGAAAAGGCCATTCACCTGCTCAGCGGTCCCGTACAGAAAGTGGTTCCACTGTTCAGTGGCTTCAGCGTTGCCGGGGTTACCTCAGTGACCCTGGCCACGGTGATACTCCTGGCGCTGTTTTGCTTTCTCGCCGGGTTGCTGGCCAAAACAGCAATAGCAACGCGGACACTCGACACACTTGAAACCCGGCTGCTTGGCAACCTACCGGGTTACCAACTGCTCAAAGACGCTACCGCACGCTTCGCCGGCCTGGACGACATCGAAGGTGCCAAAGTCGGAATGATCAGCGAGGGCGAGGGATATCGTTTTGGTCTGGTGCTGGAAAGTCGCGGTGATTGGCTGCTGATCTACTTGCCTGATGGAGGCCCTGCCGGCGGAACGGCGGGTGAAGTCCGTGCGATCCCAAACTCAGAGGTGCGCCTTACCGACATTCCCTGGTTGTCGCTGATTGCCTGCCTGCGCCGCGGAGGCAGAGGCACCCTGGAGCTGGCAGCGACCATCCTGGAGGAGGATAAAAGGTAGGCGACGGACGCCTGACTACCCACCAGGCGCTTCAAAACAGCCTGTAGATCTCAGAAACCACCTGCATCGTTGCGTCTTCGATTGTCCCTTCATTACGGCATAGCGCCCAGCCGTGATCGCGAACGGCGCATTCAAACGCCTCGGTACAAGCGACCTGTTCTTCCAGGCTATGAATCACCGTACTGCCCAGGCCCCGTGATCGCGCTGCCGCCCTCGCCCACGACACTTCAGGAGCCGTAACAACCCCCACGTGCAGGTCAGGCACTCGCACATTTCGCGCAAGGTTCAGTTGCAGAATCTGTGCAAACGGCAGTAATCGGCGAAACGCGGCATCGGACGGGTACCAGCGGTCGATCAGGATGATGCTGTCCTGCGGCTGTTTGGGCAGTACTTGCTGGGAAATCCAGCGACGACTATCGGCAAAGCGCTCACAGACTTCCAGCTCCAGGTCCTGACTGGGATTTCTCACAAGTTTGTTGACCCGTGCCATTGTTTCACCGCGAAAGGGATCGCTTTTTTTCTCGCACAGTCTGATCACTTTCTTATTGTCGGCCCGCAGTGCTTGGGTTACGGCTTCCAGCAGCGTGGTTTTGCCGGTTCCCTTGGGCCCATCCAGCGAAATAAACAGCGTGCGACTCATTGGACAGATAACGATTGATAGTCGGTTTGACCACGGCTCAAATCAGGTAACAACATCGTGTTTCCTCGTAGATAGTGACCGGCATTCTATCCTTGTCTCTGGCTTACGCGTTTCAAAATAACAAGCGCCTAACCAGAGGACTCGGTCGCGGTGTTCGCCCGTTGGCGACGCATTATCTGCACAAGTACATCGTTGTCCACCGGGCGACTGAGTAGAAAGCCCTGAACTTCATGGCATTGATCATCGTTGAGCAAGGCCAGTTGTTCGGCCGTCTCCACGCCTTCGGCAGTCACCGTCATGCCCATGGCGTTGCCAAGGTTAATGATCGCCTGGACCACGCTGCGATCACTAGCGCTCTTGCCCAATGACTGAACGAAGCGCTTGTCGATCTTGATGCTGTCGAAGGGGTAAGTCCGCAGGTAACCCAGGGAAGAATAGCCGGTACCAAAATCATCCATATTCAGCCTGACACCCAGCTCTTTCAGCGAGTTCATGGTCTGCAAGGCACCTTCGACATCATTGAGCATGACATTCTCAGTAATTTCCAACTCCAGGCGGTGGGCCGGAAGGCCGGTGTGCCGCAAGGCTTCGGCGACATCATGAACCACGTCGCTGCGACTGAACTGGGCTGGCGACATGTTCACCGAGACCATGATCTCCAGCGGCCAGGCCTTGGCCTTGGTGCAGGCTTCGCGTATGACCCAGTTGCCCAGCAGGACAATCAGTTCCGACTCCTCGGCCAAGGCGATGAAGCGATCAGGGGGCAACAGGCCCAGGCGCGGGTGTCGCCAGCGCACCAGCGCTTCCACCGAGGCAACGGTTACGCCATCGACCTTGAAGCGCGGCTGATAGTGCAGCACAAGCTCATCGCGGCCAATGCCCTCCAGCAACTCGTGCTCAAGCGTGCGCTTTTCCACCAGGGCGGCGTTCATCTGCGTGGAGAAGTAGCGCCAGGTGTGCTTGCCTGCACGCTTGGCGCTGTACAAGGCCAGGTCGGCGTAGCGAATCAAGTCACTCGGCGTACCCGGATACTCAGCCGAGAGCACCACGCCCAGGCTGACGCCGACCTGAACCGACTGGCCCTCCGCTAAAATTGGGTTTTGCAGGGTTTCCACCACGCGGGCGCAAAACCGATCCATCTCTTCGTGCTGGCCTGGTCGGGTCAAGACGATGATGAACTCGTCGCCTCCCAAGCGCGCTACCAGATCGCTGTCTCGAGTAACCTGGCCGAGGCGTCTTGCCACCTCAACCAGTACGGCGTCACCGGCCGAATGGCCAAGGCTGTCGTTGATTGGCTTGAAGTTGTCCAGGTCGAGCATGATCACCGCCAAGGCGTGCGGCAAGGCTCCCTGCTCGCCCAGTTCGAGAAAACGAAAAAGTTTGTTGCGGTTTGGCAAACCGGTAAGCGCGTCATGCAACGAAAGGTGTTGGATCTGCGCATGGGCCGCCACTTCATCGGTGATATCGCTGCAAGTGCCGCGAAAACCGGTACACCGGGCGTGATCAACAATCGCCCGTGCCGCAATTCGGCAGATACGCTGCTGGCCGAGTTGATCATGGTACTGGCAGCGCAGGCTGCCCGACGCCTGGCTCGCGGCCAAGCCGTGCAGCCAGTTTTCGATATGGGCGGTGTCGCAGTCGAGCAACTGCGTAATGGGTCGCTGCAACCAGGCATCAATTGGGTGCCCGGTAAGCTCGGCGAAGCGCGCCGAGAGGTAGGTCAGATGCAACTGCGCATCGGTCTCCCAAATCCAGTCGGAGGACGCCTCGGCCACGGCGCGAAAACGCTCTTCGCTGGTTTCCAGTGCGTCTTTGGACACGGCCAGTTGCCGGTGGCTTCGGTCCATGCCGGCGCTCGCGCGTATGCCATAGCGGGCCAGTACCGCGACCAGAAAGCCTATCAGCACCACGGCCAGCGCCAGCGCTGGAACCACAGTGGCAATCAGCTCGCGTCCCGGTTGGGCAATGGTCCATGAAAGTTCATCGCCGCTGCCTTCCAGCGGCAGTGCGCCTTTTGCCTGGCTTGCGCTGCCAGCGGCGCCAACGCCCAGGCCGTCCAGACCGGCACTGCGCCCCAGGGGCTCGAGCACACTCGCTTCGAGCACCCGCACAAACACCAGCACCGCACTGGGCGCAGGTAGATGGTGAGGTAGTGATGGAGGCTGGATGACTGCGGCGGTGAACATCGCCGGTTGGTCGCGAAACTGCATGTAGCCGGCGGTTGCTTGCTGGTTTGCCGCAACTTGTCGAGCCTGGCTGAGGATCTTGCCTGCATCATCGCTGTAGTGTTCGAAGCCCTGACTGCTTAACTGGCCATCCACCATGGCATAGCCGGTGCGCTGATCATCCAGAACGAAAACACCCGCATAGCCGTCGGTGGTGTAGAGCGTCGGTCCGACATTGTCAGCCTCGTAGGCCCAGCGCGCATCCGCCTCGCGGCCAAGATGATCATAGGCTGACTGCCAGATGGCATGAGTGAGCAAATAGCTACGCTCGCTCTTCTGTAACTGGGCCATCGCCGATTCAGCATGAAATCGACTTTGCGCTACCTCGCGCTGATCGAGCGAATCGGCGATGCGATAAAACGACACCAGCCCAAGTGTCAGGATCACCATCAACAAGCCGCAAAACGCCAATATCAGGTGTCGAACGACTTGGTTGCGTGTTGACAGGCCATTGCCGGGAAGAGCATCCATTTATTCACCGTAAGCCAGGGTTCCTGAAAATTGACTGCCAAGAAACACGGCACAGTCGCAAGAACCGATGGCCGGCCCCGGCAGTTCCGCTCGTATTCAGCGTCGGGCTTTATCCTCGACTTCGGCGAGATTGCGCTCTATCTCGCGGGTTTCTTCTTCCTTCTCCTTGATCGATGTCGGTGTGATCACTTTGTCCACCGCCTCGGTGTCCGGATCGGGATGCTCAAGCACCGGTCGGCGAACCTGCCCACCTTGCTGAGCTTCTTCTGAAGAAAGTGGCCGAGGCACCTTGTCGTCGTGCTTGGGATCGTTGGGGGTCATGGTGTGCTCCTGTCGCAACGGTGTGTTTTCAGAAGAACCCGCTGGGCCGGGAAAGTTTGATCGGATTACGTGTGCGCTCGCCGAGATTGTTCATCCTTCCGTCCAACTGGGTTGAACCCTGGCCTCAATCGCCCCCTCTATCGCAAAACAACAGCATGGAGATACGGCCGTGATCGATCCAGCCACCGGTATGAAGCCCGGCCAGCGCTACACCATCGAGAGCCGCGAGCGCGCACCTCAGTTCCCCGGTTTTTTTCTCGACGCAAAGTACTACCTCGGCCCAGAACTGCTGACCGCCATAGGTTGGATGGAAGGCCAAGGGTTTCTTTACGACGACATCGATCCTCAAGGGCAGCCGGTGTATCCCGACCGTATCGCCGGCACGATCGAGGACCTCAACTTGACCCTGGCAGACGGCACTCAACTGAAGCTTGAGCAAGTGCACCAGGAAGCTCGGCTCGACACACTGGAGGCGGGTAACCAAACTACCTATGAGTCACCTCGCCCGCTGTCCGTGCGCAAAAGCTCGGTGCCGAAGGCCTGCCTGGTAGGCGGTGCGCTACTGATCGCGGGGCTTTTATATACGCTGGATCGTAAATCTCGTGGCAAGCGCTTGCGCTAGAGGAATGAGCCGGTGGTACTGCGCTGACATGGGGGCGACCTGTACAGCACCGTTAGTAGCGGTACGGAGTAGCGAACTAAAGCACTGGAGTACATTTGTACTCCAATGCTGTTTGCACCCATCACGCACACTTTCCAGCGCGGGAAACTACCACTGATGCGTATAGCTCGCCGTCAACACCGTCCCCGGTGCAGGCAAGTGACTGGTGTTATTGCTGCTGCGCATCAGTTGGCTGTAGAGCGGGTAGTAATCTCGATTGAACAGGTTCTGCAAACCGACGCTGACCTGATCGTCTGCGCTCAGTTGGTACTGGCTGATCACGTCCACGGTGGTGTAGCTGTCGACCTGGCGGCGGCCGAAGCTGGCGACGCCGTTCAAACGGTAGTCTTCACTGTCGAAGTAGGTGGCCTGTACCCGGTTGCTCCAGTCTTCGTTCGGTTTGAACTGCAGGTAGGCAGTCAGCTTGAGCGGCGGGATGCGGTAGCCGGTCATGTCCTGCCAGTCACCACCGTCCGGCTGCTCCCTGCCCTTCATCCAGGTGAAGGTGCCGCCTGCACCCCAGCGCTCATCAATGGTCAGCCAGTCGGCGCTACCTTCCACGCCGTAGATGCGCTCTTTGGTACGGGTGAGGATCAGGCCGTTGTTGAAGCTTTGTACGTCTCCAAGCTTGGAGGTGGTGTAGAACACCGCCAGCGACGCCAGCGTCTGTTCGCCGACGGCGCCACGCCAGCCCAGTTCGTAATTGTTGGTTTTGACAGGCTCCAGGTTCGAGGCGTCGATGTCGAACCCGCGCCGAGCGTTACGCAACTGCACCCCAATGTCGGGCAATTGGAAGCCTTGGCTGAACGCTGCATAGACTTCCTGCCCGGCCACCGGTGAGTAGGTCACGCTGAAGTTGGACAACACCGAGTCGTAATGAACCTCCCCGCCCTGAACCGTGGCCGGTTGGGCTGCTGTGGACTCCGACAGTGGAATGAAATCATCGTACTCGGCAGTGGCGTATTCGTAACGTACACCACCTTCCATCGACCATTGATCGTTGAACTTGTGCTGCAGTTGGGCAAAACCACCGAGACTGCGGGTGGTCAGGTCGGGCATGTAGGTCAGCTTGCCAATCTTGTCGAACACTCGGCCACCGCTGGCGTCGTACGCCTGTGGATCGAAGATGTCGATGGGCATGTCGCTGCGTTCCTGGTTGAAGTCAGCGCCCCACAACAACTCGGTATCGCCCTGCTCACCCAGCGGTGTGCGCAAGGTCACGCGGCTGCCGAACACCTCGCTGTTTTGCATCACCTGATCGACATTGCGCCCACGGGTGGCCACGGCCCGGGCGTCGAAAGGTGTGAAGCGGGTGAAGTAGTCGCGGTAGTACAGCTGGGCATTGAGCGAGCCGCCGAGAATATCGGTGTGGCCGTATTCAAGGTTCAACAAAGTGTTCTTGATCTGGTTCTGCTCGTCCAGCGACAAGCCGGACAACGGCCGCGCCGGGACCGTGCCCGCAGGCAAGCGGGCCACGGATGGATCGGAGGTATAGTCGGTGTTCTGGTCAGCGTTGTAGTGGCTGGCCGACAGCTGAATGCGCTGCACATCATCGATGCGCAAACCCAATTTGCCACCGATGTTGTAGGTGTTGGAATCGAACAGATCACCCTGGCTCGGCTCCGGTGCAATGCGGTGCCCCTTGGCGTCATAGGACGCGCCAATGTGCCGGGCGCCGAAGTCCAGGGCATAATCGACCTGGCCCTGGGAGCCTGACAGGTGATGCTGCAACTGACCGCCAAGGCCGTCACTGTCCAGCTGGCTCAGGGGCGATACAGCACTGAGCGTCGTCTGTGCACGCGGCTCTCCTCCGGCTGGGCGGGTAGTGATGGAAATAATCCCGCCGGTGGCCCCCGCACCGTAGATAGCGCTGCTGCCACGGATCACTTCGATGCGCTCGATCAGGGCCGGGTCGATGTTTGCCAGGTTGCGTGAGGAGTCGCGGTTGGTATTGAGCGGTACGCCGTCGACCAGCACCAGCATCGTCCGTCCGCGCAGAGTTTGACCGTAATCGGTGATGGTCCGGCTGGAGTCGGACATGCCGGGAATACTTTTGGCCAGCAAGGTCGCCAGGCCATCGGAGCCTTGGCGAAGTTGCTCAAGCTGCTCGCGCTCGATGACATTGACTTGTCGGGCTTGAGGCACCAGGTCGCTGTTGAGCCGCGACGAGCTGATTTCGAGGCTCGCCAGCTCCACCGCGGCGGCTTCGGCAGTGGAAGACTGGGGTGCCTGTGCAGGCGTGCCCGGCAACACCAGATAGGTGTGTTCGTCACGCTCCTGCGCGGTCAACCCGCTCTTGCCCAGCAGACGATCAAGCGCCTCCTGCAAGGTGTAGCGGCCTTGCAGTGCAGGCGCTTGCTTGCCAGCGGTGATGTCGCTGGCGAACAGAATCTGTGCCGACGACTGCCGGGCCACGGCATTCAGGGATTTCTCCAGCGATGCGGCTGGAATATCAAAATCGACCGGTGCCGACTGCGCCAACGACCATTGGCTGAGCAGCAAGCTGCTGGCCAGCAAAGACAGGCGCACAGGCGCACGCAGGAGGGGCTGACTCACGTTGTTATTCTCCACGGATTAAGTTTGCATGGAGATAGCCGCCAGCAGCGCCACGCAACCCTACCCCGGTCGACGATTATTTTTTTGTGTCGCGGGATTTGATCAGCACCGCTCCATCGGCTGCGTTGGAAACAGTCACCGGCAAGATGCCCGGCAACAGTGCCAGCAAGCGCTCGACATGATCGCTATCAAACACACCGGAAACCGGTAATCGCGCCAGGTGCTGGTTCATGAGCACGATGGGCTGAGGGTGATAGCGCTGGAGCGTGGCAATGACGTCGGCCAGCGGTGTGCTTTCAAACACCAGGCGGCTGTCTTTCCAGGCGCTGACATCATCGACGTTGACCTGCAGCACCTGTCCGGCAATACCGTTGCGAACGCGCAATTGCTGGCCCGGCTCGAGCCGCGCCACGGCATCGTTGGCGGTGCCGCGAACGGCTACCTTGCCTTCGAGCACAGTGACCTGCACATCCTGTTCGTTTCGATTGACGTTGAACCGGGTACCCACCACACGCACCATTGCCGACCCCGCATCGATCAGAAACGGGCGGTACACCCTCGGCGAAACCTCAAACAGCGCCTGGCCTTTCTCCAACACCACCTGACGACTGCGCAGGTGCCAACTGACCGTCATTTGACTGTCGCTGTCGAGCAAGACTGTACTGCCATCGGCCAACTGCAGGGGTTGACGCTGGCCGACCAGGCTGACGACATGTTGGCTCTGGTACGCAGGATCGAGCCAAACCAACCCGGTAACGATTGCCAACAACACCAGGCCCGCCACTTTTGCAGTGGCGCGCTTGTTCTTCGGCGGAGTGGGTGCAGGCAGCGGAAAACGCGCCTTGAGGGCATCCCGATAACGGGCGATAGCCTCGTCTTCCTGGCTGAAATCCTTGGCATTGCGCGGAGTACGGCTCATGACAATACCTCGGCACCCAGATGTTCGCGGCAAGCGCTCATGCCCTGGCGCAGGTGCTTTTCTACGGTTTTCAGGGAAATGCCCATGCGCTTGGCAACTTCAGCCTGCGGCAGTTCGTACACTTTGTGCATGACGAAGACCATCTGGCAACGCGGCGGTAGCGCGGCAATTGCCGCAGTCAACAACTCCAACGCCCTGGCGCTTTCAACATGGCGCTGCTGGCTCGGTGCAGTGCTGGCCACTTCCGGCAGCTCTGGAACCGCCACCACCCAGGCTTCGCGCCGACGATCACTGCGATAGCGAGTACTGGCCGTGTCATGGGCGATTTTGCGCAGTAATGCCAAGGGCGTGCGCACACCTTGTTTTTCATCCCCTTCGAGCAACTGCACACACACATCGTGGACAACCTCGCGGGCAAAGACCCGTTCGCCAAAACGGCGGCGAACATGCTCCACCAACTCGTCGTAATGCCGAACCAAGGTGGCCAGGAGGGTGAGTTTAGGCGGTTCGGCTTGCACGATGACCTACGCGAATAAATACGGATGCCAGGGAGGTAGGCGCGGCCCGTAGTATAAATGCGAATACTTTACATTTAAAGCAATTCTGCTTTGACGAGTGTTGAAAAGGACTTAGTCGTCGACATTGCCATCACCCCACCGGCAGTGAGACCATTCGTATTTGTAATCAATTCTCATCAAGGACTGTTCCGTGTCCCCCAACCTGCTTCTCGCTGAAGACGATCCGCGCCTGCGCCACGACCTGGAGCAACACTTCCAGGGTCGAGGCTTTACCGTCACCGCGTGCGAGAACGGCACCCTGGCCCTGGACGCGCTGCGCCAAGGTGGTTTTGATTTGCTGTTGTTGGACATCATGATGCCCGGTGTCGATGGCCTCAGCCTGTTGGACGAACTGCGTCGCCATCAGGTTGTACCTGTCATGTTGATGTCGGCGTTGGGTGCCGAGCAGGACCGGATCAGTGGCTTCACTCGCGGTGCCGACGATTATCTGCCCAAACCCTTCAGCCTTGCCGAGCTCGATGCCCGCGTCGATGCATTGTTACGCCGTGTGGCCCTCGACCGCCGCCACGCCGAGGCCCCAAGCGACGATGAGTTGACCCTCGATCAGTACGCCCAGGATGTTGTTCACCAAGGTCGCAGCGCCGGCCTGACCGGCTCCGAATATCGCTTGCTGGCGACCTTGCGTGCCCACCCTGGCGAAGCCCTGAGCAAAGCCTTCCTTTATCAGACAGTGCTCCACCGCGCCTTCACTCGCCTGGATCGTGGCCTCGACGTGCATGTGTGCAACCTGCGGCGCAAGCTCGCGCAAATTGGAGCACAACACTTGCAGATCCAGGCAGTGCGCAACCAGGGCTACATCTTGGTAGAAACGGAAGCGCGCTGATGCGTCGTCATCCTCTGCTGTGGAAATTGGCCCTGCTACAAGTCGGCTTTTGCCTGCTGCTCACCTGGCTGATCTGGACCTGGGGTTTGTCGGTAGAACGCAGCACCTACTTCCTCAGTCCCGATGACCAGCAGTACCTGGCGCGCTACGCGCAGCAAGCCGAAGCCGCCTGGGAAAAAGATGGCGCGAGCGGGGCCGAAGCTTACCGCCAACAACTGCAGCGCGCTGAAGACACCTGGGTGGCGTTGGTGGGACCGCGCCTGGAGAGCCTCGGCACTACGCCCTTGAGCGCCAATGAAGCTGGTCGTCTTACCTTCATGCGCAAGCTCGATTGGCCTATGAGTCGTCGCCTGCAGGATGAGTTACCCTATGTCAGCATCGAGTTTCCCGAACACCCTGAAAACGGTCGCCTGGTCATTCAGTTACCCGAACACATGCTGCCTACCGGCCTGACCCCATGGACGCACATCATTACCCATGGCGTGGCGCCCACCCTGCTCGCCTTGCTCCTGGGCCTGGCGCTGTATCGACAATTGGTAGTGCCGTTGAATCGCCTGCGCGACCGCGCCGACGCCTTGCGCGCCGATGACCTGCAAAGCCCCGGCCTGCCGCTGCAAGAGCGGCGCGACGAGTTGGGCGAACTGGCCCAGGCCTTCGAGCACATGGCCGCACGCCTGCGCCAGAGCCTGGAACAACAGCGCCTGCTGTTGCGTACCTTGTCCCACGAATTGCGCACACCACTGGCGCGCCTACGCATCGCTCACGACAGCAACCTGGCGCCCGAGCAACTGCGCGAGCGCCTGGGGCGCGAAGTAGACGACATGCAGAAGCTCTTGGTCGACACCCTCGACCTCGCCTGGATGGACACTGAGCACCCACAATTACCGACCGAACCGGTGCTTGTACTCTCGGTATGGGAAGCCCTGTGCGAGGACGCCTGTTTCGAAAGCGGCTGGTCGCACGCGCGGCTACCTAGCACCCTCGGGACCGACTGCGAGGTGCTAGCGCATTTGGACAGTTTGGCCCAAGCCATGGAAAACCTTCTGCGCAATGCCATCCGTCACTCGCCCCCTCAAGGCGAAATCAGCCTTGAGGGCTGGCGCGAGGGCGATCACTGGCATCTGCGCCTGCGCGACCATGGGCCTGGCGTGCCGGAGGCACAACTGGAGCATATTTTCAGTCCCTACCAGCGTTTGCCCGGCAGCGGCGCTGGCTTTGGCCTGGGCTTGGCGATTGCTCGACGCGCCATCGAACTGCAAGGCGGTCGCCTATGGGCCAGTAACGCCCAACCGGGTCTGTGCCTGCATATCCTGTTGCCGGCAAGCGCCAAGTGTTTAGAAAGTTAATGCGCTTTACTCTCATTTAAGAGTGCTTATCATCTGCGATCTCTTACTTCCGCTCGATGTTCCGGAGATCGATGATGTCGTCCCGTCCGCTGTCCCTCGCCCCGTTCCTGCTGTTGACCAGTTGTCTGTTAGCCAATGCCGTCCAAGCTGCCATCACCGAGCCAGAGCCCATAGAACTGGAAAGCCAGACCGTGGTGGCGACCGCACTGGAAGAGAACAAGCAGGCCCCCGGCGTCTCGATCATCACGGCTGAAGACATCAAGAAGCGCCCGCCGGCCAATGACCTGTCACAGATCATCCGCACCATGCCCGGGGTCAATCTGACCGGCAACTCGACCAGTGGCCAGCGCGGCAACAACCGCCAGATCGACATCCGCGGCATGGGCCCGGAAAACACCTTGATCCTGGTCGATGGCAAGCCGGTCAGCAGCCGCAGTTCGGTGCGCTATGGATGGCGTGGCGAGCGCGACTCGCGCGGTGACACCAACTGGGTACCCGCCGACCAGGTTGAACGCATTGAAGTGATTCGTGGCCCTGCTGCCGCGCGCTACGGTTCCGGGGCGATGGGGGGTGTGGTCAACATCATCACCAAACAGGCCTCGACCCAGACCCACGGCAACGCCACCGTGTACCAGAATTTTCCCCAGCACGGCGATGAAGGCGCGAGCAAGCGCGTGAGTTTCGGCCTCAATGGCCCCCTGACCGATAACCTCAGCTATCGGGTGTATGGCAACGTGGCCAAGACCGATGCAGATGACTGGGACATCAACCAGGGTCACGAGTCGCTGCGTACCGGCAAACAGGCCGGAACCCTGCCCGCCGGCCGCGAAGGCGTGCGTAACAAAGACCTCAATGGCCAACTCACCTGGCGCCTCAGCCCGGAGCAGAGCTTGGCATTTGAGGCAGGGTTCAGCCGCCAGGGCAACATCTATACCGGCGACACCCAGAACACCAACTCCAATGCCAACGTCAAAAGCATGCTGGGTAAGGAAACCAATCGCATGTACCGCGAGAGCTACGCCCTCACCCATAACGGCGACTGGGATTTCGGCAGCTCCATGGCGTATCTGCAGTATGAAAAAACCCGCAACTCGCGGATCAACGAAGGCCTGGCCGGTGGCACCGAGGGCATCTTCAGCAGCACCGACTTCTACACCTCGACCCTGCGTGACATTACCGCCCACGGCGAACTGAACCTGCCGCTCAACGCCTGGCGCGACCAGACACTGACCCTCGGGGCCGAGTGGAGCCAGCAGAAACTCGATGATCCGAGTGCCAACACCCAGTCCACCAGCGAAGGCGGCGCGGTTGGCGGCCTGACCAGCGCGGGCCGCGACACCACCTCGCAGGCGCAAATCGTCTCGTTGTTCGTCGAAGACAACATCGAGCTGATGCCCGGCACCATGCTCACCCCTGCCCTGCGCTTCGATCATCACAGCATCGTCGGCGACAACTGGAGTCCTTCGCTCAACCTGTCGCACGCCTTGACCAACACCATCACCCTCAAGGCCGGCATCGCACGCGCCTACAAAGCCCCGAACCTGTATCAACTCAACCCCGACTACTTGCTCTACAGTCGTGGCCAGGGCTGCTATGGCCAGAGCACCAGTTGTTACTTGCAAGGCAATGAAAACCTCGATGCCGAAACCAGCGTCAATAAAGAACTGGGCATCGAGTTCAAGAACAACGGTTGGGTGGCCGGGCTCACTTACTTTCGCAACGACTACAAGAACAAGATCGACTCTGGCCAGAGTCCGATCGGCAATGCCTCAGGTGGCAGTGGCAGTTACGCCAACGCGGCGATCTATCAGTGGGAAAACATTCCCAAGGCCCTGGTCGAGGGTCTGGAAGGCAACCTGACCATTCCACTGAGCGAGCATCTGACTTGGAGCAACAACCTGACCTACATGCTGCAGTCGAAGAACAAATCTACCGGCGAGACCCTCTCGGTAACCCCGGACTACACCCTGAACTCGATGCTCGACTGGCAGGCCAACGACGACCTCTCGCTGCAACTGAGCGTGGCCTGGTACGGCAAGCAGACACCGAAAAAATACGACTATCATGGTGATCGCGTCACCGGCAGCGCCAACGATCAGCTCTCGCCCTACGCGCTGGTTGGCATCAGCGGTACGTATGCCATCAGCAAGAACCTCAGCCTGACCACCGGCTTGGACAACCTGCTCGACAAACGCCTGTACCGCGCCGGTAACGCCCAGGGCGTGGCCGGCATCGAAGGTGCGGGGGCCGCCACCTATAACGAACCTGGCCGTACCTTCTACACTAGCCTGACCGCGTCCTTCTGATGGCCGCCGGCCGCTGGGTTCGATCCAGCGGCCGCTTTGCCCGCAAGCAATATCGAGACCGCCTGATGAACAAGACCACCCTGACCGTGGCACTGGCTTTGATTCTTGCAGCGCCCGGCGTCGCCCTGGCCCAGCCGCTGCGGGAGCAGAAGATGGACACCAGCCTCCTGCAGCAGCGGGATCTGGCGTATTTTTTCACCACCCTCACCCTCGACTCTGTCGATGGCAAGCGCCATTACCAGCTATGGGTGGGTCGGCCCGACCGCCCGGCACCTGCTGCCGGTTACCCGGTGCTGTGGATGCTCGATGGCAACGCTGCCATCGGCGCGCTGAACGACGAGCAACTGCACAAGCTCGCCGAAGGCCAGGCCCCGCTGCTGGTTGCCGTTGGCTACCAGACTGACCAGCGTATAGAGCGCAGTTCACGCACCTACGACTACACCCCACGTTTACCTGGCCAGCGCTCGCAGCGTGACCCGCTGACGGGTCAGCCCAGCGGTGGCGTCGAGGAGTTCTTCGACCTGCTCGACACGCGCATGCGCCCGATGGTTGCCAACGTCGCGCCTATCGACAAGCGCCGACAAACCATCTGGGGCCACTCCTACGGAGGGTTGGCCGTGCTCCACGCGCTGTTCACCCGCCCTACCGAGTTCAGCCGATACGCAGCCGCCAGCCCTTCGCTGTGGTGGCATGACGGCGTGATCCTGGGTGAAACCGCGGGCTTGCAGGAGCGCTTGGGCGACAATCATGCGCAACTGCTATTGATGCGCGGCACCGATGAGCCTTCGCAGCCGCGAGGCCCCACAAAAGCCGATGCCGAGCGGCCCGCCCGCGAGCTGAGTGCAGACTTGGCGAACGTGCCAAGGCTGCAGGTGACGTTCAAGCGCTTTGAAGGGTTGGGCCACGGGCCAATGCTGCCAGCTTCGCTGCAATGGGTGATCGAGGGCATGTCGAAAATGTGAGGCCTGTACCAGAGTCCCTCATTTTTTATGCGGCAGGACCGCCCCCAGCACCTGCTTGGCCGTTTGCAGCAGTATTCCGGACTGGTCCGGATCGCCCTTGAGCAAGGTGGTGGCGAATTTCTTCGCTTGATCGAGGCTTATGTGCGGCGGCAACGGTGGCACATTGGGGTCGGTCTTGAATTCGATCAATACCGGAACCTCGGAGGCCAGAGCCTGCTCCCAGGCGGCGGCCACATCCTCTTCCCGGTCGACGAAGATGCCTTTGAGGCCGATGGAGATGGCGAACAGGTGATAGGGAACATCCGGAATGTTCTGCGACGCTTCGAACTTCGGATCACCCTCCATTACCCGTTGCTCCCAGGTGACCTGATTGAGATCTTCGTTGTTGAAGACCGCGCAGATCCACTTGGGGCTTTGCCACTGCCGCCAGTATTTAGCGACAGTGATCAGCTCGGCCATATTGTTCATCTGCATCGCCCCATCACCGACCAGGGCAATCACCGGCCGCTGCGGGAAGGCGAATTTAGCCGCAATCGCGTAGGGCACCGCCGCGCCCATCGAGGCCAGGCCGCCGGACAGCGAACACTGCATGCCACGGCGAATTTTCAGGTCACGGGCGAACCAATTGGCACATGAACCGGAATCACTGGTGATGATCGCCTGCTCGGGCAGGCGCGGCGAAAGCTCGAAAACGACGCGTTGCGGGTTGATCGGCTCGGCTTTGACCATGGCACGCTTCTCCAGGGTCTTTTCCCAGCTGCTGCGCCAGCCTTCAACCCTCTTCTGCCACTTGCGCGAGGTTTTCTGCGTAAGCAATGGCAACAATGCCGAAAGTGTCTCACCGGCATCACCCTGCAGATTGACCTCCATCGGATAGCGCAAGCTGAGCATGTCGGGCTGTAAATCGATCTGCACCCCACGCGCCTGGTCTTCCTTGGGCAAAAATTCGGCATAGGGAAACCCGGACCCGATCATCAGCAAGGTGTCGCATTCGGCCATGAGCTTGTAGCTGGGTTCGGTACCCAGCAAACCAATGGTCCCCGTGACCCACGGCAAGTCATCGGGAAGAACTGCCTTGCCCAGCAGGGCCTTGGCCACCCCCGCGCCGAGCTTCTGTGCCACAGCGAGAACTTCGTCAGTCGCCTGCAAGGCCCCGGCACCCACCAGAATCGCGACCTTCTCGCCAGCGTTCAAGGCATCGGCCGCGCGCTGTAGATCTGCTTCATAAGGCAAGACTTTCGGCTTGCAATAGCCGACCCCGGAATGTGCCGTACCATGCGCTCTGGCCGGCGCCTCATAGTCGATATCCTGCAGGTCGTTTGGCAGGATGAGCGCGGTAACACGGCGCTCACCCACCGCTGTACGCACTGCACGATCGAGCAGATGGCGGACCTGGGACGGCGCCGACGCCTGTTGCACGAACGCCCCGGCAACATCCTTGAACATCGAGACCAGGTCCAGCTCCTGCTGATAATGGCTGCCCAGTGCAGTACGTGCCTGCTGGCCGACAATCGCCAGGACCGGCATATGGTCCAGCCGCGCGTCATACAGCCCGGTGATCAGGTGTGAAGCACCCGGCCCAGAAGTGGCGATACACACGCCCAGCTCGCCGGTAAACTTGGCGTGCGCCGAGGCCATGAACGCGGCCATCTCTTCATGCCGGGCCTGAATGAATTCAATCTTGCCCCGGGCCCTGCTCAGCGCGCCAAACACCCCGTTGATACCATCGCCCGGATAACCAAAAATCCGCGTTACCCCCCACTGGCTGAGTCGTTCAACCAGAAAATCACCCACCGTCATCGTCATCTCGACTTCACCTCTTGGCGCTGAACACAGCTTGCTCGGCAGTGCAGGCTGCCGAGACGTGTAAAGGTCTGGACATTCCGGCAAGCGCTGAAGTTCGCAGAAATTGCGTCGCGTATTAGCTCAAATCGATGGCTAAAACCGAGGTTCAACCCAGCTCGATCCTATGTACGCTGGTCAATCTCCCAGCCAGACTGCGCCACGCCTGATACCATCCAGCATACGGATATGAATATTTAATGAATGGAAGGCCTTTTTTTGTGAGCATCATCCGCCACGTGCTTCGGCAACCTTACGCACACCTCGCGGCTCTGGTCGGTCTGGTATTGGTCGTGCCACTGTGCCAGCGTGCCGCTTTTGGCTGGTCGAACCCATTGGGCTACCTTTCTGACGTCGGCATCGCCAGCCTGCTCGTCATGCTCGTGTATCGTCGACCTTTGTGGCTGGCACTCCCACTGTTGCTGGCCTGGTCTTTGCTGACCGTGGCAACGGCCGAACTGGTCAGCGCGGTTGGCCGGCTGCCGAACGCCTCAGATCTGCATTACCTGATCGACCCTCAATTCGTCGGCAATTCCACCGGTGGTGGTTTTGCCCATCCGTGGCTTGGTGCAAGCTTGCTGTGCGGTTTGATGCTCTGGTTGCTGACTTATCGGATGAGTCGTGCCAGCCGCGCCAAGCCCTTGCCACGCAGCGTGTGGGCTGCACCGCTGGTGTTGCTGTCAGCGCATTGGGGCGCCCAGCACCTTTACTCTTCCGACGCGGACCAATGGCGCCTGTACAACTTGCCGCATCAATTGGTGATGACGGGCATTGGCGAGGTGCAGATGAGGACGGAGGAATGGCTGGAAGATGACCACTCCGAAATCACCCCGCCAATGGCCGGGCTCACCCAACTGGATCTCGACGGACAGAAACTGCTCGCCACCCCCGGCCGCGCGCGCAACGTGCTGATCATCGCCCTGGAGGGCATCCCCGGCGCCTACATCAAGACCAATCGCGACGCCTTGAACAGCAGCTATCAAGAAAACCTCATGCCCAACTTAAGCCGCTGGGCAGAACGTGGCATGAATACACCCGACTATGTGCTGCATAGCCATCAGACCATTCGTGGCCTGTACGCGATGCTCTGCGGTGATTACGACAAGCTGGACAATGGCACGCCCAAGGGCATCGAGCTATTGGTGCAAAGCGAACGAAATCAGGCATGCCTGCCTGCACAGTTGCGCAATAACGGTTTCTCCACCCACTTCCTCCAGGGTGCCGGCCTGCGTTTCATGGCCAAAGACAAAATCATGCCGCACATCGGCTTCGATGCCACCAACGGCCTGGACTGGTTCACCAACAGCAATTACCTGGAATTTCCCTGGGGCAAGGACGACAAGGCCTTTTTCGAAGGTGCGCTCGGCTACGTTGGCCAGTTGAAGAAGCAGAAAAAGCCGTGGATGTTGACCCTGTTGACCGTTGGCACTCACCAACCCTACTCGGCGCCCGAAGAGTATCTGCAGCGCTATGACACGCCCAAGCAAGCGGCGGTTGCCTACCTGGACGATGCCCTTGGGCAGTTCCTCAGTGCGCTGCAAGCCAAAGGCGTTTTCAAGGACACCCTGGTAGTGATTACCTCGGATGAATCCCACGGCATAGACGGCGTGCGCCTGGCCTCCTCGTGGGGCTTCAACTTGACGTTGGCGCCAGAGCAGGAGCAGTTGCCGCGGATAAAATCCGGCGTCTATGGCCACGTCGACCTAACGGCGTCGGTACTGGATTATTTTGCCCTGTCGGTGCCTCCCATCCTCAGTGGACGCTCCCTGTTCCGTGACTATCAAACACCTCGCGAGATCATGTCGTACACCAACGGCATGTTGCGCTACCACGATGGCCGCGGCACCTTCACCGAATGCGACTTCCAGCAGCGCTGCCGGAACTTCGCCAGCGAAGGCTTCATCGCCGAGCGCGCCAACCTGATCGACCAGTATCGCGGCAGGCGCGCCCGTGAAGTCAGTGCCAGGGCGACGGCGCTGGATCAATCGCTGCTCAGAACGCCTTTGAACCAGCACTACCAGTTTGGCAGCCCGGCAATTATCCCGTTGCAGGCGCAGATCAAAGATGATTGGGCAGACAACCTGATCGGCGCCCAGTATCTGGAGATGCCCAAAGGCTCCCTCACACGTGTGCGCCTGACGATCCGCTCGGTGGACCCACAATACAACGCCCATATCCTGCTCAAGGCCAAAGAGCTCGAACAAGACGTGCAACTGGGGCTACCCGGAGAAATGCTGGTAACCGCAGACCAGCCGTTGAACATGGAATTCCAGTTCGGCAATCCGCAGGCACGCAAGGCCTTTTCCTTCCACCTGCTGGGCTATGGCCTTGGCGCGGTCGAGGTCAGTGACTTCAGCGTAATTACCGAGCCCTCCGAAGAAGGCGAAGCGCTGCAGGTCGAGCCGAGTGAAAGCGTTGTTCAATCCGGTTGATAGCGCCATGCCCTCGCTGAGGTTGCTTACATCAGGCAATAGAAGTCGCTCATTTGTGCAACGATCTCACGCTTGGCACTGTACAGCCGCGCTTCGGGGGTGAGCGCCATGGAGCGGGCCTCGAGCACATATCGCTGGCCTGCTTCGAAATGCCCATAGTTGATGGTCAGGTAGCACACCCGCACGGACGGGCCGTCCATCATCCCCGAGCCCCCGCCTCCGGAAACTTCGTAATCAAACCGGACGATCAACTCATGACTGCCGGGCGCAACCTCAAAGAAACGCCCATCGCTCAAGCGTTGTTTGTCCAAGCGCTCAGCCAACAGCAGGCGGTCATTGGGGAACGGTGTGGAGAGGCTGACCCAGGCCTTTTCCGGGTTGGCCATTGGCATCGGCGCCTGGCAACCAGCAACAAGACTGGCTGCAAGCACGATCATCAACCTGTTCATGATCTCTACCCGGACCACGTCAAATAGGAAGTGCATACAGTGAAGTGTAGATAATGTATGCGTCAGACAGGATAGTCGGTTTGGCTGCCGCGCTGTTGATTCTGTGATTACCGATGCAAGGCGGGGTTCTGGGTGACTTTGTAGCCAATCAAGCGTTTGACCCATCGGCCGCCGGTGTCGTTCATCGTGTAACCATCAGCAGGCCTGACGTGTCTTGTACAAATCATCATGCGATGCGACGGCTGCCTGCAACAGCATGGGCATGTTCTCCAATGCTTTCTTTCTAGCCTGAGCGAATCGATTCAATACGGCTATCTTTTCAGGGTCCCCTTCCTGAATAGCCTTGAGCACCGATGGCAACAGGTGCAAGTGGCACTGTGCGAGCCAGCTGGACAACCCCGCGTGGTGTTTCCATTGCCGCTGATTATCCAGATAAACCGCCCACATCTTCAGCCAATCCTCCGGAAGGTGTGGAGGGGCGACTACTGCGCAGAGTTTGTTCATCTGCGACGGGTCATTGAGGTGACACTCAACGTAGGCTATTACTGCAGCGCTGAACAGAATCTGATAGCTGCTGATTGTCAGCACATTGATGCGATTATCCTCGAAAACCGTCATGCTACCTTCAGCAATGTAGGGGATGGCACTGGCGCTGCAGTCAATGTAAAGAGCATCCGGATCCGCGGCGATGCTGCCTTTTTCCAGGCTGATGCAGCCTGGCTCAATGGCTTGGATCCGGCCCAGGCGCACGACATCGCTGATGCGCCGCAACGCAGTCAATTCTGCCTGTGAAACGGTCGCGCCGCGAAAAGCGGTAGGCTCTACAGTTTCATCGATACGCAACAGTTCACCCGCGCGCTCCAGGCGCAGAAACAAGTCGGACATCGAATCTGCAGCGCCAATTGCCTCGAACTGCTTGGCAAGGCTGCCGATTGTACGCACAAGGTTTTCCTGACCTGGCTGGACATTGGCACGGTCCAACAACCACAGGGCGTTAGGTACGATCCATTGAATACTGCTGGGCGCTACATGGTTCTGCAGTAACCACAGGCACGCATCGATACCTGTCTTGCCGCCGCCCACCACCACGTAACGCAAGTAAGGCTTGTCGATCGTTACCAACTCGTTCAGCGCGATGCAGCGTATGCCAGGTGCAACACGGTAGTGTGGTGGATGTGTGGACGGCACGGCGGTCTGGGCGATGGTCGCATCCACCACTTTTCTGCGCGCCAGTACGGAGTGGCTTTGCCCGGTCAGCAGTGATGTGATGCGATGGTGTTCGCTGCGATCGCCCTCGTAGTTGTGCATCGGGCAGTAGCGAACACGGCCTGAGGGCAAGAATCGTTGATGCATCAAGCGGTCGAAATAGCTGACGATTTCGGCGCCCGAGGCCAGCTCGTACAAGCCCTCACCCCATTCGGAGTCATCCTTCAAACCCGAGCCGAGCTCGCAGGAATTGACGCCGTAAAAAGCAGAAGGCTGATGCAGGCGTACAAATGGATAAGCATCATTCCAATGCCCTCCAGGCTGAGCATGACGGTCCACCATCAATACCTGGGCGTCCGATTCATCGAGCAATGTATCGACGAAGGCCATAGCTGTCGCCCCCGCGCCGATAACCAGATAGTCCGTCGCAAGTGTGCCAGTGCTCATGCAGACGCCCTCCCGGCAATGGAGTGTCTTGCTCCATCTATCAAGACTAGCTGGAGTTGAGCACTGTCCAGAGACCGGTTTTTTCTTATCGTCATAGCCAGCAGGTTTAAGCGGCCGCTACCCACATTGCGACAATGTAATGTGGCGCTCATGCCTGTGACAGGTGCTAGAGGTTATATCTGGATCACCACCGAAAAGGAGTGATCGATATGAACAGCCTGCGACTTTTCAGCGTACTTTCCCTCATGGCTATTTCTTCTGTCGCCATGGCAGAAGGGGGTGCGGATCGTGTGTATGGTCAAATGATCCGGGCCAATGAAAAAGCCATGCAAGCTTACGCTGTCGCCAATGGGAAGAATCCGCCCGAGATCGTTCATTACCGCTATGGCATGAAGCTCGACATCGCCAAGGTCGTGGGCTCTACCCCTACCGACTCGAGTTGCGATGTAATGCCGGCACAAATGACCTACGAGGATTCCAACGGCAACCTGAACATTCTCGAATACCGCTCACCGGGCACGGGATGCCGCAATCAGAAGTAGTGATCAGCGCTCAAGCAGGCTGCTCGGTGTATCTACGTCATCGAGCACGCCAGCGTCGGCCACCTCCAACATGACGCAGCAGTCCGGATGAGCCCGCACTACGGAGCGGGCTCCTTCGTCACCGCGCAATGCCATCAAGTGCGGCCAGAAATCGCGGCCAAACACCACCGGATGCCCTTGCCTGCCGTCATGGCGGGGCAAGAGAATGGTCGAGGCTGTGGCAACCTCGACCAATTGACGCAGGGTCGTCGGCGCGATCCAGGGCATATCCCCCAGCACGATCGCAACCGCCTGCGCGTCGCTGCCTGCGAGCGAGGCGACGCCAGCTGCCAGGCTGTGGCCCATGCCAAGGGCTGCATCCGGACTGTGCACGATCGGGCATTCATCCGGCAGGCCAAGCATTTGCGCACACTCGCCCGCGCGCAGTACCACGCGCACCTCGTCGAACGCCTGCTGAGCGCGCTCGACACTGTGCGTCAACAGGCTGCGCCCATCCGCCAGGGGCGCTCGGCGCTTGTCCGAACCGAAGCGCGCACTGCACCCGGCGGCAAGTACCAGCGCGACAACGGTCACAGTGACCCTCGCTCGATACCGTTGCGCACGCGCAAGATATCGGCGAGCACTGCCAAGGCAATTTCCGCCGGTGTCTTGCTGCCCAGGTTGAGACCGATGGGAGCGTGGATGCGCGCCAGTTCACACTCGCCCAGGCCACCAATGCGCTGCAGGCGTTCACGGCGTTTGTTCGACGTGACCTGCGAGCCCATGACCCCGATATAGAAAGCCTCGGTACGCACCGCTTCGAGCATCGCCAGATCATCGATTTTCGGATCATGGGTCAGTGCCACCACAGCGGTGTCCGAATGGCACCCGCCGTTGGCGATGAACACCGAAGGCAGCTCTCGACGGATCTCGATGCCTTCCAGTACCACGCCAGCCAGCACTTCTTCACGTGGTTCGCAAAGGATCACATCGAAGCCCATGCCTTTGGCGAACTGTGCGCAGAAATGCGCAACACTGGAATAACCCGCCAGCAGCAGACGCTGGGCAGCCCCCACGCGCAAGCGCACGCAGGTTTGCTCACGCTCCACCCGTGGACCTTGCAGAGAATCATCACTGAGCCGGCGCGTGCCATCGTGCAGACTGACTTCTCGCAGCAGCCGACGCTGGCCTAGCAGCGCCGACTCCAGCTCGCGCAAATGCGCCTGTACATCGCAATGTGCCGGCAGGTTTTCTACCAGCACATCGAGAACGCCGCCACAGGGAAGACGAATGCTGGTACGCGTATCGCTGCCGTCGCCATAACGCACAACAGTTACCGGCGCGGTAAAGTCCCCGTGCGCGACCCGCTCAAGAAAATCATCCTCGACACAACCTCCGGACAACGACCCCACCCACTGCCCGCCGTCGTTGACGGCCAGCAGTGAGCCCGGCGCACGAGGCGCCGAGCCATAGGTGCAGAGCACGCTGCACAGCCATATCCGCCTGCCCTTGCAAGACCACTGCAACGCCTGGCGGATTACTTGCAGATCAAGATGCTGCACGACATCACTCCGCCTTCAGTTGCGCAAGCTGCTGCACGCTGAGGTCGGCGTGCAGCCCACCCCACGCCTGGCGCAGGTAGTTGATCAAGTCAGCGACTTGCTCGTCCGAAAGCTTGTCGGCAAAGCCCGGCATCGGTTGCATGCGCTCGAAGCCGGTAAACTGCTGCTCGCCGATACCCTCGTAAATCACCTTGGCCAGGTTGCGTGAGTCGGCTTGACGCAGGACGGTATTGCCCTGCATGGCCACGGCGATGTGTGGCTTGCCCTCGCCCTCGACACCATGACAGCCGGCGCAGACATTGAGGTACTGCTGGTGACCGCGTTTGGCGCTGTCGTCGAGCTGATCGAAGCTTACGCTCTGGACGACTTTGGCTGGCGGCGGTTGATCGCCCAGGAGAAAGGTTGCCATCGCCGCCAGATCACTGTCCTCAAGGTGCTGGGTACTGTGGTGGACGACCGGGAACATCTCGTTGAACATCGTGCCTTGGGCACTCATGCCGTGCTTGAGGAAGGTGGTGAGGTCGGGTTGGGTCCAGCCACGTTCGGCCAGGTCCTTGGCCAGCAAGCTCGGCGCCAGGTAGCCGTTGAGCAGCCCACCGGTCAGGCGCTGGTCCTGCTGCAGGGCGCCAATGCTGTTGCGCGGCGTATGGCACTCGCCGCAGTGACCCAGCACCTCAACCATGTACTGCCCGCGCTGCCAGGCCTCACTCTTGCCATCGGTACTCTGCAATTCGACGCTCTTACCGTAGAGCATGTTCCAGCCCGTCAGTCCCAGGCGCACGTTGAACGGGAAGCTCAACTTGGTCTCCGGTGCCGGACGATGGACTGGCGCTACGGTCATCAAGTACGCCCGGATATCATCGGCATCCTCACGCTTGATCAAGTGGTAGGAGGTATAGGGCATCGCCGGATACAGATTGGCGCCATCCTTGCGTTTGCCCTGGGCCAGCGCGGCGAAGAATTCGTCGGCGCTGTAGTTGCCGATGCCGAACGCTTTATCCGGGGTGATGTTACTGCCATAGATAGTGCCAAACGGCGAATGGATCGGCAGCCCACCGGCGAACGGCGCACCGCCCTCGGCGGTATGACAGGCCATGCAGTCGGCGGCACGCGACAGGTACTCCCCGCGTTTGATCTGCGCTTGATCAGCCGCTTGTACGCCCACAGAGAGCGCCATGCCGAGCGCCAGGGCGAAGCCGGAACGAATACGCTGCATGCTCAACCCTCCTTGACCAGACCGAGGTCGTCGAGCACCTCGCGGGTGGCGTTGTAGTAACGCACGTACCCGGTACAGCGGCAGATGTGGTGACCGAGGCTGGCTTCGATGGTGTCTTGCAGTTCGCTCTTTTTCAGCGGCTTACGCTGGGCGTTCTCCACCAGTACCGTGGCGGCATTGACGAAGCCTGGCGCGCAATAGCTGCACTGGAAGGCAAACAGGTCGACAAACTTCTGCTGGATCGGGTTGAGCTCGCTAAGGTTACCAGCGTCGTCGTACTTGGCGTGGCTTTCGATGGTGCGAACCTTTTTGCCATCGAAAAAATGTGCACCGGTGATGCAGGTACGCACCTCTTCGCTGGTACCGTCGGGGTTGTCGACGATTACCACGCAAGCGTGACAGATACCCTGGCCGCAGCCCAGGCGCGAACCGGTAAGGTTCTGGTATTCATGCAGGTAGTCGATCATCGCCAGGTCGTTGGGGACCTCGACTGGACCGACAGTTTGACCATTCAAGGTCAGTTGCAGCGGACGGTTAGCCATTGAGGGCCTCCTTGATACGCGCTGGAGTGATAGGCAAATCGCGCACACGCTTGCCGATGGCATGGGCCACAGCGTTGCTGATGGCTCCAACTACCGGGATCATCACCACTTCGGCAATGCCCTTGGAAGGATCGGTGGGTGACAGCGGCGGCAGAATTTCCGAGGTCTGCGCCCACACTGCAACATCCTTGGCATGCGGCAAGCGATAGCGGTTGAAGTTCCAATCGCCTTCGCCCGGACCACCCTCATACAGCGGCATTTCTTCCATCAGCGCATGGCCGATACCCATGGCGATACCGCCTTCGAGCTGTCCCTTGACCAACTCCGGCACCAGCACCCGGCCACACTCCACCCAGCTGTGGTGGTTGAGCACTTGCACTTCGCCGCTGCCCTTGTTCACCTTGACCTCGACGATGGTCGCCACCGGGCTGTAGTAGGTGACCATGGCGTTGTTCAATTGCGTGGCTGGATAGACCGCTTTTTCGCGGTCCAGCAGATGAAAGTTGGCACTGTTCATCTGCGCCTTGATCGCACTCGGTGCACCATCGCCGTACTTGACTGCCAGGGCATCGAGCGGCAGGCGCTCGCGCACACCATTGATGACAAAGTCCGCCTCAGCCCAGCTCCAGCGGTTGAACCCGTGTACGCTGGCACCGGTGACCAGGCCCATCTCATGCGCTTTTCTGGCAAGCTCGGCAAAAGGGATCGGTGCAAGGCCATTGCCCGTCAACTCACCGTTGACCCACACCGCATTCTCGCGGCGCACGACCAAGGGGTTGGCCTGGCCGCCGAACGGGCCCCTGCTCCACAGCGCCAACGCCGCCGGCCATAGGCCGTGATTGAACAGCACACGCGCGGCTTCGCGGGTGGCATGGCTGAAATAGAACGCCGAGTTGGTTGCCGAGGACGGCGAGGCCAGTCTGCCGACCCAGCGTGGGTTGCGCAACGCCGCGTCCTGTTCGGCCTGGCTGATCAGATACGGGTTGCCGCTGGTAGCCAGCTGCAATTCCGGCCATTGAGTTTCAGCGGTCCTGACCTCATCGGCCGAGCGGCCCAGAAAATCACTCACCACCAGTGCCTGCGAAGTCGACATGCCAGTACCCAGCTCGGTACCGATGTGACGCATGCTGATTCGTCCATCAGCACTGAATTCGATACTCGCCATCGGTGCTTCGGAACCGGTTCCGAAGTCTTTCTGGCAGATGGCAAAGCCAACACCGTACCAGTTGTCCGGATCCTTGGCGTCCATAGCCTGCTTGCGGCTGGCGCGGTTCTTCCACCACTCGTGGGCAGCAGCCTTGTCGAGAATCTCATGCAGGCGCAAGGCCCCTGCGGGTACTGCGCCCTGGGTGTTTTTCATCCCCGACTTAAGCGCGTTGATGCGGCGCAATTCGATGGCGTCCACACCCAGACGGTCGGCAACCTCATCGACCATCATTTCGGTTGCCGCCATGGTCTGCAGGGTACCGTAGCCACGCATCGAGCCGGCCTCGACACCCCGCGAGTGATAGGCGGTAACGGCCAGGTCGTTCTGTGGCATGTAGTAGATCGACTGCGCAGCGGTGGCCCCTACTGCTGCCACCGAGGAGCTGTAGTTGGCACGTCCGCCGCCGTCGACGCTCATGTCGGCACGGAAAATCTTGAAGGTGTTGTCCTGTTTGTTGACTGCCAACTGGTAATGAATGTCGAAGGCATGACGCTTGATGCCGCTCTGGAACTGCTCGTAGCGATCATTGGCCAGCCGCACTGGCACGCCGGCACCGTACAAGGCTGCCAGCGCTGCGTAGAAGACAAAAATGTTGTTGTCCTTGGAGCCGTAGCCAACGGTATAGCCCGGGTGCATGTTCAGCGTATCAAGCGCAAAGCGCGAGGGCTTGATCATGTGCACACATTCGAGGGCCACTTCGAAGGGACATTGAGTGGCAACCACGAAATGCAAGGTGCCACTCTGTGGGTCATACCAACCGTTACCATTGTCAGGTTCCAGCGCGGCCGGTTCGATCGATGGCGTCTTGTAGCGCTCATCGAACACCAGCCAATCCTGCGCGGGGTTCTTCAACTGCTCGTCCATGCGCTTGGCATAGAACAGGCCCTGCTCGGTGAGGTCGCCGTGCTGCTTGGGTTCCTTGGACCACACCGGTTTACGGTTGAGGATGGTCGGAAACAGCATCGAATTCTTCAAGCTGGAGAACTCGTCGTCATCAAAGGGGGTATTGCCACCCACGCGTACGAAGCGAAAGCTGCCGTAGGGATCGGTCTGGTACAGCGGCGCCTGGGCACCGTAGCGAATCGCCTTGTCATTGAACTGCAACTTGCGCTTGGCCTGGCGATAACGCTCGAAATCGTTCCAGATCAGAATCGCCACTGGATGGCCGATGAACATCGGCACCTTGCCAGGAGGTAGCAAGGGGTCTGGCGAGTGCGCCTCGGGAAATGCGATACCGTCTTTTTCCAGGTCTGCGGCGGTAACGATTCGATCCGGCTGCAGGTCTGCACCCAACCATGAAAGGTCGTGCCCGGCGTAGATACGATCGGCCTTGATGGTCTTGAGCAGCAAGGCGTGGCCCTGTTGCTGCGGCCAGCCGGGCATGTCTTTGGCTCGAATATCACGGGCAAAGACTTTGTTGCCGCAGACTTTGGACAACGCGTCATTGCGAAAACGCGCCTTGCCGTCGTGGCTCATCCATTTCTGAGGTGAAGTGGTAACTGCATCTTCCATCAGGGCGGCGAACGCCTGGCTGCCTAGCGGCGCCAGGGTCACACCGACACCGGCAATTAGCCCGCCTTGCAAAAAGGCACGCCGGGAAACATCACGATTGGACATGGTTGATCCTCTGGGCAGTAAAAGTGTCCGCCCATGTTTTTTTCTGGTGCTGGAGAAACTTGGAGGGGATGAAATCTGTGACGCTCAGTGAGCAAATTCGGTGTGATAAAAACCGTGGAAAGCTGACCGCGGCGTCAACTTTACAGCAATAGAACCCCTCTTGGCAAAGTCAAGCAGACAACTTGCCGCAGCGCTTTCAATTCAGACAGGGAGTGCAATTCGTTGGACGCTAGCGCCGGACAGGAATGGTGCGAAATTCCGCTTCGGGCACGAAGCCGTCTCGGTTTGGCATCTTGACCGCGGGCAGACTGTGCTTGTCCAACCTTGCGTTGTCGGGAACAATTGCGTTGCGATTGAGCAAGTAGGCCACCAGCGCGTAGTAGTCACTGTCGCTCAACGATCCAGGCGCCTGATACGGCATCGCGCGGTGAATGTAGTCATACACGGTGGTAGCGTAGGGCCAATAGCTGCCGACGGTCTTGATCGGGTGATCGCTGTTCAAGCTACCCACGCCACCGACCAGCCGGTCCTTGAACCCACCTTCGCCGCCTGGACCGTGGCACGCCATGCAATGCGTGGCAAAGAGCTTTTCACCCTCGGCCACTGTCCCGCTCCCTTCAGGTAAGCCTCTGCCGTCGGGAAGCACATCAATGTTCCACAGGGCGATTTCTGCTTTGGTTGCTGCGCGCCCGAAACTGCCGGTATCTGCGTGCACCGATAGACTCAAGACCACTGCGCCGAGCGCAGCCAGCGTTTTAACTGAGCACATTGGTGACCCTCCCGTCGGCGTCGATAGCCCAGGTCTGCTGACCGTTGTAGTGAAAAAGTGCATTCTCGCCCATCGTGGCGATCAGGCTTTCCCGGTCGGGCTGAACATGGCCTTTATCGTCGGTCGAGCGACTGACAATGCGCGTGGGCCGGCCGTCCCAGGTCCAGTCCTGATGAAAACGAACCTGGGCTTTGTGCAGTACAGGCGCATTGATCTGGGCTTGGCCCCAGTTGACGCCGCCATCGGTACTGATCTCGACGTTGACAATTTTTCCGCGACCACTCCAGGCCAGTCCACTGATGCGGTTGTAGCCTGGGCGAATACGCATTGTGCCCGAGGGTGAGGTAATCACTGAATTGACTTCCTGGTACAGCTGAAACTGGCGCGCTTTGCCATTTGGCAGTAGCTGCGTGTAGCGGGCGGTTTCCCAGCGGGTCATGAACGGCTCATTGCCGAACTTCAGGCGGCGCAGCCATTTGATGCTCAGGTTGCCCTCCATGCCCGGCACCAGCAGGCGTATCGGAAAGCCATGAGCCGGTCGCAAGGGCTCGCCGTTCTGCGCATAGGCGACCAAGGTTTCATCGAGAATTTCGGCGGTCAACGGGATACTACGCGCCACGCCAGCTGCGTCGCCACCTTCGGCCAGCATCCAGGTCGAATTGCGCTCGGCGCCCACCAGTTCCATCAGATATGCCAGGCGAACACCGGTCCATTCATGCATGCTGACCAGGCCGTGGGTGTCTTGCACCGTCAGTTCCGGGTCGGCGTTCTTCCAGTTTTCCCAGCCATTGCCTGAACACTCCATGAAGTACAGGCGCGAAACGCAGGGCATGGCACGTAACTCATCCATGGAAAACACCAGCTCTTTTTGGGTCATGCCATGGATCAGCAACTGGTGTTTGTCCGGATCAAGGTCGGGCGAGCCCGAATGGCTGCGCTCATAGTGCATGTCGGAAGGTGTGATAGAGCCCACCAGCTTGTCGAGCGGCGTTTTCGAGTTGATAGCCAGGCCAGGGTCGACGTTCAGTTTTCCCGGGGTGGCCTCGGTAACGCGCTTGAGGTGAACGTATTTCGAACGATCACTGGCAACACTGATCGAAGGTCCGACCTGCCGTGCAGGCACATCGGCCAACGACCCCGCACGCGCAGGTGCGACAACGGCGGCGGCCATAACCGTTCCGGCAACACCCAGGAACTTGCGCCGGGCCAATGTTGCGCTGGCTGCGAGCAATGCCTGCTTTTCCTTTTCATCGATTGTCATCATGGGTATCTCAGCATGGGTCAAGGTTGTGTCGGTGCCTGGATTGCTGCTGCCAGAAGTTTCTCCGCGGCGCCAAGGCGCTCGGCCATCCCCTCGGGCAGGCCATGACGACCGTCCAGCGACGCAGCGGGCTCATAGACCACCCAGGTACGTCCGTTTTCATCCGCGCGAATCAACACGCGCAACGGCAGTTCCAAGGCAAAATTGGGTGCGGCCAACATGAATGGCGTCCCGGCCTTGGGGTTGCCGTAGATCAGTACCGTTGTCGGGGGCATCTGCAGGTCCACCTTGCGCGCTGCACCCTGGTGATCGATCTGCGCAAAAATGGTCAAGCCGTTGTCGGTGAGCATCGAGCGCACGCGATTCAAGGTTTCATCGAAGGAATAAGGGCTGGACAAGTTCACGGTATGGCTCTCCTGAGTGGCGGTAGCGGTGGCGGCACCGGCGAATGCAAATAGCAACAACAACCCCAGCAGCGTGGTGGCGAGCATCATTGCCAAGCGCTGGTAAAAAGAGGGTGAACGGCTCATATTCAGGTTCCTCGGCATCTTCCATTGATTGGCTTTTTCTAGGTAATAACTACTTTGCAAGCCTGCCGGACGGGATAGCGGCTTTCTATCGCGTTCGTCTCATCGTTTAGTCAGAAAGTCTCAAACAAAAAACAATAAAAAAAGGCTCGCCATCACTCAATGGACGAGCCTAAAGGAGGAGCCAATAAATTCAGCACCCGCACGACCGGAGCAAAAGAGTCCGACCAAGTGGAGAGACGAACATAAACATGCAACGTGTTCGAACGCTGCGCGAAGCGCATGTGGAGGGGTAACGCACTTGCCTCACGCGTCGCGTTCAAACGAGAAAAACTCTACTACTTCACACCGAAGCAAAACACGTTATTACTGTCATAATGATAAAAACACATACCGGATGACGAGTTTTTCAGCAATCGTACGTAAGAGTAACTTCCCTCGGAGAACTCGAGTTGCCGATTGAGCGCCAGCGGAATATTAAGATGACTGAGAAGCTCGACAAGCCCCTCCGTTGCCATGCGGGCAGAAACTTTCATGTATCCATAGTCGCCCCACAGGGGATAGACCTTCCCGGAGATGTGCAAGTATTCCATCCTGCCGTCGACCGCCCAGGTCGATGTGTATTTAAACTCTCCATGGGCAAACACCATTGTTTCCAGGTTCTCTACCGAATGATAGCCGCCCTGATATGTTTGCACTGGCAGGACGTCGGTGAACATTCGGTATTGAAGGTTTTTCGATACTGGCCACTCGCGCAGAAATACACTGGCAAGCAGTAGCAAACAAAGGATCACAACAACGCTCACCGCTAACACAGCCTTGCGCTTCATAGGGCCTCCCTTTTGACGCACTGTGCTATTACATCCTGCAAAGGCATTTGCCGGGAGGCTGTATAGGAACTGGCACCCTCTTCTGAAAAGCACACGACACGGTATCGACGCTCATAGGCGCGCACCCACACCTCTCCAACCAGACCGGGTGACAGCCCGACCATCTGACTGTCGATGCGCCTGCTATCAACCTGCGCGCCGGCGTTGATGAATTTCAGCTCAAGCTGGCCAAGTTCACGGCTTTCAATGTTGAGTGGGTCGTTCCAGACAAGATCTATTTGCGGTTTCATCAGCGCTATTGCCAAGGTGGTTGTAACCACTAGCAAGACAGCCACTGTCCAGCCCAAAGGAGATAAATAACTTGTCATCCGTGTGCTTAACGCGCGCTTGCCAATTTTTGCATCCAGGGTCGGCGCCACTTGAGGCTCGGCTGGTACGGCCAGCTCGTTATTGATAAGAACAACCTCAGTCGCCGCCTGACCTACAACAAAC
This sequence comes from Pseudomonas sp. DG56-2, assembly GCF_004803755.1. Taxonomy (NCBI): domain Bacteria; kingdom Pseudomonadati; phylum Pseudomonadota; class Gammaproteobacteria; order Pseudomonadales; family Pseudomonadaceae; genus Pseudomonas; species Pseudomonas sp. DG56-2. The sequence continues at coordinate 2,891,916 of NZ_CP032311.1, forward strand.
TCATGACTGAACAAGTAACCCGTCTTGGGACTTGTAACGATGATGCAATGGCCGTCGACACCCAAGAATGTTCTGATATTGAATATTGCCTGGGTCAGGCTCCCGGCAGCGACGACCCGCCCTACCCATCCCGCAGCGATAAGTTCCTCTTTGGAGAATACTTCCCCGGGGCTGGACAACAATTGCTGCAAAACCCTTACTTCAGCCTGACCCAGCGCGCAGGGAATTCTTAGATTACTCTCATCAAACACCTGCAGCGTCCACGTCTCCTGATCGACAACCAGAACGACTTTTCGAAGTTGTTCGCGCTTTAAATAAATTTCATAACGCACAGAGAGCGCCTCCATTTCGTTAGCCTCCAGAAACGTTGTGCTCGCCACTTACAAATGCGCACGTTGCCCACATCATTAATGATCATTATCGACGCGTGGTTCCAGATAGGCGTGCAGCGACCCGTAAGCGCAATACATTGATTAGCGAATGCGGCTGACAAGAATTGCGTACATGCAGCGCCAGGGGCAATTGGACCCAGCCCCTGGTCGTGGATTTTTCAGCCTGCCAGCGCCTGCAACTTACCCTGCGCAACGCCCAGCAACGTACGCACAGCCATACCGAAAATCACCAGCGTTGTGCCCGCCAGCAACAGGATCGCCACACCGTTGGTGAATACGCCCGGCGCGTGGCCGGCGTAACGCAATGCGCAACTTGTGGCTGCCGCCAACGGGAAGCCCACCGACCACCAGGACAAGCGAAACGGACAACTCTTCGCCAGGTAGCGCAAGCGTCCAAGCAAAATGGCGAGGAAAAACAGGGTCAGCATATACAGCGCGCTGGCGAAACGGTCCACTTCACCGGTCAGGCTCACATAGGCGGAAAAACCGACGGCAAATGGCGCCAGCAGAATCAACAACGACGGCCGCAAACCTGCACCAATAGGTTCTTCAAACAGCAGGCGGGAGAAGATCAAGGTAAACAGCGGTATGGCGAAGAACAAACCCACCGCCAAGGCAAACATGCCCACATCTGCAACACCGTCCCACTGCAAGGTTGGCATTGCCAGCGGGATATCGAGCAAACCCACCACCGGTACGATCCACGCAGGCGTGGCGTGTGCCGCCTGCTGACGCTGACTGAGCCAGCGCGAGACGATCAACCAGGCAAAAATGATCATGCCCGTGGCCCCGATTACCCAAAACACCCGCGCAAGCAGCGGGCTGTATGCCGCCAAGGGAATCGGCAGGAGCAGAAGGCTGATAAACACCGTACCGAACAGGTTGCCAGCAATGGGGTGCAGGTACTCCGCCTTCACCGCGTGCGGCGCGGTAATCGCTTTGACTGCATAGCCAACAGACACCAGTACGAACGCCAGCAACGCAAACAAGCCGATCAACTGAGAGACCCACAGCGGTAGTCCATACATCTGGCTCGCCAGGTGCCAGGCTGAGGAAAGTCCGGTAAGCCCCATCACCGAGCCGAACAGTGCTACCGGTAGATAGGCCAACCGACCTTCGTGCACTGCTTGTGTAGGAGTACCAAAGGCAGCTGCTGTTTCAATGTTCTGAGTCATTGTTAACGCCTCTAACGGTGCGCAATATGTGTGTTTTTCCGAGCTGAGGCCGCGCTTGCGGCCTCGACAGGCATCGCCCCGGTAATGTCGCAAATCAGAATAGTGCAGCCATGAACCGGCAACTCTCTCAGTACGCGCCGCCAATACCCGGGCATCGATGAGATTTAATTGTCATGACAGCCACTGCCCAACACCCGGTAGTCCAGGGTATGCCGAACCCCCAGGGAATCGTCGTAGACCATCGTGACCGGCACTACACCGCAGGCTGCCTGGGTGTCTGTAACGGAAATGACCCTGGCGATATCCGGCTTACTGACTGCCGGGGTGCTGGTGCAAGCGGCAAGTACAACGGCACCGAGCAGGAGTGCGATTTGAGCTTTCATGGTGTGTCTCCAAAACGAGGGAATCAGGCTTTTTTGAGCAAGAGGCTGCGTGCGGAGTCGGCGATAATCACCACGGCCCCGGCGAACATCAGGATGTCTTTGAGCACCAGTCGACCGGCACCGGATAGATACGGAAAGCCATGGTGGGCATCGCCGAGTGCGGGCACCCAGGCCTCAGGGGTGGTGACCAGGAACGAGAAGGTCACCAACGGTGTGGCAAAAGAAAGCAGACCACCCAGCAAGCCCAGACGACGGGAAAACGGATTGGCCAACACCAGCAGCGCGATAGCGATTTCCACTACCCCCAGGCCGAAGGAGAAGCCGTAGGTGTTATTGGCGGTCTGCCATTCGCGCTTCTCGGCAACCAGTTCGCCCTCATGAGTAAGGTGCGCTTTGTATTGTTCCGGGTGCTCGTAGAAGAACGACATGACCGGGCTGTTAGCCACGAAAGGCGTGATGCTGTCAGCCTCATAAGGGATAAACTTGAGTGCACCGATCCACAGAAACACAACAGCGATACCAAAACGGATAAGCATCGGACCAAACTTGTCGAGTTGACTGAGCAGTTGCAGCGAACGTGTGAAGCTAGACATGGGAACCTCTCGAATCGTCATCTATGAAAAACTGGGTTCATGATGCCGATCGACGGACCGCCGCTCTTGCCCGTTGCACTCAAGTTTTTGTCTATAAGTCTCAGCCGTCTGTGACAGCTTGTCCCAGGTGGGGCACGGCCTGCAGGGCAGTCAGGAGGTAGAATCCGCTTGCATTATCAAACCCGCTCAATAGATTTTCCGAAGTGCTCTCATGAACTCGATCGATAAACTCATCCAGCTTGCCGCAGTCAGGGGCAACCTGGACCTACGCTGCAGCTTCCAGGGTGATTGGGCACTGGAGCACGATCAGGAGCCCGCGGGCGTGGCTCGCTATCACATCGTCCTGGCGGGTGTGTGCCAGGCTGTACGCCCCGATGGCACCGCCATAACCCTTCGTGCAGGCGACATTCTGGTGTTTGTCGATGGAGAGGCTCACAGGTTGCACAGCGAAGGCCATCAGGGCGCAGCGGTGAAACCCCAGGTCAGTCATGGTGGACTGATTCCCCTGCACCGGATCGGCAGCGAGGCTGGTGAGCTGGATATCCTTTGTGGCCGCTTCCTCTATCAACGCGAATCGCTACTGCTTGGCGCCCTTCCCAAGTGCCTGAAGGTTTCCAGCGATTATCCGCAGACAACTGATCAATTGTCCGCGCTGGTGGGGTTGTTGCGCGCCGAAGCTGATGGCAACCAGATCGGCGCCAGGTTTCTGGTCGATACTCTGTCATCGGCGCTCTTTGCGATGGTGGTGCGCAACTACCTGCAACACCAGCCCCCTGCCACCGGCACCTTGGCATTGATGAGCGACAAACGCCTGAGCCGAGCTTGGCAAGCCATGCTCGACGATCCGGCATTCGAATGGACGATCGAGTGCCTGGCCGAGCACGCCAGCATGTCCCGGGCGACCTTTATGCGCAGCTTTGTGAAAGTCGCTGGGGAATCCCCCTGGGTATTGCTGACGCGGGTGAGAATGGAGCTGGCCTTTCGCCTGCTCAGCGACACTCAACTTGGACTGACCGATATAGCCTGCCAGGTCGGCTATCAATCACAGGCGGCATTTGGCAAGAAGTTCAAAGACTTCTACGGCACAGCGCCCGGGCGCATTCGCAGGGCGGGCAGCTAGAACTGACGGTTACAGCCCAATCGGCGCAGCGCTGCACATTGGCGCTGTATCGTTGACATGCATCAAAGGCGTTGGCTACAACTGGAGTAGATAGGAGTTATGCGTCATGCCTCTTTACCTCTGCGGAGCAAATCCTCATGGCACCTGTTCAATCCAACGCGCAATCATCTTCTACCCCCGCCTTCCCCGCTGAAACCGGCGAGCACTGGATCGAGCCCTTGAACGATGGCGGGCACGTGCTCATCAGGCCACTGCGGGCTGAAGACCGCGAGCGTGAGAAAGCGTTCATCATGCGCCTTTCACCTGAATCGCGGCACTTTCGCTTCTTGTGCCAGGTCAGTGAGCCGGGCGAAGCGATGCTCGACAAGCTGATGAGCGTCAACCAGCTCGAGAACGCTGCTTATGTGGCCCTGGCGCACGTCGATGGTGAACTTCGTGAAGTCGGTATCAGCCGTTACTCAGCGTGCGCACAGCCTGATGAGTGTGAATGTGCGGTCACCGTGGATGATCAGTGGAAAGGTCGTGGCCTGGGCGCAAAATTGCTTGGGCACCTGATCGACAAGGCGCAAGCCAACGGCTTCAAACGCATGTTTTCCATCGACTCTGCGGCCAATACGGCGATGCACGAACTGGCCCGCGAGTTTGGTTTCTCCACTTCCCGCGACCCTAACGATTCCTGCCAGGTCATCCATACCCTGTCATTGGCTTGAAAGCCTTGAGCTACCCAGTTGCTGGCCTGTTCAAGGCATCTTTTACCGATGAATCGAACAGGCCGGCAACGCCGTGTTGCATCAGTCGACGGTAGGCTCTGGGGTAATGACCAATACGCTACTTGGCATTTTGTACAGCACCCGCTCAACAGTGCTGCCGATGTACTTGGCCAGCCCACGATGATGAACCCGGCCCATGACGACAATGTCGCTGCCATGGGTTTTGCAGAAGGTCGTCAGCACTTTCGATGGGTCGCCCATGATCATGTGGCATGCCTGCGGATCGATGCCGTTGCGTTCGGCCAACGCCCGGAAAGCTTCGCTTTGAGCCTTATGCAAGCTGTTGGCCAGGTTTGAGTCGAACATGAACGATATCCGACCCAGGTGTTCTGCTTCGGTCTGCATCGAGGTCAGATCGTAGGCGTAAAGCAGTTCAACCTGTGCCTGGCACTGCATGGCCAACTTCAACGCTTCCTGGACAATCCGATCATTGAAACCCTGGTACTGATCTTCAGGGCGTGACAGGTCGACGGCGGCGACTACCTTGCGTGGCAGCGCGTGCTCGGTCTTGTCGACAAAATGCAATGGCACCCGGCATTCACGTAGCAAGCGAATGTCCAGTGTCGAGAATAACGCCCGCATCAACCGCGACTCGTGCTCGATATCCTTGATCACCATTGCAAATGGCTGTTCTTTCAAGTGGATCAGTATCTCGTCCAGGACATTTTCCACCCAGACCACCTCGGTGGTGACCGTCAGCCCATTTTTACGCATGGGCGCTGCCTGGGTTTCCAGCCAGTCACGGTGTTTTTCAACGTAGGCCTGGCGCACCAGTGCCAGCGCTTCTTCGTTCATCATTCCAGCTGTAGCCAGCCCTTCGAGATAATCGAATGCCACGATATGCAACGGCATGCCTTTGGCCTTGGCCAGGGCTGCGGCGCGGTCAAAGGCATCACTACGGCGCATGAGCGGGGGGACTACAAGCAGTAAACGTTGATAGTCGGACATAACACACCTCACACTAAGTGATGAGTAGGATTGTCCTATCCTGCATTTGTCTGGCCAGACGCGTTTGACTTGCATCAACAATACTTCGCGTGCCGGCACCGAGGGTGACGTATTGTCTGTTCAGCACACAACAAAGGCAGGTATGCGCATGATCGACACCGCTGGAACTGCCCGTAGCCCTTTGTCCGTGTTCTTGATTTTCCTGCGCCTGGGCCTGACATCCTTCGGCGGCCCTGTCGCTCACCTGGGCTATTTCCGCCACGAATTCGTGACTCGCCGCCAGTGGCTGAGCGAGCGCTGCTATGCCGAATTACTTACGCTTTGCCAGTTTCTACCGGGCCCTGCCAGCAGCCAATTAGGTATTGCGCTCGGGCTGTCCCGCGCCGGTTATGCGGGAGCGGTGGCCGCCTGGGCAGGCTTCACCCTGCCCTCGGCGATTATCCTGATTTTGTTCGCCCTGAGCATCGTCAACCATAGCGACATGATGTCCAGCGGCGTTGTGCATGGATTGAAAGTCGTGGCGGTAGCGGTGGTAGCCCAAGCCGTGTGGGGAATGGCGCGCAACCTTTGCCGCGACCTTGTGCACATCAGCATCATGGCTGCTGCGGCCTGTGCGGTCCTGTTGTTGCCTGGGGCTTGGGGACAACTAGCAGTCATCCTCATTGCCGCAGTGATGGGCGTTTTTCTACTCAAGCCAAAGCACTACCCAGAGTCTGAACCGCTAGTCATTGCCATCAGTCGTCGGGCAGGCCTGTGCTGGCTCAGCCTGTTTTTTGCGCTGTTGATCGGGCTGCCGCTGCTGTCCACCCTGGTGGCGAGCCACCCACTGGCGCTGGTAGATATCTTCTATCGTGCCGGATCGCTGGTGTTTGGTGGCGGCCATGTCGTGCTGCCGCTGCTGCAGGCACAGGTGGTGCCCGTTGGCTGGGTAAGCAATGACGTCTTCTTGGCCGGCTATGGCGCTGCGCAGGCGGTCCCGGGCCCATTATTTACCTTCGCCGGATTCCTGGGTGCATCCATGAACACTGCCCCGGCAGGCTGGCTGGGTGGTTTTATCTGCCTGTTGGCGATCTTTGTACCGTCATTTCTGTTGGTGCTGGGTACCCTGCCGTTCTGGCAGGACGTGCGACGCAACAACCAGGCGCAGGCGGCGCTTTCGGCAGTCAACGCCGCAGTGGTTGGCCTACTCCTGGCAGCGCTCTATCAGCCTGTCTGGACAAGCTCGATTCACTCGCCGCAAGACGTCGGCCTGGCATTACTGGCGTTGATCGCGTTGATGTATTGGAGACTGCCGCCATGGCTGGTGGTCATCGGTGGGAGTCTGCTGGGATGGTGCATGCACGCACTCGCATAAACTGGCAACGCCGCCTCACCCTGTGCGTCAAATGACTCAACACCGACAAAAATCTACAGCTTCAACGAATCCTGAGCTATGACTGTTAGACGGTAAGCGCAAAGGAGTCGCCATGAAATACCCCTACGTATCGGGATCCCTGGTTTCAATTTCGCTGGGTTTGTTCGCGGTTTCTGCCCAGGCTGACAACGCCAGAGACTGGCAGAATACCCCGATCGGCTTGAACATGGTGTTTGGCTACTACAACCTGATCGACACCAACACACCTATTGATACCTCGCTGGCGCTCGATGGCCTGTCGCTCAACGCCGACGTTTACATCGTGCGTTACGCCCGCTCGTTTGGTATTGATGGACGCAACTCTGCGATACAGTTGCTGCAGCCTTACGCTGATGTAAAAGCGTCGTTCGATGACGCGCGGTTTTTTTCCGGCACCAAGCGCAACGGCGGCATGGGTGACACGCAAATTGTTTTCGCCCACAACTTCTTTGGTGGTCCGGCATTGACTGCCGAGGAGTTTGCCACCTGGCAACCCGAGACCTTCCTGAGCGGAGCCTTGTGGCTGACCACGCCGACCGGCGACTACGACAAGAACCGAATCATCAACATTGGCGCCAACCGATGGGTAGTAAAGCCCGAAGTAGCCTTCGGTACCCCGTTGGGCCCGACATGGCTGGAACTCAACACCTATGTTTCGCTTTACGGCGACAACGATGAGTATCAAGGCGACAGCAAGCTTGAACAACGGCCGCTTTACGCCGTCGAGGGCCATTACAGCTACACCTTGAACCCGGCCCTCTGGGTGTCGCTGGATGCGACCTACAGTGTGGGGGGCGAAACCAAGGTCGATGGCGTCGACCAGGACAACAAGCAGGAAAACGCCCTGCTTGGCGCCAGCCTGGGCTTCATGCTGTCACGCCAGTTCGGCGGCTTGGTTGCCTACAGTGATACCGTTTCAGAACGCACAGGGTCACCGGATGTGAATACCTGGACGCTGCGCTTGCAATACGTTTGGTAGCAACGATGGCTCAGGCCTAGAAAACCCGCGGCATTTGAAAACCCGTATTTTCAGCGCCGGCCATCAATAATGAGGCCTGGCCGTTGGTCTTGTTAACGAATGAGGACCAGTTGGGTAACTGCTCAATATTACCGACGCGTTTCAACCCGGCCTGATCAACTTGATACAGGCCAACATTATTGAATGCGAATTCCACTTTCAAATCATTGCGTTGGCCAACCGAGGTAATGTTGTTGGTGAGGTTATCCAACAACAGCGGATCTGATTCAGGCTTTTGCCAATAAGAAAGCACCATATGTGCTTGCCCGCTGGCGTTGACAGTCGTGTACAAAAGACGCACTTTGCTTTCGGGAACGCCTAACAAACGCAAGGTATAGTATTTTGCCAATGCAAAGTCTTCGCAGTCACCTGCACCCTTCTCCAGGGTCTCCAGCGGGGAGGCCCAATAGTCTGTTTTTTTCCAAACATCACTATCTTCACCGAAACGAATATTGTTGTTGAAGAACGCGTTCACACGCAGCAGCTTTTGCTGTTCGCTGAGCGTGCCGGCGTCAGCTACCAAGACCCGCCAATCGTGTAAACGCTGGGTAGCCTGCTGAGTCAGGTGCAGGCTTTGAGGAAGAGGCACGGCGATCGCGCTGCCCGAAAGGAGGCCTATGCCGAGCAGAACGGCCGCTAAGATATTCAATTGCCGAGCAATTTTGGTAAAGGCTTTGAAATTAAGATTTACCAAGCAGTACCTCGCTTAATAACAATCGATTTCTAAAAGCTTACTGGGCCAAGCGACCCGCACATTAAGGTAACGTCTGCGACTCGGCAAGGTGCGTCCGTCGGAGAGTTACGCAGGCTACCGTCAGTCCGATGAACTGTAACAAAGTGCAGGCTCATGCATCCATGTAAATGCGTCACTCAAGCAAGCACGACTCTTCTTGAGGAAGAACATCATGAAACTCTTCGTACAGATGACAGCATTAGCTGCAGCTGCGTATTTGAGTGGGAGTGTTACAGCTGCAACGCAAGTTGAATACCCAGTTTCCAGTGTCTCCAGTGAACCTGCTCAATTAATGCTTGCCGAAGGAGGTAGTGATCGTCTTACTGAAAACTATCTACAACGACAAGCTTTGGCAAAAAGCCAACCTAAGCAGGACACTGGCGAAACCTATGTACAATTGATAAAAGAAAACCCAACCGCGTCGGGAAATACGGTGGCCGATCCACTCGATGAAATGAATACCACAAACCCTAAACTCATCGACCCGATTACCAGAGATCGAGACGAATACCGCAGCGCCCATTGAATGAACTAAAGTTTTACACCCTTGAGACCTCAGTGCACGCAGGCGACGTGCACTGAAGTCGAGCAAGACACTAGATACTATCGCCCTGCATATCTTCAATTTCATTGCTTGTCGACTGAGTGTTCGCTGGCCCGTTTGACACGGGGAGCGCCTGAACAATACGCGTCGCTTGTCTAAGCCTGCTTATATATACTCTGCAATGGGGACAACCCTGCAGATGGATAAAGACAAGACAACGCAGGCGCACGCCCAAGTTGCCATCAATAATATCTGATCCTCGCTCGGATATTTCGTAGCAACTCAGCATTTCCCTTCCTCCTGAAAATCACTCAACATTACCTGTATACGTTGGCGACCTCTATGTAGGAGCAAGCGTACATTGCCCTCGCTCAACGCCAGTGCGTGGGCAATTTCCTTATACTCCAGCCCGGCAATATCACGCATGATGACTACGCTTCTTTGCGCACTCGGCAATTCCTGAATGTACTTCCAGATACATTCGTACAACTCAACCTCGGTTAGCAATTCTTCCGGACTTTCTTGCACCTGCTTATCAGGAGGATTGGTCCATGCCCCGTGTTCGTCAAACTGCGACGAAATAGGCGAGTGATGCTCGGACTCCAACCACTCCAGGGATATTTCCCGCCCTAGTTTGCGCCGCATGGAATGGGCTTCGTTAATGGCGATTCTTGCCAACCAGGTCCTGAATTTGGAGCGCCCCTCGAAGGAGCCGACAGCGTTGACGGCTCTGAGCCAGGTCTCTTGGGCGACATCGTTGGCTGACTCGCGGCCGACCAAGGGGATGACAATGCCGACGAGAAACGCATGATGACTTTTGATCAGATGCTCCAGGGCTTCGAGGTTGCCCTCGCGCAGGCGCTTGACCCATTCTTTTTCATCGTCCACGGCTGCCCTCCTGAGCGCCGTGATCGAGCCAGCCAGGGAAGCCTGAATGCTAGTTGAAGGCTAACACCACCCAGTCACCATCTATAAAGCGGGCGCCTTGTAATTTCCAATACAGCGACATATAACTCACTTCACTTAGACGCATATAATCAACGCCACCTATTGACGAATTAATCCGATACACAGCACTTCGACAGCGCACAGACATACACACAGATACACTGCGTAACAGTGGGGATTTGCGCCGTACAATACAGGCGCATGGCATCTTACAGGAAGCCTAGATCACATTTTTCACTGTGCAAGTAGTCGTTACCTACAGAACAAACAAACATAACGACGCGGGATAACTCGCGCTATCCGACACAATCAATCTCTATAACGACCCCAGACCTTATCGCTAAACGCGAATAGGCCCTGCATGCCCCAGATATCTATTTAATCTTCTTGTTAGTCAATTGCTTGGGTCTATGATCAACGCATCGATTGTTTGACCACGGACGTTCACAGCATGGCGAAGGTACTGATCGTTGACCCCTATCCCTTGAGCCGCCTGGGTAGCGAAACCCTGCTCAACCAGGCAGGCCATAGCGTCGTGGCATTTGCCGACAATGGGTTGGATGCCCTGAAGCTTGCACGGACAGCAGTCCCCGACCTGGTGGTGCTGGATCTGGACATTCCCAGGCTTGGCGGTCTGGACGTGATCAAACGGATCGCCGCACGCAAGTCTTCGACCATCATCCTGGTGTTGACTGCCCTGCCCGCCGATGTCTATGAGCATTTGTGCATCGCTGCGGGCGCCTCGGGTTTTGTGTCCAAGAGCGACACCCTGGAGTCATTCGCCGATGCAGTGAATAAAGTGCTGGCTGGCAAAACCTGTTTCCATGCCAGTGCCCTTCGACATGACCCGGCCCCAGCCACGCCCACAGAACAACTGACGGCTCGAGAGGTGACGGTATTGCATTACCTGGCTGATGGTTACCGGGTAAAGCAAATTGCCGGTGAACTGGCCATCAGCGACCGAACAGTGAGTACCTACAAGACCAGATTGCTGGAGAAAACCGGCACTCACTCGCTGGTTGAATTGCTGCATGTAGCCACCCAACGGGGATTTCTCGAAGGCAGGGCCGACAGCGACAAAGCGGGCGTTGATTCGGATCAGGCGTCAGCATTGCAATTCAATGCCTTGCTCGATCAGATCCCATTTCCTGTCTGCCTGCGGGCCGCAGACGCACGTATTCTGGCGGCCAACCAGGCGTTCCTCGATTACCTCGGTTTGACTCGCAATGCGGTCCTTGACGCCAAGCAATGCGATATAGGCGTGATAGACATCGAGCACCTCGAATTTGCCCGTGAGACGTTCAACACCGCGGTCGCAAAACAGATTCCCTACATGATGGTCATTGCTGTGCGCCTGCATGGCGAGCGTAGGGTATTGAAGCACAGCGGATGCCCGGTCATCGACCAGGGTGGCGGGCTGGTTGGAATGCTCTGTACCTCGATCGACATCGGTGAAGAGCAGGCCCAGATCGAAGCTTTGCGTGAGCAACTGGCCTACCTCACTTTTGTCAGGGACCGCCGAAGCACCTATCTCATCGAGCACGCTGATTCGCTTGACCGCTACTTGTGTAGCGCGCGCGCGGTGGTCGACGGCAACGACAGGCTCAACGCCCTGTTTGAGCGAATGCACGAAAGTGTGCAATGGCTTCGCGAAATGGTTCACCTCGAGACGGGGCAAAACAAACTCTCACCTTTTTCGCACAACCTCAACGCTCTCACCCGGAACACCCTTCAGCACCTGCCAAGCGACGACATGCCCGCGCATGATTTCACAAGTGCCAAATCGAACCCATGGGGATGGATAGATCCAACAGCGTATGCCAGCCTGATCAAAGCCCTGTTTCTTCACCTCAAGCACAGAGGGGCAGCCCTGGTTTCGATTCGCGCCGACGCCTACGAGAAAGACGCCGGCTACATCGAGTGGCACCTGTGCCTAACGGCATCCATGACTTCGGCTGAATCAATGACCGCTCCGGTTATCTACCTTTGCGTGGCATCCGAGCTGAGCACGTTGTTCGAGGCAGACCTGCAGATCAGCAGCGATGACGAACAGGCATTTGAAGCTCATCTGCGCTTGACCATCCCGCTCGCTACGGCGGCGCATTAGAATCGGAAACGCACTACAAGGCGTTGCATGAAGCAACGCTTACCCAGTAAAGATCCAGGATCAATCATTTCTCCTAGTTGACACCTCTAGGAGAAACACGATGAAACGGCACCTCAAACCTGGTCAAGAACCTCCCTCCTCGACACTGACTGCACTGTTCGTTTCCGTCGCTCTGGCAATTGCCGGGGTGACCTGGCCGGTAAGTTACGCCTTGGCTGAGAACATTCCCCAGGGCGGCCAGGTAATCGGCGGCAAGGCAACCATTACGCAACAAGGCAAAGGCATGGAAGTGAACACTTCCACGGCGCGTACTGCCATCAACTGGCAGAGTTTCAACGTCGGCCCCGACCACAAAATCACGTTCAACCAGCCTGATGGCAAGTCGGTCACCCTCAACCGCGTAACAGGCGGCGACCCCTCGAAAATCTACGGCACGGTAACCTCCAATGGCCAGCTGATTCTGGTGAATCCCAACGGCATCTGGATGGGGCCCAAAGCGCACCTATCTTCCAGCGCGCTGGTCGCCAGTGCAGGTTTTCTCACGGAAGAGCAAGCCAAGCAGTTTGCTGCAACCGGCAAGCTGGATATTCAACTCACAGGCGCGGTAACCAACCAGGGACGCATCACTGTTCATGACAATGGCATGGTCGCCCTGCTTGGCGCCCAGGTCACCAACGCCGGCGTTATTCAGGCCCGCAAAGGTACGGTGCAGCTGGCTACCGGCCCGCAGGCCACACTCGACTTTCACGGCGATGGTTTGCTGAACATTGCCGTCAGTGGTGAGCCTGGCGACAAGGCCAGCGTTACTGCCGATGTCAGTGGTGGCGTGCACAACAGCGGGCAAATCGACGTTGCCAACGGCGTGGTGGCCATGAGCGCCCAACGTGCAGCCAAGCACCTGGACTCGGTGATCAATCTGGGCGGCAACGTCGTCGCCGATTCGGTAAGCAGCGACGGCGGCACCATCGTCCTGAGTAACGCTGCGCGCACCCATGTCAGCGGTAATCTGAGTGCTACGGGCGTCAATGGCGGCACCATCAAGGTACTTGGCGACCGCGTGAATGTTGCCGGCACGGCGAAGATCGATGCCTCAGGCAGCCAGGGTACCGGTGGCAAGGTGCTGCTGGGTGGTAGCTTGCAGAACAAAGGGAACGAGGCGCCCGCCACCACCACAACCGTAGCCAAGGGCGCCCAGCTCAAGGCCGACGGCAAGACCGATGGGGGGCAGATCGTCGCGTGGAGCGATGAAGCCACCCATTTCGCGGGTTCCGCGTCGGCCACCGGCAAGGTCAAGGGTGGCGTAGTTGAAACCTCGGGCAAGCAACTCACGGTAACGTCCGATGCCAAGGTCGATACCCATGGACAAAAAACCAATGGCACCTGGTTACTCGACCCTGCCACTGTCAATATCGATGAAACCGGCGCTGCTGGTTCGGTGGCAGCCAGTTCTATTGTCAGCGGGCTGGCGCAAGGCAATGTGTTGATTCAGGCAACCGATACCCTCAATGTCGATGCTCCCATTATCGCCACCAACCTCGCCTCGGTAGACAACAACGGTCGCATCAGTCCATCGACTCTGGCGCTGATCTCCTCTGGCAACGCCGGTCAGATCACCACGTACGAGGGCACCGACAAGAGCCACGCCAACGGCGCGGTGAATATCAGGGCGCCGATCCTGCTCAAGGACGGCAACCTCTACATCAGTGCGACCGGTGACATCCGCTTGTTCGATGCGGCACCGGCGGGTGCCAGCGGCGAGGCCGCCTACGGCCGCCGCGCAATCATCGATGTGGGGTCGGGTATCGCCTGGCTGAAAACCACTGACACTGCCTCCATCTTCCAGCAGGACAACACTGCGCTGATCGGTGCCAAGGTCGCCCTTGAAGGGGCCAGCGTACGGATGGACAGCGGTTTGAACTTCGCTGGCGAATTGGCCGGCAAGGCCAGCAACGGCATATTCACCTTCAGCCAGACCAATGCCAGCGGCACCGGGCCCGACACCAGCAAAACCATTACCGCCCCGCTGACCGGAGAAACCCTCAGCGGCATCAAAGCCTATGCCCTGACCAAAGTCGGGACACAAGTGATTATCGGCAACAACAACGTGGACCGTACCGTTGAACTGAGCCCCGGAAACGGTCAGGCATTCGACTATGTGGTGTTCGAGGCGTTGAATCTTCGTGACGAGAATGGCAACGAGATTGCGCAAGCAGACGTACTGCGTTATCTGGACAGCTCCGACTACCTGATCTACGGCATCAGTTTTCGCGATAGCCAAGGTGCGTTGTGGAAGTTCACCCCCAACCCCAGCGACGTCAATGCCCCCATTGTCAGCCGCGACGGCGTTCCCGTTAATGTCCCCGTGGGCTTTTCCCTTAGCCCGGTGGGTGGACAGCTCGCCGTTGGTGTCATGACCGGCATTGGCTACTGGGGTGTGGATGGCGAGTACATCCCCGGTGCATCGAACCAGCACGAGATACAGTACAAACCCGCCACAGATACCTCCCAGCAATTGATTTTCAAGCTGCCCGGTGAAACCGACGCGATGCTCGCCCGCATTGGCTGGCTGGCCGATGACAAGCCCTGGATAACCACCACGGACGGCAAGCCTGTCACCCAGAAAAACCTGTTTGAAACAGCCCAGGTCCAGTTTCTTTCAACACAGGACAAAACCGACACAAACGTTGCGATCTCCACTAACAAGGCACAAATCAGTGCTACCCCCGCGCACGCCAGCCGCGAATACGGCGAGCACAACCCGGCCTTTACCCAGGGCATCGTCAACAGCGGGTCAAGCGTGGAACAAGTACGTGGGTTGGACCAGTATGTTGACGCTCAATTGGGTCGGGCCGGTGTCACCAAGGCCGTGCCATCGACAGCCGCAACCGAGCACTCCAATGTCGGCCAGTACGCGATCGAGGGTGGCTTGAGCGGCGATGCATTTGCCCAGCAGCGCTATGAACTGCAAAACAACACCGCCACCCTGACCGTGACCCCGGCAGAGCTGACCGTGACCGCCAACGACAAGCACAAAGTCTACGGTGACAATGACCCTGGCCTGGACTACAAGGTCGGCGAGACAAAACTGGGTCACACCGGCGCTGAGCTGCTTCAGGGCAATCTTGATCGTCAGTCCGGTGAAAATGTCGGCCAGTACACCATCAACAAGGGCGGCCTCGCGTTGAACAACGGCCTGGGCGGCAACTACACCCTCAAGTATGTCGACGGCACGCTGCAGATCACCCCGGCGACCTTGACCGTTCAGGCGCAGGACACGTCGAAAGTCTATGGCGATGCCGACCCTGCCCTGACTCGTAGTGTCTCGGGCCTGAAGAACGGCGACACAGTGGCATCGGTACTCAACACCGGCACCCTTGGCCGTGAAGCCGGCGAAAACGTGCGTGCCGCCGGCTACACCATAAATCAGGGCAGCGTCGGCCTGAACAATGACCAGGGCCGTAACTACGTTCTGCAGTTTATCGACGGCAAGCTGACCATTACCCCCGCCGCCTTGACCGTAGCCGCTGATAACAACGGCAAGGTCTACGGCGACCTCGACCCTGCGCTGGGTTATCAGGTCCGTGGCCTGAAAGCCCAGGACAGTGCCGGCGAGGTGTTGAACAACGGCACACTGGTTCGCCAGACGGGTGAACAGGTCAGCGCTGGCGGCTACAGCATCGAACAAGGTTCGGTAGCCCTCAACCAGGGCAAAGGCCAGAACTACATACTCAGCTATGAGGCTGGAAACTTCAGCATTACTCCGGCAACCCTCCTCGTGCGTGCCGATGACAAAACCAAGGTCTACGGTGAAATCGATCCGGCACTCAGCTATCAGGTGTCCGGACTCAAACGTGGCGATCAGCAAACCTCGGTGCTCAACGGCGGCGCCCTGCAACGCACAGCTGGCGAAGACGTCAAGGCAGGTGGCTACGCCATCGGCCAGGGCACGCTGGCCAACATCAGCCAGAACTACATCCTCAACTACGAAGCTGGCGTATTTACCATCACGCCAGCCTCGTTGCAGATCGACGCTGGCACGCACTCCAAGGTGTATGGCGAGGTAGATCCAACACTTTCCTACCGCCTCAGTGGCCTGGTCAATGGCGACAGCGCCGGCGATGTGCTCAACAGCGGCGCCATCGCCCGTAACAGCGGCGAAAACGTCGGCCAGTACGCCGTTCACCAGGGCGATCTCGGCCTTAACACCGGCAAGGGTGGCAACTACATCCTCACCTTCAACAACGGTCAACTGGCAATCACCCCAGCCGTGCTAAGTGTGACCGCCGACCACAAGGCCAAGGTCTATGGCGATCTTGATCCTGAGTTGACCTATTCGGTCGCCGGCCTGAAACGGGGTGACAGTGCTGCCGATGTGCTCAAGGGTGCGCTCACTCGGGATGCCGGCGAGAACGTCAAGCCCGGCGGTTACGCCATCACCCAAGGCAATGTGCTGCTCACCAGCGGTAACTACGCCATGGTTTTCAAGGACGGCAAACTGCAGGTCACCCCGGCACCGCTGGACGTACACGCAGACAACAAGTCCAAGGTCGCCGGCGCTGCCGATCCGCAATTGACCTACCAAGTCAGCGGTTTGAAAAACGGCGACAAGGCTGATCTCGCCCAAGGTTCACTGGTCCGCGCTCCAGGAGAAAGTACTGGGGCCTACGGCATTGGCCAGGATCAGAAGTACCAGGCGGGCAGCAACTACACCGTGACCTTCCATGACGGCACCTTGACCATCACCGGACCGCTCGCGCCCATTGACCCATTGCCCACTGCGGTACGCCAAGTTGTTCCTGTCACCGCGCAATCGCCAGGCAACACCCGCTGCACGGCCCTGGAATCACCCTCGGCGGTATCGGCCAACTACTCGGTAACCCCCGCAGTGGCCCGCACCTACGCCGTGCAATTGATCTGTAAACCCCGTGCCTACGGCGATAGCAACAGCACCATCCCGGATATCCGCGATGTGCTCAGTTACGCCAACAGCCACTTCAAGGACGGCCAGTTCATCGTCCCTGATTGGAGCCGCAGCGTCATTCCTCACGACCTTCAGGCTCCGCAAAAGGGAGGTAAATAATCATGAAATCCTATCCCTCACGCATGACCCGTATCGCGGTGGCAGTGCTGTCCAGCCTGCTGGTGCTGTCGGCGCAGGTAAACGCCGCGCCGCTGGGGCAACTCAACCCCGGCCGGATCGAAGTTCCCGACCGCAGCGGGATGCGCAACTCGCCCACGCAGATGCCTGAAACGCTGGAGCTACGTGAAACCACCGTCACCCCGCAGCTGGAACAGTTGCCCGAAGAAATGACTGCACTGCCAGCGAACCTGTCACGATTCAAGGTCAACAGCGTCACCCTGATCGGTGCTGACAGCTACCCTGCCGGCACCTTCAAGCCGGTGCTTGCGCGCCTGGAGGGCAACAGCGTCAACCTTGCCGAGATCAACGCCGTGGTGGACACCATCACCCAGCGTTATCGCAAGGCCGGTTTTTTGCTGGCCAAGGCCTTTGTTCCACAGCAACGCCTGGAAGGCGGCAAGCTGACGATTCAGGTGTTCGAAGGCAAAATCAACCAGGTCAGCTTCAGCGGCCCAAGCAACAAGGCACTGGAGCGCTACGCCGAAAACATTCGCCAGCAAACCCCACCGAAAAGCGCCACCATCGAGCGCAACTTGCTGCTGATGAACGATGTGTCCGGTAACGAAAGCCGCGGTGCCTTGCAGGCATCACCGCTG
This sequence comes from Pseudomonas sp. DG56-2, assembly GCF_004803755.1. Taxonomy (NCBI): domain Bacteria; kingdom Pseudomonadati; phylum Pseudomonadota; class Gammaproteobacteria; order Pseudomonadales; family Pseudomonadaceae; genus Pseudomonas; species Pseudomonas sp. DG56-2. The sequence goes on from NZ_CP032311.1 coordinate 2,909,776, forward strand.
CAGGCCGGTACTGAACTGACGGTAGAAAACCAGCTGCGCAAGTACGAAGGTTTCATCGGTTTCGACAACCGAGACAGCCGCTACTTCGGGCCCTGGCAGGTCTATGGCGGCATTGGTGTCAACGACCTTACTGGCAACGGCGACCATTTGGGCATCCGCGCCGGCCGGTCGGTGGAAGGCAACAAGATGACCTTCTTCGAGGGCCAGTATGAGTTGCCGGTTGGCAGCCAAGGCGATGTCCTCAGCGTACTGGCCCAACATAACGATGGCCACGCCGACACCTATTCGTTCCTCAATGCCAACAGCTCCGGTGACACCTTGGCCGTGCGTATCACGCGGCCATGGATTCGTCAGCGCGACAGTACGTTCAAGACGTCGGCGGCGTTCACCTACTTCAACGGCAAGTCCGAGTACCTCGACGACGCTGATCTGCCACCTTCCAGCGACGACCGCATTCGGGCGATACGCCTGGGTGCAAGCTATGACTTCGTCGATAGCTACGGCGGCAAAAACCTCGCCAAGCTCGAACTGAGCAAAGGCCTGGCAGTGATGGGCGCCAGCAGCGAAAGCCGGCAGAACCCGTCCCGCGAAGGGGGTGAAACCGACTTCACCAAACTCCAGCTGGACGCGCAACGGCTGCAAGACCTGAGCCGCCTCATGGACGGGCTGAACCTGTACATGGCCGCCACTGCGCAGACATCCTTTGGCCAAGCCCTGCTGTCGCCGGAACAATTCGGTGTGGGCGGCAGCGAGTTCGGCCGCGGCTATGACCCTTCGGAAATCACCGGTGACCGTGGCTTTGCAGTCAAGACCGAACTGCAATACAACCGCATCCACGCCTTCAAAGACTACGCCGTACCCACCCAGTACTACGCGTTCTGGGACTTTGGCAAAGTGTGGAACGAAGAGCCCTACTGGGTCCCGACTCAGAGCTTGTCTTCCGCGGGCGTGGGGGCTCATTTGCAAGTGTTCAAGGACACCTTCGTTTCCCCGGAAATCGCCTTCCCGCTGACCCGTTCGGTCTCTGCTGAAGAGTTGGATAACGATAACGGCAAGGCGCCACGGCTCTACATCAACTTCCTCAAACTGTTCTGAAATCAGCGAAGCGAATGCCCCTCCTGGGGCATTCGCTGTGGAGACCGCACATGACTAGCCACGGTGAACTTTTGCGCACAATCAGAAGCGCTTCGTTCAATGACGAAGCGGCGGCAGAACTGTTGCTGGAAATACGCCGCCTTGGCCTGGCACCAAAGCTCAGCCATCGCCTCGACGATATCGCCATTCATATGCACCACGATGCCAGGGCGCTGGAGGCGCTCTACCTGGCGTTGAGCAGCGGCCGCATCGTGTTCAGCACAGGAGGGTCAGCGGATGACCAGGATTGTGCTGCATCGCCCAGCTAAAAAGCGATGGCAGGCATGATCACCCGTCACCTGCGTTTCATGGTTGCAGACCCCGCAGAAATATAGTGATGGCCTCATCCACCCGCCGCTGTCGATCCACCTGCGAAGGGATATCCATCAACCCCAACAAGCAGCGCAACTGAAAATCACCGGTCAGGGCATCAAGAAACAGCACTGCCCGGGTCTGGGCGTCTCCCGCCCGGACGATTCCGTCTTTCTCGGCCCAGACAAAATAATCAAGCAAACAGCCGTAGGCTGCGCCGGGTGCCGCCTCGAAAAACGCCCGTGCAGCTTCCGGGGCACGCAATGCTTCAGCGACGATCAGCCGGTGCATGGCGATCGTTCGGGGCGAAAGAATCACCTCCAGGAAGGTTTCGGCAATGGTGCGCAATGCCTGCGCCAACGGCTTGCAGGTGAGGTCCATGTGCGTGAGTGGGTTGACGATCTGCTCGCACAGACGGGCGATAATGGCCGCAAACAAGCCGTCCTTGTCTCCGAAGTAGGCATACACCGTACGCTTGGAGCCGCCGATGCGGGCGATGATGGCGTCGACACTGACCCCGGCATAACCTTCTTCAAGGAACATTTCCGTCGCTGTGGCGAGAATGCCCTCCCTCTTTTCGACTTGCCGCTTACTTTCCACCCGCTCGCTCAAGTAGCACCTCTGTCAGTTCCATACGCAATCGCTGCGCGCTAAGCCTACCTGCCCTGCGGTAGGCGTTCCACTTTGTCGATAAAAATGCATATCTATCCTGCATTTTTATGCAAAACACTTCCTGGCAATGGCATTGACAGACGCGGATCGCAATGGGAATCTTCGCATAACGGTACGGTACGGTACCGTTTACTTAAACCTTGAAAAATAATAACAGCGAGGTATGGATCATGCGTTTTGTCACTTTTGCCGAAGGTGCTCTCAAGGGCCTGGCCGTGGAGACCGAAAGCGGTCTGCGCGGCCTCACTGAAAACCTGCCAGGCTACCCGGGCTCGCTGCTCGACCTGCTCAGTGGTGGGCTGCAGGCGCTGCAGCATGCTCACCAGAAGTTGAGCACAGCGCCCTTGCTCGACAGCGGGCGCATTCGGCATCTGCCCCCCATCGAACGCCCAGGCAAGATCGTCTGTGTTGGCCTGAACTATGCCGACCACACCAAGGAAAGCCCGTACGACCAGCCGACCTACCCGACGTTCTTCCCCCGTTTTTCCACAACACTGATTGGCCACGGCGAGGCCATTGTCCGTCCACAGGTGTCCGAGCAACTGGACTACGAAGGCGAGTTGGCAGTGATCATTGGCACCCGAGGTCGCCATATCGCGCAAGAACAGGCCTTGCAACACGTTGCCGGCTACTCGATCTTCAACGAGGCCTCGGTGCGTGATTACCAGTTCAAGTCGCCGCAATGGACCATTGGCAAGAACTTCGACGCCACCGGCGCGTTTGGCCCGGTCTTCGTCAGCGCTGATGAGTTGCCGCCCGGTGCCCGTGGCCTGTCGCTGACGACTCGCCTGAACGGCAAGATTGAACAGCATGGTAATACTGCCGACATGGTCTTTGATGTGGCGCATCTGATCGCCGTACTCAGCGAAGCCGTCACCCTCGAACCGGGCGATGTCATCGTTACCGGTACACCCGCCGGCATTGGCTGGGCTCGCCGCCCGATGTTGTTCATGAAGCCAGGTGATGTCTGCACCGTGGAGATCGAAGGGCTCGGCACCTTGGTCAACCCCATCGCCGCTGAGACGCCGCCTGCCTGAGGTCGCGCTTGAAAAACTAGTCCAACCCCGTTCGCCTTAGACAGGCGGGAGTTTCACGGTCGGCCTCGCCGCGCCGTGACCCCGGCTGCCCACGCCCGGACCGATTTGCGGTTCGCGCTTGCGGCTGCCTGGAGAAAGCCTCCTTGCCAGCGAACGCCCGAATAAATCGTCGGCCCTGGGCTGAGGAGACGCAGCCATGCTGCACATCAAAGACATCAATCATGTGGTCTACCGGCATGCCGATCTCGACCTGCTTGAACGCTTTCTGCTCGACTTCGGCCTGACCGTCTGGCACCGCAGCAAACACCGGCTCTACCTGCGCGGTACCGGTACGCTGCCCTATGTCTACATTGCCGAACGCGCTGACACGCCCGCCTTGGGCGCCATCGCTTTCGCCGTCGAGTCGTTCGCCGACCTGCATTTCGCCGAACGCTTGCCGGGGGCCTCACCGATCCAGACGCTGGAGCATCCCGGCGGTGGTCATTACGTGGCGCTGCATGACCCCTGCGGGCGTCGCATCGAACTGGTGCAGGGTATCGAGCCAGTCCAGGCCCTGACACAACGCTCCGCGCTGGTACTCAACTCGGCGGTCGAAAAGCGCCGCTTCGGCGATGTGCAGCGACCCGGCAAGGGTCCGGCACAGGTCATGCGACTGGGCCATGTGGCCATTGGCGTCGCCGACATGCCCAGCATGATTGCCTGGTACCGAAACGTGCTGGGCATGTTGCCATCCGATCTGATCGTCGAGGGCAATGAGCAGGGCTGCCCCTCTGCGGCATTCCTGCGCCTGAATCGGGGCAGCCAGTGGACCGACCATCACACCATTGCGCTGTTCCAGGCCAACCGTGATGTTGTGCACCACGCCTCCTTCGAGGTTCAGGATTTCGATGCGCAATGCCTGGGCCATGAGTGGATGGACGATCAAGGCTGGACCCCGTTCTGGGGCGTTGGCCGCCATGTGCTCGGCAGCCAGATATTCGATTACTGGCGCGACCCGTCGGGCAACCTCATCGAGCACTTCACCGACGGTGATCTGTTCAACCATGCCTCGCCCATGAATTGCACCCAGGCCTGCGATTCCAGCCTGTATCAATGGGGCCCCCCCATGTCGGTGGAGTACTTCCTAGGTGGCAGCAATGAAAACGAAACCGTCGCACCACGATCGCTAGCCGAACGCCAGCGCCGCAGCCGCTGAGCATCACAGGAGTTACGTGCCATGAATGAAAGACTGTCCGACCACGCCCTCGACCTGCTGTTTCGCAGTGCCCGTAGCCATAATGGTTGGCTCGACAAAGCCGTGGACGACGACACCCTGCGTGCCATCTACGACCTGGTGCGCTGGGGGCCGACCAGTACCAACGGCTGCCCAGCGCGTATTGTCTTTTTGCGTAGTGCCCAATCCAAGGCGCGACTGCTGCCGGCTCTGGCCGCGGGTAACGTAGAAAAAACCCTTGGTGCCCCGGTCACCGCGATCATCGGCTATGACGTCAACTTCCACGAGCAACTCCCACGCCTGTTTCCGCACAGCCCGGGCATGCGTGACTGGTACGCCGCGCAACCGCAGGTAATCGATGCAACCGCGCTGCGAAACAGCGCCCTGCAGGGCGGTTATTTCATTCTTGCCGCACGAGCACTGGGGCTCGACTGTGGACCGATGTCAGGTTTCGACCACGAGCAGGTCGACGCCGAATTCTTTGCAGGAAGCACCCGCTTCCCCGGCCAGCAGATAACAACCAATTTTCTCTGCAACATCGGCTATGGCGATCCCTCGAAGCTGTTCCCGCGCAGTCCGCGACTGAGTTTCGACGAGAGTTGTGCCCTGCTGTAGAAGCCTGCGCTCTGCGCAAAGCCAAGCGCGCCATGTCGTTCACAACAAAAACAAGGAGAACACCATGCGGCACACTCACCCAACCCACCCATCCACCCATCGGTTCGACCGCTGACGGAGACACACACCATGCAGAACATTTCGAAATGGCATGTGCTTGTCGGCGGTTTCCTCGCCTATTTGTTCGACGCGATGGAAATCATCCTGCTGACCATCGCCTTGCCGATAATCCAGCAGGATCTGGGCCTGTCCATTGCTCAAGCGGGCATGCTCGCTTCGGCGACATTGCTTGGCATCGGCTTCAGTAGCATTACCACGGGCTGGTACTCGGACAACTTCGGCCGGCGCAAGGCCCTGCTGCTGTCACTGATAAGCTTTGGCGCACTGACCATGGCCGTGGCGTCCACCAGCAACTGGTACCTGTTACTGGTGCTACGCTTTTTCTCGGGCCTGGGCCTGGGTGGCGTGTGGGGGATTGTGTCGGCCTACATTGCCGAGACTTGGCCGGCGCACCAACGCGCCCGCGCCACTGGCTTTGTGCTCAGTTCGTTTCCCATCGGCGCAGCAATCGCAGCGATGGCTGGCAAAACGTTGCTGCCGGATTGGCACGCGCTGTTCCTTACGGCGGGCATCTCCACGCTTATCCCTGTGCTATATCTGTGGTTCTTCGTTCCAGAGTCCCCCGAATGGAAGGCACAGAAAGCGCTCGCCAGTTCCTGTGCTGATGCCCCTCTCAATGCTTCGGTGCAAGAAATCTTCGCCCCAGGCTTGCTGCGCCTGACCCTGCTTGGCACCGCAGCGGCAAGTTGTTCAGTGATCGGCTTTTGGGGTGCCAGTACCTGGCTACCAACCTATCTTGTGCACGAGCGCGGCTTGGAGATCGGGATGATGGCGCACTTCATGACCATCATGAACATTGGCGCATTTATCGGCATCAACGCCTTCGGTTTGTTCGCTGACCGTATCGGCAAGCGCAATGCCACGCTGCTGTCGCTGCTGGGCAGTTCAGTGATGCTGGCAATCTACGCCTTAACCACCGATAACCAGATTCTGTTCTGGCTCGGCCCGGTGTACGCCTTCTTCTACGCCTTTGCCAGCCTGTTCGCCTCGTATTTCAGTGCTCTTTACCCGGTACGGGTTCGTACCATCGGCGCCGGTTTCTGTTTCAACTTCGGTCGCGGCCTTGCCGCATTCGCACCGTTGCTGCTCAGCGGCATTGCAACCAGCTATAGCCTGGCGCTGGGACTGCTGGTATGCGCCGGATTCTTTGCAGCTGGCATGCTGATCATGTTCTTCATGCCGCATGCCGAAGCACCACAGGGCATCCACGCAACGCCCTTGGAGCCCACGCAAAACGCTACCTCTTGATCATCACGCGCTGAAATCGCAAGCGTACTGCCCGACAGTTCACCTGTCAGATCGGGTCTGCTCGCCCGGAGAAAACCTGGGCCGGGCTGTACCGCCCTTCCCCAACGCCAGCGGCGCAGAACGTGTGCAGCTGGCAAGCCATCGGAAATGCACCTCGATGAACGCACAACAATTACAACAATGCATTTGCAAGGTCCTGAGCGCATTAATCCTGGGCAGCACTGCTGTTGTCGCCAATGCGGCGCAGTGGAGCGACACCTTTGTCGGCTTTCGCTACGGTGAGCATTACAGCGAGCCACCCGTGGACAAAAAAATCCAGAAAGAGATCTACCAGCTTGGCCATAGCAGTGGCAATGACTGGGGGGCTAACTTCTTCAACCTGGACGTGCTCAAGTCCGACAGCAATGACCCGAAGAAAGACAGCGATTCCGGCGCCGTCGAGGCGTATCTGGTCTATCGCCACCAATTGTTCCTGAGCAAGGTGTTCGACCGTTCGCTGCGCTATGGCCCAATCAAAGACATAGCCCTGAGCGGCGGGATAGAGCTGAACTACAAGAACAACGACTTTTCCACCCGAAAACGCCAATTACTGGTGGGCCCCACGCTCAAGTTCGATGTGCCCGGCTATCTGGACCTGAGCCTGCTGTATTCGATGGAATGGAACCACTGCGGCCTGTCCGCGTGCAAAACAGAAAACATCGAATTCGATCCCTACTACGTCATTCATCTCGCCTGGGGTTACCCCTTCCAACTTGGCGAGGCTGCGTGGAAGTTCCACGGATTCGCCAGTTACAAGACGGCCAAGGGCAAGGACTATTTCAACGACGACACCGGCGAGGAAAGCCTGATACGTGGCGCATTGATGGTTGATGTCGGCAAACTGGCTTGGGGAACGGCGAACACGCTCTGGGTCGGCCCTGGCTATGAGTGGTGGCACCACAAGTACGGTGCGATGCATAAACCGGGCGTCAATACCCATGCCCCGACACTGCACATGGAGTGGCATTTCTAAGCGTTATAGGGGTAAAGCCAAAGCGTGTCGACGGACCTGTGAGCCCCCCGGCACGCTCAAGGCTAGGAACGCGGTACCAGCGAGGCATGAATGAAATCGAGCAGTTGCTTCTGAAAGCTGGCCAGGTCCACCGCCTTGGGGTCGAGCAAGAACTGCATCATCATCCCGCGCATCGCCCCAAGCACCAGGGTGGCGGTGGCCAGCGGATCCGCGTCGGCACGTATTTCGCCGTTGCTGATGCCGGTACGCACCTGTCGCGCCAGGTAGTCCTGCACCGCCCGGTTGTACGAACTGAGCACTTCGACGGTTTCCGAATCTTCGGTCACCGCCTCGGCCATCAATGCCAACAATGCCCGGGTGTTGACCCAGTCGGTATCGGCGCGCCCCAGGTAAACCCCGATGAACCCGAGCAACGTGGCAAGCCCCGGCTGGCGCTCAGGCACCTGTGACTCGACCATATTCATGAAGCTGGCATTGACGAAACCGGCCAGCGCCCGCAGCAACCCGGCCTTGTTGCCAAAGTGATGGGTCGCCAGGCCCCGACTGTAGCCTGCTTCTTCTCCGACTTCGGCGAGGGTCATGCCGACCCAGCCCTTGCGCGCGACGATACGCCTGGCCGCCTGCAGCAGGCGCTGCTCGGCTTCGGCACGGCGCTCGATCTGGGTGCGGCGCGATGGGGTCTGATCGGTGTTGCTCATCGGTAAATCCTTACTTGCCTGTAAACACGGGATCGCGGCGCTCGGCCATGGCGAGGTTGCCCTCGACAAAATCGTCCATGACGATCTGCCACTCCTGCTCGCCCGCTTCGCGGTCAATGATCGCGTCCACCGCATCGGCAAGGCCCATGCGCAGGGTTTCCCGGCTGGACATCACTGCATGGGGGGCACAGAGGGCAATCTCTTCAGCCAGCGCCCGCGCAGCTTGCCGCTCCTCGCCCGGTTCGGCAAGTACATCTGCAAGCCCGATGCGTACCGCTTCGACACCGTCAATACGCCGAGCAGTAGCGATCAGCAATGAAGCCTTCTGGACCCCGACCAGGCGTGGCAGGGTCACGGACAGGCCAAAGCCCTGATGAATACCCAGGCGATTGAAGTTCGCCGAGAAGCGCGCCCGGCTGCTGGTGACGCGGAAGTCACCAAACAGCGCCAAACCCAAGCCCCCGCCAATTGCAGCGCCCTCGACCACGGTGATCACCGGCTTGCGTACCCGGAACAGGCGTACGGCAAATTTGTATAAGCGGCGTGGGAACTGCGGGTCACTTTGCGCAGACCCGGAAAAATCGGCTCCGGCACAGAAGGTCTTGCCATCAGCCTGCAGGAGCGTCACCCGGCAGGCGGGCAACTGGTCCAGATGCTCCAAGGCAGCGACCAGGTCTCGGATCAATTCATCGTCAAAGAAATTCAGCGGCGGACGGCTGAAGGTCAAGGTGGCGATAGGGCCGCTCAGCTCAAGACTGAGGCCGCGTCCTGGTGTGAAAACATCGGTCATTGGAAAGCTCCTTTGGATAATTCGCGCTTGCTGGGCGTCGTTGGATGCTGCTAGGTTATTTACTTGCTAGCTGACAAGCAAGTAAATAACCCAATCCTACGAGACTACGTCCATGCAGGCTCTCGATATTCAACCGTGTCGACTCGACCCTGATACTCACGTCCTGCGCGCTGAAGTGCGCGCATTTCTCGCCGACGCCCTGAAAAACTTGTCTCCCGCCGAGCGGGCCAGGAACTGGAACGGCGCCGACGAAGCGTTCAGCCGCACGCTTGGCGAGCGCGGCTGGTTGGGCATGACCTGGCCCAAGCGCTATGGCGGCCATCAGCGTAGTGCCCTGGAGCGCTACGTGGTGCTGGAGGAGCTACTGGCGGCCGGTGCACCGGTCAACGCCCACTGGATTGCCGAACGCCAGAGCGGTCCGCTGCTGATGAAGTTTTCCCCTGACGTACTGGCGCCAAGGATTTGCCCGCAGATCGCCCGCGGCACTCTTTACTGCGGCATCGGCATGAGCGAACCGGACGTGGGCTCCGACCTCGCAGCGGTCCGAACGCGCGCCGTGAAAGTCGAGGGCGGCTGGCGCGTCAGCGGCCAGAAAATCTGGACCACCGGCGCGCAACGGGCGCAGTACATGGTCACGTTGCTGCGAACCGCGCCGCGTGACGAGCAGGATCGTCACGCCGGCCTGTCGCAGTTTCTGATCGACATGCAGTCGTCCGGTATCACTGTACGACCAATCCACAACATGCTCGGCGAGCATGATTTCAATGAAGTGTTCCTGGACAACGTCTTCGTTGCCGACGATTTCGTCATTGGTAATCCCGGGGATGGCTGGAAGCAGGTCGGCGCCGAACTGGCCTTGGAGCGCAGCGGCCCGGAGCGATACCTCTCCAGCACGCAGCTGTACCTGGAAATGCTCGACAGCGCCAACCCGCAAGACACCCACCAAGCCGTAACCCTCGGGCGTGTAGCGGCACGGTATGCGGTGCTGCGCCAGATGTCCCTGGGGGTTGCCGGCATGCTCGCTCGTGGCGAAAACCCAGCGATCCCGGCTGCATTGGTCAAGGATCAGGGCGCATTGCTGGAACAGTCCCTGCCGGACATCGCCCACACGCTGTTTGGTGGCAGTCGCACGCGTGGCTCCAACCTTGATCAGGTGATGCGCTACGTCACTCAGACAGCACCCTCCTTCTCCTTACGCGGTGGTACACGCGAAATCCTGCGCGGCATTATTGCCAGAGGTCTTGGACTGCGATGAACGCTTTGATGAATGCCTTTGAGGCAAGGTCGGAACTACAGCGTCTGATTTCCCACAGTGTCGAGAGTCTGTTCGCCGAACAGGTTACCCCTGCCCTGCTGGCCCGCTTCGACGCCGGTGAACCGGCCAAGGCGCTGTGGCAACTGGTCAGTGAACTCGGCCTGCCCAACGCGTTGGCACCCGAGGCATTGGGCGGCAGCGACGCCTCCTGGCTGGAAGTAAGCCCGATCCTGCGCGCGCTCGGTTACTGGCAAGTGCCACTGCCGTTGGCAGAGAGCCTGCTTGCCAGCGCGCTCTTGGCGCACGCCGGGCTGCAAGTGCCGGAAGGTCCTTTGACAGTGATCCAGGTGGGCCGCCAGAACGACCTGCGCCTGACGGCCAAGGGAGAACTGCACGGCCGCGCCTTCAACGTGCCCTGGGGACGCGAATGTCGTTGGGCGGTGGTAGCAGTCGGCAAGCGCTTGGCACTGGTCGATCTGAAACAAGCGGCTGTCGTCGTTGCTCCCGCCAGCAACTTTGCCAGCGAACCGATGGATACGCTCAGCTTCAGCGACGCCCCCAGCCAGGCACTGGGTGAATTGCGCCTGGATGGCATCGACGAACCGGTCTGGACGCTAGGTGCGATGCTGCGTGCTTGTGTCCTGGTCGGCGCCCTGGAGGCGGTTCTGGACAAGACGGTGGCGTACGCCAACGAACGCGTGCAGTTCGGCAAACCGATCGGCAAGCAACAAGTGCTGCAGCAGTACTTGGCGCAATTGGCTGGCGCCACCGGCGCTGCACGCATGGCCTGCCACGTTGCATTGGGCAGTGCCACCGATGCGTTCGCCCATCAGCCTCACAGGCTGGTGTTCGATACCGCAGTCGCCAAAGTCTGCGCGGGTGAAGCGGCAAGCCTGGCCTGCTCGGTGGCTCATCAGGTATTCGGCGCCATCGGTTTCACCCATGAGCACAGCCTACATTTCGCCACGCGCCGACTGTGGTCCTGGCGCGATGAGTTCGGCAGCGACACTCAATGGGCCCAGGTATTGGGTGAATCGGCCATCGCGGCAGGCAGCGCCGGCTTTTGGAAAGGTCTGACCGACCCCAGCCTGTAGACAGAGCAGCACCCGATCTGCGCCTGTTGGCGCAGGCGGGTTTTTCAACCATCCGCTTCGCTATTGCGAACCTTGTGAGAACAGCCCCATGAAAGAGAAAGTCATCATAGCCGGCGTCGGCATGATTCCCTTCACCAAACCAGGTGCCAGCGCAAGTTACACCGAGATGGGCGCAGAAGCGTTGCGCCAGGCGCTTAAAGACGCCGGTATCAGTTACGACCTCGTGCAGATGGCATTTGCCGGCTACGTTTATGGCGACTCCACCTGCGGCCAGTCGGCGATCTACCAGGTTGGCCGCACTGCCATCCCTATCATCAACGTCAACAACAACTGCTCCACCGGCTCGACTGCACTGTACCTGGCCCGTGCCGCAGTCATGAACGGTGAAGTCGATTGCGCGCTTGCCCTGGGCTTCGAGCAGATGCGCCCGGGCGCACTGAAATCGAACTGGGATGATCGTCCGGTGCCTCGTGAACCGTTCCTTCCAATTCTGAACGAACTGACCGCCGATGCCGGCGATCTACCCGGCACGCTGCGTACTTTTGGCGGCGCTGGTCGTGAACACATGATCAGGTACGGCACCAAACTGGAAACCTTCGCAGCTATCCGCGCCAAGGCCAGCCGTCACGCGGTCAACAATCCCCTGGCCTTGTTCCGCAAGGAGCTGACTGTCGAAGACGTGATGAACGACCAGGTGATGTGGCCTGGCGTCATGACCCGACTGATGGCATGCCCGCCGACCTGCGGCGCGGCGGCGGCGATTGTCTGCAGTGAAAAATTCGCCCGCCGCCATGGCATGCGCAGCGACGTGGCCATCCTTGCCCAGGCCTTGACCACAGACCCGGTCGAGTCTTTCGAGCCGCCCTCGATGATCAGCTACGTTGGCTTCCAGATGGCGCAGGCGGCTGCGCAGAAGGTCTATGAGCAAGCAGGTATCGGCCCGCAGGACATTCGTGCGGTAGAACTGCATGACTGTTTTGCCCACAACGAACTGCTGACCTACGAAGCGCTCGGCTTGTGTCCAATCGGTGGTGCCGAGAAATTCATTCTTGATGGCGACAACACCTATGGCGGCCGAGTAGTGACCAACCCCTCTGGCGGGCTCCTATCGAAAGGCCATCCGCTGGGTGCCACCGGGCTTGCACAATGCTATGAACTGACCCATCAACTGCGCGGCAGCGCCGGCGCCCGTCAGGTTGAAGGGTTGAACATCGGTTTGCAACATAACCTGGGACTAGGCGGAGCCTGCGTGGTGACAATGTTCGGGAGAAACTGAGGCAAAGATCGAGCACATTTTCGCCTGAAGACCACAAGGCCCCCACCCAAGGGGGCCTACTACCGGTCTATCAATGGAACGGAAAGATGTAGTTCATCCAAGCCGCCATCCGCAACAGAATCTTGCGCATCGTACCAATGTGCTCGAAATGCTTGCTGTAGACCGCCGCCTGCCCATAAGCCCCGCCCGGCATCTGATCCTTGTACGGCGCAAACGCCGGGTCGGTAATCTCGATAATCACCGGCACCCGCCCGGCAGGCGGTGACCCGGTATAACCGATCAACGTCCCCGAAGGCTGCACCTGACCCTCGGCAATCACCGTAATCACATTCGTCACCTGGCCCTTGAACACCTTGCCAGGAATACCATCGAAGGCGACCTCCGCCTCATCACCCGCGACCAGACGCAACAAGCTGTTTTGCCGCATCCAGGCGGCAAAATACTGCCCCTCCTGAGGAATGAACACCATCGACGGCCGCAACGGCAGCCGGGTCGCCATCATCCCCGGGCGCAACGACACATGAGTCACGAAACCCTTACTCGGTGCCCGCACCACCGTGTTATCCAACTCGAACTGAGCATTGCCGATCTGCGCCTGCAAGTCATCAACCCGAGCGATGGCAGCCTCCAGTTCACGGCGCGTACCAAAGTTGCGCTTGATCAACTCGCTCATCCGCGACAGGTCACCCCTGGCGGCCAACTGCTGGGCCTTGAGCGACTTGAGCCGGTACTCGAACGGCGCCGGGTCGATGCGAAACAACACATCACCCTTGTCCAGCAATTCGTTGCCTTGTACAGGCACCTCAATCACTTTACCGGAGACCACCGGCACCACCGGCACCGAGACAAAATAAGACCGCGCCACCTCCGAATAAGGGTGGTTGTAGTTCATGGTAAAAATCAGCGCGCCGACAATTAATACGCCGCCGAGCACTGCAGTAGGCACGGTCCATTTGTTCAGGGGAATGCGAAACAGTTTGAAGATGGCAACGCAAATGGCGGCGTAGGTCAGAATAAGTAACAGGTCCATAGGCTAGTTACCCCCGCCGGTTTCAATCGGAGCATTCCCAGTCTTTGCCTGGTTCGCCTCCAAATGAGCCACGCGCTGTTGCAACTCCAGCAATTGGCGCTGCAGGTCGGCCGCCGGGGATTGGTTGCCGGCACCTATTCCCCAGCCGCGATCCTCACGGTAGAGCATGGCCCAGATCCACAGGAACGGCCAAAGCGCATGCAAAGTGAACAGACTGACCCACCCGGTCGCATGAATGGCATCCTGATGCGGATGATTGCGATGAACAGCGATTTCGTAGGGAATGTCATGAAGGACGATAATGCCGTAGAACAACACCAACCCAGCAAAAATCAACACACCTAATGCAAAGTAATCAAGCATGGCTGCTCCGAAACGCAATAAAGCGAAAGTGGTAGGTAGAGTCTAATCAATCATTGCTTTTTTACCGCGAATTTCACCGTTGTCTTCGCTGTTTTTACGCCGACGTGATTCAAGCAGTGCGACGAAGCTCGACAAGCTCTGCGACACCGTGCCGCGCCGCCATACCAGCCAGGTATTGAGGTAACGAAATTCCTCCGACAACGGCCAGACACTGACCGTGGCGCAGCCCGGCATACTCTCCAACATACTCCGCGGCATCAGTGCCAGGCCCGCACCGGCGCTGACGCAGGCAAGCATTCCGTGGTACGACTCGATCTCGAAAATCTTGCCTGGCATCGCCTCATCGGTATTGAACCAACGCTCGAAATGATGGCGGTAGGAGCAATTGGAGCGGAACGCGTAGATGTTCTCGCCGTTGACGTCCTGGGCACGCTTGATCGGTCCATGGTTGAGCGGCGCGATCAGCACCATTTCTTCCTCGAACACCGGAACCCCATCCAGCGCCGGGTGCAGCACCGGGCCGTCGACGAAAGCCGCCACCAGGCGTCCGGACACCACACCGTCGATCATCGCCCCTGAAGGCCCGGTGGAAAGATCCAGTTCAACCTTGCTGTATTGCTGGTTGTAGGCAGCCAGCAATGCCGGAATACGCACCGCCGCCGTGCTTTCTAGCGAACCTAGGGAAAACGGCCCGCGAGGCTCCTCGCCTGCCACGGTCATGCGCGCTTCTTCAACCAGAGTGAGAATGCGCCAGGTGTAATCAAGAAAGGTCCAGCCCGCCGGCGACAGCCGCAGCCGGCTTTTTTCGCGGATAAACAACTCGACGCCAAGATCGGTCTCCAGTTGCTTGATACGCGTGGTCAAGTTCGACGGTACCCGGTGAATATGCTGGGCCGCGACGCTGATGCTGCCGTGCTCGGCCACGGCTTTGAAGATTTCCAGCTGAACCAGATCCACATCATTCTCCAATCGTGAACGAAAGGCTCATTATTATTCAGTTTTCAAAACATGCATAGCGCTCTACGCTGGCAATGTTCCCTAATTCTTGCAGGACAGTGCCATGACCGTGTTCTCCAGCCATACCCATGCCGTGTCGATCAACCCCGCCAATGGTGAAGCCATCGGTCACTATCCCTACGCCTCTGAAGCAGACTTGGATGCCGCACTGACCCGTGCAGCGGGCGGCTTCAACCAATGGCGCCGTACCCCGGTGGCCGAACGTGCGCAGCGGGTGCTGGCGCTGGCCACTGCGATCCGCGACAACGCCGAGGCCATGGCGAAAATGATCACCCTGGAAATGGGCAAGCCGCTGGCCCAGGCCCGCGGCGAAGTGGAGAAATGCGCGCAACTGTGCGAGTGGTATGCAGCACAAGGCCCGGCCATGCTCAACGCCGAATCGACGCTGGTGGATAACGGCCAGGCTCGCATCGAATACCGGCCGCTGGGCCCGATTCTGGCGGTAATGCCGTGGAACTTCCCGGTCTGGCAGGTGCTGCGTGGCGCAGTACCGGCGCTCATCGCCGGCAACACCTACGTACTCAAGCACGCCCCGAATGTGATGGGCAGCGCCTACCTGCTGCTCGACGTCATCAAGCAGTCCGGCCTGCCAGACGGTGTGTTTGAAGTCATCAACGTCACCCCAGAGGGTGTTTCCCAGGCCATCAAGGATCCGCGCATCGCTGCCGTCACCTTGACGGGCAGCGTGCGCGCTGGCATCGCCATCGGTGCCCAGGCCGGTGCAGCGTTGAAGAAATGTGTGTTGGAGCTGGGCGGTTCCGATCCGTTTATCGTCCTTAACGACGCCAACCTCGATGAAGCGGTGAAAGCCGCCGTGGTCGGCCGCTACGCCAACACTGGCCAGGTTTGCGCCGCGGCCAAGCGCTTGATCGTTGAACAGGGTGTGGTCGAAGCCTTCACCGAAAAATTCCTCGAAGCCACACGCAAGCTGGTCATGGGTGACCCGCTGTCGGAGCAGACGTACCTTGGTCCGATGGCGCGCTTCGATCTGCGCGACGAGCTCGACGAGCAGGTCCAGGCCACCCTGGCCGAAGGCGCTACCCTACTGCTCGGTGGCCATAAGGTCGACGGTGCGGGCAACTTCTACGCCCCGACCGTACTGGCCGATGTAACCGACCAAATGACCTCGTTCCGTCAGGAACTGTTCGGGCCAGTAGCCTCGATCATCACTGCCCGTGACGCCCGCCATGCTCTGGAGCTGGCAAACGACAGCGAATTTGGCCTGGCATCGACTCTCTACACTCAGGACTTGGAGCTGGCAGCCCAACTGACTGAAGAACTGGACACCGGCGGCGTGTTCATCAACGGCGTCTGTGCTTCCGATCCGCGGGTTACGTTCGGCGGGATCAAGAAGAGTGGTTTTGGCCGTGAGCTCTCGCACTTCGGTGTTCGCGAGTTCTGCAACGCCCAGACCGTCTGGCTGAACCGCCGCGGCTGAGTGACCAACGGTCAGGTGGCGTTGGCAAGGCTTACGTGAGCGTTGTGGGCAATGGGCTAAACTCTAGCTCGGGGTCTGGCAATACAACGCCACCGGAGGTGCATCATGAGCCAGTACCAACGCCTGTTCCTGATGGTCGGCGCCGAGATGCGCCACACACCAGCACTGGAGCGTGCTGCCGCCCTGGCACACGCGACCGGTGCCACGTTGCATATCTGTGCCATCGTCGAGGAGCTCGACACCCTTGGCCTGATCAGCGGCGACGAACACCGCAACCAGACCCGCCTGGAGAACAACCTGCAGTGGCTTGCCGACGAAGCCACCTTGCTGCATGAAAATGGCATTCGTGTCAGCACCGAAGCCCTCCTGACCCGCGACGTGCTGGGCGCAGCACTGGCCCAGGTGCAGGAAGTCGAAGCGGATTTGCTGATCAAGGATGTGCAGCACGAAGCGGCGTACAAACGCCTGTTGTTCACACCGCTGGACTGGCAATTGCTACGCGAGTGCAACTGCCCGGTACATCTGGTTTCGGCCGTGCATTGCCCACTGCCCCGTGTGGTGGTGGCAGCTGTCGACCCGACCCACCCTGAACACCCGCACAACGACCTCAACGAAACCGTCATTCAGGCCGCCAGCGACCTGGCACGCCAATGCAATGCCGAACTGCATCTGCTGCATGTGTGCGACAGCGCCCATACCCACATGTCCGACTTTGGCGCCGGCACCGTGACCGTACCAGGTTTCGACAGCAACGTACGCAAATCCATTCACAAGGTCTTCGAACGCCTTGCCGAACGCCATGGCGTACCCGTGGAGCGCCAGCATTTTCTTTCTGCGCCGATCACCCGCAGCATTGCCGAGTTCGTCGCCCATAGCCGTACCGATGTGCTGGTGATGGGCAATCATCCACGCAAACTGCTCGAACGCCTGACCGGCAGCACCACCGAGCATGTGCTCGATCACACCTTGTGCAATGTGCTGGCGGTCAAGGCCGCAGGGTGACGCAAGCGCACGCCAGCCGCGTGGCCGTCCATTGCCGTGGACTACTCGCGCCAGCGCGACCGGCTAATCTGCAGGTTGTAGCCGCGGCCATGCTGCAGGGCACGCGGCTCAGCGGTGTCCAAGCCAATCGATAAACAGCGCAAACAGCTCGGACTGCGAATTTATTTCAAGCTTGAGGTAGAGGTTCTTGCGGTGCATGCGCACGGTCTCAGGGGAAATACCGAGTTCGCTGGCCGTGGATTTCACAGAGTGACCGCGCAGAATCATGTGGGCAACTTCGCGCTCACGATCCGTCAGCACCTGGCAGCCAAAACTGTCGAAGGCGGCTTGAATGCTGTTGTGTTCAGTATCAGCAGGCGCCTGCGCCAGACCGTGCTGGGCAAAGCGGGCCAGCAGGTCGCGAATCATCGGTTCGACCGCACGCAGCAGATTGACCTGCTCCGGGGCCAGGCGCGAGCCGCTGCAGCCCTGGAACAAACTCAGGGAAATCTTGCGCGCAGCGCCGACATCGGCAATGAAGTAGCTGTCTTCGCTGCAGCCGGTACCCAAGTAATAGGCCTTGTAGTAGTCGCTGTCGAAAAAGTGGTCCGGTGCGATGTCTTCCAGGTGATAGAAACCTTGGGCCAGGCCGCTCTCCACGGCCAGGCAGAACGGATCGAGCAAGTAGCCGGCAGCAAAGTAGCGATTGAGGATGGCATCGCGGTGCTGCTCGGGAATCCCTTGCTGATACAGCAACTGTGGCGCTTGGCCCTGGCACTCTAGACTGATCATCATCGATTCGACCGCCACCAATTGACTGATGGCCGCCGCCAGGTGCTCAAGGGCATCGGCCGTTTCTATATGGGCGCAGGCGTTCTGCAGCGCTGCATGCCATTGCTGCAAGGCGCCCAGGGACAGGCAGACGGGAGTTTCCAGGGATGCATGGCTCATGCCCCGCAGTCTACCTGCTGGGCCACGAGCCTGCACCTGGGCAATGGCGCCAAGCCTCACCCTCATGTACCGCTGTACAAGCCTTCGCGGCGTAGTTCGTTGGCGGTTTCGACGATGCATTGGCGCAAGGTCTCGACGATTTCGTCGACCTGGGCATGAGTGATGATCAGCGGCGGCGACATCACGTTCAGGTGCATGATCGGGCGTACCAACAGACCCTTGGCCTGGGCGCGGCGGTGGATACGCTCACCGATGTTCACCGCATCGGCAAACAATGCCTTGCTGCGCTTGTCGGCGACAAACTCTACGCATGCCATCAACTTCATGCAGCGCACATCGCCCACCAGTGGCAGTTCACGCAAGCTTTGCAAACGCTGTTCAAGGTAACCACCCACCTCCTTGACGTGATCGAGCAGCTTCTCGCGCTCGATGATCTCGATGTTTTTCAGTGCCGCCGTACAGCACACCGGGTGACCACTGTAGGTAAAGCCGTGGGTGAAACAACGGCCCTTGCCCGGTTCGGCAATCACCTTCCAGATCCGCTCGGAGAAGATACACGCTCCCAGTGGCAGATACGCCGAAGTCAGGCCCTTTGCAGTGGTAATGATATCCGGCTGCACGCCGAACAGTTCTTCACTGGCAAAGAAGGTGCCCAGGCGGCCAAATGACGTCACCACTTCATCGGCGACGAAAAGAATGTCGTAGGTCTGGCAGACCTGCCACATCCGCAGGAAATAGTCCTTGGGCGGGATGATCACACCGCCTGAACCCATGATCGGTTCGGCAAAGAATGCCGCGACGTTGTCAGCGCCCAGCGAGAGGATCTTGTCTTCGAACTCGGCCACCAGGAAGTCAAGAAATTCGGCTTCGTCCATATCATCCGGTGCCCGGTACGGGTTGGGATTGGACACATGATGGATCAGCTCGTTGGCGTAATCGAACTCCGGCACCCGGTCGGCCGCCTTGTTGCCGATCGACATGGTCAAGGTGGTAGAGCCGTGATAGGCGTTGTAGCGGGCGATGACGTGTTTTTTGTCCGCTTTGCCCCGGCAGTTCTGGTAGTACTGGATCAGACGGTAAGCGGTATCGACCGCCGTCGAACCGCCGGTGGTAAGAAAGACGTGATCAAGATCACCCGGCGCAAGTTGCGCCAGCTTTTCGCACAGTTCGATGGCAACCGGGTTGGCCATGTCGGAGAACGGGTTGGAGTACGCCAGCTTGCGCACCTGATCGGCTATGGCCAGGGCCATTTCTTCGCGGCCCAGACCGATGTTGGTACACCACATGCCGCCGACGGCATCCAGAAAGCGGTTGCCATCGGTGTCGCGAATATAGGCACCCTCTCCGGCGACGATGTTCAGCGCTCCCTGCTCACGGTGCTCGTCGAATACATGGTAGCCGTGCATGTAATGGGCCTTGTCGGCTTCCACCAGAGGGTCTTGGGCAAAAACAGGTGCAACAGCATTAGTTGGCGTGGCCATGGTCAGTTCCTTGGCGAAGGTAATGAGAGAACGCTTGCTCAGAAGCCGGTCTTGACCGTGCTCCAGACGCGGGTGATCGCGCGCATATCCCGGGGTTCCTGGGTTTTCTGCGCAAAAAGCCGTTCGCGCGTGGTGGCATCGGGATAGATCGCCGGGTTGTCGCGTATGTCCGCCAGTACCTGCTCGGTGGCCGCGGCGTTACTGTTGGCGTAGTGGATGTAGTTGGTCACCTTCGCCATGTTCTGCGGCTGCAGCAGGAACTCGATGAAGCGGTGGGCGTTGGCGGTGTGCGGCGCATCCTTGGGCAGGTAAAGGTTGTCGAACCAGATCAGTGAGCCTTCCTTGGGAATGAAGAACGCCAGCTGAATATCCTTTTTCGCCTCTTCGGCACGAGCCTGGGCCGTGGCGTAGTCGCCCGACCAGGTCAGGGCCATACACACGTCGCCGTTGGGCAGGCTGGTGAGGTAGTTCACCGAGTCGAACTTCTTGATGTAGGGGCGGATGTCCAGCAACAGTTTCTCGGCCGCCTTGAGATCGGCCGGTGCCGCGCTGCGCGGATCCTTGCCCAGGTATTTGAGCGCCAGCGGGATCACCTCGGTCGGTGCATCCATCAGCGTTACACCGCAATCGGCGAAGCGTGAGACGATCTTCGGATCAAACAACATCGCCAACGAGCCAATGGGCGCATCCGGCATGCGCGCCTTGATTTTGTCGACGTTGTAGGTCACCCCAGAGCTGCCCCAGGTGTAGGGCGCCGAGTATTTGAGGCCAGGGTCGTAATCCTGGAGATTCTGCACCACCTGCGCATCGAGGTTGTGCCAACTGGGCAGTTGCTGCTTGTCCAGTGCCTGGAATACGCCCGCCTTGATCAACGGCGGCACGAGCGAGGCATTGAGCATCACCAGGTCATAGCCGGAGCGGCCAGTGAGCAATTTGGTCTGTACGGTTTCATAACCATCGAAGGTGTCGTAGATCACCTTGATGCCGGTGGCCTTTTCAAAATCGGCCAGAGTCGTTTCGCCAATGTAGTCCGTCCAGTTGTACAACCTGAGTGTATTGCCGGTATCCACCTCGGTGGCCAGGGTGGCCGTGGCGGTGGACGCCAGCAACAGACTGCACATCACCTTCAGTGCCTTGCGCATAGCAACTCCGTCGTGTGACTGCTCAGGGTGAGCCGATGGCGTTACTATCAGGTGATTCACGGGCGCCGACCATAACCCGAATGGGTGGGTGTCGCGCAGAGGCTCGCAATAGCTTCAGGCGTTTGGCGATTGAGTGCTCATGGTGCCACTTCCAGGCTTGCCGCCTGATGGGTGGGATAGTCCGAATAGCCGCGTGCCCCCGGGGTGTAGAGGGTATGACGGTCGAAGCCAGCCAATGGCAAGCCCGCTTGCAGGCGCTCGACCAGATCCGGATTGGCAATGAAATGCCGGCCGAACGACACCGCATCGCCCTCGCCTGCTGCAAGCGCTGCCCGCGCCGTTGGCCCGTCAAAGCCATCATTGAGAATCACGCCGCTGTTGCTGTGCTGGCGCGCCAGGGCGAAGGCGTCGATGCCAGGCACAGGTGAGCGCATGATGTGCAGGTAAGCCAGACCCAGCGGCGCTACTGCTGCGCACAACGCTGTAGCCGTAGCCAGCGGATCGGCATCCTCAATGTCGTTGTAGCTGTTGCCTGGGCATTGGCGATAGCCAACCCGACCGGCGCCGATAGCGCCCGCCATGGCCTGTAATACCTCCTTGGCAAAGCGCACTCGATTGTCAGCACTCCCGCCATAGGCATCGGTACGCAGGTTACTGCCCGAGGCCATGAACTGCATGGGCAGGTAACCACTGGTGCAATGCAATTCGACGCCGTCAAAGCCTGCTTCACGGGCGTTGATCGCCGCCTGGCGGTACTCGCCGATGGTCGCTTCAATACCTTCCAGGCTCAGGGCCTGAGGTTCGTCGGTGTCCACCATACCGGCGATATCGCTGAACAGTCGGGTCTGTGCCCGCAACGCCGAAGGCGCTACGGTCGCCGCCGTTTCAGGCTTGTTGTAGCGACTCGCGGCGCGCCCCACATGCATCAATTGCAGGACGATACGGCCACCGCGCTCATGCACCGCGTCGGTCACCTGCCGCCAGCCGGCAATCTGTGCAGCTGTGTAGATGGCCGGGGTGCGGCAATAACCCAGGCCGTTGGCCGACGGCGCTGTACCTTCGGCAATGATCAGTCCGGCACTGGCGCGCTGGCGATAGTAGTCAACCATCTCGGCACCCGGCAGCGCATCGGCGCTGGCACGGCTGCGGGTCATCGGCGCCATGACAATACGGTTGGCCAATTGCAGTTCACCCAGGCGCAGCGGCTCGAACAAGATACTCATCTCAGCTCCTTCACTTCTTGGAAATTCCCGACCGCGACTGAATCGCGCTGCGGGTCGGCAGCGCGTGCAGCGTGGCTGCCGACCTAGCCGCTGTTTGCCGGCTTACATGTACAGGATCACCAGGTCATTGATCACCGAAGGACGATCACTGCCCACCACATGGGTGTTCACTTCCAGGGTCAGTTGGGTGCCACGTTTGACCCGTGCCACCTGCTTGACCCGGGCCCGGGCATGGATGCGCGAACCGGCAGGTACTGGCGCCGGGAAGCGCAAGCGGTCGGAGCCGTAGTTGACCATGGTGCTGAAGCCGGTGATTTCGTAACCCAGCGACAGTTGCAGTCGCGATTGCAGCACCTGCACCAGCGCACCGTGGGCAATGGTGCCGCCAAACGGGCTGTCCTTGCGCGCGCGCTCAGGATCGGTGTGAATCCAGTAGTTGTCGCCCGAGAGCTTGGCAAAGGCATCGATCAGTTCCTGGTCGACCTCAACCTCGTTGCTCCACTCACTGAAGGTGTCGCTGACCAGGCTTTGCAACGCCGTCTCGTCATCCATCGCCACCTGGCGTGAAGGTGCTGGCGCGGCAGCCTCGGCCGCTGGGGCCTGGGCTGCACCGTTCCAGCTTTGCAGGGCGGCGCTGTCTTGCTCCATACCGGTAAAACGCAGCAACCGCGAACCCTTGGCATCCACTTCGGCGAACACCGGTTGCAGACGCATACCGATGCGGATCTGTTCCTCTTCCAGCCCCACCAGCGTGGTGTTGATGCGCACGCCTTCATCCAGTTCGATCACCGCCAACTTCTGCGGCATTTCGTCGGCGAAATCCGGGAGCGTGGCAATGCGCGCGATGGTGAAGCTGTAGAGGCTGGCGCCGCCACTGACTTCACGCCAGGCCAGGTCATGGGCCAGGCATTTGGGGCAGTGGCGACGCGGGTAAAACACCCAGTGTTCGCAGACGTTGCACTGCTGGATCAACAGGCGCTGGGCCTTGAGACCTTCCCAGAACGGTGCGGAAATTTCGGTTGGCACCGGCATTGGCTTATTGTTCGACATGCAGGTCATGCTCCCTGAAGAATCAATGCAGCTTGTTCACTCATCACGCCACCGGTTCCGGAGACGTAAACCGCATCGCAGCGCCCAAGCTGGCGTTCGCCCGCTTCTCCACTGATCTGTGTGACCGCCTCAATCACCTGGGACATGCCCCCGGCCGCACCGGCCTGGCCGAAGCTGAGCTGGCCACCGTGGGTATTCATCGGGAAATCGCCGCGCCAAGTCAGGTCGTGCTCACGGACAAACTGCATGCCCTCACCCTTGGCGCAGAAACCGGCGTCTTCGAGGGTCAGCAAGGCGGTAATGGTGTAGCAGTCGTAAATTTGGGCGGCATCGACATCAGTCGTTTTCAGCCCGGCCATCTCGAACGCGCGGCGCGAGGCTGGCCCCACCGGGGTGTGGATCATGTCCTTGGCGTAAGACGGCGATTTGAATGCCAGGTGTTCGCCAAAACCGGTAATGAACGCTGGGCGCTTACGGGCACGCGCGGCGACTTCCTTGGAGGCAATGATCAGTGCCGCGCCACCGGCCACCGGCATGACAATTTCCAGTACATGCAGCGGGTCGGCAACGCGCTTGCTCGCCAGCACCTGCTCGATGGTCAACGGTTGGCCGTAGAACATCGCCTGGGGATTGGCCAGGGCGTTGGTGCGCTGGTCAACGGCAATCTTGGCCATCGCAATCGGGTCATAACCGTACTGCGCGGCATAGCGCTGGGCGATCATGGCGTAGCCGGTATTCTGGCCCATGTGCCCGTACGGCAAGTCGAACTCTGCCTCCGGAGCACCGAAGGCGGTGCTGTGGCCACCGTAGCGCATGGCGCGAATCATTGCGCTGGGGTCTTCGTCTGGCCCCATAGGCGCCATCCGTGCAGGCATTACGCAGAGCACGGCCTGGCATAAGCCCAGCTCGATGGCTGCAGCGGCGCGCCATACCATGCCCACCGCCGTGCAACCGCCCAGGTCGACCACTTCGGCGAAATTGACGGTCAAGCCCAGGTACTCGGCGGCCATGGCCGGTACGAACACCGAAGCTTCATGAAAGTGCGGGCCGTTGATCACCAGACCATCGAGGTCTTCGGCACGCAGCCCTGCGTCGCGTAGCGCTTGCGCGGCCAGGTCGGCCACTTGTTCGAGGTGGAACATGCGCGGTGCAGTGGCATACTTTTCCGGCTTGTACTGCGCGGCGCCTACAATCGCCGCATGACCTTTAAGACCCATGTATCCCCCACTCGAAAGCTGTGTGCTTCGGATTTTGTTGTGTAATGACCATGCCACAACTGCTGCAGCGAGTGATCGTCCATTTTGACTAGGCCACGGCGGGCGCCAGGATCGATACAGGCCTGGCGCCGCCACGGGGATCAGAAGCTGTACTTCACCGAGAACGTGCCATAGTCACGGTCCGCCAGCAAACGCTTGACCGGATCCGCTTCACCCAGGTAGCCGGTGACCCGCAGAGCGACTTCCAGGTTGCCCAGGTACTTGAAGGTGGTGCCAACGCTCAAGCGCCGGTCGCCCTGCAGTCCCGAGATGGTCCCAGCCATTGGTGTGGCGCCGCTGAACACGTTGGAAAAGTTGACCGGTACTTCCAGGTCCCAGCCTTCAAATACGCCCGGGTAACTGAAGGATGCGCCAAGGGTGTAGGCGCTCGCAGTCTTGCTGCGCCAGGCCGTGGCGGTCTTGTAGGTGTAGTCATCGGATGGCTGCACCAGTGGACGCATCGGCGCAATCAGGCTGTCACCAAGGGCCTGCAGGTTAGGCGCCGCCGAGGCCTCGTCGACACTGTCGACACGCACGTGAACGATCTCGGCGGTCAACGAGGTCTGGCTCGCCCACGGACGATCGCCCAGGATGCGGATAGCCGAGAGCTGCATCTGCTGGCCCTTGCCACGGGCCGGAGTCGGGCCCAGGCCAGTGTTGACCATTACCGGTGCGCCATCGCGGTAGGACCACTCGCCGCCGATCTGGGTTTCACCGATTTTCGTCGAAGCGCTGATACCCGTCAGTTTTATGTCTTCAAAGTAGGTAATGCGGTAGCCATCCGGGGCGCCGAAGAACACGCCCGGACCTGCCGGGACTGCCTGGTAGCCCACCAATGCAGTGGCAGGGTTCTTGTCGTGATAATTGACATGAAACAGTGACAACTCCAGGGCTGGCACCGGACGAAAGCGAACCTGCGCACCCCACTGGCCACTGTCACGCGGTTCATCGGTGCCGCGATAGTCGATCCGAGAGCCATTGGCGCCGAGAATGAATTCCCGCCCCGGCCCTACCACGTCACTGGTAGACAAGTAGCTACCCACCGGTGGCAGTTCGGTGCCCATCCATTCATATTGCACATAGGCGCCGAAGGTCAGTTGCGGGTTCAGTCGATACGATGCCGAAACTTGTCCGACCGGCAACAGCACTTCCTTGACCTCGACCCCCGGCTGCGCTGCCTTGACCGCATCGGACGGGCTTTGCACACCACTGACACCTGGGTAGAACAGGCTCTCACCCCACGACTCGATGTGACGCCCGGCCTTGACGTCGAGCATCGAATCGTTCTCGAAACGCCAGCCACCAAACACGTAGGCGTCGAGGAACTTACTGCGGCCACCGGCGTAGTACTTGGTATCGCTGGTGAATTCATTGTGGTCGCCGTTCTTGTTGACGGTGCCCGGCGAATCGTTGTCGTTGGAGCGATGGTAGACGTCATCGTAGAAGGTACTGGCACGCAATACCGCACCATAGTTGTCCTTGCGCACGATCATTTCCGCCAGGGCACCAATGCGATTGGTCACCAGGCTGCCTTTGTCGAAGTTGCGGTCGCCGTCATCACCGTTGAGGGTCAGCAGGTCCTTGTCCGGATCGGACAAACGCACACCAAGGCCGTAGCTGGTTGTTACGGTCCAGTCGATCGTCGTTCCGTCGTCGAACTCGATGGTTTCACCGGACCATGCGGGTGTCGACACCAACGCAATCGCCACCACCAGACCAGATAACTCGAAGCCCGATACCCTTGGGCCAGCACCATATTTTTTGTTTTTATTAGTCACACTGCCTCTCCCGATAAACGACCCGATGGCCGCGCAAATGTGCAAGAACACCACTACTTCCCACTGCCTGCTCAGAGCTGCCCTAGCGCAGACCGAGCAATGACACCTTCATCCGGGCGCGAGTACCGAAACACACCGGCTAGTTCTTCTCGTACCAATCGCCCTTGAGCGATGAGGTAATTGGCATGGGCCAGGGTTTCGCCGATGGCCATCAGTTCATCGAAGCGCCCCTTAACCGCTGGAAACAGCACCGCCATCAACTGCATGGCAGTGCGCGGCGCCGTGCAGGCGTCCAGCAACTGCTGCAGATGCGTCTGGTGATGGGCATGCAGTTGATCAAGGCGCTCATGCAGGTTGAAAAACGGTCGCTCATGCGCCGGCAGCACCAGCACGCTGTCGGGCACTGTGCGCAGGTCATGGATCGAGTCGAGCCAGTCACGCAGCGGGTCAGCATCAGGCTCGGTGACCTGGACGCAGACGCTTGAGGTAATCCGCGGCAGTACCTGGTCGCCGGAAATCAGCAGGCCGTCTTCGGCGCAGTACAGGCAGGCATGCTCGGGGGAATGACCGCGGCCGATACGGATCTGCCAGCGACGCCCACCGATGTCCAGCTCACTGCCTTCGCTCAAGCGGTGAAAACTGGTCGGCACCTGTGGTCGAAAGTGCGCGGAACCGAGAATCGGGAACAGCGCCTGGGTTTGCTCGGGGCTGAAACCTGCACGCTGGTAATGCTGGCCGAATGCCCAATCGCTGCTGCCATCGCCCTGCCTGCCCAACTGGTGCATGGCCTGGTATTCACTGGCACTCATGAACACCGGACAGTGAAAGCGGTCACTCAACCAGCCAAGCACGCCGACATGATCGGAGTGAAAGTGCGTACAGATCACCGCCACCAGCGGCAACCCTGCAAGCGCGGTATCGAACAGCGCTTCCCAGACTTCACGGGTTTGCGCATTGTTCAACCCGGTATCGACCGCCACCCAGCCCTCGCCATGGCGCAGCAAATACAGGTTGATGTGGTCGAGTCCGAACGGCAGCGGCATACGCAGCCACAAAAGCCCCTCGGCGATTTCCTGCACAGCGCCGTTGGCAGGCGGTTGCGGCCAGGGAAAGCGCAGTCCGGCGCGCCATTCATGTCCCTGCGCGTCGAGGCTACTCACTGGCATCACCGGCAAAGGCCGCCAGGCCAACGCGCTCCAGCACCTCTGTGCTGTAGGCAACATAGCTGCGGCTGCTTTCGTCGCGAATGAACAGTGGGTCGCTAAATGCAGTGGGTGCGTAACCCTGGCGCTGCAGGTCGACCTTGCGCAGCTTGAATGTACTGGTCAGATCGGCGGCGGCCGAAACCCGCACGAACATCGGCGCGGCGTAACGCGGCAACCGCGCCTCGGTCAACGCATAAAATGCTTTTGGATCGAAGGTCTGACCCGGCTGCATCAGCACCGCTGCCATACCGACGCGACCCTCTTGCCCAGGCACCTGCACGCCATAGATATTGATCAGCTCGAGCCCGGTAAAGTCGCCCAGCGCAGAAGCCACCTCCAGGGTCGAGACGTTCTCGCTCTTCCAGCGGAAGGTGTCGCCGATGCGGTCGATGAAATAGAGGTAACCATCCTCATCGAAGCGCAGCAGGTCCCCGGAGCTCCAGTAAGCGTCGCCCTCGACGAACACGTTGCGCCGAATTTTGCTGTTAGTGGCCTCGGCCGAGGTGTAACCCTCGAAGCGTCCACCGCCGATGTTGGGATGATTGATGATGAAACCGAGCGCTTCGCCCACCTCTCCCACTTCACACAGTTGATGAAAACCATGCTCGTCTCGGGGATGACTGTCGGTTTCAACGTCATAGCGCACCAGGCGCAGATTGCTCTTCTCCCAGAACGGCACACGACCGCAGGCGCCCACATAATTGTCGACGTTGACCACGTTGGTATTGGACTCGGTGGAACCCCAGCCCTCAAACACCTGAATCGGCCCGAAGCGCTGGACCCAGTTCTGCCAGGTTTCTCGCGTCAGCCCGGCACCGAGCATGCAACGCAAACTGTGCTCGCGCTCGCCGGCAACCTCAGGCTGGTTGAGCAGGTAGCGACAGATCTCGCCGATGTACTGGAACACCGTGACCTGATGCTTGCGGATGTCGTTCCAGAACTCGCGAACACTGAACTTGCGTCGCACCACAATCGCCGCACCGGTCTTCAGCGCGGTAGAGGTTACCGACGTGGCGGCTGCACCGTGGTACAGCGGCAGGCAGCAATAGAACACGTCCTGCACCGTCGTCTGCAAAGTGATTTCCATGATGTCGCCGGTCGACATCCAGCGCATATGGCTGTAGCGCGCCGCTTTCGGCAAGCCGGTGGTACCGGAGGTAAAGATCAGCAGGCTGGGCGTTTCGGCGCTCAGGTCTGCGCGCAGGTCCCGCGGGAACGGCGTGCTCGGCGCCGCGGCCAGGGCTTCGTTCAAGCGCGTATCAACCTGATCTGGCACCTCACCCGACCACGGCTGCTCGGTATCTTCTACCAGCCAGAGCGGCAACGGCGGCAAGGTTTCGGTGACGAGAAAATTGCCCAGAATCTCTTCGCCGACAATGATCGCCTTGGCGTCGATCGCTTCCAGCGAATGCGTCAGTGTTCGGCCGCTGAGCTGGGTATTGACGAAGCCCACCACCACCCCGAGCTTGGCCAGTGCATACCAACAGCAGAAAAACGCCGGGCGGTTTTCCATTGCCAGTGCACAGACATCACCCGGGCGCAGGCCACGGGCATGAAAGACATGCGCCAGGCGATCGGCCTGGGCGTTGATCTGGGCGAAGCTCAGGCGCTGCTCGCCGTAGATGATGAAAGGCCGCTCGCCATGGCGCTGTGCTTGTTCTTCCAAGCGATCAGCCAAGGTATAGCGATCTGCCGGCTTGATCCGTGCACTGGCTTCAGCACGGCGATCGAGGATGGCCTGCGTCTGCTCGCGTGGCACAACCCCACGATCGTCAGCAGACAGCAGGCTTGCGTTGTTGAAATTGTTCATCCTTTTCTCCGATAAAACACGCGACCGGGCGCTCGGGGTCAACGTGGTTCGCCCGCACGCCTTTGCTATTGCGATCACCGCCACCGAGCGGCCAGGTGATCGAGCACGGAACGCATCATTCACCCTGCAGAGAAGTGCAACATCGTCCGATAAGACTAAGCAGCAGCGATTGCCTTGCGCCGCACTAACGAGTGGTCTGAACGGACGATGTGCCCAACCTCGATCCGGTCCACGCTCCTCCTCACTAGAACAAAACCGGGAGCACCCGCAGTGAACTCATCCATCCCTGTTACCTGGCGTACTCATTACGCACTGTTCGTACTGGCCGTGATCTACATCTTCAATTACATCGACCGGCAGTTGATGGCGATCCTTATCGAGCCGGTGAAAGCCGAGTTCGGCATTTCCGATACCGGCATCGGAATGCTCTCCGGGGTAACCTTCGCGGTGTTCTACACCCTGTTCGGCTTCCCTCTCGGACGACTCTCCGACCGCATCGGGCCCAAGCCCGTGATCGCTGCCTGCTGTATCGCCTGGAGCGTCATGACCATGGCGTGCGGACTGGCGACCAGCTTCTGGTTGCTGGTCATGGCGCGGATTGGGGTGGCGGTCGGTGAAGCTGGAGGAACGGCGCCATCGGTGGCGATGATTTCGCAGCTGTACCCGGCCAAGAACCGCTCCACCGCGTTGTCGATACTCATGCTCGGTTCAAGCTTTGGCGCTATTTTCGGCCTGGGCTTCGGCGGCTGGATTGCCCAGCACTACGGCTGGCGTTCGGCGTTCCTGATCATCGGTGTACCCGGCATCCTGCTCGGTCTGTTGCTGTGGCTCACGGTGCGTGCGCCGAAAGTGGCGAGCGAAGCGCAGTACACGGCTGCAGTGGTCCAGGAAGGCTGGGCCAAGACCATGGCCAAGTTGATGGAAACTCCTTCATTCCTGTGGTTGGTGCTGACCGGCGCATCCAGCGCCATTGCCGGCTATGCGATTGGTACCTGGAGCCCGAGTTTTCTCATCCGTTCCCACGGATTGAACCTGCAGGATGCAGGCTTTCTGGTCGGTGTGGTGGGTGGCACCGGTGCTACCTTCGGCACCCTCGCCTGCGGCATCGTTTCCGACCGCATGGCCCGCCGAGACCCCGGTTGGCAAATTGGCGTGCCGCTGCTCGCGACGTTGGTGAGCATCCCGTTCGCGCTGGCGTACTTCCTCTGGCCGACCGGCACTCTGTTTCACCTGGGCAGCACCCCGGTGCCGACTGCATTCGTGTTCTATGCAGGCTTCGCCTTTTTCGGCACCTGGTGGGCAACGCCGTGCCTTGGCGCCGTAACCCATTTATTTCCGGCTGCACGCCTGGCTCAGGCGACGTCGATCTTTGTCATGGCCATGACCCTGCTGGGGGTGGGCGTTGGCCCGCTGTTGATCGGTGTACTCAGTGACATGTTCGCCCCCTCGCTGGGCGCTGAAGCCTTGCGCTACGCCCTGGCTGCCTCGATCTCGATGCTGATGCTCTCGACATTATTCTTGGGCATGGCCTTGCCGCGCTATCGCGCGCAACTGAGGCAGCCGGCAGTGCCGGTTGCCGACCCTGAAACTGCAGTAACCGCCTGATGAATGGAGACTCAAAGATGTCAGAACAAGACCTACCGTTGCCCATTGGCCATTTCGTCACCCTCGACAACGGCCTGCGCCTGCACTACCTCGATGAAGGCAGCGGCCCCGTCGTGGTGTGGTTGCACGGCAGTGGCCCGGGTGCCAGTGGCTATAGCAACTTCAAGGGTAACTTCCCCGCGTTCGTCGCTGCAGGCTTTCGTAACCTGGTGATCGACCTGCCAGGCTTCGGCCGCTCGGACAAACCGGACAACATCAACTACGACCTGGACTTCTTCGTTGGCGCCGTCTCCGGTTTGCTCAAGGCTCTCGAAATACAGCGCTGCACCCTGCTGGGCAATTCCCTCGGCGGTGCAATCGCCATCGGCCTGGGCCTGGCACAGCCTGAGATTCTCGACAAACTGATCCTGATGGCACCCGGCGGCGTCGAGGAACGCGAAACCTACTTCGCCAAGATCGGCATTCAGCGCATGGTCGAACTGTTCAATGCCGGCCCGTTGGACATCGACAAGATGCGCCAGATCATGAGCCTGCAACTGTTCGACACTTCACAGTTGCCCGATAGCCTGCTGGCCGAGCGTGTCGCGGTTGCCCGGCACCAGCCGCACTGCCTGTTCTCGACCATGATGGTGCCGAACATGACCGAGCGCCTGCATGAGCTGAAGGTGCCGATCCTCGGTTTCTGGGGCACCAACGACAACTTCAACCCAGTCGGCGGCGCAATGAAAGTGCTCGATAACGCCCCTGACGCGCGCTTTATTATGCTAAATCGTTGTGGGCATTGGGTGCAGGTGGAACACAGCGAGTTGTTCAACCGTTCCTGCCTCGAGTTCCTGAACCAAGCCTAGGTACCCTGCGACAGCGGCAGCCCTGCTGCTGTCGCATCGACCGGCCACCTTTATGGGCTGACATAACAATGACAAAACTGTCCCACTTGCTTGCCCCTGGCCGCATTGGCCCGATCCAACTGCGCAATCGCATCATCATGGCGCCCATGGGCTCCAACTTTGCCGAGGCCGATGGCCATTGTGGCGAACGTATCCAGGCCTACTATGAAGCACGCGCCGCAGGTGGCGCCGGCATGTTGATCATGGGTGTGTGCGCCATCGCCTTTCCCTCCGGTACCGCCGAACCCTACCAGGTGGGGGTCTCATCCGATGAGTTCATTCCCGGCCTGAGCCGCCTGGCCGAGCGCGTGCACAAGCACGGTGCGAAGATCGCCATGCAATTGCAGCACGCTGGCAAGAATGCCATCCGCGACATGGCCGCAGGCCGACCGCTGTGGGTGCCGTCGATTCCACCCGCCAGCAGTTCGGACATGATGCAGGCCCTGACTCCCGAAGAACTCAGCTCTTTCGTCAGTGCGGTGCGCGGGCGCAAAGGCGGAATCGAGATGCGCGTCATGGACCAGGACGACATCGCCCAGATGGTCGAATGGTTTGCCGCAGCCGCCGAGCGGGCGCAGCGCGCCGGTTTCGATGGTGTCGAGATCCATGCCGCGCACAACTACATCATCGCCGGATTTCTCTCGTCGTATTACAACAAGCGTGACGATGCCTACGGCGGCTCACTGGAAAACCGTGCGCGCTTGTTGCTGGAGGTATTGGCTGCGGTTCGCGCGCGCGTAGGTTCAGGTTTTGGCATGTGGCTGCGCCTGGATGCCGAAGAGCTGTTCACCCCCGGCGGCATTACCCTTGAGGATGCCAAAGCGGTGGCGCGCCTGGCCGAAGCGGCCGGGGCCGACGCGGTCAGCGTTTCCGCCTACGCCGCTATCACCAGTGGCGTGGCCTTCACCGAGGCGCCTCTGGTGCAAAAGCCGGGCGCCTTTCTCGAGTGGACTGGGGCGATCAAACAATGCGTAAGCATTCCAGTGATTGCCGTCGGACGGATCGAACCGCAAGCGGGCGAAAGCGCGATTGCCGCCAACCACTGCGACTTCATCGCCATGGGACGCAAACTGCTGGCTGACCCGCAATTGCCGAACAAGCTGGCATCCGGTCATTTGCAGGCGATCCGCCCGTGTATTTATTGCTACGTGTGCGTCAGCCAGATATTCATCAACCAGCGGGTCAAATGCGCGGTCAACCCTCAAACCGGCCATGAGAGCGAACGCGTCATCACCCCAGTGGCGGCTGCGCAGCATGTGGCAGTGATTGGCGGTGGCCCAGCGGGTCTTGAAGCGGCGCGCGTTGCCGCCCTGCGTGGCCATCGGGTGACCCTGATTGAACGCAGTGATCGTTTGGGCGGCACCTTGTTCTTTGCCGCTCTTGCCTACCCCGAAAACGGTCGTCTGCTCGACAACCTGCTCTATCAGGTAGAACAACTGCCCATCGATGTCCGCCTGCAGACGAGCGTAGACGCAGCCTTGTTGCGTGATCTTAACGTCGACCAGGTAATCGTTGCCACCGGTGCACAACGCGCTGCACCGAACATCCCCGGGGCCGAGCAGAACCACGTCTGGAGTGGCGATGAACTGCGGCGCCTGATGACCGGAGACCGCGCCGAGGAAATCGCCAGACGCAAGCTGTCGCTGACCCAGCGCACCATGATGAAGGCCGGCAACTTGATCGGCGTTACCGACAGCACCGAAGCCATCCAGAAGTTGTCGCGCGTGTGGATGCCGTTGGGCAAGCGTGTGACCATTGTTGGCGGCGGGCTGGTGGGATTGGAGCTGGCCGAGTTCCTGATCGCTCGCGGACGCCAGGTGTGTGTACTGGAGAGCTCCGGCCACCTGGGCCGTGAACTGGCAATCGTGCGCCGCTGGCGGGTGCTGCATGGCATTCGCGTGCATGGTGGACAACTGCTGACTGGCGTCACCGTCACCGCCATCGAGGGCAACCGCGTGCGCTACCAAACCGCTGAAGGTGAGGCTGGCGATGTGCAGTGCGACTCAGTGGTACTGGCCAGCGGCGCAACACCTGATACCACCCTGGCCGATGCGCTGAGCAGTGCCGGGCTCAAGGTTGTCAGCATCGGTGATTGCCAGAGCCTGGGTTACATCGAAGGCGCCATCGCCGCCGGCAATCGCGCCGCTCGCGAAGCCTGAAAGCAAAACTGCGGACAAAAAAAACCCCAGATTCTCATCTGGGGTTTTTTAGTTTCAGGTTGCAGCTAAAGTCAACGGCCCATTGCCCGCGCCGCATCGGCGGTGTACATGTCCGGGGTGAACTTCGATTCGTTGAGAATCGGCCCCTTCTTCGATTCGTTGGTCATCGCATAGCCGGTGTACTGTCCCG
The DNA here is from genome assembly GCF_004803755.1 of Pseudomonas sp. DG56-2. Classification (NCBI taxonomy): domain Bacteria; kingdom Pseudomonadati; phylum Pseudomonadota; class Gammaproteobacteria; order Pseudomonadales; family Pseudomonadaceae; genus Pseudomonas; species Pseudomonas sp. DG56-2. The sequence continues at coordinate 2,943,818 of NZ_CP032311.1, forward strand.
AGTTCAAGTCCATGAAGAACTGCGAACCGGCCTGCCAGCCGCTCATGTCCGGGTGGTAGTAGTAGTTGATCATCGCATGCTTCCACAACGCCCCACGGCTGTCGTAGTTGTCAGCAGCCACTGCGTTCCAGGTGTCTTCGTCAATGAACAACACTCGCTTGCCGTAGACATGGCGGTAGCCCTCTTTCAACTTCGCCTCCAGCACCCACACCCGACGCAGTTCATAGCGCATGTAGTCAGGGTTGGGGTGGTTGGGGGTGAGGATGTCGGCGTACTTGATGTCACCGCTGTTGGGCTTGAAGGCGTTGGCCGGTACGTAGACTTCACGCTTGCCGATCAAGGTCCAGTCAAAGCGCTCCGGCGAGCCGTTGTAAAGCCGGTCTTCATCCACGGTCATGGTGCCGTTGGTACCAATCATCGGCTGATCATAGCCGTAGCCCGGCAACTGCCGCACGCGCCGGGTCGATGGGCTATAGCTCCAAGCCTGGCGTGGGTTGGTGAGGAAGTTGTAAGGTTCCTGGGAAATACTCACCACACCGTTGTCACGCACCGGCTTGAGCGTGGTGTTCCAGCTCATGGCCTGGATCGAGTTCTCGGTCTTGGGCTCGACTGTTGGGGAGTTGGCTTGCGACAGGTTACGCGCATGCGCCCTACCCCAGCCAATGCTGCCGTTAGGCAGTACCGACGCCAGGTCGCTGATTTTTTCTTCGGTGTAGGCACGCGCAGGCAGTTGATGGTTCCACAGCAGTTCCATGCCGTTCTTCGGAATCGGGAACGGCACCTGGCCGATTCCTTCGACACCCATGCCGTCGTCCACCAGCTTGGCGCTCAAGGCGTTTTTCATCGCCCGTTCACAGACATAATCCGGGTAACGAAAATCACGATGGCCGGGGTAGATATTCATTTTGTAAGTGGTCGGATAGCGCTTGAGCAATGCCTTCTGACCGTCAGTCAGATGCTTTTCATACTGGCTCATGTTCTGCGCGGTAATGACCAGAATCGGCTTCTCGTCAGCGTAAGGGTCAACTGGCTGATCGCCAGAAAACTTCACATGATTCCAACCCGGCACTTCACCCAAGTACTTGCCGGTGAACGGCGGGATAGTGCCCTCGGCGTTGCCGGCTTTCTCGGCACCGACGCAGGTAAGTTCCTTGCCGAGTTTGGCAGCCTCTTCAGGCGACACTTGCGCAAATGCGCTGCCTTGCAGGCCGACATTGACGGCCACTGCAGCTACGAACATCACGCCTTTTGTTGTTGTTTTCATCGATTGGCTCCTTCGCAGACCAGGACTACTGGGGTACTCCATTGTTCCTGATCTGCTGGGGAGAACATCGTCCGGAAAGACTAATCAGTCAGATTGTGATCAACAAATCTTTGAGCTGCGCCTTGATCAATTTGCCCGAGGCATTGCGCGGCAATGGTTCGTTACGAGTGTGCACTTCGGCCGGCACCTTATAGGCCGCCAGACGCTGGCCGATGAAGGCACAAACCTGCTCCTGCGTGGGCGTTGGATGAAGCTCGCTGCGCAACATGAGCACCATGCGTTCCCCCAGTTCCTCATCTTCCAGGGCAAACGCGGCAGCCTCGATCACGCCGGGCATTTCGCAGATACACGACTCCACTTCGCTGGCCGAAATCTTTTCTCCCGCCCGGTTGATCAGGTCCTTGGCCCGGTCGGTTATGTAGAGAAAGCCCTCGTCGTCGAGCATGCCGATGTCGCCGGTGTCCAGCCAACCGTCCTGCAAGGTTTCGGCACTGGCCTGGGGCAAGCGCCAATAGGCGTGCATCAGCGTGGGCGAACGCAGCCAGATCAAACCACTGTGTCCTGCTGGCAATGGCGATTTGGGGTCCGGCCCAATACATACATCAACGATCGGCAGCGGCCAGCCCACAGAATCGGGTTTGTAGACGAACTGATCGCCACCCACTGCCGCACCGATGCCGTTGCTTTCCGTCAAACCGTAGCCACTGCCACCAATTGCCTTGGGTTTGCGCTTGCTGATCTGTGCCAGCAGGCGGCTGGACGCCATCGCCCCGCCCAGCCCCAGACCGTAAAGGCTGTCGCTGTCGGCGCTGTCAAAGCGTGGCGAACCCAGCAATTGCTGCATCATCACCGGTGCACCGTTGAACTGGGTGCAGCGCTCATCGCGAATCAGGTCGAAGGCCTTGTCCACGTCCCACTTGTACATCAACAGCAAACGCCGGCCGCTGCGCAAGGCCAGCAAGAACTGCGCGTGTAGACCGCTGACATGAAACAGCGGCACCGCCATCAGGTTGGTCGGCGCCAGCCCGCTGTCGATCACCGCCTGGATACGCTCCGGGGAGCTGACAGCGCAAAACGCCGACTGGAACTCCAGCGCTGTCAGGGCCTGGCAAATGGCCCGGTGGCTGGACAACACACCCTTGGCACGGCTGGTGGTACCCGAGGTGTAGAGAATCAGTGCCGGGTCGTCAGGGCCGATGGAAATGGCAGGCAGCGCCAATGCCGGGGCCTCGACCAGGGTTTCGAATCGCTGGCAGTTGGACGGCAGCATCAGCCCGGCTTGCGCGCCGACCACAATGCTGAGCAAGCGCTCACCGAGCAAATCGTCCGCCAACAACTGCAGGCGCTGCTGGTCGCAGACCAGCACCTGCGCGCCGCTGTCCTGCAGGCCATGAAACAACTCATCACGCAGGCCCCAACTGTTGAGCGGCACACACACCGCACCGCAGCGCTGCACGGCGACAAACGCCACCAGCCACGCGGGCTGATTGCGCATGGCGATGGCAACCCGGTCACCCTGTTTCACGCCAAAGCGTTGTGACAGTTGCCCGGCCAGACGGTCGACCTGATCAAAAAAGTCAGCAAACGTCAGCCGTTGCTGCTCCCAGATCAGGAACTCGCGCTCGCCATGCACGCGGCCTGCATCAATGGCCTCGAGCAGGTTCGCGCAGGCATGGCGAAAGTAGCGCGGGCTACTGTCGGGGGGCGTCACCACTTCAAAAGGCGATCCGGGGCCAATCAACTGCTGCCAGGCATTGCGCCACTGTTCCAGCTTCATTGTTCATTTCTCCAAAGACGCGAAAGCGCCATAGCGCGCGCAGTGGAAGTCACTGTCGCCAAGGCACGCCTGGGCCACGCGAATTCGCTTGAGGTACAGACCGACATCCAGCTCATCGGTTACGCCGATACCGCCATGCATCTGCACCGCTTCATTGCTGATCTGAGCAGCCATCTCACCCGCTTTCCATTTACCTAGACTGACCCGGCGCCCCCGTTCGGCGGCGCTCAGGGTGCTGTCGTCGAGCGCCGCCAATGCGGCCATGACAGCGCTACGCGCCAGTTGCAGTTCCACGTGCAAGCGCGCGGCGCGGTGTTGCAGGGTCTGGAACGAGCCAATTGGTACGTCGAACTGTACGCGGGTCTTGAGATAATCCAAGGTCATGGCGAACAGCTGTTCGCCGGCGCCTAGCAACTCTGCGGCCAGGCAGGCACGGCCACGGTCCAGGGCCTCGTCCAGGGCGGCCCAGGCCGCACCCACAGTACCCAGCAAAGCCTCGCTACCCACCTGCACCGCATTCAAGCGCAACCGCGCGCAGTTACGTGAATCGATCAACGACAACGCATTGACTTCAAGACCGGGCGTATTCGCCGGTACCAGAAACAAGCTGATGCCTTGTTCGTCCCCGGCGCTACCGCTGGTACGCGCAGCCACCAGGTAGGCATTGGCCTCCACGCCATCGACGACGAAGAACTTTTCGCCGTCCAGGCGATAACCACCGGCTTCGGCTTTCGCTGACAATGTGGTGTGCAGCGGTGCGTGCCGCGGCTTTTCATCTACGGCCAGGGCCAAGCGCCGTTCGCCACTGATCAGAGCGGTCAGCCACTGATCCTGCTGCGCCTGCGAGCCTGCCAGGTGCATCAGCGAACCACCGAGCACCACACTGGACAACAAGGGTGACGCCGACAGGTTTGTGCCCATGGCTTCGAAAATCGGCCCCAGGCCCATGCAACCAAAATCCAGCCCGCCGAACGCTTCGGGAAATGGAATAGCGCTCCAACCCAGGCCCACCGCTTCCTGCCACAACGAGGTGTCGTAACCGCCAGCGCAGGCTTCGTCTCGCAGGCGCCGCTGCGCCGCTACAGGGCTACGCGCGGCCAGAAACTCACGGGCACTGTCCGCCAACAGACGCTGCTCTTCGCTATACACAAGACTCATGATCAAACTCCCCTTACACACTCGGCAGGTTCAAGACCCGCTTGGCGATGACATTCAACTGCACTTCCGAAGAACCGCCGGAAATGGTCAGGGCATAGCTGTTGAGCCAGCCACGGGTAATTGCCAGTTCCTCGCTGCTGAACGGCTCGCCTTCAAGGCCAAGGGCGCGATAGCCCAGGGCATCGAGGAGAATCTCGAACTTGTCGCGCTCCTGCTCGGTGTGGACCAGTTTCATGATCGCCATGATCGCGCTGGTATCGAGCCCGGCCCTGGCCTCCTCGCCCATGCGCTGAACGGTAAGGTTGTAGGCATGTTCATTCATTGCGCAGGCCTGGGCGCGGGCGCGCAAGGCCACGTCGCAAGGCGACTGGCTGTCTGGCAGGTAGCGCTCGATCAGCGGCAACAGGTGAAAGTGCGACGGCAGGCTGAATTCGCCAAACTTGGACATGGCCTTGCGCTCATGCTGCAGCAGGCTCTTGCCCAGGTTCCAGCCACCGTTGAGGGGGCCGATCAACTGGCTTTGCGGAACGCGCACGTTATCGAAGAACACTTGGCAAAAGGCCGACTTGCCGCTGATCAAGTCAATCGGCGAGACGCTGATGCCCGGGCTTTGCATGTCCAGCACGATCAGGCTGATGCCCAGGTGCTTGGGTGCGCTGGGGTCGGTGCGCACCAAGGCGTACATCCAGTCGGACTTGTCGCCGTAAGAGGTCCAGATCTTGGTGCCGTTGACCACGAAATCGTCGCCATCGACAACCGCCGAGGTCTTGAGGCTGGCAAGGTCGGAACCAGCGTTGGGCTCGGAAAAGCCCTGGCACCAGCGTATCTCTCCCCGGCACATTGGCGGTAACAGTGTTTGTTTCTGCGCTTGGCTGCCAAATTCGAGCAGCACCGGGCCCAACATCCAGATACCCAGGTTGATCTGCGCCGGCCGACACTTGAGTCGGCGCAGCTCACTTTCCAGTACCGCGTTTTGCTCGGCGCTCAGCCCGCCACCGCCGTACTCGCTGGGCCATTGCGGGCAGAACCAGCCTTTGTCGCGCATGCGCTCGAACCACAGGCGAGCGTCATCGCTGGGAAACTCTACATGGCGGCCACCCCAGACCATCTCGCCGTCGGGAGTGGCGGTGCGCAGTGACGGCGGGCAATTGGCCTCCAGCCAGTCACGCGTCGCTTGCCTGAATTGCTCAATTGCACTCATTCGTTCACCTGAAAGGGACGTTATTGTTATTCGCTTCAAGGGTACAAGGTGACTCAGCGCTGCGTGCGCGGCATCCCCAGGCCAAACTGGGCGATCAATTCGCGCTGGATTTCGTTGGTACCGCCGCCAAAGGTCAGGTTTACCGACGCCCGTACTTCATACTCCAGCTCGCCAAGCAGATAAGCGGCTGCGGAACCGGCGCGGGTCAAGCCGCTGGCGCCGAGAATGGCCGACAGCTTGCGCAGGATCTCGATCGCCGATTCCGAGCCGTAGACCTTGGTCGTCGAGGCCAGGGCCACGTCGACACGGTCACGTTCCAGGTCGGCGGCGATGCGAAAGTTGATCAGGCGCATGGCTTCAAGCCGGGCATAACATTCGGCCAGGTCGCGGCGCACCCAGGCATGGTCAGTGGCGCGATGGCCCTGTTCATCGGCGCAGCGTGCCCACAAATACACCCTGCTGAACAGGCTCACCACTTTGTCAGACCAGGCACCCAAGCCCAGGCGCTCATGGTTGAGCTGCGCGGTGATGAGTTTCCAGCCACCGTGCAGTTCGCCCACCAGCATGTCCCGTGGCACTCGCACATTATCGTAATACGTCGCGGCCGTGGGGTTTCCGGAGGTCGGAATCAGGGTGCTGGAAAAGCCTTCGGCCTGGGTATCGAGAATCAGGATCGAAATACCCTTGTGCCGCGCCTGTTCGGGGTCGGTACGCGCCGCCAGCCAGATGTAATCGGCCGAATCGGCGCCCGACGTCCAGAGCTTGCTGCCGTTGACCAGGAAACCATCGGCATCTTCACGGGCAGTGGTTTTCAGCACTGCCAGGTCGCTACCGGCGCTGGCTTCGGAGTAACCGATGGCAAAGTTGATCTCACCGGCAGCAATGCCGGGCAAGAACTTCTCTTTCTGCAGGGTCGAGCCGTGCGCCATCAACGCCGGACCCACGGTGCTGATTGTCACGAACGGCAGCGGCGCGCCGGCAATGTTGGCTTCTTCGAAGAAGATCAGCTGCTCGGTGGCGGCATAGCCCTGACCGCCATAGGCCTTGGGCCAGCCAACCGCCAGCCAGCCATCGCGACCGATCTGGGCGATGGTACGGCGAAACAGTTCGCCGCCTTCGGTGCCACGCATTTTCTCGCGTAGCTCAGGGGTCATCAGGTTCTGGAAGTAGTCCCGGACCTTGAGTCTGAGCGCACGCTGTTCGGGGGTAAGATCGACGAACATGGGACGCTCCTTATACTGCGCCGAGGATCAGGCCGCTGGTAGGCACGCCGGTTCCGGCAGTGACCAACACGTTTTCCGCACTCTGCACCTGGTTGACCGCCGTACCCCGGACCTGACGAACCGCTTCGGCGATGCCGTTCATCCCGTGGATGTAGGCTTCGCCCAACTGGCCGCCATGGGTGTTGATCGGCAGCCTGCCGCCACGTGCATGATGCCCGGCACGAATGAAGTCCTTGGCTTCGCCGCGTTTGGCAAAGCCGAATTCTTCGAGTTGCGGCAGTACAAAGGGCGTGAAGTGGTCGTAGATGATTGCGGTCTGCAAGTCATCCGGGCCCAGGCGCGACTGGCTGTACAGCTCTTTGGCGACCACACCCATCTCCGGCAGGCCAGTGATGTCGTCACGGTAGAACGAGGTCATTACCTGCTGCCCGGCCGCAATGCCCTGAGCGCCGGCCTTGATGATCACCGGCTTTTGCCGCAAGTCCCTGGCACGTTCTGCCGAGGTGATGACCATCGCTACCGCGCCATCGGATTCCTGGCAGCAGTCGAGCAAGTGCAGCGGCTCACAGATCCAGCGTGACGCCTGGTGCTCTTCAAGGGTGATCGGCTTGCCGTAGAAAAAGGCCTGGGGGTTGGTGGCGGCAAAGTCGCGAACCGCTACCGCGACCCGACCGAAGTCTTCGGAGGTTGCACCGTAGGTGTGCATGTAGCGCTGGGCGAACATGCCGACCCAGGCTGCAGGCGTGTGAAAGCCGTGGGGCATGTACCAGCCGTAGTTGACGTTCTCAAAGGTCGGCGTCGAGGCAAAACCATAGCTGCCGGTGCCAAAGCGGTACCAGGAGCGTTCGTTCATGGCCCGATAAACCACCACCACCTTGGCAACGCCGGTGGCCACCGCCATTGCCGCGTGCATGACCGGCCCGCAGGCGGCGCCGCCACCGTGCGGCACCTGGGAGAAGAACTTGACGTCCTTGCAGCCCAACAGTCGGGCAATTTCATACTCGGGGACTTTGTCGACCGAATAGGAACTGAATCCCTCGACCTCGGAGGGATCGATCCCGGCGTCCTTGAGCGCTGCCAGGGTCGCTTCCATGGCCAGGCGCAATTCGGTGCGCCCGGAGTTCTTGGAAAACTCGGTCGCGCCCAAGCCGACAATGGCGGCGCGCCCGGAAATCGACGAATTCGTCATTTTTGCTGTCTCCCGCGAGTCAGGGCAGAACCAGCGTGACCGTGCCGGTCACGTGGTTGCCCATGGAATTTTTGCCCTTCAGGGCCACTTCCAGGCTGCGCGTAGCGGCATCCTGATGGGTAACTTCGCCACTGAACGTCATGCTGTCACCGGGGTAGTTCGGTGCGCCCAGCTTGATTTTCAGCGCACGGAACTGCACCTGCGGGCCACTCCATTGCTCGATGAAACGCTGTACCAGACCATTGGTGGTGAGGATGTTCATGAAAATATGCGGCGAACCCAGCTCCCGTGCAGCCTCCAGGTCATGGTGGCCGGGGAAGTAGTCGCGGGTGGCAATCGCACCACCAGCGATCAGGCCGACAGTGATCGCAATGGTCAGCTCGGGCAGTTGTTCGCCAGAGCGTACGTCTTCAAAGCGCTTGGTGTTCATCGAGGTCATATTTCCATCCCAAGGTGTCGTTATCGCTCAGCCAGTCGCCGAGACGTTCCAGGATCGCCGACGATCCTCCCAATGCACTGCTCAGTGCCCGGCTCCAATACAGGAACCGATGGATTGGGTATGAAAGGTCAACGCCAATACCACCGTGCACATGCTGTGCGGTGTGACCAATGCGGTGGCCGGCCTCGCACGCCAGGTACGCAGTGGCCAGGGCCTCGGAAGGCGCTGGCAGTCCGGCGTCGAGGCGATAGCACAGTTGCCACAGGGCACTGCGCAGTACTTCAAGCTGCACGTGGGTGTCGGCCATGCTCATCTGCACGGCCTGGAAGCTGCCGATACTGCGGTTGAACTGCTGGCGCTCACTCACGTAAGCAACCGTGCGGTGCACCTGCTCGGCGCTGACGCCCAACTGCAACGACGCCAGGGCTGCAATGGCACGCGGAGCCAGCCAGTCCAGCGCCGCGCCAGGCAGCACGTGATCGCTGCTGAGCATGACCCCCTCCACCTGCAGGTCTGCCAGCGCTTCGCCATGGGTCATGACCCCAGGCACGCTACGGATACCGGCCTGCTGCAAATCGACCAGTACCAGCCGTGGTTGTCCTGCGACCTGGGCCAATACCAGCGCAGCGTTCGACTGTTCGGCCAGGGCCAACGCTGCGATACGTCCGTCCAGGCGCCAGCCGTCCGCCTCGGGGCTGGCGTGCAGTTCGATGCCGCGCACGTTGGTCAGGCCATCAAGGGAAAGGGTCAATAACCCCGTCGCCGCGACGGCCCGTTCAACCCACGGGGCCACTGCCGCACCACCAAACTGCGCCAAGGTTGCTGCCGCCAATTGGTGACGCCACAGCGGTACTTGCGCCAGAGCGCCGCCCTGGGCATCGAGGATCTGCATCAGCTCGATCATGCCCAGGCCGCTGCCACCCGCCACCTCGGGAATGGCCAGGGCGTGCAGCCCGGTCTCCACACAGCTGGCCCACAATTGCTGCATATAGGCCTGCCCGGAAAGATCCCAGTCGCGCAGGTACTCGTCGGTGCAAAAGTCGCTCATCAGGCTGCCGGCCATTTCGGCAATGGCGCGCTGATCTTCATTGAGTTCAAAGTCCATAACAGCCCCCTACTCTGCCAACGGCCGGAACAACGGCAACGCCAGGTCGTCGTCGAAGGTCTGGAACTCGACCTGCACCCGCTGACCAATGTTTATGTCTTCACGCTTGACCCCGGCCAGGCCTGCAAGCAGGCGCACACCTTCGTCAAGCTCGATCAAGCCGATCGGGTTGGGATGGTCGAACGGCGCCACCTGCGGGTAATGCATCACCACAAAGGAGTACAACTTGCCCTTGCCGCTGGCTTGCAGGGTGTCCCAGTCGAACGAATGACATTCCATGCACACTGGCGCCGGTGGATGACGCAACGTGGCGCACTCGGTGCAGCGCTGGATCAACAACTTGCCCTGCTGGCAGCCTTCCCAGAAAAAACGCGTGTCATCGCTGATACCCGGGGCTGGACGCTTGGCCACCGGGGCTGCGCCGGCTTCGGCTTGCGGCGTGGCCTCGCGTTTCTCGACGTTGGCCGGCTTGAACTTGAACACCCGGAACAACAGCTCGCCGACCTTCTCGTCGCCGCTCGCCAGTTGCGAGAAGTAGCTCATGACCAGGGTGACGAAGAAGCCAGTGCCCAGGCCCGTGGTTTTCTCATCGCCAACCGATTCCAGGCGTGTGGTGTAGTACAGCTTCTCGCCCAGGCGCAGGTTGCGTTCGAAGGTCAGCTCCGAGTTCACCGCCACCACCGACGGATAGCCGTAGCTTTCGATCAGCGTGAGCACTTCATAAGGGTTCTCGGTGGTCGAGCCCGGTGCGTAGTTATTGATGTGAAAGCCTTCCATGCACCAGATCTGCAGCATTGGCGGCGGCGCAATGATGCCGTCGTTGCAGCTGTTGGCGGCCGTCAAGGGATCGGTGTAGAGCGGGTTTTCAAGGCCGATGACTTCGCACCACTGGCGAATCATTGGCGCGTTGACTTCGTCCCAGGCGTTCACGCGACCGTATTGGCGCCCAACCAGGGCGCGTACTTTGGATAGCAATTCTGGATCAGCCAAGAGAGTCTCCTGCGTGTTCAAAGTGGCGCCCGCGGTTGCAACGCCAACGTGGGTCGATCAGTGCGGCGCAACCTGCGCTGCGCTGAGATAAGCCGGGCGTTCACCGCCACCATGGAGCAACAGGTTGCAACCGCTGGCGTAGGACGCCTGCGAGGAAGCGATGTACAAACAGGCATTGCCGATGTCTTCAGGGGTGGCCATGCGCCCGGCCGGAATACCGGCGCTGACTGCGGCGATACCGGTTTCGTCGCCGTAGTGCAGATGGGCAAGCTCGGTGCGCACCAGGCCAGGGCTGACGGCCACCACCCGCACCTTCGGCGCCCATTCGACCGCCAGCGACTGCACCAGGGCCAGCACCCCGGCCTTGGCCGCGCCGTAGGCTGCGGTGCCGGGCGAGGCGCGCAGCGCGCTGATGCTGCCGATAAAGACAATGCAACCGCCGCCGGCCTGCGCCTGCATCAGCCGATTGGCGTGCTGGGCAACGTTGAGCGGGGCAATCAGGTTGAGGCGGATAATGCCCTCGTGAAACCGTGGCGAGGCACTGCCGGCGTCGGCCGAAGGGCTACCACCGGCATTGTTGATCAGCACATCAAGGCGCCCATACTCGTGCTGGATACTGTCAAACAGGCCTTGCAAGGCGTCCGGGTCGCGCACATCGGCGGCGATAAACGCCGCCTGCGCAGCGCCAACACCTGGCAATTGCTCTGGCGCGGTGCGCCCACACACGATCACCGTGGCGCCGGCTGCAAGAAAACTGCGGGCAATTCCTGCGCCGATTCCTTTAGTGCCGCCGGTGACCAGTACTACCTTGCCGTTGTAATCCAGCTGCGAATGACCACTCATGGCACGTTCCTCATGCTTGTATTAGGGTCACTCTAAGGAGAAACGCGCTCGGCAACTTCGTCTGAATGGACGATGAAAACCGCCTGGCGCAATTCACTTTTCACCACTTTGTTCGAAGCATTCACCGGCAGCGCCTGGAAGAACCGTACGTGGCGCGGCACCTTGTAGTTGGCCATGCGTTCCCGGGCCCAGGCGATCAGTGCCGGCTCGTCCAGTTGTTGGCCGCTGCGCAGGACCACGCAGGCACAGCCCACCTCGCCCATGCGCTCATCGGCGACACCGATCACCGCGACCTGGGCAATGGCTGGGTGTTCGATCAGGCCAGCCTCGATTTCTGCCGGGTAGCAGTTGAAGCCACCGACGATGAACATGTCCTTGAGCCGGTCGGTGATTTTCAGGTTGCCCTGCGCATCCAGGTTGCCGATGTCGCCGGTGTGCAGCCAACCCTCGGCATCGATAGCCTGCGCCGTGGCCTCGGGGTCATTGAAATAACCGCGCATGACATGAAAGCCACGCAGGCAGATTTCTCCGGATTCGCCCTCGGCGACAGGCTGGTTGTCGCGGGTGCGGATGCACACCTCGGTACCGGCGATGGCCCGGCCACTGGTCGCAGCGACGATATCGGCAGGATCATCCGGGTTGCAAATGGTCGCCAGGCCGCCACACTCGGTCAGGCCGTAGGCGGTGGTCACGACCTTCAGGCCCAGCTCGCGGCGCATGCGCTCGATCAGCACGGGAGGAATGGTCGATGAGCCGGTCACGGCAATACGCAGGCTCGACAGGTCGGTTTCAGCCAGGCGCGGGTGCGCCAGCATCGATAGGTACAGGGTCGGTGGCCCCGGCAGGACACTGATGCGTTCGGCGGCAATGCGCTGGAATACCGCCTCGGCATCGAACACCGCATGAGGCAGAATGGTGGCGCCCGCCAGCAGGCAGGTCAGCCAGCCGGCCTTGTAGCCAAAGGCATGGAAAAACGGGTTGATGATCAGGTAGCGATCACCTGGCTGCAGGCCAATCACCCGCACATATTCGTTGAAGGCGCGCACGTTCTGGCCGTGGGCGCTCATCACCCCCTTGGGCTTGCCGGTGGTACCGGAGGTAAACAGCAGATCGGACAGGTCCTCGGCGCTAACCGCCTCTGCGCGCTGGCGGGCGTGTGCCTCACTGACTGCCGCGCCCTTGGCGAGGAACGTCGCCCAGTCCAGGTCCGTTGCCTGTTGTGGCTGGCCTTGGCCGAACAGCACCAACTGTTCGAGGCTCGGCGGGCGCAACGGCGCCAACATCGCCTGATAGTCAAGGCCCAGAAACGCGCCCTGCATCAGCAGTACACGGGCCTGGCTGCGCGTGAGAATATCGGCCACTTCGGCGCCTTTCATGCGCGTGTTGATCGGCACCAGCACCGCTCCGGCGCAATGCACGCCCAACGCAGCAATCACCCAGTCACGGCAGTTCGGTGCCCAGATCGCCACCCGGTCGCCCGCCTCGATCCCCAGTGCCATCAGGCTACGGCAAACCCCCAGCGCCAACCCTGGCAACGCCTGGTAATCAGTGACAATGCCGTCTTGCTCGATAGCGGCCCGACCGGCATAGCGTTGGGCACTGGCGAACAACAAGGCAGGGATCGACAACGGCAGCGGGTTCCAGGCATGCAAGGTGCCCAGTGAAGCGGTACATGCAGTCATAGTGAAAAACTCGGCAATCGTATTATTCGGGAAAGAGCACGCGCAGGTGCTCGCTACGGGCCAGCGACTGGCAAGCCAGCGTCCAGCCCTGGTCAATTTCCTGCTGGTCGAGGGCTTCGTTGCGCAGCATCTGCACCTCGCCGCTTTCAACCGTGCACATGCAGGTGGCGCATGAGCCCACCAGGCATGAGCTGGGGGGTTGCAGGCCCGCTCGGCGCATCGCCTCGAGCAGCGTTTCGCCTTCGGCGCACGGCACCTCGAACTCTTCACCGTCCAGGCGCACCGAAAGCTGGCTACCAGGGCCGCTGGTGTCGACGGCCGGCAGCGCCTTGACCTCGCCCTCTTCGGGCAGGGAAACGAAGCGCTCGACGTGTACCTGCTTACCGGGCATGCCCAGGGTTTGCAGGGCGTCAACAGCAGCCTCCATAAACGGCCCCGGGCCACAGATGAACGCCTCGGCGCTGGCGAAGGGGCGTGCCAGTTCGGCCAACTGACTCACCGTCGGGATGCCCTGGACCGAGTCGAGCCAATGAATCACTTGCAGGCGCTGCGGATGCGCCGCCGCCAGGGCCTTGAGTTGATCGCGAAAGATCACCGACGCTTCATCACGGTTGGCGTAGATCAGCAGAATTCGCCCGTTTCCGGCCAGCAGTGCCGAACGCAGAATCGACAGCACCGGGGTGACACCGCTACCGCCCCCGAACAGCAGCAGGTCGGTGTCCAGTTGGCGCGGCACAAATACTCCGGCCGGCACCAACACTTGCAGGTTGTCCCCCGCCTGCACGGCGTCGCACAACCAGTTCGAGGCACGACCATCACGCACCCGTTTGATCGTGACCCGCAACGGCTCGTCGAGCAGTGGCGTACTCGACAGCGAGTAACAGCGCGGCAACCAGGCCTCCTGGTGCGGCACGCGCAGGGTCAGAAACTGCCCGGGTCGATAGCGAAAGCGCTCAGCCAGCGCATCGGGCACTTCAAATTCCAGCGAGCGGCTGTCGGCGGTTTCTTCGATCACGCGGGTCACGCGCAGGGTCAGGTAATCCAGGCTTGCAGTGGCAGCGGCTGACATGAAAGATCCTCACCGATTGGCGGCAATGTGATTGGCCGCGATGTACCCGAAGGTCATGGCCGGACCAAGGGTCCCGCCCGCACCGGGATAACTGGTGCCCATCACCGATGCCGAGCAGTTGCCGATGGCATACAGGCCTGGGATGGCCTCGCCGGTTTCGCTGACCACCTGGGCATGTTCGTTGGTCAACAGCCCGCCCTTGGTGCCGATGTCGCCGGCGTCCAGGCGCATCGCATAGAACGGTCCCTTGCCAAGCGGCGCCAGGCAGGGGTTGGGTTTGACGTTGCTGTCGCCGTAGTAACGGTCGAACACATTGCCGCCCCTGCCGAACTCGGTATCGATACCGGTACGGGCGAATTCGTTCATGCGCTTGACGGTCTGCTCAAGTCCGGTACTGTCGACGCCGATCTGCGCGGCCAGCGCCGGCAGGCTGTCAGCCTTGAAGTACAGCGTATTGAGCCATTCCTTGCGTAGGCGGCTGTCCGGCATGACCTGGGCCGGCATCAATGGGCCCATGGCGTAGTTGAAGCGAAAGCGCGCGTCGAAGATCACCCAGGCTGGAATCGACTGGCCACCGCTGCCGTGGTTATCGCGGTACATGGCATCGACGAATTCCAGGTACGGCGCCGCCTCGTTGACGAAGCGCCGTCCCAGGCTGTTGACCACAATGGCGCCGGGGAACGCCCGCTCGGCAAACACCCCGCGCGGTTTCTCTTCGCCGGGCACGGCAATGGTCGGTGCCCACCAGGCCCAGTCCATCAGGGCGGTGGCTGCCCCCAGCGCCATCCCGGCCTGCAGTGCGGCACCGGTGTTGTTGCCCGGTGGCGTGGCGCTCCAGTCGCGCGCGGTCGGCTGCGGCAAGAAGCGCTCGCGCAAGGCCTGGTTCTGCTCAAAGCCCCCGGAGCCGAAGATCACCGCGCGACGGGCATGCAATTGCTGGGGCTGCCCGTCACGGCTGACCTGCACCCCGGTGACGCGGCCGTTATCGGTCAGCAGCGCCTGAAAATCGGTGTTCAACCACAGCGGCACCTTGCGGTCCATCAACGAGCGACGCAGCGACGCGACCAAGGCACTGCCCAGGGCGGCACGGCGGTCACGGCGGCCCTTGCGGCGCCATTTGAAATCCAGTTTGTAACGCAACATCAGGCCGAGAATCAGCAGGCGCCAGCCGAACGAGCGCGACATGGCTTTGTGCGCATGGCGGGCGGTCCAGGCGATACGCCCCATCAACAGGGTCGATGGCGACGGCGTGCGCAGATTGGCGAGTTCATCACCGAGCAGGCCGGTGTCGAACAGCTCCGGGTCCAGAGTGCGTCCGCCCGCCAGAGCGCCTGGCAGTTGCGGGTAGTAGTCGGGGTACTTGTGCGCCACGGCATAACGTACGTGACTGTTCTCTTCCAGGGCCCGGATCATCTGCGGCGCGTGTTCAAGGTAGGCGCGCAAGCGTGGTTCATCGCCATGTTCACCGGTCGCCGCCTTGAGGTACTGCAGGGCCAGCTCGAAGCTGTCACGCCCGCCCTTGGCGGCAAAATAGTGGTTGTTGGGAATCCAGATACCACCACCGGAAATCGCCGACGTGCCGCCGAATTTGTCGCTTTTCTCGACAACCAGTACTGATAGACCCTGCTCGGCAGCAAACAGCGCCGAGGTCATTGCACCTGCGCCGGAGCCGACCACAATCACGTCGTAGTGGGAAGTTGACTGAGCTTTAGCTGTCATTGTTGTTGTGCCTTGGCTGTGATCGAAAGTACCCCGGCATGCCGCGCGAGGTAAGCAACCCCGGGCCTTCAGACAGGCCCGGGCATGGCTCAGACGTACGGATCAGGGTTAGGCAGGCCCAACTGCACAGCGCCAAGGCTGCGACCGAACGCCATGAAGTTGTTGGCGATATGCCCACGCGCCTGGTGCAGGTCACGGAACAGGCGCGCAACCGGGTTGCTGCTGTAGAGCCCGGAAGCGGCCATGCAGCGCAGCAGTTCGCTGACTTTCTCGGCGCAGACGTTGGTCACATACGAGGACTGGTAGCGGTACAACAGGCGTGTTTCAACATCCGGGTATTCGCCCGCCGTGGCCAGTTCCATCAGGTGCGCGTAGTTGCGCTCGAGCACCAGCTTCAAGCTGTCGACGATGATGGTCGCCTCTGCCACGGTGATCTGTGCCACCGGATCATCAGCGGTTTTCATCCCGTGCTTGCCGACGTGCGCCGCCGCGTTGGCGCGAAATTCGTTGATCGCGCCCTGCAAGGCACCGATGGCCGAGGTGGAAACGGCACGGGTAAACACCTGGGCAAAGGGAATGGCATAGATTGGGTTGGTATTGACCAGGCGCCCCGGGGTCGCTTCGGGCATGGGGTTGTTGGTGCGCTGCACGCGGTGCGCCGGCACAAAGGCATCTTCGACGACGATGTCGTGGCTGCCGGTGCCACGCAAACCCAGCACGTCCCAGTTGTGTTCGATACGGTAGTCGCTACGCGGGATCAGGAAGGTGCCATGTTCGGCGGCAAATTCGTCATCGGCTGGCAGCACACCGCCGAGGAAGCACCATTGGCAGTGTTCGCTGCCGCTGGAAAAGCCCCAGCGCCCACTGATGCGATAGCCGCCTTCGACCACGGTGACCTTGGCCACCGGCATGTAGGTGGAGGAGATCAACGTGGCGTTGTCCGGGCCCCAGACATCACGCTGGGCTTCGATCGGGTAGCGCGCCAACTGCCAGGGATGCACACCCATCACACCATAGATCCACGCCGTGGACATGCAGCCTTCGGCGAGGATCGTCTGGATTTCGAAAAAGGTCCGTGGATCTACCTCGTAGCCGCCAAACGCGCGTGGCTGCAGGGCGCGCAACAAACCGGTCTCTTGCAACTCGCAGATCGTTTCGTCCGGCACCCGGAAATCACGATCAGCGCGCGCGGTGCGGCTTTTAAGGGCTGGCACCAGGCGCCGGGCATGTTCAAGCAGTTCGACTTCTTCCGGTGTTTTTACTCGCATGCTGTCCATCCGTTCGTTCTCCCAATCTCGTTGCGCGGTTGCGCGAGGCTGGCTTGATGATCGAACGCGGCAGGCGATTATTCATCGTCAAAGCGGACTAGAGAACACCGCAGCGGCGCCTTCCCTGGCGCCATTGCAGGTTTAAATCGACGCGCGGCGGGCGGCCCAGGGACGGTCGTGTTCCAATTGCGAAGCCAGGCGCAGGAGCACATCTTCTGCACCCAGGCGCGCAGTGAACATCATCCCCACCGGCAGGCCGTTGTCACTCATGCCCAGCGGCAAGGAAATCGCTGGCTGCCCACTGACGTTGGCCAGCACGGTGAACGCCGCACTGCCCATGGCCTTGCGTGCATAGCTCTCATACGGCTGGTTGAGCGACAGCTCGCCCAGCGCCGGGGTCAACGTGGCGGTGACCGGCGAGAGGATCACATCGAAGCGTTCGAACTGCTGCTCCATGACCATGCTGATGTCTTCAAACGCATGCCGGGCACGAACCACACCCTCACCCGTGGCCTTGGCGGCGCGCTCCAGCACACCGAAGGTGATGATTTCCAGGTCCTGCGGACCCAACGTGCGGCCCAAGGCCTTTTCTCGATCATTGACCGAAACCAGTAGCGAGTTACCGATTGCCACACCGTGGGCGCCGAACAACTGCTGGGCCTGAATCGGCAGGCGCAGTTCATCCACCTCGTGACCCAGGCCGAGCAACTGCTTGATGGTTTCGTCGAGGACCTTGGCAATCGCCGGGTCCAGCGCTGCCCCGGTCAGCGACTCGCGCACAAGGCCGACCCGCAGCCGGCCTGGATCGCGGCCCAGTTCCTCGGCATAGGGCCGCAGCAGTGGTTGAGTCCAGTACGGGCTTCCAGGCTCGTGGCCCTGGCCGGCATCGAGGAACAACGCCGTATCGCGCACACTGTGCGAAACCACGTTGGCTACGCTGGCGCCAAACGAGCCTTCCAGGCGCGCGGGCCCGCTCGGGGTGCGGTAGCGCGTCGGCTTGAGCCCGACCAGACCACAATAGGACGCCGGGATGCGAATCGAGCCGCCACCGTCGGTGGCATGGGCGACCGGTACAATACCGGCAGCCACTGCCGCCGCAGAGCCTCCTGACGAGCCACCGCTGCTCAGTGCCAGGTTCCAGGGGTTGCGTGTCTGCCCCCAGGCCAGCGACTCGGTGGTCGTGGTCAGGCCGAACTCCGGGCTGGTGGCCTTGCCGAAAGGAACCGCTCCGGCTGCTTCGTAGCGGCGGATCAAAGTGCTGGTTACGCTTGAAGGCGGCGCGTCCTTGAACAAACGGCTGCCATTGCTGGTAGTGGTGCCTTGCAGGTAAGTATTGAGGTCCTTGAGCAGGATCGGCACCCCGGCCAGCGTTCCCTGGGCCAGGGTCCCTGCTTTTTGCCTGGCTGCCAGCAACGCACGGGCGTAGTCATCATGGCGCATATTGACAGCATTGATCTTCGGGTTGACCAGGTCGCAACGGGCAAATGCCGCAGCCAGCAGATCCTCAGCACTGAAATCACCGGCTTGCAGCCCCTTGACCATGGCCCAGGCATCCAGGCTCAGATATTCACTGGCCGTTAACCCGCCCGCTGCGCGCGCATCGGCAAAACGCCCCAAAAGCCCTACTCCCAACGCTACTGCGCCAGCCTTGAGCACCTGACGTCGCGGCCAGCCATCGGCAGCATCGGCGCCAGGGGCTGCGGCCGTATCAGCCGCTGGCACTGCTTTATTTTCCATGAACTGAATTCCGTTTTAATTGTAATAGTCTTCTCGACACGCTCGACCTGCGCCAGAACCCGCGGTCAGTCCGCGGTGATCTGCGCCACCATCGCTGCCAGAAAATGCTCGCTGTAGGGCGGCAGCAAGCCCCACTCGCCACGCGGATCGTGTTCCGGCGCCTTGAGCACGGTGCGCATGTGGCTGAACTCGAGGAAGCCTTCGCGCCCGTGGTAGTGCCCCATTCCCGAGCCGCCGATACCGCCAAACGGCGCATCATGCAAAGCGGCATGCATCATCACATCATTGAGTGTTACCCCACCCGACAGTGTGTGCTCCAGCACATGGCGCTGCTCCTCGGCGTCGTTGCCAAAGTAGTAAAGCGCCAGGGGCCGCGGGCGGCCGTTGATCTGGGCAATGACCTGGTCGACCTCATCAAAGGGCAGCAGCACCATGGCCGGGCCGAAGATTTCCTCGTGCATGATCTGGCTGTCCGGCGCCGGATCGATCACCAGTTGTAGCGGTCGGCGGCGATTCTGCGCATCGGCCGGTTGTGCGTAGGGGAGGCTCAGCACCCGCGCGCCGGCTTGCTCGGCCTGGGTAACCAGGGTTTCAACCCGGGCCAGGTGCTGGGGATTGACCACCGCGACCACATCGGGGTTGTCGCTCACCTCTGGAATGAACGTGCGGTAGGCGCTGGCGAACGCATCGATAAAGCTTTCCAACTGCTCGCGCGGCACGTAGACCAAATCAGGGTTGATGCACACTTGGCCACTGTTGGTGGTTTTCGACAGGGCAATGCGAAACGCTGCGGTGGCCAGGTCGGCGCTGCGGGCGACGATGACAGGGGATTTACCGCCCAGTTCCAGAGTTACCGGCACCAGGTTTTGCGCTGCGTTGCGCATTACCGACTTGGCCACCGCAGTGCTGCCGGTGAACACCAGGTGATCGAAAGGCTGAGCGGTAAAGGCTTGGGCCAGCTCTACCCCGCCGGTGACCACGCCCACCTCAAGCGGGTCGAACCACTCGGTAATCAACTGCGCCACTAGTGCGGCGGTGCGTGGCACCACCTCCGATGGCTTGAGGATTGCCCGGTTACCCGCCGCCAGCGCCGAGCCCAGCGGGCTGAGCAAGGTGTACAGCGGTGCGTTCCAGGTGCCCAGGATGCCCACCGTGCCCTTGGGCTGATACATCACCCAGGCCTCGGCGCCAAGCTGATCGTAGGGGCTGAAGACTGGCCGTGGCTCATCCTGCATCCAGCCTTCGAGGTGATCGCGCGCGTGCTTGAGCGAACCCAACGAGCCGAGCACATCATTCATCAACGAGAAGCCCTGGGGACGACCGCCAAAGTCGGCGTCCATCGCTTCGGCCAGCGCCTGATGATGGGCCACGAGCATGTCGATCACGCGCTGGATACGCGCGCGACGCAGCGCTGCCGGGACGGCCCCCTGGGCGTTGAATGCGGCTTTTTGTTCAAGCAACAGCGCCGACAGATCGTCGACAGAAGAAATTGCACAACTCATTGATGCCTCCTCAACTGAACAAGGGCCAACGCCACTGCGCTGTACCCACCATGGCCGTCATTGCACAACGCCCTGTAGCGGAAACTAGCCTCGCGCCACGGCGACCGCGTCGTCCATGTGGACGAGTGAAGCGAAAACGTTAGTCCGTTGAGACGATGTGAAGCACCCTGGCGCTGGGAATACTGCCACATACGCCAAAGGCGCTTGCAGTCTGCCCGCTTTATCAGGAGTCATCCATGAGTAATACGCACGCTCAACCTACAGGCTGGCGCAGCCATGGCCTGCTGTTTCTATTGGCGATGTTGTACGCCGACAGCTTCGTCGGTCGGCAGATCATTGCGGTGATGATCGAACCGATCAAGCAGGAGTTCGGCGCCAGCGATACGGAAATGGGCCTGGTCTCGGGCCTGGCCTTCGCGGCTGTCTATGTGGTGCTCGGCCTGCAGGCCGGGCGCATGGCCGATCACCTGTCGCGCACGCGCCTGCTGGCGCTCACCAGCTTGCTGTGGGCCTTGGCCACAGTGGCTTGCGGCTTGTCGACCAGCTTTGCCATGCTGGTCGTCGCGCGCATGGCGGTGGCGGTATTC
Source organism: Pseudomonas sp. DG56-2 (assembly GCF_004803755.1). Classification (NCBI taxonomy): domain Bacteria; kingdom Pseudomonadati; phylum Pseudomonadota; class Gammaproteobacteria; order Pseudomonadales; family Pseudomonadaceae; genus Pseudomonas; species Pseudomonas sp. DG56-2. The sequence goes on from NZ_CP032311.1 coordinate 2,964,571, forward strand.
GAGTCACCCACTACGTCGGCGTCGATGTCGATCATCGCCGACATCTACCCACCCCATCGGCGTTCGTTTGCCATCAGCTGCTACACCGCTGCGCCGACGTTTTCGACGATTATCGCCCTCAGTGTCGGCGCCTGGGCCGTTGATCAATACGGGTGGCGCAGCGCATTTTTTGCCGTCGCCTTGCCGGCCCTGGCAATCAGTGCCGCGTTTGCCCTGGTGATGCGCGAACCGATACGCGGACGCTTCGACCTCACTCACAGTCACGCCGCCCCAGCCAAGCAGCGCTTGCTCGACAACGCTCGTGAACTGCTGGCCCTGCCCGCCTATCGCTGCCTGGTGCTGGCCTGCGGGGTCACCACCTTCAGCGCCTACGCCTACGCCATGTGGAACGCCAGTTTCCTCGTGCGCTCGCATGACCTGCCCCTGCAATATGCTGGCATCCTCGCGGGCGTGGTAGGCGGCACCTGCGCCGGGCTCGGCGCTTTGTTCAGCGGCTGGCTGACCGATCACCTGGCAGTGAAAAACCAGCATTGGCAAATCGGTATTCCGGTCTTCGGCCATGTGCTGGGTACCTGCGCGCTGGTCACTTACCTGCTCTGGCCGCAGAGCATTCTCATGTATGTGGGTGCAATTCCGGTACCCAGCGCCATGCTCTGGTGCGGGCTGGCCAGTTTCTTCTCGGTCTGGTGGGTAGGCCCGTCGTTTTCACTGTTGACCCAGTTGGTACCCGCCCAGCGCCGCGCCACTGCCGTAGCTCTGCAGACTATCGTCACGACGTTGTGCGGCGTGGGCATTGGTCCACTGGCAACCGGGCTGCTCAGTGACACCCTGATACCCACGTTCGGTATAGAGTCGTTGCGCTACGCCTTGCTGCTGATCAGTTGCACCATCTTCATCGCCGTCATCCTGCTCTGGCGCACCTACCGTTATCTGAGCGTAGCGACCGAGCAGTCAGCCTACGCCTGAGGCGGTCAGGCCTGCACAACAATTGGTGCAGGCCCGGCACCGCCAGTGTCGAGGCGTCGTGCCAGCAAGCAAGTGAATGCCAATACCGGAATCACTGCGCAGCCACCGGCGATCCACAGCAACGTGGCATAGCCCTCGCCCAACAGTTGCCCGGCCAGCGCAGGCCCAGCGATCGAACTCAAGGCAAAGGCCCCCGGAATCAGCATGATCGAACGGCCGCTACGGTCCAGGCGAGCAATGGCAGCGGTCTGATAGACGCAACCCCAGGTGAAGCCCACCTCCCAGATCCAGGCACCCGCGGCGTACATCAAGAAGCCGTCGGCGTTGCCCAGCAACAACAGGCCCGTGCCGAGCACCAGCAACACGATGACATGCGGCATGCGCACGCCCAGGCGATCACCGACTGCAGCCAGAATCAACGCTGCTGCACCGCCGAGCAGCTTGAGCACAGCGAAGACGACACCCAGCTCGGTCGGCTGCAGCGCAAGGCCATGCCCCAGGCGCTCGAGAAACGCCCACAGGCCGATCTGCCCGGCACCAAACAGGAAGAAAAACCCCAGCGCCGCATAGGCCGCCGGGGGAAATTGAAAACGTGACAACACTGAGCCCGCCGTCTGCGCTTGACCGTTGGCAATGAAATCCTGGCGACGCGGTAACGCAAAGGCGCTCAAGCTCAACAGCAGGATGATCGAGGCGAGCATCCAGGCCGCACCGGCGTAGTGGAAATAAGCGATCACCAGCGACGGCAAGGCAAACAGCACCGCAGCCACCACCCCCAGCTCAATGCCCAGGCGTAAACCCAGGGCGCGTTCCTTGTTGGCCATTTCGCCCATGATGCGCATGCCCAGGCACGTCATCAGCGCGGCGAAGAAGCCAATCAACGCCCACAGCGGCAGTTGGGCAATCGCCGGCAGCCGCGACGACAGCCAATACGCCAGGGCTGCCCCAATGGCGCAGCCCAGAGTCAGCAAACGCCAATTCATGCGGTCGATCAGTACCACTGCTACCAACGTGCCGAGCAGGTAGCCGGCGAAACACACCGAACCCAGCAGGCCGACCTGCTCGATGCTGAAGCCGAGGCTGTCGACCATCGAACCGAGCAGGATAGGCAAGGTATTGAACGGCAAGCCACCAATTGTCGAAGCGAAGCTGGCGGCGAGCATTATCGCCAGTGTTTTTTGCCCACTCGTGGTCATCATGCATTCCTGCTCGGGTGCTTATCAGCGGTGGTCGACAGTAATGATTTCTTTGCGTTCGGCGATTGCCGCCGGCACGTTGGCTTCGTCCATGAAGAACTGCTCGTACCATTCGCGCAGTTGGTACACCGGACCGTCACCTTCGGCCAGCACCGGCTTGTTGACGCGGATCTTGTGCGCCCAGATGTCCACGTCCTGGTAGAACGAGTCGCGCGTGCGCATTACATAGTCCTGAGCCAAGGCTCGGTTCTGCTCCTCGCTCCAGCCCTCGATCTTCTTCACCATGCAGCCAAAGCGCAGTTCAAAACTGTTGCCACTGATCGGTACGTGGCAGTTGAGCAGGATCGAGTGAATCTCCATGCCCTCGAACATCGCACGCATGCGGGTGAAATGTGTTGCTGGCCCGTAGTAGGCAGATTCTGCTACCAAATCGCCGCCCAGCTGTTCTGAGTCACCATGGAAAATCTGCTGGGCAATGTGGCCTTCGAAGACGTTGGCGAAGTACTTGGTCGGGGTGAAATGCACCGGCCCAAAATGCTGGGCGTCCGCCAGGTTGTCGACCAGTTCGCGGGGGTTGGTCTCGATGACCAGCTTGTCCATGTGCCAGTCCTGCAGCCAGTCGTCGCTGTCCTGCTCCGGCAGATGTGGAATCACCACGGCCTGTGCCGGGGCGTTACCCTCGGGGTTGTTCCAGACGAACAGCAGCTTGTTCTCTTCACAGGTCAGCCAGCTGCGGGTCTTGGCTTTTGGCGGGATGCGCTTGCAGTACGGGATCTCGACACATTTGCCACTGGCATCGTACTGCCAATGATGAAAGGGGCAGACCACACGGTCGTTGACCAGGGTCCCGCGGGAAAGGTCGGCGCCCATGTGCGGGCAATGCGCATCGATCACGCTGATCTGGCCGTTGGAGGTGGCAAAGGCCAGCAAACGCGTGCCGAAGATGTTCAAGGTGTGCAGTTGGCCGTCACGAAAGTCAGCCGCTTCCCCCACACAGTGCCAGCCTCGACCAAAGCGAGGGGCCAGTGCAGTGTCGATGTTGATTGCTGCGAGCTTGGTCATTGTTATTGTTCCTCGTGTGAAAATCCCCGGTTACTTGCCAGGTCAATTCTCACCGAGCAGGCGCAAGCGCTCATCCCCCGCATGGACTAGTTGAGCACCGCGCACTGATTGCTTTGCCGTTTAGAACCGTGTCGGGCGCACCATGGCATCCATGCCACCATCGACGAACATCACGCTGCCATGCACAAAGCTGGCCTGTTCGGACTGCAGGAACGCCACCGCCTGGGCAATTTCCTGCGGGTGGCCAGCGCGCCCCAGCGGAGCCACGAACTCGCGAACGGCCTTGGCGAAACGTGGGTCATCCAGCGATGCCTGATGCAACGGTGTCTCGACCGCGCCGGGCGCCACCACGTTCAGGCGAATGCCCTGCCTGGCCCAGGCAACCGCCTTGCCGCGGGCATTGCAGGTCACCGCATACTTGGAGCTGGCATAGGCTACATGCGAGAGCCCCAGGCTGTTGGCGTGTTCCAATGCGAGCGCCTCGTTGCCGGCCAGCATGGCCTCGACCATCGCTTGCTGGTCTGGCTTGGTGTGGGTGGCAGCAATCGAGCCGATCACCGTGGCGGCAGGTTTGTCACCCTTGGCCAAGGCATCGGCCAGGCCATCGAGCAACTCGGTCACACCAAAGTAATTGACCGAAATAATGGTGTCGGACAGCGCGCTTGAGCCCACCCCGGCGCAGCACACCAGACCATCGAGCACACCTGCACTTTGCTCGAGCACCGCGTTGATGGCCGCCTGGCGCCCAGTTGCGCTGGACAGGTCGGCAATCACCTCAGTGTCTGCCCGGTCGATGCCAATGACTCGATGTCCTGCGGCGCGTAGCGCCTGGCAGACTGCTGCGCCGATACCCGATGCAGAACCGCTGACCGCTGTAATGGGCATAACCTTGATCCTCATGATGTAACGGAGGTGATTAGTATTGGTGGCGGACACGCTCGCCAACATCGTCCGCACGGACTAAAACGCCCCGGCCTTGAAAGCAAGACCGGGGCGGCAGTGAACAACGGCCACCGTCACGCGCTGCTGCGCACCGGGTGAGCCAGCTTCAGTGCCGGTTTACTGAGCTTATCGGCGCCCAGCACGGTCAACTTGGGCTTTCCCAGGGCAACCACGCTGTTGAGGATGATGCGCACCAACTCGGTCTGGCGACGCACGCCGGTCTTGGAAAAAATCGAGCGCAAGTGTGCCCGGGCGGTGTTGCGGCGCACATTCAATACTTCAGCGGCTTCTTCGAGCGAAAGGCCATTGACCAGCTCCATGGCCAATGCGGTTTCGGCCCGGGTCAAGTTGAACAGTTGCTTGGTCAGGGTTTCGCTGGCCATGGAGCGACCGACGGCGTCGCGGATGTACACCACTACCACCGGCTTGCTCTTGCCCTCGGCCCAGTCCTGGGTCGGTATCGCCTCGACGACCACACCGAGGTTGATGTTTCCCGACGGCCTGGACACCGACATCGCTTCAGATGCCGCGCCAGCCTGCGGACTGTCGGGGTCGCGGGCGAAGGCATTACGCACCAGGCGCTGCAATTCACGGTTATCGCTGGGATACGTGGCTTCAAGGTGGCCACCAACCAGCTTCAGGCCATCCGCCAGTTCCAACAGCTCGCTGGCCATCGGATTCATGCGCAGCACGCTGCCATTCTGATCGAGGACGATGGTAGCCACCGACAGGCGACTGATGGCCTGGGAATACAACTCACTGATCGACTCGCTGCGGTCGAGCAGGTTGTGCACATGCATGGCACGGCGCAAGTGCGGCAGGAACATCTCGCACAGCTGGCGTTCAGAGTCAGTGAAGCGAGGGGCGGATCTGGGGCGGGTAATGCGAAAACGCAGCTTGCCACCATCGGGCGTAGAAATATCGGCGCCCATGATGTGGAAGGTGTCGTGGACAATACCGTAGGTCTTGAAGTACACCGAATTGGTCCACTGCGCCTCGGTCATCAGGTCGTCTACGGTAAACACCTTGTCCATCGGCGGATTGTTGAACGGGGTGACCGCTTGCGGGTAGGCCCAGTAACTGACCTCGCCCTCGCCTTCGATATCGCCGACCACAATCATCAGGCCCAGGTCGGGTTGTTCGGGTACACGCAGAATCAAGGTGACATAGTTTGCCTGGTACAAACTGCGGACATGGCGCAAGGTCTTGGCCATCAGCTTTTGATCCAGCGAGCCGTCATAGAACTCGCCAATGAGCCTGTCGTACTCCGCCAGCTCCAAGCCCATGTCTGCCAAGGCTTGAACACTCAAGCTGGAATTCTCCATCGCCAGTCTCCTCGAGGGACACAGCCCAGGCCATGCCCGTTTTTATTGTTATGTTTCGAACACTTGCGGATGCACTGTGCAGCCTGTCAGGGCCGCCCGGCGTACATTGACCATAAACATTGACGATAGCAATACCCTTGATCGGCTACCGGGGCATCGTCCATATGGCCTACCCCGGTGCCGTCCAGCGCCTTCGATCAGTCCAGCTCGAACAGCCCCGCTGCACCCATACCACCCCCAATGCACATGGTCACCACCACGTAGCGCACGCCGCGACGACGTCCTTCAAGCAGGCTGTGACCGACCATGCGCGCACCCGACATGCCGAACGGGTGGCCGATGGAAATCGCCCCGCCATTGACGTTCAGGCGATCAGGCGCAATGCCCAGAACATCGCGGCAATGCAGCACTTGGCAGGCGAACGCTTCGTTGATTTCCCACAGGCCGATATCGGCTACGCTCAAACCGAAACGCTTGAGCAGTTTCGGCACCGCCACCACGGGCCCAATGCCCATCTCTTCGGGTGCGCAGCCCGCCACGGCGATCCCGCGATACGTACCTAGCGGACGCAAACCGCGTTCAGCCGCCTGAGCGCGACTCATCAGCAAGCTTGCCGAGGCACCATCGGAGAACTGCGAGGCGTTGCCAGCGGTAATGAACTCGCCCTGCTCCACCCAGGTGCCGTTCTTCCACACAGGTTTGAGTGCAGCCAAGTCTTCGCGCTGAGTCGAAGGCCGGTTGCACTCGTCGCGATCGGCCAGTACCAGCTCATGACCCGCTGGCTGACCCTCCTTGTCGAACAGTTGCTTGCGCACCTGCAGCGGCACGATTTCTTCATCGAACAGACCGTCGCGCTGGGCGGCGGCCGTGCGCTGCTGGCTTTGCAGCGCGTAGTCATCTTGCGCCGCCCGGCTGATGCCGTAGCGCCGCGAGACGATCTCCGCGGTCTCGATCATCGGGATGTACGCGCTGGGCATACAGGCGAGCACCGCCTCTGACTGGTTGCGGTAGGTGTTCTTGTACTTGTTCTGGGTGAGCGACAGCGATTCGACGCCACCGGCGATGGCAATGTCCATTTCACCGACCAGAATATTTTTCGCGGCCATGCCGATGCTGATCAGCCCTGATGCACACATGCGGTCCAAGGCCATACCCGCGACGCTTTCAGGCAAACCGCCGGTGTAGGCACACAGCCTGCCGATGTTGTAGCCCTGGGTGCCCTGCTGAACCGCTGCGCCCATGATCACGTCGTCTACCGCGCCAGGTTCTACACCTGAGCGTTCAAGCACCGCCCGTACCACGTGACCGCCGAGCACTGGGGCTTCGGTGTCGTTGAACGAGCCGCGAAAGGATTTGCTCAGCGCAGTACGCGCGGTAGCAACAATTACAACGTCATTCTTGTCCATGCACAGGCTCACTCACTGATCGGGTTAAAGGTGTAGCGACTGATGGTGTCGACCACGCAGCCGGGGCGCTCGGCGCCTTCGATTTCAACGCTCATGCGCACTACCAGTTGTACGGCGTTGCCGATCATCTCGGCGCTGATGACCTGGCCCCGACCGCGTACCCGCGAGCCGACCTTGACGGCTGCCGGAAAACGCACCCGGTCGGTGCCGTAGTTCACACCCATTGCCAGGTTGTCGATGCCCATCAGTTGCGGCATGAACAGGTTGGCCAGGGCCAGGGTCAGGTAACCATGGGCGATGCAGGCCCCGAACGGGCCATTGGCCGCGCGCTCAGGATCGACATGTATCCATTGCTGATCACCGGTCGCTTCGGCGAACAGATTGATTCGTTCCTGGGACAGTTGCAGCCAGTCGGTGACGCCGAGGTCCAGGCCCTCGGCCTTGAGCATTTGTTCGGCGCTGCTGAATCGGATACTCATGAGCTGCTCCTCAAGCCTGTTGTGAGCTGACCGAGAGCACTTCGCCGACCATGTAGGAGGCGTAGTCGCTGGCCAGGAAAATCATGACGTTGGCCACTTCCCAAACCTCGGCGGCACGGCCGAAGGCTTCGCGGTCGGCCAACTTTGCCAGCAGTTCTTCGCTGGAGGCTTTCTTGAGAAAATCGTGCAAGGCAATCGACGGCGACACGGCATTGATGCGCACCCCGCTCTCGGCGGCTTCCACCGCGCTGCATCGGGTCAGGGCCATGACACCGGCCTTGGCGGCGGCGTAATGCGCCTGTTCTTTCTGTGCACGCCAGCCAAGCACCGAGGCGTTGTTGACGATCGCACCGGCACCGCGGCGCTCCATATGCGGCAGCATCGCGCGGGTCATGCGGAAGGTGCCGGTCAAGGTCACATCAATGACGCGCAGCCATTCCTCGTCCGTCATTTCGGTGACGCGCTTGGAACCACCCAGGCCCGCGTTGTTGATCAGCACGTCAACGCCGCCAAGGGTCTGCTCGGCGCTCTCGACCAAGGCTTGTACTTCGTCCTCGAGGGTTACGTTGCACAACTGTCCATACACTGCCTGCAAGCCAGTTTCGGCCTTGAGTTGCTCGACTGCCTGTTCCAGGCGACGCGGATGAACATCGGAGATCATCAGGGCACGGCAACCTTCTTCGGCACAGCGCTTGGCCGCGGCAAAACCGATGCCAGCGCCTGCGGCGGCAGTGATCAGTACCGACTTGCCAGCCAGCAGTTGATGACCGGGTACATAAGGTGGGGCTTGTTTCACGATGAATACCTCAGACGGGATACAGGTTGTCCATAGGTATAAAGGCCGAAGACTTCGGGCACATCGTCAAAACGGACGTGATAGGCGAAGGAAGACACAGGGAAACAGGCGCCGACGCGGCCGACGCCTGACATTCACGCCGCTGCTAGCTACCCCAGACCTTCTGCGCCTTGGGCGCTTCGTTGAGGATCGCATCGACGGCTGCGCCTACTTCTGCAACCTGCCAGCGGGCGCCCTTGTCACGGGTGACCCCAGTGCGCCAACCGTCTCCCAGGGAGATACGCCCGCCCTGGCTTTCGAACAACTGGCCGCTGACATGCGCCGAGGCCTCGCTGCCCAGCCACACCACCAGGGGTGCGACGTTTTCCGCCGCCCAAGCGTCGAAACTGTCGTCATCGGGCTTTTTGACCATGTCGGGCATGGCGCTTTCGGTCATCGCCGTGCGCGCTGCCGGCGCCAGGGCGTTGGCCGTGACGCCGTAGCGCGCCAGTTCCGCTGCCTGCACCAAGGTCAGGGAGGCAATGCCACCTTTGGCCGCGGAGTAGTTGGACTGGCCGATGGAGCCCTGCAAGCCGGCCCCGGAGCTGGTATTGATGATGCGCGCAGCCACAGGCGTACCCGCCTTGGCCTGGTCACGCCAGCGCCGACCGAGGACATTGGCCAGGCAGTAATGGCCCTTGAGGTGCACGCGCATGACCATGTCCCAATCCTCTTCCGAGAGGCTGATGAACATGCGATCACGCAACACTCCAGCGTTATTGACCAGCACGTGGACCTCGCCAAAGGCCTCGAGTGCGGCATCGACGATGCCCTGGGCACTGGCCAAGGTGGTAATGTCGCCGTCGCTGGCAATTGCCCGGCCACCGCTGGAGCAAATCTCATCGACCACCGCTTCGGCGGCTTCGCGGCGAATATCATTGACCACGACATTGGCGCCCTCGGCAGCGAATGCCAGCGCATAGGCGCGGCCCAATCCGCCACCGGCACCGGTGATGATCACGGTACGATCTGTACAAATTCCCATAGGGTATTGTTCCTGTGTTTGTGGATGGCCGGCGTCAAAGCCGCTCGATAATGCTGACGTTGGCCTGGCCGCCGCCTTCGCACATGGTTTGCAGGCCATAGCGCCCACCGGTACGCTCCAGCGCGTGCAGCAAGGTCGTCATCAAGCGCGCACCGGTAGCACCCAGCGGGTGGCCGAGGGCAATCGCGCCGCCGTTGACATTGGTAGTGGCCGGGTTGTAATCGAGCTCCTTGGACCAGGCCATGACCACCGAGGCAAAGGCTTCGTTGATCTCCACCAGGTCGATATCGGTCATGCGCATGCCGGCTTTTTTTAGCGCCGCGCGAGTGGCCGCAATCGGTGCGGTCAGGTGCCAGATCGGATCGTCGCCAAGCACCGACAAGTGATGAATACGCGCCCTGGGGGTCAAGTTGTAGCGTTTGAGAGCCGCTTCCGAGACCACCAGCAAGGCCGCCGAGGCATCGCAGGTCTGACTGGAAACGGCCGCGGTGATCGAGGCAAACTCGGCGCTCACCGGTTCCAGGCCGGCCATTTTCTCCAGGCTGCTGACCCGCGGCGTTTCGTCGTGGGCCAAGCCTTCGCAGGCAACGATCTCCCGGGAGAAATAGCCCGCCTCTGTCGCGGCCAGGGCGCGGCGATGGCTTTCCAGGGCGAACACTTCCATGTCCGCGCGGCTGAGCTGCCAGTGATCGGCGATCCGTTGGGCGGCATAGAACTGGTTGACCGGCTGATTGCCAAAGCGCGCCTGCCAGCCCTTGCTGCCGGAAAACGGGTCGCTGAAGCCTAACGCTTGACCCGCGATCATCGCCGACGAAATCGGGATCTGGGTCATGGTCTGCACGCCGCCCACCGCCACCACATCCTGCATGCCACTCATCACCGCCTGGGCGGCAAAGTGCAGCGCCTGCTGCGACGAGCCGCACTGACGGTCAACGGTGGTGCCGGGGACATTCAGCGGCAAACCCGCGGCAAGCCAGCTGGTGCGGGCAATATCACCCGCTTGCGAACCGATGGTATCGACGCAGCCGAAGATCACGTCGTCATAATCTTCTGCAGGAATGGCATTGCGCTCGACCAGAGCGCGCAACACATGGGCGCCAAGGTCGATGGCATGGACATGGGCCAGGCTGCCCTTGCGCTTGCCCGTAGGGCTGCGCAAGGCGTCGACTATATAAGCTTGGGGCATGGCTCAATCCTCGAAGGTGGCGCCCGGCCCAAGCCGGGCTTCGTCGCTGAGCACGTAGGCGGCGACTCGAGATTTATGGGTGGCGCGATCGCCCCAGGAGGGGTCCAGCGACCAGGCACGCTTCATGAACATCTGCAGGTCGACTTCCCAGGTGTATCCCATGGCGCCGTGCACCTGAATGCCATGGCGAGCTGCCAACCAGCTGGCATCGCAGCAGGCCAGCTTGGCTTGCGAGACATACACGTCGGCGCCGCGCTCACCCTTGGCCAGGGCGTGGGCGGCGCGATACAGCACCGGTTTGGCGAACTCGATCTTGCTGGCGATATCGGCCAGGTGATGCTTGACCGCCTGGAAGCTGCCGATCGGCTTGCCGAACTGCTTGCGCTGGGCCACGTAATCCACTGACAGGTCAAGAATCCGCTGGGCCAGGCCCAACAGTTGACCGGCAACGGACAAAGCGCCGCGGTTGAGGGTTTCGGCCCACAGCGCGCGGCCCTGTTCGCCGTCGACCAGCAAGGTCTCGCCGCTGGGCTGCCAACTCACCTGACCCAGGCGTCGCGACGAGTCGATGCTGGCATTGGCCTGCACATCGACTTGCGAGCGCGGTACGGCATGCACTTCGTCGCCGTGGGCGAGAATCAGCCACTCGGCCAATGGTGCATCGGGCACCAATGGATTGATCGGGTGACCGATTGCCAGGCGCACACTGCCATTGGCAATGCGTGGCAGCAGGCTGGCCTTGACCGGACTGTCGTCCGGCAAGCCGTTGAGCAGGCCGGTAGCCACGTAGGCGGTGTCGGCCAGCGAATCGGGAATGGCGTAGTAGCCCAGCTCCTGTGTCATCAGCGACCAGGCGATGTCGTCCATGCCCAGACCGCCGAACTGCTCGGGCACCGACAACGCGGTAAGACCCTGCTCGGCGATCTTGGCGCGCAGCTCTGCCGAGCGGCCGACATCGGTTTCCCAGATTTCACGAAGCATTTCCGGCGCCGCTTCGGTCATCAGGAAGCGGCTGATGGCTTCACGAAACGTGAGCTGGTCATCGCTAAAAGTAAAGTCCATGGCCGGCTCCTATTTCGGCAGGCCGAGCATGCGCTCGGCAATGATGTTGCGCTGGATTTCGTTGGTGCCGGCGTAGATCGGCCCGGCCTGGGCGAACAGGAAGCCGTCGAGCCAGGCACCACCCAGCGCTTGCGGGGCGCTGCCCAGCAACTCGCCGTGGGCACCGAGAATGCGCATGGCGGTGTCATGCATCTTCAGGTCGAGTTCCGACCAGATGATCTTGTTGATGCTCGACTCGGCGCCGATCTGTGCACCACGGCTGAGGCGCCCGACGGTGTGATAGGACGACAATGCGTAGCCTTCGGCGCCAAGCCAGGCCTCGACTACCGCCTCACGAATGCTCGGGTCGCGGTCGGCGCTCTGTTGGTGCGCCTTGTACAGTTGTACCAACTTGCGGGCCGTGGCCTGAAAGCGCGCCGGCGAACGCAACAGCAAGCCGCGCTCGAAACCTGCGGTGGCCATAGCGACGTGCCAACCCTGGCCTTCGGCACCGATGCAGTTTTCCGCTGGCACCCGCACATCGTCGAAGAACACTTCAGCGAAGGTGTTCTTGCCGTTGAGTGCGCGGATCGGGCGAATGGTCACCCCCGGCGTATCGAGGGGCACCATCAGGAACGACAAGCCGTTGTGCCGCGTTGACGCCGGGTCGCTGCGAAACAGGCCAAACAGCCAATCGGCGTACAGCGCGCGGCTGGACCAGGTCTTCTGCCCGTTGAGCACATAGTGGTCGCCATCACGGGTGGCCTTGCTGGTAATCGCAGCCATGTCCGAGCCCGCGTTCGGCTCCGACCAACCTTGGGCCCACATGTCGACACTGGAAGCCATGCGCGGCAAAAAGCGCTTCTTTTGCGCCTCGGTGCCGAACTCCATCAGGGTCGGCCCGAGCAGCAACTGGCCATTCTGGTTGACACGCATCGGCGCATCGGCGCCGTAGTACTCTTCTTCGAAAATCAGCCACTCGATCAGATCGCAACCACGGCCGCCGTATTCCTTGGGCCACATGACCATCGACAGGCGCTGCTCGAACAACTTCGCTTCCCAGGCACGATGCTGCTCGAACCCTTCACGGGTGTCGTAGTTAGCCAGCGGCTCGGTCGGTTGATTGGCCGCCAACCATTCACGCACTTCCGCTCGGAAGGCCTTTTGTTTCGGGGTATATGCTAGTTCCATGGCTGCCTCTCAGAACTTGGCGTCGCGTTTTTCGACGAAGGCGCGGCGGGTTTCGGCAGAATCGGGGCTGGTGTAGGCCTGCAGGGTGAAACCCTGTTCCCAGCGGTATTTGTCTTCCAGGTTGCCGTCTTCTATGCCGTTGAGGGCTTCCTTGGCCAGGCGGATCATTGCCGGGCTCTTGGCGGCGATCTTGGCGGCGATCTCCAACGCGGTCTCGCGCAGTTGCTCCTTGGCGACCACACGTTCGATAAAGCCGTACTGCGCAGCCTCGGCGGCGCCGATCTTGTCGCCGGTAAAGAACAGGTAGCGAACCTTCTGTACCGGGAACAGCCGTTGCAGGTGTGCACCGCCGCCCATGGCGCCGCGATCGACTTCCGGCAAGGCGAAGGTGGCGCACTCGGAGGCCACGACAATGTCGGCGGCGCCGGTAATTCCAATGCCGCCGCCTAGGACAAAGCCATGCACGGCAACGATCACCGGCACTGGCGAGCGGTGTACGGATTTAAACGCGGCGTAGTTGCCGGCGTTGACCGCAATGATCCGCTCTGGGTGGGCGTCCAGTTCCTTGATATCGACCCCGGCACAAAAACCACGGCCTTCGGCGCGGATGACGATCACCCGCACTTCGGGGTTGGCGCCCAGGGCTTCCACTTGCAGGGCCAGGTCCATCCATTCCTGGCTATCCAGGGCATTGACCGGCGGTTTGGCGAGCACCAGTTCAGCAATGCCCGCGTCGATCTGTGTAGTAAATGCTTGACTCACGATGGTCTTCTCCAATGCTCAGCGGGCGTGTTCAGTACGCGTTGGTCTTCAACTTTCCTGCACCGGTGCAGGCTGACACTCGCGGTGGCGAGCGGTTAAGGCATCCAGGCAGCGCTCGGCCTGCTCGGCAATTTCCTCGATCACTTGCTGGCAACTTTTAAGCTCGGCAATCGCCGCAGCCACCTGGCCACTGGGCAAGATGCCCTCGTCCGGTACGCCATCGATCATCGAGCGCTGCAGTAATACCGGCTGGTTGGCGGCCATGACCGTTTGCGACAGGGTGCCGGGGTCTTCCTTGAGAGCCTGGCGCAGCACTGCGAACAAGTGGCCGAGGCTCATGCCGGTCTGTTGTTTCCATTTCCACGCGCTGCGCAGGGCAATGCGCAGGCGCCCGAAGGCGCTGGCCTGCTCCAGGCGATTGATGAACGGGTTTTCGATCATGCGGTGGCGCATGCCGTCGACGGCGGTGCTCACCCGCACCAACTGCGGGTCGTTGACCTTGAGGTAATGCATCAGGGTGGCCGAAGGTGTCGGCGATTCACGGGTCATCAAGAAACGCGTGCCCATGGCGATGCCCGCAGCGCCGGCCGCCAGCGCGCCAGCCAAGCCGCGGCCGGTGGAATAGCCGCCGGCGGCAATCACCGGCACCGATACGGCGTCCAGTACCTGCGGCAACAGAATCGAACTGGGCACACCACCGGTATGCCCGCCGCCCTCACCGCCCTGAATGGTGATCATGTCGGCGCCCAGTTCCACCGCCTTGAGCGCATGCTTGAGGGCCCCGACCGTAGGAATGCACAACACCCCGGCGGCCTTGAAGCGGGCAATCGTCTGTTTGTCCGGCCCACGGCCATAACTGACCGCACGCAGGCGGTAGCGGATTGCGAGGTCAACGCACTGCCCGGCGTTTTCCTGGAACATGTGAAAGTTCAGGCCGAAGTTGCTGCCACCGGTGGCGGCAATCACCTTGTTGATCTCACCTTCCAGCGCGTCGGCGGCAATGGTTGCCCCGGCCAGAAAGCCGAAACCACCCGCCCGCGTCGTGGCTATCACCAGGTTGGCGTCGGCGACCCAGCCCATAGCTGTCTGCACAATGGGATAACGACAACCCAGAGCATCGGTCAGCGCTGTATTCATCCAGCGGCTCATGCCTGTTCACCACTGGCAGCGACTTTGTTGGCCTTGGCCATGGCCTTGGCATCGAAACCACCGAGCTTGTCGCCCGACAGCAACTCATTGTGCGCATGGGCAAAGTGGTGCCAGGCAAACGCAGCATCCATCGCTGTGCGCTTGCCCTGCAGGTCTTCAACATGGTTGATCGCCTGCTTGGTCAGGGCCAGGCCCATACGGGGCTGGCGCGCGATGATGGCCGCCAGCGCATAGGTTGCCTGCTCCAGCTCATCGCGCGGCAGCACCCGATTGACCATGCCCATCTGGTAGGCACGCTCGGCACTCATGCGGTCGCCGGTAAAGAGAAACTCCTTGGCGATACGCGGGTTCAGCTCGTAGGGGTGGGCAAAATACTCCACCCCCGGAATACCCATGCGTACCACCGGGTCCTGGAAAAACGCATCATCGCTGGCCACGATCAAGTCACAGACCCAGGCCAGCATCAGGCCGCCGGCCACGCATGCCCCCTGAACCATGGCAATGGTCGGTTTGGGCAACTCGCGCCAGCGCCGGCACATGCCCAGGTACACCTCCTGCTCCCGAGCATACAGTTGCTCTCCGCCCGGCTTGTTGGTGTGGTCCCACCACAAATGGGCACGCTCGAATGGCTTATTGATGTCTCGACCCGGAGTACCAATGTCATGGCCGGCAGAAAAGTGCTTGCCTGCCCCGCGCAGGACGATGACTTTAACCGCGTCATCGTCGACGGCCTGGCGCAACGCGGCATCCAGCGCATAGGTCATCTGCGAGTTCTGCGCGTTGTTGAAGCTAGCCCGGTTCATGGTCAGGGTGGCGATACCCTCTGCTGCGCTGTACAACACCGGTTCCTGCGTTTCGTACACCGCGTGGTCTTCACGCTGGACGAACTCATTGTCTGGGCTGTTCATGCTCATGTCCCCTGCCTTACGCCTGGCGAATGCCGGCTGGGTTGCCCTTGATCGCCGCGCTGCGGTAATCGTGGGGATCAAGTCGGCGGATAATTGCCAACTGCTCGGGCGTCGGGTGCGCGGTTTCCTTGAGCGACGGTGACTTGAGCAGCGGGAAGCCGGTGCTTTCCTGCACCTGCTCGAAACTCACTCCGGGATGCAGGCTGCGCACCTGGACCGCACGCTCCGGGCCATCGAAGTCCATCACGCAGAGGTCGGTGATGATCAAGCGAATGTCCATCAGGTCGCGTCGCACCCCTTGTGGCCAACGGTCGGCCTTGAAGCCGACGCCGGAGACCATGTCCACTTCGCCGCTGACAAACACGCGAGGGTTATGGTTGGGCACGAAGAACGAGTTGATGTGGTTGATGCTGTTGCCAGGCAAGCCACGCACACCGAGCATGGCGGCCTTGGGCTTGTGGTAGTCACCCACGCAAGAGAGGTTGCTCTGGCCCCAGCGGTCGATTTGGGTTGGCCCGATCATGGCGTGGCGACGGCCACCCCAGACACACTCGAAGACGCGCTCGAAGTTCAACGAACCGCAATATTTAGGCACGTAATCGCCACGCGGGCCCAATGGAATCGGCTCTTCCACCAGATAGGCCTCGCTGTCGGTCATCAACAATTGCGGGCTGTGGCTGAGCTTTGCCAGGCTCGCTCCCAGACGCGGGATAACCCCCAGGCCCGAGGCGATCAGCTCGCCGTTGCCGCGCCAGGCTTCGCTGGCGGCGACGATCATCAGTTCAGCGAGGGTAAACTCACAGGTAGTCGACATTTTCATCCTCCTCAGAACACTGGCAGGGCCAGGGAGCCCATGCGTTCGGCACCGCCGTTTTTATCCTGGTAAGCCAGTTCGCCGGCCACCACGTACGCTTCGACATAGGCTTGCCAGCCGCCCTCCTCACCCGCACTGGCGGCGTAATGCTTGAGGTGGCTGAGGTCCCAGCCGTATTCGGGTTGGCACGCCGTAGGATGAGCGCCGAACGGTGCATGGATAACGCCGCTGACCAGGTATCGCTCAAAGGTGTTGAAGCGGGCCTGCTCGGCCGTCAGCTCCAGGCGCTCGTGCAGTTGTTCGCAGGACACGAAGCACTGCTGGGCTGCGCGGGCGAACAGATGGTCGAAGTACGGATCCGGGCCGGTCACCAGGGTGTTGCCCAGACGGTCGGCTACGTTGACATGGACAAACGCCACATCGAGATTCAACGCCGGCATGGCCAGCAGCACTTCACCATCGTCATAGGGCGACGCAATGGTTTTCAACGCCGGATTGAGCCGCGTCACATCGGTGGCCAGGCCACAGCGGGTGGGCAGAAACGGCAGGCGCATGGCCGCCGCCCGCAGGCCCCACTGGAACATGCCTTCATCCACCTCCAGCAGTTCCAGGCCACCGGCTTCGCGCGCCTTGCGGTAGTAGGGTTCCAGCGGGATGGCATCGAGGGTGGCAAAACCGAACACCAGCTTCTTGACCTTACCCGCGGCGCACAACATGCCCACTTCCGGGCCGCCATAGGCGACAACGGTAAGGTCCTTGACTGGCGACCGCAGAATCTCGCGGACCACTGCCATCGGCTTGCGCCGCGGTCCCCAACCGCCAAAACCGATGGTCATGCCATCGCGCAGTTGCGCGACCGCATCGGCCGCTGTCATTTGCTTGTTCATTGCTCATCTCCTTGTTGTTGGCCGACTGAAAAGTCATGCCCCCACAGGCTTACGCGGGTAAATTCGAAGGCCGAGTGTTCAGCCCAGTCCACTTGCAGGCCGCCGTAGCCGAACTCCAGGTCGAAGCCGGACGGGGTCTTCATGTAAAACGAGGTCATCAGGTCATTGAGGTGCTGACCGAGGGTCGCCGACAGCGGCACCTTGTGAGCCAGGCGGCGGTCGTGGGCGCGGCCCACTTCGGTCATCGAGTCGACTTCCACCATCACGTGCACGCAGCCTGAAGGCGCGGCAAACTCAGCCAGCGCCAGAGAGTGATGACGGCTGTTACGGCAATGCAGGAAATGAATGCGGATGGGCGGTGCCAGTGGATCGGGACGAAAGTTGAAGATGTCCGAGAGTTCGAAACCGAGCACGTCCTTGGCAAACGCCAGGGTGGCGTCAAAGTCCGGGGCCGGCAGCACGGTATGGCCCAGGCCCATATCCCCGGTAACAAAGCGCGGCACGCCTTGCGGGGAGAAAAACACCTGGCAATCGGAACGGTGTCCCCAGCTCAGTTCATGGCGATTGCCGGAGGGATCGAGCACACTCACCAGCGCTTGCACGCCCCGCTGCTCGATCTCGGCAGCGCTGCCCACCTGCCAGCGCACACCCTTGTGCTCCAGCACCTGCAGCGCCGCGTTGAAGGCACCTTCACTGGGCAACTCCCAACCCGAGGCCAGGTAGCCGGCTTGGCTGCCTTCGACGATGAGCATGCGAAACGGCCGCTGGTCCATCTTCACGTACAGCCCGCCACCGGGCGCGGGTACTACCATCATGCCCAGCACGTCTTCGGCGTAACGTTGCCACTGGCCGAGGTTTTCGATTTGAGCGACGAAGTAGCTCAGCCCGCGGATATCCATCATGCCCTGCTCCTCAATGAATGGACCTGTGTTGGTCTTCATTGTGATGAGAGCGAGCACCGGGCTCATCGTCCGTTGAGACTAAGCCGTTGATCTGTGGGGCAAACGGCGTGGAGGGCGTGTCTAGCGGGCCAAGAACTTGATAAGCAGCAGGTGCAGCGGGTAAAACCAGTAGCCCCAGCGGCCTACACGCCAGATAGCCCTGCCGTAATGACGGTGCAATACAGCCAGGCCAACCGGCGCCGACAACACCGCAACCGCCAACGCCATGAGGGTGATCGGCTCAGCCGGATGGCTGCGCAGCCAGGCGTTGGTCAGGTTCGCCGCCGCTGCGATAAACCCGGGAAAAATCCAGGTTCCGCGCCCGCCGTGCAGCGCCAACAGGAACGCCGACGGCAATACCACCCCCGGCCAGCCGTACATCAGCACATCACTGACCAGCAAAGACAGCGGCAGTACCGCCGCGGCCAGCCAGCGCTGGTGCTGAACGCCCCATGCCAGCAGCAACCCCAGGGTCAACGTCGGCATGATACTGAACGTTCCGGTACTCACATCCAGTGATCGATAAGGCCACTCCGAGAGCACAGAGAAGGCCAGCATCCAGCCCAGATAACGGCCATTGGCAGCGCTGAACAACTGCCCTGGACGCGAGCGTGCCACATTCACCGCAATGGCCAGGCAAAATAGAGGAAACGCCAGGCGGCCGATGACGAACAGCCAATCAGCGGTCGGCCAGATAAAACGCAGGTGATCGGCGACCATCGTGACCATCGCCAGCCACTTGAGCAAATCGAGGCCTGCCGAACGCGGGCTATTCATGAACATCCTTGAATCAATGCAGGGACCAGCTCACAGCCTAAACGAAAAGGCCGGCAAACAGCGCAGCGGCTGCCGGCCAATCGCCGAGCTTCGTCTGAATGGACGATGCAGTTCAACGGATGCTTGATGACACTGGCGGCCAAAGACTTGCGCCCACGAGGATGCCCATGGACGACTCAACCCCACCACCGGTTCTGCTTGAACATCCCCTGCCCGGCGTGGCGTTATTGCGCCTGAACCGGCCCCAGGCCACCAACGCCCTGAGTCTTGAATTGCAAGCTCTGCTTTCCAGGTATTTCACCGAGCTGGCGCACGACCCGCAGGTTCGCTGCATCCTGTTGACCGGTGGTGACAAGGTCTTCGCTGCCGGTGGCGACATAAACAGCTTGGCGGGTGTGGGGCCTATCGATATCTATAAACGTCACACCGAGCGGCTCTGGGCGCCGATTCAGCATTGCCCGAAACCGGTAATTGCGGCGGTGTGCGGCTATGCCTATGGCGGTGGCTGCGAGCTGGCGATGCATGCTGACCTGATCGTCGCCGGGCGCAGCGCGCGCTTCTGTCAGCCGGAAATTCGCATTGGCATCATGCCAGGCATCGGTGGTACCCAGCGCCTGGTACGGGCGGTGGGCAAGGTCAAGGCCATGCGCATGGCCCTGACCGGACAACCGATCAGCGCCGAAGAAGCCTGGGTAGCGGGCCTGGTCAGCGACCTGGTGGACGACGACCAGGTACAAGCCAAAGCCCTGGAGCTGGCCGCAGTCATCGCCGCCATGCCAGCACTGGCTGCCGAACAGATCAAAGAAGTGATCCTCGCTGGCATGGATGCACCGCTGGAGGCTGGATTGGCCCTTGAACGCAAGGCCAACGCCCTGCTGTTCGCCTCGCGCGACCAGAAGGAAGGCATGCAAGCCTTCATCGAAAAGCGCCCGGCGCGATTCGACGGTCATTGAACAGCCTGGGATAACGCACGCCCAGGCCAAGGCCGCACCGCCTAGCGCAAAACGATTAGATAATGCGCTGCGCTTTCAACGCCTCGATCCGCTCGATCTCGATGCCCCAGTCGGCCAGGATAGCTTCACTGTCCGCCCCGCTCGGCCGTGGGGCGCTCGGGGTTGTAGGTACGCTGCGACTGAAGCGCGGTGCAGGCGCCGGCTGCAACACCCCATCCACGCGAATAAAGGTTTCGCGCTCGATATTGTGCGGATGCTCTGCTGCCTCGTCCCAATCCAGTACCGGAGCAAAACAGGCATCAGTACCTTCGAGCAATGCACACCACTGCTGCCGCGTCTGCGTCATGAACAACTCGCTCATGCGCTCCTTGAGCGGTGCCCAAGCTGACTTGTCCCGCTGGGTATGGAACGCCGGGTCGGTGATGTTGCACAGCTTGAGCAACAAAGAATAGAACTGCGGTTCGATGGCTCCAATGGCGATGAACTTGCCATCGGCACAACGATACGTGTCGTAGAAGTGTGCGCCGCCATCGAGCAGGTTGTCGCCCCGCTCATTGTTCCAGGCCCCCGCGGCCTTGAACCCGTACATCATCGCCGAGAGCAACGCGGTGCCATCGGTCATGGCCGCATCGACCACCTGGCCTTTGCCCGAACTGCGCGCCTCGGTAAGCGCGCAGAGCACGCCATAGCCCAACAGCATGCCGCCGCCACCAAAGTCACCCACGTAATTCAACGGCACCACCGGCTTTTCGCCTGCACGGCCAATGGCATGCAAGGCGCCGGCAATCGCAATGTAGTTGATATCGTGGCCCGCCGCGTGCGCCAGAGGCCCGAACTGGCCCCAGCCGGTCATGCGTCCGTAGACCAGCCGCGGGTTACGCGCCAGGCACACATCCGGTCCCAGGCCCATTCGCTCCATCACGCCAGGGCGAAAGCCCTCGATGAGGATATCGGCCTTGGCGATCAATTCCAGGACGGTGTCGGTGGCACCCTCTGCACGCATGTCGATGGCCAGCGAACGACGACCGCGATTGAGCACCTGCACACGGCTGTTGTCGGTGGCCTCGGCCTTTACCGGCTTTTCGATACGAATCACCTCGGCACCCATATCTGCCAACATCATCGCGCAAAAGGGCGCCGGCCCAAGCCCTGCCATCTCTACGACTTTCAACCCCGCCAACGGACCTGACATTGCGCTACACCTTTGTGGTTGTTTAATGACGTCAAGCCTAGTGCCTGCGCCTGCCGCGACAATCGTTCGAACGAACCAAAGCCACCCCTGCAGCCGCCACACCGATAGTGCGCAAACGAGGCGTATGGTTCGTTCGATCTACTGCCATTGCCCACCCCGTCCTTTAGTGTGCAGTTTCCAAGACCTGCAACGTCAAGGTGGGTGAACACACCCGTTACGCATAACAATAACCAAGGTGGATTCATGAAACACGTCTTCAAACCCCTGCTGCTGGCTGCAACAATCGCTGCCATCAACAGCCCGATGCTGTACGCAGCCGAGCCTGCCCTCAACCAACCTGCCTCAAGCCAGACGATCAGCAGCAACAAGGCGGTTCTGAGCCAGTTGCCGTTTACCGATCGCGCTGACTACGAGTCTGTCAGTCGCGGTTTGATCGCAACATTCAACGGTCAGATCAAACGCGCCGACGGTAAGGTGGTTTGGGACACCACTGCGTATCAGTTCCTCGACAAAGACCAGGTGCCCGACAGTGTCAACCCGAGCCTGTGGCGCCTGGGCCAGTTGAACAGCCATGCCGGCTTGTTCCAGGTTTCCGAGCGCATTTACCAGTTGCGCGGGATGGACGTATCGAACATGACCGTGATCGAAGGCGATCAGGGCCTGATCATCATCGACCCGCTGACTGTTTCCGAAACGGCTCGCACCGCACTGGACCTGTACTATCAGCACCGTCCGAAAAAGCCGGTGGTTGCGGTAATCTACAGCCACACGCATGCCGATCACTTCGGCGGCGTCAAAGGCATTGTCGACGACGCCGACGTGCAGTCGGGCAAGGTGAAAATCTACGCGCCGAGTGGTTTCATGGAACATGTGGTCAGCGAGAATATCTTCGCCGGTACCGCCATGAGCCGCCGCGCCTTGTACCAGTTCGGCAGCCTGCTGCCGCGCGGTGAAAAGGGCCAGGTCGATGCCGGCATGGGCAAATCGACCCCCGTGGGTGGCACGATCACCCTGATCGCACCGACCGTATCGATCAAGGACCCTTACGAAACTCACCGTATCGACGGCGTCGATGTCGAGTTCCAGCTGACCCCCGGCACCGAAGCACCTTCTGAGATGAACATGTACCTGCCGCAACTGCGCGCGTTGTGCATGTCTGAAAACACCACGCAAATGATGCACAACATCCTCACCCCGCGTGGTGCCCTGGTGCGCGATGCCAAGGCTTGGGCGCAGTACATCGATGCCAGCCTCGAGCGCTACGGCGACAAGACCGACGTCATGTTCGTTTCGCACAACTGGCCGACCTGGACCGGTGAACGCGTGCGCACCCTGCTCGCTGACCAGCGTGACATGTATGCGTTTCTCAACGACCGCACCTTGCACCTGCTCAACCAGGGCCTGACCCCCGCGGAAATTGCCGCGGACATGCAGAAACTGCCGGGCGACCTGGAGAATAAGTGGTACACCCGGGGCTACTACGGCTCCCTGAGCCACAACTCGCGGGCGGTGTACCAGCGTTACCTCGGCTACTACGACGGCAACCCGGCAAACCTTAACCCACTGCCACCCGAGCAAGCCGCCGAACATTTCGTCAAGGCTTTGGGAGGCCTGGCGCCGGCCATGGAGAAAATGAAGGAAGCACTGGCCAACGCCGAGTATCGCTGGGCTGTGCAACTGGGCAACAACCTGGTGTTCTTCGCTCCCGACAACCAAGAGGCGCGCGAGCTTCAGGCCCGGGCCATGGAGCAATTGGGTTATCAGAGCGAGAACGCGCTGTGGCGTAACATGTACCTGACCGGGGCCATGGAGCTGCGTCACGGTGTGCCGCAGTACCAGGGCGTCAGCAGCTCCCCGGACATGATCCAGGCCATGTCACCGTCGATGTTCTTCGATTACCTGGCCGTGCGCCTGGATTCGCAGAAGGCCCAGGGTCACGACATGACCTTGAACTGGGTGTTCAGCGACCTCGACCAGCCGTTTGCATTGACTTTGCGCAATGGCGTGCTGACGCACCGCTCGGGCAATCACAACCCGCAGGCTGCGGTCACCGTGACAATGGATAAGGCCACGCTGGATAAAATCAGCCTGCGCCAACTGGACTTCCCAACGGCCATCAAGCAAGGCGATATCCACATCCAGGGTGACAGCAAGAAGCTCGGCGAACTGCTGGGCATGCTCGATACCTTCACCCCTACGTTCAATATCGTCACACCTTAAGAAATTTTCGCGGGGCTTGGCGCCCCGCGATTCCTTTTCCCCATTGCGGGGAGAGCCCGCGCCTAGCGGTTCAGAGTTTGGCGCGTTCGGTCAGTTGCCGCGCAGGTATTGCCAGCAGCAACACCAGCACACCCACAATCAGTACACCACCAATCAGATCGAAGGCCAGGTACAAATCCCCGGTCGCTGACTTGATCGCACCAACGGCAATCTGGCTGACAACGCCCGCCAGGCCACCAATGCAACTGATCACCGCAATTCCGACCGGAGCCGCTGCAGGCGTAAGCAGTGCTGGGGGAATGGTCCAGAACAACGACAGCGAAGTCAGTGACGCTGCTGCGCCGACACTCATCAGCACCACCGAGGCAACCAGATTGCCTTGTGCCGGCCCCAGCAAAAAGAAACAACTGGCACCGACCATTACCGTCACCGCCACATGCCAGCGCCGCTCAAGGCGCTTGTCGGAGCTGCGCGCCAGTAGGTACATGCCCACCAGGGCCAGCAGGTAGGGAATGCTCGCGAGCATGCCAATGGTCTTGAGATTCTCCACGCCGAAGCCGCGGATCAGCGTGGGCATCCAGTACGAAACGGTATTCGAGCCGCTGTACAGGCAAAAGAACACCAATCCGGCAATGTACACCCGCGGGTTGCGCAGTACCTGGGCAAGGCTGGCATGGGCACTACCGGCGACCTGTCCCTGGGCCAGGGCGTTGGCCAACAGGTGCTTCTCGCGGGTGCTCAGCCACGGCGCGTCGGCCGGTTTGTCGACCAGCCAGAACCAGCCAAACAACCCCAGCAACATCGCCGGCACCCCCTCGAATACAAACAGCACCTGCCAGTCTCGCAAGCCCATGAAGCCGCCGAAATGACTCATGATATAGCCCGCCAGCGGCCCGCTGACGATTCCGGCGATCATCGCTGCCATTAGAAACACTGCGGTGATGCGCGCTCGCAACGCTGCAGGGAACCAGAAGGTCAGGTAAAGGATGACGCCCGGGAAGAACCCGGCCTCGGCAACCCCGAGCAGAAACCGTGCGGCAATCAACTGTCCCGGCGTGGTGACAAAGGCCGTTGCCACGGTCACCGCCCCCCACAGCACCATGATTCGAGTCAGCGTGGCTCGCGCGCCAATGCGCTGCAGATACATGTTGCTTGGCACTTCGAAGAGGATGTAGCCGAGGTAGAAAATCCCTGCACCAATGCCGTAGGCAGCATCGGTAAGGGCAATGTCTTCGGCCATGCGCAGCTTGGCGAAGGACACGTTCAAGCGATCGATGGTGTTGATGGCATAGGCCAGGAACAGGTACGGCAGCAGGCGCAGAATTACTTTGCGGTACACCGCGCGGGTTTGCTGCTCATCCTGCTCGGCCGCAGCCGGCAGTACGACGGCGTCATTCATGGAGCACTCCTTGGCTGACAGTTGCGCAGGCCGCCGACGTTGCACACGCCAGCGGCCAGGGACAGGAAGGTCGATTAGAGAGAGGCTTGCAGCTCAGGCACCGCCTCGAACAGGTCAGCCACCAGGCCGTAATCGGCAACCTGGAAGATCGGTGCGTCTTCATCCTTGTTGATCGCCACGATTACCTTGGAGTCTTTCATCCCTGCCAGGTGCTGAATCGCACCCGAAATGCCGACGGCAATGTACAACTGTGGCGCAACGATTTTGCCGGTCTGCCCGACCTGCATGTCGTTGGCGACAAAACCGGCGTCAACCGCCGCACGCGAAGCGCCCACCCCTGCGCCAAGCTTGTCGGCCAGGCTGTACAGGTGCTTGAAGTTGTCACCGTTCTGCATGCCGCGACCGCCCGACACGACGATCTTCGCTGCGGTCAGCTCCGGCCGATCAGAGCTGGCCAAGGCCTCGGCAACAAAGCAGGAGACCTGCTCACAA
Organism: Pseudomonas sp. DG56-2; assembly: GCF_004803755.1. NCBI lineage: Bacteria > Pseudomonadati > Pseudomonadota > Gammaproteobacteria > Pseudomonadales > Pseudomonadaceae > Pseudomonas > Pseudomonas sp. DG56-2. The sequence continues at coordinate 2,989,679 of NZ_CP032311.1, forward strand.
GGCACACTGGCCACCGGCTGCACGCGGGCTTGCCCAGCAGCCGAGCATCCCGCACTGGCAAACGCGGTACCGCGCACCGTGATGACCTTGATCGGCGCACTCGACTGTACCGTGGCGATGGCGTTGCCCGCGTAGATCGGCCGCTTGAAGGTGTCAGCCGAGACCACCGCGGTAATCTCGGAGATCTGATCGACATCGAGCAGCGCCGCTACCCGTGGCAGAAGGTTCTTGCCATTGGAGGTGGCCGGTGCCAGCACATGGCTGTAGCCCGCGGCCAACTCAACGATCAGCGGCGCCAGGTTTTCCGCCAACTGATGCGCATACGCTGCATCGTTGGCCACCAGCACAGTACTGACACCGTCGATGGCCTGCGCGGCACTAACAGCGCCGTCGATATCGGCACCGGCCACCAACACATGCACCTCAGCACCGATTTGCTGTGCGGCCGTGACCGTGTTCAAGGTGGCGGCGGCAAGTTCAGCGTGGCTGTGTTCTGCAATAACCAGGATTGTCATCAGATTACCTTCGCCTCGTTCTTCAGTTTCTCAACCAGTTCCGCCACCGACTTGACCTTGATCCCGGCACTGCGGGTAGCCGGTGCTTCTACGTTCAAGGTGCTGACTGTCGATGCCGTGCTCACACCTAGCGCTTGTGGGGTGACAGTCTCCAGCGGCTTCTTCTTGGCCTTCATGATGTTTGGCAGCGACGCATAGCGCGGCTCGTTCAGGCGCAGGTCGGTGGTGACGATTGCAGGCAGGTTCAACGCTATCGTCTGCAAGCCACCGTCGATTTCGCGGGTGACGTTGACCTTGTCGCCAGCGACTTCGACCTTGGAGGCAAACGTGCCTTGGGCATAACCGCTCAGCGCAGCGAGCATCTGGCCGGTCTGGTTGTTGTCACTGTCGATGGCTTGCTTGCCAAGGATCACCAGTTGCGGTTGTTCTTTGTCGGCCACAGCCTTGAGCAGCTTGGCCACGGCCAGGGAACCCAGTTCATCGGCCGATTCCACCAGCACGGCGCGATCAGCACCCAGGGCCAATGCCGTGCGCAGTTGCTCCTGCGCGGCGCCAGGGCCTACACAGACCACCACGACCTCACTGGCCACACCCTGCTCTTTCAGGCGTACAGCCTCCTCGACGGCGATTTCGCAGAAGGGGTTGAGGGCCATTTTTACGTTGCTCAGGTCAACGCCGCTGTTATCCGCCTTGACGCGGACCTTGACGTTGAAATCGACTACGCGTTTGACGGCTACGAGGACTTTCATCGCAGAACTCCAAAATGCCGGGCCCGCAGGCCCGGGAAACAAGACGTCAGGCTCAGGCGACCTGCAGTAGCCGGGCGTATGCCTGCAGATGATGATCGTCGTCACCGAACTGGTGGCTGATCATCACTAAGTGCTTGGCATGGTGCGACAGCACATATTCCTGAGTCAGACCGATACCGCCGTGCAGTTGGATCGCCTGTTCGCAGATGAAACGGCCAGCACGGGTTACCACATACTTGGCGGCAGCCAGGGTACGGCTGCGTTCATCGCTATCGGCTTGATCGGCCGCGCAGGCGGCCAGCATCGCCATGGAGGTGGCCTGGTCCAGTTCCGAGCGCATGTCGACCATGCGGTGTTGCAGGACCTGGAAGCTGCCGATTGGCTGACCGAACTGCTTGCGTGTCTTGAGGTAGTCCAGGGTCAGGCTGCAGGCTTCTTCCATGCTACCCACCGCTTGTGCACACTGCGCGGCAATGGCGCGGCCCTGTTGGTAACGCAGTGCACTGAACGCCTTGCCGGGCTGGCCAAGCACCTTGTCGTTGGCCACGAAGACGCCATCAAGCAGCAACTCGCAGGCTGTCACACCATCGATAGTCGGGTACACACGGCGGGTCACGCCCGCCGCTGTTGGATCGACCAGGAACAGGCTGATACCGTCTTCGTCGCGCTCACCTGCAGCCGAACGCGCCGATACCACAATCAGCCCCGCCGTCTGCCCGCCGATCACCACCGCCTTTTTCCCGGACAAGGTCCAGCCCCCGTCCACCGCTTGGGCACGGGTCTGTACATCGTTGAGGTGGTAGTGACTCTGCGCTTCTTCGAAGGCTACGGCCAACTGCAGTTGGGCACTGGCAACCTGGGTCAGCAGTTGGTCTTTCTGCTCGTTACTGCCCAGTTGCTCAAGCAGGCCACCGGCAAAGATCACCGAGTGCAGATAAGGCTCCAGGCACAACCCACGGCCGAGCTCGTTCATCACCAGCATGGTATCGACACCGCCGCCGCCAAAACCGCCGAACGCTTCGGCAAACGGTACGGCCGTCAGCCCCAACTCACCCAGCTGCGCCCAGAACGGGCGGCTGAAGCCCGCTTCGCTGTGGCGAAAGCTTTCGCGCTGTTCAAAGCCATAACCCTCACGTACCAGGCGGGCCACGGTGTCCTGCAGCATTTGCTGCTCTTCAGTCAATTTGAAATCCATGATCGGAGCAACCCCTTACAGTTCGAGAATCATTTTCGAGACGATGTTCTTCTGAATCTCGTTGGAGCCGCCGTAGATCGAGAGCTTGCGCATGATGAAATACTGGCTGGCCAACGTTGCGCTGTAGTCGGTATGCAACAACTCACCGGCATAGCTCTGCTCCAGCTCCTCTTCCAGAAACGGCAGCGCATAGGGGCCGATGACTTTGCGCAACAGGTGGGTGATGGCCTGGCGGATTTCGGTGCCCTTGACCTTGAGCAGCGAGCTTTGCGCGCCGGTTTCGCCCCCTTCCTGGCTGGCGGCAAGAATGCGCAGATTGCTCATTTCGGTGGCCTTCAGCTGAATCTCCACCTCGGCGATCTGCGCGCGCAGCAGCGGGTTGTCCAGCAGTGGCTTGCCGTCACACAGTTGCTCTTGGGCAATCGCCTTGAGCTGGGCAATCAACGCCTTGGAGAAGCCGACCCCGGCAAGACCGGTGCGCTCGTGGGTGAGCAGGTATTTGGCGCAGGTCCACCCCTGGTTCTCTTCACCTACAAGGTTCGCCACCGGCACCCGCACGTTGTCGAAGAACACTTCGTTGACTTCGTGCTCGCCATCGAGAGTGACAATCGGGCGCACGGTAATGCCTGGCGTTTTCATGTCGATCAGCAGAAAGGAAATGCCGCGCTGCGCCTTGGCCTCAGGGTCGGTGCGCACCAGGCAGAAAATCCAGTCGGCGTGTTGGGCCAGCGTGGTCCAGGTTTTCTGGCCGTTGACCACATAGTGATCGCCGTCACGCACGGCTCGGGTTTTCAGCGATGCCAGGTCGGAGCCTGAACCGGGTTCCGAATAGCCCTGCGCCCACCAGTCGGTGCCATCGAGAATTCGCGGCAGATAGTGAGCCTTCTGCTCCGGGGTGCCGAACTTGATGATCACCGGCCCGACCATGACCACACCGAACGGCAATACGCGCGGCGCACCGAACTGGGCGCACTCTTCATCGAAGATGTGCTTCTGGATCACACTCCAGCCCGTACCGCCCAGCTCTACCGGCCAACCGTTGGCGTACCAGCCACGCGCGTTGAGGGTGTTCATCCAGTCGCAGATATCGGCCTTGGACTGACGTTTGCCAAGCTTGACCTTGGCTGCCAGGCTCGCCGGCAGTTTTTCACGCAGAAAGCTTCTTACCTCCTCACGGAAGGCAAGTTCATCGGGTGTGAAGTGGATGTCCATCGAGACTCCTCGAGCAGTCGAGACGCACAGTCAGACCCTCGGCGTCGAGGGCCGTCTGCGCGTGGTTTCTTGTTGTTATGCGAACCTGCGGTGAGTATTGAATGACTCACCTGTCGAGGCTCTAGATCGTTCGGACCAATTTGCGCCCGTACTTCCTTTCCCGGGTACGCACTCAGAGCGCGTTTTCGCTACCCAGGAACGCGGTTACCTGGCTCGACAACGTGCCACCGTTGCCATGCAGCAAAGCGATGTCGGCTTTTTTCAGTTGCCGCGCCCCTGCCTCGCCACGGATCTGACGTACCGCCTCGATGATCATGAACAGGCCGTACATGCCGGGGTGAACGCAGGAAAGGCCGCCACCGTTGGTGTTTACCGCCAGACCGCCGCCGGGCGCGATATGCCCGCCCTGAACGAAGCGTCCGCCTTCACCCTTCGGGCAAAAGCCAAGGTCTTCGAGAAACAGGATGGTGTTGATGGTGAAAGCATCGTAGAGCATCACCAGATCGATATCGGCGTGACTCACACCAGCCATTTCCATCGCACGCGGCCCGCTCTCGGAGGCTGCCGTCACGGTGAGATCGGGCATTGCCACGACCGAACGGTGCCACTGCGCGCCAGCAGCGCCGAGAAAGTAGGCAGGCTTGCGCTGCAAGTCACGGGCGCGATCGGCACGCACCAGCACACAGGCGGCGCCGCCATCGGTAACCAGGCAGCAGTCGGCGGACGACAACGGATCGCTGACCATGCGACTGGCCATGACATCATCCAGGCTCAACGGACCACGGGCGAAGGCTTCCGGATTGAGGTTGGCCCACTGGCGTGCCGACACCGCGACTTCGCCGAGCATCTCCCGGGTAGTGCCGTACTGATGCATATGGCGGCTGGCCGCCAGGCTGTAGGAAGTGATCGGGTGGCGCGGTTTGTAGAACGCCTCGTGCCATTGCGGTTCGCTCATCGAAACCAGGCGGCCACCGGCAGTACGCTGGTTGGAGCCGTAGCAGACCAACGCGGCGTTGCACAGGCCGGCTTCCAGCGCCAGGGTCGCTTGCAGCAGATGCATCTCGAAGCTGGAACCACCGATATTGGTGCCATCCACATAGGACGGTTTGATCCCCAGGTATTCGGCCACCGATAGCGTCGGAAAGGCATGGGAGCTGGTGGCGGCAAAAATACCGTCGATATCCTGCAACTGCAGGCCAGCATCGGCGATGGCCTGCAGCGACGCCTGGCCGAGCAACTCCATGGCACTGAAACCCTTGGCCTCGCCGACCCCGGCGGTACCGATGCCGACAATGGCAGTCTTGCCACGAATAGCCTGGTTCATGCCGCGACCTCCTCAATCACATCAAAGACCACCATAGCGACGCCCTCCTCCTCGATGATCCGTGCCTTGACGCGGCTGCCGATCGGCGCCGTTTCACGGCCTTCGATGCGCGACATCATCCGCGGGCCTTCGTCGAGATCGATCAGTGCCACGTTGTGGCTGCCGTTGCGTGCACGGTTGACGGTGATGGCGTAGAGCGTGCCGGTACCCTTGGCTTGCTCCCATACCAGGTCGGTTTCACCGGTGCCTGGAATCAGCACCCGCGGATAGAACACATAGCGGCCGCTGGACAGGCTGCGCTGCAGCATGAAACGGCCCTGGGCAAGAAATTCGAGGTACTGCTCCTGCGGGCCAAGCGTGGCCGCAGCCGTGGCTAAGACGTCACTCATGCGTTGCTCCAATGAGATGAATCATTTATTGGTTGTCAGGTTTGCTGGTCGGTGCGCCTGCGGTCGCGACGAAAATCGCGTTGCCCTTGGCAATTAGGCGCTCGCCGTCCTTGAGCACACAGCTGGCATTGGCAAGACGTGCACCGATCTTCTGGATCTCGACCGTGGACTCGACCCATGACCCGGGGTATGCCGGGCTGAGGTACTCGATGTTCAGGCAGACCGTCACCGGCGGCACTTCGGTTTGCGTCGTCAACTTGATCGCCATGCCAAACGAGGTATCGATCAAGGTCGCGAGCATTCCGCCATGAGCAAAACCCAATGGATTCAAATGACTTTGGGCAATCCGGGCGCCCATGCTGCGGCGCTGGCGATTGACATAAATGGCTCCGATCGAAGGGACAAAACCGCTGCCCTGCATGGGCTCGAAGCCTTCGGGTACATCAGTGCCCGGCACGGGGGCATGACCGGGATGAAGTGCTGGGGTATGCATGTTCGCTCCTCCTACAGGCTCAACCCATCAAGTTCCGGGCACGGTGCAGACTGTCGCGACACTCGCGAACCATGCGCTCGATCAGCTCGGCGCAGGTCGGTACATCGTCGATCAAGCCAACGCATTGGCCGGCGGTGATGATCCCGTCCTCGTGCTGCCCGGATTCCAGCGCCGCACGCCCACGGGCACCGGCCACCAGGTGGCGGATGTCCTCGAACTGCGCGTTGCCACGCTTCTCGATGCTCACCACCTCCTCGGAAATCGGGTTGCGCAACACCCGAGCGGTATTGTGCAAGGTGCGGAAAATCAGACGCGTATCGCGCTCACTGGCCGCCACCAAGGCCTGCTTGATGTGGTCATGGATCGGCGCTTCACGGGTAGCGCAAAAACGCGTGCCCATGTTCACCCCTTCCGCGCCCAGGGTCAGTGCCGCGGCCATGCCGACACCATCGGCAATCCCCCCGGAGGCGATCACCGGCACGCTCAGTTGACGGGCCGCCAGTGGGATCAGCACCAACCCCGGAATATCATCTTCACCAGGGTGCCCGGCACACTCGAAACCATCGATCGACACCGCGTCGACACCCAGGCGCTGCACGGTCAGGGCATGACGAACTGCCACGCATTTGTGGATCACCGTCAGCCCTGCCGCTTTGGCGCGGGTGATGATTTCACCCGGGTTGTTGCCAGCCGTCTCCAAGACCTTTACGCCGCTGTCGATAATTGCCTGCAGGTAGAGCGCGTAAGGCGGCGGGTTGATCGACGGCAGCAAGGTCAGGTTCACCCCAAACGGCTTGTCGGTCATTTGTCGGCAGCGGGCGATCTCCGCCGACAGCGCGTCAGGCGTAGGCTGGGTCAGTGCGGTCAGTATCCCCAGGCCACCGGCATTGGACACGGCGGCGGCCATCTCGGCGCGGCCAACCCACATCATGCCACCCTGAATGATCGGGTAACGAATTCCCAGCAACTCGGTAATGCGCGTTTTCATAAGCGTCTCTCGTCTCGGTGCGCGCTCGCAGGCTGGCGCGTCAGCCACTAGTGCTCAGCGGGTAATCAGCGAGCTCACGATCTGGCGAACCTGTTCAACATAGGGTGGGCGCATCAGGTCCGGGCTGTCGGCGGCACGCAACACCGCCTTGGCATGACTGAAGGTGCGAAAGCCATCGCGGCCGTGGTAGGCCCCCATGCCACTGGGGCCGACACCGCCGAACGGCAGGCTCTCGACGCCGACGTGGCGGATCACATCGTTCAACGTCACACCGCCACTGGTGGTACGGCTGAGCACCAGCTGTTCTTCGGCTTCATCGCTGCCGAAGTAGTAAAGGCCCAGTGGCCGGGGGTGGGCGTTGATATAGGCCACCACCTCGGCGATGGTCTTGTAGGGCTTGATCGGCAACAGCGGGCCGAAGATCTCGTCCTGCATCACCCGCAAATCGTCGCCGGGGTTGTTCAGCAAGGTCGGTACCAGCTTGTGGTGGTCTTGTTGGCTGAAGTCTTCGCCTGCCGGGTTGAGCTCGATCAACTCGACGCCCGCCGCTTGCGCCTGGCTCAGGTAGCCCTGCAAACGCTGGAAATGCCGGGCATTGATCAGCGAGGTGTAGTCAGGGTTATCCAGCAACCGCGGGAAAAAGGTCGCCACGACTTTTTTTGCCGCAGCGATAAAGTCCTGCAGCGACTCCTCTGGCACGAACACATAGTCCGGCGCCAGGCAGATTTGCCCGGCGTTATGCAGCTTGCCGGTGATGATCTTCGTCACGGCGGCATCGAAGTCTGCCGAACGCGAGATGATCGTCGGCGATTTACCACCCAGCTCCAAGGTAACCGGCACCAGGTTTTCCGCTGCGGCGCGCATCACATGCTTGCCGATACTGGTCGCGCCGGTAAACAGCAGGTGGTCGAATGGCTGGGCGCAGAATGCCTGACCCACTTCTGGCCCGCCGGTAATCACTGCCACTTCACTTTCACTGAAGACCGAAGCAATCATCCGCGCCATCAGTGCCGAGGTATGCGGGGTAAACTCGGAGGGTTTGATCATTACCCGGTTGCCCGCCGCCAAAGCGCCGGCCAGCCCCCCAAAGGCCAGGTTGATCGGGAAGTTCCATGGGCTGAGAATGCCGATCACGCCCAGCGGCTGGTACTGCACCCACGCCTCGCCACGCTCGGTGTGGCGAGCTTCGGGCTTCATCCACTCACTGAGTTGGGCCTTGGTCTGTTTGAGGGTCATCAGCGGGGAAAGCACTTCGGTAACGCGGCTGAAGTCTTTACTGCGCTGGCCAAAGTCGGCACACACCGCCTCGACGATGTCGTCCTGATAGTCCACCAGCAGGCCGATGGCGCGGTCGATCAGCTCGATGCGCTGGGCAGCGCTCAAGGGGTCGCGCTCCAGCAGGCTGGCGCGCTGTTTGTCCAGAATCGAACGAATGGCAAGCGGACTTGTGTTCTCAATGCTGCTCATGGCACACCTCCTGTGGTGATGACAGTTGTTTAATTGCTGCAGGGCCGTGCCAGCGGCCACTGGTACAGCGGCGGCTGCTTGCTGGCAAAGCGCGCCGTGGCTTGCTGCAAGTAGCTGGAACTCATGGCCACCGCCTGGCTGCTGGCTTCAGCGTCCAGCTGGGTCGCCAGATCGGCTTCGAACGAACGGGCCAGCAGGCGTTTGGTCATGCCAAAGGCGCAGCTCGACATATTCGCCATGCCCCGCGCCAGCTCTTCGGCGCGGCTGAGCAATAGCTCGGCAGGCTGTACTTCCAGGGCGATACCCAGCGCCAAGGCCTGCTCGGCGTTGATTTCGGCCGCCGAGTAGATCAGTTGCTTGGCTTTCTGCAGCCCGACGATGCGCGGCAGAAAATAGGAAGCGCCAAGGTCCGGCGCCAACCCGACGCGGGCAAACGCCATGCAGAACCGCGCCCGCTGCGAAGCGATGACAAAATCTGCCGCCAGTACCAGGCTGAAACCGGCGCCGAAGGCGACGCCATCGACGGCGGCAATAACCGGGCGGTCAAAGTCGGCCAGGGCACTGAGCAAACGATTGTTTTCGACCATACGCGTGCGCACCGCGTCCGCCTCGACCGCGCCTTGCATGCTGCCCAGGTCGCCGCCAGAGCAGAAATCACCTCCGGCACCGGTCAACAGCAATGCCTTGACCGTGCTGTCGCGGCGCAAACTCGCAAGCGCTTCGAGCATCTCGGCGAACATCTGCGCCGTCAGCGCGTTCTTGCGCTCGGGGCGGGTCAACACCAGCGTTGCCAAACCGCGGTCAACGCCCACTTCAATGGTTGTGCTCATACCTGTACCCTCGCCACGCGCGCACCTACAAGGTGCGAGCGACCAGCTCTTTCATGATTTCGTTGGAACCGCCAAAGATCTTGCCAACGCGTGCGTTGACGTACAGGCGAGCGATCGGGTACTCGGTCATATAGCCGTAGCCACCGTGCAGTTGCAGGCACTCATCGATCACGTTGCAGTTCTGCTGGGTGCACCACCACTTGGCCATGGCAGCGGTTTCAGGGTCGAGCTCGCCCTTGAGCACCTTGGCCATGCAGTCGTCGACAAAGCTGCGCGCCACGGTGGCGATGGTCTTGCACTCGGCCAGCTTGAAACGGGTGTTCTGCAGGTCCAGCAGCGATTGACCGAAAACTTTGCGCTGGCGCACGTATTCAGAGGTTTCTTCAACGGCGCGCTCCATGGTGCTGATCGCGCCCAGGGCGATGATCATGCGCTCCTGCGGCAGTTGCTGCATGAGCTGGATAAAGCCCTTGCCCTCCTCCGTTCCCAGCAGGTTGGCGCACGGCACGCGGACGTCATCGAAGAACAGCTCGGTGGTGTCCTGGCCTTTCTGGCCAATTTTTTCCAGGATCCGGCCACGGCGAAAGCCCTTTAGATCCTTGGTTTCGACGACGATGATCGAAACACCCTTGGCGCCTTTTTCTGGGTCGGTCTTGGTCACCACCAGAATCAGGTCGGCGTGGTAGCCGTTGGTGATAAACGTCTTGGAGCCGTTGATGACATAGCTGTCGCCATCACGCACGGCGCGGCATTTGATGCTCTTGAGGTCGGAGCCTGCACCCGGCTCGGACATGGCGATGGCTGCAACCATTTCGCCGCGGGCCATTTTCGGCAGCCAGTTGAGCTTTTGCTCTTCGCTGGCATAGCGCAGCAGGTAGTGCGCGACAATACCGCTGTGTACGTTGGTGCCAAGGCTGGTGCTGATTGCACGGCTTTGTTCCAGGGTGACAATAGCGTCATGGGCGAAGGTGCCACCGCCGCCACCATATTCCTCCGGGATGCTCGGCAACAGCATGCCGAACTCACCGGCCTTGAGCCAGATTTCACGATCGACGTGCTGCTGCTTGGCCCAGCGCTCTTCGTGCGGGGTCAGCTCATTGGCTATAAATCGACGGATCGAATCCTGGAAGATCACCAGGTCATCAGTGATCCAGGGAGAGGTTTGGGCACTCATGAAAGCTCCTCGGCAAGACGGTCAAGCAACAGGAAGGGAGTGAGCTACCACGCCGATGCATGGCAGCTCGCAGGTCACTTATGGACGCCCGCCGCCCACGACCAGTACCTGGCCAGACACATAGTTGGATTCCGGAATGCAGAACAGGTACACCGAGCCCGCGGCTTCCTGCGGCGTACCGGCACGGCCCATCGGAATCATCGACTCGATGTTCTTCATCAGTTGCGGGTTGACCCCGACCTTGATCTGCTTGCCATCGATATCCAGGGTGGAGGTGTTGTTTTCACCCGCGGTGGCTTCGGTCAGGCGGGTCTTGATCAGGCCGAAGGCGACGCTGTTGACGCAAACCTTGTAGCGGCCCCATTCCTTGGCCAGGGCCTTGGTCAGGCCGTTAATGGCAGATTTGGCCGCGGAATAATTGGCCTGGCCAGCGTTGCCCATCACACCCGACACCGAGGAAATGTTGACCACTTTGCGGAACACTTCCTGGCCCGCTTCGGCTTCCTGCTTGGCGCTTTCACGGAAATAGTCACTGGCAGCACGCAGGATGCGAAACGGTGCGCTGACGTGCACATCCATGATCGCGTCCCACTGTTCATCGGTCATTTTCTGGATGACGTTGTCCCAGGTGTAACCGGCATTGTTGACGATGATGTCCAGGCGGCCGAAGGATTGCAGTGCAGTTTTGACGAAGCGGTCGCCAAAGTCCTTGTCGGTCACGCTGCCAACGCAGGCCACTGCCTTGCCACCGGCGGCGATGATTTCTGCCACCACTTCTTCGGCAGGTGCCGCGTCAAGGTCGTTGACGACGATGGCGGCACCGTCCGCCGCCAGCTTCAGGGCGATCTCGCGACCGATACCACGGCCAGAACCCGATACGATTGCCACTTGGTCTTGAAGTTTGTTGCTCATGTTTTTCTCCTTGTTGTTCAAGCGCCCAGGGCCACGATGGCTTCACCGGACAATTTGATTTCGCCTGCCTGATTGCGAGTGGTGACTTCAAGGCGGACGGTGCCCGTCGCCTCGTCCTTCTCCACCACGGTGCCCGAGCAGGTCACGGCATCACCCAGCTGAGTAATGGCGACAAAACGCACCGAAAACTGCTGAATCGATTGCTGCGGCACCCAGGCGGTCAACAGCCGACCGAGGTAGGCCATCGACAACATGCCGTGGGCAAACACATCGGGCATGCCGGCCTTGCGGGCAAAGTCGAGGTCGACGTGAATCGGGTTGTGGTCGCCCGACGCACCGCAGTACAAGGCCAGGGCCAGACGGCTGATCGGCTCGCTGGTGAACGACGGCAACTCGCTACCGACCTGCACGTCGACAAAGTTGACTGGCTGCATTCGTTGCTCCTTATCCATTGCGCACCACCAGGCTGTTACGCAGTTCTGCGACCAGTTCACCGCTCTGGCGGGTTACGCGGGTTTCACGTACGACAAACTCCAGGGCGCCGCCTTTTTTGTCGTAGATGTCGACGATCCTCGACTCGAAGTTCAAGCAATCGCCGGTATATGCCATCTGGTGGTACTTGAAGCTCTGTTCGCCGTGCAGCACTTTGCCGATGTCGATGTTCAGCAGGTCCATGGTGGCGCGCGGGTTCGGCGCCTCCATGTCCAGGCAGAACAGGAAGGTCGGCGGCACTGGCAGATTCGGGTAGCCGGCGTCTTGCGCCGCTGCCGGGTCGGTGTAACGCGCATCGCGCTGTCCGGTGGCCTTGGCGAAGAAGCGCAGGCGACCGGCTTCAACGTTTACGCTGTGGCTCGAGACCACGGCACCGATATGGCTTTTATCGATCATGCAGACATCTCCGGTTCAGGGCCCAGGTCACTGACGCTGGTAGAGGGTGACGACGCAGGCGCCACCGAGGCCCAGGTTGTGTTGCAGGGCCAGACGCGCACCCTCTACCTGACGCGCTTCGGCGGCGCCGCGCAGTTGCCAGGTGAGCTCGGCGCATTGCGCAAGGCCGGTGGCGCCCAGCGGGTGGCCTTTGGAGAGCAGGCCACCGGACGGATTGGTGACCACGCGCCCGCCGTAGGTGTTGTCACCCTCGAGAATGAACTTCTCGGCGCTGCCTTCCGGAGTCAGGCCCAGGCCTTCGTAGGTGATCAGCTCGTTGGCGGTGAAGCAGTCATGCAGCTCGACCACGTTGATATCGGTCGGTGCCACGCCCGCCTGCTCGTATACGCTCAGCGCGGCGCTGCGGGTCATGTCGTAACCCACAACCTTGCGCATGTCGGCTTCATCGAAGCTGCTGTTGCGATCGGTGCTCATGGCCTGTGCGGCAATCACCACGCGGGTGTCCAGGCCGTGTTTTCTGGCGAAGGCTTCAGAGCAGAGGATCGCGGCAGCAGCGCCACAAGTCGGTGGACAGCACTGTAGGCGCGTCATCGGCTCGAACACCGTCGGCGAGGCCATGATTTCTTCCAGGCTCACCGGGTTGCGAAACACCGCGAATGGGTTATTGGCGGCGTGGTTACGCGCTTTCACCGAGATGCGTCCGAAAATTTCCGCGCTGATGCCGTACTCACGCATGTAGGCACGCCCGGCGCCACCGAAGAACTGTGCGGCACGCGGCGCCTCGGGTTCAAAACCCTGGATCTCAGTCATGACATTGGCGAAACGTTCCATCGGACCTGGACGATCGGTCCAAGCTCCTTTCAGCGCGCCCGGCACCATCTGCTCGAAGCCCAGGGCGATAGCACACTCGACCGCGCCGCTTTCTATCGCCTGGCGTGCCAGGAACAGGGCTGTAGAGCCGGTGGCGCAGTTGTTGTTGACGTTGATGACCGGAATACCCGTCAGCCCAACGCCATAGATGGCCGCCTGGCCCGAGGTCGAATCACCGAACACGTAACCGACGTAGGCTTGTTGCACCAGGGCGTAGTCGATACCGGCATCGGCCAGTGCCTTCTTTGCCGCATTGGCCCCCATGACCGGATACGTGTCGCTTTGGCCCGGCTTGGTGAACGGGATCATGCCGACGCCGGCAACCACAACTTTATTGCTCATGTTTTACTCCATCAGGGTCAAAGGTTGGCCGGGATCAGTTGACCGCTCGGGCCTGGTCTTTCCAGTAGGGTTCGCGCAGGTCGCGCTTGAGAATCTTGCCGGCGGCCGACAGCGGCAAAGCGGCGGTGAAGTCCACCGATTTCGGGCACTTGAACCCGGCGATGTGACTGGCGCAGTGTTCACGCAATTGCGCTTCGGTCAGTTCGCTGCCGGGGGTGCGTACCACCACCGCGTGCACCGCTTCGCCCCAACGCTCGTGCGGAATGCCGATCACCGCGCACATGGCGACTTCGGGATGGCGGGCGATGACGTTTTCGACTTCGGCGGAGAACACGTTTTCGCCACCGGTGACGATCATGTCCTTGAGGCGGTCGACGATGAACAAATAACCGTCCTCGTCCATGTAGGCGCCGTCGCCGGTGTGCAGCCAGCCGTTTTTCAGGGCCTTGGCGGTTTCTTCCGGACGGTTCCAGTAGCCCTGCATGATGTTCGGGCCGCAGGCAACGATTTCACCCACGGTACCGCGCGGCACTTCAGCGCCATTTTCATCGACGACCCGCACCATGCCACCGTAGCCACCGCGGCCGACGCTACGTACGCGGCCACTGGCGATGCCTTCAGGACCATGACTGGAGTGCGGACTTACCGACACTACCGGCGCGGCCTCGGTCAACCCGTAGGCGTGCATGAACTCGATACCCGGCAGCGCTGCCATGGCCTTTTCCAGCAGCGTTGGCGAAATGGGCGATGCGCCATACGCCAGGCGTTTGAACGAACTCAGGTCGTAGTTGGCGAAGTCAGGATGCATGACCACGGACTGCAGCATGGTCGGCACCAGGAGCATCTCGTTGACCTGCTCGCGCTCGATGGTCTGCAGTATTTCGAGAGCGTCGAAAGCAGGAATCAGCACATGGGTGCCGCCGACAACGAACATGCCCACGGCACGGGCCATTGCTGCGGTATGAAACAGCGGTGCAGCGTGCAGGCCGCGGCAATTATCCAAGGCTGGAAACTGCGCGGCACGGGCAATAGCCGAAGACCACAGGTTCATGTGCGATTGCATGACACCCTTGGGCAAGCCGGTGGTGCCGCCGGTGTACATGATTGAGGCCAGATCGTCGCCGCCGCGCCCGGCATCGGCAATCGGCGCGGTTTCAGCGATCAACTGCTCGTAGGCATACATGCCTTCCGGTGCCAGGCCGTCGCCAGCATGGATGACGATTGGCGCACGGCGGGCAGTGGCGCGGATCTGCTCGACCATTGGCAAGAAGTGATCGTCGACAATCAGGATGCCGGTATCACAGTCGTCCAGGGAGAACACGATCTCCGGGACGCTCCAGCGAATGTTGACCGGATTGAGCACTCCGCCACCCCACCAGGTGGCCAGCATGTACTCCAGGTAGCGGTCGGAGTTGAGCGCAAGCATGCCCACCCGATCACCGCTGTTCATCCCCAGCGAACGCAACGCGCCGCCCAGCCGGCTGACCCGCTGGCCGAGCTCGCGATAGGTCTGGCGGCGGCCACGGTAGATCGTGGCAAGGTGGTTCGGCTCCTGTTGCAGCATGCGCTGCAAGCCTTGGGTCAGGTACATGGTCAAGCTCCTGATGCTGTTGTTCTTGTTGGTTTGATACTAAGGAGAGTGCGACCGCTCAGCGTCGATCAAAGGGATGAACCTGACGATGGTTTTCTCCTGGTTCGAATGAACTAGGGGCATCCCCCAGGCACGCAGACGCCGCAAGCCTGGACGGTTTGCGGCATCTGCTGCATGGCTAGGCGAGTGCCGGTTGGGACGTGTCGCCTGCGACCACCGGCGCGCGACAGTCGGCAATGATCAGGTCCGCAGCCTTCTCGCCGATCATCATGCACGGGGCATTGGTGTTGCCGGCGACCACCCGCGGCATCACCGAAGCATCGACAACGCGCAGGCCCTGCACCCCACGCACGCGCAGTTGCGGATCGACCACCGAGGCCACATCGCTGCCCATTCGGCAGGTCCCTACCGGGTGATACACGCCATCGGCGCGCTCGCGGATGACCTGCTTGATCTGTTTGTCGTCGCTGCCGTCGAACTTGAGCCCGGCAAAGTGCAAGGCCTTGCCACCAAAGCGCGCCAGCGCGGGCTGTTCGAGAATGGCCTGGACCTGATGCACGCCCTTGAGCATCACCTCCATGTCGCGATCATCGGCGAGCATATTGAGCTCGATCACCGGCGCGTCACGCATGTCAGCGGACGCCAGGCGCACCTCGCCACGGCTATGCGGATGCAGAACGCAAACATGGCACGAGTAGCCGTGGCCGTAGCGGAACTTGCGTCCATGGTTGTCACCGGCAGACATCACAAAATGCAGCTGCACATCCGGTTCGGCCAGCGTGGGGTCGGTTTTCAGGAAGCCACCCGCCTCGGTAAAGCTACGGGTGAAGACCCCTTCGCGACGGCCTCGGTACTTGACCAGTTCCCAGAGATAGCGGAAAGCGCCGCGCACCGACACCCCGAACAGCTCGGTGCGAAACAGACGCTTGTGCAGGATCACATCGACATGTTCTTGCAGGTTCTTGCCAACCTGCGGCGCATCGACCAGCACTTCGATACCTTTCTCGCGCAAATGCTCCGCCGGCCCTACACCTGAGACCATCAACAGTTGCGGCGAGATCAGGCTGCCAGCACTGAGAATGACTTCCTTGCGGGCACGCAGGACCTGCTCGCGACCGTCCTTGAGCACCACCACACCCACCGCCCGCAGCCCTTCGAACAGCACCCGCAGCACTTGCGTGTTTACCTGCACGTGAAGATTGGCGCGGCCGCCGTTGAGTTGACCATCGCCGGTCCTGCCCTGGTGCAGATAGGCACGCGCCGCGTTCCAGCGCTCGCCGTTGCGCTGGGTGACCTGGAAGTAGCCGACGCCTTCCTGGACAGGGCCATTGAAGTCGTGGTTATAGGCATGCCCGGCGCTGCTTGCCGCTTCCAGAAAATGCCGGGCCATGGCGCAGGGTGAGCGAGGATCGGTCACATGCAGCGGGCCCGTGCCACCGTGCAGCGGATCGTCATCGCGACCGGCGACCCGCTCGTTGCACTCGGAACGCTTGAAGTAAGGCAACACATCCTTCCAGCCCCAGCCTTCAGCGCCCATGCTTTCCCAGTGGTCATAGTCAGAGGCACGGCCACGGATGTACACCATGCCGTTGATCGAGGAACTGCCGCCCAGACCCCGTCCCCGCGGCTGGTAACCTGCGCGGCCAGCCATGGTCGGCTGCGGCAAGCTGTTATAGGCGTAATTGAATTCACCGGCCCGCGGGATCACCAGCGCGATGCCGACCGGCGTCGTCACCAATGGACGATGATCGTGGCCGCCCGCTTCCAGCAGGGCCACCTCACCACACTTGGCATCAGCCAGCCGCCCGGCTACTGCGCAACCCGCCGACCCTCCCCCGACCACGATGAAATCGTAAGCCTGTTCCATACCGTCACCCTTGTTATTGTTCGAAAGTCGCATTGCCGTGAACGGCAAGCCATTGGTACATACAGCGCCCAGCCTAAGCCGGCGACCAACGAGCACAATCGTTCGAACAGGTGAAACGGTGACTAGTCCCTTTGACTCAGCGGTTGATTGATAAGTCTGGCAGGAATGGGCTTTATGCCATCTGGAGGCGTGAACTAGTTCGAAAGAACGGCATACCTGCCACATTTGACGTGGCAAGATACTCACCTCAAATAACAATAAAAGCGGAACCATGGCGGCGTCTATGGGCGCCACCCCTCTAGCCCGCTTGCTGGAGACCCTCTATGCCCGATGTTCTGGAGCACCACGACTCAGCCGCCACGGACCTTGGCCACACTACTCCCGCAAAGGTCCTGCAAGCCAAGCTTTCAGCCCCGATTGCCGCGCCGAGCCATCTTGTTCGTGCCCACTTGCTGGACACCATGGACAGTGTCGCCAATGCACGGTTGATACTGGTGCGCGCTGCTGCCGGCTTCGGCAAGACCACCCTGCTCCTGCAGTACCGCGAACGCTGCCTGGCTGCCGGGCGCAGCGTGCAATGGCTGAACCTGGACAAAGCCGATAACGACATTCAACGCCTGATCAATCATTTGCTCTGTGGCATTCGCGAACTGAGCGCAGGCGATGCACTCGAGGGTAACGCCCAGCCCGCCTGTTTCAGCGCCGCCGAGCAGTTGCAGGAGTTGCTGGAGCGGATCAGCAGCTTTGTGCAACCGTTTTCAATCGTGCTCGACGAATTCGAAGCGATTGAAAACCCTTCGGTACTGGACTTCATTCAACGCCTGATGGACGCCCTGCCCCCCTGCGGGGTGCTGGTGATCGCCTCCAGAACCACACCCGACATCGGCCTGGGGCGCATACGTGCCCGCGGTCAGTTGGTAGAGATCAACCCCGCCGCGCTGCGTTTTTCCCTGGAAGAGGCCACACGCTTTATCCGCGAGAAGCGCCAACTGACGCTGCGCGACAATGATATAGCTACGCTGTTTCGCTGCACCGAAGGCTGGATCACCGCCATTTACCTCGCCAGCCTGTCACTGCAAGGACGTACCGACCCTGCCGCTTTCGTCGCGTCTTTCTCCGGTTCCAACCTGGAGCTGGCGCAGTACCTGGCCGAAGACATTCTCGCCAGGCAAAGCGAAGACTGCCGCTTGTTTCTGATGCAAACCAGCATTCTCGACCAGCTCAACGCGCCCTTGTGCGATGCCGTCAGCGGACGCAACGACAGCCAGGCAATGATCGAGCATCTTGAGCGCAGCAATCTGTTCATTTTCCCGCTGGACAACGATCATCAGTGCTTTCGCTACCACAGTCTGTTCGCCAGCTACCTGAAGGATGCGCTGAACCGCCAATTCCCCGGACATGCGGTCACCCTTCACCACGCCGCTGCGCAGTGGTATTTCGAGGCTGAGCGACCGATTCCGGGCATCGAGCACTTGTTGCAGGCCGGGGCTACCGCTGAAGCCGCCAGCCGCCTGGCGATCTATGCCGGACAATTGATGGCCGAAGCACGCTCACGCCTGCTGCTTAGTTGGCTTGATCGGATTCCGGCAACTTACCTGGAACTGCACCCCAACCTCAACGTGGCCTATGCCTGGGCCCTGGCATTGCACCGCCGCTACCGCGATGCATTGAAAATTGTCGAACAGCTTGAGGCCCGCGCCGACGAAGACACGCGCAAGCTGTTCAAGCTCGAGGCCAGGACCATTCGCTGCATGGTCCTGGCCATTACCGATCAGGTGGACGCATGCTATGTCGCCGGTCTTGAGCACATTGACCAGATACCCCTCGATGAAGTGTTCCAGTACGGCGTGGTGACCAACTCGCTGGCATTCAGCATGCTGGTTACCGGGCGCCATGAAGAGGCTCGCCGCCTGTTTTCCCGGGCCTTCAAACGCAGCTCGCCGGACCGCGTTACCTACCTGACCACGGTCACCGATTGTATCGAAGGCGTTCTGGATCTGACTCAAGGTCGCCTGGGCAATGCCCTGGCGCGACTACAGGCTGCGGCCCAGCGTCAGTGGGTGGACAACCGCAGCAGTGCATTCGGTGGCAAAACCTCACTGAGTATCACCTTGTCGCTAGCGTTGTACGAGTCCGATGCCTTGGAAGAGGCCGAACACAACCTTGCCGAGGCCTTGCCTCACGCCAAGGACGGCAGCCCGCCGGACTCGCTGATTTCCAGTCATGTGCTATTGGCGAGAATCGCCTACTTGAAAGGCGAACGCGACACCTGGCTGCGCTACCTTGCCGAACTGGAACAGATCGGTCGTCAATCCGGCTCCGACCGCGTGGTGTGTTCCAGCTGGCTGGAGCGCGCCCGTGTCGCCACCCTGGAGAACCGCCTGGACGTGGCCGCCCAGGCGCTGCGCTCGGCTAACCTGATCAGTAGTTGGGAGCGTCCGGGGCTGATATTCCACGGCAGCGATGTCGATATTCCATCCATCGCCCGCCTGCGCCTGCAAATTGCCCAGGGCGGCTGTATGGATGCTGTTGGGCAACTGCAGGATGCCATTGTTCAAGCCAACCACCGTCAGCAGTATCGCCGCAAGCTGAAATTGCGCCTGCTGCTGGCCATGGCATTGGACGGCGCCGGGCAGCCGGAAGAAGGCTTTGCCCAACTGACCAAAGCGCTGCGCTTCGCCAGCCACGAAGGCTTCCTGCGCACCTTCCTTGATGAGGGGCATCGGCTGGCCGACCTGCTTCAGCGCTGGGCTGTGTCGTACCAGGCACGGGCCAGCAGCCTGGGCATCGAGACGCGTTTTCTAACCACCTTGTTGCAACGCGCAGGCAACCTGGGCGATTCCTCTTCAACCTCGTCGGGCGACAGCGACACACGCGAATCGCTGACGACCCGCGAAATACAGGTGATCCAGCAACTGGCGGCCGGGCTGCGTAACCGGGCGATTGCGCAGAAGATGTTCCTTTCCGAGTTCACGGTAAAATCACACTTGCGCAACATCAACGCCAAGCTCGGGGCGCAAGGGCGCACCGAGGCTGTGGCCATTGCCCGCGCCAAAGGTCTGCTCGACTGATCACCCCTGGGTCAGGCGATGCGCACGGTCGTTCACCGGCGCGTCGCCCCGCTCCAGCAGGCCCATTTCCTGGGCGCGCATCACCGCCAGCGCACGGCGCTTGACCCCAAGCTTGGCGTTGATGTTCTTGGTGTGGGCCTTGACGGTATTGAGGGAGATGAACAGGCTATCGCCGATTTCCTGATTGGTAAGGCCGCTGGCCAACAGGTTCAGCACCGCCAGTTCGCGGCTGGACAATTCAAAACGTGAGGGCTTGGCGACCGGTGGATCGGCCAATGGCGCATTGCCTTGGTCGTGGGCTTGGAGCGATGCAAGCTGTGAGCGCGCCTCTTTGGCCAGCGCATTGAACTTGAACCGCTCGCATTGCTCGATCATTGCCACTAGACGCTGGCGTGCTTGGTCTGCCTGGCCAAGCTCGCACTCAGCAACCGCAAGCACCCGCTGGATACGCAGTGGCAACGAGGGTGTGTGCAGGGGTGCGATACGCCCGGATTCCGGATTCAGCTGTGCTTGCATCGCCAGGGCAAGCGGCACAACCGCCTGCCAATCGCCCTTATGTACCAGCACACGCAGGCGCTGGTAGTCCAGCAGCATCTGATAGCAGCTGGCCTGGGCTTTCTGGCAGTGCATGTGCCGTTCGGCGTCATGCATTGCCCGGCTTGCCTGATCAAAGTCACCGCGTCTGGCAGCAATTTCACCCAAGCCTATATAGCCGTGCAGCTTGAACGGGTCAGCACTTTCGCGGGCCAGGCTCATACCCAACTGAAGCGCCTTGTCGGCGTCACTGGTATTGCCGCGCAACAGGTGCAGTTCGCCTTGCAGCAGCTGCAGGCGCCCCAACAACAGGCTTGGCCGGGTATCGGCGCGGGTCAGTTCCAGGCTCTGATGGAGGAGAATTTCGGCCTGGGCCAGTTCATCCGCGAGGATCGCCTGGCGGATACGGTCGGTGTTGATCAGTACTTCGTTGGCCAGACAGCCATGGCGGCGTGCAATTTCTACCGCGTCCTGGAGCAACTGGCGGCCGTCCTGACTGTTGCCGGTCGCCATTTCTACCCGGCCAAGGGTCGAGTAACACAGAATCGCCGATCGCCAGTCGTGACTGCCCAGGTGCGCCAGCGCCTGCCGACAATGTTCACGGGCCGTCTGCGCATGACCGCGCAAGCCTTCGAGGCTGCCGTGCAGTGCCTGCCAATTGGCAATCAGGCGCTGGTTCTGAACAGGATCGGGATGCGGCAAGAAGCGCTCCAGACGAGCGATGCAGCTGTGTGCTTCATCCAGGCGCCAGCTCAACAGCAAAGCCCGGGCGCTCTGGAAAACCAGGCGCGGTGAGCCGAGCAGCAACGACGGCGGCATCCTGTCGTACCAACCCAGCCATTTACGCAGGTGCTGGCGGGCGAATAGCCAATCGAAGCCCAGTCGATCCATCAGATTGGCGGCAAGATCGGGCTGGCCTGCACACAGGGCCAATTCTATGGCGTCGTCAATGCACCCTGCGCTGCTCAGCCAATGACAGGCGCGCAGCCGCAGTTGATTGAGCGCAGCGCCCTGGAGCTGATCGCGCAGGGCATTGGCGATAGCGGGCAACAGGCAGTACCACTGACCGGCCGCATCCAGCATATGAAAATAGGCG
The DNA here is from genome assembly GCF_004803755.1 of Pseudomonas sp. DG56-2. NCBI lineage: Bacteria > Pseudomonadati > Pseudomonadota > Gammaproteobacteria > Pseudomonadales > Pseudomonadaceae > Pseudomonas > Pseudomonas sp. DG56-2. The sequence goes on from NZ_CP032311.1 coordinate 3,011,186, forward strand.
TTGGTACGCAGCATCAGTTCAAAGGCCGCGGTACCGCTTTCATCGTCCCACAGGTGCGCGTACAGCGCAGCGTTGAACTTGGGCAGATGAGCCAGGGCACAGAGTATCGACACTTGCCGCTCGGTCAGGCGCGACAGTACTTCATGCTGCAGGTACTCGCGCAACCAGACTGTACCTTGTTGCTGCGACGCCTCACACAACAGCCGCGTGGCGGCGCACCAGCCCAGCGATTGCTGCCAGAGCACCGCGTTGTCGTTGGCACAACGATTAGGCGCTAACAGGCCCATCAAGCGGTCGAACTCGTCGTGGCTGAACCCCAGTTGGCGGCTGTCCAGTTCCAGCAACTCATCCTCGAGCAACAACCGTGACAGATTCAATTGCGGGCGCTGACGACAACTGACAAACACCTGCAAGGTGCAGCCTGGCAAGCCAAGCAACTGGTCGAGCCAGTGACCGATCGGGTCCGGGCCCTGGCTTGGATAGTCGTCGAGCACCAGGCGCAGCGTTTCCTCGCACTGGCTGAACCAGGCGCGCAATGCATCCGCATCACGGTAGAACTTTGCGTTGACCCCGAAAGCCTTGCCGATTTGCTGGCAGAACGCTCCGAGGGTAAGCCACTGACCATTCATCGCAATCCAGGCACTGCGCCCATGCGGAACTTGGCGCAGGGTTTCGCACAATAAGGTGCTTTTGCCGAAGCCTGCCGGCGCGCACAACAGGCGCAGGCGCGGGTTCTTTTCCAGTAGCAGGTCGACCAGATGCGGGCGCGGCAAGTGCCGAGCGGGCAAGTTGGGGAGTGACAGCGGCAGCGAAGGCAATGTCTGGAGATGAAGACTGGTCATGACAACACCTGATAATTGTTATTGGCCAGGCGGCAGAGTGTGCCTAGCAAATCATCAGGGGCCCGCCTCTACAATCGGTCGTAGGAACTAGTTCCTGCGACCGTCCCGAGGCAAAGAGGCCGCGATCAGGACGATCGCGGCGCAGGGGTTCAGCGGATACCGGCGTTACGCAATGCGCCAGGGGTGAAGTCCGCCATCGTCGGCTGGGTGCCGTACTCGGTGCCATGCGGCGCCTCGTTGGCCAAGGCCATGACCAGATAGCGACCGGCGACCAGATCGTTGATCGCCATGGCCGCGTAGTTGCCAAGCCCTTGTTCATAGTCGTTCATGGCAAAGCCCTCGGCAACCCGCCACAGCTGGCCACGGCCATCGTAGTGGTCGATCTCGACCAACTGCCAGGTGTCTTCATCGAAGTACATGTGGCGCTTGGCGTAGATGTTGCGCTCACCAGGCTTGAGGGTGGCGACGACTTCCCATACGCGGTGCAGCTCGTAGCGGGTGTGGTCCGGGTTCATGTGCCCGGCCTGGAGCATATCCTTGTACTTGAGCTGCGGCGACGCGAGACGGTAATTGTTGTACGGAATGTACATCTCCTTCTTGCCCACCAGTTTCCAGTCGTAGCGGTCCGGCGCGCCGTTGAACATATCGGCATTGTCAGCTGTGCGCAGGCCGTCGGCGGCCGTCCCCGGGCCGTCATAGGCTACCTGTGGGGCACGACGTACCCGACGCTGGCCGGCGTTGTAGACCCAGGCCATGCGTGGTTCGGTCACCTGGTCGATGGTTTCGTGCACCAGTGTCACGCCACCGGCCAGGCGCGAAGGTGCAGTCACTTCCTGTTTGTAGTAGAACAGGACGTTCTCGGCTTTTTTTCCGTCGCCGTCCTTCATGTATTGCGGGTAACCCACTTCATCGCTCAACTCGACGGCAGTAAAGGAGCCATTGGTTTGCGGGGCTGCCTGAGCGGTCAGACGATGAAAGTTTTTACCGCGGTAGCGGCTGATGTGGTTCCACAGCACTTCTACGCCGGTTTTAGGCAGCGGGAAAGCATAGAACCGCGAGCCTGTGAGGTTGCCGACATAGTTGCCGCCGGCCAACGATTCGGTATTCAAGGCACTTTTCTTCGCCGCATCGTAGACTTCCTGTGGGTTCGAGGCGGTGCGGTGGCTGGTGTATACCGGAATCCGGTAGCTGTCCGGATAGCGCTTGAACATCGCCATCTGCCCGTCAGTCAGCTTGTCTTTGTACTGTTGTGCATTCTGCGCGTTGATCACGAACAGCGGCTTTTCATCAGCGAACGGATCGCCCAGAAAGCCTTTCTCCACTTTCGCCGCCCCTGGTTTGAGCCCGCCGGTCCAGGCCGGAATGCTGCCGTCGCTATTGCCTTCCTTCTGTGCGCCAAGAGGCGTCAGTGTGGTGCCGAGTTGGTCCGCTTCCTGTTGTGACACTGCCGCCATGACACCAGTGGCCAGCAAGGTAAGGGTCAGCGCTGCACCCTGAAAAAAAGTGATGGGTTTCATCTGCAGATCTCCACGGAATCAGGTTTAGAAGTTCACGCCGAAACTGAGCGACATAAAGTCACGGTCCACCAGCGTGTTGAAGTCGCCGCCAAAGTAGTTGGTGTAACTGAGGCTTGCGGTGTAGGTGTTCTCGTAGTCGGCATCGAGCCCCAGGCTGACCGCCTTGGCGCCTTCCTCGAAGCTGACACCGGTGCCGTTGACGTCATGCGACCAGGCCAGACTCGGCGACAAGTTGATACCGGCAATCACGTTGGGATAGTCGAGCTTGCCGCGCACCCGATAGCCCCAGGAATCGCTGGTGTAATAGCCTTTGTTGTTGCATTCCTGCTGCGGGTTGCTCGCTGTTGGTGTACCGGCGGCGGTACCTCGGCATACCGCACCGTTGTCGACCAGCGCGCCTGCACCGTAGGTTGGGCTGCGACCGAAACGCACGTCACCGGTATCGGTACTCAAGCCAGACACGCGGTTGTAGCCCACCTCACCCACCAGCGTGAGGCGGCTGGCGGCCAGTACCTGATCGAAGAACTTGGTCGCCGTCACCTGCACCTGGGTCACTGGCATGCGCTTGTAGCCCGGAATTGCCGCGCCTGGGGCGTTGGTGGCAAAACCGTCGACAAACACGGGCGAGACTGCACCCGGCACGCCATTGATCAGGCCCAACTGGTTGACAGCGGCCAGGTTGAGGTCGGCGGTGTTGATCTGCAGCGGCATGTTCGGACGGAAGCTCACCTCGCCGCCAAGCGCAACACCGGAAACGTTGGTCTGGAAACTCAAGCCATACAGGCGGATGTCTTCCGGGTAGTCGACGAAGTAACTGGCGGTACGCACCCGGGCCGGAGTGTTAGCGGTATTCGGGGGAGCCGCCACGGTGGTGCGGGTAAAGCTCAGGTACGGATTGCGGCTGTGATAATTCATCGCGTAGGCCGCCAACTCGGTGTCGTTCAACTCCGGCAGGAACCAGCGCAACGCCAGGCCAAACTGGCCACTGTCACCGGGCTCGTGGTCTTTGGCCCGAGGGATGTAGGCGTTGTCCAGACCCTGAGCAACCGCTTGAATGTTCAGGCTGTTGCTTGCGACACCGGGGGCAAAGTCGGGACCGGCGATCACCAGGCGGTCATTACAGCCCTTGGCCACCGGGTCGGCGCCAAAGAAGGTGCCGCAGTTATCGGTAACGGTCTTGTCCCACTCCAACTGGTAGAACATTTCCGCAGTCAGGTTCTCGGTCAGGCCCTGCGACAGGTAGAACATGTTGACCGGAATCAGCCCTTCCTTGACCTCGGCACCCGGACGGCGCAGTGCAGCGACGTCGATCGGGTTGATGGCGTTGATCGAGTTCTGGATGAACGTGCTTTCCCCCCAACTGACCACCTGTTTGCCCAGGCGCACGTTGCCGGGCAGATCGCCGATCTGATAGTTGTGGTAGACAAAGGCATCGAGGAACTCTGCGCCCGAGGCCTTGGCCGAACGGTCACGGCCGTGGTCATCGATGTCGTAAAAATGCTGCTCGCCGTCCTTGAGCTCAAAGTCATACCAGTACTTGCCGCGCACAAACACGCCAGAGTCTTCGTACTTGAGCGACAGGTCGTGGATACCTTTGAAGATCTTCGAGAAGGTTTCATTCTTCTTGAAGTTCAAGCGTCCGTCGTCGGCGGTGCGAGAGGCGGCATGGCCCTCTTCGCCCATCACGTTGAAGTTGGAGATGAAGTCCGAGTCGGGATCTTGGGTCCCCCAACTTGCACCAATGGACAGTGATGAGTCGAAGGTGCCTTCGATTTCCCCAATGTTGAAGCTCACGGCTTGCGCCTGAGTTCCCCACGCCAAGGCGATTGCGGTCGCCAACAGGGTGGGATGCAGGTTTGCGCGCTTTATTATTGTTTGCATGCGGCTTTCCAGGAGTTGGATCAGATGGAAAGCCCATGCTATGCAGGTAAACCGGCGAGCAATATTGCCTGAAGGGGTAGTTTTGCGAATCACCCTTGCGGGTAGTAACGTGGCGATAAAAGGACTATTGGCAACGACTCGACGGCCAGAGGTGAATATCAATGAATAGCAGCACCGCACAGAGCACCAACTGGTTTGACAAGGGTGCCGAGGCCTACGCGCGCTTCAGGCCGCAATACCCGCAGTCACTGGCCGCCTACCTGGCTTCGTTGGCGCCGAACATGGCTTTGGCGGTAGACGTTGGCTGTGGCAACGGCCAGCTTACCCGAGACCTCGCCGAGCACTTCAGCGCAGTCTCAGGCTTTGATCCCAGCGAAGACCAGATCGCCCACTGCACCGCGCAAGCCAACGTCAGTTATCAATGCGCCCCGGCAGAAGATCTGCCCCTGCAATCGCGCAGCGCCAGCCTGATCACTGCAGCGCAGGCGGCGCACTGGTTCGACTTGCCGCGCTTTTACGCTGAAGTTCGCCGCGTGGCGGTACCCGGGGCCATCCTGGCACTGATCAGCTACGGCGTGCCGCTGCTCGAGCCAACACTGAACGAGCGCTTCCAGCGCTTTTACTGGGACGAAATCGGGCCCTATTGGCCGGCACAGCGCAAGCTCGTCGATAGCGGTTACGCGACGCTGGACTTCCCGTTCACGCAAATCAACGGCGACGCCATCAGCTTCTGCCTGGAGTGGAACCTGGAGGAATTTCTTGGCTATATCTCCACCTGGTCGGCAGTACGCCAGGCATCGCATGCAGGCAAGGACGAGGTACTTACGCACTTTGCCGAAGAACTTGCCAGGCTATGGGGCGAGCCCACTAGCAAACGCCCTGTTACCTGGCCGATCAACATGCGCATTGGTCGCGTGTAACCCGCGACAGGCGCAAGCCTGATGCGGGCCACCCCCACTGCTAGCGACCATTGCCTTCCACGGTAATGGTCAACTCCTCGATAGTGATCTCGCGCATTTTGAACTTCTGTACTTTGCCGGTCACCGTCATTGGGAACTCCTCGACAAAGCGGAAATGGCGCGGCACTTTGAAGTGAGCGATCTGCGCCTTTGCCCAGCTGCGTAGCTCATCCTCAGCGGCGCTGTGGCCGGGATGGAACTTGATCCAGGCGACGATTTCTTCACCATAACGGCTGCAAGGTATGCCAATCACCTGGACGTCGGCGATGGCCGGATGGGTGAAGAAGAACTCTTCCAGCTCGCGCGGATAAATGTTCTCACCACCACGAATGATCATGTCCTTGCTACGCCCGACGATGCGCACATAGCCCTGCTCGTCCATCACCGCCAGGTCGCCGGTCTGCATCCAGCCCTCAGCGTCGATGCTCGCCGCGGTGGCAGCAGGATTGTTCCAATAACCGAGCATAACGCTGTAGCCACGCGTGCACAGCTCACCGATCTCGCCCCGGGCCACGGTTACGCCTTCGCTGTCGATGATCTTGTTCTCCAGGCGCGGCTGGGTGCGCCCCACCGAGGTCACGCGCAGTTCCAGCTCATCTTCGGCGGCGGTCTGTAGCGATACCGGGCTGGTTTCGGTCATGCCATAGGCAATCTGCACCTCGCCCATGTGCATCTCGTCGATCACCCGGCGCATCACTTCGATCGGGCAGGTCGCCCCGGCCATGATCCCGGTGCGCAGACTGGACAAGTCGAAGTCGGCACGTTGCGGATGGTCGAGCATGGCAATGAACATGGTCGGCACGCCGTACAGTGCAGTGGCCTTTTCTTCGGCAACCGTGCTCAGCGTCAACAGCGGGTCGAAGGCATCGTTGGGGTAGATCATGGTGCTGCCATGGGTCATGCAGCCCAGGTTGCCCATGACCATGCCGAAGCAGTGATACAACGGCACCGGGATCACCATGCGATCCTGCTCGCTCAGGCCCAGGCTCTCACCCACCATGTAGCCGTTGTTGAGGATGTTGTGGTGGCTCAACGTGGCCCCTTTGGGGAAACCTGTGGTGCCGGAGGTGTACTGGATGTTGATCGGGTCTTCAGGGCGCAGACTGGCCTGGCGACTTGTCAGGGTTTCGTCGCTGACCGCGGCGGCCATTTTTTGCAGCTCGTTCCAGGCCAGAAATGCCTCGGGAGGGTTGCTGGCCAGGCTTACCACACCACGCAAGGCAGGCAGCCGTTCACAGTTGAGGGTACCGGGCTTGACCTCGGCCAGCTCCGGCACCAAGCCGAGAAACATGGCGTGATAGTCGGAGGTTTTGAAGGCGTCCGCGCAAATCACCCAGCTGCATGCGGACTGCTTGAGCGCGTATTCCAGTTCGCTACTGCGATAGGCAGGGTTGATGTTGACCAGAATGACGCCGATCTTGGCGCTGGCAAATTGTGTGATACACCACTCGGCGCAGTTGGGCGCCCAGATGCCCAGGCGGTCGCCGCTGTTCAGTCCCAGCGCCAGCAAGGCCCGGGCATGGCGGTCCACTGCATCGGCCAGGGCCTGCCAGCTGTAACGCAGGCCCTGATGCCGGACCACCAGTGCTTCGCGCTCCGCGAACTTGGCAACCGTGGTATCGAACGCTGTACCGAGGGTCATGGCCAGCAGGTCTTTGTCCTGCCGCCCCTGGGAATAACTCAGGTGATTCATGGATGCCCCTTTGTGATTGTTGTGGGCTGTAACGCGAATTCAGGCGCTGTGCTACCAGCCTTGGGCTGGTAGCACAGCGCGGGTCAACTGCAGCAATGCTAGACCATACACTGTGCTTGTAAGGCCAGCGCTGCGCTCAGGTCAACGGGTAAACACCTGGGCGGTGCCGGTCACCATGTCGCCACCGGGCAGCTTGATATTGTTGGTCAGTTCGAGTTTGTCCGGATCGTAGACGGCGATGTCACTGAAGGTCCCGGTCAGGTACAGCTTGCTGCCTGCCTTGTTGAAGCTGATGCAGTAATAGGAGTGCGCAAGCTTGGCCGCCTTGATCAGTTTCTGCTCCTTGATGTCGTATTTGGCCAGGCGGTTGAGCACGCTGAACATCTGGTTCGGGTCTTTGGGTGAGCGCATGCCAGTGAAGTACACCTCGGTCAACGGTGCGAAGTCCGTCGTCTCGGTCTTGCCGGTGGCGAGGTCGACACTGACGTACCCATAGACATAGTCGGCGGTGGCCGGGTCTTGCTTGTCATCCTTGAATTTCGCTGCGGTGTAGAGCAGCGAGAAATCGCGGCGCGGGCTCTGGTGCGACCAGATGTACAGCAGGTCCGGCGGGCTGTAGTGCGGCCGCGTCCAACTACCGGTGGGCAAGGCCACGCTGTATTTGCCGGTGTTCACATCGAGTTTGTAGATATCGCGACCGGCCATGTATAGGGTGCCGTCGTCACCTACCTGCATGATCGAGACCTGGCGCGGCACCGGGAAGGTGCGCAGCGGTTTGGCGTCGAGGCCCGCATCGGTGCTGTACACCTGCAGGCGTGGTTCCTGCACGGCATAATGGTCGTTGAGTATCAGCGTGGGGTTGGCGACGGTGTAGACCTCCTTGCCGTCCGGGCTGACCGCCAGTGACAGCATGGCCCTGGCCTGCTCGCCCGGCTTGTACGCCAGACGGGCGTGGAACACGGTCTTGCAGGTATCCATATCGATACCATAGATATCGCCATAGTGGTTGTTGAGCACGTAGGCCGTCTTCTTGTCCGGCGCCACCTGGGCGGCTCCCGGACCGAAGGCGTCGGGCATCTCGCAGGTCTTGTAGAGCTTGTCGGTGGCGACATCGATCAGGTGCAGGTTGTTGGGGTAGTTGGTTGCCAGCAAGTATTCCTGACCGGGCTTGAGCGCCGGGCCGCTGTTGGCGGCACTGGCGCTCGGCACGCCCATGGCAAGGCCAACGGTGGCGGCGGTGCAAACGGCAAACAAGCCCATGCTTGTAGCAGCCAGGCGGCCGATGAACTGAAGCTTCATAGTGTTATCCCTTTTATTCTTGTCATCAGGTCATTTGTCGTTCGGGAACACAGTGCTGAGGTTGCGCCAGCCTTCCTCGGAGCTCTGCCCATCCTTGTTCCAGTCCTGGTAGGTGCTCATCATGTCGGGCACCTGCGCTGGCCACCAGCACGGGTCGGAGCAGCCATACAGGTCGGCCTCCATCGGCTGGCACAACGACGCCACGCCACCGAACACATCGACTTCCCAGCCTGGGTCCGTGGTTGCGGTACAGCCGGCCACGCTGCTCATTGCCACGACTTCTTCGAGACGATCTTCGGCAGCGGCCTGTTCGAGGATCAGCGCTTTATTGTTGAGCGGCTTCAGATGTTTCATGTCAGTGGACCTTGCGCGGAGTGATGTAACTGCTGATGAACGCCGGGTTGCCGGCCATGATGCGGCTATAGACTTCGATGCCGAAGTCCACCCAGTCACGCATCAGCTCGCAGTAGTGATAGGTCGGGTGGGTCGGGTCGCCGTAACGGGCATAGCTCTCGTGGTAGCAGCCACCGGAACACAGGTTGCGGATATGGCAGGTGTCGCAGCCGGTGTTGGTGCGATCCAGGCGTTGCGAAAGGAAGTCGGTCAGTTCAGTCTGCTTCAATTCGCCATGAACGTTACCGAAGGTCGGCATGCTCGAACCGGTAAAGCGATGGCAGAGGTTGAGCTCCCCCTTGTGGTCCACTGCCAGCATTTTCAGCCCGGCGCCGCACGGCAAGGCCTTCTTGTGCCCTTCGTGGATGTCGGTGATCAGCTGATGCAGGTTGGAGAAACCGATATTGCGGTGTTCCAGCGCTGCTTCCAGGTAACGCCGACCGAGGGCCTTCATGTTGGCGAAGACCTCGACCAGTTCCTCGCCGGTCAGGTTGAAGTTGGACATGTCGCCCGAGGTGACGGGGGCAAAGCCGACTTCAGCGAAACCCAGTTCATTGAACAGGTGATTCCAGATGGTTTCGACATCGGTGATACCGCGGGTAAGGGTCACCCGCGCGCCGACCGGACGGCTGCGATAGCGTGACAGCAACAGGTCGACCTTGCGCCGGACCACATCGTAGGTGCCCTGCCCGCCGACGGTAATGCGGTTGCGGTCATGCACCGTCTTTGGCCCGTCGATACTGACCGATAGGCCAAAGCGGTGGGCATTGAGGTAGTCGATGATCTCTTCGGTGAGCAGCGTGGCGTTGGTGGTCATGATGAACTCCACCTGCTTGCCCTGCTCGGCGAAGCGACGCTCGCAGTAGTCGACCATGTGTTCGATCAGCGGACGGTTGGACAGCGGTTCGCCGCCGAAGAACACCACGCTGTAGCGCTCCTCGTCGGGCGACTCGCGCAGGAGCATTTCCACCGAGGCTTCGGCGGTATCGGCGCCCATCTTCTTGCCCGCCGAGGGCTTGTCCAGGTCTTCCTTGTAGCAGTAGGTGCAGCTGAGGTTGCAGCCGGTATTGACGTTCAGCACCACGGTATTGAGTGCGGTGCGCTCGACCCGGCTGATGCCGATTTCAGGTGTCAGTTCCGTCCCGTTGCTGACCACCTCCAGTGCGATCAACTCGCGCAGGGTTTCGTCGATTTCCTGCCCGGCGAAGCGCCCGGCCAGGCGTTGGACCAGGTCTTCAGAACTACAACCCTGCTGGCGCAGGGCATCAATAATGCCACCGGTAACGTCATCGGTAGCGAACAGCGAACTGCTCGGTATGTGGAACAGCATGCGGTCGTTGTCCACCCGCACTTCGTGCAGGTTGCGTTCGACCAGATTCAAGATAGCGCCCATGGCGACCTCCCGGAAAAGTGCTCAATCGTCGTTGCCACATCGGGCGGGACCTACCCGCCCCCAGCCAGGCACGGTTATGGCAACGGTGGATTGTTCCAACGCTGTACGGTCACGATCAGGTGGCCTTCGCCTTTCATGCCACCCTCCTCCAACTGCGCAATCACTTTCAGGTTGCCGGCGTTGTTGGTCATCATCTTGCGCTGCGGGTTCGGCCCGGCCAGCCCCGGTACGAACACACCATCGTCCTGCATGGTGCCGGCGAACTTGACGTCCTCATCTTCCCGGGCCTGCTCGTTGAACGGCTCCACCGTCCATTTCGCCGGCAGGTAGCCGATCCGATAGAGTGCGCCATCTGCGCCCGTGCCCCAGGCTTCCGCCTCGAAGCGGCCTTGCACCTTAGGCGTCGAACCACCGTTCTCACCTACCCGGGCAATGGAGTACGCAGGCACTACCTTGACCTCGGCGATGTCTTTGTACACCGCCAACTCCACGCCCTTGAGCGCGCCCACGGCGATGCTGCGTACACCCGACGCCGCATCGGCAGCCGCCTTGACCTGCACGCGCAGTTTGCCAGGCGCAGTTTCGAGGACTTTAAGCACCTCGATGCCGGCGCCCAGATCCGGCGTGCCGGTCAGTCCGCTGCCCACCAAGGTCAGTTCAGCTTCGCTACCTGCCTTGATGAAAGCCGGCTGCACTGCCAGCAACTTGGCGCTATCGCTCTTGGCCGCGCTGAAGTCCAGGCCGCGCTCATCATGCTCGGTCTCGAACATGCGCCCCTTCATCTCGCCGTTGAGTGCTGCAAATACCTGGCGCATGCGCACATCGCCGATCTGCAGGTTGCCGCGCCATTCGTAGCCGTTGTAGAGAATGGCCGAACCGCTGCCATTGAACGGGGTGCCGTCGGCGTACTGGCCCTTGACCTCGACCTTGAAGTTATCGACGGTGTCCGGGGTGACCGTCATCACTCCACGTACATCGCCTTTGGCCAGCATATGACCACTGAAGCTCCATTGCCCCGGCAGCGCGTCAGCCTTGGGCTTGTTCTTCTGCCAGTCGCTCCAGGCCTGGCTTTCCAACGGGTAGTGCTTGGCAAGCAACGGTGCGACTTCCTTGTGCGCCAGGCCGAACCAGTCGCGATCGCGCGACAGCGACTGATACTCAAGCGACGGCCAACGGCCCAGGTGAAAGTCCACCAGGCGTTCCCACTCCTGCAGTGGACGACGTTGCAGGGCGACCCGTGCCCCAGAGTGGCAGCGCGCGCACATCTGGTTGAGCGGTTCGTCGAACTTTTCCACGGTGTTCAGGCGCCGCTCCATGGCGTAGCGCACGCCATCGGTCTCACTGGGCGCCAGGCCTTGCTTGTCGGCGAGGAACTTGACCACCGTGCGGCGATCCTCGTCATCGATCTTCACGCCATACATGACCTGCATACGCGCAACGCTCATCAACCAGCCTTCCGGCGTTTTGCGCTGGTGGCTGATGCGGGTCAGGGAATCGTTGCCTTCGGGGGTATGGCACGCCATGCACTTGGCATTGAGAATGGCTTGGCCATCTTTTGCCAGAGCAGGCTGCATGACTGCGCAGGCCATCATGGCCAGGGTGCCGGCACCTAGATAATGTCGGAGTCGGGTCGTCTTCAAGGTCAGGCCTCCACGGTATTGTTGTTAAAATTTTCCGCACCCTTCGAGGGTTTTAGCACACAGCTACATCACACAAAGCATGTCGCATGCCAGAACGCATAAAGCCATGCAAAACAACTAGTTACCTACAACGCACAGGTACTGCAGGGTGAATCACCCGGTTACCGGTGTCTAATTTCGCGAACCCTGTCTAACTCTGAGACACTTGCGTGGTGTTGCGTCGGGAAGGAGGGCCGTGGCCTGGCAGCGCCAGAACACCGAACACCATTGCCAGCAGGCCGATCCAGACCAACGACACAAACGGATAACGACGCACCACCACGACCCCATAGCTGGCCTCTGCGTCATCTGTAGCCGTGCTACCGGCCTGCATCAATCGGGGCGAAGCCGGCACCCAGACCTGCAGGTCTTCAGCCCAGCCGCGCACGATGAACGGATGCAATACATAGCCGGGGTCTCCAACGTGACGCGCATAGCGGTAGTCGAGAATCTCACACAGTTGGCGCACTGGCCCCTGATAGGCTGGCGGCAGTTCGCGTCCGTCCTGGAACAACGCGTGCCCGGCAATCACCTGCCCTTCGCTGCGCAGCTCGACCTGAGCCACCGCGCGGTAGCCTGAGAAATTCGACTCGCTGCTGATCGGCAGTACGCGTACCTGCATCTGCTCCGCGACCCGATGCCAGGCGTGCGCAGCGCTGGCAGGCGCGATATTGATCGGCATGTAGGTATTCAAGGCGGTAGCCAGCAGGCCGCCGACCAGCGCGATCACGGCGCCGCCGTGAATCAGTGCCAGCGGCCCGGTATGGCGCAGGGTACCGAACCTGCGACTGCGCCACAGCACGACCGCGCCCCAGGTGATGCACGCCGCCAGCAGGAACAGGGCCGACAGCAAGGCAGCGTCGAGCCAGGGCAGCACATCGACAATGCTTTGCGACAACACGCCCTCGCCGCGATAACGTGGCGTCAGCCAGCCGCCGCGCCAGGCTGTCAGCGCCACCCACAAGGCCATCGCCAGGGTGATAATGGTCGCCCCCTGCGCGCGCAGGCAGCGGCGCAGAAACACCCAACCACCGATCAAGCCCAACAGGGCGATCACCGGCGTCAGCCACTTGCCAAGCCCGTGACCATCCACATCCCAGTGGTCGAAAGCACGGCGCAAATCGGCCATTTCCGCGGCGCTGGCCCAGGTCATCAAGGTTTCGAAGAAGGGTTTCAACTCAGACGCTTTTTCCATCTGCAGCCACTGGCCGATATGGGCATTGAGCAGCGCAGCCGCGGCTAGCAATGCCGCCCCGGCGAACAGCCAGATCGACAGGTCGAGGCCCCAGTCCGAGGCCGAACGGCGGATCTTCTTCAGGCCTTCGCTGGATCGAGCGAAGGCTTTCCAGGCATACACCAGCAGCAGGCAAATCAGTACCGCAGCCAACGCCAGGTGGCTCAGCCATGAAGTGGTGCCGATGTAGCGATGAGAGCTGGCCAGCACTTCACTGCGTGTCACCGACAAAGCAATGCATGCCAACGCGGCCGTCAGCACACTTAGAATCGGCAACAGGCGCCGGTTATGGTACGTCGGGCGCCAGCGTCTGGCGCCATGCAACACTGCGCCCAACATCGCCCAGACAATAAAGGCGGACGTCTGTACTGGGTCCCAGTGCCAGAGTTGGCCAAAGGTAAAGTCCTCCAGCGCCCAGACCATGCCCATGCCGATACCGGCAGTCAGTACCAACCAGGAGCGCCTGCTGTAGGTCGAGGCCACTCGCCCATAGCTGTCACTGGCGCCACTCAAGGCATCGAGTGCTACACCGGCAGGCGCGATGGCCCAGGCATAGGCCGCAAGAATCAACGGCGCGTGAAACGCCATCCAGATTGTTTGTAAATGGGCGTTCATGCCCTGACTTTGCTGAGCCGCAAGCCAGTCGGGCGGTGTCGCCGTAAATGGACCAAGCCAGGCCGCGGCCAGGGTGTACCAGGCAGCGACCAGCGCATTGCTGCGTCCGCTCCAGCCGGGTGCAGCAGCGCTGCGTATACCGATGGTCATGCACAAGGTCGCCAGCAACAGCACCGTGCCCTCGTCACCGCCCCAGAGGTTGGACATTTTCAAATAGGACGGTAACGCGGCGCTGCTGTAGAGCCAGATGTAGCGCAAATGGAAGTCATCGGCGAGCAGGTGCAGGACCAGACTCAAGCAGGCGCCATACAAGGCCGCCAAGGCAAACCGCCAGCACGCAATACGCAGGCTGGTTCGTAAAGCACCCAGCACGATGAAGCCGGCAATCACCACCAGCAACCCGTTGCCGACCTGGGGCAAAAACCACAACAGCGTGCAGCTCAGCACCAAACCGAATGCCCATTGCCCCCCTCCACCGCGTCGCAGATCACTCACGTAGGCCACTCCTTGTTATTGTCTGCTCGACCACACAAGTTACGTGCCAATCTAGAAATTCATCGTATAACCAATCACTTAGCCAGCTTTCACGCCAGATGTGGAGTACCGGCGAATGTTACGTTCTGCGACACCCGTACCAGCGTGCGACACTGTCTCATCCGCCGCCTGATACATCTCAAACTGCTACAGGCGATTGCTCTCGAAAATCTTCCGCTGAAAAAAATAATTCTTATTTATTAATCAGTTATATCGGTCTTGCGGCGTTGGCACGGCGGTTGCGTTGGGCTTGGCAATACTCCCCAACGAGAGCCGACACATGTCTATCGAATTGCCTATCCTCGCGCAGACCCGCGCCTTCGCCAGCGGTCCGCTGAAAATGCTCATCGGTGAGCAATGGCGCGACGCGGCCAGCGGCAACACCATGAGCTTTCGTAACCCGGCAACAGGTGAAATTCTTGGCAATGTTCCCGCCGCCAGCAGCGAGGATGTCGATCTGGCCGTGCGCGCCGCGCGCCAGGCGTTCGACGACTCAGCCTGGAGCCGCATGCGTCCACGGGAGCGCCAGAACCTGCTGTGGCGCCTGGCCGACCTGATGGAACGCGATGCACAGGAACTGGCCGAGCTCGAATGCCTGAACAACGGCAAAAGTGCCGCCGTGGCTCAGGTCATGGATGTGCAACTGGCGATCGACTTTCTGCGCTACATGGCCGGCTGGGCGACCAAGATCGAAGGTTCGACCGTCGAGGCTTCGTTGCCGTTGATGCCCAACGACCAGTTCCACGGTTTTATCCGCCGTGAAGCGGTCGGGGTGGTCGGGGCGATTGTTGCCTGGAACTTCCCGCTGCTGCTGGCTTGCTGGAAACTCGGCCCGGCCTTGGCCACCGGCTGCACCGTGGTTCTGAAGCCGGCGGACGAGACCCCACTTACCGCCCTCAAGCTGGCGTCCCTGGTGCTGGAGGCCGGCTATCCGGCGGGTGTCTTCAACGTCATTACCGGCACCGGCCTGAACGCTGGCGTGGCGCTTACCCGTCACCCCGGCGTGGACAAACTCACCTTCACCGGCTCCACCGAAGTGGGCAAGCAGATCGGCAAAGCGGCGATGGACAACATGACCCGCGTGACCCTGGAGCTGGGCGGCAAGTCGCCGACCATCGTCATGGCCGATGCCAACCTGGAGGAAGCCGCCGCCGGTGCCGCCAGCGCCATTTTCTTCAACCAGGGCCAGGTGTGCTGTGCCGGCTCGCGCCTGTATGTGCATCGCAAGCACTTCGACAATGTGATCGCCGACATCGCTGGCATCGCCAATGGCATGAAGCTGGGCAACGGTCTGGACCCAAGCGTGCAGATGGGCCCGTTGGTTTCGGCCAAGCAACAGGAGCGCGTCAGCCGCTACATCGAACTGGGTCGCGAACTCGGTGCCACCATTGCCTGCGGCGGCGACAGCTTTGGCCCTGGCTACTTCGTCAAGCCGACGGTGATCGTCGATGTCGACCAGCAGCACCGCCTGGTGCAAGAAGAAATCTTCGGCCCGGTACTGGTGGCCATGCCTTTCGATGATCTCGACGAAGTGGTACGTCTGGCCAATGACAACCCGTACGGCCTGGGCGCGAGCATCTGGTCCAACGACCTGTCGGCGGTGCACCGGATGATCCCGCGCATCAAGTCCGGCTCGGTGTGGGTCAACTGTCACAGCGCCCTGGACCCGGCGCTGCCATTTGGCGGCTACAAACTCTCGGGCGTGGGCCGGGAGATGGGCGCTGCGGCCATCGAGCATTACACCGAGCTCAAAACAGTCCTGATCAAACTCTGAAACGCTCGCCTGGCCCAGTAGCAGTGGCTGCCTGACGGCGTTGTCCACGGCTGCTGGGCCCGGCAGCGGCCTGTCGTTTCGCGTTCCATCCGCCAATAAAAACAACAAGGAGCATCCGATGATTCGCAGCAACCGCACCCTTCTCGCCCTGGCCTTGCTCGCGGGTACCTCCCAGGCCCACGAGCTCTACAACAAGGATGGCAGCGTTCTCAATGCCGACCTTGAAGCGCTGTTTGGCGTGTTCCACAGTGACGAAAGCTATGCCATTGGCGGTAATCGCCAGCCCGGCAGCAGTGCCTGGCGCGAGGGTTACGCCAAGTACGGGCTGAGCGGCAGCCAGGCCTTTGCCGACATCGGCAGCCTCTACGGCGCATTCTCTCTGCTCAGTTCTGCCACCTGGGGCGACGGTGATGCCGCCGGCCTGACCTTGGGCAGCGAGCGCCGCACCGCTGTCGAGGACGCTTATCTAGGCTGGCGTTCCGACAATCTGTTCCCGGCGTTGGGAGAAAACGGCGTGGACATCTCCGGCGGGCGGCAAGTGGTGACCCTCGGCGAGGGTTTTCTTATCCAGGGCGATCCGGTCAACCTCGGCAAGGTCGACCTGGGCGCCAACTTCAACCGCGGTGGCGCCTATTACCTGGCCGCGCGCAAAGCCTTCGACCGCACCGCAGTACTGCGTCTGGGGGGCAGCGAAGGCCTGCGTGGCGATCTGATCTGGCTTAAATCCGATAACCACTATCAGGCCGATACCGAACTGGCCGTTGCCAACATCGAACATATCAGCGATGCCGGCACCCTCGGTCTGTCCTGGATTCACGGCATGGACGTCGATCAGCGCTACGCATCGATCCTCGGCCTTGAGGAACGCGATGGCATGGACACCATCAGCCTGCGCGGACGCAGCAGCCTGGGCATCAAGGACTTGGACGTGGCCGCCGAATACGTCACTCAGGAAAAAGACAGCGGACGCGAGAACGCCTGGTACGTGGAAGCGGGATGGACCTTCTCCGACGTCGCCTGGACACCGGCGGCCAGCTATCGCTACAGCCGATTTTCTGAATCATTCGACCCGCTGTTCTATGGCGCCAGCCGTGGCTATGGCACCTGGTTCCAGGGCGAAGTGGCGGCCAACTACGCCGGGCCTTTCAACACCAACACCCAAGTCCATCACCTGGCCTTGAAAGCCAAGCCGCGCGAGAACTTGACGGTAGGCGCGCTGTATTACGACTTTGCCACGCTGGACAAGGACCGGGGCAACCTCGGCGGC
Organism: Pseudomonas sp. DG56-2; assembly: GCF_004803755.1. NCBI lineage: Bacteria > Pseudomonadati > Pseudomonadota > Gammaproteobacteria > Pseudomonadales > Pseudomonadaceae > Pseudomonas > Pseudomonas sp. DG56-2. The sequence continues at coordinate 3,028,266 of NZ_CP032311.1, forward strand.
CGGGAACTGGACCTGTACCTGGAGTGGATGGTCAATGACCATTGGCTGATCAGCCCGCTGGTGGGTTTCTATAAACCCGAGCGCAGTGCCGAAGACGGCGGCGTACAGTTGGGCAGCAGCGACACCAGCACCTATCTGCAGTTGTTGGTGGGCACCTTCTTCTGAGGTGTCAGCCCTGATAACCCTGCGCAGCCAGCCAGTTGCGCAGCATGGCCTGCTCGGCAGCGGGCCTTGCGCCCAGCAACTGCTCCAACCCTTGCCCACTGCGCAGGCCACTGACCACTGGCGCCAACGGCACACCCTGCAAGTGCCAAATACCCAGGGGCTGGTCTGCACTGACCACCACCTCGGCCTCATCGATGAAACCATCGCTCACCACCGGCCGACGCTCGACCCGCAACTGGCGGTAGTCAGCGGCCAGATGAAGCGGTTGGGCATCCGGCCAGGACTGGCGCTTGTCCCAGAATGCTTGGCCGACCTTGCCCCGCTCCTGGGCATAGAAGTCCCTGCCGATACGGGCGAAACGCAAGAACAGTTGCTCGATGCGCTCCTGATGAAAACGCAGCGCCAACGCCTTGTGTCGAGGACGGCGCAGTAACGTGTTGATCACCGCAGGCGCCTGCAACGCCGAAGACAACGACTGGAAAATACCGTTGCCGGACAGCGGGTCCACGGCCATCGCCGCATCACCGACGCGCAGCCAATTGTCCCCGGCGCACCGGCCGGCAAGAATCGCCGTGCTGCTGCGCGCGTAGACCTCTACGGCCTGGGTGGCTGCAGCACCAAACATTTCAGCGACCAGCGCCGACTGGCGCCGACGCTGGGCACAATACTCGGCGAGTTGCGCCTTGCCCGGCAGTGCACCGGCGCTGCTGTCCAGGCTGATCTGCCAATAGCACCGGCCATCGGCCAGGCGCGCCATCCAGGCCCAGCCGTCGGCGAGGCTTTCTACCGCCGACAGCGGCTCACCCGGTTGCTCACGCCACAGATTGAGCAAGCTGACACTTTCCGGCCCGCGCAGGCGACTGGCGGTCAGCGGCGCCTGACGCCCGCGAGCCTCAACCAGAAACCCGGCCGTCAGTAACCTGCCGTCGTGCAGTTGCACCTGGTGCCCGTCGGTGCGACTGCTCAGATCAGCGACGCGTGCTTCGATCACCTCGACACCCGCATTACGCAGGTCTTCGCGCAGCGCCTGATCGAAGCAACTGCGATCAAGCAGGCATTCCTGGTTGAGCCATTGGCGCTGGCCATTCCACTCCACCCGGCGCCTGGAAGGCATCGCGGCCTGTTCCAGTGCCTTGCCCAAACCGGCATGGCGCAGCCCTTCCAGTACCCGCTGCGACACCCCTTCCACGGCGTCGAACCGACGCCAGTCGGAGACGACCTGCACCCGGTAACCCAGTCGCTGCAAACCCATGGCAGTTGCCGCACCCGCAGGGCCGGCGCCGAGCACCAAAATACATGGCTCAGTCATGTTCGCTCCCCCGGCGCTCCGGGCCGATAAATGCCGCGTTATCGCGCAGGTAGACCAGCACCTGCTCACGGCTGGCTGCCGGTTGTGCGCTCAACAACCCGCGGATCTGACCGCACAATGCGGCGCTGGCCAAACTCGCTCCAGCCCGGCCGCAAGACGGATCAACCTGTGCGCCAAAGTCTGCCTGGGCCGTGTCCAACCGCGACCATTGACCGTGGCCACAGCGAGCGTCGCCGGTCACGCGAATGACTTCCGGATAACTGGCCGGATACACCGCCGCTCCGCGCGCCGGGCTCGAAGCACAGAGCAGCACGCCAGCCTCGACAGCCGCGGCACAGGCCGCACGCAGCACATGACGATCCTGTTGCAGACCGAGGCTCATGTTGATCAGCGTCGCCCCCTGTTCGACCAGCCACAACAACGCCGCACTGACCTGCAGGGCCGAGGTCAACCATTGTTCAGCGAACACTTGCGCTACCAGCACCTCCCCGCTGCCTCCCTGCCCCAGCAGACAGTCGAGCACTTGGCTGCCATGGCCCAAGGCATCAGCCAGCGTCTCGCCCTCGCACAGCACTCCCTCCTGTAGCCAGAAGCGCCGGGCAGCGGTGACGCCTTCGGCCTGCCGCGGCGCAAAGCCGGTATCGATCACACCGACGCGTACCTCAGTGTCCATGGCGTACCGGCTCATTTTCGATCAGGCGCAAGCGACCATCTTCCAGGTGCAGATGCAAATCGGCATCGGCCAATGTCGACGGGCGATGGCTGATAAGAATGCGTGTACGTCCGGCAAACAGTTGGTCAATCGCACTGATCACCTCACGCTCGGTGGCTTCATCGACGGCCGAGGTCGCTTCGTCGAGCACCAGTATCGACGGTTCCTGCAACAATGCCCGGGCAATGGCGATACGCTGCTTCTGCCCTCCAGATAGTTGCTGGCCACGCTCGCCCAGTGGTCCGTCCAGACCCATGGGCAAGCTCTGCACCAGGCTGTCCAGGCGAGTCAATTGCACTACCCGCTCCAGATCGGCACGGCTGGCGTTCGGACGGCTGTAGCAGAGGTTCTGTGCCAGCGTGCCGCGAAACAGCACAATGTCCTGGCTGACCACGGCAATGCGCTCGCGCACCGCCAGCAGGTCGAGGTGACGCAGGTCTTCGCCATCGAGCAGAATCCGCCCCTGATCAGGGTCGTAGAAGCGCTGCAGCAGATCGATCAAGGTCGACTTGCCGACCCCCGAGGCACCGCTGATGGCCACCTTCAAGCCAGCGGCAATACAGATATGGGCGTCGCTCAACACCGCACCACGGCGTTGCTCATGGGCGAAATGCACACCCTCAAGGCGCAGCTCACCAGGCCCCTTGGGCATCGGCACTGGCGATTCCGGCTGGCGTACGGTGACCGGCTCCTGCTGTAGCTCCATCACCCGCATCAGGCTGACCGCCATGCGTTGCACGGCGACATACAGCCCAAGCAAGCTCTGCACGGGCCCGACCGCCATCCCCAGGTAGGTAGAGAACGCGATCAGCGCACCCAATTGCCAGGTGCCCTGGATCACCCAATACCCGCCCACCAGGAATGCCGCCGCGCGACACAGCGATGTCAGGGTGCCCGGCACCGCTTGAGTGAAGAACTCGGTGACCTGCACTTTGAGCAACTGGCCCATATAGCCCTGGCCCAAGTGCCCGAGGCGCTCGGCTTCACGCTTTTGCTGACCGGCTGCCTGAATGAACTTCATGGCGGGCAAGGTCTCGACCAGAAACGAGGACACATCTGCCGAACGCTCGCGCAGACTGCGCACTTCGCGTTCGACCTTGCGGCGCATCCAGCGCAGCCACAGCACTTCGATTGGAATCAGCAATGCCAGCAGCAACGACAACTGCCACGACAGCATCAGCATCAGACTCACCGCACCGATCAGGCCGATCAGGCTGGAGACGGCGGAAAACATCGAGTCCACGGCAAAGCGCTGAATCTCGGCAACGTCCCCATCGAGCCGCGAGAGAATGTCACCCAGGCGCTTGCGTCCGTAGAAGCCCGGTGACAGTTGCTGCAGGTGGCCATAAAGGTCGTCGCGCAGGGCGAACAGGATGCGTCCGGACAGGCGCGTGTGCAGGTAGCGGTTGATCCCCGACAGCACGGTGCCGAGCACACCGGCGGCGATCATGATCAGCGCGATGTGCCACAGGGTGTCGAAGTTCTTCGCCAGCAGCCCGTCATCGATCAAGGTCTTGACCAGCCAAGGCTGGGCCAACACCAGCAGCGAGGCACTCAATGACAAGCCCAGCAGCACCGCGATCGCCCGCCACTGTGGACGCACAAAGCTGTACAGCCAGGCCAGGGCACGGCGCATGAGTTCGGGGTCGTTGGCGTCGACCAAGCGCAGGAAAAGACCTCGCATGACCGTCAACTGCGCAGTTGCTTGAGTTTGCGGTACAGGGTCGCGCGACTGATACCTAAGGCATCGGCCGCCGCCGTTACATTGCCCTGGTGCCGCTCCAGTGCGCCGCGGATCAATTCCACTTCATTCTCACGAATGCTGCCCGGTGGCGGGCTGCTGCCGTTGAGCTCTTCCAGCAGACAATCGGTCAGGTGCTCGAGGCCCAGCACCTGCTCATCGGTTTCACGCATGGCCAGGGCCGAGCGCAGGACCATTTCCAACTGACGGATGTTGCCCGGCCAATCGAAGTTTTCCAGTAGCTCGCTCAGGTCCTTGTCCAGGCGCACACTTTCAGCGCCGAACTTGCGCATCAGGCTGGCAATCACTGCCGTGAGGTCATCGCGGTCGCGCAGCGCTGGCAGGCGCAGGCTGACACCGTTGACCCGGTAGTAAAGGTCTTCACGGAAATGCTTGTCGAGTACCAGGCGCTTGAGGTCGCGGTGAGTGGCGCAAATGATCGCCACATCGATGTCCTGCTCGTCGCCCGCACCGAGCGGCGCCACCCGACGCTCCTGCAGTACCCGCAACAGGCGCGCCTGCAACGCCAGCGGCATGTCGCCAATCTCGTCAAGGAACAAGGTGCCGCCGTGGGCCTGCATCAAGCGCCCAACCATGCCGCCGCGCCGTGAGCCGGTAAAGGCCCCCTCGCGGTAGCCGAACAGTTCCGATTCGATCAGCCCTTCGGGAATGGCCGCACAGTTTACCGCGACAAAGGCCTTGCCCGAGCGTGGACCCGCTTGATGCAAGGCCCGCGCAACCACTTCCTTGCCGGTACCGGTCTCACCCAATAGCAGCACCGGCAAGTCATTGCTCAAGCCTTGGCGGGCCATGCGCAAGGCGCGGGCGAAGCGCAGGTCGTTACCGGCCAGCGCCTCGAGCTCGGCACCTTTCTGTGGGGCCGCAGGCTTGCTGGTGACGGGAACCGAATTCAGGCTAGAATGGCGCGGCAGGTGAACGGTGCGGAAGAAAAACTCGCCCTTGGCAGTCTGCACGCTGCTGATGCCGCCTTGCCACAAACGCGCCATGAATGCCGCCGAACGCTCGCCCATCAGCTCACTGCAGCAGCGCCCGACCAGTTCCTGGCGCGGCACCTGCAACAACGCACAGGCCTGGTCATTGGCAGCCAATACCTCGCCCGCCAGGCTCAGCGCCAGCAGGCCATGCCAGGCACTGCCAAGGTATTGCGCACGGCTGTGGAAGGTCAGCACCAACTGCTCAGGGTAGCGCTGGCCGAACATACGGCTTTCGATATTGCCGGCCGCCAGCAGCAGGGTCGAGAGGTTGTCCTGAGGTTGGGCCATGACCCCTTCACGGGTCAGGTCGAGCACACCGATCACCTCGCCTTGCGGATCGCGCAGCGGTACCGAGGTACAGGAGAATGGACTGAGACGGTCGAGGTAGTGTTCGCCACAGTTGATCAGCGTCGGGCGCCCTTCGACCACTGCGGTGCCGATGGCGTTGGTGCCGCGCAGCGATTCGCTCCAGCAGGCACCTGGGTGAAGGTCGCGCAGGCCGGATTGACGCAGCACATCGGTGGGGCCATCGATTGCCAGGACGTTGGCCTCGGCATCGCCAAGAATAATGATGCCGCCTTTGCCCTGGCGACCGACCAGGTATTCAAGTTCAGGGGTGGCAGCGTCGATCAGCAGACGGTTGCTTTCCAGCAACGCCTTCAGATCGGCGGCCTGGGACATCTCACGGTGTTCGCCTTCCAGGCAGTTCAAGCCGTAGCCAAGGCTGCGCCGCCAGGACGCATCGATTTCCTCGCGCAGCATGCCCTGCGGCAGTTCACCGTCGTGAACCAGTTTAAGACGAGCCTGACGAGACTCGTGGAGCGGATCAGCAGCGTTTGTTATTGGTATATATCGCGCCATTTGAAACTCCGGGACTGCCAGATGTCATGGACTTCTGGCAGTTTGCTTGAGCTTTGTCCCGTCGTCACCTGCTTGTGCCGACAGCCTCGTCAGGCAGAGTGGCACAAGGTTCCGCTTACGTAAAGGTAACAAAGGGCAACGTATGCAGCTATTAGCGAGTACCCTCCTTAAGACCGAGCAATTGCCATTCCCAGCGCAGACCCTGGCCAAAACCGCCACCCAGCTCAGCAAAGAGCTTGGCAACGTCGCCTGCAGTTTCTTCGCGCGACCAGTCCCGCTGCAATTCGCTCAGATAGACCGCGGCAGTGATGGGTTTAGCGCCTGACTGTACCATGTGCTGGACGCCACGCTCATGACCCTCCTCGCTCCCACCGCCGGAAGCATCGGTGACGATGTAAACGTCATATCCAGCAGCCAAGGTGCTCTGCACGGCGAGGTTCAAACAAACTTCGGTCCACAGCCCGGCAATTACCAGCTTGGTCTTGCCAGTCTTCTCGACCTAGTTGCGTACCCGCTCATCGTCCCAGGAGTTCAGGCCGGTACGGTCAATCGGCTGCTGCTCGGGGAACACCGCCTGTACTTCCTGGAAAAGCAGAAGCCGCTTTCAAACTGTCGATAGTGCGCTCAACGCCCCCTATTTCAGAACGATAGACATGCAGGACCTCAACGATCTCTATTTATTTGCTCAAGCTGTCGAGCACGGTGGTTTCACGCCAGCCGGCCGGGCACTCGATATACCAAAGTCAACACTCAGTCGACGAGTCGCGGGCTTGGAAAAGCGTCTGGGTGTACGCCTCATTCAGCGCTCGACACGTCATTTTTCGGTGACCGAAATCGGCCACGAATACCATCGTCATTGCCTGGCCATGCTCGTCGAAGCGGAAAGCGCAGACGAAGTTGTCGAGCGACATCGTTCCATACCGCAAGGCATTGTGCGCTTGAGCTGTCCCACCGCGCTGCTCAGTGCCTGGGTGGGCCCAATGCTGGCCGAATTCATGGCCCAGTACCCGCTTGTTGAGTTGCAGGTAGAAAGCACTAACCGATCGGTCGACTTGATCCAGGAAGGTATGGACCTGGCACTCAGGGTTCGCTTTCCACCCTTGGAAAACAGTGAGCTGGTTATGAAAACACTGGGTGAGAGTCGCCAGGTTTTGGTGGCCGCCAGCGAGTTACGTGCACGCTTGCCAAAACGCCCAACGCCGCTGCAAGTAGCATCCCTCCCTACCCTGCATTGGGGATCTCAACAACGCGAGTATCACTGGGAAATCGAGGGGTCGGGTCGGATCGGATACTGACCCTCATTCGTCACCAGCCACGCTACATCACTGAGGATCTGATGGCGCTGCGCGCGGCAGCATTGGTGGGTATCGGGGTAACGCAACTGCCGGAGGTGGTCGTGCGTGACGACATCGCCCAGGGTCGACTGGTCAATGTGCTACCCGAGTGGGCGCCTCGTGCGGGAATCGTTCATGTTGTATTCCCTTCCCGCCGAGGCTTGCTGCCTTCCGTGCGCTCTTTAATTGACTTTCTGGAAAAGCGCTTCGCTCAAAGCACCCTGAGCTGAAAAGGGTGTTTTGAGTCGATGGGACTGAGAAGTCAGTCCACGCGTTCCACGGCCGGTAACCGATAGCTTCCATCCAGCACTGAGGAGGCGGGGCCGTAGAAGCGCATGGTCAAATTGAAATCACCTTCAGGCGCCGGCAGCCAGTTGCTGGTGTCCGCAGGCCGGTCTTTTTGAATGACCACGGTCAACGTGCCATCGGCATCGGGTTTGACCCCCTCGGTTAGGTTACCAATACTGTAGCGACCGAATGTGTTTTCAACGAATAGCATGTCAGGTCCAAATAGCGACAGATTCCAGAACAATGACACCGGCGGCTGCTGGTCTTTTGCAAATCGCAGCTCGTACTTGTGCTGGCCGCTCAGCGTGGCGCCTTGTGCATCTACTTGGGTATTGGGATAAACGACCTCTTCTGCGAACTGGGCACCTAAAACATGCTTTGCTTGCGCCGCACGCAAGGCAAAATCGTAACCGGCCCGACCACCTGAGAAGGTATAGCGCCAGCCGTTGTTGATTTCGCCCACGTTGTTCCAGCGTTGGACGACAATCTGTTCACCCATTTTCGCGGCGCGAGCCAGGCCTCGCTGAGTCGCTTCGTCCAGCGATTGCCAGGCGAAGCCCTTGGCGACACTCAAACCTATCAGGTTGAAGGTACCCAGCAACGCATCGTCTCGATCGCCACTGAGTGGAAGATATTGTTGCATCGCATAGCCCAGTTGGTCGAAGAAGCGCAAGCCTTCTGGCGCTGAGGCAATGAATGCTGGTGTAAGTGTCGGTTTGGCAGGTTGAGACTGCAACCCTTCACGCAGGTAGGCCGATAGTGGTAGAACCTGGAAGCCTTTCTGAACCTCTACCGCCGCAGCGACGTCCTTCTCGCCCTTAGCCAGGACACGCACTGCAACAATGCCTTTGTGGGTGCGCACAGGCACTTGAATCATCCCGCTCGGCACTTGACCACGAAAGCCCGGCCCCGTGATCAAGTAGTTGCCGGGTTGAGGGCCTTTAATGCCGCCGACATTGAAACTCACTTCGTCGAACATGTCGCCAACCTGCACCAAGTACCATCGGGGCGTTGTCAGTGCAGGTATGTGAACAACGACCGGTTCTTCAGCCAGATACAAATGCCCATAGGCATCAATCGTAGCGTTATTGGGGGTAACCACGAAACGGTCTTTGGCGGTTTTCAAGCTTGTGTATTTACGCAAACTGTTGGCGCCCACAGCGCTGATTTTTTGCGCTTTCTCACCCGAATTCAGATAGTGATACAGCGGATAGCCCCACAGGTATGCTTGTATTCCCAAGGCGTAGGCTTGCTCTTCACGCGCCTGTGCCGCCGACACACTGGCCGACCCTTGGTTCTCGACCACTGAGGCATAGCCGTGAGCAGGCCCCAGCAGCATCAGGCCAAGACTCAAGGCTATCGCGAGTTTTGACTTCGTCATTGGTGTTCTCCGTGAAAGTTAAACCAGCACACGTCGTTGAGTCGCAACCGACACCGCCGCTCGCTTCTGGCGCGTACGCTGAAAATATCCATCCGATAACAGAAAGTGCGACATCGCAGGAATCAGCACCAGTGCGCCAACCATGTTGAGCACAAACATGAACGTCAGCAGAATGCCCATATCTGCCTGGAACTTGATCGGCGACCAGGCCCAGGTCACGACCCCAGCTGCAAGGGTCAGGCCGACCAACGCCACTACCCGACCGGTGAAGTCGACCGAGTGCCGATAAGCCTCGCGTAAGCCCTGTCCTGCCCGCTGTTGTACCAACTGCACGCTGACCAAATACAACGCGTAGTCCACCCCGATTCCCACGCCCAGGGCGATCACCGGCAAGGTGGCCACTTTTACCCCCATGCCAAGCATGACCATCAGCGCTTCACAGAGGATCGAGGTGATTACCAGCGGCACCACCGCGACCACCACTGCCCGCCAACTGCGGAACGCGATGTAGCACAGCACGATGACCGCTCCATACACGAAAAACAGCATACTGCGGTTGGCTTCGCGCACCACGATATTGGTGGCCGCTTCGATCCCGGCGCTGCCGGCCGCCAGGAGGAACTGACGCTCGTCACTGTTGTGAGCTGCGGCGAAGCCTTCGCTAGCTTTGACGACACCGTCGAGGGTCGCTGCCTTGTGATCGGTAAGGTAAGCCACCACCGGTATCACCGAGCAGTCTTCGTTGAACAACTCAGGGTTGTTTGCCGCAGCTGTACGTGCTGCGTAATTGATCACTGCCTGGTCGGGGGACAAGGTCAGCCACTTGTTATTGCCCTCGAAGGAGCCCGCGGTAATACGGCGGGCCGCGTCGGCAAAGGAGCTGGTGGTCTGGACCCCTGGTGTGTTCTGTAACGTCCAGCTAAGTCGATCGATCTCCACTAAGGTTGGGTAACTCAGGCAGCCGTCTGGACCGGCCTTTACGATGACCGCGAAGAGGTCGCTGGACAGAGCGTAATGACTGGTGATGTACGCGTTATCAAGGTTATAGCGCGCATCGCGGCGCAACTCGGGCGCACCCGGATCCAGGTCACCGATCTTCAACTGCAGGCTCAGAGCAAAGCCCACCGCCGCCAGGGTAAACCACACACCAATTGAGGCAATGGCCCAGGGGCGCGAGGTAAAGCGCTCAAGGAGTGCCCACGTAGCCGACTCCCTGCCGTCTCGGCGCAACGCACGTTGTGCCGCCTCGGGCCGCACCCCCGAATACGACAGCATCACCGGCAGTAAGATGAGGTTGGTGAACACCAGCACAGCCACGCCGATGCTGGCGGTGATCGCCAAGTCTTGAATCACCGGTATATCAATGAAGATCAGAACAGCAAAGCCCACGGCATCAGCCAGCAATGCGGTGAGTCCGGCCAGGAACAGGCGTCGGAACGTATAACGCGCCGCCACCAGCTTGTGCGTACCTCGGCCGATGTCTTGCATGATGCCGTTCATTTTCTGCGCACCGTGGGATACACCGATGGCGAAGATCAGAAAGGGTACCAAGATGGAATAAGGATCAAGCTCATATCCTAGTGCCCGCACCAGGCCCAATTGCCAAACAACTGCGACCAACGAGCAGCCCAATACCAGCAAGGTGCTACGCACGCAGCGGGTGTAAGCGTAAATGATCAATGCTGCGATTAAGGCTGCCGCGAGGAAGTAACTCATTACCTCCAGTACGCCATCGAGCAGCTCACCCATCACTTTGGCGAAACCAACGATGTGCAGGCGCACCGGTGCAGTACCCGGTTCTGCCCCTTGTTCATATTTATGTCGAATCGACTCCAGGGCTTGGGAGAACTGGCGATAGTCCAAGGCAAGGCCCGTCGCCGGATCACGCTCAAGCAACGGCACGAAAATCATGCTCGACTTGAAGTCGCCGGCCACAAGGCTGCCTTGCAACTGCGCTCGCGCAATGTTCTGACGCAAGCTGTCAATGGCGCTAGCTGAGCCATCGTAGTTGTCCGGCATCACCGGGCCACCGGAATACCCTTCCTCGGTTACTTCATTCCAGCGCACTGCCGGCATCCACAATGACTTGACCCAGGCGCGGTCGACACCTGGGGTCAAGAACAGCTCATCATTTATCCGACGCAATGTTTCCAGGTATCGGGGGTCGAAGATATCGCCCTGCGGGTTTTCTACCACCACACGCAGGGTATTGCCCAAGCCCCGCAAATCATTGCGATGCTCCAGGTAGTTACGGATATAAGCCTGCCCTTGCGGGATGGTTTTTTCGAAGCTGGCGTTGAGCACCAGCTTGGTTGCTGAATACGCCAGCACGACGCTGACCAGGCTGCAAAAGAGAATCACCAACAGCCGGTGGTTGAAGATCAACCGCTCTAGCCGGTTGCCTGAATGGGCATCGAACTCATCCAGTGTCTTTACCACAGGCATGTCATTGATGTTACTGGTACCAGTAGCCACGGCAGTCTCCACATTCTTGTTATTTAACCTGGCGCACGCCACGCAAACCGACCAGGCTCAGGCCGGCCTCCCCCGCATCGGCGACGGCAAAGTACGGTGCAGGCTGCTCCAGGGAACGGCGCGTGAACGTGCGTCCCTGGTCGTGACTCTGCAGCAGATCACCGGCCAGGCTAACCAGCACTATCGAGCCATCGGCACGGACAGTCCCCGCAGACAAACTGCTACTCAAGCCTGTCTCAGCCTTTTGCCAGCTCTGCCCTTGATCGGTGCTGCGATACGCCGTGCCACGCAAGCCGATGGCGAGAATCAGCTGCGGCGTACCGACCAAGTTGAAGTAGCTGCCCTTGTAGGGTGTGGTCACCCCTTCAAAGTGTTGCTTCGCCGGGTTCAGGCGTAACAGCAGCCCCTGCTCCCCGGCTATGTACACGCCACCGGCCGCTGGGCGGATGGCATAGAGGTGTAGTGCCTGCGGATTTTGGGTACGTGACGACCAGTTGCTCCAGCTTTTGCCACCGTCTTCTGTACGCAGAATCAGGTTGAACGCACCGATCACAAAGCCGTTCTGAGCGCTCTCGAACCACACGTCCAGCAGCGGGAAATCGCTGCTGCCTTGCGTCGGCAACGCCAGTGCGTTGGTCTCTTGCCCCTGTTGACGCAACAGTGCCCCGATCGCCAGGCCGTCGAGCTGCTTTTCCCAACGGCGACCACCATCCCGGCTATGCAGAACCACGCCCTGATGCCCCACCGCCCAGCCCAGTAATGGCGTAGTGAAGTACACCGCGGTCAGGTCGGTACTGCTTGGAGACTGTGCTTGCTGCCAGTTTTTACCAAAGTCTTCGCTGTACAGTATGGTGCCACGCAGCCCGACGGCCACCAGGCGATCTCCTGCGCGCACCACCGCATTGAGAGGTGCATGAGCGGCCAGCGCGCTAGGCATCGGCGGCACATTCAGAGGGTCGCGAAACGTAGGTTGTGCCAGCGCGGGCAGACAACTGAGGGCGGCCACGACTATCACTGGCCGAATCCATTGTTCGAACATGGCAAAAATCCTTGTCGAAGTAAGCAGACACCTTGTACGGCCAGTTGCAGTACAAGGTGTCTGGCTGTTGCTTAGCGAATGCCGCTTCCGGCCAGTGAGTCCGGCGACCAGAAATTGTCAGGCTGATGTTCGGCAACGATGCGCAGGCCATTGCTGCCCGGCCAGAGATTGATGTAGTAGCTGCCGCCTATCAGGTCATAGTGGCCCGAGGTGTAGCTGGAAAATGCCTGTACGTCGTAGCTCTGGGTCGGGTAGTTGAAGCCGACTCGCCAAAGACTGTCGCGGGCATCGTATTGATCGACGGCCAGTGGCGACCAGCTGTCTTCGTCCAGGTAGAACTCACGCTTCTTATAGACGTGTCGAGCACCCGGCTTGAGTGTCGCCTCCACGACCCACACCCGATGCAGCTCCCAACGCACCATGTCGGGGTTGATGTGATTGGCCTTGAAGACCGCCTTGGGGTCGTTGGCATACACCATCCGGTAGGTGTTGTAGGGCACATACAACTCTTTTTTACCTACCAGTTTGAAGTCGAAACGGTCCTGTTTGCCGTTAAACAAACCGACGTCGTCCATGGTCGCCATTCCTGAGGTGGTGGTGTTAGGCGTGTCATAGGCGAGGTCAGGTGCCAGCTTGACGCGTCGTTGCCCTGGCAGATACTGATAGGCGCGACGTTCAGCCTGCTCGTAGTTGGCGGGCTCCAGAATCATCAACGACTCCCCTGCCCGCCGCGCCGGCCCGTTGTAATCGGCACGGGTGCGCTGCAACAGATTGCTACCTTGCTTGGCGTTGTTGTAGTACTCGGACTCGACCAAGAAGCGCCCTTGAGTGGAAATAGCCAACTGGCCGGCGGACGTCACGTTAAAAGCAGTGAACTTACGAAAGTCCATGGTATCGCCGTTGTATCGCATCAACATGTTCCACATCGCTTCGTTGCCATTTTGCGGTATCGGGAACGGCGTACTGGCATGCACTCCAGAGACCGAAGTGCCCCCAGCCTCCAGCTTGGCCTTGCCGGCATTGTTGATGGTGTTGTCCTGCACCCACTGCGGATACGCCGCCGTGCGGTGAGTGGGGTATACATCAACGCGAAAACTGGGATAGCGCTTGATCAACGCGATGGTGCCGGCGGTGAGCTTGCTCGCATACTGATCGACATTGCTTTGATCGATCGACAGGAGCGGCTTCTCGTTGGCGAACGGATCAGGTCGGACAAATGTGTTTTTATCGAAGCCCGCCGGGGCGGTGGTCAGCCCACCGGTATAAGCGGGGATGCTGCCGTCCTGATTAGCGCTTTTCTCAGCACCGACTGCGGTCAGGCTTTTGCCCAACTGACTGTAGTCAGGTGCGGCAACGGCGATGCTGCTGGACAGCGTCAACAGACTAGCCACCAGTACTTTATGTGATGTTTTCATCGGTTTTTCCTCGCCACTTAAATGGTGGTCTTGAAGGTGAAGGTGATGAGCCCGCGATCCTTGAGAATGGCGGATGTGCCGTTGGCGACGCTCACCACGCCATTGGCGCCCTTGTCGACATCACCGAAGAAGTCCACGTACTTGAGGTCAAAGCGGTACTGCGACAGGTAATCCAGACCAACGCCAACTGCATAACTGCCGGTGTCTTCGTTGCCGCCCAGGGTTACCGCTGAGTTACCGTGCAGCCCCTGGGAGTAACTCAGCGGCAACGACAGGTCGGCCCCCGGAAATACCTGATACCAGGTCGGGGTGAAATTCAGCCCCATGGCGAGGGCATTCTTGTCGGGCTTGTCGAGTGCGGTGTAGCTGTCGTTGCCCTTGAACAGGGCTTTGTTATCGGTCACTGCAGTCCAGGTGTTCCAGGTCAGTTCGGCGGCATAGGCCGCTGAATCGAACAACGCTGTATCACCTAAAGTGCCGACGGCGTTGATCAGGCCATGGGCGGTGTTGCCACGAGCCCCGGGAGTGTCCTCAGGCAGGGCGCCAGCCGGAAGCCCGGCGATGTTGCTGACAAGTGGCATGTTGGTGCGATAGTTGAGGTCGACACCGATACTCAAGCCGCCGAGCATGGTTGAAAGGCTCACGCCATACAGGTCAACATCGTCTCCATAGGCCAGGCCAAAAGTACGCGTGGAGGCTTGCAGGTAGACCTGGGGAAGCTTGTCGGTGAAGTTGCGGTAGTAAAAACCCAAGGTGCCGTCCAGCCACTGTGGGCGCCAGCGCGCGGCCACGCCGTAGTCACCGTGTTTTTCTTTGATGATGTCCGAACCGCGCAGAAAGCGCACACCCGGTACGCCGGGTACTACCACCAGGCTTTCAGCGCCTTCGTTGACGATGTCCTGAGCACCAAAGTAAGTCCCCGCCTCTGGCATCTGCATCCGCTCCCAGTCGAAGAAATACTGGGCGGCCAGGGACAGCTCAGGCGTCAGTTGCACCTGGGTGGAGACCTGCGGTTGCGGCCGGTAAAGCTCCTTGGCTTCGATGCCAGGCGAAGCCTGCGCCTTGCCCAGGTCCAAGGGGTTCTGGCTGTAAGACACGCCATGAACTGCCCCACCGGTGAGCAATGCTTCGCCCCACGCCAGTGAATGCTGACCCAGCTTGCCGTTGATCTGCATATCAGCCAGGTCAGTCTGGCCAAAAACGAAGGCATCGAGGATCTCACCTGAGGGCCCGTTGTAATAGCGGTCTGCGTATCGGCTCAGGCCCAATGCAGGCTGATTGTTGTTGCGATGGTTGGAGGTGGCGACGTTATCGTTGTCGAGGTTTTCGTAGGCTTGGTCATACCACGCTGCGGCACTGACCCTGGCGCCATAGCGCTGGTTGAAGACAATATCGGCTTCGCTGAGCAGGTCCAGTCGATTGGTGACTACACCGCGCTCGAAGTTACGATTACCGTCATCGAAGTTGGGGTTGCCAAGGATCGAGTTGTCCTGTGATTCGACTCGATATCCCAGGTTGTAACGGATGGTGTTATCCCAACGCAGTTGTACATCCGGGTTACCCGTGTCGATGGCAACAGCACTGGCAGTTTGCAACAACCCCGAGGACATGGCGGCGACAGCGATACCGAGGGCAGCCTTTGGCAAGCGGCTTTCTCGCACCCACAAATGAGCGGACTTCATTACCCCTCCATCTTGTGCAAAGCACTTTCTTATTCATTGTTTGGATTGGTTCAGCTACGGGACAGACCGCCCAGCGGTGTACCGTGTCTCCAGCCTACGGACTCGCTGTACTGCTGAAACCACCCACTAGCGGCAGGTGGGGCCCAGCCAGTATTGGGTGGGATGCCACCCCACCCATGGTCCACGTTGTTGCCGACACCTGTTTGCACCTGGAAAGCGCGCACAAACAACAACGCCACCCGCCTGGAACAAGACGGGTGGCGTTTGAGTGTTTGGAGAAGCGGGTTAACTTGCGAGCATCACGAGGTCGTACGTAACCGAACGATGGCCGCGGCGGCTTGACTTATGCTTGGACGCGAAAGCGGCCCAAGCTGCAACGAAACCAATGGGCTGCGACCAGCACCGGCGGCATTGACCCAGGCGGCGTGTCGCTCCACACGCTCGATGGCACTCTGGGCAAAAAACAGTGCCATGTTCGATTCGGTTTCACAGTCCTGGCCACTTTGGGCCAGGACAAGACCGTGATGACACATCAGCCGCGCCGATTCCACCTGAGTAATCATCTCAGCAAGGTGTAGGGTGACCAGCCGCTCGGTTGGCGCAGCACCAGGCTTTGCACGCTCTGCCAGGAATGCATCGAGAATCGCTTGGCCTTGAGCGACCCGACTGATGCCTTCATGCAGACGGACAAAGTTCATCAGTTTGCGGGTAAGCGCAGATTCCTGCCCAACCCTCCCAAGGCAGAAGCCTTGGTTGACGCGTGTCGCCGTGATCTGAGCCCGCGCAACGTTGCTCTCCAGGCGAATACCGCGAGTTTCGAAGCGATCCCGGCGGCGATCAAGCAATAACAAGCAGGCGTCCTGGTTTTCGACCTCGACGCTGCTGATCAGAAAGCTTGCCCAGAGGCCGCTGGCTACCTCATCAATATTACCGTCGAGGATAAAATCGGCGTCTACACGCTGCGCCCGCAGTCCGTGCCCCTCGCCAGCCAGTACAGGCCCCAGACCTGCAATGCAGCGCCCTGCCAACAAATCTGGCAAGTATTGCGGGCACAAAGCAGGTTGCTCCATCAGTACCTCAGCCGCCAGCATATTGATCAACACTACACTGGCGAGCTCAACACTGCCTTTGACCAACTCTTCAAACAGGCGCGCCTGGATGACCCAGTCCATGCCGGAGCCGCCAAAAGCCTTGGGCACAGCCAATCCTGGCAAGCCGAATTCGGCTACCGCCTGGGTATAGTCCAACAATTGTTCACGCGATGCAGGTCCAAAGCGCAGCAACGCCTGGTGAGGCGTTACTTCCTGCTGCACAAAAGTACGCATGCTGTCGATTGACAGTTGCTGAATGTCCGTAAGTAGTGGAATCTTCAACTTGAGCTCTTGAGCGACGATGAAAACAGCAAGATAGCCGAAAAAGCCGGCCGAAAAGCCCACCCTTATTGGGGTGGGAAAGGTTGGATCAGGTGCCCCATACTGCCAATAACAAGAACAATAGAACTTAGATCATCAATGAAGTCGACTTCCCTTCTGGTCACCACCAAATTTGCCCCTCCGCGCGTATCCCTCAACAGCATCCTGCGCGAAGACCTGGCAACCCAGCTACAGCACGCCCAGTACAGCAAAGTTATTCTGGTATGCGGTGGCGCAGGCTTTGGCAAAACGACTGTGCTTGCCCAATGGCGCCAGGACCTGATCAAGCAAGGTGTTTGTGTGGGATGGCTGTCGCTAACACTGGAGGATGGCGCGTTCGCGTTGTTCTGCGCGAGCCTCATCGGCGCGTTGCAGCAAGTCGGCCTGCCGCTGGCCGATGACCTGTTGTTGTTGGGGGATAGCGATGACAGCGACGACCTGCTGTCACTGGCCTCGGTGTTGATCAACGCGGTAGCGCAACTTGATAACGAGCTGTACTTGATGCTCGATGATTTTCATCAGGTGAACTCACCGCGTGCCAATCAATTGGTTCAAGCATTGATCGACAATGCGCCGGCAAATTTGCATTTCGTCATTGCTTCACGCGTTGCTCCGTCATTACTTCTGGGCCGTCTACGCGCCATGGGGCAGTTGTGCGAGATCACAGGCAACGAGCTGTCCTTCAACTTTCGTGAATCGCTGGCGTTTCTCAAAGCTCATCTGGACGCGGAAATCGACTTGGAGGCAGCCCATTCGATACACGCTCAAACCGATGGCTGGCCGATAGGCCTGCAGTTAATGGCTATTTCCTTGAAGTCGGTACCACGCAAGCGCTCAAACTCGGGAGTGCTGGCGACAAACAGCGCCGACCTCAGCGCCTATCTGTCCGAGGACGTGATAGCCAACCTGCCCGAGGGCCTGATCGAATTTCTCCAACAAATTTCCATCCTACGGCGCTTCAATGCTGACCTCGCCGCCCATTTGAGCGGCTGCAACGAGGCTGCCCAGCATATCGCCAACATCGAAGCGCTGAACTTGTTCGTGCTTCCTGTGGACATGGAAGACCGCTACCAGTGGTACCGCCTGCATCCTATGTTCGCCGAATTCTTGCTGCAGAAGTTGCAGCATAGCGGTGCCGACGTCCGTGCCCTCCATCAGCGAGCGGCGCATTGGTTTGCCAGTCAGGATCTGGTCATTGAAGCCCTTCGTCATGCGTTGCTTAGCGAAGACTTCGATACCGTTGTTCAACTGCTAGAGCACTCTCTACAGCCATTGACCAATATCCGTCACCTTGGCACGTTTTTGCGCTGGATCGAAAAAGTACCCATCGCCCTACTCCCTCAACACCCGCGCTTGGCGCTATTCGGCGCTTGGGGCTATGCCTTGAGCGCACGCCTTGAACAGAGTGAGCGTTGGCTCACATTGCTTGAACGCTCGACCCAGGACCCGAAATACGCCATCCATGCCTGTCTGGTCAAAGCGATGATTGCCGGGCAACAAGATGACTCGGAACGCAGCTTGCTGGCCATCGATGCATTGACCGACACGCCGTTGCGCAATCCTATGCTGGAAAACTTCCGGCTAGGGCTGGTGATCGGTAATCAGGCGATGCTCGGCAACTACGCTCTGGCCCGCGCAACATTCCGTACGCTCAACCTCGCCAGTACCGATGAGCCAGCGTTGATCGCGCGTAGCTCAATGGCCGTGGCGGCATTTCTGGAAGGTAAGATTCTTGAGGCCGAACGTCATGCCGCGCCTATGTTGTCCCTGGCTGAAGCAGCCCATGGTCGACGCTCCATCACCGCCTGCACATGCGCGGCAATATTGGCTGAGGTGCAATACGAGCAAAATCGTATTGATGATGCTCGCGAAATACTGGTCAATCGCCTGGACATGCTCAGCTTTTCCGTGCCCGCCTGCAGCTACAGCGCCGCACTGGTTCACGCCCGCCTACAGCTGTTGCAGGAAACGCCACGGGCTGCACTGGACTACCTGGACAAGAGAGCCGACCATTTCCGGGCTCGTCGACTCGACCGCGGCATTGCCTTGATGCTCGCTGAGCAGATACGGATCGAGGTGCTTGGTGAAGAATGGAAGCATGGAGACTGGCGACATGGTCAGATGTTGCAGAGTGAACTTGATGAGCTTGCTTCACATCATCAGGGGGAAAAAGCCCGAGATCGTGAAATCGTTGCCGCTGCAGCACTTTCGCGTGCGCGCCTGGCCCGGGCCAGTCAACTGCCCGAGCAGGGACTGGTAGCACTTGAAAACGTGTTCTGCATCGGCCAGGCGCTAGGCAGAGGCACGTTACTGGTCAAGGCCAATCTACTCAAAGCCCAGGCCCTTACCGATCTTGGCCGGGATAACGAGGCTCGCAGTTGTCTGATTCAGGTGCTGCAAGATAGCTATTCCCTCGGCCTGTTTCGCACGTTACTCGACGAAGGTGACGATGCTTGTGTGCTGTTAGCCAATCTCAAGGATGTACCCGGTAAGGCACTCGAGGTCTTCCAGCAACAACTCAGCGCTCAGATCAGCGGCCAAATACCGAGCGCGACCTCCACTGCGACCGGTGTCAGCTCGGTGGCGGGTGATATCGCCCTCACCAATCGCGAGGAAGACATCCTTGCCCTGCTCGAACAGTCGATGCCCAACAAGCGTATTGCCCGGACTCTCAACATCAGCGATCAGACAGTCAAGTGGAATCTGCGCAATATTTTCATGAAGTTCGGTGTTTCCAGTCGCTATGAAGCGATCATCATCGCCCGCAAACGCGCGAACAGATCCGACACTCAATAAAGTCAGCCCTCCAGCTGGAGAATGCTGCAGGGCTGAACGGTGACTAGAGCTTGCGAGCGATCAGCTCTTTCATGAGTTCGTTGGTACCGCCGTAGATTCGCTGGATCCTGGCATCGGCGTACATGCGTGCGATTGGATACTCGTTCATGTAGCCATAACCGCCATAGCATTGCAGGCAATCATCGAGTACCTTGCATTGCTGCTCCGAGCACCACCATTTGGCCATGTACGCCGCTTCGGGGTCGAGCGTCCCATCGAGCAGACGTTGCGTGCAGTCGTTGACGAAGCTGCGCACGATATGAGCAATGGTCGCGCATTCGGCGAGTTTAAAACGAGTGTTCTGGAAGTCGAAAATGCTTTGACCGAAGGCTTTGCGTTCGCGAGTGTACTCCACGGTGTGCTCAACGGCGCGCTCGATTACCGCTGCCGCGGCGACAGCAACGATCAATCGCTCCCAGGGCAACTCACTCATCATCTGTGCAAAGCCCAGGCCTTCGACGCCACCAATCAGATTTTCCACCGGTACCTTGACGTCGTCGAAGAACAATTCACAGGTATCAGCGGACTTCTGTCCCATTTTGTCCAGTACCCGCCCCACCCGGAAACCCGGCGGTGGGTTGTCGACCTCTACCACCAGCAACGACACGCCCTTGGCTCCCAAGCCAGGATCGGTCTTGCAGGCGACCACGATCAGCTGCGCGGTGGAGCCGTTGGTGATAAAGGTCTTGGACCCATTCAGCACATAGTGGTCACCCTGGCGCTGGGCGTGGGTGCGCAACGTCTTCAGGTCCGAGCCGCAACCGGGCTCGGTCATGGCTATAGCCGTCAGCCATTCACCACTGGCGAGCTTGGGCAACCAGCGCTGGCGTTGCGTTTCGGTACCGTAGGTCAGCAGGTAATGGGCGACTATTGAATGCACCGAGTGCTTCATCGGCATTTCGGCCCGCGCCAACTCATCGACCACCACCAGTTGATAGGCCAATGAAACGCCCGCACCGCCATACTGTTCCGGGATTTCCGGGAGCATCATGCCGAGCTCGCCCAGCTCGCGCCAGATAGGCCGATCGATGTAACCCTGCCTGCGCCACTTTTCAGCTTGCGGCAGCATTCGTTCTTCAGCAAAGCGCCGGACCTGCTGGCGGAACATCGCCAGTTCATCAGTCATCCACGGGTGCCGATTCAATTGCACAGTCATCGCGATACCTTCATAGAGTCAAACAGGAGCGGTGCGTTAGCGCCCGCAGTAAACCGGCGCGCGTTTTTCCAGGAAGGCGTTGATGGCTTCCTTGTGGTCTGCGCTATAGAAGTTTTCCTTCTCCAGCGCCAGCGAGGTATCGAGCACAAGGTTGACCGTGTCGCGCAGGATTTTATTGACCGACGCCTTGCTCGCGGCGATGGCCAAACGCGGACCGTCAGCCAGTCGGCGGGCCAGCACCGTCGCGTGTTCAAGCACCTGATCGTCGGCAAGCACCTGGTTGACCAGGCCAATGCGCTCAGCCTCGGTGGCCGTCAGACTGTCGCCGGTAAACAGGTATTGTTTCGCGCGCGCCGGCCCGACCAGCCAGGGCCAAATCGCCGCACCGCCATCGCCTGCCGCCACGCCGATGCGCACATGCGGGTCCGCGATTTTTGCCGATTCGGCAACGATAATGATGTCGCAGAAAAGCGCCAGCGTGGCCCCCAAGCCGGCGGCATGACCATTTACGGCGGCAATGATGGGCTGAGGCAGCTCCAAAAGGTCGATGATCAGCTTACGTGCCTCGCGAAACAGCTTGTCGACGCCTGCAGGGGTGATATCGCGAAACCAGCTAAGGTCGCCCCCGCCACAAAAGCCGCGCCCTTCCCCGGTCAGCACCACAGCATGTACCTCTGGGTCCGCAGCGATATCGGCGAACACTTGCGACAGCTCCTGGTGCAGACCGGCATTGATCGCATTCATTGCGTCAGGCCGATTCAGGTGCAAGGTCATCACGCCCTTGTCCAAGGCGAATTTTATGAACTCATAATGTGCGTACTTCATGGAACCTCCGCAGGCTCTGCAAGGGATTAGGCGGTTACGCCGCCATCGACAACAAAATGCGCGCCGGTTACGTAGGAGGCGCTATCCGATGCAAGCCACAGGACCATTTCGGCCTGCTCAAAAGGCTCACCCATTCGACGCAAAGGAACGCGCTTCAGCGCAAGTTCCAATGTGCGGGCGTCAAATTCAGATTCAGGCCCGGTCGTCATGGGGGTGGTGACGTACCCCGGGCACAGGGCATTGATGCGCACGCCATGCTTGCCGTACTCCAACGCCGCACTCCTGGTGAGGCCGATCACACCGTGCTTCGAGGCGCTGTACGCGCAAGCACCTGGGGTACCCTGCAATCCCATGATCGAGGCGGTGTTGATAATCGAACCACCCTGGCCTTTCATGGCCCGCAACTGGTGCACCATGCAGTTGAAGACGCCAGTCAGATTGACGTCCAGCACCAACCGCCATTGTTCCAGCGGTTGCGCGTCGGTGATTGCTGGCGTGCCACTGACTCCAGCATTGTTGAAGGCAATATCAAGTTGACCAAATCGTGCCAGCGTCGCTGCCACCAGGGCTGCGCACTGCTCATCACTGCGCACATCCAAGGGCTGAAAAAATGCCTGCCCCCCCACCTGTTCGATCAAATCGACGACTGCTTGACCTGCAAGCACATCAGTGTCTGCGACCACCACGCGAGCGCCTTCATCGGCGAACAATCGGGCAGTCGCCTTGCCAATACCAGATGCGCCACCAGTAACAATGGCCACTTTGCCTTCCAATACTTTCATAAAAGCTCCCGAATCGAATGAATGTGCAACGTAGCGCCGGTTTACGCGGTGGCTCCGCCATCGACGGTGAACTGTGCTCCCGTCACATATGAGGACTTGTCCGATGCCAGCCACAACGCCATGACTGCCAATTCTTCCGGCGCAGCCTGACGACGCAGCGGCGCGTTGTGCGTTGCCATCTCGATCATCCTGCTGTTGAAACCACTGTCCGCCCCTTGAGTCATGGGCGTTGCAACCAGCCCTGGGCACAAGGCATTGATGCGAATACCGTACTTGCCATATTCCAGCGCAGCGCTTTTGGTCAGCCCGATGACTCCATGTTTGGAGGCGCAGTAAGCAGCAGTACCAGGCGTTCCAGTCTGGCCAGCGATCGAAGCGGTATTGATGATTGAACCGCCCCGCTCTTTCATTGCCTGCAACTCAGGCACCATGCAGTTGAATACCCCTGTCAGGTTGACCTCGAGCACTCGCTGCCATTGCTCAAGGGTCTGCTCTTCCAAAAGCACCGGGGGCACAAAGATCCCGGCGTTGTTGAAGGCGATGTCAAGGCGTCCATAACGCGTCAGGGCTGCGTCGACCAGTGCGGCGCAGTCTTCTTCACGGCATACATTCAGGTATTGGAAACAGGCTTGACCACCTTGCTGGGTGATTTGCTCGACCAATTCCATCCCAGCGTCCACGGCCATATCGGCAACCACAACACGAGCACCTTCTCTGGCAAACAGCTGAGCGGTAACACGGCCGATACCTGATGCTCCGCCAGTAATGATCGCTACCTTGTTGCGTAGAAGAGTCATAGAAGCTCCAAAAGTAGGTTGCGCTGGCTGCCGGCCCGGCAAAGGCCCACAGCCACAGCGCTCATAGGCGATCAAGGTTATTACAGCCACCTCTGGCGCCTAACCACCCACTTCGTATGGGCCTTGATAGTCCTCTGCACTGATGAGCACCCCACCCATCCTGATCAGGTTACTCAACCTCACTGTTGAGCCAGAGTTGAACCATGTGCGGCACCCTTTGCCGCTGGCGCCTCGCCCGTCTTTTCTGGCGAAGCAACCTCAACTGAGCGTGGAGATTGAGATGTCGCAGAAAACCTATGTGGCCGGTGTCGGCATGATTCCTTTCGTGAAACCGGGCACCAGCGGCACCTATATCGAGATGGGCTCCGAAGCGGTAAACCTCGCCCTCAAGGACGCGGGAATCACCTATGACCTGATCGAGCAGGCGTACGCCGGTTATGTGTATGGCGACTCCACGTGCGGCCAGGCAGCGCTGTACAAGGTCGGGCTAACCGGTATCCCAGTCATCAATGTCAACAACAACTGCTCGACCGGCTCCAGCGCACTTTTCCTGGCACGCCAGGCGGTGGAAAGCGGCGCAGTCGAATGCGCGCTGGCCGTGGGTTTTGAACAGATGCAGGCCGGTGCGCTCAAGAGTCACTGGGACGATCGCCCAGGTCCAATGGGCCAAAGTATTGCCATCGTCGACCACCTCGCGAGCGACGCTGCCGAATTGCCAATGGCGCTGAAAATGTTCGGCGGCGCAGGCCGTGAGCACATGGAAAGGTACGGCACCCAACTGAGCACCTTCGCCGCTATCCGCGCCAAGGCCAGCCGCCATGCTGCCAACAACCCCTTGGCGATGTTTCGCAAAGTGGTGACTACCGAAGACGTCATGAACGATCAGGTGATCTGGCCAGGCGTCATGACGCGACTGATGGCCTGCCCGCCGACCTGCGGCGCCGCTGCTGCCGTTGTCTGCACTGAAGCGTTCGCCAAGAAGCATGGCCTGCGTCGCGATGTAGTTATCCTGGCCCAGTCGCTGACCACCGATAAACCGATTGCATTCGAGCCACCGTCGATGATCCAGATGGTTGGCTTTGACATGGCCCAGCGCGCAGCGCAGCAGGTTTACGAGAAAGCTGGCATTGGTCCTGGCGACATTCGTGTGGCCGAGCTGCACGACTGCTTCGCCCATAACGAACTGCTCACGTATGAATCCTTGGGGCTGTGTCCCGTAGGCGAGGCGGAGCAATTCGTCCTCGATGGCGACAACACCTATGGCGGTCGGGTTGTCACCAACCCGTCCGGCGGTTTGCTCTCCAAAGGCCATCCGTTGGGCGCCACAGGCCTGGCGCAGTGCTACGAGTTGACCCACCAACTACGCGGCACCGCCGCAGCACGCCAGGTTGAAGGCGTGAACTTTGCGCTGCAACACAATCTCGGCCTGGGCGGCGCCTGCATCGTCACCCTGTTCGGCCGTAATTGATAACTGACCCGCGCCGCTCGCGCGGCGCGTATTTGTGACCCAAGACAGGAAGCACCTGATATGGCAGACAAGAGTCTGATCGGCCGTTCCCTCGGCGTGACCACCGCCGAAGTCGAAAAAGGCCGCTTGCGGTTCTTCGCCAAGGCCATTGGCGAAACTGATCCGATCTACACCGATGAGGAGGCAGCCAAAGCCGCGGGTTACCGCTCTCTGCCGGTACCGCCAACCTTCCTGATGTGCCTGGGTGGCGAAGGGCGGGACCTGGACGAGCAGTTGAACATTTACGGCTTTGACCTGGGCCGTATCCTGCACGCCGAACAAGAGTTCATCTATCACCGGCCGGCCGTCGCGGGAGACACACTGACCTTCGATAGCAAGATCGTCGATGTCTACGAGAAAAAAGGTGGCGCCTTGCAGTTCGTGGTCAGTGAGATCCGTGTCACCAACCAGGATGGCGAGCATATTGCCGACGTCCGTTGCTCGCTCGTACAGCGCTAAGGAGCCCCCGATGACTGCTGCCGTTCAATACTCCGATATCCAGGTTGGCGACGAGATTCCCCTGCTCAAACTGCAACCTGTGAACCGCACCACACTGGCTCTGTACTGCGGGGCTTCGGGCGATCACAACCCAATTCACATCGACATCGACTTCGCCCGCAAGGCGCGTATGCCCGATGTGTTTGCCCACGGGATGCTCTCGGCTGCCTACCTGGGGCGCTTGCTGACCAATTGGGTGCCACAACAGCAAGTGCGCAAGCTGGCCATTCGTTTCACCGGCATTACTCAACTGGGTCATGTCCCCACTTGCACTGGCAAGGTCACCGAAAAATTTGAAAAGGATGGTGAAAAGCTCGTTCGCCTGGCCATCCGCTGCAGCAATCAATACGGCGAAGAAAAGCTCGCCGGTGAAGCCATCATCGCCCTGGCTTAAATCCCCACAAAAATAACAATCTACAGGAATAAAAGATGAAAAAGCTCGAAGGTAAAGTCGCTCTGGTTACCGGTTCCGGTCGCGGTATCGGCCGCAGTGTTGCCCTGCAGTTGGCCGCTTATGGCGCCCGTGTCGTGGTCAATGATCTGGATGCAGGCCCTGCCGAAGAAGTCGTCGCTGAGATCCGCAACGCTGGCGGCGAAGCTGTGGCCTGTGTAGGCAGTGTCACCGCCGTCGATTTTGCTGACCGCTTTGTCCAAACCGCGGTGCAGAACTTTGGCGCTATCGATATCATCATAAACAACGCCGGCTACACCTGGGACAACGTCATCCAGAAGATGACCGATGAGCAGTGGTACGCGATTGTCGACTGCCACCTGACCGCGCCGTTCCGCATTTTGCGCGCTGCACAACCGATCATCAGCGCCCAAGCAAAGAAAGAAGCTGCCGAAGGTAAGGAAGTGTTCCGCAAGGTGGTCAACATCTCCTCGGTAGCCGCTGGCGGTAACGCCGGACAGACCAACTACTCGTCCGCCAAGGCCGGTATTTTGGGTATGACCAAGACCCTGTCGCGCGAGTGGGGCCGGATGAAAGTCTGTGTCAACGCAGTAGCCTTCGGTTTCATTGATACCCGCCTGACTCAGGCGCTGGCCGGTACCGAGAGCAAAACCGTGAACATCGAAGGCCGCGAGATCAAAGTCGGCGTTCAACAGGCGATGATCGACGGCGCCAGCCAGAATATCCCGTTGGGCCGTCCGGGTACCGCTGAAGAGGCCGCAGGCTCGGTAGTGATGCTGTGCCTGCCAGAAGCCAACTACGTCTCGGGTCAGACTTTGGTCTGTGGCGGCGGAATGGGCAGCCTCTAATAATCGCTGCTTTTGGCTCACGCCTGTTGCTGCATTGAACAGGCGTGATCGGGCATAGAATTACAAAAACAACCGAGGAATTTGCCATGTTGGAAAACTATCGCTCGCCGTGGATGACGGAAGACGTACAACCTTTCGCCGACAGTATTCGTCGCTTCGTCACTCAGACTCTGGCCCCACGCGAAGATAAATGGCGTGAGCAGCATCAGGCCGACCGCGAGTCATGGCTGGCGTGCGGTGAAATGGGCATGATTCTGCCTGATCTACCTGAAGAGTATGGCGGTGCGGGCGGCACGCCTGCCCACGTCGCCGCAGTGGTAAACGAGCTCAATTATGCCGGCGTGTCGGGTCTGGGCCTGACCATCAACCATATCGTCGGCCACTACATCCTTGATGACGGCACTGCGGCACAGAAGCAGTTCTGGTTGCCGAAGATTGCCTCCGGTGAAGTCATCTGTTCGGTCGCCATGACCGAGCCTGGCACAGGCTCTGACTTGCAGGCGGTGCGCACCCGCGCGGTGAAGCAAGGCGACCGCTATATCATCAATGGTGCCAAGACCTTCATTACCAATGGCCAGCTCAGTGACATGGTGGCTGTGGTCGCAAAGACTGACCAGAGTGCCGGCCCCAAAGGCATTTCGATCTTCCTGGTCGACACCTCGCTGCCTGGCTTTCGTCGCGGAAAATGCCTGGACAAGGTGGGCCTACAGTCTTCCGACACCTCGGAAATGTACTTTGATGACGTCGAAGTTACCGCCGACTGTTTGCTAGGCGGCGTCGAAGGCAAGGGTTTCTACACCCTGATGAAACAACTTCCGTACGAACGGGTGCAGATCGCCATGTGCGCAGCCGCACAGATGGAGCGAGCACTGGCGCTGACCCTGGATTACGTCAAGGAACGCACTGTATTTGGCAAAGCGGTTCTAGACTACCAGAACACCCGCTTCACCCTGGCTGACGTCAAGGCGACGGTGCTGGCATCGCGAACCTTCTGTGACCATCTGATCCAGCAATGGGTCGAAGGCAAGCTGGATTCGGCGACTGCCTCGATGGGCAAGTTCTGGCTGACCGAACGCAACAGCGAAGTCCTCGACCGCTGCCTGCAGTTCTTCGGTGGCTACGGCTACATGAACGAATACCCGATCGCCCGGATGTGGGCTGATGCCCGGGTGGCAAGAATCTACGGCGGCGCCAATGAAATCCAGCGGGAATTGGTTGGCCGCTCACTTTGAAATCTGTTTCTTGCCAGGGATGGCTTTCGGCATTGTTGTGCGTACCAGCGCCGTGCCAGATGTGGCGATACGACTAACGATAACAACAAGATTGGAGTAGCCCATGTACATCACTCAAGGTTTGCACCGTCATTTGCAAGCCAGGCCCCATGCCACCGCCGTGCGCTTTGCCGGGCGCAGTATCACTTACGCCCAATTGGGCGAACGTGTTGCACGGCTTGCCAGCGCCCTGCAGGGTTTGGGGGTAGCCCGCGGGGATCGCGTGGCTATGCTTTCACTCAACTCTCAGCGCTACATTGAGTATTACTTGGGCGTGCCCTGGGCGGACGCCGTGCTCAATCCGGTGAACATCCGCTGGAGTGCCGCCGAAATCATCTACTCCCTGGATGACTCGCAAACCTCGGTGCTGATCGTCGATGAAACCTTCCTCGACCTGGGCAGAAAAGTTGCGGCCGAGTCCAAGACCCTGCGCACGCTGATTTATGCCGGCGAGGGTGAAGTCCCCGACGGCATGCTCAGTTACGAAGACCTGCTGGCATCCTCAATGCCGATCGAGGACGCACGTCGTGGCGGTGATGAACTGTTAGGGATCTTCTATACCGGTGGTACCACTGGATTCCCCAAAGGCGTAATGCTGAGTCATAGCAACGTTGCCTTTTCCGCGATGGCGACTTTGAACTCAGGCAGCTACGGGGCGAATGCAGTTTTTCTCCATGTGATGCCAATGTTTCACCTGGCTGACTTCGCCGCCATGACTGCACTGTTCTCTAGTGGTGGCATACACGTTGTACAGCCCTCCTTTGTCCCCCAAAAGGTACTGGAGGCCATCGATCAGGAACGAATCACCGAGATTCTACTGGCCCCGACCATGATCCAAATGCTGCTCGATTGCCGTGACAAATCCGAGCAAGCACGCAGGCTGGACCTGAGTTCGCTGGCTTGTATCGGCTATGGCGCCTCGCCCATCACTCCGGCCCTGCTCGATCGTGCGCAACAGGCCTTCCCCGCCGCCGGCTTCTCCCAGGGCTACGGCATGACCGAACTTGCCCCCATGGCCACCACCTTGGCGCCGGAATACCACTGCCAAGCTCACCACGACAGCGGCAAGATGTATTCGGCCGGGCGTCCAGCCATTTGCGTAGAAGTGCGCATCGTCGATGCCCAGGACAACGAGGTACCGCGCGGTACCGTCGGCGAGATCGTCGTTCGTGGCCCGAACGTCATGCTGGGCTACCTGAACAAACCGCAAGAAACTGCCGAAGCGCTGAGAAATGGCTGGATGCACACCGGCGATGGTGGGTACATGGACGATGATGGGTTCATTTACGTCTGCGACCGCCTCAAAGACATGATCGTCAGTGGTGGCGAGAACATCTACAGCGCCGAAGTCGAAACCGCAATCGCCAGCCATCCCGCCGTTTCACAGATCGCTGCAATTGGTATCCCCTGTCAGAAATGGGGCGAATCGGTCCACGCCATTATCATCCTCAAAGCTGGCGTGACCGTCAGTGGTGAGGAAATCGTTGCCCATTGCCGTGAGCGCATTGCTGGCTACAAGTGCCCACGAAGCGTTGAATTCCGCGACAGCCTGCCGCTGTCCAGTGTGGGTAAGGTGCTAAAGAACGAATTGCGTAAAGCCTTCTGGGAAGGCCATCAGCGCAACATCGCCTGAATCATCGCCCTCTGCCTTTACAGCAGAGGGGATAATCACTCTGTGGAGCCAGAACAATGACAATACGCATTGGCGTACCGCTTCGACGCGCCCTGAAAACCCTCACTCTGATCAACCTCGCAACTGTCCAGTTGGCACTGGCGCAACCCACACCCCCTGGTGCCTCTACTCAATACGAGTTTCAAAACGGCTACCCGAGTCCGGCCACCATCAGCCAGGTCTACGATGAAATCGACCTGAACCGAGCAGTACAGGCCTACCGATTTTTTTACCCAAATGTCTCGATGATGAATCTCTGGCAGGCCAACATCGAGGACGGCATGCAGCCCAACCAGGTGTTCGCGCTGATGCAGGGCTCACCCGCCAAGCGGGCATTTACGGCGAACTCTGATACCCCGTATGCCGGAGCGCCCATAGACCTGTCAGCCGGGCCGATGGTCGTAGAGTTTCCGCCAGGGCCACTGATGAGCGTGGCCAATGATCTGAACCAAAGTTGGATCATGGACCTCGGCGTGCCTGGTCCCGATGCAGGCAAGGGTGGCAAACACCTGATCCTGCCTCCGGAATATAACGGACCGGTTCCAGAAGGCTATTTTATTGGTCGTTCTACCACCAACAAGCTGTTGTTGCTGCTGCGTGCACTGCCGATAAAAGGTGATATCGAGGGTGCCATCGCATTAATGAAAAGCGTAAAAGTCTACCCGCTGAACAATTCCGCGGATTGGGTGGCGCCAAGCTGGGTGAATTTGAGTGAGCACGCAGTTGACCTGACACCAGTAAAGCTCGAAGACAACCTCCAATATTGGCGCACCCTACACACCTTGCTCGATTCAGAGCCGGCCAACCCGGCCTACAGCAACTACTACGGTGAACTTGCAGCATTGGGTATCGCCAAGGACAAACCGTTCGAGCCCGACGCTCGCATGCAGCGCATTCTGATTGAGGCAGCAAAAAAAGGCATGGTGCAAATGCGCGTGCAATCGTTCGCCGACCGTCGCCCTGATCGCGTCGTGTGGCCGGATCGCCAGTGGGAATGGGCGGTGTTGCGCCCGGAAAACGGTACCTTCAGCACTGGTGGCTACACCGATCTGCAAGCCAGAGAGAAATGGTTCTTCCAAGCCATGATCGCCTCTCCAGCAATGTTCCGGCGCGCGCCGGGTGCAGGTTCACTCTACTGGCTAGGTAGCCGTGACGCCCAGGGGCAGTACCTGGACGGAGCAAAGGCCTACACCCTTAGCGTGCCGTTGCCATTGCCGGCAAAGCTGTTCTGGTCAGTCACTGTCTACGACAGCCAGACACGCTCACAAATCGAAACTCCGCAGGCCAAGGCAGCCCTGCGCTCCCTCGAGGAGCTCAAGGGTCAAGGTCACACTGGCACAGCCCAGCTGTACTTCGGCCCTACTCCGCCCCCCGGCAAGGAACAGAATTGGATCAAAACGACTCCGGGCAAGGGTTGGTTCGCCTACTTCCGTATTTATGGCCCCGACAAACCGGCCTTCGACGGAGCCTGGAAGCCAGGTGACTTCAACCCAGTGAACTGAACCGGTGACGTCATTTTCTAATACATAAAGGATTGCTCATGAGACATCATTTTGGCTTGAACCGTCCGACAACGGCGACGGTCCTGGTACTGCTTGCCTTGCTGGTTATTATGTTTCAAAAGGCCCCGGCCGCTGCCAGCCAATCGCAAATCACCACACGGGTAATGGAAAGCCGTGCGATGGAAGCAGCGTTATGGGGTATGCCCTTGTTGAATTTCAACGCCATGCGCCAGGCCTATTTTCGCGATGCTGGCGCCCAATACAACGACATCATGTACTGGTCGCGCCCTTCAGATTGGCGCAACCAGACCGCTACTCCTAACCACTCCACCTTGTATGTGATGTTCTTCATCAACCTCAAGGACGGACCTGTGGTCGTTGATATTCCTGCGACGCAGGAGGCAGGTTTGTATGGAACGCTGATCGACGCCTGGACCACACCGATGGTCAACGTCGGTAACAAGGGCCAGGACCAAGGCAAAGGTGGACGATACCTGGTACTGCCACCGGGCTATAGCGGGCAGGTACCAGCAGGCTATGTTCCAGTACAGAGCAAGACCTTCAACAACTACAGTCTGCTGCGGGTAATAACCAGGTCGGGTGGCGAGAAGGACCTGGCGCACGGTGTCGATTATCTGAAAAACATGAAGGTCTACCCTCTGGGGGGGACTGGTAGTTCCTCATCAGGCCGCTTCATCGACATGGCGGACAAGGTCTACGATGCACTGCCCAAATTTGATGACAGCCTGTATGACTCGCTCGCGACGATGGTCATCGAGGAGCCAATGCAGGAACGTGATGTGGCCATCATGGGGCAGTTTCGTACGCTCGGTATCGGTAAAACGCTGCACTTCAACCCTGACCCTCAACAGCGCAAGTTGCTCGACACGGCAGCCAAGCAGGCTCAAGCCTACCTGATGACAGGTTACGAACAGTCTGGGCTGGCCATCTGGAGCGGACAACGGAAATGGCGCACATTGGCCGATCCGAAAACCAGCTTAGCGTCCGGGGTAACCTTCGTGCTGCCAGATCAAGGTCTACTGCTCGATGAACGTGCCTTTGCCTGGTTCGCGATGTTTGGCCCTGTTGTGCCACCAACACCACACGTCTACATGAAAAGCTATGAGACCGGTGCAGGTCAGCTACTGGACGGAAGCAAACGCTACCGTCTGCGTATCCCTGCCAATGCGCCCGCCAAGGAATTCTGGTCGGTGGATGCCTATGATGCCAGCACTGGCGGTTTCATCCGCAAGGCGCCGGTAGTCGGTCTGGACTCCTATGACAAAAAGCTCAAGCGCAATGCCGACGGTACCGTAGACCTGTACTTTGCCCCAGAACCACCTCCCGGACAGGAAAGTAATTGGATCAGCACCCAGGCTGGCCAACGTTTTTTCACTTTGTTCAGAATCTATGGTCCTGAGCAGGCCATCAAGGACCGCAGTTGGGTTCTCAACGACATCGAACAGATCAACTGACGTTCTGACGTTCATGGCCATCGGTGCGCGAGCCTGCACCGATGGCTACTGGACAAGCTGCTGACGCCCTGCCCATACACATCTTCCTCGGAGTACCGCCATGAGCGATTCACTCGCCCGTATGCCTTTCACGCGCCTACACATTGCTGGACCAGATGCCGACGGCATCGCCCTGGTCACCCTGGCTCGGCCTGAAAGCCTCAACGCTATTGATCTGGATATGTTCCACGAACTCAAACAACTCGCCCTCGTCGCCGAAGCAGACCCCGAGGTACGCGCTTTGATCCTGACCGGTGCGGGTCGTGGCTTCTGCGCAGGCCTCGATCTTGAGGTGGCGGGAAGGCTGTCGCAGTTGAGTATCGAGGCGTATATGAAGATTCAGGAGCTGGCCGGCAGCACTGTCTATGCATTGCGCCTTTTGCCCAAACCAGTCGTCGCCGCGGTCAATGGCGCCGCCACCGGTGGCGGACTGGCGCTGGCGTTGGCAGCCGATATTCGTATCGCCAGCGAACAGGCCCGTTTTGGCGTCGCGTTCACCCGCCTGGGACTGTCGGCCTGCGATGTCGGTATGTCCTGGTTGCTGCCACGTATCATTGGCATGGCTCATGCCAGTGAATTGATGCTTACCGGGCGCATCATCGACGCCCAGGCGGCTGCACGCATCGGCCTGACCAATCGAGTGGTTGCCGCCGAAGAACTGCTTGGTTGTGCCTATGAGGTTGCCCGCGAGATAGCCCGCAACTCAGCATTTGCCATGCGTTTGACCAAACAAGGCTTGCAAATGAACGTTGATGCGCCTTCGCTGCAGGCCGCTATCGAGCTTGAAAACCGCAGCCAGGCGCTAGCCGCCCGCTCGGATGAAATGCCTCAAGTATTTGCCCGGTTTCGCCAAGAGCAGGCCACCAGCCGTCGCCAACGCTAAAAAAAGCCGGTACGCGAAAGCGACCGGCTTGCTATTTGTGGTTTGACCTGTCAACGCCATACCGATGCAGTAGCGTCTTCTAGCGCTGCCTGAACTTGTTCGGTGTGCTCACCAAAGCCAGGGATTGGTCCTGGAATCACCACCTTGTTATCAAACCGCGGTGCAGCCACCGTTTGCAACAGTTCATCGCGCTCAAAGTACAACTGGCGAGCGACGTTATGAGGGTGTTGCGCAGCCTCATCCGGGCTCAGTACCGGCGCAAAACAAGCATCGGAGTACTCCAACACCTCGCACCATTGCGCACGAGTGCGCGATTCAAACAGTTCAGCGAAGTGCTGATGCATTTCGTGCCACTTGCTGCTGCCCCACTGTCGGGCAAAACGTGGGTCGTCCGCCAGGCCCAATTTTTCGAGCAAGAGTGTATAGAACTGCGGCTCGATGGAACCTAGCGTGATGAACTCGCCATCAGCGCAACGGTAAGTCGAATAGAAGTGTGAGCTGTCATGCAGGTTGTTGCCGCGTTGGAAGCCCTCGCCGAAGAACCCGGCGTTACGGGTAGACAGCATCAACTGCATCATATGCGCCGAACCGTCGAGAATCGCTGCATCTACCACAGTGCCCTGCCCGGTCTGACGTGCCCGCAGCACCCCAGCCAACAGCCCCACCGCCAGGTACAACGCACCACCGCCGATATCACCGAGCAGCGTGATCGCGGTACTCGGTGGTTCGCTCGATGTGCCGTTATGAAACAGTGCACCGGATAGCGCAATGTAGTTGTTGTCATGACCAGCCGCCTGAGCCATCGGCCCGCTCTGACCCCAACCCGTCATACGGCCAAACACCAGACGCGGATTACGTGCCTGACACACCTCGGGCCCAAGCCCCAGGCGTTCCATAACGCCGGGACGCATGCCTTCGATCAAAACATCGGCATCTTCGATCAGACGCAGCACCAGCTCGCGACCTTCAGCTGATTTCAGGTCGGCGCTGACGGAGCGTTTGCCACGATTGATCAAGTTGGTCCTGGCGTTCGCCCCCTGGTCGGCGCGCTCGATAGCGATGACATCCGCCCCAAGGTCGGCCAAGTGCATGGCACAAAATGGCCCGGGGCCAATTCCACAGATTTCAACAACCTTGATACCCGACAACATGGACGCTCTCCTTTCTTGTTTTTGCCTGATTTGGGCAGTACGTCGCGCAAACAGATGGCAGATTAAGTGATTTGCCGAACCCTGCCTCCAACCCATGAAAGGTGGTGTTCTTTCAACCCGCAGCCCACCGAAAATCAAGCATTGCCGCTGTAATTCTCTTTTAGCCAGAAAAGGTAAAGGGTATGCCACGCCACACCGATGAACGTACCAGCCGCCGATTGCTGCACTCGCGACAAGTAACCTGTAACGGCTATGTCCGAAGCGATGGTCTGTACGAAATTGAAGGTCGCTTGCAAGACATCAAGACCGACGACAGCGATATGTTTTTCAAGTATGTGCGTGCGGGTGAACCGATCCATCAGATGCGCCTGCGCCTAGTCATCGACCTGGATCTGGTTATTCATGACGTTGAAGCTTTTACCGAAGCTGGGCCCACACCTTACTGCGCGCAAATCAATGCGAGCTACACGCAACTGATCGGCCTGAAGATTGGGTCTGGTTTTAAAAAACAGGTGTTCCAGCGAGTGGGGGCCAGCCTGGGTTGTACCCACTTGACCGAACTGCTGGGTCCGATGGCGACCACCGCTTTCCAGACCACCTTTTTCTTTCAGCACCAAGCCCAACAGCAGAAACATGCCAATAACCCTAGCGCTCCCGTGCCAAGACCCTGGGTGATTGGGACCTGCCATGCCTATCGAACCGATGGCGAAGCGGTTCGGCTGATATGGCCGGAAGGCTGATCTGCTGGCGCCGGCCTACTCACTGGCTGTTGGTAAAAAACCAGCGGAAATACGGATTATCTGGAGCCTTTTGCATCAACTGCGGTACTTCCCGCGCCCAGCCCTGGCGGTCACCGCCATAAGCCATCAGGGTCAAGCCGTAGAACTGGCGCAACAGCCTCCACTGCTGCTCCACGGCTAAGCGCTGGGCTTGGTCGGTGTGTTGCAGCGGCGGCGACGTCCTCAGTGCCAGTAATGGCGGCAGCACCCGGGTGATTTCTCGCGAACGGACCCAGGGCGCGTATTCGATTCGCGGCAGGTCGTCGGTGACCGCTGGGGCATCACCGGCAAAGTGCTGCAGGCCCTGGCGGTCGGTCAGCCAGGTGGCGAGCAAGGCTTCGACCGTTGGCACCCCGACTTCGGCCAGCGCCGCCGCCACGTGCGGTTGCGCAAAGCGCTGGCTGATCCGTTCAACGTCCAGGGCCAGCGGCTGCAGCGAGCCGATCAACAGCGTTTCGTGGAACTCGGTGGTCCACAGGCTGGCATACGGGAATACGTCGAGAAAGCTGCGCACCAGCGAACGACTGTCGTCAACGTTCTGGGTCGGCAGCGGCAACCACTGGGCGACAATACCCTTGTCCTCCAGCCGCGAGGCGGCCAACTGATAGAAGTCTCGCGAATATAGGTTGACCACACCGCTCGCCGACGGCGGTGGCGGCTCCAGGGTGACTACGTCATAACGTTGGTCGCTGCGCAGCAGCTCACGCCGACCATCACGCAGACGGATGTCCAGGCGTGGGTCGCTGACCGCCGCGAAGTTACCGTTGAACAACGGCGCGGCCTGCAGTACTTCCGGTAGCAGCTCGGCGACGACCGGACGTTGCAGGCCGGGAAACTGCAGCATGGCACCCGCGGTGATCCCGGTGCCAAAGCCGATGACCATGGCCGATTGGGGCTCGCCGTTGTGAATCAGCAGTGGCAGCAGCGCCTGCAGACGCATGTAGCGCAACGACGGCATGGCGTCGCCGGTATTGGACACACCTTGAATGTACAGGCGATTGAAGCTGCGCCCCTGACGTTGCTGGGAGACCACGGCAACGGTGCCGCCCCGGCCCTCTTCATAAAATGTGAGGGTGCCATTGCGTGCACCCGGCAACAGTTCGGCAAGCCGCTGCGGCGGCGTCAGCACCCCGACCACCAGGGTTGTCAGGCTTACTCCGAGAATCGCTGCGCGCAGGCCCTTGTGCTGCGCCCGGCCGTGCCACATGGCAATGCAGCCGGTTGCCGCAGCGATCAACGCCAGTACCACCAGGGTGCGAACCAACCCCAGTTCCGGCACCAGGACAAAGCCCACCAGTACGACGCCGGCGATACCGCCCAATGTATTGACCGCGACCACCGTACCGACATCCCGGCCGACCTGGCCGCTGTCGACCGCCAGGCGCAGGGCCAGGGGAAACGCCGCGCCCAACAAGGTGGTAGGCAGAAACACCACGCACACCGCTGCCGTGGCAAACCGTGCTGACATACCTGCCAGTTCGTTGCCGGTCAGGTGCAGCACGAACGCCTCCACTTCGGTCTGAGCGAAGATCAGCCAGCGCCCCAGCCCAGCAACCAATACCAGCGCAAACAAACCGGCCAAGGCAATCAACAGGCCGAACAGTCCCCATGGATCACGAATCCGGTCGGCGCGCCGGGCATAAATAGCGCTGCCAATGACCAAACCGGTCAGGTAGGTCGCCAGCACCACGGCGAAGGCGAAAGCGCGGGTGCTCATGAACTGCACGATGGACTGGGTCCACACCACTTCATAGCCAAGCGCAACACCACCCGCCACGCAGTACAGGGCAATGGCCAGGCGCGCCGCAGAGGTACGCGGCATGGTCGGGCGCTGTGTTTCAACGGGCAGTTGCTGGTCGCGACGGCGGAAGAGCCAGGCGCCAGCCGCTGCCAGCAGATTGAGTACTGCGGCAATCAGCGCGCTGCCGGTTACACCAACATTGGCCAGCAGCACGAACGCTGTCAGTAACGTGCCGCAGATTGCCCCCGCGGTATTGGCCGCATACAGGCGCCCACCGGCCTCGGCCATCTGCCCCTGGGCAGGGGTCAGGGCGCGCATCAGCACCGGCAGCGTGCCGCCCATGAAAAAAGCAGGAATACCCACTAACAGAAAGGGCACAAACCAGGCCAATAGCCCGACGCTGGCTTCAAGCCGGGCGAACAGTCCGGCGCTGTTGGCCAGTGCCAATGTCGCCAGCACACCCAACACCGCTACACCCAGTTCCAGCACGGCATAGAGGACGACTGGACGCTGCAGGCGGTCCGCCCAGCGACCGAACAGCAGGCCGCCCAGGGCCAGGCCGATGAAAAAGGCACTGATCCCGGTGGTGATGGCGTACACCTCCACCCCCACCACCAATGACAGTTGCTTCACCCACAGTACCTGGTACACCAGCGCCGCCGTGCCGGATACGAACAGCAACGCGGCCGGTATCAGCATTTGCAGGCGATGGTCGCGGCTTGCCGCTTGCGCGGTAGCAGTGCGAACGCGGGAGGGACTGACAGCTGAGCGCATGGATCAACCTTATCGGGCAGTCAGCTGGCCGTTGCCGCCGCGCCCGAGTCACGAAAAAGGAAGCGCCCGTCGGGGACGGGCGCTGGTGCACGGTTTACTTCTTCATTTTCTCATCGATCCTGCGGTCAACATCGGCACGAATCTGGTCGATGCTAAAGCTCGCCGGGCGTTGGCTTGGTGGGTAATCAACGAAGGTTTCCAGGAAGGCTCCGGCCTTCATAGTGGCTTCGAAAAGCAAGTAATCGTTCTTGGTCAACCAGTCGTAATACTGGTCAGAGACCACATCGGCCCGCTCATAGGGATCCATGCGCAGGTTGAACAGCTTGGGTACCCTCAAGGAGGTAAACGGCTCGCTCCACACCTTGAAGCCGCCAGGTGCACGCTGCTCGGCGTATACCACTTTCCAATCGTTCATGCGCATGGCGACCAGCTCGCCATCGTCGTTGAAGTAGTAGAACTCGTTGCGCGCGCTCTTGTCAGCCTTGCCAGTGAGGAAGTCCAACTGGTTGTAGCCGTCCAGGTGCACCTTGAAGTTCTTGCCGCCAACATCAGCGCCTTTAAGCAAGCGATCCTTGATGTCAGTGTCACCCGCTGCCGCGAGTAAGGTCGGAAACCAGTCCAACCCGGAGAACATCTGAGTCGTCACCGTGTCTGCCTTAATCTTGCCAGGCCAGCGAACCAATGCGGGAACCCGATAAGCGCCCTCCCAGTTGGAGTTTTTCTCGTTGCGAAACGGTGTGGTCGCAGCATCCGGCCAGGACCATTGGTTAGGCCCGTTGTCGGTGGTGTAAACCACAATGGTGTTGTCGGTAATCTTCAAGTCATCGAGCTTCTTGAGCAATTTGCCAACGTCGCCGTCGTGTTCGAGCATGCCGTCGGCGTACTCGTTGCCGAGCATGCCGCTTTGCCCCTGCATGGATTCACGCACATGAGTGAAGGCATGCATGCGGGTGGTGTTCATCCAGACAAAGAATGGCTTATCGGCCTTGACCTGCTTGTCGATAAAGTCGATGGCGGCCTGAGTGGTCTCGTCATCGATCGTTTCCATGCGTTTCTTGTTGAGCGAGCCGGTGTCCTCGACCTTACCGTCGGCACTGGATTTGATCACCCCACGCGGTGTGGCAGCCTTGAGAAACGCTGCATCATCCTTGGGCCAATAGGGACGTTCCGGCTCCTCTTCGGCATTGAGGTGATAGAGGTTGCCGAAGAACTCATCGAAGCCATGGTTGGTTGGCAGGTATTCGTCGCGATCACCCAAGTGGTTCTTGCCAAACTGCCCTGTCGCATACCCGTGCGACTTCAGGGCCTGGGCAATGGTTACGTCGCGCGCCTGCAAGCCTACCGAAGCGCCGGGTACGCCAACCTTCGACAAACCGGTACGCAGCGCCGCCTGACCAGTAATGAAGGTCGAGCGCCCGGCAGTGCAACTGTTCTCCGCGTAATAATCGGTGAACATCATGCCTTCTTTGGCGATACGGTCGATGTTGGGCGTCTGGTAGCCCACCACGCCATTGCTGTAGGCACTGATGTTGGTTTGCCCAATGTCATCGCCGAAAATCACCAGGATGTTGGGTTTATCTGCTGCATGAGCCACGTTGATGCCCATCGCCACGGTGGCGGCGAAGGTCATTGTCGTTAACCACCCTCTACTCGGATTCATAAGGCCATTGCTCCGTTTCACGTTACTGGCATGTGCCACGACTACGTACACGTGAGGCCGACTACCTGACTGGTTCCCTGTGTGCCTGCGGGTTCTCGTTCACTGGTCTTTATTGCTGTCAAAGGGGTAGATGCGCTGCCACTCACGAGCCATGTCGACTACGGTCCAGCCGTTGTCCCTGGCAGCAGTCAGGGCCTTGTCCAGGCGTCCGACCTTACTCTGGCGGTCATAGGCCCATTCGCGCCGGGCATCGGTGTGATGCACCAAGCCTGCAAAGCGCAGGCCGTTGCCGGCGGTGGTCCACTGCAGCATCTGCAAGTCACCATCGGAATTGCCGAAAGCCAGGATCGGCCGCCGACCGATGATCGAATCAATACTCACCGGTTTTCCGGGGCCATCATCGTTGTGCAGCAACTTCGGCGAACGAACGATCGAATACTTGCCGCCGGTTTCCTGGAAGCGCGCCTCAAGTGTCGTGCCGATAACCTGCTCCGGGGGTATGCCGTAGACTTCCTCGGCAAAGGCACGCATGAAGGCAACCTCACCGCCCGAAACGATGTAGGTTTTGAAACCATTGGCGCGCAGGTAATCAAGTAGCTCGAGCATTGGCTGGAAAACCATTTCGGTATAGGGCTTACCCGTTTTCGGGTGCACGGCGCTGGCCAGCCATTGGCGCGTACGGGCGATGAACTGCTCGGTGCTGACATCTGAGTGAGTCGCGGCGACGATTTTCAGCAGGCCATCCATGCCAGTGGCGGCCAGGGCTTTCTGGTCTCCGGCAAGCACTGCCTTGAACGGTTGCTGAGTTTTCCACTCCGGGTGTTGCGGGGCCAGGCGCCGAACCTCGTCGAGGGCAAACAACACCTCGAAGTACAGCGGTTGCTCGCTCCACAGCGTACCGTCGTTATCAAATACTGCGATGCGTTCTGGTTGCGCCACGTAGTCCTTGCCACCGACCTCGGTCACAGCAGCGACAAATCGCACGATCGCCTGTCGCGAGGCGCCGTCGTACCAAGACGGCAGCGGCTCTGCGGCGACGCCAAGCAGCGGCGCCAGCATCAGCAGCGCAAATAACCCGTACAGCCGAGAAATCCTTTGCATAGTTCGCCTCTGGGTAACTGCTGCAGGCAGTCAGGGATTCAGTGGTTTCAAACCCTTTCTTGCATCGGTGACGCTGTTGCGTTTCATACGTTGGCGTAGTTGACCCAAGTTTTTCAGCAAGCCCGCTGGCACTTCGGCGCTTGCCGACGCCCGGCTGTAGCGGGTTTCGAGCAAGTCTAGTGAACGAAAATCGGCCGCGTCGGAAAAAAGTTCATAAAATGTGCGCAGTGTCCGTTTGCCGCTGCTGCGGCGTACCCACAGGTACAACGCGTCCAGCCGTGGTGGCTGACTGTGCAACTGCTTGCCCAGTTGTTTCCAGGCATAGTCAGCCGAGGCCAGGCGCTCGCTGCGACGTTTGTTCTGCCAGGCACGCAAGCTATCGCGAAGCGGACGCCACCAGCGCCGGCCAAGGATTGCCAGCACGGCTAGCGTTACCAGCACGACTGCCAGCAGCAGCCAATGGGCGCTGAGACGAATTTGCGCCTGTTGGCCAAGCGCTCGGAGATCATCGCTGATGGAAAACGGTGTGTTGTACTGTGCCTGGACTGTGTCGATCGACACCGCCTCCACTGCGACGCTATGCGCTTGGCCTGCGTAATCCCACCACTTCAATTCAATGGCCGGGAGGCTGAGCGGTCCTGCTCGCGTTACTACATAGGTTGCTGTGTCCTCACGCACGCCGCCTGATGTACCCCCTCGCCCATCATTGAGCGCCTTGACCGCGGGTGGCTGCAGGTAGCGTTTGAAACCCTCTACTTCGACAAACTGCGGTGCAGGCATCAGCATCGCCTGGGCACCTTCAGCCTGTAGGGTCAGTTGCCGGGTGATGCTATCGCCGACCCGCAGGGGCTCATGGGAGCGTTGCAGTACCTGGGTAAAGGTTACGTTGCGCGCTACCAACTGCTGCTGACTGCCGCCACCGGCCAGGGCCCGGGCGGTAAAGCTCAGTGGCTGGCTGGTGAGGGTTACCGGGCCACTGCCCTGTCCTGGCTGAACCACGAACGGCAGTGCCGGAATTGTGAACTGCCGTGCAGCTTGCGCCGTGATCTGGTAGGTGTAGCGCAGGCCAAAGAAGGTCTTGCCATCGATCTTCTGGTTCAGGTGTTCGGCTTCACCAGTGGGCGGCGTGACCACTGCATCTGCCAGCTCCAGTTTTGCCAGCACCGGCGCTGCGGTGTACCAGGTGTCGACCAGCAGATCGACCTCCAGGCTGACGGTCGCCCCCACCAGCGGATCACCCTCGGGCAACAGACGACTTTGGATGCGCACATCGGGATCGGCCACGGCAAACCATGGCATGCAGATCAGCAACAGGCAGGCCAGGCGCTTCATGGTGTTGTTCCTGCTGGGGACTGGCGGGCGGCATCCTGCAGCGAAAACTTGCGCCTGAGGAACTGTGCCGGTGACGTGCTCAGGTTGTTCAGCCAAAGTTCATCGGAAGCCGCCTGGGCAGTGGTCTGCTGCTTGTCCTTGCCACCTTTGCTGGACGTCTGGTCCTCGACCACCTTGTCGGCTTTCTCATCGGGGGTGCCGGCCTGCTGCTGATCGTCATAGTCCTTCTGCAGCGCCTGGGCCAGGGCGAGGTTCGCCGTGGCCTGCGGGAAGTCCTTCTGGCGTTGCAATGCCTGTTGGTAGGCGGCTATCGCTTGCGGGAACTTGAACAGGTGGACGTAGATATTACCCAGGTAGAAATAGGCGGCTGGCGTGTCCAGGCGGGCAAATTCGCCCAGCGCCACTTTATAGTCGGCCGCGCTGTAGGCCGCCACGGCGCGCCAGTACGGATCCTGGAAATGTGCGGCTGCCTCGGCGTAATGACCATGCTCGAAGGCCCAGCGCCCTTGCTGGTCGGCGCTAAAAAATGCATCGGCAAGCGCTCCTGCACGGGCTGCTTGCGGGGTTATGCCGGCTGATACCATCAGCAGCACGGCCAACCAGTGCACTCGCCAGCCACGGCGAATGCAGCACCATGCAATCAGGGCCAACGGCCAGCACAGCCAATAACCGGCGTCCTTCCAGTGCACTTCCTGGCCTTGGTCCTGGACTGCCTGGAAATGCTGCTGCGCATGCAAGGTTATCCAATCAAGATCGTCATCGTTGAGGGTCAAGCTGCCCAACGGCGCGTTGGCGGCCTTGGCCAGACCTTTGAGGCCCTCGGCATCGAAGCTTGCCAGCAGCGGGCGGCCATCGTTACCGATGCGCGGCCGCCCTTGTTTATCGTGCAGCACGCCCCCGTCCTGACTCCCCACCGCCAGTACCAGTACTTGCAGGTCGCTACCCTTGATGGCCGCGGTGATGGCCGCGAACTGCTGGGTATCGGCGCCATCGGTGATCAGCACCAAAGTCCCGGGCAGCTTTTCGGCAGCCAGCAGGGCCCTGGCCTGCTCGATTACACCCAGCACATCCTTGCCGGGACGATCCATCAACCCGGTCGCCAGCGCCTGCAGAAAGCTGTCCAGCAGACTTGGATCCTCGGTAGCTGGAAGTACCAGATGGGCGCTGCCGGCATAGGCAATCAGCGCCGTACGGGCCCCAGCGCGGCGGCTCAACAGGTCGTGCATCTTGTGTTTGGCGGCCGCCAGGCGCGAGGGTGGCACATCGTCGGCATCCATCGACGGTGACAGGTCGAAGGCGAGAATCAACGGTGCCCGGTTGTCGACAAAGTCAGGCCGATCCTCGGTCCAGGTCGGTCCTGCAGCAGCCACCGCGCCAAGGCCCAGAATCAGTGCAAGCAGGTGCACCGGATGAACCTTGGTGCGTACCTGAGGGGTGATCACCAGCGCGGTGATCAGGTGCGGTGCAATCAAGCCGTCCAATTGCCGCTTGAGGTCATGACGACGTGTCCACAGCCAGGGCAGCAGCATTGCTGGCACGATCAGCAGCAGCCATAGCGGGCGCAGGAAGTGGAAGGCGCTAAGGTCGATGTCCATCCCGGCCCCCTTCTGGCAAAGACTTCACAACCCGGTGTGGCAGCCGCCCATACAGCGCTGCAACAACATGGCTGACCGTCAACAGCGCCAATGCAACGCCCAACGGCAACCAGAACAGGTCGCGCTTGGGTTGGTGACGCAGGGTTTTCACCTGATGCGGGGTGATTCTGTCGAGCGTTGCGTAAACCTCCTGCAAGGCATTGCGGTCCTCGGCGCGGAAAAACCGTCCCCCGGTTTCCTCGGCGATAGCCTTGAGTACCTGCAAGTCAACCTTGGCGTCACCACTGGCCTCGGGGTCACCGATACCGATGGTGTGAATCACGATACCCTGTGCCTTGGCCAAACGTGCCGCGTGCGCCGGCGTGATGGCACTGCTGGTGTCGTTGCCATCGGTCAGCAGGATCAGCACTTTCTGTTGTTCGTGCGCCTTGGCAAACAGCTTGATTGCCAGGCCGATAGCATCGCCCAATGCGGTGTTGGGCCCGGCCATGCCGATCCCCACCTCATTCAACAGCATTTGCAGGCTGGCATGGTCCAAGGTAAGCGGTGCCTGCGGGTAGGCGCCGGTTCCGAACACGATTAGACCAATGCGGTCATCCTTGCGCTGTGCAACGAAATCACGCACCACATCCTTG
The DNA here is from genome assembly GCF_004803755.1 of Pseudomonas sp. DG56-2. Taxonomy (NCBI): domain Bacteria; kingdom Pseudomonadati; phylum Pseudomonadota; class Gammaproteobacteria; order Pseudomonadales; family Pseudomonadaceae; genus Pseudomonas; species Pseudomonas sp. DG56-2. The sequence continues at coordinate 3,072,345 of NZ_CP032311.1, forward strand.
ACCACGCTCAGGCGGTCGGTACGGGTGCCTGCGGCATCGGTATAGTCGAGGGTTTCCATGGACTGGGAAATGTCCAGGGCGAGCATCATGTCGCGCACCGGTTGCGCATGCTCAATGGCTTTTTCGACCCACACCGGACGCGCGCATGCCGCCACCAGCAGTGCCCAGACCAACAGGTTCAACCACAGTTGCCAGCGACTGCCCCCACCGTCGGCCTGGGGCTTCAACCCGGCGGCGCGACTCATGGCCGCGAAGAACGGCACCCGCACTGCGCTGCGCGCCTCGCGGTATTCACTGAGGTAGCGCCAGGCAAACCACGCCGCTGGCAGCAGCAACAGCGCCCAGGGATAGTCAAACTGCCACATGGTGAGTCTCGATCCATTGTCGGCTATGGGCGAGCAACAGGCGCAGTTCCTGCTCCGGAATATTCAGCACCTGGGCCTGCGGCGCGTACGCCAGCGTCTGCAGTTGGGCGCCGAACTGCTCAGGCAACGGTGTACGCGCTCGCTGCAGCAGAAACGCCTGCCACTGCGCCCCACCCAGCGCTGCCACGGGCGGCGCGTCGGTCATCGACAGGGCAACGCGCTTGAGCAACGCTGGCACTGCGCGCAGTGCTTGCAAACGCAATTGCGGATCAGCCAGTTGCTGGGTCAACTCATCGAATTGCGCCAGCGCTTCGCGCCGATAGCGATCGCGCTGCCAACGCCACCAGCGCCATGCTACCCAACCGGCCACAGCGGTCAGCAACAACGCCAGCAACACCCACCAGCCCCAGGTCTGCGGTGCGTAACTGAACGGTGGCGTGCCCAGTGGCAGTTCCTGCAACTGGTCAATCGATGGCACCACGGCGATACTCACCGCGCGGCCCCAGACAAGCGCCCCAGTTCGCGGCGCACCTGCAGCAAGGGTTCTTCGCCGGTACTGATCATCAGCACCGGGATCTGGCTGCGCCGCAGCAGTTCGGCGACTTCCTGCAGGCGTCCGCCGAGAAACTCGGTCAGCGGCCGGTTGACCTGGCGGCGGTCTACCTGCAGTTCCACTTGCCGTTCGCCCTGGGTCACGGTAATGCGTCCCTGCTCCGGCAGGCGCAACGCCAGTGGGTCGTAGACCTGCATGGCGATCACATCATTGTGCGCGCTGAGCTGGCGCAACAGCTGTAAGGTCTGCGCCGACACCCCGGCAAAGTCGCTGATGATGCACACCAGCGCATCATGCCCGGCCAAGGCGATGCAACTGCGCAAGGCGGCGTCCAGTTGCAACTCGTTTTCGCTATCCGGCCCGGTCGCAGACAATGCCCGATTGCTGCGAATGATCTGCGCGCACAACGCTTCTATGCGACTGCGGCTGCGCAATGGACGCACTTGGCGGATGCCCTGGTCGTCGAACACCAGGCCCCCTACCCGATCACCGGCATGAAACGCCATCCATGCCGACAGCGCCGCCAACTCTGCCGCCACCACCGACTTGAAGGCGCGCTGCGAACCGAAGAACATGTTCATGCGCTGGTCCACCAGCAGCCAGGTCGGACGGTCACGTTCCTCGGTGAATGTGCGCACAAAGGGTTTGCCGTAGCGCAGCGAGGCACGCCAGTCCAAATGGCGAAGGTCGTCTCCGGGGATGTAACGACGCAGTTCATCGAAGCTCAGGCCGCGTCCGCGCAGGCGCGAGGCATGACCACCGGCAAGAATACTCGACAGCGGCTGCCTGGAAACAAAGCTCAGGCCGCCGACTCGATGCTCCAGCGCCATCAATTGCGCCAGCGATGCATAGACGAAGCCGTCGGCCGGCAAGGTATCGACAGTTGGCGTTGGCATGGTTCAGGCCGGGATCGCTACACGATCGAGCAGCCGGTCGATCACCTGATCGGCTGTCACCGCCTCGGCAATGGCGTCGTAGGAGAGTTGCAATCGATGGCGTAGAACTGGATGTGCCACCGCACGCACGTCGTCCGGGGAGACGAAGTCACTGCCGGCAAGCCAGGCATGCGCACGTGCCACGCGGTCGAGGCTGATGCCCCCACGTGGACTGGCGCCGATGCGGATCCAGCGTGCCAGATCGGGATCATAGTCATGCGCATGGCGGGTTGCGTTGACCAAGTCGACCACGTAGCGGTCTATGGCTTCTGAAACATGCACCCCGGCGACTTCGGCCCGCGCGGCAAACACTACCTCCTGGGCCAGTTGCTCAGGCGCCTGCACGCTGTCGCGCCCCTGCTGCTCCTCGCGGCGCACCAGGCGCAAGACCAACGCTTCGTCTTCGACGCGGGGGTAGTCCAACTGCAATTTCATCAGGAAACGGTCCATCTGCGCTTCGGGCAGCGGGTAGGTGCCTTCCTGCTCGATGGGGTTCTGGGTGGCCATGACCATGAACAGCGGCGGCATGGCATAGCTCTGCCCGGCGACGGTAATCTGCCGCTCCTCCATCGCTTCAAGCAAAGCGGCCTGGACCTTGGCCGGCGCGCGGTTGATTTCGTCGGCGAGAATCACGTTGCCAAACAGCGGTCCCGGCTGGAACTTGATCTGGTTGCCTTCGGCAGTCTGCTGGAGAATTTCGCCACCGGTAATGTCCGAGGGCAACAGGTCCGGGGTGAACTGGATACGGCGCATTTTTGCGTCCAGGTGCGTGGCCAGTGCCTTCACCGTACGGGTCTTGGCCAGGCCCGGCAGGCTTTCCAGTAGCACGTGCCCATTGGCCAGCAAGCCCAGCAACACATGGCGAATGGTCTCGGCCTGACCTAATACCTGCTCGGCGACTCTGGCCTCCAGGGCAGCTATTTCCTCGCGTATGGTCACGGGCACACTCCTTGTCAGCGCAGCGATGGGGTAAATCTAGCAGCCGCTTTCGCTGGCGCCAGTTGTGGTCCGAATGTTTGGCCTACTGAGTCTTCCAATATGGCTCGATCGCCTGCAGCCGCGGATCATCGGGCGCCACCTGACGCATGCGTTTGACGTACTCGAAGGCATCGCTTCGCTCACCGGCCAAGGCATGCAGGTAAATCAGCGAGTACAGCAGGTCGGGGTCATCCGGCGACTGCTGCAGGCCACTGCGCAAGGCGCTGACCGCTTCGTCACGACGGTTGAGTCGCGACAGCAACAGGCCCTGGTTGTAGCGAATCCGCGAGTTGCCCGGTAACGCCTGGGCCGCGGTCTCCATCCACTGCAACGCTTCGTCTTGCTTGCCCCGCTCGACCAGCAACAGCGCCAGCATGTAGGCCAGGTTGCCATGGTCAACGGCAGGCATCTTGTCCAGGGCAACGCCGTCGCGCAGCAGTTGTTCTGCTTCGTCGAGTTGCTGCGCAGCGCTGACCATGGTGACCAGATTGACCCGCGCCGGAACGAAATACGGGTCGATCCGCAACGCCTGGCGATACTGCTCCATCGCTTCGCCGTCGCGGCCTTGGCGACTCAACAGCACAGCAAGGTTCAGACGCCCACCAGGCAAGTCGGCATTGCTGCGCAGGCGCTGCTCGTAATTGGCCAGCGCGCCCTTGAAGCTGTCCCGCACCTGCTCGGGCAGTTGGTCTGCCGGTACATCGGCAAGTACCCGGAGCGCTTCATCGCGTACCGCCAGGGTTGGGTCCTGAAGCAAAGGCAGTAGCGGCTGCAGGCGCTGCGCCGCAGGTACACTGGCGAAACCGGAGATCGCATAGGCGCGCACCACAGGGCTGCTGTCCTTCAATGCCCAGCCAAGGCTGATTATCGACTGCGGGCCAAGGTCGGCCATCTGCTCGGCAGCGGTGGCGCGCACGATGGCAGGTTTGCCCGGGTCGGCCAGAATGGCGCCAAGCTGACTGAGCGCCACGCCTTCACCGCTGCGCACCGCGTGAAAGCTCTCACCATAATGCGCAGGACGCTTGCGCGCGCCGAACCAGCCATCAATAGCGCTAGCGGCCCATTCCGGCGTCTGCCCCTGGTGACAACGGGTACACGCGTCGGGACTGGCAGTCTTGCCGGCCAAATCCGGGCGCGGGATGCGCAAGCTGTGATCACGCCGTGGATCGACCACCATATAGGTCTTGGTCGGCATGTGGCACTCGACGCATTGCGCCCCCGGTGTGCCCGCTTTGTGGTGATGGTGCGCTTCACTGTCGTAGTTCTTGGCCTGCAGGCTTGGAAAGCGCTGCGATGGCGGCTGATCGTTGTGGCACTGCAGGCACAGGCCGTTACCCTCGATCTTCACCTTGGCAGTGTGAGGATTGTGGCAATCGCTGCAACCCACCCCGGCGGCGTACATTTTGCTTTGGGTGAATGAGCCATATTCATAGACTTCGCCGTCGATCTGGCCGTCTGCATGGTACAGGCCGCTGCGCAGAGTGGCCGGCAGGCTCTGGTCCAGTTGTGGATGTCCGGGTAACTGGCCGACGCCCAGGGTTTGCCGCCGGCTGTGGCAGAAAGCGCACTGCTCTACCTGCCCCTGGCTCCCCAGCGCCTTGTAGTCCACCGCCAAGCCAAGGTCCTTGGCAGGACCAGGCGCCTCACCGGGCTTTGCTGTCTTCGCCCAGTCGACATGGGCTTTGCCGGGCCCATGACAGCTCTGGCAACCGACGTTTTTCTCCTGCCAGGTCGTAGCGAAACTGTCGTCCTGGTCGTTGTAGTTTTTCAACAGGCGAGTGGAGTGGCAGTCGGCGCACATGCCGTTCCAGTTCTGATAGCGGCCGGTCCAGTGCAAAGGGTCATTGGGCGCAAAGCGTTGCCCGGGATACAGGGAAAACCAGCGTTGTCCGCCTTGCGCCTTGGCACGACTGTCCCAGGCAATGGTCAAGGCCTGCAAGCGCCCGCGTGGCAGCGAAACCAAGTATTGCTGCAGCGGGTAATGGCCAAAGGTTTGGCGAATTTCGAAGTCGGCCGGCTTGCCATCCTCGCCTTCGATATTGACGAAGAAACCCTGGTTCTTGCGAAAGAAACGCGCCTTGACCCCCGCTTCATCGAAGCGGGCGTTGTTGAAATTGCCCAGCACATTGCTGGCACTGGCATCACGCATCGCCCAGCCGTGATCAGAATCTTTCCATTGCGCCGCTTCGGTTTGATGGCAACCGAGGCACGTGGCGGTCGCCACATAGCCCTCGGCAGGACTTGCCTGCCCAGGCTCTGCTACAAGGGAAGAACTAGCGGATGCCAACGGGGCAAAACTGCACAAACCCGCCAATAAAACCGTGGAAATAACGCGACGCCAGAAAAACGCCCACCTGCTCTCCATAGGTACTGCCTGCCCCATTCCTTGCTCCACGGTCAGTTCTACGGGCCCTGTGCCGGGCTCTCATGCAACCAGCGTCGACGGGTTGCGAGCATTAGGCTAGTGCATTTTTAGCACCGCGGCCGGTATAGCAACCAAGAAAGGACTTTGCTACCGGTCACTTTCACGTCGACCTTTTTCAACACGAAGCAGCCTTGAACCGAAACTTCCTAGTGTGGAGCGACAATCAAGTCGGCGTCGCTGTTCTTCACCGCTTTGAACGCGGCTGCAGCCTTGGCCGCAGAGACCGGATCAAATGCTGCCAGTCGGTGGCCAACCTCTATGCAAAAATGCAGACTGCGCCTGCAGTTTTGTCGATTGTAATGAGCAAATTTGCACTGATAGGATCCCTCGATCCTCTAGCGCCTATCCAGCTCGTGTAAATTCACGTGGAAAATCAATAACAAAGCAGGGAGACAGCGATGACCGCGCACGCTCAAATGGCAACTGACGCCTCCATACTGGCCCAGGTTCGCAACCACATCGGTCACTTGACCCTCAACCGTCCCGCCGGCCTCAACGCCATTACCCTGGATATGGTCCGCAGCCTCCAGCAACAGCTTGATGCCTGGGCCAATGACCCTCAAGTACACGCCGTCGTCCTGCGTGGCGAAGGCCCCAAGGGCTTCTGCGCCGGGGGTGACATCCGGTCGCTGTACGACAGCTACAAGAGCGGCGACACCCTGCATCGGGATTTCTTCATCGAAGAATACGCCCTCGACCTGACCATCCACCATTACCGCAAACCCATCCTGGCCTTGATGGACGGCTTTACCCTAGGCGGCGGCATGGGCCTGGCACAAGGCGCAGAACTGCGCATTGTCACCGAACGCAGTCGCCTGGCCATGCCGGAAGTCGCCATCGGTTATTTCCCCGATGTCGGCGGCAGCTATTTCCTCTCCCGCGTACCCGGCGAACTGGGCACCTACCTGGGCGTCAGCGGTGTTCAGATCCAAGCTGCCGATGCATTGTACTGCGGCCTGGCCGACTGGTATGTCGACAGCAGCAAGCTGGCCTTGCTTGATGAGCGACTGGACACCCTGACGTTCAGCGAACATCCGCTCAAGGACTTGCAAGGCATACTGGCGAAACTTGGCACCCAGGCATTGGAGGATGCACCGCTGGCCAAACTGCGCCCGGCCATCGATCACTTCTTTGCCCTGTCGGACGTCAGCAGTATCGTGGAACAACTACGCAGCGTAACTGTTGCCGATAGCCACGACTGGGCGCTGAAAACTGCTGACCTGCTGGAAACCCGCTCGCCGCTGGGCATGGCGGTCACCCTGCAAATGCTGCGTCGTGGCCGCGAACTGAGCCTTGAAGACTGCTTCAAGATGGAACTGCACCTGGACCAGCAATGGTTCGACCATGGTGACCTGATCGAGGGCGTTCGTGCCCTGATAATCGACAAGGACAAGCAGCCGCGCTGGAACCCTCCGACCCTCGCAGGCTTGAGCCGTACGCGCGTGGATCAATTCTTCGAAGGCCTGTGATGCCTGGAGTATGCAGATGCAAGACCTGGAACTGACTGAAGAACAGATCATGATCCGCGACATGGCCCGCGACTTCGCCCGTGGCGAAATCGCGCCGCACGCCCAAGCTTGGGAAAAGGCTGGCTGGATCGACGATGAAGTGGTCAAGAAAATGGGCGAACTGGGCCTGCTCGGCATGGTGGTGCCCGATCAATGGGGTGGCAGCTATACCGACTACGTCGCCTACGCCCTGGCGGTGGAGGAAATCGCTGCCGGCGATGGTGCTACCGGCGCCTTGATGAGCATCCACAACTCGGTGGGTTGCGGCCCGTTGTTGGCCTACGGCAATGCTCAACAGCAACAAACCTGGCTGGAACGTCTGGCGAGCGGCGAAGTGATCGGCTGCTTCTGTTTGACCGAACCGCAGGCCGGTTCAGAAGCGCACAATTTGCGCACCCGTGCCGAACTACAGGGTGATCACTGGGTCATCAATGGCGCTAAACAGTTTGTCAGCAACGCCCGTCGTGCCGGCCTGGCCATTGTCTTTGCGGTGACCGACCCGGACCTTGGCAAGAAAGGTATTTCCGCATTCCTGGTGCCTACCGACAACGAAGGTTTTGTGGTTGACCGCAGCGAACACAAAATGGGCATCCGCGCCTCGGACACCTGCGCAGTCACCTTGAACAACTGCCGCATTCCTGCCACCAATATGCTCGGTGAGCGTGGCAAGGGCCTGGCTATTGCCCTGTCCAACCTCGAAGGTGGCCGTATCGGCATCGCCGCCCAGGCACTGGGGATCGCCCGCGCTGCGTTCGAAGCGGCACTGGCGTATTCGCGTGATCGCATCCAATTCGGCAAACCGATCAATGAACACCAGAGCATTGCCAACCTGCTGGCCGACATGCAGGTTCAGATCAACGCTGCACGCTTACTGATTCTTCATGCCGCGCGCCTGCGCAGCGCCGGCAAACCCTGCCTGAGCGAAGCCTCGCAAGCCAAGTTGTTCGCCTCGGAAATGGCTGAGCGGGTGTGCTCCAAGGCGATCCAGGTGCATGGTGGCTATGGCTACCTTGAGGACTACCCGGTCGAGCGATACTACCGCGATGCTCGGATCACCCAGATCTACGAAGGCTCCAGCGAAATCCAGCGCATGCTGATCGCCCGCGAACTCAAGCACTACCCCCTGTAATCAACCGTCAAAAGGAAACGGCAAGCGACACAGAACTGCTTTCGCTCTTGATCTTGATTTTGATTTTGATCTTGATCTACCTGCCCCGTTAACCAGAAGGGCCGAGTGAAGGTGTTGCGAAAGGGCTAGCGCGTAGCGCCTTCGGCTTGGCCGAAGTTGCGAATCGTAGTGTTGCTTGCAACGCGTAGATCGCAATGCCCTGTAGCGACACCGTAGCGAGGGGACCCGAAGCGCAGCGTAGGGCCCCTGGTGGGGCGAGCCCTTTGCTTACTTTGGGGCGACTGCCAAAGTAAGGCGCCGTAAGGGCGCAAGGGTGACTCAGCGTCACCCTAGCAAACGGATCAGCACCAGATCGAAGAGCCCCATCGCAAGCCAAGCCAGAAACCAACACCCACCCAGCCCCCACAATAGTCCCCCCAAATCAAACTAATGCAAATTAGCGATTGAAACCGTAGCAGCGGCTGAAGTAAGCTCGGAACCATCACCTGGAGAGTCCCATGTCGCCAACCACCCTCAAACACACTCAACACGCAGGTCGCCCATCGCGTCCCGTGCTGACTGTGGCCGAGTGCGCGACTGCAACTCCCGCTGCATTTTATTTTGGGTATTGGTTTAGCCACAGGCGCCGCTGATACCCACACCGGCGCCCACTTTCAAGGGGCCGCCGAACACGAGAATACTCAACCCCCGGTCGGCTCCCCGACCGGGGGTTTTGTTTTTCAGGCCCCCGGACAACCGAACAGATAACGAGGATTTACCCCATGACCTACACCACCTACCACCGTTACCCAAGCTTTGCATGGCGATTTAGCCAATCCCGTTCGGGCCAGCCTGCCGCCTCCGATCGGTCCTGCACAGGTGGCGCCATCACACCGAATTCCAATCCGGCTCTTTGTCGAACACCTCGATAGGGCCGACAACGCGGGCTTGAACCCGCCGTCTGCCCAGGGAAAAAATCGCCATGCAATCGTCTTCGCTCGCTCTGCCCCTGACCCAACCTCAAGCTGCCAACTCCGCTGTCAGCCAACGCCTGCCCAGCCCGCACTTGCTCAAGCAGCAAATGCCGCTCAGTACCGCCCTCGCCCATCAGGTCGATCACCATCGCCAGGCCGTCCGCGCCATTCTCGAAGGCCGTGACCCACGCCTGCTGGTCATTGTCGGCCCATGCTCTATCCATGACCCGCGCTCAGCCCTGGAATACGCCGACCGTCTCGCTGCCCTCAACGCAGCGGTCAGCGATCAACTGCTGCTGGTCATGCGCGCCTACGTTGAAAAGCCGCGCACCACTGTTGGCTGGAAAGGACTGACCTACGACCCACACCTGGATGGTAGCGACGACATGCACGCGGGCATCGCACTGTCGCGTGGGTTGATGCTGGGCATGCTTGAGCGCGGCCTGCCGATTGCCACTGAACTGCTGCAGCCGATGGCGGCCGGCTACTTCGATGACCTGCTTAGCTGGGCGGCCATCGGCGCGCGTACTACCGAGTCGCAGATTCACCGTGAGATGGTCAGTGGCCTGGCGCTTCCTGTGGGCTTCAAGAACGGCACCGACGGTGGCGTTGCCATCGCCAGCGACGCAATGCGCAGCGCGGCCCATGCACACCGCCACTTCGGCATGGATACCCAAGGCTACCCGGCGATTATCGAAACCCTGGGCAACCCGGACACCCACCTGGTACTTCGCGGTGGTCACCAAGGGCCGAACTACGACCGAGCCAGCGTGGCAGCGGCTCGCCAAGGGCTGATCAAGGCCGGGCTGGCCCCGCGGATCATGGTCGACTGCAGCCATGCCAACAGCGGCAAGGACCCCTTGCGCCAACCAGCGGTGTTCGACGATGTGTTGCGTCAGCGCCTCGATGGCGATCGTTCGATTATCGGCATGATGCTCGAAGGGCACTTGTTCGATGGTTGCCAGGCACTGGGCAAAGGAGCGCTTGAGTACGGTGTCTCCATCACCGATGGCTGCCTGGGATGGGACGCCACACAAGCGCTGTTGCGTCAGGGTGCGGCATCTCTGCGCAACATTTCCCAGGAAAAATCGGCGCTAATCCGGTAGTCTCGGCACTTTCTGGAAAAGGAGTATGTCCCATGGCCAAAGCCACTGCCCGTCACATCCTGGTTGCCACTGAAGACAAGTGCAATGAACTGAAGGCTCAGATCGAAGCCGGTGCCGATTTCGCTGAAGTCGCCAAAGCCAACTCCACCTGCCCATCCAGCCGTCAGGGCGGCGACCTGGGCTCCTTTGGCCCAGGCCAGATGGTCAAGGAGTTCGACACCGTCGTCTTCAGCGCTCCGGTCAACACTGTGCAAGGCCCGGTGAAAACCCAGTTCGGTTATCACCTGCTGGAAGTAACCAGCCGCCAGGACTGAGTCCACCATTGAGCCGGCCCGCCAGGGCCGGTTCAAGCACTGCGGTCTGACCTGCTAAGCTTCAGCCACAATCGTGGGCACAGGTAGTCAGGCGCTTGCAAACCGGATCTTCCCTTCTTGCTGTAATGCTTGCTCTGGCCCTGGCCTGGAGCCAAGCTGCGTTGTCAGCCCCTGGGCATGCCCTGACTGTTTATGGCGAGTCGCCTCGCTATCCTGCCTCCTTCCAGCACTTCGCCTACGCCAATCCCGACGCCCCCAAAGGCGGCAGCCTACGCCGCTCGGCGATCGAGATCGGCCAGTTCGACCATATCCTGCCTTATATCGACAAGGGCATCGGCATTGCCGAGGTCGATGGCTGGCTGTATGCCCCCCTTGCCGTGCGTTCCCAGGACGAGCCCTACACTGTGTATGGGCTGATTGCCCGCCAGCTTGAACGGGACCCCGATGGTCGCTGGCTACGTTTTTATCTGGACCCGCGTGCACGCTTTGCCGATGGCCAAGCCATTCGCGCCGAGGACGTACGCTACACATTTGAGCTGCTGATGCGTGAGGGCAATCTCAAATATCGCACGCAGTTTGCCGATGTCGAACGGGTGGAGATCGAAGGCCCCCGGCAAATTCGTTTTCGCTTCAAGAGCAATCAAAGCCGAACCCTGCCTTTGGATCTGGCTACCTTGCCAGTGCTGCCTGAACACTGGTGGAAAGACCGAGACTTCGCCAACGGCGGCGGTTTTGAAGCACCGCTGGGCAGCGGCCCGTACCGAATCGGCCGGATCGACAATGGCCGCAGCGTGACTTTCGAGCGCGATCCGCACTGGTGGGGACGCGATCTGCCGGTAAACCGTGGACGCTACAACTTCGACCACCTCACCATCGAGTATTTCGGTGATACCGAAGTCGCACGCCAGGTGCTGCGAGGCGGTGGCTTCGACTACAACCGCGAGTTCTCGGCGACGGGTTACTCGATCGGCTACAACAGCCCCGCGCTGAGCGACGGCCGCCTGCAGCGCGCCCATTTGGCCAAGGACGCACCACAGACCGCCCAGGGCTTTGTGTTCAATCTGCAGCGGCCGGTGTTCAAAGACCGTCGCGTGCGCCAGGCACTGGCCCTGCTGTGGGACTTCGAGTGGAGTAACCGGCAGATGATGCGCAACATGTACATCCGCCAACAGAGCTTTTTTGCCAACAGCGCTCTGGCGGCTCGTGCCTTGCCGGATGCCCAGGAGCTCAAGCTGCTTGAACCGTTGCGCGGGCAGGTCCCGGATGAAGTCTTCAGCCAGGTATTTCTGGCCCCTCGCACCGACGGCTCCGGGCTGATTCGCGACAAGCAGTTGCAAGCCCTTGAACTGCTGAGCGCTGCAGGCTGGAAGCCGGAGGGCGATCAACTGGTCAACGCCCAGGGCGAGCCACTGGCATTTACCTTTCTCAACGGCCAGGCCGGTTTCGAGCGTCTGTTGCTGCCATGGAAGCGCAATCTGGCGCAGATCGGCATCAGCATGGACATCCGCCGGATCGACGCCTCGCAGTACGTCAACCGCCTCATGGCTCGGGACTACGACTTGATCGTTACCGGCTACCCGGTGTCGCCTTCTCCGGGCCTTGAACTGTACAACTTCTTTGGTTCGGCAGCGGCCAACGACCCAGGCTCGAACAACTACATGGCGCTCCAGGACCCGGCGGTGGACCAATTGCTCGACGGCCTGGTCAAGGCCGAAAGCAAAGCCGACATGCTCCGTCACGCCCACGCCCTGGATCGGGTACTGAGCTGGAATTACTACTGGATTCCCAATTATTACCCACCAGGCTCCTCGACGGTGTGGTGGAACCGCTTTGGCCTGCCCAAGGTACAGCCGAGCAACGATGAAGGCCTGGACAGCTGGTGGGAAGTCAGCCCGACGGCGTTGACCAACGCGCAGATGGCCGAGCGTCTCAAGGAGCAGCCATGACCGCCTACATCCTGCGTCGATTACTCCTGATCATTCCCACCTTGCTGATCATCCTGCTGGTCAACTTCGTCATCGTCCAGTCCGCGCCCGGTGGGCCGGTGGAACAAGCCATTGCACGCTTGCAAGGCATCGGCGGCGGTGCGCCAGGGGCAAATGTCGAAGCCGTGCATGCCAGCTCCCGAGCCAGCCGCGGCCTGGATCCGAAGCTGATCGAGGACATCAAACGCCAGTACGGTTTCGACAAATCCGCCCCTGAACGGCTGTGGCTGATGCTCAGCCAATACGCCCGTCTGGATTTCGGCAACAGTTTCTTTCGCGGCGCCAAGGTAACCGACCTGATCCTGGAGAAAATGCCCGTGACCCTCTCCCTTGGCTTCTGGGCCACCCTGATCACCTACCTGGTTTCGATCCCGTTGGGCATTCGCAAGGCGATACGCCACGGCACCGCCTTCGACGCCTGGAGCAGCAGCCTGATAGTGATTGGCTACGCCCTGCCTTCATTCCTGTTTGCCTTGTTGCTGATCGTGCTGTTCGCCGGAGGCACCTCACTGAACTGGTTCCCGGTTCGTGGGCTGGTCTCGGAGAACTTCGACCAGTTGAGCCTGCTGGGCAAGTTGGCCGATTACTTCTGGCACCTGGTGCTGCCGGTAAGCGCTCTGGTGATCGGTGGCTTTGCCACCCTGACGTTGCTGACCAAGAACGCCTTTCTCAACGAAATTACCCGCCAGTACGTCATCACTGCCCGCGCCAAGGGCCTGAGCGAGCGTCGTGTGTTGTACGGCCATGTATTTCGCAACGCCATCCTGCTGGTGGTCGCAGGCATTCCCCAGGCATTGATCAGTGTGTTCTTCGCCGGCTCCTTGCTGATCGAGGTGATTTTCTCCCTTGATGGACTTGGACGCATGAGCTACGAAGCCGCCGTCTCCCGGGACTACCCGGTAGTGTTCGGTTCGCTGTTCATCTTTACCTTGTTCGGGCTGCTGATCCGTCTGCTGGGGGACCTCTGCTACACCGTGGTCGACCCGCGTATCGACTTTGCCACGAGGGCACACTGATGTTCAGTCTCTCGCCCATTTCGCGCAGACGCCTGCAGCGCTTTCGGCGCAATCGTCGCGGCTGGTATTCGCTGTGGCTGTTCGCTGTAATGCTGGTGTTGAGCCTGGGCGCGGAACTGGTGGCTAATGACAAGCCGCTGGTGATGGGTTACCAAGGACAACTGTATTTCCCGGCATTCAAGCGTTACACCGAGCAGACCTTCGGCGGTCAGCTGCCTTTTCAACCGGATTACCGCAGCCAATATGTGCAAAGGCTGATCAAGGATCAGGGCGGATGGATGCTGTTCGCCCCCGTGCCATTCAGTGCCGACACGCCCAATTACGACCTGCAGCAGCCCGCCCCTAGTCCACCTTCGACGACCAACTGGCTAGGCACCGACGACCAGGCCCGCGATGTATTGGCACGAGTGCTCTACGGCACACGGGTATCGATCCTGTTTGCCCTGGCGCTGACCTTGATCAGCACGGTGATTGGTATTGCCGCTGGCGCCTTGCAGGGTTATCACGGCGGCTGGGTGGACCTGATCGGCCAACGCTTGCTGGAGGTCTGGTCCGGCCTGCCGGTACTTTACCTGCTGATTATCCTCAGTGGCTTTGTCGAGCCGAGCTTCTGGTGGCTGCTGGGGATAATGGCGCTGTTTTCCTGGCTGGCCCTGGTGGACGTGGTGCGCGCCGAATTTCTTCGCGGGCGCAACCTTGAGTACGTGCAGGCCGCTCGCGCCCTGGGCTTGCAAGACAGCGGCGTGATCCTGCGGCATATCTTGCCCAATGCCATGAATGCCACCTTCACTTACTTGCCGTTCATTCTCACCGGCGCGATCACCACCCTTACCGCTCTGGACTTTCTCGGCTTCGGCATGCCCGCCGGAAGTGCATCGCTCGGCGAGTTGGTCAATCAGGGCAAGCAGAACCTGCAGGCGCCCTGGCTGGGCTTTACCGCGTTCTTTGCTCTGGCCTTGATCCTGTCACTGTTGGTGTTCATTGGCGATGCCTTGCGCGAAGCTTTCGATCCACGGGCATAATCGCAGCTTTCAAGCTCAAGAGAATGGCCCATGCCTGCCAGTGACAGCCTCAAGGATTACCAACAGGTGCGCCAACTGGCGATTCGTTCGCTGTTCGAAATCATCGAGCAGTTCAGCGAGGGCACCCTTATCGTCGACCGCGATGCGCGGATTGTGTGGATGAACGAACGCTACGCCCGCCGGTTTGGCCTCGAAGATGCAGCCAGCGTCATCGGCCAACCCTGCGAGAGCGTGATTCCCGGCAGCTTGATGCGCGAGGTGATCAGCAACGGTCGACCTATCCTCCTGGACATGCTCGACACCCCCAAAGAGCCATTGGTGGTGATGCGCCTGCCGGTCCACGACGCGCAGGGCGAGTTGATCGGTGCCATTGGTTTTGCCCTGTTCGATGAACTGCGCAGCCTGTCGCCGCTGCTCAAGCGCTACGCCAGCATGCAGCAGGAGCTGGCCTCGACCCGTTCGCTGCTGCGTGCACGCCAGGCCAAGTACAGCTTTGCGCAGTTCATCGGCACCAGCGCCGCCAGTCTTGAAGTCAAGCGCCGCGCCCGGCGCGGCGCCAGCAGCGACTCATCCATTTTGCTGCTGGGGGAAACGGGCACCGGCAAAGAGCTGCTTGCCCATGCCATTCACGCCGCTTCACCCAGGGCGCACAAGGCATTTGTCAGCATCAACAGCGCTGCCATTCCAGAAACCTTGCTGGAAGCCGAATTCTTCGGCACCGCACCCGGCGCTTTTACCGGTGCCGACCGCAAGGGCCGTCCGGGCAAGCTGCAACTGGCGGAGGGCGGTACCCTGTTTCTCGATGAAATCGGCGACATGCCGCTGCCATTGCAGAGCAAGTTGCTGCGGGTACTGCAGGAAAAGGAGTACGAGCCGGTGGGTTCCAATCAGATGATGCACAGTGATGTAAGAATCATCGCCGCGACCTCGACCGATCTTGGCGCGGCAATGGCGCGTGGCGAGTTCCGCGCCGACCTGTACTACCGGCTGAACGTCTTGCCGATTCATGTCCCGGCATTGCGTGAGCGCCTGGAAGACCTGCCCGCCTTGAGCGAAGCGATTCTTGAAGAGTTGGGCAGTCAGCACGAACTGGACGCCGAAGCGCAGGCGTTATTGGCCCGCCACACCTGGCCAGGCAACATCCGCGAACTGCGCAATGTGTTGGAACGCACTACGTTGCTGGCTGACCAGACGCAGCTGAACGCTCGGGACCTGCAGGCAGCCATGGGCAACTTCGAGCCGTTTGAGCGGGAAACTGCGCCAGTGAGTTTTAAGCAGGCCTGTGCCGATTTTGAGCGACAGTTGCTCGGTACAACCCTTGCCCGCTGCGCAGGCAGCGTGCCACAGGCGGCGAAGGAACTGGGGCTGGGCCGGTCTACCTTGTATAAAAAATTGGTTGCGCTGGGGCTTTCGTCTCAATAAAGAGACTTGAGTTTCTGATTTGAGATTACTTACCCAGGCTAGCCTGCTCCTAGCAAATGCGGCAGTAGTGACCTCGCCCTGCGAGATCTTCATCTCCATTTAGAGACAGACGTCGTTATAAAATACAAATTATTTATATAAATCAGTAACTTAGCTAGTTGGCACGATTCCCGCTATCTCCTGCAACCTACAAAAACAAGATGCACCCAAGGAGACACTCGATGAGTGTAATCATCGCCCTGGCAGCCCTCGCGCTGCTGATGCTGGCTGCTTACCGTGGTTATAGCGTTATCCTTTTCGCCCCAATCGCCGCCCTTGGCGCGGTACTGCTTACCGACCCTTCGGCCGTGGCCCCCGCCTTCACCGGCGTGTTCATGGAAAAGATGGTCGGCTTCATCAAGCTGTACTTCCCCGTGTTCTTGCTCGGCGCCGTGTTCGGCAAGCTGATCGAGTTGTCCGGCTTCTCTCGTTCGATTGTTGCAGCAGCTATCCGCCTGCTCGGCACCCGCCAGGCCATGCTGGTAATCGTATTGGTGTGCGCGCTGCTGACCTACGGCGGGGTCTCGCTGTTTGTAGTGGTGTTCGCCGTCTACCCGTTCGCTGCCGAAATGTTTCGGCAGAGCAACATCCCCAAGCGCCTGATCCCGGCGACCATCGCTCTGGGCGCATTCTCTTTCACCATGGACGCCCTGCCCGGCACCCCGCAGATCCAGAACATCATCCCCAGCACATTCTTCAACACTACGGCCTGGGCTGCGCCGTGGCTGGGCTTGATCGGCACCTTGTTCGTGTTCTGCTCCGGCATGCTGTACCTGCAACGCCAGCGCAACAAGGCCCAGCGTGCCGGCGAAGGCTATGGCACAGACCTGCGCAACGAGCCGGAAACTGCCGCCGATCTCAAGCTACCTAACCCGCTGCTGGCCCTGTCGCCGCTGCTGCTGGTCGGGGTGATGAACCTGCTGTTCACCCACTGGATTCCCGACTGGTATGGCAAGACCCACAGCCTCAGCCTGCCCGGCATGAGCACCCCAGTGCAAACCGATATCGCCAAGCTCACGGCGATCTGGGCGGTGGAAGCAGCCCTGCTGCTGGGTATCTTGCTGGTATTGGTGACAGGCTTCGGGGCGATCAAGAATCGTTTGGCCGAGGGCAGCAAAGCTGCGGTCAGTGGCGCGCTGCTGGCCGCGATGAATACGGCGTCCGAATACGGCTTTGGCGCGGTGATCGCCTCGTTGCCAGGGTTTCTGGTGCTGGCCGATGCCCTGCGCGCTATACCGAACCCATTGGTCAACGAAGCAATCACGGTAACCTTGCTCGCCGGTATAACTGGCTCCGCCTCTGGCGGCATGAGTATCGCCCTGGCGGCGATGTCGGACAGCTTCATCGCTGCGGCGAACGCGGCCAACATTCCTCTTGAAGTGCTGCACCGGGTTGCGGCCATGGCCAGTGGCGGCATGGACACCCTGCCGCACAACGGCGCGGTTATCACCCTGCTGGCCGTAACCGGTCTGACACACCGCGAAGCCTACAAAGACATATTTGGTATTACCCTGATCAAGACCCTGGCAGTGTTCGTGGTGATCGCCACTTTCTACGCGACCGGCATCGTTTAAGGAGCAATTGATGAATCTCACAGGCAAGACAGCAGTAGTGACCGGCTCCACCAGTGGCATCGGCCTGGGCATCGCGCACGTGCTGGCACGAGCCGGCGCCGATTTGATCCTCAACGGTTTCGGTGACGTCAACGCTGCCATCGCCGAAGTTGCCCGCCACGGTACACGGATCGGGCATCACCCCGCCGACCTGGGCGATGTTGCGCAAATCGAAGACCTGTTCGGCTACGCCGAACGCGAGTTTGGTGGCGTCGATATTCTGGTCAACAACGCGGGCATCCAGCACGTAGCGGCGGTGGAAGATTTTCCGGTGGATCGTTGGGACGCGATCATCGCGATCAACCTGTCTGCGGTGTTCCACGGTACACGCCTGGTGCTGCCGGGCATGCGCGCGCGCAACTGGGGTCGCATCGTCAACATTGCCTCGGTGCATGGCCAGGTCGGCTCCACCGGCAAGGCAGCCTATGTCGCCGCCAAGCATGCCGTCGTCGGGCTGACCAAGGTGGTTGGGCTGGAAACCGCGACCAGCAACATCACTTGTAACGCCATCTGCCCAGGATGGGTACTGACTCCGCTGGTGCAAAAACAGATCGATGATCGCGCCGCCAGCGGCATTGACCCGCAGCAGGTACAGCACGATCTGTTGGCCGAAAAGCAGCCTTCTCTGGCCTTTGTCACTCCCGAACACCTGGGTGAGCTGGTATTGTTTCTGTGTAGCGAAGCTGGCAGCCAGGTTCGTGGCGCTGCCTGGAACATCGATGGTGGCTGGCTGGCCCAATGACGGGCCGCTTGGGACCTGGCTGCGGCAGCGTCTTTTTTATCTGCAAGGAGGCCTTATGCGCCCAATCCCTTTCACTGCGTTGCTCACCCTGACCCTGGCACTCGGCACCTCGGTACAGGCCGCCAGCCTCAAGGACGTAGCACCTTACCCCGAGGCCGAAAAAGGCTTTACCCGTCAGGTCATTCACGTGCCTGAGCAAGCCGACGAGTCGGCGTTCAAGCTGGAAGTACTGGCGGGCAAGCAACTGCAGGTCGACTGCAACCGCCAGCACTTGGGCGGCACGCTGGAAGAAAAAACCCTGGAAGGCTGGGGCTACAGTTACTACCGCCTGGATAAAGTCATGGGCCCGGCATCCACGCTGATGGCATGCCCGGACAACCGCAAGCAAGAGGCCTTTGTGCCAGTCGTCGGCGACGGCTTCCTGCTGCGTTACAACAGCAAACTGCCGGTGGTGGTATACGTGCCCGAAGGTGTCGAAGTGCGTTATCGCATCTGGTCGGCCTCTGACGAGGTGAAGAAGGCCAGCGTCGAGTAAGGCGCTCAGGAGGCGCGGCGCGCCTCCTCTGATCGGCGAGATCAGGCATAATGCGCGGTTTTAGCGCGTTGCGAAGGTACCTCGAAATGAAAGCACAGGCCCGGCATATTCTGGTCAAGACCGCCGAAGAAGCCGAACAGCTCAAACAACGCATCGCCAAGGGCGAAGCGTTCGATGTGCTGGCCAAGAAGTATTCGACCTGCCCCTCCGGCAAACGCGGCGGCGATTTGGGCGAAGTGCGTCCTGGACAGATGGTCGGCGCGATCGATCAGGTCATCTTCAAAAAACCGCTACGCGTCGTTCATGGTCCGATCAAGAGCAAGTTCGGCTATCACCTGGTCCAGGTGTTCTATCGCGATTAAAGGCTGTCACGCCGACGCCCCGCGTACCGCTGGCGCTGGTCGGCGAGATCGTTGCGCAAGCCTGCGATCAGATCGGAAATTGCCCGGCTGCTGGTCAACTGCTCGGCATCGATACCGGTAACCAGCAGGTCAACCCGTTCGCAGGTTCGATCAAACACCTTAACCGTAAGGGAACGATCAGCGGCCAGTGTGCATTGGCAGCGTACGGGCAGAAAACTGCATTCAATGATGTTACGCAACTCCAGGGTCGAGAGCATGGTGATGTCTCCTTGGCAGAGGTGGGCAGCAATCCGTGTGCCCGGTCCAGCCATAAGCCTAGGACATTTCAGGCAACGCTCTCAGACCCTTTGTCTATAAGTGCCTACAACCCCACCTTGCGCGGTGGTTAGGCCCGGCGCGCCGCCAGCAGACCGATCCCCGCGCAGCCGAGCAATGTGGCGCTGACCCGATTGAACAAACGTCGCGGTCCGGGCTGATTGAACCAACGCTGCAGGTAAGCCCCCAACCAGGCATAGATTGCGATTGCAGCCCATTCCAGCAGCAAGAACAAACCGCCGAGCCAGACGAATTGCTCCGAGACCGGCACGGGACTATTCACCGTGACGAACTGCGGCAAAAACGCAGTGAAAATCAGGATCGCCTTGGGGTTACCCGCGGCAACGAAAAATTCCTGACGCCCCAGGCGCAGCACGCCGCCCTTGTGTTCGCCTGCCGGTCCGCTTTGACCAACAGGCGCCCGCCACAGTTGCCAGGCGATATAGAACAAGTAGAACGCCCCCACCACCTTGATGGTGAGGAACAGGTACTCGCTGGTGTGCAACACCACCGCGAGCCCCATCGCTGCGAGCATGATCATCCCCGCAAAGGCCAGCAGCCGGCCAACTCCAGCGACGCAGGCAGTACGCAAGCCGTAACGGCTGGCATTGTTGAGTGACAACAGGTTGTTCGGACCAGGCGCCATGTTCAAAGCAAAGCAGGCGGGAACGAACAGCGCGAGTAACGACAGGTCCATCAACAATCTCCAGCGGTTCGATCCGGCAGACTCCAGCCTGAGCGCCATCGCGTCAAGATACAGTTGAGCAGCAAAACTGTGTGTTTACTGTGCGCCCCCCTTGGAGGGACGGACACGCCCGAACGAAAGTGGTGTCGACTGACTCGCTACACGTTGGCCAGACTCAAGGTGTCCAAAGCCAACAAACTGAAGTGGCCACGATTCCAGCCACCCGTGTCGATATGCCAGATATTGCCCAGTACCCGAACCTCGCTCAGCGGCGTATGGCCGACGATTAATGCACGCAATCCGGCAATCGGTCGCTCGTCATCGGCCTTCAGGCGCCGACGCGACCATTGGCAGTACTCCTGCAGTTCATGGGGAGCCTGGCGTTGCAGTTGTTCACACATTTCGGCCCAACTGGCACACGGACAGTCGGCATGCAACAGCCCAACCAGCCCAGCAGACGTTTGCACCTCCAGGGCCAGCGGCATGCGCGCAAAGCGCTCGGCGAAACGTGCTTGCTCGTTGTCCGGCAGGTCGAGAAACCAGCCACCGCCAGCGGCACGATACTGGTCATAATCCAACCAGCCGCCACTGACATGGGTCACCGCCAGCGCTTCGTGGTTACCTTGCACAGCGTGAAACCATGGCTGGTCCAACCAATCCAGGACCTGGGGGCACTGCGGGCCGCGGTCGACCAGGTCCCCCACGCTGAACAATCGATCCACTGCCGAATTAAAACCGATCGCTGACAGCTGTTCTTGCAGGCGCTCGAAGTGACCGTGAATATCACCCACGGCGTAATCCCTGCCTTGCCGGTTAATGGCAAACTGCTCGATACGACTCACCCTGTTCTCCCCTAACCCACCATCCCTGGCAGGCGTACAATAAAAGCTGTGCACAGACTCGCACCTTGAGGTGAATCATGCGCCCTGTATTGATCTTTGTCGCCTTGAGCTTAGCCGTCACAAGCAGCCTGGCTCAAACACCGCCCGGCCCTTCGGTGGAGGTCATCTACGACAACCCCGAACACTTTCGCGATGCAAGCCTGGACAGTAATGGCTACGAGCGCGGCGCCGACCAGCAGGTGATGAAGGAGCTGCGCAGTTACCTGCAAACACTGGGCAAACGCTATCTGCCCCCCGGCCAGACCCTGCGTATCGATATCCGCGATATCGACCTCGCCGGTCGCTACGAGCCTTGGCATCGGCAGGCCTACAGCATTCGCTTCATGCGTGATATCACTTGGCCAAGTATTGACCTGCACTATGTACTATCGCAACAAGGCCAGCCGTTAAGTCAGGCCGATGCGCGGGTCACCGACAAGTTCTACCTGCAACGGCCGGGACGCAGCGCCAACAGCGATCGACTGTATGCCGAGAAGGCCATGCTCGAAGAGTGGTTTCGCAAACAGTTTGCCGTTCAGCATCAGAACTCGTCCTGAACCAGGTTCGCGATGGGCGGGCGCCAAAGCCCCAGGGCAGCCAGCACCGGAGCCGTAAGCACCGGGCCGGCTAGTTCAACTCAGCGTGGCTCAGGGTGCTCACTGGATACCGAGTTGTTGGCCTCTACATCGGCCAGTTCCTTTTCGACAGGCGCTTGATCATCGGCGGGCAATGGAATCTCACCTTCTTTGTGCTTGGGGTCGTGACCGCTCTCGCTGTCCGTTTTGCCGCCTACACCCTGCTGGGATGTATTGCCGGGTGCATTTTCATCAATGTCCATGCTGTTTCTCCTCTGCAGTCGCGCGGGAAATCCGCACATACACATGAGAGAAAGCACGACATATCAAGTGCCCGGAACTGGACGAGTGGTCGCTGGAGGAATATGGGTTTTTCTTGAAGTTTTGTGGAGCTTTGGTGTGTTGGTTAGACAGCGCCTGGTTGTCATTTTTAATATCAACCACCTTTTCTCAACAACAGCTGTCAGTGAGACGAACTTTATATGCAACCCTGGAAAAAGTGCGCCCTGAGCATCATCATCTCCCTCTCGGCCATCCTGTTATTCACTTATGCCATTTCAGGCACGCCTGACAACCCTGACGACCCCAGCGATACGCGCGGGATACCCGTTGCGGCTATGTATACAACGATAATAATCGTCCTCGGCCTGTTCTCCTGGGGCGCTTTGTTAATCGGCCTACTGGTGAACTGGCTGATCAATCCAGAATGGAGAAAATCCAGTTTATTTATCTCGCTGATTACCAGCCTACCGTTATTTTTAACCTCGGCTCTTGGGGTTTTCTGTGTGGCGGCATTCGCCAGTGATTCAGTCAGGGGAATATCCAGCGGTGCGCTGTTTTTTCTAGTGATGGTGTGCCTGCTCTGGAAGACCAAGCGATCAATATGACCACCCATCAGCCAGACGCCGCGCCACAAGCAGATCACTAGACTTCATAGGGGGGACGAAATCAACGCACCTCAATGCAGGAGATCTGTGATGAACAGAATATCTTGGCTTGCGTTGGTAGCAGCAGGGGCAATTTCTGGTTGTGCAAGCAACGCCCGGATTGTCGATGTCCCTCTCACTGCTACTTCTCAAAACGCAGAGCACATCGCTCGAGCCACCCTTAGCCCTGTGGGCGATCAGACCAGCATCAAACTCACCGTCGGTGGTGTTCCTCAGGATATGGCCGTGCCGAGCCGTCTTGACCCGGTTATTTATGCAGGTTCATGCCAACACCTGGGCGCATCGCCTGCCTATGACAGTCACCAGGCCAATAGCGTCGATTATCCGTCGCTAACACCCCGAACCCAACATTGGGCCCTGGCACCGGTAGCGCTGAGCGATCTGGCCAGAGGTGACTACGCGCTGCTCATTCGCAGCAGCCCGGCAGACGGCAGCCGTCCGTTGTTCTGTGGCGACATCCGCACTGGCTAGGCAACCGGCTGTTAGCGGCGCATTTCTATCTGAATAGCCGTGGATGACAGCGTGCCAGGCAAATGCGTTCACGAACCTTTCACAAGCCTCGGTGCATAGTCTCCCCTACTCCTCTTGAAACTTTTTAGCCCGCCTTTTTTGTGCGGGCTTTTTGTTGCCAGGGTTTGCGCCTCCGCACTCCCGGCACTATGACCCGAACCGCCCGAGCCAAGCGCTCGCCGCTGAGGCGCCTGAACCTCTTCCATCAGAGAATCAGCCCCCGGCCGTCGCTCTACTCCCTCTGCACGCATCAGGGGTAAGTAACGCTCTCAGCGCTTGAGGAACTTCAATAATTTCCTTGGTAACCGGTGAGACGCAAACATGTGTCAGGCTTGCGGTAAATGCCTTGATAGCTGGCGCTAGATTTCCCTCGATTGCAAATGTGAACGAGTGAAGCGAAACACTGGAAACAGTTACCGTCATGGAAAGTTCATCATCCCAAGTGACCGGATGGAGGAACTCCAGCGAAAATGCCCTTGCCGGAGGCAACAAATCAAAACCCAACAGAGTTCTCAGACCAGGACCAGACAGCCAAACTGAAAGCGCATCATGAACGGCCTCAATCACGAAGTACGAAAATCTGGGCGTATAGACAATCCCTTCCGGGTCGCAGTCGCCAAACAACACCTTTCTTTTGACAATCACTGAGTTCGGCACAACATCAATCCTTAATAGAGAGTGACAAAGCTCTGACGCGGCTGCCGACACATCGAGCCCGTGGGAGCGGGCAATTGCTACCGCATCGATGGATGCCAGCCTGATGGATAATGAATCAACACTCATCTGACTGCACGTACTGCTGGCATGATCCAGTAGCGAGCGGCCAATACCTTTCCCGCGCAGATCCGGCTCGATGAAGAACATCTCTACGCGGCTTTCATTGAGCCCGATAAACCCCTCCGGGCAGTCTAGCGCAGCCAGAAAAAATCACCTCGGCTTAACTGAGCACGTTGCGATAAAAGTTGGCATGTAATTATCGATCAGAAACCGCGGCGTCGGCTGAAAAGCTTCCTCGAAGCCTGTAAGCAACAAACCAGCCTGCAACTGCCCATTTATTTGTTCCGCCAAAGTGTGACCGAATACGAAAGCCTCATTTCTGGCAATCTTGTCTGCAATTTCACCCTCACTCAGATCAGTTATATCGGCGTAGGGCAGTGTAAAACGCGGCTTCATTAAACCTTCCTTGGCTAGATCAGCAGAGCGCTCAAAAACAAATACCGCCGGGTTGTAGAAGCTGCTGAGCAATTTCCCTCCTTTACAGAGGACGCGACAACATTCAGCCCACACTTTCTGAATATTAGGCACATACAGATTCGAAATCGGATGAAAAATCAGGTCAAAGGATTCATCATTAAATGCTGACAAGTCCTGCATATCTCCCAAGACTGTGCGTAGAGACAGATTGTCCCGTTTTGCAACCATCTCATCTAGTGCCAACTGATCTTGAGAAGCATCCACCACAACTACGTCAGCCCCCGCAGCCGCCAACACTGGAGCTTGTTGTCCTCCGGAACCAGCCAGGCATAAAATACGCTTCCCTTGCACATCGTCAAGCCATCCTGCTGGGAGTTCTGCAGGGATTAGCTGTATTTGCCACTCCCCTCTTCGGGCAGCCTGAATAACTTCCGAAGAAACGGGTTTTGACCAATCACAACCTTCGCGAGCAAGTCGATTCCAGACGTTCTGATTATGTTGGTAAACATCTTTCGAGAGATAGGGGGTAGCCATCGTTTTCTATCCTTAGCAAAGGAAAACAACGCCAAATAGTAAAGCACGAAGGCTTTATCAGCCGCCACCATCAGTCAACCCAAGGTAACTGGCCATAGAGATGCGAACGACCATGCGCTTTTACTTTTGGCAAAAGAGTAAAAAGTAAAGACACATTAATTGTTCATTTCTGGAGAGTCTCGCGGAAAAATTGATACGGTGTGAATATTCTCAATATAACCACCCATGCAGATTCATGCAAGTTTAGGACTCGAAGTCCAGAACGGACTGAAGACGGCCTGAACCATGATGAGTTACATCACTTTCCGGGACACGATAAAATCACCGTTCGGTTAGGTTGTGGCTTGTCGATCGTGACTCAGCCAGAATGGCTTAGCAATTGCGCTAAAATCAACGCCACATTCAGCACGGACGCGCCAAATGAAATTCGTAAACACGCTGCTCATGTCTAGCTTGTTAACAGGTTGCGGGACGATCAACACCGTCTTCAACGATGACATGATTTCAAGCAACAAGCTTGCCCGCTGGCACTCACATTGCGACGCCATTCCACGAATCTACAGCGGTGTCGCAATGAATTACTGCCTTCTGGATGCAGAGCCCCGCTGCGCTGTCGGCTTCGATGGCTACCCTGGGACGCCGTTGATAGTTTTCGATATCGCGCTCTCTGGCATAGCTGACACTGTAATGTTGCCCTACACAATCTATCTGCAGACCGAACACGGAGATATTCCAAAGGCGCATTTCGAGTAGTGGCAGACAAGTCCCTCAGAATTGCAGGTCGTTGCCGACAATGCGGTACCGGTCACCGTATTTCGCCCAACCGTGATCGGACCTTAAAGGGCCTGAAGCACATCGCGCCTGCCCGACAGCAAGCGCGCGGGTGATTCGTAGCAAGGCGTTGGCCCGCTGGGTCACCCGCAGACACCAGTTTCGAGATAGTTACTCACTGCCTTGATGTAGGGCGAGTTCTTGACCAGCGTGGCGTCTCGCATTGTCAGATTGACTGAGTCGCCTGATTTCTGCCCAACGATGCTGCTGAATATCTGCGGGCCGCTCATGCTCTGAGGGCCATACTCAATCCGGAATTCGCCCATTTTAGGGTAGATAGCACTGCGCACGATCCATTTCCCGCAATCACTATTGCTCGGAGCGCCAGCGGTTAGCTTGTAAAAGACCTCCTCGAGGTCCCCAGCTACCGTCATGCGTTTGGTGACCGGAGCTTGATTGATGTCGCCGGCACAGCCCGACACGCTCAACGCAGCTGCAATCAGAAAAGCCAGTCCCGTCGCTTTACGCATAACTATTTCATCCCTATTTGAGGCACCGACGTTATGTCGGTACACACAAATAACCCAGACTCTCAAATCACGCCACCCCGGCGCCGAGCAACCTAAGAAGGGAAAGGGAGGGATCACGGAGTCACCATTGCTTTTCCCGCCATCGATGATTGCTGAGTTCGTCCAGCAGATCTCAGACCTCCATCATCACGGGCGTTCGCTACTGAAAGAACTGGGGATTCGTTACCAACCGCCATACAACTGTCGCCACACCTATGCGACAATACGCTCAATGTCTGGCCTCAACCCCGCATTTATCTCCCAACAGCTCGGCCACAGCGTGCAAATGCTGCTGTCGACGTATGCGCGTTGGATTAACTCAAGCTCCGACTGGAGCGAGCTGGAAAAGCTGCAAATTGGTATCAAATCGGTATCAGCCGCAATGCCAGCGACGTAAGCTATTGATAGGTAAGCCCTTTGATCTCCACCGCTAACATCACCATGCAGTTCGGCGCCAAGCCGTTGTTCGAGAACGTCTCGGTCAAATTCAACAACGGCAACCGCTACGGCCTGATCGGCGCCAACGGCTGCGGCAAGTCGACCTTCATGAAAATCCTCGGCGGCGACCTGGAGCCTTCTGCCGGCCAGGTAATGCTTGAGCCGAACGTGCGCTTAGGTAAGCTGCGTCAGGACCAGTTCGCCTACGAAGAATTCAACGTGATCGACACGGTGATCATGGGCCACGAGGAACTGTGGAGGGTAAAAGCCGAGCGCGATCGTATCTATTCGCTGCCGGAAATGACCGAAGCAGACGGTATGGCCGTTGCCGAGCTGGAAACCGAATTCGCCGAAATGGACGGCTACACTGCCGAGTCCCGCGCCGGTGAACTGTTGCTGGGCCTGGGTATTCCCCTGGAACAGCACTTTGGCCCGATGACTGAAGTCGCGCCAGGCTGGAAGCTGCGCGTATTGCTGGCCCAGGCGCTGTTCTCCGATCCTGAGGTGTTGCTGCTCGACGAACCGACCAACCACCTGGACATCAACACCATCCGCTGGCTGGAAACTGTTCTCACGGCGCGTAACAGCACCATGATTATCATTTCCCACGACCGCCACTTCCTCAACAGTGTGTGCACGCACATGGCTGACCTGGACTACGGCGAGCTGCGTCTGTTCCCAGGTAACTACGATGAGTACATGACCGCTGCGACGCAATCGCGTGAGCAATTGCTGTCGGACAACGCCAAGAAGAAGGCCCAGATCGCCGAGCTGCAAACCTTCGTCAGCCGCTTCTCGGCCAACGCCTCGAAAGCCAAGCAGGCTACTTCCCGTGCCAAGCAGATCGACAAGATCCAGCTGGCCGAGGTCAAGCCATCGAGCCGCGTCAGCCCGTTCATCCGCTTCGAGCAAACCAAGAAGCTGCACCGTCAGGCAGTAACGATCGAGAAGCTGTCCAAGGGCTTCGAAGGCAAGACCCTGTTCCAGAACTTCAGCTTCACCGTTGAGGCCGGCGAACGCGTTGCGATCATCGGTCCTAACGGTATCGGCAAGACCACCTTGCTGCGCACCCTGGTGGGTGAGCTGGGCCCGGATGCCGGCGCGGTCAAGTGGACCGAAAGCGCAGAACTGGGCTACTACGCTCAGGACCACGCCCACGACTTCGAAGATGACGTCAGCCTGTTCGACTGGATGGGTCAATGGACCCAGGGCGAGCAGATGATCCGTGGCACCTTGGGTCGCATGCTGTTCTCCAACGATGAGATTCTGAAGTCGGTCAAGGTCATCTCCGGTGGTGAGCAAGGTCGCATGCTGTTCGGCAAGTTGATTCTGCAAAAGCCAAACGTGCTGTTGATGGACGAACCCACCAACCACCTGGACATGGAATCGATCGAGGCGCTTAACCTGGCGCTGGAGAACTACCCGGGCACGCTGATTTTCGTCAGCCACGACCGTGAGTTCGTATCGTCCCTGGCCACCCGCATCATCGAGCTGAGCCCGAGCGGTGTCGTGGACTTCAGCGGCACCTACGATGACTACCTGCGTAGCCAGGGCGTCGTGGTTTAAGAACGTAACCGCAAGGCAAGCCAAGTCAGTTGCAGCAGCGTCTGCGGCGCAACTGACTTGAGCGAGTCTTGGCACAGCAAGCACTGTCCTTTTTAAAATTAGTTAGCCTGCTTTCTTTTATCGTCGCTGCCAGCCATCATGGGCGCTCTTCTTCCGCCCGCCAGCGAACGAGCACATGACTGCGTCACCCTCCTCCTCAGCCAACACGTTCGCGGTTACGCTGCAGATCCTCTCGATTGTTTTCTACACCTTCATAGCCTTCCTCTGCATCGGTCTGCCGATAGCCGTATTACCTGGCTACGTGCATGACCAGCTGGGATTCAGCGCGGTCATTGCCGGGCTGACGATTGGCCTGCAGTACTTGACCACGCTGCTGAGCCGTCCCCTTGCCGGACGCATCGCCGACAGCAAAGGCAGCAAACAGGCGATCATTCTCGGGTTGATCGGCATTGCTACCAGCGGCGTGCTGACGTTTGTCTCCGCACTGACGGTAAACACACCAATAGTCAGCTTGTTGGCGCTGCTCGCCGGACGTGTGTTCCTGGGCCTGGCTCAAGGCTTGATTGGCGTCGCCACCTTGAGCTGGGGCATCGGCGCGGTCGGCACGGAGCATACCGCGCGGGTGATTTCCTGGAACGGCATTGCCTCCTACGGGGCCATCGCCATCGGGGCACCGCTGGGTGTGATGCTCGCCGATGAGATGAACTTTGCCACCCTGGGGCTGGTGTTGACGGCACTCGGCCTATTGGCACTACTGGTGATTCGCAACAAAGCGTCGATTCCCGTGGTACGCGGTGAGCGCCTGCCGTTTTGGGCCGCATTCGCCCGGGTTGCGCCCTGCGGCATGGGCCTCACTCTGGCCTCGATTGGCTACGGCACCTTGACCACCTTCGTTACCCTGTTCTATCTGGAACAGGGCTGGAGCGGCGCGGCCTGGTGCCTCAGCGCTTTCGGCCTGTGCTTTATTCTCTCGCGGCTACTGTTCGTCAATGCCGTGAACCGCTTCGGCGGCTATCCGGTGGCAATCGTCTGCATGAGCACCGAAGCGCTGGGCTTGGCGCTGCTGTGGCTGGCCCCCAGCCCCATGTTGGCACTGGTCGGCGCCGGCCTTACCGGCTTTGGGCTGTCACTGGTGTATCCGGCGCTGGGTGTCGAAGCAATCAAGCAAGTGCCCGTCTCCAGCCGTGGGGCCGGCCTGGGCGCCTATGCGGTGTTTTTCGACCTGGCGTTGGCGATTTCGGGCCCATTGATGGGCGCAGTGGCGCTGCACTTGGGCTATGCCTGGATCTTCTGCATTGCCGCCCTGTTATCGCTGGCAGGCGTTGGCCTGACTCTACTGTTGTCGCGACGCTCCCGAGGTTATTGATTGACGGTATCCAGCCTGGAACGGCCGCTGCGGCTCAATGTGCGAGTAAAGAAGTGCGCAGCTTCCTCTTGCAATGACAGGTGAATCGTCTCGCGATCGACACCCTCCGGGTCGTCGCACAGCGCAGCCATGTGTTCTCGCTGCTCGTCTTCGCACGGCGCCATGAAGACGAAGTGCCCTGCCCCGGCGAGCAACTTGTAGTTTGGCGTGACTGGCAACTTGCGCGCCAGGGCTTGGGCGTTCTTGTCGATAGCCAGCAACTGGTCGTTGTCACCGCTGTAAATCAACGCCGGCACCTTGACCTGTGCCAACGCATGGCGGCCGAACATCAAGCTCAACGGCGCCATTAGCAATAAGGCATGGATGCGTGGATCGGCTTCGGCTCGCAAATCGGCACGGTCAGCGATGAGTACGCCCTGGGTTTTGCAGGCATCGGCGTCATGCGGCCGCTCCAGGCAATAGCGGCGCAATCGATCCAGGTCGGGCTGGGCGCCGGACAGAATCAAGGCAGTTTCACCGCCTGCCGAGTAACCGATCATGCCCACCTGTTCACCACTGACATAGGGCCCAAGCAGCGGGTCGGCAAGGCTGGCGGAAATAGCGGCGCTTATCTGCAACGGCCGTCCGTAGAGATTGCTCAAGGTTCCCAGACGGCTGTGATCGTGGGCGTTGTCACCTGGATGGACCACCGCCACCACGACAAATCCTCGTCGCGCCAGCGCCGTCGCCAGGTCATGCAGAGCCAATGGTGTTCCAGTGTTGCCATGAGACAGCATCAACAGCGGATAGCGACCGGAGGCGATGGGCGCACCTTCACTGGCAGCGACTCGGTAACCGTCGATGCGACTGTTGCGCTCAGGGCCGCTGGAGGGATAGAACGCCAGCGCTTGTACCGGTCGCGCATCGAGCGGGTCGGCAAACACCATGCGATGCAAACCAACGCTGTGCTGCTGTGCAGGTTGAGCATGCGCCAGGCAAGCGAGGCCAAACCAGAAGGCCATGAGTATCGCAGCGAATCTGCCCATCGGCTGTCACCCTGCCTGGTTGATGCCCCAGCATAGAGCGCACTGTTGCGTCGCGGATGAAAGCTCAATGAAAAAACCGACAGCAAGCGCAGCCTGCTGTCGGTTTCGGTCACGCGAGCCAAGCATCAGGCGGCAGCAAACAGCTCGGTGCTGATCTGCTTGCGTGCAGCATTCATGGCGTTGTCGCGGTGTTCCTCACCATAGGCCAGGCCGTGGGCGCGAACGATCTCGACGTCGGTGATGCCAATGAAACCCAGAAACACCTTAAGAAAGTCTTCGTGGCCAACACCGGTAGGCTGACCAACGTGCAGGCCACCCGACGTGGAGACCAGGATGACTTTCTTGTTGCCACACAGACCTTCAGGGCCGGCTTCGGTATAGCGGAAGGTCTGACCGGCAACGGCGACGCGGTCGATCCAGGCCTTGAGCTGGGTTGGAACGGTGAAGTTGTACATTGGCGCGGCAATGACGACCGCGTCTGCTTCCAGAAACTCTTGCAGGGTTTCGCTGCTCAGCTTGGCTTCATGCTGTTGCGCGGCATCACGCATCGCTTCGGGCGTACCCGCGGCAACCAGGGTAGCGGCAGAGAAGTGGCTGATGGCATCGGCTGCCAGGTCACGGTAAACCACTTCCAACGCAGGATCTGCGGCTTTCCAGGCATCAACAACTTCGCGGCTCAGCTGGCGGGAGGCGGAATTGTCGCCCAGGATGCTCGAATCGATATGCAACAGTTTCATGGGACTCTCCTGATTGAAGACCGCACCTGGGCGATCACGATGGGAAGAATCCTACCTGGATAGCGAATAGCTGATAAGTAGGCAAAAATGCGTTAGTTTGTCCTACTGACAGGACAATGGTGATCCCCATGCAAGACCTCAACGACCTTTTCTACTTCGCGCGGGTAGTCGAAGCAGGTGGTTTTGCCGCTGCCGGGCGTGTGCTTGGCATCCCCAAGTCGCGCTTGTCACGCCGTATCGCCGAGCTTGAAGAGCGCCTGGGCACGCGGCTGCTGCAGCGCACCACACGGCAACTGAAACTTACAGCCGTCGGAGAACGCTACCTGCGCCATTGCCAGGCGATGCTGCTGGAAGCCGAAATGGCTGACGAGGCCGTCGCCAGCATGACCAGCGAACCCCGCGGCCGCCTTCGAGTGTCGTGTCCGGTGGGACTGGCACATACCCTGCTGCCGCAAGTCATCAGCCGCTTTCTTGAGCAGTATCCGCAGGTTCAACTGGACATGATCCTGCTCAACCGCCGTGTCGACCTGATCACCGAAGGCGTTGACGTGGCCCTTCGCGTTCGGGATCTAGGTAATGAAGACCCAATGTTGGTAACTCGACGTTTGCGCCAGGCTCAGATGTATCTGGTCGCTGCACCGAGCTTCGTCGCCGCCCACGCCCCCGTCACCCCCGAAGACCTGCGCGGCCTGGCAGTATTGGGGGCGGTAGAGGCCGACCGTCTTGTGCATCTGCAACTGCTCGATACGCGAGGTCACAAGCAGGAGCTGACCCTGGAAGCGCGCCTGGCCATCGACGACTTTGTCGTGCGCAAGGCTGCGGCAATTGCGGGGCTTGGGTTCACCGCCCTGCCGAGCATGCATTGCGAACAAGAACTGGCCAGTGGCGAACTGGTTCGCTTGCTGCCCGATTGGTCGTTGCCGGGCGGCTACCTGCAAGCCGTCTATCCTCACCGGCGTGGCCTGCTACCGGCTGTGCGGGTGTGGATCGATCACTTGGTCGAGTCTTTTGCAGAGTGTGGGGAGCACTATGTCTAAGGGGAAAATGAGCGAAGCGCAGGTGGCGGACTTTTGCCTGAGCCTGCCGGGGGCGCGGGAAGACTATAAATGGGGAGGCATTCGGGTGTTTTCGATTGCCGGAAACAAGATGTTTGCAGTGCTGGACCTGGCGGGCGCCGGGCTTTCGTTCAAAGTCGACAGTGATCTGTTTCTCAGCTACGCCGACCATCCCGGCGTGCGACCTGCACCGTACCTGGCGCGGGCTCACTGGATCAGCATGACGCCACCTTACCCCATGGGGCGCGAAGAGCTTTGCGACCTGCTGCAACGCTCCCATCAGTTGGTTGTCAGGCGCCTGCCAAAGCGCCTGCAACCGGGCCTGCTCATCTGAGCAAAGGCCCTAGCGCGCTACCCAACCAACGACCGTCGAGCAGCAGGTGATCGATCCAGAACAATTGATGCACGGCGACAATTGCCCAAAAGCTCAATTGGAACGAGACTTTGCGGGTTTTATGCCGCAAAGCCTGCTGAGCCAACAGGGCCCCAGGCCAACCGCCCAGCATCTCGCTGGCATGCAGCACCTTCTCCGGGGTTCGCCAGCCTTGTGTGCGAGCCTGATGCTTGTCTCGCCAATACAGCGCAAAACTAACCAGACTGACGAGCGGGTACGCCACGGCAGGCAACCAGGACTGCCCGCTGAGCAGCATCTGCAACGCCCCTCCCAGCGGTAGCAGGCACAGGCCAACAAACACCAGCAACTTGCTGCGCGGATGCTGGACAGTAGCGTTTGCACCGGCAACGTGACGGCCGGAGGGCTGTGCTCGGCTCATCGACTCAACCCTGGGCCGTGGCCCAGTCGACCCAACCGAACTGCCAGGTCGCCAGGATCATCAACCCAAAAACAATGCGGTACCAGGCGAACATGGCATAGCTATGGTTGGCGATAAAGCGCAGCAAGGCCCGCACGGCAATCATGGCGAAAATGAACGAGACGACAAAGCCGATGGCGAAGACCGGAAAATCGCCGGGCTGGAACAGATCGCGGTACTTGTAACCTGAGTACACTGCGGCACCGACCATGGTCGGCATGGCCAGAAAGAACGAAAACTCGGTGGCAGCCTTGCGCGACATGCCGAACAGCAAACCGCCGATAATGGTCGAACCGGAGCGTGAAGTACCCGGAATCATCGCCAGACACTGGGCAAAGCCGATTTTCAGGGCGTCAGTCCAACGCATGTCATCGACACGCTCAACGGTGATGACATGCTCACGGCGCTCGGCCCAGAGCATGATCACACCGCCAATCACCAACGCAGTGGCGACAGTGATGGGGTTGAACAGGTAATGGTGGATCAGATCGGCAAACAGCACGCCCAATACCACCGCTGGCATGAAAGCGATCAGCAGGTTGGCGGTAAACCTTTGCGCTTCACGCTCCTTGGGCAGCCCGACGACCACGTCGAAAATCTTGCGCCGAAACTCCCAGACCACGGCCAGGATCGCACCCAACTGAATGATGATGTTGAAGGCCATTGCCCGCTCGCCACCGAAGTCGATCAGGTCCGCGACCACAATCTGGTGACCGGTACTGGAGATCGGCAAGAACTCGGTCAAGCCTTCGACAATACCCAAAATGACAGCCTGCAGGCCAGTCCAAAGATCCATTATTCCCCCACGAAGCGATGCCAACGGCATGCCCCCGTTGTAGTTTCCATAAGCCAAGGCTGTTACGAATATTCGGTCGGTTTACCGCGACAGTTGGTCGCACAGTCGGCAAAAAAGTTCAGTCACCCTTCAGGTTTGCCGCGACCGGGCCGAAATCCTATCAGACCTCTCGAATAAACGCTGCTGGTCGCTACTACACACCTGGGTAGATCGGGCACTTAGCCCTTGGTCGAGTAGGTGGTGGGAAAAAACCATGCTGGGATGCGCAGGACAATAAAAAGAATCCGGGGTGACCGTTCTATGAAGACTCTGCGAAATATGTCGATCAGCCGCCGCTTGTGGCTGATTCTGGTAGTGGCGGTGGTGATGTTGCTGACCCTGGGCTTGTTGATGCTCAGACAGATCCACGGCGACCTGTATCAGGCCAAGGCCCAGAAGACCCAGCACGTGGTGGAGACCGCAGCCGGCATCCTCACCTATTACCAGGGGCTGGAAGCCGCTGGTACGCTGAGCCGCGAGGCTGCCCAGCAACAAGCGCTCAATACCGTACGCGGCCTGCGCTACGACCAGAACGACTACTTCTGGATCAACGATCTCGGGCCGAAGATGATCATGCACCCGGCCAACCCCAAACTGGATGGACAGGACCTGTCCGGCATTCGTGACCCCGATGGTTTTGCCTTGTTCAACGAAATGGTCACACTGGCCGAGGCCCAGGGCGCGGGCATCATCGACTACCGCTGGCCGAAGCCTGGTGCCAGCGAGCCGGTGGAAAAGACCTCCTACATCCAATTGTTCAAGCCTTGGGGCTGGGTCATCGGCTCGGGGGTTTATATCGATGACATGCAGAACGAGTTCATGCGTCAGCTGCGCGATGCCTCACTGCTGGGCCTGGGCATCGCCCTGATCATGACCCTGCTGGTGGCATTGATAGCCCGCAGCATCTCACGGCCGTTGCAGGAAGCGGTCGATGCCATGTCCATGATTGCCAGCGGTGAAAGCGACCTGACCCGCCGCCTGGACACCCACGGCCGTGACGAAGTAACCCAGTTGGGTGAGCATTTCAATCGTTTTACTGGCAAGTTGCAGGGTGTCATCGGCCAGTTGCAGGGTGCGGCCCATGCCTTGGGGCAATCGGCGGTCGATGTCGGCAGCAATGCCAACCAGGCCCAGCAACACAGCGAACAGCAATCGGCGCAAATGGAGCAAGTGGCTACCGCTATAAATGAAGTGACCTACGCCGTGCAGGATGTGGCCAGGAATGCTGAACAGGCTTCCAGCGAAATGCGTGATGCGCAACAGCGTGCCACTCAGGGTCAACACAGTATCCACGGCAGCCTGCAGCAGATCGATCAGTTGTCGGGCACCATCGATGAAGCGGTTCAGGTGATCCAGACCCTGGCCAGCCAGAGCACCCGCATTGGCAGTGTTCTGGAAGTAATACGCTCGATTGCAGAGCAGACCAACCTGCTGGCACTGAACGCGGCCATCGAGGCGGCCCGAGCGGGCGAGCAAGGCCGCGGCTTTGCCGTGGTTGCCGATGAAGTTCGCCTGCTGGCCCAACGTACCCAGCAGTCGACGGCAGAAATACAGAGCATGATCGAACACCTGCAGGGCCAATCCGAAGCGGCAGTGAAGGCAATCGATGCCAGCAGCGCCGCTTCGCGGCAAACCATCGAGCAAGCCAATGAAGCGGGTGTCAGCCTCGATGCCATCAGCCAAGCGTTGCACAACCTCACCGCCCTCAACGCCTCGATTGCCAGTGCCACGCTGCAGCAGTCGCATGTGGTCGAGGAGATCAACCGCAACGTGACTGAAACCGCAGACCTGTCACGCCAGACCGCCACGGCAGCACAGCAGTCGAGCAATGCCGGTGTGGCGTTGAACCAGCTGCGCGAACAGCTGGATCGATTGCTGGGCCAGTTCCGGGTGTAAAGCAATAGCGGTTGGAGTGTGGCTTGCGAGGCGACTCAAGGTACAATCGCCGCCCTCCTCCGAACCGCCAAGGAACGCCGATGTCCGGCCTCGAACTGTTCGCCGCCGTACTCGGCGTTATCGCCGTATGGCTCACGACCAAGCAGAATCCGTGGTGCTGGCCCATTGGCCTGGTCATGGTGCTGCTCTACAGCTGGATCTTCTTTGAAGTGCGGTTGTACTCGGACATGCTTTTGCAATTGGTCTTCGCGGTGCTGCAGGTCTACGGCTGGTGGCAATGGACGCGTCCAGACCGTCAGCGCGAAGCCCGTCAGGTAAGCCAGCTCGCCACCCAGCCGCTGCTATTGGGCCTCGGCCTGGGGTTGCTGGGCAGCCTCGCTCTAGGCGCAGCGATGTCGACCTGGACCGATGCTGCACAACCTTGGCTAGACGCGGCGCTGACCGCATTCAGTCTGGTCGCGCAGTTATGGATGGCACAAAAACGCGTAGAGTGCTGGCCACTGTGGGTGGTACTGGACGTGATTTTTGTCGGCCTGTTCCTTTATAAGGGGTTGTACTTGACCGCAGCGCTGTACGCCTTGTTCACCTTGATTGCAGTGCGTGGCTGGCGCGAATGGCGTCGCGACCTTGCGTTGGTCAGCGCATGAAGGTCCTGGTGCTGACCGGCCCCGAGTCCAGTGGCAAGAGCTGGTTGAGCGGCGAAATCCAGGCGCATTTCGGTGGCGAATGTGTGGGTGAATACGTACGCCACTTCATCGATGAGCAAGGCCGCGACACCTGCTACGCCGACATTCCTGCGATTGCCCAGGGCCAATTGGCCTGGGAGGACGCCGCACGGGCCCGTCAGCCAGAACTCCTGATTCTTGACACGCACTTGTTGAACAACCTGCTCTGGAGCCGGGTGCTGTTTGGTGATTGCCCGGCCTGGATCGAGCAGGCCCTGCTCCAACGCCGTTATGATCTGCATCTGTTGCTGGACCCGGCAGGCGTGAGCTGGGTAGGTGATGGCCAACGCTGCCAACCCGACCTTGGCCAACGCCAGGCGTTTTTTGCCGACAGCCTCGGCTGGCTGCAGCGCAACAAGCAACCCTTCAAAGTAGTTGGCGGTGACTGGCCGCAGCGCAGCGCGGCGGTATTGAGCGCGGTACAGCAGTTGCTTAGCGGCAAATCGCCAGCCTGCCCCACCGAGTGTTAATGCGTTGTAACACCCCAGTGGGCCATAGCCCCCGTTTTTGCGCACTGGTCCCCAATTCTGGGGGCCGTGTTAAGCCGACGATACAGTCGGTTAAAAAAGCCTTCGGACACCGCAGCCACCACTCCAAGCAGTAACCTCGCAAAAAAATGTCTCACGGTTGATACAGCGAAATCAATTCCTCTCTTCGACTACCCACCAAGCCTTTGTTTTTTAATCAAAAACCAAAAGCGGCACGGCTTCTGCTCTCCTCCTCACAACGCTGAAAAGGGCCAGCGCACTGAAGAAGGAATCGCCATCGTGGGAACCCTAGATAAAGGCATTTATCGCCTCCTACTGGTCGGCTGCGTTTTAGGAACAAGCCTCAGCTTGCCAGTCCAGGCCGAAAACGGAGTCGTCGTCATCACTCGCGATGTGCAAGTGCGCAACGCCGTTCGTGCCCCGCTCATACCCGACCCCAGTCCGGTCACCGTCAATACCAACCCCTCCGCGCATATCCTCAGACAGACCAACGAACTGAGCGACGGTGATTTTGCCGGCGTCAGCAGCGGTGCAGGCATCTCTTCCCTGATCACCCAACAGACCAACAATCTGGGCGCCAATATCAACCATCAGAACCAATTGCCTAATCTGGCCGGCGGGCGATCCGGCAACTCCGGCAACGGTATCTCCAACATGGTCAACTCCAACATCCAGAAGGGTCTGGCGCCCCTGCAAATCCTGACTGGAGGCAAGTGAGATGAGGCACACGCTGCTGATTCTGGCCACCTTTTGCAGTGCATCGGCCTTTGCCCAACCCCCGGTCATCAATAACGCCACCATCGACAATTCCGGCAAGCAGTATCAGGGCAACTTCGCTGTGAACCAGGCTGCTGGCGATCTGCTGCAACAAGCCAATGCCCGGGCGTTCGCCATCGGCCAAGGCGCCAGCGCAACCACGGACATTCGCCAACGCTCGATCAGCATTGTCGACCCCTCGATCGCCGCCCAATCCAACATTCAGGGCGACTCTTTCAGTAATGGCACCGGCGCGCTAGGCGTCAACCAGAGTGCAGGCGCCAGCAACCAGCAAGCCAACGCACTTCGTATCAGTATCAGTAATCAGCCGCAAAGCATCGATGACAGCGTCCTCATGCAACAGAACGTGGCGCTGGTCAACAACTCCGATCCAACTGGCTCTGCACCCGGTTATCGCCAGATCACTACCAGTGATCAGGCATTCACCGGTAGCCGTGGGGTGATCCAGTTGAATCAGAGCGCCGGGGTAGGAAATCGAACAGCAAATACCCTGAGCGTACGGGTCGCGGACTGACCCAAACAGGTAAGAACAACACTTAACCTAAAATAAAGTACGGAGAATCACCATGAAACCCTCGATGGCACTCAAGCCTCTGGTTTTCGCAATTGCTGCGGTCATGGCTGTTGCTGTACAAGCTGAACAAAACGATCGGCGTGGTAATGGCCACAATCACAACCACACGCCTCCTCAAAGAATGATTGATATCGATGCAACGGCCAACGCACACGACAGGCAAACCAGTACCAACAATAAAATCTGGAACGAAGGCGTTCAAAACGAAGCAGAAATGAGCAGCTCTGCAGGCGGCACCAGCGGCAACGTCGGTGTCAACGTGGCTGCAGGCTCCGGCAACCAGCAGGACAACGCGGCGGCCATTGCCAATGCGGCCTCTGATGCCAGTGCCATCGACAACAGCTTCGTCTTCGGTACTGCCGAAGCCACAGCTCGCGTCGTTCAAACCAGCAACAACAACAAGGTCTTCAACTTCGGCACCACCTCATCTGCTGTGATGAGCGGGTCTGCCAACAGTGCCGACGGCAACATGGGTGTCAACATTGCCGCTGGCGACCTGAACCAACAGAAAAACACCATGGCAATTGCCAACACCAACGCAGGACTTGGTAGTGCAACCGCCACCGCCTCCGCCGATCAAAGCGGCCCAGGCCTGGAAGTCACCAACAGGGCCGACCGGACCTATCGTGTGGATACGCTGACGGTTACCAAAACCTCCAGCGGCTCATCCTCTCGCGAAGGCACATTCGAATCGACCGACAACAGAAGTTCCTCTTCGAGCCTGAACCTGAGCGGTTCCCACAACTCGTCGGCGAACGGTTCCAACAGCACTGCCTCCAGCGGTTCCAACAGCTGGAATGCCAGCGGCTCCAACTCGTCCAATGCCAGTGGCTCCAACAACTGGAATGTCGACGGTTCTGCCAATGCTAACGCCAGCGGTTCCAACAACAGCAGCTCGAGCTCTACCTCGGCTTCTTCGTTGAACGCTGCGCTGAACGTTGCGGCAACTGCTGCCGGGAACGTCACCTGGGATGACGGCCGTCGTGAACGCAGCCGCAGTGTAGATGCCAGCGCGTCGCTTGATGCAACGCTGGACGCATCACTGAACACCTCGCAGCAAAACACCAACGAGTCGTCCTTCGATACCGCGTTCGATGCCTCGTTCTCCAAGTCGTTGAGCTCTTCGTACGACAGATCGCGTGACTCTTCATATGAAAAAGCGCACGACTCTTCATATGAAAAAGCCCACGAATCTTCGTATGAACAAGCGGCCGCTTCCTCGTTCGACAAGTCGTTCGAAAAATCGTCCGAGTCTGCCAACGATGTATCGAAAAGTTATAGCGAGGCCAACTCCTATGACTTGAGCAACACCATCTCGTACCAAGTGCTGACCCCAACCGGCTGGGCTAACCCTGTGACCAACACTGCAACCCTGAGCGGTTCGGTGAACGGCGGCAGCGGCAACCTCGGCGTCAACGTGGCATCGGGTGTAGGCAACCAGCAAAGCAACTCGCTGGCCATCTCCAACCAATCGTTCTGATTGTTATGGCCTGGAGGCCCCCTTCGGGGGGCCTTTTTTCAACAGAACCAGAAGGCGCCCGACCATGCGCATCATTGCCTTGGCGTTTTTGCTTTGTGTGGCCAGTGTGAGTGAAGCTGCTCAGATGCCACTTTCCGTGTTACCCGGTGGTGCGGTGGTATTCAAGCCCATCCAAAGCGTACGCGAGCGCAAATTCGCTGACCTGGTTCAACAGAAAACCGATTTCAGCTGTGGCGCCGCAGCGCTGGCGACCATCCTGCGTCAAGCCTATTGGCTGGACGTGAACGAAGAGCAGATCATCGAAGGCATGCTCGCCCACGCCGACCAGGACCTGGTCCGCGTCCAGGGTTTCTCCATGCTCGACATGAAGCGCTATGTAGAAAGCCTGGGCATGCGCGCCCGTGGCTATCGGGTTGCACCCGAGACCTTGAACAATGTCCGCATTCCGGTCGTGGTACTGATGGACATCCGCGGCTACAAGCACTTTGTAGTGCTACAGAAAGTCGACAAAGGCTGGGTGTATATCGGTGATCCGGTACTGGGCCACAAGCGCTACACCATCGACGACTTTGTCAAAGGCTGGAACGGCATCATCTTCGCCGTCATCGGCCAAGGCTACGACAAGACCAATGCCTTGCTCGACCCGCCGCTGCCGCTTACCGCCAAAAGAAAAATAAACAACTTCACCCCGGTGCAAGACGCAGAGTTGATGGATTTCGGATTCATCCAAAGCGACTTCTTCTAATGACACGTGAGCACGACGCTCCTGGAGCATGCAATGAAGACTCCAATCTGGCTGACCCTTGCATGTCTGGCTGCCAGCCTGCCCATCCAGGCCCAGACATTTCAACCCATTGAGCTCAAGGACCAGGAATTGGCGAACCTGCGCGGTCGCTACGTGATGCCCGGACGCATCATCAGCTTCGGCGTTGTCATGACCAGCACATGGCAAAACGCCAAAGGCGATGTAATCGGCGCAACCTCCTCGATGCAAGTGCAGCAATCGACCATCAAGCCCCAGTTCTATGTGTCGATGATCAATGAAAAAGGCAATGGCACGGCGCATTCAGGGAATACCGGCACGGGTACCGGTACCGTCAATGGTGGTGCCGGCCTGAACAGCACCGAAGGCGTAACGCAGATCGTGCGAGCCGCCGGCGACAACAACACAGCCTACAACGGCGTGGACATCAGAGTCACCAAGGCCAACCAGGCACCCGCCGGCCAACAACAAGGCAAACCGTTGGCCCCAGGCTCGACCGTGGTCGGCGCGAACGGCGCAGGTTCGCTGAGCGTTTCCTCCACAGGGTCTGGTGTACAGATGAACATTGTTGCCAACAATAACCAGGGCAATACCGTACAACGCCTGGCCCAGGGCGGTCTGATGCAGAACACGACGTTGCTCGGTGGCGGCAACCAGGTCAGGAACCTCACCTCGCTGAACGTGGTGCTGCGTGAGAACGTGCCGACCGCCGGTTCGCTCAATGGCAACCTGGACCAACTCAAAGGCCTTCGTACTCTCGGATACTGATCTACGCTGAGTCTCATCGAATGTAGTCAGAAGGGACGGCTAACCCATGCACCGATCGTTAACGTTCAGAGCTGTCGTTTGTTTGAGTACCCTGGCACCGGCTACATTGCTTTACGCAGCAACGGACCCCCAGGTCGAAGCACTAAAACAAGAACTCATGGAGCTGAAACAGCGTTACGAAGCACAACAGAACGCGCTGATGGTACTCGAGCAGCGCGTTCGCCAAGTAGAAGAAGCACCGGCTACACCTGCTCCCAGACGCCTGACCAAGTCCCCTGCCGAAACCACCAGGAGTGGCCAGACCGTGGCTGCAGGCGCGCCTGGCACCACCGGCAGTTCATACGGGCAGTCACTCAAAGATGACTCCGAACCGGCGCAGAGCGTTTCCAACTTGTATGACGAAGCCAGCGGCTTCTTCGGTGGCGGCAAGTTCAGCGTCGAAACCGGCCTGACCTACACCCATTACGACACCCGCGCACTGGTGCTCAACGGTTTTCTGGCGTTGGACTCGATTTTCCTTGGCAACATCAACCTTGACCGCATCAAGGCCGACAACTGGACCCTGGACCTGACGGCCCGCTACAACCTGGCGCAACGTTGGCAATTCGACATTAACGTTCCCGTGGTCTATCGCCAGTCAACCTATTCGTCGGGTGGCGCCGGCGGTTCCGGCCCGACTACATCGGATGCAACCGTCGATCGCGACCCGACCATAGGCGATATCAACGTTGGCGTTGCCTACAAATTCCTCGATGAATCCGAGAACCTTCCCGACGCGGTGTTCACCCTGCGCGTCAAAGCGCCGACTGGGGATGACCCCTATGGCATCAAGCTGGTCACCGACCCGACCAACGACAACCTGGCGGTGCCTGAAAGCCTGCCTACCGGCAACGGTGTCTGGGCGATCACACCCGGCATCTCACTGGTCAAGACCTTCGACCCTGCCGTGCTCTTTGGTAGCCTGTCGTACACCTACAACATGGAAGACTCGTTCAGCGACATCAGCCCGGCAGTCAACTCCAAGGTCCCGGGTGACGTGAAGCTCGGCGACTCCTGGCAGATCGGTGCCGGTATTGCCTTTGCCCTGAACGAAAAGATGAGCATGTCCTTTTCGTTCTCTGACCAATTTGCCAGCAAAAGTAAGATCAAGCCTGACGGCGGTGACTGGCAATCGATTTCCAGCAGCGACTACAACGCGGCTAACTTCAACATCGGCATGACCCTGGCCGCTACCGATAACCTGACCATCGTCCCGAACCTGTCCATCGGGCTGACAGACGACTCTCCGGACTTCTCCTTCAGCCTGAAATTCCCGTACTACTTCTGATGGCGGGCTGGGTGAAAGCAATGAGTGCATGACTGCGGATCGGTTGCTTTGGGTCGTGATCTGCAGTCAGCGAATCTGATGTTTGTGCAGCAAGCGGTAAAAGGTTGGCCGAGACACCCCAAGCACCTTGGCGGCGATACTCAAGTTATCGCTGTGCCGATTGAGTACGTCGCATAGCGCCTGGCGCTCGGCACGGTGCTTGTAGTCTTCAAGGGTACCCATGCTCAACGTGAAAGCATGCTGACTGAGCAAACCCAAGTCCTGCGCCTCGATCTGCCGCCCTTCTGCTAGCACCAGGCCACGCCTGACGCGGTTGGCCAGTTCACGCACGTTACCCGGCCAATCATGCTTGCCCATAGCAGCCAATGCGTCTTCACTGAACGAGCGCGGTCGGCGTCCGGTTTCCAGGCTGTAGAAGTGCGAAAAATGGCTGGCGAGCATCGACAGGTCGCCATGGCGGTCACGCAGGGGCGCGGTGATCACCTGCAGAACGTTGAGCCGGTAGTACAAGTCCTCCCGGAAACGCCCGCTGCTGATGGCCTTTTCCAGGTCCACATGGGTAGCCGCCAGAACCCGCACATCGACTGCTATCGGCTGGCTACCGCCAACCCGTTCAATGTGCTTTTCCTGAAGAAATCGCAACAAGTTCGCTTGCAGTTCCAGGGGCAGGTCACCAATTTCATCCAGGAACAACGTGCCGCCGTTGGCCGCTTCGATGCGACCGATCTTGCGCTGATGGGCGCCAGTAAACGCGCCCTTCTCGTGGCCGAACAACTCGGACTGAATCAGGTTTTCAGGAATCGCCCCGCAATTGATCGGCACAAAGGGTTTGTCGCGGCGCTGGGACTGGCGATGCAAGGTACGCGCGACCAGCTCTTTGCCGGTGCCGCTTTCGCCGCGAATCAACACCGGAGACTCCGTGGGCGCCAATTTGCTCAGCAGCTTACGCAGTTCGCGAATCGGTCGGCTTTCACCCAGCAGCTCATGCTCCAGCTCATCGACATGCACGCTGCCCTTGCCTCGCAGGCGCGCCATACCGAAGGCTCGGCCGATGGTGACCTGAACCCGCGAAACATCAAACGGCAAGGTGTGAAAGTCGAAAAACCATTCACAGACAAAGTCGCCAACATTCTGCATGCGCAGCTCGTCAGGGCTGAGTACTGCGATCCACTCGGTATTGCTGCGCGTGATCAGGTCCTTGACCGCATCCGGATGCTGCAGGTGTGATGCCTGTAAACGCAGCAAGCCGACATCACAGGGCTGTTCCAGGGCCGAGGACAAGGTTGAGCTGAAAACATCCCAGCCGACATTGCGCAAGCCTGGCAACAAACGGTGGCAATCGTCGCACGGGTCAACGATCAGCAGGCGACGGTTGGGTACAGGTTCGAGCATGACCTTTCCTTGGCGCCAATTATGGAATTTTAAATAGAAACAGCACGTTGGCAGGCCCGTCTGTAACAGTAGCAACGTTGCGTCAATCGCCCACTACCGTTTGTCCATAAAACGTGAAAACGGAGTTAAGTCCGTGTTGTTATTAAACTTCCTGCGTCGCCGCTGGCTGCCAACCTGTATGTTTTCCAAAAATAATTAAATTATTTTGAAGATTGTTGTGACTCGATCCCCCCCTGCGCGCATCAGTACAAGTAACTCACCGCTAACGCGGCTATTGATTATCTTGTTTGGGCCCACAGAGAGACCGAACCCATGAACGCCTCGCTCCGTGTCAACGAAGCACTGCTGATTGCCGACCACGCCTTCGAACCCTTCCAGTGTGTTGCTTGGGATTCGCCTAACGGTACAGGTGAGCTGAGCTTGGCAGTGATCGACCGGACCAGCACCCGCATCGGCAGCAAGCAGGTGCCAAGCAGCACCTACTCCGATCCCAAGCAACTGGCCAATCTGATTGAACAGATGCGCGCCGAGTTGCAAGAACAAGGCTGCCACTTGCAGCCGTGGTCGATGCCGAAGTAATTACCAGCCCTCCCCGCTGAACATATAGCCGCACATCTTTTTGCTGTGCGGCGAGCAACTTTTTATTCAAAAAAGTACAAACTGCGACAACCCGTCGCAGCCCTGCTCTTGTACAGTTCCGTACATGCCTTATTTATTCGACAACGCTGAAACTTTCAATCGGGCGATATTCAGCCTCTATCTGCTGCGCCAATAAACGTGCACGCCCAAGGCGTACGGGTGAAGACTCGATATCGACCAATAGGCTCGGGCATGGCAACGGTTGCAGGGGGTCCCAGGCTTTCAGCCGGCCATCGGTC
The DNA here is from genome assembly GCF_004803755.1 of Pseudomonas sp. DG56-2. Classification (NCBI taxonomy): domain Bacteria; kingdom Pseudomonadati; phylum Pseudomonadota; class Gammaproteobacteria; order Pseudomonadales; family Pseudomonadaceae; genus Pseudomonas; species Pseudomonas sp. DG56-2. The sequence goes on from NZ_CP032311.1 coordinate 3,117,230, forward strand.
ACGATCAGGCAGTGCTGCTGCTCATGGGGATGCTGGCGCTGACGCAGTTCAAGCCAATGCCGTGCCTGCTCCAATGCGCCAAGCAGCGGCGTACCGCCACCGGCGCCGAGACTGTCGAGCCACGGCTTCAAGGCGGCCGAGGCTTTCAGACCATGACGCTGCCAACGCGGCGCATTGCCACTGGCGGTAAGCAGGGTCAGGCGTACGCGCTGGAGATAGGCTTGGTCGAACAACGCTGCCAGCAGCCCCTTGGCCTTGCTCAATGCCTGGTAGCGCCGGGTCGAGGCCGAGGCATCGACAATAACCAGCCACTGCTCATGGGCACTGGCAGTGCGTTGCTGCCAACACAGATCGCGACGCTGAAGCGGACGGCCCTTGAGCAAGGTTGCCGGCCATGCGACCGAACCTTGCAAGGCCTCGCGGGCGCGCCCGCGCGGCCCTTGCTTAATCGGTCCCGAGCGGGGTTTGGCATCCGCCGCCTGGGGCCGACGGATGCTCAGGGCTTTTTTGCCCAGTTCGGCACCTCGCGACGGGCACCGGTCGTTATCGCTTGTGGCGGCATCTCGCCCCAGGCCCCCTGCCCTTGTTCGGTGCTGGAGTCCTGGCCAGCCGGAGGCTGTGGCGCCGAGCCTTGTTCAGCCTGTGGCGGCACATCGCGGCGCCGATGACGCAGGGCAAACTCGGCCACTGCATCGATATCCTGGGCTTCAATCTGCTCAGCACCCCGCCAGGCGGCGTGCGCCCGAGCAGCGCGTAACCAGACCAGATCGGCGCGCAGACCGTCTACCCCAGCAGCAAAACAGCGCTCGGTGATCTGTGCCAGCGCCTGATCATCCAGAGCAATGCGCGCCAGCTGCTCGCGGGCCGTTTGGCAGCGTTGGCGCAAATGCGCCTGCTCAGGCGCCCACTGCAGGCAAAATGCTTCTGGGTCAGCATCGAAATCCAGGCGCCGGCGAATGATCAGGCTACGCGCCTCGGGAGCAGGATGACCTGCGAGCACAACGTTGAGACCGAAGCGGTCGAGCAACTGCGGGCGCAACTCACCTTCTTCCGGGTTCATTGTGCCAATCAGCACGAATCGCGCACTGTGACGATGAGAAATACCATCGCGCTCGACCCGGTTGGTACCGCTGGCAGCGACATCCAGAAGCAGATCGACCAGGTGGTCGGCCAGCAGGTTGACCTCATCGACATACAGCACGCCGCCGTCGGCCTTGGCCAGCACGCCCGGGGAAAACTGCGCCTTACCCTGGCCCAGCGCGGCGTCAAGATCAAGCGTACCGACCAGGCGCTCTTCACTCGCGCCCAATGGCAAGGTTACGAACGGCCCCTCGCCAAGCAGGTCGGCAAGCCCGCGAGCCAGCGTGCTCTTGGCCATGCCGCGTGGGCCTTCGATCAGCACGCCGCCTATCTTTGGATCGATGGCGGTCAGGCACAAGGCGAGCTTCAACTCATCGGCGCCGACCACGGCAGACAGCGGAAAATGTGCGGGTTCAGTCATTTCAAATCTCTTCTTCGCCATCGAGCAGTTGCTCTTCGAGGGCTTCACGGTAATCCCCCGGGGACTCCCACAAGCCACGCTGCTGAGCTTCCAGGAGCCGCTCGGTGATGTCGCGCAGGGCTTGCGGGTTGTGCTGGCGCATAAAGTCGCGGGTCGCAGCATCCAGAACATAAGCCTCGGCCAGCGACTGATAGTGGTGATCGTCTATCAAATGGGTGGTGGCATCGAAAGCGAACAGGTTATCGACGGTCGCGGCCAGTTCGAAGGCACCTTTGTAACCATGGCGCTTGACCCCGTCTATCCACTTGGGATTGAGCGCCCGCGCACGCACCACTCGATTGAGTTCCTCTTTCAGGGTGCGGATGCGCGGACGGTCCGGCTGACTGTGATCGCCATGGTAGCTGGCTGCCGGCTTGCCCCCCAAGGTTTCAACGGCCGCCAGCATACCGCCTTGAAACTGGTAGTAATCATTGGAGTCGAGCAGGTCATGCTCGTGATTGTCCTGATTCTGGATTACCGCCTGCACCTGGCTCAGGCGCCGGGCGAAGTCGGCGCGTGCCGGGGTGCCGTCATCGGCTGCGCCGTAGGCATAACCACCATGATTAAGGTAAACCTCGGCAAGGTCCTTGCGCTCGTTCCATAGGTGCCCGTCGACAGCATTCTGTACGCCCGCACCATAGGCTCCAGGCTTGGCGCCGAATACACGCCAACCGGCCTGGCGTGTGGCCTGCTCGGTCGTCAAACCCTGGCGTTCGAGTTCACTGCGCTCTGCACGCACCCTGGCCGCGAGCGGGTTCAAGTCATCGGGCTCATCCAGCGCCGCCACTGCCTGGACTGCGGCGTCAAACAGCTTGATGAGGTTGCCGAACGCATCACGGAAGAACCCCGAGACGCGCAGCGTTACATCCACCCGCGGTCGGTCGAGCAGGCTCAAGGGAAGTATTTCGAAGTCATCGACGCGCTGGCTGCCACTCGCCCATACCGGGCGCACGCCCAGCAAGGCCATGGCCTGGGCGATATCATCGCCACCGGTGCGCATGGTCGCCGTCCCCCAAACCGACAGACCCAACTGACGCAAATGATCACCATGATCCTGCAGGTGGCGTTCAAGAATCAGGTTCGCCGAAGCAAAGCCGATGCGCCATGCCGTGGTGGTCGGTAGATTGCGCACATCGACGGTAAAGAAGTTGCGCCCGGTCGGGAGCACGTCCAAGCGCCCGCGACTGGGGGCACCACTGGGCCCGGCCGGGACAAAGCGTCCTTGCAGGGCTGCCAGCAAGCCGTGCATCTCAGCCGGCCCACAAGCGTCCAGTTGCGGCGCAATACTGTGCTGCAGGGCCAGCAACACAGCCCTCACATCCGACCAAGCCGTATCGTCCGGTAACTCGATAGTGCCTGCCAGGGCTTGTGCTATGTAGGTGCCGGCGAGGATTTCCAGGCGTTCACGGGTGTCACCCTGGGTCCGCCATACGGCCTCATCCTGCGCCTGTAAAAGTGCCGGGCGCGGCCCTTGCCAGGGCTGGCCCAGGTCGCAATCAAGGGGATCGAACCCCAGTGCCAAGGCCTTGGCCAAGGCCCGGAGCAAACTGCAATTGGCGCCGCGACCATCGCCTCGCGCCACCCGCAGCAGTGCCTGCAGAGTATCGAGGCGCAGCCGTCCTGCGGGTGACTCGCCAAACACATGTAGGCCATCACGAATCTGCGACTCCTTGAGGTCGCACAAGTAGGTATCCAGACGCGGTAACCACACCGCAGCATCATCCAGTGCACCTTCAAGCTGCAGCTCACGATCGATGTGGTTATCGCGCACCAGTTCGAGAATATCGCGCTGCAACTCTCGGGCCCGGCGTGGATCGAGCAACTGCGCTTCGTAATACTCATCGGCCAGCGCTTCCAGGTGTCGCAGCGGACCGTAGGTTTCGGCACGGGTCAACGGCGGCATCAAGTGATCGATGATCACCGCCTGGGTGCGACGCTTGGCCTGGGCGCCCTCGCCCGGGTCATTGACGATGAACGGATAGATGTTCGGCAGCGGTCCGATCAACGCATCTGGCCAGCAATTGGCGGACAAACCCACGCCCTTGCCCGGCAGCCACTCCAGGTTGCCGTGCTTGCCGACATGGATCAATGCATCGGCAGCAAAGCCATGACGCAGCCAGAAATAGAACGCCAGGTAGCCATGGGGCGGCACCAGGTCGGGATCGTGGTAAACCGCGCTCTGGTCCAGTTGGTAACCACGCGCCGGCTGGATGCCGACAAAGGTCAGGCCAAACCGCAGACCGGCGACCATCATCCGTCCGTTGCGGAACATCGGGTCGAGCTCCGCCTCGCCCCAACGTGCGCGCACTGCATCCTGGTTGGCCTGCGGCAGTGTGGCAAAGGCGGCCTGATACTCCTCCAAGGCCATGCTCTGCAGGCACGGACGCAGATCAAGGCTGTGCAGATCATTGCTGACGCCACCGAGCAGCGCCTGAATCAGCGCCGTGCCGCTGTCCGGCAAGGTGCTGCTTAGTGGATAGCCCTGACGTTGCAGGGCACGCAGGATGTTCAGCGCCGCGGCCGGGGTATCCAGACCAACGCCATTGCCGATGCGTCCATCACGTGTCGGGTAGTTGGCCAGAATCAAGGCTACACGCTTGTCCTGATTGGGCAACTGCGCCAGTGCACACCAGCGACGGGCCAACTCGGCAACGAAATCCATGCGCTCGGCATGCGGGCGATAGCAAACCACATCCGACTGGCTGCGCTCGCTACGCCAGGCCAGGTCCTTGAAGCTGATCGGTCGTGTGATGATGCGCCCGTCCAATTCCGGCAAGACAATGTGCATGGCCAGGTCGCGAGCCCCCAGGCCCTGCTCGCTGGCCTGCCAGCCTGGCTGGTTGTCCTGGGCGCAAATTGCCTGCAGCACCGGAACGTCGCGGCGAAACGGACGCAGGTTCGGTTGTTCCGGGCTGGACTGAGCAAAGCCGGTGGTGTTGATGATCAACGCGGCGTCGACCTGATCCAGCCAGTCTTCGACCTGACTAAAACAACCGGCCTCCTTGAGACTGGCCACAGCGATAGGCAACGGGTTGAGTCCGGCTAGCTGCAAACGCTCGCAGAAGGTATCGATAAAAGCAGTGTTGGCAGCCTGCAGGTGCGAGCGGTAGAAGAGTATCGGCACCACTGGCTGTTCGACCTGCCACTGGGCAAACCAGTCGTCGAGCACCGCCGTGGCTTTGCGCGGGTGATAAACCGCCGTACGTGGCAACTGCTGCGGTTCATCCCAGGGATAATCGCGCTGCAAAAGCTGATTGGCCAGGCAGTAGAACAGATTCAGGGCATTGGCCTTGCCGCCCTGGCGCAAAAAGTGCCAAAGCCGCTCGGCCTGTTGTGCGGGCACCGTACTGAGGCCGGTGAGCTCCGGGTCCGGGCGATCATCACCCGGCACCAGAATCAACTGCACGCCACGGTCGGCAAGCTCCAGCAATTGCTCGACGCCGTAGCGCCAATAACCGACACCGCCGTGCAGCGATACCAGAATCACCTTGGCATGGCGCAGAACCTCATCGACATAGAGGTCGACCGAGGCATGATTCTGTACCTGCATCGGGTTGGCCAGACGCAGGCTGGGGTAATTTTCGGGCAACTGCTGGGCGGTTTCGGCCAGCAGTGCCAGGTGCGAGTCACCGCTGCAGAGAATGACCAGCTCGGCTGGCGTCTGGCCGAGATCGGCAATACTGTCGTCCGGTACGAAGCCACCGGGCTGGGTGCGCAGCAGGTGCATGGGTCAAGCGCTCAGTGCGGCCCGCAGGCTCGCTTCCAGTTGCAGCGCATCCAGTTCCTGGCCGATCAGCACCAGGCGCGTAGAGCGCGGCTCTTCACTGCGCCAGGCGCGGTCGAAGTGCTTGTCGAAACGAGTACCGACACCCTGGATCAGCAAACGCATCGGTTTACCGGGAATTGCCGCGAAGCCCTTGACTCGCAAAATGCCGTGCTGCACGACCAATTGAGTCAAGGCATCCAGCAATTGGCTTTCGTGCGCTTCTGGCAGCTCGATGGAGATCGAGTCGAAGGCGTCATGGTCATGATCATCGTGATCGTCATCATCGTGGTGCGAATCATGGTGGGTACGCCGGCCATCGATATGCGCTTCCGACTCGGCGCCCAGGCCCAGCAGCACTTCCAGCGGCAAACGGCCGCTGCTGGCTTCGATCACCTTGACCGCTGGCGGCAACTCTTCCTGCACTTCGGCACGGACCTTGGCCAGGTCTTGCGCAGCAATCAGGTCGGCCTTGTTCAGCACCACCAGATCGGCGCTGGCCAGTTGGTCGGCGAACAGCTCGTGCAGCGGCGACTCATGGTCCAGGTTAGGGTCAAGTTTGCGCTGGGCATCGACCTGATCAGGGAACGCTGCAAAGGTACCGGCAGCCACTGCGGGACTATCGACTACGGTGATGACCGCATCAACTGTGCAGGCATTGCGAATTTCCGGCCACTGGAACGCTTGAACCAGCGGTTTGGGCAGCGCCAGGCCGCTGGTTTCAATAAGGATGTGGTCAAGATCGCCACGGCGGGCAACCAGTTCGCGCATCACTGGGAAGAACTCTTCCTGCACGGTGCAGCACAGGCAACCGTTGGCCAACTCATAGACACGACCGCTGGCCTCTTCTTCGGTGCAACCAATGCTGCACTGCTTGAGAATCTCGCCGTCGATGCCCAGCTCACCGAATTCGTTGACGATCACCGCGATGCGCCGCCCTTGGGCATTGTCGAGCATGTGTCGAAGCAGTGTCGTTTTGCCCGAGCCGAGAAAGCCGGTGACGATAGTGACGGGAAGTTTGGCCAGTGTTTTCATTGTCGATGCCCTTGGCAGGATGGCGGGCATGCGGGACGAGAACCACAGGTGCTACCACCTGGGCGCGTTCGCCACCGGATCACCCCGCCCGGTTTATGTCGGAAACTGTTCGAGGCAGGTCTCCTGGCTTGCATTGCACCGGCCACGGGCCAGTCGAATGACGCCTTCCCGCAGAACTGCAGTGGCTGTGTCAGACGTTTTCAATGCTTACAGTTGCGGGGGCAGCCGCGGCTTGAACCGCGTTCCCGTCTTAGCTTCGGCCGACGCCGAAGAACCTCGAAGCGGCTAGGCTACGCAGTGCCCGGTACGGGGTCAACTGCTGTCACGATTGACGCCTGACTTCGCCCATGATTTGCTAGTGCGATTCGTTTGGGTGCCCTTTACAGGGTGAAACTGGGAAACCGGTGCGTCATACACGGCTATTGAAGGGTGTACGACAAGTCCGGTGCTGCCCCCGCAACGGTAAGTGAGCAAAGCGTCAGTACCACTGTGCCCGTAGTTTGGCATGGGAAGGTGACGCCCTTGGCTGAGCGTAAGTTTGCCAGCCCTCACCAGCCCGGAGACCGGCCCAACACTGATTTGACAAACCCGCGGTGGGCGGGCGCTGTTGCAACCCCTGGGCGAGCTGCGTTCAGGGGTTTCCTGCGCTTGCCTGTTGCCGAACAACACCAAGAGGAAAGCGCCATGCGTACCAGTACCGCCAGTCACCCTACCGTTACCCCTACAAGCCTCAGCCAGCGCCTGCTGGTGGCCGTTGGTGCCTCGCTGCTGGGCCTGTGCCTGGTCTACTTCGCCGGATTCTCGCATATCGAAGCGGTGCACAACGCTGCCCACGATACGCGCCACAGCGCTGCTTTCCCTTGCCATTGAGTACTTTCCGATGATCAAGCGTATTGCAAGTACTGCAGGCTTCGCCGGACTGTTGGCTGCGCTGCTGCTGACCCTGCTGCAAAGCTTTTGGGTCGCGCCGCTGATTCTTCAGGCCGAAACCTATGAAAGCGCAGCACCGGCCGTGGAAGCACACGAGCACGCTCCCGGCGTGGCTGCCGATCACCACCACGACAGCGAAGCCTGGTCGCCCGAAGACGGTTGGCAACGCGTTGTCTCGACAACCGGCGGTAATCTGGTGGTCGCGGTTGGCTTTGCCCTGATCCTCGCCGCGTTGTACTCACTGCGCGCGCCGAAGACGGCGATCACCGGAGCCCTCTGGGGCCTGGGTGGCTTTGCTGTGTTCTGCCTGGCACCGACCCTGGGCCTGCCACCGGAGTTGCCGGGTACCGCCGCTGCCGACCTGGCCCAGCGCCAGGCCTGGTGGGTGGGTACCGCTGCCGCAACCGCCGCAGGGCTTGGGTTGATCGTGTTTGCTCACAATTGGTTGTTCAAGGCCCTCGGCGTTGTGCTGCTGGTAGTGCCGCACGTAATCGGCGCCCCACAGCCTGAAGTGCATGCAATGCTTGCGCCGCAAGCACTGGAAGCCGAGTTCAAGATCGCTTCACTGCTGACCAACGCGGCGTTCTGGCTGGCCTTGGGCCTGATCAGCGCCTGGCTGTTCCGTCGCCCGACCCAGGCTTGACTGCGATGCAGATATTCGTCGGCATAGGTTGCCGACGAGGTTGCCCAGCACAAACCCTGGGCAACCTGCTGGAACACACCCTCAAGGCCCACGACTTGCCGCTTGAGGCAGTCGCGGGTCTTGCCAGTATCGACCTCAAGGAACACGAACCCGGGCTGTATCAATTGGCCCGGCGCCTCAATGTTCCCCTGCTGTTTTTCTCTGCCGCTCAACTGGCAGCTTTCGAGACGCGCCTGAGCCATCGCTCAGCCGTCGCCTTTGAGCACAGTGGTTGCTATGGCGTTGCCGAAAGTGCAGCGCTGGCGCTGGCCGAGAAGATGGCAGGCTCGGCGCAACTGTACGTCAAGCGCACCTTGCTGAGTGACGCCAGCCTGGCATTGGCCACGGCCACAGGCTTTGGCGGATAATCAGCACTTTCTTTCCAAGGATTTCGCATGACCGTCTATTTCATCGGCGCCGGCCCCGGCGACCCCGAGCTGATCACGGTAAAAGGCCAGCGCCTGATCCATCGCTGCCCGGTGATCATCTATGCAGGCTCGCTGGTTCCTGCCGCAGTGCTTGAAGGCCATCGCGCCGAGACAGTCATCAATAGCGCGCAGTTGCACCTGGCACAGATCATCGAAGCCATTGCCCACGCCCACGCACGTGGCCAGGACGTGGCTCGCGTACACAGTGGCGACCCCAGTCTGTATGGTGCCATTGGCGAGCAGATCCGCTGCTTGCGCGAACTGAATATTCCTTATGAAATCATCCCTGGGGTTACCGCCGTGGCCGCCAGCGCCGCCCTGCTCGGCTGCGAACTGACCTTGCCGGATATTGCCCAGACCGTGATCCTCACCCGCTACGGTGACAAGTCGCCGATGCCCGCTGGCGAGCAACTGGCCGACCTTGCCCGGCATGGCAGCACCCTGGCGATACATCTTGGGGTCAAGCACCTGGAGAAGATTGTCGAAGAACTGCGCCCGCATTACGGCGGAGACTGCCCGATTGCAGTGGTGCATCGCGCCACCTGGCCGGATCAGGACTGGGTGCTCGGCAGCCTTGATGCTATTGTCCAACAGATACAGGCCAAGGGCTTTCGCCGTACCGCGCTGATTTTGGTCGGGCGGGTGTTGGCCAGTGACAGCTTTTCCGAGTCGGCGCTGTACCGCGCCAGCCACGCTCATCTGTATCGCCCCGGCTAGAGGACTGCCCATGCTGGAACTACGACCCAATTGCGAATGCTGTGGCTGTGACCTGCCTGGCGATAGCCAGGATGCGTTGATTTGCTCGTTCGAGTGCACGTTTTGCAAAGCCTGCAATGCGCAGCACCTCAAGGGCAAATGCCCCAATTGTGCCGGCGAGCTGGTGAAACGCCCCGCACGGGCTGCGGCGAAGCTGGTCAACAACCCAGCTTCGACCACACGAATCGTCAAGGACCAGGGCTGTCCGAGTCACTGACGTCAGCTCAATTCAGGCTGGACGACCGTCGGAGCCGTTTTCAGGGTCACGCGGGCAATGACGATGGCAAGCGCCGCGAGAACGAATGTCAGCCATGACATCAAACCAATCCCGCCCTCGAATGCACGCCCGGCAATGGCCATCAACTCGCTTGCCTGATCAGTGCCCAGGGTTGCCGCCACTGTGTGAGCACCCGCCAGCGTTTCGCTGGCCAGGCGTTCTTGCAGCGGTGTAAGAAACGCGGGCAACTGCAATGCACCCCGGTAGTAGGCCGTAACCACCCCGCCCAGTACCGTAGTGCCCAATACCACGCCCACTTCATACGCGGTTTCACTGATCGCCGAGGCTGCTCCGGCCTTGGTCGGTGGCGCGGCGGACAGAATGATGTCGTTGGACACCGTGGCGATTGCCCCGACACCGATGTTCAACAAGGCAAAGGCGACGACCAGCACGATCAGGTTGATGCCAAGACCTGCAACCAGCAAAAACGCGCCCCCCGTGAACGCCACCAACACCGGTATCAATACCTGCGCTGAAACCCGCTGGGCAACGGGAACCACCAGCATCCCGACGACAATCGCCATGATTTGTCCCGGCACCAAGGCCAGGCTTGCCTTGAAGGCAGACATGTCCAGGACGATCTGCAAGAACTGGGTGGCGAAAAACACAAAACCAACCAGGAACGCCAAACTCATCAGGTTGATGGCAACCGAGCCGCTGAAGGTTTTATTGCGAAACAGCGCCAGATCCATCAAAGGCACCGGCAGCCGCAGTTGGCGCCGAACAAACAGCCAGCCACTTGCCGCACCGATGGCAAAAGCCGCCACCGCCTGCGCGTCCAGACCTGCGCTGGCCAGATGCTTGATGCCATAGACCAGTGCGCCGAGAGCGACCATTGACTGCAGGATACTCAAAGGATCGAGGGGCCCCGACGCATCCGCCTCGGACTCAGGCAATAGCCACGGCCCGAGGAGCAACAGCGGTACCAGTACCGGTACAGCCAGCAGAAAAATCGCCCCCCAGTCGAAAAACTCCAGCAGTATCCCGCCAACCAATGGTCCGAGTGCCGAACCTACTGTCAGGGTGGTGGCCCAGATGGCGACAGCAAGACGGCGCTCTTCGCGATCCTCGAACAGCGAGCGAATCAGCGCCAGTGTCGAGGGCATCAACATGGCGCCGAAAATACCCATGCAGGCGCGACCGGCGATCAACTGTCCGGCATTGGCAGAGTACGCCGTCATCACCGATACGGTGGCGAAACCCAACGACCCGATCAGCAGCAATTTACGGTGACCTATCCGGTCACCCAGACTGCCCATGGTTACTAGCAATCCTGCCAATACCAGCGAATAGGCATCGATCATCCACAACTGCTGACTGGCGGTTGGCTGCAACGCCTCGGCAATCTTTGGCAGGGCGAATCCCAGCACGGTGTTATCTACCGTCACCAGCAGTACCGGCAACATCAATACGGCCAGTCCCCACCAGCGCTTAGTTCGAGGCTGTTGTTGGATCGCCCCTGTCGTCGATGACATGTACAAAGCTCCATATTCAAGCGGGCTCTCACCCTGTTCATGTTTTCAGTTCAGTTGAGAAAAAATCTGTTGGCAGTCCAGGGCACCGCTGTCCAGGCGCTCGCCCAGGGCTCTGGCGACGGTCTGCAGGTCCTCCTTGAAGTGTGGGTAATCTTCATCGCTGACCGTCCTGATCAAACACTCCATTCCCTGCAGCAGTGCTTCACGCTGCTGACTCGCCTGATGGTTTTGCAGTTGTATGTCCCAATACACCTCGGCTGGATTGACCAACAGGCGAGACAGCAACGCCAGCATCGTGCGCATTGGCGGCGGCATGACCTCCTCGATCAGAGCCAGGTCCAGCGACGACTTCGCCAAGGCCATGCCAAAACCAATAATGGCGGCATGAGGCAATGCCTGACAAAGCGCCATCAACTCATCATGACTGGCAGGCGACATACGCCTGATCTTCATGCCGGCGGCGATCAACGCCGTTTCAATGAACGTTTCGGCCTCCCCCTGGTCGTCCCGGCAGATCGCAACGGTACGCCCCTGTGGCGAAAGCCTCGGAGAAAACATTGGATTGATGCCAATGCACGGCTGCTGCGCAGAATGCGCTCTCAATGCTGCGTAGAAAGGGCCTTGAACCGAACAGGTCGGCACGAACATAACGTCCATCGACACAGCCTGCAGCACCCAGGGGATGGCATCGACGGCAACTCGCTCTGGTAACGCGAAGACGACAGCGATGGCATTGCTGAAGAGCTGAGCGCTATCGCGGGGTGGATTGCTCACGTCTATCTGGTGACGCTCATCCTCATGTTTGCCAGCACGACAATCGACCACCCTGGTGTGCAATCCTTGCTGCTTGAGAACACTGCACATCAGCGTGCCGACCAGACCGCCGCCGCCCAACACGACAACCGTGTCATTGGTCATTGTCGACTCCCCGCGACAAAACTGTAATAAGGGACACTGGCCTTGACCAGGGTCTCTTCGAGCTCCTGATCCGGGTCGGAATGGGCGACGATGGCGCCGCCGATACCGAACTCCGCCTGCTGGTTCTGCAACACTGCGGTACGAATAACGATACTCAGCTCTGCCCCACCCCTGAATGATATCCAGCCTAACGCTCCGGAGTAGACACCTCGCGCCGAGGACTCCAGAGTATCGATGATCTCCATGGTGCGTTTTTTCGGCGCGCCGGTCATCGAGCCTCCCGGGAAGCAGGCGCGGATGGCCTCTACGCTGGATACCCCAGGTGCCAGGTTGCCGCGAACGGTGGAAACCAGTTGATGCACCGAAGAAAAACTCTCCACTGCGAAAATTTCCGGTACATGCACACTGCCTGCCCGGCACACACCGTTCAAATCATGACGCACCAGATCGACGATCATCAGGTTCTCGGCACGATCCTTGGCCGAGATGGCCAGGTCTTCGCGCAACTGCAGGTCTTCGCCGGGGTCTGCGCTGCGCGGTCGTGTGCCCTTGATCGGCCGCGACTCGATCACACCGTTGGCGTCGATTCGCAGGAAAGTTTCCGGAGAGGCGCTGAGCACCGAAAATCGCTCGAACTGCAAGAATGCACCGTAGGGTACCGGACTCGCTGCACGCATCCGACGATAAGCATCGAGCGGCGCACCCTCGTAGGTCACTCTGGCACGGTTGGTCAGGCATATTTCATAAGACTCGCCATCGTTGATGTACTGCAGCGACTGCTTGATCTTGTCGATGTACGCCCGCGGGCTGTCGTCCAGGACCAGATCGGGGCCATGCACGGCTCCCGGTACAAACTGTTGAGATTCGGCGGCAAACCGATTCGTCGGTAATTCGCCTGGCGACCACTCGGGTTGCTCGCCGACTTTACTCATCAAGCACTCGTAAAGCCTGTGCTGATGGTGATCAAAAACGAAAAAATGCGGGGTAAAGATGAAACTGGCGTCGGGGTATTCGGATCGATAGACCTTGTGCCCACCCACCAGCGCTTTCAACTCGTAGCCCAGGTACCCTACCAAACCGCCGCTGAATACGAAGGGCAAGCTCTCTGGCAACGTCACCTGTACCGTTTCGATGATCTGGCCGATCAGCGTGAAGCAGTCGCCCTCGACCTGAAGGCGTCCGTTTGGCCCCTCCAGGGTCAGGCGTTCGTAGTTGACGTTGTACTCAAGGCGGACAGCCCCCGGCGTTTGGCCACTGCCCATGATCGAGTAGCGCGCGTTGGGCCTTTCTGATTTTTCACTGTCGAGCCAGAACGCATAGCGGTCATTAGCATACCGCTGCGCAAACAATGCCAATGGCTCGACCTTCCCGGCGTGCTCTCGATAACTCAACTGCATGTTTGACAAGCCGCCGGCGGCGATGAATAGGTCACCCGCCGACTGACGCCCCAGGCTGCCTCCCGGTTGCGAGCGGTGAATGCAGTTATATTCCAGGGCCATTCGCACAAAGTTGCCGAGTAGTGCATGGCCGTATTCAGAATCGATCGACTCAGGATGAAACTGCACCCCCCAAAGTGGTCGGTGGCTGTGCTCTATCGCCATGACCACGCCGTCATCGGTCCAGGCAGTGCAATGTAGGTCGTCCGGCAGGTGAGTACAGGTCAAGGAGTGATAGCGAACAACCTCGAACTGCTCCGGCAGATCGCGGAACAATCCTTTTCCGGTATGGGTGATACGGCTGCGGTAGCCATGTACCGGGCGGGGTGCATGGGCGACCGTGCCCCCCAGAAATTGTGCGATACCCTGATGCCCCAAACAGATACCGAGCAAGGGCACCGTCGACTGCACAATCACCTCTGCACACACCCCAAAGTCTTCGCCTGATCCTGGGTGGCCAGGGCCAGGTGATACAACAATGGCGTCGTAGTCTTCGATGTTCAGGTCGCTGTAGCACACCGTGTTGGGCAGCGTATCCGCCCATACACCGGTTACCTCATACAGGTATTGGGCAATATTGTGGGTGAAGGAGTCGAAGTTATCGAGGAGCAGTATCTTCATGCCTGCCCTTCCTGGTGCAGTCGCTGATTGATCAATTGGTTCTCTTGGACACAGGTCTCTTCGATGATGAGCCTGAAGATCGACTCGACGTACCCGGCATTCAACCCTGCCTGAACAGCCTTCGCCTTGATCGCGTCGAGTACCTGGGTAATACGTTGCGGCTGCATCATTGCAATACCATGCGCGGCCTTGAGCTCGGCGATCACCATGCAGACTTGCATACGCTGGCAGAGCAACTCGACCAGTTGGTTATTGATCACATCCAGTCGGTCCCGCTGGGGTTGCAAAATAGTCGTAATAGAAGGTGGTAACGTTCCTTGTTGCGTCATCATCACATCTCCTGTTGTAAGGCCACCTGATGCGGCTGAGCCTCAGCCTCGAGCTGCCGACTTGCCCGGCGATTTCCACAACTTCGCGTGCGCGATCTCGCTCAGCGCGACGCCCACTTGCCGTATGTCGTTTTCACTGTGAAGGGCCGAAATCGCAAAGCGCAGCATCGCCTGCCCCTGGGCGATGATGGGATAGAACACCGGAAACAGCAGAACGCCGTGGGCCCGCAGGATTCTCGCGGCTTGCAGGCCAGCCTCTTCGGAGTCGAACAGCGCGCCCCGGACCGGCGATTGCATATCAGCGTTGAGCATTTGCTTACCGGTAACGGCATCGAAGCACGCCACGTTCTTCCATAGCCTCTGCTGCAACACGCCCACTTCTTCACTGAGATGGATTTTTGCCGCAGCAACATTGGCCGCTTGCATCGGCAACATGATCGAATGGCCAAACACCAATGGGTTGGCGAGGGTCTGGATGGTTTCGATGTCGCCTGGGTCGGCCACCACGATAAAACCGCCTGCGCCGCCGAAGGCCTTGGACAGCGATCCGGCCAACAGCATGTTGGCCGGCAACACCTGGCCTACCGCGTTGAAGGCATAGCCCGCGCCATGCTGCCCGGTAATGGAAATGCCGTGAGCGTCATCGACATAGAGATAGCCGCCCACCCGCTGCAACTGTGCGCAGAGCTCGGCAATGGGTACCTGGCCACTCATTGAGCCGATGCCGTCAATCAGCAAGACCGGCGTTTGCTGGCTGTGGCTACAACGCTTAAGTGCACCGTCCATCGACTCCGGGTCAGTCGATTCGACTCGCGACACTTCCCCAAACTGCTCGAGAATGCCCCTGAGCACCTGCATGGAGGCATGCGCGGTCTTGTCCATCAACCAGTGCACACGCCTGGGAATCGGATAGCCTTTGAGCGAGCCACTGCCAAGCAATGGCAGCACGCCAAGGTGCACACTGCTGGTCGAGGTAAACACAGTGACTGCGCAGCCTGGATACATTTCACCCAGCAGGACCTCAAGCTGCGGCAGGTAGACCGGGCGCATGGCGCTGCGCGACGAAGACAAGTGCAAGCCGCCAATCCTCATGGCTTGGCGTGCCGCTTCCATCAGGGCCGGATGTGTTTCCAGGCCCAGATAGGAGCAAGAGACAAACTCGGTGAACGTTTCACCATCCTGCAGGGTGATACGTTTGCCTACACGCCGCGCAACAGTGAAGCCGGTCAGGCCTTCCTTGAGCGCGGTTGCCAATGCGCTGCTGGTGTTGTCACGACGAGTCGTCATCCAATCCTGTTTGCTCTGTGTATTCATTGCACCAAGCTCCTTTTGTTCAGCAATCGTCACGCAGACGGCCAACCGTCATTACCGCAATGCCGGTGGTATCGGACGCAGCAGGGTCGATAATTACCTCGACTTGCGTGAAGCTGTGTTGTTGGAACAACTGACACACAGCGCTGGCCTGGTCCACGCCGTGCTCAATGACCAACCATCCTCCAGGCACCAGTACAGCGACCGCCAGTTCGACAATGTGCCGAATCAGCTCCAGACCGTCGCCTCCTGAGTACACCGATGCTTGCGGATGGTGACTGCTCCACTCGGGCAGTAACTCAAGACCGAGGGGAACGTAGGGAGGGTTGGCCACGATCAGCGCTACCTGACCGGCGAACGGGACGAACATCGCGGTGTCGCGAATATCCGCCTGCACGGCGTTGGCCTTTATGCCTTTGCAGGCCATACGGGCGATATTTCGTTTGAGATAATGCGCGGCGACATCATCGAACTCCACACACGTAACCACCAGATCAGGTCTGCGTCGTGCGATCGCCAGGCCAATCGCACCACTGCCGGCGCAGAGGTCCAACACGCGACTGCCCTCGTCCAACTGCTGCTTGTCTAGCCACTTATGAATAATGGTGCTGTGCTGCCGGGGGATAAATACGCCACTGCCTATTACCAGCGGCAACTGATCGAACTCGGCGGCGCCTACAATATGGCCCAACGGTATTCGATTGCAGCGCTCACTGACCGCCAGTTTGAATTCATAGAGTGCGCGAGCCCTATTATTTCGTTCAAGAAAACGATCGACCAGGGCCTGCAAGTCACCCTCCACATCCCAGACGTTTGCCGCCTTCAACATTTGACGCGCGCGAGCAACTTCATGTTGTTCGCGTTCATCCAGGCTCATGACCAAGCCTTGTAATAGTTCGAAAGTTTCGTGCGCATTGACTCATACAGATAAGAAAATGCAACCAACTCTGGCGGTGGTGTAAACGTAGGATGCAGCGCATCAATAAGTTGCTGATAGTTGTTCGATAGGCCCTTATCGAGCAGGGGTAGCCAATAAGGTTTTACATCCCAGCGGTATTCATAGCCTGTGGCGAACATCTGCTTGACGGTTTCCTCTACCGTCGTTTCCCGTGCCAATCCAGTCAGCGGCGCGCGCACCGGGGTGAACACACTGAGGTCCAGATCAGTGGTGTTCACCCCCGTCAGGCAATCGGCAATGTAAGCGGCCAGCAACGGCGACTGGTGCAATCCATCTCGATAGGTTCCGGTCGCCAACCACAACCCTTCGATACCGCATTCACCTATCAGCGGGAAGCCATCGGCTGGAATGGGACGGTTACCAACCTGGATAGAAATGATCTCGGCGTCATGCAGGTCGAGATTCAATTGATCGACAGCGCACCCCAGCAGGAATTGAACATCTGAAACCAGCGCCTGTTGCTTGGGCTCTTCACTGAGAATATTGGTGGCGCCCAGGTACAGCACCCCATCGCCACGCGGCACGCAATGCAGTCCGCAGGCAAAGGCGCGATTGGGCGTGCGTATGACCGAGGTGGGAAGCGCCATGTGACTGGGCAGTTTCACCAGGATAGAAACACCATATCCACTGAATAATGGCGGTATCTTGCTCACAACCTGATCAAGTCCACTGAGCAGTTCCAGTGAGTGCGCGCCGGCGGCTACCACGATTTTTTTCGCAAACAGAATTTCGCCACTGTTGAGTTCGACGCCGGAGGCAACTCCACCTTCGGTCAGTACACGCCTGGCATTTTCGGCCTTTATTGTGCCGTGCTCGGCCAGCAATGCCTGATCCAGCTTCTCCAGCAGCAGGTGGGAATCTACCGCGTGCTCGCCCGCAATGAACAAGCCACGTAATGGGCGTACCAGTTGATTGGGGTTGAGCCAGCCGAGCGATCTCGGGTCGATGCTTTCAAACGGCTCGCCATAGCGTTCAAGGGTGTGTTCGATGGCGTGGTAATTGACGGTATCGACTTCACCCATGCCGGCGCTGTTGAGCAGAACATGGGTACCTTGGGCGCTGAACAGATTGCGGTTGTTTACCGATGAGCGCGCAAGTCGCTCAGACCACGCCGGCCATGAGTCTTGTGCCTGGCGGTCCATGTGTAACTTGAGACGACCATAATCGCTGGCAAGCAGGCCGCTGGTGACCTCGCCAAAACAGCCATTCATTGCACCTGCGGCCTTGGACGCCGCATTGACCCGATCGGTTTCACCGACCCGGCAAACAGTTAAACCCCGCGAGCAAAGCTCATAGGCAATAGAACCGCCAATGGCGCCCGCGCCCACAATTATAACGTCATATACCATACTTAACCCACCTCTAAACTTGTCGCAACAAGCAACTATGCGATAACCACTAAACCGTTGAGTATTTTCAACGTCGCAGTGCTTGCGACACACTTTAGGGTAGTCATTACACCCACGTTAGCAACAGACGAAATTTCCTTTAATTATGCAAGCAAGTTCCC
Source organism: Pseudomonas sp. DG56-2 (assembly GCF_004803755.1). NCBI lineage: Bacteria > Pseudomonadati > Pseudomonadota > Gammaproteobacteria > Pseudomonadales > Pseudomonadaceae > Pseudomonas > Pseudomonas sp. DG56-2. Next base: position 3,135,199 of record NZ_CP032311.1, read on the forward strand.
ACAAAACCATTCAACCCATAAACATTATGTGAACCTCAACAACAACGAAACGATTTAAACGTACTTATATCTTATACAACTTACCGCCTTCGCCCGTAGAACAAAGCGCTGTTTATCAAGGCGCCTGGTATTGGCTCAGGTATTTATCCAGGGTCGCCTGATCGCCACTCCCGCTGTCCGCCACTTGCCACAAACGCCGTTCGATACCCTGGGCCAACAGGTGCCCCACCGCGGCTTCAATGGCCGAGAGTACGCAGAGTTGCGCTGGCTCGTTGGTGGTATAGCCCACCTCGGCTTCGAGCAGTTTCTTGAACTCGATGAATTTGAACACCCCGGCGCTGCGCCCTACCGAGTAGATGGTCTTACTGGTCATGACGTTGGCCAGCACCTGGCCGCTGCGCACATCAACGGCCCGCAGGTTGACCGAAACCTGGTCGACGCGATACTCGCGGGAAATATCGATCCCCAGGTAGCGCGCCCCTTCCCCGCCACTGCGCACGTTGGTGTCGTAAGCAATGATGCCGCCCTCGAGCATCAGGTTGGCAGCCTGCAGCGGCGGCAGTTCGCCCTGGATGTTCACGGGTGTGTCTGGTTTTTTCTGCGAGGCACGGATGATCTTGCGTTCGGTCAGCAGGTTCTGCAGCCCTTCGCGCTCCAGTACTACAAACCAGCCGCTGGCCTGCAAGGCATCCATTAGCATGCTTGCTGCCCCTTGGGTGACGCTGGTGGAGAACGAACTGGCCGGTGTCGGTTTGTATTGCCCGGTCTGATCGCGAAAGCCATACACCACCGCCATCAACCGCCCCTTGGGGCGCGGCATGTTCAACAGGTCGTAGTAGGTAGAGGCCCGTGGCGTAAGCGTCGGGCTTTCGGTGTCCTCGGCAGGCATCGGATCACGCAAGCTGCAGCCTTGCAAGGTGGCGAGGATCAGCAGTGTGGTCAGAATTCTTTTCATGGTTGTTTCTCCCCATTGCCCCGCCCTTCAAGGGTTCAGGCCGTTTACCAGAACTTCCGAAATTTCACCTGTTGCCCGGTCGGTGATCTGAATCGTCAAGGCCCCAGAATCATCGAGCACGTTGATGATGAAAGCGTCCGTCTGCAGGCTGCCGGTGGTGCCGTTATTGATGTTGTTGAGCAACTGCGAAAGCAGGCGTGATTCAAGCTGACTGGTGAAGCGCTCCAAGGCCGAGGTTCCGGCCAATGCCGAGGCACGACTCTTGATGGCCGGGTCCTCGTGATCGTTCTGCGCCTGCGCATTGTTGAGCAGCCAGGTGCCGTTGAGCGGGTTGCCGCCAAAAGCAGGGTTGACCGGGGTGTACACCAGTTCGGTGGCGCCGCCCTGGCTGCCCAAGGCTGCCAGCAGGACCAGGGAGGCCAGGCGGCAGGTATTATTGTTGTTCATAGCTCGTCCCTCTCTAGATCAGTGGTGTCCTGCAGCAGCATCTGCAGCTTGCGCTGGATGATCTGCGCCTTGACCAGGTCAGCCGCCTCATACGCGGCGTCCTTAAGCTCGGTGGTGTTGGGTGGCAAGAAGCGCCGATAGATCACACGTTGCTCGTACTCGACCGTTACCAGGCTGCCCCAGCGTGCATCCGGCCGTTCCCGTACCACCAGGTTGAAATCCAGGCGGCTGGTGGCACGCAGCCGTTCGGCGAAGCTGTAATAGAAGTCATGGCCGATATGCGAGATGGTGTTGTCGACGATGAAACCCATCATCTCGTCCTCGGCACCGCCGCGTGCAGTGCCGCTCAGCAGCACCAGGGCCAGGGCGCAGGCGGCCAGTTGGCGGTTCATTCTCCTGCTCCCTGGCTCAGCCCCTTGCGAGCACCGGCGGCGGACTCGGAGAACGCCTTCTCGGCAACGAACTGCCAGTCGGAGTAATGCTGCAGGCCTTCGAAGTCCGACCATTGGGCGGCAAAGCCGGCCTGTTTCAGGGGGGCCTGTTCGGAGCGGCTGAACACGCCGGTGATACGTCCGTCGATAGAACGCAGCAAGCCCCAGTCATCGCTGCCGGTAATCGGGTCTGGATACAGACGTCGCAAGTGGCGCTTGAGATTGGGATAGCGTGGATCTTCCAGCAGCTCGTCCAAGGTCTGCGGGTACTGGGCAAGGCCTGGCGAATCGCGGTAATAGCTGCGCAGTGCCTGGGCATATTGGCTGCCGACCCAGAGCAGATCACGCTCCCGTTCACGCATGGACTGGGTCGACCACAGTGTGACCGTGGCGCTCAGGGCGATACTGGTCACCGCGATCAACAACAGCACACCCAGGTAGGTGAAGCCCGCCTCGGCGGCGCTACCACTCGGCAAATAAGCTGCCATCACGCGCCCTCCCGGTTGCACCGCTCTTGATATCGGCCACGGCACCCGCCACACCTTCTGGAGGCGCAATCACCTGCCACAGGTCACGACGCTCAGTGATCGGGTCCAGCGGCGCGTTGCGCAGGTAGCGTTGCTCGACCAGTTGCTCCAGCGATTCGGGGTAATGCCCGGTGTCGCCATAGTAGTGATCGAGGGCTTCGCGCATCACTGCCAGGCTCTGACGCAAGGTGGCTTCACGCGAGGTTTCCAGGCTCTGGAAATAGCGCGGCATGGCAATGGTCATCAGCGTGGCAATGATCGCCATCACCACCAGCAACTCGATCAGGGTAAAGCCTTGGTTGCGACGCATGCTGATCACCACTGCCCGTAGGCGATGCCGTTAAGACCCTTGCCCGACGCCTTGGAATAGACATCGAAGACATCCTCGCCCTCACGCGGGCTTTGCGCTGAACTGTCATAGGCACGCAGCCCCCAACCGCCTTCATCATCGTCCTTGCGGCTGCGCAGCGGATCGTGGGGAATCCGCCGCAGAAAGTAGAACTTGGCGCCCTTGGCGCTGCGCACATCGCGGACACCGTCGACCAGCACCTGAAGGTTGGGCGGATAACCCGTGGCGTTGAGCGATTTCTCGATGTAGCCGGCGTCGAAGGCACGTTTGTAGGCATCGATGGCATCACGGATTTGATACAACGCAATTTTCAAGTCCTGTTCCTTGCCCCGGCGTACCAGGGTTTCGGTCAGCGGTGCAGCAATCGAGGCCAGCAACCCGAGCAGGGCCAGGGTCAGCATTACTTCGATCAAGCTGAAACCTGCCATCGAGCGTTTCATCGCTTACGGCCTCACTGCATTAGGAACGGCGGCTATCGGCTGCTCTTCGCTAAGCTCTTCGGCAGTGCGATTGAGGTTGCGAATATGCATGCTGGTCTCGGTACCTGAAGGGAACTCCATGTCCGATGGGCTCTGATACGGCAGGTTGCGCACGATGCGCGGGGTGATCGACAACACCAGCTCGGACTGGCCCTTATCACTTCTGTTACTGCCGAACAGGCGTCCCAGACCGGGAATGTCGCCCAGCCACGGGATCTTGTTGCCACTGGCGCCCTCGTCATTGCGCACCAGGCCCGCCAGCACCTGGGTTTCACCGTCATGCAGGCGCAGGCTGGTCTGGGCGTTGCGGGTGTCGACCTGTACCGGAATGGTGCCTTGGCGAGTCGGTTCAAGAGGCTTGGCGTTGCTGACTTCCAGGGCCACCTTGATTGCCACTTCATTGTTCAGGTGCACCACCGGCGTGACTTCCAACTTCAGACCGACATCAAGGTAAGTCACGCTTTCAGTGATCACCGGACCTTGTGTCGACGGCACCGACGTGGCGCTGATAATCGGCACCCGCTGACCGATGTGGATGCGCGCCTGTTCGCGGTTGCTGACGCGGATCACCGGGCTGGCCAACGTGTTGATGTCGTTGTCCTGGGCGTTGATCTTGGCCTGCGGCGAAGGCGAGATGGTGATGCGCGAGGAGTCAATGCCGCGCAGATCATCCAGGGTACCCACTGGCTTACCGTCTTCATTGAGTACGCCGAAGGTGTTGGGCCACTGCAGACCCAGCTCGAGAATGCGCGAGCGAGCGATCTCCATCACCTCAACCTCCAGGACTACCTCGGGGTTGGACTGGTCCTGGGACTGCAGCAACTTCTCGGCCATGCGCACGGCATCGGGGGTATCGCGCATGGTCAGGGTGTTGAGGCGCTCGTCGACAAACACGTCACGGGTTTTGAGCATGGTTTTGACCATGTTCAGTGCGGTGTTCGAATCGATGCTGGTCAGGTAGAACGTACGCATCACCAGTTCTTGGTAATCCTTGGTCTTTTGCGGCGAGTCCGGGTAGATCAGCAGGGTGTTTTCGTTGACGATTTTCTGGTGCAACTGGTTCTGTTCCAGCAGCAATGCCACTGCATCTTCAATGCGCACATCCTTCACAAAGATGGTCGCCTTCATGTCCGGACGCAGGTCCTTGTCGAAGATGAAGTTGAGACCAGCCACCTGCGACAGCACCTCGAAAATGGTTTTCAGGTTGGCGTCACGGAACTCCAGGGTCACCGGCCTTTCCATCTTGGTGCGCAACTGCGGGTTGGGCTGCGAAGTGCGGCTCTGCACCAGCTCGATGTCCTTGCGCAGGGCCAGGCCATCCTGATTCTGCGGGTCGAGCTGGAGCACTTCGCGCATGAAGCGTTCGGCACCGAATAGATCACCTTGACGCAGTGCCGCCTGGCCCAAGGCCACGCGTTCGTTGATGTTGCCGATTTGCTCGATCTGACGGACCGCCTCCTGCGCCCGACGGTTGTTCGGTTCCAGGGTCAACACTCGGCCGTAACCCAGGCGGGCATTGGCAAAGTCATGACGAGTGCGGTCGCTGTCAGCCTGGCTGAGCAAGGACTCCACCGCTTGCCGACGCCCCTGGATCACCGCGATATTGAGTTCGGTATCGCGTGGGTTTTCTTTCAATGCTTCCTCGAGCATGGAAATACCGGCTTCGTATTGCCCCTCGGCAATCAGTGCCTGGCCGTCTTTGCGTACCCCGCTGGTACCGCACCCGGCCAGGGCGACACATAGTGCGAGCATCAGGAATGGCGCCTTGTTGCAGTGCCTGGACGAAATCATGGTGCGCTCCCTACAGACAAAGTCTGGGACAGATGCAACGGCAGGTAGACCACGCTCAGCTCCGTGGCGGAGATGTGCTCGATCCGGTAAATGTCATCGATTACGTCGCCACGGCGTACGACGTAGAGCTTTTCGCCGCTTTGCAGGAAGATTTGTTGATCGTCGCGATCATCCAGGCGGCCGACAAATTGAAACGGCAGCGCCGGTGCTGCAGGAGGCAAGGCCACCGGCGCCACGGCAACAGGCTGTTCGGTCACCGTGGCCAGTTGCACGGCCGGCTTCCAGCTCTTGCTGGGGAATAGATTGCGCAGTTTCAGCGCAGCCGGCTTGGTGCTCTGGGTTGCCGAATCGGCGACTGCAATTGAGCTTTTTTCGGCAACGGCGACCGCCGCGTCGCTGTCTGCAGTTTCGCTGTCGAAGAAGTAACCCGGCGCCCAGCTCAACGCTGCAGCAGATCCGAGAAAGGCCAGCCAGGCAAGACGACGTTGAATGTTCATCATGACCTCGACAGATAAATGGTCATCCGCAGGCGACCGGTCAATTCGCTGTCGCCGATTTTCTTGCGCTGCAAGTCGACGTCTTCGAGCACCAGTGCAGGCAACTGGCCGAGCATGGCGTGGACGAAACGGCGGATCTGCGGGTAGCTGCCACGTACCGGCAGAAGAATCTGGTAGCGGGCCAACTGAGTCTTCGGATCGACGCCCAAGGCGTACTCACCACGCGACAGGCTGATGCGCTCAGCCTTGGCCAGGCTATAGATGCGGTCGATGACCACCGTGGCCTGAGGCTGCGCGGGCAGTTGCTTGTGAAAGTCTTCCAGTTCGCGCTGCGGCACTTGTGGCAGTTTCAGATCTCCCCGCTTGAACTGCTGCAGTTGCTCGTGGGCTTGCTCGCTGTGCAATTTCTGCTGCTGCAACTGTTGCCATTGCGGCACCAGCACCGCCGCGACATAGACCAGGGCCAGCAGCCCCAGGCCAGCACCTGTCAGGCCAACCACGCCCAACTGGCGAGCACGTTCGTGGACAATCAGGCTATGGATGCGCATTGCCGATCTCCCAAGTGGCCGAAAGGTTGAACTGCACGGGGTGCTCGGCTTGTTTGGCCATGATTTCGTGATTGAGCAGCGATACATCGCGCAACTCGCCACTGGCTTCCAGGCGCTTGTGAAAGCTCAACATGGCCTCCAGATCCCGCGCTTCTGCGCTGATGCGGACCTGGCCTTTACGTGCATCCGGGGTCAGGGTCAGCAGCGCTACGTCGTCCTGAGGCAGGGCTTCGAGCATGTCGAACAGGCGTTCCCAGGGCCGCTGCAGTTGCTGCGACACGCTGCGCATCTGTGCCAGTTTCTCGGTTTGCTCGCGACTCTGTGCCGGCGTCAGCGAGGTGCTGTGTTCAGGGCGCTTACCCAGTTGCCGCTCCAACGCTGCCAGTTGCTGGTCGAGATCCGCCTGTTGCTGCTCGAAGGTGTGCGCAAGCACGATGGCCCCCGCCAGCAACGCGGCGCCCAGACCGAGCAGCACCCAGGCCCAAAGGGCTGTGCGCCGTGGTTGGAAGTCCAGCTCCAGGCGGCGCATTTCAGGCCACCGCCCGAGTCATGCGGCACAGCACATCTGCTGTTTCACCGCCCAGCTCACACAGCTGTACACCCGCCAACACCGGTGGCTGCTCCTGGCGGCCAGGTGCGTGGAGGAACACCGGCAGTTCGCGCTCAGAGGCACTGAGCTCACATTGGCGGGCAATCAACGCTTGCAGTGCGGCGTCGCTGTCTGCGCCGCCCTGGGTGCTGACCTGCCGCCACACACCGTTCTGCGCCAACAGGCAGACGGTACGTTGCGGCTCGGCGAGGACGAACAGAAAGTCGTTCTGCCCCAGTTGCTCGGCAAAGCGGTTATAGGCGGCCATCAGATAAGGACGCACCGAGCGCAGACGCAGGCCCAGGTCGCGGCAGTGCTCATGCAGACGTTGCAACAGCGCCTCGGGTACCGCAGTGGCGATGCGCGCCTGTCCCGCAGCTTCCGGCGAGACCACCAGGCGCCAGCCGTCCAGGCTTTGCCCGTAGTGAGCCTCGAAGCAGGCCCGGGCATACTGCTGCAGCTCGTCAGGGCGGCTGATCGCAGCGCTCCAGGGCACCAGGCAAAAGCGGCAGTACTGCGCCGACAGCAGCAGTTGCAACTCGCCGCCCTTGCAGCGCTGTTCTGCCAGCAGGCTGTGCAGTGTGTCGAGGGCCAGGTTGGCGGCCTGGCTGCGCTCGGCGATAAAGCCCAGGCTGCCGAGCCACTGTTGTTCTTGTCCCAAGCGTTGGCTAAGACCTACACCCTGGGCGCCGAGCACGGCGATAAAGCGATCAGGCGATAAATGTGACACGATTGATCTCCTCCAGGGTGGTCCGGCCATCGCGCACCAGTTCCAGTGCCGAGCTGCGCAAAAGGCGCAGGCCGCGTTGACATGCCAGGGTCCTGATCTGTGCCAGGGGCCGGCGCTCTACAATCATTTGCCGCAATTCGTCGTCCAGGTGCAGCAACTCGGCAATCGCCGTGCGCCCGCGATAACCGCTGCCCCGGCACTGGCCGCAACCGCTGCTGTGAACAAAGTGGTAATGCCCCACCTGCCCTGCCTCCAGGCCGGAAAGGCTGAGTTCTTCGTCGCTTGGCTGGTATGGGCTAGCGCAATGCGGGCAGGCCAGGCGGATTAAACGCTGGGCGAGCACGGCATTGAGCGCGGAAACGAAGCTGTAGGGGTCGACCTGCATCTGGCTGAAACGGCCGATCACATCGAATACGTTGTTGGCGTGGATGGTGGTGAACACCAGGTGGCCGGTCAGGGCCGACTGCACGGCGATCTGCGCAGTGTCCGGATCGCGGATCTCGCCGACCATGATCTTGTCCGGGTCGTGACGCAGGATCGACCGCAGGCCACGGGCAAAGGTCAGGCCTTTTTTCTCGTTGACCGGAATCTGCAACACCCCCGGCAGCTGATACTCGACCGGATCTTCGATGGTGATGATCTTGTCCACGCCGTGGTTGATCTCGCTGATCATGGCGTAGAGAGTGGTGGTTTTACCGCTGCCGGTGGGGCCGGTAACCAGGATCATCCCGTAAGGCTCATTGGCCAACCGGCGCAGGCTGCGCAAGGTCTGGTCTTCAAAACCCAGGGCCTGCAGTTGGACACCACTGACGCGATCTGCCAGGTCCTGTTTATCGAGCACCCGCAGTACCGCATCCTCTCCAAAGATGCTGGGCATGATCGACACCCGAAAATCGATCTGCCGGGCGCTGATGCCGATCTTGAAGCGGCCATCCTGAGGCACGCGTTTCTCGCCAATGTCCAGCTCGGCCATGACCTTGATCCGCGAAATGACCTGTTCAGCGAACTCGCTGCCGCTGACTTTGCTGATACTGTTGAGCACACCGTCGATGCGGTACTTGATCACCAGGCCGTTGCCGGTCACCCCCAGGTGAATGTCGCTGGCATGCATCTTCAATGCGTCGTAGAGGGTGGAGTTGACCAGCTTGACCACCCGGCTCTGGTCCTCGCTGATACTGGCCAGGGACAGGCTCTGCACGGTATCGAGTTCGTTGACCGCTTCGCTGTCGTTGTCGAGCGAATCGACGGCATGGAAGCTTTCTTCGTGACGGGCGAGAAAACCGGCGAGGTCAGCAGCCTCGACCAGGTACAGCGGTGCGCCTTGCAGACACTCGTCGATCCAGGCCAGGCGAGCGCTGTCGAACGGATCGGCGAACACGCCCAGCGCCTGGCCGTCATGCTCCAGAAAAAGAAACTCGCGCTTCAGGCATTGGGCCAGACTGACCCGATCAAACAGCGGTGTGGCGGTGAACAGCGTCTGGCCGTCGAGGACCGGGTAATGCAAGGTGGCGCCCAGACGGGCGACGAAATCGGCGGGATTCAGGCCGCTGAGGCGCTGAAGGGTATCGAGCAGGCGCTCAGCATTCTGTTCGGCAGTTGCACGGGCCTGGACGAGCAACTCACGACCGAGGGGTGCGGGGGCACCTTCCTGGGTAGCGACAACAGCGAGCGACACGGTGTCCATGACTTGCTCTCCAGCGCGGAGCGCGGCAAGCCATGTTCAGGTCTGCTCGCGCGTTACTCCCCGGTGAGCAGTTGGTCGTCGTCTGGTTTGGGCTTTCGTTCGCCACGTCGGCGATCTGCCAAAACCCAACTACCGTCGAACAACTGCAGGGGGAAACTTTCACTCCTGCTCTGGCGTCGCTCGACGAACCCTGTGTCCGTGCTCCCCTCGCTCCCGGCTTCGCGCTTGATGCCCATCAGGTCGTTGACTGCACGGGCCAATTCCGCCAGCGGAAAAGGCTTGAACAGGATGTGGCTGACTCCCAGCTGGCTGGCTCGCTCGCGAACCTCGAGGGTCGGATGGCCAGTGATCAGCACGAAATGACAGTTCCTGCTCTTGCGCACAGTCTCCAGTACCTGAAACCCCTCCATATCGGGCAAGCGGAAATCGATCACTATCACGTCGGGCTGGGTGCGTTCAGCTTCGCCGATGGCACTGGCCCCGTCGTGGGCAACATGGACGTTCAGGCCTTGCGCATCCAGGTAAGCCTGGATATTGCCCGCGAGGGTCTGTTCGTCATCGACTACCAATACTGTGTTAACCAAGGTCGACTCCTTGAAACATCACAGGCCCGGTCAACCGGTCTGCCGAAGTGCGCCCTTGCATAGGCTTACGCATGCTTCGTGCCAGACCGCAGACAGCGCTTTCGAATGTGCTATGTCGTTGATTCTTTAAGAGTAGACGCAAACGGGCCATAGCCCCTCCCCCAATCCCGGGGACCAGCTGGCGTTTTGCCCCTACTGATATCCCCAACATTGGGGGTCAGATGAGTCGTCAGTCAAGTCGCTGCACCTGCCCGGCGTCACGTAGACGCTGTAGCAAGGCCTGGCGCGCCTGCGCCTGTTGCTGTTCGACGAGTAGACGTTTTGCCAAAACCAATCCCTGCTCAGGTACGACTGATGGGTCGGCACTTTGGTTCTGCACTGGCGGCAAAGAACTTGCGTTGGCCTGGTAGAAGGCGCGGACTTGCGCTGCATCCGGCTCCGGAACCTGCGAAGCCTGCATGAAAACCTGTTGTGCAGCCAACTCGTGGCGGGTGTAGGCGGCGAAACTTTCAGCATCGAAACCAGCGTCGGCCAGACGCTGATCAAAGTTCTTGGCGGCGCCCAAGGCCAAGCGTAACTGGTCAATCTGCGCATCGACCTCAGTGTCGCTGACGCTGACGCCCTGGCGCTGCGCTTCCTGCCAGAGCAGCTCCTTGTCGATGAGGTCGGTCAGGGCCTGGTCACGCAAGCGTTTGTAGACACCCGGGTTGCGGATACTGGTTACCGCCCTGCCCTGGGCCTGCAGGTAGTCGGCGAAATAGCGCTCCAGCCGCAACTGGCTGATGATCACACCGTTGACCGTGGCTGCCGGTAGCTCTTGCTGAGCGTGCAGTTGCGTTGCCACCAGGCACAACAACAGAGCGAACAGTTTCATGGCGCAGTCTCCTCAACGACAGGACGATAGGCCGCCACCGGATAGAATACCGGGCCGGGCATTTCCAGGGTCACGACATGGGCGCCGGCCAGCCCTTGTCGGCGCCCGGGTCCGAAGCTCAATGGCGGGGTAAGGCCGGTCTGTACATCGTGCAGGTCTTCCAGCGCCTGGATGAACTTCTCCCGGCTGACATCGCGCCCAGCGCGCTTGAGGGCGTCGCCCAGCAGTTGTACCGAACACCAGGTGCTGACCTGCAAAACACCCTGATAGCCATCCAAGCCCTGGCGTGAGCGCATTTCACTCATTGCTCGACGTCCGGTGGCCGTCCAGTCCCCGGGTACGAACGGATAGGCGAGAAACACCCGCCTCGACCAGGCGTCAGGTACTTGCGGCAATTGGCTGGACACCTGACTGGAAATAGCAAACAGATACGGCGTGCGCCCGACCTGCTGCAGTTGTGCGGTGAGGCGAGCGAAGTCCTGGGCCTTGCCGAGAAAGAAGATCGCCTGCCCTTCGGGGGCTTGTTCGGTCAGCTGCTGGGCCTCCACCTCGCTCCAGCCACGTTGCAGCAGTTGTTGCCCCAAGTGCTCGGCCAAGTTCGCCTGCTCGGCGTCGGCGTAGACTATCCGCGTGCCGGCCTGTCGTAGCGCCAGATTGGCCTGGGCGTAGTCGGCCAGGCTCAATAATTGGTCATCGAGCCCTGGCAAGGGATCGAACATTTGGGCGCTGGCACTCAGGGTTGGCGCGGCACCGATCAAAGGTACTCGCGCCAGCTCCAGACGCGCCGCCAATACGGGTTCCAGTGCAGGAGCCAGCGGCGCAATCAGGGCGAATACCTGCTCCTTTTCGAGCAATGTGCTCAGCGCCTGTTCGGCACTGGCCAGGCTAGGCCCAGGGTCGACGGTGATCAGTTGCAACTGCCGGCCATGAATGCCGCCTTGCTGGTTGAGTTGGGCAATACGATCTTTGAGCACCGCCGCCACCACTCGCGCGGACGCAGCGTTCGCGCCCTCGCCGGGCAACAAAGTACCCAGGCGCAGCGTGCGTTCCTCCACACCTGGGTCACGGTCATCGGCCAGACGTTTGAGGTAGGCATTCAAATTGCGCTGGTCAGTCATGCTCAGGATGAAGCGTGGCATGGCCGGGTCCAGGCGATTACCGGCGGGGTCGCGACCCTCTTGAATGGCCCGCGCCAGACTGGCCTCGGTATACGCCGGATAATCGCGGCCGTTGACTGTGCGCCGGCCCTGGCCGAGTGCCAAACGCTGCCAACTCAGCGTAGGCGGACGCACCCCGCCCTCTGCGCGGCCCAACCCATCGGCACCATGGCAACTGCCACACGGCACGACACTGGCGGGCACCAGCATATCGGCCGCCCCCACTCGCGCTGAAACCTGCGCGTCGCTGCTCGACAGCCCTTCCCGGTACAAACGTTTGCCTGCCAGCTCCGCCGCGGTCAAGTCCAGGGCCTGAGCGGCGTGACTGACACCAAGGATCAGCACCAGGGTCAAGGTGCGCAGCACGCTGGTCATGATGCTCAACGCCCGGCCAGCGGTTGCGACAGCAATTGCAGGCGCTGGGCAATCGCCATGGCCGGCGCATCGGGGCGAATTTTGCTCCAGCGCTTGTTGGCCACGTCACCTGCAATCAACTGGGTGGAATGCTGTTCCGGGCTGGGGATCAGGTGGCCGAGGCGCATCAGCACCAGGTCCATTTGCGCCTTGTCACCGGTGAGGAACAGCCAGTTGGGACCATCGACACCCTGCTTCTCGGCGAATGCCTTGAGCACCTGCGGGGTGTCGTTGGTGGGGTCGCTGCTCAAAGAGATGAACGTGACCTTACTGGCAGCGTCCTCGCCCATCGCCTCGCGCACCTCGCGCAATTTGCGGGTGATCAGCGGACAGGCATCGTTGCAATGGGTAAAGATAACATTGAGCAGCACCACCCGATCCTTCAGCACATCACTGTAGAAGCGCAGGCTGCGACCGTTCTGGTCCTGTACCAGGCTGTCGGTGAAATACGCCTGGGCATCGTGGGTGCCAGCCGTTGGCGTTACCGCGTTGGTGCTGGGGGTCGGCGTGGGCTCGGGGCTGGCTTGCGGCGCGTGCCCCTCGTGGGCAAAGGCCACCGAGCTCAAGATCCACAAGCACACCGCCAGGGCTACCCAATCGACCCCGCGCATGGTGGTTTTACCGGCGCTGGCAGTGCTCATGGTTGCACCTCCTGGGCGATGGCAGTGTGTTTGGCATGTATACGCCGAGCGCTGAGACGATCCACTTCGTTGACCAGCAGCGCAGGGTCGGTGAAGCCATAGAACCGAGTCCATTTGCCGGTGCGACCGTCACCGACCAGGATCAACGGCGGATGCTCGGCAAGGTTGGCACTGAAGCTGCCCAATCCCTTGAGCGTCTCGTTGACGGCATAGGGCGAGCCCGTCAGCCAGCTCCACCCTGGCCCAACCTGAAAGGTCTTGGCGTAGTCTTGCAAGCGTTTGGAGTCGTCGCGCTGGGGGTCGACACTGATCGACACCAACTGCACTTCTTCACCCACCCTGCCGCCCAATTGCTTTTGCACCTTGCCCATGATCGACGACACCACCGGGCACACCGTGGTGCAACTGGTGTAGATAAAGCCCATGACCACCAGGCGGTCGGCAACCAGGTCCTTCTCCAGACGCACCGGCATGCCGTTCTGGTCGAGCAACTGCACATCGGCAAAACGTACCGAGGTTTTTTCCTGGTGGGCCTCGGGTGCGGTATGGCCACTGTGATCATTGGCGCCGCCATGGTCGACGCCTCCATGAGCCTGGGCTAAACCACAGCTGGCGGCCAACAGGCAAAGGCTGAACAGTCTGCAGCAATCAAGCATTTTCATCGCACACTCCTTGAATCCGAGTCGGACGCTTGTTGAGCCGCGGCAGGCAGCACCCGCAGGCTGGTGTAGTTTTTCTCGGCAAAGGCACTGCCCAGGGAGGGCGCCTGTACGTGCAAGTACCAGGCCCCGGCTTCGGCCAGTTCCAGAGGTGCCTCATAGACCCCATCGCCGACCTCATGCACGTGGCTGTCGCGGGCCATGGAAGAAGGCGCCAGGAAGTAGCGCACGCTCAGATCCTTGATGCCATTGCGCGGGGTGCCGTTGCCTTCGACGATACGAAAGCGCGCAGTGAACGGGCTGCCCTGCACCACCGCCACAGGGTCGAGCATGAACTCGATCTGCGGGGTCTGGCGGTGCGGCGCGGTGGATGAAGCCGCCACCTCGGTACTGAAGCAGTGGATGATCTGCGGCTGGTTGAGCAGGAACGCCACATCGAAGGTGCCAGCAGCAGGCAACTTGACGGTGGAGCTGTACACCCCAGGGGCAACCTCACGCAGGCTGCGGTCGATTACCAGGGCTGCGCGGGCGCTATGACCGCGATTGGCGTAGCCGGACATCGGCGCGTTCATGCCCTCGGCGTAGAAGTAGGTGGTGTTGTCCACCGGGTTGACCACGAACACCGAGTTCTCGTCGCGCGCCGTAGTCAGGCCCTGGGCCAGTGGCAAATCACCGGCCTGGCGTGGCGCAGCAGTGCCAGCCTCGAAGCCCTGGATGATCGGCTGACGGCCCTCACCGAGGCTGCTCAGGTTGATCATGGTGACCTTTGGCGAGGCCAGGCCACGGATGTACGCATAGGCCTTGGTGAAGTTCAGTTGGTATGGTTCTGCCGATACCGGCAAGCGGTGAATCAGTTGGTCGGTACTGGCGTCGATCACCAGTGCCTCGCTCTCCAGCGTATTGAGAACGATGCCGAAGCGCCCGTCACTGCTGAAGCGCATCGGGCCCAGGCCCTGCTTGCCCTCGATGCGGTGGCGCAGTTGATGACTACGGGCATCGATCACGCTGATGCTGCCGTCGCGGCCATCAGCGACATAGACTGCCTGGGACAGTGCCGAATACGCCACCGACAGCGGATGCGAGCCAACCTTGAGGGTTTTCACCAAGCGCATTTCGCTGGCATCGATCACGCTCAGGGTGCCGCTGTCGCGATTGCTGACAAAGGCGTAGCGTGAATCGGCGCTGAACGCGATTTCGTGATGGCCAGCGCCGGTGGCAAAGAACTTCATGTTCTTGCGACTCGGCACATCGATCACGGTGACACCGCTGTCTTGCGGGTCGCTGGCGTTGTTGCCGACCCAGAGCAGGCGCTGGTCCGGCTGCAGCGCAACCCGCAAGGGCTGCTTGCCCGCATCGATATTACCCACGCGCTTGAAGGTCTCGGTGTCGATCAAGGCGATTTCGTCGCGCTCGGGGATAGACACAAACACCTGTTTGTCGTTGCTGCTGGCCGCCCAGTCCATGGGGATACCAGGCAACTCGATACGTGCCAGCGTGCTGGTGACCCCGCCAACGGAAACCGACGGGTCAATGACGGTCAGGCTTGCATCCTTGTTGAGCATCAGCAGGAAGTAGCTGTTGAGATCCAGCAAGGGTCGAGCGCCGATACTGCTTTTGAGAAACAACGCCACCCTGGCCTTGCAGCTCTTGCTGCGATCCTTGGCGGCATCGCCGGTCAGCGCCGGGTCGAGCCAGGCGCCGGGCGACACGCCCGACAATGGCTGGCCGCTGTTCTGGTCGGTGATTTTGAAGCGCACATTGGCAAAGCCGCCTTCGATGAGCTTCCCGCCCTTGTCCAATGGCCGTGCCTCGAACTCGACGGTGACACCGTCGCGACTCAGACGGTGCAGCGCCTGAGGATCCGGGACGTTCTCGGCCAACTCGCTACGCGGGTCGCACCACAGGCTTTCATAGCTGATCCCCAGGCCTATCAGGGTCAAACCTGCCATCAGCCCCAGGTACAACGGTCGATTTTTCTTGTTCATGACCTCTCCCCCTTCCCTTTACTGCGCTGGCGCTGTAGTCGGTGGCGCTTCTTCCGTTACCCGCAGAATCCCCCACAGCCCGGACGAGTTGCCATAAGCAGCGTAGTCACGGAACAGGTAGTCACCGGGCACCGCGTTGCTGCCCCCGGCGCTGGGCACCATGAAGCTGAAGTGCGCTGCCGGCAGCACGCTTTCCTGGGCACCGATGTACATGGCCTGCGGGTTGTATCCGAAGCGCACCGAGCCAATCCCCGGTAGGCTCAACGGATAGCCGCCGACATCGGATTTCTCCGCCTGGAAGTTGTGCAATGGCCACAGGTGCCCATCCAGCTGGAAGGTAGTGCCGCGGCTGCCGCCGGTCGGCATCAGTACATGGGTGCGCAGGGCCTGCCCAGGCTTTGCCCAGAGCACTGGGGTTTTAGGATCGCCGCCAACCAGGGCGTTGCTGTAGGCCATGTGTGCGTTAGGAACATCCGCCCAACCATTGCCATCGGCATGCCCGAACGGCGCATTCGGGGCCAGGCCGAAGCGGTACCACAACGGCTCGGTCTTGTAGTTGATGGCCATGTTCGAGTTGTCCTGCGGATCGGTTGGCACACCGTTGCCTTCTGCCGCGATGCCTTCCACCGGCCGCCCGCTGGCCCAGCGGGTATTCAAGGCTTTCTGGAACACCAGAGTGAAGTCGCGATAGGGGTTCAGGCCCGGCACCTGGACGGTGGCCGAGGCGCGGCTGGCAGCATCCTCTGTCCAGGTCGCTGTCTGTGGCAGGATACTCATCGCCCCGACCAGACCTTTCTGCGGCTGCTTGATCACATCCGCAGGGGTCAGGTTCAAGCCACCGAACTCGATTGCAGTGGTGTTGATGTTGTCGACCGAACGCCCGGTTTGCGATACCGGCTTGCCTTCACGCTCCAGGTGCCCGGCGTAGTACTGATAGACCTTGCTCGGATAGGCACCACTGCTACCGGTGCGCGGCGGCACGGTCTGCACCGGGTTGAGGCCGACGTTGACACCATCGGACTTGGTGATGTCGTAGGCCAGCAATTGCGCATGCAGCCCGACATGGCTGGATGGACGCATCAGGTTGTTGTTGAAGGTGGTGGAGCCCTCACTGTCATTGCGGTTGCGTTTGACCATACCGTGCATTACAGCGGTATTGGCCAGGTCCGGCATGACCGTTGGCAGGCGGTTCTCCAGCGTCACGTTGAGGCAGTCACCAGCGGCGGCGCGCAGCACCAGCGGTTCGATCGGCACACCGGGCTTGAGCTTGCCGGTGATCGGGTCGAGGTCGCTTTTGCGCACATAGAGCACGGCAGTCGGGTCGTGCAGCGGACCGCTCTGACCGCCAATGGTGAAGGTCTCGCCATCTTCAGGGTCGGTTACTGTCACTTGCGCAATACTGACCGGCCGCGAGTTGTACACCAGCGTGCCGCCGTTGGCCTTGAGCGGTCCGCCGACGTGTTGGCCGACGCCAGCAGCATCGGTGATGCTCAGGTTCAGCGGATTGCCGAGGATATCGTTGGCCAACGCCGCGACAATCTCGTAGTTGCGCTTGACGGTTGACCGGGTGCCAATGCCATTGGGGTTGGCGGTGAAGCGTGGGCAGATGCCGTCGAATGCCACGGTATTGCGCGCCGCCATTGGTTGCGGGTTGTTGGGCAGGGCAAACAGATCGCTGCGGCTGTTGGTGTAGTTACGCATGACGCCCCACAAGCCATTCCAGTAGCCTTCCAGCGAGGCGTCCAGGGAATACAGGTAGTCACCGTTGGGTGCCGAGGAACTGGAGATCATCGACACAGGCGCCATGAACCCCAACTGTTCGGAGATACCCACCATCTGCGAGGCCTTCCACCCCGAATTGGAGCTGTTACCGAACCCCGAGCCGTTCTGCAGCCATTTGACGCCATGCAGGGTTACGTTGTGTTCCTCTTCGTGGCCACCGGCGTGCATGCGCAGGCGCACATTGTCGCCAGAGTAGGTACGCAGCATGGGGGTGAACGGATCGCCCGGTTCGCTGCCGCCCTTGTTGACATGCGGTGGGAACAGCGTGGTGCCGCCGGTTGGGCCCACGGCATAGGTGACCGCCGAGGGTGCCAGGTTGAGTGCCGGAATTACCCGATCAGTGCGGCTTTGCATGGCATAGGCCAGGTCGCCCGCCAGGCCGTCGGCCTGCATCCCGCGCTTGCCGTCCGGTGCCACTTTGTAGGGGTCGAAAACCCGCAGTGCCAATGGCTCGTTACGGTAGTTGACGACGAACATGCCAGGGTCATCGACCGAAATCGCTTGCGGGCATGGACGGCTTGGGCAGTTCGGCATCAAGCCGCCCCGGGCTTCGGTGACCGCTTCAAGTAGACCTTCGGCTTCCTTGCGCACCGGCGGGTTGATGGCGTAGCGGAAACTGTCGGGCGTGGCCGGGAATGCCTGGGCATTTGGTACCCCGTCAGGCCCGGCACCTACGTATACACCCGCCTCGTAGGCATGCTGGAAGTCACTGTACTCAAGGAAGAACTCGCGGTAGCTGTCGTTGCGACCGTCACCGTCCAGGTCACCGGTCTTGACCACGGCCTGCCATGAGGTCGGCCCGCCATCTTCACGCAGAGCAGGGTTGTACAACAGTTCGCCTGTCTCGGCGTGGTACCAGGTGGAGCCGGCAGGTTCTGCCAGTACGGTGGCGTACAGGCCCAGTTGCTGGTGAGTCGATGGGCCAAGGTGGTCGTGAGTGAAGATGGTGCCCAGGCCACGGTCGACGTTATGAACGTTGACGACCGGGTCGATGAACCAGCGCTGCATGGCGGTGCGGGCGCCCATCCAGTCGGCACGCCCGTAGCGTCCAAAGTAAGGATGCGCCTTGGCCACCGGACACTCGGCACTGCCCTCGCGCGGATCGCCGCTGGTGCATTTGTTGTACTCACGAATGGCTTTAATACGCTCGACCACGGTGCCGGGCGAGAGAATGCCGTCTTCGTAGTTCCAGCCGTTGGCCGAGCCATCGGCGGCAGTCAGGTCCCATTTTGGCAGGTGGATATGCTGGCCGATCACGTCGGTCGGGGTACGCACCTGATAGTCATCCATCTCGTAGTAGGAAGGAATCAGGTTGGTGTGCTGGTACATCACGCAGTCAAAGGTATTCATGCGCATGACCAGCGGTTCAGGTGGACGTTGCTTGTTGATCACCGCCCAGGCGTCTTCCCAGAGGCTGATGATGCGCGCCTGCGGGAAGTGGTAGCCGACTTTGTTGTACACCGCGTCGAACTGGATGTTGGCGCCTTTGTAAATGCGCGGGCGATCGGCCGTGAAGGTCGAAGAACCGGTGAAAGTCATGCTGTCCAGGCGCTCACCACTGTTGAACTCGCCATTGCCAGCGGCCATAGTGAGACGCTTGGCGCGGTCATCCATGCATGGTTCGTAGTAAGGAGCGCCCGCGGTGGGGGCAGCGCCATTGGTGCGGAAATTGCGCGCAACCAGCTGATTGCTTGGCAATACCGCAAAGCTTGGGTGCTCCAGTTTTGAATGGAAACTCATCGCGGCTTGTTCGACGTCTGTGCCCTCTTCGGGCAGGAACACCGCCTTGGCCTTGGTAATCTGCTTGGAGAAATCCAATGCCGTGGTGGTGACCTCTGCCTCACCGCCAGCGGCCATGCCGTCAAGCGCATGGCGCGGCAGCCCGCCATCCCAGCCGCCGACCTGGGCCGGATCAAGGTTGGCCCACAGCGCGTTGCCGGTACTTTTCAGCGCCTGCGCCATGGCCGGATCAAGCATGTCCAGCGGCGGGGTGGGTGGACGCTGGCCCACGGTGCTTTCGATACCGCCAATCCAGAAGGGATAGCCAGGGTTCTTCAGGCTGCCATCGGCGTTGCGGTTCTCGAAGCCACGATCCACCAGGGCGACCGAGCCGATAGCCCGTGGGGCGCTGGAATGCTGTGAGGCGTCGTCATCGCCCTCTTCTTCTTCGTCGTCGTCATCATGCTCGGCGACCAGGGTTTCGGCGAGTTTCGGAATAACTGCCACCTTGCCCGGCATCGGTGCCATGGCTTTGCCTGGCAGCGGCACAACAGCAGGGATCGGCGTGCCGGCGATGATTTCGCCGTCTGGCAAGGCGCGTGCCCCAACGGCCGGTTTGCCGCTGCGCAAGGCATAGGGCTCGCTGTGATAGCCGGTTTCGCTTTGTGCGGAAACCTCCAGGCGAGTGCCTTCTTCAAACACATCATGTACCCGCCACATGGTCCACATGCCTTGGGCAAAGTGCGGGTAGAAGTGGCAATGGTAGATGGCGTCGCCCGCCACGCGGTTGCGGTTACCCGAGCCGCCGTTGGCAATTTCATAGGTATAGCCGGCGCCGGGGCCGATACCCTGGGCATCGACATAGTCGGAATTGTCGTCGTTGGGGTTGAACAGCCACTGATGTCCGTGCAGGTGGAAAATGTGCTGCTCGTGACCGTTGTGCGTGTTGCGGAATTTGACGAAATCGCCGATGTAGCTGTGGTTGACGTTGGAAGGCTCGGCCGGGTACAGCGCCATGGTGGCCTTGACCCCAACCTGTTCGGCGCCAGGTTTTTCCCCTGGACGTATGTTTTCCAGGCCAACGTTGGCCGGAACGTCCACCAGCATCGCCACATCGCCCACGGTGTGCGAACTGAGGAAAAACTCTTCGTAGGCACAGGACAGGCAGTCATGCATCGGTCCCACGCCCAGGCGGTTGGCGATGACCTCTGCGCCCATGCCACCGGACCCGTAGTTGATCATGAACGAGTCGCGGGTAGGTTCGAGCACATGCCCCATTACCGGGTCAGCCCAGTAACCAGGAAACGCCTGGGTCACTGCAACTTCATCGGTGAACTGCGAGGCAAAGTCACGGAAAGGCTCCAGGCGGTTGGGCAACGCCGGGTTGCGCTTGCCGATGCTCTCCAGTGGGTAGGTGGACGGCGGGAAGCTGCCGTCGTCATTGGGACCCATGACGATTGCGTCAGAGTCGCTGGAAATAATCTCGTTGCCGTCGACCATGGCGATGATCGGCGAGCCGGCCTTGCCTTCACGGATCCAGGGCTCGACCTGAGGGTAACGGGCCTTGTAATCGACAATCGGCTGGCCGGTCGGCGCCCGGCCAACCGTGCTCAGGCGCATTTCTTCCTCGGTCAATGTATTACGGTAGGTGCGCCCATTTTTGGGGACTACGATCACTTGGCCGAACAAGCCGTTGGCAACGTTGCCTGCGGCACCCTCCCCACCAAACGGGGCACCACGGCTGGAGGCGGCAAATACGCCTTCGCGTTCGGCGTACAAGGTGTAGCTGCGGCTGCTGCCCGGCGCCACCAGAAAGTTGCCGTTGCGCCCGGTGTTGGAGGCGATGTCGCCAATACTGTTGACTGCTTGCAGGCCGTTGACCTGAAAACCGACATGGCGGTCGGTGACCTGATCATCGACCACTTCGTTTTCAGCACCTTCAGGCGCTTCAGCGCCTTCGTCTTCCTCGCCCTCCTCGCCCTCGACTTCGTTCTCTTCTTCGTGATCGATGCCGTGCTTGTTGGGGTTGGCTTGATAAGCCAGCAGGTTCTGCAGATTGACGGTCAGGCAATCACCGGCCGCCACCCGCAGCACAATCGGCCGTGGGCGCTTGTCCGGGCGCAACGTGACCTTGCCCGGCACTGCTGCGCCACCCTGGTCGAGGGTGACTTGGCTTTCATCAATCACATCGCGGCGCAACGCGAAGATCATGCCGTTGGCATTCTGGGCACCGAGGCGGTTGAACATCAGTGGCTGGTCGAGCGCCACTACGTTGGCCACCAGATTGCGCTCGCAGCGCACGGCAGCTTCGCTGACTGTCTGCCAACCCAAGGTGGCGGCAGTGATCAGCAGTGAAGTCAGGACTGAGCCTTTGATCGGAGTCATCATGGCGTGCCTCTGGTGGTGCAAGTGGACTCTGAAAAGGCTTGAGCAAACCTCATGCCAGAGTTTTTTATTGTTTTATTTCAACCACCTACGCTATTGAATGAATCTCAATTGGGGGGTATTCCCCGTTATTCCCCATTTCGGGGGAGCGCGCCTACAGCGGCGCATCCACAGCCAGCCCCTGCAGCCGACGGTACTGGCGCAGCACTTTTGGCACGTAGCTCTGGGTCTCGGCATAGGGCGGCACTACCCGGCCCCTTCGTAGCACCGCATCCGGGCCGGCGTTATAGGCGGCCACTGCCAGGGTGATGTCGTTGTCGAACAGGGTCAGCATGCGTTTGAGGTAGCGTGCCCCGCCCTGCAGATTCGAGGCGGGATCCAACGAATTGGTAACCCCCAGTTCCCGGGCGGTATCGGGCATCAACTGCATCAGGCCGACCGCACCGCTGGCTGAACGGGCGTTAGGGTTGTAGCGAGACTCGGCCTGGATCACCGCATGCAGTAGCGCCGCCGGCACATCGTTGGCTTCAGCCGCCGCCGCGACCAGCTCGGCATAGGGCATACCGGTGATCATCTGCGCCTGGTCGCTGCTGGCCAGGCTAGTTGCCGATTCACTGATGACCCGTTGATAGGTGCGGCCAGGGCGGTGAACGTTGGACAGCACATAGCTGCCGTCAGCCTTGATAGAGATGTACATATCGGCTTGTACCGGGAGCACCCAGGTCAGCCAGACAAAGATTCCTGCAGATAACCAGTACATGGTCCCGCCCTCCCCGTTGCGGCCCCGAAAAGTGGGGCATATGCCCCGATTGCCGAGGCGCAAGGCTACTGACGCAAGCACTGTGCCGCCTTGCCGGCCGCGCAGCGCAAAGGCTTGCAGCAGACGCGCACGGCAATTGCATGAGGCCTTGCAGGCGCACGATGGAGGGCCTTGTCATGAACAAAAAAAAGTACTCGCAACAGGGATTCACCCTGCTCGAACTGCTGGTGGTATTGGTGGTACTGGGGCTGCTCGCGGGCATAGTTGCACCCAAGTACTTCAGTCAATTGGGGCGTTCTGAGGCCAAGGTGGCACGGGCGCAGATCGAAGGCCTGAGCAAAGCGCTGGATCTCTATCGACTGGAAGTGGGGCATTACCCCAATTCCGAGCAAGGCCTGCAGGCGCTGGTCGCTGCCCCCAGCGACGAGACACGCTGGTCAGGCCCCTACCTGCAGAAAAAAGTCCCCCAGGACCCGTGGGGCCGCAACTACATCTATCGCCAACCCGGTGAGAACGGTGAGTACGACCTGCTCTCGATGGGCAAGGACGGACAGCCCGGCGGCGAGGGTGAAAACGCCGAAGTCACCAGCTGGCAGTAAGCGGAGGAGCGACACATGCGCTACGAGCTCAAGGCATTGGGAAAGTCCGGGGTGATCCTGCTTACGCTCGATGCCCAGGACGCTGGACAAGCTCGTTTGCAGGCTGAGCAACAAGGCCTGCGGGTGGTCAGCGTGCGCAACTGTGAGCGCTTTGGCAAAATGCGCTGGCGTCGCAAGGAAACCTTCGACCTGGTGTTGTTCAGCCAGGAGCTGACCACCCTGCTCAACGCTGGCCTGCCGTTGATTGATGCCCTGGAAAGCCTGGCCGAAAAAGAATCGGCACCCCAGGCGCGCAAGACGCTCGGGGAATTGGTACGCCTGCTGTATGAAGGCAAATCCTTTTCCCAGGCGTTGGGGCAGTTGCCCAGTGTGTTTCCCCCGCTGTATATCGCCCTGGTGCAATCCAGCGAGAAAACCGGGGCCCTTGGCGATGCCCTGGGGCGTTACGTTGCCTACCGCCAGCGCATGGACGAGGTGCGGCAGAAAATCGTCAGCGCCTCGATCTATCCCTTGTTGCTGTTGATCGTCGGCGGTGGCGTGGTGCTGTTTCTGATGGGCTATGTGGTGCCGCGTTTCAGTCTGGTGTTCGAGGGCCTGGGCACTGAACTGCCCTGGCTGTCACGGTGGCTGATGCAGGCCGGAATGTTCCTGCATGCCCAGCAGGCGCCTTTGGGTCTGGGTGTTGTGGGTGTGATCGCCAGCCTGCTGATGCTGCGTCGGGATCCACGGGTACGAAGTTGGCTCAATCGCCAGCTCGAACGCCTGCCGGCCCTGCACCGACGCCTGGTGATGTACGAGCTGGCGCGTTTCTACCGTTCCCTGGGAATCCTCTTGCAAGGCGGCATCCCCATACTCACCGCCATGGAAATGGCCCGCGGCCTGCTTGGCCTTGCCGCCAAACAGCGGCTGGAACTTGCGTGTGAAAGGGTACGTGAAGGCCTGTCGTTGTCAGCTGCGCTCGAAGCCGGGCAACTGGTCACGCCGGTATCCCTACGCTTGCTCAGAGCCGGCGAACAATCAGGCAACCTAGGGCAGATGATGGAACGCAGCGCCGATTTCTACGATGAAGAAATCAGCCGTTGGGTCGAATGGTTCGTCCGTCTGTTCGAGCCCTTGCTGATGACCTTCATCGGCTTGTTGATCGGCCTGATCGTTATTCTGATGTACATGCCGATCTTCGAATTGGCCTCCAGCATTCATTAGTGACAAACGTGACAATCCTGGCTGCTTGCTGTATAGATTCGGCCACCAAGGGGAGCCTGGCAACAGGCTGAGAAACCGCTGGCACCTGCAGCGCGGTGACCCTTCGAACCTGATCCGGATAATGCCGGCGAAGGGATGGGGGATTGCCAACCTGCCTCTCTGCCGGTCTCACTGTCGCCATCTTTGAGGCCAGTACCATGACCGAACGCTTCACCGACACCCTTCGCCGCCAGAGCGAGCCGAGCTGGACGCAATCTGTCGAGCACCGCTTCGTCAACGAACTGCTCGACGGCACCCTCGACGATGCGGTGCTGATCAACTACCTGATCCAGGATCACCGCTTCATCGATGCTTTCCTGACCTTGCTCGGCGCCGCCATTGCCAGTGCCGATACCTTCGAGGCGCGCATTCGCCTGGGACGTTTCACCGGCGTAATTAGCGGCGAAGAGAACACCTACTTCCTGCGCGCGTTCGAGGCCCTCGGGGTGACGCCAACGCAGCGCCAGCAAGCACCCGACGCAGTGCCCACCGCAGGTTTCAAGGCGATCATGCGCGAAGCGGCAGCGACTCGCTCCTATGCCGCCGCCCTGGCCGTGCTCAACGTTGCGGAAGGCCTGTATCTGGACTGGGCATTGCGCGCGCCCAAGCAACTGCCGCCGCGCTTCGAACATGCCGAATGGATAACCTTGCATGACAACCCCGACTTCCAGAGCTTCGTCGCCTTCCTGCGCGCCGAACTGGACCGTGTCGGCCCTGCTCAAGCGCAGATCAGCACCGACTTCTTCCTGCGCGCCGTTGCCCTGGAGCACGCATTCTTCGACGCCGCCTACGACCTCAAGGGATAAACCATGGATATCTTCGACCGCCTGAAACAGGCAGCCGCGGCTGACTGGAACAGCTACGTAGACCACGACTTCGTTCGCCAGATGGGTGCCGGCACCCTGGCGCAGCCAGCGTTTCGCAAATACCTGGTGCAGGACTATCTGTTCCTGATCCAGTTTGCCCGCTCGTGGGCGCTCGCAGCCTACAAAAGCCGTACCCTGAGCGACATACGCGCGGCGCAGGCGGGGCTGGCCGCGATCCTTGATGAAACCGAGCTGCATGTACGTTTATGCGAGCGTTGGGGACTCTCCCCCGAAAACCTGGCGGCTACACCCGAGCATCAAGCGACCGTCGCCTACACCCGCTTCGTGCTGGACTGTGGTGCCGCCGGAGACCTGCTTGACCTGCACGTGGCGTTGGCACCGTGCGTCATCGGCTATGCCGAAATAGGCCGCAACCTGACACCCGAGGGTATCGAAGCCCTGACCGATCACCCTTACCGGGACTGGATTGGCGAATATGCTGGCGCGGGATACCAACATGTCGCCAGCGCAGCGCGCGCCCACCTGGACGACCTTGCCTCAAGAACAATGACAGAACGACGCTTCGAGGACCTGGTCAAAGTATTCGCCCAAGCCTCGCGCCTGGAAGCAGACTTCTGGCAGATGGGCCTAAATGCTGAATAATCCTGTAGATCTGGCACTGGCACTGGCTCTTGATCTTGCTCTTGATCCACTCGCCCCGTTAACCAGAAGGGCCGAGTGAAGGTGTTGCGAAAGGGCTAGCGCGCAGCGCCTTCGGCTTGGCCGAAGTTGCGAATCGTAGTGTTGCTTGCAACGCGTAGATCGCAATGCCCTGTAGCGACACCGTAGCGAGGGGACCCGAAGCGCAGCGTAGGGCCCCTGGTGGGGCAAGCCCTTTGCTTACTTTGGGGCGACTGCCAAAGTAAGGCGCCGTAAGGGCGCAAAGGTGACTCAACGCCACCATCGCCATTGGATATGTGCAAAATCGGGTGGACCCATACACCCTCACCACTGACGCTTGTCCGGCCGGCTCAGGCCAAGCTTCTCGATACGGTAGCGCAACATATCGCGACTCAGCCCCAAAAGGCGGGCCGATTTCGTCACGTTCCAGTCTGTGCGGTCGAGCATCTTGCGCACCATTTCCCGCTCCACCTCCGGCAAACTGGTTGAAATCGCAGATTCCCCATTGCCATGGCTTTCATGAAAAGCCGGGGCCGGCATTTCAAAAGGCTCATCAACCAGACTCATACACACGTTGAGCTGGTGCGGAGCAATCTCTTCGGCAGGTGCAAGCAATACCGTCTGCTCAAGCATATTGCGCAACTCCCGCACGTTGCCCGGCCAGCTGTAGTTGAGCAGCACCTCTTCAGCCTCAGGGCTGAAATAAAGATGGGTCTTGCCGTAGCGCTTGCCATGCAAGCTGAGGAAATGCCGGGCCAGCAACAGGATATCTTCACCCCGGGCATACAGTCTGGGAACCTTGATCGAGATAATGCGCAGGCGAAAGAACAGGTCACGGCGAAACTTGCCCTGTTGCACCATCTGCTCCAGGTTGCAGTTGGTGGCACTAATAATACGCAGATCGACCTTACGCTCCTTCACCGCACCGATACGGCGAATGGTACGGTCCTCGAGTAGCTTCAACAGCTTGGCCTGCAGCAGCAGGTCCATTTCACCGATCTCATCAAGAAAAAGCGTGCCGCCATCGGCCGCCTCCACCAAGCCGACCCTGCGGTCCTTGGCATCGGTGAACGCGCCCTTCTCATGGCCAAAGAGTTCCGCCTCCAGCAGATTGGCTGGAATCGACGCACAGTTGAATTCGATGAACGGCCCTTTGCTTCGCGCGCCATCATAATGCAGGGCCCGAGCCACCAGCTCCTTGCCCGTGCCAGTTTCCCCCTCGACCAAGACTGGCGGCAAGTCGCCGCTGGCCATGCGCCGCTCGGCATCGAGCAATTGCGTGAGGGTATGCTTGAGGCTCAGCATGGCCGGTGATTCACCAATCAGTGACTGGCCTCCGGACTTCTGCGCTTCACGCTCCTGGTAGAACGACAGCGTGCGTTCCATGCGCTCGGCCGCGAGCGCCTTGTCGAGCATCAGTTTGAGCTCGGCCAGTACCACCGGTTTGGTCAGGTAGTGAAAAGCGCCCTCTTTCATTGCCAGCACGGCATCTTCGACATTGCCGTAGCCCGTCATCATGATCACTTTGAGTTCCGGCGCACGCACGGCCAGGGCCTTGATCAGCTCATGGCCACTCATGCCCGGCAGCGAATTGTCGGTCAACACCGCATCGGGCTGGCACTGAGCCAATTGCTCCAGAGCCTGCTCGGCGCTATGGCAAACGGTGACCTCAAAACCTTTTCGCTCTAGATAGGTCTGAATATTTTCTGCGAGGATTTCATCATCCTCCACCACCAGGATGCTGTGCTCCATGATCCCCTCCCGCTGCAACATTGAAAGTCAGGCTTACGCGGGTTCCTTCCTCTTCGCGACTGGTCAGACTGACCGCGCCGCCGAAACGCTCCATTATTCGTTTGACCAACACCAGGCCGACGCCAAGACCGCCTTGCTTGGTGGTGAAAAAAGGCTTGAACACCATCCGTTCCTGCTGCTGGCTCATGCCCTTGCCGGTATCACTCAAGACTAGCTGGATCTTGCCTTCATCAGTCAGTTCACGCACGTGCAGGGTCAGCCGGCCGCCACCGGGCATTGCCTCCAAGGCATTGGAAAAAAGACTGTTGAGAATCTGCGTAAGCAACACCGGCTGGCTAATCACCAACGCCTTCGACGGTGTATCCACCTGAAGCTGCACCTTATTGCGCTCGGTCTGATAGGCAAAAGCGCTGCAGGTGTCTTCTACTGCCGCGACCAGGTCGACGGCTTCGGCATCGTCCTTCAACGGCTGCAAGGACACCAGTAGCTCACGCACCCAACGCGACATACGGTCGACCTGGCTAATAATGTCACCGATATTCTTTTGCGAATGTTGGCTGGCCACTTCCTGCGCCAACTCGGCGCTGGTGCGGATAGTTGCCAGCGGGTTACGCAAGCTGTGCGCCACCGCCGAAGACATTTCGCCGAGGGCGCCGAAGGTTTCACTGGCCACCAGTTTGCTCTGCTGGGCGCGCAGGAGGCTGGCAGCGCGGCGAACGATCCAGAACAGGCCAAAGTAGATCAGCGCGCCGCCCAGCAGCGTCGACGTCCAGATCAATACATAGCCGCGCTGGATACGCCGAACCAAATCCTGCGGCTCCTTGTAGACCTCGACCATCGACAGCACCTGCGTGCCGCTTTCGTCGAACATTGGAATGTAGTTTTCGATGAACAGGTACTGCGGCTCGCGCAAAAATTTCTGTTCGTCGCGGTCTTCGTTGGCCTTGTGGTAGCTGGCTGATACTGGCACTTGCGAATTGAATGATTCATCGAGGTCATCATCGCCTTCGATCTTGCGTCCAACAAGCTGCGCATTGGTGGACCAGACAATCGTGCGATCAAGGGCATAGACGTTGGTCAGCAAGGTATCGGGCAGGTGCTCGACGTGGTCGAGAAATTCGATACGAGTGGAGGCCACCAGGTCAGGACTGATTCCCGGATGCTGGTTGTCCAGGCGCGGATCCAACAACTGCGCCATGGTTGTGCCCGGCGGAATACGCGAATGGCGCACTTCTGCCTTGGCCATGGCCTGGATGAACTGGGCGGTGAGCATGGCATCCCGCTCAACGCTGTCATTGACCACAAAGCGCGTCGAGACATAGCCCAGGCCAACCGCCACGGCAGTGATAATCAATAGGCTGACCACGGAAAACCAGCGCAACAAATTGAAGTCGCGCAAGCTCCGATCAGGTGACGCATGGAACGGTTGGCCCTCATCGGCCTGTTTCTTATTCAGCACCTGCATTGATATTTCCTGGCGGGCTGTTTTTTTTTAAATGTATAGCCCAGTCAGGCTCTGGTGTTTCACATCAATTCTAATGATCCGCTGCTCACTGATAGTATTTTGCCTCTATTGGGCGATAGCCGCCTCGTCGTCTAGCGCTTGGGCTTGTTCAAACACGCCCTGGCGCCGAGCTTCCTGCTCGAGAAACTCCAGAACACTGTCAGTGTTGTCCGAGGACAGGCGCAAGTTCGGCATGGCCACCCGATTGAACTGTTCGAACAGGGTCAGCGCCAGGGCATCACGCTCTGCCAGCATGCGATCTGGTTCGCGTATCCAGCGACTGAGCCAGGCGCGATCACGTCGCTGGGTTACGCCCAGAAGATCCGGACCAACATTGCGCATACCAACGCCCTGCCCATCTTCAGGGCCAACACTGTGGCAAGCGGCGCAACGGGTCCGGAACAACTCTTCGCCGCTGCTGGGCGGGCGTATGTCCGGTGCCTGGACGTAACTCTGCTCGCTACTGGGCGCCTTCCAGTTCTGCAGGCTGTTGGCCAACTGGTCGGCAAGAATCCAGGGGTTTTCGAATGGCGAGGCCTTCATCCAGCGACCGGTGGCCTGGTTGCCAACAATCAGACTCAGGTTGTGGTCGCGACTGCGACCGTTGTCCACCCCTTCGATAAACAACCCCAGACGCCGGCGCAAAGCATCGATCTGCTCCTTGTCACCGGTCAGAAAGCACCACCCGGGGCCGACTTTGAATCGCTCTGCGTAAGCCTTGAGCACCTGCGGGGTGTCACTGAGCGGATCGATACTGATGGAGTAGAAAAACACATCGCTACCCACGCGTTCGCCCAGCAGTTGCTGAACCTGGCGCAAGCGCGCAGTTTCCAATGGGCACGAGTCGCCACAACCGGTGAAGATGAAGTTCACCACCACCACCTTGCCCTTGATCAAATCATCGAAAAAGCGCACCTGCCGACCATCCTGGTCGGTCAGGAGTGTGTTGGGAAAGTAATCCGCCCCCCAAGGTGTGGCATCCTCAGCCAGCCCCTGGAGGGCCCAGCACAGCAGTGCTGCGCCGAACCAGATTGAAAGTCGCCGCATGATTCACACCTCGTTCGCCATTGGCCAAGGGCTACTTGTTGATCTTCACCTGCGGCCCCTTGCCATCCCCGCTGCGCCAGGTGGGCAGCGCGGCAGAGTTGATGTACTGCACGCCGTCCCAACTGGGCAATGGCGTTGGCATCAACTGCAGTTGGCCTGGGTGATCAATGTCCCAACGCAGCAACATCGAGTTGTCCTCATGTTGGGTGTTGTGACAGTGCTCCATGTAGGTACCGGCGAACTCGCGAAAGTTGATCGCCATCTCGACGTTATCCAGGCCGTCACTCTCGTTGCCGATGCGGTAGACGTCCTTGCGCGCCCATTTTTCCCATTCCGGTGGCGCTTTGCCGCCGCGACTGAGGATGATGCCTTCCTCGAAGTGCACATGCACCGGATGGCTCCAACCATTGCCACCGTTCTGGATCTTCCACACTTCCAGGGTTCCTGCGCCGCTGAATCCCGCATCGGTGGGGCCGGTTGCCAATTGTGGCGAGGCATTGAGCCGACGCGGGTCCATGTTGTAGCCCAGGCCGCCGTCCGTCTTGATGGTCCACGGCACCTGGTCGGTCCCATCGGATCGACCGAAAATGAATGTCCGGTGGCGAGCCTGGGCCAGGCGCGCCTGATCGGCGGGGTTGTCACGGTGCAGCTTGAGCGCAATCATCACCTTGCCTTCGGCCTTGCCCGGTTTGGCTGGTTCATAGTCTGCCGGGTCCATGGCCAGGTCCTGGCCGCTGTAGGCCTTGACGTTAAATTGCAGGACTTTGCCCACCGCCGGGTCACCCTTGTCCCATTGCGGGCCTTTGCTGGTCTGCTTGATGACTGCCAGGTACTTCTGCGAAAGCACATCGGCAAGATCGATATCTTCCTTGGGCCCTTTGCCGGTGTCGTGGGCCTTGAGGTTGATCAGGTACAACTTGTCACCCGGTTTGATACCGTTCCTGGCAAAGTTGACGATAATGTCGAAACGCTCGGCAATGCCCTGGGTGGGCAAAATCGCGTTGTGATTGTTGCGGTTACCGTCACCGTCCAGGTCCATGCTGCCGTCGAAGGGCACCGAGTGCTCCATGATGTTGCCGTCGTTGGCAATCATGTGGAACGGCACCCGCGCATAAGACAGACCCGAGCCTTTGGGGCCGGCAAACTCGCCGCCGCTGCCCTTGATTTCGCGCACCATTGCCAGTTTGAAGTAGCGCGAAACCGAACCATTGAGGATGCGCAGGCGATAGCTGCGAGCACGCACATCGAGGAAGGGTTTGTACTGCCAGTTGACCAGCACCTGGTCGCCCAGGAAGCCATCGGTGTTGAACGGGTTGAACCACAATTGGCCATCCTGGCCCCAGGCCTTGTCGGCGATCAGCAGGTTGACGTCATAGTCGCGATTGCCCCAGGACAACGCCGAACCACTGGGCAGACGCAAGTTCACACCGTCAGCAAAGGCTTCATTGCCGCGATCCAGTGCGCTGTAGTAGTTCATCATCGCCGCGTTGCCCTTGTAGACATTCTGCGCGGTGAAATCGAGCATATGGTCGTGGAACCAATGAGTACTCATGGTTTCGCGCCAGTCGCCACGAATGCGGATACTGCCGTTGTCGCAAGTTTTCAGCCCAGGCTCGGCGTCATTGACCCAAAGCTTTTCCCCCGGTGTGCAAGGGAATGCCGCGCGTGGGTCTTCGGCACGGGTATTGATACTGTCGTATCCGGCCAATTGCAGCGGCCAGCGATAATCATAGAACTGCCCGGGAAAGAAGAAGGCGTTGGCATAGCCGTCGCTTTCTGCGGGAGAGTGACCGTTGTGCTCATGGGTACTGATGGTGTGCAGGCCAAAACCATGGTTGGCCGCAGGATCAATCGGCAGTGCGTTGTAGTGACGCATCAGCAGCGGCTGACCGTAACGCACCATCAGCAGCTTCGCAGGCAGCGTGCCGTCAAAGGTCCACATCGACTTGTGATCCTGCAACGGCATGTTGGGGTGAAAACGCGTATCGACGCCCTTGGTGGTACCGAGGGTATTGGCCTGCCCGGCAGTGTTGTAATACAACCCGCCCGGGGCAAACTCGCCAACACTGTAGTGATGCATCTGAGTGGCATCGCGCACGCCACCATTGATTCGCGCACCGGCCTGGGCTGTCTTGTAGGCGGCTTGCGGGTAGAACTCGTTCCAGCGCTGGTGCGACCAGCCTTTTCCAGGTGGCCGCCCTTCGGCAGGTGCGCCAATATGACGGTTAAGGAACATCTCGATCTGCGTTTGCCACGGGTTGCGGTCTACCACGTTGGCGAACTGACTGGGAAATGGTGTCAGTCCAGGTTGCTTGAGAAAGGCATCAAGCAATGCACCATTGGGAGCGCTACGGGCAACGCTGACAGGGTCCTGCTGCGGCGCAGGGCCGGTGGTCGGCGCAGGAAACACCAACAAATCGGCGGGGGCGGTAGGGTCCAGGCGGGTCGGTCCAAATTCTTCGAACAACAACAACTGTTGGCTAAAAGGCGCTGCGCCAAACATCGGGCTTGGCGCGCCATTGGTGGGGTAATTGAATGATGTCTGCTGGGCAGGTGGCCGCGGATTTTCCTGCCGAGGCGTGTCTCGATCGCCCTCTACACCATCCGGCAGGTCGAACGCCCCGACATTCGCCTCGGGAAGCGTCAGCAGGTTATTCAAGGCAGCTGCCGGATTGGCAGGTACATCGCTAAACGCCGACGGATCTCCCGGCTCCGGCGGGTCAACGTCGTCAATTGGACTGGCAGAGGCTTCAGCGACGAGTAGTAGCGCCAAAGCTGCGCTCAGGCAGAAGGGGTATTGAACGCGTTTGAACATGATCTTTCACCCAGTGTTGGCTACCGGTAATGTCGATTTGCAATTACCCAGCCAAAACTGTTTCAAGATATGTACATACTCTTTATCAATGAGTTACATCATCTACTCACAAGATATTGACTATGCGCGGGGAAATTCCCCCCATTATTGGGCCTGCCAACCCCCGAAAAATTCGCTCAAACCCCCGCTGATTTACGCACCACGCGAAAGCTCATTTGCACGCAGGTGCCCTTGCCTTCGCGACTGCTCAAGCGCACCGTACCGCCAAAGCGCTCCATGATCCGCTTGACCAGTACCAGTCCCACTCCCAGCCCTCCCTGCTTGGTGGTGTAGAACGGCCTGAAGGCCATGCGCAGTTGATCGCTACTCATGCCCTTGCCACTGTCACACAGACGTAATGTCACACTCTTGCGGTTGTGATGAACCAGTTCGACGCGCAATATTCCGCCCTCGCTCATCGCCTCCAGCGCGTTGGCAATCAGGCTATTGAAAATCTGCCCGAGCAACACTGATTGGCTCAGTACGCGAACATTGGCGAGGGGATCGAGGCGTACCTCAACACCGTTGCGTTTCAGTTGCAGGCTGAATGCCTGCAAGCTGTCCTGCAGCACCCGCTCCAGCTCAACCGCTTCGACCTCATCATTGAGGGGGCGCAACGACTGCAGCAACTGGCGAACCCATTGAGACATGCGATCGACCTGGCTGATGATGTCGCCAATGTATTTTTGCGCCGGGCCTTCCTCGATCTCCTGCGCCAGTTCGGCGCTGGAACGGATGCTGGCAAGGGGATTACGCAAACTGTGCGCCACTGCTGAAGACATCTCTCCCAGCGCGACAAAGGTTTCGTTGTTGATCAGACGCTTTTGCTGGCGCGCCAAATGACGGTTTGCATGGAACATCAGCCAGTACAAGCCGCCATACACCAGCGTCGCGCCCACCGCCACAGCCAGCCAGATCATCAGCAGGCCGTATTGAATACGATCGATAAGGTCGCGAGGCTCTTTGTAGATTTCGACCATTGCCGTGACGTTTTCATTGTCGGCATCGAACAGCGGAATGTAGTTCTCGATGAACAAATTTTCCGGCGGGGTAATGAACTTCTGCTCGCTGCGGGCCTGATCGACGTTGTGGTAGCTGGCCGAAACCCGGACCTTGTTGTCGAAGGCATGGTCCAGGTCATCGTCCGACTCGATCAGCCGTCCAACCAGCGCCGGGTTACTGGACCAGATCACCGTGCGATCCGGCGCATAGATGTTGGCCAGAAGCATGTCCGGCAGGTGCGCGATGTGGTCGAGAAACTCGCCGCGGGCATCGCGACGCGCCACCGGATTGACCTCGGGGAAGTTCTGGTCCTGTCGCGGATCAAGCAACTCACCCATGGTGCGTACATTGGGGATCGACACATGACGCACTTCTGCCGAGGCAATGGACTGGATGAACTGCGCGGTCAGCAGTGCATCGCGCTCGACACTTTCGTTGATAACGAAACGACTGGAGATCAGTCCCAGTCCTACCGCCACCGAAAGGATAATTGCCAGGCTCACAAAGGCGTACCAGCGTAGCAAATTGAAAGGCCGGGGGCTCGTTGCCTGAGTGGGGACGGTTTCTTGCTGCGGCAGTGAATCCAGACGTGATTGCAGGTCCATCACGAACTCCTGGCAAAGGGCTTCTTAGGTTATAGCCCAGTTAACTTCGATTGCCCCGCCTGCGCCCCCAATTACCCCCAACCCTGGGGCATCGGCCCCGCTCAAGCGCCCTGGCGCCAAGCCGAAAATCCCCCTCCAGGCCAGACTCCGCAAGGGTTTCTGAAAACTGGTATGGAAGTTGCCGAACCCTGTGCAGACGACCCAAACCCATGGGCCCGATTGCAAGAGGGAAGACTCATGCACCGTCCAACGCCCCACCCACTGGCACTGCTGATTCTGGCTGGCCTGATCCAGGCGCCGGCCCACGCCGCGCTGTTCGAAGTTGACCCTGGCCCTTACCTGCCGGCCACCGGTGGATTCGCTGCGTGGTATCACGACACCCACGGTCGGGTACTCGACCTGTGCCTGACCACGGCGGTCAGTTCGCGGGTAGCCGGGGCTCCAGGGGCTCCCTCGTACATGTGCATCTTGAACCCGGCACCCGGCGTGTACGATGACACCAAGCCGATCAGCTTTCCAACCAACTACCCCGATGAAACATTCTGGTTTACCGCCGACGCAGCCATCGTCGACGCAAACCGCGGGATCGACTTGAGCTTCGGCACTGCTGTCGAGGCGGCTTTTGCCGCCGATGAAGTGGTCGATGGTGACCAGGTCAGCTTTGCCCGGGTGCGGATCCGCGTCGATGTTCCAACAGCCGGTACCTACATCATCACCCACCCATACGGTGTCGAGGTGTTCGATGTGCCAGCAGCCGGGCGGCGCGCGATCAATATGACCCGCGACATTGGTATTGGCGGCCAGAAGTCCTATACCGGCGCACTCAAAGGTGATGTCGGCCCGTTTCTGCGCGGGGTCGGTGGTCCCTACACCGAGACCAACCCCATCTCGGGTGCCAGTGAGCGCTTCATCGGCGACCCAAATCTCAATGAAGCGGTCACCGGAAGCCCATTCAATACCAACTTCGTACGTATCGAAGGCCCAAATGGTCTGGACCTGCGGACCACCTTGTTCGCGGTCTCGGGCAAGCTCTCCAACGTTGTCCGGCCAACCCCTGTCATTGCACAGCGCAGCACTTATTCGCGTCATAGCGACAACGGAGACCTGCGCGCCCAACAAGATATCTTCGTGCAAGCCCCACCACCGCCCGGCACCGCGGCCCTGACCAGCCAAACGCCTAATTTGAATCTTACCGAAGCCAACACCACGGGTGCCTGGTACGCACAATCGCCACTCAACCCAAGTCTGCCAGTGGATCTGCTGGTGACTGCCAACAATCAGTTGGCGATCCCCAGCAGCACACCGACCACCCTGAAGATGCCGCTCACCGACCTGGTTGTCATCCAGCGCGCCGAATTCAGCCTGGCCTCTGGCGACCTGACCCTGGTCGCATCTACCAGTGATGAAACCGAAACGACGGTGCTCAACGCCTTCACCGGCAATGGAGCAGTCATCGGCACCATGAGCGGCACTGGCGCGGTCAAGACTCTCATCACCGGGCTCTCGCCGATCCCGCCGGCCGTGGTCACCGTGACCAGTGGCAACGGTGGTAGCGACAGCGAAGAAGTGGTGCTCGTGCCATGAACATCTTTACGCCACGTCCCGTAGCAGGAGGCAGCATGAATAACTGGCCACGCCTGGCGCTTTGCGCAGCCGGGCTTTCCCTCTCGCTGGCTGGCACCGCCTGGGCCGGCCTCAAAGCAGTCGATCCGGGCCCCTACACGCTGGCCACCGGGCGTTACCCGATGTGGTACCAGGACAACAATGACCTGTCGATGGAGCTGTGCCAATCGAGGGCCACAAGCTCACGCGTCGGCGTTTCGGTACCGCCCGCCTACATGTGTACCCTGCTGCCTGAGCCTGGCATCTACGATGATGCCCTGCCTCTGGTGTTTCCGGACAACTGGCCACCAGAGATGTTCTGGTACCTGGCTGAAACATCGATTCCAGCGGTAGGCAACAGCGGCTATGAACTGGATGTCTATGTCGCCGGCATCGAAGCAGCATTTGCCAGCGAGAACCCGATCGATGGCGACCAACAGAGCTTCGCGCGTATCCGTCTGCGGGTCTCGGTGCCTCAGGCCGGTACCTATGTCATCACTCACCCCTACGGCGTCGAAACGGTCAACGTCACCACACCGGGACGCAGGGCGATCAACATCACCCGTGATGTTGGCATCGGTGCACCCGGGGTGTTCAGTGGCGTGCTCAAAGGCGCAATTGGCCCATTCCTGCGCGGTGTCGGTGGTCCCTACACTGAAATCAACCCGGACACCTCCGCCAGCGAGACCTTTATAGGCGACCCAAACATCACTGAACAGGTCACCGGTAGCCCGTTCAACACCAACTACGTAGAGATCAAGGGCCCCGCTGGGACCATCCGTACCGACCTTTTTACCGTTTCCGGCAAAGTCCTCGATGCGCGCAGCCAGGTGGCTGCAGAGCTGGAGCGAGCCACTTACCGACGTACTGCTGACGGTACCCGAGTAGAGGTATTCGCCAAGGCACCGAACACCGCCACCTTGTGCTTTCGCGAAAGCCTTGCACTGGTGCCAGGCACTCCGCCGTCACCTTGCCAGTTCGACCTGCTGACAGACAAAAGCGGATTGTTCTTCGCCCACCACTACAGCAACAGCGCCCCGCCACCGGTGATCGTGGTCACAGCCACCGATCCAACCGGCGTGAAACGCCCCACTGCGCTGTCGCGCAAACTTACCGACGTGGTCAAGGTGACC
This sequence comes from Pseudomonas sp. DG56-2, assembly GCF_004803755.1. Taxonomy (NCBI): domain Bacteria; kingdom Pseudomonadati; phylum Pseudomonadota; class Gammaproteobacteria; order Pseudomonadales; family Pseudomonadaceae; genus Pseudomonas; species Pseudomonas sp. DG56-2. The sequence continues at coordinate 3,172,013 of NZ_CP032311.1, forward strand.
TCTGCACGGTACGACTGGGCCAACAAACGCCTGCGGATCGAGGCCAGTTCCAGTGACGAAGTCAGGGTTCCTGACCTGGTTGCCCAAGGGTACGGGCGGATGTCCGGGTCGGGCGTTGTGAAAACCCTTACGGTCAATGACCTGAGCCAACCTCCAGCGACTGTCACGATCAAATCCGCTGCCGGCGGCAGTGATACCGAACCGGTAGTGATTGTTGGCAACGCGCCGGTCGAAGCGGAAAACCAGGCCCCCGTGGCGCAGGCAGACCAGGGCAGCACCAGCTTTGGCGTTGCATTGACCTTGAACCTGCTGGCCAACGACAGCGACCCGGACGGCAACGTACCGCTAACCATCACCGACCTCACCCAGCCTATCACCGGGCAAGGCACCGTCACGCTTAACGGCAGTACCTCAGTGCAGTACACCCCGCCACCGGTGGTCGAAGCGCCAATGACCGTCACCTTCACCTACCGTGCCCAAGACAGCAAAGGACTGAAATCGGAGATCACCACGGTAACCATCAACGTTGCGCCGAACCGCGCACCCGTCGTCGTCAACGACACCGCCGCTACATTGGGTGTCGCCCTGCCGATCAACGTCTTGCTCAATGACAGCGATCCGGATGGCAACGTCCCTCTTGCGGTTGACTCAGTGACTCAACCCGGCCCCGGCCAAGGCACGGTCAGCAACGGCGGAACCCAGGTCACCTATACCCCACCGGCAAACGTGACTGCGGCGTTCACCGCCACCTTTAGCTACATCGCCCGAGATAGCTTCGGCGCCCTGTCGGCACCGGCAACTGTCACCGTGCAGGTATCGCCAAGACCGGCGGCAGAAACCTTCGCCATCACCGCCGCGACCGTCACCGCGCGTTCCAACAACCGCTACAACTGGGATCTCTCCGGTACCTCGTCGGTGACGACTGGCAACACCATTACAGTGCAGGTCACCACCCCTACCGGGTTGGCCACCCTGGGCACCACCACGGTACCGCTGACCGGTCGCTGGCGGTTGACGGTGAGCAACAGCACCACGGTGATCCCGACAGCCACACCGTCGGCGACCATCCGCACTAGCCAGGGCACCGTCCGTACCGTGCCGGTTACCGTGCAGTAGAACGCAGGAGACATGACCATGGCGCGCCTGACCACCTTGCTGTTTTGCCTGACCCTGATCGGTCAGGCCGCCCTGGCCGATGACTTGATGGATAACGCCGACCTCGGCCCAGGAGGCGACCTGGGTGAACCGCTGTCATTGCAACCGCTGCCGGCCACTACCGGTCAGCAGGCGCAGGTGGAGCAGAACGGTCAATCCAACCGGGCCGCCATCGGTCAGGACGGACAAACCCTGTTGGGCCGCATCGTGCAGTCAGGCGGATCGCAAGAGGCGTACATCCTGCAACAAGGCAACGACCTGATGGCCAACATCAACCAGCAAGGCTATGGCAACAGTGCCTCGATCGCACAAAGCGGCAGCAACAACCGCGCGAACATCGAGCAGTACGGCAACAGCAACAACGCCAGCATCGTTCAGACCGGCAGCGGACTGCAAAGCTCCGTGGTCCAGACCGGCAACGGTCAGCACGTACAAGTCAACCAATATCGTTGAAACCTGGAGGCACCACCATGTTCAAGCTCGCTCCCTTAAGCGCCGCCATTGTTCTGTGCCTTGCAGGCCAGGCGATGGCTGACGAAAGCCAGTCGACTCAAAACCAGAGCGGTACTGAGAACATCGCCGAGGTAAAACAACTGGCCGCCGCGCTCAGTGTTACCACTCAAGACCAGCAGGGCCTGGGCAACAACCACGCAGCCAAACAGGAAGGAGGTAATAGTTCGATCCAGCAGAGCACCGCCGGCGAGTATAACGCCGGGTATGCCGAGCAACTGTACGAATACGGCAGCAAGATCAATCAGCAATCGGCCGGGACCTTGAACAACACCCACGCAAGCCAGTCCCTGGGCACCGAAAACGAAGCCCGACAAACCCAGGAAGGCTCTGGCAACTTCTCGTTCGTCTACCAGGACAGCCAGACCGGTAGCCAGGGTTCTACTGTTCAGTACGGTAGCGACAACCGTGCCTATATCGAGCAACTGACCGCTGGCGCGGCCAACAACGCCGAAAGTACCCAGGCCGGTATCAACAACTACAGCGCTGCCGAACACATCAACCACAACGATGGCCAGATTGCTGTCTACCAGGCTGGTGACAACAACTGGGCATACGGCGATCAGCGCGAAGGCCAGGGAGGAACCATCACCATCAACCAGAACGGCGGTGGCAACTCCACTGAAATCTGGCAGGACACGCAAACGGGCAGCCATGCCAATCTCACCCAATATGGGATGACCAACGAAGGTGTAATCGACCAGAGCTTCGGCGACAGCAACACCGCCAACGTTGTGCAGATGGGCAGCGTCAACGCCATCTATGCCGATCAATACGAATCGACAGAGTCGCTGGCTACATTGACCCAGTCAGGCACCGGCAACGTGAGTTTCAGCTACCAGACCGGTGACAGTCATGTGCTGGAGGTCAGCTCCAACGGTGACGGCAACAAGGTGTTGGCGAGCAACTGGAAGGGCGATAAGTTCGGCGGCCAGTTCGGCACCAGCCAAACCGCAATAGTCACCCAAAATGGCAGCGGCAACAGTGCCAACCTGACCCAGAAGGACGTCGCGCAACTGGCGCGCTTGAACCAGAGCGGCGTGAACAACACCGCCGAAGTCACCCAGGTCGACAGCAACAACGAGCTGTACTTTGAACAGAACGGCAGCGACAACTTGCTGATCGCAGATCAGCGCGGCACTGACAACTACGCCACAGGCTCAAGCGCAGGGGTAAAAAACAGCATCAATGTCGAGCAGTCCGGCAGCGGCAATCAAAGCTCCACCTGGCAACTGTATGGTGACAACAACAGCGCCATCATCAAACAAACCGAAGGCGTCAACGTGGCCTACGTGACTCAAGGTGGCTCCTTCAACCAGGCCAATGTCGACCAGAGTGGCGCCAGCATGTCCGCGACCGTTCAACAGTTCGGCAACGGCAACCAGGCGACTGTGTTGCAGCAATGAGCATTGCGCAGCGGCGAATGAGCACCGCTGCTGCGCCGTTTACCCTCCTCTCCCCGATTTGGCCGTGACTACCGATGGGGTGGTCACGGCCGTTTTTTTGCTGGCAACAGCCTTGCTCCGAGTCGCCAAGATCAGCTGCCGTTTTGCGCCAGACCCCATAGCAGAGCCTTGAGGCTCAACCTCGTTAATATTTTATTTTTCTCCCAAAGGGTTTACTTGCGAATGGTAATTCTTATCATTCTCGACGCCGCACACGGGGCCTGCCTGATTTACGCCCCGCTTACCCTTTGTTCCAGGAGAGATTTGACATGGCGTCGCGCTTCAACCTCAGCCCCTTGAGTATTGCCTTGCTGGCAACACTGGGCTCCTCCACCCTCGCCGCAGCCCCCCTGCAACTGCAACCCGATGAAGTGCAGATCCAGCCAACCGACTTGCCCGTCGATGGCACCCGCCAGGCCATCGAACTGGAAAACACGCGGGTGTTGGGAACCGCCGAAGAAGAGCTCAAGCAAGCACCAGGTGTTTCGATCATTACCGCCGAAGACATCAAGAAGCGCCCCCCCGTCAACGATCTCTCCGACATCATCCGCCGCGAGCCTGGGGTAAACCTCACCGGCAATAGCAGCAGCGGCGCCCGCGGCAACAACCGCCAGATCGACTTGCGTGGCATGGGCCCGGAGAACACCCTGATTCTCATCGACGGTAAACCCTCCACTTCGCGCAATGCCGTGCGTTACGGCTGGAGTGGCGACCGAGATACCCGTGGTGAAACCAACTGGGTGCCGGCCGAGGAAGTCGAGCGTATCGAAATTCTGCGGGGTCCGGCCGCCGCGCGTTACGGTTCAGGCGCCATGGGTGGTGTTGTGAACATTATTACCAAGCGTCCGACCGAAGACCTGCGCGGCTCCATGACCCTGTACACAATGCTTCCGGAAGACGATGCCGAGGGTACAGGCAAGCGCGTCAACTTCAGCCTGAGCGGGCCACTGACCGACAGCCTGATCTTTCGTGTCTACGGTAACCTGAACAAGACCGACGCCGACGACATGAAAATCAACGCGGGACACCAGGCCTACGAGGAGTCCTTGATGGCCGGACGCGAAGGTGTTCGCAACAAGGACATCAACGGCCTGCTGAGCTGGAAGATCGACCCGTCCAACAGCGTAGACCTGGAGTCAAGCTACAGCCGCCAGGGCAACATATTCGCCGGCGACACCATGCTCAACGCCGGCGGCGAATTCGTCGAAAGCCAGGCGGGCAAGGAGACCAACGTAATGCAGCGTTCCAGCTTCGCCGTGACCCATCGCGGTGACTATGATTGGGGCACCTCCACTGCTGCATTGTCGTATGACCTGACCCGCAACGCCCGCCTTAACGAAGGCCTGGCAGGCTGGGGCGAAGGCGCCCCCTCGGAAAGTGCCGGCAGCTTTGAGTCACGCCTGCGCAATACCCGCGCCACTGGCGAAATCAACCTGCCGCTGAACATGGGCTTACAGCAAGTACTGACCCTGGGTGGCGAGTACCTCTACGAGTCGCTGAACGACCCAGGTTCGCTGCGCCCGCAAAGCTATGATCCAGGCGCCGAGCTGCCAGGCTTCGATCGTAGCCAGACCAAATCGACCGCCCGCAGCTTTGCCCTGTATGCCGAGGACAACATCGAAGTCGGCGAGAACACCATCGTTACACCAGGGCTACGCTATGACCATCACGAAGACTTTGGCAGCAACTGGAGCCCGAGCCTGAACGCTTCGCACCAGATCACCGAAGCCCTGAGCGTCAAGGGCGGGATCGCCCGCGCCTACAAAACCCCCAACCTGTACCAGGCCAACCCCAACTACCTGCTCTACAGTCGTGGCGGTGGTTGCAATTCCAGCGAGGCCAACAACGGCGGTTGCTATTTGCTCGGCAATGCCAACCTCGACCCGGAAACCAGCGTCAACAAGGAATTGGGCCTGGCCTATGACAAAGGCACCTGGCGCACCAGTGCCACTTACTTTCGCAACGACTACAAGAACAAGATCGAGGCAGGCAACCAGACCTTGTTCCGTCTACCCAACGGCCGGCGCATCCTGCGTTGGGAAAACACCGGAAAAGCAGTGGTACAAGGGGTGGAAGGCAATCTGTTCATCGCGCTTGCACCGAGCCTGGACTGGAACACCAACTTCACCTACATGATCGAGTCGGAAAACAAGAAGACCGGCGAACCACTGAGCATCATTCCCGAATACACGGTCAACTCCACCCTGGACTGGAACGCCACCGATAAGCTCTCCTTCCAGCTTAACGCCACCTACTATGGCAAGCAGGAAGCGCCGAGCTACAACGCCAGGGCCAATGAAACCCTCGATCCCAAGGTGCAAAAGGATGTCGATCCCTATGGCCTGGTCGGAATCAGCAGCGGCTACGAATTCAACAAGAACTTTAGCGTACGCGTCGGGGTCAACAACTTGTTCGACAAACGATTGTATCGCGAGGGTAATTCTGACGAAGCCGGTGCATTGACCTACAACGAAGCAGGCCGCGCCTATTACGCGTCCTTCACCACTTCGTTCTAGATTCCTACAAGGGGCCGTCCAATTGTGTGGCGGCCCGCTATGGTTAAGCTCGAAAAAGCTCACACTTTTGTAGGAAATTTCGTCAAACATCGCCGATTAGTTCAACACAGCGGTCCTCGCCGTACAATTCACCCTTAATTCGACGTATTGTTGGCGCCCTTCCGGCCCAGGCCAGAGACGCCTCTCCTGAATGACTCGGGAATTAGCTTACATACTCGACAAGGAGCTGAACTTTGACCTCGGTGTTAATAGTTGACGACCACTCCACCATCCGCTTTGCCGTACGTATGTTGCTTGAGCGGGAAAGTTTCACGGTTGTCGGTGAAGCCGACGACGGTCATAGCGCAATACAGAGCGCCCGTGACCTGAGCCCGGATGTAGTCATACTGGATATCGCCCTGCCCGGCATGGACGGCTTGAGAGTCTTGCAGCGCCTGCAGTTACTCGAACCGGCACCACGGATCATGGTACTGACCGGGCAATCCGCCGAAATGTTCGCCCGCCGCTGCCTGGACGCCGGTGCGTCGGCCTTCGTACGCAAGGATGAAGATCTCGAATCCTTGATGGCTGCGCTTAAAGCTATGATCAAGGGCTATTCGATTTTTCCTGAACTGTCATCGCAACAAGGTCCGCTACTGAATGAACAGCAACGCATGGCCAAGCTGTCCAATCAGGAACTGACGGTGCTGAGGCTCTTGACCGAAGGGCATTCAAACAACCTTATCGCCGATAGCCTTCACCTGAGCGCAAAGACCGTCAGCACCTACAAGACCCGCATCATGGAGAAGCTGGAAGTGGGCTCATTTGTAGAACTGGTCGATCTGGCGCGCCGTCATCTGCCCGGCCAATGAGCCTGTTCAAGGCCTTTCTGATTGGCGGGCTGCTCAGCCTGCAATCGCTGTGTGCCCTTGCGGCGGAGGTAGGCGAGCCTCGACAACTTCTGGCCCGTTCGATCAGCAGCAGCGAGGCACTGTCCCTGTCCAGCGAAGACAGGCAATGGCTCAAGCACAAGCAACACTTGCTGCTGGGCACCACTTTTCCAGACTACCCCCCTTCGATATCAATGCCTCCAACAACGACTATGAAGGTCTGACCGCCGATTATGCTGGGCTCCTGAGCGAGCTTCTGGGCATTCGTATCAAAGTACGCCGCTTTGCCAGCCGGACCGAGGCAATCGCAGCCTTGCGTGCCGGCAGAATTGATCTGCTGGGCAGCTCCAATGCCTTCGAGGCCGACGATAGGCAACTGGTGTTAAGCCGTTCCTACACCGAAGACCAGCCTGTGATCTCGATTGGATCAGGCAAGTCGCTGGGCCTGAACGACAAACTTGAAGGGCTGCGCCTGGCCATGGTCGATCACTATCTGCCCAGTGCCGTAGTGAATGCCCTATACCCGAAGACCAAACTGCAACTGTACAGCTCCAACCTGGCGGGTCTGTCTGCCGTCTCACTCGGTCAGGCAGACGCTTTTCTGGGGGATGCGGTGAGCAGTGATTACCTGATAACCCGCATCTATATGGGAAGCGTGCAGATTGATCACTTCATCAAGAATTTGCGTGGCACCTTCGCTTTTGCCCTGTCACGTGACAATCCCGTATTGTTGCGCCTGGTCAATCAAGCGCTGGATCGTATTGGTGATAACGATCGCTTGAACATCCTTCGACGCTGGACCAGCGGCAGCAGCCGGGTGTTGCTCAACCGCAGTAGTTTGAGCCTCAGCGCCGCGGAGCGTACCTGGATAGAAGAGCATCCTCGGCTTAGGGTAGTGATCAACAAATACTTTGCGCCGATGAGCTTTTACGACGACCACCAGCAGTTTCGCGGTATCACGGCCGATGTGCTGGATCAGATCAGTCTACGTACGGGCCTTAAATTCGACATCCATGTTTCCGACTCACTGGCGGATGTCGCCAGCCAGCTTGAGCAAGGCAGCGCTGACATCGCCGGTTTGCTGCCGCCAACGCCCGCCCGTGAATACACCTTGTTGTTCACCCGCCCCTACCTGATTACCCCGCTGGTGCTGGTTACCCGCGCCGACAATCACAATGTGCGCAGCGTCGAGCAACTCAAGGGCAAGCGCCTGGCGTTGATCCGCGACTTTTCCCCCGAGCCCGAGTCGCGTCTGAACCTCAAGCAGACTGCGCTGCTGGAGGTCGACGATCCGCTCTCATTAATGGAGCTGGTCACACAGGGCAAAGCCGACGCCGCCATCAGTTCACAGATAAATGCCGCCTACTTCATCAGCCGCATGTTCAAGGACCGACTGCAGATCGCCTCTATCTATAGCGACCAGCCCGGGGTCGCTTCTTTTGCGGTATCGCGCAACACACCACTGCTGCACTCGATCCTGGAAAAGGCATTGCTCAGCATCCCCCCGGACGAAATGACCGAACTGACCGGACGCTGGCGAACCAACGCGTTGATCAGCGACAACATCTGGTACAACTACCGCGGCCTGATCCTGCAGATCCTGTTCGGTGCCAGCCTGCTGATTGCGGCGGTTGTGGTGTGGAATCGCTACCTGCACAAATTGATTCGACAACGCCGAGAAGCCGAACAGGCGCTACAGACCGAACTGGGTTTCAGCAAACGCTTGCTCGACGAGCTGCGCCTGGCCAAGGAGCAGGCCGAAGATGCCAGCCATGCAAAGAGTACCTTCCTGGCAACCATGAGCCATGAGATCCGCACGCCAATGAACGCAGTCATTGGCTTGTTGGAACTTGCCGTCAAGGATGCCGAACAGGGCCGTGCCGACCGCACCTCGCTGCAAGTGGCATTTGAATCTGCCAATGGCATGCTGGAGTTGATCGGCGACATCCTCGACATCGTCCGAATCGAGTCCGGGCACATGACGCTGGAGCCTAAACCGACGGACCTTAACGCCCTGATCAGATCCACGGTACGCGTCTTCGAGGGCAACGCCAGGCTCAAAGGGCTGGTTATCGACACCGACTTGCAGCCCACCGGCAGCCTGGTTGCGGTCGATGCCCTGCGCCTCAAGCAAATTCTGTCGAACCTTGTCAGCAACGCAATCAAGTTCACTGACCGGGGGATTATTACCGTCAGCCTGCGCAGCGATGCGCCTCAGCCTGGGCGCCTGCACATTCAGCTTGCAGTCAATGACACCGGCATCGGAATCAGCACCCAGGATCAGCAACGGCTGTTTCAGCACTTTTCCCAGGTCGGTACGCAAACCGCCCGCCAAGGTACCGGCCTAGGGCTGATGATCAGCCGTACCTTGTGCCAGCTGATGGGCGGGGATCTAACCCTCACCAGTGCTCCGGGCGAGGGAACGCGCGTGGAGATTGGACTCGACCTGCCTCTGGCAGCCTCTGCAGAGCCCATTGATACCGCGGCAGCACAAACGCCCCTGGGCATGCCAATGCAATCTATCCTGGTGGTGGACGATTACCCCGCCAACCTGATGTTGCTCGAGCGTCAGCTAAGCCTGCTCGGTCATCGCGTGAGCCAGGCCAGTCACGGTCATCAGGCTTTGGCCCTGTGGCAGAACGGCCACTTCGACACGGTTATCACCGACTGCCATATGCCCGGAATGGACGGTCATCAATTGGCGCGACGCATCCGCGAGCAGGAACGCCAGCAGCGCCGCCCCGCCTGCCTGATACTCGGCCTGACCGCCAACGCCCAGGCTGAGGAGCGCGAGCGTTGTTTGGCCAATGGCATGAACGACTGCATGTTCAAGCCAATCGGCCTGGCTGAACTGCGCCAGCATCTACAGGTAAAAGTCATTCAAGGCGCATCGCCGCGCACCGCCAAAGACCCTGTGCATGGCAGCGGATTCGACATCGACAACCTGCAATACCTGACGTTGGGTGACCCAGGATTGATTCGTCGCTTGAAGCGTGAGTTGGCGCGCAGCAATCACGAAGACCTCGAGGCGTTGCGCCAGCTTGGCCCGCTCCCGTCTCGCCATGCCCTGCGCGCCCTGGCGCACCGGATCAAGGGTGGTGCCAAGATGCTCAAGGCGCGCGGCGTGGTGGCTAACTGCGAAGCATTGGAACAGGCCTGCCTCGGCGCGGCCACGGATGTTCAACTCAAAGAGCTGCTCGACACGCTGGAGCAGAGCCTGCTGACCCTGGAAAAGCAGTTGGCACAATCTGCTCCGGTGTAAAACGCCCTACTCAGTGCAACTGTAAGGTCGAGTTGATTTGACTGATGGCATCGACCACATGCCGTGAACCCTGCTGAATCTCCAGAATCACCTCCCCAGCCTCGTTGGCCAGTTCCACGCCTATCCCTGTGCGGCTCAAGCTCGACTGCATACTCGCTACCGCCGTCAACGACAGGTCATGGTTCTGACGCACCACCTCGACAATTTCCAGTGTTGCCTTGCTGGTACGCGCGGCGAGGTTACGTACCTCATCGGCGACCACGGCGAACCCGCGACCGTGCTCACCGGCCCGCGCGGCCTCGATGGCAGCGTTGAGTGCCAGCAGGTTGGTCTGATCGGCAATGCCGCGAATGGTTTGCACAATCTGTCCGATCAGTTCGGACTGCTTGCTAACCGCATCGATGCTGCGCGCGGCTGCATTGAGGTTCTGGGAAATCTCTTCGATGACTTGCACCGTCTGCTGGACGACCTGGGAGCCTTTGCGCGCGCAGGCATCGTTTTGTACCGAAGTGGCATGCGCGGCCTCGGCGGCGGTCTGCTGGGTGCTGACCTGAGAGGTAATGTCACTGGCAAACTTGACCACCTTGTACAGGCGTCCACGGATGTCGAAGATCGGGTTGTAGGAGGCTTCCAGATAAACCATCTGCCCCTCCTTGTTGATGCGCTCAAAACGGTGCGAGTGGTATTCGCCACGGTTGAGCGAGGCCCAGAACGCCTTGTAGGAGGCCGATTCACTCTCACTTTTGTGACAGAACAGGCTGTGGTGCTGACCGACTACCTCGTTGTGCCGGTAATGCATGGTATCGAGGAAGTTCTGGTTGGCCTTGATTACCTTGGCATCAGGGGTAAATTCGATCATCGCCATGGAGCGGCTGATGGCCTTGATCAGGCTCTCACTCTCGTGCTCTTCTTGAACGCGACGGGTGATGTCAGATGCCAGTTTGATGATGCTGGTAACTTGCTGCTGCGGCCCGAGTACCGGCATGTAGCTGGCCTCGAGCCAAAGCTCGCGACCTTGATGGTCGATGCGCGCAAAGGTTCCACTCTGCGCCTCGCCACGTGCCAGCCCGTGCCACAGTTGGCGGTACTCTTGGCTGTTGACGTAGTCCTGCTCACAGAAAATCCGATGATGTTTGCCACGAATCTGCTCAAGGCTGTAGCCCATGGTTTTGCAGAAATTATCGTTGGCATCGAGAATAACGCCATCGGGACTGAACTCTATCATCGCCATGGATCGGCTGATGGCTGCCAACTTCGCAGTGATGGTGCCAAGCAAACGGTTGCACTGCTCTATTTCGGCCAGATCGGATTTGCGATGAAAATCAAACATCGTACCGCCCTCGTTTGCTTAGGTTTGCTGAGCATAGATGGGGCTTGGCACCGTGCAAGCACTCTGACATCACCGTCTATCGGCGGACCATTTGCCGTCTTAGCTACTCTCCCGCACGACCAGTTCGAATCCCAGATCCTGGTTATGTACCGTGCCGCGTTTGCCATCGAGCAAACCGAGTAAAGCCTGCGCTGCACAACGGCCAATGGCAGCGCGTGGTGTGCGTATCGAGGTCAGGCGCGGAACCATGTGCGCCGAGGCCGGAAGGTCATTGAATCCAACCATGGCCACCTGCTGCGGGACTTTCACCCCCAGGCGCAGGGCCTCCAGGATTGCCCCTTGGGCCAGGTCATCGTTGCAGAAGAAAATGCCATCGACATCAGCATGCTGCGCCAGCAACTGGCGGAACAACTCACCGCCCAGGCCAATCGAAGACGGCTGCGACGAGAGCAGCTGTAGCTCACTGGCATAGCGACCGGCGTCAACCAGCGCCTGACGAAACCCTTCGGCCCGTTGCATTACCCGCGGATCCAGCTGTGCAGCAATAAAACCCAGGCGCTGGCAGCCCCGGTCGAGCAAATGCTGCGCCGCGGCCCCGCCGGCCTGGTGCTGGGAAAAGCCCACCGACATGCCTTGCTCCTGGACCCCAAGTTCCATCATGTGCACACAGGGAACGCCGCTGGCGGCAAGCATCTGCTTGGCCGCATCGCTGCGGTCAAAACCTGTCAGCAGCATGCCGCGCGGCTGGTAGGCCAGATAGTTGCGAATCAGGTTTTCTTCTTCGGCGATATCGTAGTGATAGTTACCGATCAGCACTTCAAGGCCGCGCGGGCGCATCACTTCGTGGACCGCTTCGAGCGTCTCGATGAACAGCTGGTTGGACAGCGACGGGATCAACACCACGATTGACTCGCTCTGGGCCGATGCCAGTGCCCGGGCAGCCGGATTGGCGACGTAGCCCAAGGTAGTCGCCGCCTGCTTGACCTTTTCGACCAGCTCAGGGGCAACCGTGCTGATTCCACGCAAGGCACGCGAAGCGGTGATCGGGGAAACCCCGGAGAGCCTGGCCACTTCCGCCAGGGTAGGACGACCGGTAGTACGAGAGCCGATGCGGGTCATGGATTTTTATTTTCGACTTGCAAATTGTTGGGAACGGGCACTAAGGTAGCGCTGTCTCAGAGCACAGGCAATGCATAACTGCAGGTGACCTGAAATGAGCATCCAGACTGCTAAATACAAGATCAATAACATCTGGGTAAGAAGCGCCCGAGCAGTACTTGTCTCGGCTCAAGATAGCGCTATCTTTCCCTGCAGGAGGTACCGATGAATCCATCCCTGTCCGCGATCGTGGTAATGGGCGTAGCTGGCTGCGGCAAAAGCTGCGTCGGTGCCGCCATTGCCGGCCTCAGCGGTGGTCGCCTGATCGAAGGCGATGCCTTTCACCCCGCGGCCAACATCGACAAGATGAGTGCCGGCATTCCCCTTGACGATGACGACCGAGCCGGCTGGCTGATTCGCCTGGGCGAAGAGCTGCAGGCCACCCTCAAGTCCGGCGCACGCCCCATCCTTACTTGTTCGGCCCTGAAAAAACGCTACCGCGATGCCCTGCGTCATGCAGTGCCAGACCTCGGTTTCGTGTTTCTCGACCTGACGCCCGAAGAAGCCAGCCGCCGGGTACTCGCCCGCCCCGGGCACTTCATGCCCGCAAGCCTGATCGACAGCCAGTTCGCCGCCCTCGAGCGCCCCGATGGCGAAGGCCTGACCTTGCCACTGGACGCCACCTTGCCGGTGGAGCAACTGGCCATGCAGGTAGACCTGTGGCTAAAGCCCTGCGGTGAGCCGGTGTTGGCGCGAACAGCCTGAACAGGCGGTTTTCCAGCTCACCCGAGATAGCGCTATCTCGACCCGTAAACGTTGCAAATGCTCCGCCCACAACAACGACAAGATGAGGCACTGAACCATGTTCGGTTTGGCAACTGATACCTACCTGCTGCTTGATGCGGTAGTCACCATCGTCGGCCTGGTGCTACTGATCACCCATTTCAAGGTCCACCCCTTCGTCGCCTTGACCCTGGCTGCCGGATTTCTCGGACTTACCTCCGGCATGCCCGTGGCCAAAGTCATGAAATCGTTTCAGGACGGCTTTGGCGGCGTACTGGGCTTCGTCGGTATCGTCCTGGCCCTGGGCACCATGCTCGGCAAGTTGATGGCCGATTCCGGCGGCGCCGACCAGATCGCGCAAACCTTGATTCGGGCGTTTGGCAAACAAAAAGTGCACTGGGCAATGATGTTTGCCGCGTTTCTGGTCGGCATCCCCTTGTTCTTTGAAATCGGCTTCGTGCTCCTGATTCCACTGGTATTCATCGTCGCCCGGCGTTCAGGGGTGTCGCTGATCAAGATCGGTATTCCGTTGCTGGCTGGCTTGTCAGTGGTGCATGGCCTGGTTCCTCCACACCCGGGCCCGTTACTGGCGATTGGTATCTTCAACGCCGATATCGGCAAGACTATTTTCTACGGCCTGATCGTCGCCCTGCCCACGGCGATTATTGCCGGGCCGTTGTATGGCAATTTCATTTCCCGCTATATACCGGGATCGCCATCGCAAGAGTTGATGGACCAGATTGCCCGCGAATCAGAACAGAAAAACCTGCCCAGCTTCAGCGTGACGCTGATTACCGTGCTGCTGCCGGTGTTCCTGATGCTGCTGAAAACCTTCGCTGACGTGGTACTTCCTGCCGAGCACATCGTGCGGCAATGGATGGACCTGATCGGCCACCCCATCACCGCCCTCCTCGCCGCCTTGTTACTGGCCTTCTACACCTTCGGTGCGGCTCGCGGCTTCTCCCGCCAGCAGATCATGAAACTGCTTGATCAGAGCCTCGCCCCCACCGCCGCCATCATCCTGATCGTGGGTGCAGGAGGTGGCTTCAAACAGATGCTGGTGGATACCGGCGTGGGAAATGTCATCGGGGAAATGGCGGTGCAGGCGCAAATATCGCCGATCATGCTGGCCTGGCTGGTTGCTGCGGTGATTCGCATCGCAACCGGCTCGGCGACGGTGGCAACGATTACCGGTGCCGGCATCGTCGCGCCGGTGATTGGCATGATGCCCGGCGTCAATCGCGAGCTGCTGGTACTGGCGACCGGCGCTGGATCGTTGATCCTCTCTCACGTCAACGACGCCGGATTCTGGCTGGTGAAACAGTACTTCAACATGACCGTGGCAGAGACCTTCAAAACCTGGAGCATGATGGAAACCATCCTCTCGGTGGTCGGCATCATCTTCATCATGCTGCTGTCACTGGTGGTCTGAGACGCAATGCAGGCGTAGCGCAGTCTGTTGAGGACTGCATCTACGCCTGAACTACACCTTGGTCAGAACGCCGCTTTGAAAATCGCCTCAATCTCCTCCTGACTGGCCACCCGAGGGTTGGTCAGGCCGCAGGCGTCTTTCAATGCGTTGATGGCCAACGTCGGAACATCAGCCTCCTTGGCACCCAACACCGCCAACCCCGCCGGAATATCAATCTCGCGAGACAATTGCTCGATCGCAGCAATCGCCGCCGCGGCGCCCTGCTGCGCGTTCATACCCGATACATCCACACCCATGGCCTTGCCCACATCGCGCAACCGCTCGGCACTGACCTTGGCATTAAAGCGTTGTACGTGAGGTAGCAGAACAGCGTTGCACACTCCATGCGGCAGATCGTAGAAACCACCCAACTGATGAGCCATCGCATGCACATAACCCAACGAGGCATTGTTGAATGCCATGCCCGCAAGGAACTGGGCATAGGCCATGTTTTCCCGCGCCTGCAGGTCGCTGCCAGCGGCTACCGCCTGACGCAGGTTGGCACTGATCAGTTCAATGGCCTTGATTGCGCAGGCATCGGTAATCGGTGTAGCGGCAGTGGATACGTAAGCCTCGATGGCGTGAGTCAGCGCATCCATCCCGGTCGCGGCAGTCAGGCCCTTGGGCATGCCAGCCATCAGCGCCGGGTCGTTGACCGAGAGCAAGGGCGTGACGTTACGGTCGACAATGGCCATTTTTACGTGACGGGCTTCGTCGGTGATGATGCAAAAACGCGTCATTTCACTGGCTGTACCAGCCGTGGTGTTGATCGCAATCAGCGGCAGTTGCGGCTTGGCCGAGCGGTCGACGCCTTCGTAGTCGCTGATATGCCCACCGTTGGTGGCGCACAGGGCAATACCCTTGGCGCAGTCATGCGGTGAGCCGCCACCCAGGGAAATCACGCAATCACAGCCCTCACGCTGCAACTGCGCCAGCCCCTGCTCGACGTTGGCGATACTGGGGTTGGGTTTGGCACCGTCGAAAATCGACGAGTCGATGTCGCGCATTGCCAGCATTTCGGCGATGCGCTCCGCAACGCCGGCTTTGGCCAAGCCTGTATCCGTAACGATCAGGGCCTTGCGCAATCCATAACCGGCGATGGCGGCCATCGCTTCGTCCAGGCAATCGATGCCCATGATATTGACGGCGGGGATGAAGAACGTGCTGCTCATGGCGAAATCCTCATGCAAAATTCCATTGCCTCAAGGATCCGCCACTCCTCCGTGCGCCGTGTTGATCTGGGGCAAACCTAGCTCAGCCAAGAAACAACCGATAGGCCGGGTTATCGGTTTCATCCCAATAGCGATAGCCCATGGCATCGAGGGTCGCCGGCATGTCTGCCTGCTCCTCTTCAGGCACCTCCAGCGCCGCGAACACTCGTGCTTCGGCAGCACCATGGTTCCGGTAATGGAACAGGCTGATGTTCCAGCGCTTGCCCAGACGTTCGAGAAAGCCCAGCAAGGCGCCCGGACGCTCCGGGAACTCGAAGCGCAACACGCGCTCGTCGGCATCCGGCCCGGCATGCCCGCCTACCGTATGGCGCACGTGCAGCTTGGCAAGTTCGTTGTCGGTCAGATCAAGCACGCTGTAGCCCTGGGCACGCAGGCTGGCCAACAGTTGATCACGAGGGTCATGCTGGGGGTGGGTCTGCACGCCTACAAACAAGCGAGCTTCCTTGCCTGGGTAATAGCGGTAGTTGAACTCGGTAATCTGACGCTTGCCCAGCGCCTGGCAGAAAGCCCTGAAACTCCCGGGCTGCTCGGGGATGGTCACGGCGATAATCGCTTCACGCTGCTCGCCCAGCTCGGCACGCTCGGCAACATGGCGCAGGCGGTCAAAATTGACATTGGCGCCCGAATCGATGGCCACCAGCGTCTGCCCGCTGATGTGTTCACGCGCGACGTACTTCTTGATCCCCGCTACTGCCAAAGCACCGGAGGGCTCGGTGATCGAGCGGGTGTCGTCGTAGATATCCTTGATGGCGGCACACAGCTCATCATTGCTGACCGTGATGACCTCATCCACATAATGCCGGCACACCTCAAAGCAGTGGGTACCGATCTGCGCCACCGCCACGCCCTCGGCAAAGCTGCCAACCTGCGCGAGCACCACCCGCTCGCCAGCCAGCATGGCGGCCTGCAGGCAATTGGAGTCCTGGGGCTCGACACCAATGACTTTCACTTCAGGTCGCAGGTATTTGACATAGGCGGCAATCCCGGCGATCAACCCACCGCCACCGACCGGGACGAAGATTGCATCCAGTGCCCCGGGTTGCTGGCGCAGGATTTCCATGGCCACGGTGCCCTGGCCGGCAATCACATCCGGGTCGTCAAACGGTGGGACAAACGTCGCGCCTTCGCTGTCGGCCAGTTTCAAGGCATGGGCCAGCGCATGAGGAAAGCTGTCGCCATGCAACACCACTTCGCCACCGCGTGAACGTACGCCGTTCACTTTAAGCTCGGGGGTGGTGGTTGGCATGACGATGGTTGCGCGCATGCCCAGCTCACGGGCGGCCAGGGCTACGCCTTGGGCATGGTTACCGGCCGAGGCAGTGATTACGCCACGGGCACGTTGAGCGGCGCTGAGTCGGCTTAGGCGATTGTAGGCACCACGGATCTTGAACGAGAAGGTCGGCTGCAAGTCTTCGCGCTTGAGCAGTACCTGGTTGTCCAGGGCCTCGGACAAGGCAGGCGCGCGTTGCAAGGGCGTCTCGATGGCCAGGTCGTACACCGGGGCAGCAAGAATGCGCCGCACATAGTCGGACAGCAGATTCAGCGACGCGGACGGTGTGCGAGGGCTAACGGCAAGGCTGGTCATCAGTGACTCCTGGTTTTTTTAAAGTGCCCAGGAGAGAGAGAAAAAACCCGCCTCCAGGGCGGGTTCTGTGCAAGTGCCAGCTAGCCCGCCAACTCGATAATGGCGGTAATAATGCTGTGCTGAGGCAAGTGCAGGAATGTGTTCATGCCAGCGAAACTAGCGTAGTCACCCAGGCTAAGTCAAGCGTCCAAATCCCTCTCGCTCATTGGACAAGCACTGCTTCTGCTGCTTGTATCTAAGGCCTACAGAGTACCGAAAGCGCGCCGCGCAGAACCCTGGCAAGGGACGAGGAAGGAGCAATGGCGTACACAGTCATGATGGTATTTGGCACACGCCCTGAAGCTATCAAAATGGCGCCCCTGGCCCAGTTGCTTCGCCAGTGGCCTGATATAGACCTGAACATCTGCTCCACTGGCCAACACCGCGAAATGCTCCAACAAGTGCTTAGGGACTTTGGCTTGAGTGTCGATGAAGACCTGCACGTCATGACCCAAAACCAATCCCTCAACGGCTTGTCGCAGGAGCTTTTGGAGCAACTGAGCGCCACCTATGCGCAGATCAAGCCGGACATTGTCCTCGTTCATGGCGGCACCACCACCAGCTTCATCGCGGCCCTCGCCGCCTTCAACCAACAGATCCCCATCGCTCACGTCGAGGCCGGCCTGCGTACCGGCAACCTCAAGGAGCCCTGGCCAGAAGAAGCCAACCGCCGCCTGACCGGCGTCATCACCGACCTGCACTTCGCGCCGACCACCAAGTCCCGCGACAATCTGCTGCGCGAAGGCGTGCCGCTTGAGAATATCGAGGTGACCGGCAATACGGTAATCGATGCCTTGCTGTGGATGCGCGAACACCTGAACAAGAGTCGCTGGAAACCCTCTCCCGACTCACCCCTGGCACAACTGCGCGATGACCAGCGCATGGTGCTGATCACCGGCCACCGACGGGAGAACTTCGGCCCTGCGTTCGAGCGTATCTGCCTGGCCGTGGCCGAGCTTGCCCTGCGTTACCCGCAGGTGAAATTCGTCTACCCGGTACACCTGAACCCACAGGTACAAAAGGCTGCGTACGCCCTGCTCTCGCATCAGCCGAACATCCTGCTGGTGGCACCCCAGGACTACCAGCATTTCGTCTGGCTGATGGACCGGGCCTATTTGATACTTACCGACTCCGGCGGCATCCAGGAAGAAGCGCCTGCCCTGGGCAAGCCACTGCTGGTGTTGCGCAAGGTGACTGAACGGCCATCGGTGCTTGAGGGCGGCACAGTAAAACTGGTCGGCACCCAGACCGAACGAATCGTCAAGGAAACCAGTGTTTTGCTCGACGACCCTGACGCCTATAAAAAAATGAACCGCGCGTTCAGCCCCTATGGCGATGGCCATGCCAGTGAGCGTATTGCCGAACGTTTGAGCCGCTGGCTCGAGGAACGTGCCAACGGAGGCGGGCGGCTTTTTTGAGGTTGTTCACGGAATTCCGGGAACTACGCACCGGGGCCTGCTAGCGAGTGAGCACCGGAATGTGGCTCGAATGGCGATGAACATATCCGTTTGTTGGGGTGGCACTACTGGCCGGCTTCGCTTTTACGGCGACCCACTTTCGTCGGGGTGTATGGACCGGACACATGGTGGACACGTGTACGGAGACATCGTTGACACATTATCGCCTGCCATCCGGGTTGTCCCTTCGGTAGGTTGAGTGTAGGTATTGCGTAGTCGGGTGCAGCCTAGACAAAAGGGATGCGCCGTAAGAGCGCAAAGGAGATCCGAAACCGCCTAAGCCAATGGATCAGCACTGGCTGAATGGGGCACCACCTACGCACCGGAATGTGGCTCAGGTGTCGATGGGCATATCCGTTTGATGTGGTGGCACCACTGGCTGGTTTCGCCTTTACGGCGACCCGCTTTTGTCGGGGCAAAAGTGGGCAAAACCCCCTGTCCCTGCATCCGGCCCTACGCTGCGCTTCGGGTTCCCTCATTCCACCCTTGCTCCCGTGGGGACCGCGCCGAAGGGCCGTCCTGGCCCTGCGGCGCTCGCCGGCCATCCATGGCCGTCGCCCCACTACGCAAGGGTTCCATTCGGCCTACTGAAGGGACGATTTGTGGCGTCTGCACGATTTGTGTAGGTAGAAGCACAGCAGCGGCAACGGCAACAGCGAGGTGCTGGTGTGCAGCTTTTGCTTTTGATCTGGCTCTTCGTACATCGCCAGCCCAGACACCCTGGATCGTCCCTTCAGTAGGCTGAGTGTAGGTATTGCGTAGTCGGGTGCAGGCCATGGATGGCCTGCGAGCACCGTAGGGCCAGGACGGCCCTTCGGTGCGGTCCCGACGGGAGCAATGCCGGAGCGAAGGGACCCGGAGCGCAGCGCAGGGCCGAATGCAGGGACACACGGTTTTGGTTCCTTTTGCCAAGACAAAAGGGACCCGCCGTAAGGGCGGAAGGGGCCAACAGCGCCGCCGCATCGAATGGATAAGCTCACAGCCTCAAATCCCAGCCCAGCCCAGCCCAGCCCAGCCCAGCCCAGCCCAGCCCAAAGATCATGCCCAAAGATCATGCCCCCGGGATTTCGTGAAGAACCTTTTTTGAGCAGGCCAAGCTACTTCGCTAAGTTGAGCGCTAACAACGACCACTCAACCTCGCGGTAGACGAATCCGGAACTGCGCGCCACCCAAGGCTGACTGGGCCACGGTCAAGGTACCGCCCTGCCCTTCGATCGCCCGTCGGCTGATTGCCAGGCCAAGACCAAACCCACCGGTAGCGCGATCCCGGCTACGGTCCAGGCGATAGAACGGTTGGAATATCAGCTCGCGCTGGTCGGGGGGAATACCGATACCGTCATCCTCGACCGTCAACAGGCAGTGACCTTCGCTGTCCAGGCTCAAGCGTAGCAATAGCTGCCGGTCACAGTAACGCATGGCGTTGCGCACCAGATTCTGCACTGCCCGTGCCGTCAGGCGCGGATCAAGGATAAAGCGCGGCAAGTTGTCATCGGCGCGGACCTGCCACTCGATACCGCGACCATCGAGTTCTTCGGCAAAGCTGCCAAGTATGCTGTCGACCAGTTCCAGCAACGAAACCTCGACCCGCTCGCGCGCCTGATCAGCATTCTGCAAACGACTATAGGACAGCAGTTCAAGCACCAGCTCATCCAGCTCGCGCACATGCCCGACCAACTCCAGCAAGCGCTTGCGACAGTTGAAGGGCACTTCGTCGAACAGCAACACCAGACCAAAATCAAGGCGGGTCAGCGGTGTGCGCAGCTCGTGGGAAACTGCATTGAGTAACTCACGCTGCTGAGTCAGCAAGCGCTCGACGTCCTGGGCCATGGTGTCGAACACCTGAGCCAGCTCGCCAATGTTCGAACTGGCGGGTATCTGCGTACGCTCCGACAAGTGCCCCTGCCCCAGGCTGCGAGCAGTCACCTTAAGGCGTTCCAGATCACGCCAGTGCGGCCACACCCACAGCAGCAAACAGCCGAGCATGGCGGCACCTATCAGTACCGTAACGCCCCAGGACAGCAGGTTGATGTCCATGGGGTCCGGCGGGCTGCGCAATTCCACTGCCCAGGTCGCATCAAGCGGCGCCAACGCCGAATCGTAATAGCCCCAATCGCCCAGACGCACGACGTTTTCACCGCTCGCCAGGCGCGCGCGGTCGGCAGGCGACAAGCCGATCTGGTCCTGACGCCGCAGTTCAATTTGCAACGGGTCGAAATCGGCTGCCAGTTCCCGCGCCACGGCCGGCCAGCGCTCGGCCGGTACCTGGTGAAAGCGCTCGACAATGAGCTTTTGCACACCCTTGGCCTGATCCAGGTTGTAGGCGATAAAACGCTCATGAAAGGCGCCGACGATGGCGTCGGGAATCAGCAGCAGCGCTCCGGCGTAGGCGACGATGATCACCAAGTACAGGCGAACCAGAATCTTCAGCATGCGGCGTCAGAACTCCCATTCCACGCGACTGAACAAATAACCCTTGCCCCACACCGTCTTGATCTTGCGGGCCTCGCCGGCACTGTCGTCGAACTTTCGCCGTAACTTGGAGATCGCCACGTCCACGGAGCGATCGGTGCCATTGAATTCGATGCCACGCAACTGTTGCAGTATCCGGTCACGGCTAAGCACGACGCCGGCATTGCGCGCCAGCACCACCAGCAAGTTGTACTCGCCACTGGAGAGCTCGACCAGTTGTTCACGCCAGAACACATTGCGCTCCGCCAGGTCGATTCGCAGACCGCCAACCACAATCAGGTCGGTCTCCATACGGGGTTCATTGACGCTGCTGCGGCGCAGCAAGGTGCGCACCCGGGCCAGCAGTACCCGAGGCTCGCAAGGTTTGGTGACATAGTCGTCAGCACCCATTTCCAGACCTAGCACCTGGTCATGACTGTCATCACGAGCGGTCAGCATCAGAATCGGCAAGGACTGCGACTCTGCCCGCAACAAGCGGCACACCTGGAGTCCATCGAGGCCCGGCAGCATCAGGTCGAGAATCACCAGGTCCGGCTTGTTGCGTCGAGCCTCCGCCAGCACGTGGTCGCCACGGGCAATTACCGTGACACAGAAATCGTTGCGCTGCAGGTAGCTGGCGATCAGTTCGGACAAGGCGCAGTCGTCTTCGACCAGGAGGATGTTCGGCATGGGCAATTTGACAGGATGGGAAAGTCAGGCAAGGATATAGGACCTTGCGCGCCGCCAGCGCAACCCTTCACACTTTTTCACACTCGGCCTACACAGCTTAACAGTTGGACGTTGGCCTCCTGCCTTAGCATTGCCGGGTCATTTATGGAAGATCCGCATGTTCAGTTCAAGCCCCGTCCGTCCGCGCACCCTGTTGCCGCTGCTGGTCGTCATGTTGTCCCTTGGCGCCTGTAACGACGGCGTACCCGAAGAACAGAAAGCGCCGCCCAGCACCGTCAGTATCGAAACGGTGACCGTTCAACCCCTGGCCATCAGCACCGAACTCAACGGTCGCATCCTGGCGCCCCGTGTCGCTGAAGTTCGCGCACGTGTTGCGGGCGTGGTACTCAAGCGCGTGTACCGTGAAGGCAGCGACGTCAAGCAGGGCGATGTGCTGTTCCGAATTGATCCTGCACCTTTCCAGGCCGACTTCGACAGCGCGCGTGCCATCCTGGCCAAGGCCGAAGCGACGCGCTACCAAGCACGCCTGCAGGATCAACGCTATCGCGAGCTGATCACCATCAATGCCATCAGCCGCCAGGATCACGACAACGCACGCGCCGCAATGATGCAGGCCGATGCCGCCGTAGCCGAAGCGAAAGCTGCGCTGGAGCGGGCCAGGCTAAACCTTGGCTACGCGACCGTAACGGCACCGATTTCCGGCCGAATTGGCCGTGCCTTGGTGACTGAAGGCGCATTAGTGGGGCAGAACGAAAGCACCCCACTGGCGACCATTCAGCAATTGGACCCGATCCACGCCGATGTAACTCAGTCGACCCGCGAACTCAACGCCCTGCGGCGAGCCCTGCGCGCTGGCGAATTGCAGCAGGTTGGCCGGGACCAGGCCAGCGCCACCTTGATTCAGGACGACGGCACGCCTTACCCGCTGCCCGGCAAGCTGCTGTTCTCGGACATCAGCGTCGATCCAAGCACCGGGCAGATCACCCTGCGCAGCGAGTTCCCCAATCCAGACCTCGACCTGCTGCCCGGCAGTTTTATCCGCGTGCGCCTGGAGCAAGCCATCAAGCAGCAAGGGATCAGCGTGCCACAACGGGCCATCCTGCGTGACAGCGCGGGCAATCCACGGGTATTGCTGGTGGATGCCCAGCAGCGTATCAGCGAGCGGCCAGTGGTACTCAGTAGCGTGCAGAACGACCGCTGGATCGTCAGCCAAGGCCTGTCCCCGGGTGACAGGGTGGTGGTCGAGGGTTTGCAGCACGTCAATCCGGGCGACCAGGTACAGGTCGATAACGCGGGCAAGGACGCCCCTTCCATCGCCAAGACCATCGGCCAGTGAGGGCCTGATTCATGCCGCAGTTTTTTATTGACCGCCCGATTTTCGCCTGGGTGGTCGCGCTGTTCATCCTGCTCGCCGGTGCTCTGGCCCTCCCGCAGTTGCCAGTGGCGCAATACCCGGACGTGGCACCACCGCAGGTCGAGATCTACGCTGTCTATCCGGGTGCGTCGGCACAGACGGTCGACGAAAGTGTGGTCAGCTTGATCGAGGAAGAGCTCAACGGTGCCGACAACCTGCTGTACTTCAGCTCTCAAAGCAGCCTCGGCAGCGCCACCATTACCGCGACGTTCGAACCGGGCACCAATCCGGACCTTGCCCAGGTGGATGTGCAAAACCGTCTCAAGGTGGTGGAGTCGCGCCTGCCACGCCCGGTCACCCAGCAAGGCCTGCAGGTAGAGAAGGTATCAACGGGTTTCCTGCTGCTGGTTACCCTCACTGCCGAGGACGGCGCCCTCGATGAAGTGACGCTGAGCGACTTTCTGGCGCGCAACGTAATGAACGAAATCCGCCGCCTCAAGGGCGTCGGCAAGGCCCAGTTGTATGGCTCCGAGCGTGCCATGCGGATCTGGCTCGACCCGCAGAAACTGATCGGTTTCAACCTGACGCCCGACGATGTCAACGAAGCCATTGCCGGTCAGAACGCCCAAGTTGCTCCTGGTAGCATCGGTGACCTGCCTGGTACCGGCACCCAGGAAATTACCGCCAACGTGGTGATCAAGGGTCAACTGAGCACCGTGCAGGAGTTCAGCGATATTGTCCTGCGCGCCAATCCGGACGGTTCCAAAGTCACCATTGGTGATGTCGCCCGTGTCGAAATCGGCAGCCAGGAATACCAGTACGGCACCCGCCTCAATGGCAAGCCGACCAGTGCCTTCAGCGTGCAACTGTCGCCAGGTGCCAACGCCATGGAAACGGCCACCCTGGTCAGCAATAAACTCAATGAGTTGTCCCGCTTCCTGCCGCCTGGGGCCAAATTCGACATTCCTTACGACACTTCGCCGTTCGTCAAAGTGTCGATCCAGCAAGTGATCACCACCCTGCTGGAGGCCATGGCCCTGGTGTTCGCGGTGATGTTCCTGTTCCTGCAAAACATCCGCTACACCCTGATCCCGACCCTGGTGGTGCCAGTGGCACTGATGGGCACCTTTGCGGTGATGCTGGGGCTGGGTTTTTCGGTCAACGTGCTGACCCTGTTCGGCATGGTGCTGGCTATCGGTATTCTAGTGGACGACGCCATCGTGGTGGTGGAAAACGTCGAACGCATCATGACCGAAGAAGGCCTGTCACCGCGCGACGCAACCAAAAAAGCCATGGGCCAGATCAGCGGCGCAATCGTCGGCATCACCCTGGTACTGGTGGCGGTGTTCTTGCCAATGGCCTTCATGAAAGGCTCCGTTGGGGTGATCTACCAGCAGTTCTCGGTGTCCATGGCGGTATCGATCCTGTTCTCGGCATTCCTCGCCCTGAGCCTCACACCTGCCCTGTGCGCCACCTTGCTTAAACCGATTGCCAAGGGCGAACACCACGAGAAGCGTGGTTTCTTCGGCTGGTTCAACCGCCGCTTCGACAGCCTAACCAATGGCTATCAGCGCTGGGTCATCCAGGCGATCAAGCGCAGCGGGCGCTATCTGATGGTGTACGTGGTACTGATCGCAGGCCTGGTGTACGGCTTCAGCCAACTGCCGTCCTCGTTCCTGCCCACCGAGGACCAGGGCTATACCATCACCGACATCCAGTTGCCGCCAGGCGCGAGCCGCGCCC
Organism: Pseudomonas sp. DG56-2; assembly: GCF_004803755.1. Lineage (NCBI taxonomy): Bacteria > Pseudomonadati > Pseudomonadota > Gammaproteobacteria > Pseudomonadales > Pseudomonadaceae > Pseudomonas > Pseudomonas sp. DG56-2. The sequence continues at coordinate 3,197,000 of NZ_CP032311.1, forward strand.
GTACCGAACAGGTAGCGGCGCAGATCGAAGCGCACAACGCCACTGAGCCAGGCGTTGGCAACAGCACCCTGATCCTTGGTTTCAGTTTCTCCGGTAACGGTCAGAATGCTGCCCTCGCGTTCACCACCCTCAAGGACTGGTCCGAGCGTGGTGCAGACGACAGCGCCCAATCGATTGCCGACCGGGCCAACGCTGCCTTCAGTCAACTCAAGGACGCGATCGCCTATTCCGTGTTGCCGCCGCCGATCGATGGCCTGGGTACCTCCAGTGGTTTCGAGTTCCGCCTGCAGGATCGTGGTGGCCTCGGACATGCCGCGCTGATGGCTGCACGTGACCAGTTGCTGGCCAACGCCGAGAAGAGCCCCCTGCTGATCAACGTGCGCGAAAGTGCCCTGGCCGAAAGCCCGCAAGTGCAACTGGAAGTCGACCGCAAACAGGCCAACGCCCTGGGGGTGTCGTTTGCCGACATCGGCAACGTACTCAACACGGCGGTGGGCTCCAACTACGTCAACGACTTCCCCAACCAGGGGCGTATGCAGCGCGTGGTGGTTCAGGCCGAAGGCGATCAACGCGCCCAAGTCGAAGACCTGCTGAAAATCCACGTGCGAAACAGCAGCGGCAAGATGGTTCCGTTGTCCGCGTTTGTGCAGGCCAAATGGATCACAGGCCCCGTGCAGTTGACGCGATACAACGGCTACCCGGCGATTGCCGTGTCTGGCGAACCGGCACCGGGCTTCAGCTCGGGCCAGGCCATGGAGGAAGTCCAGCGCCTGGTCAACCAACTGCCCGCGGGCATGGGTCTTGAGTGGACCGGCCTGTCGCTGCAAGAGCGACTCTCAGGTGCCCAGGCGCCGATGTTGATGGCTCTGTCGCTGCTGGTGGTTTTCCTCTGCCTGGCGGCGCTGTACGAAAGCTGGTCAATTCCGACCTCGGTGCTGCTGGTGGTGCCGCTGGGTGTGCTGGGCGCCGTGATTGCGGTGAGCTTGCGCGGCATGCCCAACGATGTGTTCTTCAAGGTTGGCTTGATCACCTTGATCGGCCTTTCGGCAAAGAACGCGATTCTGATCATCGAGTTCGCCAAGAGCCTGGTCGATGAAGGCCATGACCTGGTCGACGCCACGGTCCAGGCCGCTCGTTTGCGCTTGCGTCCAATCGTCATGACTTCGCTGGCCTTCATCCTCGGTGTAGTGCCTCTGGCGATTGCCAGCGGCGCCAGCTCAGCTAGCCAACAGGCCATCGGCACCGGTGTTATTGGCGGTATGCTCAGTGCGACCTTGGCCGTGGTCTTCGTGCCTGTGTTTTTCGTTGTGGTCATGCGCCTGACCGGCAAGCGTCGGGCGCGCACCAGCAACACCCAGGCCCAGGTCCAGCAGCACTGATCTGGACAGACAGCGGCGTGCATGGGAAGGTGGGCAACTGACTCTACCTGGAACCTTACCGATGCCCGCCGCCACTGCCCCCTGCTCCATCCTTCTGCTTGCCGGTGGTCGCGGCCAGCGCATGGGCGGCGAAGACAAGGGCTTGCTGTCCTGGCAGGGCAAACCATTGATTGCCCACATCCAGGCCGTGGTGCGCCCGCTCACCGATGATCTGATCATTTCCTGCAATCGCAATCACGACCAGTACCGGCCTTTTGCCGATCAACTGGTCAGCGATGCCCACGCAGATTTCCCAGGGCCACTGGCGGGCGTCCTGGCCGGCCTTGCGGTGGCACGGCACCGCTGGATGCTGGTACTAGCCTGTGATGCGCCACTGATCGACCAGGCACTTATCGGTGACCTCATGAACCAGGCCAATGAGCAAGATCAGCCGGCAATGGTCCGTCAGGGTGGATTCTGGCAACCCATGTTCAGCCTGATTCCCTGCGCACTGCGCGCCGACCTTGAACACGCCTGGCAACAAGGTGACCGCGGCATCCAGCGCGCGTTGCTCAAGCACCCGGTGCGGGCACTGGAGTACGGCGAAGATGACCCACGCCTGAGCAACTTCAACACCCCAGCGTTTCTCCAGCGCTGAATCGCGCCTGGGCGAATCAGCGCAACCGCGACCGAATCCGCTGGCAGACCTGCAGCACTTGCTGAACCTCACCCTCGCCGAGGTCGATCTTGCAGGCCATGCTGTTGAACACCTTTGCTGCTTCAGCCTTGAGCTCGCGCCCTTTATCAGTCAGCAGCAGGTTGCGCCGGCGACGGTCGTTCGGATCCAGGTAGATGGTGATAAAACCGTTGTCAGCCAGTCGCCTGACGATAGGCGTCAGGGTACCCAGGTCAAACAAGGTCAGTTCGCTCAAGGCGCTGATCGACACATCGTCCTGGCCCCACAACCCAGCCATCACCAGCAATTGCGGGTAGGTGATGCCACGCTGTTTCAATGGTTCGGCGTAATCACGAACCATGGCATTGGCGGTCGAGTACAGCGAGAAGCACAGCATCTTGTCAAAGTCGAAGGTCGGGTCAAGCATGCCCGTCTCCCTCGGCTCGACTGAACGACTGCAAGGTGGTTTCAATTTTATTGTGCAAGGACAGATAACTCATGCTGGATTCGCGAGAATCATGGGTATGTGCGCTTATTATTGGTGGCGGCCGGCAACGGCATCGGCAATTTTGCCGCGCAAGGCCGAGATCGTGCTGCGGTAGTCATGCTGGGCGAATATCGCTGTTCCGGCAACGAACATGTCCGCGCCCGCTGCAGCAACCTGACCGATGGTTTCCAGATTGACGCCCCCATCCACCTCCAGGCGAATGCTGCGGCCACTGTGGTCGATCAGCTTGCGCGCTGCGGCAATCTTGGGCAACACCTGGGGGATGAAGCGCTGACCACCAAAACCAGGATTGACCGACATCAGCAGGATCAGATCCAGCCGATCCAGCAGGTATTGTGCGGCGTCCAAGGTCGTTGCCGGGTTGAACACCAAGCCAGCCTTGCAACCCAGATCCTTGATCAACTGCACCGAGCGGTCCAGGTGCAAGGTTGCCTCGGGATGGATTGAAATGTAGTCGGCACCGGCCTCGGCGAACGCCTGAATCATGCTGTCTACCGGCGTGACCATCAAGTGCACATCGATCGGCGCGGTAATGCCGTGGCTGCGCAAGGCCTTGCAGAACTGCGGGCCCATCGTCAGGTTGGGTACATAGTGGTTATCCATTACATCGATGTGGATGACGTCGGCACCGGCTGCCAGTACCTGCTCGGCCTCCTCGCCCAGCCGGGCGAAATCGGCTGCCAATATCGACGGTGCGATCCAGAACTCTTTCACGGGTGTACTCCATTACTCATTGACTAATCGTTGCCGCGACCCTGACCCACCCTGCCCCAAGGCAGCGCTGAGCTGTGCGATCAACTCCGGTGTTGGTACGTCCAGATGAAAGTGATGGCCGCCCTCGTGCCAGTGCACCTGGGTCTGCGCGGGCAAGGCGTGCTTACGCTTGTCGAACGCTGCGCCAGCAAACAATCCCTGGCGCCCGAGCAACAGGTGCAGGGGGCAACTGATCTGCTGCAAGAACTCGCAGGCCTGGCCTTCGGTCAGTTGCATCAGCTCGGGCAGTACCAGGCGCGGGTCATGTCGCCAGCGATAGCCATGCCCAAGATTGAGCAGGTCGCGCTGGGCCAACAACCGTGCACCTTCGCTACTCAGATTGCCAGAGACACTGTTCTGCCGTTCCTTGATCGCCATCTCCAGGCTGCTGAACTGTGCCTCTTCAGGCCCACTGAAGCCATGCATACGCGTGCGCAGGGCCAATCGCAGCAAACGCTGGGACTTGCGCAGGTGCTCAACGGTGTTGCCGTCGTCCAGGGCAAACGGCGCACCCATGCCGTCGATAAACACCACGCTGGTAATGAAGCGGTTCATGGCGGCAAGAATCGACGCTACGCCGCTGCCCATGGAGTGACCCAGCACAGAAAAGCGCTTCCAGCCCAAGCACTCGACCAACGCGTTCATATCGTCGGCGTGTTCCCACAAGTAATAGCCGCTGTCGGCCCGGCGGTGATCGGAGCGTCCGTGTCCGGCCATATCCGGTGCTACCACAAAGCAATCGCGCAACCAGGGTGCAATGCGTTCAAACGAGGCCGCGTTGTCCAGCCAGCCGTGCAGGGCGAGCACCGGATGGTTGCCCTCTTTGCCCCAGGTGCGCAAGGCAAAATGGTTGCCGTTGACGTCCAGTGACTGATCGCGACCTGACTGCCCCAGCTTCATCCGGGCACCGCCAGCGGGGCATTGCGCGCCGACTGCTGCAACTGCAGCAAATCGACTTTGCCGTTGGCAGTACGTGGCAGGCTGACTTCAATACTGATGCACAACGGCACCTTGTGTGCCTCAAGGCCTAGCCTGCAGTGTTCGAGTAGCTGCTCGGTGCTAAGGCTCACATCCTGGCCAAGGGTCACGAACGCGCAGAGCCCTTCACCAACGGCAGCATGCTCGACGCTGACCACCGCAGCGGCCTCCACCCCGTCGATGGCATAGAGAAAGCCTTCAACCTCATTGGGACTGACCTTCATACCACGGGACTTGATCATGTGATCCATGCGTCCGCGAAAATACAAATAGCCATCCTCGTCGAGACTGCAGTAGTCACCGGTATACAGCACACTCTCTCCGGGATAGCGCCCGGGCTTGAGTTTCATTGCGGTAGCAGTGGGATTGCGCCAATAGCCGGCCATGACCGTAGCCCCGCGAATCACCAACTGGCCAACCTGATGGGGCTCATCGATACGCCGGTCTTCATCGTCCACCAGCCACAGTTCGGTGTTGGGAATGGCGATACCGACGCTGCCGGGCTTGGTGTCGATGTCTTCCGGTGGCAAGTAGGTACAGCGCTTACATTCGGTCAAACCGTACATCGAGTAGATCTGCGCCTGGGGAAACAGCGCTTTCATCTGGGCGATATGCGGCGCCTTGAGCGCTGCACCGGTATTGGTGACCATACGTACATCGGCAAACACCGCCTCGCGTTTGTGCGCGTACTCATGCAACAACATGAGCATGGTCGGCACGAATGGAATCACACTGACCTGGTACTGGCGGATCTTGCGAATCAGGAAAATCGGCCAAGTGAATTCTTTTTCCAGCACCAGAGTGGCTCCGGCGCCAATGGCCATGATCATCTGGTACAAGCCGTAGTCGAAGGACAGCGGCAACGAACACAGCACGTTGTCGCTTTCGTTGTAGCCAAGGTAGGTGTTCAACGAGTGCAGCGCTGCGAGCATGTTGCGATGGGTCAGCATCACACCCTTGGCTGCACCGGTAGACCCTGAGGTGTAGATAATCCCGGCAAGGTCAAGGTCAAGATTGCCACAGGGCAGCGGTACACCTGCACCTTGGCCGAGCAGGCTTTCAAAGGTTTGGGCGTGTGTTGAACCGGCCTCGCCATCGAGCAACACGATCGAATTCAGGTGTCCGAGCTCGGCCAGACGGTCTCCCAGGCTGCCGATTTTCTCGGTGGTGGTGATCAGCACCGAGGCCTCGGCGTCGCGAAGAATATAATCGAGGCTGTCCGCCGGGGTCTCAAGGCCGACATTCACTACCACGCCGCCCGCTTTGAGGATGCCCCAGAAAGCACAGACCGTTTCTACCCGGTTACCCAGGCACACCACCACCCGCTCCTGGCGCTGCAAGCCGTTGACCTGCAGACCGGCAGCCAGACGCGCGCTGGCGTCGTCCAGTTGCGCGTAGGTGTAGGTCTCATCGGCGTAGATGATCGCAGCTTTGTCCGGATGCAAGCCGTTGCGCGTCTCCAGTACATGTTGCAGGAGCACTTCAGGCGCTTTCATGTTGCACCTCGACCACCTCCGAAGACCGCGACGCTGAGCGCGTCTGTCGATGCGCATCGATATAACCGGCCAACGTCGCGACGGTGTTGAAGTGCCCCGGGACTATGGTGTCCGGATTGACAAAGAAACCGTCGATTTCGTCCTCCAGGCTGATCAGCAGTTCCATGGAGGTAAGCGAGTCCAGGCCCAGGTCGTCACGCAAGTGGGAGTCGCTGTTGATGACGGTATGTTCCGGCAATTTCAGTACCACGCGCAAAATGTCGCCGAGTTGGCGCTGGGTGGCCAACTGCGTGTCAACGGCCGGTTCAGCGTCAGGGGCCGGACGCAACATGGCTTGCAGGGATACATCGGTGTGGCTGTCGCGAATATCCAGGGCGGTCTGCCGCGCCCGAGCAAGAAATAGCTGGTTGTGGCTGACCACCACTTCGGCCGGATGGCCATGACTGTGAAACAGCGTGGGCGACGCGGTTGGCCCGTACGCGCCCGAAGCCGTCACGACCAGCAGGTCACCCTCTTGCAAGGTTTCGAGCTGAACGTCGCGCCCCAGCAAGTCATCGGGGCTACAGAGCGGCCCGGAGATATGGTAGGTAGACAACGGCGCGCCGGTGCTTCCCGAGGCTTTGACAATGCGGAAGTTGCGCTTGAGTACCTGCCCGCTGCCTGCTGCAGCACCGTGGCAGTTGGTTCCACCATCGGTGACAGCAAAGACCTTGCCGTGGTTGTCCTTGATATTGTCGACGGTAACCAGCAACGACCCGCATTTGCCAGCGATAAAACGGCCCGATTCAAGAATGATCCGGGTACGCGGAAATTCGTGATGGAAGGCATTGAACAATGGTGCAATCAGCTGCTTGAGATGGGCGACGTCGAGTTCTGTTTCATTCTCGTAGTACTTGATACCCAGACCGCCCCCCACATCGACCATGCGCATGTCCAACTGGTAGCGCAAAGAGAGACTGCGGAATAGGTCGAGGATGTACGCCGAGTTGTCGTATACCGACTGAGCGTCGAGGATTTTGGTGCCGTTGTAGACGTGAATACCTTTGATCTTGATATTCGGCATCGCCACATAGTCGCCGAAGTTGGCCACCGCAGTGTCTTCCTGGATGCCAAAGTGGGTGGGCCGCCCGCCCATCTTCCAGGGCGAACCTGCCGCTGAAAAATTTGGATTGATGCGAATAGCCACTGGAGCCTCACAACCCAGCTCCCCAGCCAGGGTCGAGAGCTTGCGCAGCTCGCTTTCAGATTCGACAACGATGGCGAACACCCCTACTTCCAGGGCCCGACGGTGTTCCTCGGGCTTTTTGTAGGGACCGAGCAGAATGATGTCCTGCGCTGCCACTCCTGCTTTGAGCGCAATTTCCAGCTCTGCCAGCGAGCACACTTCGGTGTTGCCACCGTATGAACGGATCAACTTCACCAAGGACAGGTTCGGGTTGACCTTCAATGCATAGAAGATATCCACGCACTCCGGCAATGCGTCCCGCAACTCGTTGAAGCTGCTACGTAACACCGCTTCATCGTAGAGGTACGTCGGTGTCCCGAACGTCGCTTTGGCCTGAGTGACGAGTTCCTTGGAAAGCTTCATCTGTTGCTCCCATCGTTCTTATAGTGTCCCGCGGCAGCGACGGTGCTTATGTCGGCGTGTAAGCGCCGTCGCACACGTTCGATGGCGGATTGGCTTCTTGTCTAAGCGCACATCACTGACGGGCCGTTGCGACCCTCGCCAATACTTTGCGCGCAAAGTTTGTGGAAATTCTGCGGGTGGGCCAAAGGTGATGTCAAGGTAATTCCACTGACTTGAGAGTGCGGCATAAAGCCACCTCGCCAGAGGTTATTTCCTACAAAACAGAGATATTTCGTCGCACCCGGTCCATATCAGTAGGGTTTACACCCAGCAAATACAGGGGCTTTATCTGATCCGGTTTTCTGTCGGGTTTCTGAGTCTGTTTTGAAATACGGCAGCTTCCTACAGTCGGCGCCGATGTCTTGCCCCCTCTAGGCAGGACGAGCCTTACAGGAACTGTGGAAACTAGCCATGAACACACATCAACAGGCCCAAGCCTATAACTACAAGGTGGTCCGGCAATTCGTCGTCATGACGGTGTTCTGGGGAGTCGTCGGCATGGCGATGGGCGTCTGGATCGCCTCGCAACTGGTGTGGCCGGAACTCAACCTCGAACTGCCCTGGACCAGCTTCGGCCGCTTACGCCCGCTGCACACCAGCCTGGTGATTTTCGGCTTTGCCGGCAGCGCGCAATTTGCCGCCAGCTACTACGCGGTACAACGCACCTGCCAGGTGCGGCTGTACAGCGACAAACTGGCAGCCTTCACATTCTGGGGTTGGCAGGCAACTATCGTGATTATGCTGATCAGCCTGCCACTGGGCCTGACCACCACCAAGGAATATGCAGAGATAGAGTTCACCGGGGCGGTGTGGATGGCCATCGTCTGGGTTGCCTATGCCGTGGTTTTCTTCGCCACGCTCATGCGGCGCAAGGCCAAGCACATCTATGTGGGCAATTGGTTTTTCGGTGCTTTCATCGTGGTCATTGCCATGTTGCACGTGGTCAATCACCTGTCGATTCCAGTCAGTTGGTTCAAGTCCTACCCGGTCTACTCCGGTGCCACTGACGCCATGGTCCAGTGGTGGTACGGGCATAACGCCGTCGGCTTTTTCCTCACCACTGGTTTCCTGGGCATGATGTATTACTTCGTCCCCAAACAGGTCGGGCGACCGGTGTATTCCTATCGCCTGTCGATCGTGCACTTCTGGGCGCTGATCACCCTGTACATCTGGGCAGGCCCTCACCACCTGCACTACACCGCCCTGCCCGACTGGGCCCAGTCGCTGGGCATGGCCATGTCGCTGATTCTCCTGGCACCGAGCTGGGGCGGCATGATCAATGGCATGATGACCCTCTCGGGCGCCTGGCATAAGCTGCGCACCGATCCAATCCTGCGTTTTCTGGTGTTGTCCCTGGCGTTCTACGGCATGTCGACCTTTGAAGGCCCGATGATGGCGATCAAGACCGTCAACGCCCTGTCCCACTACACCGACTGGACTATCGGCCACGTACATGCCGGGGCCTTGGGCTGGGTGGCGATGATTACCTTCGGCTCGCTCTATCACATGATCCCGAAAGTCTTCGGTCGCGAGCAGATGCACAGCATCGGCATGATCAACGCGCATTTCTGGCTCGCGACCATCGGCACCGTGCTGTACATCGCATCGATGTGGGTCAACGGCATCGCCCAAGGCCTGATGTGGCGTGCCACCAACGAAGACGGCACGCTCACCTATTCCTTCGTCGAAGCCTTGGTTGCCAGTCACCCGGGCTTCCTGGTGCGCTTCATTGGCGGCGTGCTGTTCCTCACCGGCATGTTGCTGATGGCCTACAACACCTGGCGCACAGTGCGAGTGGCGGATGAAAAGCTGGCCCTGTCCAACGCCAGCATGGCCTGAGGAGCACGCGAATGGATCAGTGGCTGTATGCGCTTTACTGCCTGACCGGGGTGCTGTTCTTCTACTGGGTTACCAGTGCCTGCCTGCGCGGGCACAGCCCGGAGATAGACGACCAGGTCAGCTTGATACCCTTTGCCGATGACCCGGCAGCGGCGCTACGCGTCGAAAAGGCAATTGGCAAGCCGGTGCCGGCGGTGACCCCGGATGCTGCGTTGAAAGCTTGATTGCAGTGGTTAAAAGGGTTTGTGCCCTTACGGCCGATCGCGGGGCAAGCCCGCGACCGGCTGCACTGCCGCTGTAACCCTGAGTGCGCGGTATAGCTTTCAGCCCTGTACTTCCCGGCCATCCTCGAAAAACGCCTTGCGCCCATCCACCTGGCTCGAGGCCCGTGGCAAATTGGCTGCTTCGCCCGAGGGTTTTTCCACGTACCAATAGCAATGCTTTGCCGCCCGCGTAATAGCGACATAGGCCAAACGCAGCACTTCATCCTTCTGGGCACTATCAAACGCCAGCGCATCGCCGGCACGCCCTAACCCTGCCTGGCGATACACCTGGTTCTTGTAGGGCGAACTGGTCAAATGCTGGCAATCACCAAGCATGAACACCGCATCCGCCTGCAAGCCCTTGGCACTGTGATAGGTCAACTGCCGGAACCGTCGCTGCTCACTCGGCAACCCAGCTTCATGATTTACGAGAGACTTTATATGCTCAGATATCAATGACTTATCACTACTTTTTCGAAACAATATCATCACCGTCTCACCCCGCCGATAATGCTCCATCAATGTTTCAGCCAGCGCGCCTTCGTCACGATCCAACACCTTCACCGGCAGCGGTTGCGCAGCAACCGGGCCACACGCCTTAGCCTTTTTGCCGGTGATTGCCGGTGCTGATTTAACAATATGTTCGGCCGCATCGATGATGTGCTGATGACTGCGGTAGTTATCGGCAAGCATGACCCGGGTATTGCTCGGCGAGGCGAACTCCTTGCTGAACTCCATGAAGAACTTGGGCGAGCTGCCGCGCCAGCCATAGATCGACTGCCAGTCGTCCCCCACACATAGCAGCGAGGAATGCTGAGCCACGCGCCCTACGTGCAGCGCCGGCCCACGACGGCGGATCTCGCGCAAACTAGCACGAAGCCAGGAGACGATCTGCGGAGAAACATCCTGGAACTCGTCAATCATCAGATGCGCCAGTGGCCGCAACAACGGGTCAGGCAGCAAACGCAGGTTTTCCGGGTTGTTCTCCGCGAGCAAGGCGAACATGCGGTTGTAGCTCATGATCGGTGGCGACTGGCTCAGTAGATGCGCCTCCAGCGCCCGCCAATAGAGACTCAGGGCTTCAAAGAACTGGGCATCATTGTCGCCTGCCGGGAAGCTCATCGCCGCCACCGCCTTGCTGACCTCAAGCCCCAGGTTCTCGATAAAACCCGCAGCCCCAACAAAGGCATCAAGTAGCGGTGCTGCCGACAGTTCACCCTTGACCTTGTAATCGAAGCCCGGACCGGCCACCGCATCACCGGCCAAGGATGAGGTCAGGCGCTTCGCTGCAGCATAATTTTCTAACCAAATCACAGGCTTATCGCAGAAAGCTTGAAACAAGGTGCGCTTTATTACCCACTCAGCCCACACCGGAAGCTTGGCGCCGGGGCGCTTGTACTGCTGGTTTTCAGCGGGGTCGAAACCAAGCACAACCCAGGCGTCCAATTCGGCGATGTGGCCATGGAAATGGAAACGGCTGCCATTGATCTCGACCGTTTCTCGGCTCGGCTCAATGCCCTTGATCGGCCAGGCCCCGGCTGCAAACCAGAGATCCTCGAGGGTATCGCAGAGTTCTTCGTCGCGACTGGCCGACAGTTGCGTCACCGCCACGCGCTTCTGCACATCGGGATGATCCCGGTCCAGTGCCTTTAACTGCAATGCCTCGCGACGCATGCTGGCTATCAGTGCGGCAAAGCGCGGGCTGTCGTTGAGCAGGTCGCGATAACACAGGTTCAGCTGCTGGCGCTGGGCATCGTTGATGCGCAGATCGAATGGATTGCTGTCTGCATTGGCTTCACTGCCCCCAGGCATTTCGCTGCCCAGGGTCTCGAACGCGCGCACTTGGCTGAATCCTGGCAAGCTTCGGACCAGTGGCAGGATGCGCGAGTGGAAGGTGCGCACCAGCTCACGGGCCTGGACCGGACCAAGTTCGATTTGCCACAGGGCCAATACCTGACGCAGCCGAGCGATGAAGTCCTTGCGTGACTCGCGGGTGAAGGTCACCACAGTCATGGCGTCCAACTCATAGCCCAGGTAATGGCGCAACAGTAGGATACGCAACACCAGCGAGGTCGACTTGCCCGCCCCGGCGCCTGCAATCACGCAGGTGGACGGTGTATCGCTGAAGATCATCTTCCATTGCGCTGTACTTGGCTGGGCATGCGCAGGCAGGCGCAAGGCGACGTCCGCCTTGAAGCGCTTTTTCAATTCAGGAGTAAGAGGCAGGCGCCAGTCGTCAAACAGATGGTCGTCCTGACCCGGTACAGCATGTCCCGGTGCACGGCTATCGCGGATCACCAGAACCTGACGTCCGGCTTCATAACCGTCGACCCGCCCTTCCTCGTAACCTTCCCGCAGGCCGTCAGCATGCCCGGTGCGTTGCCCGCTGGCATGGCCTTGAAACCACGAGTCACGATGCTGAGCCTGCAAGCGGCTCAAACCTCGGCCAAGCATGCGCGCCACTAGGCGCCTGATCCACGGCATCTGCGCAGGCGGAGTCAACTCCAGGGGTAGCTTAGGACGCTCTTCAGACACACAGACTCCAACAAAAAATAATCTGCGCACATGTTCGCTCCAACCGCCACAAATCGCCAGCTGAATGCTTGCAGATCAGTGAATTAGACGATGAAACGCATAAATCACCCTAGCTTAATCATCGAATTACCAGATTATTTAAAGCCAAAATTTACGCTTATTTTCGATAATAGATTCAGTGATGATCACCCCATCAACCGACTCACCTGGAGAGCCAATCATGCTGCAACTGCGCCCATTCAAGAGCCTTGGCCACGCCAACCACGGCTGGCTCGACGCCCACCATCATTTTTCCTTCGCCCAATACTACGACCCACAACGCATGCACTGGGGCAACTTGCGGGTCTGGAATGACGATCTTATTGCAGCCGGTAGTGGCTTCCCACCGCATCCACACCGCGACATGGAGATCATCACCTATGTGCGCGAAGGTGCCATCAGTCACCAGGACAATCTGGGCAACAAGGGCCGCACCGAAGCCGGTGACGTTCAAGTCATGAGCGCCGGCACCGGCATCACCCACAGTGAATACAACCTGGAGAAGGTTGACACGCGCATCTTTCAGATCTGGGTTGTGCCCGAGCGCGTGGGTCAGGCGCCCTCATGGGGCACTCGCCCCTTCCCCACAGGTGAACGCGGCGAAGGTTTCGTAACCCTGGCCAGTGGTCGTGATGCAGATGAAGACAGCCTGCGTATTCGCGCCGATGCCCGTCTGGTTGCGGCTACCCTGCACGCAGGGGAAAGCGCCGAGTATCAGTTCGATAGCGGTCGGCGCGGTTATCTGGTGCCTGCCAAGGGCCTGATTGAAGTCAATGGCCTGCGGGCCGAAGCCCGCGACGGCGTTGCCATTGAAGATGAGCAGGTACTCAGGGTTACGGCCCTGCAGGACAGCGAGATCGTGCTGATGGATGTGGCCTGAAATCAGGCCGGGTCGCGCGGCGAAGTTGCTTCGCCCGCGCAACCACAGCCGCTGCTGTTGCAGGGTTTACCAGATGGGTGATGCTCGGCACAGGCCTGACAGCAATACGCCTTGTCTTCCCTCATTACCGGATGATCGCCAACGCTGCAGTTGCAGCCAGGGCAGGCACAGGTTTGCTCATTCATGGCATTTGACTCCTTGGGTTGTGGTCGTCACATGTCAGTGACTCAGCGGCGCCAGGGATGGTTCAAAAAAATGAAACCCCGGCGTTGCGCAAGCCTCCATAAGACAGGGACATGTGTTTATCACCCTGCACCCGGAGGTCACCATGAGTTCGCATCTGGTCCAACTCTTCACCCACCCCGACGATGCCTGGATGCAAATCCGCCAGGAAGAAGAGCAGCACCCCCGCCACTATTTACCGCATCTGCTGCTGATGGCATTGATTCCCGCCCTGTGCTTGTTCATTGGCACCACCAGTGTCGGCTGGAGCCTGGTGGACACGGAAAGAGTACGCCTGAGCATTGCCAGTGCAGCCGAACTGGGCGTGCTGCTCTACGCCACCAGCGTGCTGGGCGTGGCGTTGATGGGGGTGTTCATTCGCTGGATGTCGCGCACGTTCGATGCTCGTCCCTCCCTCAACCAGTGCATAGGTTTTGCAGCCTATACCGCTACGCCCTATTTCGTCGCCGGTGTTGCGGGTCTGTACCCCGGGCGCTGGCTGGCGCTGATCGTGTTACTGACAGCCTCGGCCTATGCAACGTTCTTGTTGTACGTGGGGTTGCCGACATTCCTGCGCCTGCGCAAGGAAGCCGGCCTGCTGTACTCGACCAGCGTCTGGGCTGTAGGACTGTTGGTGCTGGTGACCATTCTGGTATCGATGATCCTGTTCTGGTTCAACGTACTGGGACCTGAATATCTTCGCCCGGCTACGCTTGGTTGAACCGGGCGAAGCATTGATTCAGTAGACACCCTGGGGCCTGGCCCGATCCGGGCTTCGTCCCAGGCGCTGCTGCTCACGCACTTGAGCGACGAGTGCGGCCAGTTCCTGGCAACTGGTGAGGCTGTGTACCCGAACCCCGGTGACGATGATGCAATCATCAAGGCTGTCACCCTGCCCCAGTTGGATCGTAAGGTGTTCATTATCGGTGCAGGACACGACACAACGGTCAGGTAAAAACGCCTGTTCAATAAGCAGGCGCAACTCCAGGTTGGAAACGCCAATCAAAGACATGTTTCGATCCTCATCTCGGAGGGCCCGACCGACAGTAACTACCTGGCGAGCCTTCGCTACCAATTGAAAATCCTCATGCCCCGCCGTTTACTCCATGAAGCGCGACAGTAGGCAATGCGGTTCTCAGAGGAGCCTCAAGCCTGTCGCCAAGTTCAAAGCAAACTCATAACGTGCAGATGGACGGCAGCGTCCGACCGTTCGTCCCAAGCGCTGCAGATTTTTCAAACTTTGCCCACCTCGCCTGTCTCCCACCTTGTGTAGGGCATACGCCCTGCGAATATCCAGAAGAGGAAGAGAATCATGGCTAATAAAGACACTTCGAATCCCGGGAATTTCGCCAACGACAAACAGAAAGCCTCCGACGCCGGCAAAAAAGGCGGCCAGGCTTCCGGAGGCCAATCTGGGGGCCAGACCCGCAAACCTGAAATGGATAAGGACCAGACCCGCAAGCCAAGTGGTGGCGGCCGTAGCTAACGGAGAAAAGACCGGCGCACTCAATGTGCGTCGGTCCTGAGGCCAATGCAATGAGCCAACAGGTGATCCACTTTCATTGCCAGATCGATCAGGACACTACCGAGCGCTTTCGCGACCGGTGCCTGCAAGCCCTGGATGAAGGGGCTACATCGTTGCTGCTGTTTTTGTCGACCACAGGCGGCAGTACCAACTTCGGTTTCTCGATCTACAGCTTTTTAAAATCCTTGCCGGTGCCGGTGTGCTCGGTGAACGCCGGCAATATCGAGTCAATGGGCATCATCATGTACCTGGCCGCGGCCGAGCGCATCGCCGCGCCCCACTCGCGCTTTCTGATCCACCCCATGACCTGGCACTTCAGTCAGAGCGCGGTGGACCATTCACGCCTGCGTGAATACCTCTCCAGTTTGAATAACGATCTGGAGCGCTATGTGCGCATCTTTGAACTGGAAACCAATCACGCCGAACGCAAACTGGACATCTTCCATTGCCTCTCGGCAGAAGAAAAAGTCATTCCTGCGTACGACTCCTTGGCTTGCGGTATTGCCCATCGCCTGGAACAAGTGGTGTTCGAGCGGGATGCCCGTCATTTGACGATCAAAGGTTCGCACTAGGGCCAAATCAAATGGAATTTTTCCAGCCTTGCGGGACTCACTAAAGGCATTGAATGGATTTTCTCGTCACTGCTTGGAAAGGAACGTTAAAGGCCCATGAACAACGGCAAATATTTCATCATCGACTATGTGCAGCACGGTGAGCCCAAGTCCTTCATCATCCGCGCCGAAATGATGGACAGCGCCGAAGCCTGGCATTGGGCTTGCTGCGATGCCGGGGTTGGTCGAATCGGTCGCTTCGGTCGTGAGAAAGTCAATAAAGTCAGCAAACCGATGGCAGAGCGCTATGGCATTACCCAAGTCAAATGGCGCCAGTCCAGCTGATTCAGCTCAATGAGGCCCACAAGTGCTGGGCAGCGTAAGCGCGCCAAGGACTCCAGGCCTGGGCTCGATCCGCCAACTGTGCGTCCGGACCTTCCAACAGGCGTAATGCTTTGATCAAGGCGACGTCTCCCAGCGGCAAGGCATCGGCTGCGCCTAGCTGACGTAGCGCCAGGTACTGGGCACTCCAGGGGCCAATACCCCGCAGTTGGCATAAACGTCGCAGCCACTGCTCCAGATCGGCCTGAGGATGTAACAGCCGCGGTTCGTCGAGCACGGCCCTGGCCAGAGTCGACAAAGTCGCGGCGCGCGACCGCGGCATCCCCAGAGCACTCAGGTCTTGCTCGACGATAGCGATGGGTTGCGGGAATACATGGGTAAGTCCGATGCCTTGAAGCGGCAGCGATAGTGCCTGGCCATAACGAGCCACCAGGCGTCCGGCAAGGGTCATGGCCCCGGCAACACTGATCTGCTGGCCAAGCACCGTGCGCATGGCCTGCTCGAAGCTATCCCACCCCTGCGGCACACGCAAACCCGGACGCGCCGCTATGAGCCTGGCCATCAATGGATCGTCTCCCAGTTGCGCTTCTACCTCGGCAATTTGCGCATTCAGGGCAAAAACCCGCCGTACCTTGGCGACTAACACAGGCAATACCGCTGGGGGCAGACCGCGAACAGTCAATACCAAATGGTGGCCCCGCCCGGCGCTTACCTGGATCAGCGCATGCCTGCCATTGAATTCGGCGGTTCGGGTGTACACACCGTTGACCACGGTCTCGATACCACCAATACAGCGGGCAGACAGAAACCCCAGCAACGACGGCCAATGAAAAGGCGGCTGATAGCGCAGCCAGAGCGTTATCGCACCGTACGTGCGCACACTACGCTGGTAACCGTACCTAGCAGGGAATGGGCTCATAGACAGATCATCGCCTGACTCGCCGATTCGACGCCAGCACCGGCGATGATGTTTCAAAGAATTTCAACAAGCTCCCGTGGTCTATTTATTACCGCCACGCTGGAGCCCTACCATGAAATTC
Source organism: Pseudomonas sp. DG56-2 (assembly GCF_004803755.1). Taxonomy (NCBI): domain Bacteria; kingdom Pseudomonadati; phylum Pseudomonadota; class Gammaproteobacteria; order Pseudomonadales; family Pseudomonadaceae; genus Pseudomonas; species Pseudomonas sp. DG56-2. The sequence goes on from NZ_CP032311.1 coordinate 3,213,632, forward strand.
GAACGTTTCGCCCAATACCTGGCTAAACGCGCTGGCAGTTCACATACCTTCATGCTCGCGCTGATGCTGATCGTTATCTGGGCAGCCAGCGGCCCATGGTTCCACTACAACGATACCTGGCAGTTGGTAATCAACACCTCGACCACGATCATTACCTTCCTGATGGTCTTTGTGATCCAGAACACCCAGAACCGCGACAACGATGTGTTGCACTTGAAAATCGATGAGCTACTGCGGGCGACCAAGGCTGCACACAACGCCATGCTCAACCTCGACGACCTGGATGCACGTCAATTGAAGAGCCTGTTACAGGAATACAAGGACATTGCTGCCAACGGTGACGCCCCTGAACAGGAACCAGAAAAGACGACGGCCGGGCTGCGTGAGCGCCCGGCCGACGATTGATCAATGACCTTATTTGCCGTTGGTAAGGGTGTTGTAACTGGTGATCAGGTTACGGTAGTCAGGAATGTGGTTGGAGAACAGGGTGCCAAGGCCTTCGACATCGTTGCGCCAGTCACGGTGTAGCTCGCAAGCCAGGCCGAACCAGGTCATCAATTGGGCACCGGCCTGGGACATGCGATCCCACGCCGAGTCGCGGGTCAAGGCGTTGAAGGTACCGGATGCATCGGTAACCACGAACACATCAAAGCCTTCTGCCAGTGCCGACAGCGCCGGAAAAGCCACACACACTTCAGTGACCACGCCAGCAATGATCAGCTGCTTCTTGCCGGTAGCCTTGACTGCTTTGACGAAGTCCTCGTTGTCCCAGGCATTGATCTGGCCGGGGCGCGCAATGTACGGCGCCTCGGGGAACTGCTCCTTGAGCTCTGGCACCAGAGGACCATTAGGACCGGTTTCAAAGCTGGTAGTCAGAATAGTGGGCAGGTTGAAATACTTGGCCAGATCGCCCACGGCCAATACGTTGTTCTTGAACTTGTCAGGATCAATATCGCGCACCAGAGAAAGCAGCCCGGTCTGGTGATCCACCAGCAGCACAGCAGCGTTGTTCTTGTCCAGACGAACGTAAGGTTTGCTCATGGTCTTACTCCTAGCGTGGTAGGCCGGCATCTTCGACACCGGGCCTCAGGGATCAGCGTTCGGAATCGAGCTGTTCGTTCTCTTTAACTACCTGTTGCGCCTTGAGGTAGCTCTCGATCAACAATTGGTAGTGCGGGAACACTGCGCTATAGGCCTCGGCCCACTGTTGCGCGTCCGGACGGTTCCAGGTGCGCTGTACTTCCGAGCAGACGGCAGCGGTGTCCATTGGCACCACACCGGCCTGCATGATGCGCGCCAGGGTGACTTCCTGGGCCATCTTCGAATAAGTGCCGCTGGCGTCGATCACGGCGAAAACCTGATAGCCGGCATTGACCGCACTGATGCTTGGGAAGGCCATGCAGACGCTGGTGATGGTGCCGGCAATGATCAATTGCTTCTTGCCCGTGGCCTCGACCGCCTTGACGAATTCCTCATTGTCCCAGGCGTTGATTTCACCTTTGCGAGCGACATACTTGGCGTGTGGCGCGGCTTCGTGAATTTCCGGAATCAGCGGACCGTTCGGGCCTTGTGGTACGGAAGCAGTGGTAATCACCGGAATCTTGGCCAGGCTTGCGACCTTGGCCAGGGTGATGGCGTTGGCGCGCAGCTCGGTCATCGGCATGTCCTTGACCGTCTGGAACAGACCGCTCTGGTGATCGATCAGCAGCATTGCGGCGTTATCAGGATCGATACGCGGGACCTGGCCATTGAAATTGGCAACGTTGGCAAATGTACTCATGACACATTCTCCTTGAGGGTTGGCTGCAGGTTGTGCCTGCAGCCAGGGTCGAAGGCCACCCGAGGGGTAGCCTTCGGGTTATTGATACTAGTTGTCGTGGCGAGATCCGCTTGGGCCACTCATCTGGCCAAAACGACCGGCGCGAAAGTCTTCGAATGCCTCGGCAATCTCTGCTTCGCTGTTCATCACGAACGGGCCATAACCCACGATGGGTTCGTTCAGTGGTTCACCGCTGAGCAGCAATACCAATGCATCGGTCTGCGCTTCGAGCAGCAACTCGTCGCCAGCACGGTCGAACAGCACCAACTGCGCCGGACCTACCGCGCGCTCGCCATTGACCAGGACCTTGCCGCGCAGAACCACCAACGCAGTGCTGCGTCCTGCGGCACTGGGCAAGCGGATGTGCGCGCCAGCCTTGAGCTGCATGTCCCAAACATCCATCGGGGTGAAGGTCTGCGCCGGGCCACGATGACCACGGTACTCACCGGCGATAACCCGCAGGCTGCCGCTACCGGCACCCAGGGGCACCACGGGAATGTCACGGCTCAACAGGGTCTGATAACCGGCAGGTGCCGATTTGTCCTTGGCCGGCAAGTTGACCCACAGTTGCACCATCTCCAGCGTACCGCCCTTGGCGGCGAACGCCGGGGAGTGAAACTCTTCGTGGAGGATGCCGTTGGCCGCCGTCATCCATTGCACATCGCCAGGACCGATCAGGCCACCGGCACCCGTGGAGTCCCGGTGTTCCAGCTCGCCCTCGTAGACAATGGTCACCGTTTCGAAGCCGCGATGCGGGTGTTGGCCGACACCGCGACGCGCCGTGGTCGGGGTGAAGTCATGGGGACCGGCATAATCGAGCAACAGGAACGGGCTGATGTGCTGGGCCAGGTTGTCGTAGGTAAACAAACTGCGTACCGGGAAGCCGTCGCCGACCCAATGCGGGTTGGGACTGCTGTAGACGCCTTGGATCTTTTTCATGAGATGGTCTCCTCTCGTGTATGGCTATAACAATAGGAGCGAGACGACATTGGCGGTAGATCAGTTAAACTGACTTCAGCGTTCCATATGGAGAACACTGGTGGAAGACCTCAACGACCTTTACTATTTTGCCCAGGTAGTCGATCACGGCGGCTTTGCCCCTGCTGGCCGAGCCCTGGACATGCCCAAATCCAAACTCAGCCGGCGCATTGCCGGGCTGGAAGAGCGCCTCGGCGTCCGTTTGATTCAGCGCTCGACCCGACACTTTTCAGTCACCGAGATCGGCCAGGCCTATTACCGTCATTGCGTGGCCATGCTGGTAGAAGCCGAGGGCGCCGCCGAGCTCATCGAGCGCAACCGCGCAGAACCCCAGGGCATCGTGCGCCTGAGTTGCCCAACCGCCCTGCTGAACTTCTGGGTAGGCGAAATGTTGGCCCGCTTCATGGTGCAGTGCCCCTTGGTGCAACTGCACATTGAAAGTACCAACCGCCAGGTCGATCTGATTCAAGAAGGCATCGACATCGCCTTGCGCGTGCGCTTTCCACCACTGGAAAGCAGTGATCTGGTGATGAAGACCCTGGCCCACAGTACCCAATGCCTGGTGGCCGCGCCGACACTGCTCGAGCAGTTGCCGGCCCGGCCGGTGCCCGCAGACCTCAACGCCTTGCCAAGCCTGCACTGGGGCAGGCCGCAACGGGATTATCACTGGGAATTGGTGGGCCCAGACGCGGTGCACGCCAGCCTGCGCTATCAGCCGCGGCTGGTCACTGACGATCTACTGGTGTTACGTCAGGCGGCAGTGGCCGGCGTGGGTGTGGTGCATGTACCGCTGGTGGTGGTGAGAGACGAACTTGCCAGCGGCAAACTGGTGAAGGTCACTCCTGACTGGGCGCCGGAATGTGGCGTGGTGCACGCGGTATTCGCCTCGCGCCGCGGGTTGCTGCCGGGCGTGCGCAGTTTGCTGGACTTTCTCGCTACCGAGTTCGAGGCCAGCGATATTTCCTGACCTCAACCAGGGCGAGCCATGCGCTTACTGTTGCAGCAGAAAAGCCTGGACGCGCTCACTGCCGTCTGCCGGATCTTCCTGCATGAAACAATGGCCGCCGGTTACCTGAACTGCCGTGACATGGCGATTGTCCTGTGCCCAGCGCTGCACGGATTGAGGCACGAAGGGATAGGTATGCTCGCCATACAGCACCAGTGCTGGCGTTTGTACTTTGGTCAAGGACGCCCACATTCGCCGCGGGAACGAGCTGAAAATCTCCACCTCGCGGCTCGGCCGGCACTTGAGAACTACGCCCTCGCCACAGTCACCGATTGCATGCTCGATATACGCTTGCAGCGCCGATTCGCTCCAGCCCTTGAAAATGCCCCTACCCTCCAGCGAGGCGCGCGCGGCGGTGCGATCCGGCCAATGACTGCGCCGAGTGGCGGCCTTACGCGCCAAGGCATGGCGGCGGTGCAGGCCAACCAATGCCGCCGCCCCCATGATGCCCATCATCGAACGGCTGAACAGCACCGGGTCGAGCAACACTGCGCGTTTGAACAACTGCGGCTGTTGCGCCAGCATCAGCGCGGTCAATACTCCGCCAAAACTGTGGCCGACGGCAAAGCGCGGCACATCGGCATAGTCGCCACGTCCGGCGTCAAAAGCCTCGATGGCAAGTTCTGCAGTGCGGTTCCAACCCTGGAAGACGCCGCCATGATCACTGTCGCCATGGCCCTGGACATCGCACAACCACAAATCGAAGTGCTCGGCCAGACGTGCCAGCATGGGCTGGTAAGCCAGGCAGCAAAAACCATTACCGTGAAGAAAATGCAGCAGCGGTTTGCCGCTGGCAGGTGACCGCCAGCCGCGCAAGGTAAAGCCGGCACTTGTGTCGTGGGACCAGGGATTCAACTGCATGTGCCAGCGTACTCATTCAAGAAAAGCTCGATTCTACAAACAGCAGCGGGTAAAGCGATATCACCAATAGCGCCGCCATCAGCAAATTGAACAGCATCAGCCAGCGCGGGTTCTGCAGTACCGTGCGCAAGGCACTGCCAAACATGACCCAGACGCACACACTCGGTAGGTTGACCAAGGCAAACAACGCAGCAATCACGATCACATTGGTGACGTAGCCTTGGGCCGGTGTGTAGGTAGTGATCGCTCCCACTGCCATGACCCACGCTTTAGGGTTGACCCACTGGAACGCCGCCGCCCCCCAGAAGCCCAATGGCTTGCGACTCTGCGGGTTGCTTACCGATAACGGGCCGGAAGTGGCGATTTTCCACGCCAGATAAAGCAGATAGGTCGCGCCCACGTAGCGCAGTACGGTGTAGATCGGCGGATACGCCTTGAACACCTCGCCAAGGCCGAAACCCACTGCCAACACCATGATCATGAAACCGACACTGATCCCAATGGCATGCGGAATCGAGCGGCGCACGCCAAAGTTCACCCCCGAAGCCAATAGCATGGTGTTGTTGGGCCCAGGGGTGATCGATGAGACGAAGGCAAACAGCACGAAGGCGGTGATCAGGTCGAGTGAACTGAGCATGGCAGGCATCCAGTTTTTTATTGGCTGCACTGACACTAACGGAGTACTGATCCACGTCGACTATACAGTTGCCAAAAATAACGCCACTACACTTGGCTATACCGCCTCAGCCCAGCGCCTGGGCGACAAATTCCAGACGGTCCTGGCCAAAGAACATCTGTTCGTCCACAAAGCAGGTCGGTGCGCCGAAGACACCGCGGGCAACAGCGTCATCGGTGGCTTGCTTGAGCGCTGCCTTGACCTCGGGTTCGGTTGTCCAAGCCTGGATCTGCTCGGGATCCAAGCCTGCCTCTTGCAGTACCGCTGCCAGCACGTACGGGTCGGCGACATTGCGTTGTTGTACCCACATTGCCTGGAACAAGGCTGTCAGGTAGGCCTCGAAGCGTTCAGGTTGATAGCGTTGCACGGCAATGGTCCCGCGCATCAGCCCCAAGGTATTGATCGGAAAGCCCGGGGGAAAGGCCAGAGTCACGCCATAGCGCTTGGCAAACCGTTGAAAGTCGGCGAACACATAGCGTGCCTTGGCCGGCACCATCGCCGGCGACGCATTGCCAGTTGCTTGAAACACCCCGCCCAGCAACATCGGCCGATACACCAATTGCGCATCGTGGCTGGCGCACAGCGCCGGCAGTTGGGTCCAGGCCAGGTAGCTGGCCGGGCTGCCCAGATCAAAGAAAAACTCTACGCTTTTGCTCATTGCACGGTGTCCTTATTGTTGTGGTTAGTGTTACCAGCGTTCCATCCAGGGCCGCAGATCCAGCTCAAATGTCCAGGCATCACGCGGCTGGGCATGCAAGAACCAATAGCTGTCGGCAATATGCGCAGGATCGAGGATGCCGTCCTGGTCCTTCAGTGCATAACGCTCCGGAAAGCTGTCGCGGATAAACGCCGTGTCGATGGCACCATCCACCACCACATGCGCGACATGAATATTACGTGGGCCAAGCTCCCGCGCCATGCTCTGGGCCAGCGCACGAATGCCATGCTTGGCAGCAGCGAACGCTGCGAACCCCGCCGCGCCCCGCAAACCGGCAGTTGCACCGGTAAACAGGATAGTCCCGCGCTCACGGGTGACCATTCGCCGCGCCACCGCCTGGCCGGTGAGAAAGCCGGCGAAGCAAGCCATTTCCCAGATTTTGAAGTACTTTCGCGCCGTCTCGTCGAGAATGCTACAGGGCACATTGGCGCCAATATTGAAGATAAAGGCCTCGATCGGCCCCAGGGTGCTTTCAATCTGCTCGACCAATGCCGTGACCTCCTCTTCCTTGCGCGCATCGGAAGCAAAGCCATGAGCCTGTCCGCCCTCGGCACGAATCTCATCGACCAGCGGTTGCAACTTCTCGGCGCTGCGCCGGGTGACACAGGCGATGTAGCCTTCCCGGGCAAAACGCTTGGCAATTGCACCACCGGTAGCATCACCGGCCCCCACCACCAACACCACTTTCTTGCCCTGACTCATTCATCGCCCCATTAGTAAACGATCATTTAGTAAACGAACGCTATGCTATGATTCAACCTTCGTCAAGCCAATGATTTGGAGAAGATCGGCGTGCGCTACTCCACCCACCACAAAGAGCAAACCCGGCAGAGACTGCTGCAAAGCAGCGGTGCCCTGGCCAAACGCGGGGGCTTTAACGCTACCGGCGTGGCGGGCCTGATGAAGGCTATCGGCCTGACTGGCGGGGCCTTCTACAATCATTTCCCGTCCAAGGACGATCTGTTTACCGAGGTGGTGCGCCGTGAATTGTCGCTAAGCCCCATGGCCCAGCAACCGATGAACCGTCAGCGGCTAGAGCGTTGCCTGGACCACTACCTGAGCCTGGCCCATGTGCACAATGCCGAAGGTGGCTGCGCCATCCCTGCCCTTGGCGCTGAAATCGCCCAGGCACCGCTGCCCGTGCGCGAGGAAGCCGAGCACTGGTTGCGCACCTTGCAACAAGCCTGGGCCGACACCCTGGAAGACCCGGACCTGGCCTGGGCCCTGCTTAGCCAGTGCGTAGGGGCACTGGTGATCGCACGCATGCTGGCCAATGAATCCAGCCAACACGAAGTGCTCAACGCCTCCCGTGAGTTTCTCGCCGGGGCCCTGCATGAGAGCCGCTGACCTGCTGCTTGGCCTTGCCCTGGTCGCACCGTTTCATGCGTTTGGCGCTTGCCCCGCCGGACAGTATGAAGTTTGCCTGGGCAGCTGTATTTGTTCACCTTTCGACCCTGGCCAGGCCGGAATCATGCTCGACGACCTCGGCCGCATCGCCAGCAGCACCCTGGCAGCAGCCCTGCAACAGGCTCGCGACAGCGCCGCCAGCAGCAACGTACTGCCGATCCCCCTGCATATCCGAGCTCAGCTTGAGCCTTACTATGACTTTCAGGTGCTGGACGCGGCGCGCTACAAGGTCGGTGACCAGCAAGCCCTGAACAGCGCCAACGCGCTGTTGCAGAACCCCGATGTCAATGCCGTGACCCTGATCGACATCATCATCTTTCGCAACGAAGTCGATGCCCAGGACAATGTCGCCCTCTGGGCTCACGAGTTGCATCATGTGCAGCAGTATCAACAGTGGGGCGTGACGGAGTTTGCCAGGCGCTACTCGCGCGACTTCAATGCCGTGGAAGCACCCGCCTATGAAATCCAGGCCCAGGTCAGCAAAGACCTGCGTGAGCGCGCTTCGGGGCAGGCACGCTGAGCTAGGGCAAGCACACGCCCACCGGTTGAATTCAAATCCGCACCAACTCCGCGTTTCAGCAACCTACCGTCAGAACAGCCCCTCTCCACGTCCGTCGCCCTTGCAGAGAAATTTGCAAGAAGCACTTGCACGCAAAGTATTATGGTATACCATCAGACAACAAGACAAAGCATCCCCTTCCACAGGAGCCACCCATGAGTTTTGAAATCCGCAAAATCGTCACCTACGCCGAAGAAACCTTGATAGAAGGTGGCAAGGCTACCGACACCCCGGTGACCATGGTGGGCTTGGCCGTCGTCATGAAAAACCCATGGTTGGGCCGCGGCTTTGTCGAGGATCTCAAGCCGGAAATCCGCGCCAACTGCTCTGAGCTCGGTGCACAAATGGTCGAACGCCTGTGCGCCGCGATTGGCGGTGCAGACAAAATCGAAGCCTATGGCAAGGCCGCCGTGGTCGGCGCCGACGGCGAAATCGAACACGCCTCCGCAGTCATCCACACCCTGCGCTTCGGCAACCACTACCGCGAAGCAGTCAACGCCAAGAGCTACCTCAGCTTCACCAACAAGCGCGGCGGCCCTGGCACTTCGATCCAGATCCCGATGATGCACAAGGATGATGAAGGCCTGCGCTCGCACTACATCACCCTGGAGATGAAAATCGAAGACGCCCCCCGCGCCGACGAAATCGTCGTGGTTCTGGGTTGCGCCGATGGTGGCCGCCTGCATCCACGCATTGGCAACCGCTACATCGACCTGGAAGAACTGGCAGCCGAAAAGGCCCAATAACAATAAGTACGCCTAGGAGCGACCGATGATTCAGCCTGCTGCTGAACGCACCCCGGCCGGCACCAGTTATCTGGCGACCGGCCAAGGCCACCCCGTGGT